>JAKOVH010000013.1 GCA_029782145.1 Actinomycetes bacterium | reverse complement strand
TGGCGTTCGCCATGCAGACCGCAGCGCCGGTCGCGTTCGTGGTCGCTGGACCTGTCGTCGGGCTAGTGGTCGCCTTCGGCCGCTTCCGCGGCGCGGCCCTCGCCGAGGTGGGCGGGCCGGGCGCCCGGCTGTGGTTCGCTCGGCGAGCCGGGCGGACAACCTGGGTGCGAGCGTCGTTGCTGGGCGCCGGCCCCGGCTACGAAGCCGAGCTCCCGGCACAGCTCGATGGGCTCGAACTGGTGGAGGTGCCTGCGCCGTGGCTGAGCCGCCCGGTCGGGATCGCCGCGGTCCGCGACCGCAAAGCCGGGACGGTGACCGCGGTGTTGCGTGCGCAGGGACGGGGCTTCCCGCTGTCGTCACCCGCCGAGCAGGACGGCTTGCTCGCCGCGTGGGGAGGCGCGCTCGCTCCGTTCGCACGCGAGCGAGCGGCGGTGACACGGGTCTGTTGGCACGAGTGGGCCCATCCCGTCGGCGCGGACGGGCACCGGCAGTTCCTCGCCGAGGTAGGTGTGACCGATCGTCACGCTGATGCTGAGGTGGCCGACTACCTGTCGCTGGTCGAGTCGCAGGCTCGCTCGACGGTGACCCACGACGTGCTGCTGACCGTCACAGTCGATCAGCGCCGGGTCCGGGCCCGGCGTAACGTCCGCTCGTTCGACGCAGCGATCGAGGTGCTCGTCGACGAGATCCGTCTCTTCTCGGACCGACTGGCGACGGCAGGTCTTGTCGTCGACGATCCGCTCTCACCCGCCGAGGTGTCCACGGCGATCCGCCTTCGCTCGGATCCGACCAGGGCTCGACAGGCGACGACGCTGGCGCACTCCCTGGCCGCCACCACCGGCCGCGAGGCGATCGAGTGGGGTCCGATGGCGACCGAGCGGGCATGGGGTCACGTCGCGGTCGACGGATCTCTCCACCGTTCGTTCCGAGTGGCGACGTGGCCGCCGCTTCCCGTGGCGGCCGACTGGCTCGGACCCCTCCTGTCGACGGCCGGGGCGACCCGCACCGTGACCGTGGTCCTCGAACCGGTCCCGACCTCGAAGGCCGCCCGACTCGCCGACCGTGAGGTGATGAGCCGAGAGGCCGACGCCGACATGAAGGAACGGCGGGGCTTCCGGGTCTCGGCGAGGGACCGCAAGCGGATGGACGACGTCCGCCAACGCGAGTCCGAGCTGACAGAGGGACATCCCGAGTTCCGCTTCGTCGGCCTTGTCGACGTCGCCGCCCCGGACCTCGACACGCTCGAAGACGCCTGCGCCGCGGTCGAACAGGCCGCCGCCCAGTCGCTCGTCGACCTCCGTCCGCTCGAAGCCCGACACGACCTGGGCTGGGTCGCGAACCTGCCCCTCGGCCGCAACGTCACACCCTCGCGAGGCCTCTCATGAGGCGCCGCAAGGACCAACGGCTGCGGCCCAGCGAGGCGGCCGCCCGCGCTCGCGACGCCGAACAGCGGGAACGCGCACGGGCCGCGTCACCATCCGAAGCTGCCCGGGGCGGGGAACGACCTCCGCTGTGGGCCGCAGGGGCATCGCTGCGGGTGGACTGGCATCGCTCGACGATGGCGCATCTGCGCAGCGTCTACCCGTTCCACGCCGACTCAGGGTTCGGGGACCGAGGCCCCTATCTCGGGGTTTCGGTGTCGGGAGGGATGGGGGCGTTCCACTTCGACCCGTTCGAGCTCTACGGGCCGGTGCTCACGAACCCCAACGTCATGGTCATCGGCGAGGTCGGATCCGGCAAGAGCTCCACCGTCAAGGCCTTCCTGTCCCGTTCCCTCGCCGTGTACGGACACCGCCGCTTCGTCGCAATCCTGGACCCGAAGGGCGAATACACGCCGGTCGCGCACGCGCTCGGCCTTCCGGTCGTGAAGCTCCATCCCGGCGGCAGTACCCGGCTCAACCCGATGGACCCCCGCCCGGGTGACGATCCCGCCGACGCCATCGCCCGACAGGGGCTCGCCGGCTCGCTGGTGACCGCCGTGCTCGGCCGGCCACTCGACCCGACCGAAGACGCGTTGCTCGGCTGGGCCGTCCAGACACTCGCGACAAGCGGCCGTCCGTTCACGCTCGCCGACGTCGTCGCCGCCGTCCAGGACCCCGCCGCCGAACTCGTCGCGCTCGCCCAGGCATCACCACTCGAGCTCGCCCGCGCTGCTGCCCCGGTCGTGTTCGCGCTCGACAAGCTCATTCACCGAGCGCTCCGAGGAATGTTCGACGGACCCACGACCGTCGGCCTCGACTGGGCCGACGGCCGAGGAATCGTCATCGACCTCTCCGCCGTCTACGGAGATCGGGACGCGCTCCCGCTCGTGATGATGGCCGCCACCCACTGGCTCGGCGCAGTCCTCCAACGCGAGTCGGACCGACGCGTCATCCAGGTGATCGACGAGGCATGGGCCGCTGTGCTCCACGGTGCACGCCACTTCCAGTCGTCGCTCAAGCTCGCCCGCACCTACGGCGTGTCGACGTGGCTGCTTTGCCACCGGCCCTCCGACCTCACCGCCCAGGCCGACGACGGGACCGCCGACGCCAAGATCGCCGCTGGACTCCTCTCGGACATCCAGACCCGCATCCTGCTGCGCCAACCGTCCGACCAGCTCGCCATGGCCGCCGACCTCTTCGCCCTCACCGAGCGCGAGACCGCCCTGGTCGGCCAGCTCGTGCGCGGGCGGGCCCTGTGGCGGCTGCAGCACCGGGGAGCCGTGGTCCAAGGCGTGCTGACTGCCCGCGAACGCCAGCTCTTCGATACCGACGCCGCCATGGCCGCATGAGGAGGAACCGCTGATGAGCACCGACCGGCCGCACCGATGGGACATCGGCGAGGTCCTCGACCGCACCGACCTCGCCGCGCTCCTCGAGGAGCACTCCGACTCGATCGGCACACCCCGGGGCCGACGCTGGCGCTGCCCCGTACCCGACCACGCCGACAACCACGCCTCGGTCAGCATGTACACCGACAGCCGCGGCCACCAACGCTGGCGCTGCTGGTCCGGCGACGACACCCACCGAGGCGACGCCATCGACCTCGTCATGGTCACCCGCCGCATCGACCGAGGAGCCGCCATCGAACACCTCGCGTCACGAGCGGGCCTTCAACCCAACGAACCGCTCCCACCCCCACTCCCCCGCAAGACCACCCAGCCGAACGGTCCGCGCCCTCTCTCACCGGACGTCGTGCGATACGTCGCGAAGTGCGCCGACAGGTTATGGCAGCCCGACATGCTGCCCGTCCGCAAGTGGCTCGCCCACCGAGGCTTCACCAAGGACGTCCTCCTGGCCAACCACGTCGGCGCCGACCCCGGCCGCCAGCGCATGAGCCGTCCGGCCGGCCTGCCACGCGGCGACGGACCGGCCGCGGTCTTCCCCGCCCTCGACCCCAACGGGGTCGTCCGCTACGCGCAGACCCGCTACATCCGCCCGAGCCCCGGCGGACCCAAGTTCGACAACCCATCCACCTCGATGGGATCGAACCCCCGGCTCGCGTGGACCACCCCGACCGGCGACGATCGGCGCCCCGGCACCCTCATCGTGTGCGAAGGGATCCCCGACGCGCTCACCGCCGCACAGAACGGGTTCCGAGCCGCCGGCATCCTCGGATCGCAGTACCCCGACCACAGCGTCGCCACGCGACTCGCCACCTACGCCGAACGCGAAGACCTGACAATCGTCGCCGTCATCGACGGCGACAACGCCGGCCGCAACTTCGGCCAACGACTCGGCGAGCTCATCGCCGAATCCGGCATCGACCTCCAGATAATCGAACCACCGACCCCGGGCCACGACCTCAACGACTGGGCCCGCGAGAGCCCCGACTGGGCCGACTGGATCGCACCCGCCATCCCCATCGACCGGAACCTCGACCTACGGGACCACGAGCCCACGACCACATTGGAGGTCACGACCCCGTGAACGTCATCACCCTCACCGGCCGCCTCGTCGACGACCCCGCCCGCACGGACACCGGCAAGGGCATCAAGGCGACCTTCCACCTCGACGTCGACGGCCGACGTCGGCTCCGCCTGCCCGTGACCACCTGGAACCAGCTCGCCGGGACGTGTGCGACGCACCTCACCCGCGGGCGCCACGTCGCCGTCTCCGGCCGTCTCGACCACAACCAGTTCACCGGCCACGACGGCAAGAAGCGCGACCGCTGGGAGATCACCGCCACCGCCGTCACCTTCCTCGACGCGCCACCCGACGGCGTCGCCGAGTCGTCCGCTCAGGCGGGTGGCAGACGCCTCACCGCGGTGGCGGGCTCTGGAGGCTGAGCAACCGGTGCAGTTCGTTCAAAGTGCCCCGCACGTCCCGCCACGGGGGCGACAACTCCTCGAACAACCGGGCCAGCTTCTCGCGCTCCTCCAACAGGATCGCCGTCTCATCCAGGAGCCGATCGAGCTGGTCTCGAGGCAACTGCCCGCTCGCACCCACGCTGCGTCGAAGGATCTCCACCTCCGGTCGCGTGAGTCGGGCACGGTTCGCCATCATCGCCATCGTACGAACTCACGTTCGACCCGCCAAGCGCGTCTGCTAACGTTCCCGGTGGGCTCCACCGCATACCTCCGAGTCGCCGTCTCGTGGAGCGACGGCGAGACCGGAGCAACGCGATGCAAGACACGTACGACCCCTTCAGCTACCTCCTCAACGAGATCCACGCGCACGACGCCGGACTCCGGGCTGACTGGGACGACCAACAGCGCCACCACTACCTCAAGGTTATCCTCATCGAGGAGGCCCAAGAGATCGCTTGGGGGCGCCGACACGTCACGGTCATCCATGGCGACCCGGTCGACGACATCGAGGCCGAACTGCTGGACGAGCTCTTCGCTGCCTGGGAAGTCATCTGCGAGGGCGGAGCGTGGTCCCGAATCGGCGGCATACCGGACCAGCACCTCACCCTCTCGCTCGGCGGCCCCGACGTGGAGGCGCGTCTCGCACAAGCCATCGAGTGCGCCGCGCAATCGAACCCGGGCCACTGGAAGATCCTCGAGAGCGCGGTCGTCCGATGACCGCCATCCAAGCAGGGTGGTCGCGTCGTGAGCGACGCTGCCCCCAAGGAGCACACCGGAGACCGGTCGGACAACACGCCGGTGCTGACAGAGGCCTCGGCGCGACCTTTGCTCCAGATTCTGCGCCTCGCGGCACAGGAACGGCTCGAGCACGAGAGGCTCTCCCAGACCGAGCCCGACGCCCTAGCCTCGTGAGCCGATGAAGCGGTTCGCGTTCTACGGACGGGTCAGCACCGAGGACCAGCAGGACCCGACGTCGTCCCGCAACTGGCAGCTGGCGCGATCGCGTCAGGTCATCGAACCCGACGGTGAGATCGTCGCGGAGTTCTTCGACATCGGGCAGTCCCGGTCGTTGCCGTGGAAGCGTCGACCTGAGGCGGCTCGCCTTCTCGACGAATTCTCGAACCGAAGGCGCGGCTTCGACGCGGTCGTCATCGGCGAGCCCCAGCGCGCCTTCTACGGCAATCAGTTCGGCCTCACGTTCCCGGTGTTCACCCACTACGGAATCGAGCTGTGGGTGCCGGAGGTGGGCGGTGCCGTCGACCCGGGATCCGAAGCGCACGACCTGGTCATGTCCCTCTACGGCGGGATGAGCAAGGGCGAACGAATGCGCATCAAGACCCGCGTCCGTTCTGCGATGGCCAGCCAAGCCGCCATCGAGGGAAGGTTTCTCGGGGGGCGACCACCCTATGGCTACGTGCTCATTCCGGTCGGGCCGCATCCCAACCCCGCGAAGGCTGCCACGGGCCAGCAACTGCGCCGACTCGCTCCCGACCCCGTCGCGGCGCCGGTCGTGCAGCGGATCTTCGACCGGTTTCAGGCCGGCCAAGGACTCCATGCGATCGCGTTGGGCCTCAACGCCGACGGCATCCCGTCCCCGTCTGCGCATGATCCCGACCGCAACCCCCACCGCGCGAGCGGCCGCGGCAAGTGGGCCAAGACCGCTGTGCGGTCGATCCTGTCCAATCCCCGGTACACCGGCTTCGAGGTGTGGAACAAGCAACGCAAGGATGAGGTGCTCATCGACGTCGAGGACGTCGCGCTCGGCCACGAGACGAAGATGCGATGGAACGACGAATCGGAATGGGTGTGGTCCGCCTCCCCCATGCACGAGGCACTTGTGTCCCGCGAGCAGTTCGAGATCGTCCAGTCCATGTTCGGTGTGACCAAGGCCCGCGGGCCCCGGAAGGTCTCCGAGGGTCGCCGATACGTGCTCTCGGGGCTCGTCCACTGCGGCGTGTGCGGCCGACGCATGCAGGGGCAGTGGAACCACGGCAAGGCGTACTACCGATGCAAGTTCACCAGCGACTACCCCGACGAGTCCGGCGACCATCCGAAGAGCGTGTACGTCAAGGAGGCGGCGCTGCTTCCAGGGCTCGACCGCTGGCTCGCTTCGCTGTTCGATGAAGCACACATCGACGACACGTGCCAGGTCCTCGCAGGTGCATCCGAGGGCGATCCGGATGCCGAAGAGCGAAACGCCGAGCTCCGGGCGGCAATCAAGGCGTGCGACAACAAGCTCGAGCGCTACCGGAGCCTCCTCGAACAGGATGGCGACGTTGCGATCGCAGCCAGGTGGATCACCGAAGCACAGCGGGAGCGACGCGAGTTGGAAGCCCAGCTCGGCCAGGTGGTCCCGGGCGGCAAGATGACTGCCGCACAGGTCAAGGCGCTCGTTGCGGCGCTCCAGGACATCGTCAGCGTGCTGTCGGAAGCCGACCCGGAGACGAAGGCTCAGGTCTACGGCAACCTCGGCGTCAGTCTGGAGTACATGCCCGATGGGATGGTTGCCGTCCAGGCCCATCCGCGTGGGGTAACCGTACGTGTCGGAGGGGGGACTTGAACCCCCACGCCCTTGCGGGCACTAGCCCCTCAAGCTAGCGCGTCTGCCTATTCCGCCACTCCGACGTGGCATGCCCGGAACCGCCGAAGCGCCCGGTATGCGAGGAGCAAACATAGCGCAGCGGACGGGCCCTTCCCCAACCGGTGCCGGCGACGCCGGCGTGCGGCTTGACGCTGCGCCGCGGCCCACCGGAGGCACAAGTGCCGCTGCCGACAGCAGATCTGCCTCAGGTGCCCAGCGGCAGCGGCGACCGGAGGCACAAGTGCCGCTGCCGACAGCAGAGTTGCCTCAGCTGGCAGCCCGGACGGAAGCCTCAGCTGCGAAGCGAGTAGCGGATCGGGAGGCGGTCGAGGCCGAGGCCGACGGGCACCGCCAGCCCCGGCACCGACCAGCGGATCCCGTCGCCACCGGCCGAGTCGTCGTCGAGGGCGAGGTCGTCCACCCGCGAGAGCAGTTCGGTGAGCATCACCTTCACCTCCCGCTTGGCCAGATTGGCGCCGAGGCAGTAGTGCGGCCCTCCCCCGCCGAACGCCACGTGGTCGTTCGGGCTGCGGGCGATGTCGAAGCGGTACGGGTCGGGGAACACCCGCTCGTCCCGGTTGGCGAGGGGCCAGAACATCGCCACCGGCAGATCGCCTTCGAGCGGCACGCCCCGCACGGAGGTGTCGGCGGCGACCGTGCGCCGGTGGTAGAGCACCGGGCTGGCCCACCGGATCACCTCGTCGACCGCCGTCCCCATCAGCGACGGGTCGGCCCGCAGCCGCTCGAGCTGCTCGGGGTGCTCGATCAGCGCCTTCAGCCCGATGGCGATGGCGTTGCGAGTGGTCTCCGACCCGGCGATCGACAGGATGAGGAACCACAGGTCGAGCTCGATCTCGTTCAGCTCGGTCACGCTGCCGTCGTCGAGGGTGAGCTGGGCGTGCACCAGCCTCGACCACACGTCGTCCTCGGGCGCGCCCCGCCGGACCGTGCTGAGGGCGTGGGCGTACATCACCAGCCGCATCTGGGCGCCGTCGTACTGCTCGAACGGCACGCCGGACTCGGGGTCCCACGACCGCAGCATGGCCTTGACGTCGTCGAAGACCTGGGCCCGCTCCTCCACCGGGATGCCCACGATGTCGGCGATCACGTGCAGCGGCAGCAGCTCGGCCACCTCGCTCACGAACTCACAGCGATCCCGCCCGGCGAGCGAGTCGACGATGCGGCGGGCCCAGCCCTCCATCATCTCGTCGAGGCGGGCGACCATGAGGGGCGTGAAGCCCAGGCTCACCAGCCGGCGGAACCGGCTCTGCACCGGCGGGTCGGAGTTGGTGATCGACTCGCCCTGGCGCTCGACGGGCACGTCGCGCAGGGCGCTGCCGTGGAAAGCGGTGAACCGCTGCGGGTCACGGCTGACCTCGCGCACCACGTCGTGGCGGGCCACCACGTAGAAGCCGGTCGGGCGCAGCTCCTCGACGCCGGGCGTGAGCGGGTGCCACCAGACCGGCTCGTCGCGCAGGAAGGCGAGCCGCTCGTACGGGAAGCCGTCCCGGTACAGGTCACGGTCGGTCAGGTCGAGCCCGACCTCCGCCACGGTCGCTGTCGTCGCCATCGGATCCCCCTCCACTCGGCCCCGCCACGCTAGCCAGCCGACGGCCGCCCAGACCCGAGGCAGATCGACCGCTGCCGACAGCACATCTGCCTCACGAACCGATCCCGCCGAACCTCCCGAGGCAGATCGACCGCTGCCAACAGCAGATCTGCCTCACGAACGGACCCCGGCGGACCTCCCGAGGCAGATCGACCGCGACCAACAGCAGATCTGCCTCACGAACGGACCCCGGCGGACCTCCCGAGGCAGATCGACCGCTACCGACAGCAGATCTGCCTCACGAACGGCGGCCCGGCGTGCGGGCCCCCCACTTGGCTACAGGCGGCCGGCCTCCCGCGCCGCCGCCTCGGCGGCGGAGAGCTGGTGCTCGACGATCGTGAGCCCGCCGTCCCAGAAGCCGGGGTCGGCGAGGTCGACGCCGACGATCCGGCCCAGCTCCTCGGGCGGCATCGACCCGCCGGCCCGCAGCAGGTCGAGGTAGGCCGGCACGAACGCCGCCCCCTCGGCCTCGTAGCGGGCGTACACCGCCAGGGCGAGCAGCTGGCCGTAGGCGTAGGCGTACACGTAGCCGGGCGAGCCGATGAAGTGCGGGATGTAGCTCCACCACGTGCGGTAGCCCGGCGTGATCTCCACGGCGTCGCCGAGCATGTCGCGCTGGGTGCGCTCCCACGCCTCGCCGAAGTCGTCGACCGACAGCTCCCCCACCTCGCGACGGTGCGTGTGCACGGCGTCCTCGAAGCGGTTCATGGCCACCTGGCGGAACACCGTGGCGATCTGGCCCTCGAGGCTCTCGGCCAGCAGGGCCAGCCGGGAGGCGGGGTCGGTGGTGTCGGCCAGCAACCGCCCGAAGGTGACGGTCTCGCCGAACACCGAGGCCGTCTCGGCCAGGGTCAGCGGGGTCGACTGGTGGAAGACGCCCTGCTCGCGGGCGAGGTAGGCGTGCAGCCCGTGGCCCAGCTCGTGGGCGAGGGTGAGCACGTCGCGCCGGCGGCTGGTCCAGTTGAGCAGGAGGTAGGGGTGCGCCGACGGCACGGTGTAGGAGCAGAACGCGCCGGGCCGCTTGCCGGGTCGCACCGGCGCGTCGATCCAGGCGTCGTCGATGAAGGTGCGCACCACGCCGGCCAGCTCGTCGGAGAACGAGCCGTACGCGTCGAGCACCACCTCCGTGGCCTGCGACCAGGAGAACTCCTCCTCGGCCTCGGCCACCGACGCGTTGCGGTCGTAGTCGGCCAACCGGTCGACGCCGAGCACCTGGGCCTTGAGCCGGTACCAGCGCTGGGGGATGTCGTAGCGGGCGACCACTGCGTCGACGAGAGCCTTCACCGACTCGTCGCTCGCCTGGTTGGCCAGGTTGCGGCTGGCGACCCAGGTGTCGTAGCGGCGCAGGCGGTCGTCGGTGGCCTTGTCGGCCATCAGGGTGTTGAACACGAACGCCCGGGTGCGCAGGCCCGGCTCGAGCCCGGCCGTGACGGCCTCGGCGGCGACCCGGCGCTCCTCCCGGTCCGGCGAGCCAAGCCGGGACAGGCCCTGCTCCAGGCTCGTCGGCCCGTCGGGCAGGCCGACCACGATGGCCGAGGTGAGCTCGTCGAACAGGCGGCTCCACGCCGAGGAGCCGGTGACGTGCTTCTCGGTGAGGATCTTCTCCTCGGGCTCGGTGAGCAGGTGGGGCCGGTAGCGGCGGGCGGACTCGAGGTAGTGGCGGCAGAAGGCCAGGTCGTCGGCGGCGAGCAGCTCGGCCGCCCGGTCGTCGTCGACCTCGGCCCACTCCAGCTCGAGGAACAGGATGCGGGTGCCGATGGCGGTGGCCTGCTCCTGGAACCGCTGCATGGCGGCGCCCCGCTCGGGGTCGGAGGTGTCGACGGCGAACCGCAGCGAGACGTACGACCCGGCCCGCCCCAGGGCGTCCTCCAGCTCGGCCAGGTCGCCCATGGCGACGGCCAGCTCGGCCGCCGACAGCTCGGCGATGCGGCCCCGGTAGCCCTCGAGGCGACCGGCGGCGGCCTCGGCCAGCCCCACCAGGGAGGCGACGCCCTCGGGTCCGCGGCCGTGCACCAGCGGGTCGAGGTCCCACGCCACCTCGGCGGCGGTCAGGTCGGGGTCGGGCGCGGTGGTGTCCTCGAGGGCCGTCATGCCCTCACGCTAGGGAGCCTCCGCCGCCTCTTCCACCAACGCCCGCAGCCGGGGCTTCGAGCTCTCGATCTCGTCGCGCAGCAGCTTCTCGAGCAGGCCGGTGCCGAAGGTGCCGCCGTAGTGCAGCAGCATCGTGAGCCGGCTACCGGATTCGACCGGCTCGATGCGGGCGTCGAGCACCCAGGGCGAGTGGTCGCGCCCGTCGAGCTCCCACCGCTCGAAGCGGACGTGGTCGGGGTCGTCGACGGTGCGCACCATCCGCAGCCGCTTCGAACGGGCGAGGGGCCCGAGGGTGGCACGCAGCTCGACCGCCCAGGCCGGGTGGCCGTCGCGCTCGGCCGCCGCGTCGTCGGCCGGGGCCGCCTCGGGCTCGGCCCGGGGCACGATCGACAGCCAGTCCGGGTAGCGGGCCAGGTCCCGGATCCAGGGTCCGAAGCGCTCGACCGGGCAGGCGGCGTCGAGGGTCGCGATCACGTCCACGCCGACGAGTCTGCCCGGTGGCGAACGCGTCGCCGTCACCGGGCCGGGAGCCCTCCGCCCGGCCGGCGCCCGAGGAGGGCCAGCAGGCGCGTCTGCGCGTCGGCGTCGTCGGGCACCTGCACCTTCTCGCCGAACATGCCCGTGGCCCGCAGCATGTCCTCCATCGGCGCGAAGCGCTGGTGGATGGCCGTCACCGCGTCGGCGTCGATCGTGTCGTCGACGCCGAGGGCGGTGGCGAGGTCCCAGGCGTGCACGTGCAGGTCGGCGGTCATCTGGAACACGTACTCCTCGCCGGGCGTGTCGCCGAAGCTGAGGTGCACGGTGCGCTCGAGTGCCCCCGGGGCGTTGAACGCCGCTGCGGCGGCGGCGACCGAGCGCTGCCACGTGGCGACCGGGTCGGCGCCCAGCACGTCGCCCTCGAAGCGGTCGCCCACCTCGGCGATGGTCGCCCCGCCCATGAGCGGCGGCGCCCACAGCTGCTCGGCGGTGAGGTGGTTCACCAGGGCGCGCACGTCCCACTCGGTGTCCGGCGTGGGGTCGTGCCACCGGTCGCCGATCTGGTCGACGAGGTCGGAGAAGCGCTGCGCGCCTCGGCGGTGCAGCTCCAGCAGGTCAGCCATGACGGGTCCCCTTCCCGTGGTCCGAGCCGGCCCCTCCAGCGTCTCAGGTCCCGGTGCGAGCCGCCACGGCCCGCCCACGGCGGCCAGCCGCCGGGGAGGCGCACAATGGCGACATGGCGAACTGGAAGGCGTTCAAGGACGAAGCTCCCGACATGGCGGCCAAGGTCGAAGCTCGACTGCTGGCCCACAAGCACCACGTCATGGCCACGCTGCGGGCCGACGGGTCGCCCCGGGTCAGCGGCACCGAGGTGACCGTCACCGACGACGAGCTGTTCCTCGGCTCGATGTGGCAGGCCCGCAAGGCCCAGGACCTCCTCCGCGACGGGCGGGTGGCCGTGCACTCGAACCCCGGCGCCGAGACCATGGAGGGCGGCGATGCCAAGCTCGACGCGGTGGCCGTCGAGGTGCCCGACGGCGACCCGGCCAAGGCATCGGTGACCGCCGAGGAGCAGCCGCCCGGGCCGTTCCACCTCTTCCGCCTCGACCTGCGCGCCGTCGTGCTCACCGAGGTCGACCACGACGCGGAGCTGTTGCACGTCCGCCGCTGGGTGCCGGGTCGGCCCGTGGTGACGACCAGCCGGACCTGAGCGCCACCGCGGTGCTATGACGGGTCGATGGACGCCATCGACGCCGAGGAGGGCGCCGCCGAGCGGCCCGACCGCACCGAGGAGCACCGGCGGGCGCTGATGGAGGCGGCCGGCTCCGTGCTCGAGCTGGCCGGCAGCCCCGAGGTCGGGCGCCAGTGGCACGAGCCCGCCGCCGTCGAGGGCATGACCGTCGGCGGCCTCGCCGCCCACCTGGTGGTGGCGCTGCGGATGACGATCGTCCTGCTCGGCCGGGAGAAGCCCGACACCGACGAGGTGGTCACGCCGCTGGCGTTCTTCGGCGACAACCGTCGGGAGGGGCAGGTCCTCGACGACGAGCGGGCCCGGGCCATCGTCGCGGCCGCCGAGGACGCGGGCACCGCCGGGCAGGCCGAGGTGGTCGACGAGCTGGCCAGCGTCATCGCCCAGGTCGACGCCACCCTGGCCGAGCTCGGTCCGGGGCACACCATGGCGACGAGCCGCATGCCCCACGCCGTCGCCCGGCTCGACGACTACCTGGCCACCCGCTGCGCCGAGATGGTGCTCCACGGCGACGACCTGGCGTGCAGCGTGGGGGTGGTCTGGCACCCGCCGGCCCGGGCCACCGACGTGGTCGTCGACCTGCTCGTCGGCATGGCCCGCGAGCGGGTGGGCGACCTCGCCGTGCTGCGGGCGCTGGCCCGTGAGGAGCGCGCCGAGCCGGGGGCCCTGCGAGCCCTCTGAGCCAAGTCCGTCGGCTGTGCCGATCAGCCGCGATCCTCTACCGGCTGGCTCAACCCAGGGGCACCACGCCGGCGGGGTCGACGGCGAGGTCGAGCCGGTCACCCACTCGCCAGCGCGGGCCGGTGCCTGTCGGCACGACCGCCTCGAGCGCGGCGCCGTCGGTGTCGCGCCGCACGGTGACCACCGAGTGGTCGCCCCGGAACAGCACGGCCACCACCTCGGCGCCGCCCAGGCCCACGGCCGGCAGGAGCCGCACCGCCTCGGGCCGGACGAGCGCGGCGCCGTCGTCGCCCTCGACCACGTTGGCGAAGCCGAGGAACCGGGCCACGAACGCCGAGGCGGGCCGGGCCCACACCGCCGCCGGCGAGCCGTCCTGCACGACCCGGCCGGCGTCGAGGACCACGACCCGGTCGGCCAGGGCCAGCGCCTCGGACTGGTCGTGGGTGACGTGCACGACGGTGACCCCCACCGAGCGGAACAGCTCCCCCAGCTCGGGCACGAGCCGGTCGCGCAGCGTGCGGTCGAGGGCGCCGAGGGGCTCGTCGAGCAGCAGCAGCCGGGGCGCCGGGGCCAGGGCGCGCGCCAGGGCCACCCGCTGGCGCTCGCCGCCGGAGAGCGGCCCGACCGGGCGGTCCTCCCAGCCGGCGAGGCCCACCAGGTCGAGGACCTCGGCCACGCGCCGCCGCCGGTCGGCCGGGGCCATGCCGGCCATGCGCAGGCCGAACTCCACGTTGCCGCCGACGTCGCGGTGCGGGAACAGGGCGTAGTCCTGGAACATCAGGCCGACCCCTCGCCGGTGGGCCGGCACGCCGCTCAGGTCCCGGCCGTCGAGCAGCACCCGGCCGGCGTCGGGCTCGGTCAGGCCGGCCACGACCCGCAGCAGGGTCGTCTTGCCGCAGCCCGACGGGCCGAGCAGGGCCACCAGCTCGCCCGGGGCCACGTCGAGGTCGACCGCGTCGAGGGCGGGGCGTTCGGCCCCGGCGAAGCGCACGGTGACCCGCTCGACGGCGAGGGCCGCTCCCCGGTCGGCCACGTCAGAACTCCGACGCGCCGGCCGGGCGCAGCCGGTCGATGCCCAGGATCACCACGACGGTGAGGGCCATGAGCACCACGGCGAGGGCCATGGCCTGCCCGAAGTTGGCGGCACCGGGCCGGCCGAGGGCGCGGTAGATGGCGATGGGGAGGGTGGGGCGCGCCGGGCGCGAGAGGAACACGGTGGCGCCGAACTCGCCGAGCGAGACGGCGAAGGCGAAGCCGGCCGCGGCGGCGGCGGCGCGGGTGACCACGGGCAGGTCGACCTCGTGCCACACCCGCCACGGCGAGGCGCCGAGCACCGACGCCGCCTCGCGCAGCGCGGGGTCGACGGAGCGCAGCGCCGGCACCAGCAGGCGCACCACGAAGGGCATGGCCACCACGGCGTGGGCGAGCGGGACGAGCCAGAGCGACGAGCGCAGGTCGAGCGGCGCCTGGTCGAAGGCGACGAAGAACCCGAAGCCCACGGTGACGGCCGAGGTGCCGAGCGGGACCATGAGGGCGGTGTCGGTCCAGCGGGCCCAGCGGCCCGACGGCGCCGAGCGCCCGCCGGCGATCGCCCACGCTGCGCACCCGCCGAGCACCACGGCCACCACGGTGGCGGCGGCGGCGAAGAGCAGCGAGTTGGCGACGGCGTCGAGCGGGGGCACGAACGACGTCGATCCCCGCCGGGCGTTGTCGAGCGCCTGGTAGTTGGCGAGCCCCCACCCCTGCGGCGTGGAGAACGACCGGGCCACCAGCACCCCGAGGGGCAGGCCGAGCAGGACCGCCATGAACACCAGGTTGGCGGCCAGGAACGTGCGGGCCCGCCACCCCGACGGCCGCTGCTGCACCTCCACGGCCCGGCGCTGGCCGAGCACCACGGCCCGGCGCTGCTGGGTGCGGCTGAACCAGGCCAGCACCGCCACCACGGCGACGAGCTGCACCAGGGCGAGGGCGGCGGCCACGTCGAGGTGGAGGAAGCGGGCGGTCTGGTCGTAGATCTCGACCTCGAGGGTGCGCTGGCGGATGCCGCCGAGGATGAGCACGACGCCGAAGGAGGTGAAGGTGAAGAGGAACACGATCGACGACGCCGCCGCGACCGCGGGGCGCAGCAGCGGCCAGGTCACCTCCCGGAAGGCGCGCCACGGCGAGGCACCGAGGGTGCGGGCGGCCTCCTCCACCCGCGGGTCGAGGGTCGACCACAGCCCGCCGACGGTGCGCACCACCACGGCGTAGTTGAAGAACACGTGGGCGGCCAGGATCGCCCAGATGGTGCCGGACAGGTCGACCGGGGCAACGCCGTTGGGCCCGATGACACCGAGCATGGCGACGCCGACCACGACCGTCGGCAGGACGAAGGGCACCAGCAGGGCCGACCACAAGAACCGTTTGCCGGCGAATCGGTAGCGGGCGAACAGTGCCGCTCCCGGCAGGCCGACGACCACGCAGGCGACGGTGGAGAGCACGGCCTGCCACAGGGTGAACCACGCCACCCGCCGGATCACGGGATCGGTGACGACCTCGCCGAGCGCCGAGAGGTCCCACTGGCCGTCGGGCCGCAGGCCGCGCGCCACGATGGCCGCCACCGGCCAGGCGAAGAACACGGCGAGGAAGGCGAGCGGCGGGAGGGCGAGCCCCACCCGCCACCACGCCACGCGGCTCGACGGCGTCAGCGGAACAGCGTCGACCACTGCTGGATCCAGCGGTCGCGGTTGGCGCCGACCTGCTCGTAGGGGATCGACAACGGCTTGTCGACCGGTGTCGTGTACGTCACCCAGGCCTCGGGGAGCTGGGCCTGGCCGTTCACCGGGAACACGTACATCTGCCCGGGCGCGTCCTCCTGGAACGGCAGCGTGAGCATGAACTCGATGAACGCCTTGGCCGCGTCGGGGTTCTGGGCTCCGGTGAGCACGCCGGCGAACTCGGTCTGGCGATAGCAGGTGCCGGCCACGACGCCGGTGGGCGCCTGCTCCGGCGGCGTTGCCGGGTCGGTGACCTCGGAGGGCGGGCTCGACGCGTAGCTCACCACGAGCGGCCGGTCGCCCTTGCCGGCGCTGCCCGAGAAGTCGACGTTGTAGGCGGTCTCCCAGCTGTCGGCGACCTTCACGCCGTTGGCCTTCAGCTGCTGCCAGTACTGCAGCCACGCTGCAGTGGGCTCGGGGTCGTCACCCCCGCCGAGGGAGGCGATGGTGCCGAGCAGGAAGGCCAGGCCCGGCGAGGAGCTCGACGGGTCCTCGACCACCAGCTTGCCGGCGAGCGCGGGCTGGACCAGGTCGGCGAACGTCGTGGGCAGCGGCAGGCCCTTCTCGGTGAACCACGACCGGTCGTAGTTGACGCACACGTCGCCGTGGTCGATCGGGGTCACCCGGTGCTGGGGGTCGACCTGGTAGGCGGCGGCCACGTTCTGGAGGCCCTGGGCCTGGTAGGGCTGGAACAGCTGGGCGGCGAAGGCGGCGCTCAGCATGTTCTCGTCGATGCCGTAGAGCACGTCGCCCTCGGGGTTGCCCTTGGTGAGGATCGCCTTGCTGACCTCGGCCACGGCGTCACCCGACGCGATGAGCTGCACCTCGATGCCGGTCTGGTCGGTGAACTGGCGCAGCACGTCGTCGCTCACCGAGAACGAGTCGTGGGTGACGACGCGCACCTTCGTGCCGTCCGGGAAGCGGGGCAGCGTGCCCTGGCTGACGGCAGGGCCGAGCACGGCGGAGCCCTTGGTGGTGTCGTCGGTGGTGCCGGTCCCGCAGGCGCCGGCCACCAGGGCCAGCACCAGCCCCACCGCGGCGAGCACGGCCGTGTGCCGACGCTTCGGCGAGGTGGTCCGGGGGTGGTGGAGGTGGTTCATCGCTTCCTCGTCAGGTGGTGGTGGTGGGATGGGGGCCCGGGCGCACGACGAGCACCACTCCCCCGGTGAGGCACACGGCGGCCTCGTCGGCGACGAGCTCGTTGCTCACGCCCCGGGTGGTGCCGGCCTCGAGCGTCTCGCCGTGGAGCGGGTAGCGCAGGCCCTCGGTGCGCACGCCCTCGGCGGGACCGTGCACCGGCAGGATCGTCACGAGCTGGCCGGCCCGGCCGCCGAAGCGGATGCCCGGGCCGGGGCGCACCACCGACACGACCGCGTCACCGACCAGCGCCTCGAGCTCGACCGCGGCGAAGCGCGGCGCGCCGAGCACCAAGGCGTTGGCGAGGAAGTGGTCGAGGCGCCCACCGTGACCCCCGAGCACGACCACCCGCTCGACGCCAAGGCCGACCGCCGTCTCGAGGGCGAGCTCGAGGTCGGTGGCGTCCTTGGCGACGGGGTGGCGCTCGACCCGGGCGCCCGCGGCCTCGACCGAGGCCAGGACCGCGGGGTCGAGCGAGTCGAAGTCCCCGACCGCCACGTCGACGTCGAGGCCGAGGGCCACGGCGTGGGCGACGCCCGAGTCGGCCGCCACCACCACCCGCTCGCCCGGCGCGGCGACGCCGATGACGTCGAGCAGCGCCGGGTCGGGTCGGTCGCCGCCGGTGACGACGACGGCCAGGGTGGGCTGGGGTGGGGCCACGGGTCCTCGTGTGCTCGCAGGGGTCACACGGGCATGGCGCGAACCGAAACTCCCTTCGCCGGCATGACCCGGATCAGGTGCAACGGTCGGAGGGGAATGCCCCTCCCTCTCAGCCCGGCCTCCCGGACTCCCGTGTTCAGCGACGAGCGTACACGCCGGTGGTCGGGCACCGCGCGTGGCACAGTGTCGCCGCATGAGCGCGCTGCGGACACCCGACGAGCGCTTCGAGGGGCTGCCGGACTTCCCCTTCGAACCGCACCACCTCGACGTCACCGACCCCGACGAGCCCGGCGCGACGCTGCGCCTGCACCACCTCGACGAGGGCCCGGCCGACGGGGAGGTCGTCGTGCTGCTGCACGGCGAGCCGAGCTGGTGCTACCTCTACCGCCACATGATCCCGCCGCTGGTCGAGGCCGGCCTGCGCTGCATCGCCCCCGACCTCATCGGCTTCGGTCGCTCCGACAAGCCGGTCGACCGGGCCGCCCACACCTACGCCCGTCACGTCGAGTGGGTCCGCGAGGCGCTGTTCGACCACCTCGACCTGCGCGACGTCACCGTCGTGGGCCAGGACTGGGGCGGCCTGATCGGCTTGCGCCTGGTGGGCGAGCACCCCGAGCGCTTCGCCCGGGTGGTGGCCGCCAACACCGGCCTGCCCACCGGCGACGTGCCCCCTGGCGACGCCTTCCTGGCCTGGCAGCGCTTCTCCCAGGAGGCGCCGTCGTTCGACGTGGGCGCCATCGTCGACGCCGGCTGCACCACCGACCTGGCCCCCGAGGTCGTGGCGGCCTACGACGCGCCCTTCCCCGACGACACCTACAAGGCCGGCCCGCGGGCGATGCCGGCGCTGGTGCCCACCGGCCCCGACGATCCCGCCGCCGACGCCAACCGCCGGGCGTGGGAGGTGCTGCGCCGCTTCGACCGCCCCTTCCTCACCGCGTTCTCCGACCACGACCCCATCACGCGGGGCGGCTTCGGGGTGTTCCAGCGCGAGGTGCCCGGGGCGCATGGCCTCACCCACGTCACCATCGAGGGCGGGGGCCACTTCCTGCAGGAGGACCGCGGGGCTCAGCTGGCGGCCGCCGTCGTCGAGCTGGTCCGGGCCACGCCGCGGGCCTGACCCTCCGGCTCAGTCGGCGAGGGCGGGCTCGGGCGCCGCTGCGGTGGTGGCCCGTCGGGCGGTGAGGGCCTGGACGCCCACCACCGCCGCCCCCATGACCACCCCGGCGACGGCCACCACGGCCGTGTCGACGCCGAGCAGCTTGAGCGCGGAGGCGCCCAGCACCGCCACCAGGAGGGGACGGATGACGGTGTCGGGCGCTCGGGACGAGAACCGGGCGCCGAGGTAGACGCCGGGGATGCAGCCGAGCAGCAACGAGCCGGTGAGGCCGAGCCGGAAGTCGCCGAACATCAGGTGCCCCACCGCGGCGGCGGCCACCAGCGGGATGGCCTGCACGAGGTCGGTGCCCACCAGCGCCTTGGACTCCAGCGTCGGGTAGAGCCCGATGAGCAGCACGATCATCAACGAGCCGGAGCCCACCGACGTCATGCCCACCACGAGGCCGCCGACCACGCCGACCAGCACCGTCGGCAGGGGCCGCACGGCCACGTGGCGCACGTCGCAGGTGGCCACGCCGCGGTGGGCCTGCAGCACGATGCGCACGGTCATGGCGGTGGCGGCGACCATCAGGGTGACCCCGAGCAGCGTCTCGATGCGGTCGGCCAGCTCCGGCCCGTCGCCGAGCGAGCGCAGGACGAGCACCCCGCAGAACGCCGCCGGCACCGAGCCGAGGGCGAGCCACCGGACGATCCCCGTGTGCACCGTGCCCCGCCGGGCGTGGACGCCACCCCCGATGGGCTTCATCACCAGCGACGTGACGATGTCGGTGGACACCGCGGCGAGGGGATTCACGCCGAACAGCAGCACGAGCATCGGCGTCATCAGCGCGCCGCCCCCCATGCCGGTCAGTCCGACGGTGAGGCCGACGAGCAGCCCACCCAGGGAGACCGCGTAGTCCACGCCGCATGATCTCCCGGTTTGCGATCTGCTGCAAGCCCTCCCGTATCGTGGAAAACACCCAGGCCGTGCTCGGCATCTGTCGACCGCCCGCTTCGCAGGCGCCCCGGCCCGCCTACCGGTCCGTGGCGCCGGTGGCGGGGATGGGCACGGTGTCGGTGTCGGCGCCCGAACGCAGGACCCGACCGGGCCGGGCACCGGTGAGCTGGGATCCGCGGACGACCTCCACCCCTCCCACCAGCACGTGGGCGACGCCGACGGCCTCGGCGTAGAGCCGCTCGCCGCCGCCGGGGAGGTCGTGGCGGGCGAGGGTGGGCCCGGAGTCGACCGTCGCCGGGTCGAAGACCACCAGGTCGGCGTGCCAGCCCCGCTCGACCCGCCCCCGCGCCCGCAGCCCGAACAGGCGGGCGGGCACGTCGGTCATCAACCGCACGGCCTGCTCGAGGGCCAGCAGGCCGCGCCGGCGCACCGACTGGCCGAGCATGACCGTCGGGTAGTTGGCGTGGCACATGAGGTCGAGGTGGGCGCCGGCGTCGGAGCCGCCCACCACCACCCGCTCGTCCTGCCAGATCGCCGCGCGGGCCCGCCAGCCCTGCTCCGAGGCGCCGAGCGACGGCACGATGGTGGGCAGCATCACGGTGAGCGGCAGCTTCTCGGGCACCACCACGTCGAGCAGCACGTCGATCGGGTCGCCGCCGCGCCGCTGGGCCGCCTCCACCAGGGTCAGCCCGACCAGCGGCTCGCTCTCGGGCGAGCGGCCCTCGGCGACCTCGATGAGGTCGAAGGCGGCGATGGCGGCGAACTCGCCGCTCGAGGCGTCCTCGACGGCTCGGCGCAGCTCGGCCCGGGTCGCCGGGTCGACCACCGCGGCCCGGCGCTCGGCCTCGTCGGCGCGCAGCAGGCGGCGGAACCCGGGCACCGCGTCGAGGATGGTGTTGGCCCGCATCCGCAGGTAGTCGGGCATGGCCAGGGCCACCACGCGCGCTCCCCGGCGGGCGGCCAGGTCGCAGGCCTGGAGCTGCTGCTCGTAGATCTCGACGGGCGACATGCTGCCGAGCAGGTTCCAGCTCACCGGCCGCCCGGCTCGCATCGACATCTCGGCCATGAGCTCCATGCGGTCGGCCGGGAGCTCGCCCATGTGGGGGAAGAACCCGATGCAGGTGCCGTCGTGGCGGCCCACCACCTCGGCCAGGGCGAGGAACTCCTCGGGCCCGGCGACACGCGAGGGCACCGGCTTGCCGTCGCCGTCGCGGTGCACGTTGTCCCAGCCCGACGACAGGCCGAGGCCGCCGCCGGAGATCGCCTCGTCGAGGGCGGCGGCCATGGCCGCCACCTCCTCGGCAGTCGCCTCCCGCTCCGCCGCCGCCGGCCCCATCACGGCCCGGCGCAGCGTCGAGTGGCCCACCATGAACGCGGCGTTGACCACGACCTCGCCGTCGAGGCGCCCCAGCCACTCGCCGAAGCCCGTCCAGTCCCACGAGGCGCCCTGCTCGAGCGCGTCGAGGGGGATGCCCTCCACCACGGCCATGAGCCGGCTCACATAGTCGGCGTCGCCCGGGGCGATGGGCGCCACCGAGAAGCCGCAGTTGCCGCCGATGACGGTCGTCACCCCGTGCAGCGGCGACGGCGTGACCGCCGGGTCCCACATGATCTGGGCGTCGTAGTGGGTGTGCACGTCGACGAAGCCGGGGGCGACCACCAGGCCATCGGCGTCGATCTCCCGCCGCGCCGCCACGCCGCTGGCGTCGCCGATGTCGGTGATGCGGCCGCCGTCGACGACGACGTCACGCCGCCGAGCCGGCCCGCCCGTGCCGTCGACGACCGTGCCCCCACGGATCACCAGCTCGACCATCGTCCCCCCCCTGTCGCGCCCCTGTCGCCGCCGGCGCGGCGCCGGAGCCGACCGATCGTAGGGCGGAGCGGCGGGCCTCAGCCGAGTGCCCGCAGGAAGCGGGCGAAGGCGTCGCCCCCGACGTCGGGGACGTGGTAGCGGGGCACGGTGAAGGGATCGGTGCCGGACGTGACGACGCCCAGCTCGGTGGTGCAGGCGCCCCGGTAGCCGGCCTGGTGGACGGCGGCGACCGACCGGGCGTCGTGGTAGCCGTTGGGGTAGGAGAACGTGCGCACCGGGCACCCGATCATGTCGGCGAGCACCGATCGCGACTCGACGACCTCGCGGGTGAGGTCGTTGGGCAGCGTGAGGTTGGGGTGGCGGAAGGTGTGGCAGCCCACCTCGACGGCCGGGGAGGCGGCCATGGCCAGCAGCTCCGGCGTGGTCATGATCCGCCGCTCGGGGCGGGCGGCACGCGAGCAGCCCGCCCAGTCGAACAGCCCGGCGATCACGTCGTCGCGCTCGTCGACGCCGAGCCCGAGCATCTGGTGCCACACGTCGAGGAACAGCCCGGCACGAGCCGAGGTTGTCGGCTGGTGGTTGAGCCAGCCCGGGTCGACCGGGCCCTCGCCGGCGACGTCGGCCGACACCCGCTCGCCCCCGATCACCATGTCGAAGCGCTCCGGGATCGCCGGCTCGACGAGGAAGATCCGCTCGAGCGCGTCCCACCACAGCTCGGTGCCGCCCTCGACGCTGTCGATGGTGACGAACACCGTGGCCGGCACGCCGGCCTGCTCGAGCAGGGGCACGGCGGTGAGGGCGTTGTCGGCGTAGCCGTCGTCGAAGGAGACCACCACGGCGCGGGCCGGCACCCGCCCGGCGTGCAGCGCCTCGACCAGGCCGGCGAAGGTGAGCAGCGGGCGCCCGCTGGCGCCGAGCACCGCGAGGTGCTCGGCGAAGTTGGTGGTCGACACCGACAGTTGGAACGGGTCACGGCCGTCGTCGACGACGCGGTGGTAGTAGACGACCGCGGCGCCGCGGCGGGCGGCGGCGCGAACCTGGGCGCCGAGGTTCGCGCCGCGCCGGGCGGCGGCCACCGCCGAGCGGGCGTACCGGTTCGCCTTCAGGGCCTCGACGGCCCCGGCGGCGTGGGCCGGCGAACCCGGCTCGTGTTGCGCTCCCACCCAACCCCTTCCGTGTACGGTCGACCCGATGCTCCCGTCGGGTGCGGCGACCGTCAGTAGGCGCCCCGGCCGGAGAGCACGGCGGGGATGGTCTTGGCGACGATGATGAGGTCCATGAGCAGCGACCAGTTGTCGACGTAGTACAGGTCGAGCCGGACGTAGTCCTTCGCCGCGCTGTCCGTGCGGCCGTTGACCTGCCACATGCCGGTGATGCCGGGCCGGACCCGCAGCCGCTCGTGCAGGTCGGTGGTCCAGAGCGACATCTCGGCCGGCAGCGCGGGGCGGGGCCCGACGATGCTCATCTCGCCGCGCAGGACGTTCCAGAGCTGGGGGAACTCGTCGATCGAGAACTTGCGCAGCACCCGCCCCACCTTGGTGATGCGGGGGTCGTCACGGATCTTGAACAGCGGCCCGTCGGCCTCGTTGAGCTCGCGCAGCTCCTCGAGCTGGCTCTCGGCGTCGGCGACCATGGTGCGCAGCTTCAGCACGTTGAACAGCTCGCCGTCCTTGCCGACCCGCTTCTGCCGGAAGATCACCGGGCCCGGCGAGTTGAGCTTGATGGCCAGGGCGGCGAGGCCCAGCACCGGCGACATCACCAGCAGGGCGAGCGAGGCGACCAGCACGTCGAACACCCGCTTGGCCGCGGGGCGCCAGCCCGAGCGGTCGACGGGCTCGACGTAGAACACCGGGAACCGGCCGAGGGGCCGCAGCTGCAGGCGGGTGACGTCGATGTCGGGGAGGGGCATGCACATCTCGACGTGCAGCCCCTGGTCGGTGAGGCGGCGGGTGAGGTGGCTGGCGGTGTCGAGGTTGGTGGCCGAGGCGGCCAGGATGACGGTGGCCGCACTCGTGTCGGCGACCATGCGCTCGACGGAGTTGAGCACGGTGCGCCACGACAGCTCCTCGCCCGTGGGGAAGGCGGTGTCGACCAGGCCGACGACGTCGTAGCCCAGCTCGCGGGAGCCCATGAGCATCATCGACAGCTCGTCGGCCTCGGTGTTGGCGCCCACCACGACGGCTCGGCGCACCAGGCGCCCGTCGCCGCGCAGGTGGGTGAAGATGCGCCGGGCGATCTCCCGCTCGAAGCAGAGCAGCACCGTGCCGGTGGCGAGGGTCCACGGGATCCACTCGGGCACGGTGGCGCCCACGAAGAACCCCACGACGATGGTGGCCACCACGCCGAGCACGACCGCCCGGATGACGCGTGCCCACTCGTCGCGCCGCAGCGAGAGGTAGCGGGCCCGGTAGGCGCGCTGCTGGGCGAGGGCGACGAGGATGGCGACGAAGCACACGAGCACCATCGACGTGTCGCCACGTTCCGTGGCAGAAGCTGAGCCGGCGAACTCTTCGCCGAGCACCCGGGCCAGCACCATGGCCAGCACGACGAACAGCGCGTCGGAGGCGAACAGCCAGAGCTTGGCCGCGGGGAACCGCGAGGAGAGGGTGGGGCGGGCGAGAACCAAGCGGGAAGGCTCGAGCGGGCTGTCACCGAGGAGGTTCGGGGCGCGCTCAGACTCCATGCCGCCGCCCTGTCCCGATGCGTCCTGCACCGTGGTCCGCCGTCCCGTCACAGCCATCGAACGCCCACCTCGTGAGATGCCACCTCGCTCGGAGTAGCGCCAAGTATGCACTCTCCGTGCTCGGTTGTCCTCCAAGTTCGACACATTGCGCGTTGGTCCCGTCGTGCGCGTCGAGGCCTCTCAGCCCCTTCGATGACCTTTGGTTGTGGAGATCGATGGCCATGGGCCGACAGGCTCTCGGTGCGGGGGTGCTGCCGTGGCGCCGACGGTCTCCGATGCTAGTTGTAGGCATCGGCACCGCCCCCACCCATCTGTAGGGTCCGCCGACCCGATGCTCAGCGCTCGTCGGGTGCCGCCGGGCGGATCGAGGCGAACACCTCGACGAGCTGCGGGCCCACGGCCGCGATGTCGTAGCCGGCCTCGACCTTGGCCCGGCCGGCCCGACCCATCCGCTGGCGCAGCCCGGGGTCGACGAGGCGGGCTAGGGCGTCGGCCACCAGGTCGGCCCGGCCCGGGGTGATGGTGAAGCCCTCGACCCCGTCGGTCACGAGCTCGGGCACGCCGGTGATGTAGGTGGCCACCACCGGCACCCCGCAAGCCATCGCCTCCATGAGCACCACGGGCACGCCCTCGGCGAAGCTCGGCAGGCAGAACACATCGGCCGCCTGGTACAGGTGGACCACCTCGTCGGGCGGCACCGCCCCCACCAGGCGGACCTGCTCGGCCACCCCGAGCTCGGCCGCCCGCTCCTCGATCGCCCCGCGCGACGGCCCGTCACCGGCCAGCGTCAGCTCCACGTCGACGCCGCGGGCCTTCAGCAGCGCCACCGCCTCCACCGCGAGCAGGGTGCCCTTCTCGGGCACGAGGCGCCCGACGCTCAGCACCCGCAGCGGCCCGTCGCTCGCCGGCGCGGGGGCCGGCGAGAACTCCCCGACGTCGATGCCGCAGTGGACCATGTGGAAGCGCGGCCAGCGCTCGGGGTCGGTGATCAGCATCAGCTGGGACCGGGCGTAGTCGCTGATGCAGACGACGGCGTCGGCGTCGGACGCCTTGCCCGGGAGCTCCCAGCGGGTCAGGTCGGTGAACTCGGTGTAGCCGTGCATGGTGAAGCTCCACGACCACTCCCCCGCGGCGTCCGCCGCCCGGCCGAAGCGGGCGGCGGCGCGGGCCACGTCGGCCCCGACGTTGGCGAAGTGGGCGTGCACGTGGTGGATCCCCCGCCGCTGGCAGTGCCACCACAGCACGACGCCCTCCACGAAGTAGAACACCGCCCAGGTGCGGTGGCGGACCCCGGGCGGCGAGGACCGCACCGTGGCCGCGAGGGTGCGCACGTAGGCCCCCGGTGAGCGCCCGAGGGCGGCGAGGTGGGCCCGCAGCAGCGTCGAGGCCCGCACCGGCAGGATCGTGGTGGTGCTCCGCTCCGCCTCCCGCTCGGCGGCGCCGAAGTGGCCGCCGGACTCCGAGGGCCGGATCGAGAACGTGTCGACCTCGACCCCCTCGGCCCGCAGCGCCTCCACCTCCCGCCGGATGAAGGTGTGCGACAGGTGGGGGTAGCGGCTGGCGATGTAGGCGAGCCTCACGGCCCGGTCCCGACCGAGCCGGACCCGACCACCTCGCCCTGGGCGCCGTGGTGGTCGGCGGGCTCGGCGCGGGCGGGCCCGTGGTCGGTGGGGTGGGCCTGCCGGGCGGCGTGGCGGGCCCGCACCCGCTCGTTGCGGCGGGCCACGACCAGGCCCAGCACCAGCCCGACGATGAGGCCGAGGGCGGCGGTGGTGACGATCGTCGTCGCCTTCGACTCCTGGGTCACGACCGCCGAGCCGAGCACGCGGATCTGGCCCGACGTGCTCGCCTGGAGCTGGGCGGAGCGGTACTGCTCGGCCAGGCCCTGCTCTCGCAGCTGGGCGGTGCTCTGGGCGATCTGGGCGTTGGCCACGTTCTGCTGGGCGGCGTTGGCCGCGGCCGAGCCCGACCCGGACGACGCCACCGCCGAGTTGTACGCGTTCTGGGCGGCGGTCAGGGCGGTGTTCGCCGCGGCGAGCTCCTTGGCCGCCGCCTCGTGGGCGGCGAGGAGGCTGTCGGAGCTGCCCGGCACGTTCAGCCCGCTGATGGTCTGCTGCATGGTGGTGGCCATCGACTCGGCGGCCACGCGTGCCTTCTCGGCGCTCGTCGACGTGCCGACCACCCGGATGATCGCCGACTTCGGGATCGCCGTGACGGTGACGATCGAGCCCAGCTCCTGGGCCGACACGCCGAGCTGCTGGCTCAGCGGGTCGAGCACGGCGGTGGAGTTGGCCAGGCGGGCGTACTCGCCGGCCACGGTCTGGGCGGCCAGCACGTAGCCGGGGATGGCCTCGGCGGGCGCGTCGAACGTGCCGACCAGCAGCCGGGCCTCGGCGTGGTAGGTCGTCGGCCGGGTGAAGCCGTAGACCAGCCCGCAGACCAGGCCGATCAGCACGGCCACCGAGCAGACGAACACCTCGCGCTGGAACAACCGCGCCGAGGACACGAACAGGCCCTCGCGAGCCTGCGTCTCAGCCATGCTTGGGAACCTCCAGGGGCGGGTGGGCGGCGAGCGTCGCGGTGGTCGGCACCGCGTCGGGGAAGCGGGGCCGGCTGTAGCGCGGCACCGAGAGGATCCCCGCCCAGGTCCAGACGAAGAACAGGCAGAACGTGTAGGCGAACGGCGTCGACAGGGCCACGACGGCGGCCTGGATGCCCATGGCGATGAGCCCGAGCCTCCAGTCCTCGAGCTCGGGCGGGGCCCGGCGCACCATGGGCGCGACGACGGTGGTGCCGACCACGGCCAGCCACAAGGTCAGCCCCACGAGGCCCAGCTCGGCGCCGATCGACAGCACGATGTTGTGGATGTCGATGGTGGTGCCCTGCTGGGGGATGTCGGGCAGCAGCCGGAAGTAGTCGCGCCCGCCGCCGATGAACTTGCGCCACCCGAGCCCGAACAGCGGCCGGTCCTCGATCACCCGGATGCCGGCGTCGGCCAGGTTGAGGCGGTCCCAGATGGGGCTCTCGTCGGCGCTGCGGGTCTCGACCTGGCTGCTCACCGACGACGACAGGGCGAGCACGGCGCCGATGACCACGCCGACGGCGAGGATCGCCGGCATGAGGCGCCGGCGCCACTCGCGGCTGGCGACGCACACGGCGAGCACGCCGAGGATGCTGCCGATCCACACCGAGCGGGTGAGGGTGAACAGCGTGCCGACGAGGCACATGCCGGCCACGGCCCATGCGGTGTTGCGGGCCCAGCGGGCGCCCCAGGTGCGGGCGGCCACCACCGCGGCGACGGCGCACTCGAACAGGGCCAGGCCGAACGCGGCCGCCTCGACCATCGGGCCGCGGGCGCGGTCGTAGTGGATGCCCACCGCCGGGTCGTGGATGTACGACGGCCAGGTGAGGCTCTTGGCGCCCAGGCCCTCGATGAAGGCGGTGAGCCCGAGGTAGGCGCCGACGCACACCATCACCACCAGGAACGTGTTGCGCGCCCTCTTGTCGGGCCACAGCAGCGGCGCCAGGCTGAACAGCACCCAGGCGGTGATGGGCAGCCGGTCGAGCAGCGCGTAGGCGCCCTGCTGGGGGCCGAAGAGGGTGCCGACGGCCCACGCCGAGATGGCGGCGTAGCCGGCCAGCACCAGCATCAGGACCTGCTCGCTGCGGAACCGCACCCGCAGGGCCATGGTGCGCCGCTCGGTGCCGACCAGGAGCAGGAAGAACCCGAGGCCCATCACCAGCCGGTCCGGCGGGATGGGCATGCCCATGTGCTTGGAGTAGCCGGAGAACACCGCCAGGCCGAGCCCGACCGACACGATCAGCGTCGGCGAGGCGCGCACGACCAGCACGAAGACCGCGGCACCGACGACGAGCAGCGCCGCGCCGAGCAGCAGCAGCGTGGTCATCCCTCGGCGGGTGACCGGCCCCGGTCGGGCAGCAGCTTCCAGCCGTTGGCGACGAGGGTGGCGAGGGCCATGCCGAGCAGCCCGCCGATCACCAGCCCGGCGAAGACGTAGAGGGCGAGGCGCTTGGTGCGGTCGCTCGAGGCGACGTCGGCCTTGCTGAACACGGCCAGGTCGATGCCGCCGCTGCGGGCCGAGGCCGACGACGAGTAGTTCGACGACAGCACGTCGACCTTGAGCTTGGCGGTGGTGGCCGCCCCCTCGGCGGCCACGAAGGCCTGCCGGGCGTTCTCGACGGCCGCCGCCGAGGCGCCGCTGTTGACCGCCGAGTTGTAGGCCGCCTGCTTGGCGTCGAGGTCGATCTGCGCCGCCGACAGCGCGGCGCTGGCCTGGTCGAGCTGCTTGAGCAGGTCCTGGTCGGCGTTGCTCGCCTGGGCCTTCAGGTCCTTCACCTCGGCGGCGAGCTGGTCGGCGCCGGCGTTGGCCCGGTCGATGGCCTCCTGGTCGCTGGAGCCGCTGGCCTCGAGGCGGATGAGGGCGGAGTCGGGGATGGGCGCGGCGCTGAGCACGCCGACGGGCACCTCGGTGCCCAGCGCCTCGCTCACCCGCTGCTGGTGGTCGGCGCTGCCGACGAGGCGGCTGTAGATGTCGGTGAGCTCCTTCACCGCGTCGGACTGGCCCGCCGCCGGCTGGTAGTCGCGCACCACGCCGCCCACGATGAGCTGGGCCTCGGCGGTGTAGACGGGGGGCCGCAGCAGCCCGAGCAGCACGGCGATGGTGACGCACACCACCACCGGCAAGGCGGCGGCGCGGGGGCGGCGCATGACGCTCTCGAGCGGCCCGTAGCGGCCGCCGTCCCGGGGCGGCTCGGCGCCCGCCGCGGCCTCGTCGTAGGCGGACTCGTCGTGGCGTCCGTCGTCGTAGGCCGCCTCGTCGTCGTAGGCCGGCTCGTCGGGGCCCTCGTGGGCCCGGGCGCCGTCGCCGTCGGGCTCGACCCGGTCGAGCTCGTCGGCGTCGTGGCGCTCGCCCTCCTCGAGGTCGTCGAGCACCTGCTCGGCGCCCGCGGGGAGGTGCCCGGCGCCGTGGCCGCCGACGGCGGGCGCGTCGTCGCTGAAGTGCACCGCCTGCTGCTCGCCGGCCGTGCCGCTGGCGGCCGTGCCGTCGCCGTTGCCGTTGCCGTTGCCGGCGGCGTTGCGCGCCGCGGCGCGACGTCGGTTGCTCGCAGCTCGCGATGTTCGGCTCACGACTGTCTCAGATCCTCGCCTCGGTGCCTGGGACACCCATCCGGACGACTATCGGCCGGAACGCCGGTCCTCTTCAGCCCGCCACGGTAGCCGTGCGTCACGGCGCTGCCGTCGTCGCCCCACGCTCCGTGGGCCTCCGGAGAGCCGGTCGGGGGCCGGCGACCACCGGCCCGCGCCCCACCGCGGTGGCGCTCCGGCAGCCGCCGCCGGGCCGATCCGGACGGCCGATGCCCGGTGACCACGGTGCGCGGGCATACTTGGCGGCCATGTCGAGGCGGACGACGCTATGGGCCATCGTCGGAGGTGCGGCGATCGTCGTGCTGATCGTGGCCGGCGTGGTGATCGCCACGCGCAGTGGCGACGACGGGAGCGGCGAACGGGGCGCGCCCAGCACCACCACCACGGCACCGGGCGAGCGGCCGACCACCACGCTGGTCGACTGCGCGGAGGGCAGCGCCATCCCGGGCGGGCTGGCGAGCACCGACGTGCGCCTGTCCCCCTTCGCCGCCGACTCGGTGTGGAACCAGCCGGTGCAGAGCCAGCCCAGCGCCGCCGACGGCCGCTCGAAGCTCACCGCCGCCCTGCGGGCCGACACCGACACCGAGACCGGCGGTCCGGTGCACAGCTGGGTGAACAGCCGGGAGTACTCCATGCCGGTGGTGCAGGCCGACCCCTGCGACCCGACGGTGCGCTTCGACGAGCAGAACCCCTTCGAGCCCATCCCCGTCGACGAGCTGCGGGTCCCGGCCGACGCCGAACCGGCGGCGGGCGACGACAAGCACCTGCTGGTGCTGCAGCCCGACGGCATCACCGCGGTGGAGATGTTCGGCGCCGAGAAGGTGTCCGACAACGAGTGGAAGGTGGCCCGGGTCGAGGTGGTCGACCTCACCGGCTCGGGCATCGGCCCCGACAACGGGGTGCGGGCCTACGGCGGCTCGGCGCTCGGTGGGCTCATCCGCACCTGGGAGATCGACCCCGCCGACCCGAACCACACCGACGGGGTGATCCGCCACCCGCTGGCCATGGCCCTGCCCAGCTCGATGCTGCTCTACACCAGCGGTGACCCGGGCTACGACGCCGAGGGCAACGGCATGGCCCAGGGTTACGTGTGGCCGGCCACCGAGGAGGACTTCGACGCGCCGTGGAGCTACAGCGGCGTCATCCCCATGGGCGCCCGCGTGGTGCTGCCCAAGTCGGTCGACCTCGACACGTTGGGGCTCGGCCCCGAGGCCCGCGCCATCGCCCAGGCCCTGCAGGACTACGGCGCCTACGTCACCGACCGCACCGGCAGCGGCACGGTGGCCTTCTACGCCGAGCCCACCGCCCCGCAGGCGTGGCTCACGTCGGTGGTCGGCGCCGACGGCACCGACCAGCAGCTCGACCGCATCCGGGCCCAGCTCGTGGTGATCACCCCGCAGAAGTCCCCCACCTGACGCCGCCGGCGCCGGCGCCCGGCCCAGGGGTCCGTCCCGGGGCGTCGGGCTCGGGGGCGCGCCTACAGCTCACTACGCTCCCGTGCCGATCACTCCCTGGCGCACCCGCGCCGCGGCCGAGGAGGAGACCGGACCAGATGGATCGCACGATCGACACCGCGGTGGGCGCGGCGTTCCTGCCGTGGCTGGCGTGGTGGGGCACGGCGGCGACCTTGGCGGTGAGTGCGGCCCTCCCCGACCGGCACCGCCCGTCGCCGGTGCCGATGACGTTCGACGTGGTGATCCCCGCCCACAACGAAGAGGCGGTGATCGGTCGCCTCCTCGACTCGCTGCACGCCCAGGACCCGCCGGGCCGGCTGGGGCGGGTGCTCGTGGTGGCCGACCACTGCTCCGACGGCACCGCCGCGGTGGCCCGCGACCACGGCGCCGAGGTGCTCGAGCGCGACCACGGCACGCCGGGCAAGCCGCCGGGGCTGCAGGAGGGCCTGGCCATCCTCTCGGCCCGGCCCGACCGGGGCGAGGCCGTGGTGCTGCTCGACGCCGACTGCGTGTGCAACGCCGGCTTCCTGTCGGCCCTCAGCGCCACCCTCGGCGCCGGCGCGCCCGGCGCCCAGGCCGCCTACACCATCGACGACCCCGGCGAGGGGTCGGTGCGGGCCTCGCTGCGCCGGGCCTTCGGGCTGCGCAACGTGGTGCGCGCCGGTGGCGGCGCCCGCTTCGGCCTGCCGTGCCTGCTGTTCGGCAGCGGCATCGCGCTGCGGTGGGACGTGCTGCCCTCGCTCAGCTGGGCCGACCCGCGCATCGAGGGCACCGGCGACACCCGGCCGGTGGGCGACGACGTGCTGATGACCCTCGACCTGCTCGCCGACGGCCACGCCGTGCGGTTCAGCCCCGACGCCCACGTGGTGGCCGCCGCCCCGCCCCACGAGGGCGACCTGGGCGCCCAGCGCCTGCGCTGGGAGGCCGGCCAGGTGATGATGTGGCAGGTGTCGGCCCGGGCGGTGCCCGGCCTGCTGCGCCGCCGCGACCTCAAGGGCCTGGTCGCCCTCGTCGACTGGATGAACCCCCCGCTCGCCCCGACGGTGATGGCCTTCGGCGGCGCCGGCGTGGTGGCCGTCGGGCTGGTGGCGGCGGGCGCCGCGTCGCCCGTGGTGCTGGTGGTGCCGGCAGCGGCGGCGGCCGCGCTGGTGACCTACCTCGGGGTCGGCACGTCGGTCCTCGAGGGCCGGCGGGCCGCGCTCGAGCTGTTCGCCGGGGCGCCGCGCTACCTGGCGTGGAAGGCCGGGCTGTACCTGCGCAACAGCGAGGCCCGGCGCACCTCCGGGGTGGTGCGCACCACCGAGTGAGTGGCAGCCGGGCGGCCCGGCGGCCCCACCGCCCGACGGCCCGACGGCCCGGCCATCCGCTCGGCGGGCGCTCAGGCGGCGGGCCGGCGTAGGAGCCGGCGCCCCTGCTCGACGAACGTGGCCCGCTCGTCGCCCTCGAGCGCGCCGGCCATGACGATCGCCCCGTAGACGGCGGTGCCCAGGGCGAGGCTCACCACCACGCCGCTCATGCGGGGCAGGGCGAGGTCGACCAGGCGGGAGACGGCGAAGCCGCTGGTGATCGCCACCGCCATCACGGCGATGAAGCGCCCGGACGGGAAGGCGTCGCGCCCGACGACGCGGATCAGCAGCCACACCCAGATGCCCAGCTCGAGGGTGGTGGCGGCGGCCAGGCCCAGCGCGGCACCGAGGGCGCCGCCGTAGATGGCGCCCGGGATCATCAGGCCCAGGGCGAGGACGGAGCGGATCAACGCGGTGACCGTGATCTGGTGGGGGTGGCCCGACGCGAGGATGCCCTGGCTGAACACCATGCACAGCACGGCGCCGGCGAACAGGAACATCAGCACGGCGAAGGCGCCGGCGGCCTCCTGGAAGCCCTCGCCGAAGATGCCGAGGATGCCGTTGGCGGCCCCGCCGACCACGGCGGCGAGCAGGAAAACCAAGATGGCGGCGAAGCGGGTGGTGCGGGCCAGGGCCCGCTGGAACCCGGGGATGTCGCCGACCCGGAAGCGCTGCACGAGCGTGGGGTAGAGGATCTCGCAGATGCGGTAGCCGGCCTCGTTCATGCGCTGGGCCAGCTGGAAGGCCCGCGACCACGAGCCCACCACCGAGATGGGCGCGACGGCGCCGAGCACCCAGGTGCTGGCCTGGTCGACGAAGCCGCCGATGAGCTGCCCGGGCACGACCTTGACGCCGAACTTCAGCAGCTGAGGCAGGTCGCGCACGCCCTGGCGGATGGCCGAGCCGGTGGCCCGCAGCACGAGGTAGGCGCGGGCCAGCACGAGGCGCACCAGCAGCGAGATGACCATGCCGATGACGGTGGCGATGGTGAGCGTGCCCACGTTCTTGCCGTAGGGCAGCAGCACGATGGCGAACAGCGGGAAGCTGGCGATCTGGACCAAGCGGCCGATGAACAGGTCCCTGCCCGAGCGGAAGGCCGAGAAGATGCCGTCGAGGTTGCTCGAGGTGTTGTCGAACAGCACGTAGGCGATCACCACCAGCAGTGCCGGCATCACCAGCTGGGCCTGGTCGGCCGGCCCACGGTAGATGGCGGCGGTGATGACCATCACCGGGATCGACACCACGATCGTGAGCAGCACGGAGAAGACCAGGACGGGCACGAACAGGCCGGTGACGCGCGGCGAGCGGGCCGGCAGGCCGGCGATCTCGCGCACGAGGGCGATGCGCTCGGCGACGCTCGACAGCTGGATGAGCATGATCCACGGGGCGATGACCAGCGCGTACTGGCCGATGATGTCGACGCCGTAGATGCGCGACACGATCACCGAGCCGACCAGCCCGACCACGCCGTTCACGGCGAAGGAGACGACGGCGAAGCTCATGCCCCGCCGTGCAGTCGATCCGTCCTCGTGCGCGTCGTCGTCGACGGGCTCGACGGGGGCGCCGAGCCCGTCCTCGTGCGCCTCGGTCACGGGGTGCGGGACCGGCCCCGGGCCCGCCCGTTCCGGGCCGACGCCGCGAGCAGGCGCAGGGCGAAGGGCGCGTCGTCGACGAGGTAGCGCTTGGCCATGCGCCCCGGCTCCTGGGCGAGGCGGAACGCCCACTCCAGCCCCGAGCGCTGGGCCCACACCGGCGCCCGCTCCACGTGCCCGGCCGCCATGTCGACGGCGGCGCCCACCCCGACGTACCAGGCCTGCGGGAACCGGCGGTGCATGAGCTGGTTGAGGTAGTCCTGCTTGGGCGCGCCGAGGGCGGTGAACACGATGGCCGGCACGGCGGCCGCCACCTCGGCGCAGATCTCGTCGATGGCGCCGGGGCGGCGCTCGAAGCCCATCGGGGGGCACAGGGTGCCGGCCACCTTCAGGTCGGGCCAGGTGCGCCGGTAGCGGCGCACGACCTCTTCGGCGGCGCCGGGACGGCCCCCGACGATGTAGATGGGCAGGCCGCTGGCCGCCGCCGCCTCGCTGATGCGCCCGAGCAGGTGCGAGCCGGCGACCCGCTCGGGCAGCGCCTGGCCCATCAGCCGGCTGGCCCAGATGAGCGGCATGCCGTCGGCCACGACGAGGTCGGCGTCGGCGTAGACCGAGCCCAGCCAGCTGCCCCGGCTGATCTGGTGGAGGTGGTCGACGTTCGGGGTGACGACCAGCCCGCCCTCACCGGCGAGGGCCGAGGACACGATCAGCTCGACGGTCTCGTCCTCGGTGACGGGGTCGACCGACACGTCGGCCACCGGCAGGGTGATGCGCCGACGCGGGTCGGCTCGCGGGGTCAGGGGGTCCCTCGCCATCCGGTCGATAGTAGGAGCGCGGCGAGGGGCACGGTTGCACCCCGTGCCCCTCACCTCTCCCATCGGATGGGTCCCCGTTACTGGAACGCCGGGGCGGCGCTGATCGGGCGGGTGCCGCCGCCGCCCACGCTGCTCGGGCCGCTGTTGGTGACCACCACCATCTTCTGGCGGATGGTGTTGAGCTGCGAGCCGGTCCAGTCCGGGCCGGCCACGTCGCTCAGCCACGACATCGGCACGCTGGGCTCGGCGTAGAAGGCGACGGTGCCGTCACCGACGCGGTCGGTCACGTAGGCGCCGTAGTCCTGGATGGCCTTGGCCAGGGCCTTGGCCTTGGGGCTCAGGCCGAGCGAGTCGACGTTCACGCTCTTGGGGATGGTGAGCAGCGAGCCCATCGGGATCGAGCCGTAGTAGGTGTACGGCGAGTCGTAGTCCTGCTCGGTGGCCGGCCACACGTAGCCCTTGGCGGTGCCGTTGCCGTTGGCGTCGTAGCCCGGGTCACCGCCGGAGTACTTGAGCATGCCCGAGGGCAGGGCGATGGCCACGGCGTGGCGGATGACGCCGTCGGTGTAGTTGGGGTCGCTGGGGTCGACCTCCCACTTCCGGATGAGCCCGCCGACGGCCGAGCCGCCGTAGGCCCGCACGCCGGCGTCGGGGCCGAGGCCCGAGCCGGTGAGGTTGACCGTGGCGATGCGACCGGCGGTCCAGGTGGTGGCGGAGGTCTTGTTGGCGAGCCACAGCTCGGTCAGCGTCTTGCCGTCGGGCGAGACGATGTGCATGTGCCGGTCGTCGCCGTTGGCCGGCGTCGCCGAGGCGGGCATGCGGATCTTGACCGTCCCGTGGTACTCCGAGGTCACCGTGACGAGCGGATCGGTGCTCTTGGCCTGGAAGATCGGGTGCGAGTACTGCGTGGCGTTGATCCAGGTGACGATGTCGTTGCTCCACGAGCCGTCCTTGGAGGGCAGCGACGGGCGGTGCAGCAGCGACGACATGGGGCCGTTGGCCGCCTCGAGCTTGGCACCCGAGCCGATCGGCGTGTTCCACGGCGAGGTGGCGGCGAAGGGCCACAGCACCGGGTTGCGGGTGGCCACCGACTTCGCCGTCGCCGTCGCCGGGGCCGGCGCCGGAGCGGCGGCCGGCGCAGGCGCCGCCTGGTTGGCGGCGTCGGCCGCGCCGAGCTGGCCGGGCAGGCCGCAGGCGCTGGCCCCGACGCCGAGGGCGGCCGTCAGCGCGAACGCGGAGAGTGCTCTGCGGGAGGTTCCCTTGCGTCGGCGGGTGGTGTGGTGCGAAGTCATGTGATCGTCCGTCCCCTCTTCGTGGAAGTAGGTCGTAGGGACTAGATCGACCACGCTCCGTCAACGCTTGAGACGAAAACGCAACATCTCCACCACTTAGCGTCTGACCTGGGGAGACGCCCGTCACAGCGGCCCAACCACTCGGGCGCCCACGCTCCGCGTCACCGGTGCGTGCTCTCGCGGACGGCACGCGGGTAGGGTGCCCCCGTCATGGGCAGCCACGAGGTCACCGCGGTCGTCACTACCCGCAACCGCTTGGACATGCTGCGCCGCGCCCTCGGGTCGATCCTCGACCAGCGCGACGTCGAGGTGTCGGTGGTGGTGGTCGACGAGGGCTCCACCGACGGCACCTACGAGTTCCTGGCCGGCGTGGCCCACCCCCGCATCACCGTGGTGCGCAACGACCCGCCGCTGCGCCTGCCGGGCGCGCGCAACGCCGGCATCGAGCGGGCCAGCACCGAGTGGGTGGCCATCTGCGACGACGACGACGTGTGGGCCCCCACCAAGATCCGGGCTCAGCTCGACGCCCTCGCGGCGCGCCCCGGGGCGCGCTGGGCGGTGGCCGACACGGTGCTCGTCGACGAGCACGGCGAGGTCATCGGCCACCGCGACCTCGACGCCGATGACGACACCCTCGCCCAGATGCTCGTCGGCAACGTCACCCCCGGCGTGTCGGGGCTGATGTTCCAGAAGTCGCTGTTCGAGGAGGTCGGCCGCTTCGACCCGGAGCTGCGGGCCTCGGAGGACTGGGACCTCGAGATCCGCCTGGCCGCCGCCTCCCCCGTGGCCGTGGCGAGAGGCCCGTACGTCGCCTACCGCATCGCCGCCGGGCAGATGTCGAACGACGCCGCGCTGATGCGGTCCAGCTTCGAGCTGGTGCGCTCGCGCTACGCCGAGCTGGCCCGGGAGAAGGGCGTCGCCTTCGACGACGTGGGCTACGAGGAGTACCTCGCCCACCAGGAGCTCAAGGCCCGCAAGCGGCTGGCCTCGGCCCGCTCCTACGCCAAGCTGGCGTGGTGGCGGCGCGACCCCCGCGACGCCGTGCGGGCGGCGGCGTCGTTCGTGTCACCGGAGTGGACCGACCGCGTCGGCGACCGCCGCGCCGCCCAGCGCCTGCCCGCCGGCTGGCGCGAGGAGTTCGAGCGCTGGATCGCCGAGGTGCCGCTGCTGTCGGCCACCGACGGCACGCCGACGCCCGTCTGACCGACCTGGCGCTCAGTCGGTGAGCTGGCGGGCCCTCTCCGACGGCCGGGTGTCGTGCTCGCTGAGCCCGCTCGTCGTGCGCCGGTCGGGCCGCAGGCGCGCCCGCACGGCCCGCAGACCGGCCCGGGCGGCGCGGGTCGCCTCCCAGCCCAGCGTCGAGCGGCCGGCGACCTCGGCCACCAACCAGCGGGGACCCGACAGCGACGGGCTGGCCAGGCGGAAGTCCCGTCGGGAGGCGTCACGATCGGCCCGGTCGCCCAGGGCGTCGCGGGCCCGGTCGAAGCGGCGGGTGGCCCATTCCTGCTGGATCTCGTCGAGCACGGGGCCGCCGCCGATGTTCTCGGCCACGATGTGGGCGAACACCCCGTCGAGGCCGTCGGCGTACCCCCGGGCGGTGACGCTGCCGCTCCACACCCGGTACTGCGTCAGCCGCTCCGGCACGTAGAAGAAGCCCTCGCCGCGCGACCACATGCGGTAGCTGAGCCACAGGTCGTAGATCGGGGTGATCTCGGGCGGGAAGGTGGTGTCGAGCACGGAGGCGCGGCGCAGCACCGAGGCGTAGGCGGGCTGGGGCGCGTTGCGCACCACCACCATGCGCAGGGCGTCGTCGCGGCTGCCCTCGAAGCGTCCGGCGGGCAGCACGTCGCGGCCGCTGTGGGCGCTGAGCCAGTCGGTGTGCTCGACGAGGCGCTCGCCGTTGGCGTTGATGCACCAGTGGTCGCAGAAGCACATGCCGAGCGTGGGGTCGTCGAGCATCGGCGGCACGCACTTCTCGAGGAAGGTGGGCTCCCAGATGTCGTCGTCGTGCAGCGAGGCGACGAGCGGGGTCTCGGCCAGGCGGATCAGCTCCAGCCAGTTGCCCTGGCCGCCCAGGTTCTCGGGGTGGCGCACGTAGCGGATGCGGGGGTCGTCGTAGGCGCGCACGACGTCTTCGGTGCCGGGGTTGCCGCCGTTGTCGCCGACGATCAGGACGAAGTCCTCGTAGGTCTGGCGCAGGGCCGACTCGATGGACAGCCCGATCAGGTCGAGGCGGTCCCAGGTCGGGACGATGACGGTGACGGTGGGGGCCACGGCGAACTCAGCGGGCGGCCGGCACCGGCACCGGCATGGGGAACCGCTCCACCTGCTCGGCCCACAGCTGCAGCGACACGCGGTCGTCGGGCAGCTCGACGTCGGCGAAGGTGAGCCAGTGGTCCTGCGGCAGGTCGCGGCGCACGACGCAGCCGTCGCTGAGGCCCATGGGCAGCAGGTCCTCGGCGCGGGCGGTGGCCGCGTTGTCGATGCTGCCGTAGGCCTTGAACCCGCCGATGCCGTCGAGCACGTCGCCGGCGGCCAGGTCGAACTTGGCGGCGGTGATCACGTCGCACACCGGGGCGCCGATCGGGGTGAGGGTGGCGTCGCCGAACAGCACGGCCCGGGCGATGGTGCCGGGCGTCTCGATCGGGCTCAGGTGGTAGGGCACGTAGAAGGTGTAGAGGGGCCCGTCCCCCATCTTGTAGACCTTCATGTAGAAGTTGCGCAGCGGCTCCTCGGAGTAGCCGAGCACGAACACGCCGAAGCTGGGCTCGGCGCCGAGGATGTAGTCGACCAGCCCGCCGCTCTCGAGGAGCATGTCGAGGTCGAAGCAGCCTTTGGCGTTGTCGACGTGGTCGCACGTCGGGCCCCACATGCCCCGGGCGCCCACCCCGAAGCCGGTGCCGTTGGCGAGCGTGCACATCTCGGCGGAGATCTTGGTGCCGTCGGCGAACGACGTGATCATCTTCGGCCGCTGGCGCACGTTGGCGGCGAACGCGGCCTGCGTCTCGGGGGTGCGGCGGTGGTCGAGCAGCGACTTGATGTTGCCGAGCAGCAGGGGCCGGAAGCCGCGGAACTGCGCCTCGCGCATGAGGTTCATGAGCACGCCGGGCTGGTCGCCGTCGGTGTCGGTGAGCACCACGCCGGCCTCGTCGGCCTTGACCTTGAGGATGGGCCCGAGGGTCGAGTCGAGCTCGGCGTTGACGAGGATCACGTGCTTGCGCGCGGCGATGGCGGCCAGCGTCACGCGGGCGCCGTGCTCGACCTCGCCGGTGGCCTCGACCACGGCGTCGACCCGCTCGGCGGCGCAGGCCATGGCGTAGTCGGTGGTGACGGCGAGCTGGCACCGGTCGATGGCGGCGGCCAGCGCGTCGGGGTCGTCGACCACCACGTAGTCGTCGATGCCGACCTCGCGCAGCAGGCCGTGCACGGTCTCGAGGGTGCGGTTGGCGATGACGCCCACCCGCATGCCGGGCGCGGCGTCGTGGAGCTGCATCACGAGGCCCTGGGCGGCGAAGCCGGCTCCGCTGAGGGCCACCACGACGTCGTTGCCCTGGGCCGCCCGCTCGCGCAGGGCGTGGTCGACGATGATCATTGGTCCTGGTTCCCTTCTCCGGTGGCCCGCCGGTGCTCGTCGCGCCAGGCGGCGTCGTCGAACGTGGGCCACGAGGTGTCCTTCTCCGACACGATCACCTCGGTGATCGGCCACTCGCACCGCACGACTTGATCGTCCCAGCGCAGCCCCCGCTCGGCGCCCGGGGTGTAGGGCTGCGACACGAGGTAGTACACGGTGCTGTCGTCCTCGAGGGACTGGAAGCCGTGGGCGCAGCCCGCCGGCACGTAGACCATGGCGGCGCCCTCGGCGTCGAGCTCCACGGCCGAGGTCTGCAGGTAGGTGGGCGACGCGGGCCGCAGGTCGACGGCGACGTCGAGCACGCGCCCGCGCACGCAGCGCAGGGCCTTGCCCTCGTCGTGGGGCGGCAGCTGCACGTGCAGGCCCCGGATGGTGCCGGCCCGGTGCCCGTAGGACATGTTGGCCTGGGGGAAGGCGGCGGGCAGGCCGTGGGCGGCGAACTCCTCGGCGCACCAGGCCCGGGCGAACCACCCGCGCTCGTCGGAGATGCGGTCGAGCTCGATGATCCAGCCGCCGTCGAGGCCGGAGGGTCGGAACTTCACGTCGGGTGGACCAGCCAGCGGAAGCGGTCGTCGACCTGGCCGGTGTCGCGCAGGTAGGTCATCTGCTTGAGCCGGCGGTGCTGGCGGGCGTGGAGGGTCTCCTCCTCGAGGCCGACCTGGCGGAACACGTCGTAGAGCTCCTCGACGCCGCGGCGCAGGTCGTACTCGCACGAGAAGCCGGGCAGCTCCTTGGCGATGCGGGTGAAGTCGGCCCGGTAGTTGCGGGCGTCGCCGCTCGAGTCGCCGTAGGTGATCTCGCAGCCGGGCACGACCTCGCGGATGGCCTCGGCGACGTCGCGGATCTGGTAGTTGGCCGACGTGTCGCCCACGTTGAAGGTGCGGTCGTGGACGGCGTCGCGGGGCGCCTCGATCGCGCAGCGCATGGCCTTGGAGATGTCGCGCACGTGCACGAAGGGCCGCCACGGCGTGCCGTCGCTGGCCAGGCGCAGCTCGCTGGTGGTGACGGCCAGGCCGACCAGCTCGTTGACCACCAGGTCGAAGCGCAGCCGAGGCGAGGCGCCGAAGGCGGTCGCGTTGCGCAGGTACACCGGCGAGAACGAGTCGTCGGCCAGGGCCCGCAGGTCGTTCTCGACGAGCACCTTGCACTCGGCGTAGGCGGTGAGGGGCGCGGTGGGCGAGTCCTCGGTGCTCCACGCGTCGGTGGCCCCCGAGGCGCCGTAGACGCTGCACGACGAGCTGTACACGAAGCGGGGCACGCCGGCCGCCTTGGCCTTCTCGGCCATGGCCACCGTGGCCTGGTGGTTGATCTCGAAGGTGAGCGAGCGGTCGAAGTCGCCGAGGGGGTCGTTCGACAGGTCGGCGAGGTGGATCACCGCGTCGAAGCCGCGGAGGTGCTCGACGGTGACGTCGCGGGCGTCGCGGCAGATCCACAGCGGCGCCATCGGCACCGCGTTGTAGAGCCACGCGCACCGGTGGAACCCGGTGTCGAGGCCGACCACGTCGTGGCCCGCCTGCAGCAGCGTGGGCGCGAGGACCGACCCGATGTAGCCCTCCGAACCGCTGACCAGTACTCGCATGCTCATGCGCTCCACGTCTTCCAGGGGGCGTTGCCCGACTCCCACAGGCCCTGCAGGTAGACCTTGTCCCGCAGGGTGTCCATGCACTGCCAGAAGCCCTCGTGCACGAAGGCCGACACCTCGCCCTTGCGGGCCAGGATCTCGAGGGTGTCCTGCACGTAGGTCTCGTCGCCCTCGATGTAGTCGAGGGCCTCGGGCTCCCAGACCATGAACCCGCCGTTGACCCAGCCCTCGCCGACCTGGGGCTTCTCCTCGAACACGGCGACCTTGTCGCCTTCGATCTCGAGCACGCCGAAGCGGGCCGGCGGGCGCACGGCGGTGAGGGTGACCAGCCGGCCGGCGCGCTCGTGGAACTCGAGCAGCGCCTCCAGGTCGATGTCGCTCACGCCGTCGCCGTAGGTGAGCATGAACCGCTCGCCGAGCAGGTGCGCCATGCGCTTGACCCGGCCGCCGGTGCCGACCTCCTCGCCGGTGTCGACGAGGTGCACGGTCCAGTCGAGCCGGCCGCCCTCGGCCGACGCCGCCCGCTCGACGGTGCCGGCCCCGAGGTCGATGGTCAGGTCGGTGGAGAGGCTGGCGTAGTCGGCGAAGTACCGCTTGATGTACTCGCCCTTGTAGCCGAGAGCCACCGCGAAGTCGTTGAACCCGTGGTGGGCGTAGCCCTGCATGATGTGCCAGAGGATGGGCTTGTTGCCGATCTCGACCATCGGCTTGGGCCGGATGACGGTCTCTTCGCTGAGCCTGGTCCCGGACCCGCCCGCAAGGATGACGACTCGCATGGGTTCTCCTGTCGGAGTGACCGACCCGCCGCCCCACCACCCTGCCCGCCCGCGCGCTGTCGGCGCCGGCCCGGGACGGTGAGGAGGTCGATCACGTCACTGTCTGTTGGTCCAGAGTGGATCGGCAGCGGAGCAACCCGGCTGAAGCTACTACCGCCGCGCCCGGATCCAACGGGCCGACCGGCCCCCCGACTACGTTCTGTGGCTCTTGGCGACGCAGGCACCGCAGCACGAGGGCGCCCGCCGGGCACCCGACCACCACCCCCCGGCCCCCCGTGGGCTCTCGGCGGCCCCTCAGGTGGTGGCCGCCGCCGTGGCCGTGGTCGCCGTGCTCTCCCCCGCCCGGCCCACCGGCACCCGGGTGGCCGACGCGGTGTGGGCCGCCGCCTTCGCCGGGCTCGTCGCCCTGGCCGGCAGCCGCTCCCGCCCCGGGCCGCTGCTGTGGCTGGGGGCCATCGCCGCCCTGGCCGCGGTGGGCGGCGGCGGTGCCGGCGCCGTGCTCGGGGTGGCGGCGCTGGCCGGCGCCATCGCGCTGGTGGCGCTCGACCGGCGCTCTCCCACCGCCGGGGGGCTGGTGGCCGGGCTGGGCGTGCTGGCCCTGCTCTCGGGGCACACGTTCGGTCCCACCGGCCTGCCGTCGGTCGTGGCCGCCGTGGCCGTGGCCCCCGTGCTGCTCGCCGCCTGGCGCAGCCTGGGGCCCGTCGGGCGCCGTCGCACCCTGGTGGCCGGGGCCGCCGTCGCCGCCGTCGTGCTGGTGGCCTCGGCCATGGCGCTGGTCGCCGCCCTGCGGGTGCGCAGCGAGCTGTCGGACTCGGCCCGCCAGGCCAAGGACGCCCTCGGCCTGGTGCGCGACGGCGAGGTCGCCGCCGCCGTGCCCGAGCTCGACGACGCCACCACCGGGTTCGCCGACGCCTCGGGCGCCCTGGGCGGGGTGCTCGCCCTGCCCGGCCGGCTGGTGCCGGTGGTGGGCCACCAGGTCGAGGCGGTGCGGCGGGTGTCGGCGGCCGGCGAGGAGCTCACCTCGGCCGCGGCGCGCGCCGCCCGCCAGGCCGACTACCAGTCGCTGCGCTCCGACTCCGGGCGCGTCGACCTGGTGCAGATGGCCGCCATGCAGCAGCCGCTCGACGCCTCCATCGACGCCGCCCACCACGCCCGCCAGGTGCTCGACGACGTGCGCTCCCCGTGGCTGGTGGCGCCGCTCGCCCACCAGCTCGACAGCCTCGGGCGCCAGCTCGACGACACCGTGCCCACCGCCGAGCTGGCCTCCCGGGCCCTCGGCGTGGCCCCCACGCTGCTCGGCGGCGGCTCGCCCCAGCGCTACCTGCTGCAGTTCGCCACCCCGGGCGAGAGCCGCGGGGCGGGCGGCTACGTGGGCACCTACGGCGTGCTCACCGCGGACGGCGGCGAGCTGCACCTCGAGACCACCGGCGCGACCGAGGACCTCAACGTGGCCGACGGCGGCGCCCCCCGCCTCTACGACCCGCCGCCGGGCTGGGACCAGCTCTACGGCGAGTTCCACGTGGGCCGCTTCCCCGGCAACGTCAGCGCCGACCCCGACTGGCCGACCGACTCCGACGTGGCCCGGCAGCTCTACCGCCAGGTGCCCGAGGTGGGGGCGGTGGCCGGCACGATCTACGCCGACCCGACGGCGCTGGCCGCCCTGCTCGAGGCGATCGGGCCGGTGTACGTGCCGTCGCTCGACCGCGAGCTCGACGCCACGACCGTGGAGGACTACCTGCTCGTCGAGCAGTACGCCGCCTTCAACAGCGACGACGACGCCACCAACCTGGCCCGCCGCCAGGTTCTGGGCGACGTCGTGGAGGCGGTGTTCGACGCGCTGACCACCCGGGAGCTGCCCGAGCTGCAGGACCTGCTCTCCATCCTCGGCCCGGCGGTGGCGGGCGGGCACCTGAAGATCGACGTGTTCGACGAGCCGGGCCGGGCGCTGGTCGACGACGTCGGCCTGAGCGGCGCGTGGGACCCGACACCGGGCGCCGACCACCTCTCGCTGCGCTCCACCGACCTGCTCATGAACAAGATCGGCGTGTTCCTCGACCGCACCATGCAGGTCGACGTGGCCCTCGACGAGGCCCAGCGCCAGGTGCGCTCCACGGTGACGGTGACCCTCACCAACCGCTCCCCCGCCAGCGGCCTGCCGGTCTACGTGATCGGCAACCAGCAGGGCCTGCCGATGGGCACCAACCTGAGCGAGATGGCGGTGTACTCCCCGCTCGGGCTCGAGGGCGCCACCCTCGACGGCCAGGTCGTCGGCATGAGCTCGCAGGACTACGCCGGCGGGCACGTCTACGGCTTCCCGGTCGAGATGGCCCCCGGCCAGACCCGGGTGCTGGTGCTGCACCTGGTGGGCCGCACCGCCGGCGAGGGGACCTACCGGCTCGACCTCATCCCCCAGCCGCTGGCCCACCCCGACCAGGTGACGGTGACCGTGCGTGACGGCTCGACGGCCACCCTCTTCGACGGCCCGCTGGAGACCCGCCAACTGCTGACCGCAGGCGGCTAGCGGGCCGACCATCGCCCGCCCGCAGGATGCCTTCCGGTAGCATCTCCGTCGACAACCACGCAGAGTGGTGGCATACTCCACCTCAGAGACGCGTGACTCCGACCGGGTCGAGCGCCCGGTCACTCCCCCCACGGCGACGGAGCGACACCATGAACAAGATCGTGTGCGCAGCAGCGACGGCGGTGACCCTCACCGTCGCAGGGCTCGGCCTGGCCGGCGTGGCCGGGGCCCAGACCACCGACGACTACAACCCGTCGGTCTGCACCGAGGACGTCAACGGCGTGCCCACGGTGGTGCCGTGCGACCAGGGCCAGGTCGAGAACGCCGGCGTGAACGCCGCCAGCGGAGCGGCCGGCGCCGTGCAGGGCGGGGCCACCCTCCCCTACACGGGCAGCGACACCACCGTGCCGCTGGCCGAGGCCGGCGTGGCGCTGGTGGCCGCCGGCGGTGGCCTGCTCTACGTGGTGAAGCGCCGCCAGGGTGCCCACCACAGCTGACCTCGACGCCCCGAACCCGGCGTCGCCCGCCCGGCCTGGCCGGGCCGCGCCGACTGCCGCCCGGCTCCTGGTGCCGGTACGGTTCGACGGCGTGCGGATCCTGGTGTGCCTCTCGGTGTGGGTCGTGGCCGCGTGCGGCTCGCTGCTCATCGCGGCCCGCACGACCGTCGGCCCGGTCGTGCTCGACCTCAGCCACAACCACGGCATCCACCTCGGCGACGTGGTGGCCGTCATGGGCGGCACCGTCTGGGCGGCCGTCGTCACCATCGCCGTCCTCGTCCCGGTGCGCGAGCACCCGGCCACCGTTCAGAGCGGAGATCGGGTCCTAAATCACTCAAATGAGTGATATCGGTCCCGGATCCGCCCACTTTTGACCACGACTAGGTCAGAATACCTATGTGACAACTCTGTTGCGATATCGCTCAGACGCACACAGGACGGCGACGCAGCTCACCTTGCCCCTCGGCGACGAGCCGCTGCTCGACGAGTTCGAGCACCCGCACCTCGACCCCGTGGTGCGAGCCGACCGCCTCGGCCCGGCCCGAGGCATCCTGGTCAGCCTCACGGTGGCCCTGGTGTTCTGGGCCGCCATCGTGCTGGCCATCTGGACGATGGTCCAGAGCGCCTGAGCGATCACCCACCCAACCGAGCTCTGCGCCGGCCGGTGGTGGTGCCCGCTCTCCCGCCGCTCAGCTGATGGCGATGAGCAGCGGGTCGAGGGTGCGGTGCCGGGCGATCCACGCCGGCACGTCGGCCGCCGCGAGCGGCTCGGTCCACAAGAACCCCTGGGCGCGGTCGCAGCCCATGTCGTGCAGGGCCTCGAGCTGGTGGAGCGTCTCGACCCCCTCGGCGACGGCCCGCAGGCCCACGGCGTGGGCCAGGCCCACGATGGCGTCGACGATGGCGTCGTCGTTGGGGGTGTGGCCCAGGCGAGCCACGAACGAGCGGTCGATCTTCAGCGACGACGCCGGCAGGTCGCGCAGGTAGGTCATCGACGAGTAGCCGGTGCCGAAGTCGTCGATGGCGATGGCGAAGCCGAGGTCGCGCAGCTCCCGCAGCCGGGCGATGGCGTGCACGGGGTCGCGCATGAGCGCCGTCTCGGTGATCTCGAGCTCCACGCCGCACGGGTCCACCCCCGCCTCGGTGAAGGTGTGGTGCACGGTGTCGACGATGCACGGCCGGGCCAGCTGGTGGGCGGAGAGGTTCACCGAGATCTGGTCCGGGCAGGCGAGGGGACCCTCGCGGCGCCACTGGGCCAGCTGGCTGCCGGCGGTGGCGAAGGCCCACTCGCCGATGGGGCGGATGAGCCCGGTGTCCTCGGCCAGGCCGATGAAGGTGTCGGGCAGCACGATGCCCCGCTCGGGGTGGTGCCAGCGCAGCAGCGCCTCGAGCGACAAGGTGGGCGGCTCGCCGGTGCCGGGGTGCAGGGTGAGGATGGGGTGCCACACCAGCTCGAGCTCGTCGCGGTCGAGGGCGCGGCGCAGGTCGTTGGTGGTCTTGAGGCGGTGCACCGCGTGGCGGCGCATGTCCTCGTCGTACACCTCGTAGCGGGCCCGGCCCGCCTCCTTGGCGACGTACATGGCGGCGTCGGCCTCGCGGAGGAGCGCCCGGGGCGAGTCGGCCCGCCCCTCGTGGACGGTGATGCCGACACTGGCGGTCACGAAGGTCTGCACCGTCTCGAGGTCGAACGGGCCGGCCATGGCCGCGGCGATGCGCTCGGCCAGCTCGGCCGCCGCCTCGCGGGTGGCCAGGTCGACGCAGAGCACGGCGAACTCGTCGCCGCCGAGGCGGGCCACCGTGTCGCCCTCGCGCACGACCGACCGCAGCCGCTCGGCGACGGCCACGAGGAGCTGGTCGCCGATGTCGTGGCCGAGGGCGTCGTTGACGTGCTTGAACCCGTCGAGGTCGACGAGCAGCACGGCGAGCAGCCGGCCCCGGCGCAGCTCGGCGGCGTGGCGCTCGAGGCGCTCGAACAGCAGCGCCCGGTTGGGCAGGCCGGTGAGGGGGTCGTGGAAGGCCTGCTCGAGCAGGCTGAGGCTGGCGTGCTGGTGGGCCAGGGCGGCGGTGGCCACGTTGGCCAGGCTCTGGAGGAAGTCGACCTCGTCGGGGGCGAAGTGGCGCGGCACGTGGGAGCCGGCGATGAGCACGCTGTGGATCTCACCGAGGTGGCGGATGGCGACACCGGCGGCGGCCCGCACCCGGGGGTCGGCCACCACGTGCAGGTCGTCGCCGCCGGCGAGCACGTCGGGCACCACGAGGGGGCCGTCGCAGCGGCGCAGGCGGGCGGCGAAGCTGTCCTCGTCGGAGGGGACCTGGCGGACCACCGGCCAGTGCCCGTCGGCCCCCGAGGCGACGCACAGCCCGAGCCGGCCGTCGGGGAACCACTCCTCCACAACGGCGATGTCGAGGTTGAGCACCCGGCGCACGGCGTCGACCATGTCGGCGAAGAGCTCGTCGAGCGACCCGGCGACGAACGCCGACTGGCCGATGCGGGCGAGCTCGGCCTGCATGCGGGCCCGCGACGCCAGCTGGGCCTGCACCGCCGAGCGGGCCAGGCGGGCCTTGACCTCGGCCTGGCGGTCGGCGATGGACTGCAGGGCGAAGGCGACCTCGTCGGCCAGGCGGTCGAGCAGGTGCAGGCGCAGCTCGTCGTAGGCGTCGGCGTCGGCCATGGCGGTGCAGAACACGGCCACGACCAGGTCGCCGCGCCGCAGCGGGATGGCGCACACCGCGCCCCGGCCGGGCTGGGTCTCGAGCACGACCCGCTCCTCGACCAGCGCCCGGGCGGCGACGTCGAAGGTGACCGAGGCGGGCCCGACGGTGCACGGCGAGCCGACCTGGGCGAGCTCGTCGCCGCCGTGGGCCACCAGCCGGATGCCGCCGGGCTCTGTGGGGTCGGGCACCCCCACGCAGGCGGTGTCGAAGTCGCCCTCCTCGGTCAGCACGCGGGTGAGGGTGGTGAACACCTGGTGGGTGCTGGTGGCGCGCAGGATGGCCGTGCCCGCCGCCGCCAACGTGGCGTAGAGGCGCGACGCCGTGACCGCTTCGCCGGAGAAGCCTCGTTGGGCGGCCACCCGCGCACCTTTCGCCGTCGATCTGTCCGGCTCCTGTCTCGGCCCCCGCAGTAAGGCGCTTGAGGTCAACAGGCCGTTCGGACCATGCCGGGCCGCGCCCCCGACGCCGCCGCGCCGACGCACCGTGCACGGGTATCCGCGACCCGTGGCCGCCGAGCGGGGAAGATGTGCGTCATGGGTCACACCATGTTGCGCCCCCACCGGTTCGGTTCGACCGCCCAGGTGCACGTCGAGCCCACCCTGTTCGACCATCTCGAACCCTGCACCATCCCTCCCGACGCCCCGATGCGCGGGATCTTCTTCGGCGTGCTGTTCGCCCTGCCCATGTGGGCGGCGATCTTCACGCTGGCCTGGCTCGCGCTGCACTGACGGGCCCGAGGCCGACGACCGCCATGGCCGAGCACTTCCGCGACCTCGCGCTGGGCACGCCGCTGACCGTCGAAGCGCGCCGGACCACGCCGGTGGTGCTCAGCCCGCAGGGCTCCCTGCCCGAGTGGCTGGCGGTGAGCGAGGCGGAGATCCGCTTCACCGCCGAGGGCTGGTACGAGGTGCTCATGACCGTGGAGTGGGACCCGCGCCGCACCGACGGCACCCGCTTCTCGCACACGTCGATCCCCGACCACCACCCGCTGCACAGCGAGGCCATCGCCGCCGACGTGCTGGCCCAGGTGAGCGGCGGGAGGCAGATGCTGCGGGGCAACAGCGTGTTCTCCCCCGACGGGCCCAGCTCGCTCACCCTCGAGGTGTGGCACGACTCCGCCGGCCCGGTGACCGTGCAGGGCGCCTCGCTGCAGATCCGACGCCTGACCGGCGCCTGAGCCGGCCCGCGTCAGCGGACGGCCGGCTCAGCGAGTCGCTGGCTCAGCGCTCGGCGCGGGTCTCCTCGGCGGCCGCCTTGGGCTTGCCGCGGCCGTTGGTGCCGTTGGTGCCGTTGCCGTTCCGCTTGGCCGGCGTCGGGGCCGGCTCGGCGAACACGGTGAGGTCGACGTCGGCCGCCTTCACGCCGGGCCGGGCCGCCGGAGTGACCTCGTGGCTGGCCTTGTCGGAGATGTAGCTGTTGCGGTAGCCGTAGGTGTAGCCGCCGTAGTAGCGCGAGTAGCGGCCCTTGGTGGGCACGCCGTTGAGCACCACACCAACCAGCTGGGCGTTCACCTGGCGCAGCCGCTCGAGGGTCTCGGCCAGGTGGCCCTTCGGGGTGCGCCCGGCCACCGACAGCACCAGCACGCCGTCGGTGAACTGCGACAGGGCCAGGGCGTCGGCCACGGGCAGCACCGGCGGCGAGTCGATGAGGATGAAGTCGGCCCCGGCGCGCTCGATGCTCTCGAGCAGGTCGCGCATGGCCTGCGAGCCGAGCACCTCGGCGGGGTTCTGCGGCAGCGGGCCCGACGGCAGCAGGTAGAGGTTGCGCCCCGACTGCAGCGGCACCCGCACCATGGCGTCGGCCAGGGTGAGGTCGCCGAGCAGCACGTTGGTGAGGCCCTTGTCGGTCTCGGGCATGCCGAAGAAGCTGCTGATGGTGGGCTTGCGCAGGTCGGCCGACACCAGCACCACCCGCAGACCGCTCTCGGCCAGCACCACCGCCAGGTTTGCCGCCACGGTGGACTTGCCCTCGGCGCCCTCGGCGGAGGTGAGCAGCACCGAGGTGCGCTTCACGCCCACGGCCGAGAACCGCAGGTTCGAGCGCAGCGCCCGGTACGACTCGGCCGTGCTCGAGGCGAGCGGCACCACCGTGCGCGGCGTCTTGCGGGAGAGCTTGCGGGCGCCCTTCTTGTCGAGCGAGTAGATGGGCACCACGCCCACGACGGGCAGGCCGTCGGCCACGGCGTCGACGTCGTCGGGGTTGTGGATCTTGTCGTCGAGGCGGTCGAGCAGGAAGGCCAGCCCGATGCCGACGAGCAGGGCGAGGATGCCGGCGAGGGCGGCGTCGCGCAGCGGCGTCGGGGAGAACGGCGTGGTGGGCACCTGGGCCTTCTCGGCCACCTCGACGTTGCCCGAACGGGTGGCGGCCTCCACGTCGAACTGGGTGGCCCGGGTCTGCAGGTCGGTCTGCTGGCTCACCAGCGCCGCGCGCTTGGCCTGCAGCACGCCCTTCTCGTTGTCGGGCACGCCCTCGGCGAGCTGGGTGTCGATGTCCTGGATCTGCTGGTCGATCTCGGCGGACTTCTGGCGCAGCTCGTCGGCCCGACCGGTGAACGCCGAGCTCACCTGCTCCTTGCGGTTCTTGACGTAGATGTCAGCGAAGGCGTTGGCGGCGTCGGCGGCCACCTGGGGCGAGGGGCTGGCCACGGTGATGCCGATGAGGTCGGTGGAGCCCACGCCGGACATCGACACGCTGGTGATCTGCGAGGCCTCCTCGCCGAGCGACTGGTCGACGTCGGCCCGCAGGTCGTCGGAGCGCATCAGCGCGAGCTGGGTGTCGACGTCGCGCTTGGGGTCGGTGCGGATCTGCACCCCGTCGAACACGGCCTCGGAGTTGGGGTCGACGACGCGCACCTTGGCGGTGGCCTGGTACTGGTCGGTCTTGAGCGAGGCGATGCCGTAGGCGGCGACCACGGCGACCACCACCAGGGCGACGATCATCGGGGCGCGCGTCCACAGGACGGTGAACACCCGCCGGATGTCGAGCTGGTCGTCGTCGACTTCGTGGTTCAGGGGGCCGCCTCACTGCTCGCGGGAGGCGTGGGGGCCTCCGGATGGGGTTCTCCGTCCCGCCGCAGCGCCCTCACCGGGACGTCTCGCCCCGCTGGCGCGCCCCACGGAAGGGACCCGGAGAACGGTAGCGGACCCCCGCATGCAGGTTGCACCATCTCTCGCTCACAACCGCACGACATTCGGTCCCGAGAGGCGCGCCCGAGTGTCGAAGATGAGCGAGGCGTGCTCGGTGATGAGGTCGTACGGGAAGCCGTCGTGGTCGGTGACCAGCACCACGACGTCGGCCGAGGCGACCTCGGCCTCGGTGACCTCGACGCACTTGGCACCGTCGGGCACGAAGCGGCTCTCGAGGACGTGTGGGTCGGCCACGTGGACCTCGGCCCCCATCTCGAGGAGCTGCTCGATGATCTCGGCCGAGGGCGACTCACGCGGGTCGCTCGAGTTGCGCTTGTAGGCCAGCCCGAGCACCAGGACGGTGCAGCGGCTCAGGGCCAGTCCCTTGGTGTTGAGCAGGCGCATGAGCCGCTCGACCACGTAGTCGGGCATGTGCTCGTTGATGTCGTTGGCGAGCTCGACGAAGCGGAACGCCCGCCCGAGCGAGCGACGAACCTGCCAGGAGAGGTAGCTGGGGTCGATGGGCAGGCAGTGCCCTCCGACGCCGGGGCCGGGAGTGAACTTCATGAACCCGTAGGGCTTGGTGGAGGCGGCGCCGATGGCTTCCCAGATGTCGATGTCGAGGTCGGCGGCGAACACGGCGAGCTCGTTGGCCAGGGCGATGTTGACGTGCCGGAAGGTGTTCTCGATCAGCTTGGTGAGCTCGGCCACCTTCGGGCTCGAGACCGGCACGGTGGTCTCCACCAGCTCCCGGTAGAACGCGTCGACGGCTTGCAGCGACGCCTCGTTCACCCCGGCGACGACCTTCGGGGTGTTGTCGAGACGCCAGGTGTCGTTGCCGGGGTCGATGCGCTCGGGGCTGTAGCCCAGGTGGAAGTCGAGGCCGGGCGTCAGTCCCGAGATCTCGTGGAGGCTGGCGCCGACGAGCTCTTCGGTGGTGCCGGGGTACGTCGTCGACTCCAGCACGACCGTGCAGCCGGGGCGCACGTACCGGGCGACGGTGCGGCTGGCGTCCTCGACGTAGCTGAGGTCGGGCACGCCCTCACGCAGGGGCGTGGGCACGGTGATGACGAGGGTGTCGAAGCCGGCGCAGTCGCGGTGGTCGCTGCTCGCCCGGTAGCGACCACTGGCGAGCGCCGCGCTCACCTCGTCATCGCTGATGTCCTCGATGAACGACCGGCCGGCCTGCAGCGACGAGGTCCGCTGCCCATCGACGTCGAACCCGACGACGTCGTGGCCGGCGGCCACGGCTCGCATGGCGAGCGGCAGGCCCACATAGCCCTGTCCGACGATGATTGTGCGCTGCCCCTTGTCAGCTGCTTGAGCCCAGCCCAATGCCGACGCCACCGGCCTTGGGCCAGACCGCATACCGTCGTCCCCCAATGTGGCGGTAGTCGTTCCCACGGTCAATGAGCACCATGGGCCAGTACTACCGCCGGTACGGTACGAACGAGAATCAGCAGATCGCGGCCGATCGACCACTCTCTCACGTATTCCGTGTCCAGCTCTGCCCGTGTCGCTGGAGAGAGGTTACACCGCCCGCTCACCTGCCACCTGCCGGTGAGACCTGGCTTAACCGCCAGGTAGTACTGTCGCTTGTTCCCATAGAGCCGCTCAAGTTCCGGCGGCACAATTGGGCGCGGGCCCACTAAACTCATTGAGCCCACAACGATACACCACAGCTGCGGAAGTTCATCGAGACTGTATTTGCGCAATACCCGCCCTAGGGGCGTGATCCGCGGATCCTTCCCGGCAGGTATCTTGTACCCATTTGCCTCGTACTGCTGCATGAGTTTCCGGTCAGCCCGCAGCCTACCTTCTGCGTCGACCACCATGGTACGGAATTTCACGACATCTATAGGATGACCGTCGCGCCCGATTCGATGCTGCACAAAGAAGATCGGCCCCCGCGAACTACACTTGATCAGTGCGCCCAGCGCAGCCTGAAGTGGAAGGGTAAGCACGGCCATAGGGACTGCAATCGGCAAGTCACAGGCCCGCTTCACGAAGCGCCATCGCCGCGACCGGAGACGCGAGCTCAATAAGCCGACGCAATCCTCCACCCCGGTTGGTTCACTAACGAGGTCCGCCATGCCGCGTTGCGTCAGGATCACCACCGCTCATCAACTCCCCGCCGGGTATTCTAAGCCGAGAGACCAGTATAGCACGTGGGCGTGAGCCCTCAACCGGTCCCTCGTAGCAGAAGCCAGATCAGGCAGAATCACACACAACGTGGGATAAACAGGCCTACCAGTAGCTCGATAGGAGCGGACCGGCTCTCACTTCGCTGAGTCAACGACAGTAGTCAAGCACTCCAGCAGCCGTCCAACACTCGCCTGCCACGACGATCTTTCCAGAAAGTCCATTCGCGCTCCCTCGCACAGTGCCGCGTAACGACCGCGTTCTGTGACCAGCTCGATGCATGCCGCCAGAGACTCAGCATCCGCCGGCTCATCCACGAGCAGCCCTCCCTTACGGACCCGATCAGAAACACCGCTCACGTTCGTTGCAACAACTGGTAGACCATATGCAGCCGCCTCCGCCAGCACCATAGGAAAGGGATCGTGGCGTGAGGCGAGCAGGAAGAGGTGTGCATCCCGATAAAGGCGGTCCAGCAGGAGCGAGGATCGCTGGTCTTCCTTCGATAAGAAGCCGTGGTACGTCACGTACGGGCGGAGCCACGCGTGACTCGGTGGAGTCAGCCCAACCACATCAAGATGGACCGTGTAGCCACTCGCTACGAGAGCGTCTACCGCTCTTACCGCTCGATCCATTCCCTTGCGATGCCATTTCACGCCAACAGTGAGGATCCTCAGACAGCCATCGAGCCGATGCTCCACGGGCCCTGGATCGCTGATATTGGCTCCAAATGGAAGCTGCACCACATGGTCCGCATCAAGCCCGTAACGGACCATTGCGTCCTCACAAGCCCATCTCGAGGGCATGAGGACGCGCGCCGCACCTCGGAGCACAGACCCTTCGACGGGCTCGATCAGTTTGCGAGTCCGAGCCGACAGACCACTCCAATGCGGCGCGTCGTCAACCCGTTGAGCGATCGTTGCGTCGCCCCAGAAGACCCATGGAAGGCGGCTCAGCTCTAAGCCCCATGGTAGCCACCCCATCGCCAGAACAACATCGGGTGACCGGCCACGCATTTGTTGCACGACCTCCCGCGTAACATACGCCAAGAAGTCCGGCTCCACTTCCCAATTCCAGCGCCGCAAGAAGCGCCCGCTCAAGTGCGACGCAAGGTCGGCAGATTTGCGAATCACCGGGTGAAGCGGTCCTACCTCGACCACACTCACCTCTCGTTGGGAGAGATGCCAAACCAAGTTCGCTGGCGTGCCTGACCAGACCGTCACATCCGAAGGCCGCCCGGTCACGGTACAGATGGCAATGCGCATCGCAAGATCCTATCGGTCAGCCGCCTCGATGGTCTTCACAGGCAGCCGGCGACTCGCCCTAGTTAGAAAGACGATCGCATTACCCCGCCCTAACCGCGCGGAACCGGGTCTCTAGACTATGCTCGTGATAGTGCGACGTACCCTAGCTGCAGCGGCCTACTACTCTGTTCTCCGTTGGCTACCCAGCTCGACGATGCCGCTGGGAAACCTTTGGAAGGGACTTCGGACACTTGCGGCAAGACGAATGCTGGACAACTGCAGTGAGAACGTCAACGTCGAGCATGGGGCATACTTCGGTGATGGTCGGGGTATTCATCTCGGCGCTGGCTCTGGCATCGGAGTCAATTGCCGTTTACACGGGCCGGTGAGAATTGGATCAGACGTGATGATGGGGCCTGATGTCGTGGTACTCGCGGTGTCCCATGGGATGTCTCCGAGCTCCACCATGAGAGTGCAGGGAAGACTACCCACACGGCCTGTCGTGATAGGCGATGACGTATGGATCGGCACTCGCGCCATCCTGTTGCCAGGTGTCTGCGTAGGCGATCACAGCATCATCGGCGCCGGTGCTGTGGTGACAAAGAACGTCGAGGCATGGACAGTCGTCGCCGGCAACCCCGCTCGAGTGGTCCGGCGCCGGCGGGACCAAGATTAGGGCACGGGAAGGTGGCTCTCCTCATAGGAACGCCGGTGTCTAATCAACAACAGAATCCAGAACAAGTCGATTGACGCCACGACCATTACCGATGCCCATACTGGCCCCGCCACCCCGAGCACCCGTACAAGCACGAGGCTTCCTATGATGTTCAAGAGGGCCCCGAAGCTCTCGACTATCAAGCCGAGCCTCAGTGCTAGCGGGCTGGATGCTGCAGCAACGAGGGGCACCTGAACCGCCCAGAGGACGCTCACAACAGCAAGTCCAACATACAAGGACAGTGGCCCATCCTGACCAGCACCAAGTCTCAAAGCGAGAGCAGGCCCAATAACAATGAACGCAATCGCCAGTAATGAGGCGAGGATCCCCTGCCCCATTACCTGTCTGGCGATGTCCCGACGCGCCAAGACAGTCCCGGCGCCGCGCTTCCGGGAGACGGCAGTGGCCATCACCGGCGCAAGCGCTGTCGGGATCATCGTGATCCCGGCGCTCAGCCGCTGGGCGACCCCGTAGGTGGCCGACGCCGTCGGACCGAGGAACCCGCCGATGATTAGTGGATCTGCTCCTCGCGTGGCCACCTCGCTGGATCCTCGCAATGAATAGGTCGCTACCGCGAGGCGGACCGCTCGTCTGCGGTCGCTCGAGCTGCGCCGCCAATGCGGCCACTTCAGAAGCGAGGGAGCGGCAGCAGCAACGCAGACGAATGGCATCGTCGAAGTCGCAGCATTGACAAGACCCAGCTCCACAACGCCGCCCCCCATTGCAGCGATGATCAACGTGGCCACGAGGCCGAGACTGGTTACAAAGACAACCATCATGTTGCCTACCGCCATGAAACCACTTCCTTCCAAGGCGCCCCACCACACTGCACCTGGATAAGCCAGGCAGCTCATGATGATGCTGCCGCCAAACAACATGTGGATCTCAGCCGGTGATGCTACCGACTCTGCGCCAAACCAACCCTGGAGCGGGAGAGCCAGGCTCAGAAGAAGCCCAACCGCTCCGATGCACAAGGCGCAGGCCCAGGCCAAAGAACTGGCCTCGTGACGGGCGAGGCTAGCCCCTCGTATAGATCGCCGTCCAAGCTCCTCGGCGCAGAGCAGCCGGGAAGCTGTGCGGAGGCCAACAGCTACGACGAGGAGAATTGGAATGATTGCACCAGAGATGAAAATCAGGCCAAGACCACTGCTCCCGATTGCGCCGCTGATGATCGGCAACCTAATGAGAGCGGACGCTGCGACAAGGGTCTGTGCCAGCCCGAAGCTTCCAACGGCGCGAGACGAACCGCTCCGCATGAATCTCACAAGCTGAGCCATATCACCGACTCTCAAGCGAATGCCGCCGGGCTAGGACCCGTCGTGCCACCAAGGTTTCCCGTTCATCGGCGTCCCATCCTCGGCGCCGGCCAAACCGCATACAGAAATGGATCGTTTGACTCCAAGCAGGGATCACCGCTCGGATAGAGCATCTGTAGTCGACGGTTTCTTCGATCGATGAAGGAAGCGGTTTACAGTGCCCCGCGGAATCAGTCCGACAAGTGCCAACGCAAGGGCCGATCCCGAAGGCCTGCCACCATCAAAGGAAGCACCTAGGCAGGACATGACTCCGTTCATGGAGCGGTCACCGAAGGCGTAACGAAGGGGTTGGCCGGCCACGAAGTCCCGATAGACCTGAGGACTCCAAGTGCTCTTGTGGCGCTGCGCCCATTCAAGGGAGGTTCGCCAGTCAGAGCTAGCGCTAAGGCTCCCCGGTGAACCAACACTTATCACGGCTAGCACCTCATCCAACTGATGAATCGTCGCAGAGCCGATCTCGATGACGCGCATAAGGAAGTCCCAGTCCTGATGACGACGCAGACCCTTCTCCCACCCGGTCCGGAGCGCGACATCTCGCTTCATCAGCAGCGTTGGTAGAAAGATGGCATTCCGGTCTGCCGAGAGTCGACGCCGAAGAAACAGATACTCAGCCAGATCTTGGTCGGAACGGTAGATGGCTCGAGGGATAGGGCCCGTACGAACACCGGTCGCTTGGTCGACGGACATCACTCGGCACGACAGAACCACATCGTCACCCAATGATTGAGCTGCCTTGAGTTGCGTCATTGTCTTCTCTGGTAGCCACCAGTCATCGTCATCAAGGTACGCAACCCACTCAGCGCTACTCGCTACCGTCCCAAGCTGACGAGCTGTGGCCGCACCGGCACCTCCACCAGTGAAGATGACTCGCACATCGTGGGCGGCTCCTCCAAGCGCCTCCTCTAACAGCCGCCGAGAGTGACGCACGTCGGGCAGGTCTGCGACCACCATCACCTCCACGGCTGCCCTATCCTGGGACAGACAAGACGAGACAGCGCGCTCCAACGTGCGTCTTCCGACGGTCGGGATTACGGCCGTCACATCCGATGTCATCGCTCCACCTGGTCATCCCGCCGCCACGGCCTCACAAGGCGACCTCCCGCCAAGCCGCCAGAATGCCTTCTCTCGAAAGGTACGCTGACCTGCGAGCCTCGGCTTCCGTGTATAACTCCGAATGACTGCACGCATCCAAGAGCGAGACCTCAAAGATCAATTCAGCGAATCGGCTCGGATCAAACGGCTCGTTCAGCACGCGCCCGACTATCAGTTCGGGAACAGCTTCGTTCACGGCGGCGACGTCCAAGGCGGCGACCGGAACCCGCCAGCTCGCTGCCTCGAACAATGCGAGACCAAACGTCTCATTCAAAGATGGGCAAGCAAGAACCGAAGCATCGCGGTAGAGAACTGAAGTGTCGTGAATCTCGCCAAGAAGCTCGACTCTGTCTGCGAGAGCTCGATCGCGTATTTCGTTCACTAGTCTGCTCCGTTCAGGCCCTTCCCCTGCTATACGGAGCCGCCACCCCGGCAAGAATGCCAATGCTCGGACTAGCAGGATGTGGTTCTTCACAGCGGCTAGTGCACCAACTGCAAGAATTGTCCGAGAAGGACGAGGGAGCTTAAGACACTCCGAATCGTAACCACAATTGATATCCACGATGTTTGGAATCACGCGGCTATCGACATCCAAGAGCGTCTTGACTGTACGGTGGACCGATCGAGAGACCGAAACGACCTCGTCGGCCTGTCGATAGACGCTACGAGCAATCAGAAGCATACGCCGGAGTTTCGGATCTGCTTTGAGTCGCCCGTCAAGCAAGCTGTGCTCCCACATCACCAGCTTGACGCCACGTCCTGGCCTCAGCCGCGCTGCCCCAAGAATCGTCGCCGCCCACAGTCCTACGACGACGACCGTCGACCGAGCATCGCCTTCCAGGATGGCACGCAACCTGCGCACCGCCTGATACCCAGTATGCGTGGTGACCGAGGATTCGTCCCATCCAGCTGGCCCCCGAATGATCAGGAACTCGACATCGACGTTGGGGTCTTGTTCGACAAGCATACGCCCCAAGGCGACCGCAGAACGCTCCATACCGCGTAGCGGGCTAGCACGATAGAGTACAAAACAAATCTGACGCGTGGTTGGACCGACCACTACCGACGACTCACGGTGTGCTCAGCGTCTCTCATGATCAGCCGGGAGTCATAACCACTTGCAAGAAGCGGCAGGAGGATGATCGCAAGGGAATCCAGGGTCGCTGGGTTCCACACGACCTCTGTAAGCCCCGCCAACATAAAGAAAGCGACAGGGAGCGCCGCATACCACACGTCCAGGACGGCTCTCCCTCGGACCCGATCGTAAAGCGACCCGATGAATAGCCCCAGAAGGAGCAGCGCTACTAAGCCTCCGCCGAAGAACACATGGACATAGATACTGTGCGCGGAGTGATCAGGAAGCAGATCTTGCCCTCGAAGCAGTCCCCAATCCGAAACACGCCTTCCAAGTATGCTGGCAGACGGCACGAGGCTCAGAGCGGCGCGCCAAATCCGTCCACGGTTCGAGAAGTCCGTGTTCGAGCTGTGCGCCGCAACAAGTATTGCAGCGTAGCCTGTCGCTATCGAACCAACGTAGGCGGCAGCGGAGCGAATCTTTCGGATAGGTACGCCGTTAGCTGTACGCGTCGCGCTGCTTGACAAGGCTAGTATCCACGCGACGAGTCCGGCTCCAAGTAGACCGAAGATCCCGGTCCTACCGCCACTAGCATAGAGGACCAGGCTACCGGTCGCGAGCGCGAGCCGACGGTACCAACCTGGCGTAGAGCCAAGTGCGAGGATGATCACAAAACCGGCGATGAGCGCTGCTGCGTTCTCTGTTGGGAAGCCGGCTTTGTACAGGCGGCCGAGCTCCGTGCACTTCCCGGGTTGGCAAGGCGCCCATGCTGCGCCAGACCCAAAGGCCCACACCATCCCGGCTGAGAGATACAGAACGAGTATCGTCAGAAGGTCATTACGGCTGATGCCGCCACGAAGAACCACAACGCCACACACTCCAATGAATGCTGCTGCAGCAACGTAGCCGAGCAAAGCGCCCGGTCGAGCCGGGGTCATGCTCAATTCCCTCATCGCGAGCCAGAGGACGAGCGCAGCAGCGAAGGCATGTGGAACCAGCGAGGCCCTATCTGGTGGTGGCCGCTTTGGACTTGCGACTCCCGGGGCAATGGCGACGATGCTGCTGACAGCAAGACCGCCAATGATTGTGTTGTGTCCACCAAAGCCGAAGACAATTGTTACGAAGGAGGCCAAGACCACCGGCAACACGACCAAGGTCGTTCTCCGGGTCCAGAGACCCGGAAGCCGCCGAAAACTCATGGCGAGACAGAAGGTGCCGGATAGGGCGAGCCCAAATCCCGATATCGTGAGCAAGTTCATATTTGATCGGCCTGCGAGGTGAACGACGCTACGATACCAGCCGCGCAGGCGGTGGCGGGCAAGTCTAGGATGCTGGCGTGATTGGGACTCGGATCCGCTGCGGAGAGTAATCGAGGCAGTCCATCGGCACGCCGTTCGGTTAGCCGTGGGCAGCCAGACCTCAGTCCACCACCCGCCAGCAAGGGAGATAGGCATGTACAGGTCTCTGCGCAGGGTTAGGCGGTACTTCAGAGCACTGGGCGTCCGGCTTGGACTTCTCGCTGTCATGCGGGAGATGGTGGGAAGGAACGCTACTATCTCAGTGCGCGGTCATGGGCTCGCGTTCCCCGTCTTTATGCGAACCGGCAGCTCTGATATCGACGTGTTCTGGCAAGTTCTGATCGAGAGGGAGTACGCATTCCCAACGCTCTTACCGGATGATGCTTCTTTCATCATCGATGCCGGAGCGAACGTTGGCTATTCGGCTGCGTTTTTCGCTACTCGTTATCCAGATGCCTGCGTATTCGCGGTTGAACCGGACCCAAGTAACTACGAGCTACTGCTCACGAACTGCCTGCCTTACCCGGGGATTCATGCGGTGATGGGCGCGCTTGGGGGCGCGTCGGGACAAGTGGAAGTCATCCGGACCGATCAAGGGGAATGGGCATCTCGCACCTGGGCGGCCACGGCAAGCGAAGGACAAGGCTCCAATCTCGAGGATGCGAGCATGTCGGCAACTGCCGGCCAATGTGTACGCGCCTACACCGTGGGAGAGCTGCTCAGAGAGTCTGGCTCAGCACGGGTCGATATCCTCAAAGTCGATATCGAGGGCGCCGAGCTGGATGTGTTTGAGCAGGCTGAGGAGTTCATCGATGAAGTCGATGTGGTACTCATCGAGCTGCACGATCGGCTACGTCCCGGGTGTGCACGGGCATTCTGGCAGGCCACTGTTGAGCTACCGCGTGTCGACGCCCGAGGCGAGCTTGTGGGTGTAGCCCGGTAAAGCGTTGTGTGATGCTTCAGGTCTGTAGCAGGGTAGGCGTCAGACTGCATGCTCAAAGGAGGACATGCAGCCATGGGACGACGATCTCGGTTCACTCCATTGCCCGGATCCGATCACACCACCCACGCCGGACGACCCAACTGAATTCTGCTTCCCACCATTACTCACCGCCGAAGCTCGAAGAGCCGGTAATGAGTCGGAACGTCATGGGGAGACTCGCTATTGGCTGGACCGCGAAGACCCGGGGTCACCGTCAGTGGCTAGGAGCATGAGCACTCCGACGGGTCGAAGGTGATGGCGGAGAGGACTGCATTCAGACCACTCGTGCGGGACACCGTGATCATCACGGTCCCGCCAGGCGACACATTCAGCGGGAAACGCATCCAGGCACCGTCGTGGAACGAGCTCGTCAGCTGCGACTGCCATGTCGACACCCCGTCCGACACCGTCACCGCCTCACGCCGACTCGTACCATCCCAATCAAGCGCATAGAGATTCATATCCCCGACGAATCCGTCCGGGAACGCCATCTGCAGACGCAGCTCGTTCGCGTGATACCACGTGGCCGCCCGGCGCGACGACTGATCGGGACTCTGCGGCGCCCGAACATCACCGGTCGCCGACGCCCACACCCACCGGCCGCCCTGCACCAGCGACACGGTCGATCCGACACCCGGCAACGACGCCAAGTCACTGGAAGTGTTCCAGCCGCCCAACACATAGCCGCTCGACCCCGACGACCCCGCCCACGACCCCTGCGCACCCAGCGACCCATACACCGGCGACACCGGCAGCTCGTCCGCCGCCGCAGCAGGCGTTACAGCGAGGAAGCCCAGTAACAGCGCAACCACCACAGCGATCACCGCACCGGCCGTCCTCTTGCCGGTGTGAACGTGCCGCGACGGGCTTCGGACGAACCTGCCGCGTTCATGAGTTGCCATCGGATGAACCCCTGTCGACGATCATGCAGAGACGTGTAGGTGACGGGCCTACTCGGCGCCGGTACGGTCGGCGCGTGCGTTGGCTGCTGAACGAGAGTCCTGGATCTCGCGCCACCACACTGCGTGGCACTTGACGCCAGAAGTGGCCATCGGCAGGACGACCAAAGAGCCTTAGAAGATTTCCAAGGCAACCTTCCGGCCCCGACAGGAAGCGAAACCCGGACCGGCGCTCGAGCTGGCCGAGGATGGCGTCGAGCTCGGCCGACTCATGGGGTAGCAGTGCACAGCACCACCACCCACAGTCCACACCGCCGGGCAGACAAACTCGTTACACCTCAGAGCGGCTCGGCCCGATACCGTTCGGTGACCGGCGACGGGGAGCGGTCGTGATGTGGGGGCGAGCCCGATGGTTGGCAGCGGGAGTAGTGGTCGCACTGCTTGTGACCGGCTGCTCCGGATCCGGCTCGAAGCCCGGCCAGGCCGTCGGCTCTTCCGGTGGCACCGTGAAGCTCTCCCCCGGCATCAGCGTCGTCGTGCCCGCCGGTGCGGCGCTGGACGGCACCCGGCTCGTCCTCGACGGTGACGCTGAGGGGCCGACCGGGGCGGCGGAGCTCACCTCCAGCGACCACTTCGTCGACATCGAGGTCACCGAGGGCCAGATCGTCGCTCCCGTGACTGTCGAGTTCGCCGACGTCGACCCCGCCTTCGCCGACGGCAAGGGCGTGGAGCCGGCCCAGTTCGGCCTGCACCAGATCGCCGACGGCTCCTGGGAGTCGACCGAGGCCCGTTACGACCCGGAGCGCCGGGTCATGTCGGTGGCCACGCCGGGGCTCTCGGTGACCGGCTGGGTGAGGGTACCGGGCCAGGCGCTGCGCGACCTCGCCCAGGAGGTCTGGCACGAGATGACCGGCGGTCTCTCCGACCAGGCCGCCCCGCCCACCTGCCAGGGCGAGGACGCCGCCCGGGCCGACGGCTGGCAGATCCTCGCCTCCGACACCCAGCAGGTGAGGTGGTGCTTCGGCATGGAGGGCGGCCAGCGGCTCGTGAAGGTGGTGAACGCCAACCGCTACCCCCGGTCGTTCGCGGTGACCGGCGCTGCCGCGGTGGACCAGCCGCCGAGCGGCCTGGCGGCGTGGGTGTCGCAGCACGCGGGGGCGGCGGCGAGCGGGTCGGGCTCGTCCAGCATCGGGGCCGGCGGGCAGCTCACCGTCGCCCCCGGCCCGACCCCTGGCACGGCCACGTCGATCACCTCGGACTACGACGGCGCCGCCGAGGCGGCCTTCCAGCTGCACTTCGGCGTGGCGCTGGCCGAGGCCTTCCTCGGCCGGTTCGGCCTGGCCACGCCCGACGACCCGGGCCGCACCACGGTCGAGCAGGCGGTGACCCGGGCCGGCGACCGGCTATCGGCGGCGACGCTCAGCGGCGAGTGCTCGGCCGCGCTGTCGGCGGTGGCCGCCAACCCGGGCGTCGCCCCGTCCGGGTCGCTGTGGGCCGACTGCGTCGTGCCCACCCTCACCACCGCCGAGGGGGCCGGCGTGCGGGCCATGCTCGCCGCCACCAGCGGGGTCGCCGTGTCGGGCGTGGGCTGGGTGCTGAGCATCTACGACTACGCCACTGACATCGGCAAGGACGCGTTCAAGCTCCTGGTCGCCGCGCCGGCGCCGACGCCGGTGTGCGACTCGGGGCTGCTGTGGCAGGCAGCCCGCGCCGCCCTCGGGCTCGACCCCTACGACCCCGGCTACGTCGCACCGGCCCAGGCCGGCTTCGGGCCCGGTGTGTACGGCGTCAGCTGCCACGGGGACTGGGCCCTCGGCGAGGTGTCGAGGCCCAACACCGGCACCACCGACGCCGCCGACGTCTTCCACTGGGTCGACGGCCGCTGGGCCTACGCCGGCGACGCCGGCACCCCGCCGACCACCTGCGCGCTCGCCCGCATGGGCATGCCGGCCGACGTCATCGACCATCTCCTCCCACCGTCGGCCCGGGTGCCCGACGTCGAGGCCGCCCAGTGCGGCACGGCCGGTCGCTGACCGCCGCCCGTGCGTGGCGCGCCGTCAGCAGGGCGGGCCGGCCAGGACCACCTCGACGTTGGCGCAGGTGCCGCCGTTGTTGGCCTCGATGACGTCGTAGCCAGGTCCACCATCGAAGAACCCGAAGTTGTGCTCGACGGTGTCGTTGCCCTCACCCCCGAAGAACGTGTCCGGCGCTCGAGGGGCGAGCCCGGATAACGCAGTGATGAGACCCGGCCAAGCGTTCGCCGCCCTAAGGTGACGCCCATCGAGGCGTCGTCACGGAGCGCCCGCCGGCCCTTTCGAAAGGCTCGCTGATGTCGCAGGAACTGGTGGTCATCGCCGTCGACGACCCGATGAAGGCCCAAGAGATGCTCATGGCGGCCGGTCGGCTGGCGAAGGACGACAAGCTCGGCATCGACGACGCCGTGATCATCACCCGCTCCGACGACGGCAAGCACGTCCACAAGCTCGAGACCACCGACCTCACCCCCGCCGAGGGCGGCTTCGGCGGCGCCTTCTGGGGCCTGCTGTTCGGCACCCTGCTCATGGGCCCGGTCGGCGGCCTGGTCACCGGTGCCGTCACCGGCGGGGCCGGCGCCCTGCTGGCCAAGATCATCGACCGGGGCATCTCCGACGACTTCATCAAGCAGATGGAGGGCCTGCTCGAGCCGGGCCACGCCGCGCTGTGCCTGCTCACCAACTTCGAGGACAACGAGGCGGTGATCCACGAGCTCAACCGCTTCGACGGCAAGCTCATCTGGTCGAACCTCCCGCCCGAGGTCGCCACCGACATCAACCACGCCCTCGAGCACGGCCCCGCCGACCACGCCCTGCCGGTGGAGCCGCCCGCTCCCCCGACCCCCGGGTCGCCCACCGACCGCCCCGGCACGAGCGATGGGGCCCCCTCGACGCCCGCCGGCTGAGGCGAACGGCGCAGGCGGCGGCGGGTGACGGCGACCACCACCAAGCCACCGGCCCCGGGGCGACGCTCCACGGGGCGCTACCGGCGCGAGCACGGGCTGCCCGTCTCCCCGGCGTTGGCGGTGCTGTGCGCCGTGAGCGCGGTGCTGGCCGCCTTTTCGGGCGCCCACCCGGTGGGTGTGGGCTGGCTCGACGCCGTGTGGTCGGGCGCCTTCGCCGTGGCGGTGGTGCTGGCCGCCTCCCGCTCGCGCCGCTTCCCCACCATCTGGTTGGCCGGCGTGGCCGGGGTGGTCGGCGTGGGCGGCGGCGGGGCCGGGCTGGTGTTCGGCGTGGCGTCGCTGGTCGGCGCGGTCGTCACCGCCTTCACCACACAACGAGAGCGGCTGCTCGGCGCGCTGGTGGGCGTGGTCGCCACCCAGGCGCTGCTGCGCGGTCCCTCCTACGGCTTCACCGGCCTGCCCACGCTGGTGGGCCTCGCCGCCGTGGTGCCCGTGGTGGTGTCGGCGTGGCGGGTGGCCCGCACCCGCGAGCGGCGGCGGGCCAAGTGGGTGCTCATCGGCGTCGCCGCCTTCGTGCTCGTCGGCGCCGCCACCGCCGGGGCCGCGGCGATGGAGGCCAAGCCCCACCTGCAGTCCGCCTCCGACAAGGCCGAGGCCGGCCTCGACCAGCTCCGGTCCGCCGACACCGCCCTGGCCGCCGACACCTTCTCCAAGGCCCAGTACGACTTCGAGCGGGCGACCGACCAGCTCAACAGCCCCCTCGGGCTGCTCGGTCGGGCCGTGCCCGTCGTCGCCCAGCAGCTCACCGCCGTGCGCGACGTGAGTGCCGCCGGCGAGGACCTCGCCTTCACCGCCTCCCAGGCCGCCTCGTCGGCCGACTGGCGCCAGCTCACCGCCTCCAACGGGACCGTCGACCTGGTGCGGGTGCGCTCGATGCAGCACCCGGTGGCCGCATCCTCCGCCGCCCTCGACCACGCCCGGGCCACGGTGGCCGACGTGCGCTCCCCCTGGCTGCTGGCGCCGCTCGCCGACGAGCTCGACACCCTCGACACTAAGCTCGTCGATGCCGCCGACCAGGCGTCCATCGCCAGCCGGGGCCTCGACCTGGCCCCCACCCTGCTCGGCGGCGACGGGCCCAAGCGCTACCTCGTCGCCTTCGCCACCCCCGGCGAGACCCGCAATGCCGGCGGCTTCGTCGGCGCGTGGGCCACGGTGGTGGCCGACAACGGCACGCTCACCTTCGAGCGCAACGGGGCGAACATGGTCGAGCTGCGCAACCCCTCCACCGACGGGCTCACCCTGCCCGCCGACTGGGCGGGCTACGCCGGCTACGACGTGCCGTACTACCCGGGCAACATGTCGGCCAGCCCGGACTGGGTGACCGACGCCCAGGTGGGGGCCGCGGTGTTCGCCCGCTCCCCCGACGGGGAACCGATCGACGGGGTGATCTACGCCGACCCGGCCGCCATGGCCGCCCTGTTGAAGATCACCGGCCCGGTGGCGGTGCCCGGCGTGCCCGCACCGCTCACCAGCGACAACGCCGAGCAGTACCTCCTCGTCGACCAGTACATCCAGTACGGCAAGGCCAACGCCCAGCGCAAGGAGGTGCTCGGCGACGCCGCCCGGGCCGTGTTCGACGCCCTCACCTCCCGCCCGCTGCCCGGCATCCGCACCCTCACCGACGTGCTCGGCCCCACCGTGGCCGACGGGCACCTGCGCATCGCCACCCTCGACGACCCCGAGACCCTCGCCTTCTTCGACGACGTGGGCCTCAGCGGCCGGTGGGCGCCCCGGCCCGGTGCCGACCTGGTGTCGGTGCGCTCCTCCAACGCCGCCCAGAACAAGATCGACAACTGGCTGCAGCGCAGCGTCGCCGTCGACGCCGTGTACGACGACGCCACCGGCGCGGTGCGCTCGCACGTCACCGTGGTGCTGCGCAACGACGCCCCCATCTTCCCCATGCCGCCCTACCTGCTCGGCAACAGCTTCGGGCTGCCCGAGGCCACCAACCGCACCGACCTCACCCTGTTCACCCCGCTGCTCATGGACGGGGTGACGGTCGACGGCCAGGCCAGCAGCGCCGCGAGCCGCCGGGAGCTCGGCGTGCGGGCCTACTCACTGCGCGTCGACATCGCCCGGGGCGAGGCCGTCACCATCCAGTTCGACCTGTCGGGCACGATCGAGGCGGGCGGTGGGTACAGACTCGACGTGCTGCCCCAGCCCTTGGTGAACCCCGACCAGCTCACCGTCTCGGTGGCGCCGGCCGTCGACCCGTCGAACCGCCAGGTGCTCTTCGACGGGCCGAACAGCCGGGTGCAGCAGCTCGACGCGGCGCCGGCGAGCGGGTCGTGAGCGCGTGGTGAGCGGGTGGTGAGCGGCTCATGACCGCACGGCGGACCGTCGATGGTCGCCGGATCGGCCCCGGCTACGGGCCGGTGGCGAGCGTGGCGCGGCGGTCGCGATCCGCCCGAGGTTTCAGATTGCTAGACCCGGCGGCGCCTCGCTGCCATACTGATCTCACGGGCGTGGCCTGCGCTCCGTGCTACCTGAAAGGCGGGGGTACCGAATGAAGCGACTGGTTCGGCTCACACTCGGCGTGGCGACGGCGGCCCTGATCACCTTGGGCCTCATCTCCACGGCCGGAGCCCAGCAGATCGTGGTCAACCCGAACTGCTACAGCAACTGCAGCGCGGTCATCACGATCGTCAACATCAACGTCGGCCCCGGCGGCACGGTGATCATCAACGGCGGCGGCTTCATCCCTGGCGCCCGGGTGATCATCCTCGGCCCCGGGGGCCAGGTGCTCGGTGAGACCATCGCCCGGCCCGACGGCACGATCTCGGCCGGCATCGCCGCCCCGACCGATCCGGGCAACTACTCGGTGACCGCAACCGACGGCACCAACAGCGCCGTTGCCGACTTCACCGTCACCGCCGCAGAGCCGGTGGCGGTCGCCGGCAGCCTGCCCTACACCGGCTCGGGCACCAGCCTCCCGCTGGCCGAGATCGGTGCGGGCCTCGCCGGCCTCGGCGCCCTCGTGGTGCTGAGCGTCCGCAAGCACCAGGCCAAGGCGTCCGCCTGAGCCACCGGGTCACCTGAGCGGCCGGCCGGTCCCTCCGGCTGATCGCCCCGCACCCACCGTCATCCCGCCGCCTCGGCGGTGCAGGCCATCGCTGTTGACGAAGGTGCCGGAGCCGAGCTTCGGCACCTTCGTCGCGTCCGGCCCGGGTGGCGGGCGGGTGGTGCGTGGCGGCGGCGGCTGGTGGGCCGGCCGGGCGGTCCGGGTTGGCGGCCGCTGGGTCGGCTGGGCGGTCGGGGTTGGCGGCCGCTGGGTCGCTCGGGGCGACGGACAGGCCGGGTCGGCGGTGGGTGGCTCGCTCGGGGCGACGGGCCGATCGGGTGGCCCCTAAGGTCGGGGCATGTCCCAGGGCGCCAGCTTCAACGTCTCGACCACCCGCGACGACGGCACCGTCACCACTTCGGTGCACGGCGACGTCGACCCCTCGACCGCCTCGCAGCTCGAGGGCGAGCTGCTCGCCGCCTTCTTCGGCGCGGCCGACGCCGACCGGCTGGTGATCGACCTGTCGGGCGTGTCGTTCATGGACTCCTCGGGCCTGCGGGTGCTGATCGGCGCCGCCCGCAGCTGCCGGGAGCGGGACGCGGCGCTGGTCGTGCGCAACCCCAGCCCCGTCGTCGGCCGCCTGCTCGAGATCACCCAGCTCAGCGGCGAGCTCACCATCGAGACCACCTGAGCTCCGCACCAGGCGGGCCGGCGGGCCGGCGGGGCGGGCGAGCCGAGCCGGGCGGGCCGGGCGAGCGCAGGCGATGTGATGTCCCGCCGATGGTGAGCACCGCCGGACCGGGGACCCTCAGGACCGGCTGTCACACCCCCTGAGTAGCGTCTCGGACATGGCTTCGCAGGAGGGGTCGAAGGTGCCGGCGAGGGTCCGGCCGGCGGTGGCGGCGGCCGACGCCGTCGAGGCGTTGCTGCGCGACTTCGACCCCGACCTCACCACCCCTCGCGAGTGCGCCGAGCTGGTGGGGCTGTTCTCCAAGATCGAGCACCTGGCCTCCGCCGGGGTCGCCATGGCGGCGCACCGGGTGGCCGGTGCCGAGCGGCTGTGGCGCAGCGGCGGCCACCGTTCGGCGGCGCACTGGCTGGCCATGCAGACGGGCATGACCGTCACCCAAGCGGTGGCGCTGCTCAAGACCGCGGAGGTCATGCCCGAAGCGCCCCAGACCACCGAGGCGATGCTGAGCGGCGAGCTCTCCACCCAGGAGGCGCTCGCCACCGGTCAGGCCGAGCTGGCTGATCCCGAGGCCGCCGGCGAGCTGATCGACAAGGCGGTCGAGGGCACCACGTCGGTGCGCGAGCTGGCCGAGGAGTCGTCACGCATCATCAACGCGGCGTCCACCGAGACCGACGCGCAGAAGGCGGAGCGCATCCGCCGCAACCGCTCGCTGCGGGCCGGGTCGAACCCCGACGGGTCCGGGTGGGGCCGTTGGAACCTGCCGGCGGCCGAGCACGCCCGATTGATGGCCGCGCTGGAGGATCGGCGGCGCAGGATCTTCACGGAGGCCCGGCGCGCCGGGGTGCACGAGCCGGCGGAGGCCTACCTGGCCGACGCGCTGATGGCTCTGCTCGACGGCGCCACCCGCCGCCGGTCAGGCGCCGCTGGGGCGCCCGGGGAGGGTGACGCGGCTGGGAGCGGCGGCCGCGGGGCCGGTCGTCGCGGCGGGGTCGGTGGTAGCGCCGGGGTCGGCCGTCGGGGCGGAGCCGGTGGTCGCGGCGGCGCCGGTCAGGGCAGCGAGACCGGGCGTGCCCGTGAGGCGGATGGCGACGCCGAGGCCAGTGGTCGCGCTCGTGCCGGTGGTCCGGGCGGAGCCGGTCAGGGCAGCGACACCGGGCGTGCCGGCGAGGCGGATGGCGACGCCGGGGCCGGTCGTGGCTGTGCGACGGGCCGGCCCGAGGCAGCTGCGACCGATGCCGATGCCGACGCCGGCGCGGGTGCCGATCCCGGTGCTGACACGTGGGACTTCGCCAAGGTGATCGTGCGGGTCGACGCCGCCGCCCTCGAGCGCGGCGAGCTGGCGCCCGGCGAGCTGTGTGAGATCGCCGGGCAGGGCCCGGTGCCGGTCGCGTCGGTGCGCGAGATGGTCGCGGGCGGGGCGTTCGTGGCCGCCCTGTCGACCCGAGGCACCGAGATCGAACGGGTGGTGCACCTCGGCCGGCGCGCCACCGTGCTGCAGCGCACCGTGTTGGAGTGGCAGACCGGCGGCAGCTGCGTGATCGAGGGCTGCACGTCCACGGCCAGGTTGGAGATCGACCACGTGGCCGACTGGGCCGACACCAGGGTCACCCGCATCTCCGATCTGGCCGGGGTGTGTGGCCACCACCACGACCTCAAGACGCACCACGGCTACGCCTTCGGGCCTCGACAACCCAATGGCAAGCGGCGGCTGATCCCGCCCGAGAGCAGCCACCCACCCGGCCCGAGTCGCTGGGACCCCGACGTGGTGCACCTGGCGCACGAAGACGGATGGCACCGCGACGACTGGCACCGGCCCGCGGATCGTCGGGCCCGCTGCGACAGGGAGCAGAGCCACCAGGGCGACCTGTTCGACACCGGCTGACCGCACTGCCTACGAAAGGGTCGCCGCTCTCCGTGGTCTAGGGCGGCCGCAAGGTGAACGTCGAGCAAGCAGGCCCTCCCCGGCCCTCCCGCGGTCCGGCTGTTCAGCCCTCCGGCTGTCCGGCTGACCGGCCCTTCCAGGGTCCTGTCCTCCGGCTCCGCGGATCCCGGCCCTCGCGCAGTCCGGCACTCCGGGCCTCCTGCTGCCCGGCTGCCCCGCTGTCCGGGCCTCCCGCTGTCCGCCTGTCCGGCCCTCCAGCTCTCGGACTGCCCGGCCGTTCCGCGGTCCCACTTTCCGGCTGTCGCGCTGTGCCGCTCTCCTCGGGCTCTCCGGCTCTTCGGCTCTCTCGGGCTGTCTGGCGGTCCGGCTCTCAGGGGCCGTGGGCTCCGGCGCGTTGTCCGAGGCGGCGGGACCGTCAGTGACCGGCGGCGGAGTGATGGCAGAGCGCCACGCTCGACCCGAACGCCGGCAGAGGTGGCGGACCCTCCCCTGCGAAGCCGCCGTCGTCGTCGACGACGACAGCGATCCCGGTCACGTCGAGCGACCCGATGGAGATCGACAGCTCGCTGCCCACCCCCAGGTCGAGGTCGGCGGAGCGGTGCTCGTCGGGCAGCACCGTGCCCAGCCACACCAGCTCCGACGCCCCGGAGCGCGACCGGTTCCGGTAGATGTCGAGCACCGCCAACGACGTCGTGACGGTGTGGCCGTCGCTCAGTCGTGCGATCCCACCCCAGGTGAACACGTGCCGCAGCTGAACGCCCATGGGTGCGAACCTACGGCCGTCGCGTCGCAAGAGATACGTCCGGGCGAAGGTAGGGCCGGGGGCCGATGGTCCCGACAGGTTGGTGCAGGCGAGGGGCCCGTCGGCACCAGCTACTCCCCCGACGTCACGACGCTTCGCGCGAAGCGAGCTCCGGTCCGCGCGAGCGCCCCGGGGTGGCCGGCAGGGGCAGGGCGGTCGGTGTCGGCGGCCGAGCCGGTCCGAGATCGAGCGACGGCTGAAGCCGTTTGGGGCGAGCGGGCCACCTGGCCACCTGTGCCCGTGCCGCTGCCCCTCCATGGCGATCGAGCCATCCTGCGCTCGCGGCTGGCCGCCCCTCCCTGGGGATCGAACCGCCGGGCCTCGCCGGCGGCCGACGGGGCTCCGCGGCGCAGCGGCGCTCGACGTCCGAAGGGCTGGGCGGGCTCCGTGGGGATGGCCACGTGCCCGGCAGCACTGTTCCTCCCTTAGCCGGCGAACCACTAGGCAGCGCGCGAACCTGCGGTCCCGCCCAGCGGGCCACGACCGGGTACCTCCACGACGCCTCGCGCCCTCGGCAAGCTCCCCCGGACTCGGCGGGGTCAGCCAGATCCGGCACGCACAGCCAGACCCCGGCACGCTTGACAGGACCGGGGCTCAGCCAGACCCGGCACGCGCAACCCGACTCGGCGGGATCAGCCAGACCCGGCACGCACAGCCAGACCCGGCACGCGCGACCGGACTCGGCGAGCTCAGCCAGACTCGGCATGCACAGCCGGACCTGCACGCACCGCCAGACCCGGCGGGCTCAGCCGGACTCGGGCGGCTCACCGGGCTGGGCGAGCGCAGCCGATGGGCCCTCCGGCCGACGGCGGAATCCGCCCAGGCGGTGCACGTAGCTCACCGCGTCGACCCGGTTCCGCAGGCCGAGCTTGGCGTAGACGCTCCGCAGGTGCGACTTCACGGTCTCGACGCCGACGAACAGCGCCGCCGCCACCTCGCTGCTCGACAGCCCTTCGGCCACGAGCACCAGCACCTCGCTCTCCCGGTAGGTGAGCCCGTCCTCCCGGCCCGGCCACCCGACCTCGACAGCGACGCCGACCTCGACGGGGACGCCGACCTCGACGGGGGTGCCGTCGGGGACGCCGACCTCGACATCCACATCGCCGTCGACCCCGGCCTCCGCCTCCCGGGCGCACCCGTCACCTTGCTCGCGCCGGTCCTCGTGAGCCTCTCGAGCGGCCCGGCCCTGGTGGCCGAGGGGCCACGCGTCGACCCAGCCGTCGGCGGCCAGCGCCACCACGGCGTCGGCGACCTGCTCGGCCGGCAACGCCTTGGAGATGAACCCCGTCACGCCGGCCTCCAGGGCCTCGGCGCGCACCTCGTCGGGCAGGTCGAGCGAGAACAGCGCGATGTGCCCGACCCGGGGATCGGCCCGCAGCGCCCGCAGCGAGTCGGCGGCGATCCCACGACGCCCGTACGTGTCGTAGAGCACCACGTCGACCGGCACGGCCAGCGGCTCCCCGATCAGGATCCGGTCGCGCACCTCGAGCCGGTCGGGGAACCGGCCCAACATGGCGGCCAGCCCCTCGACGATCAGGTCGTAGTCGTTCGCCGCGGCGACCGAGACCAGTGTCGCTCCCATGGCGACAGCCTGTCGCACCGACAGCCGGCCCGCCCAAGCAGGCAGCAAACGACCACCCCTCCCCCGTTCGGGGGGTTGTGCCGGACACCACCGGTCAGGGCCCCTCCACGGGCGGCCGCCCGATCGTGTGCCGGGTAACGTGCGCGTGCGGGTCAGGGCCGACCCGAAGCGGCCGAGGCGACGAGGGAGCGCGATGCACGACGAGCTGCCCGGCATCTCCACCGATGCCGAGTACGTCATCGAGCATCTCCCCGCGCTCGTGGCCGTCTGCCACGGCCCCGACCACGTCTTCGTCTACGCCAACGCGTCCTACCACCAGGCCGTGGGCCACCGCCCCCTCCTGGGCCGGCCGTTCCTCGAGGCGCTGCCCGAGCTCGAGCCGCAGGGCTACGGCCAGCTGCTCGACGAGGTCCTGGCCACGGGAGAGCCCCGCACCCGCCACCAGGAAGCGGCGCGCCTGGCCCGCGGCCCCGCCGGCGAGGTCGAGGTGGCGTACTTCGACTTCACGGTGGCCCCCCTCCCCCGCCAAGGCCCCCCGGAGGCGGTGCTCATCCAGGGCGTCGAGGTCACCGAGTCGGTGCGGGCCCGCCGGCGCGCCGACGAGGCCCAGGCCCAGCTGGCCGCCCTGCTGGCCGACGCCCCGATCGGCCTCGCCATCTTCGACCACGACGGCCGCTTCGTCGTGCTCAACGAGGAGATGGCCCGCATCAACGGCCTGTCGGTCGACGACCACCTCGGCCACAGCGTCGACGAGCTGCTCGGCGAGATGGGTGAGGGCCAGCTCGAGATCATCCGCACGGTGCTGCGCACCGGCGAGCCGGCCCGTGACCTGCGCGTGGTCGGCGAGACGCCGGCCGACCCGGGGGTCGAGCGCCAGTGGACGGTGAACTACTACCCGGTGGTCGTCGCCGGCCGGACGGTGGCGGTGGGGGCGACCTGCGCCGAGGTCACCCACCTGCTGCGCCTGCAGAGCGAGCTCGACGAGGCCCACCGCCGGGAGTCCGAGGACCGGTTCCGCCGGGCGGTCGACAACCTCCACGACTCGGTGGCGATCCTCAGGCCCGAGCGCGACGACCACGGGCGGGTCGTCGACTTCCGCATCGGCTACGTGAACCAGTCGGTGCAGGAGGTGGGCGGCCGCACCGCCGACCAGCTGGTGGGCATGACCATGCTGCAGGCGTGGCCGGCGCTCGGGGTCGACGAGCTGATGGACGAGTACGTCGCGACCTTCGAGACCGGCGTGCCGACCGTGGTCGAGGCGTTCGAGTACGACGATGTCGTCGACGGCCGGCCGGTGTGGGGCGTCTACGACCTGCGGGCCACCCGCCTCGGCGACGAGCTGTTCGTGGCGTGGCGCGACATCACCGACCGGGTGCGCCGCGACCGGGCCCTGGTCGACAGCCGGGTGGAGCTCGAGCGCCAGCGCATGGCCGTCGAGGTGCTCCAGGGCGTGGTGCAGCCCACCGACCTCCCCGAGCGACCGGGGTTCGAGGTGGCCACCTTGTACCTGCCCGCCACCGACGTGGCCCGGGTGGGCGGCGACTGGTACGACCACTTCGAGCTCGACGACGGGCGACTCGTCATGACCATCGGCGACGTGGCCGGCCACGGGCTGGCGGCCGCCCAGATGATGGGCCACCTGCGCAACGCCGCCCGGGTGGCCGCCCTGGTCGACCCCGGCCCGCTGCCGGTGGTGCGCCTGCTCGACCGGGTGGCCAGCCGCGACCCCATCGGCCGCTTCGCCACCGCCACCTACCTCGTGCTCGACCCTTCGACCGGCGAGCTGTGCTGGCTCTCCGCCGGCCACCTGCCCTTCGCCGTGCAGGACCCCTCGGGCGAGTGGTCGCTGAGCGAGCCGTGCGCCGCGCCGCCGCTGGGGTGCGGGATCATGCCCGAGTCGGTGCCCGTGTCGCACTCGGTGCTGCCGCCCGGTGGGGCGCTGCTGTTCTTCACCGACGGGCTGGTCGAGCGGCGCACCGAGTCGATCGACGACAGCCTCGCCCGGCTGCTCGACGTCCTGGGCCGTGTCGACGGGCCCGGCGGCGCGGCGTTCTGCCGGCGGGTCGCCGACGCCTGCCTCGAGGGCTGGCGCCTCGACGACGACGTCTGCGTGCTGCTGGTCCGCCGCACCGCCTGACGGAACCGCCAGCGCGCAGAACCGCGCGCGAAGAGAAGTGACGCCATTGCGCGCGAACGGGTACGGGAACTCCTCGATGGAGCACACGACCCTGCCCTGCGGCAACGACGCGCCGGGACGCGCCCGGCGGTGGGCCGTCGACCACGCCCGCTTCTGGGGCTGCGCCGACGGCGCCCTCGAGGAGCTCGCCCTCGTCGTGTCCGAGCTGGTCACCAACGCCGTCATGCACGCCCTCACCGAGGTCACCGTCTCGCTCGAACGGCGCGCCGGCGACGTCATCGGCGCGGTGCGCGACAGCCGACCCGACGCCCGCGTCCCCCTCGAGGGCGTGCGGCCCGACGTCGGCGGCCGGGGCCTGCGCATCGTCCGCGCCCTGGCCCGGGAGGTGGCCGTCAGCTACGACACGTCGAGCAAGACCGTGTCGTTCGCGCTGGCCTGCTACCGGTGACGAGCACCCCCGTCGGGGCCGGCGAGGCGTGCATGGCCGCCGCACACAGCGGGTAGGTCGACGTGATGACCGAAGGCGACCGGCTGATGGGGATGAGCCGCCTCCCCGCCGGACTCGCCGGGCGGGCCGGGCACCGGGGGACGGTCCGGAGCGACCGGATCACCACAGGCGCCCGGCCCGCTTCCACCGCCGCGCCGCGCTCGGCCGGACGGCACCCCGCCGCGGTCACGCGACGAGCCCGAGAGGACGTGTGAGCTCGCCCTCACCCGCCCCGACCGGTGGCGAGGAGCGTCACGAGGCGGGCGAGGACAACGCGCCGTCGCGAGGCGGGTGCGCCAGCTCGCCGCGCCGAGCCGGCACCGGGCCGTCGTGCGGCGCTGCTGATGTCGGTGCCGGTGGCGGTGGCGGCGGCGGTGACGCGGCGCTCCCGAACGGCGGCGGTGGCGGTGACGCGGCGCTGCCGAACGGCGGCGGTGGCGGTGACGCGGCGGTGCCGAGCGGCGGAGGGTTCGTGCGGGTGGAGGCGGCGGTCGAGCAGCGCGTGTCGCTGGTGGAGCTGCGGGCGTTCCTGCGCGAGGCGCAGCGGCTGCTGGGGCTCGCCTCGTTCGACGAGCTCGACCTGCTCACCCACGAGCTGGTGAAGAACGCGCTGGCCCTCGGCGAGCCGGAGGTGCGGGTGGCGGTGGCGCGCCGCGACGGCGGGGTGCGGGTCGAGGTGCGCGACTACGGCTACGGGCTGCCCGTGCTCGACAGCGCCGAGGCCGAGGAGCCGTCGTTCGGCCTGAAGATCGTCGACCGGCTGGCCGACCGCTGGGGCGTCGACCAGTTCCTCCCCGGCAAGATCGTGTGGTTCGAGCTCGACGGCCGCCATCGCTAGCGCGCTGTGACCGCCGACCGGGGTGGACGGCGCGGCCGCAGCCGGCTGCTGGGTACAGAGCGTGTGTCCGATGCGCCGCACCCGGCGGCGCCAACGAGAGGAGCACACCATGGCTGAACACGACAGCGGACCGGCGGCCGGCGCCAGCGGCATCGTCGAGGACCTCAAGGGCAAGGCCAAGGAGGTCGTGGGCAACGTGACCGGCAACGAGGGCATGCGCGACGAGGGCGAGGCCCAGCAGGACAAGGCCCGTGCCGAGCGCGAGGTGGCCCAGAAGGAAGCGGCGGCCGAGAAGGCCCGCGCCGACGCCGAGCTGCACGAGGCCCGCCAGCGCGCCGAGCAGCAGCGCTGACCTTCGGGTCGCCCCAACGCAACCGCTTTCAGCGCTCTCGTGAGGATCCGGCACCGCGCGGTGCCGGATCCTCCGCGCGAGCCGACAGCTGCCGCCACGGTGCGATGGCGAGGCGGAGGGCGGTTCGTTAGTCGGGAACATTTCGGGTGCGAGTGGGTAGAGGAGAGCCGACAGTCCCGCTACGAAGGAGAGCCTGATGATCGTCCTCGGAATCGTGCTGCTGGTGCTCGGTCTGGTCTTGTCCGTTCCGATCCTGTGGACGATCGGGCTGATCCTGGTGGTCGTGGGCGCCGTGCTGCTGCTGCTCGGCCAGATGGGTCGCGAGGTCGGCGGCCGTCGCTACTGGTACTGACGCAGCGCCCGCACCACGCCTCCTCGAGGAAGCCGTGGTGCGGGCGGCGCGACGGTCGTAGGGTGCGAGGATGCGGTTGACAGGAGCCCTCGACGTCACGAGAGGGCTCGGGGGGAGCGACCACCTCTGTTGGGGGTACGACGACCAAGCGGCGTTCGACGCCGTGGCCGTCGAGTTCCTGCGCGACGGCCTGGCGATGGGCCAGCGCCTCAGCTTCGTCGGCTCCGGCTCCCCCGAGCAGCTGCTGGCCCGCCTCGAGCAGCTCGAGGGGCGCGACGAGCTGCTCGCCCGCGGCGCCCTGGTGGTGGCCGACGTCGGCCAGGGCTACATCGGCACGCTGCGCGCCGACCCCGGCCAGCAGGTCGACCGCTACGCGCTCGAGGTGGCCCACGCCCTCGACGCCGGGTACACGGGCCTGCGGGTGGCCGCCGACGTCACCGACATCGTGCTCGACGCCGCCGACCGGGCGGCCTTCGTCGAGTACGAGCACCTCATCGAGCACCGCATGGCGGCCGGCATGGCGTTCACCGCGCTGTGCGCCTACGACCGCACCCGGCTGGGGCCCGCCGCCTTCGACGAGCTGGCCTGCGTCCACCCGGTCAGCCACGGCGCCAGCGTCACGTTCCGGATCCACGGCAGCCCCTCCGCCGACATCGCCCTGTCCGGCGAGGTCGACGGGTTGCAGGCCGAGGCCCTGCGCCAGGCGTTCGAGGCGGTGCTGGCCACGGTGCAGGCCGAGTGGCTGTCGATCGACTGCTCGCAGCTCACCTTCATCGACCACCGCTCGCTGCTCGAGATCGACGACGCCGCCAACCGGGCCGGCCTGACCACCGAGCTGCACGCCGTGCCGCCGATGGTCCGCCAGCTGCTGACGCTGCTCGACTGCCGCCGGGTGGTCGCCACACCATGAGCGCCGTCGACGCCCGCTTCCGGCACGTGGCGCTCGTGCACGCGGGCGACGAGGAGCTGGTCGAGTGGCTCGTCCCCACGGTCGACGCCGCGGTGGACCGGGGTGAGGCGGTGCTGGTGTGCCTCGGCGCCGACGCCGCCGGTGCGCTGGCCGACCGCCTGGAGCGGCCCGACGGCGTCACCTTCGTGGCCGGCGGTGAGCGCTACCAGCGGCCCGGAGTGGCCATGGCCATGCTGCACCGGTTCCTGTCCGAGGCGCTGGGCGCAGGGGCGCCGGCGGTGTGGTCGATCGGCACCGTGCCCTACGACGGCACGGCCCGCGACCACGGCTGGACGCGGTACGAGGCGGCGGTCGACGAGGTGCTCGGCCACCTGCCGCTCAAGGCGGTGTGCACCCACGACACCGTCACCCTCACGCCGGCGCAGCTCGACACGGCGTGCCACTGCCACGCGCACGTCGAGCACGCCGTGGCCCCACCGGCTGGTGGATCGTCCGCTCACCCGGCTGGCGTGTGGGGCGCTCACCCGGCCGGCGGGTGGGGGGCCGCTCCGAGGGCCCGGTCGGCGGGTCCCACGGCCACGGCCTCGCCGGCGCCCCACGGCGCGCCCGACGTGTTCCTCGAGGTCACCGCCAGCGCCCAGGTGCGGCGCCGGCTCAGCGCCGCCTACGGCGACGTGCTGTCCCCCGACCGGCTCGCCGAGCTGCACCTCGTCGCCACCGAGCTGGCCACCAACGGGCTGCGCCACGGCCGGGCGCCGGTCACCCTGGCCACGTGGCTCGACGACGACCGGGTGGTGGTGGAGGTCGCCGACGCCGGACCCGGCATCGACGACCCCTACCCGGACCTGCGGCCGCTGCACGGCGGCGCCCACGGCGGCTACGGCCTGTGGCTGGTCGGGCAGCTGGCCGACCAGGTCGAGGTGGAGCGCCTCGGCGAGCGCACGTCGGTGACGGCCGTCGTGCCCGCCGTGGGCGAGGTCGCCGCCTCGGGCGCCTCGGCTGGTGTGGCCGACGCCGACGGGGTGGATGGTCGGGACGACCCCCTGATCGCCTGACCGGGCTCGTCCCGCGGGTCCGGGGGTGACCGAAGGGCGGCAGTCGCTGCCCTAGGCTCACCCAGCGTGGTGGTGACAGCAACCAGGCCGGCTCGACGGCGGGGACCGAGGCCGGCTCTGGTGTCGGCGCGGGTGCCGGCCCTGGTGTCCCGCCGGGTGCCGGCGCGGGTGTCGGCCCTGGTGCCGGCGCTGATGTCCCGTCGGGTGCGGGCGCTGGTGCCGGCCCTGGTGTTGGGAATGCTGGCCGCCGCCTGCGCCGGTTCGGGCTCGGCGTCGAGCACCGACGGCGACACCTCGTCAGGGGGCCGGGCCTCCAGCTCCGCCGACCCCGACGCCCCGCTGCGGATCACCACGCTCTCCGGCCCGGCCGCCTACGTCACCGGCGGCGACGCAGTGGTTGCCGTCGACTCCCCGGCCGGGCACCCCCTCGACGACGTGCGCGTCACGCTCGACGGTGCCGACGTGACCGACCGGTTCACCCTCGACACGTCCCGCCACCGTCCCGCCGCGGCGCCGCCGCGGCTGGTGGCCACCCTCACCGGCTTGCCCGAGGGCACCTCGCGCCTGAAGGCCCGCAACGGCGCCGACGACGCCTCGCTCACCATCACCGACCACCCGGTGGCCGGGCCGCTGCTGTCGGGTGCGCCCCGGACACCGTTCGTGTGCACCACCGAGGCCGCCGGCTTGGGCCCCGCCGACGACGACTGCGCCGTGGCGGAGGTGGTCGGCTGGCGCTACATGACCACCAGCGGGCAGTGGGCCGTGCTGCGCGATCCCTCCTCACCGCCCGCCGACGTGACCACGACCACCACCACCGAGGGCCGTCGGGTGCCGTTCGTGGTGCGCCTCGAGCACTCGGTGCAGAACCGCTCCATCACCGAGATCGCCGTGCTCGACCCCGGCCCCGGCGCCGGGTCCACCGGACCGTCCGGCCCCGCTGCCGGCGCCACGACCGGCGCCACTCCTTCGAGCTCTCCCGACGGCGGTCGCCCGTGGGACGACTCGGGGTGGAACGGTCGGCTGGTGATGCGCTTCGGCGGCGGCTGCGGCACGACGTGGTCGCAGGGCACCGTGTCGCCCACCGCGCTGCAGCCCGACCTGCTCGGCGCCGGCTACGCGGTGCTCACCGGGTCGCTCACCTCGCTCGACACCGCCTGCAACACCACCCTGTCGGCCGAGACGGCGATGGTCGCCAAGGAGCACTTCGTCGAGACCTACGGGGTGCCCCGCCACACCATCGGGAGCGGCGGCTCCGGCGGCGCCATCCAGCAGCTGCAGATCGCCCAGAACCAGCCGGGCATCCTCGACGCGCTCGCCCCGGCCGCCGCCTTCCCCGACACGGTGAGCATCGCCCCGGGGGCCTCCGACTGCGGGCTGCTCGAGCGGTGGTTCGGCCGCGACGGCGGCTCCGCCGGGGTGATCCCCAACGGCGAGCCCAGCGGCTCCGGGCTCACCGACGCCCAGCAGATGGCCGTCACCGGGTTCGCCTCCCCCGCCACGTGCCGCCTGTGGACCCAGACGTTCCTGCAGAGCCTCGACGCCAGCGAGGGCTGCGCCGCCGAGCTCGTGGGGCAGGTGTACGACCTCGCCGTGCGACCCGACGGGGTGCGCTGCACGTGGCAGGACAGCAACGCCGCCGTCGTCGGCACCGATCCCACCACCGGGTACGCGGCGCGCCCCCTCGACAACGTCGGGGTGCAGTACGGGCTCGACGCCGTGCGGTCCGGGGCCATCAGCGTCGACCAGTTCCTCGATCTCAACGAGGGCATCGGCGGCTACGACCTCGACGGAGCCTGGCAGCCGCAGCGGCACCGGGCGTCCGACGACGTGCTCGAGCGGGTCTACCGGGCTGGACTGGTCACCGCCGGGACGGCCACCGGGTCGGCCGGGGCGCTCGGGGTCGAGGGTTCCGGTGGGCTCGTCGACGTGCCGGTCATCGTGCTCAACGCCTACACCGACCCCCTCGGCGACGTGCACGACCGGCAGCGGGCCTTCGCCCTGCGCGAGCGGCTGCGGCGACCCGACGGCACCGACGACCCGTCGCTGTCGATCTGGACCGTGCCGGCCGCCGGCGACCTGTCGACCCTCGTCACCCAGCTCGAGGGCGGCGCCGAGGACTACGGCCAGCCGGTCGTGCGGGTGCTCGACCAGTGGCTCACCGCCGCCGAGGACGCGCCCGCGTCAGCCGGCACGTGGGCCGAGCGGCTCGCCGCGGCCAAGCCGGCGGAGGCGACCGACCGCTGCGAGCTGCCCTCCGGCGAGGTCGTCACCGGCGCCGGCGTCTACGACCAGGGCACGGCGTGCGCCGCCGCCTACCCGCTGCACGCGGACCCGCGGCGGGCGGCCGGCGCCCCGCTGGTGGGCGACGTGGTGGCGTGCTCGCTGGTCGACGTCGACCCGTCGGCCTACGGCGTGGCGCTCACCGACGCCCAGGTGGAACGACTCCGGCGGATCTTCCCCGACGGCGTGTGCGACTGGTCGCAGCCGGGCCGGGGGCAGCGCCCTCCGGCCGGCACCTGGCAGTCCTTCTGAAGCGGTCGGCCCCCTCGCCGGGTCGCCGGCCGGCGGCGCGAGGAGGCGCCTGAGGGGACCTCGGACGTCGTCGGCCCTGGTCGGACGTGGTCAGACGTCGTCGGGGTCGTACTCGCCTTGCTGGTAGCGGCGCCGGCGCGAGATCTGCATCACGAAGGCGGCGACCACCACGACGGCCATGACGGAGAAGATCACGATCCCGATCACGCCGCCCAGTCTGCCCCATCACCGACCCCCGACCCGCACCCAGCGACCCGCCCCCTCCTCCCCCCGAGCCCCCCTTCCGAACCTGTGCCCGGATCTGACCCTGGGGGAACAGAAACGGGCACAGGTTCGCCAGGGGCATGAGGCGTCATCGGAGCCATGCCCATCCCCACCCCCACTTCGGAACCTGTGCCCGGATCTGGTCCTGGGGCGACACAAACGGGCACAGGTTCGCCGGGGGCGTGCAGCGGACCCATGCCCATCCACCCACCCACTCCCGAACCTGTGCCCGGATCTGATCCTGGGAGGACAGAAACGGGCACAGGTTCGGAAGGGGGGATGGGGACAGGGGGGCGCAGGTTGGGCGGGGGGATGGGGACAACGGGGGCAGGTTGGGCGGGGGGACGGGGGTGGGCGGTACGGTGCGGCGCGTGATCCGGCTGTCGGCGAGGCGGGCCGTGGTGGCCGACGTGGTGGCGTGGAGCGTGATCGGGGTGGTGGTCGGCTACGCGATGCACCGGCTCCCCCCGCGACGCCTCGAGCGCGACACCTGGCTCACCCGGCTCCGGGCCGCCGAGACCGACGGGCGGCTGTACGCCCGGCTGCGGGTCCGCCGGTGGAAGGACCGCCTGCCCGACGCCGGCGAGGTGTTCCCCGGCGGGGTCTCCAAGCGCACCACCGGCGGGCCGGCCGGCTACGAGCGCTTCGTGGTCGAGACGCGCCGGGCCGAGCTGACGCATTGGGGCGTGCTGGGTGCCGCACCGCTGTTCGCGCTGTGGAACCCGTGGCCGCTGACCCTGGTGATGTGGGCCTACGCGGTGGTGGCCAACGTGCCGTGCATCGTCGTGCAACGGTTCAACCGGGCCCGGCTCCAGCGGCTGTTGGCCCGGCGGGAGCGGTTGAGCCGGCGAGAGCCGCCGGCCCGCTGACGCCTCGGCCGGCCACCCCCGCGGGGCCCGCACCTCGGCCGGCCACCCTGGCGGAGCCGGCACCGGCGCCGACACCGCGGCCGGGGTCCCCGAAGGCGATCGGACGACCCCGCCACGTCGTGCGGCGCAGCACCCACCGGTGCCAGGCCGAGCGGACGAAGAGCGCCACGAACCCTCCCATCAGCACCGGCTGGGCCGGCCCGACCCACCACCGGAACCGGCCGATCGAGCGGGCCAGCACGGCGAACTGGGCCATGGCGGCGGCCAGCCCCAGCCACGCCCACGGGCGCCGGGGACCGTGGCGCACCAGCACGGCGGTCGGGGCGAGGGCGCTGGCCACCCACGCCGCCACCACCGCCGAGCGCAGCGGAGGGGTGCTCACCGCGCCGGCGGCCATGTTCTTGGTCCAGCCCTCCACCAGCTGGGCCGGGCCGGCGGGGTACATGCGAAACGCCACCGCCGCGCCCCCACCCAGAGCCGTGACCGGGAGACCGGCCGCCACCGCCCGGCGGGCCAGGGCGATGTCCTCCACCACCTCGCCGGCCACGGCGGCGAACCCGCCGAGGCGCTCGAGGTCGGCCCGCCCGACCACCACACACGGGCCGAACGCCGTGTCGCACCGGCCGTCGGCGCCGACGGCAGCCGCGCCGCTGCCCATCACGGACACCACGTTGCACGGCGCCGAGAGCTGCTCGTAGGCCTCGACCGGGACGTGCCGGGGCAGCACCGACACCAGCCCGCCCCGTTGGCGGTGGGCCGCGACCAACGCCTCGAGGGCCGAGGGGTGCAGCTCCACGTCGGCGTCGAGCAGGCACAGCAGCGGCTGGGCCGTGGCGGCGACCCCGGTGTGGCAGGCCCAGGCCTTGCCCGTCCAGCCCAGCGGCGGCTCCGGGGCGGGCACCACCCGCACGCCGGCGGCCTCGGCGATCGACGCCGTGGCGTCGGTGGAGCCGTCGTCGACCACCACCACCTCGGCCGGCAGTCGCCGCTGGGCCCGCAGGGAGGCGAGCACCGTGGCGATGGTTCCCGCTTCGTCGCGCGCCGGGACCACCACCGCCACCGACAGCACCTCGCCCCCTGCCTGTTCCGGTGGCTCGAACGTGGTCGTCCCGCCAGCGGCGTTCGAGTCGCCGAACGACAGCGTGGGCAGGCGCCAGAAGAGCAGCCACCCGCCCAGCCAGCCGAGCAGCCAGGCCAGGACCGCCACGCACCGGCGGGCACCGGCAGGGCGGCCGGCGCGGGGACGGCGACCGACACGGGAAGCGAGGCCGGCGCGGGAAGCCAGCCCGGCGCGGGAAGCCAGCCCGGCGCGGGAAGCCAGCCCGGCGCGGGAAGGGAGCCCGGCGCGAGGAAGGCGGCCGGCTCGGGGACGGCGGCCGAGGCCGGACGCGCCGCCGAGACGGGAAGCGCACGCGGCGCGGGAAGCGCCGCTGACACGAGCGGCCCGGCGACGGCTCGGGATCACGCCGGCCGGGGCTCGGCCACCCGCTGGCCACCGAGGGGCACCAGCATGCCGAACGGCTCGCCGGCTGACGCATGGTGCCGGCCGTGGGCCTCGACCAGGCGGCGCAGGCCGGGCCGGCGGCCCGTGGCGGCCACCCGCTCACCCATCCGCTCGTGGATCAGGCCATCGTGCACCACCATGTACGCGGCCCCGTAGGCCGTGACCCCGGCACCGACGGCCAGCACGTCGCGCCGGCCCCGGGGCAGGGCCTGGCCCACCGCCATGGCCGTGACCGTGAGGCCGGCGAACACGGCCGGGAACAGGTCGTTGCGCTCGAAGCGGCCCTCTCGCGGCGCGTGGTGGCTGCGGTGCCACGCCATGCCCGGACCGTGCATCAGCCAGCGGTGGCTGGCGTAGGCCACCGCCTCCATGGCGACGAACGCGCCCGAGGCCACCAGCGCGGCCCGCGCCACCGCCCTCACCCGTCGGTCCCCTCGATGGGCCCGGTGGCCCCGGCGACCCCGGTGACGTCGGTGCCCCCGGCGACCCCGGTGGCGTCGGTGGCCCCGGCGACTCCGGTGGCATCGGTGCCGTCGGTGGCATCGGTGGTTCCGGCGGCCGCTTCGTCGCCGCCGGGCGCCCCGATCCTCCCGGCACCGTCGTCCGTCGCCCCGATCCCCCCGGCGCCGTCGCGCCGGGTGCCGAGGGCGATCCAGCGAGCGAGCACGAGGGTGAGCAGGGAGAAGCCGAACACGAAGTCCTCCACGGGGATGTCCCACGGTACGCGCAACCCGGTGATCTGCTCGGGGTCGTAGCGCACGATCGGCGCGCTGAGCTTGGTGTACCAGCCGTTGACCGGGACCATGAAGGCGTAGCAGACGGCCATGGCGATCCAGTAGCGGCGGTCTCGGAACACCCCGCTGCGCAGCCACAGCCGCTCGTAAAGCACCACGAGCACCACCGACAGGGCGGCCAGCGCCGTGTACTCGCCCATCACCGCCTCGCCTCGGTCGCCGACGGACCGCTCACCCGGCCGGCCCGGCGGCGGGCCAGCAGCCGCTGCACCCAGCCGACCCGCCCGTCGAGCAGGTTGGCGACGCTCTCGTAGGTCAACAGCGCGCACAGCGGCACGACGACGAAGAAGGCCAGCTCCTCGATCGGCACGTCGCCCGGCAGCCGCAGGCCGGTGACGTAGCGCTCCTCGAACCACCAGTGCCCTCGGTGGATGGCCACCACGTCCCACAGGTAGAAGGCGACGACCACGGGCAGCAGGGCCCGCAGCGTCCGGGCCGGGCGACGGTAGACCCGGGCCTCGAAAAGAACCTCCAAAGGTGCGGTCACGACCAGACATGCCGCCAGGACCCACAGGTACTGTCCGTCGTCAGCCACCTCCGATCACCTCCCAGGGCCCTCGGGCCGCTCTCACCAGCGCGATCCCTCGCACGGAGTCAGCCATGGCCAACACCGACACGGTACGTGGGGCAGAGCGGCGAGCCCTGATCGAGCTCGACGATGTCGTGCGCCGCACCGACGCCCGCCTCCACGCGTTCCTCGGCGCCGAGCGAGCCCGGTGGGCCGAGCTCGACGAGCAGCTCGCCGAACCGGTCGACATCCTGGCCGAGCTGGTGCTCCAGGGCGGCAAGCGGCTGCGCCCGGCGTTCTGCCACTGGGGCCACTGGGCCGTCACCGGGGAGGGCGAGCCGCCCGCGCACGTGGTCGACGTGGGTGCCGCGCTGGAGCTGCTGCACGCCTTCGCCCTGGCCCACGACGACGTGATGGACGCGTCGACCAGCCGCCGAGGGCGTCCCACCACCCACCAGGCCCAGGGCGCCCGCCACCGGGTCGAGGGATGGCGGGGCGGCTCGAACCGCTTCGGGGAGAACGTCGCAATCCTCGTCGGCGACCTCGGCCACACCTACGCCCGTCGCCTGGTCGACGGCGCCGCCCCGGCCACGCCCACGGTGCGGTGCCTCTGGGACCAGCTCGAGACCGAGGTCGTGCTGGGCCAGTACCTCGACGTCGCCGGCACCGCCAGCGGTGGGGTGCCGCTGCACCGGGCGCTGCGGGTCGCCGAGCTGAAGTCGGCCCGCTACACCGTCGCCCGGCCCCTCGCCCTGGGTGCCGCGCTGGCCGGCGCCGACCCCGCCCCAGCGGCGTTGCACGAGTACGGGAGCAGCATCGGCCTGGCGTTCCAGCTGCGCGACGACGTGCTGGGCGTGTGCGGGTCGCCGGCGGTGACGGGCAAGCCGGTCGGCGACGACCTGGTCGAGGGCAAGCCCACGCCGCTCGTGGCCATCGCCGCCGAGCGGGCCACGCCCGCCCAGGCCCGGCTGCTCGCCACCATCGGCACGCCGGGCTGCGACGTCGCCGCCGTCACCGAGGTCCTGGCCGACACCGGCGCGCTCGACGAGGTCGAGCGGCGCATCGAGGCCCTCACCGACCGGGGCGTCCGGGCCGTCACCAGCGCGGAGGCCGCCATCGACCCGTGCGCCGGCGAGCTGCTGGCCCGCGTCGCCGAGCAGCTGTGCCGCCGGAGCGCCTGACGTGACGACGGCCGACCGCTGCGCCCACCAGCAGGCCGCCCCTCCCACCGGCCCGCGTGCTCACCGGACGAGCGCCCACGCCTGGGGTCGGACTCCCGATCGCCAGCCCAACCCGGCCGAACACCGGGGCGTCACGTGAGGGTCTGCGTGGTGGGCGCGGGCCTCGCCGGGCTCAGCGCGGCCTGCCACCTGCGAGGCGACGGCCACGACGTCGTGGTGCTCGAGCGGGGCACCGAGCCCGGCGGGCGGGCCGCCGAGCTGCGCCTGGGCGGCTACCGCTTCGACGCCGGGCCCACCGTGTTCACCATGCCCGAGCTGGTGCACGACTGCATCCGGGCGCTCGGCCAGGAGCCGGCTGACCATCTCGAGGTGCGCCCCGTCGACCCGCTCTACCGGTGCACCTTCGCCGACGGCAGCGAGCTGCACGTGCGCTCGGGCCGTGAGGCCATGGCCGAGGAGATCCGGGCGGTGTGCGGTCCCGCCGAGGCGGCCGCCTTCCACCGCTTCTGCGACTGGCTGGGCGACCTCTACCGCGTCGAGCTGCCCCACTTCATCGACCGCAACTACGACAGCCCGCTCGGACTGGCCCGGCCCCTGCGGCCGGCGCTGGAGCTGCTGCGCCTCGGCGGGCTGCGCCGCCTGGCCACCAAGGTCGGCGGATACTTCGCCGACGAACGGTTGCGGCGGGTGTTCAGCTTCCAGTCGCTCTACGCCGGCCTGGCCCCCTACGAGGCGCTCGCCGTCTACTGCGTCATCACCTACATGGACTCGGTGGCCGGCGTGTTCCACCCCGTCGGCGGCATGGCCGCGGTGCCCGGGGCCCTGGCCTCGGCCCTCGAGAAGGCAGGGGGCGAGCTGCGCTACGGCACCGAGGTCGACCGGGTGCTGCTGGCCCACGGCACCTCCGGGCGGGTGAAGGGCGTGCGCCTCGCCAGCGGCGAGGTGGTGGAGGCCGACGCGGTGGTGTGCTCCCCCGACCTGCCCGTCGCCTACCGCACGCTGCTGCCGGGCACGCCGATGCCGCGGGTGGCCCGACGGGGGCGCTACTCGCCCAGCTGCGTGCTGTGGCACGTGGGCACCGATCGGCCGGCACCGCCCGAGGCGGCCCACCACAACATCCACTTCGGTGCCGAGTGGGACGGCGCCTTCCGGGCCCTGCTCGACCGGGGCGAGCGCATGCCCGACCCGTCGCTGCTGGTGAGCGTGCCCACCGTCGACGAGCCGGAGATGGCACCCCCCGGTGCGTCGGTGCTCTACGTGCTCGAGCCGTGCCCCAACCTCGACGGCCGGGTCGACTGGCTGGCCGAGCGGGAGCGGGTGCGCGACCAGCTCGCCGAGCGGGTGGGCCGCCTCGGCTACCCGACCACCGCCGTGGTCGAGCACCTCGTCGATCCGCTGGAGTGGGAGCGCCAGGGCATGGAGCGGGGCACCCCGTTCGCCCTCGCCCACCGGTTCCTCCAGAGCGGCCCGTTCCGGCCCTCGAACGTCGAGCGGCGCGCGCCCGGCCTGGTGTTCGCCGGGTCGGGGACGGTGCCGGGCGTGGGGGTGCCGATGGTGCTGATCAGCGGCAAGCTGGCCGCCGAGCGGGTGCGAGAGCTGCGAGGCCGGCCATGACCGCCACCGCCGGCCGCCGGACCCCGCCCGGTCGCCGCACCGCTCCAGGCCGTGTTGCTTCCCCCGCCGGTTCCCCTGCCCCCGCTCCCGTTCCCACGCTCGAGCAGAGCTACGCCGCCTGCCGGGCCCTCAACCGACGCCATGGCACGACCTACTACTGGGCGACCTTCGGGCTGCCGGCGGTGAAGCGACACCACGTCCACGCCCTCTACGGCTTCTGCCGCTACGCCGACGAGATCGTCGACGACCCCGCCTTCGGAACGCTCGACGAGCGGCGGCTGGCCCTCGACCGCTTCGAGGCGCGGTTCTTCGCCGACCTGGCGCGGGGCCGCTCGGACGACCTCGTGCTCAAGGCGGTGGTACACACGGCCAAGGCGTTCGACCTCGGGCGCGACCTGTTCGTGCGCTTCCTGCGGTCGATGCGGATGGACCTCACCGTCACCCGCTACGCCACCTGGGACGACGTGCTCGGCTACATGGACGGCTCGGCCGCGGTGATCGGCGAGCTGATGCTCCCGATCCTCGAACCGGCGCAACCGGCGCTCGCCCTGGCCGGCGCACGGGCGCTGGGCAACGCCTTCCAGCTCACCAACTTCCTGCGCGACGTCGGTGAAGACCTCGACCGGGGCCGGGTGTACCTGCCACTGGAGGACCTCGAGCGCTTCGGCGCCGATCCCGAGCGGCGCACCGTCGACGACGCCTGGCGGTCGCTCATGGCCTTCGAGATCGAGCGCAACCGGGCCCTGTACGTGCAGGCCGACGCCGGCATCGGCCACCTGCCGGCGTCGTCGGCCGCAGGCATCGCCGCCGCCCGCACGCTCTACAGCGCCATCCTCGAGCGGATCGAGGCCAACGGCTACGACGTGTTCAGCGTGCGGGCCCGGGTGCCGCGCCGCGACAAGGCCCTCGCCGTGGCCTCGGCCGTGGTCGGCAGCCGCCGCCAGCGCGGCCGAGGCGAGCGCCGGCGTTGAGCCAAGCGCCCGGGCGGGGACAGGCGCCGGCGCGAGAGCAGCGAGCCCGGTCGCTCGGACAGCCAGCCCTGCCGCTCGGAGAGCGAGCCCCGGGGCCAGGGCGGCGAGTCGCGGGCTAGGGCAGCGAGCCCCCGGCTAGGGCAGCGAGCTCCCCCGCTCCAGGAGGGAGCGCTGGCGGGCCCACTCCAGGGTCGCCCCCGAGAGCACCGGGTCGGCGAGCTCGGCCGGCCGCATGGCGCCGGCCAGCACCATCGCCGTGCGCAGCTCGTCGCACAGGTCGTGCAGCCGCGCCACGAGGGGCCCCACGCCCTGCACCGCGGCCTCGGCGGCCGGCCGGCCCAGGCCCACCGCGCTGGCGCCCAGAGCGAGCGCCCGTGCCGCGTCGAGCCCCGAGCGCACGCCGCCGGTGGCGATCACCGGCACGCCGAGACCACGGGCTTCGAGCACGGCCGCGGCGGTGGGGATCCCCCACGAGTCGAGCATCTCGCCCAGGCGGGACGAGCGCTCCCCGCCCCGCTCGCGCTCCACCCGGGCGAAGCTCGTGCCGCCGGCCCCGCCGACGTCGAGGGCGGCCACGCCCACCTCCACCAGCTGGCGGGCCGACTCCCGGTCGAGCCCGGCACCCGTCTCCTTGGCCAGCACGGGCACGTCGAGCGCGGCGACCGCCCGCTCCACGGCCCCGAGGACGCCGTCGAAGCACCGGTCGCCCTCGGCCTGCACCAGCTCCTGCACCAGGTTGAGGTGGATGGCCAGCACGTCGGCGTCGACCATCTCGACGGCCCGCTGCAGGTCGTCGACGCCGAGGGCCGGGGCGCCCGCCTGGTCGACGAGCTGGGCGGCGCCGATGTTGGCCATCACCAGGGCGGTCGGGGCGTTGCGGCGCACGGCGGCGAAGGTGCCGGCCAGGGAGGGGTCGGCCAGGGCGGCGCGCTGCGAGCCGACACCCACGGCGAGGCCGAGCTCCTCGGCCGCCTGGCCCAGGGCGGCGTTGAGCCGCTCGGCGCCGGCGAAGCCGCCGGTCATGCCGGCCAGCACCAGCGGCGCCCGCAGGTGGTGGCCGAGCAGCTCGGTGCCGAGCTCGACGTCGGCGGGAGAGCCGACCGGCAGCGCCCGGGGCACCACCCGCACGTCGGACCACCCCGGGTCGACGCCGGCCGCGTGCTGGTCGGCCAGCACGATGCGCAGGTGGTCGCGCTTGCGCGCCGAGGTCGACGGCGCATCGGAGGGGGGCGGAGCAGGCTGTGGTTGGTCGGCCATCGGGACCTCGTGGTCGGGCAGGCCCAGTGTCCTACCCGCCTCGGCCCCGATGTCGGGTCGGAGCCCACATCCGCCGCCCGAGCTCCCCCGACCCGGCAGCGGAGGGCGCCGCCGGAGCCCGCCGCCGGAGCAACCCAAGGCCCGTCCCCCGGGCCACCGGGGGCCCGCCGCGTGCTACCGGCGCGGCCGCCTGGTGGTGCACCATGGGAGACGTGGCAGTGCACGACGAGGTCCCCCCGACCGGCGGGGTCGCCGGCATCCCGATGACCCTCGCCGGGCTCATCCGCCGTCTTCCCGACCACCTCCCCGAGCTGATCGTGGTGCTCAGCGAGAGCGGCGACATCCTCTGGTACAACGCCACCGCGGAGGCCGTGCTGGGCTGGCCCCGCGAGCACTGGACGGGGCGCAACGTGGTGCAGCTGCTCCACCAGGACGACCAGGCCCTCGCCCTGGAGCTGCTGGTCAGCGCCCGGGCCACCGGGCCCGGCATCAAGGAGCCGGTCACCTACCGGCTGGCGTCGGCCTACGACACGTGGCTCGCCGTCGAGGCGGTGGCCTGCACCGTGCAGCTCGAGTCGGAGCGCACCGTGCTGGTGATGAGCGCCCGACCCGGGGGCCGGGTGCGCGAGTCGGAGCGCATCGCCGAGGAGGTGACCCACCGGCTATCGCGGATGTTCGAGCACTCGGCGATCGGGCTGGCCCAGTGCAGCCTCGACGCTCGCATCCTGCGGGCCAACCGGGCCCTCGGCGAGCTGGTGGGCCTCGAGCCCCGGGCGCTGCTCGACGTGCCCTTCGCCGAGCTGGTGCACCCCGACGACCGCGAGCGCGCCCAGGAGGAGCGGGCGCTGCTGCACGACCTGTCCGACACCCACTCGCTCACCGTGCGCTTCGGCCAGCCGCCGCACCCGCTGGTGGTGGGCCTCACCGGGTCGCTCGTGCCCGACTGGCAGGGCGAGCCGATGTACTACGCCGTGCAGGTCGTCGACGTCACCGCCCTCGCCCACGCCGAGCAGCGCCTGCGCGAGACCGAGCAGCGCCTGCACGAGACCGAGCGGCGGTTGCAGCAGGCCGAGCAGCAGCTGGCCGAGGCCGGCGCCCGCCCGGCAGTGGGCCATACGGCCCCTCCTCACCGGCCTGCTTGACGAACACTGTGCGCGCGAGGACACTCGAACGACCAGCACCCGTCCGGACCGTTCCCCGCCGTCGATCCCGCTGCGTCCGTGCCCGCAGGGTTGCCGAATCGGGGGGTGGCGGATCTCGGAGGGGCCGGGCCGACCGGGGGGCGGCCCGGCCCCCCGACGTCCTCCGGGCGGGTGCGCGGGTCGCGTGCCGGCCCGCTCAGGGCTGGCGGGCCGCGGCCCTCGCCGGCGGGGTGCCCCGCCGCGACGGCCGGGCCAGGATGAGGTCGGCCACCAGCGCCGTCCACCCCGTCTGGTGGGAGGCTCCGAGCCCGGCGCCGGTGTCGCCGTGGAAGTACTCGTAGAACGCCGGCAGCTCCCGCCAGTCCGGATGGTCCTCGAAGCGGGCCAGGCCCCCGGCGCCCGCCGCCGGCCGGCGGCCGTCGAGGCCCCGGCGGAACAGCGAGACCAGCCGGTCGGCCAGGTCGTCGGCGACCTCGGCGAGGGTGGCGAGCCGTCCCGAGCCGGAGGGCATCTCGACGGTGAGGCGGTCGCCGAGGAACTCGTGCATGCGCATGAGCGACTCGATGACGAGGAAGTTCAGCGGGAACCACACCGGGCCCCTCCAGTTCGAGTTCCCCCCGAACAGCCGTGAGGTGCTCTCGCCCGGCGCGTAGGCGACGTCGCCGCTGAGCCCCGCCACGTCGATGCGGAACGGGTGCTCGGCGTGCCAGCGCGACAGCGAGCGCAGCCCGTGGGGCGAGAGGAACTCGTCGGGGTCGAGCATGCGGGCCAGCAGCCGCGGGAGCTGCTCGACGCTCACCACCGAGCCCATCACCGCACCCCGGCCCTCGGTGCCCTCCGTGCCCTCGGTGCCTTCCGTGCTGGCGCTCTCGGTGAAGCGGCCGATGTGGCCGCCGTAGGTCGGCCGGTGCTCGAGGAACCAGAAGATCCGCTCGAAGAACTCGGGCATCGTGCCGATCCGGGACCCGTCGCCCACCGCCACCGCCACCAGCGGGATGAGGCCCACCATCGAGCGCACCAGCACCCGCTGGGTCGAGCCGTCGGGGTGGCGCACCGCGTCGTAGAAGAACCCGTCGGCGTCGTCCCACAGATCGGAGCGGTTCATCGACTCGGCCACCAGGGTGAAGTGCTCGAGGAACTTCACGGCCAGGTCCTCGTAGGCGTGGTCGTGCGAGCCGAGGCGGATGGCCATCTCCAGCATGTTCAGGCAGTACATGGCCATCCACGCCGTGCCGTCGCTCTGCTCGAGCACGCACCCGTCGGGCAGCGGCCGCGAGCGATCGAACGGGCCGATGTTGTCGAGCCCGAGGAAGCCGCCCTCGAACACGTTGTTGCCCTCGGCGTCCTCCCGGTTCACCCACCAGGTGAAGTTGAGCAGCAGCTTGTGCATCATCCGGGCGAGGAAGGTGAGGTCGGTGCCGCCGTCGAGCTCGAACACCCGCATGGCGGCCCAGGCGTGCACCGGCGGGTTGGCGTCGGAGAAGTCCCACTCGTAGGCGGGCAGCTGGCCGTTGGGGTGCTGGAACCACTCGCGGGTGAGCAGCAGCAGCTGCTGCTTGGCCAGGGCCGGGTCGACGTGGGCCAGCACCACGCAGTGGAAGGCGAGGTCCCACGAGGCGAACCACGGGTACTCCCACGTGTCGGGCATGACGATGACGTCGTTCGCGTCGAGGTGGCGCCAGTCGCCGTTGCGGACCTCGCCCCGGCCGGGCGGCGGGGCCGGGCCGACGGGGTCGCCGTCGAGCCACTCCTCGACGTCGAAGCGGTAGAACTGCCGGCTCCACAGCAGCCCGGCGAAGGCGTGCCGGGCGATGCGCGCCTCCTCGGCGGTGGTGCCCGGCGGGATCACCTCGGCGTAGAACTCGTCGGCCTCCTTGCTGCGGGCGAGCATCACCCGGTCGAAGTCGCCACCCAGCCCGACGGCGCCGGCGGACCGCAGCGCGTCGGTGGTCGTGATCTCCCAGCCCGGCACCCGCAGCGGCTCGTGGTCGGCGTGCTCGACGGCCGGCGCCGAGCGGCGGGTGAGGCGGGCCCGCAGCTCGGCGGTGGCGCCGGGCTCGACGGTGACGACGAACCACGCCGCCGCCTTGGTGCCGACCCGCTCGGGGTTCACCGTGGCCGCCCCGGCGACGACGTGGTCGTTGATGCCGTCCTTCGGGTAGGGCGTGCAGGCGGGGGCGTCGGGGCCCCACAGGCGCACGGTGTTGGTCTCGTTCTCGCAGAACAGCCAGGTCGGGGCGGCGCCGGCGGCGGTGGCGGCGACGAGCGACCACTCGCCCAGGTGACCGGGGTGGCGGACGTCGAGCCCACCGAGCTCGTCGTCCCAGCGCAGCGACGGCCGCTCCCCGGCGTCGTGGTGCCCCCACGACCAGGTGTTGCGGAACCACAGGTGGGGCAGCACGTGCAGGGTGGCCGTGTCGGGGCCGGCGTTGCGGACCCGGACGCGCATGCACAGGTCGTCGACGTCGGCCTTGGCGTAGTCGACGTCGACCACCCAGTACCGGTCGTCGTCGAACACGCCGGTGTCGACCAGCTCGAGCTCGGGCTCCGAGATCGTGCGCTCGGCGTTGGCGCGCACCAGCTCCTCGTAGGGGAACTCGGCCTGGGGGTAGTGGTAGCGCCACGACAGCCAGGCGCTCGAGGGCACCGCGTCGAGGTGCCACCAGTGGTCCTTGGCGTCCTCGCCGTGGTTGCCCTCGGCGTTGGTGAGCCCGAACGCCCGCTCCTTCAGGAACGCGTCGACGCCGTTCCACAGGGCCAGGCCCAGGCACATGCCCTGGCGGGCGTCGCAGACGCCGGCGAGGGCGTCCTCACCCCACCGGTAGGCCCGCGAGCGGGCGTGGTCGTGGGGGAACGACGCCCATGCGTCGCCGGTCGCGGAGTAGTCCTCGCGCACCGTGCCCCACGCCCGCGCGGCCACGTAAGGGCCCCACTCGTGCCACGCCGTGAGCCCGTCCCGGCCCGCCGGCTCGGCCAGCCGCTCCCGCTCCCCACCCACGCCTCGTGTCTACCACCTCGCCCACCCCCGCCCCCGTCTCATCCACCCTCCCCCTCCCCCTCCCCCGAACCGGCACCCCTCCCCGAACCTGTGCCCGAATCGGTCCTTCTGAGGACACATCCGGGCACAGGTTCAACCCCCCCCAACCTGTGCCCGAATCGGTCCCTCTGAGGACACATCCAGGCACAGGTTCAACCCCCTCCCCCAACCTGCGCCCGAATCGGTCCCTCCGGGGACAGAACCGGGCACAGGTTCAACCCCCACCCCGAACCTGTGCCCGAATCGGTCCCTCCGGGGACACATCCGGGCTCAGGTTCGGTGACGGGCCTGCGCCAGGACATGGCGCAGCCGCTGGATCAGGGCCGCCCGCTGATGGAAGATCTCCCGCTCCGTGATGCGCACCACGAGCCACCCGGCGGCCTCGAGCCTCGCCGTCTTGGCCTCGTCGAGCATCCGGTCGAGCAACCCGCCGTGGAACCGGTCGCTGTCGACCTCGATGGCGATCCGCAGCGAGCGCTGCACGAAGTCCACCCGGGCGATGAAGCCCTCGTCGTCACCCAGGCGGACCTGCTGCTCGAGGTCCCGGAACCCGGCCGTGTGGAGGATCTCTCGGCACGTCAGCTCCAGCGAGCTCTCGGTCGGTGCCTCACCCTCTCGCAGGGCGACGATCCGCTCCCGCATGACGGCGATGCCCGGCCGACCACGGCAGGCCAACCGGTCGAGCTGCGCCTCGAGCTGTTCGAGCCGCACCAGCCCCCGTGCCATGAGGTTGTTGAGGTCCCGCCTTGTCCGTTCGGGGTGCTGACGACCGGCGAGGTCGAAGATGGTGCGGGTCGGCGTGGTCACCGGCAACCCGCCGCGCGTCGTGACGTCGTCGCCGTGCAGCGCCGTCGACGTGTGGGCCCGACGCTGGTGGCGGCGTCGGCGGTCCGGACGGGCCCGCAGCAACGAGATGGGGGCGAGGTCGTGGCCCGGCACGTCCCAGACCCAACCGGCCGACGACAGGGCCAAGGTCGCCCCGTCGCCCTGGCGCAGCACGGCGGCCATGGCGTCGAGCCGCTCGCTCGGCGGCACGCCGGCCGGGACCCAGACCCCGGGCCGCACCTGTCGGATGCCGCCGACCCGGGCCCAGGCCCGCAGGCCGCTGATCGTCATGCCGGCGTCGACCGCCTGGGCGGTGCTGAACGCCCCGTGCTGCCTAGCTGCGAGATCCAGCATCTCCCGTCGCCGTCCCGATGCCATCGGGCTCCCTCCACCTGCTCGTGTCCGAGGCCGTGGAGTCCGAAGGCTCGAGGTCGCCCTGCCTCCTTTGGCGAACCCGTGCCCGAATGTGTCCCTCTGGGGACAGATACGGGCACAGGTTGCGGAAGAGGGGCGGGAACTGCCCGGCAGGCTAGGCGAGGTCGAGGGATGGGGGGAAGGCGACGTCCCAGCCGGTGAGCAGGCAGTCGGTGGTGACGGCGACCATGCCGCCGTCACCACCCCTGCCGCTGGGTTTCGCCGCCCGAACCTGCCCGTCGGGGACCGTGTCGCCGGCGGCCGCGAGCCCCGCGGCGGCCGACCGTTCCCGACGGGCGAACAACTCATCTCGCAGGTCGACCGCCACCCCGGTGAGGTCGATCGACACCAGGTCACGCCGGCGCTGCACGCGCCACGCCTCGGCGCCCAGCGCGTTGCGGGCCTGCCACAGCACGGTGCGCAGCCGCGACCCGGCGCGCCGTTCGTCGACACCGGGCCACAACGTGGCGATCAGCTCCGCCGGGGCCAGGCCCGCCAGCCCGACCGCCCGGGCGATGGCCAACAGGTACACGGCCAGCTCGGCGTGGCGGGTGAGGAACTGGACCCGATCGCCGTCGAGGACGACCGAGGGACGGCCCATCACGTCGATGCGCAGGTCCTGGGCCGGTTCGAAGAGCCGCTCGTAGGCCGGGTCGGCCGCCGCCGTGGTGCGGGCCAGCTGCACCCAGCGGCCGCCCCGGTCGCGGTCGGCCGAGCCCATGGCCAGCGCGCAGCGGGTGGCCCACCAGCGGGCACCGGCGGACTCGAAGGCCTGGCGGGCCAGGTCGAGGTGCGCACGGGCGGCGGGGCGCTCGGAGCACCGCAGCAGCACCTCGCCGAGCTGCATCTGGGCCCACGCCCGCTCCAGCGGGTTCGACAGCTCGTCGATGGCCACGACGAGCACGTCGCGGGCCGCGTCGAGCTGGCCGAGCTCGCTCAGCGCCGTGCCCTCGGCCAGGCGGGCCAGGCCGTGCCACCAGCGGTCACCGAGGCGCTCGGCGTCGGTCCGGGCCTGGCGGGCGTCGAGCAGCGAACGGTGCGGCGCCCACGGCGCCGAGAACTCCGCCCGCAGCGTGCGCACGATGGCGTCGTACCACGGAGCGTCGTCGGCGTCGGCCCGCCGCAGCCCCTCGGCGAAGTGGCGGTCGGACTCGGCCTGGTTGCCCCGGACCGCCTCGAGCACGCCGCGGAAGCCCGCCACCAGGGCGCCGTCGTTGCGGGCCTCGGGCTCGCTCAGCTCGGCGAGGGTGGTCTCGGCGGTGCGCAGCACGTGGTCGAGCCGGTCGAGGTCGCCGGCGCAGAACGCGTAGAGCGCCAGGTAGACGAGCGGCACGATGGTGCCCCGCCGGTCGCCGGCTGCGTCGGCCGCCAGCAGCGCGTCCCTGGCGCAGCGCTCGGCCTCGGCGAGGTCGCCCTTGGCGTAGGCGTCGAGGGAGCTGTGGGCGACCATGGCGGTGCGCACCGGGCCCTGGCCGAGCAGCTCCTCGGCCCGGCGCCACCAGGCCACCGCCGCCGGGATGTCGCCGCGGCCGAGCGCCAGGTTCGCCCGCACGTGGGCGGCCATGCCCATGCCCGTGCGGTCGCCGGTCGCCTCGAACCCCTTCCAGGCGGCCCTGACCAGCTCCTGGGCGCGAAGGTCGCCCCGGTGCACGTCGTGGCACACCGCGGCCGCCAGCAGCTGGCTCCACGGCCGGCCGTCGAGGTCGGCGGCGAGGAGGGCGTCGGACTGGCCGATGACGCGGCCGGGCAGGCCCCGCGTGAGCACCTCCGGCGCAGCCCGCTCGAGCTCGTCGAGCACCTCGGCGGAGAGCGCAACGGTCTGATCCGGCACGTCGACGTCGACGTTGGCGATCGGCGTGTCGGTCATCGAGGCTGGTGGGTCCTGGCTCCCGGCGGGGCGAACGGGGTGGCACGGGACGAGGTCCCGGCTCGGGCGCTCACAGCAAACCCGCGACCACGCTCGACGTCAATGCCCAGCTGTGGCGGGCGTGGTAGACACGACTGTCTACCGGACCCGAGGAGCACCACCGTGGCGAGCACCGCCGAGCCCACCCCCACCCGCCAGCGCCTGCTCGACGCCGGGATGCAGCTCTGGGTCGACGAGCCGCCCGCCGTGCTGTTCGGGGGCTACAGCGTGGCCCGCCTGGCCAAGGCGGCCAAGGTCACCCGCGCCACGTTCTACTCGTACTGGCCCTCCACCGAGGACTACCTCCACGACCTGATCGACCACCTCGGCCACCACAGCTTCGAGGGCTACGAGACGCTCCTGTCGAACACCGCCGGGGCGGTGGCCTCGGCCGGCAACGACGTGCTGAGCCAGCTGCTGGCCGCCTGCGACCTCGAGTTCACCATCATGCTCGCCGACCCGGCGCTGCGGGTGCGGCTCGGCTTCCTCTCGGAGATGGACGACCCCGTCGTGGCCGAGAAGCTCACCGCCCGGTACCGCGCCTTCGAGGCGCTCAAGAACGACGGCTACACCAAGGTCATCGAGGGCTGGGGCCGAGAGCCGCGCCCACCGTTCGACTGGGCCAGCCTCCAGGCCGTGTACGCCATGCTCGGCGACGCCATGGCGGCCCGCCACCGCATGGACCCCGAAGGGCTCCCCATGGAGCTCTACGGGCAGGTGGTGGTGGGCCTGCTGATGATCGTCACCCGGCGCATCGACGACACCCGCACCCTCCCCGCCCTCATCGGGCAGGTGAACGCCTGGCCGGCGGAGGGCCTGCGCCTCCAGGCGCAGATCAAGGCCGAACGGGCCGCGCACGCCCCGCCCTCCATCGACGAGAGCACGGCGAGGGAGATCGTGTTCACCGGGCGCCGGCTGCTCGCCACCATGGGCTGGCAGGAGGTCGGGCTCAACGAGATCGCCTCGATCATGGGCCTCACCGAGGAGGCGCTGCTGCGGGCCTTCGGGTCGAAGTCGGGCCTGGCCATGTCGATCTTCCTGCTCAACGTGTTCGACCGCCTCGCCGAGCTGCCCCGCACCGGAGACCCCATCACCGACCTGCGGGCGATGCTCGCCCTGGGCGCCCACGAGCTGCGCCGCCTCCCGGCGCTCACCCAGTCGGTGGTGCTGCTCTTCGCCGGCACCGCCGCCATGCCCATGCCCGGCATCACCAGCCAGTGGGACCCGATCCCCGCGTTCGTCGCCCAGGCCACCGCGGCGCAGGCCGCCGGCCAGCTGCGCCCGGACCTCGACGCGGCGACGTTCACCGGCACGCTGCTGCGGGTGGTGCTCACCGAGAACGCCCCTCCCGCCGCCACGCCGTGGTCGGGGATCGACGCCGCCGAGCTCATGCTGCTCGGGGCGGGAGCCCCGCCCCCGACCGACCCCGCGCCCGTGGCGTAGGCAGCGCCGCGCCCAGGCGGGGGGCACGGTCCCGGGCACCCGCCCGCGCCCCCGGGTGCTGAGGCAGATCGGCTGCGGCGAGCGGCAGATCTGCCTCAGGAGCGGGCCGCCTGCGGGTGCTACTGGCCGGGCGCGGTCGTGGTGGTGCTCGACGAGGTGGTGGAGCTCGACGTCGTGGAGGACGACGTGGTGGTCGACGACGAGGTCGTCGTGGTCGGCGCCGTGGTCGTGGTGGTGCTGGCCCGGGTGGTCGAGGTGGTCGACGACGACGTGGTGGTCGACGACGAGCTCGAGGTGGTCGGGACGGTGGACGAGGGCGAGGACCCGTCGTCGCTGCGCAGGGCGAGGAAGATCAGCACGCCGGCGGCGATGACGATTGCGGCGATGAGCACGACCAGCCACGGCGACCACGACCGGCCACCAGCGGGAGGCACCGCGCCGCCCGCCCCGGGGTACCCCGGCTCGCCCGGGCCGCCGTAGCCGCCGCCGTACCCGGCGGCCCCGTAGCCGGCTCCCCCTGCCGCCCCTGCGCCGGGTGCGGGGGTCACGGGGGGCATGGCCCTCGTGGGGTCGGCCTCGCCGTAGCCGCCGGGCGGGCCGCCGCCGACGGACGGCACCTCGGCCGTGGGGTCCTCGGGGTTGGTGCCGGGGGTGCTCTGGTCGCTCACGCCCGCCGATGCTACGGGCGAGGCGAGCCCCGGTCGCGCTCGGCGCTGGCTCACGCCGACGCACGAGCGGGCACCCCCGCGTCAGCCGCGCTCGCTCCCTCGACCGGTCCGCGCCGGGCCGGACGTCGTCGGTCGGTCAGGCGGGCGGTGCGGGAGCGACGCCGCCCCGTCGGGTCAGCCTCCGGGTGCGAGCCCGACGTCGCGGGCCGGGACCGGCTCCTCGGCCTCGTCGCGGCTCTGCACGGCCTCCTCGAGGGCCCGGCCGATGTCGTCGCGGCCTCGGTCGTCGAGGTGCTCGAGCAGCGGGGCCACCACGGCGGACTCGACCCAGCTCGCCCACTCCCCCAGCGCGTCGGCGAGCTCCGACGCCGACCCTTCGGCCGAACCCGCCGCGGAGCCGGCCGCCTCGGACGCCCGACGGCGGACGGCGAGCAGGCGCTGCTGGCGCTCGGCGGCCTCGGCCACCACGTCGTCGCCGCCGGGCACCAGCCGGTCGACCCACGGCAACAGGATGCGGCCCACCTCGTCGACGACGTCGTCGACCGCGGCCGCCGCCTGCTCCGGCGACCCGGCCCCCACCGTGCGGCGGGCCCGCTCCAGGCGCAGGGCGATCAGCTCGGCCGGGTCGACGGTGCGCACCTGGGGCTCGGCCGTGTCCGCCTGGCGGTCGGCCTCGCCCACCTGGGCGTCGGCCTGGCCCACCTGGGGGTCGGCCGGTCCCGCCTGGGGGTCGGCCGGCGCCGGCGGCGTGGGTGCGGAGCCGTCGCCGTGCACCGACCACCACTCCGGCCACCGCACCGGGGGCCGACCCTCGGACTGCTCGATGAACTGCTCGAAGAACCACCGGCGGTTGCCACTGGCCAGGGACGGCGGGTGGGCCGTGAGCAGCGTCCCGGCGTCGCACTGCGCCTCCAGCCAGTCGAACACCTCGTTGGCCTCGCGGGCCTTGCGGGCCAGGCCCAGGGGCACGACCACCTCGGCGTCGCCTTCGGTCTGGCCCGACTCGAGCAGGGCGGCCACCTGCTCTTCGAGCAACGGCCGGAAGGTGGCGTAGATGTCCCGCATGGCGGCGAGCTGCTGCTCGAGCGCCGACCGGTCGACCCCGGTGTCGTCGGCGCCCTTCGCCATGAGCTCCACCTCGCGGGTGACCGCGTCGTGGAAGCGCCGGCTCTCGGCCACGGTCGCCGCCTGCAGGCCGAGCAGGCGCACCGTGACCGGCCGCTCGGCGACCGGCACCACCTCGCCCTCGGTGTGGCGGCCGGCGCCCGCCTCGACCGCCGGTTGCTGGCCCTGTCCGCCCGCGCTCATGGTGTGCCCTCCACGATGGCTCCTCTCGTTGCTCGGTGCGGCGCCGTCGGCTCGGCGGCCTCCAGCTCGAACCACACCGTCTTGGTGCCGTCGGCGACCTCGACCCCCCAGCGGTCGGCCAGGGCGTCGACGATCATCATCCCCCGGCCGGTGGGCGCCGACGGCGGGTGCTCGCGCCGGACCGGCACCTCGTCGCTGCCGTCGGTGACCTCGACCCGCAGGCACGAGCCGTCGAGGCCGAGCGAGAGCGACACCGGTGTGCAGGCGTGCAGCACGCCGTTCACCACCAGCTCGCTCACCAGCAGGCGGGCCGCCTCGCGCACCGAGGCGAGCCCCCAGGCGACGAGGGTCGCCTCGGTGAAGTGGCGGGCACCGGCGGCGCTCGCCAGCTCGGCCGGGAAGGACGCCCGGGCTTCCACGGGAGCGCTACCCTCCCGTGGTGATGGTTGACGACGCACCCGACGGCGCGCCGATGCGGGCCGGCGCCTCGCCCGGGCCCTCGGCGACGGCCACCGAGATGGTCGGGCCGGCGGCGTTCCGCACCGAGACCGACGGCGAGGTCGTGATCCACGTCGAGGGCGAGCTCGATGCCCAGAGCGGCGCCCACCTGCGCACGCTGCTGACGCGGGCGTTCGAGGGCTCCCCCACCGCCGTGGTGGTCGAGCTGGCCGAGCTGGACTTCATCGACTCGGTGGGGCTGAGCGTGCTGGTGGCGGCGCACAACCGGGGCGAGGCCGAGGGCATCCCGTTCCAGCTGCTCGACGTCTCCCCGCCGTGCCGTCGGGTGTTCGAGATCACCCGGCTGGTCGACGTGTTCGACCTCCGCTGAGCCACGGCCGCAGCCACAGCCACAGCGACAGGCTCGGCACCCGCCGCAGGAGCCACAGGCGCAGCCACGCCAGCCGCCGCGCCCCGACCGACCGGCACGGTCAGCTCGCCTTCCGCGGCGAGGCGGCCACGGCGCTGCTCGACCCGGCGGGTCGCGCCGGCGCGGCGGCGACGGTGCCGTCGTGGGCGGCGCCGCGCACCGCCAGGAGGGCGGCGTCGAAGAAGCGTCGGCTCACCAGCGCCCGCCACCGGGCGCCACGCACCATGCCGCGCGCCCAGCGGGGGTCGGCAGCCAGCTCGGTGACGGCGTGGTCCAGCCAGTCCTTGCCGTGGCGGGGGTCGGCCTCGGCGTGCTCGGCGTAGAAGGGCACGGCCCCGGCGGGGGCGTCGAGCCGCTGGAGGGCCTTCAGCACCCAGCGGCACCGGGGCCCGGCCTGCAGCTCGACCATGCCGAGCGCACCCACCGCCTCGGGCTGGTGGGCCCGCGACAGCACGAGGAACGAGCCGAGCACGGCCCGTTCGAGGGCCTCCACCGGCTGCTCGGCGCGCGGCACCGCCTGCAGCCGCAGCGCTCGGGCCAGCTGCTCGTGCAGCACCGTGTGCACGCAACGCTCGTCGCCGCGGCCCATCTCGTCCCAGTAGTTGCGGCCCAGCACCAGCTTGGCCCGACCCGAGAGGCCCACCTGGCACAGGGCGACCAGGTCGTCGAAGCCGCCGTCGGGCCCGCCCTCGAGGGAGAGGAACTCGACGAGCTGGTCGAAGGTGGCCTCCTCGGCCAGCCACCGGTAGACCTCGGGGACGGCGTCGAGGCGGGCCAGGCGGCGCATGGAGTCGACCGCGTCGTCGGGGTCGGGCAGGTCCCAGTCGGTCTCGGCGTCGAGCTGGTCGAGGTGGGCGACGAGGTCGGCCTCGAGCCGCAGCCGCAGCTCGGCGACGGCCGGGTGGTGCTGCCAGCGCTCGGTGCCCCCGAGGCGGTCGACCGGGGCCAGGCTGAGGTCGTGGATCGCCGCCAGGGCGGCCAGGCCGTCGCGGCGGTCGAGGGCGTCGGCGTCGGCCAGCAGCCGCAGCGCGGCGTCGTCGCCGGTGGTGGTCGCCAGGCGCAGGGCGGCGCCCAGGCGGTCCTCCAGCCGGCTCGGGGAGCGCTGCGCCCGCACGGCACGACGCCCGTCGGATCGTGGCGGTCGCCCGTGGAACGTTCGGGGGGCAGGCGTTGCGTTCACGGCCCGTACATGCCCGTCAGCCGGCGCGGTATACCGCCCGTGCCGATCGCCACCCGGATCCTGAGCCGACGAACGACCCGCCCGCACCCGGAGCGCCGCCGCACCGGCGCCGCCGCCCGTCCGGCGGCGCCCGTCCGGCGGCGCCCCTTTCGGCGGCGCCCCCTCCGTCGGCGTCTCCTCCGTCGGCGTCTCCTCCGGCGCGGCAGAGGGAAAGGACGGCCCATGCAGACGTGGCCAGGCGACGCGTTCCCCCTGGGAGCGACCTACGACGGGAGCGGCACCAACTTCTCGGTGTTCAGCGAGGTGGCCGAGGGGGTCGAGCTGTGCCTCTGGGACCCGGGTGACCCGGGTGGCACCAGCGGCACCGGCACCGGTGACACCGAGGAGATCCGCATCGCCCTCACCGAGGTCGACGGGCACTGCTGGCACGCCTACCTCCCCGGCGTCGGCCCCGGAACCCGCTACGGGTTCCGGGCCCACGGCCCGTGGGATCCGGGCGCCGGGCTGCGGTGCAACCCCCACAAGCTCCTGCTCGACCCCTACGCCAAGGCCATCGACGGCGAGGTCGACTGGGACCAGGCCTGCTTCGGCTACCAGTTCGGCGACCCGACGTCACGCAACGACGACGACAGCGCACCCCACGTGCCCAAGGCGGTGGTGCACAACCCGTTCTTCGACTGGGGCAACGACCGGCCGCCGTCGGTGCCCATGCACGAGACGGTCATCTACGAGCTGCACGTCAAGGGCATGACCGCCCGCCACCCCGACGTGCCCGCCGAGCAGCGGGGCACCTACGCCGGGTTGGCGCACCCCGCGGTGATCGAGCACCTGCGCGGCCTCGGCGTGACGTCGGTGGAGCTGCAGCCCGTGCACCAGTTCGTGCACGACGCGCACCTCGTGGAGAAGGGCCTGCGCAACTACTGGGGCTACAACTCCATCGGCTTCTTCGCGCCGCACAACGGCTACGCCGCGGCGGGCGGGGGCGGCGGGCAGGTGCAGGAGTTCAAGACCATGGTGAAGCTCCTGCACGAGGCGGGCATGGAGGTCATCCTCGACGTCGTCTACAACCACACCGCCGAGGGCAACCACATGGGCCCGGTGCTGTCGTTCAAGGGCCTCGACAACCCGGCCTACTACCGGCTGGTGGCCGACGACCCGACCTACTACATGGACTACACCGGCACCGGCAACACCTTGAACATGCGCCACCCGCACGTCCTGCAGCTGGTGATGGACTCGCTGCGGTACTGGGTGAGCGAGATGCACGTCGACGGGTTCCGGTTCGACCTGGCGTCGACCCTGGCGAGGGGCCTGCACGAGGTCGACCGCCTCTCGGCCTTCTTCGACCTCATCCACCAGGACCCGGTGGTGAGCTCGGTCAAGCTGATCGCCGAGCCGTGGGACGTGGGCGAGGGCGGCTACCAGGTCGGCAACTTCCCGCCCCACTGGTCGGAGTGGAACGGCCGGTACCGCGACACCGTGCGCGACTACTGGCGGGGCGAGCCGGCCACCATCGCCGAGCTGGCCAGCCGCATCACCGGGTCGAGCGACCTGTACGAGTCCGACAGCCGCCACCCGTCGGCCAGCGTGAACTTCATCACGGCGCACGACGGGTTCACCCTCAACGACCTCGTCTCGTACAACGACAAGCACAACGAGGCCAACGGCGAGGACAACAACGACGGCGAGAGCCACAACCGGTCGTGGAACTGCGGGGCCGAGGGCCCGACCGACGACCCGGAGGTGTGCGCCCTGCGCAGACGCCAGCAGCGCAACTTCCTCACCACCTTGTTCCTCTCCCAGGGCGTGCCGATGCTGCTGATGGGCGACGAGGTCTCCCGCACCCAGCAGGGCAACAACAACGCGTACTGCCAGGACGACGAGCTGTCGTGGTTCGACTGGGACGACGTCGCCGAGCACGACGACCTGCTGCGGTTCGTGTGCCGGCTCACCGACCTGCGGCGCGAGCACCCGGTGTTCCGGCGGCGCCGCTGGTTCGCGGGCCGCTCCATCCGCGGTTCGGACGCCAACGACATCGGCTGGGTGCGCCCCGACGGCACGGCCATGACCGACGAGGACTGGGACGCCGGGTTCGCCAAGAGCCTGGGGATGGTGCTCAACGGCGACGCCATCCCCTGGCCCGGGCCTCGGGGCGAGCGCATCGAGGACGACTCGTTCGCCGTGGTGTTCAACGCCCACCACGAGGACCTCGAGTGGGCCGCGCCCGGTGAGCCGTGGGGCGAGGCGTGGGAGGTGGTGCTCGACACCGCCCGGCCCGAGGTCGGCCCCGCCCACGGCGAGCGGGCCGGTGACCGGGTCGGTGACGGGGCCGGCGGGGGCGCGCACGCCGGCGAGATCAAGTCGGGCGAGGCCTTCGAGGTGGCCGCCCGCAGCGTCCAGGTGCTGCGCCGCACCCGGTGACGGGCCCATCGCCCCAGACGGTGACCGGGGACCCTTCCCCTCGGGGCGGCCGGTCGCGCACGCTGGGGACATGACGGAGGTCTCCATCGGGACCGGGGACGGTCGCGGGAGCGAGTGGGAAGGGAGAGCGTCATGACCGACACGAGCGCCGACGCCGGCGACGACGAGAACCGCGGCTCCGAGCAGTTCGACGCGGTCACCGAGGAGGAGATGTCGCTGTCGGACATCCCTCCCGACAAGCCCTGGGGCGCCGAGGCCTACGGTGCGGGCGGCACCGAGACACCCGACAGCGTGGCGGCCCGCGAGGCCCGGGAGAACCCCGACTTCCCCGTCTACGCCGACGACGAGCCGGTCGCCGCCCTCACCGACGTCGGCGACCCGTTCGAGGACGACGTCACCGCCGAGAGCGTGGCCGAGCTGGGCGACCAGCCCGAGACGCTGTCGGCCGAGGAGGCCGCCATGCACGCCTACTCCCCCGAGGAGGCGGTGGCCCACGGCCTCGACCCGGACGGGCCGCTCGACGACGGCTACCTGAGCGGCGACTGAGGGGCAGGACCGGCGGCGTGGCCCACACGTTCAGGGTCTGGGCTCCCGACGCCCGGCAGGTGACCCTCGAGCTCTTCGGGCACGAGGGCGAAGAGGCGCCCGGGGCGGAGGCGTCGTGGGACCGAGCCACCGAGCCCGAGCGCCGGCTCCCCATGCGCGCCGCCGACGGCGGGTGGTGGGAGCTCACCGTAAACGACGCCGGTCCCGGCACCGACCACCTCTTCGCCGTCGACGACCAGCCCGGCCGGCCCGACCCCCGCTCGGCGTGGCAGCCCCACGGCGTGCACGGCCCCTCTCGGGTGGTCGACCACGCCGCCTTCGCCTGGCACGACGCGGGCTGGTCGGCGCCGCCGCTGGCCCAGGCCGTGATCTACGAGGCCCACGTGGGCACCCTCTCCCCCGAGGGCACCTACCGGGGCGCCATCGGAGTGCTCGACGAGCTGGCCGAGCTCGGCGTCACCCACCTCGAGCTCATGCCGCTCGCCACCTACGCCGGGAGCTGGGGTTGGGGCTACGACGGCGTCGACCTGTACGCCCCGCACCCGGCCCACGGCGCGCCCGACGACCTCAAGGCGCTGGTCGACGCGGCCCACGCCCGGGGCATCGCGGTGCTGCTCGACTGCGTCTACAACCACCTCGGGCCGGAGGGGAACTACCTGTCGACGTTCGGGCCCTACTTCACCGACAAGTACTCCACGCCCTGGGGGGAGGCGGTCAACGTCGACGACGCCGGCAGCACGGAAGTTCGCCGGTTCATCATCGACAACGCGTGCATGTGGCTGCGCGACTACCACATGGACGGCCTGCGCCTCGACGCCGTGCACGCCATCATCGACACCAGCGCCGTGCACATCCTCGAGCAGCTGTCGGCCACCGTGGCCGAGCTGGCCGAGCAGCTGGGGCGTCGGCTGGTGCTCGTCGCCGAGAGCGACCGCAACGACCCCCGCATGCTCGAGCCCCGCAGCGCCGGGGGGTACGGCATCGACGCCCACTGGAACGACGACTTCCACCACGCCGTGCACGTCGCCCTCACCGAGGAGCAGGACAGCTACTACGTCGACTACGGCGGGTTGAAGCCGCTGGCCGACGCCCTGCGCCACGCCTACGTGTACCGGGGCCAGTTCAGCGAGCACCGCGACCGCCACCACGGCCGGCCGCCCGAGGGGATGCTCGGCCACTCCTTCGTCGGCTACGTGCAGAACCACGACCAGATCGGCAACCGGGCCAGGGGCGAGCGCGCCAGCCACCTGCTGGCCCCGACGCGCCTGAAGGTGGCCGCCGCGGTGGTGATGACGGCGCCGTTCGTGCCGATGGTCTTCCAGGGCGAGGAGTGGGCCGCGTCGGCGCCGTTCCCGTTCTTCGCCGACCACCGCCACGACCCGGAGCTGGCCGACGCCGTGCGCCAGGGCCGGCTGGCGGAGTTCGAGTCCTTCGGGTGGGCGCCCGAGGACGTCGCCGACCCGGAGGACCCCGAGACGTTCCGCTCCGCGGTGCTCGACCGCTCCGAGCAGGGACGGGAGCCCCACCGGTCGATGCTCGAGTGGTACCGGCGGCTCATCGCCCTGCGGAAGGCCGAGCCGTCGCTGCTCGACGGGCGCCTCGACGAGGTCACCGTCGCCCTCGACGAGGAGCGCGGCACCCTGCTCTACCGGCGGGGCGACATCGTGGTGGTGCTCAACCTGGGCCCGGAGGACGCGGTGGTGCCGGTGCCCGGCGGGCCGGGGGTGCCCGAGGTGCTGCTGGCCTCCGACGACCGGGTGGCGCCGGCCGGCCCGGGCCTCAGGCTGCCGGCCGACTCGGTGGCGATCGTGCGCACCTGAGGGCGAACGGCGTGACCGCTGTGCCGGCCCCCGAGGCGGCCGGTCCCGAGGCCGCCGGGGCCGCCGGGCGCCGGGCGCCGGGGCGGGCGAGGCGCCGGGGCGGGCGAGGCGGGCGAGGCGCTGACCTCGGTCTGACGGGCCCGTCGTCGGGGTAGTGATGCGGCACCCACTCCACGGTCCTCGGAGTCAGAGATGCTGATCCTCGCCCTGCTGCTGGCGGCCACTGCGCTCGCCGTCGGTTGCCTCGTCGCCTTCATCGCCTGCGCGGCCGGCGACTACCGGTGCCACCACCGGTCCAAGCTGCTGCAGCGCCTCTCCTGAGAGGCCGTTCCCCTGGACGAGCGCGCCGCTCTCGCCGGCGGCACCGAGTCACCGTGGCGGGCCAACCCTCGCCCCGCCGACCTGCCCCTCGAGGCCCTCGAGGGGCCCACCCGGGCCGACGTGCTGGTGGTCGGCGCGGGCATCACCGGGCTGAGCACGGCGCTGCTGCTGAGCCGGCAGGGACTCGACGTGGTGGTGCTCGACGCCGGGCAGGTGGGTGACGGGGTCACCGGCGGCACCACGGCCAAGGTGACCGCCCTGCACGGGCAGCGCTACGCCGAGATCGGCCGGCGCCACGGCCCCGAGGTGGCCGCGGCCTACGCCACCGCCAACACCGCTGCCGTCGAGCAGGTCCGGCGCTGGGCCGACGAGCTGGCGCCCGACGCCCGGCTGGAGACGCGGCCGACCTACACCTGCACCCTCGACCCGGCCCGAGTCGCCGACATCGACGCCGAGCACCGGGCCGCCCGGGCCGCCGGCCTGCCCGTGGAGCGGGTCGAGGAGGTCCCCCTCCCGTTCGACGTGGCCGCCGGCGTGCGCCTCGACGACCAGCTGCAGTTCGACCCGCTCCCCTACCTCCACGGCCTGGCCCGGGGCGTGCGGGCCGGGGGCGGGCGCCTCCACGAGGGCGTGCGGGCCACCGGCCTCGGCCTCGACGGGCGCACCGTCTCCACACCCGTCGGCGACGTGCACGCGGACCACGTGGTCATCTCCACCGGGCTGCCCTTCGCCGATCGGGGCCTGTGGTTCGCGCTGGCCGTGCCGCTCCGCTCCTACGCCCTGGCCGTGCGGCTCGCCGACGACGACCAGCTGCCCCACGGCGCCTTCCTCGGCATCGACGAGCCGACCTGGTCGCTGCGCACCCTCGTCGACCCGGCCGACGGGGCCCGGCTGCTGCTGGTCGGCGGTGGCGGCCACGTCACGGGCCGAGAGCGCCACACCCTCGAGCAGTTCCGCCGGCTGCTCGACTGGGCGACGGCCCGCTTCGAGTGCGCCGAGCTGCGCTACCACTGGTCCGCCCAGGACTACGAGTGCGCCGACGGGCTGCCGGCCTACGGGCCGCTGCTCCCGTTCGCGCCGGGAGCGGCGGGCGAGCGCACGCTGGTGGCCACCGGGTTCGCCAAGTGGGGCATGAGCAACGGGACCGCCGCCGCCATGGCACTCGCCGGGCGCATCCTCGGCCGTCCCGAGCCGTGGGCCGCGCCCTTCGACACCCGCCGCGTCGACCCCGCCGCCACCGTGCCGTCGGCGGTGAAGGCCAACGCCGAGGTGGCCGCCCACTTCACCACCGGATGGGTCGGCAAGCTCGCCGGCCGGGCCGACGCGGGCCGCGCCACACCCGTGTGCACGCACCTGGGCGGCGTGCTCACCTGGAACGAGGCCGAGTCGTCGTGGGACTGCCCCCTGCACGGCAGCCGCTTCGGGGCCGACGGGTGCGTGCTGCAAGGGCCCGCCGTGCGGCCGGCGAGAATCCCCGACGGTGAGCTGGGTAAGGAACCGCCATGGACGCCATCATCCTCTTGATCAACGAGCACAAAGAGCTCCGCCGCCACATCCACGACTTCCGGATGGCGGGCGAGGACGACACCCAGGCCAAGAAGCAGGCCTTCGAGAAGCTCGTCGAGGAGCTCAGCCACCACACCGAGGTCGAGGAGCACATCTTCTACCCGGAGGTGAAGAAGGCGGTGCCCGACACCGCCGATACCGTCAACGAGGGCGTCGAGGAGCACCACGTGGCCGACGTCCTGGTGGAGGAGATCAAGGGCCTGCGGGCGAGCAACGACGCCTGGGAGGCCAAGGTCGCGGTGCTCTGCGAGAACGTGGAGCACCACATGGAGGAAGAGGAGTCGGAGCTGTTCCCCACGGTCCGCCAGGCGCTGCCCAACCAGCGGCTCCAGGAGATGGGCGCGGAGATGGAGCAGTTCATCGAGCGCTACGAGCTGGCCCAGAGCACGGTCGACGAGCTGCGCCAGAAGGCCGCCGAGGTCGGCGTCGAGGGCCGCTCGTCGATGAACAAGGACCAGCTGGTCGAGGCCCTCACCTCCACGACCACCCCCTGACCCTTCCCTTCCTGACTTCCTGAACCTGTGCCCGTTTCGGTCCCCCCAGGGACCGAAACGGGCACAGGTTCGGTGGAGGGTGGTGAGAGGGTCCCCTGTCCGGTCAGCGTGCGAGTCAGGGTCCGAGTCAGGGTGCGACTCAGGGTCCGAGTCCGGGGGGCGAGTCAGGAAGCGAGCGCGGTGGCGGCGAAGCGGAGGTCGTCGACCAACGAGGCGTAGGCGGCGTCGCGGTCGTCGGAGCGCAGCACCGCCGACGGGTGGATGGTGGCGGTCACCCGGGCGCCCGGGGCCACCTCGTCGAGGCCGTGGTCGACCCACTCGCCGCGGTGGCGGGTCACCCGAAACGAGGGGCCGAGCAGCGACTGGGCGGCGGTGGCACCCATCACCACCAGCACGCGGGGGTCGACCCGCTCGATCTCGGCGACGAGCCAAGGCCGGCACGCCCCCACCTCCCCCGCCGAGGGCTTCTGGTGCAGGCGCACCTTGCCGGCGGGCTTCCACTTGAAGTGCTTCACCGCGTTGGTGACGTAGGCGGCTCCGCGGTCGACGCCCGCGTCGGCCAGCGCCCGGTCGAGCACCCGCCCGGCGGGGCCGACGAACGGGTGGCCCTGGAGGTCCTCCTTGTCGCCCGGCTGCTCCCCCACCAGCATCAGGGGGGCCGGCGCCGGGCCTTCGCCGAACACCGTCATGGTGGCGTTGCGGTAGAGCGGGCAGTTGGTGCAGTGCCGGGCCGCCTGAGCCACCTCGTCGAGCGGGGCGTCGGGCGGCAGGGCGAGCAGCACGTCGGGTGGGTCGGGTCGCCGAGGGGCCATGGCTGGACTCCTACCCGGGTAAGGGTCCTCCCATGGTGGAGCGGTGGATGCAGCAAATGGACGCCTGGCAGCGCCGCCGGTCCTGGACCGCCTTCCCGTTCGCGGTGGTCAAGAAGTTCGGCGACGACCAGGCCGGGAACCTCGCCGCCCTCGTGGCCTACTACTCGTTCTTCTCGCTCTTCCCGCTGCTGCTGGTGCTCACCACGGTGCTCGGGCGGGTGCTGGCCTCCCATCCCGACCTGCAGGGCCGCCTGCTCGACTCGGCCCTCGGCCAGTTCCCCGTGATCGGCGACCAGCTGCGCGACAACGTGGGCGGCCTCCCCGGCAGCGGGCTCGCCCTGGCGATCGGCATCGTGGGCGCCGTGTGGGCCGGGATGGGCGCGGTGCTGGCCATGCAGACGGCGCTCAACGGGGTGTGGAACGTGCCGCTCAAGCGGCGGCCCAACCTGGTCATGAGCCGGCTCAGGTCCCTGGGCATGCTGGCCGTGTTCGGGCTGGGTGTGATCGCCCTGACCGTCGCCGGGTCGGCGGTGCGGACGCTGGCCGACGTGGCGGTGGTGGGCTCGGTCGCGTCGTTCGTCGTGTCGGTGGGACTGGGGTTCGCCTTGTTCCTGACCGCGTTCAAGCTGCTCACCGACGCTCCCACCCGCTGGGGTGACCTCGTGCCCGGCGCCGCGGTCGCCGGTGTGGCGTGGGCTGTGCTGCAGGTTGTCGGCTCGCTCTTCGTGACCCACGTGGTGCAGGGCGCCACCAGCACACGGGGCGTGTTCGCCGTGGTGATCGGACTGCTGTCGTGGCTCTACCTACAGGCGCAGCTGACGGTGCTGGCCGCCGAGATCAACGTCGTGCGGCGCGAGCACCTGTGGCCCCGCAGCCTCACCGGGAAGGACCTGGGCGAGGGCGACCAGAGGGCCCTGGCCCGCTATGCGGCGGTCGAGCAGCGGGTGGAGGGCCAGGATCTCCTCGTCGACCTGCGCCGGCCGGCCGTCGAGCGGTGGGTCCGCACCCCGGCGCGTGCCGACGACGTCGGCTGACGACCGGACAGTCGGACGGGGCGACGAGGCGACGGGGCGACGAGCGGGTCAGGCGGAGGGCGGTCAGGCGGGGGCCGAGGCCGGGGCCCGCACCAGCTCGGCGTCGAGCGAGGCGAGCCCGGCGAGCACGTCGGCGACACCGATGGCGAGCAGGCCGGGATCGGGGTTCGTCCCGTGCGGGTCGCCGGTCATGCCGGCCCACAGGACGCGGTGCCGGGGCCGGTCGGGCGGCGGGCCCCAGCGAGACGGCGGGGTCGGGCCGAACAGCACCACCGACGGCGTGCCATAGGCGGTGGCGAGGTGGGCGACCCCGGTGTCGCCGCACACCAGCCGGTCGGCGCCGGCGACGAGGGCCATGAGCTCCTCGAGCGGGGTGCCGCACCGGTTCGACGGCGGCGGGAGCGACCCCTGCTCGACCACCGCGGCGACGAGCTCGCCCTCGTCGGCGCTGCCCGTCACGGCCACGGCCCGCCCACTGGCGTGCTCGGCCCAGGCCACGGCGGCGAAGCGCTCGACCGGCCAGCGCCGGGCACCGCTCGACGCCCCGGGGTGGATGACGGTGAGCGGCCGCCCGGCATCCGTGCCGGCGGCGGCCCGGGCGGCGGTCACAGCCGCAGGGTCGGGCGTCGGCAGGTCGAGGTCGGTGGGGTCGACGGCGATGCCCGCCTCGGCCAGCAGCCCGCACCAGCGCCAGACCTCGTGGGCGTCGGGCGGCCACGGCGGCCCCTCGACCGGCGCCGCCACGTCGGGGTGGGCGAAGGCGAGGAGGCGCCGCGGCGCCAGCTCGAGCAGGAGCCGGTGGCTCTGCGGGCCCGAGCCGTGGAGGTTGACCGCCACCGCCGGCCGTTCGAGGCCGGGCGGCGCGCCGCGCCCGCCGAGGCCCGGCTCGAGGGCCCGGAACGGCACCAGCTCGTCGACCGCGCCGCTGGCCCGCACGATCGGGTGGAGCTCCTCCGGCGCGAGCAGCACGTGGCGGTGGTCGGCGAAGTGGCGGCGCAGGGCGCGCAGGGCCGGCACCGCGGTGAGCAGGTCGCCCAGGCCGAGCGCCCGCAGCGTGACCAGCAGCGGGCGGTCACGGTCGCCGTCGGCTCCTCCCGGGCGGGCTGCCCGGTGGGCGGCCGTGTGGGAGGGCCGGTCGGCGGCCTTGTCCCGAGCCCGGTCCGGCGCCCGGTCGGCGGCCCCCGAGCCGTTCACGGATAGGAGCCCTCCATCGCCGGGGTGATCACCAGCTCACGCACCTCGCACCCCGGCGGCTGGCGCAGGGCGAACACCACGGAGGCGGCGACGTTCGCGGGGTCGTTGAGCTTGGCGTCGGGCGGTGGCTTGTACTGCTCGGTCCGGCCGTCGAAGAAGGCGGTGGCCATCCCCCCCGGCACCAGCAGGGTGACCCCCACCCGGCCGGCCAGCTCGGCCGACAGCGCCCGGGTGAAGCCCACCACGCCGAACTTGGAGGCGCAGTAGGCGGTGGCGTCGGAGACGGCGCGCAACCCGAGGGTGGAGGCGATGGTCACGATCCGGCCCTCGCCCGCCTCGACCGCCGGCAGCGCGGCCCGCACGACCGCGGCGGTGCCGACGAGGTTCACCAGCACCACCCGCTCCCAGTCCTCGGCGGGCACGTCCTCGAGGCGTCCGCAGGCGTCGGTGCCGGCGGCGGTGACCACGCCGCCGAGGCGAGGGTGGCGCTCGAGCACCCGGGCGACGGCCGCCTCGGCGGCCCGCGCATCGGCGAGGTCGACGACCTCGTGGTCCATCCCCTCGACGGGCACCCGGTCGAGGCCGACCGGCTGCCCGCCGGCGGCGCTCACGGCGGCGGCCACGGCGGCGCCGAGCCCGGACGCCGCGCCGGTGATCAGCACCGTGCCGAGCGGGGTGCCGGAGACGGGGCCGAGGTCGGGGTCGACCCCCGTTTCCGGACCAGCGGAGGGGGCGGATCGGATGGTGGCCATGGGTCCTCCAGGGGACGTTCGCGGTGGGGATCGGGACGGCGAGGAGCGAGAAGCGGGAAGGAAGAAGCGAGGCGTGGGCGGAGGTGGTTCGTCGGCTCAGAGGTCGCGGGCGAGCACCGTGGCGAGGAGGCGGGACGTGGAGCGCCCGTCGAGATACGGGAGCACGACGAGCTGGCCGCCCCACTCGTCGAGCACGGCGGCCTCGGGCAGCGTGGCGCCGGCGTAGTCGCCACCCTTGACGAAGATGTCGGGACGCAGGTCGCGCAGGACCTGCGCGGGGGTGGGCTCGTCGAAGACGGCGACGGCGTCGACGCTGGCCAGCGCCTCGAGCACCTGCCGGCGGTCCTGCTCGCCGACCACCGGGCGGCCGTCGCCCTTCAGGCGGCGCACCGAGGCGTCGGAGTTCAGGCACACCACCAGGCAGTCACCGAGCCCCCGGGCGCGAGACAGCAGGCTCACGTGCCCCGCGTGGAGCAGGTCGAAGCACCCGCCGGTGGCCACGACCGTGCCGCCACCGGCCCGCACCCGCTCGACCAGCTGCCGGGCGTCGGACCATGGCCGCGCCCTCGCCAGGCCCCGCCCTCCGACCGCTGGCTCGATCGATGACCTCATGAGGTGATCGATCGAGCCAGCGGAGGGTTCGGGGTGGGCGTTGGGAGCGGAGGTGGGGGGCTGGTCGAGGGGTGGCAGCCGGAGCGCGGAGGCGCCGCCCGCCGCCACGAACCGGGTGGCGGCCGCCACGCCGGCGAGCACGGCCTCGGACAGCACCGCGCCCGCGGCGAGGGCGGTGGCGGCCTCGACCGCGAACCGGTCGCCGGCGCCGCAGGGGTCGCCCTCGGCGCGCTCCGGCGGTGGGGCCACCATCGGCGGGCCGCCGCCGCTCACCAGCAGCGCCCCGCGCTCGGACAAGGTGACGGCGACGGCGCGGACCGACCACAGGTCGACGAGCAGCGACGCCAGCCGGGTCGTGCGCCGCAGACCGCTCGCGCCGGCGTCACCGACGGCGAGGAGGTCGCCGGCCGCCCGATCGGCCTCACTGGCGTTGGGCGTGGCGAGCCAGGTGCCGGGCACGGGCGCGGTTCCCCGAGGGTGGGGGTCCCACACCAGCGGCACGGCACCGGCCAGCTCCTTCAGCGCGGCCCGCACGCTGGGCTCGCCGCTCACCCCCCGCCCGTAGTCGGCGACGAGCACGGCTGCGGCGCCCGTGAGGGCCTGCCGCCCGTCGCGACCGAGGGCTCCCACGGGCCCGCCGCCCGGGCCGCCCCGGTCGAGGCGGACGAGCGACTGCCCGGCGGCCCGCACGCGGATCTTCTCGGGTGTGGCGCCGCGCAGGCCGAGATCGACCACCTCGACCCCGACGGCCTCGAGCAGGCGGCGCAGGCGCCGACCGGCCTCGTCGTCGCCCACCGCGGTGACGAGCACGACGGGGCGACCGTCGGCTCCGGCCATGGCCGCAAGGGTGGCTGCGAGCGCGGCGCCCCCGGGCCGGTGGCGCACCTCGGTCTCGTCGACGACGGGCACCGGCGCGTCGGGGCAGACCCGCTCGACCCGGCCCTCGAGCTCCACGTCGAGCAGGGCGTCGCCGACCACGACGATCGGAGCGCCCGACCGCGCCGGGCGGGTCATCGCGCATCCTCCAACACCGCGCCAGCGGCCACGAGCGGCACTTCGACGGGCAGGCACCGCTCCAGGGCGACGCACAACAGGTGGACGAGCACCTGGTGGACCTCCTGCACCGTGGCAGTGCTGCGGGCCGCCACCACGACCGCGTCGTCGGCGCGCTCGGCCAGCGGGTTCGGGCCCGGACCGGTGAGGGCCCACGCCACCAGGCCCGAGCGGTGGGCCGCCTCGACCGCGGCGAGCACGTTGGGGCTGCGGCCCGAGGTCGACAGGGCGACGAGCACGTCGCCGGGCCGGCCGTGGGCCTCCACCTGGCGGGCGAACAGCGCGTCGGCGCCGTAGTCGTTCACGATGGCGGTGACCGCTGAGCTCTCCGAGTGCAGGGCGAGGGCGCTGAGGGGCCGCCGGTCGACCACGAAGCGCCCCACCAGCTCGCTCGTGAGGTGCTGGGCGTGCGCCGCGCTGCCCCCGTTGCCGGCGGCGAGGAGCCGGCCGCCCCCGAGCAACACCGAGGCCAGGTGGGCGCCCCACCGCTCGAGCCGGTCGAGGTGGGCCCGCACCTCGTGCAGGGCGCCGTGGAGGTCGTCGAGGTGGCCGGTCAGGTCCGCCGCCCCGCCGCTCGTCGCCGCTCCACCGCCCGAACCTGTGCCCGGATCTGTCCCTCCCGGACCGGATTCGGGCACAGGTTCGAGAGGAGGGACGGGGACGCGTACAGGAAGGGACGCAGGGGCGGAGTGGACGGGCGGGGTCATGGGCCGGCCGCCCGTGCCATCTCCCCGGCCGGCAGCGAGCGGCCGGCGGTGAGGACGTCGCGGTACACCTCGAGCGTGGCGGCGGCGACCCGGGCCCACGTGTAGCGAGCACGTACCCGCTCGACGCCGGCGCGCCCCATGGCGGCGCGGCGGGTGGTGTCACCCAGCAAGGCCCGCAGGGCGCCGGCCAGCGCCGCCGGGTCTCGGGGTGGCACGTGCAGGCCGGTGACGCCGTCGACCACCGTGTCGACCAGCCCGCCGACCGCGGAGGCGACGACGGGGACGCCGCAGGCCATGGCCTCGAGCGGGACGATGCCGAACGGCTCGTACCACGGCACGCACGCCACCACGTCGGCGGACCGCAGCAGCGCCGGCAGGTGGTCCCGGTCGACCCGTCCCCGCAGCTGCACCCGGTCGGCCACCCCGGCCGCCACCGCCACCGACCGGAGCCGGGCGATCTCGGGGTCGTCGGCGAGGCGAGCCGCATCGGGCCCGCCGGCCACGACCAGCTCGGCACCGGGCACCTCGGCGAGCGCCCGGATCACGTCGGCGACACCCTTGCGCTCGACCAGCCGGCCCACCACCACCACGCGGTGACGGCCCGCCGCTCGCGGTTCGACGGGCCCCTCGGGCCGGAAGCGCCGGGTGTCGACGCCGCACGGCACGACCGCCGGGCGGTGGCGCACGGCCCCGAGCTGCACCAGCTCGAACACCTCGTCGGAGCAGGTGGCCACGACGCGCTCGCAGTCGTGCAGCAGCGAGCGCTCCACGCCCTGGCGCTCCGGCGGGCTGGTGTCGCGCTCGCCCTGGTGGCGGCGCTTCACCACGCCGAGAGCATGGAAGGTGTGCACCACCGGCACCCCGAGCGGGCGGGCGGCGTGCACCCCGGCCCACCCCGACATCCAGAAGTGGGTGTGCACCACGTCGGGCGGCGCACCCCGCCACGCCCGTTGCAGCTCGGCGGCGAAGCGGGGCATGTGCCCGAACAGCTCGTCCTTCGGGACAGGCTCGGCCGGTCCGGCGTCGACGTGGTGCACCGACACGCCGGGCGCCATCTCGACCAGCTCGGGCAGCGCGGGGTCGTCACGCCGGGTGTGCACCACGACCTGGTGGCCCATCCGACCGAGCTGGCGGGCGAGGGCGGCCACGTGGACGTTCTGCCCGCCGGCGTCGGCCCCGCCGAGCGTGGCCAGAGGGCTGGCGTGCTCGGACACGAAGGCGATGCGCAGGGGGGTCATCGGGACACCTCCTCGAGGGTGCGGTCCCAGTCGTCGAGGAAGCGCTCGAGCCCGTAGCGGTCGAGCGCGGCGCGGCGGGCCTCCTTGCCGGTGACGAAGGCCTCGGCCGGATCGGCGAGCCAGCGCCGCAGGGCGTCGGCCAGCACGGCGGGGTCGGTGGAGATCACGCCCGCCTCGCTCGGCACGGCCTCGACCACCTCGGTGGTGGCCAGCGCGGCGACGGGCATCCCGAGGTGCATGGCCTCGAGCAGCGACAGGCCGAGCGACGTCCAGCGCACGGGGTGGAGGTAGGCCCGGCGCCGGGCCAGCTGGTCGTGCATGGTGGCTTGGGGCACGTCGTCGTGGGCTTCGATGCGCCCGGGGACCGACGCGGCCAGCGCCTCCACGCCCATGCCGAACACGTCGAGCGGTGCCGCCTCGGCGAAGCCGGCGAGCAGGTCGGTGCCGGTCACCCGGCCGCGGCGCACCGGCTCGTTCACCACCACGGCCACCCGTTCGAGCTCGCCGGTGTAGCGAGGGCCGGGGTCGACGATGCCGTGCTCGATCACCCGGGTGGGGGTGGTGCCGCAGTCCCAGAACAGGCGGTTGAAGTGGGTGACGTGCACGACGGTGAGCTCGGGCCGGTCGGCGGCCGGGTGGCGCATGTCGCCGATGCGGCCCTGGGGCGCGTTGTGCTCGAGGTAGACGGCGGGCACGTCGCGCCCGGGCCGGCGGCCCGTCCACGCCTCGGCCAGGGCGGCCAGCTCCTCGGGACGCTGCAGCACCACCACGTCGATGTCGGCGTGGCGCAGCTGCTCGGGGGCCACCTCGACCACCGACGCCGGCCAGTCCCAGGTCCGGGCCCGGCCCCGGCCGTCGGGGCCCCGGTCGGGCAGCACCGGCACGAGGTACCGGTGGGGGCCCTGCACGAACGCCGTCGTCCACGAGCCGTGCACGTGCCAGAGGAGGACGTTCACCGCTCACCTCCGCCGGCCCCCGCCCCGCCCGCCGCAGCCGCCACGGCCGACCGGGCCGCCGCGTCTCTCACGCCCCCTGCAGCCGCCACGGCCGACCCGGCCGCCACGGATGCCACGGCGAGGTGGCCTCGGCCGCTCTCGCGCCGCACCAGCTCCACGGCGCCCACCACGTCGGCCGGCTCCACGCCGGCGAGGCAGGGCTGCGCCTCGCCGAAGGGGCACGTACGGGCCCGGCAGCCGGCGCACGCCACCCGCTGGTCGCCCAGCAGCACGTGAGGGACGCCCCACGGCCTCCACCGGGCCGCCGGGACGGTGGGCGGGTAGAGCGACACCACTGCGGTGCCCACCGCCGCGGCCAGGTGAGCTGGCCCCGTGTTGCCCACCACCACGGCGTCGGCGCCGGCGAGCAGCCGGGCGAACGTCGGCAGCGGCAGGCCGCAGAGCCCCACCACCTGCCCGGCCCCGGCCCTGGCCCCGGCCGCCTGGCCGCGGATGCGCTCGACCAGGGCCCGCTCGCCGGCCGATCCGGTGACGACCACGCCCAGGCCGGCGGCGGCGAGGGCGCGGGCGGCCGCCGCGAACCGCTCGGGGGGCCAGGTGCGGGCCGGCACGCTGGCGCCCGGGTGGACCACGACGTAGGGCCCGGCGCCGAGCCCGCCGAGGCCGCCGAGGCCCTGGCCCCCGAGGCCGCGGGGGCCTCGGGCGCCGCGGGGGCCTCGGGCGCCGCCGGTGCCGTCATCGGGGCGCCCGGCGTCGATCCGACCTCCGCCGTCGAACGCGGGGGCACCGAGATCGACACCGTCGACGCGCAGGCAAGCGTCGTCGCCGGCGGGCAGGGAGAAGCCGCACGCCTCCGCCAGCGAGAGGCCCCGCTCGACCTCGTGCAGCTCGTCGGGCACCCGGTGGCGGACGTCGAGCAGCGAGCCGGGGAAGTCGTCGCACACGGCGCCGACGAACCCAACACCGGCCAGGCGCAGCAGCAGGGCCAGGGGCAGCGGGCTCTGGTGGAACGAGGTCATCACCACCGCGGCGTCGAGGCGCAGCTGCGCCAGCCGGGCCACCAGCGCCTCGACGGCGGCCGGGTCGAGCGGCTCGGGGTCGGCGAGGATCCAGGGGGCGTCGAAGACCACCACCTCGTCGACGCCGGGCAGCAGGCGGGCGGCGGGCTCGCCTCGCGACGACACGAGCGCGGTGACCCGTTCGGCGCCGGCCGCCACGGCGCGCACCGCCGGGCCGGCCAGCAGCACGTCGCCCAGGCTGTCGAGGCGCGCCACCAGCACGTGCCCGCGGCTCACCGCAGCACCGCCTGCCGCTCGACCACCTGCGCCGGGTCGACGACCGCCTCGGCCGTCGGGGAGCCGAGCGTGGTCTCGCCCAGGGCCGCCGCCACCGCCTCGGACAGGTCACCGGCCACCTCGTCGGCGGCCTCGACCTCCTCGGGCCGGGTCACACCGGTCGGCACCAGGATCCCGCGGGCGCCGGCGGCCCGGGCGGCGTCGACGTCGGCGCCGATGTCGCCGATCACCACGCAGCGGCTCGGCTCGGCGCCGAGGCGGCGAGCGGCGGCGAGCACCATGCCGGGGGCCGGCTTGCGGCACTCGCACCCGTCGTCGGGCCCGTGCAGGCACGCCTCCACGACGTCGAGCCCGCCCACCAGCTCGGTCACCCGCTCGTTGACCTCGCGCACCTGCCCGGCGGTGAGCAGGCCCCGGGCCACGCCGCTCTGGTTGGTGACCATCCCCACCGCCACCCCCCGCCGGCGCAGCTCGGCGACGGCCTCGGCGGCGCCCGGCCGGAGCCGGACCTGCGCGGGGTCGCCGTTGTAGGGCACGTCGTCGACGAGGGTTCCGTCACGGTCGAACAGCACGGCGTCGGGGTACGTGTGCGGTCGCTGGCCCAGCCGCGCCGGCAGCCTCGCCACGCCCCACGCCCACCAGCCCACCGCGGCGAACGGCAGCGCCAGCGAGGTGACGACCATGGCGGCCACCTCGCGCCCGGCGCGCGGCCCGGGGAGCGTGCGGGCCAGGCCCAGCTCGGCGGTCCCGGCCAGCCATGCCGCCGCCCCGCCGACGGCCAGCGCCGGCCGGCGCAGCAGCAGTCCCGCTGCCGCGACCCCGGCCGCGCCCACCACGGCGACGTGCCGGGCCCGCCGGCCCCGCGGCACCTCGGCGCGCGCTCGCCAGCCGCGCCCGTGGAGGCGGCGCACCAGCGGGTCGTCGGCGTTGCCCCGCTGCAGGCGGAGCGACACGTGCCAGGGCGCAGGGCGGACCGGGTGCGACACCCAGCGGTCGCCCACGGTGAGCGCCCACCCGCTCGCCATGAGCCGCAGGGCCAGCTCGGCGTCCTCGCGGTAGGCGCGAGGGAACCGCTCGTCGAAGCCGCCCACCGCCACCAGCGGGCCACGCCGGAAGGCCATGTCGGCGGTGGCCCAGCGGGCGCCCTCCAGGCCGGCCACGTTGCGCTCCCAGTCGGTGGGGCGCCGGTCGGTGGGCAGGGGCACCCGGATGCGGCCCTGCACCGCCGCCACCTCGGGCCCCGCGGCGTCGAGGTCGCCCTCGAGCGCCGCCAGCCAGCCCGGCGGCGGCTCGACGTCGTCGTCGAGGAAGGCCACCCACTCGGTGGAGGTGGAGCGCCAGCCCACGTTGCGGGCGGCGGCCGGCCCGGCCGCGTGCCCGGCCACCACCCGGACCCGTCCCTCCAGCGCCGGGGGCACCGGTGCGGCGAGCAAGGGGGTGCGGCGGTCCCGGCGGTCGTCGACCAGCACCACCGCCGGCACGTCGGCCACGCCGGGCGCGGAGGCGGCGAGGGCGTCGAGCAGCCGGGCCAGCGTGGGGCGCCCGACGGTGGGCACCACGAGGGCCACACGGGCCGCGAGCGTCACCGGCGGCCTCCCGTGAAGGCGGGCCGGCGCACCACGAAGGGGCCCATGGCCAGCACGTCGACCGGGCCCGAGCCGAAGCACTCCAGCGCGTCGCGGGGGTCGTCGACCATCGGCCGGCCGGCGGTGTTGAGCGAGGTGTTGACCACCACCGGCACGCCGGTGCGGCGCTCGAAGCCCTCGAGCACGGCGGCCATCAACGGCTCCTCGCGCCGGTCGACCGTCTGGATGCGGGCGGTGCCGTCGACGTGGACCACGCTGGGGATGCGGTCGCGCCACTCGGGGCGGACGTCGTGCACGAACAGCATGTACGGGCTGGGCATGACACCCTCGAAGATCTCCGTGGCCCGCTCGGCGAGCACCATCGGCGCCACCGGCCGGAACTGCTCGCGCCCCTTGACGTCGTTCAGCCGCTCGAGGTTCTCCGGCCGCCGAGGGTCGGCGAGCAGGGAGCGGTGGCCGAGGGCGCGGGGCCCGAACTCGCTGCGGCCCTGGAACCAGGCCACCACCGCGTCGTCGGCGAGGGCGGCGGCCACCGCCTCGGCGACGTCGGGCGGTCGCTCGTAGGCCACCGCCGCCGTGCGCAGCCACGCCTCGAGCTCGTCGTCGCTCCACTGCCGGCCCAGCGCGGCCGAGGACATGGGCTGCACCCGGTCGCCCAGGGCGTGGGCGGTGTGCAGGGCGGCTCCCAGCGCGGTGCCGGCGTCGCCGGCGGCGGGCTGCACCCACACGTGCCGGAACGGCCCGGCGGTGGCGAGGCGGTGGTTGGCGACGCAGTTGAGGGCGACGCCACCGGCGAGGGCGACGGCGTCGTCACCGGTGCGGTCGTGGAGCCACCCCGCCAGCTCGAGGACCATCTCCTCCAGGCGGCGCTGCACGCTCGACGCCAGGTCGGCGTGGTCGGGCTCGAGGGGGTCGGCCGGGCGGCGGGCCTTCACGAAGGCGGCCAGGTCGACCGGGTCGACACGGAACCCACCGTCGCCGCTGGCCCGCACCGCGCCCCTGAGCTCGTCGAGGAAGACGGGGCTGCCGTAGGACGCGAGGGCCATCACCTTGTACTCGTCGCTGGAGCGACGGAAGCCCAGGTGGGCGGTGACCTCTTCGTAGAGCAGGCCGAGCGAGTGGGGCAGGTCCTGGCGGGCGAGGACCTCCAGGTCGCCGCCCTCGGCCCGGCCGGCGAGGTAGCTGCCCCGCTCCCCCCGCCCGTCGAGGACCATGACGCTCGTGGGGTCGTGGGGGCCGGCGAGGTAGGCGCTGGCGGCGTGGGCCACGTGGTGGGGCACGAAGCGCACGACGTCGGGGTCGAGGCCCGGCAGCTCGCTGCGCAGGAACAGCGGCGCCCGCTGGGCGAACAGAGTCCGCAGCCCCTCCCAGTCGTGGGCGGTGAGGTCGTCGCCGGGCGCCATGGCGAGCGACGGGTCGTAGGAGTAGGCGACGGCGTCCAGCTCGTCGGCGCCGATGCGCGCCTCGGCCAGGCACCAGGCGGCGGACTGCACGGGGAGCTCCCACGTGGAGAACGGCACGGGGTCCTTGCCGTGCTTGCGCCGCGAGAACCGCTCTTCCTCGGCGGCGGCGACGATGCGCCCGTCGACGACCACGGCGGCGGCCGGGTCGTGGAAGACGGCGTTGATGCCGAGGACGTTCGCCATCCGATCTCCTGACGCGCTCTTGCGGGTGGCGTGTCGGCTCTACCCGTTCGAGCGCCGGTGAGAACACGAGGAGAAGCGCTTCTCGCGCGGCGCGAACTCGAGCGCGTATCGCGCGCGTTCCGCCGCAGCGGGTAGGTCCGCGGGCACGGTCCGCGAAGGGGTCCCCCGAACTACGGGCGGCATCGGTAGGGTGGCCACCGGGCGGACGACGCAGGAGTCCACCAGCGCGGAGGACGTGGTGATCACCCACTCGCAGAACACGACCGGGTCGGACCTGACCGACCGTGGGACCCCGCCCACCCCGACCGCCCCGACCCCCTCGCCGTCCGGACCGGCGGGTCCCACCCCGCCCGCGCCGCTCCGCCGGCGCGTCCAGCGGCGGGCGTGGGCCGTCGTGAGCTGGCCCTACCGGCGCGCCAAGGCCTGGAACGACCGGCGCCGCGACATCATCGACCTGCGCGACCGGGGCCGCAACGTGGCGGTGGGCGTCACGCCCCGGCCGCGGTCTACTCGCCGAGGCGGGACCTGAGGTCCATCAGGGTCTTGCGCAGGATGCGCGAGAGGTACGACTGGCTCACCCCGACGCGCTCGGCGATCTCGGGCTGGGTGAGGTTCTCGAAGAACCGCAGGTAGATGATCGTGCGCTCCCGTTCGGGCAGCTCAGCGATGAGCTCCCGCACGATGATCTCGTGATCGACGCGCACGTAGCCCGAGTCGGTGGAGGCCAGGAGCCGGTCGCTGCGGGGCCCGCCGTCCTCGTCGCCGGGGGCGGGCTGGTCGAGGCTGGTGGCCTGGTGGGCGACGCCCGCCTCGAGCGCCTCGAGCACGTGGTCCTCGCTCACGTCGAGGGCGGCGGCCAGCTCGGCGATGGTCGGTGACCGGCCCAGCCTCTGGGTGAGCTCCTCGTCGGTGCGCCGCAGCTCGAGGTGCAGCTCCTGAGCCCGCCGCGGCGGGCGCACCGACCACGTGCGATCCCGGAAGTAGCGCTTCAGCTCACCTTCGATGGTGCGGCTGGCGAAGGTCGAGAAGGCCACGCCCATGTCGGGGTCGAAGCGCTCCACCGCGTGGATGATGGCCATGAGGGCCAGCTGGCGCAGGTCGTCGCTCGGCACCCCCCGGCGGGAGTAGCGCTTGACGAAGTAGTCGGCGATGTGGCGGTGGTGCTCGACGAGCTGGTTGCGCAGCCTGCGGTCACCGGTGCGGCGGTACTCGACGAACCACTCCTGGACCGGCGGGTCCCGAAGGTCCTCCCTGCTCACCCCGAGCCCGCCTGGCTGCGCTTGAGCAGGCGGAAGCTCACCACGCCGTCGGAGGCCGCCACCGAGTAGTCGTCGGCGGTCAGGGCCAGCAGCTCGCGGGCCACCGGGTGCAGGTCGGGCACCGCCCCGGGGTTGGGGCACGAGCCCTCGATCACGATGCCGTCGGCGGTGGCGCGATAGGTGAGGTCGAGCTCCACGTCGTCGGACGCGCCCTCGATGAGGATGGCGCACACCTCGTCGACGGCGACGCGGAGGTCCTCGATGGCCTCGAGGCCGAAGCCGACCTCGCCGGCGATGCCGGCGGCGGTGAGGCGGGCGAGGCGCAGGAAGCGGGCGCGCGCCGGGATGACGAGCCGCACCGGGCTGTCAGTCACCATCGGTGGTCCTTTCGAGGTTCGGCACGGGCCGTCGCCCTCCGGGCGCGGCGGGGCCGGGGCGGTGGTCAGCGGCAGCCATGGCTCAGTCCGTCTGGAGGTGGTCGAGCAGGCCGGTGATCTCCAGCAGCCGCCGCACCGTCTCGCTGGGCGAGCGCAGCACGAGGCGCCCGCCCCGGTCGGTGATGTCGCGGTTGGCGGAGATGAGCACCCTCAGGCCCGACGAGTCGATGAAGCCGAGGCCCGAGAGGATGAGCACGACGGACGTGGCGCCGTCGTGGGCGGCGGCCTCCAGCTCCTCGGCGAGCATGGGTGCGGTGTGCGGATCGAGCTCACCGGTGAGGGTGAGCGTGACCTCGTCCCCGTCGCGATGGACCTCGATGGTCAGCGGGTGTTCGAGCTCGGGTGGCACGGGTGGATCCTACCTTTGGGGTGTGGGTGGTGGTCGGTGGGTGGTGGTGGGTCCGGCCTCGTCGCGAGCGGCCGGGGCCGGCTCGCGGCGAGGCCGCTCGAGACCCCTCAGGGCGTGATCTGGCCCTCGCCCTGCACGTTGGCGCCGCGCTCGACGGCCTCGCCGTAGGCCTGCGCCACGTCGGGGTCGAGCCGGTTGCGCTCGGCGGCCGCCTCTTCCTCGGGCGTCGGCATGCGGTCGGCCTGGTGGGCGGCGCGGGCGTCGGACTCGTCGGCCTGGACGGTCTGGGGCGAGGTGGTGTCGGGGTTCTGGCTCATGGGTGGTCCCTCCGATCGTTTCCAGGGAAACCTTCGTCGAACAGCAAGGCCCATACCCGCGGGGGCGAGCGCGTAGAACTCCGCGCCCGCCGACCGCGGGGCGCTCAGGCGGTGGTGCCCGGCGGGTACTCGGTGCCCTGCCCGGTGGCCGGCGTGCGCGACATGGCCGCCACCACGTCGGCCTCCTCGACCGACGCCTCGGGCCCGTAGTGGGCGACGAGCACACCGCGGGTCGAGCAGTGGGGGCAGGCGAGGCGCACCACGATCACCATGTCGGCCGGGTCGGACACCCCTTCGAGACGGCGGGCCTCGTCGGCATGGGCCTCGGCGGCGGGGAACGTCCGGCGGCAGGTGACGCAGCGGATGTCGCCGCCCTCGAGGGGCACGAACTGGCCGCCCCAACCGGCCCGGTCGAGCTCGCCCAGCACGGTGGCCAGGCTGGTGTCGGTGGGGCTGTTCACCGGGCGCGCCGTGCCGGACGCGGCGTCCATGCCCCCGGTGGCGGCCGGATCGGGCACCGCCCCGACCGGCGACGCCGGCGCCGACGGCGCGGCCTGCGGCGCCGGCATGGGGTTCACGAGCTGGCTGGTGGTGTCGTCCATGGGGGCTCCCTTCCCGGGCTCCCCTGCTTCCTACCCGCGACCGGGGCCCGCACCGCCAGAAAATCGACGACGAGCGGTTCTAGGGCGCGCCGTGACGGGGAACGAAGTGCCAGGACAGCGGACGGACGGGACCGTCGCTCCCACGCCAGCCCGTGAGCCCCGTCGCTCCCACCAGGGGCTCGCGCCCGCCGGACGGCCGCTGTCACCGAGGCCGGGGAGCCCTGTCGATCGCCTGCCGACAGGGCTCTCCGGCTCCACTCCCTGGGCGCCGACGCGGGCCGGACGGGCCGCGCCGGCGACCACGTGACCCCGCGGGCTCGGCCCACCACCCGGAAGGACCCATGGCCATCGCTCTGCTCACGGCCGGCGACGACCTCGCCAGCGATCCCGCCGCCGCCGCCGCCGACGCCGGGCTGCGCTACGTGAGCGACGCCATGCCGGGCATCCGACGGGTGCGCTGCGGCTCGGGCTTCCGCTACGTCGACGCCGACGGGCGCACGGTCCGCGACGTGGCCACCAGGGAGCGCATCCGCACGCTGGTGATCCCCCCGGCGTGGACCGACGTCTGGATCTGCCCCCACTCCGACGGCCACATCCAGGCCACGGGACGCGACGCCAAGGGCCGCAAGCAGTACCGCTACCACGACCGGTGGCGCCAGGTCCGCGACGCCGACAAGTTCGACCGGCTGTCGCTCTTCGGTGCCACCCTGGCCCGCCTGCGCGCCGACGTCGACGCCGAGCTCACCCGGCCCGGGCCGCTCGACCGCGACAAGGTGCTCGCCCTCGTGGTGCGCCTCCTCGACGAGACCCTCATCCGGGTGGGCAACGCCGAGTACGCCGCCACCAACGAGTCCTACGGGCTCACCACCCTCGGGCCCGAGCACGTGGAGATCACCGGGGCCGAGGTGCGCTTCGAGTTCGTGGGCAAGGGCGGGGTCGAGCACGAGGTGTCGGTCAGCGACCGACGGCTGGCCCGGCTGGTCAAGCGCTGCCACGAGCTGGGTGGGCAGGAGCTGTTCGCCTGGCGTGAGCCGGACGGGACCGTGGTCGACGTGGGGTCGGCCGACGTCAACGCCTGGCTGCGGGAGCGCACCGGTGAGACGGTGTCGGCCAAGGACTTCCGCACCTGGGGCGCGACCGTCGTGGCCACCGAGACCCTCGCCGACCTGGGGCCGCCGTCCTCGGCGTCGGAGGCCGACGCCCAGGTGCTGCACGCCATCGACACGGCGGCCGCCCAGCTCGGCAACACCCGGGCGGTGTGCCGAGCCAGCTACGTGCACCCGGTGGTGCCCGAGTCGCACCGCGAAGGCAGCCTCCACGACCACTGGGCCCGCAGCCGCCGCACCGCTGCGCACCGGCGCGCCGAGCGCACGGTGCTGTCCCTCCTCGACCCCGCCGACGGCTGACCCCCACGCGCCCGCCGGGTCGACCCCTCACGCTGAGGTGGCAGGGATCCGGTCGCCTGCCGCTGTTCCCGGTCAGGCGCCGCGGCTGGGGTCGGCCGGGGCGGCAGCCTCCTCGGCCATGTTCGCCCCGTTGGTGTTGGTGCCCACGCCGGAGCCGGGCCCCAGGTTCGTCTCGCCGTTGTCGCCGGCCGCCACGGCGCGGCTGGGCTCGTGGGCGTCGGCCTCAAGGTCGTCGTGGTGAGGCCGGTCCGCGCCCTCACCGCCCTTGTCGCCATAGGTGGGTTCGGTCATGCCCGGTCCCTATCCCCTCGACGAGGGGAACGTGCCGGCGCCGGCGGGGTACGTGCAGGAGATGACGATCATCCCCGGCCACGAGCCGACACCGATCCTCCCCGATCCCGAGCCCGTCGAGCCGGCCCCGCTCGTGCCCGCGCCACCTGGTCCGGCGCCGGAGCCGGTCGTGCCCCCCGAGCAGCCCACCCCCATCGACCCGCGGCCCGAACCGGAGCCGATCGCCCCGTGACCACCACCGCCATCGGGATCGACGCCCCGCCCGAGGTGGTCTTCGCCACCGTCGCCGACCCCGAGACCTACCCCCGGTGGCTGGTCGGCGCCAAGCACATCCGCGGGGTCGAGCCGCACTGGCCGGCACCCGGCTCGTCGTTCCACCACGCCGTCGGGTTCGGCCCCTTCACCATCCGCGACCGCACCACCGTGCTGGTGAACGAGGCGCCCAAGGTCCTCGTGCTGCTGGCCCGGGTGGGGGCCCTCGGTGCGGCCCGGGTGCGCTTCACCGTCACCGAGCAGGCCGACGGCGGCGCCCACCTGGCCATCGAGGAGGAGCCGGCGACCGGGGCCGTGCGGGCGCTCTGGAACCCCCTGACCCGGCCGCTCGTGGCCGCCGGGCTGTGGGGCAGGAACGCCGTGTCGCTGCAGGCCCTGCGGGCCCTCGCCGAGGACCGCGCCCGCGCCTGAGCCCGCCCGCCGGCGCTCTCCCCGACCCGGGTGTCAGGGGCGGCGGCCAGCGGGGCGCACGGCCGTGGCCAGCCGGCGGCGGCGGTCGGCCCAGATGGCCGCACGAGCCGCGTTGGCGCCCGGCGCGCCGTGCACCCCACCGCCCGGGTGGGCCGAGGCGGAGGCGAGGAACAGGCCCCGCACCGGTGTCTCGGGGCGGCCCAGCCCGTTCACGGGGCGGAACACCAGCTGCTGGTGGAGCTGGGCGGTGCCCCCGTTGATGGCGCCGTGCACCAGGTTGGCGTCGGCCTGCTCCATGGTGACGGGCGTGGCCACGTGGCGGGCCAGGACCAGCTCGGAGAAGCCGGGCGCCACCCGCTCGATGCGACGCTCGAGCCGCTCGGCGAAGCGCACGGTGGCCGCCTCGTCCCACGACCCGTCCACCCCCTCGCCCCCGGCGTCGCCCCGCGGGCGGGCCGGCACGTGGGTGTAGGCCCACGCCGACTCGGTGCCGGCCGGCGAGCGGGTCGGGTCGGTGGTCGTCATCTGGCCGAGGAGCACGAACGGCTCCGACGGCACCTGAGAGGTGGCCAGCTCGTAGGCGTAGCGCGACAGCTGGTCGAGCGAGTCGACCACGTGCACGGTGCCAGCGGAGCGCACCTCCGAATCGGACCACGGGATCGGCGCGCGAAGCGCCCAGTCGAGCTTCACCGTGCCGGCGTCGTACTGGAAGCGGTGGATGTCGCGCAGCACCCGGTCGGGCACGTCGCGGCGCGGCAGGAGGGAGAGGTAGAGCTGGGGCGCACCGACGTCGGCCAGCACGGCGCGGCGGGCGGCGACCTCGCCGCCACCGGCGGTGCGCACGGCGACCGCCCGGCCGCTGCGCACGACGACCTCGACCACCGGGCATCCGGTGACCACCCGGCCGCCACGGGAGCGCAGCCGGGCGACGAGCGCGTCGGTGAGCCGGCCGGCGCCCCCCTCGGGCACCGGGAAGCCGACCTGCTGGCCGAGACACGCCAGCAGCCAGCCGTACACCGCGCTCCCCGCGGTCTCCGGCGTGAGGTCGGCGTGGAGGGCCGACCCGGCCAGCACCAGCCCGCCGCCCGCCCCGAGGAACGTCTCCTCGGCGAGGCGGCGCACGGGCATGACTGCCATGCGGGCGAGCTCGAGCAGACCGGCGGGCCGCAGCCGGGCGGCGAGCCGGGCGGCGGGGACCACTGGCGGGAACGGGGTGAACAGCGCGGCGGTGGCGGCGTCGGAGATGCGCTCCCAGCGCCCGTACAGCTCCCGCCACGCGTCGCCGTCGCCGGGCGCGAACCGGTCGAGGCTCTCGGCCGTGCGCTCGAGGTCGCGTGACAGCACGGCGGTGGGGCCGTCGGGGGTCGGGTTGGCCAGCACCTCCGGGGCGTGGACCCAGCGCAGGCCGTGGTGCTCGAGGTGCAGGCCGGCGATCACCGGTGAGGCGGCGGCCAGCGGGTAGAACGAGCTGAACAGGTCGTTGACGAACCCCGGCGCGGTCACCTCGGCCGAGCGCACCGCCCCTCCCGGCCCGGGGCCGGCCTCGAGCACGGTGACGTGCCAGCCGGCGTCGGCCAGCAGGTTGGCTGCCACCAGCCCGTTGGGGCCGGCGCCGACCACCACCGCGTCGCTCGCCGCCGGCGGCTCGTCCGGGCGGAAGGCGGTGCGCCGGCTCGTCGACACGTCGGTGGTCTCCACACCGGTCACCGTGCCACGGCCACGGCGTCGAAGGCAGCCGCAGGGACCGCCGTGCCTCGCGCCATCCGCACCAGTTCGGCCTCGAGGGCGGGTGCCACGACCCTTCGCTCGCGCAGGACCCAGCCCAGGCCGCCCATCGCGGCGACGACGCCGCGTCGGACCGCTGGGTCGCGACGTCCGTCGACGACCCGCCGGGTCGACAACGAGACCACCGACGACCGGGGTCGGCGCAGCATCGCCGTCCAGAGCTCGTTGCGGGTGGTCACCGAGCGCCGCCGCGCCGGGTCGCGCGCCGGCGACGGGTGGTGGTGTGCGAGAACGGTGTCGACGTAGCGGCACGTCCACCCCGCGGCCGCCAGGTCGAGGGCCAACAGCTCCTCCTCGCCGCCGACGCCGTAGCGCGGATGGAAGCCGCCCACCTGGAGGTACGCCTCGCGGCGCACGACAGCTCCGCAGGCCACGAAGCCCAGGACCAGCGGCCCGGCGCTCTCGACCGCGACCGGCGCCAGCGCCCTCGCCGCATCGGTCGTGGCGCACCACGCGGACGCGGGACCGACCACCGGGCTGGCCGCCATGGCCTCGCACACCGGGTCGGTGCGCTGCTCCGGACCCACCAGCACACGGCCCGCCACCACCGCCAGCGCGGGATCGGCGGCGAAGGCGGCGGCCGCCGTGGGGAGCGCGTCGGGGGCCCACCAGGAGTCGTCGTCGGCGAAGGCGACCACCTCGGTGCGCAGCAGCCGCACGCCGATCGTGCGACCGGCCGCGCCGAGGTTGCGGCCGGCCGGCACGACGCCGACCCTCGGGAACCGGTGTCGCACCATGGCGACGGTGCCGTCACGCGAGCCGTTGTCGACCACCACGACCGGCGGGGCGTCCGGCAGCGCGGTCAGCCGCTCCAGGGCGACGGAGAGCTCGTCCTCACGATCACGGGTCACGACGACCACCCCGACGCTCGGCAGCGGCATGCGGGCTCCTCCAGGCGCCGGATGGCGTCCTCGGACACCTTCCCGTCCCCATGTCGCGCAGAACTGCCGGGCGCGGGCCAGCGCTGCATCACCCCGCCGCGGCCGGGGTAGGCACCCGTCACCGGCGGAGCTCCCCGCCGCCACCCCCGTGGAGGAGGACCTCTATGAACGCACCCGCTCCTGGTCCCGAACCGGCGCACAAGGTCGTCGACCGCCTCCCGCCCGACCTGGCCGAGCGAGTCGCCGCCGAGGTCGAGCGCAGCGCCGGGGACGACGCCACGGTCCGCATCGGCGATCCGCAGGACCGGCGCGACGCGCTCGCTCGCGCCCAGCAGCGAGACACCGACGAGGTCGTGCAGGGACCACCCCTGTCCACCGCCCCCATCTCGGGCCCCCAGGCGCGAGGCGCGATCGCAGGAGCCGTCGGCTTCGGCGCGTTCGGGCTCGTCATCGGCCTGCTCATCGGCCTGATCCCCATGTTCGACCTGCCCCTCGGCGCCCGCCTGGGGCTGTGGGCACTGGTGGGCGCCATGGCCGGCGCCGCCGCCGGGTTCGTCTTCGGGGGCGGCCGTGAGCCCGAGCTCGAAGGGGCGACGCGCGACACCTCCACCGACGTGACCGTGGCCGTGGTCAGCGACGACCCGGCCGTGCGCCAGCGGGCCGAGCAGCTGATGGGCGAAGCCGAGCTCGAGGTCGCCGAGCGGGCCCGGCGCCTGGCGAAGCGCGATCGGCCCCGCGGCTCGCTCTGACCAGACCCTCACGCCACAAGCGGCCCCATCCAGCCGCATCCGAACGGCTGGGCTCCTAGACTCCCGCGAGGCCCGCGTTCGGCCGCGCGCCGAGGGAGGGGAGCTCAAGGTGCAGCTCGAGCGGCGTCACCCGGTCCCGCCGGGTGCGCCTGCGGCGACGGTGGCGCGACGGTTCCTCGACGACCGCCGCCGCCGGCGCGCCGTGGGCTACGCGGTCGCCGTGCTGGGCCCCGTGCTGCTGGGCCTGGCGCTGCTCGTCACCGACCGCCCCGTCGAGATGGTGAGCGGCGCCTGGCTGCTGGCCTTCGTCGCCGTGGCCGCGTGGCTGGGAGGCCTGGGGCCGGCCCTCGCGTCCATCGCCTCGTGCACCGCGCTGCTGGTCACCTGGCTGCTCACCGACGGCGACCACGCCCTCGACGGGCGGGGGCTGTCGGGCCTGGTCGCCTTCCTGGTGGTGGCAGCCGGCGCCGCCGCGCTCACCGCCTCCACCGAGGCGGCCCGCGCCCGGGCGCAGCGGGCCCACGACGACCTCGTGCGCAGCCGCAGCCACCTCGACCGACTGGCCCAGCTCGGCGGCGTCGGGGTCATCAGCGGCGACGAGCACGCCGTGCGGGAGGCCAACGACGCCTTCCTCGGCATGGTCGGCGCCAGCCGCGAGCAGCTCGAGCGGGGGGAGCTGCGCTGGCGCGACCTGGTGCCGCCCCAGGAGGGCGCCGACGACCAGGCCGCCTTCCGGGAGCTGCTGCGCGACGGCTCCACCCGCCCGGGCCACCTCGAGCTGCTCCACGCCGACGGGCACCGGGTGCCGGTGCTGGTCGCCGGCGCGCTGCTCGAGCGCCGGCCGCTGCGCTGGGTGTGCTTCGTCGCCGACCTCGCCGCCCGCCGGGAGGCCGAGGAGCGCCTCCGCGGCAGCGAGCAGCGCTACCGCTCCCTGGTCGAGGCCACCGGGGCGATCGTGTGGCACCTCGACGCCAAGGGACGCACTCGCGTCAGCAGCGTCCACGGCTGGGAGGACTTCACCGGTCGGCCCCGCCTCGACGGCCTCGGCCCGGGCTGGCTCGAGAGCTTCCACCCCGACGACCGGCGGGCCGTGGGCGAAGGATGGCGCCACGGCATGGCCCAGGGCCGTGCGTTCGAGGTCACCGCCCGGCTGTGGCACGGCCCGAGCGACGACCACCGCTGGGTGGTGCTGCGCGGCGTGCCCGTCGACGACGGCACGGCCGCCGACGAGGCGCCCGGGGCGGCCACCGACGAGGCCGACCGCGAGGCGACCGAACCGACGCCGGGCGCCACGGGCCGCGAGTGGGTCGGCACCGTGGAGGACGTCCACGACGTGCGCCAAGCCCAGCACGCCGCCGCCGAGTCGGCGGCGCTGCTCGACACGCTCCTACGCGACGCACCGATCGGCTTCGCCTTCGTCGACCGCGACCTGCGCTTCCGGGTGCTCAACGCCACCATCGCCGAGCTCAGCGGGGGCCGGGTGGAGGACCTCGTCGGTCGCCCGGCGGCCGACACGGTGCCCGGCCTGGCCGGAGCGGCGGAGGCGCTCATGCGGGGCGTGATCGCCAGCGGCGAGCCGGTGCTCGGCCTCGAGCTGCGCGGCGCCAGCGCCTTCGGCGCACCGACCGACCGGGACTGGCTCATCAACTTCTACCCGGTGCGGGACCACTCGGGGGAGGTCGCCGGGCTCGGCGTCACCCTCATCGACCTCACCGAGCGGTCACGGCTGGAGGCGGCCGTCCGGGAGGCCGAGGCCGTCCGGGCCACCGCCGCGCTGGCCGAGCGGCTGGAGGAGGCCCAGCGCATCGCCCGCACCGGCAGCTGGGAGTGGGACGTGCGCACCAACGAGCTCACCTGGTCCCGGGAGATGTACCGCCTCTACGGGCTGCCCGTCGGCGGCCCCAACCCGCCGCTGGCCACGGGCACCGGCCACATCCACCCCGACGACCTGCCCCGGGTGCTCGCCCAGTACGAGCAGCTGGCCAGCACCCCGCCGACCGCCGAGCGCGGCTTCGCCTTCGAGCACCGCCTCCTGCTGCCCGACGGCGCCCAGCGCGACGTGGCGGTGTCCGGCGAGGTCGTCGTCGGGCCCGACGGGCGGACCCGCACCATCCGCGGCACCAGCCAGGACGTCACCGAGCAACGGCAGGCCGAGCGGGCCCTGCGCCGGGCGCGCGACGAGCTGCTGCAGGCCGAGGTCCGCCGCCAGCAGGAGCACCGCACCATCGAGGCGTTGCAGCGGGCCGCCATCCCGGGTCAGCTTCCCGCGGTGCCCGGCTTCGAGCTGGCCGCCACGTACGACCCGGCCGGCGTCGAGCAGGACGTGGGCGGCGACTGGTACGACGTGCTGCTGCTCGACGACCGCCACCTGCTCTGCGTCGTCGGCGACGTGTCGGGCCACGGGCTCGACGCGGCGACGATCATGGTGCAGCTCCGCAACGCGCTGCGGGCCTACGTGGTCGACGGCGCCGGCCCCGGCGAGTCGCTCGCCGCGCTCAACCGGCTGCTCGAGCGCCTCGGCACCGGCAGCTTCGCCACCGCCGTCGTGGCCGTGCTCGACACGGCCACCGGCGAGGTGCGCTGGAGCCACGCCGGGCACCCCCCGATGCTGCGGTTCGGCCCCGACTCGGTCACCGTCCTCGACGAGCAGGCCGCCGGTGGTCCGCTGCTCGGCGTGGTGCCCGACGCGACGTACGCCGAGGACACCTTCGTGCTCGCCGCCGGCGAGGGGCTCCTGGCGTTCACCGACGGGCTGGTCGAACGCCGAGGCGAGCACATCGACCGGGGCCTCGAACGCCTGGCCGACACCCTGTGGTCGCTCACCGTGGGAGCCGCTGCCGCCTCGGGCGCCACCGACGCCGGCACGGGTGGCGACCACCACGCGGGGCATCGGCCGTTGAGCTCGGTGTGCCACGAGCTGGCCGCCGCGCTCTTCGCCGGCGAGGTCCGCCAGGACGACGTGTGCCAGCTCGTGCTGCGGCGTCGACCGGCCCCGCCGCGGCGGCATGTCTCGTCACGCGACGAGACGGGTAGGGACGACACAGTCCGAGACGACGACGAGGAGGGGACATGTCCCGAGGCTCCGGCAGCAACGAGCGGCGCCTGAACGGCCAGAACGGTTCGCGCGCCAACGGCTCCGACGACGGGCGCACCTACGACGACCTCTACGACGAGGCCAAGCGCCGCAACATCCCCGGCCGCTCGAAGATGTCCAAGACCGAGCTCGAGCGGGCCCTCGCCGGCCGGTAGCGCGGGCTCGCCCCGCACCAGGCTGCCTCGCGTCGCCTCACGCGCCGGTCGGACCCCGTGGTCCGGGCGGCGCGTCAGCGCGCCCGCAGGTCGATGACGCCCTCGAGGTCGGGGCCGGCGCCGACGTGCGGCCGGGCGCCCGTGAGCTCGACCACGGCGTGCGCCACCGCGTCGGCGTGCTCGACGGGCAGCAGGTGGCCGCCCTCGACCATCTCGAGTCGGGCACCAGGGATCCACTGCGCCAGGCCCTGCACGGCCGCCGGCCGCACGATGCCGTCGTGCCGACCACCGAGCACCACCGTCGGCACCCGCACCCGGCGAGCGGCTCGGCGGACCTCGACGAGCTCCTCGACGAGGGCCATCTGCTCGATGGCGGCCGCCTTGCGCGCCCGGCGGGCGAGCGCCGGCAGGGTGGCCGAGCGGGCCGCGGCCGGTTGCAGGTGGCCCAACCCCGCGATGGGCAGCAGGTGCTCGCCGCCGGGACGGTGCACCAACCACCCGCCGGCGGCCAGCGCGGCGCGCAGCACGAACCGCCCCACCGGCCCGTGGGCCAGCGCACGGTCGAGCACGGTGACCGAGCGGGGGTCGCCCACCGGGGCGCACAGCACCAGGCCCGACACCAGCTCGGGGCTGCGCCGGGCCACCAGCAGCGCCGGCCCGCTCGCCCAGCTGTGGGCGACGACCACCGCCGGTGCGCCCAACCGGGCCAGCACGCCGGTGACCACCTCGGCGTTGTGGCGGAAGCCGCCCGCCTCGAGCGACGTGTTGCCGTAGCCCGGGCGGTCGAGGGCGAGGGTGCGCAGGCCTCGCCCGGCGAGCAGCTCCTGCACCGGCTGCCAGACCTCGGCGCCGCCCGGCTGCCCGTGGAGGAACACCACCGGTCGGCCCGAGCCCATGGCGTAGACCGCGAGCGAACCCGGCTCGCCGGCGGCCACGCCGGGGACACCGGCGTCGACGCCGGGGACGCCCGCGGGGCCGAGGTCCAGCTCGGGCTCGAGGGTCGAGGCCATCGGGGTGCGCACCTCCCCTCCCGGTCGTCAGAGACCTGCAGTCTGCCCTGCCGTGGCGACGGCTTCCACCAGTGCGTCGCAGAACCCCGGCAGGTCGGCGGGCTTGCGGCTGGAGATGAGGTTCCCGTCGACGACCAGCGGCTCGTCGCTCCACCGGGCGCCGGCGTGCACGAGGTCGGTGCGCACGCTCGGCCACGAGGTGAGGTGGCGGCCGTCGACCACGCCGGCGTCGATCAGCGTCCATGGACCGTGGCAGATCACCGCGACCGTCCGGCCGCTCTCCACGAACTGGCGCACGAAGTGCACCGCCTTGGGCTGCAGGCGCAGCTGGTCGGGGTTGGCGACCCCGCCGGGGAGGACGAGCGCGTCGAAGTCCGCCGGGTCGGCCTCCTCGACCGCCCGCTCGGCGGTGAACACGTCGCCCTTGTCGAGGTGGTTGAAGGCCTGGACCGGCCCCGCCTCCGGCGCCAGGAGGACGGGCTGGGCGCCCTCCTCGCGCACGGCGTCCCACGGCGCCGTCAGCTCGACCTGCTCGACCCCTTCGTTGGCGGTGAGGAAGGCGATGCGCCTGCCGTCGAGTCGTCCCGTCATGTCGGTCTCCTCCGGGTCGTCGGTCGTGTGGGGATGGGTGTGCGGTGTGGTTCCTTCCCGCCGGCCGCCCCGGGCAGGACCAGGGCACGGCTGGCGCCGGGGCGGCGCCGAGCCGGGGCCCGCGCCTAGCCGGGGCGGCGCGAGGCGAGCCGGCGCTCGCGGTCGAGCAGGCGGCGGCGGAGGTGGTCGAGGGCGTGGCTGGCCGAGGCGGTGCGGATGGCGTCGCGGTCGCCCGACAGCGACAGCTCCACGTGGTCGGCCTCACCGTCGAGCCACGAGCCGACGAACACCGTGCCCACCGGCTGGCCCTCCATCTCGGCGGGGCCGGCCACGCCGGTGAGCGACACCGCGCTCTCGACGTCGAGCACCAGGGCCACCCCCTCGGCCATCTGCCGCGCCGCCTCGGCGGTCACGACCGGCCCCTCCCGCACGTCGAGCACCTCGAACTTCACGGCCGACGCGTAGGAGACCACTCCCCCGGCGAACGCGTCGCTGGCACCGGGCGGCTCGCTCAGGCGCGAGGCCAACAGGCCGGAGGTGAGCGACTCGGCCGTACCGACCGTCAAGCCCTGGCGGCGCAGCAGGGCGATCACCTCGCCCTCCAGCGTCGAGCCGTCGTCCCCCACGACCAGGTCACCGAGGCGGGCCCGGGTGAGGGCGACGCCCCAGTCGAGCCGGCCGCGGTCCGCCGCGCTGACGCGCACCCGCACCGCCCGACCGTCGTCGCCGAGCACCTCGGCGCGCACGCCGGCGTCGGTCAGCCCGAGCTGGGCGAGCCGCCGCTCGAGCTGCGCCACCGGCAGGCCCCAGGTGACCAGCACGTGCGAGCGGTCGCGCGCCGTCTCGGGGAGCTCGAGGTCGTGGTCGGCGGTGATGGCCATCGGTTCCCCTCGTCGTGGTCGGTGCCGGTCCCCTACCCCTGGGGGGCGGCCGTCAACCCTGAGCAGCTCGCAGGTCTGCTCCGGCGCCGGCGTGGGTAGTGGGCTGCTGGCGGTCCGCTCCGCCCGACACCGAACGGGTGGTGGTGGCGTTGTGCGGAGCGGACCGCCCCCTCCCTGGCCGACGAGGGCCGGGCCAGTGCCGGGAGCCGGCGCACCGCCTCCGGTAGCCTCACCGGCGACGGCCGCCCCCCGAGCCGCCGAGCGCCCGCCATGAGCCTGACCTCCGCCCGCACCGCCACCTCTGCCCCGGTGCCGCCGCCCGCCGCGTCCAGCCGCCGCTGGCCGACCGGCGCGCGCCTGGCGCTGGCGCTGGTCGTGGCGGCCGTCGCCGCCTGGCCGGTGGTGAAGGCGGCGCTGGCGGCCCTCGACGAGCAGTGGCGGCCCACCGGCGACTGGGCGGTGCTCACCCTGAGGGTCGAGGACGTCGGTCGGCTGACCCCGTTCGTCGGCCCCTACTCCCGGTTCGGGTGGAACCACCCCGGCCCGCTGCTGTACTGGGTCCTCGCCGGCCCCTACCACCTGCTCGGCGACCGCCCGGTGTCGCTGCTCGCGGCGACCGGCCTCCTCAACGCCGCGGTGGTCGCCGCCACGGTGGTGCTGGCCTGGCGGCGAGGCGGCCTGCCGCTGATGCTGGCCACCGCCGCGGCGATGGGGCTGCTCACCCAGTCCATCGGCCCGGCCCTGCTGCGTGACCCGTGGAACCCCTACGTCACCGTCCTGCCCCTGGCGCTGCTCACCTTCCTCGCCTGGTCGGTCGCCGAGGGCGACCGGTGGATGTGGCCGGCCCTGGTCGGTGTCGGGTCGTTCCTGGTGCAGAGCCACGTGGGCTACGCGGCGATGGTCGCCGCCGTCGCGGTCGCCGCCGTCACCATCGCCTGGCGCCGCCGGGCCACCGTGCCCCTCCTGCCGCGCGACCGCAGGTCCCGGCGGGCCCTGGTGGTCGTGACCGCTGGTGTCGCCCTGCTCGCCTGGGCGCCCGTGGTCGTCGACGAGGTGGCCGGGACCGGCAACCTCACCGAGATCGTCCGCTATTTCGCGAGCAGCGACGACCAGCCCGCCGGCGCCGGGGTGGCGATCGACCAGGCCGCGCTGCACCTGTCGGTCCCCGACGCTCCCTGGCTCGGCCACCGCGAGCAGAACGGCGACGACGGCGCCATCCTCGGCGGTCCGACCCGGGCGCTGCTGGTGCCGCTGGCCGCGTTCGCCCTGGCCCTGGCGGCCGCGGCCCGCGCCCGGCGGTGGCCGGCCGTGCGGTTCCAGGCGATCGTCGGGGCGCTCGCCGTGTCCGGGCTGGTCGCCACCAGCCGCATCACCGGCCCGGTCTTCGCCTACCTCGTGCGGTGGTGGTGGGTGATCGCCTGCCTGTGGTGGCTGTCCACCGTGTGGTCGGCGGGGGTGGCCCTCGCCCACTGGGCCCGGCTGCCCCGAACGGTGCGCGCCGCGGTGCCGTGGCTGGCCGCGCCGGTGCTGGTCGCCGTCGTGCTGTCCACGTCGGTGCGCACCGCCTCGGGCGCCGAGGACGCCGCCACCCCCGACCCGTCGGCCACCGAGGTGCTGGGCCACCTGCTCGACCCCACCGTCGACGCCCTGCGGGGCACCGGGCCGGTGCTGGTGGTGGCCACCGGGTCGGTGTGGGGCACCACGGCCGACGCCGTGCGCCTCGAGCTGGAGCGCAACGGCATCGAGGTGGCCGCCCCGCCCCAGGACTCCTACCGCTTCGGCGAGGAGCGCTCGGCCGACGAGCGGCCGCCGGTCGCCACCGTGTGGGTGGTCAGCGCCGACTCCGCCACCCAGTGGCTCGACCACCCCGAGGTCACCCGCGTCGCCGGGTGGGACCCCCTCGAGCTGCCCGACCGTCGCCAGTTCCTGGCCGAGGAGGCGGTGCTGCAGCAACAGCTCGTGGCCGCCGGCCGCGACGACCTCGCCCGGGCGTTGGCCGTCGGGGGTGGCGGGGTCGACAAGGAGGCCATCGGGCTCCCCGGCGTCGACCAGGACCTGCTGGCCCGGATCGAGCAGACCCGCCGCAAGGGCGACCCCGTGGGGATCTACCTCGGCCCGCCGACCGACCCTCGCCATCCCACGCCGCCCTGGTCCACGGCCGCCTCGGCGAACTGACCGTCGGGCCGACGGGCCGTCGGGCCGTCGGGCCCTCGGGCCGGCTCAGCCCCGGGTGTCGGTGCGGTCCTCGGCCGCGGCGCCGAGCGCCCCGCCGGTGAGGTCGATGACGGCGTCGGCTCCGGAGGCGGCCCCGGCCGGCTCGGTGAGGTCGATCACCAGGTCGTCGCCGGCGGTGACCAGGTCGCTCGGCAGGTGCTCGTCGGCGACGACCACCACGGGCAGGTCGATGGCCGACACCACCCGGGTGAGCGGCCGGGCCGGGTCGGCGACCGTGAACGCTCGGACGGTGCGCTCGTCGGTCGTGAAGTGGACGGCGACGTAGTCGTCGAGGGACTCGCCACCGACCTGCAGGTGCAGCTCGCGCCCGAGCACCAGGTCGTGAGGGATGCCCAGCCGGGCGACGGAGCGCAGGGTCTGGCGGTTGACGTAGGCGAAGAACTGCTCGATGCCGACCGACCGGGTGTAGGTGAACAGGCCCTTGTAGCCGAGCAGGGCGTAGGGCCGGCTGCGGCTCGGCGCCACCCGCCCGGTGTTCAGGCTGGTGGCGATGTTCCAGCACCGCCACGGCTCGGTGATGCCGTAGTAGCCGAACACCTCCTCGGCCGTCGCCCGCTCCGCCTGGTCGGTGGCCCGCAGGCGGTCGTCGACCACCTCGAGGCCGGTCTCGCCGGTGCGCTCGATGTCGACCCGGGACCGCGCTCGCACCACCCGCTGCACGTAGCCGACACGGCGGGCCTCCAGGTCGGTGACGTAGAGGAAGATCGACAGCTCGTCGTAGGGCGCCATCACCGAACGCATGTCGATCTCCGGGAACGCCCTCACCTCGAGCTCGCGACCCAGCTCCGCCCAGCGCGAGCGCCCGTGCACGACGGCGCAACCGAGCGTCCGTGCGGCGTCGCCCGCCAGCAGCGAGCGGACGATCCCGTCCTCGAGCACCTCCAGGGTGTCGCCCACCGGAGTCACCTCCGGCCCGCCCGCCATCGACATCGCAGAGGTCTCCTCCCTCGAGTGATCCCGCCGATCCTACGAGACGCTGCCGCGTGGGGCGGTCAGGCGGTCAGGCGGTCAGGCGGTCACACGCCGAGCTTGGCGGTCCACGGTGCCGGCTCGTAGATCGCCATCACCACGGCGCACACCGGCTCGCCGTCGCACTCCACTCCGGCGACCTCGTAGTCGGCGTCGCCGACCTCCCAGTAGGGGCGATCGTCGAGCAGCGTCTGCAGGGTCGTGGCCAGGTCGAAGCGGACCTGGTGCTCGCTGCGGCCGTGGGCCTCCACGAACAGCCCGCCGCGGCCGTCGCGGTCGACGGCCCACCCGAGGCCGGCCCACGCCTCCCCGCCGGGCTCGATGCAGCGCTCCTCCGCCATCACCACGTAGAGGCGATCGCCCACCTCGAACTCGCAGCGGTCGGCGCGCGCCCTCACCACCTGCGCCCCGGCGGGCACGACCGAGGACAGCACGATGAGGTTGGTGTCCTGCACGCCGCCGGCCTGCAGGGCGCGGTCGAACGCAGCCAGAGGCGTGGGTGCGCTGGCGGCGGCGCTGAACACCCTGATGGTCATGGGGGCGGTGGAGGGCTCCATCTCGGGCGCACACGCTACCGGTGGCAGCCAGGGAAGTGGTGGAGCCCCAAGGTGGCGGGTGCGACTCCCTGCGTGGTCAGGCGATGGTGCCGAGCGCCTTGGCGCCGAGGGCCGGCACGGAGCGCAGCAGGGGCCGGCTGGCGACGCCGAGGCGGGCCAGGACCGTGGGCAGCTCGTCGGCCGGCACCGGCCGCGAGTAGAGGAAGCCCTGCACCTCGCGCACGCCGAGGGCGCTCACCTGCCGGCTCTGCTCCTCGGTCTCCACGCCCTCGGCCACCGTGGTGATGCCGAGCGACGACGCGATGTACACCACCGCCTTGATGAGGCTCGCCGCGCTCGGATCGTCGCCCAGCTCCTTGACGAAGGTGCGATCGATCTTGATCTCGTCGACGGGCAGCTTGGAGAGGTAGGCCAGGGACGAGTAGCCGGTGCCGAAGTCGTCGATGGAGACCCGCGTGCCGCACTCACGGATGGTGAGCAGCTCGTTGGACACCATCTCCAGGTTCTCCATGAGGATCGACTCGGTCAGCTCCAGGCAGAGGGCGTCGGGCCGCACCCGATGGTGGAGCAGGGCCTGGGTGATGGTCCCGAGCAGCGAGTCGCTGCGCAGCTGGCGCCCCGACACGTTGACCGACATCGACAGCTCGGTGCCCCGGGGCATCAGCTCCTGGATGCGGGCGAGCTCGGCGCACGCCTGGTCGATCACCCAGGCGCCGATCTCGACGATCATGCCCGTGTCCTCGGCGATGGCGATGAACTTGTCGGGCCGCACCGTCCCGAGCTCGGGGTGGTTCCAGCGCAGCAGCGCCTCCATGCCCACCACGCGTGCGTCGGACAGGCGCAGCTTCGGCTGGTAGTGCAGCGAGAGCTCGCCGCGGGTCAGGGCGTTGCGCAGCTCGCGCTCGAGGTGCAGCCGCTCGGCCACCCGCTCGCGCATCGACGTGTCGAAGATGGCGATGTTGTCGCCGCCGCCGGGCTTGGCGTGGTTCACCGCGGTGTCGGCGTCGCGCACCAGCGACTCCGCAGACCCGGTGCGGGCCGCCTGGAAGGCGATGCCGACGCTGGCGGTCACGCTGATCTCGTTGCCCCGCACGGTGAAGGGCTCTTTGAACATGAGCCGGCCCCGCTCGCCGAACTCCAGCGCTCGCGCCTCGCTCTCGAGCCCGGTGACGATGATGGCGAACTCGTCGCCGCCGGTGTGCACGACGAGGTCCTGGGCCCGCACCCGGTGCGACAGCCGGTCGGCCACGGCCACGAGGAGTTCGTCGCCGACGCCATGGCCCATGGTGTCGTTGACGAGCTTGAACCGGTCGATGTCGATGTGCAGCAACGTCACCGTGCCGCTCACCTCGGCCTCGCTGCGGAACACCCGCTCGAGGTGCTCGGAGAGGAAGGCGCGGTTGGGCAGCCCGGTCAGCGCGTCGTGGGTCGCCTGGTGGGCCAGCCGGGCCTGCGAGGTCGCGTGCTGGCCGAGCGCCCGGGAGACCCGCAGCACGGCCACGCCGACGAGGAGCATGACGATCACCCCGAGGGCGGTGCGCTCGGCGTCGCCCATGCCGTCGACACCGGTGACCAGCACCAGGGCGGGCACCAGCAGGGCGACGGTCACCGCCAGAAGGCGGCCGCGGCCGGCGGCCATCTCGTCGGCGGTGCGGCTCTGCTGGACCCGGCCGACCGACGGGTGCAGCACCGCCACCGAGTAGGCGAGGAAGGCGACCGTGTAGGGGATGTCGACGATCCGCATCGGCAGGTCGATGAGGGTCGAGTCGACGAGCATGTACACCACGTCGCCGAGCAGCAGGAAGAAGATGCCGGCGAGGATGAGCCACTTGGCCGGGGCCGGCCGGCGGCCCCGGGAGAACATGAGCCGGGCACCCATCGCGAACACGAACACCGAGGCCACCGGGTAGGCGACCATGAGCACCTCGACGGCGAAGCTCACCTCCTGCTTGCTCATCGCCGGGGTGACCAGGTACACCCACGCCACGGTCAGGGCGGCTAGCGAGGCGATGACGCCGTCGAGGATGGCGTCGGTGTCGTCGGGGTGGCCCCGGCGCACGCCCGCCAGGCCGGCGACGCCCAGCGCGAGCACGAGGTAGCCGGGCAGCGCCACCAGGTCGGGGATGATCGACCGGGACGGCCCGAGGTTGCCCAAGGTGCCGTACGCCGTGCGCAGCACGGCGGCGACCAGGGCCAGCGAGAGGGCGCCGGCGATGGCGAGCCAGGGCCACAGCGGACGGGGGCGCGACCGGCGCAGGCCCACCACCGTGGCGCCCACGCCGAGGAGGGCGAACAGGGCGCTGGTGTAGTCGCCGGTGCTGTCGACGATCCCGGAGACGTGCAGGGCGAGCCAGAGCAGGCCGACCACGGCCACCACGATCGATGCGCGAGCCGATGGCGTGGCTACCGAGCGGGGCTCGATGTCGGCCGTCGTGTGCATCCCTGGGTGTCCTCTTCCGCGGGCGTCGACCTGCCACCTGTCCGGCCGGTCGGACCTTGTGTCGGCACGCTCCGCGGTCGACTTGACCGCGAATCGTCAAATTGCGGGTCGCTGCTTGCCCATGCATCAGGCGAGCTGGCGAACCACACAGTCCGCGTGCCGGGGCTGCGAGGCGGTCGGCTGGTCGGAGATCGGCACGACCGGTGGTTGACTGGACCAGTGCTGAGCGTGCGGGACCTGGTCGTGGAGGTCGGCGGCACGACCATCGTCGATGGCGTGTCGTTCCAGGTGCGCGCCGGTGACAAGGTCGGCCTCGTCGGGCGCAACGGAGCGGGCAAGACCACGCTGTTCCGGGTCCTCGGCGGCGCGTCGGCCCCGAAGAGCGGCCAGCTGCACCGCGACGGCGCCACCGGGTACCTCTCCCAGGACCCTCGCCAGGACGCGGTGCCCGACGACACGGGCTGTCTGGCGCACGTGCTCTCGGGGCGGGGCCTCGACCGGGCCGCCGACGAGCTCGAGAAGCTGCGCATCGCCATCGAGGAGGACCCGAGCGAGCGCACCATCGCCCGGTTCTCGGCGGCTCAGGAGCGCTTCGAGCTCGACGGCGGCTACGCCGCCGAGTCCGAGGCCCGGCGCCTGGTCGACGGCCTCGGCCTGCGCGCCGACCGCCTCGACCTCACCATCGGCGCCCTCTCCGGCGGCGAGCGGCGGCGCCTGGAGCTGGCCCGCATCCTCTTCGCCGGCAGCGACCTGCTGCTGCTCGACGAGCCCACCAACCACCTCGACGCCGACGCCCGCGACTGGCTCCTGCGGTTCCTGCGGGCCTACCGGGGCGCGCTCCTCGTCATCAGCCACGACCTCGACCTGCTCGACGAGGCCATCACGCGCGTCATCCACCTCGACCGCGAGGGCGAGGAGGCCGTCGGGCGGATCGTCGAGTACAAGGGCACCTACAGCCAGTACCTGAAGGCCCGGGCCCGCGACGAGGAGCGCCTGGCCAAGGTGGCCGAGCACCAGGCCTCGGAGATCCAGCGCCTGGCGAACCTGGCCGACAAGATGCGGGGCCAGTCGGCCAAGCGGGCGCGCTCCGCCAAGAGCCTCGACAAGCGGGTGGCCCGGCTGGCCGACGAGAAGGTCGAGGCACCGAAGGGCCGCCGCTCGCTCGACCTGCGCCTCCCTCCCCCGCCGCCGTCGGGCCGCACCGTGCTCACCGCCACCGAGCTGTGGAAGAGCTACGGCTCCGTCGACGTGTTCTCCGACGTGAGCTTCGACGTGGGCCGGGGCGAGCGCCTCCTCATCGTCGGGCTCAACGGCGCGGGCAAGACGACGCTGTTGAAGATCCTGGCCGACGAGCTCGACGCCGACCTCGGCACCGTCGAGCTGGGCCACCAGGTGTCGGCCGGCTACTACGCCCAGGAGCACGAGGGCATCGAGGCGGGCCGGTCGCTGCTCGACCACATGCGCCGCAGCTCCGACCTCGGCGACGAGCAGCTGCGCGGCCTCATGGGCATGTTCGGCCTCAGCGGCGACAAGGCGTTCCAGGACGCGTCGACGTTGTCGGGGGGCGAGAAGACCAAGCTCGCCCTGGCCCAGCTGGTCGGTGGCCGCCACAACCTGCTGCTGCTCGACGAGCCGACGAACAACCTCGACCCGATGTCACGCACCGCCACCGGCGAGGCCCTCGCGTCGTGGCCCGGGACGATGGTCATCGTCAGCCACGACGTCGAGTTCGTGGAGGCCCTGGCCCCGGACCGCATGCTGCTGATGCCCGACGGCCAGCTCGACCTGTTCTCCCCCGACCACCTCGACCTCGTCGCCCTCGCCTGACCCCACCCTTCCCCCGAGCGGGAGCGATCGTCGACGACCCCGCCCGGCGACGAGCCTCCGGGTGCCATGAGGGTGGGTGCGGCGGTGCGGATCGCGGAGTCCTGTGGGCGCCCCGCCCCGCCGGACCACGTGGCCGACACGAGGTCCGCGGGGCGACCGTGGCGGAGCGAGCCGCACCGCCGCGGCCGCCCGACGGGTGGCGGAGCGAGCCGTACCGCCGCAACCGGCCGAGCGGGCCGAGCCCGCCGACCGCGCGCTACTCGCCGGCGGGGGCGGCGGCGCTGCGCTCCCAGCGCAGGTACGCCTCCATGAAGCCGTCGAGGTCACCGTCGAGCACGGACTCGACGTTGCCGACCTCGTGCCCGGAGCGCAGGTCCTTCACCATCTGGTAGGGCTGCATCACGTAGGAGCGGATCTGCGAGCCGAAGCCAACGGAGCGCTGCTCGCCCCGGATGGCCGACAGCTCGGCCTCGCGCTCCTCGCGCTGGCGCTCGGCCAGCTTGGCGCGCAGGATCTGCATCGCCCGGTCCTTGTTCTGGTGCTGGCTGCGCTCGTTCTGGCACGAGGTGACGATGCCGGTGGGCAGGTGGGTGATGCGCACCGCCGAGTCGGTGACGTTCACGTGCTGGCCACCGGCGCCCGACGACCGGTAGGTGTCGATGCGCAGGTCCTTCTCGTCGACCTCGACGTCGGGCACGTCCTCGAGGAACGGGGTGACCTTGAGCGCGGCGAAGGCGGTCTGGCGCTTGCCCTGGGCGTTGAACGGCGACATGCGCACCAGGCGGTGCACGCCGTGCTCGGAGCGCAGCCGGCCGTAGGCGTGGCGGCCGTTGACCAGGAACGTGGCCGACGAGATGCCGGCCTCGGAGCCGGGCGAGACCTCGTCGAGCTCCACGTCGAAGCCGCGGCGCTCGGCCCAGCGCAGGTACATCCGCAGCAACATGTTGGCCCAGTCCTGGGCGTCGGCCCCGCCCTCGCCCGACTGGATCTCGCAGATGGCGTCGGTGTCGTCGTACTCGCCGGTGAACAGGGCCCGCAGCTCGAGCTCGTCGAAGCTCGACCGCAGCTCGTCGAGGGCCTCGGCCACCTCGGCCTCCACCGAGTCGTCGCCCTCCTCCCGGCCGAGCTCGAAGAGCGTCTCCGCGTCGTCGATGCGACCGGCCAGCCCGGCGTGCAGCTCGAGGTCGTCGGTGCAGGCGGCCAGCTCGGCGTTGACCTTCTTGGCCTTCTCGGGGTCGTCCCACAGGTCCGGGCGGCTGGCCTCGGTCTCGAGCTGCGGTCGGGCCGCAGCCAGCTCGTCGATGCGGAGGTAGGTGTGCGCCTCGTCGAGGCGGCGCCGCAGCGCGGCGATGTCGTCGGAGAAGTCCCTCATGGGTGCGTGCCGGCCCTACTGGCCGTGGCAGACCTTGAACTTCTTGCCGGACCCGCAGGGGCACGGCGCGTTGCGAGGGGTCTTGTCCCACTCGCTCTTCACCAGCGGTGTGTTGACGGCGTCCTCGACCGCCTCCGGCGGCGGGGCCACGCCCTCGGCGGCCGCCTGCGCCCGGGCGGCGGCGGCCATCGTGTTGGGCGCCTCGCTGGGGTCGACCGGGGCGGTGTAGCGCAGGTTCCCGATCGGCGTCGGGGTGTCGAGCCGGGGCTCGGTGACGGTGACCTGGGCGTGCATCACGTACTTCACGAAGTCGGTGGCGATGCCCTGCATCATGGCCCCGAACATCTCGAAGCCGTCGCGCTGCCACTCGACGAGCGGGTCCTTCTGGCCCATGGCCCGCAGGTTGATGCCCTCCTGCAGGTAGTCCATCTCGTAGAGGTGCTCACGCCACTTCTGGTCGATGATCCGCAGCATCACCTGCCGCTCGACCTGGCGCATGGTGTCGGCGCCGAGCTCCGCCTCGCGCTGCTCGTAGTAGGCGGTGGCCTCGCCCATCAACAGCTCGTACAGCTCGTCGGTGGAGGCGCAGGTGTGCAGGTCGTCGAGGGTGGCGCTCAGCGGCCAGAACGTGGCGATGTCGGTGTGGAGGCCTTCGAGGTCCCACTCGTCGGGATGGTCGGTGACGCAGTAGGTCGAGATGGTGCCGTCGACGGCGTCGGCGAGGTAGCCGAGGGCTTCCTCGCGCAGGTCGGCGGCGTCGAGGATCTGGTCGCGGCGCCGGTAGATGACCTTGCGCTGCTCGTTCATCACCTCGTCGTACTTCAGCACGTTCTTGCGGATCTCCGCGTTGCGCTGCTCGACGGTGTTCTGCGCCCGCTCGATGGCCTTGGTGACCATCTTGGCCTCGATGGGCACGTCGTCGTCGAGGGTCTTGCCCATCACCCAGTTCATGGCGCCCGTGGCGAACAGGCGCATGAGGTCGTCCTCGAGCGACAGGTAGAAGCGGCTCTCGCCGGGGTCGCCCTGGCGCCCGGAGCGGCCCCGGAGCTGGTTGTCGATGCGGCGGCTCTCGTGGCGCTCGGTGCCGAGCACGTAGAGGCCGCCGAGCTCACGCACCTTGACGCCCTCGGCCTTGCACTCCGGCTCGTACTTGGCCAGCAGGTCGGCGTCGCGGGCGGCGAAGTCGTCGGTGTCGGGCTCGAGGCCCTCGGCGAGGGCGTCGCGGCGAGCGAGCTGCTCGGGGTTGCCGCCGAGGAGGATGTCGACGCCGCGGCCGGCCATGTTGGTGGCCACCGTGACCGCGCCGAGGCGGCCGGCCTGGGCGACGATCTCGGCCTCCCGGAAGTGCAGCTTGGCGTTGAGGACCTCGTGGGGGATGCCGCGCTTGGCGAGGAACCGCGAGAGCTTCTCGGACTTCTCGACCGAGATGGTGCCGACGAGCACCGGTTGGCCGGCCTCGTGGCGCTCGACGATGTCGTCCACCACGGCGCGGAACTTGGCGTCCTCGGTCTTGTAGATGAGGTCGCCCTGGTCGAGGCGGATCATCGGCCGGTGCGTGGGGATGGGCACGACCTGCAGGTCGTAGGTGCTGGCGAACTCCGACGCCTCGGTCTCGGCGGTGCCGGTCATGCCCGCCAACTTGTCGTACATGCGGAAGTAGTTCTGGAGGGTGATCGTGGCGAGGGTCTGGTTCTCCTCTTTGATCTTCACCCCCTCCTTGGCCTCCACGGCCTGGTGGAGGCCCTCCGACCAGCGCCGGCCCTCGAGGATGCGGCCGGTGAACTCGTCGACGATCTTCACCTCGCCGTGCTGCACGACGTAGTCCTTGTCGCGCTTGAACAGCTCCTTGGCCCGCAGCGCCGCCTGCAGCTGGTGCACCAGGTTCTGGGAGACCTCGTCGTACATGTTCTGCACACCGAGGGCCTTCTCGACGGCCTCGACGCCCTCGTCGGTGGGGGCGACGGTGCGCTTCTCCTCGTCGACGTCGTAGTGCACGTCGCGCTTGAGGCCCCGGACGACCGAGGCGAACTGGTAGTAGACCTTGGCCGCGTCGGCGACCCGGCCCGAGATGATGAGCGGGGTGCGGGCCTCGTCGATGAGGATCGAGTCGATCTCGTCGACGATGCAGTAGCTGTGGCCCCGCTGCACCTGCTCGGCCCGGCTCATGGCCATGTTGTCGCGCAGGTAGTCGAAGCCGAACTCGTTGTTGGTGCCGTAGGTGATGTCGCAGGCGTACTGCTCACGCTTGTACGCCGCGTCGTAGGGGCCGGGGACGACGAGCCCGATGGTGAGGCCCAGGCGGCGGTGCACGCGGCCCATCCACTCCGCGTCGCGGGTGGCCAGGTAGTCGTTGACGGTGATGACGTGCACGCCCTTGCCGGCCAGGGCGTTGAGGTACACCGGCAGCGTGGACACGAGGGTCTTGCCCTCACCGGTCTTCATCTCGGCCACCCAGCCGAAGTGCAGGGCGGCGCCGCCCATGAGCTGCACGTCGTAGTGGCGCTGGCCGATCTCGCGACGGGCGCCCTCGCGCACGACGGCGAAGGCCTCGATGAGCAGGTCGTCGAGGGTGGCGCCGTTGGCGAGCCGCTCGCGGAACTCGACGGTCTTGGCGGCCAGCGCGTCGTCGGAGAGCGCCTCGATCTCCGGCTCGAGCGCGTTGATGTCGGGGACCAGGGCCTGCAGGGCCCGGACCTTCTTGCCTTCGCCTGCCCGCAGCAGCTTGTCGAAAACGCCCATGGGACCGACGAGTCTACCGAGGCGGCTTCCGGCCGGGTGCCCGGGTGGGGGTGCGGGTGGGGGTGCGGGCCACCACCAGCCCGTCGACGCCCGTCGCCCCCGCGTGGCGCAGGGCCGCGGCCGCCGCCGCCAGGGTGGCGCCGGTGGTGCAGACGTCGTCGACGACCAGCACCCGGCCGCCGAGCGGCCCGAGGGCAGCGAACCGGGGGGCGCCGTGGCGCTCGCGCGCCGACCGGCCGGTCTGGTGGGGGCCGGGCAGGCGCCGCAGACAGCGGCGCAGCGGCAGCCCGAGGTGGCGGGCGACGCACCGGGCCAGCACCTGCGCCTGGTCGAAGCCTCGGCCTCGCAAGCGGTCGGGGGTGGTGGGCGCCCACGTCACCACGGCGGGGCCGGGACGCCCCTCGGGCCCGTCGACCACGAGCCCGGCGAGGGCGCCGGCCAGGCCCTCGAGGCTGGCCCGGGCGTTGCGGTACTTGACGGCGGTCACGAAGGGCCGGGCCGTGGCGTCGTAGCGGACCAGCGCGGCCAGCGAGTCGAGCCCTGGCGGCGGGGCCAGGGCGGGCGCCGGCTGCAGGGCTCGGGCGCACGCCGGGCACGGCGACGCGCCGAGCGCCCCGCAGCCCGCGCACCGGGCCGGCAGCAGCAGGCCGACGACGTCCACGGCCGCAGGCTACGCACGAGGGTGCGACAGCCGACGAGGCCCGGCGCTCTGCGCGTGGTCCCGGCCACAGAGGGTCCGCGACCTGGCGAGGCTGCGTCGGTACGGTCGCAACCCGATGAGCCCCCATCCGTCCGCCACCGCCGCCGACCTCGCCCTGGCCGTCCACGACGAGCTGGAGGCGCTGTGCTGGGCGCCCTGGCTGCGCTTCAGCGCGGCCGAGCTGCGAGAGCACCGAGAGGTCTTCCCCGAGGGCCAGGTCGCCCTCTTCGACGACACCGGGCGCCCGGTGGCGTCGCTCGACACCGTCCGGATCGACTGGGACGGCGACCCGCTGAGCCTGCCCACCTGGGACGAGGTCGCGGGCGGCGACCGGGGCTACCGCGCCGTCCACCGGCCCGACGGCAACGCCGTGTCGCTGCTGTCGATGAGCATCCGCCACGACGCCCGCGGCCGGCGCATCCCCCGGCTGGTGATCGACGAGCTGCGCGCCAGGCTGGCGGGGTCGGGCGTGCAGCACATCGTCGGCGACTTCCGGCCCAGCGGCTTCGGCCGCTACAAGCGCCTCGCCGGCGAGCGGTCGTTCGCCGAGTACGTGGAGCTGCTCGACGACGACGGCCTGCCTGCCGACGGCTGGCTGCGGACGGTGCGGACGATGGGTGCGGTGCTGCTGCGGGTCGACCCCACGGCCATGGTCGTGCGGGCCACGGTGGAGGAGCTGCACCAGCACCGCCAGGAGCACCACCCCGAGCGCTGGTGGCAGGTCACCGACGAGCACCGCCTCGAGCGGCAGCTCGGGTGGCACCGGCCCCTGCGCTTCATCGCCCGCGTCGACGAGGTCTGGGAGTGCGGCGAGACCGGCACCTGGTACCTCGACCGCCGCGCCGGCGACGCCGTGTACGTCGAGTCCAACGTGTGGGGCCGCCTCGACCCCTGAGCGGCGGTGCGTCGCCGGCTCAGTGCATCAGCATGGGCGGCGGGCCGTCCTCGAGGATCGCCTTGGTCCGCATCGACACCGCGGCGTGCGTGTCGTCGTGGGTGAGGATCCAGAAGCGGCGCACCTTCACGGCCTCGGCCACGGCGTCGGCCACCGCCTCGGGCTCGATGCCCGTGGAGATGAAGTTCTGGATGGCCTCGGCGATGGCGCTGGCCTCGGCCTCGTCGCCGCGCCCACCGGGGCGGTTGCGCGAGGAGTCGGCGATGTTGGTCTTCACCCACGACGGGCACAGCACCGACACCCCCACCGGGGACTGGGCGATGGCCAGCTCGTTGAAGAGCGTCTCGCTGAGGGCGACCACGCCGTACTTCGAGACGTTGTAGGCGCCCATGTAGGGGGCGGCGAACAGCCCGGCCACCGACGCGGTGTTGACGATGTGGCCCTCGCCTTGCGCCTCCAGCACCGGCAGGAAGGTGCGGACCCCGTGGATCACCCCCCACAGGTTCACGCCGAGCACCCACGCCCAGTCGGCGAGCGGGGTGTCGGCCACGGGCCCACCGGAGCCGACACCGGCGTTGTTGCACACGAGGTGCACGGCGCCGAAGGCGTCGAGGGCGGTGTCGCGCAGGCGCTCGACCGCCTCCGGCGTCGACACGTCGACCACGGCGGGCACCGCCTCGGTGCCCGCCGGGAGGCCGGCGACGGCGCGCTCGAGGGTGTCGGGCTCGATGTCTGCGAGCACGAGCTTCATGCCCTCGGCGGCGAACCTCGTCGCCATCGCCAGGCCGATGCCGCTGGCCCCTCCGGTGACGACGGCGACCTTGCCGGTGAGTTGCTCCACGGTTCCCCCTGGTGACCGGCGATCAGTACCGGTAGTGGTCGGACTTGAACGGGCCGCTCTGGGGCACGCCGAGGTAGGCGGCCTGCTGCTCGGTGAGCTCGGTGAGCTTCACGCCCAGGGCGTCGAGGTGCAGTGCCGCCACCTTCTCGTCGAGGTGCTTGGGCAGCGTGTACACCTTCGTCTCGTAGAAGTCGCGGTGGGCGTACAGCTCGATCTGGGCGATGACCTGGTTGGAGAAGCTGTTCGACATCACGAAGCTCGGGTGGCCGGTGGCGCAGCCGAGGTTCAGCAGCCGGCCCTCGGCCAGCACGATCACGGTGTGGCCGTCGGGGAAGACGAACTCGTCGACCTGGGGCTTGATGTTCACCCGCTGCACGTCGCTCATCCTCTTGAGCCCGGCCATGTCGATCTCGTTGTCGAAGTGGCCGATGTTGCCCACGATGGCCTGGTGCTTCATGCGGGCCATGTGCTCGGCGGTGATGACGTTGAAGTTGCCGGTGGCCGTGACGTAGATGTCGGCGATGTCGAGCACGTCCTCGATGCGCGCGACCTGGTACCCCTCCATGGCGGCCTGCAGGGCGCAGATCGGGTCGATCTCGGTGACGATGACCCGAGCGCCCTGGCCCCGCAGCGACGCCGCGCAGCCCTTGCCGACGTCGCCGTAGCCGCACACCACGGCGACCTTGCCGCCGATCATCACGTCGGTGGCCCGGTTGATGCCGTCGATCAGGCTGTGGCGGCAGCCGTAGAGGTTGTCGAACTTCGACTTGGTGACCGAGTCGTTGACGTTGATGGCCGGGAAGAGCAGGTGGCCGGCCTCCTGCATCTGGTACAGGCGGTGCACCCCGGTGGTGGTCTCCTCGGTGACGCCGCGGATCTCCGACGCCACGCCGTGCCACAGCTTGGGCTCGTCGGCGACCGTGCGGCGCAGCACCGCCAGCACGACGGCCCACTCCTCGGAGTCCTCGTCGGTGGTGTCGGGCACCTTGCCGGCCAGCTCGAACTCGACGCCCTTGTGCACGAGCAACGTGGCGTCGCCGCCGTCGTCGAGGATCATGTTGGGGCCGCCGCCGTCGGGCCAGCGCAGGATCTGCTCGGTGCACCACCAGTACTCGTCGAGGGTCTCGCCCTTCCAGGCGTACACCGGCACGCCCCGGGGCCGCTCGATGGTGCCCTCGGGCCCGACCACCACGGCCGCGGCGGCGTGGTCCTGGGTGGAGAAGATGTTGCAGCTGGCCCAGCGCACCTCGGCCCCGAGGGCCACGAGGGTCTCGATGAGCACCGCCGTCTGGATCGTCATGTGCAGCGAGCCGGTGATGCGGGCGCCGGCGAGGGGCTGCTCGTCGGCGTACTCGGCGCGCAGGGCCATCAGGCCGGGCATCTCGTGCTCGGCGAGCTGGATCTCCTTGCGCCCGAACCCGGCCAGGGACAGGTCGGCGACCTTGTAGTCGAGGCCGGTGTCGGCGATGTCAGCGGTCAGGGTCATGGTGGGCCTCCACGGATGCGCGTCGGACGCGACACCGCGGGTGCGGCGTTCGCGCGTACGGAGCGGGCTGGGGCCCTCTGACCCTGACGGTCAGCCCGGCCGGGAGTGTAGTGGGGCTCAGGGCCCGGCGACCCGGGCTTCGACGTCGGCGAGCACGGGGACCGGCCCGGGGTCGAGCCCCTGCTCGGCGGCGGCGTGCAGGGTGGTGAAGTCGCCGACGAGCGCCAAGTCGAGCAGCTGGGCGAGCATGCCGTCGCCCTCGGCCTCCACCACGTGCACCGCCCCGACCACCTCGTCGAGCAGGTCGTCGACCACGGCCAGGCGCCGCGCCACCTGCGGGTGCTCGAAGTCGTGGCGCAGCAGGAACAGCTGGAACACCTGGCGGGTGACGTCGCCGTCCTGGCCCCAGCCGCACACCTCGTTGTGGGTGAGCTCGGGTGCCTGGCCCGCGAAGGCGGCCACCTTGGCGTTCTCGTTGAACTGGGTCTTCCACCGCTCGGCGGCCACGCCGCCGAGGCCGTTGCCGCCGTAGACGATGGGGAACGCCCGGCCCAGCCTGCGGGCCAGGCGGCGGGCCAGGTTGTCCTCGGTGATGAGCGCGTCGCGCCGGCGCGACAGCTGCTCGACCGCCGCGTCGATCCAGGAGCGCCCGCCCGGGAAGCACCCCACGCGCTCGAGGCCGAGCAGGGCCGGCACCACGAGCGCGCCCAACGCGGCGCGCGCCACCGGCACGTCGGGCTCGACGCTGAGGTGGGGCACCCCCGCGTCGTGGGCGAGCTCGGCCAGGCGACCGCCCCGGCTGATGCACAGCAGCGAGGCGCCGTCGGCGAGCGCCGCCTGGGCGGCCTCGAGGGTCTCCTCGGTCTCGCCGTCGAAGGACACGGCCACCACGAGGGTGGAGGGGTCGACGAAGTTGGGCACCCCGTACCCGCGGTGCACGACGATGGGCACGGCCATCATCGGGCCGGCGACCTCGAGCAGCACCGAGCCGGCCTGGCCGGCCACCCCCATGCCGAGCACCACCACGTTGGCGATGTCGTCGTGGGCGGGCAGGCGCAGCTCGCCGAGGGCGGCGGTGGCGGCGTCGGCGGCGATCGTCAGCTGCTCGGGCGCGGCGGCGGCCGCGTCGAACATGCCGAGGGTGTCGACGATCACCGCTCAGCCCTCGAAGGTGGGATGGACGCCCTCGGCCTCCGCCTTGGCCATGAGCCGTTCGTGCTCGGCGTCGTCGACCGTGGTGGCCTCGTCGACGAGCATGATCGGGATGTCGTCGCGCACGTCGTAGCGGCGCTTGAGGCGCGGGTTGTACAGCGCCTGTTCGTCGGCGAAGTACAGCAGCGGCCCCTTGTCCTCGGGGCAGGCCAGGATCTCCAGAAGCTGCGGGTCGAGCGCCATCGCTCCTCCTCGGGGGGTCAGGGTCGGGCCGCGCCGGCGGCGGCCTCGGCGATGAGGGCCCGCACCTCGGCCACGTGGCGGTCGCAGGCCGCGGGGTCGGCCGCCTCGAGGTTCAGCCGCAGCAGCGGCTCGGTGTTCGACGGGCGCAGGTTGAACCACCACGGGTCGTCGGCGTCGGTGGTGAGGTCGACGGTGAGCCCGTCGAGGCGGTCCTGGTCGGCGCCGGCGAAGTGCTCGGCGACGGCCTCGATGACCGCACGCGGGTCCGGGACCTCGGTGTTGATCTCGCCGCTCGCCGCGTAGCGCTCGTAGGGCCGGCGCAGCTGCGACAGCGGCACCCCTGCGGTGGACATCACCTCGAGCACGGTGAGGGCGGCGATGATCCCGGAGTCGGCGCGGTAGTTGTCGCGGAAGTAGTAGTGGCCCGAGTGCTCGCCGCCGAAGCAGGCGCCGGTCTCGGCCATGACCTGCTTGATGAACGAGTGCCCCACCCGGGTGCGCACGGGGGTGCCGCCCGCCTCGGCGACCACCTCGGGGACGGCCTTGGAGCAGATCAGGTTGTAGAGCACGGTCTCGCCGGGGTGCTTGCGCAACATGGCGTCGGCGACGATGGCGGTGGTGAGCGAGCCCGACACCAGCTGGCCCTCGTCGTCGACGAGGAAGACCCGGTCGGCGTCGCCGTCGAAGGCCAGGCCCACGTCGGCACCCGTCTCGAGCACCCGGGCCTGGAGGTCCTTGAGGTTCTCGGGCTGGATGGGGTCGGCCGGGTGGTTGGGGAAGGTGCCGTCGAGCTCGCCGTAGAGCACCTCGAGCTGGAACGGGAGGCCCTCGAACACCGCCGGGGCGGTGAGCCCGCCCATGCCGTTGGCGGTGTCGGCGACCACCTTCAGCGGCTGCAGAGCGGCGACGTCGACGAAGGAGTGGGCGTGGGCGACGAAGGCGGCCAGGGCGTCGTCGCGGCTCGACACGGTTCCCGCGGTGGCGGCCGGCTCGAGGCCCCGGAGCGTGTCCGCCTTGATCGCCGACAGGCCCGTCTCTTCCCCCACCGGCCTCGCACCCGCCAGGCAGAGCTTGATGCCGTTGTACCCGGCCGGGTTGTGCGAGGCGGTGAGCATGGCGCCGGGGGCGTCGAAGTGGCCGGCGGCGAAGAACAGCGCGTCGGTGGAGAGCAGGCCGAGGTGCACGACGTCGACGCCCTGGGCGGTGGCCCCTCGGGCGAAGGCCTCGGCGAACTCGGGGCCCGAGGGCCGCATGTCGTGGGCGACGAGCACGCGGGTGGCGCCCTCGGTGTCGGCCGCGAAGCGGGCGAAGGCGGCGCCCACCCGCTCGACGACGGCGGCGTCGAGCTGGTCGGGGACGGTGCCTCGCACGTCGTAGGCCTTGAAGATGGCGTCGAGGGAGGCGGCGTCGATGGTGGCCATGGACCGACCCTACTTGAGCGGGGAGGGCCCTCCCGTGGCCGCCGGCGGCTCCACGCCGCCCTCCAGCAGGTCGTCGGCGGTGAGGTCGTAGAGGCCCTCGGTCGACCACTGCCGGACCCGGAACAGGTCCCGCACCAGGCGCAGCGCGTCGCGAGCGACCCGCACCGTCGACGACGCCGAGTTCTCGACGCGGACCGGCACCTCGGCGAGGGAGAGGTGGTAGCGCTCGACGAGGTGGAAGACCTCGACGTCGAAGGCGAAGCCGTCGACGCGCGTGTGGGTGAAGATCAGCCGGGCGACGTCGGATCGGAACGCCTTGAGCCCGCACTGGGTGTCGCGGTACTGGCCGAGCAACACGGCCCGGGTGAGCACGTTGATGGCCCGGCCGCCGATCTCGCGCAGGCGCCGGGCCCGCACCAGCGTGGTGGTGTCGGTGTGCCGGCGGCTGCCCACCACGACGTCCCAGCCCTGCTCGACGAGCTCGACCAGGCCGGGGATCTGGTCGGGGGCGTAGGCGAGGTCGGCGTCGGTGAACACGACCGTGCGGCCCCGCGCCGCCAGGACCCCGGTGCGCACGGCGGCGCCCTTGCCCCGGTTCGTCGCGTGGCGCACGACGACCGCGCCGGCGGCCTCGGCCTCCTCGGCGGTGCCGTCGACCGAGCCGTCGTCGACCACCAGCACCTCGAGCCCGCCGTAGGCGGCGACGGTGTCGAGCTCGGCGGTCAGGCGGCGGACGGTGGCGCCGATGCGGCCGCCCTCGGCGTAGGCGGGCACCACCACGGTGAGGCGCAGCTCGCCGGGGGCCTCGCCGCGCGGCCGGCGGCGGACCAGGTCGGAGCGCAGCGACGACAGGCCCCGCATCCACCGCGAGAGGGCGGCGGCGGTGACGACGCTCGACACCACGGCCACCCCGGCGTAGCCGAGGCGGTCACGTGCCATCGGAGGGTGGCGCGGGCGAGGCCGGCCCGGCCGGCGCGCTCACCGGCGCCGGTGGCTGCTGCGGCGGCGGGGGCGGCGCGGACGAAGGGCCAGGGGCACGGGCGCCGAGGTCGTCGAGGTCGCCGAGGATCACCGCCGCGGGATCGAAGGTGGCCGCCGAGGGCCGCTCGTCGGGCGCGCTCGGTGCGTCGGCCGCCTCGCCCTCGTCGGGCGGCGAGCTCGGGCCGGGGAACCACGGGCGGGGCGGCGGCAGGTCGAGCCCTGGGCGGCGGACGAGCACCACCAGGCCGACGACCCCGAGCAGGGTGACCAGCCAGCCGAGGTAGTCGACACCGGTGTAGCCGTAGTGCAGCTCGACGTGGGTGGAGGTCGGCACCACGACCATCAGGTTCGGTCCCACCCGCCACGGGCCCTTGGCCCCGTCGACCTTCCAGTTGGGGAAGTACGACGCCTTGACCAGCACGGGCTGGCCGACGTCGCTCACGTCGAACGAGATGGTGTCGGTGCCGGTGGAGAGGCCGGTGACGGTGACCGGCGTCGTCGGGCGCTGCTCGGCGGTGGCCACGTCGGTGACCCGCTGCCACTCGGCCGGGCCGCCGGCGGCCGGCCACACGCCCCACTGGGCGGGGTCGAGGTACCAGGGGGTCACCGCGTCGAGCCAGTCGTGGGGCGGCACGCCGGTGAGCACCGCGGGCTGGTCGGCGAAGGGCTCGACCAGCGGGCTGTCGGCGACCTCGAACACCACCCACGGGCCCGACGTGGCCACCTCGGTGAGGTTCGGGTTCTTGCGGCCGTACCCGATCATCTGGTCGGAGATGGCCATGTAGTACTTGACCCCGAACATCTGCAGGTGCTGCACGCCCAGGTCGAACTGGGCGGCGGTCGGGGCGCCCGGCTCGTAGGGCAGGTCGCGCTGGGCGTTCGACGGCGCCGTCGACAGCTCGTCCTGGTTCAAGAAGTGGTACGGCGTGGTGGCCGAGGCCTCGAAGTAGAGGCCCTCCATCGAGCCGATGCAGCCATCGGTCCAGAACGGCAGGAGCATGAGCGCCATCGGCGTGCCGTAGCGGTCGTGCTGCTCCTCGTGCTCCCACATGGCCCGGCCGCAGCCGTTGCTCTGTCCGAGGTCGGCCATGGTCTGCACGATGTCGTGGTACTCGGGGTAGGCGGGCTTGCCCTCGTAGCCGGTGAAGTTCCACCTCGCCCACGAGGGCACGAAGCTCGAGTCCTTAGTCGAGAGGAACAGCCAGTGGTAGGAGCCGTCGGCACGGCTGCCGCCCAGGTCGACCTTCACCGGCCCCACGCCGATCGAGGTGGGCATGGCCCGCAGCGGCATGGCGAGCGCCACGATGGCCACCAGCGAGCCCACCGCGGCGGTGACGACCAGGACGCCCCGGCGGGGGCGGGCGGGATCGCGAGCGAAGAGCGTGGCCAGCGTGCGGCCCAGCTCGGCGATGCCGACCGCGGCGAGCAGGTAGAGGCAGAGGTACCAGAACGGCAGCAGGCGGGCGTTCCAGAGCCGGCCCTGGGGCAGGAAGCGGAACCCGAGGGCGGCGACGAGCGCCATGGCGAAGAGGAAGGCCCCGGCCCGGCGCTTCCAGGCGATGGACATCACCACGCCGAGCAGGGCCAGCACCACCACCCACTGGATGGGCAGCGAGTTGACGAGCTGGGGGTCGAGCTTCTCCCGCCGGAACAGCAGGTCGACGTAGTTGGTCTTCTTCTCCCACCCCATGTCGTTCATGTAGGCGCGACGCAGGAAGAACGGCAGGAGCCACCATGCGGTCAGCGCCACACCGACCACGCCGGCGCTCAGCACCCACCACGTGCGCCGCAGCAGGCCCGGCCGCCGCACGAGCGACACCAGCAGCCACACGACCGCACCGGCGACGGCGAACAGGAACGGGATGAGGTGGCACAGGCCGGTCAGGGCGAGCAGCACCGCGGCCAGGGCGCGGTGCCGGCCGTCCTCCATGCCCCGGCCGACCACCCCCAGGAACAGCACGGCGAAGGTGAGCGAGATGGAGAAGGCGAACTCGCCCGCCAGCGTCGAGGCGATGTTGCCGCCGTAGATGGAGAAGGCGCGGTCGAACAGGAAGGCGGTGGCGGCCACGGCCAGCAGCGGCGGCGCCGGGAACGGCAGGCGGGTGAGCCGTCCGAACGCCCAGCACGCCACGGGCAGGCTCACCACCCCGCTGATGGCCACGAGCTTGAACGCCACCCCGTAGGGGATCAGCCAGCTGAGCACGGCGATCGCCAGCGAGGGCAGCACCATGTAGAACTGGAAGGCCGGGAAGCCGGCGTACCAGTCGGGCGTCCAGCCGGTGAGGCGCAGCGACGGCAGCAGCTGGTCGCGCAGATAGGCGGGCGCCCACACGTGGGCCCCCATGTCGCCGCCGGCCGGGGTCGACGACGAGAACACGTTGCCCGGGCCGAGCTGCACGAACACGAACAGCACGCAGCCGGCGACGATGGCGAGCGACACCCACGACTCGATGCCCCACGCCCCGGCCCGGCGCACGGCCGCGGCGGGCCAGGCCCGGGCCCGGGTGAGCCGGCCCGGTGGATCGATGGCCCGGCCCAGGCCGGCCACGACGGGGTCGTCGGTACGAGCGGCCGGCGGTGGTGGCGCGTCGAGGTCGGCGGGCGCGCTGGTGTCGTCGATCATGGCCGGCCCATCGTGGCACCCGGGCGCCCCCGTCCGCGGTCATCCGCGATCGGGCGCCGGCCCGGTGGGCCCACTACCCGAGGTGGAACACCAAGGTGACGGCGGTGACGGTGTTGAACCCGACGTGGGCCCAGATCGCCGGGCCCAGCCTGCCGGTGCGCCACGCCATGACGCCGAGCACGACGCCGAACAGCAGCAGCGCCGGGAACTGCAGGGGCTGCAGGTGCGACGCGGCGAAGAACGCAGCGGAGGCCAGGATCGCCCACGGCGCGGCGAGCCGGCGCCCGAAGATCCGCTGGGCCATCCCGCGGAAGTAGATCTCCTCGGCCACCGGGGCGCCGAGCCCGACGATGAGGAACACCAGCACGACCGACCACGGGTCGGTGGCCCGGTCGGTGAGCTCGCGGGCGGCGGCCGACACGTCCTTCACCCCGATGAAGCGGAACACCACCCAGTAGAGGGCGGGGACCATCAGCAGCTGGCAGGCGACACCGACGGCCAGGCCCACGGGCACGTCGATGGCCTTCATGCGCAGGCCGAGGTCGGCGACCACGCCCTTGCCCTTCTTCACCGCGAACCAGATGGGCACGCCGGCCAGGCCGGCCCACAGGGGCAGCTGGAGCAGCGTGGTGACCCACAGCGGTGGCGGCACGCCGATGGCGAGGGGCTGCCCGGTGGCGGCCTGCGACGCGGCCTGGCCCACCGCGGCGCCGACCCCGGGGGGCACGGCGAAGTCGTAGGTGGTGGTGGCCCGCACGATGGCGTAGCCGACGGCGTAGAGCACCTGCCCGACGAGGAAGGCGAGGATGAGCGCACCGGCCCCGTAGGCGTAGCGGCGACGGGTGCCCGCTGCGCCCGGAGCGCCCGGAGCGCCCGGAGCGCCCGGGGCGTCGACGAGCTCGGCCTCGTCGGCGCCGGTGGCGTCGCGCCCGGTGGCGGCGGCGCCCGGTGGGGGCACGGCGCGGTCGCGCTCCCGCTCGGCGGCGGCTTGCCGGCGCGCCGCCTTGGAGCCCGGTGCCGCCACGGGGACCCGGCCCTTGGAGCCCTTCGGGGTGGTGCGCGACGAGGGGGGCGGGGCCTTCTTGGGCGACGGCGTGACCCGGGAGGTTCGGCGCTTGGCGGGAGTCACGAGCGCCGAGGCTACCGGCCGCGGTCCGCGCCCTCGCCCGCACCCGGCGGTACGTTCCCGCCATGACCCGTTCCTGCGCCCGCCCCGGTTGCGGGCAGCCCGCGTGCGCCACCCTCGGCTACGACTACGCCAACCGCACGGTCGAGCTCGACCCGCTGGCCGACGAGGCGCACCCCGCCTACTACGACGTGTGCCGTCGCCACGCCGACAGCCTCGTCGTCCCCCGGGGCTGGCGGCTGCTCGACCGGCGGCGCGGCGCGGCGGCCCTGGCGGGCCACCTCACCGCTTCCTGACAGGGATTTTCGGCACTGCCATCTAGGCTTGGGTCATGAGTCCCGAGAGCCCCACCCCTCCCCCCGGTGAGCCGCGCAGCGGTGGTCGCTTCGGCTCCGACCAGGGCTGGCCCCGCTGGACGATCTTCGTCCTGCTGGCCGTGGTGGTGGGTGCCATCCTGCTGCAGTTCGTCGCCTCGTCGACCCCGAGCGACCAGATCAGCTACGGCGAGTTCATCGCCAAGCTGCAGAGCAACGACGTCAAGGGGTCGGCGCAGAACGACGCCGACGCCACCTTCGACAACTCCAACGGCCACATCTCGGGCACGCTGACCGACGGCTCGCACTTCACGACCACCGGCCCGCTGCAGCCCCCCGACGCCGATCAGCAGCTCATGACCGAGAAGGGCGTCGACTTCTCCACGCCCAGCCAGAGCCTCTGGGGCACCCTGCTGCCCCTCCTGCTCCCCGTGGCCCTGCTGATCGGGTTCTTCGTGTGGATGCAGCGCCGGGCCCAGGGCCAGATGGGCAACATCATGTCGATCGGCCGCAGCCGGGCGAAGACCTACAGCACCGAGCGCCCGGGCACGACGTTCGCCGACGTCGCCGGCTACGAAGGCGTCAAGCAGGACGTCACCGAGGTGGTCGATTTCCTCAAGCACCCCGAGAAGTTCGGCGAGATCGGGGCCCGCATCCCCAAGGGGGTGCTGCTGGTGGGGCCTCCGGGCACCGGCAAGACCCTCATCGCCCGGGCCGTGGCGGGCGAGGCCGGCGTGCCGTTCCTGTCGGTCACCGGCTCGGACTTCATGGAGATGTTCGTCGGCGTCGGCGCCAGCCGGGTGCGCGACCTGTTCCAGAGCGCCCGCAAGATGGGCCGAGCCATCATCTTCATCGACGAGATCGACTCCATCGGCCGCAAGCGCGGCGCCGGCCTCGGCGGCGGCCACGACGAGCGCGAGCAGACCCTCAACCAGATGCTCGCCGAGATGGACGGCTTCGAGGTCACCACCGGCATCGTGATGATGGCGGCCACCAACCGCCCGGACATCCTCGACCCGGCGCTGCTGCGGCCGGGCCGCTTCGACCGCCAGGTCGTGGTGCCCCTGCCCGAGCTCGACGACCGCCGCCAGATCCTCGACGTGCACGTGCGCCACAAGCGCCTGGCCCCCGACGTCGACCTCGACCTCGTCGCCCGGGGCACCCCCGGGATGAGCGGTGCCGACCTGTCGAACCTGGTGAACGAGGCCGCCCTGTTCGCCGTGCGCGAGGGGGCCACCGAGATCCACAAGCGCCACTTCGAGGAGGCTCGCGACCGCGTGCTCATGGGCCAGCGCCGCGACTCGATGGTGCTGTCCGACCTCGAGAAGGAGGCCATCGCCTACCACGAGGCCGGCCACGCCGTGTGCGCCGCCGTGCTCCCCACGGCCGACCCGCTCCACAAGGTCACGATCATCCCGTCGGGCATGGCGCTGGGCGTCACCATGCAGCTGCCGACCGAGGAGAAGCACATCTACCGCCAGGACTACATCGAGGACTCGCTGGTGGTGCGCATGGGCGGGCGCATCGCCGAGGAGCTGGTGTTCGGCGTGGTCTCCACCGGCGCCAACAACGACCTGGTGGGCGCCACCGAGCTGGCCCGCAAGATGGTGCGCGAATGGGGCATGAGCGCCCGGGTCGGGCCCATGGCGTGGGGCTCGCAGGGGCAGGTGTTCCTGGGCGAGGACCTCATGCACACCCGCGACTACTCCGACGACACCGCCCGGGTGATCGACGAGGAGGTCGAGCGCATCCTGCGCGAGGCCCAGGAGCGCTGCCGCGCCTCGCTCACCGAGAACCGCCACGGCCTCGACCTGGTCGCCCGGGCGCTGCTCGAGCACGAGACCATCGAGGGCACCGAGGTGACCCGCCTGCTGGAGCTGGCCCGGGCCGGCTCGACGTCGGCCAACCCCCACAGCGTGGCCGCCCTCAGCGGGCCCTCGGGCAACGGCGCCGACGGCATCGGCGGGGCGGGCACCTTCCCCCACACCGACCACCCGCCCGAGGCCTGACCGGCGACCCCTCCTCTCGCGCGAACCGGTCGCCGGTGCGGCCGTCGCACGCGACAGACCCGGTCCGAGGCGCTCAGGCGCCGGGTTCGACCTCGGTGTCGGCGTCGGCGTCGGTGTCGGCGTCGGGCTTCTGGCAGTGCTGCGGCGTCGAGCCCGGCTCGCGGGCCTCGGCGACGGCGGCCCACAGGTCGGTGGCGGTCAACGGGCCGACGAAGTGGCGCACCACCACGCCGGCGACGTCGACCACCAAGGTGAGCGGCACCGCGTCGATGCCGTAGCGCCGGTGCAGCTCCGGGTCGGTGGTGACCTCCACCCGCTGGAGGGCGACAGGGCCCTGCGGGCCGGCGTCGAGGGGCACGGCCCGCTCCCACACGCCCTGGCACGAGTCGCAGGTGGCCGAGGTGAACACGACCACGAGCCACGGGGCGTCGGGCCGGTCGAAGTCGGTCCGGTCGAGCTGGGCCGGCACGTGCCACTCGGGACCCGACGGCGGCGCCGGCCGGCGCCGCTGCACCACCAGGGCCACCACCACGGCGACGGCCACGAGGGCCGCGGCCACGACCAGGCGCTCCACCGCGGTCAGCCCCCCGTCGTGGCGGTGTCGCCGGCGGGCACCGAGGCGCTGTCGGCCGGGGTGTCGGTGCGCGACGCCGGCGCGTCGGGCGTGGCGCTCGCGACCTGCGGCCCGATGACGTCGACGGGCAGCGACTGGGTGCCCATGACGGGGACCCCGACGGGCGACGAGACGTCGTCGGGCCGGGAGACGACGAACCACTGCCCCACGGCGACGGGCTGGTCGGACGCCACGAGGAACGACGTGTCGCCGCCCGAGACCTCCGCGGGCAGGCGCTCGATCAGCGCCCACTCCCCCGGCGGGATGACCACGCTGCCCGCGCCGGGCAGGTCCTGCACCTGGCCGCGAGCCTGACGGCGCACGCTCACCGTGGCGGTCGAGGTGGCCGAGGGGTTCACGATCGCCAGCGCCGACGAGGTGCCACCGGACAGGGGCGTGACCCACTCGGTGGCGACCACGGGGAGGCCCACGGTGTAGGTGAGGCCCTTGCCGCCGTCGCCGCCCTGCGCTCGCTCGGCCACGATCTTCGACCCGTCGGCGGAGCGCACGACGAGCCAGTGGGCGACCCCGCGAGGCACCCGCCCGTCGGCCGCCACGTCGACCACGGCGAAGCGGTGGGCGGGCACCCGCACCTCGAACGGCTCCACGGAGCCGTTGGTGGCCGGGTCGGCCAGCTGCACCTGCACCGACACCTCGGTGTCGGCCTCGCCCGGGTTGAACAGCGACACCGTCTCGGCCCCGTTGTCGGCCGCGCCGGCCGGGAACGTCCACGTCGGGGCGGGGGTGGTGGCCCCCACCGTGGCGGTGAGGCCCTTCGGTGTGCCGTCGCGCCCGTCGGTCGTCTGGAGCTGCTCGGCGATGATCCGCCCGTTGCGGGTGCTGACGGTGGTGGCCACGTGCTCGCGCAGCGTCACCGCGGCGGCGACGTCGACCACCACGACGCGCCCCCCGGGCACCACGAGCCCCTGGAAGTCCTGGGGCGAGCGGGCGCCGTCGTCGGTGTCGAAGCTCAGGTCGACCGTGGCCTCGCCCGGGAACGGGTTGTACAACGCCATCCACATGCCGCTGCCGGCACGGGTGGTGCCCGACGGGAAGTACCAGTTGGCGCTGGCCGCCGACGCGCACGCCGACGCCGACCGCCCGGCCGGGCCCACCAGGTCCTGGGCCACCGCCACCTGGGCGTCGGACACCTCCACGAGGGCCGCCGCCCAGCGGGACTTGACGTGGTCGCTGAGCAGGACGGTGGTGCGGCTGTGCGCCCCGAGCGACAGCGGCACCGCCGCGGTGGTGCCGTCCTCGCCCACGACCGTGATGGTGCCCCGCGCCGTGGTGTCGGAGGTGTTCGACACGATCACCCGCTGCTCGGCGAGCCCGCTGGCCGCCCCCGTCGCCGAGCCGGCGGCGCAGTACCACGTCGAGCTGGGCGTGCCCGGGGCGGCCGCCGTCGGGGTCATCTCCGACAGGCGGGCCTGGGAGCTGGGCGCGTCGGACCGGCCGGCCTCGGCGACGAGGGCCAGCACCGCCAGCACCGGCAGCAGCACGAGGGTCGGGAGCCGCAGGGCGCGGGTCACGTCGAGCTCCTCTCGTCGCTCCGATCGGTGCGACGGCGCCGCCCGCCGGGTCGGCCGCGGCGGACCGGGGGCTCGGCGGTGACGACGGGGACGGCCATGGTGGGCAGCTCGGCGTCGGCCGCCGGCGCGTCGTCGACGTCGGCCCCGTCGGCCGCCACGACGACGTGGCGTCGCTCCCCGCCCGCGTCGCCGGGCACCGGCTCAGCGCCCAGGTCGATGCGCTCGTCCTCCCGCACCCGGACCCGCAGCAGGTAGGTGAGCACGAGCGCCCACAGCGCGACCTGGCCGGCCAGCGCCAGCCACCGGGTGAGGGGTGTGTCGAAGCGCAGGGTGGCCCGGCCGCCGGACGGCACGGCGTAGGTGCGGGCCCAGCCGAGGGCGTCGGTGGCCGCCACCGAGCTCCCGTCGACCTCCAGCCGCCAGCGGTCGCCGGCGTCGGCCACGTACAGCTGCCCGGCGGTGTCGAGCGATCCCGCCCAGTGGGCGTAGCCCTGCACGTCGGCCAGGACGGCCGGCGCCTTGGCCAGCCCGGGGACGACCCGGTCGGAGAGGGCCTCGCCACCGGCCGGGATGCGCGCGTCGGGCCGCAGCAGGGCCCGGGACGGCCCGTAGGCCGCGTTGCGGTAGACGCGCACACCGGGGTTCACTGTGAGCGAGTCGAGGTCGAGCTGGCCGTCGAGCACGGCGAGGAGGTTGCTCGGCATGTAGGTGCGGTCGCGGGCGTAGGGGTCGGGCGCCGGGCCCAACGGCACGACCACGTACTCCACGGCCATGGGTGCGAGCAGGGCCCCCAGCCGGGTGGTGCCCCCGGCGGCCGCCACCTGCAGGGCCGACTCGAGGTTCGACGCCGCGCCCTCGGCGCCGGCCCAGTGCTCGGCGATCGACGAGGTGCCGGCCGCCGTGGTGGCGAAGGCCAGGGTGCGGTCCGGGCCGAGGTCGTCGACCGCGGGGGCGTCGAGGCGCCACGCGCCGAGGGGCAGCGCCCCGGCGTCGCCGAGCCACAGCACCCGCGACATCTGCGCGTCGACCGGCTGGTCGAGGAAGGCGAGGGCACGGTCGTAGTCGCCGCGAGGCAGGTCCCAGCGCCCCGAGAGGGTGCTGGTCAGGGCGGGCAGCAGGGCCAGCACGAACGCGGCACCGGCGAGCAGCGACACGATCTGGCGCCAACCGAAGTGGTAGTCGGGCAGGTCGACCTCGAAGGCGGCCATGCCCAGCCCGGCGGCGAGGGCCAGACCCGCCGCGGCGGGGGCCAGCACGACCTCCGGCGACGGCAGCCCGCTGTCGACCCACCCCTGGCCGGCGGCCCAGGCCACACCGAAGCCGGCCACCGCGAGCAGCCAGCCGCGCACCGCCCAGCCCAGGCGCCACCGGCGTCCGATCAGCAGCGGCAGCAGGGCCGTGACGAGGATCGCCCACCCGAGCAGCCCGTTGCCGAACGGGCCGGTGGCGAAGCGCAGCACCTCGGACAGGTCGAGGCCGAAGCCGCCGTTGGAGCCCGCCGGCACCACGGCATCCCACCCGCGGGCCGCGGAGAGGCTCCACGGCAGCTGCAAGACCACCGCCACCACCGCCCCCGCCACGCCGACCACGAGCACCCGACCGGCTCCCGCCAGCTGGCCGGCGAGCAGCCCACCGACGACGAGCGCGGCGGCGCAGCCGACCAGCACCACCACGACCGACGGCTCGACCACCGCGGCGAGGCCCGTGATGGCCCCGACGGCCAGCACCCGGTGCACCAGGGGCCGCCGGCGCACGCCGGGACCGGCGCTGCCGCCCACCGCGCCGAACGGCGCCAGCTGGGAGGCGCCGGCGAGCTGGCTGAGCATCCAGGGCACGGCGGCGTAGGCGACCAGCCCGCCCCATCCGCCCCCGGCCATGGCGTTGGCGGGCAGGGGGATGATCACGTAGGTGACCATGGCCACCATTCGCGCCCGGCGGGAGCCGACGGGCTTGGTGAACCGCCAGAGGCCGACGGCCCCGAGGGGCCACAGGCCGAGGATGAGCACGCCTCGCAGCACGCCGACGGCGCCGAGGAAGACGACCCCGAGCGCGCCGAACAGGCCGAGGCCGGTCGGCGCGGGGTCGGTGGAGCCCAGTCCGACGGCCTGGTAGCCGCTGATCCAGCGCGTCAGCATCTGTCCCGGGCCGAGGAACGGCTGGAACCCGCCGACCGCGGGGATGCCGCCGCCGAGCAGCTCGCGGCTGCCGAGCAGCAGGAACAGCACGACCAGCCCCCACACGACCACCGAGGTGGTCGCCCGCGACGCTCGCAGGTTCGACACGAAGTCGCGCCGGCCGCTCTCGTCGCGGCCCACCTGCGCTCTCACGAACGCCGAGAAGCGAGCGCTCCCCCGACCCTGGAACGAGCGGACGTCGCGGTCGGGGGCCCGGCGGTGGGCGGCGAGCAGTCGGCGGCGCCGGCGGGCCGAGCCGGAGTGGGCGACGTTCCAGGTCCAGGCCGAGGCGATGTCGCGTGCGTGGCGCAGGCGCCCGAGGGCGAGCGACTGGAGCACCTCCATGAGCGCCAGCACCATCGCCACGGGGGTGGCCACCAGGCGGGTGGCGAACGACGACGAGACCCGCATGGCCCGCAGGCGGTGGCGCTGCTGGAGCCGGCGCCGGTCGTCGACCGGCCGGCGGGCGCCCAGGGCCTCGAGATGCGCGACCCGCGCCGCGGGCGCGACGACCACCCGGGCGCCGGCGACGTGGGCCCGCCAGCACAGGTCGAGGTCCTCGCCGTGGAAGGTCATCTCCCGGTCGAAGCCGCCGATGGCCTCGAACAGGTCGGCGCGCACCAGGGTGGCCGAGCCGGGCACGTAGAACACGTCGCGGACGGCGTCGTGCTGGCCCTGGTCGAGGTCGCCCCGCTCCACGTAGCTGATGGGTTGGCCGTAGCGGTCCGCGCCCATGCCCACCGAGAGCAGCCGGCGGGGGTCGGACCACTCGACGACCTTGGCGCCGACCACGCCGGCGTTCGAGCGGTACGCCTCCTCGACCAGCTGGCGCACCGCGTCGGGCGCCAGCCGCACGTCGTCGTGGCAGAATAGGTGGAACGCCGCGCCCTGCACGGCGGTCAGCACCTCGTCGGCGGCGACCGCGAAGCCTGCGTTGCGCTCCAGGCGCCGCAGGTGCGCCTCCGGCAGCACCGCCGCCACCCGGTCGCGCAGCGCGTCGGCGTCGGCGCTCGCCGTGTCGACGACGAGCACCGACACGTTCGGGTAGTCCTGGGCGGCGACGCTCGCGAGGGTCTCCTCGAACCACCAGCCCGGGTCGTGGGCGACCATGGTCACGACGACGGCCGGTGCGGGGCCGGGCGGTTCGTCGAGACCGCCGCCGGGGTCTGCGGCGGGGCGCGTCGGGGAGGTCTGCGGGTCAGTCACGACGACCGGCGAGGCTAGTCCTCCGGTGGTCCCGGCCGGCTCCACCCCGTCTACGCTGGGCCGATGGCACCGGACACGATCGACGACCTGCGCCAGGGCGCTCGCGACGTCGTCTACACCGGTCTGGGGCTCGGGATCCTCGGCTTCCAGCGGCTCCAGGTCCAGCGTCGCGAGCTCGAGAAGGCGCTGGGGGTCGGCCTCCCGCCGACGCCCGACGACGTCGGGCGCCTCGTCCGCCACCTCACCCACCACCGCTGAGCTCCGGCCCGTGCGGCTCGCCCTCGACACCACCTCGCTCATCGGCGCGCGCACGGGCGTGGGCACCTTCACCGCCGAGGTGCTCGGCCGGCTGGCCCGCCGTCCCGACGTCGAGGTGACCGCCTTCGCGGTGACCCGGCGGGGCGCGCGCGCCATGGCCGCCGACGTGCCGGCCGGAGTGCGGGTGGCGCGCCGGCCGATGGTCGCCCGACCGCTGCGCTGGTGCTGGATGCGGGCCGACCGGCCGCCGGTCGAGTGGTGGACCGGCCCCGTCGACGTCGTCCACGGCCCCAACTTCGTCGTGCCCCCGGCCCGGCGGGCGGCCGAGGTGGTCACGGTCCACGACCTGACCTGCGTCCGCTACCCGGAGATGTGCACGGCCGACGTGCTGCAGGTGCCGGCCCTGCTGCGCCGCGCCCTCCGGCGGGGCGCGTGGGTGCACACCGTGTCGCGCTTCGTCGCCGCCGAGGTGGTCGACGCCTTCGGTGCCGACCCCGAGCGGGTGGTGGCCATACCGAACGGCGCCCCTCGACCGACCGACCCTGCCCGGCGGGCGGAGCTGGCCGCCCACGGGCGGCGCGTCGCCGGCGCCGACCGCTACGTGCTCGCCCTCGGCACCCTCGAGCCTCGCAAGGACCTGCCGACGCTGGTGCGAGCCTTCGACGAGCTGGCGGCCGACCACCCGGAGCTGCACCTGGTGCTCGCCGGCCCCGACGGGTGGGGAGCCGACGCGGTCACCGACGCCGTCGCCCGCAGCGCGTCGCGGGCCCGGGTCCGCCGGCTCGGGTGGGTGACGCCCGCCGAGCGGGAAGCCCTCCTCAGCGGCGCCCAGGTGGTCGCCTACCCGTCGCGCTACGAGGGGTTCGGGCTGCCCCCGCTCGAGGCGCTGGCCGCCGGCACCCCCGTCGTCGCCACGCGCGTCGGCGCGCTGCCCGAGGTCCTGGGCGACGCCGCCGAGTGGGCGGAGCCGGGCGACCCGCACGACGTGGCCGCCGCCCTCGCCACCGTGCTCGGCGACGAGGCCCGGGGCGCGCACGTCGTGCGCGCCGGCCAGGCGCGGCTGGCGGCGTTCTCGTGGGACCGCACGGTCGACGAGCTCGTGGCGCTCTACCGGCGGGCCAGCGAGGGCCGACGGCTCGCGCTGTCCTAGGCTGAGGCCTCCCGCTCCCGGGAGTCGGCCCGGGACCACGTCTCGGGGGACCCACCGCACTCGATGAAGGCGCTCGTCACCGGCTCGGCCGGCTTCGTCGGCCAGCACCTCTGCGCCCACCTCACCGCCATGGGCGACCACGTCGTCGGGGTCGACCGGCGCGACGGGCCCGACCTGCTCGACGCCCCGGCGGTGGAGGCCACGCTGGCCGAGGTGCGACCCGACGTCGTGTACCACCTCGGCGGGTGGAGCGACGTGGGTGCGTCGTGGGACCACCCCCGGGAGGCCTTCGAGGCCAACGCCGTGGGCACGCTGAACCTGCTGCACGCCTGCGCCGCCCACGGCTCGCCGCGCGTGCTGGCCGTCAGCAGCGCCGACGTCTACGGCCGGGTCCGTCCCGACGAGCTGCCCATCACCGAGGACGCCCCCTTCCGCCCGGTCACCCCCTACGCGGCGAGCAAGATCGCCGCCGACCAGCTCGGGCTGCAGGCGTGGCTGGGCTACGAGCTCGAGGTGCTGCGGATCCGGGCGTTCAACCACCTCGGGCCGGGCCAGACGACCCGCTTCGTCGCCCCCGCCCTGGCCGAGCGCATCGCCCGCAACGAGCTCGACGGCACCGACGTCGTGCCGGTCGGGAACCTCACCCCCCGCCGCGACATCACCGACGTGCGCGACGTCGTGCGGGCCTACCGCCTGTTGGTGGTGCACGGCACCCCGGGCGAGGCCTACAACGTCTGCACCGGCACCGACCTGTCGATCGGCGAGCTGGCCGAGCAGCTCGTCGCCATGGCGGCGCGGCCCATGCGGCTCGAGCCGGAACCGTCCCTCCAACGCCAGGTCGAGACCCCGGTGCTGCGCGGCGACCCCACGAAGCTGCGGGAGACCACCGGGTGGGAGCCCGAGATCCCGCTGGCGCAGACCCTCGCCGACGTGCTGGCCGAGCGCCGGGCCCTCGTGTCGGCGTCGGTGGGGTGAGCCCGCCCGCGGCGACGGTCAGGCCGGGCCCCGCGCGCCAGGCCGTAGGATTGCCCGGTCTCCCCTGCCGGTCCGCCGGCCACACCCACGGATTGGTCCCATGACGAAGCGCGCACTCATCACCGGCATCACCGGTCAGGACGGTTCCTACCTGGCGGAGCTCCTCCTCGAGAAGGGCTACCACGTCATCGGGATGGTCCGGCGCAGCTCCACCCTGAACTTCGAGCGGATCGGCCACCTGCAGGACCACCTCGAGCTGGTGCCCGGCGACCTCCTCGACGAGGTCTCCATGATCCAGATCCTGCGCAACCACCGGCCCGACGAGGTCTACAACCTGGCGGCCCAGTCGTTCGTGCAGACCTCCTTCGGCCAGCCCGTCCTCACCGGTGAGACAACCGCCCTCGGCGTCACCCGCCTGCTCGACGCCATCCGGCTGGTCGACCACGACGTGCGCGTCTACCAGGCCAGCTCCAGCGAGATGTTCGGCAAGGTGGTGGAGGTGCCCCAGCGGGAGATCACGCCGTTCTACCCCCGCAGCCCCTACGGGGTCGCCAAGGTCTACGGCCACTGGATCACGGTGAACTACCGCGAGAGCTACGGCATGCACGCCAACTCCGGCATCCTCTTCAACCACGAGAGCCCGAGGCGGGGCCTGGAGTTCGTGACCCGCAAGATCGCCCACGGCGTCGCCCGCATCAAGCTCGGCCTCGAGCGCGAGCTGCGGCTCGGCAACCTCGAGGCCCAGCGCGACTGGGGCTTCGCCGGCGACTACGTCGACGCCATGTGGCGGATGCTCCAGCAAGACCAGCCCGAGGACTACGTCGTGGCCACCGGCGAGACCCACTCGGTGCGGGAGTTCTGCGAGCTGGCGTTCGGCCACGTCGACCTGGCCTGGCAGGACCACGTCGTGATCGACGAGCGGTTCTTCCGCCCCGCCGAGGTCGACCTCCTGGTGGGCGATGCCAGCCGGGCGCGAGAGGTCCTCGGGTGGGAGCCCCGCACGTCGTTCCCGGAGCTGGTGCAGATGATGGTCGAGGCCGACCTCGAGCTCGTCGCCCGCCAGCAGCGCAACCTCGCCTGACCCGCCGGTGATCGTCACCCTGGCCGGCGGGGTGGGCGCGGCCCGCATGCTGTCGGGGCTCGTGCAGGTGGTCCCGCCCGCCGAACTGACCGCCGTGGTCAACGTGGGCGACGACCTCGTCTTGCACGGGCTGCACATCTCCCCCGACCTCGACACGGTCACCTACACCCTGGCGGGCGCCATCAACACCGAGACGGGCTGGGGGCTCAGCGGCGAGACGTGGCAGGCCCGGGAGATGCTCGAGCGCTACGGCGGCCTGAGCTGGTTCGGGCTCGGCGACCGCGACCTGGGCACCCACCTCTACCGCACCCAGCGGTTGGCCGAGGGGGCCGACCTCGCCGCCGTCACCGCCGAGATCGCCACGGCATGGGGCCTGGAGCTCTCGATCGTGCCCGTGACGTGCGACCCGCTGCGCACCATGGTCACCCTCGCCGCCGACGACGCCGGGCCGCAGCCGCTCGGGCTGCCGGCCGGCACCGAGATCGGCTTCCAGGAGTACTTCGTGCAGCGCCACCACTCCGTGCCCGTCGCCGCCGTCCGCTTCGAGGGGGCCGACACCGCCCGTCCGAGCCCGGGTGTGCTCGAGCTCCTCGCCGCGGCCGAGGCCGTGGTGATCGCACCGTCCAACCCCGTCGTCTCCATCGGCCCGGTGCTGGCCGTTCCCGGGGTGCGCGAGGCCGTGGCCGCCCGCCGCCCGCACGTCGCGGCGGTCTCCCCCATCGTGGCCGGCGCCGCGCTCAAGGGCCCTGCCGACCGCATGCTCACCGAGCTGGGCCACGAGGCGAGCGTCGTCGGTGTGGCCCGCCTCTACGCCGAGGTGGCCTCGGTGCTGGTGATCGACGAGGCCGACGCCGACCGGGCCGACGAGGTGGAGGCGGAAGGGGTGCGCTGCGTGGTCGCGCCCACCGTCATGCGCACCCCCGAGGCGGCCGCCACGCTGGCCCGCACCACCCTCGCCGCCGTCGGAGCGGAGGCCATCTCATGAGCCGGCTCACCATCTTCGGCCTGGAGGGCATCCCGGAGGTCACGCCCGGCGTCGACCTGGCCGGGCTGATCGCGGACGCCGCCCGCCGCGGCGAGGGCACGGCGCTGGCCGACGGCGACGTGGTGGTGGTCACCCAGAAGGTGGTCTCCAAGGCCGAGGACCGCCTGGTGCCCGTCGATCCCGACGACCCTCTCTCCCACAAGCCACTGGTGGAACGCGAGTCGGTGCGGGTCCTGCGCCGCCGGGGCGATCTCGTGATCAGCGAGACGGCCCACGGCTTCGTGTGCGCCAACGCCGGCATCGACCTGTCGAACGTCGAGCGGGGCTACGCCGCGCTGCTCCCCGTCGACGCCGACCGGTCGGCCCGGCGCCTGCGCGACGGCTTGCGGCACCGGGCCGGTGTCGAGGTGGGCGTGATCGTCTCGGACACCTTCGGCCGCACCTGGCGGCGGGGCGTCACCGACGTGGCGATCGGCTGCGCCGGCGTGGCGGGAGTGGTCGACCTGCGGGGCACGCCCGACGCCCTCGGCCGGGAGATGCAGGTGACCGAGGTGGCGGTCGTCGACGAGATCGCGGCGGCGGCCGAGCTGGTGATGGGCAAGTCGAGCGGCATCCCCGCCGCCGTGGTGCGAGGGGTCGACCCCGCCTGGCTGCGCGACGGCAGCGTCCGCGACGAGATCGTCCGCCGCCCCCAGGAGGACCTGTTCCGCTGATCGCCAGCGGAGCGCCCCCGGCAGATCACGCGGCCCCGCCCCTCGAAGCTGGTTCCGATCGTTCCGGTTCCCGGAACGATCGGAACCAGCTTCGGGAAGGCGAGGAGTGTCAGGCCCGGGAGCGGAACCAGTCGAGGACGGCGGCCGTGCCGTCCTCGAGGCTGGTCGTCGGCTTCCAGCCGAGCACCTCGCCGGCGTAGGAAGGGTCGAGCGCCGAGCGGGCCAGCTCGCCGGCTCGGGCGGGAGCCCGCACCGGTGGGGCGTCGAAGCCGGCGGCGGTGGCCATGGCCTCGTAGAGCCGGTTGACGGAGGTCTCGACGCCCGTCCCGATGTTGCACAGCACGCCCTCGCCTCGGTCGGCGGCCCGCACGAAGGCGTCGACCACGTCGTCGACGTAGACGAAGTCGCGGGTCTGCTCGCCGTCGCCGTAGACGGTGCACGGCTCCCCGGCGAGCAGCCGGGCGGCGAAGATCGCCACCACGCCGGCCTCGCCGTTGGGGTCCTGCCGGGGGCCGTACACGTTGGCCAGGGCCATGGCCGCGAAGTCGAGCGAGTGCAGGCACTTGTAGGCGTAGAGGTAGTCGTCGACCACCTTCTTGGCCACCCCGTAGGGCGACACCGGCCGCTGCGGGTGCGACTCGTCGACCGGGAGCGCCTCGGGGGCCGGCTCGCCGTAGATGGTGCCGCCGCTGGAGGCCACCACCACCTTGCGCACGCCGACCCGGCGGGCCGCCTCGAACACGTTGAGGCTGCCCATGATGTTGACGTCGGCGTCGAACAGCGGGCGGGCCACCGACACCCGCACGTCGGCCTGGGCGGCCAGGTGGAAGACGACCTCGGGGGGAGCCGCCGCCATCACGTCGGCCACCCCGGGGTCGCGCACGTCGAGGTGGTGCACCTGCAGCCGGTCGCCGTGGGCGGCCGCGGCCGGCGCCAGGTTGGCGGTGTTGCCGCTCCAGAGGTTGTCGACGACCGCCACCGAATGGCCGTCGGCGAGGAGCCGGTCGACGAGGGTGGATCCGATGAAGCCGGCGCCGCCGGTGACGAGCGTGTGCACTGCTCAGCCCTCCTCGGGCAGTCGGGCGCCGTCGAGGTGGGCACCGGCCCGGACCTCGTAGCGAGCGCCGATCACGGTCATGCCGGACAGCACGGCTCCTTCGCCGATCCGGGCCTCGGGGCCGATCACCGAGCCGTCGACCAGCACGCGGGGGTCGAGGCGGGCACCGGGCAGCACGATGGAGTCGCGGATGACGCTGTGCTCGCCGATGGTGACCCCGGCCATGACGACGGAGTGGTCGACCACCGCGCTCGGCGCGATGGCGGCGCTCGGGTGCACGGCCAGCTCGCCACCGCCACGGACGCCGTCGATCAGGTCGAGCTGGACCTCGACGTAGGTGTTGGGCGTGCCCGCGTCGACCCAGTAGGCGTCGCTGTGGAGCGCGTACAGGGTGCCCTCGCCGACCATGGCGGGGAACGTCTCCCGCTCGATGGACACCTTGCGCCCGCCGGGGATGCGCTCGACGACCGACGGCTCGAGCACGTAGGTGCCGGCGTTGATCCAGTTCGTGGGCGCGGTGCCGGGCGGGGGCTTCTCGACGAAGGCCGTGACCCGCCCCTTGTCGTCGATCGGGACCACCCCGTAGCGCGACGGGTCGTCGACGGGGGTGAGGGCGATGGTGCCCTCGGCGCCCTTCTCGTGATGGAAGTCCCACAGGGCCGTGACGTCGAGGTCGGTGAGCACGTCGCCGTTCACCACGATGAAGGTGTCGGCGATGCCGGCCGAGGTGGCGGCGAAGCGCACGGCGCCGGCCGTGTCGAGGGGCTCGGGCTCGACCGCGTAGTGCAGCTCGACGCCGGCACAGCGCCCGTCGGGGTAGGCGTCGATGAAGGCGTCGGGGCGGTAGCCGAGCGAGAGCACGGCGTCGGTGACCCCGTGACGGCCGAGCGCCCCCACGACCCGTTCGATCATGGGCCGGTCGACGATGGGCAGCATCTGCTTCGGTGTCGTCCAGGTCAGCGGCCGCAACCGCGTGCCGAACCCGCCGACCAGGACGACCGCCTTCACTGGCCGCCTGCCAGCGTGGTGTCGGGGGAGCCGGCCGCCGTGGTGTCGGGGGAGCCGGTCGCCGGGGCGGTGCTCGACGGGGCCGTGGTGGTCGAGGTGGCGCCCGGGACGTCGGAGAGCTGGTCGAGCTCCGGTTCGCTCGCCGGTCGGGGCACGTCGGTGCCCTCGGGCACCACCGCGAGGGTGAGCGAGAGCCGGTCCTGGTCGAAGCGGAACTTGCCGATGTCGGCGGCGTCGATCACCCGGGGCGTCGCCGACTTGTCGTCGGCCGGCCAGACGTGGAGCGACACGGTGGCGGGCTGGCCATTGCAGTCGTGGCCGTCCTGGTAGGTGGTGCCGTTCACCGTGAAGCCGTCGGAGCTGAACGTGACCCCGGTGGTCTCACCCCACTTGGCCAGGGTGGCGTTGGCACCGGCGGCGGCGCCGCTGAACGGGTGGATGTGGGCGACGCCGTCGCCGTGGGTGTGCAGGCCGGTGGTGTCGGTGACCTGGTCGGTGAGGTTCGGCAGGAAGGCGTCGCAGACGTAGATGCCGTAGGCGGCGTGCCAGTGGTCGGCCACCGTCGGGCTCTCCGCCGCTGCCGTGGAGCTCGTGCCCCGGGCGAACATCACCACGATGACGCCGACCACCAGGATGGCGGCGACGGCGATCGGATAGCCCAGCTGGCGCTTCGGCCCCTGGGCCGAGCGCCCACCGGCACGCGCCGCTCGTGCGACTTTCTTGGACGAGGATGCCTTCCCCATAGGCGCCAGAGGCTAGCGGGCGGCGCGCGCGCCCTCGGCGCACCGACCCCGCGCCGGCGAGCCGGCCGCCCCGGGCCGCTGACCGGCGTCAGCCACGGGCCGTCAGCTCCGAGAAGAGGTCCTCGTAGGCCGCGGCCACGGCGGCGGGCGACGCCCAGCCCTCCACGAAGCGGCGGCCCGACGCGCCCATCTGGGCCGCGGCGTGGGGTTCGTCGAGGAGCCGGCCGACGGCGGCGGTGAAGGCGGCCGGGTCGTCGGGCGGCACCGACAGCCCGGCACCGGCGCGCTCGACCGTGCGGGCGACCTCGGTTCCCTCGTCGACGCTGGCGACGATGGGGCGGCCGGCGGCCAGGATCGAGTACAGCTTCGACGGCACGCTCGACCACGCCAGCCCGGCCTTCAGCGGCACCACGTGCACGTCGGCCGAGGCCAGCACCTCGGGGAGGCGCTCGGCGGGCTGCATGTCGACGAACCGGACGTTCGGCAGGTCGGCGGCCGCCGCCTCCAGCTCGGGCCGCGCCGCTCCCCCGCCGTTGATCACGAAGACCACCTCCGGCCGTGTCACGGCGAACGACCGGGCGGTGAGCAGCACCAGGTCGAGCGACTGGGAGAACCCGACGTTGCCGGCGTACATCACGACCTGCTTGCCGGCGAGGCCGAACTCGGCCCGGTAGGACGTCTCCCGGCCGTCGGGGCGGATGCGGTCGGTGTCGACGAAGTTGGGGATGACCCGCACCTTGGACGCCTCGGCGGTGGCCCGGTCCGGCGCCAGCCCGTCGGTGATCTTCTCCCGCACGTTGTCGGCCAGGTCGTCGGAGAGGACGGTGACGGCGTCGGAGAGCCGGTAGGTGGTGCGCTCCAGCCAGCGGGCCGCGGCGATGGCCCGGCGCCCCTGCAGCAGGCCCAGCTCGACCGCGACGTCGGGGAAGACGTCTTGGATGTTGAACACCAGCGGCACGCGGCGGGCCCCGGCGACGAGCCACCCGGCGGGGCCGAGCGTCAGCGGCGGCGACATGGCCAGCACGGCGTCAGGCCGCAGCGACGAGGCCGAGCCCACCGCGGTGGCCAGGGCGGTGAAGCCGCCGAAGGCGAGGGCCCGGGCCGGGATGTTGCGCTTGTCGGTGGGGAACGGGTGGACGCGGCTGACGCGGCCCCACTCGGTGACCTCGCCCCGCACCAGCTGGCCCTCCCAGCCCGGCTCGAGGGCGTGGCGCTGGTACCACGGGAGCGAGGTGACGACGTGCAGGCGGTGGCCCCGCTCCACGAGCTCCATGGCGATGCGCGTCATCACGTCGCCGGTGGGGGCGACGTCGGGAGCGAAGTGGGGGCACAGCACGACGAGGTTCACCCGGTCTCCTCGCTGGTCGGGTGGAGCGGCCGCCGGGCCGCCTCCCTGTAGGCGAGGGCGAGCGCCTCGGCGGAGTCGGGCCAGCGGAAGTGGTGGGCGCGCTCGGCGCCGCGGCGAGCCAGCACCGTACGTCGTCCGGCGTGGTCGAGCAGGTCGGCGATCGCCGAGGCCCAGGCCGCGGCGTCGAGCGGGTCGACCAGCACGGCGGCGTCGCCGGCGACCTCGGGCAGGCCGCCCACCGCGCTGGCCACGACCGGGCAGCCCCTCGCCATGGCCTCCAGCACGGGGAGCCCGAAGCCCTCGTAGCGGCTGGGGAAGGCGAGCAGCGCAGCTCGGCGGTAGAGGACGTCGAGGTCGGCCTCGGGGATCCGCCCCGGGCGCACGACCCGGCCGCTGACCCCGTAGGCCTCCGCCGCCGCCCGCACGACCGCCTCGTAGGGCCCTTCGGCGCCGGTGAGCACCAGCCGCAGGTCGGGGCGGTCCGGCGCCAGCCGGGCCATGGCGGCCACCAGCGTCTCGTGGTTCTTGTGGGCGTAGGTGATGGCGGGGTACAGCACGTAGGGCCGGCCCGCGAGCCCGTAGCGCTCGAGCAGCGCGTCCTGCAGGAGCAGGTCGGGCCCGGGGCCGGGGTCGTCGACGCCGCACGGCACCAGGCGCACGCGAGCGGGATCGACGCCCGCCAGGTGCACGGCGTCGCCGGCGGTGAACCCGGTGAGGCACACCACCGCGGCGGCGGCGCGCAGCGACCGCGGGGCCATCGCTCGGATGTAGAGGCGCTTCACCAACCCGAAGCGCTCGGGGTGGCTGATGGGCTGCAGGTCGTGGAGGGTGACGATGCCCGGTGCGGTGCGCAGGGCGGGCATGGTGCCGCCGGCGTGGTGCACCACGTCGAGGCCGTCGCGACGGGTGCGGGCGGCGAGCCAGCTCGACTCCGCCGCCACGCGCAGCGCCCGGGAGGTGCCGCTCACCGGCGCGACGACGGTGCGGTACCGCCCGGTGAGCTCGCCGTGGGCCGTCCCGAAGCGGCGGTTGACGTAGAGGGTGACGTCGAGGTCGGGGGGCGCCAGGTCGGCCAGCGCCCCGAGCAGGCGGACCGTGTACTCCTCGCTGCCGCCCACCTCGCCCGGCACCACCCACAGCAGGTTCACCCCGACCTTCAGCCGTGCGCGGACGTCGTCGGGCACCTCGGGCGTCTCGGGCGTCTCGGGCACGTGGGACCCCGCGCCAGCCGGTTTCGTCACGCCGCCGCCTCCCGGTAGGCGGCTGCCAGCCCGGCGGCGGTCGACGCCCAGGAGAAGCGCTCGACCGCCCGTTGCCGACCCTGCCGTCCGAGCCGGTCGCGCTCGGCCCCGTCGTCGAGCAGCCGGGCCAGCGCCCCGGCCAGGGCGTCGGTGTCGCCGGGCTCGACCACGACGCCCGCCGGCCCGACCACCTCGGCGGTGGCCGTGCCCGACGAGGTGACGACGGCCGTGCCCTGGGCCATGGCCTCCAGCACCGGCAGGCCGAACCCCTCCTCGAAGCTGGGGAAGCAGAAGACGTCGGCGCCGGCGTAGAGGGCCTGCAGCGCGTCGGGATCGACGAACCCGACGGCCCGCACCCGTGCGCCGAGCCGGTCGAGCCGGCTGCCGAGGTCCTCGTTCCAGCCCTGCGGGCCGGCCAGCACGAGGGTGACGTCGCCGCGCCCGAGCCGGGCGAAGGCGTCGAGCAGGGTCGGCAGGTTCTTGCGGGGCTCGATGGTGCCGGTCCACAGCACGTAGCGCCCGGCGAGGCCGAAGCGGGCCCGCACCCCCGCCACCGCCTCGGGGCTGGCGGGGACGACGTCGATGCCCCAGGGCACCAGGCGCAGCCGACGACGCTCGAAGCCGTGGGCGGCGCAGTCGTCGAGCGTCGCCTGCGAGGGGCACACCACGAGGGTGGCGTCGCGGCGGGCCAGCTCGAGCGCCCGGTGGAAGAACCTCACGCCTCGCCGGGTGAACTGCTCGGGGTGGCGCAGGAACGCCAGGTCGTGCACGGTCACCACGAGCGGCGCGCTCGGAGGGGGCACGGCCATGCCCGTGGCGTGGATGACGTCGACCGGCCCGGTGGCCCGCTGCACCGCCGGCCAGCGCAGCCGGTGCCACGCCTCGTACAGGGCCAGCCGAGGCAGCGGCAGCGCGGCCACGGGCACCGGCGGGACCCACGCAGGGGCCGGTGGGGCGCCGTGCCGGGCGCTGACGCCCACCAGGTCGAGGTCGGTGTGGGCCTGCAGGGCGCGCAGCGACTCGAGCGCGGCCCGCGCCGTGCCGCCGGGAACGGCGTGCCAGCACTGCTCGAGGGTGACCGCCACCCGGCCAGGTCGCTCCATGGGTCGTCGAGTCTCCCACGACCACGCAGGCTCACCGGGCGATCGCGACGCCGTCGGTAGGATGAGCGCCATGAGCCCCCAGCCCGACCCGGACTTCTGGAGCACCCGCCGGGTGCTCGTCACCGGCGGTCGGGGGTTCCTGGGCCGGGCCGTCCTCGATCGGCTCTCCACCCGGGAGGTGGGCAGCGTGGTGGCGCCCACCAGCGCCGACTACGACCTGCGCGACCGGGCGGCGGTGGCGGCGATGTTCGCCGACATCGAACCCGACCTCGTGATCCACCTGGCGGCGCGCGTCGGGGGCATCGGCGCCAACATGGCCCGCCCCGCCGAGCTGTACCTCGACAACCTCCTGATGGGCACCTACGTGCTCGACGAAGCCCGGCTGCGGGAGACCGCCAAGACGGTCGTCATCGGCACGATCTGCTCGTATCCCAAGTACACGCCGGTGCCGTTCAGCGAGACCTCGCTGTGGCAGGGCTACCCCGAGGAGACCAACGCCCCGTACGGCATCGCCAAGCTGGCGCAGCTCGTGCAGCTGCAGGCCAACCGGGCCCAGTACGGCCAGAGCGCCATCTACCTGATGCCGACCAACCTCTACGGCCCCCGCGACAAGTTCCACCCGGCGGTGTCGCACGTGATCCCGGCGCTCATCAAGAAGGCGGTCGACGCCAAGGAGAGCGGCGCCGACCACATCGACGTGTGGGGCACCGGCTCGGCCAGCCGCGAGTTCCTCTACGTCGACGACGCGGCCGAGGGCATCGTGCTGGCGGCCGAGCGCTACGACGGCGGGGAGCCGGTCAACCTGGGCGCCGACCGCGAGCTGCCGATCCGCGACCTCGTCGAGATCATCGTGAAGCTCGTCGGCTTCGACGGCGAGGTGCGCTGGGACACCACCAAGCCCGACGGCCAGCCCCGGCGAGCGGTCGACGCCACCCGGGCGCGGGAGCGGTTCGGCTTCGTGGCCGGCACGCCGTTCGACGAGGGCCTGCGGCTCACCCTCGACTGGTACCTCGCCAACCGCGCCGAGGCCGAGGCCCGCCCGTTCTGAGCGGCGCCCTGACCGCCCGCCGGCCGGTCAGGCCCGTCCGGCGGCGATCTCGGCCCGGAAGTACTCCGCCGTGCGGGCGACGCCCTCGCGCAGGCCGATCGTGGGCTTCCAGCCGAGCAGGGTGCGGGCCAGCGTGAGGTCGGGCCGCCGCTGCATGGGGTCGTCGACCGGCAGCGGCCTGTGCGTGACGGGGGAGCTCGACCCGGTGACCTCGAGCACGATCTCGGCCAGCTCGAGCATGCTGAACTCGCCGTCGTTGCCGATGTTGATGGGCCCGGTGTGCTCGCTGTCGAGCAGGGCGAGGAAGCCGCGGATCTCGTCCTCGACGTAGCAGAACGAGCGGGTCTGGTTGCCGTCGCCGTAGATGGTGAGCGGCTCCCCCCGCAGCGCCTGGACGATGAAGTTCGACACCACCCGCCCGTCGTCGGCCCGCATCCGCTCGCCGAAGGTGTTGAAGATCCGCACGATGCGGACCTCGAGGCCGTGGCTGCGGTGGTAGGCGAGGGTCATCGCCTCGGCGAAGCGCTTGGCCTCGTCGTAGACGCTGCGGGGGCCCACGGGGTTCACGTTGCCCCAGTAGCTCTCGGGCTGGGGGTGCACCGTCGGGTCGCCGTAGACCTCGCTGGTGGACGCCAGCATGAACTTGGCGCCCTTGGCCCGGGCGAGGCCGAGGGCGTTGTGCGTGCCGAGGCTGCCGACCTTGAGCGTCTGGATCGGCAGCTCGAGGTAGTCGATGGGCGACGCCGGGCTGGCGAAGTGCAGCACGGTGTCGACCGGCCCGGGGACCCAGATGTGGTTGGTGACGTCGTGGCGCACGAAGCTGAACCGGTCGTGGCCGAAGAGGTGCTCGATGTTGGTGGTCGTGCCGGTGCTCAGGTTGTCGAGGGCGACGACCTCGTCGCCGCGCGCGATCAGGGCGTCGGCCAGGTGCGAGCCGAGGAACCCCGCTCCCCCGGTCACCACGATGCGGGCCATCGCGCTCGTCAGCTCCGACCGATGCCGTCGTACTCGAAGCCCCGCCGGCGCACCGCGGAGCGGTCGAGCAGGTTGCGGGCGTCGACGATGCGGGGCTGGGCCAGCGCCTCGGCGACCTTGTCGAGGTCGACCCACTTGAAGTCGTCCCACTCCGTGAGCACGACGAGCAGCTCGGCGCCGTCGCAGGCGGCGTACGGGTCGGCGGCGATGGCGACCTCCGGCAGCTCCGGGATGGGACCGTCGACCGTGGGGTCGAAGGCGGTGACGCGGGCACCGGCGGCGATGAGCCGGCGAAGCACCTCGATGGCCGGCGACTCGCGACGGTCGTCGGTGTTGGCCTTGAAGGTGAGCCCCCACGCGGCCACCCGCACGCCGTCGACGGCGCCGCCCGCCATGTGCACCACCTTGGCGACGACCCGGTCGAACTGCTCGTCGTTGGCCTCGATCACCGAGTCGAGGATGGCGAAGTCGTACCCCGCCTCCTGGGCCATGTACCGCAGCGCCCTCGAGTCCTTCGGGAAGCAGTTGTGGGCGATCAGCCCGTTGGTGGTCACCACCGTGTGCGGTCCGGGCACCTCGAGCGAGTACACCGGCCCTTCGTGACGCCGGCGCTCGGCCGACACGACCCTGACCCAGGCGACGCCCTTCCCGAGCCGCCTGTAGCCCGTAGGAGCGATCCGCTTGCTCTGCCGCCCGAGCGCGGCCCGTACCTCGAACTGCTCGCCGTCCGGCAGCAGGAACAGCGCAGCCTCGACCTGGTCGGCGCCGGAGATGGTGAGGAAGTAGGCGTCTCGGGTCGCCTTCGCGCTCCGCCCGACCTTCAGGCGGGCGACGATCCCGAGCTCCCCGAGGAGCCGGAGCATCCCGTCGGCGAGATCCCGTGAGACGGTGCCGTACTCCAGGCACACGCTCGGACCGCCCGACACGTACGACCACGAGCCGTCACCGTCCCAGAGGCCGCGCAACAACGCCCGCTTCCGGCTCTGGGGCAGAGTCCACGCGGCGTCAGGGATCCGCTTCGTGGCGCAATCGGTGCCGACCACGAGCACCTCGGTCAACCACGCCGCCAGCACTCTCGAGCTCACCTGGACCTGCATCGTCGTCGTACCCCGGTTGACCGAGGTCTTCACTCCCAGGCCCTCCCAGAAGCACCGCACTCGTCGGACGAGGTCGTGCTCGAGGTGCGGGTGCACGCTCCACCCGACACGGTGCCGGAGGCCATCGACTGCGACGTACCCCTCCGCGAGGAACAGGCCGATGACCCACCAGAGCTCGTCGCTGTCAGGGATCACCGCCGGGACGTAGGTCCCGTTCGTGGTCGTGCCGAGCCGCGCACCGTCAGAGTCGAGGCCCAGACGGTCGAGCTCGTCGAGCCGCAGGGTCCTGTTGCGGCGCACGTCGTAGCGGCGGGGTGCCGGCAACGCCGCACTCACCTCACGGACCCGTCGTGCCTGGATGTCGTCCAGCCGGCAGATCACCTGCGCCGGATCGATGCCCGCCCGGTCGAGGCCCGTCGTGAGGTCGTGGAGGACGACGTGGTCGGGTTCGACCGGACCCCCTTGGGCCAAGGGCAGCCAGTCGCCGGTCGACAGGTCGCCGGCGAGGCGGATTCGCACGTCGTGTCCCTCCACACCGTCGCCGACGACGAAGGGATGGTCGTCGGTGACGGTCACGCGCCGACCCATCTTGGTGCGGACGTCGATGACATCACCCTCGTAGGGGCGCTCGGTGAACGCGGCGACCGGGAAGAACTCGGGCGCCGGGTCGCCCGGCGCCCACGCCAGCACCTCGAGCCCCCGGACCCCCTGCCGCTCGACGTCTCGCGAGAGGTCGGCGAAGGTGACCAGGCGGGACTGCCACCCCCGTCGGACCAGCACGGTCTCGTCGCCGACGAAGCAACTGCCGCCCCACCCCGGGCCGGGGCGGAGGAAGTCGTGGCCGATGCGCTTGTCGTAGCCCATGCCCAGCACGACGTCGGCGACGTCGGCGCCCACGACCTCGCACAGGTTCGCCACCGCGTTGACGTACGACAGCTTCATGGCGAGGAAGGCGTTGGAGGCGTACTTGATGGTCTCGGCCGATGCCGGGTCGGTGACCATCAACGGCGCCGGGAGGCCGAGGTAGAGCCCGGCGACCCGGATGGCGGCGCCCTGGTCGTCGGCGCCGATGACGACCCGGTCGGGGTTCAAGAAGTCGTGCACCGCGGTGCCCTCGCGCAGGAACTCCGGGTTGGACACCACGTGCACGTCGTTGCGGCCGATGATGCGGGCCACGAAGCTCGCCGACCCGACCGGCACGGTGGACTTGTTCACCACGATCGTGTCGGGCTGGAGGTGGGGGGCGACCTCCCGGGCGGCGTCCTCGAGGTAGGTGAGGTCGGCGCAGCCGTCCTGGCCCTGCGGCGTGGGGACGCACAGGTACACGAAGTGGGCGTCGCGCACGGCGGCCACCGGGTCGGTGGTGAAGCTCAGCCGGCCGGTCTGGATGCCCTCCTTGACGATGTCCTCGAGGCCGGCCTCGTGGATGGGGATCTCACCGCGCCGCAGCCGGTCGATCTTCGCCTCGTCGATGTCGGCACAGGTCACCTCGTGCCCGAGGTGCGCGAAGCAGGCGCCGGTGGTCAGCCCCACGTAGCCGGTCCCGATCACTGCGACCCGGTTGTCCATGCCTGCCCCTCGCTGTCGGTGTCGGTCGGTGTCGGTGCGGCGAGCCCTCGCTCAGCCGCAGCTCTCGCCCTCGGGGGGCTGGGGGACGAACTCGCTGAGCGTGGTGGTGGTGGACGGCGCCGTCGTGGACGGCGCCGTGGTGGAGGCGGAGCTGCCCGGCGCGGCGCTCGTGGAGGGCGCTGCCGTGGTGGTCGTCGTGGCGTCGGCACCGGAGGGGATCGGGGTGACGCCGCGGAACACGTCGAAGATGGGCTGGGAGCCGGCCTGGTCGAGCTTCAGCACGCTCATGGCGCCGACCATCGTGCCGTTGGCCTTCGGGGTGTAGGTCACGAGCTGGTCGGGGTCGAAGTCCTTGAACTGCATGCCGAGGTCGACGAGGTCCTGGATCGAGAGCTCGGTGTCGAGGGTGACGTTCTTCTGGGCGATGCCGACGAGGTCCTTCAACACGAACGGGTTGCGCACGCCCTTGGCCACGGCCTTGCGCAGGGCCGCCTTGATGAACTGCTGCTGGCGGGTGATGCGCCCGAAGTCGCTCGAGGGGTCCTCGACCCACTTGCCGCCGGGGGTGCGCTGGATCTCGAAGTGGCGGGAGCGGGCATAGGCCAGGGCCTGCTCGCCGTCGAGCGTGACGCAGCCGGGGTCGTACTGGAACAGGCCGGTGTTCTCGTCGCGCGACGGGTACCGGAAGTACACGGGGACGCCGTCGACGGCGTTGACCAGCGACTCGAAGCCGTGGAAGTCGACCATGGCGTAGTGGTTGATGGGGATGCCGAAGTCCTGCTTGATCGTCTCGATGAGCCGCTCGGGGCCGCCGAGGGCCAGCGCGGTGTTGATCCGCCCCTTGCCGCCGCCGGCCAGGTCGACGTAGAGGTCGCGGGGCAGCGACAGCAACGCCGCCTGCTGGCTCTTGGGGTCGACCCGCAGGATCATCACGGTGTCGGTGTTGAGCGTGGCGGTGCGGCCGCGCAGGACGGGGTCGCCGGCCTGCAGGCCGGTGCCGTCGTCGATGCCGACGAGCAGGATGTTCTGGGGCTCGCCCGGTTCGCTCGACGGGCTCAAGGAGGCGCCCACGTCGATGCGCGGCAGCGCGCTCGCCTGGTTGTAGGCCCAGTAGATGCCACCGGCGGCCATGAGGCACAGCAGAACGAGGGCGATGTTGAGGGTGAGCAGCAGCCGTTGGGGCCACGTCCGATGGGCGCGGGGCATCGGCGCCACGCTACCCGACGCCCTCTCGCCGGATCGTGGCAGCGGGCCGGCCCGGCACCGGCCGGTCCTAGGCTCACGGGCGTGGTGAGCCGCCTCCCCGCCGTCGACCGGCCACGCGACCTCGACTCCGTCGCCGTGGTCGGCGGCACCGTGGCGAGCGGGCTGGTCGACGTCACCGACGACCTCGGCGCCCTCGACTCCACCGGGTGGTGGGCGGTGGTGCTGCCCTTCGAGGGGCCGCCGGTGTGCGCGCGGTTCGAGCGACGGCGCCCGAGCGGCGCGGTGCCCCGCTCCGCCGCTCGCTGGGCGGGGCCACCGGCCGAGGCGTGGACGTCGTCGCTCGACGCCGCCGGGTTCGCCTCGAGGGTCGAGCGGATCCGTGCCGCCATCGCCGACGGCGACGTCTACCAGGTCAACCTCACCCGGCGGTTGCGCGCGCCGCTCCCCCGCGAGGCGTCGATGCTGGCCCTCGGCGGGGCCCTCGCCGCGGGCAACCCGGCCCCGTTCGCCGCGGTGGTGGAGGTGCCCGAGGCCGGGGTGCGGGTGGCCTCGGCCTCCCCCGAGCTGTTCCTCAGCCGCCGGGGCCGCCGGGTGCGCTCGTCGCCGATCAAGGGCACCGCCGCGCCGGGCCGGGCCTTCACGGCCAAGGACCGCGCCGAAAACGTCATGATCGTCGACCTGGTCCGCAACGATCTCGGGCGGGTCTGCGTCCCCGGGTCGGTGCGGGTGCCGGCGCTGCTCGCCGAGGAGGAGCACCCCGGTCTCACGCACCTGGTGAGCACGGTCGAGGGCGAGCTGCGCCCGGGCACGGGCTGGCCGGAGCTGATCGCCGCCACGTTCCCACCCGGCTCGGTGACGGGCGCCCCGAAGCTGGCCGCCCTCGACCACATCGCCCGGTTGGAGCCGGTCCCCCGTGGCGTCTACTGCGGCGCGGTCGGCTGGGTCGACGCCGACCGCCACGAAGGAGAGCTGAACGTGGCCATCCGGACCTTCTGGGTCGACGACGGCGAGCTGTGCCTCGGCACCGGCGGCGCCGTCACGTGGGACTCCACCGCGGCCGACGAGTGGGCCGAGACCGAGCTGAAGGCCGCTCGCCTCCTCGCGGTGGCCTCCCCCCGGAGCCCCCGGTGAAGGCGGCCGCCTGGCTCGACGGCGAGCTGATCGAGCCGGGTGCCGCCGGCATCTCCGTCGACGACCACGGCTTCACCATCGGCGACGGCGTGTTCGAGACGCTCGTGGTGCGCGGCCGCCGGCCCTGCTTCTGGGCCCGGCACGTGGCGCGCCTGGGCCGGTCGCTCGAGGCCACCGGCATCCGCCCCGTCGACGAGGGCGTCCTCGTGCGGGCGGTGGGCGCGGTCGTCGCGGCGTGCGACCTCGACGACGCCCGACTGCGCATCACCGTCAGCAGCGGGCCCGGACCGGGAGGCCTGCGGCGCGGACCTCGGCCCACGGTGCTCGTCACCGCCGGTGCCATCGCCTCGACGGGCGGCCCGGTCGCTGCCCTCACCGTGCCGTGGGCCCGCAACGAGCGCTCGCCCATCGCCGGTGTGAAGTCCACGAGCTACGCCGAGGCCGCGGCCCTGCAGGCCCGGATCGACGCGGCCGGCGTCGACGACGCCCTGCTCGGCGACACCCACGGTCGGCTGAGCGAGGCGCTCACCGCCAACGTGTTCGTGGCGCTCCGGGGCCGGGCGCTCACGCCGTCGCGAGCGAGCGGGTGCCTCCCCGGCACGGTGCGCGACGTGCTGCTCGAGGCCGGGGTGGCCGAGGAGGCCGACATCCCCCTCGAGCGGCTCGTCGAGGCCGAGGAGGTGTTCCTGTCGTCGTCGGTGGCGGGGGTGCGGCCGGTGCGCTCGATCGACGGCCGGGCCCTGCCCGTGGTCGACGGTCCGCTCGCCCGGGCCGCTGGCGAGGCCTACCGGGCGGCGGAGGCGGCCGAGGTGGCCTCGGGAGGCAGCTGGCCGGGCTGAGCTCAGCCGTGGTGGCGGAGGTGGATGACGTCGCCGACGGTGAGCTCGAGCGGCTCCACGTCGCCGTCGGGGGCCACGACGAGGTGGCCGGCCTCGGTGATGTCGACGGCCCGCCCCTGCACCGACCCGCCCGGCTGCTCGACGCGGACCCGGCGCCCGAGGGTGGCCGACAGCTCGCGCACGCGCTCGACGAGCGCCCCGCGGCCCTGCGCGGTCTCGAGGGCGGCGAGCCACCCCTCGAGGTGCCGGAGCCACGCCACCAGCAGCGCCTCGCGATCGACGGGGTGGCCCACCACGTGGTCGAGGGCGGTGGCGGTGTCGGCGAGCTCGGCGGGGAGCACCTCGGGCCAGTTCACGTTGAGCCCCATGCCGAGCACGACCGCACCGAGCCGCCCGTCGGAGACCACCGATTCGGCCAGGATGCCCGCCAGCTTGCGCCCGGCGAACCGGTCACCGGCCACGATCACCAGGTCGTTGGGCCACTTGATGCCGGGGAAGCAGCCCGCCACCTCGTTGCACGCCTGGCAGGCCGCCACGGCCCCCGCGGCGGTGACCAGGAAGGCGTCCTGCGGGGCCAGGGTGGGCCGCAGCAGCACCGACACGAGCAGCGACGCCCCGGGCGGCGCCTCCCACGTCCGGTCGAGCCGACCGCGCCCCTCGGTCTGGTGGTCGGCGACGAGCACGACCCCCTCGGGAGCGCCCGCCGCGGCCTCGGCGAGCAGGTCTCGGTTGGTGGAGCCCGTCTCGGCGACCTGCCTCACGTCGGTGAAGCGGGTGCCCTCGACGGCTCGTGTGGCGAAGGACCCCTGCACGCATGCCACCATATGGCGTGCTCAACAAGGTCCTCATCGCCAACCGCGGCGAGATCGCGGTCCGGGTCATCCGTGCATGCCAGGAGATGGGCATCGCCACGGTGGCCGTGTACTCCGATCTCGACCGTGACGCCCTGCACGTCCGCCTCGCCGACGAGGCCTACGCGCTCGGAGGCCAGACCGCCGCCGAGAGCTACCTCAACACCGAGGCCATCCTCGACGTGATCAGCCGCAGCGGCGCCGACGCCGTGCACCCCGGCTACGGCTTCTTCTCCGAGAACACCGACTTCGCCCGGGCGATCACCGAGATCGGCGTGAAGTTCATCGGTCCGCCGCCGGAGGCCATCGAGGTCATGGGCGACAAGGTCTCGAGCCGCAAGGCGGCCGAGGCGGCTGGCGTGGCCGGCGTGCCGGGCACCACCGAGTTCCTCACCGACGCCTCGGAGGTGATCGCCTTCGGTGAGCAGCACGGCTGGCCGGTGGCCATCAAGGCGGCCTACGGCGGCGGCGGCCGCGGCATGCGGGTGGTGCGCTCCGCCGAGGAGGCGCCCGACGCCTTCGAGTCGGCCAAGAGCGAGGCGCTCAAGGGCTTCGGCCGCGACGAGTGCTACGTCGAGCGCTACCTCACCTGGCCCCGGCACATCGAGATGCAGATCATCGGCGACACCCACGGCAACTGCGTGTGGGTCGCCGAGCGCGACTGCTCGGCCCAGCGGCGCCACCAGAAGCTGGTGGAGGAGAGCCCCGCCCCGGCGTTCCCCGCCGAGATCCGCCAGGCCATGGGCGACGCGGCGGTGAAGGTCGCCAAGGCGTGCGGTTACGTCAACGCCGGCACCGTCGAGTTCCTGTACCAGGACGGCGAGTTCTACTTCCTCGAGATGAACACCCGGCTCCAGGTCGAGCACCCCGTCACCGAGATGGTGTCGGGCATCGACCTGGTGGCCGAGCAGATCCGGGTGGCGGCGGGCGAGCCGCTGTCGTTCACCCAGGACTCCATCGAGCTGTCGGGCCACGCCATCGAGATCCGCATCAACGCGGAGAACCCGGCCGAGGGCAAGTTCCTCCCGTCGCCGGGCCACATCACCACGCTGGTGCCGCCCGCCGGCTTCGGCACCCGGTGGGACGGCGGCTACGAGTCGGGCGACACGGTCAGCCAGTTCTACGACAACCTCGTGGGCAAGCTCATCTGCTGGGGCGAGGACCGGCCCACGGCCATCCGCCGCACGCTGCGGGCCCTGCGCGAGTTCCGCATCGAGGGCATCGCCACCACCATCCCGGCCGACATCGCCATCCTCGAGCACGCCGACTTCCAGGAGGCCCGGCACTCCACCAAGTGGGTCGAGGACACCCTCGACCTGACCGGTGTGGCCGCGGCGCCCTCCACGGGGGCCGAGGGCGACGGCGAGGCCAGGGTCCAGCGCGACGTCGACGTCGAGGTCAACGGCAAGCGCTTCGCGGTGAAGGTGTTCGTGCCCGAGTCGCAGGCCGGCGCCGTGGTGGCCGCCGGCGCCGTCGGGGCCTCGGGCGGCGCGGCCGGTGCCCGTCCCCGTCGCTCGGCCGCTTCCGGCGGCGGCGCCGGCGCCGGCGGCTCCGGTGCGGTCACCGTCCCCATGCAGGGCACCATCGTCAAGGTGCTCGTCGAGGTCGGCCAGGACGTCGAGGCCGGCGCCACGGTGTGCGTGCTCGAGGCGATGAAGATGGAGAACAACATCACCGCCGAGAAGGCCGGCACCGTCAAGGAGATCAAGGTGGCCCCCGGCGACTCCGTCGGCTCCGGCGACGTCGTCGTCGTCATCGAGTAGCCGCCCCACCCTCCCCTCCCTCTCGTTCTGGTGGAGGTTTGCCCCCCGTTCACGGGGGCAGACCTCCACCAGAACCGCATGTGGGAGGCTGCCGAGGCTGCACTGTCACAGCCCCCTGGTGGACTGGCGGCATGGACACGACCACACGGCAAGCGATCTTCGCCGCGGCACGCGGCCAGCATGGGGTGTTCACCAGCGCACAAGCAGCCGAGCTGGGCGCCACGGACCGGCACCTCTCCTCGATGCGGAACCAGGCGGTGATCCACCGGGTGCGGCGGGGGGTGTGGCGCATCTCCGGCGCCCCCCTCACCGATCACGCGACGGCGATGGCGACGGTGCTGGCCCACGGCGACGGTGCGCTGCTCGCGCGGTCGTCCGCCGCATGGGTCTGGGAAGTCCCCGGGCACCGCCTCGAACCGATCGACGTCCTCCACCGCCGCGACGTCCACCGGCCCGTCGTCGGCGGCACCCGGACCTCGCGCTGCGTCGGCGAGCCCGACGCGACCGTCCGCGACGGCATCCCGGTGACCACCCCGGCGCGCACCATCTTCGATCTCGCCGGGGCCCAGCACCCGTTGCGCACCAGGCACGACCTGAACAACCTCACCTCACGGGGCCTGCTCGACCTCGAGAGCCTGCAGCTCACGCTCGACCGCCTGGCGAAGCGGGGTCGCCCGGGGATCGCGCTCATGCGGCGGCTCATCGACGAGCTCGAGGCGAAGGGGGCACCTGCTGGGAGCAACCTCGAGCTGTTGGTCGAGGAGCTGCTCGAGACAGCGGGCTTCCGGCGGCTCCACCGTCAGCTCCCGCTGTACGACGAGGCCGGCTTCATCGCCCGCGTCGACTTCGGCGACCCGCCCAGCCGACTTGCCATCGAGGTGGACAGCGACCGCTTCCACATGGGTCTCGTCGACCGTGAGATCGACGAGACCAAGGCGAAGCGGATCGCCGCCATCGGGTGGTCGCTGGTCCGCATCACCGAACACGAGGTGTGGCACCAGCGCAACGACCTGCTGGCCCGCCTGAGGCTGGTCCGGCGCAGCACCCGAGCCCACGCCGCCTGAGCCGTTCTGGTGGAGGTCTGCCCACCGATCGCGGGGGTGAACCTCCACCAGAACGAGAAGGGGGGCGGGGGTCCGGGTGGCTCAGGGACAGGGCGATCCCGCGGGTGGCGGGCCTAGCGGGTGCTGATGACGAGGGTGCCGCCGGCGTGGTCGGGGATGCCCCGGTGCAGGTCACCGCCGATGCCGGTTCCGTAGACACCGAGGAAGGCGGCGATGGAGAACGGACCGAGCGGCAGGGCCAGCACCGACCACGGCACCAGGGCCCGCAGGAACGCCTGGGGCGGCGTCGGTCGCTGCCCGTCGGTGTAGCGGACCACCCGCAGGCCGAGCAGCCACTTGCCCAAGGTGCGGCTGCGCCAGGCGACCGACACGAACTCGTAGAGCACGCCGAGGGCGACGGCCGCCGGGGTGAGCCAGGCCGGGATGTCGAGCCGGAGCTGGCCGTTCACCTGGTCGAGGGTGACGGCGATCACGATCGCCGCAGGCAGGCCCACCACCGCCAGGTCGATCGCCCGGGCACCGAACCGCGGCCCCGGCGCGGCCAGGCTGTAGGGACCGCTGCGCGGGAAGTCCTCGGCCTTCGGCAGCCGACGAGGTCCGCTCACCGGACCGGGCTCACTCTGCGGCATCGGCGAGGGCCTCGGCGAGGGTGGGATGGACGAGCAGGCTCTCGTGGATGTCCTGCACCCGCAGGCCGGCCGTCACGGCGAGGGCGATCACCGAGATCAGCTCCGCGGCCCGCCGCCCCACGATCGACCCGCCGAGGATCACGCCGGTGGCCGGGTCGGAGATGATCTTCACGAAGCCACGCGAGTCGTTCTCGATGAGCGCCTTGGCGTTGGCCGAGAACGGCACCTTGGTGACGCGGATCTTGCGGCCCTCGGCGAAGGCGTCGGCCTCGGCGAGGCCCACGTCGGCGATCTCGGGCACGGTGAAGATGGCCGAGGCGGCCTTCTCGTAGTCGAGGTGGCGGTTCGAGCCGCCGTGGAACCCCATGGCGTGCTCGGCGATCTTGCGGCCCTGCATGGAGGCCACCGACGACAGCGGCAGCTTGCCGGAGAGGTCGCCGGCGGCGTAGACGCCCGGCACGTTCGACTCGCAGTTGTGGTCGACCACGACGTAGCCGCTGCGCTGCTCGACCCCGGCCGCCTCGAGCCCGAGGCTCTCGGAGTTCGGGACCGAGCCGATGGCGAGCAGCGCGTGGGTGCCCTGCGCCTGGCGCCCGTCGTCGCACAGCACGGCGACGCCGTCGGCGTCCTTCTCGATGCCGACGGCACGGGCGCCCTTGTAGAGGCGCACCCCGCGGTCGAGGAAGTTCTCCTCCAGCGCGGCGGCGACCTCGGCGTCCTTCCCGGGCAGCACCTGCTGGCGGCTGACGATGAGGGTGACCTGGCACCCGAACGACGAGAACATGTGCACGAACTCGACGCCGGTGACGCCGGACCCGACCACCACGAGGTGCTCGGGCAGCTCGGGCGGCGGGTAGGCGTCGCGGGTGGTGAGGACCCGCTCGCCGTCGACCGGCGCCCACTCGGGGATGCGGGGCCGGCTGCCGGTGGCGAGCAGCACCACGTCGGCCTCGATCTCCATGGGGCCCTCGACGGTGTCGGCCACGACCTGCCGCGGCCCGGCGAGGCGGCCCGTGCCCTGCACCAGGCGCACCCCCTGGCTGCTGAGCAGCTCCACGGTGGAGCGCTCGAGGCGGGCCTCGATCGACTCGATCCGCGCCGACAGCACCTCGAGGTCGAGGTCGGCCCGCACCTCTCGCAGGCCCATGCCCGACGCCTTGCCCATCCGGGCCAGCGTGCCGCCGGTGGCGATCATGGCCTTGGAGGGGATGCAGTCCCAGAGGTGGGCCGCCCCGCCGACGACGTCCTTCTCGATCATCGTGACCTCAGCACCCAGCCGGGCGGCGTGGGTCGCCGCGGTGTTGCCCGCCGGTCCCCCGCCGATGATCACGAAGCGCATGGCCATAGGCGCACCAGGCTACCGGCCGGGAACAGCGGCCTCCGTCGGCTCCCGCCCGCCCGGTGGCCCGTCACCGCGGCACGGCCGGGCCCCTCCGTCGTCACCCCGGCGAGCGCACCACCCGCCGCAACCGGTGGTCCGGTGTGAACAGCCGCCGCGTGAGCCCGAGGCCGATGACCGTGATGCTCGTGGCCACCGACCCCAGGATCAGGTACATGATCGCCAGCTGGATCGACACCGCGTCCGCCGCGTCGACCCCCGCGAGGACGAGGCCGGTCATGGCGCCGGGCAGGAAGACGAGGCCCACCGCCTTGGTCGACTCGATCTGGGGCACCAGCGCGGTGCGCAGCGCCGAGCGCACGTACGGGCGGGCGGCGTCGGGCCAGGCGTGCCCCAGCGCGAGCCGGGCCTCGACCTCGTCGCGCTTGTCGCGCAGCTCGCCGACGATGCGCCGGCCCACGAGCACCGATGCCGTCATCGAGTTCCCGATCATCATCCCCGCCAACGGCACGATGGTGCGGCCCTCGACGGGGAACATCCCGAAGCCGAGGATCACGGCGAGGGAGACGACCACCACGACGAGCATGGCGACGGTGCCGAGCGCCCAGATGCCGGGCACCTCACGGGCCCGGTTGCGGATGGTGACGCCGGAGAACACCACCATCACGGCGACCCACAGCCACGCCCAGACCACCGGCGCGTCCGGATCGAGCACCAGCTTCAGCGCCCAGCCGACGACGAACAGCTGGGCGGCGGCGCGGGCGCAGGCCCACAGCACGGAGCGCGAGAGGTGCAAGCGCTGCCAGCCCGACAGGCCTACCGCCACGGCGACGAGCACCAGGGAGGCGGCCAGCCCGCTCCAGCCGATGTGGGTCGCGCTCACGCCGGCCGCTCCCCCGCCCGACCACCGGCGTCACCCGCCGCGCCGGCATCGTCGCCACCGCGAGCGTCACGCGCCGTGCCGGCATCGTCCGCACCGCGAGCGTCACCCGCACCCAGGTACCGCGCCGCCTCATGAGCGTCGGCCACCCGCCCCTCGACGAGCACCACGACCCGGTCGGTGAGGCGGCGGACCTGGTCGAGGTCGTGGCTCACCCAGCAGATGCCCAGCCCCTCCGCCGCCAGCTCACGGGCCAGGGCCTCCACGGCACGCCGGTTCGCGGGGTCGAGCGACGACGTGGGCTCGTCCATGAGCAGCACCTCGGGCCGGGTCAGCAGGGCCCGGGCGATGCACATCCGCTGGGCCTCGCCGCCCGAGAGGTCATCGGCCTGCCGGTCGAGCAGCGCGACCCCCAGCCCCACCCGCTCGAGCACCCGCCCGAGCGACAGGTCGTCGGCGTGGGCGTCGGCCACGTGGAGGTTCTCCCGCACGGTCCCGGCGAAGACCACGGGCTTCTGGAACACCATGCCCACCCGGCGCCGCAGCTCCAGGGGGTCGAGGTCGGCGACGTCGCGACCGTGGAACCGCACGACGCCGTGTGACGGCACCTCGAGCCGGTTCCCGAGCCGCAGGAGGGTGGACTTGCCCGCCCCGGACGGCCCGGCCAGCACGGTCACCGTGCCCGGGCAGACCGCCGCGTCGACCCCGTGGAGCAGCTCGGCGCCGTCGTCGGTGGTCACCCGCACCGCCTCGAAGGCGAGCACGGGCTCACACGGCGCGGCGGGACCGGGGGGCACGGCGTCAGCATGACACCCCCGAGGCCGTCCTCTTAGTCTTGGACCGTGGACCAGACCTCGAACGAGACGCCCCCGACCGTCGACGACTGGAAGGCCGCGGCCGCCAAGGAGCTCAAGGGCACCGACCCCGACTCGCTCACCTGGCACACCCCCGAGGGCATCTCGGTGAAGCCTCTCTACACGGCCGCCGACCTCGAGGAGCTCGAGTCGCTCGACACCCTCCCCGGCTTCGCCCCCTTCACCCGGGGACCGCGGGCCACGATGTACACGAACCGGCCGTGGACGGTGCGCCAGTACGCGGGGTTCTCCACCGCCGAGGAGTCGAACGCCTTCTACCGGCGCAACCTGGCGGCCGGCCAGCAGGGCGTGTCGGTGGCGTTCGACCTGGCCACGCACCGAGGCTACGACTCCGACCACCCCAACGTGGTGGGCGACGTGGGCAAGGCAGGGGTGGCCATCGACTCGGTCGAGGACATGAAGATCCTCTTCGACGGCATCCCCCTCGACAAGATGTCGGTGTCGATGACCATGAACGGCGCGGTGATCCCCGTGCTGGCCATGTTCGTCGTGGCGGGCGAGGAGCAGGGGGTCGACCGCTCGCTGCTCGCCGGGACCATCCAGAACGACATCCTCAAGGAGTTCATGGTCCGCAACACCTACATCTACCCGCCCGAGCCGAGCATGCGGATCGTGGCCGACATCATCGCCTACACCGCCACCGACATGCCGAAGTTCAACTCCATCTCCATCTCCGGCTACCACATGCAGGAGGCCGGGGCCACGGCGGTGCAGGAGCTGGCCTTCACCATCGCCGACGGCAAGGAGTACGTGCGGGCCGCGCTGGCCAAGGGCCTCGACGTCGATGCCTTCGCCGGGCGCCTGTCGTTCTTCTTCGCCATCGGCATGAACTTCTTCATGGAGGTCGCCAAGCTGCGCGCCGCACGGGTGCTGTGGCACCGGGTGATGTCGGAGTTCGAGCCGAAGAAGCCGGGCTCGCTCATGCTGCGCACGCACTGCCAGACGTCGGGCGTGTCGCTCACCGAGCAGGACCCGTACAACAACGTGGTCCGCACCACCATCGAGGCCCTGGCCGCGGTGCTCGGCGGCACGCAGAGCCTGCACACCAACGCCTTCGACGAGGCCCTCGGGCTGCCCACCGACTTCAGCGCCCGCATCGCCCGCAACACCCAGCTGATCATCGCCGACGAGACCGGCGTGACCAGGACGGTCGACCCGCTCGGCGGCTCCTACTACGTCGAGGCCCTCACCCAGGCGCTGGTCGACGAGGCGTGGGAGCTGATCTGCGAGGTCGAGGAGCTCGGCGGCATGACCCACGCCGTCGAGTCCGGCATGCCGAAGCTGCGCATCGAGGAGTCCGCCGCCCGCAAGCAGGCCCGCGTCGACCGGGGCGAGGACATCGTCGTCGGGGTCAACAAGTACGTCCCCGACGACGTCGAGCTCGTCGACGTGCTCGACATCGACAACACCAAGGTGCGCGAGGAGCAGATCGCCAAGCTGCAGAAGGTCCGAGCCGAGCGCGACGAGACGGCCTGCCGGCAGGCGCTCGCCGCCCTCACCGACGCGGCGAAGGGCGACGCCAACCTGCTCGCCGCCGCGGTCGAGGCGGCCCGGGCGCGGGCCACCCTGGGCGAGATCTCCGACGCCATGGAGTCGGTGTTCGGTCGCCACAAGGCCGAGATCCGTACCATCGCGGGCGTGTACGGCTCCGCCTACGAGGGCGACGAGGACTTCGCCGAGCTGCAGCGGGAGATCGACGCCTTCGCCACGGTCGAGGGCCGCCGCCCGCGCATGCTCGTGGTGAAGATGGGCCAGGACGGACACGACCGGGGCGCCAAGGTGATCGCCACCTCCTTCGCCGACATCGGCTTCGACGTCGACATGGGCCCGCTCTTCCAGACCCCGGCCGAGGCGGCTCGCGACGCGGTGGAGCACGACGTGCACGTCGTGGGCGTGTCGAGCCAGGCGGCCGGCCACAAGACGCTCGTGCCCATGCTCATCGAAGAGCTCGAGAAGGCCGGCGCCGACGACATCGTCGTGGTGTGCGGTGGGGTCATCCCGCCGCAGGACTACGACATGCTCCACGAGGCCGGCGTGGCCGCCGTCTTCGGCCCCGGCACCAACATCCCCGCCGCCGCCCGCAAGGTCCTCGCGCTGGTGTCGTCGCGCCGCCGGGCCGCGTGACGCGGGCGCTCGACCGCGCCGACGCCCTCGTCGAAGGGATCCGCGGCGGCGACCGCCGGTCGCTGGCGCGAGCCATCACCCTCACCGAGTCGACCCGGCTCGACCATCGCCAGCTGGCCGACGAGGTCCTCGAGGCGTTGCTGGCCCGCACCGGCGGGGCCACGCGCATCGGCATCTCCGGCCCGCCGGGCGTGGGCAAGTCCACGTTCATCGAGGCGTTCGGCGTGCACGTCATCGACCAGGGCCACCGCCTGGCGGTGCTGGCCGTCGACCCGTCGAGCCGCCGCTCGGGCGGGTCGATCCTCGGTGACAAGACCCGCATGGCCGAGCTCTCGCATCGCCCCGAGGCGTTCATCCGGCCCTCGCCGGGCGGAGGCCACCTCGGCGGCGTGGCCCGGCGCACCCGTGAGGCGATGCTGCTGTGCGAGGCGGCCGGGTTCGACGTCGTGGTGGTCGAGACCATCGGCGTGGGCCAGTCCGAGGTGGCGGTCGCCGACATGGTCGACCTGTTCGCCCTGCTGGTCGCCCCGGGTGGCGGCGACGAGCTGCAGGGCATCAAGCGCGGGATCATGGAGCTGGCCGACCTCGTCATCGTGAACAAGGCTGACGGCGACCTCGCCGCCGCCGCCGGGCGCACCCGGGCCGACTACGCGAGCGCCGTGCACCTGCTGCGGCCCAAGTGGCGGTCGTGGGCCACCGAGGTGCTCGCGGTGTCGGCCCTGGCCGGCACCGGGATCACCGAGGTGTGGCAGGCGATCGAGCGCTTCTGCACGGCGGTGGCGGCCGACGGCGAGCTGGCCGACGCTCGAGCACAGCAGGCGACGGCCTGGCTGTGGAGCGAGATCGGCGACACGCTGATCGAGCGGTTCCGGCAGGACCCGGCGGTGCGGCGGCAGCTGCCCCTGGCCGAGGCCGAGGTCGCCGCCGGCCGGGTGACCCCCACCGGCGCCGCTCGTCAGCTCCTCGATCTCTTCGGCGGCCGCTGAGCAGCGGCGAGCGTCAGACCGGGCGGGTGTGGCGCTCGGCGGCCACCCGAACCTGCTCGAGCACCCGGTGCGGCGCCAGGATGGTGCGGCGCTCGGCCTCGTGGTCGGCCCTGCCCGTGGCGATGTCGACGAAGTGGGCGAGCTGGGCGGCGAGCGGCTCGCGGGCGTCGAGGATCGCCGGGATGTCGATGACGGTCTGCTGGCGGTAGCCCGTCGTGCGGCCGGCGAAGAAGTCCTCGGTGACGTGGTGGTACACGGTGATGTCGCGCCGCAGGAGGTCGACCTCGACCAGCCGGGTCGGTTCGGCGACCTGGAGCTGACGGAGCTTGCGCTGCGACACCCGGCTGGCGGACAGGGCCGCCACCATGCCCGAGGGGAAGGTGAGCAGGACCTCGGCCACGTCCTCCGAGCCCGGCGGCGAGGCCGGGTGGCAGGCCGACAGGTGCGCCGACACCCGCTCGGGTTGCTGGTCCGCCAGGCGCACGGCGAGGTCGACGTCGTGGACGGACAGGTCGAACACCACACCGGTGGCGATGCGGGGCGTGTGGGGCGAGTGGCGCAGCACGTTGAGGTGCAGCGGCTCCTCCACGATCTCGTGCATCTTCATGACCGCGGGGTTGAACCGCTCGAGCAGGCCGCACATGAGCGGCACGTCGAGCCGCTCGGCCAGGGCGACCAGCGCCTCCGTCTCGGCCAGGGCCTCGCTCACCGGCTTCTCCACCAGCGTGGGCACGCCGGCCTCCAGGGCGGCCACCGCCCACTCGGTGTGGGTGGGCGTCGGCGAGGCGATCACGACGGCGTCGAGCCCGGTGAAGCCGTCGAGGTGCGGCAGCCACTTCGACCCCCAGGCCTCGGCCACCGCCGTGCCCCGGTCGGCGTCGGGGTCGACCACCACGGCGAGCTCGGTCTGGATGCTCTGGCTCAGCACCCGGGCGTGCAGCCCGCCCATGGCACCGGAGCCGACGAGGGCGACTCGAAGGGGGGAGGACATCTGCGCCGACGCTACCACCGGGGTGGGGCCGCCGGTGGTGACGTGAGGCCCGCTCGGGGCCGTCAGACCACCTCGGCCTGGGCGCGGCGGTAGAGCGCGACGTGCTGCTCGGCCACCGCGTCCATCGAGAAGTGGTCACGGATGAGGGCGCGGCCACCCTCCGACAGGCGGGCCCCCAGCTCGGGGTCGGTGAGGACGCGGAGGAACGCCTCGGCCAGCACCGCCGGCTGGTCGGAGCGGGCCAGCACGACGCTCTCCCCGTCGACGAGGCGCGCCGTGGGGTAGTTGTCCGGCTCAGCGGTGGTCACCACCGGCACGCCGGCGGCGAGCATCTCCAGGCTCGCCGTGCCGAACCCGATGCCCTGCAGGTCGTGGGCCTCGACGTCGGCCGCGGCGGCGTAGTCCGGCACCTCGTGCTTGGGCACGCCTCCGGTCACGACGAGGGCGCCCTCGACCCCGAGCGCACGGGCGCGCTGCAGGAAGCGGTCGTCGTACACGTGGCCGACCACGACCACGGCCAGGTCGGGCACCCGGGCGAGCAGGTGGGGCACCGCGTCCACGAGGGCGAGGCGGTCCCGGAGGGGGATCACGTGGCCGAGCGACAGGATCATGGGGCGTTCGCCGATCCCGAGCCGGGCGCGCACCGCGGCACCGTCGCCGCCGGCGAAGCGATCGGTCTCGATGCCCACGGGGATGTCGACGATGCGCGACTCGGGCAGCCCGTAGCGCCTGGCGACGTACTCGTGGACCGGCCCGTCGACGGCCACGACCCAGGGCCGGGCGGCTCGGGTGACCGCCCGCACGACGCTCAGGTCACCGGCCGCCATGACGGCGCCGTGGGCGGCGCTCGGGCTGATCAGCCGCGTGTGCACCGACAGTACGATCGGCACGCGCCGCGAGCGGGCCCACAAGGTGGTGAGCCAGCTCAGGTCGAAGAACTGGCCGTGCTCGTGCACCACGTCGGGAGCGAACTCGTCGAGCAGCCGGAACACCCGCCGGGCGTTGCCCGGTGAGGCCGTGAACGGTATGTCGTAGTTGAACGCCAGCCTGGTCTCGGGCGCGAAGCTGCGGAGGCGGACCACCCGGTACGGCCCGCTGCGGTCGTCGACGGGCGCGTCGCCGAACGTGGCCGTGATGACGAGGACCTCGTGGCCCGCCTCGGCGACGTGGCGGGCCAACGCCTCGCTGAGGTGCGCGCTCCCGCCGGCACGGGGTGGGAAGAACGCGTTGACGACGGCGACGCGCACGGGCTCAGGCTCCGAAGGCGCGGCGCACGGCGGCGATCACCCGCTCCACGTCGACCGAGGTGAGGTGGGGGTGCACCGGCAGGCTGAGCACCTCCCGGGCGGCCGCCTCGGCCCCGGGGCAGTGGTCGACGACGACGCCGGGGTGGCCCCGGTAGCAGTCGTAGTCGTACACGGCCCGCGGGTAGTACACGCCGGAGCCGACTCCTGCGCCGGCCAGCGCCTTCGCCAGGGCGTCGCGGTCGAGGGGCGCGTCGGCCGTGACCCGGACGGTGTACTGGTGGTACACGTGCCGGCGACCGGCCATCTCTCGAGGGACCACGAGGCCGTCGAGGTCGGCCAGGCCCTCGGTGAGCGCCGCGGCGTTGGCCCGGCGGCGCTCGGTGAGCTCGTCGAGGCGGGCCATCTGGGGGATGCCGACGGCGGCCTGCAGGTCGGTCATGCGGTAGTTGTGGCCGGCGAGCTCGTACTCGTAGCGGGCCCGCATGCCCTGGTTGCGGAGCAGCCGGAGGCGGTCGGCGAGGCCGTCGTCGTCGGTGGTGATCATCCCGCCCTCGCCGGTGGTGACGTTCTTGGTGGCGTAGAGGGAGAAGCAGCCGACGCCGAACGAGCCCACCGGCCGCCCGCCGATCGTGGCCCCGTGGGCCTGGGCGGCGTCCTCCACGACGGCGAGGCCGTGGCGGGCGGCGAGCGGGGCCAACGCCGTCATGTCGGCAGCCTGGCCGTAGAGGTGCACCGGCACGAGGGCGCGCGTGCGACCGGTGATGCACCCCTCGACCAGTGACGGGGAGAGGGCGAAGTCGTCGAGCCCGATGTCGGCGAACCGGACGATGGCCCCGGCCTCGAGGGCGGCGTTCACCGTGGCGACGAACGTGAACGGGCTCGTGACGACCTCGTCGCCGGGCTGCAGGCCCACCGCCTGGAAGGCGGCGACGAGTGCGGTGGTGCCGTTGTCGACGGCGACCGCGTGCGCCGTCCCCGTGAGCTCCCGGAACTGAGCCTCGAGCCGCTCGACCATCGGGCCCTGGGCCAGGTGCCCGGAACGGAGGACCGACAGGACGAGCTGCTCCTCCTCCTGCCCGAGCCTCACCGCGGTGACGGGCACCTCGATGCCGCTCATCTGCTCCTCGCCATAATGTGGTGAGCGTACCCAGCGCGCCCGCCCCGAACGGAAACCTCCTCACCGAAGGTTGCCGGGGCAAGGACCAGACCGTGAACCCTCCGCCCGCCATCCACTCCACCGCCGTCGTCGCGCCCGACGTGGAGGTCGGAGCCGGCACCGTGATCGGGCCCTACGCCGTGGTGATCGGCCCCTGCCGCATCGGTGACGGGTGCTGGATCGGCCCGCACTGCGTGATCGGCACCACGGCCGAGGACGTGTCGAGCATGGTCGTGCCGGAGGTCCCCACCCGGCCGCTCGACGCCGACGCCCTCGACGCCGCCATGTGGTTCTGCGGCATGGGCGAGGGCGTGGAGATCGGCGACCGCACCATCGTGCGGGAGATGACCACGATCCAGCAGGGCACGCGGCGCCCGACGGCGATCGGCTCGGACGTGTTCTTGATGGACAAGTCCCACGTGGCCCACGACAACGTGATCGGCGACCGGGTCACCATCTCCAACTTCGTGGGCCTGGCCGGCCACGTCACCGTGGGCGACGACGCCACCATCGGCCTGAACGCCAGCGTGCACCAGTGGCGCGTGGTCGGCGCCGGCGCCATGGTCGGCATGCAGTCGGCCGTCACGCGCGACGTGCGGCCCTTCGAGCTGGTGAAGGGCGTGCCGGCCCGGCCCTCCGGGCTCAACCGAGTGCGGCTGCGCCGCCTCGGCGTCGACGACACCGACTCGGAGGCGCTCGGCGCCCACTACGCCGGATCGGCGCCCGAGCCGCCCGCTCGCTTCGCCGGCCACCTCGCGACCTTCGAGGCGCAGCGCCGCTGGCGGCCCTGAGCGGATCGGGGCGCTTGCTAGGGTCGCCCGGTACGCGCCTCACCGAGAAGGGCTGACATGTCGCACTCCACGGCCTCGGTCGTGCTGGTCAACTACGCCTCCGCCGACGACACGATCACCGCGGTGCGTGGGCTCGAGGGCCTCGACTGGCCGGCCGACCGCCTCGAGGTGGTGGTCGTCGACAACACCGCGGGGGCGGCCGACGTCGAAGCCATCTCCGCTGCCTGCCCCGGCGCCACCGTCGTGGCCGCGCCCCGCAACCTCGGCTTCGCCGGCGGCTGCAACCTCGGGGTCGCCTCGTCGTCGGGCGACTTCGTGGCCTTCCTCAACAACGACGCCCGGCCCGACGAGGCCTGGCTGCGCGCCGCGGTGGCCCGCATCAACGACGACCGCACCATCGGGGCGGTGGCGTCGAAGGTCCTCGACTGGGAGGGCCGCACCATCGACTTCGCGGCGGCCGCCATGGCCTTCGACGGCCAGGCCTACAAGCTGCACGTGGGCGCCGACGACGGTCCCCAGTTCGACGAGCCCCACGACGTGCTGTTCGCGTCGGGTGCCGCGCTGGTGATGCCGCGGTGGCTGTTCGACCAGCTCGGCGGCTTCGACGAGCGGTACTTCATGTTCTTCGAGGACGTCGACCTGGGCTGGCGCACGTGGCTGGGCGGGCACCGGGTGGTCTACGAGCCGGCGTCGCTCGTCTACCACCGCCACCACGCCTCGATGCGGTCGATCCACCCGGCCTACGAGCAGTTCCTGCTCCAGCGCAACGCGCTGTTCACCATCTACAAGAACTACGACGACGCCAACCTGGCCCACGTGCTGCCGGCGGCGCTGCTGCTGGCCGCCCGGCGGGCCGTGGCCCTCGGCGGCGTCGAGCGCCACGGCCTCGACCTGCAGGCGGCGCCGCCGGCACCGATCGGCGACGCCCTCCCCGTCGGCCCGGCCGCGCTCGCCCACCTGTCGGCGATCGACGCCTTCACCGAGGCGCTCCCGGCGCTGCGCGCCCAGCGGGCGGCGATCCAGGCCGGGCGGCTGCGCACCGATGCCGAGATCACCCGGCTGTTCCGCCTCCCCCTGCAACCCAACCTCGGCGAGGCGGAGTTCGCCGACGCCTTCCGCCCGGTGGCGGAGGCCTTCGGCGTCGACGAGGTGTTCTCCGAGCGGCGGCGCATCCTCATCGCCACCGGCGACACGCTGCGGCCCCGGATGGCCGGGCCGGCGATCCGGGTCTGGCACATGGCGCGCATCCTCAGCCGCGAGCACGAGGTGCGCCTGGTCAGCAAGGCCGAGGTGCGCATCTCCCACCCCGACTTCCGGGTCGAGCACTTCGACGACGACTCCCTGCACGAGATGGTCGGGTGGGCCGACCTGATCGTGTTCCAGGGCTTCCTGCTCGACGAGCACCCGTGGGTGAAGACCACCGACCGGATCATCGTCGCCGACCTCTACGACCCGTTCCAGCTCGAGCAGCTCGAGCAGTTCCGGGACCTGCCCCTCGAGCAGCGCTCCGACGCCATCGGGCACAGCGTGCGGGTCCTGAACGAGCAGATCCGCCGGGCCGACTTCTTCCTGTGCGCCAGCGAGAAGCAGCGCGACTTCTGGCTGGGGCAGCTGTCGGCGCTGCAGCGCATCAACCCCTACGTCTACGAGGCCGACGAGAGCCTGCGCTCCTTGCTGGCCGTGGTGCCGTTCGGGGTGGAGGACGAGCCGCCGCGCCGCACCGGGCCCGGCCTGCGGGGGGTCGTGCCGGGCATCGGCAAGGACGACAAGGTCGTCATCTGGGGTGGCGGCATCTACAACTGGTTCGACCCGCTCACCCTGATCCGGGCGATCGACCGGGTGCGGGCCACGGTGCCCGACGTCCGGCTGGTGTTCATGGGCACCCGGCACCCCAACCCCGACGTGCCCCAGATGCGGGTGGCGGTCGAGGCCCGCCAGCTCGCCGAGCAGCTCGGGCTCACCGACGAGCACGTGTTCTTCAACGAGGGCTGGGTGCCCTACGACGAGCGCCAGAACCACCTGCTCGACGCCGACGTCGGCGTGAGCACGCACTACGAGCACGTCGAGACCGCCTTCAGCTTCCGCACCCGGATCCTCGACTACCTGTGGTGCGGCCTGCCCGTGCTCTCCACCGAGGGCGACACCCTGGCCGACACCATCACCGAGCGGGGTCTCGGGCTGACCGTCCCTCCCGAGGACGTCGACGCGCTCGTCGCCGCGCTCGAGCGGCTGCTCACCGACGAGGGGTTCGCCGCGGCCTGCTCCAAGGCGTCACGGGAGCTGGCCGACGAGCTGCACTGGAGCAGCGTGCTCGAGCCTCTCGTCGCCTACTGTCGCCAGGCGACTCGGGCGCCCGACGCCTTCACCGACCAGCCGGTGGAGAAGCAGCCGCCGCGCGTCGGGCTGGTCGAGCGCGGCGTGCGGGCCGTGGCCCGGGCCCTGCGGGAGGCCAAGCAGGTGCGCAGCCAGGGCGGCGCCGAGCAGACCGCCCGGCGGGCCGTGAACGCGGCGCGGCGGCGTCTGTCACGCCAGCCCTGAGGGCCACGCCAGGTGGCCGCCGACGCGGCTCGCCCCTAGCCGCGGCCGAGGCGCTGGCGCACCGCCCAGATGCGGGCCCGCACCGGCTCGGGCAGGCGGTGCCACACCGCCCGCACGGCGAGCCCGGCGGCACCGGCGAGGTCGGCGCCGGCGTGGCGCACGAGGGCGCCGGCCGCCGCCCGGCCGCCCAGCTCACCGTGGGAGCCGGCCGGCCCCTCGGCGAGGCGAGCCTCGGCCTGGGCCAGGCGCGCTTCCGCGGCGCGCCGCCGGGCCGCTTCCTCGGCCAGGCGACGCCCGGAGGCCTCGAGGTCGGCCCGCAGCCGGGCCACCACCTCGTCGCTGCGGGCCAGCGCGTCGAGCGCCTCGTGCAGCTTGCGGCGCACGTCGGCGATCCGTTCGGCCATCACCACCACCTCTGGAGTCGTCGCTCGACGAACGCAGCCGCCCGGGCCAGGCTGTGGCGCTCGAGGATGTCGCGCCGGGCCCGCTGCCCCTTGGCGGCCGCGTCGTCGGGGTGCTCGAACACGTGGCGCATCCACGCCGCCGCCTCGTCGAGGTCGGGTTCGGCCCAGGTGGCGTCGGCCGGGTAGGGCCACGAGCCGCCGCCCACCTCCACCGGGCGCCACGACACCAGGTAGGCGTTGTCGGCGTGCATGTAGTCGAGGTTGGCCGAGAAGCCGGTGGCGATCACCGGCTTGGCGTGGGCCATGGCGTCGGCCATCGTCTGCCCGAAGCCCTCCGCCCGGTGGAGCGAGACGTAGGCGTCGACGTGCGCGTACATCGCCCGCATCTCGACGCCCGACAGGTGGCGGTCGACGACCACGATGTCGGGTCGGTCGCCGATGGCGAGGCGCAGGCGCTCGACGTCGGTCGGCCGCCGCTCGCCGTTGATCGACTTGAGCACGAGCACGGCGCCGTCGCCCGGGGAGAACGCCCGGGTGTAGGCCCGCACCAGGCCCACCGGGTTCTTGCGCTCGAGCAGCGACAGGTGGTCGAAGAAGAACCCGAAGAGGAACCCCGGCGGCAGGCCCAGGTCGTCGCGGGTGAGCTCGGTGGGCCGGGCCGGCTCGACGGGATGGGGGAACACCTCGACGGGCACGTCGGTCCAGGCCTGGAACAGCTCGGCGTTGAAGCGGCTGGCGACCCACACCTCGTCGACGACGTCGAAGGCCGGGCGCATGAAGTCGGGCAGGCGGTCGACCTCCCAGAACCACAGCCCCACGTTGGCCCGCCCGTCGAGGATGGGCCGGTGCGCTGCGCTGCGGGCGAGCAGCACGACCTCGTTGGGGTTGACCGAGAGGAGGTTGACGTCGTAGGGGCCGGGCTCGACCGAGAGGGCCCGACGGCCCGGGGGCAGCCCGGGATCCGGCAGGTCGAGGCGGTGCAGCGGATGGCCCGCGGCCGCCACCGCGTCGGCCAGCGCGCGAGCGGCCTGCCCCACCCCCCGGTCGATGCCGAGGAAGCCCACCACGTTCGCTCCCGGCAGGGCCGCCGGCCTGTGCCGTGGCCCGACCCCCTCGGGCGCGAACGCCGCGGGCACCGCGCCCTCGGCGACACCCTCGTTTCGGGTCCACTCGTAGAACCGCGCGGCCGCCGCCCCGTCCGCGTCGGCGAAGGACACCCGCAGGTCGACCCGTTCGGCCAGCAGCATCTCGCCCCACCGGTTGCGGGGGTGCTCGGCCGTGCCACCGACCGGCTCGGCCCACCACCGCTCCCACGCCCCGGCCTGCTCGGGGTCGAACGGGTCGGGCGGGGCGTCGGCGCCCTCGGCCTCGGCAGCCAGCAGCTCACGGCGGAACAGGTGGCGCTGGCCGTCGTCGATCGGGCGGCCCGAGGCGGAGCGGGCGAACGGCCACGGTCGCTCCTCCGGCGTCGCCGCCCCGGCGAGCCGGTCGGCCCGCTCGTGCGCCAACCGCTCGAGCGCCGGGTTCGCCGACAGCAGCACGCGGGGCGTGTCGCCCTGGTGGACCGACAGCAGCCAGGGCCGGGCCGGGTCGAAGCCGGAGAAGTCGAAGAGGCGCAGCGGCGACCTGTCGACCAGGTAGCCGTCGCCGGGCCCGATCCGCAGCTCGCGCTCGTGGAGGTTGGCGTAGCTGACCCCGACGGTGCGGTCGTCGAGCAGGCCGGCGGCGAACAGCACGAGCGCGGCCTCGAGCCAGCGGTGGTCGAGCAGCAGGCCGGCCGGCGGGTCGAGCAGGCAGTCGCGGCGGGCCCGGCGAGCCCACCAGGCGAGCAGTGGCCGGCCGGGGGCGGCCACGGCGACGACCGCGGGCGCGACCAGGCCGCTGGTGAGCAGCGACGCGTCGTCGAGCCGGAGCCCGTCGGCCGGCGCCGGCTCGGTGGTGGTGGGCACCAGGGCGGTGCCCCGCTCGACGGCCAGCGTGATCAGCGGTGAGAGGTCGCCGTGCACCTCCACCGCCGGGTCGAGCCACAGGGCGACGTCGTGCCCGCGGGCGAGGGCGAGCGCCAGCAGCGACGGCTTCAGCGAGGCGAGCAGCTCGTCGGGTCGGGAGAACGCGGCACGGCGGTGCACCTCGGCGGCGCTCAGGTCGCCCGCGCCGAGCGCCTCGACGTCGAGCAGCTCCACCCCCGGCACCGGCGTCGACGCGGTGGGCGCCACGGCCAGCACCGGCGCGCCGAGGAGGTGCTCGGCGACCGACGCGGCGAGCACGGCGAGCTCCCGCAGCCCGCCCGGGCCTGCTGCCGTCACGACCGCCACGGAGGGGGCGGTCGTGGCCGCGGTCATCGCGCCGCGACCCCTTCGGGGACGCCCCAGGTGCCACCGAGGTCGAGGATGCCGGGGACGAGGCGGTGCCCGGGACGGACCCACAACGACACCGCCCGGTCGAGCCGGTCGACCACCGTCACGCCGCGCGGGTCGTGGGCCGCCACGTTCAGCAGGTAGCTGCCGGGGGCGAGCGGCAGCCGGTCGATCCGGTAGTCGACGGTGCCGGCGCCCCGGAACGGCCCGAGCCCCTCGACGCGGCCCTGCATGCCCGCCGTCGACAGGTGCTGGCCGCTCTCGGAGTCGACGGCGAACGACAAGATGGGCCACTCGACGTCGACGTTGGCCCGCCAGTGGATGCGCACGGTGAGCGGCTCGCCGGTGAGGCCGAACTGGGTGAGGCGCCCCTCGGCGTCGATGAACTCGACGCCCTCGACGGTGAGCGGCGCGCCGGTCTTCTCGACCCGGGCCTCGGCGGCGGCCGCCGCGGCCGCCTCGCTGGCCTCGCCCTCCTGGCGGTTGACCTGGGCCAGGTACTCCCCCACCACGTCGAGCGACGGCCCGCTGGCCTGGACCACGCCGTGGTCCATCCAGGTGGCCTGGTCGCACATGGTCTGCACCAGCGGCATGGAGTGGGTGACCAGCACGATGGTGACCCCGCGGTTGCGCAGGCTGGCCAGGTGCTCGAAGCACCGCCGCTGGAACTCCTCGTCGCCGACGGCGATGACCTCGTCGATCAACAGGATCTGGGGGTCGACGTGCACCGACACCGAGAACCCGAGGCGCACGAACATGCCGCTCGAGTAGTGCTTCACCGGCGAGTCGATGAACTGCTCGAGTCCCGAGAAGGCCACGATGTCGTCGAAGAGGAGGTCGGTCTCCTTGCGGGTGAGCCCCAGGATCGACGCGTTGAGGTAGACGTTCTCGCGGCCGGTGAGCTCCGGATGGAAGCCGGCACCCAGCTCCAACAGCGCCGAGATCCGACCCTCGGTGCGCACCGTGCCCTCGGTCGGCTTGTAGATGCCGGCCATCATCCGCAACAGGGTGGACTTGCCGCAGCCGTTGTGGCCGATCAGTCCGTAGACCGTGCCCGCCTCGACCTCGACGCTCACGTCGCGCAGCGACCAGAACTCCTCGTAGCGCTTGCGCCCGAACTTGGTGACCATCTCCTTGAGGCTGCCGGGCCGGTCCTTGTAGAGCTTGAACCGCTTGGAGACGTGCTCGACGTCGATCACGCCCACCGCTAGAGCTCCTCGGTGATCAGGCGCGACTTGCGGTTGAACACGGCCGCGCCGAGCAGGAAGGTGCCGACCGACACCACCAGCAGGCCGATGGTCGAGGCCAGGCTGGGCCACCGCAGGAGGTAGAAGACGTCCCTCGACCACCCGACGAACTGGGTGATGGGGTTGAGGGTGATGATCCTGCGGATGGGGATCCCGCCGAGGGTCTGGGGCACCTGGTCGAGCCGGTAGACGATGGGCGTGGCGTAGAACAGCACGTTCATGGCGATGCCCACCAGGTAGCCGACGTCGCGGTAGTAGATGTTGTAGATGCTGAGGAACAACCCGAAGCCGAGGGCGAACAGCATCACCATCACGATCAGCACCGGGAACAGCACGAGGGTCCAGCCCACGTTGCCCAGGACGATCATGACCACGAGCAGGATGCCGGCCTCGATGAACGCCTGGAGCAGCACGGTGAGCGTGTTGGCGATCGCCGGGCACGCCGGCGGGAAGTACACCTTGTTGAGCAGGCCCCCGGCCTGGAGGGCGGCGATGGCCCCCGTGACGGTGCCGTTGAAGAAGTTCCAGAGGTAGAGGCCGGCGAACAGGTAGAGCGCGAAGATCCCCGAGTCGCCGTTGCCCATGTCGGGGGCCGAGCCCTTCAGGAAGGTCCCGAACACCACGGTGTAGATGAGCAGCATCGAGGCCGGGTTGATGAGCGACCACAGCCAGCCGAGGATGCTCTTCTTGTACCGGGCCCGGAGCTCCCGCTGGGCAAGGTTGTAGATCAGGTTCCGGTAGGACCAGATTTCGGTGACGGCGGTCAACTGACGGGTCTCCTGGCGGGCCGGCAGCGGCCTCGCCGGCTCGGCGCGAACCGGACAACCCTAGCAGCGGCCCCGTGAGGCCCCGGGGGCATGCCGGCCGCTCAAGGGCGGGCCCCGACGCGCCGATGAGGGGCCGTGATCACGTTGCCGCGCCTCCGGGGCGCCGGGCTGGCCGTCCTCGCGGTCGCCGCCGCCGTCCTGTCGTTCCCGGCCACCGCCTCGGCGGGGGCGCTGCCCACCGCCACCCCCGGCACCACCCGGGTCACCGAGGCACGCGACTGGGCCTCGGAGAACCTGGCCGACCCGTTCGACTTCGCCAACGCCGAGGACCTCCAGCCGGCGTCGACCGACGGGCTGGGCTTCCCGAACGTGGCCGGCGGCACGCTGAACTTCGCCGCCACCTCCGGCGGGTTCTTCCAGCCGGTCAGGAGCCTCGGCAGCATCCCGCACGGGCGCGACAGCGATCAGTTCCCGGTCGTGGCGTCGACCTACTCGAGGCTCTCGTTCCGGATGTGGTCGGGCGCCAGCGCTCCCCAGGCCGGTGGCATCACGTGGTTCACCTGCTGGGGCCAGGTGCCGAGCTGCGGCTCGGCGCGGTCGTTCACCCTCCTGCCGGGGTGGAACACCTACGACCTCGACATGACCCAGCCTCCCGACCTGATGAACAACACCGGTGGCTGGTCGGGGGCCATCACCAGCATCCGGGTCACGCCCACGGGCTCGACCGCCTCGGCGTTCCTGGCCAAGGTCGACTGGCTGCGGATCTACCAGCCGACGGCGCCGGTGACGGTCAGCGTCGCCGGGGGCAGCGGCAGCGAGGTGTGGTGCGACTCCGACGCCGACCCGTCGAACAACGACACGAGCTCGGCCTCCGGGGGCTCGGCCGGCCGCGTGGCCACGAACGTCGGCCCGGGCGGCACGGTGGCCTTCAACGCCGCCGCCTTCCCGCCGGGCACGTACCGCTTCTTCACCCGCTCCGGCGGCCAGGACGGCGCCTACAGCGCGCCGCTGACGATCTCCCCCCGGCCGGAGCCCCAGCTGCTGTCCCCGAGCCTGGCGACCGGCGACGACTACGCCACCACGGTGCGCGGCGACGCCTGGGACTTCTCCCAGAGCACCGACGCCGCGAGCGTGGCCAACTTCGTGCCGTCGTTCGGTGGCGGGGTGATGACCGGCACCGCGGCGGGCAGCTACGGCGACCCCCAGTTCTTCCTGCCGACGGCCGGGGTGGTCGACGCCACGATGTGGCACAAGCTGACCTTCCGCATCTCCTACGACGGGCCCATGGGCCTCGCCGACGCCCCCGGCGGCGGCATGGTGATGCGCCTGATCTGGGGCGTCGACAACGGCCTGGGTGGCATCTCGTGGCACGACGGGCGTGACATCGTCGTGACCCCCGGGTGGCAGACGGTGAGCGTCGACCTCAAGAGCGACCCGCCGTCGCTGACCGAGGACGAGACCTCGACCAACCCCATCGGGTGGGGAGGTCCGGCCAGCCAGCGCATCCGCTACGTCCGCTTCGACCCGCACGAGGACCCGGGCGGGCGCACCTGGCGCATCGACGACGTGAAGCTCACCCGCAACGACCGGGCCGCGCCTGCCTACACGTTCAGCTTCCGGGACGCGGCGTGGCAGCCGGGCACGACCGCCGAGGTCTGGCTCGACCGTGACCGCGGCGGCTTCGACGGCACCCGCGTGGCCTCCGGCGTCGCCGTCGCCCAGGGCACCAACTCGGTCACGTGGAACGCCAAGGGCAGCGCCCCGGGCACCTACTGGCCCTACCTCGTGCTGCGCTCCGCCGACGGCACCGTCAGCCGGTCCTACGCCACCGGCGCCCTCGACGTCGACGTCCCCTACGGCACGCCGCTCGGCGCCATCGACGCGGCCGACGCGCCGCCCGGGCGGATCCACGTCGCCGGCTGGACGCTCGACCCCGACACGGGCGTCGACCAGCCCATCGACGTGCACCTCTACGTCGACGGTGCCTTCGCCGGGGCCACGACCGCCAACCTGCCCCGGGCCGACGTGGCCGCCGCCGTGCCCGGTTGGGGCTCACGGCACGGCTTCGACCTCAGCGTGGCTGCGGCCGGCGGCACCCACACGGTGTGCGCCTACGCCATCAACGTCGGGCCCGGCGGCAACCCGCTGCTCGGGTGCCGAGCCGTCACCGTGCGGTCCGGGAGCCCGTTCGGCTCGCTCGACGCCGCCCGGCCCGCCCCGCTCGGCACGATCGACCTCGCCGGCTGGAGCATCGACCCCGACACCGCCGCCTCGACCGACGTGCACGTCTACGTCAACGGCGCCTTCGCCGGCGCCACGACCGCCAACGGCCGGCGGGCCGACGTGGCGGCGGCCTTCCCCGGGTACGGGCCGGCCCACGGGTACGGCCTGCGGGTGAAGGCCCAGGGCGGTGTGAACACCGTGTGCGCCTACGGCATCAACCGCGGCGCCGGCGGCAACTCCCTGCTCGGCTGCGGGCGCGTCGTCGTGCCGGTGGACCCGGTGGGATCGCTCGACACGGTCCGCAGGAACGCCGACGGCACGGTGACGGTGGCGGGGTGGGCCCTCGACCCCGAGAGCGCCCAGTCGATCCAGGTGCACGTGTACCTGGGCAACGCCGGCTACCCCCTGACCGCCGCCCGCTCCCGCCCCGACGTGGCCGCCGCCTACCCGGGCAACGGTGACCGGCACGGCTTCTCGGCGACCCTGCCGGCCGCACGGGGGCCGCTGTTCGTGTGCGCCTACGGCATCAACCAACCCGGCACCGCCGGGGGCAACTCGGTGATCGGCTGCGGCGTGGTCTGAGCCGCCTACGCGGCGGGCCAGGCGATGGCGGACACCACGCCGAGCAGGGCGGCCGCCGCGACCACGCACCCGACGGCGAGCGGCACCCGGCGGCGCAGCACCGGCACCGACGCGCCGAGCAGGGCAGGGACGATCGACAGCCCGTAGCGGCTGGGGACCACCACGAACAGGCCCTGCACCACCGCGTTGAACAGCGCCAGGACGGGCCCCACGAGGGGCAGGACGACCAGCGCCGCCACTCCGAGGGTGCGCTCGCGAGTGCGGCGCCCGGCCAGGATCGTGCCGGCCACGGGCCCGGCGACCAGCAGCAGGTCGACCACGGCGGCGGTGGTGAGCACCGTGCGGGTCCGCAGGAACGGCGCCACGTACCGCTCGACGAACGGGCTGATCGTCTGGTGCCACGACGTCGCGATGTCGGTGAACGGGAAGCGGTCGAACTGGTAGCGGTAGACCATGGGCACCGTCGACGGCGGCGCCACCTCGAGCAGCTTCTGGCCGATGAACCAGGCGAAGGACACGGTGACGACGACGCCGAGCATGCCCGCCACCATCGCCAGCAGCCGACGGCCCGTGCCCCCCGGGGCCAGCAGGTGCGCTCGCGCCACCCGCCAGGTCCACCAGCGGGGCTCGTCGGTGAGCCCCGAGCGGGAGACCGCCCGCAGGACGAGGTAGAGCAGCACCACGGCCACGCCCATCAGGTTGGTGACCTTGGTGGCGGCGGCCAGCGCGGTGAGGGCGAGGGGCAGCCACGCCCCGACCCGCTCGCGCTCCCACCGCAGGGCCGCCCACAGCACCGCCGCACCGGTCATGAGCGCGGTGGCGTCGGGGTTCACCGTGGCGCTCCCGTGCAGCACGGTGGGTGCGGTCACGGCCAGCAGGATCAGCGCCGAGCGGGCCACCAGCCCGGCGTCGAGCTCGTCGAGCAGCAACCACAGGAACACCACCCCGCCGACGACCCATATGAGCCCGGCCAGGCGACCGGTGGTGAGCAGGTCGTGGTCGCCCGGCAGCACCGCGTCGACGACCCGGGCCAGCACCCCGTCGACGAAGTAGTAGGTCGGCGGGTGGATGTAGGCGGTGTTGTAGCCCTCCTCCTGGAAGGTGGTGACGTCGAGGGGCGGCGCGCCCGGCTCGCAGGGCGGCACGGCGGCGTCGAACGGCGAGTCGATGCGATGGCAGGTCTCGATGCGCAGGGTCTCCTGGCCCATGCGCTCGCCGCTGCCGATCAGGTCGCCCCGGGGGATGCGGATCAGCGAGTCGAGGTGCTGCGCCTCGTCGATGGGCGACACCTCGTCGTAGCGCCACACGTGCCCGAGGTTGATGCCGCACGCCACCAGCACGAGCACCAGGAGCACCGCGGCCCGCACGGCGCGAGGTGGGCGCCGGTGGCCGTCGCGCCGACCACCCGCGCCGCCGGCCACGTCGTCGACGGCCGCCGCCGTGGGCTCGCTCACCGTGGCAGGCTCGGTCTCGGGCACGGCGGACGACCCTAGCGGCCGGCTGCCGTGGGGCCCGTCACCCGGCCCACCCGTCGCGGCGGTCGGCGGCCAGGCGGGGGGCGCGCAGCCACTCGACCAGCGGGGCGGCGACGACGGGCCAGCGAGCGGCCTCGGCGGCCCGGGCGGTGCGCTGGCGGCGGGCGTCGGCGTCGGCGGCCGCTTCGCCCGCCAGCGCGTCGAGGGTGGCGGCCAGCGCGGCGGCGTCACCGATGGGCACGACCGCTCCCAGCCCGTCGCGGGCGACCACCTCGGCGAAGTGGTCGCCGTCGCTGCAGACCACCGGCAGGCCCGCCCACAGGTAGTCGAGGATCCGGGTGCGGAAGGCGAAGGTGGTCTCGAGGTGGTCGTGGTGGAGGCTGACCCCGATGTCGGCGCCGGTGAGCCAGGCGCCCCGCTCGGCATACGGGACCCACTGCTCGACCAGGACCACCCGGTCGCCCAGCAGGCCCAGCTCCTCGGCGCGCTCACGCACCCGGTCGACGAGGGGCAACCGGCCCACGGCCGGCGTGGGGTGCGGCCCGGCGAGGAACACGGCGGTGAGGCGGGGGTCGGCGCAGCGGGCCACCGCCTCGACGAGCAGCAACGGGTCGAGCCACTCGTAGAGGCCCCCACCCCAGAGCGCCACCACGGCCCCCTCGGCCACGAGCGGGCCACCCCGGCGCAGCGGGCCGTCGGGCCGGGCCTCGGGCACCTCGGCACCCGTGCCGAACGGCACCACGGCGCAGAGCTGGCGCAGGGTCGGGTCCTCCACCCAGGTGCGGGGGTTGATGCGGCCCTCGGCGGCCAGCAGGCCGAGCACGAGGTGGCGCTGGCGCTCGCTGGCCACCAGCACCAGGTCGGCCCTCCGCAGCGGCGCCGTGAGGTGCCGGCCGGCGTCGCGGACCCAGTCGCGCTGCTCGTTGAGCGGGGCGCCCCGGAAGCGCTCGAGCGTCTCGAACAGCCCGGGGTCGTAGGCGTCGACCACGACAGGGATCCCGGTGTTGAAGACCCACGGCTGGTCGGCCAACGTGGCGGCGAAGCCGACGACGGCGTCGGCGCCCTCGACCGCGGCGCGGAGCGCACCCTCGCCGGCGACCTCGACGAGCTCGACCCCCGCCGGCGCCGGGCCGTCGACCCGCGGGGCGCAGACCACGACGTCGTGGCCGCACTGGGCGAGCACCCGGCCGAGCTCCACGGCGCGGATCGCCGGGCCGGCCATGGCGGGGCCCACGACGTCGCTGCAGGTGACGACGATCCGGCGCGGGCTCATGGCGGGGGCGAGCGCCTCAGATCTCGATGGGCTCGTGCTCGATGGCCTCGATCAGGTCGTCGATCGGCGCACCCGCCATCTTGCTCATGCGCCGCCACGTGGCCACCGCCATGGCGGCGACGGCGACCAGCGTGCCGACCAGGAAGCCGACCTCGACGCGGGCCTCGAGGTCGGAGATGGCGGCCATGGTGGCGACCCCGGCCGCCAGGCCCAGCGCCCATGCGAGCGTCATGGCCCGGTGGCCGCCGAGGGCCATGAGCGCCTGGGCGAGGGTGAGGGCGATGATGAACGCCCCGCTGCCGGCGGCCAGCAGGGCCAGCGCCCCGGCCGACAGGCTGAAGTCCTTGAACAGGATCTCCCCCACCGCCGGCCCGACGAGGTAGGCCAGCACCGTGCCGAGCACGGCGATGCCCACCACCAGGGCGAGCAGGCGTCGGACCCCGCGCCCGAACTCGTCGTGGCGGCCCGAGCCGGCCAGGCCGGCCAGCTTGGGCAGCAACGTGCCCTGCACGGCTTGGAACGCCAGCACGGGGACGCGCGACACGAAGAAGGCGGAGGCGAAAGCGGTGGCCACGGCCTTCTCCTCGGTGGTGCTGGCCAGCAGGTTCACCGCCAGCAACGGCGAGTAGGCGAGCAGCTGGGTGAGCACCGAGCCCAACAGCAGCCAGCCGAGCGACGCCGACAGCTCGCTGTAGGGCGCCTCCGGGCCCGGGCCGAGCAGCCGGCGCTGGCCCCGGAGGGCCACGGCGGCCGCCAGGAACGGTGCGAGGGCCAGCACCATGGCGTAGCCACCCGCCCGGTCGACACCCACCGCGGCCAGCACGACGCCTCCGACGAGGCGGATCAGCCCTTCGGCGCCGATGAGCTCTCCGTAGGCGCGGAAGCGCCCCTCCCCCGCCAGGACGCCACGGGCCAGGTGCATGACGTAGAAGCCGACCAGACCGACGGCCAGCGCCAGCACGAACAGCAGGTCGCCGTGGTAGAGCTGGTCGTTCAGCAGCGGTGTCGACGCGACCGAGGCGACGACCATCACCGCGGTGATGATGCCCCCCAGCTTGGCGGCCCGGGTGAACAGGGGCCCGCCCCCGAGGCCCTGGGCGCGGCGGTGGGCCAGGGCTCGTCCGATCTCCTGCTCGAGGGGCAGGAACAGGCCCGGGCCGGCCACGAAGATCACGGCCCAGTAGGCGCTGAAGGCGGACTTGGCCGTGCCCTCGAGGGCGTTGAGCGACACGACCACGAACACATAGGAGGTGACCGCGGCGACGGCGAGCCCCGCTCCCACCACCACGGTGCCTTCCGGCAGGGTCTGGCGAGCCTGGCTGTAGAGCCGGGCGGCGTGCTTCCTCATCGGGCGCGAGCGGGGCCGGGCACGCTCGGGACCGTACACCGGGCGGCTGTCACGGGGCGTGACCGCCCTCGAGGCCGTCGACCAGCGCGGTGAGCCGGCGAGCGAACGCCTCGAGCCCGTAGCGCGAGGCGGTGCGGACCGCGGCGGCACCCAGCGCGGCCCGCCGCTCGGGGTCGGCGGCGAGGGCCTCGGTGAGCCCCACGAGCTGCTCGATGCTGTGGAACAGCAGTCCGTCGACCCCGTCGGTGACGATGTGGGGCTGGCCGCCCGCCGCCATCACCACCGGCACCGCGCCCGCCGACATGGCCTCCACCGTGGTGATGCCGAAGTGCTCGGCCCGCACGGGATCGGCGTCGACGTCCTCATCGAGGCCCGTGGCGTGCCAGTAGATCGACGCCGAGCGGTAGAGGGCGTCGAGCTCCGCCCCCGGCGCGTCGACGTGGAAGGCGACGGGCAGGCCCGCGGCCGCCGAGCGGACCTGCTCGAGGTAGCCGCGGTCCTCCGGGCTGCAGCCGCCCACCAGGTGCAGCTCCCATCCCGAGAGGCCGCGCTCGCACAGCCGGCGGAAGGCCTCCACCAGCTCGAGCTGCTTCTTGGCGTGGCCCCTCCCCGGGGCGAAGAACCGCCCGACGGAGAGCAGCATCGGCTGCTTCGTTCCCGGCTGGCGCAGCGGGACCGGCGGTTCGAGCACCACGCTGTCGCGCTCCCACCACTCGCGGATCCACCGCTCCGTGAACGGCGAGTTGGCCACGACGACGTCGTAGGTGTCGAGCCAGGCGGTGTCCGGCCGTCCGGCGGTGAGCAGCGACGCCCGGGCCCGCAGCGGGTCGAGCGGCCGTCGGCCCACGGTGGCGGCCACCAGCGGCACGCCGAGGCGGCGCCGGTCGCCGTTGCCGAGCACGTCGTCGGCCACGACCGCGTCGCTGGCGATCTCGACCAGGGTGCCGTCCCGCTGCCCGGTGACCGCCACGTCGACGCGCAACGGCTCGACCACCTCGAGCTTCGAGCGGGGCGGCGCCAGGCGGGCCGACGCGGCGAGCCGGCCGTCGACCGACACGGCGATGTCACGGGTGGCCCCGCCGGGGACGAAGCGGCCGAACCACAGGTGCAGCACGTCGCGGCGGCCGGGTGGGAGGTGGACCCGCAGGCGACCGTGCCCGTTGGTCCAGCGCACCGCCTGCCACCGGATGAGGTCGGGCGGGTGGAGGCCGGCCTCGACCTCGACGTCCACCGGGCCACCTCGGCGGCCGACGAGCGGCCCGAGGTGGTCCTGCACGAACGCCTGCCAGCGGGCCCGCTCGGCCCCCGGGCGGTCGGGGAAGTGCACGACGTAGACACCGTGGCGGGCCCCGTTGCGCCCGTGGTCGCGGTAGGAGAGGTTGACCAACAGGTCGAACCCGCGGCTCACCCGTTCGAGCGGGTCGCACGGGTCGACGACGACCACGCTGGTGCGCGACAAGTCGAGGCCCAGCCGCTCGCCGAGCCAGCCCGTGTCGAGCGGCTGGTGGGCGACGAGGGTGACGTCACGGGAGCGGCTGAGCACGTCGGCCACGCCCGCGGCGTAGGTCTCCCCGCCGCCGGCGGTCGACCAGAACGCGTCGTAGACCGCGACCCGCTCGATGGTCATCGGCGGACCAGCCAGGCGGTGAGCTCCTCGTCGGGGACGACCTGGCGGCGCCGGAGCCGTCGACGGTCGGACAGCATGGCGGGCAGGAGCCGCACGAACCCGACGAGCGAGCGGAACCGCCGGCGCACCACGGTGAGCGAGGGCCGTCGGCCGCGGAGCAGCGGCGCCACCACGTCACGCCGGGCGTAGGACGCGGTGACGAGCACGAAGCGCCACACCTGGGAGACGGCCAGGCGCGCCGGCGCGTCCTTCACGAGCATCAGGAGCCGGTTGCGCTCCACGTAGAAGGCGAACAGCTCCGAGCCCTCCACGCTGCTCGCGGCGTGGACGTGGCGGGCGACCGAGCTGGGCACCGTCCGGTAGCGCCAGCCGCGTGCCCGACCGCGCCAGGAGAGGTCGGTGTCCTCGTAGTACAGGAAGAACCGCTCGTCGAACAGCCCCACGTCGGCCAGGTACGCCGGACGGAACAGCACGCTCCCGCCACACCAGGCGAACACCTCGACGGGTTCGTCGCGCTGGCCCTCGTCGCGCTCGAGCCACCCGATGTCGGCGCCGGCGCCGTCGTCGAACACCTGCGAGCCCACGTTGTTGAGCACGTCGTAGGGCGCGGACACGACACGGACCGGCACCCGGGTCGGCTCCGTGCCGACGTCGACCGGCCGAGGCCCCTCGCCGGCGTCGACGGTGACGGTGACCCGCCGGCGGGCCTGCAGCACCACGGTTGCCTCGAAGGGGCCGTCGTGGCCCTCGGGCGCCGGGAGCCGCAGGACGGCTCGGGGCATCGACCACTCGAAGGGGCCCGCCCGGTCGACCTCGCGCCCCCAGCCTCCTTCGCCCAGGTGAGCGTGTCGGGACACGTCGACGCCCTCGACCTCGACGCCCCGCACCATCACGCCGAGCTCGCGGGCGTCGGCCGGCCCGGGGTCGAACGGCGGGCACACGAGGCTGACGTCGGCGAACCGTGGGGCCAGCACCAGCTTCGACGACACCGCCCCGAGGGCGGGGTCGTCCTCGAGGGCCTCGACCAGGGGCCGGAGCCATCCGGGCTCCACGAAGGCGTCGTTGTTCACCAGCCCGACGTAGTCGAGCCCGGAGAGGTCCTCTAGCGCCCGGTTGTTCGCCGGGAAACCACCGTTGCGCTCGAGGGCCCGCACCTCGACCGACGGGAGCTCGCGCCGGATGGCCTCCACGCTCCCGTCGGACGACGCGTTGTCGACGCAGACCAGGTGCAGGTTCGCCTCGGGCCACTCGAGCTCGGTGAGGCAGCGCAGGGCGCGCAGCACGTGGTCCCCGCCGTTGTGGTTGAGCACGACGATGCGGACGTTCGGGTGTCGCTCGTCGGCCGTCGGTCGTGGGGCAGGCACGGGCATCGACGTTAGGGCGCCACGGCTCGGCCCTGGCGCGGGCGGGCGAGGACGGGGGGCTAACGTGCACGACGGCCTCCGGAGTCCGGGACGCAACCACGGAAGGGTCGCGGGTGACGAGCATTCGACCGAAGACCGCAGCCGACACCACCGCCTCGTCGGAGATCGCCGAGCTGCGCGAGCAGGTGGCCCGTCTCGAGCGGTCGCTCACCGAGCGCCAGGACCAGCTGCACGCGGCCTGGGCGAAGGAGCTCGAACGGGCCGAGGCCCGGTTCGTCGCCCACACCCGGACCCTGGTCCGCAAGGTCGACGAGCTGCTCGACGCGCTCGGCGCCCATCCCGAGGCGGTCGCCGCCCTGGCCGAGCCGCCGTCGGAGACGGCCGTGCCGAGCGACCTCTACGCCGCGCTGGAGGACCGGTTCCGGGGTTCGGTGGAGGAGATCACCCGCCGCCAGGAGCGCTACGTGCTCGACGTGGGCTCCCGTGACGTGCAGGGCCCGGTGCTCGACCTGGGGTGCGGACGCGGCGAGTTCCTCGAGGTGCTGCGCCGGAACCGCATCGACGCCATCGGGGTCGACTCGAGCGAGGTGGCGGTGGCGGCGTGCCGCGACGCCGGCCTCGAGGTGCGCCACATGGACCTGCTGGCCGCCCTGAAGGAGCGACCCGACGACAGCCTCCGGGCCGTGTCGATGCTCCAGGTGGCCGAGCACCTGCCCTTCGACGTGCTGCTCGAGGTGCTCGCCGAGGCCCGCCGCACCATCCGGCCCGGTGGCCTGCTGCTCGTCGAGACACCGAACGGCGAGAACGTCGCCGTGGCCGCTTCCACCTTCTGGCTCGACCCGACCCACGTGCGACCGATCCACCCGTACCTGCTGGCGTTCCTCGCCGAGTGGGTGGGGTTCGAGGTCGACGAGGTGCGCCGGTCCTCGCCGTCGTTCCCCTGGTGGCGCCTCGACGACGACGTGCCCCGCTCACCCGTGGTCGACACCGTCCGGGGGATGCAGGTCATGCTGCAGGGCGATCAGGACATCACCTTGCTGGCCCAGGTGCCCGACTGACGACGCTCGAAGGCGGCCACCGCGGCGTCGAGCAGCTGCTCGTAGCGGTCGAGCACGATGTCCCACCGGTACTGCTGCTCGACGTAGGCCCGGCCGGCGAGCCCCATGCGCTCCCCCAGCCCGGGGTCGGCGAGCAGCAGCCCGACGGCCGCCTCGAACTCGGCGTAGCCGACGTAGGGCAGGGCGCCGCCCGAACGCCGGGCCTGCCCCACCAGCACGTCGCAGCGGCCCTGCACGAGGGCCGGCCGCCGGAGGGCCCACGCCTCGGTGAGGGCCATGGAGAAGCTCTCGAAGTACGACGGCTGGAGGAAGGCGGTGGAGCCGGCGAGCGCGTCGTCCTTCTCCTGGTCGCCCAGGAACCCGGTGAGCACGACATCGGGGTGCGGTGGCAGGGGGAAGACCTGGTCGCCCACGACCACCAGCTTCAGCGGGCCCGGGTTCCGCTCCTTGTAGGTGAGGAAGTAGTGGTAGGCGTCGATCGAGCCCTTGCCGGGGTCGACCCTCCCCACGTAGACGAGGTACGGGTCGTCGCCGAGGCCGTGGGCCGCCCGGAAGCCCTGGCCGTCGCCCTGCACGTCGAGGTCGCAGCCCACGCCGAGGACGGCCGACAGGCTCCTGATCCCCATGTGCTCGGCCACCAGCTCCTGCTCCTCCACGGTGAGGAAGCCGAGGGCGTCGGGCCGGCGGAAGAGCCGGTCGTAGAGCGCCACGGTGATGCCGGGCTCGCGGTGGACGGTCGGGTGGAAGACGGTGGGCACCTTCCCCGCCACCGCCTCGAGGCCCCGCACCGTCGGATAGTAGAGGTAGGTGAAGAACACCATGGCGTCGACGTCGGCGGCCCGCTCGACGAGGTAGCCGGGCAGCTCGACGGTGCGGGGGCCCATCTGGTCGACCCACTCCTCCTGCAAGAAGAGCGGCACCGGTCGCTCGCTGCTGACGTTCACCCAGTGCAGCGGGTCGAAGACGTGGTGGTTGCGGGGAGCCTCGACCGGGAAGCGGTGCACCGGGATGCCGTTGACGTGGTCGAGGCCGGCGGGGAACTCGTTGGCCCAGTCGGTGTACCGCCGGGCGCAGCTGGTGGCCACCTCGACGTCGTGGCCCCGCCCGGCGAGGTGCTCGGCGAACAGCCGGCAGCACTGCTCGGAGCCGCCGGCGATGTCCTCGCCGTAGCGCTGGACCACCAGCATGAGCCGCATCAGACGACCTCGCTGAGCGCGTCGAGGAACTGCCCGAGGTTGCGGTCGAGGGCGAAGTCCTTCACGCGGCGCCGGCCCTGGTGGGCGAGCTCACCGGCGAGGACGGGGTCGTGGTGCACCATGGCCACGGCCTCGGCGAAGTCCTCGGGGCCGGCGTCGCGGTCGAGCAGCAGCCCGCCGCGCCCGACCGTCTCGGGCAGGGCGCCCGCGGCGCGGGCCACCACCGGCACCCCCATGGCCATCGCCTCCAGCACCGGCAGGCAGAGCCCCTCGTGCTCGCTGGCGGTGAGCAGCATGTCGGCGTTGCGCATGATGGCGGCGAGGGCGTCGTCGCCGAGCGCACCGAGGAACAGGCAGTTGGGGATCTTCAGGTCGCGGGCCAGCTCGGCGAGGGCCTGGGCGAGCACCGGCTGGGTGGGCGGGCCGACCACGGCGAGGCTCGACCGGATGCCCTGGCGGTGCAGCAGCAGCTGGGTGTGCACCAGCACCTCGATGCGCTTGTGCGGGAGGGTCTGGCCCACGAAGAGCAGCAGCGGGTCGCCGGCCTTGGCGCTCATCGTCGCCATGGCGCTCGCGTCGGGCACGACGGAGGCGAGGCGCCCCACCTCGACCCCGGCGGGCACGACGCGCACGTCGTCGTAGCCGACCTTCTCGAGCTCTCTGGCGTTGAACGACGAGTCGGCGATCGCCAGCACCACGCGCGAGCGGAGCAGCTCGAGCTCGCGCCATCCCCACAGCAGCATGGCCGCCCGGCTGGGGTCGGAGCGCTCGAACTCCTCGACCGGCGAGAAGTTGTGGAACACGAGCACGATCGGCTCGGGCCGGCCGAGCAGGAACCGCAGGACGGCGGGTTCGCCGTGGCTGGCGTGGAAGATGATGAGGCCGCTCTCCGAGCCGGCACGGGGGAAGCGGGAGAGCAGCGACACGTCGTCGACGTCGGGGCGGATGTAGTGGGCGAACAGCTCCGACTCGCCACACCGCCGCAGCACCGTGCGGAGGTTGCGCGCCATGTTCGTGATGGCGTCGTGGGGAGCGGCCCCCACCAGGACCTGGTGGAACTGCACGCCGGTCAGTTCGATCGGGGCGCGCGGCGGAGGCGGTCGAGTTCGACCTCGACCTGGTCGAGCCGGACGGCCATCTCCTCGAGCAGGGCCATGCGGTCGGCCAAGGTCGCCAGGCGGCGCTCGGTGTCGGGATGGCCGTGCAGGGCGAGCGACTCGACCATCTCGGCCATGTTGTCGACGACGCGGGTCATGCAGGCGGTGAAGGCCCGCATCTGGATGAGGACGCCCTCGGTCTGGCGGCTCGACAGCTTGCCCCACGCCCGGTGGAACACCCGCCCGGCGACCGTGCGCGACGTGTAGCCGATGTGCTCCCGGCCCGGGGTGGGCAGCGCGTCGAGCTGCTCGACGCTCTCGTGCAGCGCCTGCACCGACGCGTGCTCGGTCGCCAGGTTGGCCACCAGCTCCCGGTAGTGGCGGTCGAGCTGGTCCTCGAGCCCCACCGGGTAGTCGCCGCGGGCACGTCGTTCGGCCACCCGTGCCCGGATGCGGTCGACGAGGGCGTCGACGTCGGCCCCGTCGCTCCGCGTGTCGATGGCAGGCGCGGTCTGGTCGGTCGTCATGGGTTCACCTTGCACCAGTTCGATGTCGGGAGGCGAGCGCCGAGTACTTGACGATGCAGTACACGGCGCGCACGCCGTCCTTCCAGCTGATCTTCTTGCCCTCGGCGTACGTGCGGCCGTAGTAGGAGATCCCCACCTCGTAGACCCGCCAGCCGCCCGCCGCCACCTTCGCGGTGATCTCGGGCTCGAACCCGAAGCGGTCCTCTCGCAGCTCGATGGCCTCGAGCACCTCCCGGCGGAAGGCCTTGTAGCAGGTCTCCATGTCGGTCAGGTTCAAGTCGGTGAAGGCGTTCGAGACGAGGGTCAAGAAGCGGTTGCCCACGGTGTGCCAGAAGTACAGGACCCGGTGCGGGCGGCCGCTCTGGAACCGAGATCCGTAGACCACGTCGGCTCGGCCCCCGAGCAGGGGCTCGAGCACCACCGGGTAGTCGGCGGGGTCGTACTCGAGGTCGGCGTCCTGCACGATGACGAACGGCCTGGTGGCCGAGCGGAAGCCCGTGCGCAGCGCCGCCCCCTTCCCCCGGTTGACGTCGTGGCGCAGCAGGTGGACCCGCTCGTCGCCCGCCGCCAGCTTCTCGACGATCTCCGCGCTGCGGTCGGTCGAGCAGTCGTCGACGACGATGACCTCACCGGCGAACGGGCTGCTCAGCACGGCGTCGAGGCACTGCTCGACGCTCGCCTCCTCGTTGAAGCACGGCACCACGACGCTGAGGCACGATGCGTGCGCACCTGCGGGGCGGTCCCGCCCACTGCGGTCGCCAGCACTGCCTACCAAGATCCGATCACCGTCCTCGCTGGGGTCGACCGTCCGCCGGGACCCCGGAGGTCGCGAGCCTAGTCGGTGGCCGCCCCGGCCCCGGCCGTCCAGCGCCTCGCGGCCAGGTCGAAGCTGCACACGCCGGCAGGTGCTCCGGACCGGTCGATCCACGCCGCCACCTCCGCCTCGTAGGTCGGCGAGCGGGGGTCGTACAGGAACCAGCCCTGAGGCGCCAGCCCGGAGTAGCCGTTGAGGGTCGGGATCCCCACCACGTGGGAGATCAACATGGCGTCGACCTGGATCGCCCACAGGGGGCGACGGCCCGACGGGTCGACCACGTAGAACGACGAGCACGCCGACGGGGGCGGCGACACCTCGAGCAGCGCCCGCTGCGCGCTCCGGTCGAGGTCGGCCATCCCGCTGGTGGTCACCTGCTCCAGGGCCACCACGACGGCGACGACGGCCACTGCTGCGGACAGCAGCCAGCGGGGGCCGCCCCGTCGGCGCCGGGCCGCGCCCCACAGGCAGTCGGCCAGCACCGCCCACGCCATCACGAGCGGCAGTGCCGCCACCAGCTCGATGCGCCCCAGGGCGCGGATCGCCGTGGCGCCGGGCACGAGCCGCCACACGGTGTGCCACGGCGTGTGGTCGCCGACGCGGACCACGAGCAGGACCAGGACCACGGCGGTCACCGCCGACGCCAGCGCCGTGCGCACCCGCAGCCGATCGGCCCCGGAGCGGCGCCAGGCGAGCAGCACCACGAGGCCGACGAGCGTGCTCACCACGAACAGCGGGGTCAGGGCCAGCGCCCGCTCGAGCTCCGCGTGGTGCGGCCCGTAGGTGCCCAGCACGTCGCTCCACAGCAGGTTGTCGGGGCCGACGTTCCACAGGTCGCCGAGGCGGGGCGCGAGGTTCAGGGCCTCGGTGAAGTCCCGCCCGCCCGACGTGTCGAGCACGGGGATGTAGGTGATGAGGAACGGCACGAGCCCGGCACCGAAGCTCAGCGCGGCGGCCGCGACGACCAGCACGCAGGTTTTCGGCGCCGAGCGCACCACGGCGAGGGCCCGGCGCACGACGGGCCAGGCGCACACCGACGTGGCGAGCAGCGCGACCGCCGCGGTGAGCAGCGCGTAGAAGCCGACGTAGAACGACGTGAAGAGCAGCAGCGCGGTGAGCAGCCCGAGCGCGGCGGCGAGGGCGGCCGCCCGTCGCGTGCGCCCGTCGCGCAGCGACCGTCCGGCGCCGACGGCGAGGAGGGCCAGCACGGGGAGCAGCTGCACCGCCATCAGCTGCCCGTGGCCGGACGCCACGGTCATGTTGTTGCCGAAGCAGAAGACCAAGGCCCCGACCGCGGCCAGGCCCACCCGAACGCCGAGCGCCCGCCGCAACAGCAGGTAGGTGGCGGCGAACCCGATGCTGGTGACGACCATGACCGTGATCTGGAAGGCGGCGAACTGGTCGACGCCGAGCGCCCGCAGGGGCACGTAGACCGGCTGGTACAGGAAGAGGGCGTCGCTGTAGCCGAGCACCCCCCGGGCGGGGAAGAAGTAGGACGGGTCGCGCCAGGCGGCGTGGCCGCGGACGACCAGGTACCAGTGCTCCGAGAGGTAGGCGAGGAGGCGCTGGTCGCCGATGTTGCCCTGCAGCTGGTCGAAGCCGCTCGTGAGCACCTCCCGGTAGAACAGCACGCTGCCGGCGAGCCAGGCCAGGACCGGGACGAGGCGCTCGACGCGAGCGAGGGGCGACGGCGGCGCTCCTCGTGACGGGCCGGCCTGTGCCGGCTCCGCCGGCGGCGCGTCGATGGCCGGCTCGTCGACCGTGGCGTTCTCGGGCGTCACCCGGTGAGCCGGCCCACCAGCCGGCGCAGCGGCACCCGGAAGTCGTCGAGCAGCGGGATGCCCGACAGGCGTAGGGCGGCGTTGTCGAGCACCGAGTTCGCCGGCCGCGGCGCCGGCCGGGGCGGCTGCAGGTCGGCGGTGGCGACCGGGCGCACCCGCTCGGGGTCGAGCCCGGCGGCGCTCAGCACCTCCCGGGCGAACTCGTACCAGCTGACGGCGCCCTGGTTGGTGACGTGGAAGGTGCCCGGTCGGCGTTCGACGACGAGGCGCTTCACCATGGCCGCCAGGTCGTCGGCGAAGGTGGGGTGGCCCCGCTGGTCGTCGACGAACGACAACGTGTCGTGCTCTCCCGCCAGGCGCAGGATCGTCTTGACCATGTTGGCGCCGTGGAACCCGCACACCCACGACGTGCGCACGATGGTGGAGCCCGGGTCGAGCTCCCGCTCCCCCGCCAGCTTCGACGCCCCGTACACCGATCGTGGCGACGGCTCGTCCCACTCGAGGTAGGGCCCGTCCTTGGTGCCGTCGAAGACGTAGTCGGTGGACACGTAGCAGACGGGGGCGCCGACGCGCCGGGCTCCTTCGGCCACGTGGCGCGTGCCGAGGGCGTTGACGAGGAAGGCGCGGTCCGGGTCGCCCTCGCAGGCGTCGACGGCGGTCCAGGCCGCGGGGTGCACGACCGCGTCGGGGCTCGTCGAGGTGATGGCGCCGAGCACCGCGTCGCGATCCGCCACGTCGACGGTGGCGTGGTCGACGGCGACCACCTCGTGGTGCGGCTCGGACGAGAAGGCAGCGACGAGCTCGCGGCCGACCTGGCCTCCCGCCCCGGTGATCAGGACCCTCACCGGCTCAGCCCTTCTTCAGCGGTTCCCACCAGGCCCGGTTGGCCCGGTACCACTCGACGGTGGCGGCGAGGGCCTCGTCGAGGGTGCGTGAGGGCGACCAGCCGAGGGCCCTCGCCTTCGAGCAGTCGATGGAGTACCGGCGGTCGTGGCCCAGCCGGTCCTCGACGTACTGGATCATCTCCTCGCCCGCCCCGCACAGGGCCAGCACCTTCTCGGTGAGCTCCCGGTTGGTGGTCTCGTTCCCGCCGCCGATGTTGTAGACCTCGCCGAGCGCACCCCGACGCAGCACGAGGTCGACGCCGGCGCAGTTGTCCTCGACGTAGATCCAGTCGCGCACGTTGAGCCCGTCGCCGTAGAGCGGCACCTTCCGCCCGTCGAGCAGGTTGGTGACGAACAGCGGGATGACCTTCTCGGGGAACTGGTAGGGCCCGAAGTTGTTCGACGAGCGGGTGACGATCACCGGCAGGCCGTAGGTCTCCTCGTACGAGAGGGCGATGAGGTCGGAGCCGGCCTTCGACGACGAGTACGGCGAGCGGGGCCCAAGGCGGTCGCTCTCCACGAACGAGCCCTCGTCGATGGAGCCGTAGACCTCGTCGGTGGAGATGTGCAGGAAGCGCTCGACCTCCACGTGGCGGGCGACGTCGCACAGCACGTTGGTGCCCAGGCAGTTGGTGCGCACGAAGGTGTCGGGGTCGACGATGGAGCGGTCGACGTGGCTCTCGGCGGCGAAGTGCACGACGGCGTCGTGGCCGGCCATGGCGGCGGCGACGGCGTCGCGGTCGCAGATGTCGCCCTGCACGAACGAGTAGCGAGGGTCGTCGGCGACGTCGGCCAGGCTCGACAGGTTGCCGGCGTAGGTCAGCGCGTCGAACACGGTGACCTCGTCGTCGGTGGTGGCGAGCACGTGGCGCACGTAGTTCGAGCCGATGAACCCGGCGGCGCCGGTGACGAACAGCTTCATGGGAGGGGCCTCTCGGGTGGGAGGGTCAGGGCCGGAGGCCGACGTGGGGGCGCCACTGCGGCTCGATGTCGGCCCGCCGGGGGTTGGCCTGGTCGCGGTTCGACAGGATCGGCTCGGTGACACCCCAGTCGGCGCCGATCTCGGGGTCGTCCCAGGCCACGCCCAGCTCGTCGGTCGGGTTGTAGTAGCCGTCGACGAGGTAGGTGATGGTCATGTCGGTGAGGGCCGCGAAGCCGTGGGCCACGCCCGGCGGGATGAACACGCCGCGGTGGGAGTGGGTGCCGTCGGGCTGGCGGCCCAGGTCGAGCCACTGGGTGGCGCCGTCGGTGGCCGAACCGACCCGCAGGTCGTGGAGCACCACCCGTGCCGTGCCGAACGGGACGTACCAGTAGTCGGCCTGGTGCAGGTGGTAGTGCAGGCCGACGACCGCCCCGGCCTGCCGGTCGCCCCGGTTGCCCTGGATCATCTCGCGCCCCTGCGGGAACCACTCCCGCCGGTAGGTCTCGACGAAGAAGCCCCGGTCGTCGCCGTGCACGACGGGGTCCACGAGGACCACGCCCTGGATCGTCTCGGACGGGATGATGGTTGCCATTGCGCTCGCTCGCGGTCGCCGGAAGGACGAGGAGCGAGGTTAGCGGAGGGCCCTCGTCGGACCGGTCACAGGCTGCGGCAGCCCAGCAGCGCGTTGCCGCCGGTGCCGGCCGCCTCGATGGCGTAGACGCACACCGTGTTGGGCCCGGCGCCGACCCGTGGCACGGCGACGTCGAAGCCGTGGCCGGCGCCGTATCCGGCAAAGGCAGCGGCCACGTCGGGGCGAGACTGGTCGGCAGTGAAGGCCCGTCCCACCCCGTTGACGTAGACGTGCACGCCGATGGGGGCCGGCGTGTCGGGGTCGAACGCCCATCCCGCCACCCGCACGTAGCCCCACGCCGTGGCGGCCAGGTCGAGCGAGCCGACCGGCGAGCCGTCGGGCACCACGACGGTCCGGCACCCGATGGCGGCGTTGCCACCGGGTGCGGCGACGTCGATGCCGTAGGCGCACACGGTGTGGCGCCCGGGGCTCGCCGGCATGCGAGCCGAGAAGCCGTGGGCCCGTCCGTAGCCGGGGAGCGCGGCGGCCACGTCGTCGCGCCGGCCCGAGGCGGTGAGCGGGGTGCCCCGGCCGTCGACGTAGACGTGGACCGGGATGGACGCGGCCGTGTTGGGGTCGATGGCCCAGCCGGCCACGTCGATGCCCCAGTACGAGCCCCGCACCAGGTCGAGGCTGCCGATCGGGCTGCCGCTCGGCACGTTGACGGTGGCGCAGCCGAGGAGCCGGTTCCCGCCGCCGCCCACGTCGATCCCGTAGGCGCAGACCCGCTGGGGCCCGACCCCGGCGGGCACGGTGGCGCTGAACCCGTGGGCGTCACCGAAGCCCGGATAGGCCGAGCCGACGTCGGCGCGGGGCTGGTCGGCGGTGAGCGGCGTGCCGACGGGACCGGCGTAGACGTGCACCTGGATGGGGTCGGTGGAGTCGGGGTCGATCGCCCACCCGCTGACCCGCACGGAGCCGAAGCCGGCCGTCGCCACGTCGAGGTTGCCGAACGGGCCGCCCCCCGAGCCGCCGCTGCCGGCCAGGGCGGCGAGCGAGCCCGTGTCGCAGCAGAACCGGTTCATGTCGACCTCGCCGCTGATGCCGGGCACCGACCCGTTGGAGCGGTACTGCCAGAACGTCCACATGCGCCAGCCGGCCGGCACCAGGGGGCGGAAGGTCGTGCTCTCCGGGTCGCTCGGGTAGCTCGGCAGCCACAGGCGATACGCGGCGCCGATGTCGGCCGGGTTGCCCACCGCGTCGCGCCAGAAGTAGTAGCCGGTGTAGAGGATCGGCGACTTCCCGGTGAGACGCTGCACCTCGGCGAGCCAGGCCCGGGTCCACTCGGCCAGGTCGCGCTGGCCCAGCCCGCCGGTCGCCTCCAGGTCGAGCACGGGCGGCAGGTCGAGCCCGCCACCCATCGAGCCGACCCGCGAGACGAAGTACCGAGCCTGGTCCAGCGCCGTGGAGATCGGCAGCGCAGGCCGGGCGAAGTGGTAGGCGCCGCGGTAGAGGCCCGCTGCGCCGGCGCCGCCCCAGTCCCGGGCGAACCAGGGGTTGGTGTAGTCGGTGCTCTCGGTGGCCTTCACGAAGGCGTAGGAGTGACCGGCCGCCCTCACCGCCCCCCAGTCGATCGGGGCGCCGCCGGGGTGCTGGTAGCTGGCCACGTCGACGCCGGTCAGCGCCGCCGAGGCCGGTGCCGCCAGGCCGACGAGCAGGCCCAGGGCCAGCACGACGACGACCGCGGCACGGCGACCCGGGGTCGGCCGTCCGTGAGGGTTCGGACAGCGAGGAAGCGGTGCGGCCATGAGGACGAGGGACTCCGTCGAGACGTGGACCGGTCGGACGGCTGGGTCGGTGATCGACACGCGGTCGTTCGTACCTGAGCCCTCGGCGCCCGGTGGTCGCCGGCGACGCCCGATGCTACGCGGCCTGAGGCCCCGTCCTGCCGTCACCAGGTGCCCGAGCGCGGGCTCAGGCCAGGTCGACCACCGAGTGGTCGCCGACCATGAGGCGGGTGGCCCGGGGCCGCGTCTCGGAGCGGCGGACCTCGACCTGCTTGCCGATGAGCGAGTCGGCGATGCGTGCGATGCCCACGATCCTCGACTGCTCGAGCACCACCGAGTGCTCGATCTCGGAGCCGACGATCTCGCAGTCGAAGTACACCGACGTGAACGGGCCGATGTAGCTGTCGACCACCCGGGTGCGCTCGCCGATGATCGCCGGGCCCCGCACGGTGGAGTTGACGATCTCGGCGCCCTCCTCGATCACCACGCGCCCGTCGATGAGCGACCGGTCGTCAACCCTCCCCCTCAGGTCGAGGTCGAGGGTTTCGAGGATGAGCCGGTTCCCCTCGAGCAGGGGCTGCAGCTTGCCGGTGTCCTTCCACCAGCCTTCGAGGACCTCGTGGCGCACCCGGTGGCCGTGGTCGATGAGCCACTGGATGGCGTCGGTGATCTCGAGCTCCCCCCGAGGAGACGGCGCGATGGCAGCGACGGCCTCGTGGATGCTCGGGTCGAACAGGTACACCCCCACCAGGGCCAGGTCCGACGGCGGCTCGACGGGCTTCTCGACCAGCCGCACGACCTCGCCGTCGGGACCGAGCTCGGCCACCCCGAAGCGCTGCGGGTCGGGCACGCGGGCCAGCAGGATCTGGGCCGAGGGCGCGGACGCCGGGCCGACCAGGGTGGGGCTGAACGAGGCCCGGCGGTCGCTCTCGAAGCGCTCGACGAACTCGGTGATCCCCTGGCGCAGCAGGTTGTCGCCCAGGTACATCACGAAGTCGTCGTCGCCCAGGAACTCCCGGGCGATCAGCACGCAGTGGGCCAGGCCCAGCGGCTGCTCCTGGGGGATGTAGGTGACCTCGGCCCCCCAGCGCGAGCCGTCGCCCACCGCAGCGCGGATCTCGGCGCCGGTCTCCCCGGTGATGATGCCGATCTCGGTGATGCCGGCCTCGACCATGTCCTCGATGCCGTAGAAGAGGATCGGCTTGTTGGCCACCGGCACCAGCTGCTTGGCGCTGGTGTGGGTGATCGGGCGCAGCCGCGTGCCCGCGCCGCCGGAGAGGATGAGTCCCTTCACGAGAACTGTCTAGCAGCCCGCCTCCGCCGCCCTAGAGCGAGCGGCAGCCGAGCAGGCGGTTCGCTCCCCCGCCGGCGGCCTCGATGCCGTAGGCGCACACGGTCACCCGACCGCCGGGATCGGGCAGCGTGGCCGAGAAGCCGTGGCCCGGCCCGTACAGCGGGTAGGCCGCGCCGACGTCGGCCCGGGGGCCGCCCGCCTGCAGGACGTGGCCCGCAGCGCCCACGTAGACGTGGACGGGGATCGGGGCGGTCGTGTCCGGGTCGATCGCCCACCCGGCGACCTGGATGCCCGACGCCGTGCGGGTCACGGTGTCGAGCGAGCCGATGGGCGAACCGCCGGGCACGTCCACGGTGCGGCACCCCAGGCGCACGTTGGTGCCCGCGGCCACGTTGATGGCGTAGGCGCACACGTCGTTCGTGCCCGCAGGGGCGCTCAGGCTGGCGGAGAAGCCGTGCCCGCTGCCGTACTCCGGGTACACCCGGGCCACGTCAGATCGCTCACCGTCCGCGACCAGAGCGGTCCCCGCTCCCCCGACGTACACGTGCACCTGGATCGGCCTGTCGGTGTCCGGGTCGATCGCCCATCCGGCCACCTGCACCGTGCCCGGGCCGGCCGCCACCGCGTCGAGGGCGCCGTAGGGCGGGCCGGTCGGCACCGTCACCGTGCGGCAGCCCAGGCGGTCGGGTGCCGCTCCACCGGCGGTGAGGCACACCTCGTGCCGGCCGCCGGCGACCTTCAGCACCCCCGAGAAGCCCGACGTGGGGCCGGCCGACGGGACCGAGGTCGCCACGTCGGGCCGGTTCACGGCGGTGGCGAGACGCGCCGCCTCCACGCCGTCGACCGACACCACGGCCGGGGCCTCGCCGTCGCCGGGCACCGTCACCCAGCCGGCCACGGTGATGCGGCCGGGACCGGGCCGCACCACGTCGAGCGACCCCGCCGGTTGGCCGGTCACCGAGACCGTGGCGCACCCGAGCAGCTGGTTGGCGCCGCCCCGCACGTTGATCCCGTAGGTGCACACCCGGTGCGGGCCCACCGAGGCAGGGACGGTGGCGTCGTAGCCGTGCCGGTCGCCGAAGCCCGGGTAGGCGGCGCCCACGTCGGGCCGGCTGGTGTTGGCGGTGATGGGCGTGCCCACCGAGTCGACGTACACGTGCACGGCGATCGGCGAGGTGGTGTCCTTGTCGATGGCCCAGCCCTGCACCCGCACCTTCTCGGGCCCGCCCGGCGTCGCGGCGTCGAGGAAGCCGACGGGGTCGGCCCCACCACCGCACTGGCCGCGCTGGGCGGTGACGTCGCACAGCGCCGCCGTGCCCTGCCAGGTGACCGAGGTCCGGGCGTTGGCGGTGACGGGCTTCGACGCGGTGATGCCGATGTCGTAGCCGGTGTCGTGCTGGAGCCACACCCGGTACTCGCGGCCGCCGGCCTCGACGATGTAGAAGGGCTTGGGCAGCGGCGTGACGCCCGAGCCCGTCCCGTTGTAGCTGCCGCCGGTCCAGCCCTTCGAGCCCTCGGCGAGGGCCGGGTTCACGAACCAGCACCGGAGCCCGTCGCCCACCCCCTCGAGGCGGCACGTGCGCGGCTGCATGCCGCCGTAGCGGGTGACGCTCGAGTCGAACGCGGTGTTGAGCCGGTCGCCGGATAGCAGCGACGCGTACACCGCCTCGCACCCGGTGCCGGTGCTGCAGCCGTACCAGGGCCCCCACGCGTACTTCCGGCGCGCCGCCGCGTCACCCTGCCGGCTGGGCGGGGCGTTGCACCACCGGTAGGCGATGGTCGTGGCGGCCTGGTTGGCCGCCGTGACCGAGTCGATGGCGCCGGCGGCGCTGAACGGCCAGCCGCCCGCCGAGTCGAACTGCCACATGCCGACACCGGGGCTGAAGAAGGCGTTCACGTACGGCCCGCTCGTGCGGCCGAAGGCGAACAGGTTGGCGTTGGCGGAGCTCACCGAGACGTTGTCCCAGCGCGACAGCGCCATGGGCGAGGGCACCGGGCCGCCGGCCTCCGAGTACGTCGGCGCGATCATCATCGCCGCCAGCTGGGTGGCGGTCAGCCCGCACGACGCCTTGGCCTCGGCGGCGTCGGACACCGCGGCGAGCGGGCCCTGCCCGAACTTCTTGCCCGACGTCGGCGGATCGACCAGCGGGATGCAGGCGGTGGCCACGACGGCGACCAGGGCGCCGAGCAGCAGGCCGAACAGGCCTCGAGGGCGGCGGAGCGGTCGGGGCCTGGTGGGCACGGGGCGGCGCACCCTCTCCTTCTCGGCGCGTGCCGCACCGACCTTGACCGCGTCCGGTCCGGCGGCCCGCACCGGGCCGCCGGGCCGCGCCGGGTCAGGCGGTGACGGGCACCGGGTGGGGCTGGCAGTACTGGTCGTACTCGGCGATCACGATGTCGTCGGGGTCGATCGAGCACGCCGGGCAGTTCGGGTCGCGCCGGATCTTGTAGGTCATGAACGACTGCTCGAGGCTGTCGTAGGCCAGCAGCCGGCCCGACAGCGAGTCGCCGAGGCCCAGGATCAGCTTGATGGCCTCGAGCGCCTGCACCGAGCCCACGATGCCGGGGAGCACGCCGAGCACGCCGGCCTCGGCGCACGACGGCGCCAGCTCCGGCGGCGGCGGCTCGGGCAGGAAGCAGCGGTAGCAGGGCCCGTCGTGGGGCAGGAAGACGGTGGCCTGGCCCTCGAAGCGGAAGATCGAGCCGTGCACGACCGGCGTGCCTGTCTTCAGCGAGGCGTCGTTGAGCAGGTAGCGGCTCGGGAAGTTGTCGGCCCCGTCGACCACGAGGTCGTACTGGCCCAGCAGCTCCACCACGTTGTCGGCACCGAGGCGCGTGTCGTGGGTGACGACGCGCACGTCGGGGTTCAGCTTGGTGATGGTCTCCTTGGCCGAGTCGACCTTGCGCATCCCGACGCGGTCGATGTTGTGGATGATCTGGCGCTGGAGGTTCGACTCGTCGACGACGTCCATGTCGATCACCCCGATGGTGCCCACACCGGCGGCGGCCAGGTAGAGCGCCGACGGCGCCCCCAGCCCGCCGGCGCCGAGCAGCAGCACCTTGGCGTCGAGGAGCTTCAGCTGGCCCTCCTCGCCGACCTCGGGCAGCAGCAGGTGGCGCTGGTAGCGGTTGCGCTGCTCGGCGTTGAGGGTGCGCGGCGCCGACCACTGCCGGCCCTGGTCCTTCCACTGGTTGAACCCGCCGGTCATGGACACCACGTCGGTGTAGCCGAGCTCGCCCAGGGTCTTGGCGGCGAAGGCCGAGCGCACACCGCCGGCGCAGAACACCACGATGGGCGTGTCGCGGTGCGGGATGCGGCTCTCGACCTGGGCCTCGAGGTGGCCGCGAGGGATGAACACCGCCCCGGGGATGGCGCCCTGCTCGAACTCGTCCGGCTCGCGCACGTCGAGGAACACCGTGTCGGGATCGGTGTCTCGACGCACGTCGGCCTCGGCCGGGTCGATCTCGCGGATCTGGGCCTTGGTCTGGGTGAGCAGGTCGCGGAACGTCGCCATCGGCTGAGCCTTCGGTTCGTGCCACGGCGGCACCGCGGCGGAGGGGTCAGGACAAAATCCTACTCACCCGGTCAGCTATTCCGCTACCCCAGCGGGGCGCCGGACGCAACGAGCGGGCCCAGCACCTCGCTGGCCGAGCCCCGCACCACCGCCGCCGCGCCGGCGTCGAACGGCGTGGGCTCGGCGTTGACGACCACGACCGGGCGGCCGGCCTCCCTGGCCAGCGGCACCATGCCGGCCACCGGGTAGACGCTGAGGCTGGTGCCCACGGCCAGCAGGACGTCGGCCTCGAGGGCGGCCTGCTCGGCCCGGTGGAGGGCCACCGGGTCGAGGCTCTGGCCGAACATCACGGTGGCGGACTTGAGGATGCCCCCGCAGCGCAGGCAGGCCGGGTCGTCGTCGCCCGCCCGCACCCGGTCGAGGACCTCGTCCATGGGGCCGGTGGCGTCGCAGCCGAGGCACTCGTAGCGGTGCACCGTGCCGTGGACCTCGACGACCAGCGATTCGGGCACCCCGGCGGCCACGTGCAGGCCGTCGATGTTCTGGGTCACCAGCGTGTGCAGGCGTCCCTGCCGGTGCAGCTCGGCCAGCGCCAGGTGACCGGGGTTGGGCCGGGCGTGCCACATCTCCGACGCCAGGCGGACCTGCCACGCCCGGCGCCGCACCTCACCGTCGGCGACGTAGTGCTGGATCGTCGAGCGCCGCTCAGCCTCGGGGTCCTTCGTCCACACGCCGTTGGGTCCCCGGAAGTCGGGGATCCCCGAGTCGGTGCTGATGCCGGCCCCGGTGAGCACCGCGACCGACGACGCGCCGGCCATGAGCCCGAGGGCCGCCTCGAGCCCTCCGCCCTCGACGGTCGCTCGACCCGTCACCGGCTCTCGGTCGGATCGTCGGGCTCGAGGGCCGGGGCGACGGAGCGCTCGGCGTCGAGGGCGGCCGAGCGGTCGGGGGTCGCCGTGGGACCCACCTCGGGCTCGCCCTTCACGTGGCGCAGGGCCAGCTCCTGGGCGAGCAGGTCGAGCCGCTGCTCGAGGCGGCTCACGTGCATCGACAGGTTGATGCACACGATGATCAGGAACAGGATCGCCAGGGCGAACACCAGGCTGGTGCCGTAGACGATGCCCACCGCGGTCGACAGCCGGTCGATGAGAGGACGGGCCAGCGCCAGCAGGATCCCGGCCACGGCCACGCCGATCCACAGCAGGGCGTAGCTCTCCGACAGCCGCCGCCGCCGGACCACCTCGATCACCACGCCCAGCAGCACGAGCACGCCGGCCAGCAGGACCAGCTCGAGCTTCATGCGACCGTGCCTCCGAGGAGCGGCCGCCGCACGCGGTGCAGGGCGATGACGAGCATCAGGCGCACGAGGTGGTAGGCGCTGCGCAGCGCGTTGTTCGACGCCTGGCCACCCATGCGCTCGCGCATGGCGACGGGCACCTCGACCACCCGCAGGCCCCAGTCCTTGGTGAGCAGCAGCGCCTCGACGGTGTCGGACAGGTACGCGGTGGGGTAGGCCTGGGAGAAGCGGACGATGGCGGCCCGATCGAAGGCGCGGAAGCCGCTCGTGGTGTCGGTGATGCGGGTGCCCAGCCGCCGCGAGATGATGCGCGACAGCACCCGCATGCTGAACCGGCGCATGCGGCCCACGCCGTAGTCACCGGCACCCTCGGCGAAGCGGGAGCCCACGGCCACGTCGGCCTGGCCCGTGCGGACGAGCTCGAGCAGCGTGTGGGCCTCGGTCGAGACGTGCTGGCCGTCGGCGTCGACCTGGATGGCGATCGGGTAGCCGCGCAGGTCGGCGTAGCGGAAGCCGGTGCGCAGCGCCGCCCCGACGCCGAGGTTGAACGGGTGGCGAGCCACGAGCGCCCCAGCGCTGAGGGCCTTGTCGGAGGTCAGGTCGCTCGATCCGTCATCGACGACCAGCACGTCGGCGCCCAGGTCGGACCGGATCGCCTGGACGACGGCGGCGACCGTCGCCTCCTCGTTCAGCGCGGGGACGATGGCAAGGACAGACGCCGACATCAGGCTCCCGACCCTACCGTGCGGGCCACCCCCGCCTCGGGATGCGCGAAGCGTCAGGCCCGGGCCCGCGCCCGGCGGCGCTCGCTCGACGAGGCATCCCCCGAGGGTGGCGGCTCGTCGGCCATCTCGGCGCCGCGCTCCCCCAGCGGCCGCTGCGGGCCGACGGTCGTGTCGGCGACCGTCTGGTGCTCGAGCTCGGCGTTGAGGTACGCGCCGACGAGCACGCTGAGCGCCGACAGGAGCAGCCAGAGCATCACCACCAGGACGCCGCCGAAGCTGCCGTAGGTCGCGTCGAAGTGCGCGAACTGCGAGGCGTACACGGCGAGGCCGACCGAGCTGAGCAGCCACAGGACGGTGGCGACGGTGCCTCCGACGGAGGTCCAGCGCCACTTCGGGTCGTCCCGGTTGGGGCCCATCCGGTAGAGCACGGCGAGCACCACCACCATCGCGGCGGCGATGAGCGGCCACCGCGCCCAGGACACGACGGTCCGCGCCAGGTCGGAGACCTGGCCGGCGAGGGCGGGCAGCACGGTGAGGGCACCGATCATGGCGACCACGACCACCACCGCTCCGAGGGCCAGGCCGAGCGCCCGCAGGCGGGCCTTGACGAACGGCTCGGGCGGCTCGGCGTAGGCCGCGTTGATGGCCTCGAGCAGGTGGCGGATGCCGCTCGAGGCCGACCAGAGGGCCAGGGCGACCGAGCCCACGAGGGCCAGGCCGAGGCCGCTCTGGGAGCCGGACACGATCCGGCCGAGCTGGTCGGTCAGGAACGATCGGGTGGACTCCGGCAGACCGCCGGCCAGGTCGTTCACCTGGGACTGCACGTCGGTCGGGTCGGCGAGCAGCCCGTAGAGCGAGATGACGGCCACCACCGCCGGGAACACCGCGAACATGCCGAAGAAGGCCACGCCGGCCGCCAGCAGGACCCCGTTCTCGTCCTTGACGCGGGCCTTGATCCGCTTGGCCACGTCGAGCCAGCCGCGGGCCGGCACCTCCGTCGGGGAGTCGGCGTGCTCGCCCCGGTCGTCGTGCTCATCCGGGAGCTCGATGGTGCTGGTGTCCCTCATGGCGCGTCTCGTACCCCGGTCGAGCCCGGACGGTGCCCCCTTTCGACGATGCCGTCCCCGGCCACGCCCCCTGCGTCGACGAGGAGCAGTCGTCCGTCTCGCTGCGCGGTTGACCGTGACGCTACGTGGTGGTATCAAAGGGCATCAAACATCACGAGATGCACCGTTGCGCTGCACTCGTCACCGCTGCCGGCGGGCAGAAACCGCAGCCGCTCAGAGGAGGCCCCGTGCCGCTCACCACCGATCCCGTCTATCCCGTCCCCTCCTTCACCGTCGAGCCCTGGCCCGACCCGGTCATCGACGAGCTGGGCCACGACCCCCGCTCGGCTTACGTCGAGCGCTTCTGGCTGCCGGTCCTGGGCCCGAGCACCGTGTGGTTCCTGCGGCGGGTGGCCGACCAGCTCGACGCCGAGCCCGAGGGCTTCCGCCTCGACCTCGTCGACACCGCCCGCTCCCTCGGGGTCGGCATGCGTGGCGGGCGCAACTCCCCCATGCTCAAGACCATCGAGCGCAGCTGCCGCTTCGGCGCCGCCCGCATGCACGGCACCACGTCGCTCGCCGTGCGCCGCCGGCTGGCCCCGCTCACCCGGGCGCAGGTCGAGCGCCTGCCCGAGCCGCTCCAGCGCGAGCACACCACCTGGCTCACCCGGCCCCGCACCTCGCCCACGGTGGAGCAGATGAAGGAGCGGGCCCGGTCGCTCGCGCTGTCGATGCTCGAGCTGGGCGAGGGCACCGACGCCGTGGAGCGCCAGCTGCACCGCTGGCGGTTCCACCCGGCCGTCGCCCACGAGGCCCTGCGCTGGGCGATCGACGCCCACTCCAAGGCCGACGTCGTGGCGGTCGGGGCGGGGCCGGGACGGTCCCTGGCGGTCACCCGCCCCGCGCGGCCGCCGCTCGCCCGACCGGGGCGGCCCGCGCCGGAGGCACCCGACGCGGCCGGGACGGCCGGCGGGCCGGTCAGCGCCGCGCCGCTCGACGAGGCCGGGTGAAGGTCCGGGCCAGCTCGAGCAGCAGGCGCACGCCGTAGCCCGTGCCGCCCTTGGTGAACTCGGCCTCGTCGCGCTCGCCCCACCACGCGGTGCCGGCGATGTCGATGTGGGCCCACGGCGTGCCGTCGGCCACGAACTCCTGCAGGAAGAGGGCGGCGGTGATGGTGCCGGCCCCCCTCGAGGTGGAGATGTTGCGCAGGTCGGCCACGTCGGAGTCGAGTAACGGCCGGTAGTCGGCGGGCAGGGGCAGCGGCCACAACCGCTCCCCCGCCCGACCGGCGGCCGCCTCGACCTGCTCGCGCCAGGCGTCGTCGTTGGCGAGCACCGCCGCCACCCGGCTGCCGAGCGCCACCTCGACCGCCCCGGTGAGGGTTGCGAGGTCGACGATGGCGTCGGGCTCGGCCTCGCTGGCCAGGCTGAGGGCGTCGCCCAGGATCAGGCGGCCTTCGGCGTCGGTGTTGAGCACCTCGACCGTCGTGCCGTTGCGCAGGGTCAACACGTCACCCGGACGGGTGGCGTCGCCTCCGCTCATGTTGTCGGTCATCGGCAGGTAACCGACCACCCGGCAGCGGGGGCCCACGGCGCGCACGCCGGCGAAGAACCCGAGGACGGCGGCGGCGCCGCCCATGTCCATCTTCATGGTCATCATGCCTTCGCCCGTCTTGATCGACAGGCCACCGGAGTCGAAGGTGATGCCCTTGCCGACCAGGGCCAGCGTGCCGCGAGGGTTGGCCGGCTCATAGCACAGCTCCACGAAGCGGGCCTCCTGCAGCGACCCCCGGTTCACGCCGAGCAGCCCGCCGAGCCCGCGCTCGGCGATCTCGGCGGGGCCCAGCACGGTGACCGCCAGGCCCTCCCGCTCGGCGATCTCGACCGCCGCCTCGGCCAGTGCGGCCGGCGTGAGGGTGCCGCCCGGGGTGTTGACCAGGTCGCGGGCGAGGTTCTGCGCCTCCGCGATCCGAGCCCCCTCCTCCACGGCGGCGGCGACCCTCTGGCCGCCTCGGCCCACGACCACCACCCGCTCGGGTCCGGCCGGGCCCGGCTCGGAGCGCAGCTCGGTGTAGCGGTAGGCGCCGAGGCCGGCACCCTCGGCCACCGCCCGGGCCGCAGCGGCGCGTTCACCGGCGGTCTGGTCGGCGACGACGTCGTGCAGGGGCAGGGCCACCGAGCCGAGGTGCCTGGACGCCCGCACCACCTGGGCGGCGGCCCGCCGGAGCCGATCGGCGTCGACCGACGCCGCGGCACCCAGGCCGACCGCCACCACGGTCGCCCCGTCGGCGCCGGCGGTGACCGCCAGCTGGTCGGCCTTGCCGGTGAACCCCTGGGCGGCGAGCACATCGGCGGGCAGGCCGAGGGCCTCGAGGCCGTCGGCGTCGCCCTGCTCCACGGTGACGGGGACGGCGACAGCGTCGATGCCCTCGGGCAGTTCCTTGGCGTACTCGATCACTGGCGGCACAGGACGCTCCTTGCGGGTCACGGGCACCTCACCACCCCGTTCTGGTGGAGGTTCGCCCCCCGAATCCGGGGGCAGACCTCCACCAGAACAGGGACGGAGGGCCGGGTGGAGAGGACGGATCAGGTGGGGTCGACGGCGCGGGTGGGCAGGGACCGGCCCTCCTGCCAGCGGGCCAGCGTCCAGAGCAGGTCGGAGAGCCGGTTGAGGTAGGGCACGACGGCGCTGTCGGGCACGGCGGCGGCGAGGGAGTCGCGCTCGGCGCGCCGGGCGACCGTGCGGGCGACGTCGAGCAGGGCGCTGACCCGGTCCTGGCCGGGCACGACGAACTCGGTCGGCGGGTCGAAGCGCTCGCTGATCTCGTCGATGCGCGCCTCGAGCGCTACCACCATCTCGTCGGTGACCAGGCTCGTACCGGGGTCGAGCTTGTCGCGGTTGGACGGGTCGGTGGCCAGCTCGCCCATCAGCACCCACAGGTCGCGCTCGAGCCGCAGGAGGATCTCGCCCAGCTCGGCCCCGGCCTCCGCCCGGGCAACGCCGAGGGCCGCCTGCAGCTCGTCGACCGAGCCGTAGGCGGTGGGCTGGGCGGAGTCCTTGGCGACCCGGCCGCCGTAGAGCAGGCCGGTGGTGCCGTCGTCGCCCTTGCGGGTGTAGATCTTCACCGGGTCGAGCCTAGGCCGCCGCTGTCGGGCGGCCCGGGGATCACCGAGCGGTGACGAGAGCGGCTCTGGTACCGTGACCCAGCCCGAGCTGTCCTGATGGGTAGGGCGAGATGGCCCCAGCTTGCGGCGGAGATCTTCTCGTCTTCGACGCGCCAGGAGGACCATCAGTGAACGACTTCGTCACCGCCGCCCGCGAGCGGGTCGTCATCTACGACGGGGCCATGGGCACCGGCATCCAGGCCCGGGGGCTGACCGCCGACGACTTCGGCGGCCCCGAGCTGGAGGGCTGCAACGAGCTGCTCGCCGTCACCCGTCCCGACGTGGTGGCCGAGCTCCACGCCGCCTACCTCGACGTGGGTTGCGAGGTGATCGAGACCGACACGTTCGGCGCCTTCGCCATCCCCCTCGGCGAGTACGGCATCTCCGAGCGGGCCCACGAGCTCAACGTGGCCGCTGCCCGGGTGGCCAAGGAGGTGGCGTCGTCGTACGCCACGCCCGACCGCCCCCGCTGGGTGGCCGGCTCCATCGGACCGGGCACCAAGTTCCCGTCACTCGGCCAGATCCGCTACGCCGAGCTGCGCGACCACTACGAGGAGCAGAGCCACGGGCTGCTCGAGGGTGGCGTCGACCTGATCATCATCGAGACGATGTTCGACCTGTTGACGGTCAAGGCGGCCATGAACGGGGCCCGCCGGGCCATGCGGTCGCTCGGCCGGCAGGTGCCGCTGCAGGTCCAGGTCACCATGGAGCTCACCGGGCGCATGCTCCCGGGCACCGAGATCGCCGCGGCGTTGGCGGCCATCGACCCGCTGAAGCCCGACGTCATCGGCATCAACTGCGCCACCGGGCCGGTCGAGATGGGCGAGCACCTGCGCCACCTGTCGGCGCACGCCCGCATGCCGATCTCCTGCATCCCCAACGCCGGCCTGCCGAGCGTGGTCGACGGCGAGATGCACTACGACCTCACCCCCGAGCAGCTGGCCGAGCACCACGCCCGGTTCGTCACCGAGCTCGGCGTCAACGTGATCGGCGGCTGCTGCGGCACCACGCCCGCCCACCTCGCCGCCGTGGTCGAGCGCTGCCGGGACCTGGAGGTGGCACCCCGTTCGCCGCGCCACGAGCCCGGCGCCACGTCCATCTACTCGCTCGTGCCGTTCGAGCAGGACACCTCGTTCATGATCATCGGCGAGCGCACCAATGCCAACGGCTCCAAGAAGTTCCGAGAGGCCATGCTCGAGGGCGACCTCGACACGTGCGTGCAGATGGCCAAGGACCAGGTCAAGGAGGGCGCCCACGTCCTCGACCTGTGCGTCGACTACGTCGGCCGCGACGGCACCGCCGACATGGACGAGCTGGCCAAGCTGCTGGCCACCCAGGCGAGCGTGCCGCTGGTGCTCGACTCCACCGAGGCCCAGGTGATGGAGGCGGGCCTGCAGTGGCTCGGTGGGCGCGCCATCCTCAACTCGGCCAACCTCGAGGACGGCGAGGGCGAGGGCAGCCGCTTCGACAAGGTGATGAGGCTGGCCAAGGAGTACGGCGCGGCGGTGATCTGCCTGCTCATCGACGAGGAGGGCCAGGCGCGCGACGTCGAGTGGAAGCTGCGGGTGGCCCACCGCATCCACGACCTCGCCGTCGAGCGCTACGGGCTGGAGCCCGGCGACCTGATCTTCGACGCCCTCACCTTCCCGCTCTCGACCGGCGACGAGGACCTCCGTCGCGACGGCATGCACACCATCGAGGCGATCCGCCGCATCAAGGCCGAGCTCCCCGGCGTGTACACCACCCTCGGCGTCTCGAACATCTCGTTCGGCCTCAAGCCGGCCGCCCGCCACGTGCTCAACTCCGTGTTCCTGCACGAGTGCGTGGAGGCCGGCCTGGACTCCGCCATCGTCCACGCGGCGCGGATCATGCCGCTCAACCGCATCCCGGCCGAGCAGCGAGAGGTCGCCCTCGACCTCGTCAACGACCGCCGGCGGGAGGGCTACGACCCGCTCACCCGCCTGCTCGAGGTGTTCGCCGACGTGCAGGCCACCACGGTCGAGAAGGAGGACCGCAGCGGCTGGAGCCTCGAGCAGCGGTTGAGCCAGCGGATCATCGACGGCGAGCGCGACGGCTTGGAGGCCGAGCTCGACGAGGCCATGGCCAGCGGCCTCGCCCCCCTGGCGATCATCAACGACGTGCTGCTGGCCGGCATGAAGGTCGTCGGGGAGCTGTTCGCCACCGGCGAGATGCAGCTGCCGTTCGTGCTGCAGTCGGCCGAGACCATGAAGGCGGCGGTGGCCTACCTCGAGCCCCACATGGAGAAGGCCGACGCCGGCGGCAAGGGCCGCATCGTGCTCGCCACGGTGAAGGGCGACGTCCACGACATCGGCAAGAACCTCGTCGACATCATCCTCACCAACAACGGCTACGAGGTCGTGAACCTCGGCATCAAGATCAGCATCGCCGAGATGATCGAGAAGGCGCTCGAGGTGAAGGCCGACGCCATCGGGATGAGCGGCCTGCTCGTGAAGAGCACGCTCATCATGCGCGAGAACCTGGAGGAGCTGAACGCCCGGGGCCTGGCCGAGATCCCGGTGCTGCTCGGCGGCGCCGCCCTGACCCGCAGCTACGTCGAGCGCGACCTGCGCGAGGTGTACGACGGCCGGCTCTTCTACGGCAAGGACGCCTTCGAGGGCCTGCGGGTCATGGACCGCCTGGGCGAGCTGAAGCGGGGCGGGGCCGACGACCCCGACTGGGGCCGGGTTCCCAGCGAGAGCCGGGTCCCGGCGCGGGTCGGGTCCGCCCGCAGCGAGGAGCCCTCGGAGCCGGTGCCGGCGCGCTCACCCGAGGTCGCCACCGACAACCCTGTGCTGGTGCCTCCCTTCCTCGGCACCAAGGTGGTGAAGGGCATCCCCCTCGACGACGTCGCCAGCTACCTCAACGAGACGGCGTTGTTCCGCAACCAGTGGCAGTTCCGCCCCGAGACGACGGCCGACGGCTCGACCGAGAGCGACGAGGAGTTCAAGGCCAGGATCCGCCCGATCCTGCGAGCCCAGCTGGCCGAGGCCAAGGCCACCGACATGCTCGTGCCCCAGGTGGTGTACGGCTACTTCCCCGCCAACGGCGACGGCGACGACCTGGTGATCTGGAGCGACGAGTCGCGAACCGAAGAGGCCGCTCGCTTCCACTACCCGCGCCAGCGCAAGGCGCCCCATCTCTGCATCGCCGACTTCTTCCGGCCGGTCGACTCCGGCGAGGTCGACTATGCGGCGTTCCACATCGTCACCATGGGCCAGCGGGTCAGCGACGTCACGGCCAGGCTCTTCGCCGAGAACAAGTACCAGGAGTACCTGCTGGTGCACGGCCTCGGCGTCGAGATGGCCGAGGCGCTGGCCGAGTACTGGCACCGTCGGGTGCGCGAGGAGTGGGGGTTCGCCGACCAGGACGGCCCGTCGCTCGCCGGGCTGTTCCGCCAGCAGTACCGCGGCGGCCGCTACTCCTGGGGCTACCCCGCGTGCCCGGACCTCGAGGACAACCTCACCGTGGCGGGGCTGCTCGACGCCGGCCGCCTCGGCATCGAGGTCGGCGAGGAGACCGGCTACCAGTACCAGCCGGAGCAGACCACCTCCGCACTCATCTGCCACCACCCTCAGGCCAAGTACTTCGTGGCCCGCTGACCACGCCCCGCACCGGCCGGCGAGCGGCGAGCCGACCGCGGATGGCCGCGCGCGCCGCGGCACCCAACCCCGGGACGGCCAAGAGCCGATCGCGGGCCTGCATCCAGCGGGTGCGGTGGACCTCGGCGAGGGCGGCGTGGGCCTGGCCGGCCTGCCGCTCCGCCTCCTCCAGCCGTGCCTCCAGGTGCCGGGCGTGCTGGTGCAGCAGGTGCCGCGCCAGCAGGACCTCGTCGCGCTCGAGCCCGAGGGCGGACAACGCGGGGAGGTAGCCGAGCAGCCACTCCAGGTCGGCGGAGCGGTCCGCCGCGGCGTCGGCGTGGTCGGCGTGGTCGGCGTGGTCGGCGATGGCCAGCCGGTACACCTCGACCAACCGCTCGGACATCCGGCCGAGCGACGACCCCCGACGCAGCGTCGCCGACGCGGCCGCCACCCGAGTCGGGTCGTAGCGGTCGATCTCGGCCCCGATGAGCTCGGCGTCGTGGGGCCGGGTGAGCACGGCTGCGCCGAACGCCGCCCTGTCGTAGCCCTCGACGAGCGAGGCATCGACGAAGCGGCCGAGGCCCTCGTCGTCGACGAGCACGACCCCGCACCCGCAGGCCAGCGCCTCCCGGGCGCACCGGCCGCGGGCGAACACGAGGTCGTAGCCGGGGAGGATGTCCTCCGGGGTCTCCACCGGCCGGCCCGCACCGGCGCCGAGCACGTCGAGGTCGATGCCGCGCTCGTCGCAGGCGTGCCGGATGCGGTCGACGAACCCGCCCGGGGTGGCGTTGTTGGAGAAGACCGCGGCCCGCTGCGGGCGTTCGGGCAGCGGACGCCCCGACGGGCGGAACCGTTGCGTGTCCACGCCGTTGGGGATCAGGTGGCATCGCTCGGGCTCGACGCCGGCCGTGGCCCGAAGCCGTTCGAGGGTGGCGCTGCCCACCGCCACCCAGCGCTGCACCGCGCCGACACCGGGCGGCTCGGCCATCCAGCCCAGCCCGTGGCAGACGAACACCGCAGGCACCCCGGGCAGGCGGATCGCCGCCAGCGCCGTCTCCACCGTGTGGTTGCCGTGGATCACGTCGGGACGTTCGGGGAGGTCTCGGGCGTCGACGACGACGGGCACCCCTGCTCGAACGAGCTCCTCGGACACCACCCCCGGCAGAGGGGTGTAGAGCAGCGGCCGGTGGCCGAGCCGCTGCAGCTCCAGGGCGAGGTCGCGGACGTACAGGTAGGCGCCCGCCCGCTCGGTCATGGCGATGCTGGTCAGCAGCACGGCGAGCGAGGACACGCCGGCGCTCACCTCGAGACCTCGACCGCCCCGACGGCTGCGGCGGAGGGGTCGGCATCGTCGAACCACATCACACCGTCCTGCACCAACGAGAGCCGCAGCTCGTAGGTGCCCGGCGCATCCGGAGCGACGAGCGGGACCGGCTGGGTCACCGTGGCGCGGGGCCAGAGCGGCTCCCGCAACGGGCAGCGGGGCCCGTCGATCTGTGCGGCGCCAGCACGGAGCCACCTGCTGCTGGCCATCACCGGGACCGGAGGCACGGTGGCGAGGGTCCACCGACCGTGGTTCGTGTAGCTCACCTCGAGGTCGAACCGCTCGCCGGCCGACACGAGGCGCGGCAGAGCGGCGCTGACGGTCACGGACACCTCGGACGGGACGAGGGCCTGGCCCAAACGGTCGAGCGCCGGGTCCCGACCGGTCAGCTCCATGAGGTCGCGTGAGCGGCTGGCGGCCACCCGCTCCAGGTTCGTGTCGAAGCCCCGGCGCACCCCCTCGACGAGGGCCACCGGCACCTCACGGATGTCGTAGATCTCAGCGCACGGGACGGTGACCCGGTCGACCTCCTGCCAGCCGTCGAGGACGCGCACGGTCGACCGCCGCTCGTCGCTGCCGCGCGGCGCGCTCACGCCGACGAACGCCCGGTCCCCCTGCACCACGAGGCCCCGGGGGTAGCCGCCGGTCTCGGCCACGACATGCCACTGCTCGGTGTCGTCGTCGCGCTGCACGATGGTGCCGCTGAGCGAGTCGCACACCACCCAGCTGCCAGGGAGCCGGCGGGGCGAGTGAGGGTGCGAGAGGCCGCCGAGCTCGCGCCCGGTCGAGAGGTCGAGGAGCAGCCCCGCCCCGCGGCCCTCGTCACCGGCCCACGCCCTGGTGGCGCCGAACCGACCGAAGAGCGACACCCACAGGTTCCCGTCGACCGCGGTGATGCAGTTGGGGTGCCAGGCGTCGTGGACGGTCGAGGGCTGCCACACGGTGCTGATCCGGCCGTCTGCGCCCAGGTGCTGGACGGAGTTCGACGCGCTCGACACGACGAGCCACCCGCCGTCGGGCGCGGCGGCGAGATCGTGAGGGTCGGCCACGCCGTCGAGGCGCCGGTACTCCACGACCCCCCGGCGGTCGTAGACGAGCAGCTCGGACACGGAGTCGTGCCCGTCACCGGCTCGCAGCAGCCGCCCCAGGCGCGCACCGTCGTGGGCGAGGCCGGTCGAGTCCAGAACGTCGAGGCGCTCCACCTCGCCGCCGTGCAGCACGAACAGGCCGCCGCCACCGAAGCCGGAGACGACGAGCGCGGTCGACTCGGGGTCGCCGGAGGCGTCGCTCACGCGCTGCGGCGGCGAGCGGCGGCCTTCTTGGCCGTCGCCTTCTTGGCCGGCGCCTTGCGGGCGCGCTTGGTGGCCGGAGGGGGGGTCGGAGGAGCCTGGCCGTCACCGGTGCCGACCTCGTGGGCGGTGGGGTGGCGGGTGCGGGCCTCCTTGGCCGCCGCCACCGACGCCTCGAGCGCCGCCATGAGGTCGACCACCTTCTCGGGCTGGATCTGGCTCACCGGCGCGACGACGTCCTCGCCGGCGGCCTTGCGCTCGATCAGCTCGAGCACCGCGTCGCGGTAGGTGTCACGGAACCGGTCGGGCTCGAAGTCCGTGGCCAGCGACTCGACGAGCTGGGCGGCCATGGCCAGCTCCCGCTCCGAGATGTCGACGTCGACCACCTCGCCCAGCTCGGGGATCGAGGCCGGGTCGTTGACCTCGTCGGCGTAGACCATCGTCGAGAGCAGCAGGCGCCCGTCGACGGGGCGGATGGCGGCGAGGTACTGCTTGGTTCGCAGCACGAAGTGGGCGATGCCGACCTTGCCCTCCTGCTCCATGGCCTGGGCGAGCAGGGCGTAGGGCTTCGACGACTTGTCGGGCGCCAGGTAGTAGGCGCTGTCGTAGTAGATGGGGTCGATGGCCGCGAGGTCGACGAACTCCTCGATCTCGATGGTGCGCACGGCCTTGGGATCGAGTGCGGCGAGCTCGTCGTCGGAGACGGTGACGTAGGCGCCGGAGGCCAGCTCGTAGCCCTTGACGATCTGGTCCCAGGGGACCTCCTCGCCGGTCTCGGCGTCGACCCGCCGCTGCTTCACCCGGGCACCGGTGCGGGCGTCGAGCTGGTTGAAGTGGACCGTCTTGCGGGTCACCGCGCTGTAGAGCTTCACCGGGATGTTGACCAGGCCGAAGCTGATCGAACCGCTCCAGATCGCACGGGGCATGGCGGTCTCCTTCCCCTCCGTTCCCTAGGAAAGTAGTGCGCGGGCCACCAGGTCGGTGCCGAACGCGGTGAGGATCGCCAGGTAGAGCAGGCCCGTGGCGGCCATGACGGCGGAGTACGCCCGCTCCCTGAGCGCCAGGCGGGTGGTGATCAACAGCCCGATGGTGGTGACCGCGCAGGCGAGCCAGAACCAGCTGAGCAGGCCGTCGTAGCCGTCGTCGATGGTGCCGTTGAGAGCCGACACCATGCCGGTGGGCACGAGCAGCAGCGCCACCTCCGGCACCCACAGCCACGTCGACCAGCGGACCAGCTCCAGCAGCGCGCCGCGCGCCAGCCCGGGCTGGACCAGGTACCAGTGCCCGAGGAGCATGGCGTCGGTGATCGCCCCGAGGAAGGCGGCCCCCACCACGAAGCGCGACACCGCCAGCCAGGTCGGACCTCCTGCCTCGAGGCCCGCGGCGACCACGCCCACGACGCCGATCACCGGCGCGACGAGGTCGAGGCGGGGATCGAACTCCTTGGCCGAGGTGTCCTTCTCGGCCGCCTCCCGGTCGATGCCGGTCATGGCCGCGACGCGGGCAGATCGGGCTTCGGCCAAGGCGCGCTGGCCGGACACACCGGCCTTGCGGCGCAGGATCGACGACACCAGCGCCACCGCGGTCGCCACGGTGACGCCGACCGAGGCCGCGTCGCGCACGGGCAGGGGCTCGATGACGAAGATGCCGACATAGGCGGCACCCGCCGCCATGATGAGGTAGGTGCCCCGCATGGTCCAGCCGTAGCCGAGCGAGACCTCCCGCCGACGGGTGGTGATCCAGACGAAGAACAGGCCACCGGTGGCCCACTGCAGCAGCACGGACGCAGCGTCGAGGTCGATCATGGGCGCAGTGGGAAGGGCTCAGGCGTCGACCGGCACGAGGCGGTGGTCGGCGCGGTTGAGGGCTTCGGGGCCGTCGTCGGTGGCCACGACGATGTCCTCGAGCCGGAAGCCGAACCGGTCGGGCAGGTAGATGCCGGGCTCGACGGAGTAGGCGTTGCCGGCCACGAGCGGCCGGCGGTTGCCGGTGACGATGTAGGGGTCCTCGTGCTCCTCGACGCCGATGCCGTGCCCGGTGCGGTGCACGAAGCGGTCGCCGAAGCCGGCGTCGGCGATGATGGCGCGGGCGGCGGCGTCGACGTCCTCGGCCGGGGTGCCGACCCGGCCGGCGGCCACCGCCGCCGCCTGGGCCTCGTGGAGCACGGCGTAGACCTCGGCCATCTCGTCGGTGGGCTGCCCCGTGACCACGCAGCGGGTGATGTCCGAGCAGTAGCCCGCGCCGCTGTCGGTGAGCATGGTGCCGCCGAAGTCGCACAGGACGACCTCGCCGGGACGGATCACCCGCGGCCCGGGCTCGTGGTGGGGGCTGGCCGCGTCCTCCCCCGCCGCGACGATGGCGAAGTTCACCCGCTGGTGGCCCTCGGCGAGGATGCGGCGAGAGAGCTCGGCCGACACCTCGGCCTCGGTGCGCCCGACGAGGGGGATGTCGCCGGCCTGCAGGGCCGCGGCGATGCGGTCGACGGCCTGGGCGGCACGCCGCAGGGCTGCGACCTCGTCGGGGTCCTTCACCTCGCGCAGGGGGCCGATGAGCTCGGAGGTGGTGGTGAACGTCGTCGACGGTCGGGCTCGCTGGAGGGCCACGAGGAACTGGGCCCAGGTCCGGTTGCCGATGGCTGCCCTGGACGCAGCGCCGAGCAGCTCGGCCACGATGGCGACCGGGTCCTCGGTCTCGCCCCAGGGGCGCAGCCGGAACACGTCGTCGTCGACCCGGACGCGGGGCACCTCCAGCTCCGGGATCACCAGCGTGGCCACGCCGTCGCGGGGCACGACGAGCATGGTCAGCCGCTCCAGGGGCATGGCCTCGTAGCCGATCAGCCACGGCAGGTCAGCCCCCACCGACAGCAGGCACCCGTCGACGCGCTGGTCGGCCATGGCGGCCCGGACCCGGGCGAGGCGGTCGGCGTGCATCGCGCCCGAGGCTACCGGCCGCCCGTGCACCCCCCGAACCCGTGCTCGCCCACCTGGAGCAGGGTCCGGGAAGCTGGTTCCAGACGTTGCGGGATCCGCAACGCTGGGAACCAGCTTCGGTAGGGGCCGGAAAGCTGGTTCCAGACGTTGCGGGATGCGCAACGCTGGGAACCAGCTTGCGGAGAGGGCGGCGAGGTCAGGCGGAGGGCTCGGCCGCGAGGGAGCGGGGGCGGGCGGCGGCGGCGGCCGCCTGGCGAGCGTGGTAGCTCGAGCGGGTGAGAGGGCTCGACTCCACGTGGGCGATGCCCATGCGCTCCCCTGCCGCTCGGTACTCGGCGAACTGCTCGGGGGTGACCCACCGGTGCACCGGCAGGTGGTGCGAGGTGGGCCGCAGGTACTGCCCGATGGTGACGACCTCGACGCCGACGCCGGCCAGGTCGGCCAGGATGGCGAGGATCTCGTCGTCGGTCTCCCCAATGCCGACGACCAGGCCGGACTTGGTGGTGAGCCCGGCCCGCCGGGCCCGCGACAGCACCGCCAGCGAGCGGGCGTAGCCGGCCGACGGCCGGACCGCCCGCTGGAGCCTCGGCACCGTCTCGACGTTGTGGTTCAGCACGTCGGGGCGAGCGGCGAAGATGGCGTCGAGCGCTTCGGCGCGCCCCCGGCAGTCGGAGATGAGCACCTCGAGCTGCACCTCCGGCGTGCGGCGCCGGATCGCCTCGATGGTGGCGGCCATGGCGCCGGCGCCCTCGTCGGGCAGGTCGTCGCGGGCCACGGTGGTGATGACGGCGAAGCCGAGGCCCATCCGCGCCACGGCCTCGGAGACCCGGTCGGGCTCGGTGGGGTCGAGCGGCTCGGGGCGGCGGGTGTCGACCAGGCAGAAGCCGCACGCCCGGGTGCAGCGCTCGCCGTTGATCATGAACGTGGCCGTGCCGTCGGCCCAGCACTCCGAGAGGTTGGGGCAGCCGGCCTCCTCGCACACCGTCACCAGGTCGAGGTCGCGCAGGGTGCGCTTCACCTCCAGCGGCTTGGCGCCCAGGTGCACCCGCGCTCGCAGCCACTCGGGCTTGCGGGCCGCCACGGCCAGGCCGTCGCTGACGCCCGCCTCGGCCAACCGGCCGCGCAGCCGCAGCGAGGGCCCCTCGACGGCCACCTCGCTCGCCGTCGGCCGGCCCGCGGCGTGGTCGGCGGCCGTCCGCACCGGTGCCCCCGCTCCCAGGCCCCGGCTGAACGGCGCCAGGCCGTCGTCGGCACGGGCGGCGTCGCGCCACACCACGTCGGCCCGCTCCCACTGCCTCCCGGCGGGCGCCCACCGCTCGACCGCCCGGGCCACCAGAGCGTCGACGACGTCGCGCATCGACGCCTGGATGCCCTCGCCGGCGAGGGAGGTGACCGCCTTGTCGGCGATGCCGCACGGCACGATGTGGCCGAACATCGACATGTCGGGCGCCACGTTGAGGGCGAACCCGTGCATCGAGCGACCCCGGGTGAGCCGCACGCCGATGGCGGCGATCTTGCGGGGGTGGTCGGAGCCCGGTTCGACCCACACGCCGGGGTAGTCGTGCAGGCGCCCGGCGTGGGGCAGGCCCAGGTCGGCGAGCGTGTCGATGACGAGCTGCTCCACGGAGCGGACGTAGGCCACCGTGTCGGCCATGCCGCCGCCGCGCTTGCCCGGCACGCTGAGGATCGGGTAGCCGACCAGCTGCCCCGGCCCGTGGTAGGTGACGTCGCCGCCCCGGTCGGCCCGCACCAGCTCGGCGCCCACCGACTCCGGCGGCACCAGCACGTTGGCGAGGTCGGCGCGAGCCCCGAGCGTGTAGACGTGCGGGTGCTCGAGCAGCAGCAGCCAGTCGTCGCGGCCGTGCTCGAACAGGGCGTGCTGCAGGTCGGAGGCTTCGCCGTAGGGCACCGTGCCGAGCCAGCGCACCCGCAGCGGGCGCGCCGAGCTCGCCGGCCCCGGCGCGCCGGGAGCCGCCATGGCTACAGCTCCGCCTCCCAGTCCCGGGTCTCGAGGATCTCCTTGACCTCCCGCAGGAAGGCCGCGGCGTAGCCGCCGTCGAAGGCCCGGTGGTCCCAGCTCATGGCGAGCAGGCCGACCGAGTGGATGGCGATCGACTCGCCACCGTCGGCGTCGGTGACCACGACGGGGCGTCGGTGCACGCCGTCGGTGGAGAGGATGGCGACCTGGGGCTGGTTGATGATCGGCAGCACGAGGTAGCTGCCGAACGACCCGGAGTTCGACAGGGTGAAGGTGCCGCCCGTGATGTCGTCGGCCGAGAGCTTCTTGGTGCGGGCCCGGGCGGCGAGGTCGTTGATGTCGCGGGCGATGGCCCGCAGCCGCTTGTCGTCGGCCTCGTGGACGACCGGGGCCAGGAGGCCCTCGAAGTCGAGGTCGACGGCGATGGAGAGGTTCACGTAGTTGTGCACCACCAGCTCGCCGTCGCCGACGGAGGCGTTCATGTGGGGGAAGTCCCGCAAGGCGTCGATGACGGCCCGGGAGATGAACGGCAGGTAGGTGAGCCCGAAGCCCTCCTGCTCGCGGAAGCTCTCCCGGTGGCGGCGGCGCACCCGCTCGACGTTCTCGTAGTCGACCTCGACGATCGTGTAGGCGTGCGGCGACGTCTGCTTCGACATCACCATGTGCTCACCGGTGCGCCGGCGGATGTTGTTCAACGGCTCGAAGGTGTCGCCGGTGCCGCTGCGAGGCGTCGGTGCGGCCCGTCGGGCCGGCGCCGCAGGCGGGGCGGCGGGTTGCGAAGCGGGCGCAGGCGCAGGCGCGGGCGCAGCCTCCGGCTGGGGAACGGGCGCCGGTGCAGCCTCGGCCTGCGGGGCGGGCGGGGTCGCGGGCGCCGGAGCCGCGGCAGGGCTGGTCGCCACACCGGACCGGATGGCCTGCTCGACGTCGCCTCGGGTGATGCGGCCACCGGCACCGGTGCCGGTGAGGGTGGCGGGGTCGACGCCGTAGTCGTTGATGAGCTGGCGCACGATCGGCGAGAGCAGCTTGCCCGCGGTGACCTCGGCGGGCGCCGCTTCGGCCGGCGCGGGCGAGGCCGCCACCGGCGCCGGAGCCTGATCGACGGGAGCAGGGGCAGGGGCGGGAGTGGCGGGCGCGGGAGTGGCCGCCGCAGGCGCGGGGGCAGGGGCCGCCGGAGCGGGAGCCGGAGTCGGAGCCGGAGGGGCGGGCGCCGTGGGCTCGGCCGGCTCGGGCGCCGTGGCCTCCGGCTCGGGCGAGGGCGCCGGGGCGGCAGGCACCGGCTCGGCGGAGGGAGGGGCGGCCTCCGGCTCGGCGGCGGGGGCGGGGGCCTCGGTGGCGGAGCCGTCGCCGACGACGGCGATCACCGTGCCCACGTCGACGGTCTCCCCCTCGGGCACCCGGATCTCGGTGAGCACGCCCGACACCGGTGAGGGCACCTCGGAGTCGACCTTGTCGGTCGAGACCTCGAACAGCACCTCGTCCTCCGTCACGGTCTCACCGACCTGCTTGAACCACTTCGTGATCGTCCCCTCGGTGACCGACTCACCGAGTTGGGGCAGCTGGATCTCGGCCATGGCTGGTGGTTCCTCCGGGTCGGACGGTCTGTGGTCGGAGGCCGGCTCGGGGGCCGGCTCGGGCACCTCGTCGACGGGTGCGGCGGGATGGAAGGGACGGACGACGTGGCTGATCAGCGCGGCGACCGTGCGGGCCAGGTCGCCGAGCAGCCGGAACAACGGATCAGGCGTGCAGGGATCGGCCGGTCAGGGCGAGCACGCTCTCCCCGAACAGCTCGCTGAGGCTGGGATGCGGCTGGATGAACTGGGCGACCTCCTCGACGTTGGCCTCCCAGTTCACCGCCAGGTAGGCCTGGCCGAGCTGCTCGGTGACCCAGGGGCCGACCATGTGCACGCCGAGGAGCCGGCCACCGGTGCCGTCGGGGCGCTTCTCGGCGATGACCTTCACCATGCCCTCGGTCTCGCCGAGGATCTTGGCCCGACCGTTGCCGGTGAAGCGGTGCTTGCTCACCACCACCTCGAACCCCGCGTCCTTCGCCGACGCCTCGGAGTGGCCGACGAAGCTGACCTCGGGATGGCAGTAGATGCACCACGGCACCCGGCCGTAGTCGACCGGCACGGGGTCCTCGCCCAGGATGTCCTGCACGACGAGGATGCCCTCGGCGAAGCCGACGTGGGCCAGCGCCGGCGTGGCGATCAGGTCACCGAGGGCGTAGACCCCCGGCTCGGCGGTGCGGCACCAGTCGTCGACGACGACGTGGCCCCGGTCGGTGACCTCGACCTTGGTGCCGTCGAGGCCCAGCTCGTCGGAGAGCGGGCGGCGGCCGACGGACACGACCACGGTCTCGACGTCGAGCGACTCACCGTCGCCGAAGCGCACCTTGGTGCCTCCGTCCCAGTCGTGGGGCTCGTGGCCGTGCACGCTCACGCCCGTGCGGACGTCGATGCCCCGGCTCTTGAACGACCGCAGGACGACCCGCGTGATGTCGTCGTCGCAGCCCGGCAGGATCTTGGGCAGCGCCTCGAGGATGGTGACCTCGGTGCCGAGGTCGGCCATCATCGAGGCGAACTCGCAGCCGATGGCACCCCCGCCGATGACCACCGCCGAGGCGGGCAGCTTCTGCAGGGAGAGCAGCTCGTCGGAGGTGATGACCCGGCTGCCGTCGACCTCGAAGCCGGGGATGGTACGCGGCACCGAGCCCGACGCCAACAGCACGTGGGTGCCGTGCAGCTCGACCTCGCCGGAGGCACCCCCGCGGACGCGCACCAGGTGGTCGGCGTGGAGGCTCCCGACGCCGTCGTAGACGGTGACCTTGCGCCGCTCCAGCAGCCCCGACAGGCCGGTGAACAGCTCGTCGATGACCTGCTGCTTGCGCTGCTGGGTGACCGAGAAGTCGAGCACCGGCTCGCTCGTGGCCAGCCCGAAGCGCGCCGAGCCGACGATGGCCCGCCTGACGGCCGCCGTCTCCAGCAGCTCCTTGGCCGGGATGCAGCCGGCGTGCAGGCAGGTGCCCCCGACCTTGGCCTTCTCGACCATGGCGATGTCGAGCCCGGCAGAGGCGCCGTACAGGGCGGCGGCGTAGCCCGCGGGGCCTCCACCGATGATGACGACGTCATGGTTCTCAGCCGTGGGGACCACCTCCTCGATGCGGACGGCGAGAGCCTACCCAGGGCCACGAACCCGGCGAACCGCCTGGCGACGAGCCCCGGAACGTGTTCACCAGCGACGAGACCGTGCTCGATCCCGACGACGACACCCCCGAGACGGTTCGGTCAGCGGGTGGCCAGGAACAGCTGGGCGGCGAAGGCCGCCAGGATGGCCAGGCCGCACGCCAGGGCCAGCAGGATCAGCTTGCGGGTGCTCATTCGCCGCCGAGGTTAGCGGGACGCCCGAGGCGGCCCGGCCGGAGCGGGCATACCGCGACCGGTGCCGGCGTTGGCGCCACCGACACCACCCCCGACCAGCGAGGAGCCCTCGTGAAGATCGCCATCAGCGGGGCCAGCGGACTCATCGGCACCGCGCTGTCGCGCTCGTTGCGCCTCGACGGCCACGACGTGGTGGCGCTGGTCAGACGACCGGTGCGCCCCGACGAGGACGCCGCCCGGTGGGACCCGGCGGCGGGCACCATCGACGCCGCCCCGCTGGAGAACGTCGACGCCGTCGTCCACCTCGCCGGCGCCGGCATCGGCGACAAGCGCTGGACCGACGCGTACAAGCGCGAGGTCCTGGAGAGCCGCACCAGGGGCACCGACCTGCTGGCCCGCACCGTGGCCGCCCTCGAGCGGCCACCTGCGGTCATGGTGAGCGGTTCCGCCATCGGGATCTACGGCGACACCGGCGACGTGGCGGTCACCGAGGACGGACCTCACGGGGACGACTTCCTCGCCGGGGTGTGCGAGCAGTGGGAGGCGGCGGCGGCGCCGGCGGTCGAGGCGGGCATCCGCGTGCCGTTCCTGCGCACGGGGGTGGTGCTGAGCCCCACCGGTGGCGCACTGGCCAAGCTGCTCCCCCTCTTCAAGCTGGGCCTCGGTGGGCGCATGGGCTCCGGACGGCAGTGGTGGAGCTGGATCAGCCTCGATGACGAGGTCTCGGTGATCCGCTGGCTGCTCGAGCACGAGGTCGCCGGGCCGGTGAACGCCACCGCTCCGGCACCGGCCACCAACGCCGAGCTGACGCGGGTGCTGGGCGAGGTGCTCCACCGCCCGGCGTGGCTGCCGGTGCCCGCGTTCGGCCCCAAGCTGCTGCTCGGCGGCGAGCTCGCCGACTCGCTCCTCTTCACCAGCCAGCGGGTCCTTCCCGGCGTGCTGAGCCAGCACGGCTTCTCCTTCGCCCACCCGACCCTGGAGGGCGCCCTCCGGGTGATGCTCGACCGGCCGGCCGCCGGCTGAGAGGATCGGCGTCGTGACGACGACGCACCGACAGCCGGGGCGCTGACGGCCGTGGCCGGCCGCTTCGCCGCGCTGGCACCGCTCGGCTGGGACGCCCGCTGGGCAGCCGCGCTCGCCGGCGTCGACCCCGACGCCGAACCGGGTCGGGTCGTCGTGCACCACGGCGCCGGCCTCGTGCTCGCCCTCGTTGACGGACCCCGCACCGTGATGTTCACCCGGCGGCTCGATCCCGAGCCCACCGTCGGCGACTGGGCCGCGGTGGTCGGTGGCGAGGTGGTGTCGATCCTCCCCCGCCGGTCGCTGCTGCGGCGCCGGGCGGCCCACGGCGGCGGCGAGCAGCAGCTCGCCGCCAACGTCGACCGTCTGCTGTTGGTGTGCGGGCTCGACCGGCCCGTCAAGGACGGGCGCATCCAGCGAGGCACGGCCATCGCCCACGACGCCGGCGCCGAGCCGGTGGTCGTGCTGACCAAGGCCGCCGGACCCGACGCCGTCGATCCCGAGCAGGCCGCCGCCGAGGTCCGGGCCGGCAACCCGGGTGTGGCGGTGGTCGTCACCTCGGTCCGCGAGGGCCTCGGCCTCGACCGCTTGCACGAGCTCATCCGGGGCGCCTCGGTCGCGCTGCTCGGCGAGTCCGGTGCCGGCAAGTCGAGCATCGTCAACGCCCTGCTCGGCGAGGAGGTGGCCCTCACCGGCGAGGTCCGGCTCGGCGACGCCAAGGGCCGCCACACCACGACCACGAGGGAGCTGCACCTGCTGGCCGACGGCGGGGTGCTGATCGACTCGCCGGGCATCCGCGAGGTCGGCCTGGTCGCCGAGACCGAGGCGGTGGAGGAGACGTTCCCCGAGGTCTCCGAGAGCGCCGAGCGCTGCCGGTTCCGCGACTGCCGCCACGACGCCGAGCCGGGCTGCGCCGTCACCGCCGGGCTGGCGGCCGGCGAGCTCGACCCGGCACGGGTCGAGCGGTGGAAGGCCCTGCGGGCCGAGGCCGAGACGGCCCAGCTGCTGGCCCGGCCCGACGAGGCTCGCCGGGCCGGCAAGCGCTTCGCCCGCGCCGCTCGCGACGCGCAACGGCGAAAAGGTCGGCGATAACCCGACGCGAAGCCGGGTAAGGATCCCGCCACCCAGCAGAGACGGTCACGTCGCCGCCGGGTAGGAGCACGCGGGGCAGCCCGACCGACCGCCCCACCGGAGCCGGACGAGAGCACCAGGGCCGACCGTTGGTGTCGGCCCCGGAGGGGGTGGACGATGGAGCGCAGCGGAGGGCGACGACGCCCGCGGCGGTCGGTGGTGGCGGCGGCCGCACTGGCCCTCCTGGCGCCGCTGGTGCTCCTCGGCTGTGGCGGCGGGAGCGGCGGCCTGCCGACGCTCACCTGGTACATCAACCCCGACAACGGCGGCCAGGCCACCTTGGCCCAGCAGTGCTCCGACCAGTCGGGCGGCGCCTATCGCCTCCGCACCGAGGTGCTGCCCAACGACGCCACCGCCCAGCGCGAGCAGCTCATCCGCCGCCTGGCGGCCGGCGACTCGTCGGTCGACCTGATGAGCCTCGACCCGGTGTTCGTGGCCGAGTTCGCCAACGCCGGGTACCTGGAGCCGATCACCGACCCGCAGGCCGCGCAGCAGCTCACCGACGGCGTGCTCCCCGCTCCGCTCCAGACGGCGTACTGGAAGGACCAGCTCGTCGCCGCGCCGTTCTGGGCCAACACCCAGCTGCTCTGGTACCGCAAGGCGGTCGCCCGGGCCGCCGGCGTGGACCCCACCACGAACGAGCTCACGTGGGACCAGATGATCGACATCGCCGAGGCCCAGCAGAAGCTCATCGGGGCGACCGGCAACCGCTACGAGGGGTACGTCGTGTGGATCAACGCCCTCATCTCCGGGGCGGGCGGCCAGATCCTCGAGGACACCGAGGCCGGCGACGAGGCGCGGCCCACGGTGGCCTCGCCCGCGGGCGACCGGGCGGCCGACATCATCGGCCGGCTGGCCCGCTCCCCGGCCGCTGCGCCCGACCTGAGCACCGCCACCGAGGAGGAGGTCCGCTCCACCTTCCAGTCCGACCGGGGCGCCTTCATGGTGAACTGGCCCTACGTGTACCAGGCCGCCCGCACCGCCGTGGAGTCGGGCGCGCTGACCCAGGACGCGTTCGACGACATCGGCTGGGCCCGCTACCCGAGGACCGACCCGGGCACGCCCAGCGCCCCACCGCTCGGGGGCATCGACCTCGGCATCGGTGCCTTCTCGAAGCACAAGGCCGAGGCGCTCGACGCGGTGAAGTGCATCACGTCGGTGCAGCACAACGCCCAGTACATGGTCGAGGCGGGCAACCCGGCCGCCCGGGCCGCCGCCTACGACGACCCGGCCGTGCGCGACGCCTTCCCGATGGCCGACCTGATCCGCCAGTCCCTCGCCGACGCCGCCCCCCGACCCATCACCCCCTACTACGGGGACGTGTCGAGCTCCATCCAGCGGGTCTGGCACCCGCCGTCGAGCGTTCGGGCGCCCCAGACGCCCGAGGAGACCGACAGCTACATGTCCGACGTCTTGAGCGGGAAGCGGCTCCTGTGAGCGCCGCCCGTCCCTGGCCGTGCGCCCGGAGGTGCGAGCGATGACGGTGATCGAGACCCCGGCTGCCGCCCAGGTGGCCAAGGAGGCGACCGGCGGTGCCGGTGAGCCGCCGGTGTCGGACCGGCTGCGCCACGAGCGCCGCCTCGGCTGGCGGCTGTCGGCCCCGGCGTTCGTCGTGATGATCCTGGTCACGGCGTACCCGCTCGGCTACGCGCTGGTGCTGTCGCTGTTCAAGTACCGCCTCACGGACCCCGGCGCCCGCAAGTTCGTCGGGCTCCAGAACTACCTCACCGTGCTCACCGACCCGATCTGGTGGTCGTCGTTCGTGACCACCGCGGTGATCACCCTGGCGAGCGTCGCCGTCGAGCTGGTGCTCGGCTTCGGGTTCGCGTGGGTGATGTTCCGCATCCTGCGGGGCCGCTCCCTCGTGCGCACGGCCATCCTCGTGCCCTACGGGATCATCACCGTGGTCTCCGCGTTCATCTGGCGCTACGCCTTCCAGCTCGACTCCGGCTTCGTGAACCAGTGGTTCGGGCTCGGCGACATGAACTGGTTCGGCGACCGCTGGTCGTCGCTGTTCGTCATCACCCTCTCGGAGATCTGGAAGACCACCCCGTTCATCTCGCTGCTGCTGCTCGCCGGGCTGGTGCAGGTCCCCGAGGAGCTGCTCGAAGCGGCCCGGGTCGACGGGGCGACCGCCTGGCAGCGCCTGTGGAAGGTCGTGCTGCCCAACATGAAGGCGGCGATCATGGTCGCGGTGCTGTTCCGCACGCTCGACGCGTGGCGGATCTTCGACAACCCGTTCATCATGACGGCCGGCGCCAACGACACCGAGACGCTGTCGATCCTCGCCTACCGCCAGAACGTGACGCTGGTGAACCTCGGCGCCGGCTCGTCGGTGTCGGTGCTGCTGTTCCTCACCGTCGTGCTCATCGCCTTCGTCTTCATCAAGGGCTTCAAGACCGACCTGTCGCAGGTGAGGGGTGACCGCTGATGGACGGCCGTCGAACCAGCCACTGGTGGACCTTCTGGGGCGTGCTCATCCTGGCCTGGGCCGCCTTCCCGTTGCTGTGGATGGTGTCGCTGGCGTTCAAGAGCCCGGCCACCTTCCGCTCGAGCAGCGGCTTCTGGCCTAAGGAGTGGACCTGGGAGAACTTCCAGACCGTGTTCCGCGACGAGCTGTTCACCTCGGCGCTGCGCAACTCCTTCGGCATCTCGATCATCGCCACGCTGCTGTCGGTGATCATCGCCATGTTCGCCGCCTACGCCATCGCCCGGCTCGACTTCCGGGGCAAGAAGCTGCTGCTGTCCATGGCCCTGGCGATCGCCATGTTTCCGCAGGCCGCCCTGGTCGGCCCGCTGTTCAACATGTGGCGGGGCCTCGGCATCTACGACACCTGGATCGGGCTCATCATCCCCTACCTGACCTTCGCCCTCCCCCTGTCGATCTGGACGATGTCGGCGTTCTTCCGCCAGATCCCCTGGGAGATGGAGCAGGCGGCCCAGGTCGACGGGGCCACCGCCTGGCAGGCGTTCCGCAAGGTGATCGTGCCGCTCGCGGCACCGGGCGTGTTCACCACGGCGATCCTCACCTTCTTCTTCTGCTGGAACGAGTTCCTGCTCGCCGCCTCGCTGACCTCCACCAACCGGGCCCGCACCGTGCCCGCTGCGCTCTCGTTCTTCACCGGCGCCTCGCAGTTCGAGTCGCCCGTCACCGCGGTGATGGCGGCGTCGGTCGTCGTGACCATCCCCGTCGTCGTCCTCGTCCTGCTGTTCCAGCGCCGGATCGTCGCCGGCCTGACCTCCGGCGCCGTCAAGGGCTGACCCAAGGAGCACCACCACCATGGCCGAGATCACCATGCGCAACATCGTCAAGCGGTACGGCGACGGCTTCCCCGCCGTGAACGACGTGAGCCTCGACATCGCCGACGGCGAGTTCATGATCCTCGTGGGCCCGTCGGGCTGCGGGAAGTCCACCCTCCTGCGGATGATCGTGGGCCTGGAGGACATCACTTCGGGCGAGATGGTCATCGGCGGCCGGAAGGTGAACGACCTGGCACCGCGGGACCGCAACCTGGCGATGGTGTTCCAGAACTACGCGCTGTACCCGCACCTCAGCGTGTTCGAGAACATCGCCTTCCCGCTGCGGCTGCGCAAGGACATGTCCGATGACGAGATCAAGGCCAAGGTGCAGCAGGCCGCCGACACCCTCGAGCTCACCGAGCACCTCGACCGCAAGCCGTCGAACCTCTCCGGCGGGCAGCGCCAGCGGGTGGCCATGGGGCGAGCCATCGTGCGCGACGCCGACGCCTTCCTCTTCGACGAGCCGCTGTCCAACCTCGACGCCAAGCTGCGGGGCCAGATGCGCACCGAGATCCTGCGCATGCAGCGACGGCTGGGCATCACCACCGTGTACGTCACCCACGACCAGACCGAGGCCATGACCCTCGGCGACCGGGTCGCGCTGCTGCGCAAGGGCGAGCTGCAGCAGGTGGCCTCGCCACGCGAGCTCTACGAGCAGCCGGCCAACATGTTCGTGGCCGGCTTCATCGGGTCACCACCGATGAACTTCGTGCCCGCTCGCATGGAGGGCGACACCATGCACCTGCCGTTCGTGTCGTTCGAGCTCCCCCGGGACCTGCGCGACGCCGTCGGCCAGCGGGAGTGGGTCATCGTCGGGATCCGCCCGGAGCGCTTCGAGGACGTTGCCCTCGTGGACTCCAGCAAGCTCGACACCGGGGTGGAGTTCGAGGGCAAGGTCGACGTGGTCGAGTGGCTGGGCAACGAGCAGTACGCCTACATGCCGTTCGAGCTGCCGCAAATGCGCGCCGAGGGCCTCGAGGCCGTCGAGGACGACCTGGGCGGCGAGGCCATGCAGCCGCAGCTCGTCGTGGCCCTCGACCCCGCCAGCCGCCTCGACGACGGTTCGACGGCTCGCATCTGGTTCGACCCGTCGCGCCTGCACGTCTTCGACGTCGCCTCGGGGCAGAACCTGTCGCTCGAGGTCGCTGCGCCCGTCTGACACCAGGAGCGGCCGGTGCCCCCGCTCGAGCTGCGGTTCCGCGTCGCGTCGCCCGAGCTGCTCGCCCTCCCCTGGGCGACGCCCCTCGCCGAGTGGGACGTCACCACCGTGCCGCTCCGGGACGTGCCGGTGGGCCCCAGCCGCCACCTGGTCCGCTTCGTGGAGGCCGACGGTCAGCTGTGGGCGCTCAAGGCGCTGCCGCGCGGCACGGCACTGCACGAGTACGAGGTGCTGCGAGCGGCCGAGACCCGGTCGCTGGCCGCGGTGCGCGCCGCCGGGCTCGCCCTCCAGCCCACGTCCGACGACGCGGTGCTCGTGACGCGCTACCTGGAGCGCTCGTGGCAGTACCGGCGACTGCTGCTGCGCGTGGCCCTCGACGCCACCGGCCACCGCACCCGGCTGTTCGAGGCGATGGCGTCGCTGCTCGTCGACCTCCACCGCAACGGCATCTACTGGGGCGACTGCTCGCTGGCCAACACCTTGTTCACCCGTGACGGCCAGTCGATCCAGGCGTGGATGGTGGACGCCGAGACGGCGGAGTTCCACCCCGCCCTCACCGACGGCCAGCGGCAGGCCGACCTCGACATCGTGGTCGAGAACGTGGCGGGGGGCCTGCTCGACGTGGCCGCCCGTCGGGGCGAGCTCGACGAGGCGATGGGCCGAGCCCTGGGCGAGGCCGAGAGCGTCACCGAGCGCTACGCCGAGCTGTGGTCGCTGCTCCACGACGAGCCCACCATCGACCCGGGCGGCACCGAGGCGGTGACCTCGCGGCTCCGGCGCCTGGAGTCGGTCGGCTTCGCCATCGACGAGGTGCGCCTCGAGCCGGCGGGCGACGTCGACGACAGCATGCGGGTGACGGTGGCGGTGGCGGGTCGGCGCTTCCACGCCGAGCAGCTCCACGCCCTCACCGGTCTCGACGTGGGCGAGGGCCAGGCGCGCGTCCTGCTGGGCGACCTCCGTGCCCACCGGGCGCGCCTGGAGGCCCAGCGGGGCCGCCCGCTGCCCGAGCCCTTGGCCGCGCGGGAGTGGCTCCTCGAGGTGCTCACGCCCGGCGCCGAGCGGGCCCACGAGGCCCTGGGCGGCCACGGCGACCCGATCCAGGCCTACTGCGACCTGCTCGAGGTGCGATGGCTGCTGAGCGAGCAGGTCGGCCACGACGTCGGCGACGAGCCCGCCCTCGACGCCCTCGCCCGCCGTCGTCCCCCCGGCGGGTCGGCCGCCGACCTGGCCTTCGTCGACGTGCCGACCGAGGAGCTGCCCGTGGTCCGCCTCGACGGCGACTCCTCCCGCGACACCCCCTGATCGCCCGAGACATCCCCTTGATCGCCCCGCTGCCGGGCCTAGCTGGTTCCGAACGTTCCGGGAACCGGAACGTTCGGAACCAGCTTGGCGGTGGTGAGCGTCAGGGGTCGAGCTTGCGCAGCTCGGCCACGATCTCCTCGACGGGCCGGAACGTCAGCCCGGCCGTGGCGCGGTGCGCCCAGCGGACGATGCCAGCGCGGTCGACCACCACGATCGAGCGTCGGTAGAAGCCCACCGGTCCGAGCACGCCGTAGTCGCGCCCGACGGCCTTGTCGGTGTCGGCCAGCAGGGGGAAGGCGAACCCGCCGTTGGCGGCGGCGAACTCCTCGTGGGCGTCCACGGACTGGGGGCTGAGGGCCAGCACCTGCGCGCCGACCTCGGCGAAGGCGGCGATGTCCTCGGTGTAGGAGCGCAGCTGCACCGTGCACACCGGCGAGCCGTCGGCCGGGTAGAAGACCAGCACGACCGGCTCGCCGAGGTGCTCCTCGAGGGAGTAGCTGCGGCGCCCGGCCTCGGTACCGTCGGTGCCCTCCAGCGTGAAGGGGGGCGCGAGGTCGCCCGTCTTCACCACGGCTCAGGCCTCGACGGCCTGGAGGATCTCGTCGGGGATGTCGAAGTTGGCGTAGACGTCCTGCACGTCGTCGTTGTCCTCGAGGGCGTCGATCACCCGCAGCACGGCCTTGGCCGCCTCGGCGGTCTCGAGCGGGACGGTGGTGGAGGGCACCATGGTGACGTCGGCCGAGTCGACGCCGATGCCGGCCTCCTCCAGCGCGGCGCGCACGGCCGGCAGGTCCGACGGCGCGCACGTCAGCCGCCAGGTGTCGCCCTCGTCGACGAGGTCGTCGGCGCCGGCGTCGAGGGTGGCGACCATGACGTCGTCCTCCTCGGCCGTGCGGGGCAGGATCACCACGCCCTTGCGCTCGAACTGCCACGCCACGGCGCCCGGCTCGGCGATCGACCCGCCCTGCTTCTTCAGGATCGACCGGACATCGCTGCCGGTGCGGTTGCGGTTGTCGGTGAGGACGTCGATGAGGACGGCGACCCCGTTGGGCGCGTAGCCCTCGTAGGTGATCTGCTCGTAGGTGACGCCTTCGAGCTCGCCCGTGCCGCGCTTGATCGCCCGCTCGATGGTGTCGAGCGGCACCGAGTTGTCACGGGCCTTCTGGAACATGGTCCGCAGCGTCGGGTTGGTCTCGGGGTCGCCGCCGCCTTCGCGCGCCGCCACCTCGACCTGGCGGATCAGCTTGGCGAAGAGCTTGCCGCGAGCCTTGTCGGCGGCGCCCTTCTTGTGCTTGATGGTGGCCCACTTGGAATGGCCGGACATCTCAGGAACCCCTTTGGCGACGATCGGACGACGACAGCGTGACCGACGGGCGCGTCATGCTGCCAGCTCTCGGAGGAACAGCTCGTGGACCCGCAGGTCCGGCGAGAGCTCCGGGTGGAACGAAGTGACGAGCACCCGTCCCTGGCGGCAGGCGACGGGGCGACCCCCGTCGACCTGGGCGAGGACCTCGACGCCGGGGCCGACGTCCTCGACGACCGGGGCGCGGATGAACACCGCGTGCACCGGCGCTTCGGGCAGGCCGGCGACCTCGAGGTCGGCCTCGAACGAGTCGACCTGGCGGCCGAAGGCGTTGCGGCGCACGGTGATGTCGACGGCGCCGAAGCTGCGCTGGTCGGCCCGCCCGTCGAGGACCTCCCGCGCCAGCAGGATCATGCCGGCGCAGGTGCCCAGGGCGGGCATGCCCTCGGCCAGCCGCTCGGCCACCGGCTCGAACAGCCCGTTGGCGTCGAGCAGCTTGGACATGGTCGTCGACTCCCCGCCGGGCAGGACGAGCCCGTCGACGCCGGCCAGCTCAGGCGGGGTGCGCACCTCGACGGCGACCGACCCCAGCCGCTCCAGCGCCCGCACGTGCAGCGCGAAGGCGCCCTGCAGGGCGAGCACGCCGACCACGGGGGCCTGCACCTGGAGGCTCCGTCGGGGCGTCCACGTCAGCGCTCGGCGGGTGGCCGGCCGCTCACCAGCCGCGATCGGCCAGCTTGGTGTCGAGCGAGCCGATCTCGAGGCCGGGCATCGCCGGACCGAGCCCGCGGCTGACCTTGGCGAGGATGTCGGCGTCGCGGAAGTTGGTGGTGGCCTCCACGATGGCCTTGGCCCGGGTGGCGGGGTCGTCGCTCTTGAAGATGCCCGAGCCGACGAACACCGCCTCGGCACCGAGCTGCATCACGAGGGCGGCGTCGGCGGGGGTGGCGATGCCACCGGCGCAGAACAGCGGCACGGGCAAGGTGCCGGTCTCGGCGATCTCCTGCACCAGCGGCAGAGGCGCCTGCAGGCGCTTGGCCCAGTCGAACAGCTCGGCGGAGTCGGCCTGGGTGACCTTGCGGATGTCGCCGAGGATCGTGCGGAGGTGGCGCACCGCCTCGACGATGTTGCCGGTGCCGGCCTCGCCCTTGGAGCGGATCATGCAGGCGCCCTCGGAGATGCGGCGCAGGGCCTCGCCGAGGTTGGTGGCCCCGCACACGAAGGGCACGGTGAAGGCCCACTTGTCGATGTGGTGGGTCTCGTCGGCAGGGGTGAGCACCTCGGACTCGTCGACGTAGTCGACGCCGAGGGCCTGGAGGATCTGGGCCTCCACGAAGTGGCCGATGCGGGCCTTGGCCATGACCGGCACGGTCGTGACCGCCTTGATGCCCTCGATCATCTCCGGATCGCTCATCCGGGCGACGCCGCCGTCGCGGCGGATGTCGGACGGCACCCGCTCGAGGGCCATGACCGCCACGGCACCGGCGTCCTCGGCGATGCGGGCCTGCTCGGGGTCGACGACGTCCATGATGACGCCGCCCTTGAGCATCTCGGCCAGGCCCCGCTTGACGAGCTGGGTGCCGGTCTCGCGCGCCACGAGCCCTTCGGTGAACTGGTCAGCCATGGGTCCGAGTCTACGGGCGGGGGTGGCGGGCTGACGAAGCGGGTTCCGCCGCTCGCGTGACCAGCACGGTCATCGACCCGTCACCGGCGCACGCCGAGCAGCGCCTGGGCGGTGGGCTGGTCGATGACGGCCACCTCGGTGCCCACCCGGGGCAGCTCCACCCAGGTCCGGCCCGGAGTCAGCGCGATGGGCGCGCCGGAGCCGTCGAGCAGCTGCCAGGGCTTGGCGGCGTCGGGGCGGACCCACCGCCCGGCCACCATGGCGCCGTCGGTGAAGACGTAGGCGTCGCCCTCCCCCACCGTCAGCGCCATCGGCGAGCGGCTGTCGGCCGGACTGGTGCCGTAGGGCGTCACCAGCACCACCACGTTGGCGGGGGCGACCTGCACCCCGTCGGCGTCGACGAACGCGCTGTCGGACAGCGCGTGCTCGCCGTCGACCTGGAAGCGGTCCCAGCCCTTGCGCTCCGCGTCCCAGGCGTAGCTCACCCGGGCGTTCGGCGTGAACGGGACGCTGACCCCGAACGCCGGCAGCGCGCTGGTGGGCAGGGCGGCCCCGTCGGCCCGGTAGGTGAACAGCGGCGACGGGGCGCCCTGGCCCTCGGGGGCGCGCAGCTCGAGCAGCTGGCCGGGGTGCACGTAGAGGTTGTAGGGCGCCGGCCGGTCGTTCGAGCGGAAGTACGCCGGCGTGGCGGCGTCGAACGAGGCGTTGGTGAGCACGCCGTCGCGCTCGGCCTGCAGCACCGCGGCCGTGACGCCCGGATTGCCGCCGCTCCAGGCGAACAGGGGCCGGGAGAAGGCGTCGACGATGTCGATGTCGCTCGACCGGGCCGACCGCACGTTGCCGACCACGTCGGGCAGCTGGGAGTGGAACACCGCGGCGAGGCGGGTGACGCCCTCGACCTCCTCCTCCACCACGATGTCGGCCTGGTTCAGACCGGTCTGGGGCCTCGAGTGGACGCCGTCGTCGATCTTGACCACGACCGCCGGATGGTTGCCGGCGGTGGCGGCGTCGGCCGCAGGCAGGTCGGTGAGCGGGAATCGTGGCAGCTCCGGCACGGTGGTGGTGCCGGCCTCGGCCGTGTCGGGGGGCGCCTCGGCGTCGTCCTTCCCCGAGCACGCGGCGACGGGGACGAGCAGGAGCAGGGCGGCCAGCGCGGTGGCAGCACGGTGTCGGGTGGTCACAGCAACCTCAGGGCCTCGATGCGCAGGTCGAGCGCGGGACGGGACGGTGCACCGGGGACGGACGCGCCGGGGTCGGCGAGCCACAGGTGCGCGGTGGTGGGGTCGGGTCGCCGGACGACCGTGCCGGCGCGCTCGAGCTGCTCGAGGGCCCCCGCCAGACCGGGCGGGTAGCGGGTGAGGGCGACCGCGGCCCGGTCGAGGAGGAGGTCGCGGTCGTGGTCGGCGACGTGCTCGTAGCCGACCCGCAGCGGCCCGGCGAAGGGCCGCAGCACCGCCGCCGCCGGCCCACCCCGAGCGAGCAGGACCGCCGGTCGGGCGACCGCACCGACCGCGACCGACGTCGCCGGCAGGTCGCCCTGGCGCAGCTCGGCGTAGGCCCGGGCGACCACCCCTTCGAGCTGGATGCGGTCGAGGGCGTCGAGCAGGCCGGTGGTGACGACGAGGGCGGGAGCGGCCGGGGATTCACCGACGAGCAGGAGGTTGGCGCCCGGGTCGTCGACGACGAACAGGTCGGGCACCGGCACGCCGCTGGTGGCCGAGAGCCCCTGGGCGAGGTTCACCAACCGGGCGTCGTGCTGGAGGTCGGCCGGGCGGGCGCCGAGCTCGGCGAGGACCCGCCGCCGCACCCCGGAGGTGAGGACCCGGGCCCGCAGCGCCACCACGACGGCGGTGAGGACCAGCCCGGCCAGCAGGCCCCACAGGCCGGCGACGAGCACCAGGACCGCGGTGACGATCACGCCCAGCGCGACCAGCGGCACGACCGAGGCGGCGACGAGGTACCGGGTTCGGGGAGGCGAGTGCTCGGCGGTGGCGGTCACGCAAGGCCTTGGGTCGGGGAGCTGGGCGGCGCCGAGCCTATCGGCGGTGGACGACCCGCTCGTAGAGCCCGACGTAGGTCTCGGCCAGGTGGTCCATCGAGAACTGCGCGGCGCGCTGCTCGCCGGAGGCCACCAGCCGGGCCGCCAGATCGGGCTCGCCGAGCACCCGCCGCAGCGCGGCGGCCAGCGCCACCGGGTCGCCGGGAGGCACGAGCAGGGCGTCGCGATCGGCTCGGGCGACGTTGGCGTAGCCCGGCAGCTCGCTCGCCACCACGACGGTCGACGCCGCCATGGCCTCGAGCAGCACCACCCCGAACGACTCGCCGTGCAGCGACGGGGCGCAGAACACGTCGGCCGCCTTCAACCGCCGGACCTTCTCGTCGTCGGAGATGCGCCCCAGCCACTGGATCCGCACGTCGCCCGCCACCCGTTGGCGCAGCACCGGCGTCTCCGGCCCGTCGCTGCCCACCCACAGCCGCACCCCGGCCGGCAGCTCGCCCATCGCCTCGAGCAGCACGGCCAGCCCCTTGCGGGGCTCGTGACGGCCCAGGAAGAAGATCGTCGGGTGGTCACCGGGCCACGGGGTGGCCTTGGCGAAGGGGGCCAGCTCGACGCCGTTGAACACGAGCTCGTAGCTGCCGCCCACGGCTCGTCTGGCCATGGCCATGGCGTCGGTGGACACCGCGCAGCGCAGGTCGAGCTTGCCGGCGAGCCACCGCACCACCGGGTTGAGCCAGCGGTAGGCGGCGCTCTCCCCCGCGGCGTGGAACGTGCCCACGAGGGGCTGGGACTTGAACAGCAGGGCGGTCTGGGTGACGCCGGGGGCGAGGGGTTCGTGGAGGTGCACGACGTCGAAGCGCTCGTCGCGCAGGGCACGGATGGTGCGCAGCTGGGCCGAGGGGTCAGGGGCGATCGGCGCGACCGAGCCGTTGGCCGCGGTGGGCAGGCTGTCGCCGAGCGGCGTGACGCCCGAGTCGGGGGGCGGCCCGTCGCAGGGGCCGAGGACGCGCACCTCGTGGCCGAGTTGGCGCAGCGACCGGGCCAGGGCGAGCACCTGGCCCTGCACACCGCCCGGCAGGGTGAGGCTGTAGGGGCAGACCAACCCGATGCGCACCGCTCAGCCCACCGGGTCGGCGGGTGGGCGCGCCGAGGGGCCCACCGCCGGTCGGGGGTGGGGCTTGCCGATGGCCTCGAGGGCGAGGTAGTCGCTCGGCCAGTTCGGTTGCTGGAGGTGCCACTGCTCGGGAGCGGCCCGGATCAGGCCTTCCAGCCGCTCGGCCAGCACCCCCGTGACGCGGGCGACGTCGGCCCGCAGCCGCCCCTGGCGCTCGGCGGGCACGGGCGCCTCGACCACGGCGTGGTGGCCGTGGGCGCCGTCGAAGTAGCACCCGACGGGCAGCAGGGCCGCGCCGGTGCGCAGCGCCAGCGTGGCCGGACCGGCCGGCAGGGTGGTGGTCTCGCCGAAGAAGTCGAGCTCCACGCCGTCGCCGCCGATGTCGCGGTCGGAGAGCAGGCACAGGACCTTGCCCGCCTTCAGCGCCCGCAGCACGTCGGCCGCCGCGTTGGCGCCGAGCGGCACGATCTCCATGCCGAGCTGGCGTCGGAACTCGACGAAGAACTCGAACAGCCCCGGCGGCTCGAGCGGTTCGACCACCACCGTGATCGGGACGCCCATCACCTGGGTCAGCCAGAACCCGGCCCACTCCCATCCGCCGAGGTGCGGCAGGGCCAGGATGGTGCCGCGGCCTCGGGCCTGCGCCTCGGCGATGTGGCGGAAGCCCTCGACGCCGAAGTGGAAGTCGACCTCGGCGGGTGAGAGCTGGGGCAGCCGGAACGAGTCGACCCAGTAGCGGGCGTAGCTGTCGAAGGTGGCGTCGACGGCGCGGTCGAGGGCGCGCCCGGACAGGCCGGGCCGGGCCCGTCGGAGGTGGCGCCCCACGAGCATCCGCCGCTCGGCCGACACGGTGGCCGCGGCGCGGCTCATCCCCTTGGCCGTCAGGTCGGCGAGGGGCCGTGGCACGGCGCGGGAGTAGGCCGCCGCGGCGCGGTACCCGCTGGTGACCAGATCGAGGGCCACCGGTGCCCTATCGCCGGCGGCGCGCCTGCAGGTTCTGGCGCCAGACGGTGGAGGCGGAGCGAGCCGCCCGCCGGCGCGACGCCCGCCGGGTGGTGAGCACCGCTGGCCGCTCCTGCGACGCCTGACGCCAGACCTTCACGAAGCGCTGCACGGCCGTGACGAGGGTGAGGCCCAACATGAGCCAGAGCACCGGCACGAGCAGCGCCTCGAACAGCAGGCCCAGCCCGAGCAGGATCGTGCGCTCGGCACGCTCCATGATCCCGCCCTTGGCGTTGAAGCCGAGCGACTCGGCCTTGGCCCGCTCGTAAGAGATGATCAGCGACGCGCCGAGCACCGCCATGGGCAGCAGCGCCAGCAGCCCCGGCCGGGTGGAGGCGAGGTACCACGCCACCCCGCCGAGCAGGAAGGTGTCGGAGACGCGGTCGGCGACCGAGTCGAAGAACGAGCCTCGGGGCCCGGCGGTGCCGGCCGCCTTGGCGACGGCGCCGTCGAGGGCGTCGGGGAGGCCGGTGAGGATCAGCAGCAGCAGGCCCAGCGACAGGTGCCCGGTGGCGATGGCGACAGCGGCGCCAGCGGCCATGACCATGCCGGTCGTGGTGAGGACGTCGGCGGTGATGCCCGTGCGGCGCAGCTTGGCGCCCACGGGTTTGAGACCCTTCTCGATGCTCGTCCGCCAGCGTCCGTCGAGCATGGCCATCTCCTTGCGTGGGGGGGCACCCTGGGTTGCGGTGGACTGCTGCGTGCTGGACTGCGAGGACACCTGGGGGTGCCGGCCACGACGCGTGTCCGGTGACCGGCTCACGGTAGCAGCACGGCCCCGGAAGCGGACGTACGCTCGGCGGCGGAGGCCCTCCGAGGGCCGGACCACCACGGGAGGTCGCCATGCGGTCGTTCGCACCGGGATCCATCCGCAACGTCGCGCTCGTCGGCCACGGCGGAACCGGCAAGACCACCCTGGCCGAGGCGCTGCTCTCCGAGGCCGGTGCCGTCAGCCGCCCCGGTCGCGTCGAGGACGGCACGACCACGTGCGACTTCGAGCCCGAGGAGCAGCGGCGCGGCGTGTCGCTGTCGTTGGCGCTGGCACCGTTCGAGTGGAAGGGCCACAAGATCAACCTGCTCGACACCCCCGGGTCGCCCGACTTCCTGGGTGACGCCGAGATGGCGCTGCGGGTCGCGGACCTGGCGGTGTTCGTGGTGAGCGCCGTCGACGGCGTGCAGCCCGGATGCCGGCGGTTGTGGCGGGAGGCGGCCCGCCTGGGCGTGCCCCGGATGGTCTTCGTGAACAAGCTCGACCGGGACCGCTCGTCGTTCGACGGCACGCTGGCCGAGCTGCGCGAGGCCTTCGGCGCCGGCGTCGCCCCGCTCGAGCTGCCCATCGGCGCCGAGGGCCTCTTCCACGGCGTCGCCGACCTCCTCTCCGACACCGCCCACCTCTACGACGGCGGCGAGCGCACCAGCGGGCCCATCCCCGACGACATGGTCGACCGCGAGCACGAGATCCACGACAACCTCGTCGAGGGCATCGTCGTGGGCGACGACGAGCAGCTGGAGCGCTACCTGGCGGGTGACGTCCCCTCCGTCGAGGAGCTCGAGCACACCCTCGCCCGAGGTGTCGACGACGCCACGGTGTTCCCGGTGGTGTGCGGGTCGGCCAGCGAGCGCATCGGCATCGACCGCCTCGCCGACTTCATCTGCGAGATCGGCCCCTCGCCGCTCGACCGCCCCCCGATCGAGGTGCTCGCCGGCGACACCACCACCACGGTCACCCCCGACCCGTCGGGCCCGCCGCTGGTGCAGGTGTTCCGCACCAGCGCCGACCCGTTCGTGGGCCAGGTGGCCATGTTCCGCGTCCTGTCGGGCACCGTGCGCGCCGACGACCACCTGGTGAACCCCCGCACCGGCACCGACGAGCGCCTCCACGGCCTGTTCACGTTGTGCGGCAAGGAGCACCTCGAGGTCGCCGAGGTGCCCACCGGCGACATCGCCGCAGTGGCCAAGCTCGGCGCCACCTCCACCGGCGACACGCTGGCCCCCAAGGGCACCCCCGTGGTGGTGCCCACGCCCCCGCCGCCGGAGCCGGTGTACTGGGTGGCGGTGGCCGCCGCGTCGGCGGGCGACGAGGACAAGCTCGCCACGGCACTGCACCGCCTGGTCGAGGACGATCCCAGCCTGGTGCTGCGGCGCGACGACGAGGTCCACCAGACGCAGCTGGGCGGGCAGGGCGAGCTGCACCTGGCCGTGGCCCTCGAGCGCCTGTCGCGCAAGTTCGGGGTCGAGGTGCGCACCGACGAAGTGCGCATCCCCTACCGAGAGACCATCACCGCCACGGGGGCCGCCGAAGGCAAGCTCAAGAAGCAGAGCGGCGGCCACGGGCAGTTCGCCGTGGTCTCCCTCGTCGTCGAGCCGCGCGAGCGCGGCGCCGGCCTCGAGTTCGTCGACGAGGTCGTCGGGGGCGCCATCCCCCGCCAGTACATCCCCGCCGTCGAGAAGGGCGTCGTGGAGACCATGGCGGAGGCGGGGGCGCTGGGCCTGCCGGTGGTCGACATCCGCGTGCGCTGCGTCGACGGCAAGCACCATCCCGTCGACTCCTCGGAGATGGCGTTCAAGGGCGCCACCCGGCTGGCCCTGCGCGAGGCGCTGGCCAACGGCAGCCCGGTGGCGCTCGAGCCCATCGTGCGGCTCGACGTCACCGTGCCGAGCGACCTGCAGGGCGAGGTCCTCGGTGACCTGTCGTCGCGGCGGGGCCGGGTGCAGGGCAGCAGCCCGGGCGACGAGGGCGAGACCGTCCTGCACGCGGTGGTCCCGGCAGCCGAGCTCAACCGCTACGCCGTCGACCTGCGCGCCATCACCGGCGGGGCCGGGCGCTTCGCCACCGAGCCGGCGGGCTACGACGTGCTGCCGCCCCACCTCGTGCCGACGCCCGTGACGGCGGGGCCGGCGGCTGAGCACCGTGGGTAGGTTGGCGGCGTGACGATCGACCTGTCGAAGCTCTCGCCGAACGACGCCGTGGTGGCACTGCGGTCGTACCCCCGCCGCTACCGGGGCGCCCTCGCCCCCATCGAGGACGACGAGAGCATCGAGGAGCTCGCCCAGCAGGTGGGCCCGGAGGGGCGCTCGGCCGTCGAGCTGGCCGCGGACACGGTGCGCACCTGGTCGGTGCTCGGCGAGGCCTTGCGCCGCATCCAGGTCGACGACACCCCCGTGGTGCACGGCGCCGTGGTCGATCCGGCCCAGCGCCACTGGGAGACCCCGGTGCACGAGACCGTGCCCAGCGTGCTCGAACAGCTCGACGACGGCGCCGTGCAGCTCGCCGACGCCGCCGACCTCGTGTCGGGCGAGCAGTGGTTGCGCCGGGCCGACGTGGCCGGCGGCGGCAGCGTCACCGCGTTCGACGTCGTGCGGGAGGCGGTGCGGGTCGGCCACGAGAACCTGGCCGCCATCGAGCGCACGCTGTCGGCCCTGCGGCGCTGAACGGGTCGCCTTCGGGCGAGGTGCGGGTAGGTACTTGGCCCAGCACCGACACGACATCCCCCCGGGGGCCCCATGCCAGCGCCAGCAGCGGCCGGCCCCGAGCAGCCCTCGTCGACGCCGCGGGCCGGCCCCTTCATCGTGGAGAACCTCGAGGACCTGTGCCGCCTCGCCGGCGCCGGCACCTCGCTCACCGACTGCGCCACGCTGTGGCGGATGCTCCGCGACGCAGGGCGGCTCGTCCTCGGCGAGGACCACGCCGTGATCGACGTGGCCAGCGTCGACGAGCTGCGGGCCTGGCGGGTGCGGGCCCAGGTCGCTGCCCGGCGGGAGCGCTCGATGCTCGGCGAGCTGCCGTGGACCAGTTCGGTCGGGCCACGGGCCGAGCCGCTCGCCGAGGACGAGGACGACGACGACGGCGTCGAAGCGTCGGGCTGAGCGGCGCCGGTTGCGCCCGCGACCTCGCCCGGGGTCGTTCACCCGCCGTCGGGGGCCACCGAGAGCTCGTAGACGACGGCTCGGGTGCGCAGGTCGCCCCACCGGTAGAGCTCGGCACCGACGAGCGGCGTGGGCGGGACGGTGCCGCCCTTGGCGTCGAGCGCCTGGTACTCGCGGCGATCGTCGAGGGTGAGGTAGTCGAAGCTGGCGAGGGTCGTCGCCGGATCGACGTCGGGCCTGACCCCGGTGTCGGCCGAGACCACCAGGTGGATCCCGACCTGGCGGTCGCCGACCACCCGGTCGTCGCCGACGAGGAAGGCCCGGTCGTCGCTGGTGACGACGTCGAAGCCGCGTCGCTGCAGCTCCGCTTGCAGGCCGGTCTCGATGGCGGACGTCTCGAGGAACCAGGCCGAGTTCGTGGGGTCCACCGGGCCAGCCGTGAGGAGCACCAGCCCCCGCCCCGACGCGGCGCTGGCGGCAGGGTCGGCGAACCGCTCCACGACCTGGCCGCCCTGGTAGCCGTCACCGGGGGAACGCACGGTCGTGGCCGTGGCCACGCCGCCGAGCAGCACGAGGACCGTCGCCACACCGACGATCGGCAGCACCGCCCGCCCGCGCAGCCGGTGCGGCACGAGTGAGACCGTGGCGATCGAGGGCCACACGACGGTCAGGACCGACCAGATGGTGCTGAGCCACAGGTAGGCCCCCAGCACGAGGAGCCACTCGACGAGGTAGGGGAAGGCGGGGCCCGAGATCTGGGCGATCGACAGCCAACCGAGCGGCACCATCACCGCCACGATGACCGCCAGGCGAACGGCGTCGTGGGCGCGCCGCCACACGGCGACACCGGCCGCGGCCAGGAACGGCACGAGCACCACGGCGAGCTTCCACGCCGGTGCTCCTTCCAGCGCGAACAACGACCGGCCGCTGAGCATGCGGCTGATCCCCCCGAACAGGGCGCCGTCGACACCGGCCACCTGGCTGAGGATCCTGAACCCTGGGCCGGCACCAACCCGCACCTCGCCGGGCTGACCGGAGCGAGCGAAGTCGAGCAGGGCCGAGAGGTTCCCCGGGTCGTGGACGAGCTGGTCGATGAGCGGCGGGAGCCAGAGCACGACCAGCACCCCGGCCGCCACGATCAGCGGCGTGCGGATCGCCTTCTGCAGTGAGCGGGCCTTTGTTGGGGGGTCGGTCACGCCGTGGGTGTCGAGGTCCGTCGGGTCGTCGCGAGCATCGTCGGGCCGACGGCTCCTGACCAGCTCGACGATGCCCCAGACGAGGCTGGAGCCGAGGAGGAACCCGGTGGTCATGGCGTAGCCGACGTGGCTCTGGACGATGAAGGTGGACACGCCGGCCAGCCACGGCAGGGCCCACCAGTCCCGGCACCACACCGACCAGGTGAGCGCGACGGCGAGCGCGAGAGGCAGGATCGGGACCCACGGGTTCCAGACGCTCACCACCTCGATCTGCAGGGAACGGATGACCAGCAGCACCATCACCGCGCCGATGGCGGTGAGCGCCTGGCCGCCGCGGCGATACAGCGTGTAGAGCAGCCCTACCGACGCGGCGAGGTTCACCAGCCCCGCCGCCAGGTTCATCCCGGAGGGGCCGAAGAGCCGCAACGGCAGCGCGATGACGTAGAAGAGCAGCGGCCCCGGGTGGTCGAAGCCGTACCGCGAGTACATGCCGGTGAGCGGCAGGTTGCCGGGGACGTCGAGCGCCTTCATCTCGATGACGGCGAAGTCGCCCTTGGGCAGGCCAGGGTGGGTCACCGTGCTCAGGTAGGCGAACACGATCGGCACGGCGACCAGCAGCACGAGCCCCGCCCCCACGGCCAGCAGCACCGACCGTGCCGGCCCGGCCGTGACGGGCGGAGAAGGGGCCTCCACGTCGGTCTCCGTCATGGTCGGCACTGGCAAGGGCCCATCGGTCGTCTCCAGCTGGCGTCCCGTGCTGCGACGGCGTCGAGCCCACGGCCCGCCGATCCCGGCACCGGGAGTCGGGTCCGGGTCGGGGCACTATAGCGGCGGGTGTGGCCGCCGTCACTGCACCAAGGTGGACCCTGCGGCTTCCCGGCGACGGGCTCCGACCGTCAGCGCACCTCGGTCCAGTCCTCGGGGTTGTCCTCGACGAACCACTCGACGATCGACCCGTCGACGCCGTCGACGAGCACCAGACCTCGCTTCTCGGGCGGGTCGTCGGCCGAGTACAGCAGGATCCGCCAGGTGGGCCGGCTCAGCAGCCCCCGCCAGCCCATCTGGGCCGACGCGTGGCCCACGGGGAAGCCGACCTGGCGCGTGGCGGCCACCAGGGCGTCGCGCTCGTCGACGTCGAGGTTCCAGCCCGCCACGAAGCTGTAGGCCCCGATGAGGGCCAGCACGATGGCGGCGACGAGCACGCCGTCGTTGACCAGGACCGGGGCCTCGTCGTGGCGGGCGAACCACACCGCGATGGTGACCGCCGAGATGGCCCAGTACAGGTACGCGGGGATGCGGCGCCGGTTGTTGTTGGGGAACATGTAGGGCCCGACGTAGCCGGCAGCGTCGAGGTCCTCGGGGAGGGCGTCGCGGATGTCGGCGTCCGACAGGGGCACGGTGGCGGGGGCGCCGTGGTCGTCGGCGCCCGGTGCGCCGCCGTCGGGGGCGGGCTCGGGGGCGGACGCACCCTGCTCGTCGGTCGGGTCGGACATCGCCGGCCGACCGTAGCGTCCGGCCCCCGCCCGCCGCACGCTCAGGAGGCGCGCACCTCGGCCGTCACCTGCACCTCACCGGCCTTGGCGAAGGTCAGCGTCAGCGGGACGCTGCTGCCCACCTCGAGGGGCTTGGCGAGCTCCATGAGCATGACGTGGTAGCCGCCGGGGGCGAAGCTGACGCTCTCGCCGGCCGGCACCGGCACCGACGCCACCTCCTGCATGGTCATCATGCCCGACCCCGCCATGGTGGTCTCCGACGACATGCCACCCGACATGCCACCGGCCATCGTGGTCTCCGACGACATGCCACCCGACGTGCCCGACATGGTGGTGCCGCTGCTCTCCACGGTCTCGTGGACCTGGGCGTCCTTGGCCACGTCGCTCGGCACGGACGCGCCGGTGAGCTCGTCGTCGGTGGTGCCGCCGTTGGTGATGGTGAAGTACACCGCGCCGTTGCCGGTCGAGGAGGCCGACTCACGCGCCCAGGCGTCGGTGACGGTGATGCCCGCCGTGGCGGTGGTCGTGGCGCTCGAGGAGTCGCTGTCGGAGTCCGAGCCGCACGCCGCCAACCCGCCGCCGAGGGCCAACACGGTCGCCGTGGCGGCGACGAGGGTTCGTGCACGAGTGGTGGTCTTCATCGGGGGGCCTTTCGGTGTCGGGGGGGGAAGGAGAGGAAGGACCGGCCACGCCGAGGGGTCAGGTGGCCGGGTACGTCTGGGCGAGCAGGGTGCGGATGCCGGCGGCCAGCTCCTCGCCCGTGGTGCCGAAGGGCCACGCCCACACGACGTTGCCCTTGTCGTCGACGGCGTAGGTGTTCCCGCTGTGGGCCACGCCGTAGAAGCTGCCGGGCTCGTGGGACTCGATGCTGAAGCTGGCCCCGAACTGGTAGACGACGCTGCGCAGCTGCTCGTCGGTGTCGGCGCGCAGGGCGTGGATCTGCTCCGGCGCGAAGAAGTGCTCCATGTACTCGACGATCTTGGGGCCGGTGTCGCGCTCGAGGTCGACGGTGGTGAACGCCACCTGGACCCGCGACGCGGCATCCGGGCCGAGCTCCTCGAGCGCCGCCGCCGTGTCACCCATGGTGAGCGGGCAGATGTCGGGGCACGACAGGTAGCCGAAGTAGACGAGCAACAGCCCGTTGGGCTCGGCCTTCAGCGGGAAGGTCTGCGGGGCCGGGTCGGTGGCGTAGTCCGAGAGCGTGTAGCGCGCCACCTTGCGCACCGGCTCGGGGTGGTAGCCCTTGACCTGCACCGTCGTGGCGGTCGTCGAGTCGCTCGACGACGACGACCCGCACCCCGCCAGGCCGAGCAGGCCGACCAGCGCGAGGCAGGCGATGGCGATGCGCTTCATGAGTCCACTCTGTCGCCTCCGATGGCCGTCGGGGCCCGATATGGAACCGCCGGGACCGACGGCCCGGCGGATCGGGACCAACGGCCCACCGGGGGCGGCGTCGCCGGCCGTGCGGCGGGGGCCGATGGTCAGCCCGGCCAGGCCTCGGCGAGCTTGCGCCACGTGACGTCGAGCGGCTCGGGCAGCACCCGGGTGAGGGCCACCGACGTCATGAAGTTCGAGTCGCCCGCCCATCGGGGCAGCACGTGGGTGTGGAGGTGGGTCGGCACTCCCGCACCGGCGGCCTGGCCCAGGTTGGTGCCGATGTTGACGCCCTCGCAGCGGTACGCCCGCTTGAGCGCCACCGTGGCGTCGCGGGTGAGCGTCGCCATCTCGCCCAGCTCGTCGGGCGTCAGGTCCTCGAGGTCGGCAACGGCCCGGTTGGGCAGCACCAGCATGTGGCCGCTGGTGTAGGGATAGGCGTTGAGCAGCACCGAGCAGCTCGTGCCGCGGTGCACCACGAAGGCCTCGTCGTCGGGGCGCCGCAGGATGCGCTCGAACAGCGAACCGGTGTCGTCGGGCTCGAGCGACGTGTCGGTGGGCTCGCTCACCGCGGTGATGTAGGCGTGGCGCCAGCCGGCCCAGAGGTGGTCGAGCGTGGGCGGCGCGCCCGGTGCCCGCTCGCCGTCGGCCATGCCCGTCACAGGTGGGCGAGCACGTCGGCCGCCAGCCGCTCGACGAAGTCGTCGAGGTGGACGCCGCGCTCGACCTCGCCCCCCCGGGGGTTCACGCCGACCGTGCCGTGCTCGACGTCGTCGTCCCCGACGACCAGCACGTAGGGGAGCTTCTCGAGCTTCGCCCGCCGGATCCGCGACCCGAGGGGCTCGTCGGCCCCGATCCAGTCGGCCCGGAAGCCCTCGGCGCGGAGCCGGTCGGCGAGGCGCGAGGCGTAGACGTCGTGGTCGTCGCGCACCGGCAGGACTCGCACCTGCACCGGCGCCAGCCAGGCGGGGAACGCGCCCGCGTAGTGCTCGACGAGGATGGCGAAGAAGCGCTCGACCGAGCCGAACAGCGCCCGGTGGATCATCACCGGCCGGTGCCGCTCGCCGTCGGGGCCGACGTAGGAGAGGTCGAAGCGCTGGGGCATCTGGAAGTCGAGCTGGATGGTGGACATCTGCCACGTGCGCCCGATGGCGTCCTTGGCCTGCACCGAGATCTTGGGGCCGTAGAACGCGCCGCCGCCCTCGTCCATGACGAGCTCCATGCCCTTGTCGAGCGCCACCGTGCGCAGGATCTCGATGGCCTGCTCCCACTCCTCGTCGGAGCCGACCGCCTTGGTCTCGGGCTTGGTCGACAGCTCGACGTAGAAGTCGTCGAGGCCGTAGTCGCGCAGCAGGTCGAGCACGAAGTCGAGGGCGCGGGCCAGCTCGGCGGGCGCCTGCTCGTGGGTGCAGAAGATGTGGGCGTCGTCCTGGGCGAAGCCGCGGGCGCGGGTGAGGCCCTGGACCACCCCGGACTTCTCGTAGCGGTACACGGTGCCGAACTCGAACAGCCGCAGCGGCAGGTCGCGGTAGGAGCGCTGCCGCGAGCCGTAGATGAGGATGTGGAACGGGCAGTTCATCGGCTTGAGGTAGTAGTCGGTGCCGCCGTCGAGCTCCATGGGCGGGTACATGCCGTCGGCGTACCAGTCGAGGTGCCCGCTCTGCTCGAACAGGTTCGCCTTGGTGATGTGCGGCGAGTACACGAACTCGTAGCCGGCCTGCTCGTGGCGCTGGCGGGAGTAGTCCTCCATGATCCGCCGCACGATGCCGCCCTTGGGGTGGAACACGGCGAGGCCCGAGCCGATCTCCTCGGGGAAGGAGAACAGGTCGAGCTCGAGGCCCAGCTTGCGGTGGTCGCGCTTCTCGGCCTCCTCGAGGCGGTGCAGGTACGCCTCGAGGTCCTTCTTCGACGCCCACGCCGTGCCGTAGATGCGCTGGAGCATCGGGTTCTTCTCGTCGCCTCGCCAGTAGGCGCCGGCGACGCGCATGAGCTTGAAGTGCCCGAGCCGGCCGGTGTCGGGCACGTGGGGCCCCCGGCACAGGTCGATGAACCGAGGCGGGTTCTCGTAGGTGCGCACCAGGCCCGTCTCGGTGGCCGACATCGGGTCCTCGGCCGCGCCCCGGATGATCTCGCACTTGTACTTGTGGGCGCGGAAGAGGTCGAGCGCCTCGCCCTCGGGGATCTCGTCGCGGATGAACGGCTGGCGCTCGGCGATGATCTCGCGCATGCGGGCGTCGATGCGCTCGAGGTCCTCGGGGGTGAAGGTGCCCCCGTCGGGCAGCTCGAAGTCGTAGTAGAAGCCGTTCTCGACGGGCGGCCCGATGGCGAACGTCGCACCGGGGAACAGGTCGAGCACCGCCTGGGCGAGCACGTGGGCCGTGGAGTGGCGGATGGTGTACAGGCCGCGCTCGTCGGCCTCGGTGACGATGGCCACCCGGTCGCCGTCGCCGAGCTGCCACACCAGGTCGCGCTCGGTGCCGTTGACGTCGGCGATCACCGCCGCCTTGGCCAGACGGGGGCCGATGGAGGCCGCCAGATCGCCTGCGGTGGACCCGGCCGGGAGCTGGCGCTGGGAACCGTCCGGCAGGGTGATGGCGATCTCGTCGGGCATGCGGGCGAGCGTATCCGAGCCCCCTCGGGCCCCTTGAACCCGTTCCCGGCCGAGCCGTTGCGTCAGAAGCTGCCCTGGTGGCGGTGGTGTCAGGTGACGGGCTCGTCGACCAGGAACACGCCGAGGAGGGCGGCGGCCGACGCCACCCCCTCGCCGCGGGCCACGGCTGCGTCGACGGCGGCGACGGCACCGGGCGTGTCGAGGTCGTCGTCGAGCCGGGCCCGCACCTCGGCCAGGGCGGTGTCGCTGTCGACGGCGGCCGGCGCTTCGGTGACGGCCAGCCACGACTCCAGCCGGTCCGCCGCGGTGGGCATGATCGCCTCGTCCCACTCCCACGAGTCGCGGTAGTGGTGGGCGACGATGCCGAGGCGGATGGCGCGCGGGTCGTAGGTCTTGAGCAGGTCGCTGACGAAGACCAGGTTCCCGAGCGACTTCGACATCTTCTCGCCGTCCATGCGGACCATCGCCTGGTGCATCCAGTGGCGCACGAACCGCTGACCGGTGGCCGCCTCGCTCTGGGCCGCCTCGCACTCGTGGTGCGGGTAGATGAGGTCGGAGCCGCCCCCGTGGAGGTCGATGGTGGTGTCGAGCTCGCGCAGGGCGAGGGCGGAGCACTCGATGTGCCAGCCGGGGCGGCCCGGTCCCCACAGCGACTCCCAGGCCGGCTCGCCCTCGGCCGAGGGCTGCCAGAGCACGAAGTCGAGCGGGTCCCGCTTGTTGGGGTCGTCGGGGTTGCCGCCGCGCTCCCGGGCCAGCTCGAGCATCTCCTCGCGCGAGCAGTGCGACACCTGCCCGAAGCGGTCGAACGAGCTCACGTCGAAGTAGACGGCGCCACCGCTGATGTAGGCGTGGCCCCGGTCGAGGACCATGCCGATGAAGCCACGGATGTCGGCGATGGCCGAGGTGGCCCGGGGCTCGCTCCAGCACTTGACGACGTTGAGCGCCACCATGTCGGCGTCGAAGCGGGCGGTCTCGGCGGCGGCGAGGTCGAGGTAGTGCACCCCGAGCTCGCCGGCCTTGCGCAGGATGTCGTCGTCGACGTCGGTGATGTTGCGCACGCAGCGGGTCTCGTGGCCGCGGTCGCGCAGGCGGCGCTGCAGCACGTCGTAGGTGACGTAGGTCGCGGCGTGGCCGAGGTGGGTGGCGTCGTAGGGCGTGATGCCGCACGTGTACATGGTGACGACCGGCCCGGGCTCGAACGGCACGACCTCTCGGCGGGCGGTGTCGTAGAGGCGCAGCGGCGCGCCGTCGGCCTGGCTGGGATCGGTCATCGGGTCACCTCGTGGCGTGATCGCCCGAAGGCTACCGGCGCCCCTGCCTCCGTCAGGCGAAGGGATCGCCGTCGATGCCCGTGAACTTCACCGCCACCCGGGTCTTGTAGCGGATGTTCAGCTGCAGGAGCACGGCCGTGAACGCCTCGATCGGCGCCGCCTGGGTGAGGTCGCCCGCGTCGAGGGGCCGCATGTCGGGGATCTGGGTGATCAGCTCCATGCACTGGCGCTTGGCCTCGGCGTGGTCGGAGCACACCAGCACGTCGCTCTCCACCGGGTGGGCGAGGTCGCCGAGCTCCTTGGCCGGCACGTGGTGGAGCGCGGCCACGACGTACGACGACGGCACGGCCGCCTGGACGCTGGCCGCCACCGACCCTCGCGGCGGGACGAGGGGCTGGAACTCGTGGCCCACCCGGATCAGGGCGTTGGCCATGCACAGCACGACCTTGCCGGCGAGGCGGTGCCCGACCGACTTGGCGGTGGTCCAGGCCGCGTCCCACGGGGTGGCGATGACGACGATCTCCCCGCTGGCCGCCGCCGCGTTGTCGGCCGCCTCGATCGATCCGGCTTGTTCGGGCCATCGCTCGTGCAGCTTCTGCACGACCTCGGCCGCCCGCTCCTGCGAGCGCGAGCCGAGGACCACGTGGTGCCCGGCGGCGGCCAGGCGCAGAGCCAGGCCGCTGCCGGCGGGGCCGGTGCCACCGACGATTCCGATCTCCATGGGCGCGGACCCTAACACCCACCGGGAAAGAAGTGACCGACCGGTAACTTCTCGGGGCCCAGCGGTCGACCGCGTGCGGGCCGCCGCCACGTAACGTCGGGCGGCCACACCCGGATCGGAGGGACCATGGGACTGCTCGACGGCAAGCGACTGCTCATCACCGGTGTGCTCACCGAGGCCTCCCTCGGGTACGGCGTGGCGCGCCTGGCGCAGGCCGAGGGCGCCGAGATCGTGCTGACCGGGGTCGGCAACGGCATGAAGCACACCCTGAAGACCGCCCGGAAGCTGCCGGTGGAGCCCGACGTGCTGGAGCTCGACGTCACCGAGCCCGCCCACGTCGAGTCGGTGCGGGCCGCCCTGCAGGAGCGGTGGGGCCGCGTCGACGGCGCCCTGCACGCCATCGGGTTCGCTCCCCCGGTGTGCCTCGGCGGCACGTTCATGGAGGCCGGCTGGGACGACGTGGCGGTGGCCATGAACGCGTCCGCCTACTCGCTGAAGGCCCTCGCCGACATCGTCGCCCCGCTCATGACCGAGGGCGGTTCCATCGTCGGGCTCGACTTCGACAACACCGTCTCGTGGCCGGCCTACGACTGGATGGGCGTGGCCAAGTCCGCCCTCGAGTCCACCGCCCGCTACCTCGCCCGCTACCTGGGCCCCCAGCAGGTCCGGGTCAACCTGGTCGCCGCCGGGCCGGTCAAGACCATCGCCGCCCGCTCCATCCCCGGCTTCTCGAAGTTCGAGGACGTGTGGGACGAGCGGGCCCCGCTCGGATGGGACGTCCGCGACAACACCGGTGTGGCCAAGGCGTGCGTGGCGCTGCTGTCGGACTGGTTCCCCCAGACCACCGGCGAGATCGTCCACGTCGACGGCGGCTACCACACCACCGGCGCCTGAGAACCCCTCCCGCTCCTCCTGGTTCTCGGCGATCCTCCCCGTTCTGGTGGAGATCTACTGGCGCATGTGACCGCAGACCTCCACCAGAACGGAGGGGGACGGCGGGGTGGACCGGGCGGGGAGGGCGGCTATTCGGGCTCGTCGGTGATGTCGCCGACCAGCTCCTCGAGCAGGTCGTCGAGGGTCACGATGCCGGCGGTGGTGCCGTCGGCCTCGGTCACCAGCGCGAAGTGCACCCGTGAGCGCCGCATGGCGAGCAGCAGGTCCTCCAAAGTGCGCTGGCGGGGCACGACCAGCATGCGGCGCAGCAGCCGCGGCGGCAGCGCCCGCCCGAACGCGGCCTCGGGCAGCTGCAGCAGGTCCTTGGCGTGGAGGAAGCCGAGCACGTCGTCGATGCCGCCCGGGCCGGTGACGGGGAGCCGGGAGTGGTTCCGCTCGAGCACCACCGCCTCCGCCTCCGCGGCGGTGGCGGTGCTCGGGACCGAGCAGATCTCTTCGCGGGACACCATCACCGACGCGACCTCGCGGCCGCCGAAGTCGAGCACGCCGGACAGGAGCTCGGCGGCGAAGCCCTGGATCGTGCCCTCCTCGCGCGACGCCGCCACCATCACCGCCAGCTCCTCCGCGGTGTGCGCGCTGGCCAGCTCGTCGCGCGGCTCGATGCCGAACGCCCGCACACCCACGTTCGCCAGGTGGTTGAGCACCCACACCAGGGGCCGGGCGACGGTGAGGTAGACGCGGTTCGGCAAGGTGATCGCCCGCAGCGTCGCCTCGGGGTGGGTGAGGGTCAGGTTCTTGGGGACCATCTCACCGAGGACCATGTGGGCGAACACCACGATGAGCAGCCCGATCACGCTGGCCATCGGGTGGGCCCAGCTCTCGGGCACGCCGGGCAGCAGCTCCACCGGGCCCTGGAGCAGGTGGGCCATGGCCGGCTCCCCCACCAGGCCGAGGATCAGCGAGGCGATGGTGATGCCGAGCTGGGCGCCCGCCAGCTGCAGGCTGAGGTCGCGCATCGCCTCGAGGCTGCGGATGGCCGACCGGTCGCCGGCCTCGGCCAGCGGCTCCAGGCGACTCCGGCGGGAGCCCACGAGCGCGAACTCCAGGGCGACGAAGAAGGCGTTGACCGCCAGCAGCGCCACGATGGCGACGAAGGGCCAGACGGTCATCGCTGGGGACCGCCCGGCTGGTCGACGGGCTCGGTCTCGGTGCGGGCCTCGCCCACGACGAGGGGCCGCAACCGCACCTCCGACACCCGGCGCCGGTCCATGTCGGCCACCTCGACCGACCAGCCGTCGACCTCGAGGGCGTCGCCGACGGCGGGGATGCGACCGAGCCGGTCGAGCACGAAGCCGGCGAGGGTCTCGTACTCCCCCTCGGGCAGGTCGAGCCCGGTCTGGTCGAGCACCTCGTCGAGGTGCAGCGTGCCGGGCACGACCCACTCCCCCGCCCGCCGGGGCCGGGTCAGCCGGGTGGGCATCGGGTCGTGCTCGTCGTCGATCTCACCGACGATCTCCTCGAGCACGTCCTCGAGGGTGACGATCCCGGCGGTGCCGCCGTACTCGTCGACCACCACGGCCAGGTGCGTGCGGGCGCGCCGCAGGTCGACGAGCAGGTCGTCGAGGGCCCGGCTCTCCGGCACGGCGAGGACCGGCTGCATCAGCTGCGACACGGGCGTGGTGTCGCGCTCGGCCGCCGGCACGGCGTGGGCGGCCCGCACGAGCACCACCCCTTCGATGTCGTCGAGGTCGGCGCCGTGCACGAGGAACCGGCTGAAGCCGGTCTCGGCCGAGAGCCGGACCAGGTCGGCGACGGTGTCGTCGGACTGCAGCGCCCGCACCGCGGTGCGCGGCACGAGCACGTCCTCGGCGGCCTTGCCCTCGAAGCGGATCGAGCGGGTGAGCAGGGCGCTGGCCGAGTCGTCGATGGTGCCCTCCTCGGCCGAGGTGCGCACGACCACCTGCAGCTCGGCGAAGGTGCTGACGTTGGACAGCTCCTCCTTGGGCTCGACGCCGAGGAGGCGCACCGTGCGGTTGGCCGCCCCGTTGAGCAGGCGGATGGCGGGGCCGAACACCAGGCCGTAGACGCGCACGACAGGGGCCAGCAGGAACGTGGTGGTCTCGGGGCGGGCGATGGCCAGGCCCTTGGGCACGAGCTCGCCGACGACCATCTGCACGACCGTGGCGATGAAGATGGCCAGCGCGAGCGAGATGCCCCGCACCGCCCGTTCGCCGACGAGCGGCTCGAGCACCGGCTCGATGAGGGTGGCGATGGCCGGCTCGGCCAGGATGCCGATGACCAGCGAGGTCACGGTGATGCCGAGCTGGGCCCCCGACAGGTGGAACGACAGGTGGCGCAGCAACCCCCGGGCGGTGCGGGCCCGGCGCCCGCCCTGCTCGGCGGCGTGGTCGACCCGAGTGCGGTCGACGGCGACCAGGGCGAACTCGGCCGCGACGAAGAACCCGTTGGCCAAGATGAGCAGCAGGACGGCGAGGAGTCCGAGTGCGGTGCTGATGGGAGGCGGGCCTCCAGTGGGCCGTTCGGGTCAGCCGCCCGCGGGGCGGCGGCCGCGCCGATCGTACCGGCCTCCCGCCCTCAGCGGGTCGACCACGCCCACCACCGGCCGTGGCGGTGCTCGAGGCCGAGCGACAGGCCGAAGCAGTCCGAGAGGCGCTCGGCGTCGAGCACCGCGTCGAGCGGCCCGGCGGCCGCCACCCGTCCCTCCGAGAGCAACAGCAGGTGGGTGAAGCCCTCCGGGATCTCCTCGACGTGGTGGGTGACCAGCACGGTCGGCGGGGTGCCCGGGTCGGCTGCCAGCTCGGCAAGGCCGGCGACGAGGTCTTCCCGCCCGGCGAGGTCGAGGCCGGCGGTGGGCTCGTCGAGGAGCAACAGGCCGGGCTCGGGCATGAGCGTGCGGGCGAGCAGCACCCGCTGGCGCTCACCCGACGACAGGGTGGCGAAGCGCCGCTCGGCGAGCTCGCCGACGCCGAGCTGGCCGAGGCAGGCACGGGCGCGGGCCCGGTCGGCGTCGTCGTAGCGGTGCCACCATGGCTCGAGGGCGCCGTGCTTGGCCGTCATCACCACGTCGAGGGCGACCAGGTCGCCGCGGAGCATGTCGGCCGTGCCCGCGCTGGCCACGCCGATGCGGGTGCGCAGGCGGCGCACGTCGGTGCGGCCGAGCCGCTCCCCCAGCACCTCCACGGTGCCCTCGCTGGGGTGCAGGTACAGCGAGGCGATCCTGAGCAGCGACGACTTGCCCGACCCGTTGCGCCCCAGCACCACCCAGCGCTCCCGCGGCCCCACCGCCCAGTCGACGCCGTCGAGGAGACGCCGGCCCTCGCGCACCAGGCTCACCCCGACGAGCCGGAGCGCGGCAGGGCCGGCGGAGGGGTCAGGCACGTCTCGACGCGCGGGCCCGACGCCCGGCCGCTACTTGTCGAGGATCAGGGCGAGGGTGATCGACGTGAAGGTGAAGATGAGCCCGGCGATGATCGTGAGCCGGTCGAGGTTCTTCTCCACCACGGTCGACCCCGCCGCCGTCGCCCCGAGGCCGCCGCCGAACATGTCGGACAGGCCGCCGCCCCGGCCGCTGTGGAGCAGCACGAGGAAGATCAGCGTGAGCGAGACGATGACGTGCAGGACGAGGACGACGACGACCACGGCGTCGGAGGGTATCAGCCGAGGCGGTGCTGCACGATGCGGGCGAACTCGTCGGGGTCGAGCGCCGCGCCGCCGACCAGGGCGCCGTCGATGTCGGGCTGGGCCATCAGCTCGGCGGCGTTGGCCGCCTTCACCGAGCCGCCGTACTGGATCCGCACGGCGGCGGCCGCGTCGGCGCCCTTCATCTCGGCGACCTTCTCGCGGATCCAGCCGCAGACCTGCTGGGCGTCGTCGGCGCTGGCCGTCCGGCCGGTGCCGATGGCCCAGATCGGCTCGTAGGCGATGACCATGGAGGCCACCTGCTCGGCGGTGAGGCCCTCGATGCCGGCGTGGATCTGCCCGGTGACCTTGCCGTGGGTGGCCTCCCCCTCACGCTCCTCGAGGGTCTCGCCGCAGCACAGGATGGGGGTCATCCCGTGCTTGAACACGGCGTGGACCTTGCGCGCCACCCACACGTCGGTGTCGCCGAAGAGCTCCCGCCGCTCGCTGTGGCCGACGATGACGTAGCTGACGTTGAGCTTGGCCAGCATGGGTGCGGCGACCTCGCCGGTGAAGGCGCCCTTCTCCTCCCAGTGGCAGTTCTGGGCACCCAGGGCGATCGGCACCTTCTCGCTCTCGAGGAAGGTCTGCACCGTGCGGATGTCGGTGAAGGGCGGGTGCACCGACACGTCGACGGCCTCGTAGTCGTCCTTGGTGAGCAGGTACCGCAGCTTGTCGAGCGTGGCCGTGGCCTCGAAGTGGTTGAGGTTCATCTTCCAGTTGCCGGAGATGAGCGGCTTGCGGTCAGGCATTCGGTGCTCCTCGGAGGGCCTCCAGGCCGGGGAGGTCGCCGGTCTCGAGCAGCTCGAGGGAGGCGCCACCACCGGTGGAGACGTGGTCGATGCGGTCGGCGACGCCGAACTGGTCGGCCGCCGCGGCGGAGTCGCCGCCGCCGATCACGGTGAAGCCCCGGGCGTCGGCGAGGGCCTCGGCCACCACCCGGGTGCCGGCCGCGAAGCGGGGGTCCTCGAACACGCCCATGGGGCCGTTCCAGAGGACGGTGCGGGCACCGGCGATGATGTCGCTGAACTCGGCGGCCGTGCCGGGGCCGATGTCGAGGCCCATCCACCCGTCGGGCACGTCGGCGCCGACCTGGCGCACCTCGCCGCCGGCCGAGGGGTCGCCGATCTTGCCGCCGGGGCCGAGCACGGTGATGTCGTGCGGGACGTGGATCTCGACGTCGCTGGCCAGCAGCCGTCGGCACGTCTCGACCTGGTCCTGCTCGAGCAGCGACGCTCCCACCGAGTGGCCCTGGGCGGCGAGGAAGGTGAAGCACATGCCGCCGCCGATGATCAGGGCGTCGGCGACCTTCGACAGGGCGTCGATCACGCCGAGCTTGTCGGACACCTTCGAGCCGCCGAGGATCACCACGAAGGGCCGCTGCGGGTCGGTGCGCAGCGGGAGGAGGACCTCGACCTCGCGCTGCAGCAGGCGACCGGCGGCCGACGGCAGGAACTGCGGCGGCCCCACGATGGAGGCGTGGGCCCGGTGCGACGCGCCGAAGGCGTCGTTGACGTAGAGGTCCTGGCCCTCGATGAGGCGCTGGACGAACGCCGGGTCGTTGGCCGTCTCGCCCGGGTCGAACCGCAGGTTGTCGAGCAGCTCGACACCAGGGGCGAGCTCGGCCAGTCGCCGGCGCACCGGCTCGACCGAGTACTTCGGGTCCGGGGCGCCCTTGGGCCGACCGAGGTGGGTGCAGGCCGTGACCGTGGCCCCCCGCTCGGTGAGCCACCCGATGGTGGGCAGGGCGGCACGGATGCGGAAGTCGTCGACGATCTCGCCGTCGGCGATCGGCACGTTGAAGTCGGCGCGGAGGAGGACCCGGCGACCAGCGACGTCGCCGAGGTCCTCCAGCGTGGGAACGCTCATCGGTTGTCGGCTCGCTACTTGGCGGCGACGACCTGGACGATGTCGACCAGACGGTTGGAGTAGCCCCACTCGTTGTCGTACCAGCCGAGGACCTTGACCAGGTTGCCCATCGACATGGTGAGCTTCGAGTCGAAGGTGCACGAAGCCGGCGTGCCGACGATGTCGGACGACACGATGGGCTCGTCGGTGTAGTCGAGGACCTTGGCGAGCGGGCCCGACTCGGCGGCGGCGCGGAACGCCTCGTTGATCTCCTCGACCGACGCCTCGTTCTTGAGGATGCCGACGAAGTCGGTGATCGAGCCGGTGGGGACCGGCACGCGCAGCGAGGTGCCGTCGAGCTTGCCCTTCATGGCCTCGAGCACCAGGCCGGTGGCCCGGGCGGCGCCGGTGGAGGTGGGGATGATGTTGATGGCCGCACCGCGAGCACGGCGGGCGTCGCTGTGCGGGCCGTCGACCAGGTTCTGGTCGCCGGTGTAGGCGTGGGTGGTGGTCATGAGGCCCTTCTCGACGCCGAAGGCGTCGTCGAGGACCTTGATCATCGGCACGAAGCAGTTGGTGGTGCACGAGGCGTTCGAGACGACCTTGTGGGCGGCGGCGTCGAAGGTGTCGTCGTTGACACCCACCACGAAGGTGGCGTCGGCGTTGGTGGCGGGGGCCGAGATGACGACCACCGGAGCGCCGGCCTCGAGGTGGGCGGCGGCCTTGTCGCGGTCGGTGAAGAAGCCGGTGGACTCGACGACGACGTCGACGCCGAGGTCGGCCCACGGCAGGTTCTTCGGGTCGCGCTCGGCGGTGATGCGCACCTTGGCGCCGTCGACCACGATGCCGTCGTCGGCGACCTCGACGGTGTAGGGCAGGCGGCCCATGACCGAGTCGTACTTGAGGAGGTGAGCCATCTCGGCGACGTTGCCGAGGTCGTTGGCGGCGACGATCTCGACGTCGGCCCCCGACTGCTTCACCGCCCGGAAGAAGTTGCGGCCGATCCGACCGAAGCCGTTGACACCGACGCGGATGGTCATCTGGGTTTGCCTCCTGGGAGTCACCGTTGACGAAGAGCGCTCCCCATCCGATCAGATCGCGGCGACGGTCGCCAACTACCGGGTCAACGATCGACGTCGCGGTGCGCCACCCGGAGGTCGATGCCCTGCTCGCGCAGCGCCTTGGCGACCGCCTCGGCGATGGCCACCGAGCGGTGGCGGCCACCGGTGCAGCCGAAGGCGATGGTGAGGTAGGACTTGCCCTCGGCCACGTAGGCGGGCAGGAGCAGGGCCAGCATCGACTCGACCTGCTCGAGGAACCGACCGGTGAGCGGCTGGCCGAGCACGTAGTCACGCACCGGCTCGTCGAGCCCGGTGAGCGGACGCAGCTCCTCCACCCAGTGCGGGTTGGGCAGGAAGCGGCAGTCGATCACCAGGTCGGTGTCGAGCGGCAGGCCGTGCTTGTAGCCGAAGCTGGTGATGGTGGTCTGCATGCCGCCCGAGGGCGCGTCGGCGGCGAACAGGTCGAGCATCCGGGCGCGCAGCTGGTGCACGTTCAGGTCGCTGGTGTCGACGACCACGTCGGCCTCGGCCTTCACCGGCTGCAGCAGGCCCCGCTCGCTCTCGATCGACTCGGCGAGCGAGCGCTCGGGCGAGGCCAGGGGATGCCGCCGCCGGGTGCTCTCGTAGCGCCGCACCAGGACGTCGGTGCTGGCCTCGAGGAACACGATCCGCAGCCGCAGGCCTTGCCGGCGCAGGGCCGTGAGGGCGGGCAGCACCTCGATGTGGTAGGGGCCGGTGCCCACGACGAGCACGACCTTGGCGATGCTGGTGCCCGGCGCCTGGGCCAGCTCGGCGACCTTGGGGATCAACGCGGGCGGCAGGTTGTCGATCACGAAGAACCCGAGGTCTTCGAGGATGTCCGCCGCCTGCGACCGACCTGCCCCTGACAGGCCCGTGATCACCACGAAGTCGCTCACGCTTCGAGGCTACCGGCCGACGGCGAGTGCTCGGGGACCCGCTTGTGGCGCCGCTCAACCGTCGTCGGACCTGCGGGCGACGAGGGTGAGCAGCCGAGGGATGGTTGCCGCCTCCACGTACTCCGGGGCTCGAGCGAGGAACCCCGGTGGGGGCGCCGGCTCGAGCATCCGTTCGAGCACCAGGCCGGCGTCGGCCATGGCGTTGACGTAGCGCCCGAGCGGGCGGTGCACGAAGCGGATGAACACGCCCTTCTCGACCTGCTCGACCACTGCCTGCTCGGTGAGGTACGGCCCGATGCGCCAGTACTGCTCGGGCGGGTCGAGCACCTGGTCGTCGATCCAGCCCGAGCCGGGGGTCTGGAGCAACGGGTGGTTCAGGCACAGGAGGAAGCGAGCTCCGGGGCGCAGCACCCGGGCGACCTCGGCCACGGCCCCGTCGAGGTCGTCGATGTGCTCGAACACCAGGCAGCACACGACCGCGTCGAACGAGCCGGCCGGGAACGGCAGGGCCCCCGCTCCGGAACGGGCGTAGCGGGGACCGCCGCCGCGGCGGGCCGCTTCGGTGATCTGGGCGACGGTGGGGTCGACACCGACGACCTGGGAGGCGCCCGCCGACGCGATCGCCCGAGCGACCTGCCCCTCGCCGGTGCCGACCTCGAGCACCCGCCGGGAGCCGGCCGTCCACTCGGTGACGATCGGCAGGATCTGCTCGGTGTACTCGGGGTCGGCGCCGTCGGTGAACTCGCGCTGCCACCAGCCGGCGTGGGCCTCCCACAGCTCGGCGTTCTCGTCGGCCACGCCCGCATGATGCCACCCGCCCGGCTGGGGCCGTACCACTGGCGGCGGGTGGTCCGAACGGCCCATCGAGGGTCGCGGGCGTCAAGTCCCGGGCTCCGTCGACCGACAGGTTGGGACGGATAGCCGACGAAGGGAGTCTCATGGCCGGGCGCGAGCAGGGCACGTCGGTGCGACACCGGAGCAGGCGCGCCTGCCGGTTCTGCGACGCGCCGCTCACCATCCCCGTGACCGACCTGGGGATGAGCCCGCCGTGTGAGAGCTACCTGACGGCCGAGCAGCTCCACGACATGGAGGCCTTCTACCCGCTCGACGTCTGGGTCTGCGGCCGCTGCTGGCTCGTGCAGCTGCCGGACCACATCACACCGGAGGACACCTTCGTCGAGTACGCCTACTTCTCGAGCTTCTCCGACGAGTGGCTCGAGCACTGCCGAGACGACGCGCTGAACCAGGTGAGCCGGTGGGACCTCGGGCCCGGCTCGCTGGTGGTGGAGGTCGGCTCGAACGACGGCTACTACCTGCGGTGGTTCCGCGACAAGGGCGTGCCCGTGCTCGGCGTGGAGCCGGCGCAGAACGTGGCGGCCACCGCGGTGGAGGACGGCATCCCCACGCGAGCCGAGTTCTTCGGTCGAGCGCTGGCCGAGCAGCTCGTCGCCGAGGGCCTGCGGGCCGACCTCGTCGCCGGCAAGAACGTGCTGGCGCAGGTGCCCGACGTCAACGACGTCGTCGCCGGCATGAAGGTGCTGCTCGCCCCGGGCGGGGTGGTGACCATCGAGTTCCCGCACCTGCAGCAGCTCATCGAGCAGAACCAGTTCGACACCATCTACCACGAGCACTTCAGCTACTTCTCGCTGCTCAGCAGCCGAGCGATCTTCGCCCGCCACGGGCTGCGCGTCTTCGACGTCGAAGAGGTCTGGACCCATGGCGGCTCGCTTCGCATCTACGCCTGCCACGACGACGACGACACCAAGGCGACCACCCCGCAGGTGACCGAGCTCCACGACCGCGAGGTCGCCCTCGGCTACGCCTCGCCGGAGGCCTACCGGAGCTTCGACGAGCAGGTCCGCCGCACGAAGCGGCGCCTGCTCCAAGCGCTCATCGGCCTGAAGGAAGAGGGGTTGTCGATCGCCGCCTACGGCGCCGCCGGCAAGGGGATGACGCTGCTCAACTACTGCGGCATCCGCACCGACCTCGTGGACTTCGCCGCCGACCGCAACCCCTACAAGCACGGCCGCTACTGCCCCGGCGTGCACATCCCGATCCTCCCGGCCGAGGCGATCGCCGAGCGCCGGCCCGACGTGGTGCTGATCCTGCCGTGGAACCTCGAGCGCGAGATCACCGCCCAGCTGTCGTACATCCGCGAGTGGGGCGGGCGGTTCCTGGTCCCGATCCCCGAGGCGAGGATCTTCTGATGAAGGTCGTGCTGTTCTGCGGCGGCAAGGGCCTGCGGATGCGGGAGCTCTCCGAGACCATCCCCAAGCCCCTGGCCCCCATCGGCGAGCGGCCGGTGATCTGGCACGTCATGAAGTACTACGCCTCGTACGGCCACCGCGACTTCGTGCTCTGCCTCGGCCACGGCGGCCAGCAGATCAAGGACTACTTCATCAACTACAAGGAGTGGGACTCCAACGACTGCACCCTCTCGAGCACGTCGCGGTCGGTCATGCTCCACGACAGCGACCTCGACGACTGGACCATCACTTTCGTCGACACCGGCGTCGACTCGCTGCTCGGCGAGCGCCTGCTGAGGGTGCGGCGCTTCGTGGAGCCCGACGAGACGTTCCTCTGCAACTACGCCGACTCGCTGACCGACTGCCCGATCGACGAGATCGTCAGCCACCACCACGCCACGGGTGCGACCGCCACCGTCCTGGCCGCCAAGCCGGCTCGCTCGTTGCACGTCCTCGACATCGACCACGGCTCGATGGTCCACGACATCGGGCCCATGGGGGCGAGCGGCCTCTGGGTGAACGGGGGCTACATGGTGCTCGACCGCGACATCTTCGACGTGATCGAGCCGGGCGAGGAGCTCGTCGAGCAGCCGTTCCACCGCCTCGTGGCGAGGCACGAGCTGGCGGCCTACCGGTACTGCGGCAACTGGGCCGGCATCGACACGTTCAAAGAGCGCATGGAGATGGAGGACCTGTGGCGCCAAGGCCGGGCCTGGTGGGCCACCTGGCGAGCCGGCCACGCCGCGAGCCACCAACCCCGGGTGCACCGTCTGACCGGAGCCTCCGGAGCCTGACGTGCTGCGCTTGGCCCTGCCCGACGGGCCCGTCTCGCTGGCCTGCATCGGAGCGCACTGTGACGACGTCGTCATCGGCGCCGGCGCCACGTTGCTGCGGATCCTGGCCGAGCACCCCGGCAGCAGGGTCGACTGGCTGGTGCTGAGCTCCGACGAGACCAGGCGCCAGGAGGAGATCGAGGCCGCCGAGGCCTTCACCGCCGACGCTTCGTCGCTCGAGATCCGGGTCGAGTCGTTGCCCGAGAACGTGCTGCCCTCGTACCGCACGGACGTGCAACACCTCGTGGGCACCATGGCGGCCGGCGGCGGTCACGACGTGGTGCTGGCGCCGCGGCTCGACGACCGCCACCAGGACCACCGCCTGCTCGCCGAGGTCGCGCACCAGAAGTGGCGGGACCAGCCGATCTGGGAGTACGAGATCGCCAAGTGGGACGGCGACCTGACGACGCCGAACCTGTACGTGTGCCTCGACACCGAGGCCGCCCGGCGCAAGGTCGAGCTGCTCGACAAGCACTACCCGAGCCAGCAGGACAAGCACTGGTACGACACCGAGGCGTTCACGTCGCTGCTGCGGCTGCGGGGCATCGAGAGCAACGCCCGCTACGCCGAGGGCTTCCACGTGCGCAAGACCGCGCTGTGAGCTCGGGTGACCGGGCGGTGGCGGGCCTCAGGTGGCCCGGGCCGCCGGGCCGTGGATCTTGTCGTGGACCGCTTCGGCCACCTTGTCGGGGAGCCAGCTCAGCGCCCTGAGCTCCTCGAGCGAGGCCTGCTTGACCTTGCCGACCCCGCCGAGCTCCTTCACCAGGCGCTTCTTGCGGGTCTCGCCCAACCCGGGCACGCCGTCGAGCACCGACGTGGTCATGCGCTTGCCCCGCAGCTGGCGGTGGTAGGAGATGGCGAAGCGATGGGCCTCGTCGCGGATGCGCTGCAGCAGGTACAGCGCCTCGCTCTGCCGGGGCACCGTGCGCGGCTCGCTCTCCCCCGGCACGTACACCTCCTCGAAGCGCTTGGCCAGCGAGGCCACCGGGATCTCCTCGTCGAGCCCCAGCTCCTCGAGCACCCGCACGGCCACGTTGAGCTGGCCCTTGCCGCCGTCGACCAGCAGGAGCTGCGGCGGGTAGCTGAACCGACCGCCGCGCTCGGTGATCGGCTTCTCCCGGTCGGCCAGGTAGGCGGACAGGCGCCGGGTGAGCACCTCCTCCATGGCTGCGAAGTCGTCGTTGCCCTGCTCGCCGCGGATCTTGAACCGGCGGTACTCGCTCTTCTTGGGCAGCCCGTCCTCCAGCACCACCATCGAACCGACGTAGTCGCTGCCCTGGATGTGGCTCATGTCGTAGCACTCGATCCGCAGCGGGGCCTCGGGCAGACCGAGGTGGTCCTGGAGGTCGTTGAGCGCCCGGGCCCGGGTGTTGTGGTCGGCGGCGCGGCGCAGGCGGTGGCGGTTGAACTCCTCGGCGGCGTTGCGGGACACGGTGGCCAGCAGCTCCCGCTTGTCGCCCCGCTGCGGGATGCGGATGGAGACCTTCGAGCCCCGTTGGTGGGTGAGCCACTCCTCGTAGAGCTCCGGGTCGGCGCTCTCCACCGGCACGAGCACCTGCTTGGGGACGCCGAGGGGTGGAGGATCGGCGTAGAGGCCCTCGAGCACCCGGTCGAGCAGCTCGCCCTCGGCGAGGTCCTCGGCCTTGTCGAGGACCAGGCCCTTGCGGCCCACCACCCGCCCGCGGCGCACGAAGAACACCTGCACGGCGGCCTCGAGGTCGTCGCCTTCGATGCCGATGACGTCGAGGTCCTCGGCCTTCTCCACGACCATCTGCTGCTTCTCGATGGCCTTGCGCACGGCGCCGAGCCGGTCGCGGATCCGAGCGGCTCGCTCGAACTCGAGCTCCTCGCTCGCCGCCAGCATCTCGCCCTCGAGGCGCTTGACGATCGTGTCCGTCTCGCCGTCGAGGAAGTCGACCAGCTCGCCCACCAGCCGGTCGTAGTCGTCCTTGGTGATCTCGCCCACGCAGGGGCCGCTGCACTTCTCGATGTGGAACAGCAGGCAGGGCCGGCCCAGGCGCTCGTGGCGGCCGAACTTGTTGGCCGAGCAGGTGCGGATGGGGAAGGTCCGCAGCAGCAGGTCGAGAGTCTCGCGGATCGCCCAGGCGTGGGCGTAGGGGCCGAAGTAGCGGGTGCCCTTGCGCTTGGCACCGCGCATCACGGTGGCCCGGGGCCACTCGTCGTCGAGGGTCACCGCCAGGAAGGGGTAGCTCTTGTCGTCGCGCAGGCGGATGTTGAAGCGGGGCTGGTGCTGCTTGATGAGGCTGTACTCGAGCATGAGGGCCTCGACGTCGTTGCGGACCTGGATCCACTCGACGGTCTCGGCCGTGGCCACCATCTGCGCCGTGCGGGGCGGCAGGTTGCGCGGGTTCTGGAAGTAGTTCCCGAGCCGCTGGCGCAGGCTCTTGGCCTTGCCCACGTAGATCACCCGGCCCTGGGCGTCCTTGAACTGGTAGGAGCCGGGGGCGTCGGGGATCGTCCCGGCGGGAGGTCGCTGCACCATCGCCGACCATCGTACGGGCGCGCGACGAGGCCCGGCCCCACAAGTCCGGGGCCCGTGACGCCGATGAGACAGGGTGGCGATGGTCGGTACGCACAGCACGGCGCTCGGTCCGAACGGGCCGCCCGAGTGCGCGACCCAGCGCCGCCCCCGCACGGAGTCGATCGTCGCCGTCATCCTCCTGCTCCTGCTCGGCGCAGCGCTCGTCGGCGCGGCCGGGGGGCGCATCGAGCGGCCGTTCGGCGACTCCCACGACGGGAGGAACGGGGCCGTGTGGTCCAACGGCAGCCGGGCGCTTCGGGAGGATGGCCCGGTCGCGTCGCGGCTGGGAGCGGTCCGAGCCGACGGCAGCACCTACGCCAACCATCCCCCGTTGCTGGTGTGGACGCTCGCCGGAGCAGAGACCGCGGCAGGCGACGAGCCGGCCACCGATCGGGGCTGGGTCCTCCTGGCGACGCTCGCCGCGATCGGGCTGTTGCACCTGGCGGCCGTGGAGCTCGGGATCCGGCCGCTCGCCTCTACGGTCGGCCTGTGCGTCGCGTTCGCCACGCCCATGGCCCTGGCCTACGGCGCCATGGTCGACACCCCCATGTTCTCGCTGCCGTTCGCTGCGGCCGTCCTGCTCGTCTGGGCCCGGTGCCGCGGTGACCGGCCTCCGACGCTGCCACTCACAGCCGGGGTGGGCCTGCTCGCTGCGCTGTCGGGGTGGGAGGCCGCCGCGCTCGCTCTCGTCGTCGCCGCGTGCCTCGTCGGGGAGGGGCACCGGGATCCGGCGCGACGACGGGCGGGCGCAGTGCTGGCCGCCGGTGCCGTAGCGGGGACCGCCGTCGCCTTCGGTTGGGGGGCCTGGGCCTACGGCTCTGGTGGGATCCTGCTCCAGCAGCTGGGCCGCCGCTCGAGCGACGCCTACGGGGCCAGTCCCTCCGCCGCCTTCTGGAACCAGCTGGTGTGGGTGGGGCAGCTGTTCGGGCCCGCCCTCCTCGGTGTCGCCATGGCCGCTGCGGCTGCCGTCCTCGACCGGCCCCGGCGCGCGGTGTTCGTGGTGGTCACCGGCCTTCCGTTGGCATACAGCGCCCTGCTGTGGAACGGGGCGGCGATCCACGACTACTGGAACTACTGGCTCCTCCTGCCCATCGCCCTCGGGCTCGCATGGACCGCACACGAGCTGATGGCTCTCGCCGCCCGTCGAGTCCCGCCGACCGCCATCCTCACGGGTGCGGCCATCGCGGCGATCGTGTTCGTGACCTTCCTGCTCACGCAGCGGTCGGGCTCACTCGACAAGATCGAGCAAGGGTTCCTCCCGGCCGAGCTGGTGCAGGCCTACGGCGACACCGCTCAGTACTCCACGGTCGCCGACATCGGTGAGACCACCGGCGCGGGTGATTGGTTGGCCCACCTGGCACATCGGCCCGCGGCCCACCTGCAGACGGCCGACGACCTCCGGCGTCTCGGCGGCGCCGATCCCGGCGCGCCGGTGCTCGTCTCGCGCGCCTGCGCGGCAGGGCCGCCTGGCAGCCTCTGCCGCCAGGTCTGGTCGCAGCTCGACACCAACGATGCGACCGGACAGGTGTGGCGAGTGGTCCCCGCCGGTTCGCTCGCCGATCTGGTCGGCCGCTAGATCGGACGCTGGTGTCTCCGGGCAGCGCCACCCGGGAAGCGCGCGGTCGGCGGACTGTGCGCCTACACTGCGAGGTGCCGGCCTGGTATCCGGCGACATATCGAGACCCGAGACCGACATCCCCGTGGCGAGGCGACCAGGCTGCCCCCACCGGTCACCAATCGGGACTCCCCGGCCCATTGGGGGTTCACCACAAGATGTTGCGGCTCCAACTCCCGCTCCCCGAGCGGTACTCCGACGCCAGCCCTGCCGAGCTCGCCGAGCGCATCGGCGCGGCCAAGGCCGCCCTCGGTGACCGGGTCTTCATCCTCGGTCACCACTACCAGCGCGACGAGGTCATGCGCTGGGCCGACGCCCGGGGCGACTCGTTCCGGCTCTCCGTGCTGGCCCAGCAGCGACCCGAGGCGGACTACATCGTCTTCTGCGGCGTGCACTTCATGGCCGAGTCGGCCGACATCCTCACCGCCGACCACCAGCAGGTGATCCTCCCGGACCTGAACGCCGGGTGCTCGATGGCCGACATGGCCGACCTCGAGGAGGTGGAGGAGGCCTGGGAGGCGCTGGCGCGCACCACCGACATCTCCAAGGTGGTGCCCATCACCTACATGAACTCCTCGGCGGCGTTGAAGGCGTTCGTGGGCGAGCACGGGGGGGCGGTGTGCACGTCGACCAACGCCAGGGCCGTGCTCGAGTGGGCCCTGTCGCTCGGCGAGCACGCCGACGACGGCGCCGGCGGCCGGCAGGTGCTGTTCTTCCCCGACCAGCACCTGGGCCGCAACACGGGCCATGACCTCGGCTTCACCGAGAGCGACATGCGGGTGTGGAACCCCCGCCAGGAGCTGGGTGGGCTCACCGAGGCCGACATCAAGGAGTCGACCTTCCTGTTGTGGAAGGGCTTCTGCTCGGTGCACCAGCGCTTCCGCCCCGAGCACGTCGCCGAGTTCCGTGCCGCCCACCCCGACGGCCTGGTGGTGGTGCACCCCGAGTGCGCCCACGACGTGTGCGTGCTGGCCGACCAGGTCGGCTCCACCGACTTCATCATCAAGGCGGTGGAGGCGGCACCGGCCGGGTCGGTGATCGGCGTGGGCACGGAGATCCACCTCGTCAACCGGTTGAACGACGAGACTCCCGACAAGACCATCGTCTCGCTCGACCCGCTGGTGTGCCCGTGCTCGACCATGTTCCGCATCGACGCCGCCCACCTGTGCTGGGTGCTCGAGAACCTGGTGAAGGGCCGGGTGGTCAACCAGATCACCGTGGATGCCGATACGACGGAATGGGCCAAGGTCGCGTTGGAGCGCATGCTCTCGATCACCTGACATCGGACACCTCGGCAGTGGACTTCGAGCGTCTCGAGGCGCTGGCACCACAGCTTCGAGCGTCGTTCGCGTCCGCGAGCCCGTTTCCTCACCTCGTGCTGGACGACGTCCTGCGGCCTGAGGCGCTGGAAGCAGTCATCGCGCGGTTCCCCTCGATGGCCGAGATGGACATCAGGTACAAGGCCTCGCACGAGCACAAGGCGGCGCGTTCGGACCTCCGCGGCCTCGACCCGGTGGTGGTGAGCACCTTCGACGAGCTCAACAGCGACCGGTTCGTGCGATGGCTGGAGAGCGTCACTGGCATCCCGGCTCTCCGGACGGACCCGACGAACCTCGGCGGTGGCGTGCACCAGTCGGGTGCCGGCATGTACCTCGACGTCCACGCCGACTTCAACCGCCATGTCGAGTTCCGCTGGTTCAGGCGTCTCAACGTCCTGCTCTACCTCAACCGTGGCTGGCAGGCCGAGCATGGTGGAGTGCTGCAGCTGTGGGACGCGGAGATGCAGGCAGCAGAGGTCTCGGTGGTGCCCGTCGCCAACCGCATGGTGGTCTTCGCCACGACGTCGGAGTCCTTCCACGGCTACGACGAGGTCCGTGCCCCGGAAGGGGCGACGAGGCGTTCGTTCGCCACCTACTACTACACGGAGGAAGCGCCAGCCGACTGGGACGGCTCGAACCACTCGACGCTGTTCCGACTGCGCCCGGGCCAGAAGAAGCGCTTCGGCCCCGGCGGAGTGGTGCGGGCGGGTGCCGCCAAGGTGCGGCGCGGCCTGCAGATCGTGCGCGCCGGCGGCCGGTGAGCGACACGACAACAGCGGAGGCGACGGCGGTCTACGTGCTGTACCGGACCGCGTGTCTCGACCTGTCCAGTTTGCCCGCCGACCTGCCGGTGATCCTCGTCCACAACGATGACACCCTCCCGCGTAGCTCTGTCGACAGGTCCGGCGTCATCCACCTGGTGCCTCCGCGCAACGTCGGGTTCGGGGCAGGCGTCAATCTGGCGCTGGCCGAGGTCACCACGAAACGAGTCGTCATCGTGAACCCGGACGCCGAGTTGGCACCGAGCCATTGGCAGGCCCTGGCACAGGGATCGCCAGGCGAGCTGCGGACGCTCGGCCTCGACGACCCTGACGGCACGCCCACCTCGGTCGTGAACGTGTACCCCACGCCGTTCGGCCACCTGCTCAGCGGCTATCGAGTCGGCCGGGTGCTGCGGCGCGGCTCGCAGCTACGGAAGTGGGCAAGCCTGATGGCCGGGCGGTACGCCCGCACGAACGACGCGAGTCTGTCGCTGCGGTCCGGCCGGTGGCCGCTCTCCCAGCGGTGGAGCTCCGGGGCGGTGTTGTCCCTCGATACCGCACGCCTTCGCCAGGTCGGCGGCTTCGACGACTCGTACTTCCTGTACTTCGAAGACGTCGACCTCTGCCGCCGCCTGGCGGACCGGTACCCGGACATGGAACTGGTGCTGCTGGACGGTGCGCCGGCCAAGCATGCCGTGGGCGGCTCGGCGACGCCGGGCGACGAGGTGGAGCGCCACCGCCTCGCCTCTGCCGTCCGGTACAGCTCCAGGCAACCCGGCGCAGCGTGGAGCATCACCACCCGGCTGCTCCAGACGCGCCAACGTTGGGCATGACCTCAGCCACGGCCGCCATCGTGACGCTGGGGCGTGCGCGCGGGATGGGCGAGGTCCGCCGCGTGGAGTCCTGGCAGGACATCCTCACGACCGCAGGGCTCGAGCCGCACGTCGTTCGGCTCCGACGGGAGTGCCCCGCCTCGCTGACCCGACCGCCGTCTCCGCTCGCCGTCATCCGCGGCGAGGCGGCGGTCGAGACCATGTCGTGGTCGATGCGGGCCGCTCGAACCCGGCTGTCGGCCGTCCGGCCGGCGCTGACCGTCTTCGTCACGCTGCGCGCGTTCCACCCAGCGCTCGGAGAGCCTGCAGGCGTTGCCATCCTAGATCTCGTCGATCGGCTCAGTGTGAACTACAGGGACCGGGCGGCACTGAGCGACAGCCGGCGGGGAGCGGTGGCTTACCGGACGCTCGGTGCGGCCATGGAACGCGCCGAGCGCCATCGCCGGTCCGGCATCGTGACGACGGCCGCTGGCCGTGCCGACGCCGAAGCGCTCGGCGCGCTATGGGTGCCGAACGTCGTCGCGATGCCTCCCGAACAACCGGTCGTGCCGGATCATGACCTCGTCTTCTTCGGGAACCTGGCCTACCCCCCGAACATCGCAGCCGTCGAGCGGCTGGCCGAGTGGTGGCCAGAGCTCCAGCGTCGGCGTCCGGGCACGACGCTGCTGGTCGCCGGGCGTTCGCCTGCCCCGCGCGTGCGAGCGGCAACCGCTGCGATGGGTGCCACGCTCGAAGACGGCTATGACGAACCGTTCGCCGTGGCTCGTCGCGGGCGCGTAGCCGTCGCACCGCTCGCTCACGCAGCGGGCATCCAGAACAAGGTGATCGAAGCAGCGGCCGCCGGCGTGCCGCAGATCCTCTCCTCCGAAGCGGCGTCCGGCCTCCCGGAGGGCTTCCCATGCGAGGTCGCGGACGAGGGAAGGTCGTTCAGCGAGGCCACTCAGGCGTTGCTCACGAACGACGACCGACGACGCGAACTCGCTGCCGGGGCCCGGCAGGCGGCCTGTTCGATGTTGACACCTCGACCGTGGGCGGATTGGGTCCAAGAGGTGCTGTCGTGACGTCCGGTACCACCGCAGTCGGACGACGAACCCTGACGAGGGTCACCGCCCCACTCGTCGCCCTCCGGGCCGCGGGTCAGGCTCTGGAGTTCCTCGGCTTCGTTCTGCTCGCCCGACGCTTGGGAACGGAGGACTTCGGCATCGTGTCCGTCGCGTTCCTCGTGTGCCGCTACGGGGGATTGGTCGCCGACTGGGGCGCGTCACTCAAGGGCGCCCGAGACGTGGCTGCAGGGCGTTCGATAGGTGACGTGCGCGCCCTGGTTCGACGACGCACCCGCGTCTCCCTCGCGTTGGTCGCGGCCTTCTGCCTCGGTGCTGCCGCCTCGGGGAACGCCGCTGTGGTGCCATTGGCGCTGACCATCGGTGGGCGGGGCGTCTCCCGGGATTGGTTGGCGCTCGGTCGCGAGCGCGCAGTGCGGTCCGGTCTGCCGCCCGCGCTGCAGGGAGCTCTCGTGGCGCTCGGCGCTGTCCTTGCGACCTCAGTGGCGACTGCGTCCTTGGCGATCGGCCTGGCCTACGCCGCTGCGGCCGCCACCTCCGTGTGCCTGAACCGCCTGCCTTCTCAGGACGGCGAGGGCTCGGTGAGCCGATCCGCGGCAGATCCGTGGTTCCTCGTGCTCATCGTCGCCGACCAGGTCTATGCGTCGGCTGACGTGATCCTCATCTCACTCCTGCTCTCTGCGAGCGATGCTGGCATCTACGCGGCGGTCTACCGATTCCCTAACGCTGCCGTGACCATCATCGGTCTCGTGGTCACCAGCCTCGTGCCGGGCTTGTCACGCGCGGTCACGAATGGAGCGAGCTTCTCTGCACTCCGGCGGCGAGCGCTGGGCGTGGGCAGATGGTGCGGAGCCGGGGTCGTCGCCTCGATACCACTCGCGTGGGTACTGGTGCCGCTGGTCTTCGGGGATGCCTACCTGCCCGGACGAGGTCCCCTGGTCCTGCTGCTCCTCGCGACAGCACTGCCCGCAGCGACCATCGGCCTGCAGCCGCTGTACTTCGCGGCGGGCGACGAGCGACACCTCGCCGTGTACGCGGTCGGCATCGCCATCGTGAGCATCGGCCTGGACCTGCTGATCATCCCACGGTACGGACTAGTGGGCGCTGCCTCGGTGACCTTGATGTCGCAGGCGCTGGTCGCTGCCTTCTACGTCACTGCGACCCGGCGACTCCAGGAAGCGTCGTGACGGCGCTTCCCACAGTGTGCGTCGAGCACTGCCCGGTCTGCGGGGCCGATGGCCCGATCGTCCACCCCGGGACGACCGACCAGGTGTTCGGCGTGCCAGGCCGGTGGTCGTACAGGCGCTGCACGGGCTGCCGTTCGCTGTGGCTGGACCCGCGGCCCCGCGACGATGTCCTTCATGAGGCCTACCACGACTACTACACGCATGGTGATGGTGACCACGCACCCGGTGGCCGCGCCGGCAAGCGACTCCTTCCATTGCTGCCATGGCACGCCGACTTCAGCAGAGCGCGACTCGGCTATGTCGGTGACCTTCCCGCAGGCCGGGTGCTCGACTTCGGGTGTGGCGACGGACGGACCTCCCTCGCACTCCAGGATGCCGGCTGGACAGTGCTGGCGCTCGATGTCGACCCGGCCTCGGTCAGACAGGCGGCCGCAGCCGGTGTGGAGGACGCTCGGGTGGGCGGACTTGAGGCGGCGGCGGGCAGTGGTCCCTTCGACGCGGTGGTCATGAGCCACGTGATCGAACACCTGCCGGCCCCCCTTGAAACGCTGAGAGAGGTCGTCTCCCAGTTGCATCCTGGCGGCAGGCTGGCCGTCATGACACCCAACGCTGACAGCATCAGCAGGCAGCGGTTCGGGAGCGCATGGCGTGGCCTCGAGCCGCCGCGCCACCTCCAAGTCTTCAGCCCCGCGGGGCTCCGCCGGGTTCTCGAGGAAGGTGGCCTGGTCATCGACCGCGTCCGGACTTCTCCACGAGGCGCCAACGCCGTTGCTCGTGCGGCGATCGACCCTCGAGGAGCATCAGCGGGCGCAGAGAAGCTGAGGTCGTACGCAGCCGGCGAACGTTGGCAGGCCCGGGTGGCGCGCACATTGCGTCGGAACGCCTGGGCCGGCGAGGAACTGGTCGCGATCGCCCACAGGGAGACCACCTAAGGGGCGGTCATCTCCCTTCGCTCCTCACGACGCTCCTGATCGTGCGGCCGACGATGCGGAGGTCCAGCGCCAGGCCCTGGTGGCGCAGGTACCAGAACTCGTACTGCAACTTCTCGCGGGCGTCTTCCTCACCGGTCCCATAGTGGTACTTCACCTGGGCCCAGCCGGTGATCCCTGGCCGCACCAGGTGGCGCAGCTCGTAGAAGGGCAAAGCGGCGGCGTACTGCTCGACGTAGTGCGGCTGCTCGGGCCGCGGGCCCACGATGGAAAGGTCGCCCTTCAGCACGTTCCACGCCTGCGGCAGCTCGTCGAGGTGGCTCTTGCGCAGGAAGCCGCCGAACGGCGTCACTCGTGAGTCGCCGACCACGGTGTGCTCGCCCACCGTCGACGGCTGGGGCGCCATGGTGCGGAACTTGAGGATGCGGAAGGTGCTGCCGCCCTTGCCGACCCGCTCCTGGCCGAAGAACAGCGGCCCCCGGTTGCCGAGCAGGTTTCCGAGGGCGACGAGGGGAATGAACAGGCCGAACACGGCCACCCCGGCCAGACCGATGGCCACGTCCATCAACCGCTTCACCCGTCCGTAGCGGGCCCGGTGCACCTCGCCGACGTCGAACAGCAGCGACGCCCGCTCGAGGTCGGCCAACGGCACCTTGCCCAGCCACTCGTCGGTGAACTGCGCGTAGCTGCGCACCCGCAGACCTCGGCTGTGCAGCTCGGCGGCCTGGTCGACGATGGAGCCGTCGGCCTCGGCCAGCTGGTCGAGCACCAGCACGGTGGCGTTGAGCTCGCCGGCCCTGCGGACGAGCGGTCCGTCCGACGGCGGCTTGCCGTCGGGCTGGCCGGCATCGTCCGGCAGGATGACGCCGGCGACGGCGGCCGAGCGCTCCGGGGCCCGCCGCAGGTCGACGCGGAGCGGTGCCACCTCGTCCACCGAGCCCACCACGAGCACGCGGTCGCGCTCGGTCTCCTTCTGCCGGCCGCCGACCGCCAGCCCGGCGCACAGCAGGTACCAGGGCACGAGCAGGAGGGCCGACCCGAACACCACGAAGCGGGGCAGGAGGGCGTCACCGGTGACGAGCTGGAGGATGGAGATGACGACCGCGCCGCTGATGGCGGCGACGATGCTGGTGAGCAGCGCCCGGCCGGCGGTGCGAGGCAGCTCAGGCAACCCGAGCCCGTAGGCCGTGACCACCAGCACGCCGACGTAGAGGACCGACCAACCGAACCGGAACGTGCCGGTGTAGGAGTACGCCGGGTCGGCGATGACGCGCGCGTGGTAGAGGCCGAGGCCGACCACGACGGCCACGATGCCGCCGTACAGGGCGAGCCGGGCGCCGCGCCTCATGGGCGCCGCACCCCACGCCGGAGCGGATTAGCCGCTCGGCAGCAAGGGCGCGAGGAAGCGGCCGGTGTGGCTCTCCGGTGTCGCGGCCACCTCCTCCGGCGTGCCCTCGACGACAACGGTTCCTCCTCCGCTGCCCCCCTCGGGGCCCAGGTCGATGATCCAGTCGGCGGTCTTGATGACGTCGAGGTTGTGCTCGATCACCAGGACCGTGTTCCCTTGATCGACCAGTCGGGACAGGACCGTGAGCAGTTTTCTGATGTCCTCGAAGTGCAGGCCCGTGGTGGGCTCGTCGAGGATGTACATGGTGTGGCCCGTGGAGCGTTTGGCCAGCTCAGAGGCCAACTTCACCCTCTGCGCTTCCCCACCGCTGAGCGTGGTGGCAGGTTGCCCGAGGCGCACGTAGCCGAGGCCGACGTCGACGATGGTCTGCAGGTGCCGGGCGATGGCCGGCTGGTTGGCGAAGAACTGCACGCCCTCCTCGCAGCTCATGTTCAAGATGTCGGAGATGTTCTTGTCCTTGAACGTGATGTCGAGGGTGTCGCGGTTGTAGCGGGCGCCCTTGCAGACCTCGCACGGCACGTACACGTCGGGCAGGAAGTGCATCTCGATCTTGATGGTGCCGTCGCCGGCGCACGCCTCGCAGCGCCCGCCGGCGACGTTGAACGAGAACCGGCCGGGCAGGTAGCCGCGCACCTTGGCCTCGTGGGTCTGGGCGAACAGCTTGCGGATGTGGTCGAACACCCCCGTGTAGGTCGCCGGGTTCGAGCGGGGGGTGCGCCCGATGGGTGACTGGTCGATGTTGATGACCTTGTCGATCTGGTCGAGCCCCTCGACCGTCTTGTGGCGCCCCGGCGGCACGCGTGAGCCGTAGACCTTCTGCATCAGCGCCCGGTAGAGGATGTCGTTCACCAGCGTCGACTTGCCCGAGCCGGACACGCCGGTGACGGCCACGAAGGCGCCGAGGGGGAACTCGACGTCGACGTTCTTCAGGTTGTGCTCACGGGCGCCGCGCACCCAGAGGCTGCCCTTGTCGGGGACCCGCCGGGCCTCGGGCACCGGGATCACCTTGCGGCCCGACACGTACTGCCCGGTGAGCGATGCCTTCGAGCGCAGCAGGCCCTTGACCGGGCCGGAGTAGACCACGTCGCCCCCGTGCTCCCCCGCGCCCGGGCCGATGTCGACGACGTAGTCCGCGACCTTGATGGTGTCCTCGTCGTGCTCGACCACCAGCACGGTGTTGCCGAGGTCGCGCAGGCGCACGAGGGTGTCGATCAGGCGGCGGTTGTCGCGCTGGTGCAGGCCGATCGACGGCTCGTCGAGCACGTAGAGCACGCCCACCAGGCCCGAGCCGATCTGCGACGCCAGCCGGATGCGCTGGGCCTCGCCGCCGGCGAGCGTGCCGGCGGAACGAGCCAGGCTGAGGTAGTCGAGACCCACGTCGAGCAGGAAGCCCATGCGGGCGTTGACCTCCTTCACCACCCGCTCGGCGATGATGCGGTCGCGCTCGGAGAGCTCGAGGCCCAACAGCGTCTTGGCCGCCTCGGCGATGGACATCTGGCAGATGTCGTCGATGGAGTGGCCGTCGATGGTGACCCCGAGGCTGAACGGCTTGAGCCGGGCGCCGCCGCACTCGGGGCACGGCACCTCGCGCATGTAGCCCTCGACCTGCTCCCGAGCCGAGTCGCTCTCGGCGTCGGAGTGGCGGCGCTGCAGCCACGGGACGACGCCCTCGTAGCGGGCCTCGTAGGAGCGCTGGCGGCCGTAGCGGTTCTTGTAGCGCACCTGCACCCGACCGGCGGCGCCAGTGCCGAACAGCAGGAGCTTCTGCTGCTTCTTGGGCAGCTTGGCCCACGCCGTGCCTTCGTCGATGTCGTAGCTGGCGCACACCGACTCGAGCAGCCGGCCGAAGTACTGCGTGCGGGCGGTGGCCCACGGGGCGATCGCCCCCTCGGCGATGGAGAGGTCGGTGTTGGGCACGACCAGCTCGGGGTCGACCTCGAACCGGGTGCCGAGGCCGTCGCAGTGCTCGCAGGCGCCGTAGGGCGAGTTGAACGAGAAGTTCCGCGGCGCGAGCTCCTCGAAGCTCAGCCCGCACACCGGGCACCCGAGGTGCTGGCTGAAGGTGAGGATCTCGTCGTCGAGCCCGGTGTCGTCGTGGCGGCCGACGACCTGCACCTCGGCCACCCCCTCGGCGATGCGCAGGGCGGTCTCGAGCGAGTCGGTGAGGCGCCGTTCGATGCCGTCGCGCCGCACCAGGCGGTCGACGACCACCTGGATGGTGTGCTGCTCGTAGCGGGCCAGCTCGACGGCGTCGGTGAGCTCGTGCTGCTCGCCGTCGATGATGGCCCGGGCGAAGCCCTGACCGGCGAGGTCGGCGAGCAGCGTGTCGTAGGTGCCCTTGCGTCCCCGGACGACGGGGGCGAGCACCTGGAACCGGGTGCCCTCGGGCAGCTCGAGCACCCGGTCGACGATCTGCTGGGGGGTCTGGCGGGTGATGACGGCGCCGTCGTTCGGGCAGTGGGGCACGCCGATGCGGGCGTAGAGCAGCCGCAGGTAGTCGTAGACCTCGGTGATGGTGCCGACCGTCGACCGGGGGTTGCGCGACGCCGACTTCTGGTCGATCGAGATGGCGGGCGACAGCCCCTCGATGAAGTCGACGTCGGGCTTGTCCATCTGGCCCAGGAACTGCCGGGCGTAGGCCGACAGCGACTCGACGTAGCGGCGCTGGCCCTCGGCGTAGATGGTGTCGAAGGCGAGCGACGACTTGCCCGATCCCGAGAGGCCGGTGAAGACGATCAGCTTGTCCCGGGGGAGCTCAAGGGAGACGTTGCGGAGGTTGTGCTCACGCGCACCACGGATGACGAGCTGATCCACCCGGACAGCATACCGGCGCCACCAACCTCACGAACGGACGTTCGAAGCAGCCCGCTTCACTTCTGCTGCCGGTAGCGGGTGAGGCGGAAGTCGACGCCGAGCCAGTCCTCGGTGCGGTCAGCGCCCCCAGCCCACCAGCCCGGGATGTCGGGCGGCGCCTGGTCGGCGGTGGTCGGCAACCAGAGCAGATCGAACGACGACACCTCGGCCTGCTCGAGCACCGCCGTGGCCTTCGGCACCTCCTTCACGCCGCTCACGCTCAGCCACCGCGTGTCGCTGCGGTAGGCGGCGCCCAGCTCGCGCAGCCAGAAGTCCTGGGCGGAGACGACCGGCACGTCGATGGCGCCGACGGTGTCGGCGGCCCGGGCGATCTCGTGGGTTCGGTAGGACATCCACGACAGGCCGAACACGGCCACGCCGATGCTCAGACCGGCGAGGGCGTACTGCAGCCAGCGGTCGAGCAGGCCCGACGCCCCGATCCCGACCGCGGCGAGCACGAGACCCGACGTCAGCACGTAGCGCCCGCCCCACTGGGGGACCGCTCCCCCGCTGAACTGGAAGAGCCAGACCACCGGCAGGGCGGCGAGGACCATGGTGACCGCGTCTCGGCCGGCTCGGGCGACCCGGCGGTCCCATGCCAGCACCACCCCGGCGACGGAGAACGGGGCGGTGACGGCCAGGCCGGGCACGAAGCCCAGACCGTCGACGGCTCGGAGGAGGAACAGCGCCACGACACCGACGACGGCGATTCGCACCACCGACCGGTCGCCGCGCCGCGATCCTCGCCACACCGCCCAGGCCAGCAGGGCCACGGCGAACCCGCCCAGCAACAACGGACCGGTGGCGGTGTCGGGGAAGAGCCCGACCGTCGTGGTGGCCGCTTCACGCAGGCGCACGGCCAGGTCGGAGCCCCCCACCGCCGCGGTGCCCGACGCCCGGCCGGTGCGCAGCGAGGCGCCGACCAGGGCGACCTCCAGGGCGTAGTTGGCGGCGACCAGGGCGACGAAGCCCGCCCCCGCGAGCGCTCCGGAGAGCACCGCGTCGACGAGGCTCCGCCGACGCCAGACCAGCAGGCATCCCACGGCCACCACCACGAAGCCGTAGGCGGCCGCTTCGGTTCGCATGGAGAACGCCGCCCCGAAGGCAACGCCCGCGGCCAGCGGGAGCCAGCGGGCCCGCCGGTGGGCGGCGTCGACCATCGCCACCACTCCCCACGCCATCAAGCCCAGCCCGGGGGCGTGCTCCCACAGGTCGAGGGCGTACAGCAGCACCGGCGAAGCCAGCCCGGTCAGCCAGAAGGCGGCCCACGCCCGGCGCTCGTCCGCGCCCGCGCGCCGGGCCAGCGCCCGGGCGGCGAAGGCGGCAGCCACGGCGCCCACCATCGACCACACCAGCGCCGCGCGGTAACCAGCCCACGCGTACAGCGGCCGGGCCAGCTCGAGCACCGGGATGGTGGTGACGTTCACGTACTTCCCGTCGACCACCGACGTGTAGTACAGGCCGTGCATCGAGCCGGTCGGGTCCCACTGGGCCGCCCAGTAGCCCACCTCGGGCGTGGTCGTGCCGTGCTGGCCCATCACCTCGAGGGTGGCGACCTTGCCGCCCACGTCGGTGCTCAGGGTGCCGCCCGGGTCGTTGAGGAACGACAGGCCCACGTACGCTGCGAACAGTGCGAGGCCGGCCGCGGCGACGAGCCACACGCGGCGGCCCGGCCCGGCGGCGACCCCCGTGGTGCCCGAGGGCCTCTCCGCCGTCTGCATCAGCTGGCCTTCCGATCGAGCACGACGATGTCATAGGCGCTGGAGAGGTCCACGGAGCGGATGGTCCAGCCGTCGAGAGCCGCGCCCATCGGCTCGGCCCCGGGTGCGACGAGCACCACCTGGGGCACGTCGGCATCGGCCAGCTGGGCCATGTACCCGGCGATGTCAGCCTCGTCGGCGGCGACCCATCGGTATCGGTCGAGCTCCGGGTGCAGGATCTGGGGCAGGAGCCGGTTCGACGTCACCACGACCGGACGGGATCCGGGCTCTCCTCCCCTGGGGTCGGTGGCCACGGCGGCGATGTGAGCGGCCAGGTCGGCGGTGCGCTCGTGGCTCTGGCGCAGGGTCGACAGGGCGAGCGTGCCCACCAACGCCGTGACGACGACGGCCGACGAGCAGACGACCAGCCGCAACCGCCGGTCGGTGAGGGTGGCCCGCAGACGAGGCAGAGCTCCCGCCACCACCACGGGCACGGCGACCGGCAGGAGGAGTGCGAAGTACCTCCCGCCCCACTCGACGCCACCGCCGATGGAGTACTGCGTGAGCAGGACCGCCAGGGCCCCGCCACCGCAGGCCAGCGCGGCAACGACCCACTCCCTGTTCCGGCCTCGCCGGCTCACGAACCAGGCCATGGCCCACAGGACCGGCACGGTGAGCAGCAGCCCCGGGACCGCGCCCGGTGCATCGGAGAGGACCCGACCGAGGTAGAGCACCGTGGCCAGCACCGTCGCCGCCGCGTAGGAGACCTGGCCGATGCGCCCCCGGCGCAGGAGGACACCGCCCACGGCCACGACGGCCAGCGCCACCCACAGGCCGGTGCCTCCCGACGTGCGAGGTTGGTAGGAGCTGGACAGCCACGTCACGTAGAAGCCGTCCCATCGGCCCTGCAGGCCCGAGGTCACGGTGTTGGCCGGCGTGACCAAGGGCGTCCCGACGATGGCCCGCACGGCCGCTCGATCGACCAGCACCGCCACCAGCCCGGCCGCCCCGAGGGCCGCGGCGACCACGACCGACCATCGGGTGCGCAGGACCGGCACGGCCACGACGGCCACCACGGCCACCACGAGGACCGCCTCGGTGCGCAGCATCGAGGCGACGAGCCCGGCGGCGGCAGCACCGAGGAGGGCCGGCCATTGGCGGGAACCGCTGGCCAGAGACCGCAGGGCCAGGAGCACCATCACGCCGACGGCAGCCGCCGCCAGCGAGTGGGCCAGGGCCAGCGCGGAGTCGAACAGCAGCGGTGTGGCGACGCCGGTCGCCCACAACGCCAGGACGGGAGCGAGGGGGTCGTCGGTGAAGCGTCGAGCGAGCAGGGCGGCGGTGAGCGCGGCGAGCACCGTCCCGGCGACCGAGAGCAGCATGGCGCCCCACGTGCCTCCCCCGGCGAGCGAGAGCAGCACCGGGTACAGGGGGTGCTTGGCGTAGGGAGCGAGGCCGTTGCTGCCAGCGTCGCCGCGCACGAAGGGGCTCGCCGACCGGGCGTCGTCGAGCCAGGAGAGCGGGTACTCGTAGTGCCAGGAACCGTGCTCGACGAGCAGGCGGGCCTGGGCCATCGACGCCCCTTCGTCGCTCGAGTAGCCGTTCCCGGGCTGCGAGAGGGCGACGAAGGCGACGAGCACGGCCGCGAGCAGGCAGAGGTGGAGCGCCAGGCCGCGACGCCTCGCTCGGTGCGCGCTCGTGGGCTCGGCGCGCTGTGGGCTCGCGGCGACCAGCATCGCCGAGGTATCGGCAGAGCGCTCAGCCCACTTCGCGCAATTCGCGCTTGAGCTCCTTGATCTCGTCCCGCAGGCGGGCCGCGTACTCGAACCGGAGGTCCGTTGCGGCCTCGCGCATCTCCTCCTCCAGGGTCTGGACCAGACGGCCCAGCTCATCGGCGGGCAGCTCGGCCAGCTCGGAGCGGGCCTTGTCCCGGCGAGTCGAGCGCTGGTCCTTGCCCGGCACGGGGGCCGTCTCGGCCGGGCGCAGGTAGGCGAGGATGTCAGTGACGGCCTTGCGGATGGTCTGCGGGTCGATCCCGTGCTCGGCGTTGTAGTCCTGCTGCAGCTTGCGCCGGCGGTTCGTCTCGGAGATGGCCCGCTGCATGGAGTCGGTGACCGTGTCGGCGTACATCACGACCTGCCCGTCGACGTTGCGGGCGGCCCGGCCGATGGTCTGGATGAGCGACGTCTCCGAGCGCAGGAAGCCCTCCTTGTCGGCGTCGAGGATGGCCACCAGCGACACCTCGGGCAGGTCGAGCCCCTCTCGCAACAGGTTGATGCCCACGAGCACGTCGAACTCGCCGAGGCGCAGGTCGCGCAGGATCTCGATGCGCTCGATGGTGTCGACCTCGCTGTGGAGGTATCGCACCTTGACCCCCAGCTCGAGCAGGTAGTCGGTGAGGTCCTCGGCCATCTTCTTGGTGAGCGTGGTGACGAGCACCCGGTCGCCCTTGGTGACCCGCGCGTTGATCTGCTCGATGAGATCGTCGATCTGGCCCTTGGTGGGCTTCACGATGACCTCCGGGTCGGTCAGGCCGGTGGGCCGCACCACCTGCTCGACCACCGCCGAGGAGTGCTGGAGCTCGAAGGGCCCGGGGGTGGCCGAGAGGAACACGACCTGGCGGACCCTGTCCATGACCTCCTCGAAGCGCAGCGGCCGGTTGTCGGCGGCCGACGGCAGGCGGAAGCCGTGCTCGATGAGCGTCTCCTTGCGGGACCGGTCGCCCTCGTACTGGCCGTGGAGCTGGGGCACCGCCTGGTGGCTCTCGTCGAGCACGACCAGGAAGTCGTCGGGGAAGTAGTCGAGCAGGGTGAACGGCGGCTCACCGGGGGCCCGCCCGTCGATGGGGGCCGAGTAGTTCTCGATGCCGTTGCAGTACCCGACCTCGGCCATCATCTCGAGGTCGTACTGGGTGCGCATCCGCAGGCGCTGGGCCTCGAGGAGCTTGCCCTCCTTCTCGAATCGGGCCAGCTGCTCCTGCAGCTCGGCCTCGATGCGGGCCATGGCCGCCCGGAGCCGCTCCTCGCCGGCCACGTAGTGCGTGGCCGGGAAGACGATGAGCTCCTCGAGCTCGGTGACCTTCTCACCGGTGAGCGGGTCGACCACCTGGATGCGCTCGACCTCGTCGCCGAACAGCTCGACGCGCACGGCGGTCTCGTCGTACGCGGGGTGGACCTCGATGGTGTCGCCGCGCACCCGGAACTTGCCACGCACCAGGTTCATGTCGTTGCGCTCGTACTGCATGTCGACGAGCTTGCCGAGGATGTCGCGCTGGTCGTGGACCTCCCCGGGGCGCACGACGAGCAGCTGGTCCTTGTACTCGGCGGGCGAGCCGAGGCCGTAGATGCACGACACCGAAGCGACCACGATGGTGTCGCGCCGGGTGAGCAGGGCCGACGTGGCCGAGTGGCGCAACCGGTCGATCTCGTCGTTCACCGACGAGTCCTTCTCGATGTAGGTGTCGGAGGCCGGCATGTAGGCCTCGGGTTGGTAGTAGTCGTAGTAGGAGACGAAGTACTCGACGCGGTTCTCGGGGAAGAACTCCTTGAACTCGTTGGCCAGCTGGGCGGCGAGCGACTTGTTCGGGGCGATCACGAGGGTGGGCCGCTGGAGCTTCTCGATCGTCCACGCGACGGTGGCGCTCTTGCCCGACCCGGTGATGCCGAGCAGGGTCTGGAAGCGGTTGCCGGCCTCGATGCTGCGGGTCAGCTCGGCGATGGCACGGGATTGGTCGCCGGCGGGCTCGAACTCCGAGACGAGGCGGAACGGAGGCATGCCGAGGAGTCTATGGACCCCCTGTGACAAGGCATCCGAGGCGCCAACCCCCGGCCAGGGCCGTCTCGTCGGCGCAGGCGGGGAGCTCGGGGCGCACGGCGTAGCTCGCCGGGCGCAGGACCCAGACCCGCCCCGTCGCCTCTGCCCCCGGCACGGTCCACAGCCACCCGTCGACGCCCCCCACCTCCGTGAAGGAGGCCTCGGTGCGCTCCGCTCCGTAGCTCGACCACGCCACGGGCCAGAACCACCCGGGGTGCACCAGCACCTCGTCACCGGGGGAGAACGCCTTCGCGGCTTGGCCGAACGCGCTCGCCACGCCCTCGTCGTAGCTGGCGGCGGCGGGCACCGAGCGAACGCTCAGCGTCACGACGAGGACCGCCACCGCTGCCCCGAGCACCGCCCGGCGCGACCAGGCGGCGGCCACGAGCGCCGCCAACGCCATGGGTGCCGCCCAGGCGGAAGCGGCCAGCGTGCGGCTGAGCAGGACGTGGAAGTGCACGCCGGCCGCTGCCAGGAGGGCGAGTGGGACCAGGAACAGCGCGACCCAGAGGCGAGCCGCCACCCGGTCGACCCGCCACAGCGCGACTGCCCCCAGTGCCACGAGCACCACCAGCAGCCACTCGGCGCCCTGGAACATCGACAGCAGCCCGCTGATCGTCGACGCCAGCGTGCCGGGAGAGGTGAGCGGCACCCACGAGGAGGAGCTGACCTCGACCTGCTGGTGGAACGAGCCGCCCCAGACCACCACCCACACCGCCACCCCAGCGACCGCTCCGGCCCTCCACCACCAGGCCGACCGGTCGGTGCGCAGGCCAGCCACGGCGACGACACCGGCGGCGAGGAACAGGCCACCGGTGTGGTCGAGGCAGGCGAGCGCGACGAGCGCGCCCATGGTCACGACGACGCGGGGCCGCTCGTCACCCCGGCACCAGCGTTCCGCCACCATCGCCACGATCACCCCGAGCAGCGTCATGAGGGCGTACATGCGCGCTTGTCGCCCGTAGAGCACCTGGAACGGGTTCAGGGCGAACAGCGTCACCATCGCCACCCCGAACCAGGACCGCCTCCGCATCCACACCACCACGGCGGCGATGGCGAGGCAGGAGAACATCGCGGACGGCGCTCGCAACCACAGGTCGGAGTGCAGATCGACCAACGGGTGCCGGAGCAGGTAGTCGAGCGGCGGGTGGCTGTCGTTGGCCCGCAGCGCCGCTGGGAGCTGGCCGATCGGGAGCGCGCTGTAGGCGGCGGTGAACGACTCGTCGAAGCTGAGGCCAGGGGTGCCCAGACCCCACCAACGGGCCAGGACGCCCAGGAGTGCCGCCACGGCGACGACCACTCGCTGCGCGGTGGTCCAGCTGCGCTCGCCGGGGCTCGGCCGCTGGGGCTGCTCGGCCCGCCCTCGCTCGGGTGAGCGGGCCACCGACACCTGTCCGTCTAAGGTCATCGGACCGGCAGCGAGACGAAGAGGCGCAAGGCGAGATGAGGGACGCGTTGGGTGCGGTGCAGTCGGTGCTGGTGCTCGGCGGCGGCTCGGAGATCGCCGGGGCGATCGTCGACCGCCTGGTGGGCGCCCGCTGCCGCACCGTCGTCCTCGCCGCCCGAGAGCCCGACGCGCTCGACCCCACCCTCGACCGGCTGCGCGCCGCAGGGGCCGCCACCGCCGAGGCGGTGGCCTTCGACGCCCTCGACCCCGGCTCGCACCAGGCCACCATCGACGCCGTGTTCGACCGGCACGGCGACATCGACATGGTGATCGTGGCCTTCGGCGTGCTCGGCGACCAGGCCACCTTCGACCACGACCCCGTCGCCGCCGCCGAGGCGGCGAGCGCCAACTACGTGGGCGCGGTCTCGGCGTCGCTCGTCGTCGCCGACCGGTTCCGGCGGCAGGGCCACGGCACCCTCCTGGTGCTGTCGTCGGTGGCCGGCGTGCGCACGCGCGCCGACAACTACGTCTACGGCTCGACCAAGGCCGGCCTTGACGCCTTCGCCCAGGGTCTCGGCGACGCGCTGGTCGGGACCGGCGCCCGGGTCGTCGTCGTCCGGCCCGGCTTCGTGCACACCAAGATGACCGAAGGCCGGCCGCCGGCGCCGTTCTCCACCACGCCCGACGCGGTCGCCGACGCGGTGATGGCGGGGTTGGCCAAGGGGCGGGAGGTCATCTGGGCGCCGCCGGTCCTGGTCGCCCTCTTCACCGTGTTCCGCGTGCTGCCCCGGGCCGTGTGGCGTCGCGTCAGCGCCCGCTGACATGGCCCGGTCGCCGGTGGACGCACCGCGCCCCATGCTCGCCGTGGGCATCCTCCGCTCGCTGCGGCCCAAGCAGTGGCTGAAGAACGTCCTGGTCTTCGCCGCCCCCGTGGCCGCGGGGATGATCGACGAGCGCAGCACGTTCCTGACCACCCTGGGCGCCTTCGCCTGCTTCTGCGGGGCGGCGAGCGCCACCTACCTGCTCAACGACGCCGTCGACGTCGAGGCCGACCGGCGCCACCCCGTCAAGCGGCACCGGCCCATCGCCGCCGGTTTGGTGCCCCTGCCGGTCGCGTTCGGGCTCTCGGCGGTGCTCCTCGTCGCCTCGGTGCTGTGCGCCTTCGTGATCCGGGTCGACTTCGGCTGGACGATCCTCGGCTACCTCGGGCTCACCACCGCCTACACCTGGTGGGCCAAGCACGTGCCGATCCTCGACATCGTGGCCGTCGCCGCCGGCTTCGTGCTGCGGGCCATCGGCGGCGCCACCGCCACCGGCATCCCGATCTCGGAGTGGTTCTTCATCGTCACCAGCTTCGGCGCGCTCTTCATGGTCGCCGGCAAGCGCCACGGCGAGGTGGCCGAGCTGGCCCACGAGGCCGTCGACGTGCGCCCCGCCCTGGCGGCCTACACCCCCACCTTCCTCGCCTACCTGCGCGCCGTGTTCTCCGGCGGGGTGCTGATCGCCTACTGCCTGTGGGCGTTCTCGTCGGCCGACCTCAAGCCCGGCGGGGCGATCTGGTACCAGCTGTCGATCGTGCCGTTCGCCGTCGCCATCCTCCGCTACGCCCTGCTGCTCGAGCAGGGCAAGGGCGCCGAGCCGGAGAACCTCGTGCTGTCCGACCGCGAGCTGCTGATCGCCGCCGCGGTCTGGGCCATCATCTACGCCTGTGCCACCTACGCCGCCTGAGCCGGCCGCCGTGCTGGCCCGGCCCCACATCACCGAGGTGAGCGGCTGGGGCCGCACCGCCCCCACCGCCGCCGACGTGCGCCGCCCCACCTCGAGCACCGAGCTGCGCCGGGCGCTGCCCACCCGCTCGGTGCGAGGGCTGCTGGCCCGGGGCCTGGGGCGCGGCTACGGCGACTGCGCCCAGAACTCGGGCGGCACGGTCGTCGAGACCACCGACGTGGACGCCTTCACCATCCACGACGCCGACCCGGCGGACGACACCGTGCTGGTGACCGCCGAGGCCGGCGCCTCCATCGACCGCCTGCTGCACGCCCTCGTCCCCCAAGGCCTGTTCGTGCCCGTCACGCCCGGCACCCGGTACGTCACCGTGGGGGGAGCCGTCGCCGCCGACATCCACGGCAAGAACCACCACCGCAAGGGCAGCTGGTGCCAGCACGTCATTTCGCTGCACCTGCAGCTCGCCAGCGGTGAGGTCGTCGAGGTCGGCCCCGAGCGCGACCCCGAGCTGTTCTGGGCCACGGCCGGCGGCATGGGCCTCACCGGCGTGGTGCTCGACGCCACCTTCCGCTGCCCCCGCATCGCCTCGAGCCGCCTGCTCGTCGACACCGACCGGGCGGCCGACCTCGACGAGGTGCTGGCCCTGATGGCCACGGGCGACCACGCCTACGACTACTCGGTGGCGTGGATCGACCTCATGGCCGGCGGGAAGGCCACGGGCCGGTCGGTGCTCACCCGGGGCCGGTTCGCCACCGCCGAGGAGGCGTCCGCCGCCACCGGTGCCGACCCGCTGGCCTACCGGGCCGGCGTGCTCGCCCCCGCTCCCCCGTGGGTGCCCGACGGGCTGCTCAACAAGCTCACGGTGCGGGCGTTCAACGAGCTGTGGTTCCGCAAGGCGCCGGTCTCGCGCCGCGACGAGCTGCAGACCATCCCCACGTTCTTCCACCCCCTCGACATGGTGGGCGGCTGGAACCGCATGTACGGGCCGGCCGGGTTCCTGCAGTGGCAGTTCGTGGTGCCGTTCGGCTCCGAGCGCGCCCTGCGGCGCATCGTGGAGGAGCTCAGCCGGGCGGGGTGCACGTCGTTCCTCGCCGTGCTCAAGGCCTTCGGCGACGGCGACCCCGGGCCGCTGTCGTTCCCCGCGGCCGGCTGGACCCTCGCCCTCGACATCCCCACCGGCGTGCGCGGCCTGGGCCCGCTGCTCGACCGGCTCGACGAGCTCGTTGCAAGCGAGGGGGGCCGCGTCTACCTGGCCAAGGACAGCCGCCTGCGTCCCGAGCTCGTGCCGGTGATGTACCCGCGGCTCGACGCGTGGCGCGAGGTGCGCCGCCGGGTCGACCCCGAGGGCCGGATCACCAGCGACCTCGCCAGGCGGTTGCGCCTCTAGCTGTTGGTCCCGGGCCCGGCTGGCTCCGCCGGCTGGGCGGCCGCCTTCAGGCCCTCGATCCACGCCCAGCACGCGTCGATCTGCGCCTCGAGCTCCTCGACGGTGCCGTCGTTGCGGACGACGAAGTCGGCGGCGGCCAGCCGCTCCTCCCGCGAGGCCTGGCGGGCCATGCGGGCCCGGGCGTCGGCCTCGTCGAAGCCCCGGAAGGCCACCAGGCGCGCCACCGCGACCTCCGGGTCGGTGTCGACCACGATCGTGCCGGCGGTCTCGTAGGCCTTGCTCTCCACCAGCAGCGGCACGTCGAGCACCACGACGTTGTCAGTGGCGGCCTGCGCGTCCATGCGCCGGCTGATCTCGGCGCCGACGGCGGGGTGCACGATGGCGTTGAGGGCCTTCAGCTGCTCGTCGTCGCGGAACACGATGTCGGCCACCACCTGGCGGTCGAGGGTGCCGTCGTCGTGCAGGATCCCGGTGCCGAAGTGCTCGACCATGGCGGCGAGCACCTCTCCCCCGGGCGACTGCAGCTCCTTCACCACGGCATCGGCGTCGATGACCACCGCGCCCCGGCGGGCCAGCGCCGCCGAGACCGTCGACTTCCCGGACCCGATCCCACCGGTCAACCCGATCAGCAGCACGGCCGGGGAACCTAGCAGCCGGGGCCTCGGACCACGCCCCGTGACGCCGGCGGCCACGGCGCGTTCAAGGTTCGGCCGGATGCGCCGACAACTGTCACGTGACCGAGGTGCACACAGAACCCGCTCCCGGTGCGCCCGCGTGGCGTGACCGGCTGCTGCGTCTCGCCGAATCGACCGACGGGTCGACCCACGAGGACGGCATCGGACTCGTCCAACGGGTGGACCGGGTCGCCACCTTCGCGCCCGCCATCCTGGCCGTGCGCTGGGCCATCGCCGTCACCTCCGTGGCCCTCGCCACACAGCACATCGACAGCAAGCCGTGGTCGATGGCGGTGTGGTCGGGGCTCATCCTCGCGTTCACCGTGGTCCGCACGCTGCGACCCCTGCGCTACACGGGCGACGTGCGCAGCCTCGTCGAGGTCATCGGCGAGGTCGTGTTCAACGTGGCGTGCGTGATCGCCACCGGCTACTGGGACTCGCCGTTCATCCTCATGATGCTGACGGCGGTCACCGTCGCCGGCTTCGCTCGGGGCTACGGGTTCGCCCTTCGCATCGGGGTGGTCTCCAGCCTCGCCGTGACGCTCCCGTACCTCGTCGGCGACCCGTCGAGGACCCACATCGTCCAGTCGGCCCAGTGGACCCTGGTCATCCTGCTCGTGGCGCTGATCGCCGGGTACACCCGACAGATCTCCGGTGAGGCGGACCGCCAGCACACCCTGGCGCTCGACCGCCTCGGGCGCCTCGCCGACGCCAACGCCCTGCTCTACAGCCTGCACCGGGTCACCCAGACGCTGCCGGCCTCGCTCGACCTCGACGACGTGCTGGAGACCACCATCACCCGTCTCCGGGGCCTGTTCGACTTCGACACCGCGGTGATCCTGGGCTTCGACGACACCGACGGCACCTGGGAGCTGCTCCGCCGGGAGGGCGGCAGCCGGGTGCCGCTGCGCCAGGAGTTCGACGAGCTCACCGTGCCGCTGCGCCGGGTCGTGCACGAAGAGGGCGTGCTCTCGGTCTCCAACCTTCCCGCCGCGGGCTGGTCGGGTCTCGGCCCCCGCTCGGGGTCGGGCATCTACGCGGTGCTGCCGGCCCGCGGGTCGGTCATCGGCCTCATGGCCATCGAGCACGCCGACGACGGCCACTTCACCGAGCGCGACGTGGAGCTGCTGCGAGGGTTCGTGGAGCCGGTGGCGCTGGCCATCGACAACGCCCGCTGGTTCTCCCGGCTGCGCACGGTGGGTGCTGACGAGGAGCGGACCCGGATCGCCCGGGACCTGCACGACCGCATCGGCCAGTCCCTCGCCTACATGGCGTTCGAGCTCGACAACATCGTCACCAAGGAGGCGGGCGGCGATGACGTCGGCCCCTCGCTGCAGCGCCTCCGCGACGACGTCCGCGGGGTCATCCGGGAGGTGCGCGACACCCTCTACGACCTGCGCACCGACGTGTCCGACAGCCACGACATCGCCGACACCATGGAGGCCTACGTGGCCCGGATCCACGAGCGCAGCCCTCTCAGGGTCGAGCTGTTCTGCGACCGCGACGCCCGCCTGCCGCTGCTGCAGGAACGCGAGATGTGGCGCATCGCCCAGGAGGCGCTGACCAACGTCGAGCGGCACTCCCACGCCGACCGGGTGCGGGTCCTGTGGCGCTGCAACGGCGAGGCGGCCGCCCTCGAGATCACCGACAACGGCATCGGGTTCCACGACGGCACCGCCGGGCGCCTGGACTCCTACGGGATCATGGGGATGAGGGAGCGGGCGTCGAGCATCGGCGCCACCCTCGAGATCGCCAGCAAGCCCGGTGAGGGCACCCGGGTGCGCTGCAGCCTCCTGCGCACCGAGGAGCCGAGCCGGCAGCCCGGCGGATCGGTGGTGATGTCGTGAACCCGTCGATGCCCCGCCTCATCCCCGGGCCGGTCGGGGGCGCACGGCCCACGCCCGACCCGCGCGGCACCCTGGGAGGTCACCCGTTGCCGATCCGCCTCATGCTGGCCGACGACCACCGCATGCTCCGCGAAGGCCTGCGCCGCTCGATGGCCGAGCAGGGCTTCGACGTCGTCGGCGAGGCCGGTGACGGCGACGAGGCGGTGCGCCTCGCCGACCGGCTGCGCCCCGACGTGGTGCTGATGGACGTCACCATGCCCGAGATCGACGGTGTAGAGGCCACCCGGCAGATCCGTTCGTCGATCCCCGGCGTGAAGGTCGTGATGCTCACCATGCACGCCGACCAGGAGGTGCTGGCCGAGGCCATCCGGGCCGGTGCGTCCGGGTACCTGGTCAAGGACTGCTCGACCGAGGAGATCGCCTCGGCCGTGCGCCTGGCGGTGAGCGGCGAGACGGCCCTGTCGCCCCAGCTGGCGGCCTCCATGCTCGACGAGGTGCGCCGCCTCGACGGCAGCCGGGCGTTCGGCGCCCACGAGGACGAGCGGGTGATCAGCCGTCGTGAGGAGGAGGTCCTCCAGCTCATCGCCGACGGCTGCTCGACGCCCGAGGTCGCCGAGCGCCTCTACATCTCGCAGAAGACCGTGAAGAACCACCTGGCCTCGATCTACCAGAAGCTCGACGCCCGCGACCGCACCCAAGCGGTGCTGGCCGCCGTCCGCATGGGGATCGTCCACCTCGACTAGCCGGCGAGGCACCGGCGCCCGCGCCGCCCGCAATTGGGCCGTACGGCCCATCAAGGCAGGCGGACCGGGCGTCGATACCTGAAAGGCAAGTCAGCAGCAAGGGCCCCCGAGTCCGTGGGTCCTCCGTCAGCACCAGCACAGGGAGAAACCCGGAACAATGCTCACCACCTACGAATTCGCCAGCGCCTGGCTCCAGGCTCGTTGCAAGACCGACCGTGGCGCCTCGCTCGTCGAGTACGCCCTCCTCGTGGCCCTGATCGCCGTCGTGTGCATCATCGCCGTCACCTTCCTCGGCAAGAGCGCCAGCTCGAAGTTCTCCTCGGTGGGCTCCGCCGTCGCCAGCTGAGCCACCGCCGGCTCGGATGTGGGAGGGGCGGACCGCCAGGTCCGCCCCTCTTCACTTCCCGTGAGGAGGCTCTGATGACCACGCCGACGACAGACCCGTCGAGGGGGCCGGCCGGTCGGTGCAGGGGCGACTCTGGTGCGGGGCTGGTGGAGTACGCGTTGCTCCTCGCCCTCATCGTCGTGGTCTGCATCGGGGCGGTCACCTTCCTCGGCAACAACCTCAACAGCAGCTTCTCCCGGTCCGCGTCGCAGGTGGACGTGGCGGGGAGGTAGGACTTCCAGGCACTCGACCGCGGGACCTGGACACGGAGGGCACCCACCGGGTGCCCTCCGTTCGCGTCGCGGGCCGTCGCGCCATCCCGCCGGCGACCACCCGGCCGGCGCTCAGCGACGGAGGTAGACCACCCAGGACCCGTCGGCGTAGGCGAGGCGCCAGCCCTCGTCCTGCGCCAGCAGCTGGGCCAACGGCTCGGACCGCGGCCACAGCACGACGTCGGCGTCCCATCGCTCGAGCACCTGCTGCCACTCGGGGGAGCCGCCGATGAGGGCCACCAGGTCGTCGACGACGGCCTGCGGGTACATGTCGACCCGATCGTCGACGAACACCGAGGCACCGTCGCCGAGGACGAGCTCGAGGTAGTTGCCCACGGTGTCGGGGGCGACCCGGCGCACCTCCGGCGCCAGCATCCCCTGCTGGTCGAGCCACGCCACGGCATCGACGGGGAACTCGCCGAGGTCGAGGTCGGGGCCGGCCAGGCGCTGGGCGACCGCCAGGCCGCCGACCGCCACCACCACGACGGCGAGCACGGTGACGAGCTTGGAGCGCAGCTCGCCGGTGAGCGAGCCCAGCCCCTCCGCTCCTCGGGCGATCCCCGGGAGGAGCACGAAGGCGGCGACGGGGATGTTGCGCGCGGCGACCAGGCCGAGGGCCACGAAGACGGCCAACGGCACGGCGCTGCGCCACGAGGGCCGCCGCACGAGCGCCGCCACGCCCATCACGAGCAGCACGAGGAACGCCCGGGCGTAGACCAGCGAGAAGGAGGGGCTGCGCCACTCCGTCACCCAGGAGAGCGCCTCCTGGCGCTTCAGCAGGCCCAGCGGGAACGTGAGCAGGACCGGTCCCAGCGGGTTCAGCGCGCCCAGCAGCGTGCCGAGCGCAGCCCACATGAGCGGGCGCAGCTCGGCCGGGCGACGCTCGCCGTCGAGGCGGCTGCCGAGCGCGTAGCAGCCGAGGGCCACGAGCCCGAGGGGGAACGAGCCGTGGACGTTCACCCACACCCAGAACACCGGCAGCAGCACCAGAGGGGGAAGGCGCCGTTCGGCGGCGAGCACCGTGAGCCCCAGCAGGACGAGCCCGATCATGAGCGGGCGAGGCGACCACATCGTGGCCGCCACCACGAGGCCCACGGCGCTGATGGCGGTGCGGGCCACCAGCCCCCGCGCCGGACGGGTCAGCGTCCACATGATCCCGGCCGCGGTGCCGGCGAGCAGCGCGGTGAGGGCCCGCACGGCGGTGAGGCCGCCGACCCGGTCGACGGCCCCGTAGAGCACCGACGCCAGCCAGCTCTGCACGACCCACCGCTCCCCCGGCGCGGTGAACGAGTACACGTCCGAGGAGGGGATCCCGTGCTCGAGGATGTAGCGGCCGGTGGCCAGGTGGGTGAAGAAGCTGTTGTCGCTGAGCGGGGCGGCGCCGACGTAGGCGCCGATCACCACCACGATCGCCCCGACCACCCAGGCCAGGGACGGGGTGCTCGCCGGCGGGCGCCGGTCCGTACGGGCCGCTGGGCGCTCCGCGCCGACCGCCGTGCTCACCAGGGCGAAGCTACTTGAAGCTCTCCGTGATGTTGATGATGGCCGGGCCGATCACGACGACGAACAGCGAGGGGAACACGCAGAACACCATCGGGATGAGCATCTTCACCGGCGCCTTCTGGGCCTTCTCCTGGGCCAGCTGGCGGCGCTTGATCCGCATCTCCTCCGACTGGGCCCGCAGGACCCGGCCGATGGACACGCCGAAGGTGTCGGCCTGGAGGATGGCGAGCACGAACGAACGCACCTCGGGGACGTTGCAGCGCTGCTCCATGGACCGCATGGCGTCGCTGCGGCTGGCGCCGGCCCGCACCTCGCCCAGCATGCGGGCGAACTCGTCCGACAGCGCACCGGGCACCGCGGCGATGGTCCGGTCGAGCGCCTGCTCGAAGCCGAGGCCGGCCTCCACGCTGATGGTGAGCAGGTCGAGCACGTCGGGGAGCTTCTCCTGCAGCTCGAGCTGGCGCTCGGCGACCTTGCGGTTGAGCCAGGCGTCGGGGCCCATGGCCAGCACCAGCACGAGCAGGCCGGTGACGAGGAGCTTCAGCATGCCGTCGAGGCCCAGCGGGTTCAGGACGAACATCACGAACAGCACCGGCAGCACCAACGCCGCGGTGAGCACGCGCACGGCGAGGAAGCGGTCGACGCCGTCGGCCGTGCCCAGTCCGGCCCACACGAACTTGCGCCGGATGTTGTCGACGTAGCCGGCCGGGGTGAGGCGCCGACCGATGTTGGTCAGCCCGCTCATGACCGGGGCCACGGCGCGCTCGGCGAAGGGGACGAGCAGCTCCTGGTCGCGGACGTTCTCGACCTCGTAGCCCTCGAGCTGGCGCAACGAGTTGCGCACGATGGAGCGCTCGTCGGCCTGGGTCAGCACCACGTAGGCGACGACACCGATGGCGACGGCGAGGAGGAGACCTCCGATGACGAGTTCCATGGTGACCGTCCTGTCAGATCCGGATGTTGATGATCTTCCTCATCCACATGAACCCGACGCCGGCCGAGACCACGGCAGCGGCCAGCAGCACGTTGCCGAGGGTGGTGTTGAGGAGCTTGCTGGTGTACTCACGGTTCATCATGAACATCACGCCGCCCAGGCCCACGGGCAGGGCGATGAGGATGTAGGCGCTCATGCGGCCCTCGGCGGTCAGCGCCGCCACGTCACGCCGCAGCCGCTCCCGGGCGACCATCGTGTCGGCCACGGTGAGCAGCAGCTCGGAGAGGTTGCCGCCGACCTCCCGCTGGATCCGGATGGCCATGACGGCCCAGGCGAAGTCGTCGCTCGCCATGCGCTCGGCGACGCCGTCGAGGGCCTCCTCGAGCGGTCGGCCGAGGCGGGCCTCGGTGACCACCCGGCGCAGCTCGAGCCCCATCGGCTCGGCCACCTCCTGGGAGACGGCCTCCACGCCCTGCATGAGCGAGTAGCCCGCCCGCAGCGTGCCGGCCAGCAGCGAGAGCGTGTCGGGCAGCAGGGCCATGAAGGCCTTGCGCCGCCGGGAGGCCAGGAAGTTGACCACGGCCACCGGCAGCAGGGCGGCGAGCAGGCCCACGATCAGGCCGAGCAGCACCGACCCGGTGACGACCAGGCTGAGCAGGGTGGCGACCACCACGATGGCGGCGTAGAAGAACAGCGCCTCACCGGCGCGCAGCGGCAGGTTCGCCCGCTCGAGGGCCGCCTCGGTCGAGGCGAGCACCCCGCGCTGGCCGGCCACCTGCTCGGTGAGCTCCACCGCCCGCTGGACGAGGGCGGTGCGGGCCAACGAGGTGGCGGCCTCGTCGTCCTGCCCGGCGCCGGGCGCCGCCACCAGGGCCTCGTCGTAGGGCTGCAGCACCGACGACAGCCGGTCCTCCTTGACGAAGACCATGATGGCCCCGTAGGCGAGGCCGCAGCCGGCGGCGACGGCGACGATGATCATCAGCGCCAGCCCGACCGGGCCCTGCAGGGCGGAGATGCCGCCGGCGGACGACTTGACCTCGGGCGCCAGGCTGGTGGCCCCGATGACGTCGGAGCCGACGACCACCGACGCTGCGGCGGTCTGGTCGCCCACCTGCAGCGACAGGTCGGCGACCGAGCCGGTGGCCGTGCTGGAGGCGTAGGTCATCGTGAACTGCTTGTCGTCGATGGTCGTGCCCAGCTGGCCCACCAGGCTGCCGAGGTCGGTGCCGGTGTCGGTGGTCAGCACCAGGCCGCCGTTGGCCCGCACCATCGAGTCGAGCGAACCGGGGTTCAGGCCGTGCCCGAGGAGCTCGGCGGCGAACACGCTGGCTCCGGCGTTGGCCACCGCCCCGTTGGCGGCGGACCGGTCGCCGGTGACGTTGTCGCTCTTGCCCGCCATCACGAGGATGTTCGCCTGGTAGCGGTGCTGGGCGGCCAGGTCGTCGCCGGCGAGGCGGATCGCCCCCCAGAGGGCTGACTTGTCGCCGGCGCTGGCCTCGGCGGGCGGCGCCACCCGGTCGATGGCGGCCAGGATGCGCTGGGTGTCGGCGGTGAAGGTCTGGATCTGGACGGCCTTGTCCGACGACGTGTAGACGGCCACGAGCTGGTTGGCCCGCTCGGCGTCGGTGCGGCCCCGCAGCCACGCCTTGGCCGAGTCCTTGGCCGAGACCAGGGCGCCCGTCTGGTCCATCTCGTTGGAGACGTCGAACACCAGGGCCACGGCGACCTTGTCGGTGTCGGCGAGCTTGGTGGGCGCGGCGCCGGTGACGTCGGTGCCGCCGTCGGTGAGCACGGTGCCCTTCACCTCGGCCGGGTCGCCGGTGAAGAGGAACTGCACCCTCGACGCGGCGGGCTGCGTCGTGTCGACCCGGCGGATCTGCAGGGCGTCGCCGCCCGCCGCACCGGCGGTGCCGGTCCAGCCGGAGAACAGCCCGACGGCGGCCACCATCGCGGCCACGACGGCCACCAGGCGGTAGCGCCGGCGGATCGAACGGTGGGGTGCGGACATGGGGATCGACCCGCCTCTCACGCCATCGCCCGGCGGGCGAAGCCTTCGGGCTGGAAGACCTCCTGCCCGAGCCGGATGCCGTAGTCGGCCAGCTTCTCGGCGAACTTGGGCCGGACGCCCGTGGCCTTCAGGTGGCCCTTGAACCGGCCGTGCTCGTCGACACCCATGCCGAAGTCGAACAAGAAGATGTCCTGGAGGGTGATCACGTCGCCCTCCATGCCCTGCACCTCGGTGATGTGGGTGATGCGGCGGGTGCCGTCGCGCAGGCGGCTGAGGTGCACGATCACGTCGAGCGCCGAGGCCATCTGCTCCCGGATGGCCCGCACCGGGAGGTCGAACCCGGCCATCAGCACCAGGGTCTCGAGGCGGGCCAGCGTGTCGCGGGGGCTGTTCGAGTGCACCGTGGTGAGCGAGCCGTCGTGGCCGGTGTTCATGGCCTGGAGCATGTCGAGGGCCTCGCCCGACCGGCACTCGCCGACGACGATGCGGTCGGGCCGCATGCGCAGGCAGTTCTTGACGAGGTCGCGGATGGTGATCTCGCCCCGGCCCTCGATGTTGGCCGGTCGGGCCTCGAGCGCCAGCACGTGGTCCTGGTGGAGCTGGAGCTCCTTGGCGTCCTCCACCGTGACGATGCGCTCGTCGGTGGGGATGAACGACGAGAGCACGTTGAGGGTGGTCGTCTTACCGGTGCCGGTACCGCCGGAGACCATCACGTTGAGCCGGCCGACCACGCAGGCCTGCAGGAAGCGGGCGGCGTGGGCGTTGAGGGTGCCGTAGCGGATGAGGTCGTCGATCTGGAGCTTCTCCTTGGAGAACTTCCGGATCGTCAGGAACGGGCCGCCGATCGCCAGCGGGTGGATCACCGCGTTCACGCGGGAGCCGTCGGGCAGGCGGGCGTCGCAGAGGGGGTTGGCCTCGTCGATGCGCCGGCCGACCTCGCCGACGATCTTGTCGATGATGCGGCGCAGGTGCACGTCGTCGACGAAGGTGGCCGTCGCCTGCTCGAGCTTGCCGTTGCGCTCGACGTAGACCTGGTCCGGCCCGTTGACCATGACCTCGGAGACCTCGTCGTCCTTGAGCAGGCGGTCGATGGGCCCGTAGCCGAGGATGTCGTCGGAGACGTCCTGGATGAGCTGGGCCTTGTCGGCGGCCGAGAGCGGCGCCCGCTCCTGGGCCAGCGCGGCGTGGAGCTGCTCGTTGACCCGCCGGCGCAGGTCGTCCTCCGAGAGGCGCTTGTCGTAGAGGATCGGGCCGAGCTCGTCGATCAGGTGGTGGTGGATGCGCTGGCGCAGCTCGTCGAGCACCGGGTCGCGCCGGTTGGCGCCGGTCGCGGGCACGGCCTGGACATCGTGGAGACGCTTGTAGAGCGACATCGTCGCCTCACCTCATTGGGGAGTAGGGACCGCGGGTGCGGTCAGAACCACCGCTTCTTGGAGCCGCTGGGGATGAACTGGTCGGCGAGCTGGCCGAAGGCCTTGGCCACCTCGGACCGGGGTGCGGAGAGCACGACCGGCTCGCCGCGGTTGACCGCCTGGGGCACGACGATGTCGCTCGGGATGAGGGCGTCGGCCTTCACGCCGAGGGTGCGCTCGACCTCCGAGGAGTCCAGGCGCACCTTGGAGTTGGCTCGGTTCAAGATGAGCCGCAGCTTCTCCATCGGGGTGTTGAGCAGCCGCAGCGTCTGCAGGCCGATCTTGACGTTCTTGATGTTCGGGATGTCCATGCCGGCGACGAGCAGCACGTCGTCGGACACCTCGATCAGGCCGAGCACCACGTCGTTGAAGTAGGCGGGGGTGTCGATCACCACATAGCCGGCGAAGGTGCGCAGCGTCTCGACGATGCGCACCATCTCGGCGGCGCCGATCTGGTCGGCGAAGGCCGGCTCGAGCGGCGCCGGGAGGACCAGCAGTCCCTCGGGCTGGTGCTCCACCAGCAGCTCGCGCAGCATGGTGGCGTCCATGCGGTCCAGGGAGCTGACCGCGTCGACGATGGTGTGCTGGGGCGCCAGCTTGAGCATGACGGCGACGTCGCCGAACTGCAGGTCGGCGTCGACGAGGACCACGGGCTTCTCGCTGCGCTGGGCGAGCAGCACGGCGAGGTTCGAGGCGATGACCGACTTGCCCGAGCCGCCCTTGGTGGAGAACACCATGACGACCCGGCCGACCTCACCGTCGTCGTCGAACTGCTCGGAGCCGGGCCCGGACACGGTCGACACCGGTCCGATGGTGCGGCCCACCCGATCCACGGCGGCCTGCAGGTCGTGGGGTTCCACCGGCGACTGCAGCACGTCCTTCACTCCCGCCCGCAGCGCTCGCTGGAGCAGGTCGGTGCTGAGCTCGTCGGTGACCATGATGGCGGCCACCTCCCGGCGGGCCGCCAGCAGCTGCTCGGCCGCCGTGAGCTCGATGGGGTCGACGAACGACGGGCCGAGCACGGCGACGATGGGGCTGCCGTCGAGGGCGTCGGCCAGCTCGTCGACCGAGCCGAAGGCCGCCGTTCCAGCGCCGAGCAGCATGGCCAGGCGGGTGCGGACCGCCGCATCCGAGCAGATGACGACGGCGGTGGGGTGGCTCGCGCCACCCCCACCGGAGCCGGCGTCCACCTGCGGCTGGGCCTCGCCCGGGTTGCCGGAGAAGGGACGGTTCACGACCTCACCTAGTCCTGGTTGCCGTTGGGGCCGTAGGGGGTCAGCTCGCCGCTCTCACCCGGGAGGGTGGAGGTGTTCGGGTTGATCTCGGGCAGCGGCTTGGGCTTGTAGTCGTCGGCCACGAGGGAGAGGTACATGCCGCCGCCCTCCTGGGCCGAGGCGATCCACTGGGCCGCCTCCGGGGGCACGTTGAACGTGATCATGCCGGAGTTCTGGTTGGCGGCCGTGGTCTTGGCGTCCACCTGCTCGCCGGGCGAGAGCAGCGTGCTCTGGCCGACGGCGAGGACCTGCACCTTCTGGTAGAGGTAGCGGGCGGTCTTCTTGATGGAGGCCGACGAGCCGCTGTCGCCGCCGCTGTTGTCCTGCATGACGAGGATGTTCACCTCGTCACCGGGCACCAGGAACCCGGCCACGCCGTGCACCTGGTCGACCGAGACGGTGATGGCGACCTGCTCGGGGTTCTTGAGGCGCTCCCGGAAGCTGATCTGGGTCTGCGCCGGGTCCACGAACATGTCCTGGACGATCGGCGTGTTCTGGGGGATGTCGAACAGCGCCACCTTCTTCTGGATCTCGTCCGTGGTGGTGATGGCGCTGGCCGGACGGAACTCCTGGGGGATCTGCGACTGCCCGACGGCGCCGCCCGACGCCGCCGTCTCACCCGGTGTGCCGCGGGGGATGTCCGTCTTGGCGACGAACACGTCGACCCGCTTGGCGTTGTTGTTGGCCCGGTCCTCGATCCCCCGCACGTAGTTGAACGTCAACAGTGCGGCGATCAGCCCGAGGGCGATGGCTCCTACGAGGATCAGCGTTCGGCGCGAGCTCACCTCGACCTCTTCCTGGTTCGGTCTCGACGATCCGGGCCCACGGCAGTGGGTCGGAGCTGATCGCCCGTCAGGGCCGGCGGCCTCGCCGGGTTTTCAGCCTCACCTCTTCGGCGTCTGGAGGCCGCGGGCTTAGCGGAAATGACAAAGATGTCGTCGCAGCCACACGCCGTGGTGACGCCGGTCGCGCTCCGTGACCTGCGTCTCGGGCCGGGACGCGACCGTGGCGACGCCCTGAGGCGTCGCCACGGTCGAGGCGGTGTGCGCTGGTGCCCCGCAGGGCCCGGGCTCAGCCGGCGGGCTCGCCCTCGGACGGCTCCTCGGCGGCCCCGGGAGCCTCCTCGGGGTGCTCGGCGTAGTACTCGGCCCAGGCCTCCTGGGCCTCGGTGGACTCGCTGAGCGGCCCGATGTAGTTGCCCTCTTCGTCGTAGGCGTGCTCGCCGAAGTGCTCCTGGTACTCGGCGGCCACGATGCCGCCCTCGGCGGCCTGCTTGATCGACAGGCTGATGCGGCGGCGCTGGAGGTCGAGGTCGATGATCTTGACCCAGAGCTCCTCGCCGGGGGTGACGACCTGCTCGGGGAGGTCGACGTGGTGGGCGGACATCTCCGAGATGTGCACCAGGCCCTCGATGCCGTCGCCGACCTGCACGAAGGCGCCGAAGGGCACGAGCTTGGTGACCCGGCCGTAGACCAGCTCGCCGACCTGGTGGGCGGAGGCGAACTCCTGCCACGGGTCCTGCTGGGTGGCCTTGAGCGACAGGCTGATGCGCTCGCGGTCGAGGTCGACCTCGAGGACCTGCACGTCGATCTCGTCGCCGACGGCCACCACCGAGCCGGGGTGGTCGACGTGCTTCCAGGACAGCTCGGACACGTGCACGAGGCCGTCCATGCCGCCGAGGTCGACGAAGGCGCCGAAGTTGACCACCGACGAGACCACACCGCGGCGGACCTCACCGGGCTTGAGGTTGGCGAGGAAGTCCTCGCGCTGCTCCTTCTGGGTCTCCTCGAGCCACGCCCGCCGGGAGAGCACGACGTTGTTGCGGTTCTTGTCGAGCTCGATGATCTTCGCCTCGAGGGAGCGCCCGACGTAGGGGGCGAGGTCACGCACACGGCGCAGCTCCACCAGCGAGGCGGGGAGGAAGCCCCGCAGGCCGATGTCGAGGATCAGGCCGCCCTTGACGACCTCGATGACCGGGCCGCTGACGACGCCGTCCTCTTCCTTGATCTTCTCGATGGTGCCCCAGGCGCGCTCGTACTGGGCCCGCTTCTTCGACAGGACGAGCCGGCCCTCCTTGTCCTCCTTCTGCAGGACGAGGGCCTCGACGTGGTCGCCGAGCGAGACGATCTCGGCGGGGTCGACGTCGTTGCGGATCGAGAGCTCCCGGGACGGGATGACGCCCTCGGACTTGTAGCCGATGTCGAGCAGGACCTCGTCGCGGTCGACCTTGACGACCGTGCCCTCCACGATCTGGCCGTCCTCGACCTCGACCATCGACGCGGTGTAGGCGTCGTCGAGCGAGAGGCCGCCCAGGTCGTCCTCGACCACCTGTCGGGGGACGTAGCGGCCCTCGTCGTCGATGCTCCCCATGCCGGCCGGCACCTCGGAGACGGCGGGCTCAGCGGTGTCGGTGGAGGTGGGGGCAGCGGCCGGAGCCGCTTCGGGGGTCGCCTGGTCGGACAAGGTGTTCTCTCTTCGGATGGACTGGGGGATCGGGCTCCCGACGGGAGCGGGATGCGTGCACGGGCGCGCACGACGACGGGCGAGCCTAGCACCGCCGTGCAAGGAACGGCAGGGCTGGGCGACGCCCCGCCGGCCGGGGCCTCAGGCCGGCGGGCGCACCGCCACGAGCAGCAGCTCCGGGTGGTCGAGATCGGGTCGTCGGCGCACGTAGTCGCCGGGTGTGACCGACCACAGGTCGCGGACCTCGAGCCCGGCCCGGGTGGCCAGGAGGCGCAGCTCCCGGGGCGTGAAGCACGTGGTCCACAGCTCGTGGGTGGCCTCGACCCCCTCGGGCGAGCGCAGCACGGTGCGCTCGTGGTTCACGCCGGCGTCGGCGTCGAAGGTGTCGGTCTCCTCGAGGAACCGCACCTGGAAGTAAGCGGAGAAGGCCGACACGGCCAGCCGCCCTCCTCGGCGCAGCGCCCGGGCCATGCCGTCGAGCACCCGCGCGTCGGGGTCGACCGGGGTGCGCAGCGCGTCGCCCACCTCGACCGGCCCCTCCACCTCCTCGACGACCTGGCCACCGGCGGCCAGGCCGAAGGCGCCCTGGCACAGCGAGATCACGGCGTCGAACTCCGACTCATAGGGCAGGGCGCGGGCGTCGAGGCGCTCGAAGCTCACCCCGGGCGGGGCGTCGCGGCGGGCGATGTCGACGAACCGTTGGGAGATGTCGACGCCGACGACCTCGATGCCCCGACGGCCGAGGGCGTGGGCGTGGCGACCCGGCCCGCACCCGACGTCGAGCACCCGGTCGCCCGGGCCCAGGCCGAGCACGTCGACGAGGAACCCGACCTCGTTCTCGGTGCCCATGGTGAAGGCGTACCGCAGGTAGGCCTCGCCGAGGTGGTCGGCGAGGGCCTCGAACCAGTGGCTCGCCGCCTCCTCGGTGCGGTCGCCGGTCGACCGGCCGGGCGTGGTCATCCCTTGGCGTCGGCCCACGAGTCGCCGATGGTGAGGTTGACGGCCAGGGGCACCCGCAGGGAGAACGCTCCCGACATGGCCTCGAGCACGAGGGCGGTGGTGTCGTCGAGCTCGTCGGGGGTGACCTCGACGATCACCTCGTCGTGCACCTGCAGGATCAGCCGGCTCACCGCGCCGGCCTCCTCGAGGGCCCGGTCGAGGCGGACCAGCGCCACCTTGAAGATGTCGGCGGCGAGCCCCTGGATGCCGGCGTTCATGGCCTGGCGCTCGCCGGCCTGGCGGATCCGGAAGTTCGACGACGACAGCTCGGGGATCTGGCGGCGCCGCCCGAACAGCGTCTCGGTGTAGCCCCGCTCGCGGGCCTCGGCCACCGTGCGCTCCATGTAGGCCCGCACCGCGGGGAACGCCTCGAAGTAGGCGTCGAGGATCTCCTGGGCCTCACCGGTGGGGATGCCCAGCCGCTGGCCGAGCCCGTAGGCCTCCATGCCGTAGGCCAGCCCGTAGCTCACCATCTTCGCCTTCGAGCGCTGGTCGAGGCCGACCTGCCCGGGCTCCACGCCGAACACCCGCGAGGCGGTGGCGGTGTGGATGTCCTGGCCGGACTCGAAGGCGGCGATCAGCCCCGGGTCCTCGGCCAGGTGGGCGATGCAGCGCAGCTCGATCTGGTTGTAGTCCGCGATCAGGAGGCGGAAGCCCGCCGCCGGCACGAACGCCTTGCGGAAGGCCCGCCCGATCTCGGTGCGCACCGGGATGTTGTGGAGGTTGGGGGCGTCGGAGCTGAGCCGCCCGGTGCGGGCCACGGTCTGGTTGAACGTGGCGTGGATGCGCCCGTCGGGCGCCACCTCGGCCAGCAGGCCCTCGCCGTAGGTCGACCGGAGCTTCTCGACCTCGCGGTACGACAGCAGGTGCTCGATGATGGGGTGCTGGCCCTTGAGCTTCTCGAGGGAGGCGGCATCGGTCGAGTAGCCGGTCTTCGTCTTCTTCTGGGGCGTGAGGCCCAGCCGGTCGAACAGGATCTCGCGCAGCTTGACCGTGGAGTTCACGTTGAACTCCTCGCCGGCGTCCTCGCAGACCTGGGCCCGCAGCTCGTCGCAGCGGGCGACCAGCTCGTCGCTCAACCGCCGCAGCTCGGCCACGTCGACGCCGACGCCGACGATCTCCATGCGGGCCAGCACCCGCACGAGGGGGACCTCGATCTGGTCGTTCAGCGAGCGCAGGCCCCGCGCCTCGAGGGCATCGGCCAAGGGCCCGGCCAGCCGGTCGACCGCCAGCGCCCGGCGGGCGGCCCGCTGCCCCACGTCGACCCCGTCGTCGCCGAAGTCGAGCTCGCCCTCGGCGGGTCCGTCGTCGGCGGGGAGCCGAGCGCCGGCGTAGCGGTCGAGCAGCTCCTCGAGGGCGTAGCGGGCCTCTGCGGGGTCGAGCAGGTAGGCGGCGATCATGGTGTCGAGCGCCAACGACCGCACGTCGACGTCGAGGTCGTCCAGGCTGCGCATCAGGGCTTTGGCGTCGTGGGCGACGAGCGGGCGGGCGCCGGTGTCGAGCAGCTCGGCCAGGGCCGCGCTGACCTCCGGCATGGCCAGGGTGGCGGCCGGGATCCACGCCACCTCGCCGCCGGCGGCGTCGGTGACGAGCGCCAGCCCTTCGAGCGCCGAGCGCCCCTCGGCACCCTGCCAGGCGGCCGCCACCGCCAACGGCCCCTCGGCCTGGGCCAACGCCCGCAGGCACCGGACGGCGTCGGACGCGCCCGTGAGGTCGGACCGCTCGGCCTCGATCACGTCGCCGCCGGGCTCACCGCCCGTGGCCGTCGCCTCGTCGACGGCGCCCAGCGCCTCGAGCAGCCGGTCGTAGAGCGTGCGGAACTCGAGGAAGTCGAACAGCTGGCGCACTTCGTCGAGGTCGTAGCTGCCGAGGTTCAGCTCGTCGGGGTCGACGGTGACGGGCGCGTCACGCCGCAGGACCATGACCTCGGCGTTGGTGCGGACCTGGGCCTCGTGCTCGGCCAGGTTCTGGCGCAGCTTGGGGGTGAGCTCGTCGAGGTGCTCGTAGATCCCGTCGATGCCGCCGTAGGTGGTGATGAGCCTCGCCGCCGTCTTCTCCCCCACCCCCGGCACGCCCGGCAGGTTGTCGGAGGGGTCGCCCCGGAGGGCGGCGTACTGCACGTACTGGGCGGGCGCCACGCCGGTGCGCTCGGCGATGCCGGCCTCGTCGTAGAGGGCGTAGTCGGAGACGCCCCGGCGGTTGTAGAGCACGCGGACCCGAGGATCGGCCACCAGCTGGTAGCTGTCGCGGTCGCCGGTGACGATCAGCACGTCGTCGCCGCGCCCCTCGGCCTCGGTGGCCAACGTGGCGATCAGGTCGTCGGCCTCGTAGCCGGGCAGCTCCAGCACCGGGATGCGGAGCGTCTCGACCACCTGGCGGACCAGGCCCATCTGCTGGCGCAGGATGTCCGGCGCCTCCGAGCGGTTGGCCTTGTACGTGTCGACCGCCTCGTGGCGGAACGTCGGCTCGGGCCGGTCGAACACGACCGCCAGGTGGTCCGGGCGGTGGTCGCGCAGCAGGTTCACGAGCATCGAGGTGAACCCGAACACGGCGTTGGTGACCTGCCCCGACGCGGTGGCCATGTCGGTGGGGAGGGCGAAGAACGCCCGGTAGGTGAGCGAGTTGCCGTCGATGAGCATCAAGGTGGTCATCGCGGTCCCCCGAGGTGGGCGGCGCCGGGCGCCCCGGTCATGCCCCGTCGGGCGAGAGCTCGCCGGCGATGATGCGCTCGCTGACCGCCTTCATCGTCAGCCGCTCCCGCATGGCGGTGCGCTGGATGAACGAGAACGCGTCGCCCTCGGAGAGGTGGTGGGCGTCCATCAGCCGGCCCTTGGCCCGGTCGACGATCTTGCGGGTCTCGAGCTGCTCCTCGAGCGTCTGGGCCTGGTCGGCCAGCGCCTTCATCTCCCGGAACCGACCGATGGCCACCTCGATGGCCGGCACGAGCTCGCTGCGCTGGAACGGCTTCACGAGGTAGGCGAGGGCGCCGGCGTCGCGGGCCTGCTCGATGAGGTCGCGCTGGCTGAACGCGGTGAGGATGAGCACCGCCGACGTGCGCTCCGCCGCGATCTCCCTGGCCGCCGACAGGCCGTCCTGCCCCGGCATCTTGATGTCGAGGATGGCGATGTCGGGCTGGTGGGCCCGGACCAGCTCGACGGCCTCGTCGCCCCGGCCCGTCTCGCCCACGACCTCGTAGCCCTCCTCCTGGAGGGTCTCCTTCAGGTCGAGCCGGATGATGGCCTCGTCCTCGGCGATGACGACGCGGGTCGGCACTCGGCTCGTCCTTTCGGTGGGTCGACGGGTCGGGCCAGCGCACCGGCAGCGGCGCGCGAGGGGACCCGGCCAGCCCGGTCCGGCCGGGCTGCGGGCGCATCGTACCGGGTCAGCCGACGGCCTCGTTGAGGCGGTCGAGGAGGTCGTCCTGCTCCTGCTCGAGCCGCCGGATGTCGTCGAGGACGTCGGTGCGGTGCCGCCCCATCGCCTCGGCGTGGCGGGCCGCCTCGCGGTGCTCGCGCTCGGCCAGCGGGGTCTCCGAGACCAGCGACCGCAGGCGGGCGTCGTCGGCCTCGTCGGCGAGCAGGGCGAGCTGCTCGTCGGTGACCGCCAGCTCCCGGCGCAGGCCCCGCAGCTGGGCCGCCACGTCCGAGAGGCGGCGCTCGAGCATGGCCCTCGTCATGGTCGCCGAGTGTACGACCGCGCCTCGTCGTGGAGCGCGACGCCCGGGCCCCCCCGGCGCGCCGGCTCGGGCCCGCCCGGCCCGGCGCGATGTGCCCGCGCGGTAACCAAGGAGGGGGTTGGCCGGTTGGTAGCGTGAGCCCAGCACCCATGCGCGGCGGTGCTGGAACCGGCATACAGGGCGGGCTCAAACCCCGCTGCCCGCAAGGGCTTGAGGGTTCGAATCCCTCCCGCCGCACCGCTCGACCGGGGGGACCTCAGCGGGCAGCCGCCCGATGAAACGTCGCCGGCCCCCGGTCGGTCAGAGCCCGTGCCCGCTGCCCTCCGGAGGTGCCGCCCACCGATGATCGTGTTCACCTTCCCCGGCCAGGGGTCCCAGAAACCAGCGATGGGCGAGCCGTGGCGCGACCACCCGTCCTGGGAGCTCGTGGCCGAGGCGTCGTCGGTGCTCGGACGGGACCTCGAGGCCCTGCTGCTGCGCACCGACGCCGAGGAGCTCAAGCTCACCGACAACGCCCAGCTGTCGACGTTCCTGACCAGCCTCGTCGTGCTCGACGCGGTCGAGCGGCTGGGCGTCGAGCCGGCGGTGGCCGCGGGCCACAGCCTCGGGGAGTACACCGCCCTGGTCGCCTCGGGCGCCCTCGGCTTCGACGACGGCCTGCGCCTGGTGGCCGAGCGCGGCGCCGCCATGCGGGCCGCCGCCACCGAGCGCACCGGCACCATGGCCGCGGTGCTCGGCCTCGAGGACGACGAGGTCGAGGTGGCCTGCGCCCGGATCGACGGCGACGTGTGGGTCGCCAACTACAACGCCCCTGGCCAGGTCGTGATCGCCGGCGAGCCCGAGGCCGTCGCCGAGGCGTCGACCGCCGCCAAGGACCTCGGAGCCAAGAAGGTCATGCCGATGGCGGTGAGCGGGGCCTTCCACACCCCGTTCATGGCGCCCGCCCGGGAGCGGCTCCGCAAGGCCATCGACGCCGCCGAGCTGCGCGACGCCGAGGTGCCCGTCTACGCCAACGTCGACGCCCGCGCCCACACCGCCGGCAGCGAGTGGGGCGGCCTGCTCGGCGCCCAGCTGTGCAGCCCGGTGCGCTGGCGCCACACGCTCGACCACCTGGGCGAGGCCGGCGCCTCGTTCCTGGCCGAGCTCGGGCCCGGCAACGTGCTCACCGGCATGACCAAGCGCACCCTGCAGGGCGTCACCGCCATGTCGGTGTCCACGCCAGACGACCTCGACAAGCTGCTCACCGCGCTCGCCACACCCCGGGTCGCCGAGGTCGTGGTGCACGAGGGCGAGCACCTCTTCGCCACCGAGCGCATGGTCGTCAGCCCCGGCGCCGGCGTGTTCACCCCGGGGGCCGACGCGTCGCCCGGCCGCGAGCTCGTGCCGGGCACGGTCCTCGGCACCGTGGGCGAGCTCGAGGTCCGCTCCCCCTTCGCCGGCGTGCTCGTCGGCATGCTCGCGGTCGACGGCGAGCGGGTGACGGCCAGCCAGCCCATCGCCTGGTTGCGCACCGCATGAGCCCGAGCGGTGCCGCCGTCCCCCCGGGCGCCCGGGGGGCCACCATCACCGGTTGGGGCACGGCCCTGCCCGACACCGTGGTGACCAACGCCGACTACGAGGCTCGCCTCGACACGTCCGACGCGTGGATCACCGAGCGCACCGGGATCAAGGAGCGTCGCCACGGCGGCACCACCGCCGGGCTGTCCGTCGAGGCCGGCCGGGCCGCCATGGCGATGGCCGGCGTCACCGGGGCCGACGTCGACTTCGTCATCCTGGCCACCACCAGCCCCGACTACCAGGTGCCCGCCACCGCCTCGCAGGTCCAGGACGAGCTCGGCATCCAGGGCGGCGCCTACGACCTCAACGCCGCCTGCTCGGGGTTCATGTACGCCCTCGTGCAGGCCCACGGGCTGATCGCCATGGGCCTCGAACGGATCCTGGTGGTCGGCGCCGAGACCCTCAGCCGCATCACCGACCAGGACGACCGCAACACCGCCATCCTCTTCGGCGACGGAGCCGGGGCGGTGGTGGTCGAGGCCGTCGACGGCCCGGGCCAGCTCGTGTCGTTCGACATGGGTTCCGACGGCAGCCTGCGCGCCCTGCTCGAGGCGCCGATCGGCGGCTACATGACGATGAACGGCAAGGAGGTGTTCCGCAAGGCCGTCACCGTCATGGTCGACTCAGCCCGGAACTCCATGGCCGCGGCCGGCGTGGGTCCCGACGACATCGCCCTCGTCGTGCCGCACCAGGCCAACATCCGCATCATCGACGCGGCGTGCTCCCGCCTGGGCTTCGGCGCCGAGAAGCTCGCCACGGTGCTGCAGGCCACCGGGAACACCTCCTCGGCCAGCGTGCCCCTGGCCCTCGTCGACGCCCTCGAAGGTGGGCGGGTCCGCCGCGACGACCTCGTGCTGCTGGTGGGCTTCGGCGCCGGGATGAGCTGGGCCAGCGCCGTGCTGCGCTGGACCGGGCACCTCCCGGAGGTGGCGCCGTGACCGAGCCTGCGAGCCGCGTGGTGCTCGTCACCGGCGGCAACCGCGGCATCGGGCTGGCCTGCGCCCGGGCCTTCGCCGACGCCGGCCACAAGGTCGCGGTGACGTTCCGGTCCGAGCCCCCACCTGCCGACCAGGCCTCCGGCATCCTCTCCGTGAAGTGCGACGTCACCGACGCCGCCCAGGTCGACGACGCCTTCACCGCCGTCGAGGAGGCGCTCGGGCCGGTCGAGGTGCTCGTCTCCAACGCCGGCGTCACCGCCGACATGCTCGTGCTGCGCATGGGCGAGCAGGACTTCACCGGTGTGCTCGACGCCAACCTCGTCGGCGGGTTCCGTGTCGCCAAGCGGGCCGTGCAGAAGATGATGCGCGCCCGCTGGGGCCGGATCGTCTTCATCGGTTCGGTCGTCGGCTCCACCGGCCAGGCCGGCCAGGCCAACTACGCCGCCTCCAAGGCCGGGCTCATCGGCCTGGCCCGATCGCTCGCCCGAGAGTTCGCGTCGCGCAACATCACCGTCAACGTGGTCGCCCCCGGGCCCGTCGCCACCGACATGTTCTCGGCGGTGGCCGACGACACCCGGGCCGCCATCGAGGGCGCCGTCCCCCTCGGCCGGCTGGCCGAGCCGTCCGAGGTCGCCGCCGCCGTGGCCTACCTCGCGTCCGACGAGGCCGGGTACGTCACCGGCGTGGTCCTCCCGGTCGACGGCGGCCTCGGCATGGGCGCGACCTGACGCCGCGCGCCCGACGTCGACCCCCGGTCCCCCTGGCCACGTCGGACTAGCGTGGCCCCACCCCCACACAAGGAGCATCCCCGTGAGTGACGAAGCCTTCGAGCGCTTCCGCAAGTGCGCCGTCGAGGTGCTGGCCGTGCAGCCCGACCAGGTGACCCTGGAGGCCAAGTTCGGCGACGACCTCGACGCCGACAGCCTCGACCTCGTCGAGCTGGTGATGGCGCTCGAGGAGGAGTTCGACGTCAGCGTCGACGAGTCAGAGCTCGAGGGCATCGAGACCGTCGGGCAGGCGTTCGAGCTCGTCACGTCCAAGCAGTGATGGAACGCCGCCGGGTCGCCATCACCGGCGTCGGCGTCGTCAGCCCGTGCGGCATCGGCCGCGAGGCCTTCTGGCACGGGCTGAACTCGCCCGCGCCGGAGGGCCTGCGCCGCGTCGAGGACTTCGACCCGGTGCCGTTCTTCGACAACCCGAAGGACGCCCGGCGCACCGACCGCTTCGCCCAGTTCGCCCTGGCGGCCACGGCCGAGGCGCTCGAGCAGTCGGGTGAGCTGCGGGCCGACCCGCTGCGGATCGGCACCTGGATCGGCACCGGCATCGGCGGGCTCACCACCCTCGAGGAGCAGGTGCGGGTCCACGACGCCAAAGGGGCCCGCCGCGTCAGCCCGTTCATGGTGCCCATGCTCATGGCCAACGCCGCGTCTGCCGCCGTGTCGATGCGCTACGGCTACCAGGGCCCCTGCGAGAACACCTGCACCGCCTGCGCCGCCGGCACGCAGTCGATCGGCAACGCCTACCGGCTCATCGTGCACGGCCGCTGCGACGCCGTGGTCACCGGCAGCTCGGAGTCGACCATGACCCCGACCTGCATCGCCGGGTTCACCAACATGACCGCCATGTCGTCCACCATGGTGTCGCGGCCGTTCGACAAGGACCGCGACGGCTTCGTGATGGCCGAGGGCGCCGCCATCCTCGTGCTCGAGGAGTGGGAGACGGCTCGGGCGCGAGGGGCCACCATCCTCGCCGAGGTGCTCGGGGCGGCCTCCACCGCCGACGCCCACCACATCACCGCCCCGTCACCGGGCGGCGCCGGCGCCATCGCCTGCATGGAGCTGGCGCTGGCCGACGCCGGGCTGGAGCCGGGCGACATCGCCCACATCAACGCCCACGGCACCTCCACGCCGCTCAACGACGCGGCCGAGGCCGAGGCCATCGCCAAGCTGTTCGGGCCGGCGGGGCCGCCGGTCACGTCGCTGAAGGGCGTCACCGGCCACTCGCTCGGCGCGGCCGGCGCCCTCGAGGCGGTCGGCGTGGTGCTGTCCATCCAGAAGGGGCTCATCCCGCCCACCGCCGGCTTCGAGACGCCCGACCCCGACATGGCGCCCATCGACCTGGTGGTCGGCAGCGCCCGGGAGTGGGCCCCCGGCCCCACCCTGTCGAACAGCTTCGGCTTCGGCGGCCACAACGGCTGCGTGATCATCGGCCCGCCCTCGTAGGCCGCCGTCGTACGCCGACGGGCCGGCCCGCCGGGCTCAGCGGGCCGGCCACGCCCCTTCGAGCTGCAGCAGCCGCTCCTTCACGTCGGTCCCGCCTCCGTAGCGACCGAGCACGCCACCCGAGCGGGTCACCCGGTGGCAGGGCACGACGATGGGCAGCGGGTTGGTGGCCATGGCCGTGCCCACCGCCCGGGCGGCTCCCGGCCGTCCCGCCTCGGCGGCGAGCTCGCCGTAGCTGATGACCTCGCCGTAGGGCACCCGTTCGAGCGCGTCGAGCACGGCACCGCGGAACCCCTTGCGAGGCGAGCGGTCGAGCACGACGGTGAACTCGTGGCGCTCACCGGCGAAGTACTCCTCGAGCTGCCGGGCCGCCTCGTCGAGGTGCGCCCGCGCCGGCGGGCTGTCGCCCGGGTCGGCCCCACCGGGCACCGCACCGAAGTCGATGCGCTCCAGGCCCGCCTCTCCTGCGGTCAGGGTGAACGGTCCGATGGGTGTGTCGATCACGGTGGTGGACACGGCGACCTCCCTCGGTCGACCGCCATCTTGCCCGCGCCGCGCACGCCCGGACGTGCGGATCGCGGGCAGGTTCCGGTCTCCGGTCGTGGCCTTCGGGATCCCGCCGGGGAGATCAGGCGTCGGCGAAGACGAACAGCAGCTCGGTCTCGCACGCCGTGTCGCCCCCCACGTGGGCCCGGCCCGATCCCCTGCCCGCCCGGGCCGACATGCGCCCGAGCTCGACCTCGAGCTCCAGGGTGTCGCCCGGCACGACCTGGCGGCGGAACCGCGCCTTCTCCACCCCGCCGAACAACGGCAGCTTGCCGGCGAAGCGCTCGTCGGACAGCACGGCGTAGGCACCGAGCTGGGCGATGGCCTCGAGCATCAGCACGCCGGGCAGGGTGGGGCGGCCCGGGAAGTGGCCGACGAAGAAGTCCTCGTCGCCGGTGAGCCGCCAGCAGCCCTTGGCGCCGTCGCCGAGGCGCAGCTCGCTGACCTCGTCGAGCAGCAGGAACGGGGGGCGGTGGGGCAAGACGTCGGCCGGAGCCGGCAGGGTGCTCACCCCTCGAGGGCCTTCAGCAGCTTGGTGGGCGTGTCCTTGGGGCTGATCTTGTACCAGGCCTCGGCGACCTTGCCCTTCTCGTCGATCAGGAACGCCGAGCGGATGATGCCCATGTAGGTGCGCCCGTAGTTCTTCTTCTCCCCCCACACGCCGAACGCCTCGGCGACGCTGTGCTCGGTGTCGGCCAGCAGCGGGAAGCCGAGCGAGTACTTGTCGTCGAACTTCTTCTGCCGGGCCGGGGCGTCGGGGCTGATGCCCACGATGGCGGTGTCGCCGATCTGGTCGGCGATGTCGCGCAGGGCGCACGACTGGGTGGTGCAGCCCGGCGTGTCGGCCTTCGGGTAGAAGTACACGAGCACCTTGCGGCCCTCGAAGTCGGTGAGCTTCACCTTCTGCTCGTCCTGGTCGAGCAGGGTGAACGCAGGTGCCTTGTCGCCGGGCGAGAGCGTGGTCGCGGTCATGGGCCGAACCTAGTCGGCCGTCGTCGCCGCGGTCGCGGCCGCGGGCCGGCCGGCGGCCGGCCGGGCGCGGGACGGGGAACGCCGTGGCGTTCCCCGTCGCGCGTCGATGGGCCCGGCCGGGCCCGGCGGCTCGTGGCTACTTGGCGCCCTTGGCCGAGGCCTTCAGCTTGGAGCCGGCGGTGACCTTGACGGCCTTGCTGGCCGGCACCTGGATGGTCTCGCCCGTCTGCGGGTTGCGGGCGGTGCGGGCGCTGCGGTCGGTCTGCTCGAAGCTCAAGAAGCCCGGCAGGGTCAGCTTCTCCTCGCCCTTGGCGACGACCTCGTGGCAGACGTCCTCGAAGCCCTTCAGGGCCTTCTCGACGTCGGCCTTGGCGACGCCAGTGCGGTTGGCGATCTCGGCGATCAGCTCGCTCTTGGTCATGACTTCCTCCTGTCGGCCCGGCTCGGGAACGGGTTCCCGGGTCGGGGTGGCCGGGCCTGCTGTCGAACTCGGGCGGAACCGCCCGATGCCTTCAGCATGGCGGGCACCGCCCGGTCGCGGGTGGATGGCCGCCAATTCGTGCATGGTCATGCATCACAGCGGATGCCGTGTCGGGTGCGCCGGGCGTCCGAACGAGGGCCGGGCGGCGCGGCGACGCTCACCCGTCGGCGTTCACCATGTGGCGGGCGGCCTGGTGGAAGTACGACAGCATGCGGGCCTCGTCGTCCTCGGACAGCTCGCCGGCCTCCACCATCTCGCCCACGGCGGTGGCCATGTGCCGGTACCACGCCTCCCGCTCGGCCTCGCCGATGACGTAGGGAGCGTGGCGCATCCGCAGCCGGGGATGGCCCCGGTGATCGCTGTAGGTGGTCGGTCCGCCCCAGAACTGCACCAGGAAGTAGGTGAGGCGGGCCCTGGCCCCCTCGAGGTCGTCGTCGGGGTAGAGAGGCCGCAGCACGGGATCGGCCACCACGCCGACGTAGAAGCGGTCGACGAGGCGCTCGAAGAAGGCGATGCCGTCGACCCGGTCGAAGAGGAGCTGTTCGCCGTCGGTCATCGCCGGCGACCCTACCGACCCGGGCGAGTCGTGCCGCAGGGCCGTTCGTCCCGATGGTGCGGCGCGGGGCGGCTACGTCGCGTCGAGCGCGGCGCGCACCTCGGCCACGAAGCGTGCTGCGCCCGCCGGTCCCTCCCCTTCCAGCACCCGGCGCATGAGGGCGGAGCCGATCACCACGCCATCGGCCACCGCGCTCACCTCCACCGCCTGGTCGGCGGTGGAGACGCCCACCCCGACGAGCACGGGCTTGTCGGTGACCGCCTTGAGCCGGCGGGCGATGACGAGCGATGACTCGGCGAGCGCCGCCCGCTCCCCCGTCACGCCGAGCAGCCCGACGGCGTACACGAAGCCGCGGGCGCGCTCGACGATGCGGGGCAGCCGGTCGTCGGGGGCGGTCGGTGCCGCCAGCAGCACGGTCTCGACGCCGGCGGCGTCGGCCGCCCGGGCCCAGGGGCCGGCTTCCTCGAGGGGCAGGTCGGGCAGGATGGCGGCGGCCACCCCGCTGTCGGCCAGCGACGCGGCGAACCGCTCGTGGCCCATGCGGAAGGCGATGTTGTAGTAGGTCATGACCGCCAGCGGGACGCCGGCGTCGACCCGCCGGAGCTCGTCGAGCACGCTGACCGGGGTGGCCCCGGCGCGCAGGGCGACCTCGCTGGCTTCCTGGATCACCGGCCCGTCCATCACCGGGTCGGAGAACGGGATGCCGATCTCGATGGCGTCGGCCCCCGCGTCGGCGACGGCCCTCACCACGTCGGCCCAGTCGTCGCCGTACCCGCCGGTGACGTAGGGGACGAGCAGCTTGCGCCCCGACGCCCGCGCCGCTCGCAGCGCCGTCTCCAGGGCACCGGGCTTCGCAGGGGCGGGCGGGACCGTGAGCTCGTCCTCGACCGGCGACGGGCTCACCCGAGGATCTCCATCATCTGGGCGACGTCCTTGTCGCCCCGGCCGGAGAGGTTCACGAGCACGGTGCGGCCCGCCAGCGCCGCCCGGTCGCGGCTCACCCAGGCCAGGGCGTGGGCCGGCTCGAGGGCCGGGATGATGCCTTCCGTGCGGCTGAGGAGCTGGAAGGCGTCGATGACCTCGGCGTCGGTGACCTGCTCGTAGCGGGCCCGCCCGATGGCGGCCAGGTGGCTGTGCTCGGGGCCCACGCCCGGGTAGTCGAGCCCGGCCGAGATGGAGTGCGCCTCTTGCACCTGCCCGAACTCGTCCTGCATGAGGTAGCTCTTCATGCCGTGCACCACGCCGGGCACGCCCCGGCCCACTGCGGCCCCGCCGGCCGGCTCGACGCCCACCAGCTCGGCGGCGGTGTCGGCGAAGCCGGAGAAGATGCCGATGGCGTTGGAGCCGCCGCCCACGCACGCGGTGACCACGTCGGGCACGCCGCCGTCGAGCACCTCGCTGCACTGGGCCCGGGCCTCGTCGCCGATGACGGTGTGCAGCTCGCGCACCATCCAGGGGTACGGGTGGGGGCCCATCACCGAGCCGAGGCAGTAGTGGCTGTCCTCCACCGTGGCGACCCAGTCGCGCATGGCCTCGTTGACGGCGTCCTTGAGGGTGCGGCTGCCGGAGGTGGCCGGCACCACCTCGGCGCCGAGCAGACGCATGCGGAACACGTTGAGCGCCTGGCGACCCATGTCGACCTCGCCCATGTAGACCATGCACTCCATGCCGAGCAGGGCGGCGGCGGTGGCGGTGGCCACGCCGTGCTGGCCGGCGCCGGTCTCGGCCACCAGGCGGGTCTTGCCCATGCGCCGGGCCAGCAGCGCCTGGCCCAGGACGTTGTTGATCTTGTGGCTGCCGGTGTGGTTGAGGTCCTCCCGCTTGAGCAGCACCCGCAGGCCGAGTTCCTCGGAGAGGCGACGGCAGTCGGTGAGCGGCGACGGTCGCCCCGCGTAGTGGTGCAGCAGGTCGTCGAGCTCGGCACGGAAGGCCGGGTCGGCCCACGCGGCGCGGAACGCCTCCTCCAGCTCCTGGCAGGCGGGGACGAGCGTCTCGGGCACGTAGCGGCCGCCGAACTCGCCGAAGCGGCCGCTGGCGGACGGCTCGGGTAGGGCCATGGACGGGTGGGACCTCTCTGCGACGGGGACGCCCGAGGCTACGCGGGCCGGCCGAGGCTAGGCGGGCCCGTGACCGGCCGAGAACTCCGACAGCGCCCGGCCCGCCTCGGCGATGAAGCGCCGCACCTTCACCGCGTCCTTGCGGCCCGGCGAGGCCTCCACGCCCGAGGCGACGTCGACCCCCCAGGGACGGACCTGCTCGACCGCCTCGGCCACGTTGTCGGGGGTCAGGCCGCCGGCGAGGATCACCCGCCGGCCGGGCACGAACCGCTCGGCGAGCTTCCAGTCGAACGCCACGCCCGAGCCCGGGGTGCTCGAGTCGAGCAGGACGGCGTCGACGTCGTAGTCGTCGACGCGCTCGAGGCGCGGGTCGTCGGCGCCGAAGGCCTGCACCACGAACTCCACACGGCGGCGGACGACCGCCGCCTCGGCCGGCGTCTCGTGGCCGTGGAGCTGCACCCCGCCGAGGCCGGCGTGCTGGACGACCTCGAGGATGCGCTCGGGGCGCTCGTCGCGGAAGACGCCCACGGCGAGGGTGCCGGGTGGCAGCTCCCGCACGATGGCGCGGGCGGTGTCGGGGTCGACCTGGCGCGTCGACCGCGCCAGGATCAGCCCGACCGCGTCGGCCCCCATCGCCACCGCGAACAGGGCGTCCTCGGCGTTGGTGATCCCGCACACCTTGACGAACACGTGCCGAACGCTACGCGCTCCTGGTGGAGGTCTGCCCCCCGATTCGGGGGGCAGACCTCCACCAGAACGGGCGGGCCGGCGGGATGCCGGGCCGTTCAGGCGTCGACCAGGCGCCCGTTCATGAAGTCGTCGTAGGCGGCGAGGTCGAGGTGGCCGTGGCCGCTGTAGTTGAACAGGATCACCTTCTCCTCGCCGGTCTCCTTGGCGGCGAGCGCCTCGTCGATGGCGCCGCGGATGGCGTGGGCCGTCTCCGGCGCGGGGATCTTGCCCTCGGCGTTGGCGAACTGCACAGCCGCCTCGAACACCTTCCCCTGCGGGTAGGCCACCGCCTCGGCCCGGCCGTCGCGCACCAGCTTGGAGACGATGGGCGAGTCGCCGTGGTAGCGCAGGCCGCCGGCGTGGATCGACGGCGGCATGAAGTCGTGGCCCAGCGTGTACATGGCCATGAGCGGCGTCATGCCGGCCACGTCGCCGAAGTCGTACTCGAAGCGGCCCTCGGTGAGCGTGGGGCACGACGCCGGCTCGACCGCCACCAGGCGCACGCCGTCGTCCTTCACGAACGGGAAGGCGATGCCGGCGAAGTTCGAGCCACCGCCGCACGACGCGACGATCACGTCGGGGTTCGCCTCTCCCGCCGCCGCCAGCTGGTCCTTGGCCTCCAGCCCGATGATGGTCTGGTGCAGGCACACGTGGTTGAGCACCGAGCCCAGCGCGTAGTGCGTGTCGGCCCGGCCGACGGTGTCCCGCACGGCGTCGGAGATGGCCGCCCCGAGCGACCCCGGGCTCGACTCGTCGTCGACCGGCGACGGCACGACGTCGGCGCCCCACAGCTGCATCATGATCTTGCGGTACGGCTTCTGCTCGTAGGAGGCCCGCACCATGTAGACCTTGCACTCCAGGCCGAACTGGGCGCTGGCGAACGAGAGCGACGACCCCCACTGGCCGGCGCCGGTCTCGGTGGCCAGGCGGGTGATGCCCTCCTGCTGGTTGTAGAACGCCTGGGGCACGGCCGTGTTGGGCTTGTGCGAGCCGGCGGGCGACACCGACTCGTCCTTGAAGTAGATGCGCGCCGGCGTGCCCAGGGCGGCCTCGAGGCGCTCGGCCCGGACCAGCGGCGTGGGCCGCCACAGCTTGAGAATGTCGAGCACCTCGCCGGGGATGTCGATCCACGGCTCGGGCGACATCTCCTGCTGGATGAGCGCCATCGGGAACAGCGGCGCCAGGTCGTCGGGCCCGACCGGCTCCCGGGTGGCCGGGTGCAACGGCGGGTCCAGCGGCTCGTCGAGATGGGCGAGCAGGTTGTACCAGGCCGTCGGCAGCTGGCTCTCGGGAAGGTGGAAGCGGGTCATCGGTGCTCCTCGGGTGGGTCCTGGGCGGATGATAGGACCGCGCTCGCACAGGCGGCCCATGGCGGGCGGGCGGGCGGGCGCTGTCAGCTCGTGGGGGCGCGGCGGGCGGCCCGCAGCGCCGCCACCCCGGCCTCGGCGTCGCCGGAGGTCACCAGGTGCTCCCCCACCAGCACGGCGTGGTAGCCGGCGTCGGCGAGCACGCGAGCGTCGTGGGGGCCGGTGATGCCGGACTCGGCCACCCGCACCACGCCGGCGGGCATCTGCGGCGCCATGCGCACGGCGCGGGCGGTGTCGACCTCGAAGGTCACGAGGTCGCGCTGGTTCACCCCCACCAGGTCGGCGCCCGCCGCGACGGCTCGTTGGAGCTCGGGCTCGTCGTGCACCTCGACGAGCGCGTCGAGGCCGACCCGGCGGGCCAGCTCGAGGAACGACTCGAGCTCGGCGTGGTCGAGGGCGGCGGCGATGAGCAGCACGCAGTCGGCGCCCATGAGCCGGGCGTCGCACACGTCGCGGGCGTCGACGGTGAAGTCCTTGCGCAGCACGGGCAGCGAGCAGGCGGCGCGGGCCGCGGCCAGGTCGGCCGGCGAGCCCCGGAAGAAGTCGACGTCGGTGAGCACCGACAGGCACGCCGCCCCGCCCGCCTGGTAGCGGCGGGCGAGGTCGGCCGGGTCGAGGTCGGGGGCGAGCGGGCCCTTCGACGGCGACGCCCGCTTCACCTCGGCGATGACGGCCACGTCGCCGGCGTCGGCCACCGCCCGAAGGGCGGCTCGGAAGCCCCGGGCCGCAGGCACGGCGAGCGCCCGCTCGACGAGCTGGTCGAGCGGGCGGTCGTCGGCGGCCGCCGCCGCTCGGTGGGCGGTGAGGATCCGGTCGAGGTAGGTGCTCAGCTCGGCAGGCCCTTGCTCGTGTCGGTCGGGGTCGCCATGACGAACATCGGCGGCTCGGCGGTGAGGTCGCCGAAGGAGCCCATGAGCTGCTTCATGGCGTCGCTGCCGCTGTGCACGGCGAGGGCGTCGCCGTCGCGGTAGAGCTCGAAGATCCACAGCACGTCCTCGTCGCCGGCGTCGCGGTGGAAGGAGTAGACGAGGGTGCCCGGCTCGGCCTCGACCTGCGGCAGCATCGTCTCGAGGGCCGCGACGGCCTCGTCGCGCTTGCCGGGCTTGCACACCATCTTGATGAAGATCGACGTCTGGCTCATGGGCGCCGACACTAGGCGCGAGCCTGCGGGGTCGGTACCCGCCCGTCAGTGGTCGCGCTCGGCCTGGATGCTGCGGGCGATGGCCATGGCCGGCGCGGCGAGCAGCCCGATCAGGCCGAGCACGAAGCCGATGATGCCGAGCGCGACCAGCTCCTCGAGCTGCACCACGGCCCCCACGACCAGCACCGCGGCGCCGGCGAGCAGCACGAGCGGCGGTCCGACCTGCAGCGCCCGCGACACCGACGTGCCCGGCACCGGCGTGTCGTCGAGCGCGGCGGCGTCGTCGGTCTCGTCGGGGTCGGGCGAGTCGTCGTAGGGGCGGAAGTCGTAGCTGGCCGCCCCGGGTCGGGCCCTCCGGCGCTCCCGCTGCTCCTCGCGGTAGCGCTCGTCGTAGGCCCTGCGCCGGTCGGGGTCGCCGAGCACGGTCCACGCCTCGTTAATCCGCTGCATCTCCCGCTCGTTGGCCAGGCGCAGCGCCTCACTGGAGGTGCTGTGGAAGTCCGGGTGGTGGTCGCGTGCCAGCTGCAGGTAGGCCCTGCGGATCTCGGCGGCCGACGCCGTGGGCACGACGCCGAGCACGTCGTAGTGGGTGGTCTCAGGCCGCGCCATGGCCCACGAACGGCGGCTCGACCACGCCGGCGGGCACCCAGCCCTCCACGGACTCGACCTGCACGGTGGCGCCGACCGCCACGGCACGCCCCAGCGCGGCCAGGGCCAGGCCGGGGTGGCCGGGCGAGAGAGGCGGGGTCGCGCTGGTGACGGCGCCGACCGGGTCGCCGTCGAGGCGGACCTCGGCGCCGGGCACGACGGGAGACTCGCCCTCGACCACCAGCAGGCGCACCGGCCGGGGCACGTTGCCGCCCCGGCTGTCGATCCTCGCCACCAGCTCCTGGCCGGTGTAGCAGCCCTTGGTGAAGCTCACCGAGGCGTCGATCAACCACTGGCCGGCCTCGGCCGGGATGGTGTCGGCGGTGAGCTCCGCGCCCATCGCCGGCACCCCGTGGGCGATCCGGTAGCGCTCGTACAGCTCGGGCGGCATCGGGTTCGAGGTGTGGTGGACCCACTCCTGGTCGACCGGCAGGAGGGTGTCGCGACCCGTCACGCCCGGGCCCGCGACGGCGAGGCTGGAGCCTGCCCCGCCGTCATCGTCCAGGCGCACGGTGCCCGAGGGGTCGCGCCAGGCGAGCACGGTCCGCCTCTGCGGCTCACCGACCTCGGCCTTCGTGCGCAGCAGGAACCGTTGGAGGCGCGTGACGACCGCAGCGCCCCAGCCGGCGTCGACGTCGAGCTCGTACCTCTCGGGGTCGACCCGGTGCACTCGCAGCCAGGCGTCGACCTTGCCGCTCGGCTGGAGCACGAGCGACCACGTGGAGGCGCCGTCGGGCAGGGCCACGACCTCCTGGCTGAGCTGGCCCTGCAGGTAGCGCCCGGCGTCGGGCCCGGTGACGGTGACGAGGTCGCGCTCGACCAACGCGACGCCGCCCTCGGCCTCGATCGCCTCCCATGCGAACAGCAGCTCGGTCACCTCGTCGGCCATGGCGCCCAGTCTCTCAGCTCCCCCGCCCGCTCACTCCCCCGACCAACCCTCCCGCTGGCTCGATCCATCACCTCATGAGACCACCGATCGAGCCACCGGTCAGACCGCTGGCTCGATCCATCACCTCATGAGACCACCGATCGAGCCAGCGGTCAGAGTGGGGAGTGGGCGGTGCCTCGGCGTTGGGCGGTCATGCGGCGGGCGCCGGGCACCGCCGAGAGGAGGGCCCGGGCCTTGTTGTGGCACTCGAGGTCCTCGTGCTCGGGCACCGAGTCGACCACGATGCCGGCGCCGGCCTGCACGTGGGCGGTGCCGTCGGCCCCCACCACCATCGTGCGGATGGCGATGGCCGTGTCGATCGTGCCCGAGAAGTCGATGTAGCCCACCACACCGGCGTAGGGGCCGCGCTTGACCGGCTCGAGGGCGTCGATGATCTCCATCGCCCGCACCTTGGGGGCGCCCGACACCGTGCCGGCCGGCAGGGTGGCGCGCAGCACGTCGATGGGTGTGCGGCCCTCGGCCAGCTCGCCCGACACCTGCGACGTGAGGTGCATCACGTGGCTGTAGCGCTCGAGCACCATCATCTCGTCGACCTTCTCGGTGCCGAACCGCACCACCCGGCCCACGTCGTTGCGGGCCAGGTCGACCAGCATGACGTGCTCGGCGATCTCCTTGGGGTGCTCGCGCAGCTCGGCGCCGAGGCGACGGTCCTCCTCGTCGGTGCGCCCCCGCCGCCGGGTGCCGGCGATGGGCCGGGAGACGACCGTGCCGTCGACGAGCTTCACCATCGGCTCGGGCGAGGACCCGGCGAGCGACACCTCGGCGGTGCGCACGAAGTACATGTAGGGGCTGGGGTTGACCTGGCGCAGCACCCGGTAGACGTCGAACGGGTCGGCGCCGAGCTCGAACGAGAACCGCTGCGACAGCACGACCTGGAAGATGTCGCCGGCGAGGATGTGCTCCTTGGCCACCTCCACCGCCCGCCCGTACTGCTCGGGGCTCATCGACGAGCGCACCTCGGGCAGCTCGGGCTCGCGCTCGGGCGGTTCGACCATCGGCTCGGCCAGCGGCCGGGCGCCGTCGATGGCCAGGCGGTCGAGGCGCACGATGGCCTCGTCGTAGAGCCGGTCGAGGGTGGCGGCGTCGGCCCCGTCGGGCACCAGCACGTTGTCGATGAGGGTGACCCGCTGGCGGAAGTGGTCGAAGGCGGCGAGCTGGCCGATGACCGACAGCACGGCGTCGGGGTAGCCGGTGGCGTCGGTCGGGATGTCGGGGAGGTGCTCGACCTCGCGCACCACGTCGTAGCCGAGGTAGCCGACCAGCCCGCCGTGCAGCGGGGGCAGCTCCTCGAGCACCGGCGAGCGGTAGCGCTCGAGCATCCACTCGACGGCGGCCAGGATGCCTCGACCGGTGGGCAGGCCGGCAGGCAGGTCGCCCTCGACCTCCACCCGGCCCTCGCGCAGCACCAGGGTGGCGAGCGGGTTGCGGCCGACGAACGACCAGCGGCTCCAGCGCTCGCCGTGCTCGACGGACTCCAAGAGGAAGCCCGGCTCGGTGTCGCCGCACAGCCGGGCGAAGGCGGCCACCGGGGTGATCAGGTCGGCCAGCAGCTCGCGCCACACCGGGACGACGGTGTGGGCAGCGGCGAGGGCGTGGAAGTCGTCGCGCGACGGTCGGAGCATGCGGGGTCAGGCGCCCTGGCCGGCCCCACCGCCGTCGGCGGCGGTGTCGCCCTCGCCCTCGGGCCCGAACGCCCGGAAGAAGCAGGAGAAGTTGCCGGTGTGGCAGGCGCCCTTGCCCTCCTGCTCGACCACGAACAGCAGGGTGTCGCCGTCGCAGTCGTAGTAGGCCTCGCGCACGAACTGGCGGTCACCGGAGGTGTCGCCCTTGCGCCACAGCTCCTGGCGGGAGCGGCTCCAGAACACGGTGCGGCCCTCGGCGAAGGTGCGGCGCAGGGACTCCTCGTTCATCCACGCCATCATCAGCACCCGGCCGGTGCCCTCCTCCTGCACGATGGCAGGCACGAGCCCGTCGGCGTCGTAGGTCACGAGGGCGAGCTGGTCGTCGGTGACGGCGATGGGGGTGCTGACGGGCATGCGGACCACGGTAGCGGTGGCCCCGACGGCCCACGAACGCGTTGCCGGCCCCGGCGCACCCTGACGCCCGCTCGGCTACAGGTACAACCCGGTGCTGCTCTCCTCGAGCCGCTCGGCCGCCACGGCGTGCACGTCGCGCTCGCGCAAGATGATGTAGTCCTCGCCGCGCACCTCGACCTCGTAGCGGTCCTCGGGGCTGAACAGCACCTGGTCGCCCGGCTCCATCGCCCGCACGTTGGGGCCCACGGCCACGACCGCCGCCCACACCAGCCGCTTGCTCATCTGCGCGGTGGCGGGGATGAGGATGCCACCGCTCGAGCGCCGCTCGCCCTCGGGCCCGCCCAGGCGGACCAGGATGCGGTCGTTGAGCATCTTGATGGGCAGCTTCTCGTCGGGCCCGACGCCCTCGTCGGCCCGGTGGCCGCTCTGCGATGAGGTCACGGCGTGACGGTACCGTCTGCGGGCGTGCCCCACGACACCGAGCTCCGGGACCTCAGCCTCACCACGGCCGACGGTGTGGTCCTCGAGGCGCAGGCCCGGTTGCCCCTGCCGAGCGGCGAGGGGGAGGCGATCGAGGGTGCCGTCGTGCTGGCCCACCCCCACCCGCTCCAGGGCGGGTCGATGGCATCGCTCGTCACCTCGGAGCTGTTCCGCCTGCTGCCCCAGCGCGGCCTGGCGGTGCTGCGGTTCAACTTCCGCGGCGTCGGGCGCTCCGGCGGCGAGCACGGCCACGGCCGGGCCGAGTCCCTCGACGTCACCGCCGCCCTCGATGCCCTGAGCGGTCTGTGGCCCCACCGTCCCCTCGTGCTGTGCGGCTGGTCGTTCGGCGCCGACGTCTCGCTCTCGCTCACCGACGCCCGCCTCGACGGCTGGGTCGCCATCGCTCCCCCGCTGCGGGTCCTGCCCGTCGACGAGCTCACCGCCGCGGCCGGCAGCGACCCTCGGCCCAAGCTCCTCGTCGTTCCGGAGCACGACGAGTTCCGGCCTCCTGCGTCGGCCCGGGAGGCGACGGCCGCCTGGGTGAGCACGACCGTCGAGGTGGTGCCCGGCGCCGACCACTTCCTCGTGGGCCGCACGGAGAAGGCCGCGGCGATGGTGGCCGCCTTCGCCGCCTCCCTCGCCTGACGGCTACGGGCGCACGGTGACGCCGGCGGCGGTCATGTGGGCCTTGGCCTCGTGCACCGTGTGCTCGCCGAAGTGGAAGATCGAGGCGGCCAGCACGGCGTCGGCGCCGCCCTCGGTGATGCCCTCGACGAGGTGCTGCAACGTGCCCACCCCGCCCGACGCGATCACCGGCACGCCAACCGCGCCGGCCACGGTGGCGGTCAGCTCGGTGTCGAAGCCGTCGCGGGTGCCGTCGCGGTCCATCGAGGTGAGCAGGATCTCGCCGGCGCCGAGCGACTCGGCCCGGGTGGCCCACTCGATCACGTCGAGCCCGGTGGGCGTGCGACCCCCGTGGGTGTAGACCTCCCAGCCCTCGGCGGGCTCCCCCTGCTCGTCACGGCAGCGCCGGGCGTCGATGGCCACCACCACGCACTGGTTGCCGAACTCGGCGGCGATCTCGGAGATCAGCTCCGGGCGGTCGACGGCCGCGGTGTTGACCGACACCTTGTCGGCCCCGGCGCGCAGCAGGCGGCGGGCGTCGTCGACCGTGCGGATGCCGCCGCCGATGGTGAACGGGATGAAGACCTGCTCGGCGGTGCGGCGCACCACCTCGACGATCGTCTCGCGCTGGTCGGAGGACGCGGTGATGTCGAGGAAGACCAGCTCGTCGGCACCTTCGGCGTCGTAGCGCGACGCCAGCTCGACGGGGTCGCCGGCGTCGCGCAGCCCGACGAAGTTCACGCCCTTGACGACCCGGCCGGCGTCGACGTCGAGGCAGGGGATGACCCGGGCGGTCCTCACACCGAGGCTCCGGTGCCGGCCGCGGCCGCGGGCGGGGCGTCGACCCGCCGGGCCCGCACCAGGGTGTCGATGGCGGTGCGCTCCCCCTCGTCCGTGGCGACCACTCGCTCGACCCGCTCGGCCCGCTCGACGACCATCTCCACCTCGAGCTCCAGCTCGGCGGCGGCGAGGTCGTCGACCACCCCTTCCGACGTCGTGAGCACCACGGCGTCCTGCGGCCCGCCGACGCCCTCGGACAGGTTGAGCAGGTCGTGGGCGACGAGCAGGAAGGTGCCGCCCGGCGCCAGCGCCCGCACGGCCGTGCGCAGCGCCCGGCGCCGCTCGTCGGCGGGCAGCTGCAGGTAGAAGACCAGCACGAGGTCGAACGATCCGGTGGGCTCCCACGTGGTGGCGTCGGCGGTGACCCAGGTGACGGCCACGCCACGGTCGGCGGCGAGGCGCTGGCCCTTGGCCAGGCCCACCTCGGCGAAGTCGACGCCGGTGACCTCCCACCCCTGGGACGCGAGCCACACGGCGTTGCGCCCCTCGCCGCACGCCAGGTCGAGGGCCCGCCCGGGCGCCAGGTCGACCACCTCGGGGGCGAGGAACTGGTTGGGCTCGCCCTTCCAGATCAGCTCGGCGGTGTCGTAGCGGGCGTTCCAGGCGTCGGCGTCCATGGGCGGCAGTGTACGGAAGGGGCGACGAGCGCTCCGGCGGACGGGCCGCTCAGGAACCGGCCGCGTCGAGGGCGTCGGGGAGGGTGAAGGCGCCCTCGTAGAGCGCCCGGCCGACGATGGCTCCGGCGAGGCGCCGCCCGCTCGAGCGCAGCCGGTCCAGCGCCCGCAGGTCGTCGAGCGATCCCACCCCGCCCGAGGCGATGACCGGCAGCTCGGTGGCGTCGAGGACCTGGGCCAGCCCGTCGAGGTCGGGGCCGGCGAGGGTGCCGTCGCGGCCGATCTCGGTGACGATCAGCGCCTCGACGCCCTCCTCGGCGAACTCGCGGGCCACGTCGAGCAGGTCGCGCCCCGAGCCCTTCTCCCAGCCCCGCACCGCGACCTCACGGCCTCGGGCGTCGAGCCCGACGGCCACGGGCATCCGCTCCGCGAGCCGCCGCACCAGCGCGGGCTGCTCGAGCGCCGCGGTGCCGAGGACCACTCGCCGCACGCCGGCTTCGAACAGCGCCTCGGCCGAGGCCTCGTCGCGGATGCCACCACCGGTCTGCACCGGCACGTCGACGGCGCAGGCGATCTCGGCGATGACGTCGCGGTTGACCGGCTTGCCGGAGCGGGCGGCGTCGAGGTCGACCACGTGGATCCACCGGGCGCCGTCGGCGGCGAAGGCCCGGGCCTGCTCGACCGGGTCGTCGTGGTAGACGGTCTCGCGGTCGTAGTCGCCCTGGTAGAGGCGCACGGCGCGGCCGTCGCGCAGGTCGATGGCGGGGTACAGCTCCATCAGGCATGGTCCTCTCGGGTGGCGGCCACCCCACCGGGGGCGCCGGCTCCGGCGGCCGCGGCCACGAAGCCGGCCAGGATCTCGAGGCCGGTGCCGCCGGACTTCTCGGGGTGGAACTGGGTGGCCCACAGCGCGCCCCGCTCGACCGCGGCGGCGACCGGCCCGCCGTAGTCGCAGGTGGCGACCACGAAGTCGGCGTGGGCGTCGGCGGCGTAGGAGTGCACGAAGTACACCCACACGGGGTCGTCGACGGTGCGGAACAGCGCCGAGGGGCGGCGCACGTCGAGCGCGTTCCACTGCATCTGCGGGCGCTTCACCGTGTCGGGCAGGCGCCGGAGGGTGCCGGGCAGCACGCCCAGGCCGGGCACGTCGGGCGACTCCTCCGAGCCCTCGTAGAGCAGCTGCATCCCGACGCAGATGCCGAGGAACGGCCGCCCGCTGCCCGCCGCGTCGATCGCTTCGCGGGCCATGCCGGTGGCGTGGAGCGCCGCCATGCACGCGCCGAAGGCCCCCACGCCGGGCAGCACGACCGCGTCGGCGTCGCGGATGAGGCCGTGGTCGGAGGTGAGCCGGGCGTCGGCCCCGACCTTCTCGAGCGCCTTCTGGGCCGAGCGGAGGTTGCCGATGCCGTAGTCGAGCACGGCGATCAACGGGCCGGGGCCCGACGGGCTCACAGCACGCCCTTGGTCGACGGGACGCCGCCGCCCTCCACCGTCACGGCGTCGCGCAGCGACCGGGCGACGCCTTTGAACGTGGCCTCGATGAGGTGGTGGGTGTTCACCCCCCGCACCGAGGTGACGTGGAGGGTGATGGCCGACGCCGTCACGAACGCCCGCCAGAACTCCTCGACCAGCTGCGGGTCGAAGGGCGGGTCGCCCAGGATCTTCTGGCCGGGGAAGGTGACCTCGTAGTGCAGGTAGGGCCGGCCGGAGAGGTCGAGGGCGACGTCGATGAGGGCCTCGTCGAGCGGCACCCGGTTGGACGCGAAGCGCCGGACGCCGGCCTTGTCGCCGACCGCCGCCCGGAACACCTCCCCGAGGGCGATGCCGACGTCTTCGACGGTGTGGTGGGCGTCGATGTCGAGGTCGCCGGTGGCCCGCAGCACCAGGTCCATGCCGCCGTGGCGCCCGAGCTGGGCGAGCATGTGGTCGAAGAAGGGGATGCCGGTGCTGACCTCGACCCGTCCGGTGCCGTCGAGGTCGACCTCGATGGCGATGTCGGTCTCGGAGGTGGTGCGGGCGACGGTGGCGGCCCGGCGGCCGTCGTCGGTGCGGGTGGCGCTCACGTCAGGATCTCCTCCAGGGCGTCGAGGAACGTGTCGTCCTCGGCGGGCGTGCCGATGGTGACCCGCAGGCAGCCCTCCAGGCGCGGCCACGACGAGCAGTTGCGCACCAGGACCGACCGGTCGACGAGCCGCTGCCACACGTCGGCACCGTCGACGGTGGCCGGGCGGAACAGCACGAAGTTGGCACCCGACGGCCACACCTCGACGGGCAGCTCCGACAGGCGGGCCACCAGGCGGCCCCGCTCCTCGACCAGGCGGGCGACGCGGGCGTCCATCTCGGCGACGTGCCCGAGGGCGAGGCAGCCGGCGAGCTGCTTGAGGGCGTCGAGGTGGTAGGGCAGCACCACCTTCTCGAGCTCGTCGACCACCTCGACCGGGCCCACCAGGTAGCCCAGCCGGGCCGCCGCCATCGACCAGGTCTTGGAGAAGGTGCGGCTCACCACCAGCGGCACGCCGTCGGCCACCAGGCCCAGCGCCGACCACGGGGCGAACTGGCCGTAGGCCTCGTCGACGACCAGCAGGCCGTCGACGCCCTCGACCAGGGCGAGCGTGGCCCGCACCGTGGCCTCGTCGTCGACCATGCCGGTGGGGTTGTTGGGCGAGCACAGGAACGCCACCGACGGGCGGGCGTCGCCCACCACGCGGCGCACCTCGTCGAGGTCGACGGAGAAGTCGGCGGCCCGCTCCCCCTCGGCCAGGGCGGTGCCGGTGAGCCGGGCGATGTGGCCGTGCAGCGCGTAGGTGGGCTCCCAGACCGCGGCGGTGCGTCCGGGCCCGCCGTAGGTGAGCAGCACCGTCTGGAGGACCTCGTTGGAGCCGTTGGCGACGAACACCTGCTCGGGTCCCACCCCGTGCAGGGCCCCGATGGCCGCCCGCAGGCGCGTGGCGGCCCGGTCGGGGTAGCGGTGCCAGTCGACCGCCTCCACGGCACGGGCCAGCTCGCCCACCCACTCGGCGGGAGGCGGTTCGGGCGACTCGTTGGTGTTGAGCCGCACGGACACCTCGAGCTGCGGCGAGTGGTAGCCCTCCATCAGGGCCACGTCGTCGCGTGGGCGGATCACGCGCCGCCCGCCTCGGTGGCGAGCTGGCGCTGGCGCAGCAGCACCGACTCGGCGTGGGTGGCGAACCCCTCGGCCTGCGCGATGGCGGCGACCACGGGGGCCGCCCGCTCGAAGCCCTGCCGGTCGACGTCGACCACGTGGACCTGCTTGGTGAAGTCGTCGACGGTGAGCGCGCTGCCGTAGCGGGCGCTGCCGAAGGTGGGCAGCACGTGGCTGGGGCCGGCCACGTAGTCACCGATCGACGCCGGCGCCAGCGGCCCGAGGAACACCGCCCCGGCGTGGCGCACGAGGGGCACCAGGGCCTCGGGGTCGGCGGTGATCAGCTCGAGGTGCTCGGGCGCCACGTGGTTGACGACGGCCATGGCGGCGTCGGGCCCGTCGACCACGGCGCTGAACCCGCCTCGCTCGAACGTCGAGGTGATCTCGGCGGCGCGGGGCGCCTCGGCCACGAGCCGGGCCAGCGCGGCGTCGACGGCGTCGGCCACCTCTGCCTGCCAGGTCACCAGCCACGCCAGCCCGTCGGGCCCGTGCTCGGCCTGGACCATCAGGTCGACGGCGACGCAGTCGACCGGTGCCCGCTCGTCGGCCACGACCACGATCTCCGACGGGCCGGCGAAGGCCATGGGCACGCCGACCTGGCCGGCGACCTCCCGCTTGGCCAGCGCGACGTAGACGTTCCCGGGGCCGGCGATGACGTCGACGGGGCGGATGGACTCGGTGCCGTGGGCCATGGCGGCCACGGCCTGGGCCCCGCCGACGGCGTACACCTCGTCGACGCCGGCGAGGGCGGCTGCGGCCAGGGTGGAGGTGGCCACCCGGCCGGTGTCGCGGGCGGGCGGCACGCACAGCACCACCTCGGGGACGCCCGCGACACGAGCAGGTACGGCCGTCATGAGGACCGAGGACGGGTAGGCGCCACGCCCTCCCGGCACGTAGCAGCCGGCCCGGTCGACCGGCACCGAGCGCCCCCGCACGGTGATGCCCCCACGGCGGAAGGTGTGCTCGGGGCGGAGCTGGGCCTCGTGGAACTCCCGGACCGAGTCGCGCGCCTCGGTGAGCGCGGCCAGCAGTGCCGGCGGCACCTCCGTGAGCGCCGCTTGCACCTCGTCGTCGGCGACCCTGAACGTCGCCGTGCGCACGCCGTCGAAGCGCTCGGTGTACTCCCGCAGCGCGGCGTCGCCTCGGGACCGGACGTCGGCCACGATCGATCGGACCGCGGCGACCGGCCCCTCGCCCCCGGGGTCGGGCCGGGGCAGCCCGGCGGTGAGCTCACCACCGGTGCGGCCGCGGAGATCGAGTCGGTTCAGCACGTCGCCAGACGCTAGCGGCCGGGCGCCGAGCCGCCGGCACCGGTATCGGCGCCTCAGCGCAGCCGTCGGGTGACGGCGCCGAGCCGGCGCTGGGCCGTGCGCAGCGCCCGCTCGACCTCGTACAGGTCGTGGGCCAGGCCTTCGTCGCCGGCTCGCCGCAGGTCGTCCGCCACGTCGACCACCCGGCCCACGAGCTCCTCGAGGCTGGTGGACGCGCTGGACAGCACTGCTCGACGGTTCTCCACCGCGCCAGCCTCGCACAGGCCCCAGGCGGCACCGGGACGGGCGCCGGGCAAAAAGACGCCGGCGCCCCTCGATGGGGGCGCCGGCTGGGCGACGCTGGGCGGCGGATCCCAGTTGATGTCGCCGTACCAGGTGGCGGGAACCTGGTACTTGACAACATAGCGCGCGACGCACGCGAAGGGAATGTCACTCCGGCCAAAAGCCTCGGACGGGGCCATCCCCCGCGTCGTCAAATGCCCAGGTTGCGCCCCTGACCGCCGGCGCCGACCCCCGAGCCGCACGGCAGGCTGACCCCGACAGACCGGGGGCGCAGATCCCGCCACCGGCTCGCTGCGGTCAGACCCGTGAGGCCGGACAGAAGTCGTTGAGCACGCACACCTCGCAGCGGGGCGTGCGGGCAACGCAGACCCGCCGGCCGTGCAGGATCAACAGCAGCGAGAAGATGCCCCGCTGGGCGGCGGGCACCATGGCGTTGAGCTCGTGCTCCACCTTCACCGGGTCGGTCTCGGTGGTGAGCCCGAGGCGCAGGGACAGGCGCCCGACGTGCGTGTCGACCGGGAGCCCGGGCAAGCCCATCGCCACGCTGCGCACCACGTTCGCCGTCTTGCGCCCGACCCCGGGAACCGTGACGAGGTCCTTCATCGCCGACGGGACCTCGCCGTCGTAGCGCTCCACGAGGGCCCGGGCCATCCCGATCAGCGAGCGGGTCTTGTTCTTGTAGAACCCGGTGCTGCGCACGATGTCCTCCACCTCGGCGGGGTCGGCGTCCGCCAGGTCCTCCGGCTCGGGGTACCTGGCGAACAGGGTGGGGGTCACCATGTTCACCCGGGCGTCGGTGCACTGGGCGGAGAGGATGGTGGCGGCGAGCAGCTCGTAGGGGTTGCGGTGGTCGAGCTCGCAGCGGGCGTCGGGGTACTCACGGGAGAGCCGGGCGAGGGTCTCGCGAGCCCTGCCCTTGGGTGTCCTCGGTCGCGCCATCGGCCGCCGACACTACCGGCCGCCAGGTGAGGCCCCGGTGGGCGCGCCGGAGCCGCTCCGACGGCGCCGGTAGCGTCGGCGGCCGTGCGCAAGGAGACCCGCGGCCCCGACGGTCGGCTGGTGATGCTCGAGGCCGAGCCGGCGTCGTCCGACGACGAGCGGCTCGCCCGCCACGCCGGCCTGGTGCTGGTGCGCGAGGTGCTGCAGCTGCGTCGGGCCCTGCCGGCCGACCCTCCACCGCCGCTGGCGCTACGCCCGTTCCGGTCGGGGGTGGACGACCAGGCGTTCCTCGACGTCAACAACCGGGCCTTCCACTGGCACCCCGACCAGTCCGGCTGGACCGTCGACGACCTCCGCCGCCACGAGGCCGAGCCGTGGTTCGACGCGGACGGGTTCCTCCTGCACGAGCGCGACGGCCGGCTCGTCGGGTTCTGCTGGACGAAGGTGCACCCCGCCACCGACGAGGACCCGGCGATGGGCGAGATCTACGTGATCGCGACCGACCCCGACGTGGAGGGGCAGGGGCTCGGCCGAGCCCTCACCCTCGCCGGGCTCGCCCACCTCGCCGCTCGGGGCCTCGAGGTCGGGATGCTCCACGTCGAGGGCTCCAACACCAGGGCGCGCCACCTCTACGAGCGGCTCGGCTTCACCGAGCACAGCGCCCACCGGTGGTGGGCGCCGGAGGGCACCCCACCGCCCGTAGCCTGACGCGGTGCCCGCCTCCCGCTTCGACCTCTCGCGCGACGACCTCGCCGGGCTGCTCGAGGGCGAGCCGCGCTACCGCGTCGAGCAGGTCTGGACCGCCCTCTACGCCCACCACCTGGAACCGGGCGAGATGACCACCCTCCCGAAGGCGCTGCGGGCCCGGCTCACAGAGGTGATGCCCTGCGCGCTGTCCCCCGTCGCCGAGTCGGTGAGCGACGACGGCGACACGGTCAAGTGGCTGTGGGCCCTCGCCGACGGCGCGTCGATCGAGACCGTGCTCATGCACTACCCCGACCGCTCGACCGCGTGCGTCAGCACCCAGGCCGGGTGCGCCATGGCGTGCGGCTTCTGCGCCACCGGGCAGGCGGGCTTCGAGCGCAACCTCTCGGTGGGTGAGATCGTCGAGCAGGTCGTCCGGGCCAGCCGCCGAGCCGGCGAGGGGCCCACGCCTCGGCGCCTGTCGAACGTCGTGTTCATGGGGATGGGTGAGCCGCTCGCCAACTACGACCGGGTGTGGGCGGCGATCCGGCGCATCCACGCCGACCTCGGCCTGTCGGCCCGGCACCTCACCGTGTCGACGGTCGGCATCGTGCCCGGCATCCGGCGCATGGCTGCCGAGGACCTCCCGGTCAACCTGGCGGTGTCGCTACACGCCGCCAACGACGTCCTGCGCGACGAGCTGGTGCCCATCAACCGCCGCTACCCGCTCTCGGAGCTCTACGCGGCCTGCGAGGACCACCTCAGGTCCAAGAACCGCCGGCTCTCGTTCGAGTGGGCCCTGATCGACGGGGTGAACGACCGGCGCACCGACGCCGAGGAGCTGGCCGCCGCGGCCCGCCGGCTCCGGGCCCACGTCAACCTCATCCCCCTCAACGCCACCCCGGGCTGGCCCACCGCCGGCTCGCCGCCCGAGCGGGTGGAGGCCTTCCGTGACCGGCTCCGCTCGCTCGGGGTCAACGCCACCGTGCGGGCCAACCGCGGCACCGAGATCGACGCCGCCTGCGGCCAGCTCCGGGCCGAGCACCAGGTCACCCTGACCGCTCCGTCTCGCCGACCGGCTCGAGCGGCTCGAGCGGGCCGACCGTGAGCGCCGCGCTGGCCCGCACGCACCGAACCAGCTCCTCGCCGGGCCCGACCATCACGCCGGGCCACAGCACGCTGTCCTGCACCCGGCCCTCCACGACGGCACCCGCGCCGACGACGCACCGCCCGCGCACGGCGCCGTCGGGCACCATCGCCGTGGGGTCGACGATGCGACCACCGGCGAGCCCCGCTGCGGCCAGGTTGGCCTCGAGGTAGTCGAGCGGCGTGCCGCAGTCGACGAAGGGCCCCTCGTGGCGGACGACCGCCAGGTGGCCCCGCTCGTGGCGGGGACGCCACACCGCCTCGTAGAGGCCGGTGGGCTCCGGGAGGAGGCGCGCCGCGTCGGCCCACGGCAGGAGGCTCGCCACGACGCCCGCCTGCGGCCCGAACTGGTCGGTGCCGTGGACGAGCACGGCGGGGTGGCGGCGGTCCCACGCCGCGACGAAGGGCCGCAGGTCGCCCGGGGCCCACGTGTCGGCGTTGACCACGAGCACGTCACGCCCGTCGATCCAGTCCCGCAGCGCGCCGATCGCCCCGGCCGTGCCGAGCGCCTCGGGCTGCTCCTCGGACAGGTGGATCGGCGGCCCGGCGCGCTGCGCCACGTGGGCCCGCACGAGCTGCGAGCCGTGGTGGAGGTTCACCGCCACCGCCTCGGCCGCCGGCGCGACGCGCTCCACCGCCAGGTCGAGCAGGGCCCGCCCGCCGACGGGGCACAGCGCCTTGGGGCGCACGTCGGTGAGGGGCGCGAGGCGGGTGCCGGCGCCCGCCGCGAGCACCACTGCGACGACCGACCGCCGCTCCGCGTTTCCTCCGCCCTGGGTCACTGCCACACTGTGTCGCATGGAGACGCGCCGCTGGACCAACCCGACCCAGCCCCAGACCCTGCAGATCGCCGTGTTCCTGCTCTACATCAGCGCTGTCTTCGGTGTGCTGTTCGGTGCGGTCTTCAGCCTGATCGGCCTGGTGCTCACCGTCGGGCGGGCCGCAGCGGGCTTCGGCATCGCCAACGAGAAGAAGTGGGGCTACTGGCTGGGCGTCGGCGTGGCCACCCTCGGCCTGCTTCCGTTCGCCCTCGCCATCGTGGCCGACGGTGTCGGGGCCATTCTCAGCATCGGGTTCCTCATCAACCTGATCTTCCCCGCCGCGCTGTTCGCGCTCCTCCTGCACCCGCAGAGCCGCGACTACCAGCGCATCTGGTTCCGCTAGCCGCGGTCCGACCCGGCCCGGCACCGCCGGTACGATCCCGCCCGGCGACCGGCCGCGGGGCCGGCACCGGGGGGAGCGCGATGGAGTTCAACCTGTCCCAGGTCGTGCGGGCCGTGGCCGAGGCCGTCCCCGACCGCGACGCGATCGTCCAGGGCTCCGCCAGGCTCAACTTCGCCCGGCTGCAGGAGCGCTGCGACCGGCTGGCCGCCGTGCTCGGTGCCGCCGGCCTCGGATGCCACCGCGAGCGGTCCGAGCTGCAGGGCTGGGAGTCGGGGCAGGACCACCTGGCGCTCTACCTCCACAACGGGCCGGAGTACCTCGAGGGCATGCTCGGCGCCTACGCCGCCCGGGTCGCGCCGTTCAACGTCAACTACCGCTACGTCGCCGAGGAGCTCCGCTACCTGCTCACCGACTCGCGGGCCCGGGCCATCGTCTACCACTCGACGTTCGCCCCGGTGCTCGAGCAGGTCCGTGCCGAGCTCCCCGACCTCCAGGTGCTGCTGCAGGTGCCCGACCGGTCCGGCCAGTCCCTGCTGCCCGACGCCCGCTGGTACGACGACGCCCTGGCCGGGGTGCACGCCGCCCCGCCCGCCGAGCCGCCGTCGCCCGACGACCTCTACATCCTCTACACCGGCGGCACCACCGGCATGCCCAAGGGCGTCCTGTGGCGCCAGGGCGACATCTACCCCGCCGCCCTCGGCGGCCGGCAGCTCGCCACCGGCGAGGAGTGGCCCGACCTCGCCACCATCGTCGAGAACGCCCGCCACGGCGGCACCCGCGTGCTGCCGGCGGCGCCGTTCATGCACGGCGCCGCGCACTGGCTGGCCCTCAACGCCCTGGGCCAGGGCAACACCGTGGTGCTCCCCGACGACACGACCACCTTCGACCCGGCGGCGGTGTGGGCCACCGTCGAGCACGAGAAGGTGGGCATCGTCCTCATCGTCGGTGACGCCTTCGGTCGTCCCCTCCTCGACGCGCTCGACCGCCACCGCTACGACCTGTCGTCGCTGGTGCTGCTCATCAGCGGCGGCGCCGCGCTCTCGGCGCCCGTGAAGGCCGGCCTGCTCGATCGCATCCCGGGCATGGCGATCATGGACGGCCTCGGTGCGTCGGAGACCGGCACCCAGGCCTCGCAGATCACCGGCGCCGGCGCCCCCGTCTCCACCGGCACCTTCACGCCGGGCACCGGCATGGCCATCGTGTCGGAGGACCTCAGCCGCCTGCTCGAGCCGGGCAGCGAGGAGCTCGGCTGGCTGGCCCAGACGGGGCGGGTGCCGCTCGGCTACCTGGGCGACGAGGCCAAGACGGCCCGCACGTTCCCCACCGTCGACGGCGTGCGCTACTCCGTGCCCGGTGACCGGGCCCGGGTCACCGCCGACGGGCTGCTGGAGCTGCACGGCCGCGACTCGGTCACCATCAACTCCGGCGGGGAGAAGATCTTCGCCGAGGAGGTCGAGGCCGCCCTCGCCCACCACCCCGCGGTCTACGACGTCGTGGTGACCGGCCGCCCGTCGCCGCGTTGGGGGCAGGAGGTGGTGGCGGTGGTGCAGCTCCGTGACGGCTTCACCGCCGGGCCCGACGAGCTGCTCGCCGAGTGCGAGCGCCACATCGCCCGGTTCAAGCTGCCCAAGGCGATCCTCTTCGTCGACCGGGTGGTCCGCTCCCCCGCCGGCAAGGCGGACTACCGCTGGGCCCGCGCCACCGCGGAGTCCGCCGCCGAGTCCGCCGCCGAGCAGGCCGCGGGCGGGGCCGGGACCTGATCCGCCGGCCCTGACACCGGGCACGCACGGCCAGCGAATAGCCTCCCGACCCGGTGACGGCCGCAGGAGATCGACGACGGGCGTGGTTCGCCCTGGCGGCCGCCGCCGTGGCCATGGCGGTCGTCGCCGCAGCGTTCCTGGTCGCCGGCCGCAGCCAGGGCGAGAGCCCCACCGCCCGCACCGCCGCCGAGGTGGTGCCCGCCGACGACAGCTCCGACGGAGCGGGGTCGGCCGATCCCTCCCGCGTCACCGACCCCATCGCGGCCTACCGCGGCGCCGGGTGGGTCGCCGCCGAGAACGCCAAGCCCGGCACCAAGGACTGGACGATCCCCGACGACCGCTCCATGTGGGGCCGCATCCAGGGCTACGCCGACACCACCAGCGTCGACTTCGGCGGCACGTTCACCCTGCGGGTGTCGACCCGGGCGCCGTCGTGGCAGGTGTCGGCCTACCGCATCGGCTGGTACGGCGGCACGGGCGGTCGCCTCGTGTGGCGCAGCACGCTCCTGCCGGGCGTCGACCAGCCGCGGGCCGTGCTCGACAAGCGCACGAAGACGTGGTCGGCGCCCTGGCAGCCGTCGCTGACGGTCACCACCGACGCCGCCTGGCCGCCCGGGCAGTACCTGCTGCGGCTGGAGAGCTCCGACGGCGGCGCCACCTTCGTGCCGATGGTGGTCCGCGACGACGGCAGCCGCTCGCCGCTGCTCCTGCAGAGCGCGGTCACCACCTGGCAGGCCTACAACGGCTGGGGCGGGGCGAGCCTCTACCAGGGCACCGGCGGGCGGGCCGACGTCGTGAGCTTCGACCGGCCCTACACCGGCAACGGCAGCGGCGAGTTCCTCGGGCGCGAGTACGAGTTCATCTACCTCGTCGAGCGCCTCGGCATCGACACCTCGTACTGGACCGACGTCGACCTGCACCAGCGAGGCGAGCTGGCGCTCAACCACCGTGCCGTGGTCATCCCCGGGCACGACGAGTACTACACCGTCGAGATGCGCCGGAACCTCGAGCGGGCGCGCGACGCCGGGGTGAACCTCGGGTTCTTCGGTGCCAACAACGTCTACCGCCGGATCCGCCTCGAACCGTCGTCGCTCGGGGAGGCCCGCCTCGAGGTCAACTACCGCGACGCCAAGCGCGACCCGCTCAACGGCAAGGACCCGGCACGGGTCACCACGAGCTTCCGCGAGCCGCCGGCCGCCGACCCCGAGAGCTCGCTCATCGGCAACTTCTACGAGTGCAACCCGGTGAAGGCCGACTGGGTCGTGGCCGACGCATCGGCCTGGATCTTCGAGGGGTCCGGGTTCGTCGACGGCGAGAAGGTGCCCGACATGGTGGGCAACGAGTACGACCGGGTCACCGCCGGAGCCCCGACACCGACCAACATCCAGGTCCTCGCCCACTCCCCTGTCGTGTGCAAGGGCAAGCGGTCCTATGCCGACTCCACCTGGTACTCGGCGCCGAGCGGTGCCGGGGTGTTCTCGGCGGGCACGTTCGGGTGGTCGCCCCAGCTCGACATCGACTGCCCGCCGGCGCCGGCCACCGACCAGCGCTGCAAGCTGGCCCGGGTCACCGAGAACATCCTGCGAGCGTTCGCCGCCGGCCCGGCCGGCGCCGCCCACCCCAGCACCTCGAACCTGGCCCAGCTCGGCATCCCCGTGCCGATCCCGGGATCGACCACCTCCACCACCGCCGGCGCGGCCAGCCAGAACGAGGACTGAGCCGGCCCGGCGAGGTCGTCAGGCCGAGGGGGCGAGCACGGCCTCGACCTCGGCGGCGGCACCCTGGTAGCCCGCGTAGGCGAGCAGGTCACGCAGCAGCACCGCCCCGGCCCGGCCCTCGTCGCCCATGAGCAGCAGCTCCCGGGCGACCGGCCCGGCGGTGCCCGTGCCCCCGACCGCCACCGCGCCCAGGCTCTTCGGCGGCCCGGTGCGGTCGTGGGCGAACGCCCACGCCATCACGGCCACGCCCTCGTCGTAGCGGCCCGACGCCAGCGCCACGGCGGCCCGCAGCGCGGCCGACGGCTGGTGGAGCGGGGCGGCCTGGCGCACGGCCTCCTCGGCGCCCGCCACGTCGCCCGCCATCAGCACGGACCAGCCCCGCAGCTCCGCCGCCCAGCCGAGCACCGTGTCGGCCGGACGCCGCCGCAGCACGTCGTCCACCTCGGCCCGCGCCTCGGCCGGACGATGGCCGAGCAGCGCCCGGTGGGCGGTGTCGAGGCGGTCGGCGAGCTCGTCCTGGCGGACCTTGCGCAGCTGGGCGAGGTTCAGCGCGGCGAAGCCGCCCGCCATCACCGCCCCGAACAGCACGCCCGCGCTGATCGCCCACAGCGCCAGCACGACGGCCACGACGACCGAGACGAGCTCGGCCGCCCGCCGCCCTCGGCCCTTGGTGACGATGTCGCACACGTCGAGGAACACCTGGCCGCCGTCGAGGGGTAGCACCGGCAGCAGGTTCAGCACCGACCAACCCACGTTGATCCAGACCACCTGGCGCAGCACGACCGAGGCATCGCCCGGCGACACCGCACCCGAGGCCTGCAACGCCACGGCGGGCAGGCCGAACAGCACCAGCGCGGAGAGCGGGCCCGCCAGGCTGACCACGATGCGGCGGGCGGGCGTGAGCTCACCCGAGCCGCTGGTGAGCCCGCCGAAGCCGTGCAGCACGATGCTCGGACGGATCCCGTAGGCCCGGAACGCCACGGCGTGGCCGAGCTCGTGCAGGAGCACCGACGCGGTGGCGATCGCGACCCAGGTGAGCACGTGGAACCACGGCTGGGGCAGGCCGAGCAGGACGAGCACGACCAGGAACGTCGGTTCGACCCTCACGGGGATCCCGGCCACCCGCAGCTGTGGGCCCTGCGCCATCTGACCAGGGTAGGAGGCGGCCGCTACCGTTCGCGGCCGTGCCCGACGAGGTCCGTCCCGCGGTGGTCCGCCAGCTCGCCGACGGGCTCGTCCTGCGGCGGGCGGGCGCCGAGGACGTCGATGCCATCGCCGCGCTGAACGTGGCCGTGTTCGGCGCCCAGGACGAGGTGGCGGTGCGGGCGCTGCTCGACGGGCCGCTCCCGGTCGACTGGCTGGTGGTGGCTGCCGGGCCCGGCGCGGAGCGGCCCGGCGGCGGTGCCGTCGCCGCCGCGTGCGCCCGCATCCCGCACGAGTGGTGCCTCGACGGCGTGGCCCTGCGCGGCAGCCAGATCGAGAACGTGGCCACCGACGAGCGCTACCGCGGACGGGGCCTGGTCCGGGCGCTGTTCGACGCCCACCACGAGCAGGCTGCCGCCGACGGCGAGCTGCTGCAGGTCATCGGTGGGATCCCGTACTTCTACCGCAAGCTCGGCTACGGCTACGGCTTCGACGTGCCCCCGACGTTCAGCGTCGCCCCCTCGTCCGTGCCCCCCGTGGCGGGCGATCGGGTCGTCGTGCGCCCCGCCGGGCGCGACGACCTCGCCTGGCTCCTCGAGCGGGAGCCCGGCCGCCGGCGCGACGGCCTGACCGTCGTGCGCCACCGCGAGGGCCTCGAGACGTGGCTGCTGCGGACCCGGCCCCGCCACGGGATCTCCTGGGAGTCGTTGTCGGTGGCCGAGGCGGGGGGCCAGCCGGTCGGGTGGATGCGGACGTTGGCGTGGGGCGAGGAGGGCCAGCTGTTCCTGCTGCCGGGAGAGGCCGCCGACGTCGAGGTGGCGAACCAGCTGATGGCTGCAGCGGTGCGCATCGGGGCGGAGCTCGCCGGCTCGCTCGGCCGGCCCGTCGAGCTGCTCGCCTCGGACCTGCCGGGCACGCCGTGGAGCCGTGCGGTCCACGGCGCCGGGCGACCACGCCCCGAGCCGTCGGGCTACTACGTGCGGGTCCCCGACGAGGTGGCGCTGCTGCGGGCCCTCGAACCCGTGCTCAGCCGCCGCCTCGCCACCTCGGGGCTGGTCGAGGACCGGGGCGAGCTGCTGCTGTCCCTCTACGAGCGCGGGGTGCGCCTGGCCTGGGACGGCGGCCGCCTGACGGTCGTCGAGGCGGCGCCCCCCGACCCCGACCCGTTCGACAACGGCGGGGTCGGCGTCGCTCCGGACTGGTTCCCCGCCCTGGTGCTGGGCCGTTGGGGGGCGTCGGGCCTGGCGGCGCGCACCGACGACACCCTCCTCGGCGACCACGCTCCGGTGCTCGACGTGCTGTTCCCCGCCCGGCCGGTCGACCTCTCCGCCGACGTCTGACCCGCCTCCTCGGTGGCCCGGATGCGGTCGTCGACGCGACCAGCTCCGAGCCGGCAGAGCCGACGTGAGCACCGCTCCGCTCGGCTCGACTCCCTGGCGGCCGACGTACGACCGTAGGCTGCCCGTGTGGTCGACATCGACACCGAGCAGCTGCCCGAGGGCGACGAGAAGGTCCGCGCCGTGCGGTCGATGTTCGACGCCATCGCGCCCCGCTACGACCTGGTCAACCGGGTGATGACCTTCCGCATGGACGTCGGCTGGCGCCGCCGCACCGTGCGGGAGCTGCGGCTCGGGCCCGGCTCGCTGGTGGCCGACCTGGCCTGCGGCACGGGCGACTTCTGCCGGGAGCTGGCCGACCAGGGCCTGCGCCCGGTGGGCTTCGACCTGTCGTTCGGGATGTTGGCCAACGCCCGCACCGCGGCGCCGCTGGCCCAGGCCGACGCGCTGCGCCTGCCGGTGCCCGACGCCTCGCTCGACGGCGTCACCTGCGGGTTCGCCCTGCGCAACCTGGTCGAGCTCGGCGCCTTCTTCGCCGAGCTGGCCCGGGCCGTCCGCCCCGGCGGGCGCATCGCCCTGCTCGAGGTGGCCGAGCCGCCCAACCCGGTGCTGCGCTGGGGCCACTCGATCTACTTCGGCAAGGTCGTGCCCCGGGTCGGTGGCCTGCTCTCCGACCCCGGCGCCTACCGGTACCTGCCCAAGTCGGTGGCCTACCTCCCGCCGCCCGACGTGATGCTCGCCGACCTGGAGTCCGCCGGCTTCGCCGCCGTGGACCGGCGCCTCCTCTCCAGCGGGATCGCCCAGCTCGTCACCGCCACTCGGCGGAAGCCCGGCTGGTGAGCACCGAGGCGGCCGCGGCCGCCGGCGTCGTCGGCACCGCACCGACCGCCGGGCTGGTGGCGCGCACCCGGCCGCTCGACAGCGACCCCGACCTGGTCGCCGTCGCCGGCGACGACGGCGTGGTGTTCGTGCACGAGCGCAGCGGGCTCGCCGGGGTCGGAGTGGCGGCGCGCGTCGCCGTCCCCCGCACCGGTGGCGGCACCGATGCCGCAGCAGTGGCCACGGCTCTCGCCGCCATCCCTTCCGACGACGCGGTGGGGCTGCCGGGCTGCGGGCCGGTCGCCCTCGGCGCTCTGCCGTTCGACCCGTCGGCCCCAGCCGAGCTGGTGGTCCCCGCCGTGGTCGTCGGAAGGGCCGACGACGGCACCCGGTGGGTCACCACCGTGGCGCCCGCGGGCATGGAGCCCGGCTGGCCCGAGATCGAGGCGGTCGTCGCCAGGGGCCTCGCCGGTCAGGTCGGGTTCGCTCGCGACGCCGGGCTGGCGCCGGCCGACGAGGGGCCCACGGCGTACGAGGTGAGCGCCGAGCGATCGCCCACCGAGTGGTGCGACGCCGTCGCCGAGGCCACCCGCGCCATCCGCGCCGGGAAGGCCCGGAAGGTCGTGCTGGCCCGGGCCGTGCAGGTGGTGACCGACCAGCCGCTGCGAGCGAGCGCGGTGCTGGGACAGCTCCGCCGGGCCTACCCGGCCAGCCACCTGTTCAGCGTCGACGGGTTCGTCGGAGCGACGCCCGAGCTGCTGGTGGCCCGCGCCGGCGACCGGGTGCGGGCCCATCCGATGGCCGGCACCGCGCCCCGCTCGGGCGACCCCAGCACCGACGCCCGGCTGGCCGCCGCCCTGCTCGCCTCGACGAACACCCGCGACGAGCACCGCCACACCATCGACATGGTCCACGACACCCTGCTGCCGTGGTGCTCGTACCTCGACGAGGAAGCCGAGCCGTCCATCGTCGCCATGGCCAACGTGCAGCACCTGGCCACCCGCCTCGAGGGCCGGCTGTCGAGCCCGCCCGCGTCCGTGCTCGAGCTGGTCACCGCCCTGCACCCCACCCCGGCCGTCGGCGGCGCCCCACGGGAGGCGGCGCTGAGGCTGATCGCCGAGCTCGAGCAGCTCGACCGCGGCCGCTACGCCGGCCCCGTCGGCTGGGTCGACGCAGCGGGCAACGGCACCTGGGCCGTCGGCATCCGCTCGGCCGAGCTGTCCGGCACCACCGCTCGGGTCTTCGCCGGCGTCGGCGTGGTCGCCGACTCCGACCCCGCTTCGGAGCTGGCCGAGACGCGGGCCAAGATGCAGGCGGTGCTCGGCGCGATGATCCGCCCGTAGCCCCGGCTCGGGGCCCGCCAGCGGCGGCGCGGCGGAACTCGCTCGACCGGCGGCTGGCCCAGCTGGTGGTCTGGAGCCATGGACAGCCCGTTCGCCCCGTTGCTCGCCACCGACCGCTCGCGCGTGCGGCGCAAGCGGGAGCGGGGCAGCGTCGACCGGGCGCTCGCCGAATCGATCCTCGACGAGGCGCTGGTCGCCCACGTGGCCACGGTGACCGACCGGGGTCCGGTCGTGCTGCCGATGGCCCACGCCCGTGTCGGCGACCGGCTCTACGTGCACGGTTCGCCGGCGAACCACCTGCTGCGGGCCCTGGCAGCCGGCGCCCCGGCGTGCGTGACGGTCACGATCCTCGACGGCCTCGTGCTCGCCCGCTCGGCGTTCCACCACTCGATGAACTACCGGTCGGTGGTGCTGTTCGGCACGATGCAGACGGTGGTCGACGTCGACGAGAAGCGGGCTGCCTCCGCGGCCCTCGTCGACCACCTGGCACCCGGTCGTTCGGCCGAGGCCCGGCCGCCCACCGACGCCGAGCTCGACGCCACCTCGGTGCTGCGCCTGCCGATCGCCGAGGGCGCGGTGAAGGTCCGCACCGGTGGCCCGATCGACGACGAGGCCGACCTCACCTGGCCGGTGTGGGCCGGCCACGTGCCGCTGACCACTGCGTTCGGGGCACCGGTGCCCGACGGTGACGGGCACGGGGCCCCGCCGGCACGCCTCGGGACGCTCAGCGGCTGAGCAGCGAGGCACGCACGGCCGCGGCCGCGGCCGCCTGGAGCTCCTCGTGCAGGGCCACGTTGCGACGGCGGTCGGTGCGGGCGACCACCAGGTGCACCCCGCCCGCGGCCACCGCCGCCCGCACCGCCACCTCCGCCGACTCGTCGTCCATGGCCTCCATCACCGGCAGGCCGTGGGCCACGGCGAGGGCCGTGAGGTCGACGCCGTGAGGGGTGCCGAAGAGCTGCTCGAACCGGTCCTGCGGCAGCGCTTCGGCCTGAGGGAGGAACGAGAAGATGCCGCCCCCGTCGTTGTGCACCACCACGATGCACAGGTCGACGCCGCGGTCGGCGAGGCCCAGCAGGCCGTTGGTGTCGTGGAGCAGGGCCACGTCACCGATCAGCAGGGCGGTGGGGCCACCGGCCAGGGCGACGCCGACCGCGGTCGACACCACGCCGTCGATGCCATTGGCGCCGCGGTTGCCGTGCACCCTCACCCCAGACAGTGAGCCGGCGAACCATTCGACGTCACGCACCGGCATCGACGACGACACGACGAGCGCCCCTCCCTCGGGCAGGGCACCGGCGACGGCCCGAGCGACGCCGGGCTCGGTGGGGGCTTCCCGCCCTGCGAGCGCCTCGGCGATGGCCCGCTCGGCGGCGTCGTCGGCCACGCGCCAGTGCCTCGCCCACGCGTCGGGCGCGGCGACCATCCCGGCCGGCGCGGGCCCGGCCGCCTCGTGCTCGAGCTCGGCGGCGAGGTGCCGGCACAGCAGCCCGGGGTCGGCGGCCACCACCAGCGACGCGGTGCGGTCGGGGTCGAGCCAGGCCCCGTCTCGGTCGACGAGCACGTGCACGGCGTCGAGCGACGCCGCCCACTGGTTCAGCACCTTCGAGGCGGGCGGGGCCCCGAGGCGCAGCACCGCGTCGGCCAGGAGATGGGGGCCGTCGACCCGCAGCAGGGCGTCGGCGTGGGCCACCACCCGCCGATGGGCCAGCCGGCAGCCGCTGCGCGGGTCGGCCAGGACGGGCCAACCCAGCACGTCGGCCAGCAGCAGGACGGCCTCGGGGTCCTCGACGCCGGCACCGGCGACGATCACGCCGGACCGGCCCCGCAGCCGGTCGGCCACGGCGTGGCGATCGGGAGGGGTGAGCACTCCGCTGGTGGCCACCACCTCGTGCCAGGGGCCGCCGCCGGGGCGGCCGTGGGGAAGCGGCAGCGGTGAACCGACGAGGGGCTCGCGGAACGGCACGTTGAGGTGCACGGGCCCCGCCGGCGACCCGGACGCCTCGAGCGCGCACCGGGAGGCGAGGCTGCGCCACGCGCCCACGGCCACCACGTCGGGCGGCCCGGGGTCGGCGAACCAGCGCACCGCCCGCCCGAACAGGTGGGTCTGGTCGATGGTCTGCGGCGCGCCGACGTCGCGCAGCTCGGGCGGACGGTCGGCGGTGACGGCGAGCAGCGGCACCCGGTCGAGATCGGCCTCCACCACGGCCGGGTGCAGCTCGGCCGCCGCGGTGCCGCTGGTGGTGAGCACGACCGCCGGCCGTCCCGTCGCCCGCCCGAGGCCCAGCGCGACGAAGGCCGCGGAGCGCTCGTCGTGGTGGACGTGCACCCGGAGCCGATGGTCGGCGGCGAGGGCGAGCGCCATCGGCGTGGAGCGCGACCCGGGGCTGACGACCGCGTCGGTGAGGCCGGCCCGGGCCCATTCGTCGACCAGGGTGGCGCAGAACGTGGCGTTGAGGTCGCCCTGCCCGGCGACGGCGAGGTCGGGACGGTCGGAGGTCGGGTCGGGCACGCCCGCAGCCTACGGGTGGCGCCCGGTGGTGGCCCTACGCTGCGGCCCGTGACGTCGCCGCCGCCCGGACCGCTCCACACCGAGCTCGTCGGGCCCCCGGGCGCCGACCGGCTGGTGCTGGTGCACGGCTTCACCCAGACCGCCCGCTGCTGGGGTGCCTTCGCCGACGACCTCGCGCGCGACCACGAGCTGGTGCTGGTCGACGCGCCGGGCCACGGAGGCTCGTCGGGCGTGCGGGCCGACCTCCCGACCGGCGCCACTCTGGTGGGCGACGCGGGAGGCGCGGCCACCTACGTCGGCTACTCGATGGGCGGCCGGCTCGCTCTGCACCTCGCCCTCGACCGACCGGAGCTGGTGCGGCGGCTCGTCCTCGTCGGTGCCACGGCCGGCCTCGACGACCCCGAGGAGCGTGCGGCGCGCCGCCGCGCCGACGAGGCGCTGGCCGAGCACCTCGAGCACGTCGGGGTGGAGGCGTTCGTCGACGAGTGGCTGGGCCAGCCGCTCTTCGCCGGCCTCACGTCCGCCACCGCCTCCCGGGCCGAGCGGCTGGCCAACACCGCCGCGGGCCTGGCGTCGAGCCTGCGCCTCGCCGGCACGGGCACGCAGGAGCCGCTGTGGCACCGGTTGGGCGCCATCGACGTGCCCGTGCTGGTGATGGCCGGGGTCGACGACGCCAAGTTCTCGGCGCTCGCCGCTCGCCTGGCCCGCGCCATCGGCCCCAACGCCACCGTGGCCCTGGTGCCCCGGGCCGGCCACTGCGCCCACCTCGAGAGCCCCCTCGACACGGCCTCCATCGTCCGCCGGTGGCTCCGCAGCCACCCCGCCGCCTGAGCGCGCCACCGCGCCGAGCGAGCCAGCCGGGGGACGACCTCAGCCGCCGACGAAGAGGCCGGCGGCGAAGGCGACGCCGTAGAGCAGCTGCACCCGGCCGGTGGCGCCGAGGACCGGGATCAACGCCGGGCCCTTGGCGCCCTGGAGCACGTCGAGCACCGGCTTGTTGACGAACACGAGCACGAAGAGGCTGGCGGCGGCCAGCGGGCGGCCGCTCAGGCCGGCGACGAACGGCGTGATCACGAACGGCAGGAACATCAGCGCCGTGTAGAGCACGCGCGTGCGCCGGTCGCCCAGGCGCACGGCGAGCGTGCGCTTGCCGGCCGCGGTGTCGCCGGGGATGTCGCGCAGGTTGTTCACCACCAGCAGGGCCACGGCGAGCATGCCGACCGGCACCGAGACCGCCAACGTCAACGGCGTGACCCGCTCGATCTGCACGAAGGCCGAACCCGTGGTGGCCACCACCCCGAAGAAGGCGAACACGAACAGCTCGCCGAACCCGGCGTAGCCGTAGGGCCTCGGGCCGCCCGTGTAGAACCACGCGGCGGCGATGGCGGCGAGACCCACCACCACGAGCCACCAGGTGGTGGTCGCCGCCAGGGCCAGCCCGGCCACCGCCGCCACGCCGAAGGCGGCGAACGCCGCGGCCTTGACCGCGGCGGCCGGCTTGGTGCCCGAGGCGACCAGGCGCAGCGGTCCGACCCGCTCGTCGTCGGTGCCGCGCACGCCGTCGGAGTAGTCGTTGGCGTAGTTCACCCCCACCTGCAAGGCGAGCGACACGACCATTGCGGCCACGAACCGCCACACGATCACGCCCTTGAGCGCGCTCGTGTCACCGTCCATCCCGGCCGCCGCCGCCGTCCCGACGAGCACGGGCACCACCGCGGCGGGCAGGGTGCGCGGCCGGGCCCCGGCGATCCAGGCGTTCATGGCCGGCCAGCTTGCCGCCTCGGCGTGCGACCGGCCGAATCGTCCGGATCTAGCCTCTGGCCGATGCGTGAGCTGGTGGCGGTGTGCCGGTCCGGGCAACCTCTCGTCGACGCCCTCCTGCGGGTGTGGGACCGTGGCGACGCCGCGCTGCCCGTCGATCCCCGGCTCCCGCCTCCCGCCATCGAGACGACGGTGGCGGCCCTCGCCCCCACCCGCTGGATCGGCGACGATGGCGAGGAGTCCATCGTGCCCAGCGGCCGACCGGTCGAGGAGGGCGACGCCCTCGTGGTGCCGACCAGCGGCAGCACCGGCGTGCCCAAGGGCGTCGTGCACACCCACGAGTCGCTGCGGGCCTCCGCGGTGGCCACCTCCACCGGCCTCGGCGTCGAGCCGGCGGCCGATCGCTGGCTGTGCTGCCTGCCGCTGTCCCACATCGCCGGGCTGGCCGTGGTCGTGCGCGCCCTCACCTACGCCATGCCCCTCGAGGTGCACGACGGCTTCGACGCCGACGCCGTGCTCGACGCCGCCCGGCGCGGCGCCACCCTCACCACGCTGGTGCCCACGGCGCTGGCCCGCTTCGACCCCTCCGCCTTCCGGCGCATCATCGTCGGCGGCTCCGCTCCCCCAGCCGTCGTCCCTCCGAACTGCCGGATCAGCTACGGCCTGACCGAGACCGGCAGCGCCGTGGTCTTCGACGGTCGCCCGCTCCCCGGCGTCGAGGTGCGCGTCGTCGACGGGGAGATCCAGGTCCGCGGCGACATGCTCCTGCGCTGCTACCGCGACGGCACCGACCCCCGCACCCCCGACGGGTGGCTGCGCACCGACGACGCCGGCGCCATCGGCCCCGACGGTGCCCTCGCCGTGCACGGGCGCCGCAGCGACCTGATCATCACGGGAGGCGAGAACGTGTGGCCGGCCCCGGTCGAGAAGATCCTCCACGAGCTGCCCTCGGTGGCCGAGGTGGCCGTCGTCGGCCGCCCCGACCCGGAGTGGGGCCAGATCGTCACGGCCGTCGCCGTCCCTGCCGACCGGGCCGACCCGCCCACCCTCGAGCGGCTCCGGGAGGCGGTGAAGGAGAAGCTCCCGGCGTACTGGGCGCCGCGCAAGATCGAGCTGGTCGAAGCGCTGCCCCGCACGCTGCTCGGCAAGGTGCAGCGACGAGCGCTCGGCTCGGGCTGATCGGCCGGTGGCGGACGTGGCAAGGTGCCCCGACGCCATGCCGGCGCCACCACCGAGAGGGGAGACCATGGCCGACGGGCCCACGCTGCTGGTCGAACGGGACGGCCCCGTCCTGACGCTCACCATGAACCGGCCCGAGCGCCGCAACGCGCTCGTGCCCGACATGCTCGTCCGCTTCGCCGACGCGTGGCAGATGGCCGACGAGGACGACTCCATCCGGTGCATCATCCTGACCGGCGCCGGCGCCGAGGCCTACTGCTCAGGCGGTGACCTCTCCGACGGCTGGATGTCGGGCGAGGTCACCGAGGAGGCCCGCCGCATCCAGGAGCGCCTGAAGGACGACCCCGGCATCACCGGCCGGGGGCTGCTCCTCACCTACTGGTGCCGCACCCCGATCATCGCTGCGGTCAACGGGCAGTGCATGGGCGGCGGCTGCGAGATGCTCCAGCAGACCGACATCCGCATCGCCGAGGAGCACGCCACCTTCGGGGTGCCGGAGGTCAAGCGGGGCCTGATCGCGGGCGCTGGCTCCACCATGCGGCTCAAGCGGCAGATCCCCTACGCGGTGGCCATGGACATGCTGCTGACCGGCCGCGTCCTCACCGCCGAGGAGGCCCTGCAGTGGGGGCTGGTGAGCCACCTCGTGCCCTCGGGGCAGTCGTTGGCGAAGGCCCGGGAGATCGCCGAGGTGATCTGCGCCAACGGACCGCTCGCCGTCGCTGCCGCCAAGGCGTCGGTGGTCGAGACCGGCTGGCTGCCCGAAGCCGAGGCCCAGCCCATCGAGATCTCCCACGTGGTGCCGGTGATGCGCTCCGAGGACGCCAAGGAGGGCATGCGGGCGTTCGCCGAGAAGCGCCCGCCCCGCTTCGAGGGCCGCTAGCTAGCACTCAGCTGAAGGTGCGGGGATCGGGGCCGGTGCGCCCCTGCTCCCCCATGTCGAGCGCGGCGATCCGGGCCATCTCGTCGGGGGTGAGCTCGACGTCGAACACGTCGAAGTTGGCGGCGATGCGGTCGGCGTGGTCGGACTTCGGGATGGTGACGATCCCCAGTTGCAGCTCCCAGCGCAGGGCCACCTGCACCGCGCTCTTACCGTGGGCGGCGCCGATCTCCTGCAGCACGGAGTCGTCGGCCACCTTGCCCCGGGCGATCGGTCCCCACGCCTCGGTGGCGATCCCGTGCAGCTCGTGGAAGTCGCGCAGCTGCGGCTGCTGGAGGTACGGGTGCAGCTCCACCTGGTTCAGCACCGGGATCACACCGGTGGCCTCGATGATGCGGCCCAGGTGCTCGGGCTCGAAGTTCGACACGCCGATGGAGGTGACCCGGCCGCTCTCGCGCAGCTCCACGAACGTCCGCCAGGTCTCGACGTAGAGGTCGTTCGCCGGCGCCGGCCAGTGGATGAGCAGCAGGTCGAGGCGGTCGAGGCCGAGGTTGGCCATGCTCGTCTCGAACGACTCGAGCGTCTTCTCCCTGCCCTGGTAGGAGTTCCACACCTTGGTGGTGACGTAGATCTCGTCGCGGTCGAGCCCCGAGTCGCGGATCGCCTGCCCGACACCTTCCTCGTTGAAGTAGCCCCAGGCCGTGTCGATCGCCCGGTAGCCGGTGCGCAGGGCGTCGCCCACGATGCGAGCCGTCTCCTCGGCGGGCACCTTGAACACGCCGAAGCCCAGCTGCGGGATGGACGTGCCGTCGTTGAGCGGGATCCTCGGCACGGCGGACGCGGCTGCGGTCATGTCGTCTCCTCGATGTCGGCGGGATGAGGCGAGCGCTCGTCAGACGACGGCCACGCGGCCCATCTCGCGTCGTGCGGGCAGGTAGTCGGCGACGGCGAAGTGCTGGGTGGCGCGCTCGTCCCAGATGGCGACCTCGCCGACGGTCCACGTGTGCCGCACCTGGAAGTTCGGGCTGGTGGCGTGCAGGGTCAGGAAGTCGAGCAGCACCGCGCTCTCCTCGTCGGTCATGCCCACGATCGACGCGGTGAACTCGCGGTTCACGTTCAGGTACCGGCGCCCGGTCGACGGGTGGGTGCCCACCACCGGGTGCACGGCGCCGGGGAACGCCTCGGCGGCCCGAGCGACGGCCTCCGGACCCGCCTTGGAGAGGAACGCCCGCGACGCGCCCATGGTGTGCAACGCCTCGAGCGGCTCGACGACTCGCTGCATCACCGGCGACAGGGCGTCGTACGCGGCGTACATGCTCGACCAGATGGTGTCGCCGCCCTTCGCCGGCAGGTCGATGGCCCGGAGCGTGCCGTGGCTGGGCGGGGCCACGTCCCAGCTCACGTCGGTGTGCCAACGGTCCTGGAAGGGCGGGTGCTCGACGTCGTCGACGATGTGCTCGCACCCGGCCTCGGTGCGCCCGCCGGCCCGGGCGATGGGGTGTACGTAGGGCTCGCCGAACTGCAGGGCGAAGGCCAGGTGCTGGTCGTCGTCGAGGAACTGCTCGGGGAGGAACAGCACGAGGTGCTCGTCGAGCAGGCGCCGCAGCTGATCGAGCTCGTGTGCGGCGAGCGGGCGTCGGAGGTCGACTCCCCGCACGGTCGCACCGAGGTGCCCACCGGTCGGGGTGACGGCGAGGGTCGAGGCGGACGGCATGGCCCCATCATGTCCGACCGAGGCCACCCCCTCCCGTTCTGCGAGGCCACCCCCTCTCGTTCTGCGAGGCCATCCCCTCTCGTTCTCCGAGGCCACCCCCTCTCGTTCTGGTGGCGGTCCGCCCCCGGAACCCGGGGGCGACCCTCCACCAGAACGGGGGGTGCGTCGGTAGCGTGCCTGGCCATGGCCAACCGCCTCGCTGCCGAGACCAGCCCGTACCTGCGCCAGCACGCCGACAACCCCGTCGACTGGTACCCGTGGGGCGAGGAGGCGTGGGCCGAGGCCCGCCGCCGCGACGTGCCGGTGCTGGTGTCGGTGGGCTACTCGTCGTGCCACTGGTGCCATGTGATGGCCCACGAGTCGTTCGAGGACCCCGACATCGGCGCCCTGGTGAACGACCTGTTCGTGAGCATCAAGGTGGACCGCGAGGAGCGGCCCGACGTCGACGCCGTCTACATGGACGCGGTGCAGGCGATGACCGGCTCCGGCGGCTGGCCGATGACCGTGTTCTGCCTGCCCGACGGCCGGCCGTTCTTCGCGGGGACGTACTTCCCCAAGGCCACTCGGGGCGGGCACCTCGGGTTCGCCGAGCTGTGCCAGCGGATCGACGAGCTGTGGCGCACCCGCCGCGCCGACCTCGAGGAGCAGGCGGCGCAGGTGACCGAGGCCATCGCCACCGGTGAGCAGCTCACCCCGTCGGCCGAGCCACCGGGGGCCGAGGTCCTCACCGCCGCCGCCAACGCGCTCGTCGCCCAGGCCGACACGCGCGACGGAGGCTTCGGGCGTGCACCCAAGTTCCCCCAGACCATGTCGATCGACCTGCTGCTGCGCCACCACCGGCGCACCGGCGACCCGGCCGCCCTGCAGGTCGCCCTCCTCTCACTCGACGCCATGGCCAGCGGCGGCATCTACGACCACCTCGGCGGAGGGTTCGCCCGCTACTCCACCGACGGGCGCTGGCTGGTCCCCCACTTCGAGAAGATGCTCTACGACCAGGCCCTGCTGGCCCGGGTGTACCTGCACGCCTGGCAGCTCACCGGCGAGGCCCGCTACCGCCAGGTCCTCGACGAGACCATCGGCTACGTGCTGCGCGACCTGCGCCACCCGCTCGGGGGCTTCTTCTCCGCCGAGGACGCCGACTCCGAGGGCGTCGAGGGGAAGTTCTACGTGTGGTCCCTCGAGGAGGTGCGCGAGGTGGCCGGCCCGGACGCCGACGCGGCCATCGGCTGGTACGGCGTGACCGCCGCCGGCAACTGGGAGGGCACCAACATCCTCGAGCGCCCCGTGCGAGGCGACCTCCTCCGACCCGAGCCGGTCGAACGAGCCCGCCGGGAGCTGCTCGACGCACGAGCGCAGCGGGTGCGGCCCGGCCTCGACGACAAGGTCCTCACCGAATGGAACGCCCTGATGCTGGCCACCCTCGCCGAGGCGGCGGCCGCCACCGGCGACCCCGCGTGGAAGGACGCGGCCGTCGCCAACGCCGAGTTCCTGTGCTCGCAGCTGCGACGGGCCGACGGGCGCTGGCTGCGCACCTGGCAGGGCCCCGTCGAAGCCGGGCCCGACGCCGGCGAGGCCAAGATCCGCGCCTACGCCGCCGACCACGGGGCACTGGTGGAGGCCTTCGTGCGCATGGCCGAGCTCACCGGCGAGGCCCGCTGGCTCGAGGAGGCGGCCGCCACGGCCCGTGCCCTCATCGATCTGTTCTGGGACGACCAGGCGGGCGGCGTGTTCACCACCGGCTCCGACGCCGAGGCGCTGGTGACCCGACCCAAGGAGCTCATGGACAACGCCGTCCCCTCGGGCAACAGCCTGGCGGCCGTGGGACTCCTCCGCCTCGGTGCGCTCACCGGCGACGAGGCGCTGCGGGAACGGGCCGAGGCCATCGTGCGCCTCCTCGCCGAGCCCGCGGCTCGCGTGCCGATGGCGTTCGGCCACCTGCTGTTGGCCGTCGAGCTGCTCGTGCTCGGAACCACCGAGGTGGTCGTCACCGGAGAACGGCCGGACCTGCTGGCCGAGGTGCGGCGCCACGGGCTGCCTCGGGCGGTGCTGGCGTGGGGCGAGCCCACCGGCTCCCCGCTGTGGGAGGGCCGCGACGAGTCGGGGGCCGATGGGCGCGCCTACGTGTGCCGAGGCTACGTGTGCGCCATGCCCGCCACCGACGTCGAGACCCTGCGCGCCCAGCTCGGCTGACCGACCCGATCGTCACGCCCGACGACCGGGTCGCTCGCCCGATGGCACAGCGGTGAGCGGCGCGGCGGACCTGTGGTCAGCGAACGACCCCGGCGTTACGATCGGCCGGCACTGCGGAGGAGGGGCCGTGGTCCCGCCGTGAGCGGTCGGGCGACGACGTGCCGGTAGGGGCCGAGGGGGACGGGGAGCCGAGGATGGCAGGAGCCGGGCGACGACCACCTCCTCGCCGCCCGTCGGTGGGTCCAGCCGACGACCTTCCCGGCGGCTCGACCGCCGTCGGCGCCGACGTGCCCGGGCTGCGGGTGCCGGCCGGGTCGGTCATCGACTGGATCATGATCGACCGGCTGGCCCGGCAGCTCTCGACGGCACCGCCCGACGTGGTGGGCGTGGCGGCGCCCACCGGTCCGCTGCCGCCCGGGGCCAGCTACCGCACCCACGCCGAGCGCCTGGCGCTGCTCCCCCTGACCGCCGTCGAGCGGGTCGCCCGGGCCCCGGCGGGCGCCGCCGTGCTGGTCCGGGACGACGACCAGGACCGGCTGAGGACCGACCGCCCCGGGCCGGTGCTCGTCGATCGCGGGACGCACTGCCACGACCCCCGGGCGACGCCCGCCGAGATCCTCCCGGCCGGGCCCGCCGCCCGCTCGCCGTTCCCCGTGCGGCCGGTCGTGCTGTTCGTGCAGGGTGCCGCCGGCCCCGTCGACGAACGTGTGCACGCCCTGGTCGACGCCGCCCTCGCCGTCGACGTGGAGGCCCGGATGGCGCTACCGGCCCTCCCGCCCGGTAGCCACATGACCCGCCCCTGCGCACCGGTGCACGCCAGCAGCGCGGCGCTCGACCCCGACATCGTGGTCCCCCTCGACGACGCCGGCCGCCGGTCGCTCGACGAGTGGAGCGCGCTCGGCGGCCCGCCACCGATCCGGATCGAGCTCGACGACGACGTCGCCGGCTTCGAGGTGCTGAGCTGGCGGCGGGGAGCGACCACGGCTCCCGTGAGGGCACGGGTCGGCCCCGACGTCGCCCTCGAGGCGTTCGCCCAGCTCGTGAACCGGCTCAGCTCCGGCCCCCGACCCCTCAGGCCCCTCGACGTGGAGCCTGCGTGACCGCGCCCACGCCTGTCACGGTGATCGTCCCGATCTACGGCGACCCCGACGCGACGCAGCGGTGCCTCGAGAGCCTGGTGCGCCATGCGGCGTCCACGCGCACGCCGCACGAGCTGCTGCTGATCGACGACTGCTCCCCCGACCCTTCCGTGCGCGAGCTCGTCGAGCGCTTCGGCGCCGCGGTGCACCCCGTGCCCGTGCGCGCCGAGCGCCACACGACCAACCGCGGCTTCGTCGGCTCGGTGAACCGGGGCATGGCCACGACGACCGGCGATGTCGTGTTGCTCAACGCCGACACGGTCGTGACCGAGGGGTGGCTCGATCGGCTCTGCGCCACGGCGACGTCGACGCCTGACGTCGCCACCGTCACCCCGCTCACCAACGCCGGCTCGATCTGCACCGTCCCGCGGTCCGTCATCGAGCGCTTCGGCCTCGACGGCACCGATCCCCGCATCGACGACTGCGCGGCGTTCGTCGCCCGCAACGGCCTCGGCGTGCGCCCGGCGGTCATCACCGGCGTGGGGTTCTGCATGCTGATCCGGCGCGACGCGATCGACCGGTGCGGGCCCTTCGACGAGGCCACCTTCGGTCGGGGCTACGGGGAGGAGGTGGACTTCTGCCTGCGGGCGACACGGCTGGGGTACGTCCACCTCGTCGACGACCGGGCGTTCGTGTTCCACGCCGAGGGCGGCTCGTTCGGCCCGGACCGGATCACCGGGATGGCCCGGGCCGCCGCCCTGCTCCGGGAGCGGTATCCGTTCTTCGAGCCCTCCAACCGTCGCGAGCGCCGCCACGAGCCCCTCGCCGTCTGCTTCGAGGCGTTGAACCAGGGCCTCGACGACCGGCGGCCGGAGCGGCCTCACGTCCTGCACGTCCTGCACCGGCCGTCGAACCCTCCCGGCGGCACCGAACGCCACGTCGACGCGCTCATCGACGCCCTGTTCGACCGGGTCGACGCCTCGGTGCTGTTCCCGGTCCAGTCGGGCTTCCTGCTGCGGTCGTCCACCATGACCCGTGACGGTCGCCGAGCAACCCACGAGCACCTGCTGCCTGGCGGCCCCGCTCGCGTCACCCAGGTCGACGACGAGGTCGCCGGCGGGGCGCTGGCGATGGCGCTCGACCTGCACCACTTCGACGCCCTCCACCTCCACAACCTGATCGGGCACTCGCTCGCACCGCTGCGGATCGGCGAGCGGTTCCCGGGACCGGTCGTGTGCACCCTGCACGACTACTACCTGGCCTGCCCGAACCACTCGCTGCTCTACCAGGACCGCAGGCACTGCGGAGTGCCCGACGACCTGGCCGTGTGCGCCCGGTGCCTCCCGCGGACGGGGGTGGGCACCTCGATCGAGCACCTCGTCGCGCACCGCCGCACGGTGGAGGCGCACCTCGGCGCCGTCGACCGGTTCGTGGCCCCCGACGTGACCGCCGCCGACCACGTCCGTCGGGCGTACGACCTGCCCGAGGACCGGGTCGCGATCATCGGTCACGGCTCGCTCGTGGGGGCCGAGGCGTTCGGCCCCCGGGATGCCGAGGACGCCCTCGACGGACCGCTCCGCTTCGCCTTCGTGGGCCGGGCCTGGCACCGCAAGGGGCTGAGCACCGTCAACCAGCTCGCTGCCGATCTCGCCGGCACCGACATCGAGCTCCACCACTTCGGGCCGGCGTTCGAGGTCGTCGCACCGGCCGTGCACGCCCACGGGCCCTTCGACAACGCCGAGCTGCCCCGGCTGCTCCACGAGGCGGGAATCCACGTCGTGCTGCTGCCGGGCCCCTACGCGGAGACCTACAGCTACGTGATGTCCGAGGCGATGGTGGCCGGCCTCCCGATCATCGGAGCGCGCTACGGGGCCCTCGGCCACCGGATCCGTGACCACGGAGTCGGCTGGACGATCGACCCGAGCGATCTGGGGGCGGTCCGCCAGCTGCTCGAGGACCTCGACCGCTGCCGGCCGGAGGTCGTGCGCGCCACCCGCCGGGCTCGACAGCTCGCCACCACCACCATCCACGACGTGGCGGGGCGCTACCTGTCGCTCTACCGACTCGACACGCCAACACCCGCGCCCCACGAACGACATCCCTGCGAGGAGACGGCCGCCATGACCGACCACGAGCGCATGCAGCGCCACCTCCGTGCCCTGTCGGCGGTGAACTGGCAGCTCCACGCCCAGCTCGGCGAACGCCCGCCACCGCGCGGGGTCCGCCTCGCGACCCGCGCCCGCCTGCTCGTGGAGCGAGCCGCCCCGCGGGCCTACCGGGGCATGGAGACCGGGCTCGAGACAGCGGCCACCGGTCGGGAGCTCGTCGTCGCCGCGGTCGAGTCGGTTCGCCGGCGTCGGGCCAGCCGATGACGCCCGAGGCCCCCGCCCGCACGATGACCGAGAACCCGCTTCCCACGTTCCTGGTGATCGGCGCCCAGAAGAGCGCGACCCGCTGGCTGAAGGTGAACCTGTCCGAGCATCCCGACGTCTACGTCGCCCCGAGGGAGGTCGAGTACTTCCACGACCCCGAGCGGGTGCGCGACGACGGCCCGGCCTGGTACCGCCAGCAGTTCGAGGGGTGGGCCGGGCAACCCGTGGTCGGAGAGGGCACCCCCGGCTACATGATCTGGCACCACCGGCCGGCCGACATCGCCGGGCGGATCCACTCGCTCGTGCCCGACGTCAGGCTCGTGGCCGTGCTGCGCAACCCGGTCGACCGGGCGCTGTCCGCCTTCGTCCACCACCAGCGGTGGGGCACCATCGATCCCGAGGCCGACTTCCTCACCATGGTGCGCGAGGTCGCCGCGTCGGGCGTCCTCGATGCCGGCCCGCCCGAGGAGTTCGTCCCCGGCTGGGGCGGCCCCCAGACCCTCGTCACCGGTGGGTGGTACGGCGCCAGCCTCGAGCCCTACGTCGACCGCTTCGGCAGCCAGCTCCTCGTGGTGCTCCACGACGACGTCACCTCCGACCCGAAGCACGTCTACCGGTCGGTCGCCGAGCACGTCGGCGCCGACCCCGGCTTCGTGCCGCCGAGCCTCGACGCGGTGCTCTTCAGCAACACGCGCCGGCGGAGCCGGTGGCGCGGCCGGGGCGGGCCGCGGCTCTCCGCCGCCGACCGCCGCGAGCTGTTCGAGCTGTTCCGAGCCGACGTCGAGCTGCTCGGTGACCTCACGGGCCGTGACCTCGCAGCCTGGGAGCCAGCCTGAGCGTGGTCGAGCCGTCACGTAGAGTGTGATTCCCACCGCGCAGCGCAAGATTCGCCGGGGCTCGGGCGAAAAACGGCGGGGAAGCTAGCAGATCGACCCGTTCTTCATTGACATCCCCGCCGGGATGCCACTAGACCTCCCTGTTACTTCGACTCGCTCGATCCGACAGCTTTGGGGGGGAGTAGAGCGAGTCGTCATCACCACGGACGTTTGGCATGAGCGCGAAACGTCTGCCCGTGCGCGGCCGCAGCGGCGCGGTTGCCCGTCATTCGACGCGGCGGAAACCTGGTGGAGGTGGGGAACGTGAACCTTAGGCGGCGAAGAGTTGTCCTCGACGTCATCCTCGGAGGCTTCCTTCTGATCGTGACCCTGCCGGTGGCCCTCGTGCTCGCGCTGGGGTCTGCGCTGTCGCTACGGGCCTGGCCGATCTTCACGCAGACTCGCCTCGGGCTCGAGGGCCGACCGTTCCGGTTCGCCAAGATCAGGTCGCTGCCCACCTCCACGCCGAAGTACGCCAACAAGTACCAGCTCAACTCCGTGCCGCTCACGCGCTTCGGGCGCTTCCTGCGGTGCACGCACCTCGACGAGCTGCCCCAGCTGCTGCTCGTGGTCGCCGGGCGGATGAGCCTCGTCGGCCCCCGGCCCGAGATGGAGTCGGTGGCGGCGACGTTCGAGCCGTGGTTCGTGACCCAGCGCCAGCGCATCCGGCCGGGCTGCACGGGGCTCTGGCAGGTCAGCGTCGCTGCCGACCAGCTCATCGGGGAAGCGCCCGAGTACGACCTCTACTACGTCGAGCACTCCTGCATCCGCCTCGACATGTGGATCCTGTGGCGCACGCTCGTCCAGCTGCTGCCCTGGGTCGGCGCCGTGACCCTCGACGACGTGCCCCGCTGGGCGCTCGCCCGCCGGCGCACCTCTGCCCAGACCGCAGCGGCCGGCGCCGAGCCCGCCGTCGCCGGCACCGGCGCCTTCGTGCTCGACCTGCGCGACGGTGCCCAGCTCGAGCTCGACCTGCGCGACACCACGCAGCCCCAGCCCGCCCCCGCCGTCGATGCGAACGCGCTGGTCGCCACCCTCCGGGACGGCCTCGAGTGAGCGCCCATCACACCGTCGAGGCGGTCGCTGACCACCTCGCTCCACGACAAGGAGCTCGATGAACCGGAAAAGGGTTGCCCTCGTCGCAGGAGGCGGCGGCTTCATCGGCGGACACCTCGTCGGTGACCTCCTCGGCCGCGGCTTCACCGTGCGAGCGGTCGACGTCAAGCCCGAGCAGGACTGGTACCAGCGCTTCGACGACGCCGACAACCAGGTCCTCGACCTGCGGCTGCGCGACGCCTGCTTCGCGGCCGTCGACGGGGTCGACGTGGTCTACAACCTGGCCGCCGACATGGGGGGCATGGGGTTCATCGAGAACAACCGGGCCCTGTGCATGCTGTCGGTGCTCATCAACACCCATCTGCTCGAGGCCGCTCTGCACCACCGCGCCGACCGGTACTTCTTCGCGTCGTCGGCGTGCGTCTACGCCGCCGAGCACCAGACCTCACCGGACGTGACCGCGCTCCGCGAGGCCGACGCCTACCCGGCCATGCCCGAGGACGGCTACGGCTGGGAGAAGCTGTTCAGCGAGCGGATGTGCCGGCACTTCCGTGAGGACTTCGGCCTCGAGACCAGGATCGCCCGCTTCCACAACGTCTACGGCCCCCACGGCACGTGGAGGGGCGGCCGAGAGAAGGCCCCGGCCGCCATCTGCCGCAAGGTCAGCGAAGCGGCCCGCAGCGGCGACCACACCATCGAGATCTGGGGCGACGGGGAGCAGACCCGCAGCTTCATGTACATCGACGACTGCGTGAAGGGCATCTGGGACATCACCGAGAGCGACATCCTCGAGCCCATCAACCTCGGCAGCTCGGAGCTCGTGACCATCAACCAGCTCGTCGACCTCGTCGAGGAGATCGCCGGCGTGCAGCTCCAGCGCTCCCACGACCTCAGCGCACCGCAGGGGGTGCGAGGCCGCAACAGCGACAACACCATGATCCTGGACCGGCTGGGTTGGGAGCCCTCGACGCCCCTCCGCGAGGGGCTCGACGTCACCTACCGTTGGGTCGATGAGCAAGTCGGCGCGTCGTCCGCAGCTTCCGCCGCCTGAGCCCGGCCACCCGCTCCCCCGCACCAACGTCCTCGGTGTCGCGGTCAACGCCCTCACCATCGACCTCGCCCTCGACGAGATCGGCCGGCGGATCGACCAGCGGGACAAGGGGTACGTGACGATCACGGGCGTGCACGGCGTGATGGAGGCGCAGCGCTCACCGGAGGTGCTGAAGGCCCACAACGACGCGGCCCTGGTGTGCCCTGACGGGATGCCGATGGTGTGGTCGAGCCGTTACGTCGGCTACGACTGGGCCGAGCGGGTGTACGGCCCCGACCTCATGCTCGCGGCGTGCGAGCGCTCGAGCTCTCACGGTTGGCGCCACTACTTCTACGGCGGCGGCGACGGTGTGGCTCCCCTGCTGCGGGACCGACTCGGCGAGCGGTTCCCGGGCCTCGACGTGGTGGGCACCCACACCCCGCCGTTCCGGCCGCTCGACGACGACGAGAAGCGGTCCGTGGCCCGGGAGATCAACCGGTCGGGGCCCGACGTGGTGTGGGTCGGCCTGAGCACGCCCAAGCAGGAGCGGTGGATGGCCGACCTGCGTCCCCTGCTCGACGCGCCCGTCCTGGTGGGCGTCGGGGCGGCGTTCGACTTCCACGCCGGGCTCCTCGACCAGGCCCCCGCGAGCGTCCAGCGCCTCGGCCTCGAGTGGCTGTACCGGCTGGGCAAGGAGCCGCGCCGGCTCTGGCGGCGCTACCTGCGCAACAACCCGCTGTTCGTCGCGGCCATCGTCCGGACGCCGCCGACGGCGATCCCTGTGTGGCCGACGTGAGGCGAACCAGGCTGCACGGGCAGAAGGACGCTGGCCGCCGCACGATGCTGGGCATCGGCGACCAGGTCGTCTCCAGCGGCTCGAACTTCGCCCTCAACATCCTCATCGTGCGATCGGTGGCCACCGACGCCTACGGCGCCTTCGCCCTCGCCTTCGCCATCTACACCTTGTTCCGCGGCGCGACCCAGGCCGTGATCGCCCAACCCCTGCTGGTCCGCCACACCCGTCACCTGACCGACCCGCAGAGCATCGACGACCACCGTGGGGCCTACCGGCACGCGCTGGCCGGCGCCTTCGAGCTCGGTCTCGTGGGGGGCATCGCCGTCGCCATCGGCGGCTACGCCGTCGGAGGCGACCTGCGCACGTCGCTGCTCGCCCTCGCCGTCACCCTCCCCGGCCTCACCATGCAAGAGGCCATGCGGTCGGTGTACTTCGCGCAGGGCAGGCCGCTCGCCGCCATCGCCATCGACTCGGCGTGGGCGGTCACCCAGCTCGTCCTGGTGGGTGGGCTCCTCGTCGCCGGCAGCACGCAGGTCGGGTGGCTGATCCTGGTCTGGGGTGCCTCCGGAGGCCTCAGCGTGGTGGTCGCCATGGCCGTGGAGCGCCTCCCGATGGCGTTGCGCGGTTCGTGGCGATGGCTGGTCGGCCTCAAGGACCTCTCCTGGCCGTTCTTCGGCGAGATCATGACCGCGCTGCTCGCGACCCAGGGCGTGCTGCTCGTGCTCTCCTCCGTCGCCGGCCTCGACGCCGTGGGCACCTTCCGGTCGGCCCAGGTCCTCTTCAGCCCGCTCAACGTGTTGATCACCGCCATGACGATGGTCGGCATCCCCGAGGCGGTCCGGCTGCTGCGCACCAGGCCCGAACGCTTCCTCTCCACGATCGTGATCGCCAACGCCGCCCTGACCCTCGCCGTGTGCGCGTGGTGTGTGGCGGTCATCGCCATGCCCGACTCGCTCGGGGAGGCCCTCCTCGGCCAGTCCTGGAGCCAGGCCTCGGCGATCCTGCCCCAGAGCAGCCTGTTCTACGTCGCCTCGGCCATCGCCGTCGGTGCGCTCGTCAGCCTCCGAGCCCTCCAGGCCGCTCGCGCCAGCCTCATCGCCAGCGTGGTCGGGAGCCTGGTGACCTTCGCCTTCGGCTGCATCGGCGCCGCCCAGGCCGGTGCCTCAGGCGCCGCCCTCGGGCTCGGCTTCGGGGCGGGCATCATCGCGCTCGCGCAGTGGGTGGCGTACCGACTCGTCACCCGGGCCGGGAACGCTCGAGGGCGCCGCCCGGCCGCGCTCCACGCGCCGGCCCAGGGCGCGGAGGTGCACCGGCCCTCGGAGCAGGAGCCGCACGCGGGCGACCTACGGAGGTGGACCATGGGTCAGCGCACCAACGGCAGCGGGGGGCTCCCGCCGCTGCGACGCCCGGCGCCCGTACCACGGCGCATCACCGCCCCGTTCGTGGTCGGGCTGGTCGTGCTCGTCCTCGTCACCGCCGTCGCCATCGCCAGCGGGCTCGACCCCGTGCTGTTCCTCGTCGCCGGCGCCGGTGTGCTCGTGGCACCCTTCGTCGGACGAGCGCTGCGGCACCTCGGTGCGAACGACCTGCCCCAGGCCTACGCCCTGGCCGCGATGTACGCGGCCCTCTTCAGCACCCTGGTGCTCCGGGTCAGGAGCGCCACCGACATCGCGGACAACCCGCTCGACAACGCCGGGCAGTTCCGCGTCCTCATGCTGGGCGTGGCCGGCATGCTCGCGTGCGCCTCGCTCGTGCTCAGCCGTGGGCGCCGGTTGCCGCTCCCGCCGCGGTCGTTCATTCTCTTCGCCGGCTATGTGTTCGCGGCTGGCATCGCCGTCCTGATGGCCACCCATCCGGGCCTGGCCGTCTTCCGCTTCGGTGAGCTGACCGTGTTCGTGCTCGTCGCCTACGTGACCTACATGGCGTTCGGGCGTCAGGTGAGCGTGCCGATCAGGAACGTCATGTGGTTCGTGTACGTGCTGCTCGGCACCACCATCGTGGGGCTCTTCCTCGACACCGAGAACGCTTGGCAGGAGGCCTACCAGGCGGACCGCCTCAAGGGCGTGTACCCGCACCTGTCGGCCAACGTCATCGGCCTGCTCGGCTCGGTCTGCGTGGCCTACGGCCTCGGGCGCCGGCGCATCCACTGGCTGCCGGTGATCGCCGGCGTCGGCTTCGCCGCCGCCGCGCAGCACCGCACCGGGCTCATGGCCATCGCCGCGGTGATCCTCGTGCGGCTGCTGTTCGCTCGCCGCAACACCGCGGTCGTCGTCGCCATGGTGATCATGGGCCTGACCCTGACGGTCGCCACCGTGGGGGTCGCCGACCAGCTGTGGAGCCGAGGCCAGAAGACCGCCGAGGTGTCCACCTTGAGCAGCCGCACCGAGTGGTGGGACGACGGCTTGAGGGCCCTCGGGCGCTCGCCCCTCAACGGGCTCGGGCTGAGCTCCGGCTCGCGCTACGAGGTGTTCGCCTCCATCAAGTCGAACGAGGACACACCGAACCTGCACGGCACCTGGCTCGAGGCGCTCGTCGGTGCCGGCATCCTCGGTGGTGCCATGCTGCTCGCCGCCTTCGTCTCGTCGATGGTGGCGGCCGTGCGCTGCGGGAGCCGGCACCGGTACCTGCTCCCGCTGCTGTTCCTCGTCGCCCTCGGGGTGAACTCCCTCACCCACTCCACCATCGAGTTCGCCAGCATCGTCACGTTGATCTTCCTCTACGCCGGGATCGACGCCGTCCACCCGCCGCCGGACCCGACCCCGGCGGTTCCGTGGTCGTCACCGGCGTCCGTCGAGTGGACGACCAGCCCCTCCCGCCCGCCCGTCAGGCGCGGCTGATGCGTGTCCTCGTGGTGCACAACCGCTACCGGGGCGCCATGCCATCGGGCGAGAACCGCGCCGTCGACCGCGACATCGCCGCCCTGGGCGAGGCCGGCGTCGACGTGCGCGGCTACCTGCGCGAGAGCGACGAGATCGACGGCTTCGGCCGGACGGAGAGAGCCGGGCTGGCCATCCGCCCTCTCCACTCGCGCGCCGACACCCACCGCATCACCGGGATCGTCGACGGGTGGCAGCCCGACGTCATCCACTTCCACAACCTCTACCCGCTCATCTCGCCGGGCTTCATCGTGCCCGCCCGTGAGCGGGGGGTCCCCGTGGTGCAGACCGTGCACAACTACCGCCACGTCTGCGCCAACGGGCTGTTCACCCGCGAGGGCGCGCCGTGCCACGAGTGCGCCGGCCGGCGCATCGCCATCCCGGCGATCCGCCACGGCTGCTACCGCGGCTCGCGCCTCCAGAGCGTCACCATGGCCGCCACGCTCGCCCGTCACCGCGCCACGTGGAGGTCGATCGACCGCTTCGTGGCCGTCAGCCGACCGATCGCCGAGTTCCTGTCCGGCCCGGTCGGGGTCGATCCCGAACGGGTCGTCGTGCAGCCCAACAGCATCCCCGACCCTGGTCCGGTGCAGCCCCCGGGCCGGGGCCTGCTCTACGCCGGACGTCTCGAGGACATCAAGGGCGTGCCGTTGCTGTTGGCGGCGTGGGAGCGCGCCGCGCCGGCGGGCTGGACCTTGACGATCGCCGGCGACGGCCCGGAGCGGCCCTCCGTCGAGGACGCCGCCCGTCGACGGCCGGACGTGACCTACCTGGGACCGGTGGCGCCCGACGAGGTCCACCGGCTCATGGACGCCGCCCGGGTCGTCGTCGTCCCGTCGGTCGCCTACGAGGCGATGCCGATGGTGCTGGTCGAGGCCTTCAGCCGGGGACGCCCCGTGCTCGGCACGGGCCACGGCGCGCTGACGGAGCTCGTCGACCCGTCGGTGGGCTGGCTCTGCGAGCCCACCGTCGACAGCCTGGCCGACGCCATCGGCCGCGTCGCCCGCGGCCCGATACCCGACCCGGCCGGTCCCCGGCAGCGCTTCGACGCCCGGTACCGGGCCGACGTCGCGGCACGGTGGCTCGTCGAGCAGTACCGCGATCTGATCGAGCAACGGCGGCGCGACGGGGGGCCGGCCACGCAACGGGCAGGACCACGTGACGTTCGCCACTCGCCACAAGGCGTCGAACAGTAAGGTTGCACATCCGCGACCACGAGACGACATGCAGGCAGCTGGCCCGCCGCTCCGTGACCGGAACGGCTTCTCGGACCGACAGCGCAGACCGGGGGCAGGAAGCGAAGCCATGGAAACGCACCACACCGACGACCTCGAGCTCTCCCGATTCCTGTTCCTGGTCAAGCGGCGCCTGTGGGTCATCGTCGCCGTGGGCCTGGCCGCGGGCATCGGGGCCTTCGTCTACTCGTCGCTGCAACCCAAGCTCTACAAGGCCACGACGGAGGTCAACGCCGTCGACCAGACCGGCGGCCTGTTCAGCAACACAGGCGACCTGAACCCGAACCGCGACGTCGGCAACGCCGGCTTCCTCATCGAGTCGCGAGCGGTGCAGGAGCCGGCGCTGCAGACGCTGGGTGACTCCGCCTCGAAGGTGCGCAGCGTCACGGCCGGCACCGACATCAACTCCGACATCGTCACCATCACGGCCACCGCCGAGGACCCCGACGTCGCCCGTGACGCCGCCAACGCGGTGGCCACCGTGTACGTCACCAAGCAGGAGGACCTCAACGTCCAGACCCGGCGCAACCAGGCCAGCGACCTGCGCAACGTGGCCGACGACCTCACCAAGCAGGTGCAGGCGCTCGACTTCAGCCTGGCCCTCGCCCAGGGCGACAACGACCTCGAGACGCTCCGCCTGCAGCGGACCCGGCTCATCTCCCAGCAGGCCGACCTGCGCACCCGGGCGACCCAGCTCGACACCGAGGCCGACCTGAAGTCGGGGGCCATCAGCATCGTCGCTCCCGCGGCCACGCCGTCGAGCCCCTTCGAGCCCAAGCCGTTGCGCAACGCCGTCGTGGCGGCCCTCGTCGGGCTCTTCCTCGCCACCGCGGCGGTGGTGCTCTACGACTGGCTCAACAACCGGGTCAACACCGCCGACGAGATCTCGCGGCTCGCCGGCGGGCTGGCCATCCTCGGTTCGATCCCGCTCTGGGGGGCCAAGAAGGTGCGCAGGCGCCACCTCCCCGACATCGACCGGCGCCTCGTCGACGTGGGCTCCCCGGCCGAGGAGGCGTACCGCTCGCTGGCGGCCAACGTCCGCTTCTCCACCATGGGACGCAAGAGCACGCGCATCCTCGTCACCAGCGCCGTGCCCGGCGAGGGCAAGACCACGCTGGTCGCCAACCTGGCCCGCACCCTGGCGCTGGCCGGCTCACGCGTGGCGGTCGTCTCAGCCGACCTGCGCCGCCCGGCACTGGGCGCGATCTACGGCGTCGACGACACCGGCGACGGGCTCACGAGCGTGCTGCTCGGCCGCTCCACCCTGCCCGAGACCATGCGGCAGGTCGAGGTCGCCCCGGGCACGGTAGTGGCCATCCTGCCCGCCGGGCCGGTGCCGGGGAACCCGCCGGCGTTGCTCGCCAGCCCCTCGATGGCCGACGTCCTCACCCGCCTCGAGGGCGCAGGGGCCGATGTCATCCTGCTCGACAGCGCCCCCGTCCTGCCGGTCAGCGACACCCTCGTGCTCGCCCAGCACTGCGACGGCGCCCTGCTCGTGGTGGTGCCCGAGGTGACCAAGAAGTCCCACCTCACCCAGACGGTGAGCCGCCTGCGCAACGTCGACACCCCGATCATCGGCATCGCCCTCGACGGGGTGACCGAGTCCGCGCTCGGCCAGTACTACGGCATCGGCTACGGCGGCTACGGCGGCGCACCACCCGCGGCGGCCCAGGCGCCGGCACCCCGCTCGAGCACCGAGGACCTGGTGGGCTGAGCCTCACGCGAGCGACGGCACACGGGGACGACACGGTGGCTGCACCAGCGGTGACGGCGCTGATGACCACCCACGCGGCCTATCCGGTGCTCGTGCGGTCGTCGCTGTCGAGCCTGCTGCGCCAGTCGATGCCCGACTTCGAGGTCGTCGTGGTCGTCGACGGCACCATCGGTGGCGAGCTCGCCGACGTGCTGGCCGAGGCAGCCACCGATCCTCGGGTCCGCGTCCTGCATCCCGGGAAGGTCGGCCGGGGCGCGGCGCTCAACATCGGCCTGGCGGCGGCGCGAGCGGACCTGATCGCCATCCAGGACTCCGACGACGAGTCGCACCCGCTGCGCTTCGAACGCCAGCTGCGAGCCTTCCGGGACCATCCCACCGTCGACCTGCTGGCCACCGACTGCGTCTACAGCTTCAACGGCCACGACCACGCCGACTGGGAGGTGCCGGACCCGCCTGCCACCGTCGTGCGCGTCGACCGGGAGCTGCTGACCCGCAACGTGTTGGTCCACACCTCCGTGATGGCGAGGCGCTCCCTGTTCGATCGCCTCGAGGGCTACGACGCCACCCGCCAGCGGTACTTCGACTACGACCTCTACCTGCGGGCTCGGCGCATCGACGCCTCCCTGGCCCGGATGGCGGTGCCTCTGGTGCTGCTGCGGGCGCACCGCCGCCAGTCCTTCGCCGCCGAGCGGGGGCCGCGACGCAAGCTCCAGGACCTGTACCGCCTGCAGGTGGCCCACGTGCGCCACGAGCCGCCGCTGGTCCGGGTCTGGTACGGCCTCGGTGCGTGCATCCGCATCCCGGTGCGCCACGCCCGGGGCGAGCTGCGCCGGCGCCGCCAGCTCCGGGACCGCAACCGCTGACGGGTCCGAGGCTCAGCGGTGGCCGGTGCCCTGCTCGCGGCCCGGGCGGGCCCAGCTGCGCAGGTGACGCCTCGACCACCCCGCGGCGCGGGCGACCGGCGCCGGCGCACCGCCCTCGACCCGACCCCACCCGCGCCGCAGGAACCCCTCCAGGCGGGTCTGGAGGCGGCGGACGGCGCGCCGACCGCGGTTCGAACGGGCCTGGGCGGCGAAGCACCGTTCCATCCACTCGGCCGTGGCCGCGGCGATGGCCCGGTTGCGCTCGTGGCGTGCCGGTTCGCACCGGTCGAGCCTGGGCACGTCGAGGTCGGGCCGTTGCCACGTGCGCACGAACTGAGCTCGGTTGCGGTCCCACAGCGATCGCCAGTCACCGAGCAGCCGGGCCGTCGCCTTGTCCTTGTGCTCCACCAGCACCCGCTCGTCGAACACGATGTCGAGGTCGTTCACCCAGACCTTGAAGGCGAGGTCGGTGTCCTCACCGCTGGCGATGGCGTAGTCCTCGCTCCAGCCGTGCACCCCCCTGGCCACCTCGGTGGGCATCAGGTACAGCACCGCCGCCGGGGGCGACGAGAACGGGCGCAGGGCGACCACTGCCGAGCCCGGGGCGGCGCGCACCGTGTCGGGGTTGCCCGACGCGGTGAGGGCCGGGACCACGATGCCGGCGTCGGTGTGCTTGCGTGCGGTCTCCACCAGCTGCGACGCCCAGTGAGGCGGCAGCTCGGTGTCGTTGTTGCAGAAGGCGACGTACTCCCCCGACGCCGCCGCCAGGCCCTGGTTCATGCCGGTGGCGAAGCCCAGGTTGGTCGGGTTGGCCACGGCGACGTCGGCCGCGTGGCGGGCGTAGCTCGCCGCCTCCGGGTCGGAGCCGTTGTCGACGATGATCAGCTCGTACTCGAGGTCGGTGTGGCGGCGGATGCTCTCCACGCAGGCCTGCGTGTAGGGCAGGTTGTTCCAGGCCAGCACCACCACCGAGACCGTCGGACGGACCGGGACGGCCGGCCGACCGGGCGGCGGGGCCGCACCGGGGCCCTCGACCAGCCCGGCGAGCACCTCCTCGAAGCGGTCCGTGCGCCGGTCCCAGCCGAACTCGGAGCGCACCAGCTCCAGCCCGTTGGCCGAGAGACGGCCGGCCAGGCGACGGTCCTGGCGCAGCCGGCCAAGGGCGTCGGCCATCGCCACGGCGTCCCGGGGCGGCACGACGAGGGCCGTCTCTCCGTCGACCGCGTACTCCCGGCACCCTCCGTTGTCGGTGGTCACCAGCGGCACACCGCAGGCCAGCGCCTCCAGGCCCGGCAGGCCGAAGCCCTCGTACCAGCTGCCCACCGCGAACGTCTCCGCCGCGCAGTACTCCAGGGCCAGGGCCGGTTGCGAGAGGTCCTTGTGGGCGTAGCCCTCGGCCTCGAGGCCGAGCAGCCGGGCCGCCTCGAGGACCGTCTCGGTGCCCTTCCACTCGCGCTCGGCGTCGCCGGTGCAGAGGATCGGGTACCTGACCGGCGCCCCGTGGGGGCGGAACAGCTCCTGGTCGATCCCCGGCAGCACCACCACGGGGCGGTGGCCGGTCTCGGCCTCGATCATGTCGGCGGTCCACCCGCTGTTGGCGAGCTGCAGGTCGACGTCGGTACGGACGGCTTCCCAGCTGCACCGCTTGCGGTACTGGGCGCCGTGGTGGAGGGCGTAGAACACCCGCCGCCGGGCGCGCGGGAAGCGCTCCAGCAGGAACCACTGCGGCTCGTCGTTGAACACGAGCACATCGAGGTCGTCGTCGCGTCCCTCGTCGACGAGCCGCACCGCGGCTCGGCACGGCATCCACGAGCAGGTCCGCGACTCGCTGCGCGGCACGTAGACCGTCACCTGGTGGCCCCGGTCGACGAGGTGGTTGGAGAGCTCCAGCATGTGCCGGATGCCGCCGTAGCGGCGCAGGTGCGGCTCGAGCACCCCGATCCGCATGCCTCCCCCCGGAGCCGCCATCGCCCGAGGCTAACAAAGCCCGCCACCGTCGGCTGGGCCGGCGCATCGCCCAGCACGGCACGACGACCAGCGCCTACACTCCCGCCGTCATCCGGATGTCGTGGGGAGGGGACGGCATGGTGCGCTCTCGTGTGCTCGCAGGGCTGCTCGTGGCGGGGATCGCGTTGGTGGGCTGCTCGTCGGGCTCGGGCCAGAGCAAGGACAGCAGCAAGGACAGCAACGTCGACCAGCAGTTCCAGTCCATGGTCGACGGCGCGACCGGCACCACGGTCGACATGAACGGGGTCAACATCTCCTGCCTGTCCACGCAGATCAACGAGCGGGCCCGCAAGGGCGAGTTCACGCTCGGCGACGTCCAGCTGTGGACGTCGGGGTTGGCCAGCGACGGGCCCGTCCAGAAGGCCGCCGACGAGATCGTCGCCTCCGGGATGTGCAAGTCGCAGTAGCCGGTCGGTCCGCGATGCTGCGCCGCCGCGACACAGGCCGGTTCTTCTTCGTCCACGTGCAGAAGGCGGCGGGCACGTCGCTCACCACGCAGCTGCGCGAGCGCTTCGGCGAACGGGCCGTCTACCCCGACGACTCCGACCTCGACCCCACGCTGGAGATCGACGGCAGGTCCGTGCTGTCGGTCGAGCACCTCCAGCAGCGCTGGCAGGCCCGCCAGCACGAGATCAGGGTGGTCACCGGCCACTTCCCGCTCTGCACGGCCCAGGTGCTCGGCGGCGACTTCCGCACCTTCACCTTGTTGCGGGAGCCGGTGGCTCGCACGCTCTCGTACCTCCGGCACCACCGGGAGCTGACACCGGAGGCACGCGAGCAGTCCCTCGAGGAGATCTACGACGACCCCTTCCGCTTCGAGGGCCTCGTGCACAACCACATGGTGAAGATGTTCTCGCTCACCCCCGGCGAGATGTCCGCCGGGGCGCTGACCCCGGTCGAGTTCGGGCCCGAGCGCCTCGAGGCGGCCAAGGCGGCGCTCGAGACGGTCGACGTCGTCGGTGTGCAGGAGGACTACGACCGGTTCTGCCGCGAGCTCGAGCGGCGCTTCCGGTGGCGCCTCGGCGACCGGCGGCACATGAACCGCACCCGACCGGTCGACGTCGACCCCGCGTTCCGACGGCGCATCGAGCACGACAACGCGCTCGACGTCGAGCTCTACGACTTCACACGGGGGCTCATCGCGCAGCGAGCAGCCCGCCGCTGAGGCGGCTCACTCGCCGATGACGGGCAGGAGCCTCCGCCGGCGGCGGCCCGACCCGGGCAGGCCCTTGGTGACGCCGGGGACCATGTCCTCGAGGACCCCCTCGAACCACGTGCTGGTGTCGACCTTCTGGCGGGCGGCCGCGGCGGCGTCGAAGCCGGTGTCGCCGTTGAGCCGGGCGGCCTGCATCTCGTCGGTGAGCTGGTTCAGGGGGTCGATGTTGCAGGTGCGGCACACCGTGCCTCGCGACAGCACGTGCTCGAGCTTGCCCCGGGTGACGTCGAGGATCGACCGGTCGAAGACCGAGCCGAACGACACCTCCTTCTTCCAGTCCGAGCAGCACAGGTAGTACTTGCCGTCGTAGCCGAGGAACACGTACACGAACGGCGCGGCGCACAGGGCCCGCCCGCCGTTGCGGCCGAGCAGCTCGCGTGCCGCCTGCAGCTCGGGCAGGGCCTCGAACTGCATGTGGTCGACGAAGAGCGACCCGCCCCGGTTCATGATGTCGTACTTGAAGAAGATCGAGATGCCGCGGTCGCGCCAGTACCGCTCGAGCTCGGCCGCCTTCGCCGGGTCCTGCCGGAAGTCGACGAGCACGAGCCCGACGTCGCAACGGCCCTCGGCCATCTCGACGAACCGCACCACGTTGTCGTGGGTGCGCTGCCACGGCAGCTTGTACACCTGCTCGTACTCGTCGCCCACGGCGCCGACGTTGAGCATCGCCACGTCGAGGCCGGCGTCGAGCACCGCCTGCCCCCGCCGCTCGTCGAGGATGGCGCCGTTCGACGACATGCTGCACGTGAAGCCTGCGTCCTTCACCGCGGCGATCCACGAGGGGGTGCGAGGGTTGATCAACGGCTCGCCCAGCCCGCAGATGCTCACGTCGACCGACGGGTCCTCCAGGCCGGTGCGGGCCATCTGGTCGCGCAGCTCGATCGTTCTGAGCAGCGCCTGCTCGAAGATCTCCTGGGTCATCAGGCCCTCGTGCGGGGTCTGGTCCCTGGGGCAGAAGTGGCAGTCGGCGTTGCAGCGGTTGGTGGCTTCGAAGTCGACGACGAACACGGCTGCTCCCTACGTCACTCGTTGATCAGGGGAAGGGAGGGGCGCCGGCGGGGCTCCTCCGGGAGGTCCACCGTGACGCCCGGGACCAGCTCCTCCAGGCCCTTCTCCAGCGACCGGGTGAACGCCACCATCTCATCGGCGTGGGCGGCGTGGTCGGCACCCACGCTGCCCAGCGCGTCGGCGGCGCGCATCTCGTCGGTGAGGGTGTTGAGCGGGTCGAGGTTGCACGTGCGGCACACCACGCCGCGCGACGCCACGTGCTCCAGCTTGCCTCGCGTGACGTCGAGGATGGCCCGCTCGAACACCGAGCCGAACGACGCTTCCTTCCGCCAGTCCGAGCAGCACAGGTAGTAGTTGCCGTCGTAACCGACGAACACGTAGATGAACGGCACGACGCACCACGCCCGGCCGCGCTCGCTGATGAGCCGGCGCGCCTCGGCGTGCTGGGGCAGCGCCTCGAACTGCATGTGGTCGACGAACAGCGACCCGCCCCGGTTCATGATCTCGTACTCGACGAAGGCCTCGATGCCCCGCTCCGCCCAGAACTCCTTGAGCGTGCGCGTGTAGACGGGGTCCTGTCGGTAGTTGACGAGCACGATGCTGAGCGCGCACGACGTGCTCGCGGCCGCCTGCGAGAAGCGCACGACGTTGTCGTGGGTGCGCTGCCACGGCAGCTTGTAGATGTCCTCGTAGGCCTCCCCCACCGCTCCGACGTTCAGCCAGATCTCGTCGAGCCCGGCGTCGAGCAGCGCCCCGCCGCGCCGTTCGTCGAGGAGGGCGCCGTTCGACGACACCACGCAGGTGAACCCGGCGTCCTTGACCGCCCTGACCCACTCGGCGAGCCGGGGGTTGACCAGCGGCTCGCCGAGCCCGGTGAGGCTGATCTTGACGTCGGCCCCGTGGGGATCTCGTCGTCGGAGCTCGTCTCGGTACTCGCACGCCCGAGCGAGCGTCTGGTCGAACACCGCCTGGGTCATCAGGCCCTCGTGCGGCGTCTGGTCGCGCGGACAGAAGTAGCAGTCAGCGTTGCAGCGGTTGGTGACCTCGATATCGACGTTCACCGACATGTGGAACCCCCCAGCCCCGATCGGTGGTGGGAGCGCACCACCGCGCCCTAGAGTCTAGGACCGGTGGGGTTCTCTCGCTTCCTGAAGGAGGCACAAGCATGGCAACGCTCGCACCGCGCCGGGCGATCCGGGCTCTGAGGGCCCGGGGGGCGACCACGGCGACACCCGTCCCGGCACCGCTGGCCGACGATCCGCCGCTGCCTCCGCCGGAGGAGCGCAGCGGCACGCTCACGCCCCAGCAGATCCGCTTCTTCGAGACCTTCGGGTTCGTGACGCTGCCGGGCTTGTTCGCCGACGACATCGACCGCATCGCACAGGGCTTCGAGGAGGCCTTCGCGCGCAACCAGCCCTTCGAGAGCCACGAGGACCTCCACTTCAACGAGCGGCGCCAGATCGTCCACGACATCCTCGGCAAGTCGCCGCTGCTCGCCGGGCTGGGGTCCGACCCGCGCGTCCTCGGCGTGGTCCACTCGCTCGTCGGTGAGCACTTCGTCGAGCTGCCCGCCGACGGCAACCTCTTCTCGTGCGACACCTCGTGGCACCCGGACACCTACGCGTCGCCGCTCCACGAGCACCACGTGAAGCTGTCGCTCTACCTCGACGCGCTCGACGACACCAACGGCACGATCCGCATGATGCCGGGCACCAACCACTGGCGCGACGCCTACGCCCACACCGTGCGCGGTGCCGTCGACGACCCCGCGGCCATCCGTGAGCACTTCGGGATGGCGCCGGACGAGCTGCCGTCGTACCCGATCGAGAGCGTCCCGGGCGACGTCGTGGTCTGGGACTACCGCACGGTGCACGCCAGCTTCAACGGCGGGAACCGGCGGCGGCTGCTGTCGCTCAACTACAAGCAGCTGCCTGCACCCGCCACCTGAGCCGGCGCTCCACCGGCCTCCACGCGCGAGGCAGAGCAGACGAGGCGACTCGGAGGTACTCTGCCCCGCCACAGGAGCCGATGCCGGGGGGGCAGGGTGTTTCCATTCTGGGAAGTCGCGGTCGCGCCCGTGCTGGAGGCGGCCAAGGCCAAGCTGATCACCGAGATCGGTGCCCTGGCCGGGCACAACACCCAGCTGATGCTCGACCGGCTGGGTGCCGACGTGGAGCTGCACGTCATCGACCCGGTGCCGCAGTTCGACCCGAGCGAGCACGAACGGCGGTTCAAGGGCCAGTACTACTTCCACCGGGACCTCAGCCTCAACGTGCTGACGACCCTGCCGCCGATGGACGCCGTGCTGCTCGACGGCGACCACAACTGGTACACGGTCTACAACGAGCTCCAGCAGATCGCCGCCGTCTCGCGGGCCCACCAGGCCCCGCTGCCGGTGCTGATCCTGCACGACGTGTGCTTCCCCTACGGGCGGCGCGACCTCTACTACGCGCCGGAGCAGATCCCGCCCAAGCACCGCCAGCCGTGGGCCCGGCGGGGCATCGTGCCCGGCCGCGAGGAGCTGGTGCCCGGCAAGGGCGGCATCAACCCGACGATGGCCAACGCCCTCAAGGAGGGCGGCCCGCGCAACGGCGTCATGACCGGCGTCGACGACTTCGTCGCCGGCTACGAGAAGCCCCTGCGCGTCGTGGTGCTCCCCATCTACTTCGGCCTGGCCATCGTGGTGGAGGAGGAGCGCCTCGAGCGCCAGCCCGAGCTGGCCCGGGTCCTCGACGAGCTCGAGGGGCCCGAGACCAGAGACGAGCTGCTGGAGCTGGCCGAGCGCACCCGCATCCAGAACGTGCTGTTCCAGCACAACGTCTTCTACCAGCGCGACGAGCAGCTCCGCGAGGCCGCCGAGCGCTACCTGAAGCTGCTCAAGGGGGCCCTGCTCGACGACCACTACTTCGAGAACGAGCTGCGGCTCGACTACCTGCTGCTCTGCCTCGAGACCGGACGGACGGTCAACCCCGGCAACCTGAGGGACCCGGTGCGGACCCTCAAGGACCGCACCGCCATGATCCGCGCGCCCCGGGAGTCCGGCGGCGAGCGCGACGGGGGCCCGACCGGCACCGGCTTCCTGCCCTACACCGACATGGGGCGGGTCCGGCTCGACGCGCTGCACGAGGACCTCGACACCATCCGCACCGAGCTCGTCGAGGGCGACCTCGTCGACTGCGGCACCGGCCGGGGCGGCGCCGCGGTGTTCATGCGTGGCTACCTCGACGTCCACGGCGTCACCGCGCCGAAGGTGTGGGTCGCCGACACCTTCACCGCCAGCACCACCAAGGTGCTGCCGGCCAAGGCCGAGCTGCGACGACCCCGCACCGTGTTCCAGAAGGTGCGCCGCAGCCGCATGCTCGCTCCGGTCCCGGCCGGATGGGCCGGGCTGCGGGCGTGGCTCCCGAGCCTGAACGACGTGCGCCAGGCGTTCTCCCGCTTCGACCTGCTCGACAAGCGGGTCCGGTTCCTCCAGGGGCCCTTCGGGCGCACCCTGCCCCGAGCCAAGATCGACAAGGTCGCCCTGCTGCGGATCGGCACCGGGTCGGGCCGGCACGCCAAGGAGATCCTCGAGGCGCTCTACGACAAGGTGCCCGTCGGCGGCTTCATCGTGGTCGACGACTACGCGGATCCGGAGTGCCAGGCCCAGGTCGACGAGTTCCGGTCGGCCCGTGGCATCGACGACCTGATGCGGCGGCCCGACGACCGGGGTGTGCGCTGGCGCAAGGTCGGCCGCTTCCAGTCCACCTACACGCCGCCCGAGCCCGCCGCCGACGACCCGGCGCTGCACGACCTCACCCTCGACATCCCCGACTCGCTGCTCGCCGTCGAGGAGCCCGTCGACGGCCAGGGCGAGGTGCCGGTCGACCGGCGCCAGCTGTCGGTGGTCGTGGTCTTCTACAACATGAAGCGCGAGGCGGCCCGCACCCTGCGCTCGCTGTCGCGCTCCTACCAGACGGGCATCGACGACCTCGACTACGAGGTCGTCGTCGTCGAGAACGGGTCGTCTCCCGACCAGAAGCTCGACGCCGCGTACGTCGAGGGCTTCGGCCCGGAGTTCCGCTACGTCGACATGGGCGACGACGCCCCGTCGTCCCCGGTCGACGCCCTCAACCGGGGCATCGCGGAGTCCACCGGCGAGCACCTGGCGCTCATGATCGACGGCGCCCACGTGCTCACCCCGGGCGTGCTGCGCCACGCCATGCACGGCCTGTCGATCTACGGCCCGGCGGTGGTCGCCACCCAGCAGTGGTACGTCGGGCCCGGCCAGCAGGGCGAGCTGATGAACGGCGGCTACGACCGCACCATGGAGGATCGGCTGTTCGAGCGGATCGAGTGGCCGGTCGACGGCTACCGGCTCTTCGACATCGGCCACTTCATCGGCGAGCGGGACTGGTTCGACGGCATGTGGGAGAGCAACTGCCTGTTCGCCCCCCGTGAGCTGATCGAGCAGGTCGGCGGGTTCGACGAGTCGTTCGACATGCCCGGCGGCGGCTTCGCCAACCTCGACCTGTTCGAGAAGCTCGGCGCCAGCCCCGACGTCACCGTCGTCACCATCCTCGGCGAGGGCTCGTTCCACCAGCTCCACTCGGGCACCACCACGAACCTCACCGAGGTCCAGCACCGCCACGACCTGCTGGAGTCCTACCGCGAGCACTACCAGGCGCTGCGCGGCCGCGCCTTCGACGGACCGGGCAAGGACCTGCACTTCGTCGGCAGCATCACCGACAGCTCCCGCCGCACCCGGGCCCGGCGCCAGACGGCCCGGGTGTTCTGGGAGCACCCCGCAGTGGGCGGCCCCGACGGCATCCCGGCCGATCCCGTCCCGATGCCCCAGGAGCTGTCGGTCGCCTTCACCGAGGCGTTCTGGCAGAGCCTGGCGTGGAAGGGCACGAGCTGGCTGGGCCGCACCGTCGAGGTGGCGCCCACCGACCTGCTCGCCTACCAGGAGCTGATCTCCACGGTGCGCCCCGAGTGGGTGGTGGTCACCGGTGACCCCGACGGAGGCCGCACCGCGTTCGTGGCCTCGATCTGCGAGCTGCTCGGCCACGGCCGTGTGGTCGCCGTGGTCGAGGGCGAGGGCGCGCCCACCCCTGAGCACCCCCGCGTCGAGTACGTGGTCGGCGACCCCTGCGAGGCGGCCGTCCAGGACGAGGTCAAGGCCAAGGTCGGATCGGGCCGGGCCATGCTCCTGCTCGGCGGGCCCCGCCACCAGGACGAGGTGCTCGTGCAGTTCGACGCCTTCGCCCCACTGGTGAGCGTCGGCAGCTACGCCATCGTCGAGGGGTCCATCGTGAACGGGGCGCCGGTGTGGCCCGGCTACGGGCCAGGGCCCAACCAGGCCCTCAAGCGGATCGGCGCCCTCTACCCCGACTTCATGCCGGACCTGGAGGTCCAAAAGTACTTCTTGACCTTCAACGCCGAGGGGTACCTCAAGCGCCTGCGCTGAGCTCCGGGCTGCTCACCGTGGCGAGCCCGGAGCCACTCCAGCGACGCCATCAGGTGCGGGCGGGCCTCGGCCGGCATGGTGCCGACGTAGAGCGGGTCGACCTCGACGGGCGAGAACCGCTCGCCGCGCAGCCGCTCGTAGTCGGCCTGCATCTCCTCCCAGCCGAAGCGCCCCGAGGTGGTCGCGCCGCCGTGGGTCTGGTGGAAGGTGCCCTCACCGAGCACCATCACCACCCGGGCGCCCTCGGCGCTCACCGCCCGGCGGTACAGGTCGTGGTTCACCAGCCCGCCCCCCGGCAGCGCGAAGGCGGCATCGAGGCCTCCCACCTCGCGCCACAGCGACCTGGGCATGAACAGGGCGCTGCTCATCCCCATCGGGCCGAACCAGCCCCGGGCCGACGTGTTGCCGAGCGTGCTGATCTCGAACAGGCGGTAGCCGTCGGACGGCCAGCCGATCTGCTCGAGCAGCGCGTCCTCGGCGGCAGCGTCGTGGCCGGCGTTGTCGGCGTCGCCGTGCCGGCCGGCGCCGAGGTGCCAGCCCAAGGTGGCGACCACCGGCCGCTCGACGAGCCGCAGCCCGAGCGAGGCGGTGGCCAACAGCCCGGGAGAGGCCATGCGGGCGCCGTCGACGATGAGCCCGACGGCATCGCCCCGCGCCACCTCGATCCCGCGGTTGGCCGCCGCCGCCGGGGAGGGCGGGGCCGGGTCGAGCCGCTCGATGCGGACCTCGACGCCGGCGTCGTCGGGCACGATCGAACGATCGACAGGGATCGGCGAGCCGTTGTCGACCACGATCACCTCGTAGGCCGAGGGGTCGATGCCGAGCTGGTGGGGCGGGCACAGCGAGCGGATGGTGCGCGGCAGCTCCCGGGCCATGTCGTAGGCCACCACCACGACGCTCAGCTCGGGGCTCACCCTCGCCCGCCGGTGGTGCGGTCCGGGAGCCAGCGCCTCCCCGTGGAGACCACTCAGAACACCATCGGCACGTAGCGCTGCGGCACGTTCTCCCCGGCGAAGAACCAGAACTCGATGGCGATGCGGTCGCCGGCCATTCCGGGGCTGGTGCCGGTGGCGTGGAGCGTGTGGTCGTCGAAGAAGATGGCGTCGCCGGGCTCGAAGACCGGTCGCACGACGGGGCTGTCGACCGCCAGCTCGGCCACCAGCTCCGGCCCGACGAACGTGTCGAGCTTGGCCCCGCGGGTCCCCGTCTCCACGAACTCGGGGAAGGCCCGTGGCACCACGTCGAGCCCCGGCACCGGCGCCTCACCGCCGCACGCGGTGAGGGCGACCCACAGGTTCAGCGCCCGCAGCCCCGGGCCCATGAAGGCGCCGTCCTGGTGCCATTCCGGCGTGGCCTCCGGCGTGGCCCGCCGCAGCGCCGACTTCTCGAGGCTGAACAGCGGGCGCTCGCCGAAGTAGCCGGTGAGGGTGTCGGGCAGACCCACGTCGTCGAAGGCGTCGAGCACCTCGGCGAGGGCCCGCGGCGAGTCGGCGACCCAGACGCACCCGGTCTGGCGGACCCAGCCTCGCCGCTGCGAGACACCCGAGTCGGGGTCGGCCGGCACCGGGGCGTACCAGCCGTCACGGTCGCGCTCGCCGGACAGCGCGGCGGCGATGGCCGTGCGGCTCATGCGCTCGAGGGCGGCGGCCCGGGTGGGGTCGAACAGGCCCCGCACGAGCAACGACCCGTGGTTCACGATGGCCGAGCGCAGCACGGTGGCGTCGAGCCGCCCGGCCGCCACCTCCGGCACCGTGGTGCCCGGCGGGAAGCAGTCGTCGACCGCGGGTGGCCACTCGGCCGGCCCGCGGCCACGCGGACGGGAGCCGGCGCCCTCGCGCCGCAAGGTGGCCAGCAGCTCCAGCACCTCCGGATCGCGCTTCGATCGGGCCGAGCGCGACAGCAGCGCGATGGCCTCGTCGTAGCGGCCCGAGCGCTCCATGCGTCGGGCGGTTCGCAGAACGCTGGATCGAAACACCACGCCCCCCGGCTCGGTGGAACCGCACCGATGCTCACATGCGCGCCGGTGCGGGTCAACCGGCGGCCCTCTCCCATCCGGCGAGCGCGCAGCGCGTTTCGCGCCTACCGTTATGTGCCGTGCGTCACTCCGGAGCGGGGCAGTGAACGTCAACGTCCTGGTGCCCAGCACCGACCAGCCGTCAGGCGGAGTGCTCGGCATCGTGGAGTTCGCCAACGGGCTGGCCCGCCGCGGCCATGAGGTGCACCTGTTCCACCTTCCGTTCCTGGGCCGCCGGATCGAGTCCGTCGCCGACCTGTCGTGGTGGTGTCCGATCGAGCCCGAGATCGTGCACCACGTCGTCGACGACATCGTGGGCATCCCGATGCCTCGCGCCCAGTTCACGCTCTGCTTCGACGCACGAGTTCCCCGCACAGGGCTGCCGCTCACCTTCCTCCAGGCGTTCCAGATCCTGCCGCCCGAGGTCGAAGACGCGATCCTCTCACCACCCGGGCCCCTGCTCTGCACGTCCAGCTGGCTGCGCCGCTTGGCGATCGGCAGGGGGCTCCCCGCGCACCGCGTGTTCCACCTCCCCTACGGCATCCGCCACGAGAAGTACGGGCTCTCGAACCCCATCGAGGGTCGCCCGCGCCGAGTCGCCCTTCTCTACAACAGCCACCCGCTGAAGGATGCGGAGGTCGGGGTCGCGGCGCTCGAGCTCGCCAAGCGCGAGGTCCCGGACTTGGAGGCGGTGGTCTTCAGCACCACGGGCACCGTCAGACAGCTCCCGGGCTGGATGGAGTACCGGGCGTCGCCCCCCCAACAGGCGCTGGTCCACGAGGTCTACAACGGGTCTCGGATATTCCTCAGCCCGGCGATCGCCGAGGGCTTCGGCCTGGCGGCCGTGGAGTCGATGGCCTGCGGCTGCGCGCTCGTCACCACCGACAACGGCGGGTCGGAGGACTACGCACGGGACGGCGACACAGCGTTGGTCACGCCCACCCGGGACATCGAGGCGATGGCTGGGGCGATCATCCGTGCCGCCACCGACGATGGGCTCTGCCAGTCGATCGCCTCCAAGGGGCGCGACGTCGCCCTCAGCTTCGACTGGGACCGGTCGGCGGCGATCCTCGAGGACATCCTCCTCCAGTGCAGCGCCCAGCCCTCGGCGTTCCTCGCAGCCGGTGAGCGGGTGACCCGCCGGTGACCGGCACCACGTTGTCGCGCACCGTCGAGCCGGCCTCTGCAGAGCCGGCGTCCGGCGAGCGGTGGTTCCGCGCCGACCTCGACGGGCTGCGGGCGGTGGCGGTGGTGCTCGTCGTGGCCTACCACGCCGGCCTGCCGCACCTCGGCGGCGGGTTCGTCGGGGTCGACGTGTTCTTCGTGATCTCCGGCTACCTCATCACCCGCAACCTCCTGCGCGAGGTCGACGCCAGCCGGCGGGTCGACCTGGTCGGCTTCTGGGGTCGCCGGATCCGTCGCCTGGTGCCCGCCCTGGCCGTGATGCTGGTGGTCGTGCTGGGGCTCGCCCTGGTGGTGCAGGGCCCGCTGCACTGGGAGTCGTCGGCGGCCCAGGCGAGAGCCGCGGCGCTCTACGTCTCGAACTACTACTTCGCCTCGCAGCCCACCGGGTACTTCGGGGCGGACCTCAGCTCGAACCTGTTCCTCCACACGTGGTCGCTGGGGGTCGAGGAGCAGTTCTACGTGCTGTGGCCGCTGCTGTTCCTCGCCACCGGGCTGCTCGCCCGCGGCCGGGCCCGAGCCGGCCGCCGGGTGCTGCTCGTCGCGCTGTCGGCCATCCTGGCGCTGTCGTTCGCCAGCTCGGTGGCGCTCACGAGGAACGACTCGTCGCTCGCCTTCTTCGGGCTGTGGAGCCGGGCCTGGGAGTTCGCGGTGGCCGGCCTGCTGGCGCTGGTCGGGGTGCCCGCGCTCCTGCGCCGGTCGTGGCTGCAGCTCGCCATGGTGGCCGCCGGCCTGTCGATGATCGTGGCCGCCGCCCTCATGCTGTCGAGCGGCTACCACTACCCCGGTGTCCGGGCCCTGCTGCCCGTGCTCGGCACGCTCCTGGTGGTGGCCGGCGGCGAGCGGCTCCGAGGTGAGGCCTCCAACCCGCTCAGCGGGCTGCTGAGCATCGCCCCCGCCCAGTGGCTCGGTCGCCTCTCGTACTCGTGGTACCTGTGGCACTGGCCGCTGATCCTGCTCGCCGTCGAGCTGCTCGACCGCGACAGCACGAAGGTGCGGGTGGCGGGCGCGGTCGTGTCGCTGGGCGTCGCCTACGCCGCCCACCGCCTGGTCGAGAACCCGATCCGCTTCGGGCGTCCCTTCGTCGCCTCCCGCCGCCTCACCTACGGCGGGGCGGCGGCGCTGACCGTCGTGGTGCTCCTGGCCAGCGTGGGGGTGGCAGCCGCGGGGCGCCGGACCATCGCCGACGACCCGGTGCTGCGGGTGCTGAAGACCGCCCAGAGCAGCCGGGCCCAGGACGCGCCCTGCGCCGCCCACGGCACCAGCTCCGACGGGCTGCGCTACTGCATCGACGGCGACGTCAACGCCGACCGCACCGTGGTGCTGTTCGGCGACTCCCACGCCGGGCAGTGGCGCCTGGCCTTCTCCGACGCGGCCAAGGCCAAGGGGATGCGGCTGGTCACGATCTACCGGCCGGCCTGCCCGTCGATCCCGCTCCTCGTGTTCTCGCCGTTCAACACCGCCGAGGAGTGCACCGAGTTCCAGCGGCAGGGAGCGGCGGCCGTCGCCGACATCCACCCGGACCTCGTCGTCATCTCGAACACCAGCAACTACCTCGCCGGGGTGATCGTCCCTCCCGGGACACCCACGGAGAACGCGAAGGGGCGACTCTGGGCCAACGCCTACACCCAGCTCGTCGAGCAGCTCCGAGGGCAGGGCATCGCCGTGGCCGGCGTGGTCGACAACCCGGGCTCGCCCGACCGCGACCCCATCGCCTGCATCGAGGACGCTCACGACCTCGACGCCTGCAGCCTGCGCCCGGGGGTGGCGCTCGTGGGCGGCGAGCTGCGGACCGGCGAGGCGGCGGCCGTGGCCGAGCTCGACGTGCCGGTGCTCGACGTGAACGGAGAGCTCTGCAACGACCTGCGGTGCCGCTTCGTCGTCGACGACGTGGCCGTGCTCAACGACAAGAGCCACCTGACCATCGCCTACACCCGGCGTCACGTGGGCGACATCGAGCGGCTCTTCGACGATGCGTTGGCCAGACCGTCGAACTGATCACCGGTCTACAGTGCGGACCTCGGCACCACCGAGGGCTCGGCGGCCGGGGGGAATGGGGGACAGCCGATGAACAACGACTGGGCGTTCCTGCCCATGCGCTCGTCGAACGACCTGCTCGGCGACCCCGATGCGCTCCGGGCGCGCCTCGACGACGACAGCTACCTGCTGTTCCGTGGCGTGCTCGACCCGGAGAAGGTCGACGGGCTGCGCCGGGACATCCTCGAGGCCCTCGCTGCCGTCGGGTGGATCCGTGGCGGCCCGGACCTGATGGACGCCGTGGTCACGGCCAAGCCCGCACGCGAGGGCGAGCCCGAGTTCTTCGTCGGCAACGACGCGGTCCAGCGCCTGGAGTCGTTCCACTCCCTGGCGCACGACCCGGACCTGCTCGACATCATGCGCCAGGTCCGAGGGCCCTCGGCGTTCCCGCACCCGCTCAAGATCTCCCGCCTCGGCTTCCCCGGGCACTACGAGATCTCCACGCCGCCCCACCAGGACTACCCGAACAACCAGGGCACACCGCTGCTGACGGCGGCGTGGGTTCCGGTCGGCGACATCCCCACCGACCTCGGCGGGCTGGCGGTGCTGCGCGGCTCGCACCGCCACGGGCTGCTCCCGCTCGACCGGCACATGGCGGCCGGGATGCGCTGCGCCGTCATCCCCGACGACATGCGTGAGGAGCTGCGGTGGGTCACCACCGACTACCGCGCCGGCGACGTGCTGCTGTTCCCCTCGATGACCGTGCACGCTGCCCTGCACAACTGCACCGAGCTCAACATGCGTGTGTCGGTCGACTTCCGCTACCAGCTCGAGGGCGAGCCGCTCACCCCGATCGTGCTCCAGCCGCACTTCCAGCGCCTCACGTGGGACGAGATCTACGCCGGTTGGTCCTCGACCGAGCTGCAGTACTACTGGCGGGGCCTCGACTACGAGGTCACCGAGTTCCAGGAGTACGAGCTGGTGTCGGAAGCCGACGACGCCGACGACCTGAAGAAGCTGCAGACCTACATGCGCCGCGTGGCCGCACGCGAGGAACGCCGCCGGGCCAAGGTCGCCGCCATGGACGCGCCCCGCCGGCGCTGGCGGCTGAGCCGATGAGCCGTCCGCCGCTCCCGTCGGGGCAGCGCCTCGCCACGGCGCTGCGCCAGCCGGTGGTGCGCTACCGCCGGTGGCGGTGGTCGGGCGCCGACCCGCGGGCCCGCGGCCTGATGGAGGCCGTCGGCTACCGACGGTCGATGGAGGAGTTCATGGCCGCCATGGCCCTGAACCCCGGCGTCCTGCTCGACGCCGACCTCGACGAGACGAGCACCGTGGTCGACGCCGGCGCCTTCATCGGTGAGTGGGCCGGGGCCATCGAGCAGCGCTACGGCGCGTCGGTGATCGCCTTCGAGCCGGGACCGATGTACGTCGCCGAGATGCGACGGCGGTTGGGCGACGGCACGAAGGTGCGGATCGTCCCCGTCGGCCTCGGCGCCCGGGACCAGCGCGCCTCGCTGGAGCTCGAGGGCCCGGGTTCCCGTGTCGTCGACACCCACGGCTCCGACGACGCCGCCGAGATCGAGATCCGCGACGTCGCAGCCGTCCTGTCGGAGCTCGGCGTCGAACGGATCGACCTGCTCAAGGTGAACATCGAGGGCGGCGAGTACGACGTGCTCGACCGGCTCGCCGACACCGGCTGGCTCGAGCGGGTCGACGACCTGCTCGTGCAGTTCCACGAGTGGTACCCCGGCGCGCCGGGACGGCGGCGCCGGATCCGTCGCCGGCTGGCCGAGACCCACGACGAGGTGTGGGACTACCCGTGGGTCTGGGAGCGCTGGACCCGGCGGGGTCGGACGCCGTCCTCCGGCTGATCGCACGCCGGCGGCGCCGCGATCAGAGCTTGCGCGCCCACTCGGCCACCCAGTCGTCGAGGCGGTCGAGGTCGTCTCGGTCGAGGCCTTCGTCGTCCATGAACTCGCCCACGACCTCGTAGGGGTCGCCGACGTCGAGCACCTTGCCGTCCTTCATCCACATGACGGTGTCGGAGAGCGACCGGAGCACACCGAGCACGTGGGAGACGAGGATCACGGTGGTGTCGGCGGCGGCCAGCTCCTGGATCTTCGCCGCGCACTTCAGCATGAAGCCGGCGTCGCCGGCGGCCAGGACCTCGTCGATCAGGATGATCTCCGGCTCGAGCAGGGCGGCCACCGAGAAGCCCAGGCGGGAGTACATGCCGTTGGAGTAGGTGCGGATGGGCCGGTCGATGGCGTCACCGAGCTCGGAGAACTCGATGATCTCGTCGGACTTGGCCCGGGTCTCCTCGACCGACATGCCGGCACACAGCCCACCCAGGATGATGTTGTCGCGGCCGCTGAGCATGGCGTTGAACCCGACGCCGAGCGACAGCAGCGGGGTGACGCGTCCGTAGACCTCCACCGAGCCGACGGTGGGGTGCAGCACCCCGGCCAGCACCCGCAGCAGGGTCGACTTGCCCGACCCGTTGTGGCCCACGATGCCGAGCACCGTGCCGCGGGGCACCTCGAACGAGACGCCCCTGAGGGCCTCGACGACCTGGAGCTGGCGCTTCGACCGCAGCAGCCGGGCCAGTCGGTGGCCGTTCGCCACGCTCCTCTCGGAGGTGGTCCGGTAGGTGATCTGCAGGTCCTCGACGCGGATCGCCGGTTCGCTCGTCGCCGGAGGCTCAGTAGATCCGCAGGGCAAAGTCCCTCTCCTTCACCAGGAAGTACCACAGGCCGAGCACCAGCGCGACGGCTGCCCAGCCGGCACACCACACCAGGTAGCCCAGCTGCGGGCGGACACCGTTGAAGATGGCGTCGAGCACGGCGAAGAACGGGTAGAGGGGGTTGATCGCCATGAACTTGCGCATGTTCTCGGGGATCTCGTCGACGGTGTAGAGCACGGGCGTCACGAACAGCCACACCCGGGTGACGTAGGTGAGCAGGTTGACGGTGTCGCGGAAGTACACCGCGGCCGTCGCCGCCATCAGCGCCAGCCCGAAGGAGAAGACGGCCAGCAGCACCAGCACCACGGGCAGCACCAGCAGCCACGCGGTGAACGGCTGCTGCAGCACCAGACGGATGGCGAAGAGGACCACCAGCATGGTGCCCAGATCGAACGCCTGCTCGGCCGTGCCCACCGCCGGGTACACCATCCGCGGGGTCGAGCTGTTCAGCAACAGGCCCTTGTTGTTGAGGATGCTGCTGCCGCCGCCGACGATCACACCCGAGACGAACTGGAAGACGAACACGCCCATGACCATCTGAGCGACGATGGCCTTGGCCTCCTCGGCGCTGCCGGCGGGGCGCAGCACCAGGCGCAGCAGCAGGTAGACACCGGCGAGCAGGAGCGGGCCGAGGATCAGCCACAGCTGGCCCAGCGCGGTGTCGTAGTGGCGGGCCTTGAGGTTGGTCCGGGCGAGGTTGCCGATCAGGGCTCGTGCCCCGAAGAGGCGACGGAAGTACGGGCGCAGCGGCGGGACGCGCGAGGCGGTGCCCCGATAGACGGTGGGCACCCTCGTCGTGGTAGGTGGCATGTTCGTCACCGCGACCTCGAGGTGGATCGTGGCCGGCTCCCCCGCGGACCGGCCGAGCGCAAACAGTAGCGAAACCGCTGCCGCCGCATCGCCTGGATCGCGACGCCATACTTGCGCGGTGCCGTGGCCGAGCCGCTCCCTGACCGTGCTCGGTGCCCTCGACCACCGGCTGCGCCTGGTCCGCCGATGGTGCGAACCCGCTGGCTCCCGCCTCGGTGCGGCCGCCGCCCGGGCGGGCCTCGTCGCCGCTGCGCTGCCCGCCCGCAGCCGGCGCGGCCCCCGGAGAGCGGCGCTCGGCCGTGCCCGCGCGCAGCTCCCCGCCGCACCTCCGGCGCGCCGGCCGGTCGTGCAGCTGGTGGTGGGCGGGCCGGTGCAGGTGCCGGCGGAGGCCGAGGTGGTGTGCCTGCGGACCAGCGCAGTGGAGCCGCTCGACGAGCGGCGGCTCCAGCGGCTCGCCTCGGCCGTCGGGGGCGTGGTGGTGGCGGCCACCCCGGCGACGGTCCACCCCGAGCGCGGCGCCCGGTCCGCCACCCCTCACGACCTGCTCGTGCGGGAGGTGGGCGTGACGGTGGCCGTGGACCGCCGCGGCCAGCCCGTCCTCGAGGCGATCGGCGCCGGCACCGCTCCCGGTGTGACGGGTCGCGGCACCCGCCCGGTGGTGGCCGCCACCGGCTGCCTGGTCGTGGAGCGAGGCGCCTTCGAGCGCGCCGGAGGGCTGCGGCGCGGGCTCGGCCCGGCGGCGGCGCTCATCGACCTCGCCCTGCGGCTGCGAGCGGAGGGCGGGGTGATCGCAGCCGTGCCCGAGGTGGTGGTGGTCGACCACTCCCCCGTCGCCTCGGTGCCGGCCCTGCGCCGGCCCGTGGCGCCGACCAGCACGGCGTGGCGCGACGTCGTCGCCCTCCACGGTCCGGCGCTGCGCCGCACGGCGTTCGAGGCGGCGCCGGCGCCGCGCGTGGCCCTGACCACGGCGGCGCCGCCCGGGCTGGTCGCCCGGCGGTGGGGCGACTGGGAGCTCGCCGCGGCCCTGGGCCGGGCGCTCGAGCGGGCAGGGGTGGAGGCTCGCGTGCAGACCCTCGACCAGGCCGACACCGTGGCGAGCCGCACCAGCGACGTGCAGCTCGTGGTGCGGGGCCTGACGCCCGTGCGGCGGACGTCGGGCCAGGGGCACGTGCTGTGGGTCATCAGCCACCCCGACGCGCTGAGCGACGCCGAGCTCGACGAGGCCGACCTGGTGCTCGCCGCGTCGGCCCGCCTCGCGGAGCGCCTGCGCCCACGCACGGCGACGCCGGTCGACGTCCTGCTCCAGGCCACCGACCACCACCGGTTCCGCCCCACCACGCCCCGCCGCGCCCACCAGCACGACATCACCGTGGTGGCCAACACTCGGGGGGTGTTCCGGCCGGCGGTCGCCCACGCCCTGGCCGCCGGCTTGCGACCGGCCCTCTACGGCGAGGGCTGGACCGACCTGGTCGAGCGCTCGATGGTGGTGCGGCGCAACGTCCCCAACGGGCTGTTGCCGGTCGTCTACTCCTCGGCCGGCGTGGTGCTCAACGACCACTGGCCCGACATGCGCGACCTGGGGATGGTCGCCAACCGCGTCTACGACGTGCTGGCGTGCGCCACACCGCTCGTCTCCGACCCGGTCCCCGGCCTGGAGGAGCTGCTCGGCGACGTCGTCGACACCTTCACCAGCCCCGAGCAGCTGCGCGACGCGGTGAGCTCGGTGCTCGGCGACCGGCGCCGGGCCCGCCACCGGGCCGAGCAGGGGCGGGCGCTCGTGCTGGCCCACCACACGTTCGACCGCCGGGCCCGCCAGCTGAGCGACCTGCTGCGCGAGCACGACCTGCTGCCGGGGTCGCCCGCCGCGCCCTGAACCCCGACCGTCGCCTTCGATCCTGGCCTCGACCACGCCCTGGTCGGGGCGTTCACCACCCGCCGCGGTGGACGACGTCGTCGAAGGGCCGTCGGGGCCGCTGGCCGCTGACACTCGGCCGTTGCTGCTCGGCGGCGTAGCCGAGGGCGATGGTGCCGACCGGGCGGCGCTCGGCCGGGATGCCCAACGCCGCCTTCACGGCCGCCTCGTGCTCGAACTGCCCGAAGAACAGCGCGCCGAGGCCCTCGTCGGCCGCGGCCAGCAGCGCCACCATGGCCGCGAAGGCGGTGTCGACGTACCAGTAGGGCACGGGCCAGGCGTCCGGGCTCTCCCCCAGCCCGGTGGCCGCCTTGTCCGGTTCGGCGTAGCGCTCGACGTAGGCGCCGGGATGGCCGACGGGGACGACGAGCACGGGGGCGTCGAGGAGGCGGGGCCACGGGAAACGGGCTCGGCGTGGCGGCGGCAAGGTGGCGTCCCAGTAGCGGGCCGTCTCGGCCGGGCCCTCGAGCACCACGAGGTCGAGCCCCTGGGTGTTGCCGGCCGCCGGCACCCGGCGGGCGAGGTCGAGCACCCGATCGAGGACGTCGGGCGGCACCGGGCGCGGCTCGAAGGCCCGCACCATCCGGCGGGAGCGGACGACGTCGGCGAGCTCCATGGAGGCGGGACGACGCTGGCCGGGTGGACACCCGGCCCGGCGTCAGCGCAGCTTGGCCAGGTCCTCGGCCATCGCCCAGCCGAAGGCGATGAGCGAGTCGCCCCGGGGGGCGTCGACACCGGCGAACAGCTCGACGACGGCGGGGTCGATCTTGTCGGGCTCGAGCGACTCGTGGTCGAGCACCAGCGGGAAGGTGCCGTCGCCGGTGGCCACGAACGTCTTGTCGTCGTAGTTGCCGTTGTCGATGCCGAACCGCTTGGCGAGCCGTCGACCCCAGGCCCGTTCCTCACCGGTGGCCTTGTGCTCCGGGCGGGGGACGATGTCCCCGAGGGTCTTGAACGCCTCGTAGCCGCTCGGACCGGCGAACCGGGTGCCGACCAGCACGTCTTCGTCGGGGAAGGCGAGCACGGCCCGACGGAACTGGTCCAGCATGAGCGCCCGCAGCACCGAGCTGCGCTTGGCGGTGCGCTTCACCGACGCCAAGCCGATGAGCACGCTCGGCGTGCCCCCGATGCGCTCGAGGGTGCAGAACGAGAAGCCCTTCAGACCCGACTCGCGAGCCAACGACACGAGGACCCAGGCCTCGGCTTGCTTGGACAGGAGGCCGGCCTCGAACCGACTCGGCCCCTCGGCGCAGATGTCGGCCATCTCGGCCAGCTCCGCGTCGCTCAGCTGGGTGCAGTCCTTGGTGGTGACCTCGATTGCCATGTGCGTGTACAGCCCCTGATGAGGACAAATGCGAACCGATAGTCCAGCCGTTGCGGCGCTCCGGCGCAACTCGGGCCGGTAGCGTCACCGCCCGTGGACATCCTCGCGACCGTCGCGGTCGCCGTCGCCCTCGGTGTCGGGTGGGCCCTGCTGCTGCGCCGAACGGCCCGGCGGCGCACCATCCCGGGCGCCCCCAAGGACGCCAGCGCCGTGCTCGACGCCTACCGCCGGGGACGGTGGGCGGCGGTCGTCGACGGTGCCGGGCCCGTGCTCGCCCGGCCCAGCGACGACGGCGACCACGCGTGGCGCCCCGCGGTCGAGCTGGCTCTGGGCCACGCCCTGGTGGAGACCGGCCGGCCGACCGACGCCATCGCCCACCTCGAGCGCGGCCTGCTCCTGCAGTCCGCGCTGCGCCGGGCCCGATCCGGCACCGACACGCCCGACGCCGGCGAGGCGAAGCTGCGCCACGTCCTCGGCTGGGCCTACGCCTCGACCGGCCGCACGGCCCAGGCCCGCCGCGAGTACCGGCGCGTGCTGGACCAGCCCGACCTCGATGCGGAGATCCGGGGCCGGGTCGAGGCGAGCCTCGACGCCCTCGACCAGGCCTGAGCGCCACCGCGTCGCCCCACGACCGCCCACGCCCCACGACCGCCAAGCTGGTTCCGAACGTTGCGGGTTCCGCAACGTTCGGAACCAGCTTCGGAGAGGGTCGGTCCTAGGCGGCGACGGCGGAGGGGCCGAGCAGGACCCGCAGCTCGGCCATGAGCCCGGTCGTGGCCTCGACGTTGAAGTCGTCCGGGAGCCGCAGCACCTGGCGCTCGCCCACGTGGAGGAACACCTGCGACTCGCCGGGGTGCTCGCCGAGGAGGTGCTTGAGCTGGGCGAGCAGCGTGTCGCTCAGCGCGGCGGGGGTGAGGTTCACGTGCAGCGGAGGGGCGCCATCGGTGATCGGCTCGAACCGCTCGAGGTCGGTGGCCATCAGCTTGGGCTGGTCGTCGCGCGTGTCGACCCGGCCCTTGACCACCACGACGGCGTCGTCCTCGAGGAGGTGGCCGTAGAGCTGCATCGTCTTCGGGAAGACCATGACCTCGACCGACGCCTGGAGGTCCTCCAGCACGAACACGGCCATGAGGTCGCCCTTCTTGGTCCACTTGCGCTGCAGCGACGTGACCAGGCCGCCCACGGTGCGCACGGCGGACTCCTCGACGCCCTCCAGCTCGGCGATGGTGCACTCGGTGCGCCGCCGCAGCGACGCCTCGGCGCCCATGAGCGGGTGGTCGGACACGTAGAGGCCGAGCATCTCCTTTTCGAAGGCGAGCTTCTGGCGCTTGTCGAAGTCCTCGGTGGGGATGACGAAGCGGGTGCCCGCCGCGACGTCGTCGGTGCCGCCGCTGTCGGCCATCGAGAAGAGGTCGAACTGGCCCTCGGCCTCCTTGCGGCGGCGGGCGACGGTCTCGTCGATGATCTTGTCGTAGTAGCCGAGCAGGCCCTTGCGGCTGTAGCCGAGCGAGTCGAAGCCGCCGGCCTTGACGAGCGACTCGATCGTGCGCTTGTTGAGCACGCTGGTGTCGACCCGGTCGCAGAAGTCGTAGAAGTCGAGGAACGGGCCGTTGGCCTCCCGCTCGGCGAGGATCAGCGACACCAGGCCCTCACCCACGTTGCGCACGGCCGACAGCCCGAAGGCGATGGCCCGGGTGCCGTCGGGCCGGTCGACACCGACGAAGTCGGAGGCGGACACGTTGACGTCCGGGACGAGCACGTCGATGCCCATCTGGCGGCACTCGTTGAGGTAGACCGCGGCCTTGTCGAGGTTGGTCTTGACGCTGGTGAGCAGGGCGGCGAGGTACTCGACGGGGTAGTGCGCCTTGAGGTAGGCGGTCTGGTAGGCGATGTAGCCGTAGCCGTAGGCGTGGCTCTTGTTGAACGCGTAGTCGGCGAACGGTTCGATGATGTCGAACCACTTGTGGCCGAGCTCGGCGCCGTAGCCCGTCTTCTCGCACCCCTCGGCGAACTTCACCCGCTCCTTGGCGATCAGCTCCCGGTTCTTCTTCCCGCAGTTGTGGACCAGCACGTCCTCGACCAGCGCGTACGGGCGATCCTCGTCGGTCATCCGGAAGTCGAAGCACTCGCGCTCCCCCACGGCCTCGATCGAGACCACGGTGTCCCACACCAGGTCGCCGGTGCGGAGATCCTCGAGGCGCTCGGAGTAGAGCAGGCCGTCGAGGGTCTGCCGGTGGAGGATCCGGCTTGCCGTGTAGCCGCCGGTGTCGACGCCGAGCGCACGCTTCGAGCGGCCGGTGACCTGACTCCGTCGCTCGAGCTCGGCGGCGAGGAACGACGACGGGATCCCGATGTTCGTAGCGCTGCGCCGATCGCCCCACCCGAGCAACCATCGGCCGACCTTCGCCGCCTTCATGGTGGTCAGGTGCGGCTCGATGATGCGAGCGAAGTCCTTCGCGTTCCCCTTGTCGGCGACGGACACCGTGTAGTGGCGACCATGCCCGTCGATGTCACGGTGGCAGATGTTCGACACGAGGCCGCAACGCAGCAAGAGCCGCTTGAGCCCGCGCGCCACGTCGAGGCTCTTCGAGCCGTAGTGCACCCCTGACGCGTCGGCCCAGCCGTCGGCGCAGAAGTAGAGGCCGAGGAAGCGCTCGACCTTCCGGAGCGGGGCGTTCAGGACGCACTCGGGGATCGTCTTGTCGGCGGAGAGACCCAGCCGCCCGAGCACAGGCTGCAGCTCGGCCACCTCGGCGCGGAGCAGTCGCAGCTGGGCGACGCCGCCGTTCTGGGACTCACGGACGTGGGGGACGCCGAAGTGCCGTTCGTAGGCGGACCGGAACGCATCGAGCAGCTCCGGATCGGTGTTCGTGAAGTGGGCGTTGCGATGCTCCCCCGGCCCGAGATCCGGGATGTAGCCCTCCGAGATCAAGAGCGCCGAGAGGTCGATCTGGGCATCGGAGAGCTTGCTGCCCCCGTTCGTGCGGGTGGCTGCCGCCACGGCCACGAGGTCGCCGATGCGGACCTGCCGCAGCTCGGTCCAGGTGTCCTCGACCAGGAACGGGTGGTTGTCGGTGGCCTCGATCGTGTAACCCGAGCTCGTCGTCAGGCGGAAGACCTGCTTGCGTCCGACCGACCACACATCGGCCACCTCGGCGAAGCGACTGGTGGCCGAGGTGGTGTCGATGGTCTGGACCCGTCGGTCGCATAGCCCCATCACCTTCTCGATCGGGACATAGCCACGTCCCCGGGTGAGCATGCGGGACCCAGCGGGGAGGCAGGCCTTGCGAAGGTTGTCCGCCTCAGCAAGATCATAGCCGGCAAACCGTTGGGCGATCCGCATCATGGACTCCTGGTACACCATGAGCCCGTAGGTGTCGCCCAGCACCTCCTTGGCGTCGTCGTGGAGGTACTCAATCGCCTTCCGGCCGTTCTTGCGGTCGGCGTAGTCGTTGTGCATGTTGGCCGCCATCGGCCCCGGCCGATACAGCGCCACGAGGGCGGCGACGTCCTCGAACTCGGTGGGCGCGAGCGAACGCATCAGCGCCCGCATGGGGCCGCCCTCGAGCTGGAACACGCCGATCGAGTCGCCCCGCTGCAGCAGCTCGTAGGTGAGCTGGTCGTCGAGGGGCAGGTTGTCGACGTCGAGCTCGACGCCGTGGCTGTGGCGGATCATCTCGACGGTGTCGGTGATGACGTCGAGGTTGCGCAGGCCGAGGAAGTCCATCTTCAGCAGGCCCAGCTCCTCGACACCGTGCATCTCGTACTGGGTGACGACGGGGGCCAGCTCGGGGTCGAGGCCGGCCTCGGGCTTGCGCTGGATTGGCAGGTACTCGGTGAGCGGTTCCTTGGTGATCACCACCGCGGCGGCGTGGATGCCGTCCTGCCGGCGCAGGCCCTCGAGGCCGCGAGCCACGTCGATGACCTGGCGGGCGTCGGGGTCGGTGGCGTACATCTCGCGCAGGTCGGCGGCCATCTTGTAGCCGTCGGTGAACTTGGGATGCTCGTCGAAGCAGGCGTACAGCGGCGTGTCACGGCCCATCACCAGCGGCGGCATGGCCTTGGCCACCTTGTCGCCCACCGCGTAGGGGTAGCCGAGCACCCGGGCGGCGTCGCGCACCGCGGCCCGGGCCTTGATGGTGGAGAAGGTGACGATCTGGGCGACGTGGTCGCGGCCGTACCGCTCGGCCGCGTAGCGGATCATCTCATCGCGGTAGCGGGAGTCGAAGTCCATGTCGATGTCGGGCATCGAGATGCGGCTGGGGTTGAGGAACCGCTCGAACAGCAGGTCGTACTCGATGGGGTCGAGGTCGGTGATGCGCAGCGTGTAGGCCACCGCGCACCCCGCCGCCGAGCCACGGCCGGGGCCGACGCGGATGCCGGCGTCGCGGGCGTGCTTGATGAGGTCCCAGACGATGAGGAAGTAGGAGCTGAAGCCCATGTCGCCGATGACCTTGAGCTCGAAGGCGAGCCGCTCGACGATGTGGTCGGGCAGCGGGTCGCCCCAGCGCTGACGGGCGCCCTCGAAGGTGAGGTGGCGCAGGTAGTCGGCGTCGTCGGTGAAGCCCTCGGGCAGCGGGAAGTTGGGCAGCTGCGGCTTGCCGAACTCGATCTCGACGTCGCAGCGCTCGGCGATCCAGAGGGTGTTGTCGCACGCCTCGGGCACCTCGGAGAACAGCGAGCGCATCTCGGCGGCGGTCTTCAGGTAGTGCTGGTCGCCGTGGAACTTGAAGCGGTCGGGGTCGCTCATCAGCGAGCCCGTCTGCACGCACAGCAGCGCGTCGTGGGAGACGGCGTCGTGCTGGTGGGTGTAGTGGCTGTCGTTGGTGGCGAGCAGCGGCGCGCCGATCTTGCGGGCGATCTCGAACAGCTGCGGGTTGGTGGTGCGCTGCTCGGGGATGCCGTGGTCCTGGATCTCGACGAAGAGGTTGTCCTTGCCGAAGATGTCCTGGAGGCGAGCGGCCTTCTCGAGGGCGCCGCGCTCGTCGCCCTGCATGAGCGCCTGCAGGACCTGCCCGCCGAGGCACCCGGTGGTGGCGATGATGCCCTCGTGGTGGGCCTCGAGCAGCTCCCAGTCGACCTTGGGCTTCATGTAGTAGCCCTCGAGGTAGGCCCGGCTGGCCAGCTGGATGAGGTTGCGGTAGCCCGTCGCCGTCTCGGCCAGGGCGGTCAGGTGGTAGTACTGCTTGCGGCCGCCCTCGACCTCACCGCCCGAGTCGTCGAGCCGGCCCCGGCGCTGGGGCCGCTCGGTGCGGTGCTCGAAGGCCTGGTACAGCTCGCAGCCGATGATCGGCTTCACCTCGGCCCGGCGGCACGCCTGGTAGAAGTCGAGGATCCCGTACATGTTGCCGTGATCGGTGATCCCCATCGCCGGCTGGCCGTCGGCCGACGCCTTGGCGACCACGTCGTCCACCCGCGCCGCCCCGTCGAGCATGGAGAACTCGGTGTGCTGGTGGAGGTGGACGAACGAATCAGCCACCGTGGCACCCCTCCTTCCTGCTCGACCCTGCACAGCCCGTCCACAGCGGTTATCCCCACGCTGTGGATGAAATGACACCCGTGTGATTTGGGTGATGCGACTCTAGCAGTCCCATCGGATGGCACACGGCTCGGGGGGCGCGAGGTGACGAGCACGTGTGACATCGGGTGCAACGGTGGGAAAGCGGGTGAACCTGTCACAGCGGTCGGGTAGCATCGTACTGATGTTCGATTGGGATGGGTTGGTGGAGACGTGCCGCAAAGCCGCCGGGCTCGACCCGGCGTTGGCCGATGACGGCTCGGTCCTCGACGGGATCGTGTCGTTGGAGCTGGTGCGCCGGCTGGTGGACGCGGCCGAGGCCCATCTGCTGGCCGAGGCCGACGCCCGGGGGGTGTGCGACCGTGACCACGGCCTGTCGACGCGCACGTGGCTGGCCCGGGAAGCGGCCCTGCCCCAGCCGGTGGCCACGGCCCGGGTGCGGGTGGCGAAACGGCTGCGGTCGGGGTTCTCGGTGTTGGACGAGGCATTTAG
>JAKOVH010000011.1 GCA_029782145.1 Actinomycetes bacterium | reverse complement strand
GCCTGCTCCTCGGCGGCCTGGTTCCAGGCCTCGACCGACAGCGCCTCGCCGCCCTCGGCCGGCTGCCAGACCTGCTCGCCGGTCTCGGGATCGACGACCCACTCGCCCTCGGCCCAGTCCTGGTCGGCGTAGGCCTCCTCCTCGGCGATCTGGGTCTCGCTCTTGATGTCGACGTGCCAGCCGGTGAGGCGGGCGGCCAGGCGGGCGTTCTGGCCCTCCTTGCCGATGGCCAGGGACAGCTGGTAGTCGGGCACGATCACCGTGGCGTTGCCCGACAGCTCGTCGATGCGGACCTCCTTGACCTTGGCCGGCGACAGGGCCTTGGCCACGAAGTCCTCCTGGTCGTCGGAGAAGGGCACGATGTCGATCTTCTCGCCCCGCAGCTCGTTCACGACCATGCGAACCCGCGCACCGCGGGCGCCCACGCACGCGCCCACGGGGTCGACGTTGGGGTCGTTGGAGTAGACGGCGATCTTGGTGCGGGCCCCGGGCTCGCGGGCGCAGGCCTTGATCTCGACCACGCCGTCGGCGATCTCGGGCACCTCGAGCTCGAACAGCCGCTTGATGAGGCCGGGGTGGGTGCGGCTCACCACGATCTGGGGGCCCTTGGCCGTCTTGCGGACCTCGACGATGTAGGCCTTCACCCGGGCGCCGGGCTCGGGCCGCTCGTAGGGCACCTGCTCGGCCTGGGGCATGAGGGCCTCGACCCGGCCGAGGTCGAGCAGGGTGTAGCGGGCGTCGGTCTGCTGGATGATGCCGGTGACGATGTCGCCCTCGCGGCCGGCGTACTCCTCGTACTTCATCTCCCGCTCGGCCTCGCGGATGCGCTGGCTCATCACCTGCTTCATCGTCTGGGCGGCGACGCGTCCCCACACCTCGGGCGGTGGGGTGACGTCGAACTCCTCGCCGATCGGCACGCCGTCCTCGTCGAGCTCCTGGGCCATCACCCGGATCTCGCCGGTGTCGGGGTCGATGATCACCCAGGCGTACTCCTGGGCGTTGGGCAGCCGCTTGTAGGCCGACTCGAACGCGTCGGCGAGGGCGCCGAACAGCGTGTCGACCGAGATGCCCTTGTCGGCGGCGAGCGCCTGGAGGGCCTCGATGAGGTCGGGCGAGTTCATCACGGCTGGACCTTCTTGTTCGTCGGCGTGGTGGTGGACGCAGGCTTCTTCTTCGGCCCGCCCGGCTTGGGCGCCGGGCCCCACTCGAAGGTGGTGCGGGCCTTCTCGATGTCGTCGAGGGCGAGGGTCACGAGCTCACCCGCCGGCTCGTCGAGGGCGAGGGTGACGGTGTGGTCGTCGGCCGCGGTGATCGTGCCCGTGAGGCGCCGACCGGCGGGGTGGTCGGGCACGGTCTTGACCGAGACCTGACGGCCGACGGCCCAGGCGAAGTGGGCCGGGGTGCGCAGCGGCCGCTCGAGCCCGGGGCTCGACACCTCGAGGGTGTAGTGGCCGGCGATGGGGTCGTGCTCGTCGAGGGCACGGGAGACGGCCCGGGTGGCGGCCGAGATGGCCTCCATGTCGACGCCACCGGGGCGGTCGACGGTGACGCGCAGCACGCCGCCGGCCTGCTCGAGGTCGAACAGCTCGAGGTCCTGCGCGGCGACGACCGGTTCGACGACGGCACGGACCCGTTCGGGCACGCTCATGGCAGGACCTCCTCTCCGGGGCTCGGAGCCGGTGGGCTCGTGGGCTCGTGGGCTCGTGGTGCCGCACCTCGCCCGCTTCACGAGAAAGGCGTGGGCCGGAGCCCACGCCTTCGTCGAACAGCGAACGATTGCGATCGCCGAAAAGCATAGCCCCCGTTCGGCCGGGCCGGCCCGCGAACGGTCAGTAGGCGCGGGCGACGACGGCGAGGGCGCCCTCGGCGTGGTCGCCCGGCGGCAGCGAGCCGTCGGGCATCACCAGGCACCGGACGGTGACGCCCTGCTCGGCCAGCTTCGCTTCGCCCTCGACCCCCAGCGTCGCCCACGGGAGCCGGGCCCAGCCGGCCTGCGCCGCCTCGGCCGCTTCGTCGATGGTGGACACCTCCGCCGTGCGGGCGTCGCGCCGCTCGGTGGCCTCGACCAGGAGGGCGGCCTGGGCGTCGTCGAGAGCGGCCGCCACGGTGGCAGCCACGCCGTCGAGCGACACCGGCTCCTTCCCGCCGCCGACCCGGCGCACCAGGGTGACGACGTTCTCGGCCAGGTCGCGGGGCCCCAGCTCGAGGCGCACGGGCACGCCCTTGAGCTCCCAGTCGGTGGCCCGACGGCCCATCGACGTCTCGACCCGCACGTCGAGCTCGACCCGCAGCCCGGCGGCGGCGAGCTCGTCGGCGATCGACCGACACCGGTCGACGACGGCGTCGTCGTCGCGCACGGCCAACACCACCACCTGCACGGGTGCGAGCGCGGGTGGCACCCGCAGGCCGGCGTCGTCGCCGTGGCACATGATGAGCCCGCCCACCATGCGGGTCGACACGCCCCACGACGTGGTCCACGCCAGCTGCTGGGCGCCCTCGGCGTCGAGGTACTGGATGTCGAAGGCCCGGGCGAAGTTCTGGCCGAGCTCGTGGCTGGTGCCCATCTGCAGGGCCTTGCCGTCGCCCATCATCGCCTCGCACGTCATGGTGTTGGTGGCGCCGGCGAAGCGCTCCTTGGCCGTCTTGCGGCCGACCACCACGGGGATGGCGAGCACGTCGCGCATGAACGAGGCGTAGACCTCGTGCAGGATGCGCTCGGCGTAGCGGCGGCCGTCGTCCTCGCTCACGTGGGCGGTGTGGCCCTCCTGCCAGAGGAACTCGCTGGTGCGCAGGAACACGCGGGGCCGCAGCTCCCAGCGCACCACGTTGGCCCACTGGTTCAACAGCAGCGGCAGGTCGCGGTAGCTCTGCACCCACTTGGCCATGAACTCGCCGATGACCGTCTCGGACGTGGGCCGCACCACCACCGGCTCGTCGAGCTCCTTGCCGCCGGCGACGGTGACGACGGCCAGCTCGGGGCTGAAGCCCTCGACGTGCTCGGCCTCGCGCGTCAGGTACTGCTCGGGGATGAACAGCGGGAAGTAGGCGTTCTTGGCCCCGGCGGCCTTGATGCGGCGGTCGACCTCGGCCTGCATCTGCTCCCAGATGGCGTAGCCGTAGGGGCGGATGACCATGGTGCCGCGCACCGGCCCGTTGTCGGCCATCTCCGCCTTGGCGACGACGTCCTGGTACCAGCGGGGGAAGTCCTCCGCCTGGGGGGTGAGCACGGGCTGCTTGGCCATAGGGCGCCGATCGTAGGCGACCCCCCACGACCCCTCCCCCACGCGATCCCGCGTCCACACCCCACCCGATCCCGCGTCCACACCCGACCCGATCCAGCCCCCACCCGCCGTTCTGGTGGAGGTTTGGCCCCCGGTTCGGGGGACGAACCTCCACCAGAACGGCAGTGGACGAGGTCAGACGATCAGGTGTCGGGGGTGTCGGGGGTGTCGCGGTCGAGGCGGCGGATGCGCTCGATCGTCTCCTGGGCGTGGTTGGCGTCGAGGCCCTTGTCGTCGAGGAGGGCGGCGCGGTCGGCGGCGGCCTCGGCGGCGGCCGAGTCGTCCTTGCGGCGCAGCGCCTCCTCCACTCCCCCGTCGGCGATGATCTGCGCCCACTCCACGAGGGCGTCGACCATGTCGGGCTCGGGCACCACCTTCACGACCTCGCCCTTCACGAACAGGTGGCCCCGGCGGCGGCCGGCGGCGATGCCGAGGTCGGCCTCGCGGGCCTCGCCCGGGCCGTTCACGACGCACCCCATGACCGCCACCTGGATGGGGATGTTCATGCCGTCGAGGGCGTCCTGGGCCTTGCCCGCCACCTCGATCACGTCGACCTCGGCGCGCCCGCACGACGGGCAGGCGATGAGGTCGAGGCCGCGACGCTCGCGCAGGCCGAGCGACTCGAGCAGCCAGCGCCCGGCCCGCACCTCTTCCACCGGGTCGGCGGTGAGCGAGTAGCGGATGGTGTCGCCGATGCCCTCGGCCAGCAGCGTGGCGATGCCGGCGGTGGCCTTCACCAGCCCCGCCGGCGGCGGGCCGGCCTCAGTGACGCCGAGGTGCAGTGGGTAGTCGACGGTGTCGGCCAGCAGCCGGTAGGCGTCGATCATCAGCGCCACGTTCGAGGCTTTCACCGAGATCTTGATGTCGGTGAAGCCGACCTCGTCGAAGTAGGCGATCTCCTGCAGGGCGGACTCGACCATGGCCTCGGCGGTGAGCCCGCCGTGCTTGTCGTAGAGCGCCGGGTCGAGCGAGCCGCCGTTCACGCCGATGCGGATGGGCAGGCCCCGGTCGCGCGCCTCGGCGGCGACGGCCTTGATGTGCTCGGGGCGGCGGATGTTGCCGGGGTTGAGCCGCAGGCCCTGCACCCCGGCCTCCATGGCCTCGAGCGCCCGGCGGTACTGGTGGTGGATGTCGGCAATGATCGGCAGCGGCGAGCGGGGCACGATCTGGGCCAGGCCCTCGGCCGCCTCCTCCTCGTTGCAGGTGCAGCGCACGATGTCGCACCCCGCCCCGGCCAGGGCGTAGATCTGCTGGAGGGTGCCCTCCACGTCGGCCGTCTTCGTCGTGGTCATCGACTGCACCGTGACCGGCGCCCCTCCGCCCACGGCGACCTCGCCGACGTGGATCTGCCGGGTCGGACGTCGGGGATAGCGGGTCTGGGGGGAGAGCTCGCTCACAGCTCCAACCTACGGCGCTCGTGCTACTTGAGGTTCACCGGATCGACGGCGTCGAGGTAGACGGTGGACAGCGCCAGGCCAGCCATCAAGAGGAACACCACGTAGGTGACCGGCATGAGCTTGGCCATGTTCACCCGGTACTGGCGGTGCGAGAGGCGCGACCGGATCTCCTCGTAGCAGGCGATGGCGATGTGCCCGCCGTCGAGCGGGAGCAGGGGCACCAGGTTGATGAGCCCCAGGAAGATGTTGACGATGGCCAGCAGGCCGAGCACGCCGGCCCAGCCGCTCGTCTCGCCCACCTGGGTGCCCACGTTGACGATGCCGAGGATCGACATGGGCCGATCGCCCTCGCTGGACGAGGACGACGAGCTCGGCGCCGGAGAGCTGGTCGAACCCGAGGAGCTGCTCGGGTCGGGGGTGGTGGCGCCGTCGCCGGCCTTGTCGTCGGTGGCGGTGGTGACCTGGTGGAACAGGTTGCTCAGACCCGAGGGCGAGAACAGCCGGCCCATGCCCTGCACGGACCCGACCACGACGTTGCCGAACTCCGACGCGGCCTCACCGACCGACTGGGTGAGCGAGACGTGCTCGATGTCGGCGGCCCGGCCGACCCCGAGGAAGCCCTTGTAGTCGTCTCCGGAGAGCTCGATCGGGCCGTGCACCTGCTTGGTGGCGACGTCGCGGTCACGGGTGTAGGTGAGCGTGACCGGACCGTCGGCGTTGCGCATGGCGCCGACCAGGTCGGCGTAGGTGTTGACCGCTGCGCCGTCGACCTCGGTGACACGGTCGCCCTCCTCCAGGCCGAGGGCGGCGGCCGACGAGGCGGTGAGGCTCCAGCCGATGGTGACCGGCACGGTCAGCGCTTGGCCGTCGCGCTGGACGGTGAGCTCGACCGTCGTGCCGGCGTGGGCCCGGACCAGCGCGGTGAAGCCCTCGAAGTCGTCCACCGGCTGGCCCTCGAAGGCGACGAGGCGGTCGCCCTTCTGCAGCCCGGCCTGCTCGGCGGCCGAGCCGGTGGTGACCGAGCGAACGGTCCACGAGGTCTCCGAGGCCTTGCCGAACCCGGCCACCACGACGAGCAGCAGCAGGAACCCGAGGGCGATGTTCATCAGCGGGCCAGCGAGCACGACGGGCATGCGCTTGGCGAACGACTGCGACCGGTAGGAGCGGGCCTCGTCCTCCGGAGCGACCTCCTCGAGGCTGTGCATGCCCACGATGCGCACGTAGGCACCGAGCCAGATGAGCTTGATGCCGTACTCGGTCTCCCCCCGCCGGAACGACCAGATGCGGGGCCCGAAGCCGATGAAGAACTCCGTGACCTTCATGCCGTTGCGCTTGGCCACGAGGAAGTGGCCCAGCTCGTGCAGGAAGATGCTCACCACGATGGCCACGATGACGACGAAGAGCCAGATGCTCACGGAGGCCGCGTAGACGAGCGCGGCGACGAGCAGCGCGAGGCGGAGCCACCGGTTGGCGGCCAGGCGGTCGCCGAGCGACGGCCCGGCGAGGTACGACCCCGGGTCGTGGGGATCGGGCACGCCGCCGGCCGGCGGCGGGCTGGGAGGGACGGTCTCGCTCACGAGAGGGCTCCCGGGGTGTCGAACCGGTCGAGCAGGTCGGTGGCCACACGGCGGGCCGCGGCGTCGGCGGCGACGACCGCCTCGGCGTCGGCGGCGGGCGCGCCGTCGTGGGCGTCGAGGGTGGCCGCGATCACCCGTGAGATGTCGGCCCAGCGGATGCGGCCCTGGAGGAACGCGTCGACGGCGACCTCGTTGGCGCCGCTGATCCACGCCGGAGCCGTGCCGCCGGTGCGGCCGGCCTCGTAGGCCAGGCGCAGGCACGGGAACGTGTCGAGGTCGGGCGGCTCGAAGTCGAGGCGCCCGAGCGTCGTCCAGTCGATGCGGCCGAACGGCGTGCCGATCCGGTCGGGCCACGCCAGTGCGTAGCCGATGGGCAGGCGCATGTCGGGGGTGGAGAGCTGGGCGATGGTGCTGGCGTCGGTGAACTCGACCATCGAGTGCACGATCGACTGCGGGTGCACCACCACGTCGATGCGGTCGAAGCCCAGGCCGTAGCCGTGCTCGCCCGCCGGCTCGCCGAACAGCTCGTGGGCCTCGATGACCTCGAGCCCCTTGTTCATGAGCGTCGAGGAGTCGACCGTGATCTTGGGGCCCATGCTCCAGGTGGGGTGGGCCAGGGCCTGCTCGACGGTGACGCCGGCCAGCTCCGCGGCGGTGCGGCCCCGGAAGGGGCCCCCGCTGGCGGTGAGCAGCAGCCGCTCGACCCGGCCCTTGTTGTCGGTGGCCCGCAGGCACTGGTGGATGGCGCCGTGCTCGCTGTCGACCGGCACCAGCTCGGCGCCGGGCGTGCGCCGGGCCCGCTGCACCACCGGCCCGGCGGCGATTAGCGACTCCTTGTTGGCCAGCGCCAGGCGACGGCCGGCCTCGAGGGTGGCGAGGGTGACCGACAGGCCGGCGAAGCCCACGACGCCGTTCACGACGACGTCGGCCTCGGTGGCGAGGCTGGCCAGCGCCTCGCCCCCACCCCGCACCTCGCACTCGGGGAGGGCGTCGGCGACGGTGCGCGCCGCCGCCTCGTCGGCCACGGCCACGACCTTGGGCCGGTGGCTGCGGGCCTGCTCGATGAGCGACTCGGGGTTGCGGCCGGTGGCGCCGATGGCCGTCAGCTCGAAGCGGTCGCCTTCCGCCACCAGCACGTCGAGCGCCTGGGTGCCGATCGAGCCGGTGGATCCGGCGAGGGCGACCCTGGTGGCGGACATGGACCGAGCCTACCGACGGCCCGGCGGCGAAACCCCGCGGGTGGCGACGTCAGCCGGCGAGGTTGAAGGCCCGGGCGACGTAGTAGGCCACGGGCAGGACGAAGAGCATCCCGTCGAAGCGGTCGAGGAGCCCGCCGTGCTGGGGCAGCAGCGAGCCCATGTCCTTCAGGCCGAGGTCGCGCTTGAACAGCGACTCGGCCAGGTCACCGAGCGGCGCGACGAGCGCGGTGCACAGGCCGAACACCAGGGCCTGGCCCGAGCTGAACGGCCCCACCCCGAGCACGACCGCCACGAGGAACACCCCGACGAGCGCGGCGACGATGCCACCCAGGAGCCCCTCGACCGTCTTGTGCGGCGAGATGGCGCTGAGCGGCGTGCGGCCCATGGACCGGCCGATGAAGAACCCCCCGACGTCGTGGGCCACCGCGGCCACCACGGCGACGAGCAGGATGCTGACGCCCTGGCTCGGGATCTTCAGGATGAGCGCGGCGAACGAGCCGAGCACGCCGACCCACACGATGCCGACCATGGTGACGCCCAGGTTGGCGGTGGGTCTGACCTTTCCGCCCACCCCGAGCAGGTACCACAGCACCCCCACCACGAAGGCGAGGAACAGCACGAGCGGGAAGGCGGCTTCGCCCTTCCAGTAGGTGGCGACCGGCAGCGCCGCCACCGCCGTGAGCCCGAGGAGCGTGGCGGGCCGGAAGCCGCCCCGCTGCACCGCACCGTAGAACTCGGCACCGGCGAGGGCGATGATGATCTCGACCAGCACCATGGTGGGCGCCGGGCCGGCCTTGAACACGAGCAGGGCGAGGAGGGCCAGGCCCGCCCCGACGGCGACGGCCTGGGGGACGTTGCGGCCTCCGCTCGACCGCTCCGGCTCGAGGGGGGCGGCGTGGCGCCGGCGGCGGGGGGCGGCAGGGTCGTCGTCGGGGGGCGGGAGCGAACCGGTGAGCCGGGGCCGGGCGGGCCCGACCCGGGCACGCGGCTCGGCGGGAGCGGCCGCTGCCGGCTCGGCCGGGGGCCGGGGCGCACCGACGGTGGGCGTGGGCAGGACCGGGCCCGGGGGCACCGGTCCGACCACCGCCTCGGACCCGCTCGGCGGGAGCCCGGCATCGGTGACGATGGCGGCCAGCGGGTCGGGGGCCGGCGGCCGCTCGGCCCGGGCGCGGCCCCGCCGCGAGCCGCGACGCCCGCGGCGGCGGGGGTCGAGCTCGACGTCGTCGAAGTTGAGGTACGCCTCCTCCGAGAGCCGCTCGCTGGTGTCGAGCGCACCGAGGCGCTCCTCGGTCTGCTCGTCGTCGAGGCCGGCCAGGTCAGCCATGAGGTCACCGTGCTCGGAGGTGTCGTGCTCGTCGCGCCAGCGGGGGGCGTTGGCGGCGAACGTCGCCCACCGCTCGTCCTCGCCCGTCTCCTCGGCGTCGCCGATCACCACCTTGGGCACCTCGCCGGTGGGCGGCTCGGTCCAGTGCGGCAGGGCGTGCTCGCCGGTGGAGGGCCCCAGGTCGAGCACCGGTGCAGCGCCGCCCTGCGGCTCGGCGCTCGACGCGCTCGGGTCGGGTGCCTCGGACGGCGCCTCCCCCGCACCGCTGTGCTCGGCCACCGCCCCGGCCACCGCGTCGGGCACCGGCTCGGGCGCCTCGGCGACGACAACCTCGCCGGCCCGGTCGCGCTCGCGCAGGTCGATCTCCGGTTCGGGCCCAGCGTGGCCGGCGGCCGGCTCCGGCTCGGCCTCGCCGGCTCGCTCCGCGGTGGACGGCTCGGGCGGCGCCGGGGCGCCGACGGTCTCGGCCGAGATGACGGGGTGCACCGCCGTGGCGTCGTCGGCCGACGAGGCGGGTGCCTGCTCCCCTGCCGCGCCGCGCTCGTCGAGGGCCACCGGCGACACCTCGCCGACCCCCTCGCCGATCGCCTCGGCCTCGGTCAGCTCCTCGGCCGCCGGCTCGACCGGCGGTTCCGGACGCTCGGGCCGGTCGGGCACCGAGCCCTCGGCCCGGGGCGGGTCGACGGGCTGGGGCCGGGGGCGCTCGAGCGACGCGATGTCGGCGGAGTCCGGCAGCGGGAAGCGGATGGCGGGCTGCACGTCGGCGGGCGGCGCCGGCGGCCGATCCTTGTAGCCGGGCTCGTCGGGGGCGCGGCGGCGGGCCACCTCACGGCGCTCGGCGGCCTCCTCGAGCTCCTCGGCGGCGATGATCCGGACGGCCTCGGTCGGCTCCTCGCCGCCCTGGCCGGGATCTCGGGAGAGCTTGTCCGAGGCCATCAGTCCTCCAGCAGCTCGGTTTCCTTGGCGGCGAGGGCCTGGTCGATCTCCGCCTCGTGGACATGGATCAGCTTGTCGAGCTCCTTCTCGGCCCGCTCCAGCTCGTCTCTCGACAGCTCGCCGTCCTTCTCCAGCTTCTCGAGCTCGTGGCGGCTGGCCCGGCGCTGGTTGCGCAGCGCCACCCGGCCCTCCTCGGCCATGTGCTTGACCACCTTCACCAGCTCCTTGCGGCGCTCCTGGGTGAGGGGCGGGAAGGTGAGCCGGATGGAGTGGCCGTCGTTGCTCGGGTTCAGGCCGAGGTCGGACTGCTGCAGCGCCTTCTCGATGGCGCCCATGGCCGACTTGTCGTAGGGCGTGATGAGCAGCTGACGGGCCTCGGGGACCTGGAAGCCGGCGAGCTGCTGCAGCGGCGTCTCGGCGCCGTAGTAGTCGACGGGGATCTTCTCGACCAGCGCCGGCGCGGCGCGACCGGTGCGGATCGAGGCGAAGTCGGCCTTGGCGTGGGTGACCGCCTTGGCCATCTTCTCGTCGGTCTCGGCGAGGACCAGCTCGGCCATCTCGCTCGTCATCGGGGCACTCCTGGCGTCGGGTTCGTGGGCGTCGCCCCACGCGGCCGGCAGCGGGCGTCGCGCCGGGCTCGCAGGATTCGGCGACCGCGGCCGGTGTCTCGGTCCACGTCGGATCAAGCGTCGACGCTACTCCCTCCGAGCGCCCGAGACGCCCCAGGGTGGCCGCTCCAGCCGGCTCAGCGCACCAGGGTGCCGACCGACCTGCCCTCGAGCAGGGCCCGCACGTTGCCTTCCCCCGTGAGGTCGAACATGACGATCGCCAGGTCGTTGTCCATGCAGAGGGTGATGGCCGTGGAGTCCATGGCCTTGAGGCCCTGGTTGAGCACGTCGAGGTAGGTGACCTCGTCGAGCTTCACCGCGTCGGGGTTCTTGCGAGGGTCGTCGGTGTAGATGCCGTCGGTGCCCGAGTGGGTGCCCTTCAACAGCACCTGGGCCTCGATCTCGACGGCCCGCAGCGCGGCCGTGGTGTCGGTCGTGAAGAACGGGTTCCCGGTGCCGCCGGCGAAGATGACCACCCGGCCCTTCTCGAGGTGGCGGATGGCTCGGCGGCGGATGTAGGGCTCGGCCACCTGGGCCATCTGGATGGCCGACAGCACGCGGGTGGGCTGGCCGAGCTGCTCGAGCACGTCCTGCAGCGCCAGGGCGTTGATGACGGTGGCCAGCATGCCCATGTAGTCGGCCTGGGCGCGGTCCATGCCGGCCCCGGCGCCGGTCATTCCCCGCCAGATGTTGCCCCCGCCCACCACGATCGCGATCTCGATGCCGGTGTCGGCCCGGACCTCGACGACCTCGCGGGCGATGCGCTGCACCACCGCACCGTCGATGCCGTAGCCGCCCTCGCCGGCGAAGGCCTCCCCGGAGACCTTGAGCAGGACCCGCGACCAGCGGGCGGGGGACGACGACACCTATCCGCCGATGTACACCTGGGCGAAGCGCACCAGGGTGGCGTCGCCGAGGAGCTGGGTGATGGAGGTCTTGTCGTCGCGGACGAAGCCCTGCTCGAGCAGCACCCGCTCCTTGTACCAGGCGTTCAGGCGGCCCTCGACGATCTTGGGCCACGCCTGCTCGGGCTTGCCCTCGGCCTTGGTGATGTCGAGCAACGCCTGGCGCTCGCGCTCGACCTCGTCGGCGGGGACCTCGTCGCGCGACAGGCAGGCCGGCTTGGCGAAGGCGATGTGCACGGCGATGTCGTGGGCCAGCTCCTTGGTGCCGCCCTGGAGCTCGACGAGCACCGCGTTGACGCCGCGGCCGTCCTGGATGTGGAGGTAGGAGTCGAGGATGTTGCCGTCGGCGGCCTCGAAGCGCACCACCTCGCCGACCTCGATGTTCTCCTTCTTGGAGATCTTGAGGGCGTCGAGCTCGTCGTTGAGCTCACTCACGGCGTCGGTGCCCTTGGCCACGACCAGCTCGGCCATGTCCTGCACCAGCGAGGTGAAGTCGGCGGCCTTGGCCGAGAAGTCGGTCTCGCTCTTGAGCTGCACGATGGCGCCGACCTGGCCCTCGACCACGGCGGCGACGGAGCCCTGGGTGTTCTCGCGGTCGCCGAGCTTGGCCACCTTGGCCAGGCCCTTCTCCCGCAGCCACTGCTTGGCCGCCTCCATGTCGCCGTCGTTCTCCTGCAGGGCCTTCTTGGCGTCCATCATCCCGGCGCCGGTGACCTGGCGCAGCGACTGGACGTCCTTGGCGGTGAACTCAGCCATGGGTGTCAGGCCTCCTCGGTCGTGGCGTGCTCGGCGGCGATCTCGGCCTGGGTCACGGCCGAGGCGTCGTCGAGGATGTTCTGGGCGTTCTCGGGGGTCAGGCCCGGATCGGCCGGCACGGCGTCGCCGGAGGCGAGCGCCTCGTTCTCCACGGCCGACTGGCCGCCGGCGCGCTCGGCGGCGATGCGGGCCTCGCGCTCCTGGGCGGCGAGGGCAGCCTGGCGGCGGGCCTCGGCCTGGGCGGCGGCGTGAGCCGCTTCCTCCTCGGCGGAGCGCTCGACCGGGGCCGGGCCGGCGGGGGCGGCGCCCCGGCGCCGGGACGCGATGAAGCGGCCCTCCTCGACGGCGTCGCTGATCACCCGGGCCATGAGGTTGGCCGAGCGGATGGCGTCGTCGTTGCCGGGGATGACGTAGGAGATGATGTCGGGGTCGCAGTTGGTGTCGACCACGGCGACGATCGGCAGGCCGAGCTTGTTGGCCTCGGTGACGGCGATGTCCTCCTTCTTCGTGTCGAGCACGAAGATGGCGTCGGGCAGGCGCTCCATGCTGCGGATGCCGCCGAGGTTGCGCTCGAGCTTGTCGAGCTCGCGGCTGATGAGCAGGGCTTCCTTCTTGGGCATCGCCTCGAACTCACCGGAGTCGCGCATGCGCTGGTACTCCTTCATCTTGGCGACGCGCTTGGAGATCGTCTGGAAGTTGGTGAGCATGCCGCCGAGCCAGCGCTCGTTGACGTAGGGCATGCCGCACTTCTCGGCGTAGCCCTGCACCGGGTCCTGGGCCTGCTTCTTGGTGCCGACGAACAGGATGGTGCCGCCGTCGGCGACGAGGTCGCGCACGAAGCCGTAGGCGGTCTCGATGCGGCCCAGCGTCTGCTGGAGGTCGATGATGTAGATGCCGTTGCGCTCGCCGTGGATGAAGCGCTTCATCTTCGGGTTCCAACGGCGGGTCTGGTGGCCGAAGTGGACGCCGGCCTCGAGCAGCTGGCGCATGGTGACGACTGGAGCCATGGTGGTCCTTCCCATCGGTTGTGCGGGGAGCGCAGGACCGTGCAGGCGCCTCCGACAGGGCAGAGGCGACCGTGGGACGCACGGCTGCGGGGGTGTGAGGTGCGGGACGACCTGACCCGCGCAGGGGCCCGGCGGGCGCCGGGCCGAGGTGCGAGTCTACGGGAGCCGGACCGGAACCGGCCAGCCGATGGACGCTGCTCAGTCGCCGGTGACGGGCGCGGTCACCGCGCCGGCGGCGGTGAGCTCGACCCCGGCCACACCGGTGGCCAGGCCGATCCGGCTCTCCACCTCTCGGACGACCGTGGCCTCGATGAAGGCACCGCCCGCCGCCCACGGGGTCTGGCACGTCGGCCCCTTGCCCGCGATCGCCAGGGCGACGTCGCGCATGGCGCGGGGATCGGTGGTGAGATCCCCGTGCGAATCGATCCAGGGCCGCATCGGCTCGAGGACCTGGGCATCGGCGTGGGGGTCGGCGGTGGCGCCGCCTGGGACGATGAGATCGCCGCTGGAGCCGATCGAGGTGAACCGCACGCCGTCGGGTATGGGCGTCTGTCGCATCTCCTCCAGCACGTCCGACGTCTCGGACAGCTCGGCGATGGCCGGCAGACGGTCGTCGAGGTCCCCGAACGGACCGACCCCTCGGAGCTGGGAGAGGAGGTCGTTCCCGCCGGGTGTCTGCTGGGCCGCGACAGCGGCCGTGGCGAGCGGCGCCCCCTGGTGCGGCGAGCCCAGCGTGACGAGGTTCTGGACCTCGGCCGGCAGTGAGCCGTCGACGCCCGCCTGCACCACCCCGAGCCGGGCCACCACCCCGCCCTGGGAGTGGGCGATGACGTCGATCGGCACACCCGGTTCGGCGGCGGCGACGTCGTGCAGCAGCTGCTCGAGCCGGCCGGCCGACTCGGGGAGGGACTGCTGGCTGTCCTGCTTGGAGAACTCCCGCACAGGGATGCTGGCCAGCCCCTCAGCCTGACCGTCGTGGGCGACTGGTCGGGTGCCGCCATCAGCCGCGGGCGCGCCCGGCCCGGGAGCCCGTCCGCCGTTGTAGGAGAAGCGCACGACGTCGGCGTCGTCGTAGCCGAGAGAACGGGTGTCGATCTCCCACGCCGAGTTCGCGCCGCTGCTGCCGGTGCCGAGCCCGCTCACGATCACCGCGATGCGGCGCTCCTCGGGCACGGGCGTCGGCTCCGACGCCGACGTGCACTCCCGCAGGTGCTGTCCGTAGGCGATCATCGCCTGTGCGACGCGGATGGTGAGCGGGGCGGGCGTCAGCTCCCACGCGTAGTGCCCGATGATCTCGATCGCCTGGCTGCCGTGCTCCGCGGCCCAGGCCAACGCCCCCGCGCCCGTGTCGCGCAGCGCGTCCAAGAGGGACCGGCGCTCGCCGAGCGGGTCGAGGCCGTCCTCGGCGCCGGGCACGAGCCGCACGTGGGGCCGCAGCGTGCCCGCGAGCAGCGCCTCGGGGTCGAGGTAGGTGCCGTCGGGGGTGCGGACCCCGAAGTGGAACGGGCCGCCGGCCACGCCGACCGGCTCACCGGCCCGCACCTTCTGGCCCTGGTGGACCGCCACCTCGGCCAGGAACGAGTAGGACGTCCGCAGGCCGTCGGCGTGGCGGAGGGTGACGTGCAGCGCCCCGCCGACGTCGCCGGCGAACACGACCTCGCCGTCGGCGGCGGCGGTGATCGGCGTGCCCGGCGCCGGCGAGTAGTCGATGCCGCGGTTGCCGGCCTGCCAGCGCTTCTCCGGCAGGTCGAAGCGGTCGACGATCGGGCCGGCGACGGGCGGACGGTAGGAGACGACGGGGACGTCGTCGGCGGCCGCCGCCGGGGGCAGCCCGGCGGCGAGGAGCAGGATCGCCACCGCGACGGCGGCGACCACGACGGTTGGACGGGGCACGGACCCTCCCCCGGGCGCGACAGCGACGCAGGGGGAAGGAGGTGACGGCCAGCCGCGGCGAGGCCGTCGGGACCGGGCCGGTCAGGCCCGAGATGGCGGCGCAACGTGGCGCCGCGACGAGCCGCTCAGGGGGCCCGAGGGGCGGGGCGGCACGCCCCGCGAGTTGGAGCCCGGCTCAGACCGGCTCGCGCTCCGACGCGGCCAGGCGCGACCGCAGCTGCAGCACCGCCTTGGTGTGGATCTGGCACACCCGGCTCTCGGTGACGCCCAGGACCCGGCCGATCTCGGCCAGGGTGAGGCCCTCGTAGTAGTAGAGGGTGAGAACGAGCTTCTCGCGCTCGGGCATGCCGTTGACGGCGTCGGCGAGGATCTGCTTCATCTCCTCGACCTCGAACACGGCGACGGGCCCGTCGCGGACGTCGGCGATGGTGTCGCCGAGCGTCATCGACTCGCCCCGCTCGCCACCACCGAGCATCTCGTCGAGGGCGGCGAGGCCGATGAAGGAGATCTGCGAGAGCGTGCTCTGGAGCTGGTCGTCGGTGAGGTCGAGCTCGACGGCCACCTCGGCCTCGGTGGGCGAGCGGCGGAGCTGGTTCTCGAGCTTGGCGTAGGCCTGCTCGAGCGCCCGGGCCTTGGCCCGCACCGACCGGGGCACCCAGTCGATGGAGCGCAGCTCGTCGAGGATGGCGCCGCGGATGCGGGCGATGGCGTAGGTCTCGAACTTGTAGCCGCGCTCGGGGTCGAACTTCTCGATGGCGTCGATGAGCCCGAACATGCCGTAGGAGACGAGGTCGGCCTGCTCGACGTTGTGGGGCAGCCCGACGGCGACGCGGCTCGCGACGTACTTGACCAAGGGCGCGTAGATGAGGATCAACCGGTCACGGTCGGCGCGCTCACCCGTGTCCTTGTACTGGGCCCACAGGGCGGCTGTCTGTGCTGACTGATCGTCGTCGCTCAAGCTTCCTGCTTCCCCGGTCCTCGCCTGTTTCCCGCTCTCGTCTCCCGAGCTCCGCCTCGCCTCCGCACCCGCCGCCATGGCTAGGCGCGCGGGTGCGTGGCGTCCAGCACGCTGCGCAGTCGTTGCTTGCTGACGTGAGTGTAGTGCTGTGTGGTCGAAAGGTCTGCATGCCCGAGCATCTCCTGCACCGAGCGCAGGTCGGCGCCGCCGTCGAGCAGGTGCGTGGCGAAGGTGTGGCGCAGGGCGTGAGGGTGCGTGGGCGAGGGCGCGCGGCGGTCGAGCAGCCGGTGCACGTCGCGAGGACCGAGGCGCTTGCCGCGACGGTTGAGGAACACCGCGTCGGCCGGCGAGTCGGCGGTGGCGAGCACGCGCCGTCCGTGGCCGAGCCACTGGTGCAGGGCCTCGCACGCCGGAGGGCTGAGCGGCACCGCCCGCTGCTTGGCGCCCTTGCCCCACACGACCACTCGTCGCCGCTCGAGGTCGAGGTCGTCGGGGCGCAGGCCGCACACCTCCGACACCCGCAGGCCGCTGCCGTAGAGCAGCTCGAGCACCGCGTCGTCGCGGCTGCGGATGGCCGGTGGGTCGTTGGCGGTGGTGGCCGGAGGGTCGTCGAGCACCGTGGTGATCTCGTCGTCTCGAAGGACCCGCGGCAGACGACCGCTGGCGGTGGGCACGCTGAGCCCGGCCGACGGGTCGGCCGCCAGGCGCCCGGTGCGGGCCAGCCAACCGAAGTAGCGCCGCAGCGACGACGCCTTGCGGGAGATGCTGCGACGGGCCAGGCCGCGGGTGGCGAGATGGGCGACGTAGCGGCGCAGGGTGGTGCGGGTGACCGCGGCGGGCGCGGTGAGCCCCGAGCGGCCGACCCACTCGACGAAGGCCTCCACGTCGCCGCGGTAGGCCTTCACCGTGGCCGGCGAGGCGGAGGTGAGCGACGCGGCGAAGGCCGCCAGCTCCCAGTCGTCTGCCGCGCAGGCCACGGCGCGGACTGTAGACCTGGCACCGTCGGGCGTCGGGGTTCGGGAGCCGGTCGGTGAGACCGCGGCGGCGCGCCATGTGGGACCGGCCGGCCGGGGTGGCGGGCGGAGTGGCGGGCGGGGCCGTCACGGGCGGACCCCCGGGCGGGCGATGCGCTCGACCCAGCCGGCCCGGCGGCTCACCCATCCATCGGCTTCGAGCTGGTCGAGGGCCAGCGCCACCCGGCCGAGGTCGAGGCCGGTGGCGAGCACCAGCTGCTCGACGGGCACCGGCCCCCACGGCGCCTCGTTCAGCACCGTGGCGGCGTCGCCTCGCGGCGTGGGTCGGCGCTCGGCGGCGGTGCGGCCCTCGGTGGCGGCCTCGAGCCCGAGCACGACCAGCACGTCGGCGGCGTCGCGCGCCGGCGGGCAGCCGTCGAACAGCAGCTGGTTGGTGCCGTCGGAGCTGGCGGCGGTGACCGGCCCGGGCACGGCGAGCACGGGGACGCCGCGGCGGGCGGCCTCCATGGCCGTGCCCATGGCGCCGCCGGTGGCCTGCGACTCGACGACCACCACGACGTCGGCCAACGCGGCGATGAGGCGGTTGCGGGCCGGGAACTGCCACGCCGCGGCGGGCGCGCCGAGCGGGTACTCGCTCAGCACCACGCCGGCACGGGCGACCTCCCGCCACAGCGGCCCGTGCGCGCGCGGGTAGACCCGGTCGAGGCCGCTCCCCACCACGGCGACCGGGGGCGCCGCCTCGGCGGCCAGCGCGCCGGCGTGGGCGGCGCCGTCGATGCCGAGCGCCAGGCCCGACACCACCGCGACCCCGGCGCGGGCGAGGTCGCAGCCCAGCCGATGGGCGACGTCGAGGCCGTAGCGGGTGGCTCGGCGCGTGCCGACCACCGCGGCCCGCAGACCGGCCAGGTGGTCGAGGTCGCCCTGCCAGAACACCACCGCCGGTGGGTCGTCGTCGGCCGCGAAGGGGGCAGGGAAGGCGTCCGACCCGCGTACCGCCACACCGATGCCGGCCTCGACGTGCGCCTGCCAGTACGCCGCCGGGTCGATCGCTGCGGCGGCCCGCTGCCACGACCGCACCACGGCGGCCGGGTCGTCGTTGCCCGGGTGGACCACCAGCGCAGGATCGACCGTCCCGGCCACGACGGCCCGCCAGGCTTCGGTGGGGCCGTAGCGCTCGAGCAGGGCCCGCAGGCGCCCGGGGCCGACCCGGGGCAACCGGGCGAGGGCCACCACGTGGGCCTCGGGCGGGAGGGCTGCCACGTCAGGCCGCCTGCGGGCCCACGACGAAGCCCGGATCGGAGCGGAGGTGGAACGCGCTCGCCACGTGCTCGGCCCGCAACGGCCCCTCGCACCCGTCGAGGTCGGCCAGCGTGAGCGCGACCCGCCACACCCGCCGCAGGCCGCGAGCGGTGAGCCGGCCCTGGCGCAGCGCCCGCTCGACCAGCGCGGAGGCCTCCGGCCCGAGCGGCGCGACCCGCTCGAGGACCGGGGTGGGGAGCTCGGCGTTGGTGCGAGCGCCCCGCTCGGCGGCGCGCCGGCGGGCCGCGGCGACCCGCTCGGCCACCACGGCTGACGGGTCGGCGGCCTCGCCCCGCAACAGCTGCTCGGGGTCGGGACGCAGCACTTCGAGCCGGAGGTCGAAGCGGTCGAGGAGTGGCCCCGACACCCGGCGGCGGTAGCGGTCGAGCGACCGGTCGGAGCAGCGGCACGCCGCCGGGGTGACGCCCTCGCCACACGGGCAGGGGTTCATGGCGGCGACGAGCAAGAAGCGGGCCGGCAGGGTCACGCGCGTCTCGGCCCGAGCGATGCGGATCACCCCTTCCTCGAGGGGTTGGCGCAACGAGTCGAGCACCAGGGGGGCGAACTCGCCGAGCTCGTCGAGGAACAGCACACCGCCCGAGGCGAGGCTGATCTCGCCGGGCCGCAGCCGGCCCGACCCGCCTCCGACCATGGCCACCGCGCTGGTGCCGTGGTGCGGCGCACGGAACGGCGGCCGGCGGACCAGGCCACCGGGCAGCGCCAGCCCGGCCGCCGAGTGGACCCGGGTGGCCTCGAGGGCGCTCGCGTCGTCGAGGTCGGGCAGCAGCCCGGGCAGGCGCTGGGCGAGCATCGTCTTGCCCGAACCGGGAGGGCCGACCATGAGCAGGTGGTGCCCGCCGGCGGCCGCCACCTCCAGCGCGGCGCGGGCCAGCGGGTGGCCCCGCACGTCGGCCAGGTCGGGAGCCGGCGGCTCCGCCGGTGGCACCGGATCGTCGGGCGGGCGGGGCCAGGGTGCCTCGCCGGTGAGGGCGTCGACCAGCGCCGCGAGGTCGGGCGCGCACCGCACGCGCGGGCGGCCCACCAGGTTCGCCTCGAAGACCGAGCCGGGGGCGACGACCACCTCGGCCGTCTCCACGGCGTCGACCAGCGACAGCGCCCCGGGCACGTGGCGCAGGGTGCCGTCGAGGCCGAGCTCGCCGATGAAGCCTCGCTCGGCCACCGCGTCGGCGGGCAGCTGGCCGCTGGCGACCAGCACCCCGACGGCGATGGCCAGATCGAGCGACGAGCCGATCTTGCGCACCGACGTGGGCGCCAGGTTCACCGTGGTGCGCTTGTCGGGCCAGGCGAAGCCCGAGGTCAGCAACGCGGCCCTCACCCGGTCGCGCGCCTCGCGGCACGACGCGTCGGGGAGGCCGACGACGGTGAAGCCGGGCAGCCCCTGGCCGACGTGCACCTCGACGGTGACCGGGAAGCCGTCGACGCCGAGCAGGGTGGCGGACGAGACGGTGGCGAGCATGGCGACGCCCTCCTCTGGGATCGGCACCTGGGTGCCGGAGCGGAGGGCGGCCGGGGCCACCGAGCAGCGGTGATGGTAGGCGGCGGGTGCGACAGCGCACAACGGGCTGGCGCACCGCCTCGCCGGGCTACTTGCCGAGCACCTCGCGCTCGTAGCGGGCCACTGCCGTCATCTCGTCGTCGGTGAGGGCGCTGCCGGCCGAGCCGCTGAAGGCGGGCATGGAGCCCCGGCCGTTGGCGATCACCGCCTTCTGGTCCTCGATGTTCGGGTAGCGGTTGGCCACCACGCCGGCGAGCTTGGGCCCGAGCCCGCCGTTGCCGCCGCGTCCGTGGCAGCTGGCGCACAGCCGGGTGTAGATCTCCTGGCCCTGGGCGAGGACGGGGTCCTTCGGCGTCGACGGCGTGCCGGCGCTGCCGCACGCGGCGACGACGGTGGCGCCGGCGGCGACGGCCAGCCCGGCGAGGAGGGCTCGGGGGGTCCTCATGGGCGGCGACGCTACCAGCGCCCGTCCCTCGCTCCGGGAGCGAACCGGCGGCGGGCGGCGGGCGGCGCGGCCAGCACGGGCGGCGCCGGCGGCACGGACGGCCAGGAGCGGCGATACTCGTCCCCATGGGGTTCAACCCGCACCGCCAGCACCGCCGCTCACCCGTCGACTACGTGATGGTGGGTGCCGCCCTCGCCGTGTGCGCCGCCCTGGTGGCCTGGGCGCTGTTCGGCTAGGCGGGGCCCGTGGAGCTGGTGTTCGTGCGCCACGGCCAGCCCGAGTGGGACCGCGACGGGCTGAGCGTCACCGACCCGCCGCTCACCCCCACCGGTCACCAGCAGGCGGCTCACCTCGGCGAGGCGTTCCTCGGGCGCCACGTCGACCGGCTGCTCGTGTCGCCGCTGGTCCGGGCCCAGCAGACCGCGACACCGCTCGCCGAGGCGCTCGGGGTCGAGCCCGAGACGCTGCCGTGGCTGGCCGAGATCGCCGCCCCGGCGTGGGACGGCACGCCGTCGGAGGTCGTGGAGGCGGCGTTCGCCGAAGCACGGGCCAAGCCGCTCGATGAGCAGTGGGACGGCCTGCCCGGCGGCGAGTCGTTCCGGGACTTCCACCGCCGCGTCACCGGCGGCTTGGTCGGGCTGCTCGACGAGCTGTGCTGCGAGCGCCTCACCGAGTTCCCTCCGCTGTGGCGGGTCGACGATCCGGGGCCGTGCGTCGTCGTCGTCGCCCACGCCGGCACCGACGCCGTGTGCCTGGGCCACCTGCTCGGCATCGAGCCGGTGCCCTGGGAGTGGGAGCGCTTCGTGTCGTTCCACGCCTCGGTGAGCGTCGTGCGGCCGCTGCCGATCGCCGAGGCCCACTCGTTCAGCCTCTTCCGCTTCTCCGACACCAGCCACCTCCCCCACCACCTCCAGACGAGGTGACGGGGTGGTCGACGTGCCGCCCGAGCGGTTCGAGGAGCTGGTGGCCGACGCTCTCGACGCCCTCCCGCCCCAGCTCGGTGAGCTGATGGACAACGTCGCCGTGTTCGTCGACGACGACCACGACGACGGCCTGCTCGGGCTGTACGAGGGCATCCCCCTCACCGAGCGCGAGGCCTACGGGGTGGGGTGGGGCGAGCTGCCGATGCCCGACCGCATCACCGTGTTCCGGCGGCCGATCTGCCGCCACGCCCGCGACGAGCGCGAGGTGCTCGAGCAGGTGCGGATCACCGTCGTGCACGAGGTGGCGCACCACTTCGGCATCGACGACGACCGCCTCGACGAGCTGGGCTGGGCCTGAGCCGAGGCGCCGGCCGGCTCAACCGGCGTGGCGCCCCCGGGGCAGGGCCTGGCCCTCGTCGCCGTGCTTGGCGTGGTGGCGGTGCACGGCCAGGGCGGCGCCGACGATGCCGGCCTGGTTGAGCAGCTCGGCCGGCACCACCGGGGTGCGGCAGCTCAGCTTGGGCACGAACTTGTCGGCCTTCTTCGACACGCCCCCGCCGATGATGAACAGGTCCGGCCACAGGAGGTCCTCGACGAGCCGGAGGTACTCGTCGACGCGGGAGGCCCACTCGTCCCAGTCGAGCTCCAGGCGCTCGCGGACGCTGTTGGCGGCCCAGTGCTCGGCGTCGCCGCCTCGCAGGATGAGGTGCCCCAGCTCGGTGTTCGGCAGCAGCCGGCCGTCGACCACCACCGCCGAGCCGATGCCGGTGCCGAGGGTGACGGTGACGACCACCCCGGCCTTGCCCCGGGCGGCGCCGAACTTGGTCTCGGCCTCGCCGGCGGCGTCGGCGTCGTTGACGAGGGTGACGGGGCAGCCCGTGGCGCCGGCGATGAGCCCGGCCGCGTCGAGGTCGATCCAGGCCTTGTCGAGGTTGGCGGCGGTGTGCACGTGGCCGCCCTTGACGACACCGGGGAACGTGCAGCCGATCGGCCCGTCCCACTCGAAGTGGCGCACCACCATGGCGACGGTGTCGGCGACGGCCTGCGGGGTGGCCGGCTCGGGGGTGAGCAGCCGGAGCCGGTCGGTGACCAGGTGCCCCTTCTTGGTGTCGACGACCGCCCCCTTGATGCCGGTGCCGCCGATGTCGATGCCGAGTGCCTTCACGGGCCACCTCACTTCGCCGGAGCCGGGGACGTGCCGACCGCGCAGTCTTCCAGACCTCCGGCCCTGCCGCTCGCGGCGCTGACGGCCGTACCCTCGAACCATGGCGGAGACCCTCTCCCTCGCCGATCCGTTCACCGTGCCGACCCGCCACTGGCACCGGCTCGACGACGGCCGCCTGCAATGCGACGCCTGCCCACGCGCCTGCAAGCTGCGGGAGGCCCAGCGCGGCGTGTGCTTCGTGCGGGGCCGGGTCGACGACCAGGTCGTGCTCACCAGCTACGGCCGCTCCAGCGGCTACTGCGTCGACCCCATCGAGAAGAAGCCGCTGAACCACTTCCTGCCCGGCACGTCGGTGCTGTCGTTCGGCACCGCCGGCTGCAACCTGGCCTGCCGGTTCTGCCAGAACTGGGACATCTCCAAGTCCAAGGAGGTCGACCGGCTGTCCGACGCGGCGCCACCGGAGACGATCGCCGATGCCGCCCTGGAGCTGGGCTGCGCCTCGGTGGCGTTCACCTACAACGATCCGGTGATCTTCGTCGAGTACGCCGTCGACACCGCCGACGCCTGTCGGGAGAAGGGCGTCCGGTCGGTGGCCGTCTCCGCCGGCTACGCCACCGACGCCACCCGACGGGAGCTGTACGGCGCCGTCGACGCCGCCAACATCGACCTCAAGGGCTTCACCGACGACTTCTACCGCCACGTGGCCATGGGCGAGCTGCAGCCGGTGCTCGACACCCTGCGCTACATCCGCCACGAGACCGACACGTGGCTCGAGATCACCACCTTGCTCATCCCGGGCATGAACGACTCCGACGCCGAGCTGCACGAGATGACGGCCTGGGTCGCGGGCGAGCTGGGCCCCGACGTGCCGGTGCACTTCAGCGCCTTCCACCCCGACTACAAGATGCGCGACGTCCCGCCCACGCCACCGAGCACGCTCAGCCGGGCCCGCCGCATCGCCATGGAGGAGGGGCTGCGCTACGTCTACACCGGCAACGTGCACGACCGCGCCGGCGACACCACCCTGTGCCCGTCGTGCGGCGCGGAGGTGATCGAGCGCGACTGGTACGAGCTGCGGAGCTGGAAGCTCACCGGCGACGGCCACTGCCGGGCGTGCGGCGCAGCGGTCGCGGGGGTCTACGACGGGCCCCCCGGCGAGTGGGGCGCCCGGCGGGTGCCGGTGCAGCTCAAGACCGGCCGAGCGGTGCGGCGGTGAGGAGGTGAGGTCATGAGCGAGCCGCGCGCCATGCGCATCCGCCCACCGGCCGTCGCCGGCACGTTCTACCCGGGCGACGCCGTGCGGCTCGAGGCCCAGGTCGTCGCCGACCTCGAGGAGGCCGCCGCCCAGGCCCGCACCGACGGCCCCGCACCCCACGCCATCGTGGCCCCCCACGCCGGCTACGTGTACTCCGGTCCGATCGCCGCCAGCGCCTACGCCCGGGTGCTCTCGCGTCGGGGCGAGGTCGAGCGGGTCGTGCTGCTGGGGCCCGCTCACACGGTGTTCCTGCGGGCCATGGCGCTGCCCAGCGTCGACGGCTTCGCCACCCCCCTCGGGGTCGTGCCCATCGACGCCGCCGCCCGGGCCGAGGCCGCCGCGGTGCCCGGCGTGGTGGTCGACGACCTGCCCCACGCCCGCGAGCACAGCCTCGAGGTGCACCTCCCCTTCCTGCAGGTGGTGCTCGGCCACGGGTGGTCGCTCGTGCCGCTCGTGGTGGGCCAGGTGGGCGCCGGCGTGGTGGCCGACGTGCTCGAGCGGCTGTGGGGCGGGCCCGAGACGCTCGTGGTGGTCAGCACCGACCTCAGCCACTACCACGACCACGCCACCGCCCACGCCCTCGACGCTGCCACCGCCGACACCGTCGTCGGCCGCCACTGGCGCGACCTCGAGCCCGACCGGGCCTGCGGCGCCTACCCGCTGCGCGGGCTGCTGGCCGAGGCGGAGCGGCGCCACCTGCCCGTCGAGCTGATCGACCTGCGCACCTCCGGCGACACCGCCGGCGACCGCCAGCGGGTGGTCGGCTACGGCGCCTTCACGGTGGGCTGAGCGTGCCCGTCGACCACGCCGGGCTGGCGCCCGCGACCCGCAGGTGGCTGCTCGACCTCGCCCGCCGCACGGTGCGGCGGGCGCTCGACGACGGGAGGCTCCACCTGCCCGACCTCGACGAGGCGCCCCCCGACGCGGCAGCGCCCGGCGCGGCCTTCGTCACCCTGCGCCGCGACGGACGCCTGCTCGGCTGCATCGGCTCCATGGAACCCACCCGCCCGCTCGCCCTCGACGTGGCCGCGCACGCCGTCGACGCCGCCTTCCGGGACCCCCGGCTCCCCACCGTCACCCTCGACGACTGGGAGCACATGGACATCGAGATCTCCGTGCTCGGCCCGCTGCACCCCATGGAGGTCCACGACCGGGCCGAGCTGCTCGCCGCCCTGCGGCCCGGTGTCGACGGCGTCCTGCTCACCAGCCGGGAGGGGCGAGGAACGTTCCTGCCCTCGGTGTGGCACCAGGTCGGCTCACGCGAGGAGTTCGTCGACCTGCTCTGGCGCAAGGCCGGCCTGCGCGCCGGGCGCTGGCCCGACGACCTGCTCGTCGAGCGCTACGAGGTCGACGAGTTCGGCGAGCACGACGATCCGTCGTCGAGCTGAGCCGAGACGTGGCGTCCCTGCCCGCGACGGGCACGCTCCGACGAGCGTTCCGCGGGCAGGAAGGCGAGAGATGGGAACGGGATGGACCGGCCCTCAGGTCGCGCCGCGGAGGGCGCGGTAGCGGCGGATGAGGGCGTTGGTGGACGAGTCGTGCGCCAGGTCGGGCTCGGCGTCGGCGGTGAGCTCGGGGATGATCGCCTGGGCCAGCTTCTTGCCCAGCTCGACGCCCCACTGGTCGAAGCTGTTGATGCCCCACACCGCGCCCTGCACGAACGTCTTGTGCTCGTAGAGCGCCACGAGCTGGCCGAGCACCGACGGGGTGAGGGCCGGGACGAGGATCGAGGTGCTGGGGTGGTTGCCGGCGAAGGTGCGGGCGGTGACCTGGGCCTCGGGCACGCCGTCGGCGCGCACCTCCTCGGCCGTGCGCCCGAACGCCAACGCTTCGGGCTGGGCGAAGTAGTTCGCCATGAACACGTCCTGGTGGCCGCCCACCTCGTGCGCCGGCCGGGCCAGGCCGATGAAGTCGCAGGGGACGAGCTTCGTGCCCTGGTGGATCAGCTGGTAGAAGGCGTGCTGGCCGTTGGTGCCGGGCTGGCCCCACACGATCTCGCCGGTCTGGGTGCCGACGGTCCGCCCCCACCGGTCGACCGACTTGCCGTTGCTCTCCATGGCGAGCTGCTGCAGGTACGGCGTGAGGTGGGCCAGGTAGTGGCTGTAGGGCAGCACCGCCAGCGTCTCGGCGCCGAAGAAGTTGTCGTACCAGACGCCGATGAGCCCGAGGACCATGGGCAGGTTCCGCTCCATCGGGGCGGTGCGGAAGTGCTCGTCGACGAGCCGGAAGCCGTCGAGCATCTCCCGGAACCGCTCGGCCCCGATGGCGATCATCAGCGACAGGCCGATGGCCGAGTCGTAGCTGTACCGCCCGCCGACCCAGTCCCAGAAGCCGAACATGTTGGCCGTGTCGATGCCGAAGGCGGCCACCTCGGCGGCGTTGGTGGACACCGCCACGAAGTGCTTGGCCACGGCGGCGTCGTCGCCGAGGGCGGCGAGGGCCCACTGGCGCGCCGTGCGGGCGTTGGTCATCGTCTCGAGGGTGGTGAAGGTCTTGGAGGCGACGATGAACAGCGTCTCGGCGGGGTCGAGGTCGCGGGTGAGCTCGACGAACTCCGTGCCGTCGACGTTGGACACGAACCGCACGGTGAGGTCGGGGTCGGCGTAGGGCAGCAGCGCCTGGTGGGCCATGTGGGGGCCGAGGTCGGAGCCGCCGATGCCGATGTTCACCACGTTGCTGATGCGCCGGCCGGTGTGGCCGACCCACTCCCCCGAGCGGACGCGGCCGGCGAAGGCCGCCATGCGGTCGAGCACCTCGTTGACCTCGGGCACCACATCGACCCCGTCGACCTCGATGACCGCCTCGCGCGGCGCCCGCAGCGCCACGTGCAGCACGGCGCGGCCCTCGGTGACGTTGATCTTCTCGCCGGCGAACATGGCGTCGCGCAGCTCCTCCACCCGGGCCTGCCGGGCCAGGTCGAACAGCAGCGAGAGGGTCTCGTCGGTGAGGCGGTGCTTGGCGTAGTCGACGTAGAGATCACCGACCTCGAGCCGGAGCCGCTCGCCCCGCTGGGGGTCGTCGGCGAACAGCTGGCGGAGGTGCACGTCGGCGATCTGGGCCTGGTGGTTGGCCAGCGCCCACCACTGCGGGGTGCGCTCGATCGGCTGGGGGGCCTCGCTGGACGTGTCGGGCATCGGGGCTCCTAGGTGAGCGAGACGGCGAAGCGGGCGGTGAAGGTGGAACCGGGCTCGACGGTCGGGGCCGAGTCGTGGGAGAGGGCGTCGGTGGGCGCGGTCATCGGCTCGAGGGCCACGAAGTCCTGGCCCTCCGGGGCGTAGACCTGGGCGAAGGGGTACCCCTTGTCGAGCGCCACGCCGACCCGGCGGCGCCCGCCGGAGAGGACCAGCTGGCGATCCCGGCCCAGCCGGTAGCCGTCGTCGAAGCTGCGGTCGGCGAGCGGGACGATCTCCGCCGCCTCGGCGACCTCCTCGCCGGTGGGCAGCTGGCGCTCATCGAGCACGAGGCGGTGCCGGGCCGGCAGCCCGACCCGGAGCCGGTCGCGCCCCGCCTCGGGGATGCGGAAGTAGGGGTGCCAGCCGAAGCTCACCGGCACCGGGCGGCGGCCCGACGGGGCGAGGGTGGTGGCCACGGTGACCCGGCCGGGCGTCACGGTGATGCCGACGGCGAGGGTGTGGGGGAAGGGGAACGACGCCATCACCTGCTCGTCGTCGCCCGCCTGGAAGCGGGCGACGAGGCCCGCGGTGCCGGGTTGGGTGCGCACCGAGGTCATCGTCCAGCCGGCGCGGCCGACGAGGGTGCCGTGGATGGGCAGGCCGTTGCCGTCGAGGTGGAGTCCCGGGGCGTCGGACAGCTCGACCTTCCGGCCGGCCGCCCGGTAGGTGGTGGCGCCGAGGCGGTTCGCCCACGGCGCCAGCAGCGGCATGCCCGTGGTGTGGCCGGTGCGCACCGCCGCCGGCCCGCCGTGGAGGTCGAGGTAGTCGAGGCCGCGGTGGCGGAGCGACGCGCCGAGCAGGCCCAGCTCCGGGAGCAGCGTGAGCTCGGTCGGGCCGGCCGAGAGCGTGACGGCTGCTTCGCCGGCGAAGGAGTGGACCGAGGCGGTGCCGTCTGCCGCCCGCCCCTCAGCGGGCGCCACCGGCCGCTGGCTTCTCGTCGTGGCCGCCGAACTCCTTGCGCATCGCCGACAGCACCTTGTCGGCGAAGTCGGCCTCGCCGCGGGACGCGAACCGCTCGTACAGGGCGGCGGTGAGCACGTGGGCGGGCACGCCCTCGTCGATGGCGGCCAGGTTCGTCCAGCGGCCTTCACCGGAGTCGCTCACCCGGCCGGCGAAGCCCGACAGCTGCGGGTCGGCGAGCAGCGCCGAGGCGGTGAGGTCGAGCAGCCAGGAGGCGACGACGCTCCCTCGTCGCCACACCTCGGCGACCGCGGTGGTGTCGATCTCGTAGCGGTAGTACTTCGGGTCGCGCAGCGGGGTGGTCTCGGCGTCGGCCTCACGGGTGTGGAGCCCGGCGTCGGCGTGCTCCAAGATGTTGAGGCCCTCGGCGTAGGCCGCCATGAGGCCGTACTCGATGCCGTTGTGCACCATCTTCACGAAGTGGCCGGCGCCCACCGGGCCGCAGTGCAGCCACCCCTCCTCCTCGGGGGCCGGCTCCCCCGAGCGGCCCGGGGTGCGGTCGACGTCGCCGGGCCCCGGTGCGATGGTGCGGAACACCGGCGCCAGCCGCTCGACCGGCGCGGCCTCGCCGCCGATCATGAGGCAGAAGCCGCGCTCGAGGCCGAACACGCCGCCGCTGGTGCCGACGTCGACGTAGTGGACGCCGGTGGGAGCGAGCTGCTCGGCCCGGTCGACGTCGTCGCGGTAGTAGGTGTTCCCGCCGTCGACGACGATGTCGCCGGGGGCCATGCGCCGGGCGATGTCCATCACCGTCTCGCCGGCGAAGGCCGCCGGGACCATCACCCACGCGGCGCGCGGCGCGTCGAGCGCGGCCACGAAGTCGTCGAGGTCGACCGCACCGGTGATGGCGTCGCTCTCGGCCGCGAGCGACGCCACCGCGGCGGCGTTCACGTCGTAGACGACGCAGGTGTGCCCGTCGCGCACCAGGCGACGCACCAGGTTGGCGCCCATCCGCCCGAGTCCGACCATTCCGAGCTGCATCCGCCACGTCCTTTCGTGCGTGCGCCGAGCGGGCCGGCGGCCTTCATCCTGCCAGGGCCGCGCCCGTGGGTGGGGCCGCCGGGACGGCCGGTCATGCGTCGAGCATGGCGGCCGCGGCGGCCGCGTCGACCGGTCGCGAGAACAGGTAGCCCTGCGCCATGTCGCACCCGAGCGCCCGGAGGCGCCCGGCCTGGGCGGTGGTCTCGACCCCTTCGGCCACCAGGTCGTGCCCGAGGGTGCCGGCCATGCCGATGATGGCGGCCACCACCGAGGAGTCACGGTCGGAGACGCCGAGGCCGGCGACGAAGGACCGGTCGATCTTCACCACGTCGACCGGGAGCCGGCACAGGTAGGTGAGCGACGAGTAGCCCGTGCCGAAGTCGTCGAGGCACAGGCGCACCCCGACGAGCTTGAGCTGGTGGAGCGACTCCACGGCCCGCTCGACGTCGTCGAGCAGCACCGTCTCGGTGATCTCGAGGTGCAGCCCCGCTGGGTCGGCGCCGGCGTCGGCGAGGGTCGCGGCGACCCGCTGGGCGAGGTCGGGCTCGGCGAGCTGGCGGGCCGAGAGGTTCACCGACACGAACACGTCGGAGCGCACCCGCTGCCAGTGCGCGAGCTGCTCGCACGCCTGGGCCAGCAGCTCCTGGCCCAGGGCGCCGATGAGCCCCGCGTCCTCGGCGGCGGGGATGAACTGGGCCGGCCCCATGCCGGCGGCGGGCGGGTCGACCCAGCGGGCGAGCGCCTCGAAGCCGAGCAGCTGGCCCTCGGCCAGCTCGACGATGGGCTGGTAGGCGAGCAGGAACTCGCCGCGCTCCAGGCCCCGGCGCAGGCTGCGCTCGAGGGTGTGGCGGGCCTCGACCTCGGCGCGCATCTCGGCGTCGAACACGGCGATGGGCACGCCGTCGTCGGCGGCGTGGGCCAGGGCGACCCCGGCGTCGGAGACGAGCTGGTCGACGGTGCCGTCGCCGCTCTCGGCCATGGCGATGCCGACGATGCCACCGAGGAACACGTCGTCGCCCTCGATCACGAAGGCGTCGCCCATGCTCGCCACCACGGCCCGGGCCAGGTCGGCGGCCGCCTCGGCACCGGGCAGGTCCTCGGCCACCACGACGAAGCGGTCCTCGGCAAAGCGGCTGACCAGGGCGTCGGGCCCGACGGTGGCCACCAGGCGGCGGGCCGCCTGGCGCACCAGACGGTCGCCGGCGGCGTGGCCCAGGGCGTCGATGACCACGCCGATGCGGTTGAGCCCGACGAACAGCACGGCGACGGTGGCCCGGGTGAGGGCGGCGCGGGCCAGCGCGGCATCGAGGTGCGCGGCCAGCAGGGCACGGTTGGGCAGGTTGGTCAGGTCGTCGTGGGTGGCCCGGTGCTCGAGCTGGCGCTCGACGTCGGTGTGGTCGGCGACGGTGCCCACCAGGCCGACGACCCGCCCGGCCTCGTCGGGCACGGGGGCCAGCCGGCACCGCACGGCGCGCGCCGAGCCCTCCCCGTCGACCAGGCGGCAGTCGACCAGGCGCGACTCACCCCGCTCGATCACCCGCCGGGCCACGGCGACGACCCGGTCCAGGTCGTCGGGGTGGACCAGGGCGGCGTCGAGCTCGAGCGGTGCGTCGTCGGGCTCGTGCCCGGCCAGCTCCGACAGCACCCGGTTGGCGTAGAGGACCCGCTGGGACCCGTCGGTGAGGAACACGCCGATGGGCAGGTGGTCGGCGAGCAGGCGGAACGGAGCGTTGATCCTGGACCCGAGCTGGGCCCGCACCCGCTCGGCGGCGTCGGTGACGTCGACGGCGCATCCAGGGGGCCGCTCGCTCATCGCATGGCCTCGGTCATCGAATGGCTCTCTCCCGACTGGCTCCCGCGACGACCGCAACGCCGCTCAGGCCCGCCAGGGGTCGCGAGAGCAGGCGCCCGACCGCCCTCGGGACAACACGTACGGCAGATCTTCGCGCCTGCCGCCACCTACGGTGAGGATGGTCGCCAGCGGCGGGATGGTCGTCGACGCTCAGGTGCGCAGGCGCCGCACCAGCTCGTCGGCGGTGGGCCGCGCCGGCTCCACGCGCACCCGCGCCCCGGCCACCACGACGCCCCGGGGCCCGACCACGACCGGGTTGAGGTCGAGCTCGGCGACCTCGGGCAGATCGTCGGCCAACAGCCCCACGCGCACCAGCAGGTCCTCGAGCAGCTCGACGGCGAGCGGCTCGCGCCCACCGTGGCCGAACAGCAACGGGCTGGCGTGCAGCGCCCGCACCAGCTCCGAAGCATCGCGGTCGGTGAGCGGCACGATGCGGAAGGCCCGGTCGGCCAGCAGCGCCGTCTCGACGCCTCCGATGCCCAACCCCACGACCGGGCCGAAGGCGGGGTCCTGCGACAGCGCCACCGCTGTGGCGAGCCCACCGGGCTCGGCGAGACCGCCCGCCTCGGGCGTCCGGGCGATGCCGTAGCAGTCGAGGAGCCGCGACGTCCTCCGCTCGTCGAGCCAGCCGCTGTCGCCCTGCTCGAGCACCTCGGCCACCAGCTCGCGAGCCCCGGCTCGGTCGATGTCGGTCAGCGCCGGCACCTCGCCCGGGTCGCGGCGCCGCCAGGCCGCGTACCGAGCGACCCGGCCCAGCGCGATGACGGCCGGCTCGGGCGAGCCGAACACGGGGATGCGGCCGGTGCCGTCGGCGCCGGCCAGGGGCGCCAGCGCCCCACCGGCCGCGAGGAAAGCGGCGACCACGGGCACGTCGGCACCGGCCGCGCCCCGGCCGACCGCCTGGGCCACGTCGCCGGCGAGGCGCTCGACCGGCGGGGTGTGGATCACGACGAGGGCGTCGACGCCCGGGTCGGCCAGCACCAGGCGCACTGCGTGCTCATAGTGGGCCGGCGGGGCGGCCGCCTCGAGCACGACCGGTCCGTCAACCTTGATCCGCGGCCCCAGCACGCCGGTGAGCGCGGCACGGGTGGCGTCGGCGAGACCGGCGATCCGAAGGCCCACGCCGCCGCACGCGTCGGCGGCGAGGATCGCCGGCCCCCCGCCGTTGCTCACGACCGCCACCCGGTCACCCCGCGGCAGGGGCTGGGACTCGAGCACCTGGCCCACGTCGAAGAGCTGGTCGAGGGTGTCCACCCGGGTCACCCCCGCCTGGCGGAACAGGGCGTCGACCGCGGCCTCCGCGCCGCCGGCAGTCGCGGACCGGCCCGACTTCACCGCCACGATGGGCTTGCGGCGCGAGACGCGGCGGGCGATGCGCCCGAACTTCCGAGGGTTGCCGAAGCTCTCGAGGTACAGCAGCACCACGTCGGTGGCCGGGTCGTCCTCCCAGTACTGCAGCAGGTCGTTCCCGCTCACGTCGGCCTTGTCGCCCAGGGCAGCGAACGACGAGATGCCGATGCCGAGCTCGCTGGCCCGGTCGAGCACGGCGATCCCGAGCGCGCCGGACTGGCTGAGGAACCCGACCCGTCCCACCGGTGGCCGGCGGGGGGCGAAGGTGGCGTTCAGCCCGATGGCGGTGTTGGCGACACCGAGGCAGTTGGGCCCCACCATCCGCATGCCGCCGCGGCGGGCGGCGTTGAGCACCTCGGCCTGCATGGCCTCGCCTTCGGGGCCGCTGTCGGAGAAGCCGGCCGACACGACGACCAGGCCCTTGACACCCTTCTCCCCGCACTGCTCGACCACGCCCGCCACCGCCGCGGCGGGCACCACCACCACGGCGAGGTCGACCTCGCCCGGCACGTCGAGCACCGACGGGTAGGCCGGCACGCTGGCCACGTGGGGCGCGTGGTCGTTCACCGGGTAGACGGGTCCGGCGAACTCACCGGCGAGCAGGTTCACGAACAGCTGGTGGCCCACCGTGCCGTGCCGGCTGCTGGCTCCGATGACCGCCACCGACTTGGGCCGCAGGATGCGGTCGATCGAGCGGGCCTCGGCCCGGTGCTCGCGCCGCTCGACGACCTCCCGGGCCGTGTCGGTGGCAGCGATCGGGAACTCGACCTGCACCACGCCGTCGGCGAAGTGGTCGACGGCCTGGTAGCCGGCGTCTCGGAACACCGACAGCATGCGGGCGTTGCCGGGCAGGGTCTCGGCGACGAAGCGCTCCACGCCGTTCTCTCGGCCGGAGGCCGCCAGGTACTCGAGCATCAGCGTGCCCAGCCCCCGGCCCTGCTGGGCGTCGTCGATGGTGAAGGCCACCTCGGCGTCGCCGTCGGGGAGCCGGTCGTAGCGGGCGACGGCGACCATGTCGTCGCCCGCCCAGGCCACCAGCGCCATGCGGTCACGGAAGTCGACGGTGGTGAAGCGCGCCACCTCGGCAGGGCTGAGCGAGGGCTTGGGCCCGAAGAAGCGGTAGTAGCGGGTCTCGGCCGACAGCCGCTCGAAGAAGGCGAGGTAGGCGTCGGCGTCGCTGGGCAGGATCGGCCGGATGTGGACCGTCCCGCCGTCGGCGAGCACGACGTCGAACTCCCAGTGGGGCGGGTAGGGCGACGGGGAGGGGGCGGCACCCCCGGTGCGGGTCACGGCCCTGTTGCTACCCCGACGTGGGCTCCGACCGCCACGGACCCGACCGAGCCGGCTCGCGGCCGGTGACCCACCGTCGACATCGTCCGAGTGTGCCCGCCGCTGTGCCAGAGTCGCGCCCGGCCGAGCAGAGGGAGGCCCGACGGGTTGGACGGCGACGACGAGACCACGAGCCGGCGCCGCCGCCGCGACGTCCGCCGGATCGTCGCCCCGCTCCTCGCGGTGGTGCTCGCCGTCACCCTCTCCGGTGGGCTGTTCGCGCTCTGGGCCGACCACGCCGTGTTCGACGGCCACAACTTCGCCGACCGCGCCACCAAGCTGCTCGACGCCCCGGCCGTGCGCGCCGAGGTCGCCGACCGGTTCACCGACGCGCTGATCGAGAACGGGCCGTCGCAGCTGGCCGGCTTCCGGGCCCTCATCCGCCCCGCCGTCGACGACCTCATCGGCACGCCCGCGTTCGAGGAGCTGTTCCGCACGGCGGTGCGTGAGGCGCACCGGTCGCTCTTCACCAAGGGCGGCAACGACGTCGCGGTGAACCTGAGCCAGTCGCTCGGTGTGCTGGCGACCAGCATGCAGATCTCCAACCCGGACGTGGCCGCCAGCATCCCGACCGGGCTCGACCAGTTCCTCGTCGACCTCGGGGAGGACATCCGCGGCATGCAGCTGTGGCAGGCCGGCGAGGACCTCGACCAGCTGGCTGCCACCCTCGTGCTCGCCTCGGTGGTGCTCGGCATCGCCGTGATCGCCCTCGACCGTGACCGGCGGCGCGGTGTGCTCGAGGTCGGTGTCGCGGTGACGGCCGCCGGCCTGCTGCTCGTGGGCGTCGCCGTCCTGGCCCCACGGGTGGCCGCCGCCTCGGTCTCGGACCCGGCGCTCGCCGACGCGCTGCGCGCCGGCGTGGAGGTCTTCGTCGGCGACCTCCAGGTGCTGGGCGTCTGGGTGATCGGCTACGGCGTCGTCGGCGCGGCGCTCGCGACCGCCTCGGCGCCCCGACGCACGCCACTGGACGCAGGCGCGCTGTGGGGCGGGCTGAAGGAGCGCTTCCGGAGCTGGCAGCCGAGCACACCTGCGGGGCGAGTCGGGCGGGCGGCGGCGTTCATCACCGCCGGCGTGGTCCTCGTCGTCGAGCGCGACGCCGTGGTGCCCCTCGCCGTGGCGGTGGTGGGCGCCTACGTCACCTACCTCGGGGTGGTCCAGCTGCTGGCCGTGGTGGGCCGCACGCCGGCCGAGCGCATGGCCGCACGCGCCGCGTCCGGCGTCGAGCGCGACCGGGAGCGCCGCGTGGTCCGTGTGCTCGCGGCCGGCGCGGCCCTCGTCCTCGTCGTCTCGCTGGTCGGCGTGGTGGCCACCACCGCCGCCCGCTCCGGCGTCGCCGAGGCAGCCGAGCGGCGCTGCAACGGCTCCGCCGAGCTGTGCGACCGGACCATCGACCGGGTCGCCTTCCCCGGGTCGCACAACTCGATGTCGTCGAGCACCGAGGCGGGCTGGCTGTTCGCCGAGCAGAGCACCGCCATCCCGGCCCAGCTCGAGTACGGCATCAGGGCGCTGCTCGTGAAGACCCACTACGGCATCCCGTCGGGCGTGACCCTCACGGGCACGGACCTGGTGGTCACCGACCGGCAGGCCGAGCTGGCGGTGAACCCGCGGGCCGTCGAGGCGGCCCTGCCCCCGGGCACGGCGGAGCGGGCCGCCCGCATGGCCACCGGTGCCACGGTCGACCCGGCCAAGCGCGACGTGTACCTCTGCCACGTCTACTGCGAGTACGGGGCCACCCGGTTCCTGACCGCCCTCCAGGACGTCGAGCGCTTCCTCGACCGCCACCCGAACGAGGTCGTCATCTTGTTCGTCGGCAACTACGTGTCCACCGAGGACACCCGGAGGGTGTTGGAGCAGGCCGGGCTGGCCGACCGCCTCTACGAGTACGACCCCGCGGCCCCGCCGCCCACCCTGGGCCAGATCATCGACGCCGGCAAGAACGTCGTCATGCTGTCGGAGTTCTCGGGACCGCCACCGGGGTGGAACAACGACGGCTACGGGCTGTTCCAGGACACCCCGTACACGTTCACCGACGCCGAGCAGCTGCTCGTTCCCGGCGCCGCCGGCTACCGCCCCACCGGCACCACCTACGACCTCGGGGCGGTCGACGACACGGTGGTCGAGCCCGACACCGCGCGGCCCAGCGCCACGACGCTCGCATGGGGCCCCGAGTGGACCGGTGTCCCCAGCTGCCGGCCCAACCGCGGCACCCCGGCCTCGCCGCTGTTCCAGGTCAACCACTGGGTCACGCCGGCCGGCGCCGCTCCGACCGTCGCCCAGGCCCGGGTCGTCAACGCCTACGACGTGCTGATGCCCCGGGTGCGGGCCTGCATGGCCGAGCGAGACCGGTTCCCCACCATCGTCGGCGTGAACTTCGCCACCACCGGTGACCTGCTGCGGGTCGTCGACGAGCTCAACGAGGTCGGCTGAGCGCCGCGGGCGGGGCGCCCGCGCGGGTGACACGATGGGGGCGATGGGGACGCGACTGACCGGGCTCGACGCCATGTTCCTCTACGCCGAGACCGACGCCATGCCGATGCACGTGGCGCTGTGCGCGGTGCTCGACCCCTCGACGGTCCCGGGCGGCTACTCGTTCGAGAAGATGCGCCAGAAGATCGACGAACGGGTGCCCCTCATCAAGGAGTTCCGGCGCACGGTGCTCGAGGTGCCGTTCCGGGTGAACCACCCGGTGTGGGTCGACGACCCCCAGTACGACGTCGCCCACCACGTGCACCGGGCGGTGCTCGACCCGCCGGGCGACGAGCGCCAGCTGGCCGCCTTCGTCGCCGAGATGGCCCAGCACCGCCTCGACCGCGGTCGGCCGCTGTGGCAGTTCTGGGTGGTCGAGGGCCTGGAGGGCGGACGGATCGCCGTGGTCGGCAAGGTCCACCACTGCGCCCTCGACGGCGGGGCGGCGGCCGACCTGATGCCCGCCTTCTTCGGGATCGAGCCCGACCCGCCGCCCATCGAGGCACCCGAGGTCGACCCGGCGCTGCGCCCGGACGACCTGGCCATGCTCTCGACGGCGGTGACCGACCGGGCCCGCACGCTGGTGTCGGCGGCCGGGGCGGTGCCGCACGTGGCCCGGGCCCTGCGCACCATCGTGACCCGCCGCTCCGAGACCGACACCTCGGGGGGCACGCCGCTCATGTGCCCCACCACCCCGTTCAACGGGGCCATCACCTCCCGGCGGGCGGTCGCCTTCGGCCGCCTCGCCCTCGCCGACGTGAAGGCGGTCGGCCGGGCGGGCGGGGCCACGGTGAACGACGTGCTGCTGGCCACCTGCGCCCAGGCGTTCCGGACCTACCTCGAGCTGGTCGACGCCTTGCCCGAGGAGCCCCTCGTCGCGGCGGTGCCCGTGGGGGTCCGGCGCAACGAGGACCGCGGCGACATGGGCAACAAGGTCTCGGTGATGTTCGTGCCGCTCCACACCGAGCTGCGCGACCCGGCCGAGATCCTCCAGGCCACGGTGCGCGACGCCGAGGCGGCCAAGCGCGAGCACGCCATCGTCGGCGGCGACACCATCATGCGCCTGGTCGAGCTGGCCGACCCGCTCACCTTGCCGCTCGGCACCGGGGTGTACTCCCGGGCCGGGCTGGCCGACCGCCACCGCCCGGCCATCAACGCCATCGTCTCCAACGTCATCGGGCCTCCGTTCCCGATCTACCTCGGCGGGGCCAGGGCCGAGCGCCTGTACCCGATGGGCCCGGTGGTCGAGGGGGCGGGCGTGAACCTCACGGTGATGAGCTACGACGGCCACATCGACATCGGTCTGCTCACCGCCGCCGTGCTGGTGCCGGACCCGTGGGTCGTCACCAACCGCCTGCCCGGCGCCCTCGCGGCCATCGCCGACGCCGTCGCCGCCGACACGGCGGGCAGCTGACGCCCGGCCCGCGCAGGGCGCCGGGACCGCCGCCGGGATCGCCCGCCGCGTGCGGACGGCCCGAGCGGGGACAGGTACATTGCCCGGGTCGGCGGGGGTCGTGGCCCCGTCTGGACACCAGCCGCCCGTGCGGCCCGGCCCAGCCTTCCAAGGGGGAGCACATGCAGACGTACGACAAGTTCTTCATCGGTGGCGAGTGGGTCGATCCCGCCGGGTCCGAGACGCTGAAGGTCCTCTCGCCCACCACCGAGGAGGTCATCGGCTCGGTGCCGGTGGCCACCGCCGCCGACATGGACCGCGCCGTCGACGCCGCCCGGGCCGCCTTCGAGGGCGAGTGGTCGACGTGGACCCCCGAGCAGCGGGCCGAGCTGCTGGTGCGCATCTCCGACGGCATCAAGCAGCGCCAGGACGACTTCACCAACCTCATCGTCAGCGAGGTCGGCGCGCCGTACTACTTCTCCATGTTCGGCCAGGTCATGGCGGCCACCATGGTGCTCGACGCCTTCGCCCGCCACACCCGGGAGTTCCCGTTCGAGGAGCGCCGCGACGGATCCCTCGGCGGCCAGATCGTGGTCCGCCGGGAACCGGTCGGCGTCTGCGCCGGCATCATCCCGTGGAACGTGCCGCTGTTCATCATCTCGCTGAAGCTCGGCCCCACCATCGCCTCGGGCTCCACCATCGTGCTCAAGCCGGCTCCCGAGACGCCGCTCGACGCCAACGTGCTGGCCGAGGTGCTCGTCGAGGCCGGCGTGCCCGCCGGTGTGGTCAACATCGTCCCCGCCGACCGCGAGGTGGGTGAGCACCTGGTGCGCCACCCCGGCATCGACAAGGTCAGCTTCACCGGCTCGACCGCCGCCGGCCGCAAGATCGGCGCCATCTGCGGCGAGCAGCTCAAGCGCTGCACGCTCGAGCTCGGCGGGAAGTCGGCCGCCATCATCTGCGACGACGCCAACCTGGAGGAGGCCGTCGGCCACATCATCCAGGGCGGCCTCATGAACAACGGCCAGGCGTGCGTGGCCCTCACCCGCGTGCTGGCCCCCCGCAGCCGCTACGACGAGGTGCGCGACGCCCTCGCCGCCGCCGTGTCGGGCCAGGTCGCCGGCGACCCGAGCAACCCCGAGAACCTGTGCGGCCCGCTCATCGCCGAGCGCCAGCGCGAGCGGGTGGAGGGCTACATCGCCAAGGGCAAGGCCGAGGGCGCCACCGTGGTCGTGGGCGGCGGCCGCCCCGAGGGCCTCGAGAAGGGCCACTTCGTGTCCCCCACCCTCTTCGCCGACGTCACCAACGACATGACCATCGCCCGGGAGGAGATCTTCGGCCCGGTGCTGTCGCTCATCGCCTACGACGACCTCGACGACGCCATCCGCATCGCCAACGACACCGACTACGGCCTCGCCGGCGCCGTCTTCACCGCCGACACCGCCAAGGGCCTCGACGTCGCCCGCAAGGTGCGCACCGGCACCTTCGCGGTGAACACCACCCAGGGCATGGACTTCAACGGCCCGTTCGGCGGGTTCAAGAGCTCGGGCATCGGCCGGGAGCTCGGGCCCGAGGGCATCCACGCCTTCTGCGAGGACAAGACCATCTCGCTGCCGGGCGGCATCGACCTGCCCATCGGCGGCTGAGCCGCAGCACCTCGCGAACCTGCCCGCGGTCCGCACGCTCCGGCGTGCGGATCGCGGGCAGGATCCGTTCTGGGGGTGGATCGAGGCGGGGAGGCCGTCGGTCAGTCGAAGGCGATGACGCCGCGGATGTTGCGGCCCTCGAGCATGTCGGCGTAGCCCTGGTTGACCTCGTCGAGCGAGTAGCGGCGGGTGACGAGCTCGTCGAGCTTGAGCACCCCCTCGCGGTACATCGACAGCAGGCGAGGGATGGCGTCGCGCGGGTTCATCGACCCGAAGATGGTGCCCTTCACCTCCTTGTTCATCATCGACAACATCATCAGGTTCAGCTGGGCGTCGCTCTCCATGGCGGGCGCCAGGCCGGTGACGACGAGGGTGCCGCCCTTGGAAGTGAGGTCCAGCGCCGGCTGCACCATGTCGCCGTGCACGATGCCGGCCGAGAGCACCACCCGGTCGCACATCACCCCCGTGGTCATCTCGCCGACCGGGCCCATGGCCTCGTCGATGGAGGCGTAGGTGTGGGTCGCGCCGAGGGCCATGGCCTGCTCGCGCTTGAACTCCACCGGGTCGATGGCGATCACGCGCTGGGCCCCGGCGATGCGGGCGCCCTGCACGGCGTTGATGCCGATGCCGCCCACGCCCACGACGGCCACCACGTCGCCCGGCTTGGTGCCGGCCCGCTCGGTGGCCGAGCCGAAGCCGGTGGCCACCCCGCACGACACGAGGGCGACGGCGTCGAAGGGCAGGTCGGGGTCGACCTTCACCAGGGAGTCCTGGTTGACGAGGATGTGCTCGGAGAAGGTGCCGACCTGGGCGTAGCGGCCGACCACCCGCCGCTCGCCGTCCTTGGTGACGTGGTGGGCCTCGCGCCCGTCGCTCATCATGCCGACGTCGAACAGCTTGGCCCCGTTGTCGCAGATGTACTGCCGCCCGGTGGAGCACCACCGGCAGTGCCCGCACGCCGGCACGAACGACACGGCCACGTGGTCACCCGGCTGCAGCCCGGTGACGTCGGGGCCGACGGCCTCCACCACCCCGGCGCCCTCGTGGCCGCCGATGATGGGCAGCGGCATGGGCAGGTCGCCGGTCTTGGCGTGGTCGTCGGAGTGGCACATGCCGGCGGACCGCATGCGCACCAGCACGTCGGTGGCGCGGGGCTCGTCGAGCTCGACCTCCTCGATGCTCCACGGGTCGCCGACGTTCCAGAGCACCGCGGCGCGGGTCGTGAGGGTCATGGGCCGTCCTTTCGGGTCGGTCGGGTGGGTCAGATGGTTCGCCGGCTCATGGTGCCGGCCGGGCGCCCCGCACCAGCCCGCCGGGTAGCGCGCCGGTGGGCTCCCCGTCCTGCACCACCACCTCGCCGGCCACGAGGGTGGCGTGGTAGCCGGTCGCCCGCTGCACCAGGCGCTTGCCGCCGGCGGGCAGGTCGTGGCGCATCTCCGTGCGGCCGATGGCCACGGTCTGGGGATCGAGCACGTTGAGGTCGGCCCGGAAGCCGGGGGCGAGCAGGCCGCGGTCGTGCAGGCCCACCAGGGCGGCGGTGGCGGCGGCCTGGCGCTGCACGACCCACTCCAGGTCGAGGCGCTGGTCGGCGGGCGCCTCGCGCGCCCAGTGCTGCACCAGGTAGGTGCAGAAGCTGGCGTCGCAGATCATCGTGCAGTGGGCGCCCGCGTCGCCCAGGCCTGGCACGGCGAGCGGGTGCACGAGCATCTCGCGCACCGCGGCCATGTCGCCGTCGACGTAGTTCATGATCGGCACGTACACCACGCCGGTGCCGTCGTGCTCGAGCAGCACGTCGTAGGCGGCCGCCAGGTCGAGGGCCTCGTCGGGGCGGGGGTCGTAGCGGGGGTGGTCGCCGAGGGCGAACGCCGGCGGGAACGCCGCGAGCAGGTCGGCCCCCGGCGCGGCCAGCTCGGCGAGCACCCGGGCCTTCACCTCGGGCCGGCGCAGCTCGGCCACCACCTCGGCGTGGGGGCGCCCGACGAGGGCCTGGTAGGTGGCCGAGGCGCGCAGCGGGTGCACCGTGCCCTGCAGGCTGAGCATCAGGCCCACGGGCCGAGCCGCCACCTGGCTGCGGATCTGGACCCCGTCGGCGTTCGCCGCGGTGACGAGCTCGAGCAGGCGGCGGTAGGCGTCGTGGGGTTGGCCGGGCCGCTGCAACGTGCTGATCGACAGCGGGCGACGGGCCACCTCCGCCATGGCGCGCAGCAGGGCGAACTCGCCCTCGAGGTCGTCGAGGTCGGCGACGGCCTGGAACACGCCCTTGCCGGTGCTGCCCACGGCGCGGGCGATGCCGAGCAGCTCGTCGGCGGTGGCGGTGAGGCTCGGGGTGGGCCGGCCGTCGCTGGAGCGGTGGGCGATCGTGCGCGAGGTGGTGAAGCCGAGGGCGCCGGCCTCCACCGCCTCGGCGGCGAGGCGGCCCATGCGGGCGATCTCGTCGCCGTCGGGCACCGCTTCGTGGTCGGCGCCCCGGTCGCCCATCACGTAGCCGCGCAGGGCGGCGTGGGGCACCTGGGCGGCCACCTCGATCGCCTTCGGCGAACGGGCGAGGGCGTCGAGGTACTCGGGGAAGCTCTCCCACTCCCAGGTGATGCCCTCGTGCAGCGCCGTGCCGGGGATGTCCTCCACCCCCTCCATGAGGGCCACCAGCCACTCGTGGCGATCGGGCTCCACCGGTGCGAAGCCGACCCCGCAGTTGCCCATCACCACCGTGGTGACGCCGTGCCAGCACGACGGGGTGAGCAGCGGGTCCCAGCTGGCCTGGCCGTCGTAGTGGGTGTGCACGTCGACCCAGCCGGGCGCCACGACCAGGCCGTCGGCGTCGAGCTCGCGCCGGCCGCGCCCCTCGACCTCGCCCACCGCGGTGACGAGGCCGCCGGTGACGGCGACGTCGGCCCGCCGTCGACGAGCGCCCGTGCCGTCGACCACCGTGCCGCCGCGGACCACCAGATCGTGCTCGGCCATCGGTCCCTCCCCCTGGTCGCGCCATCGGCCGCGACCGAGCCTAGGTGAAGGGGGTGCCGACCCCGGGCGGCGCGGTCCACGCCCGCACCGGGCCGGCGAGCTCGACCAGCTCGCGGGTGGCGGCCAGGTCGACGGGCACGGCGAGGCGCTGGACGCCGCCCTCGTGGAGGGCGCCGACGAGCCGGGCCCGGTGCTCGCTCGCCGTGGCCCACGACGCCTCCGCGCCCCACACCTCGCACACCAGCGGGGCACCCAGGCGCGCCGCCAGGTCGAGCAGCGCCTCGGTGTGCTCGTCCGGCGGGCTGGTCACCACGGCGACGGCCGGGCGGCCGTCGAGGCCGGCGACGAGGGCCGCCGCCGCGGCGAACCCGCGCACGGGAAGGGCGGGCACCACGACCGAGCCCGGAGCCAGGCCGACGAGCCCCCGGCCCACCCACAACCCGGCGGGCCCGGCATCGGCCGCGATCACGGCGGAGGGGTCGACCACGTCGGCCAGGTCGGCGACGGCGCGGGCCGGGTGCAACGGCAACGCCTCGGACGACCGGCCGGCGGCGGCCAGGGCGGCGAGGCCGTCGACCAGCCGGCGGCCCGCGGACGCTCGCTCCGGGTCGGGCCGGGGATCGGGCCAGTGGTGGGCCATGAGCCCGAGCTGCCAGGGCTCGACCTCGAGCACCTGGGCGTCGTCGGGCACGACCCCGGCCGCCTCGGCGGGGTCGGTCCCCGCCACGATCACCAGCTCGGCGCCCACGACGCCGGCCAGCGCGGCGTCGTCATCCTGCAGGCCCACCACGCCTCGCCACGCGGGGTCGTCGAGCGGCAGGACCCCGACGGCGCCGAGCGTGGCGACGACCCGCGCACCCGTGCGGCGGGCGGCCTCGACCACCGCGGCCTCCTGGCCGTCGCGCACCACGCCCGGGCCGACCACGATGACGATGTCGAGCGTGGCCAGGGTCTCCGACAGCCGCAGCAAGCGGTCCGAGGTGGCGGCGAGGGTGAGGGGCTGGAGGTCGGTCGCGGCCGGCGCCGCCAGGTCGACGTCGATGTCGAGCTCCAAAGCGGCGTGCACCGCCCCCAGGCTCCACCCGGCGATGGCGGCCGGGAGCTGGCGGGCGTCGAGGAGGGGCTGGGCCAGCACCTGCTCACCGGGCTGGGAGGACAGCCGCAGGCGCGGGCCGGGCAGGAGGGCGAGGCCGGGTCGAGCGGCCGGTGCGCGCGACAGGCGGCCATCTGCGTCGGCCAGCAGCGCGGCCAGCTCCGGGTCGCCCACGTCGATCACGTCGATGCCGGGGAGCGGCGCCAGGTCGTGGCCCGAGGCCCGGAACGCCCGGGTGACCCCGGCGGCCCGCAGGCAGCGAGACAGCAGGGCGGCGAGGTCGCCGCCGCTCATGACGGGTCCTCCCGCAGCCAGCGGTAGCGGGTCCAGCCGGGCACCGGCCGGGCTCCGAGGCGGTCGTAGAGCTCCTGGGCGGGGGTGTTCCAGTCGAGCACGATCCACTCCACCCGGCCGTCGGTCATGTCCCGCAGCCGTTCGAGCAGGGCGAGCCCGTGGCCGTGGCGGCGGTGCTCGGGGCGCACGAAGAGGTCCTCGAGCCAGATGCCGGACCGGCCGAGGAACGTCGAGAAGGTGCGGAACCACAGCGCCATGCCGGCCACGCGGCCGTCGTCGGTCTCGGCGAGCAGCACGTGGGCCGCCGGCTCCGGGCCGAACAGCTCACGCTCGAGCCGCTCGATGTCGAAGACGACCTCGCCGGCCATCTCCTCGTAGTCGGCCAGCTCCCGGATGAGGGCGGCGATCTGGGGCAGGTCGGACGCGTCGGCAGGGCGGATCGGCACGGCCGCCCAGCCTACGGACCGGCCTTCCTGGCCGCGAACTGCGGATCCGAGCGTGCAGGTCGCGGGCACGTTCCCGCAGGGTGGGTCGGTGGCCGTCGAGCGATCAGGCGTCGAGGAGGAGGTGGGCGACGCGACGGCGGTGCCAGGCGGCGTCGCCCCACGAGGCGGCGAGCGCCCACGTGCGCTTGAGCCAGAAGTGCAGGTCGTGCTCGGTCGTGTAGCCGATGGCGCCGTGGCACTGCAGGGCCTTGCGGGCCACGACCTCGGCGGCGTCGGAGGCGAAGCACTTGGCGAGCGACACGTCGCGATCGGCCACGGTCCGGCCGTGGGCCAGCGAGTACGCCGCGTGCCACACCGTCGGCCGGGCGAACGACACCTTCAGCTCGGCGTCGGCCAGGTGGTGCTTCACCGCCTGGAAGCTGCCGATGGGCACGCCGAACTGGCGGCGGGCCACGACGTAGTCGACGGTCATGGCGATCATCTGCTCGGCCAGGCCGACCAGCACCGCGGCGGTGGCCCCCGCACCCCGGTCGAAGGCGTGGTTGGCGGCCAGCCACCCGGCCTCGCCGTTCACGACGAGCTCGGCGTCGGCCGCGTCGAACTCGACGCTGAACAGCCGCCGCGCTCCGTCGACCGAGGGCTGCGGGGTGAGGCGCAGCTTGTCGCCCGGCACCGCGTAGATGCGGTCGTCGTGCTGGGCGACGAGCAGGTCGGCCACGTGGGCGTCGGCCACGAAGGGCTGGCCGGCGAGCTGCACGGTGGCCACCGCCTCGCCAGCGGCGATGGCGGGCAGCCAGCGCTCGGCGACCGACGCCGGCGCGTTCTCGGCCAGCAGGGGCGCCACGACGGCGGTGGTCTCCACCAGCGCGCCGGGGAACGCGACCCGGCCGACCTCGGTGAGCAGCGGCACCAGGTCGACCTCGCCGAGCCCCAGACCGCCGTGGGCCTCGGGCACGGTGAGGCCGACCACGCCCATCTCGGCCAGGGCGGACCACAGCTCACGCCGGCGGCCGGTCTCGTCGGCCCACGCCCAGCGCACCGCTTCGGCCGGGCACTCCTTGGAGAGCAGGTCGGCGACGGTGTCGCGGAAGAGGATCTGGTCGTCGGTGAAGGCGAAGCGCATGTCGGCGACCTACTTCCTGGGCAGGCCGAGCACCCGCTCGGCGACCACGTTGCGCTGGATCTCGTTGGTGCCGGCGTAGATGGGCCCGGACAGGGCGAACTCGTAGCCCTTCATCCAGGCGCCGCCGTCGACCGCGCCGGGGGCGTCGTCGACGAGCTCGGCGGTGGGTCCGAGCAGCCGCAGCGCCGTCTCGTGGAGGCGCACGTCGAGCTCGGACCAGAAGATCTTGGTGAGGCTGGAGCGGGCGCCCTGGGGCCGGCCCTCGACGATGCCGGTGACGTCGGCGAGGGTGGCGAGCCGGTAGGCCTCGGCCTCCATCCACGACTGGGCCACGGCGTCGCGCAGGGCCGGGTCGCCGGCCCCCACGGCCGCGAGGTCACCGGTGGCGGCCAGCGCCGAGCGGCGCTTCCACAGGTCGACGAGCCGGTCGGCGGCGGCGCAGAAGCGCCCCGGTGAGCGCAGGGTGAGCCCGCGCTCGGAGGAGGTGGTGGCCATGGCCACGCCCCACCCCTGGTTCACGCCGCCCAGCACGAGGTCGTCGCCGACGAACACGTCGTCGAAGAACACCTCGGCGAACCCTTCGTCGCCGTCGAGGCGCTCGACGCCCCGCACGGTGACCCCGTCGGCGTCGAGCGGCACGAGCAGGTAGGTCATGCCCTTGTGGCGCTCGGCCTCGGGGTCGGTGCGGAACAGCCCGAACAGCCAGTTGCAGAACGCGCCGCGGGTGGTCCAGGTCTTCTGGCCGTTGATCACCCAGCCGCCGCGCGCGTCGTCGCGTGCGGCGCGGCTCTTGATGCCGGCGAGGTCGGAGCCGGCGTCGGGCTCGGACCACCCCTGGCACCACAGGTCGTCGGCGGCGGCCATGCGGGGCAGGAAGCGGGCCTTCTGCTCCGCGGTGCCGAACTCGAAGATGGTCGGGGCGAGCAGGAAGATGCCGTTCTGGGTCACCCGCTGCGGGGCCCCGGCCCGGTAGTACTCCTCTTCGAAGATCAGCCACTCCCACAGCGAGGCGCCGCGACCGCCGTACTCCTCGGGCCACGACACCACCGACCAGCGGGCGTCGAAGAGCTTCTTCTCCCACTCGACGTGCAGGGCGAAGCCCTCCCGGGTGTCGCCCGACGGCAGCCCCCGGGGCACGTTGGCCTCGAGCCACTGGCGGGCCTCGGCACGGAAGGCCTCCTCGGCCTCGGTGAAGTTGAGATCCACTCCGCAACCCTTCCGCTGGCACTCCGTCGGCGGGCGATCGTAGGCGCGGATCTGACGCGTCGTCAGATCCGCGCACGGACCGGCCGCCGGACCTGACGGGTCGTCAGGTTTCGGGGTACGCTGCTGTCACCGGGGGGTGATCCTCCCGTGCCGCATCCGTCCGACCGGCCCCCACGACCGGGGACCAGCGACCACGAGGAGAGCGCCGTGACGATCACCGCCCCCGATCCCACGACGACCGGGACCGACCGGGTCATCCCGAAGTTCGTCAGCGTCGATGACCACGTCATCGAGCCCGCCGGGGTGTGGCAGGACCGCCTCCCCGACAAGCACAAGGCGGCGGGCCCCCGCCTCGAGCGCCTGCGCGTCGCCAACCTGGCCTTCAACGGCATGCAGTACTCCTTCGACATCGTCGACTCCTCCTCCGAGGAGGGGAAGTGGGCCGACTTCTGGTGCTACGAGGACCTGAAGGTCCCGATGCGCCGGATCATCACCGCGGTGGGCTTCCCCTACGAGGAGCGCACCATGCTGCCGGTGACCTACGAGGAGATGCGCAAGGGCTGCTGGGACCAGGCCTCCCGCCTCGCGGACATGGACGTGAACCACACCGAGGCGTCGCTCTGCTTCCCGACGTTCCCCCGGTTCTGCGGCCAGACGTTCATGGAGGCCAAGGACCGTGAGCTCGCCCTGCTGTGCGTCAAGGCCTACAACGACTGGATGGTCGAGGAGTGGTGCGGCGGCGCCGGCCAGGGCCGCCTCATCCCGCTGATCATCGTGCCGCTGTGGGACGCCGAGCTGGCCGCCGAGGAGGTGCGCCGCAACGCCGCCCGCGGCGTGCACGCCGTGGCGTTCTCCGAGATCCCGCCGTTCCTCGACCTGCCGAGCATCCACACCGGCTACTGGGAGCCGTTCTTCCAGGCCTGCGCCGACACCGACACGGTCATCAACATGCACATCGGGTCGTCGTCGCGCATGCCCGCCACCTCACCCGACGCCCCCGCCGGCGTGCAGGCCACCCTCAGCTTCAACAACGCCATGGGCTCGCTGGCCGACTGGATCTTCTCCGGCGTGCTCGTGCGCCACCCCACGCTGAAGCTGGCCTACTCCGAGGGCCAGATGGGCTGGATCCCCTACGCCATGGAGCGGGCCGACTCGGTGTGGAAGGAGTTCCGGGGCTGGGCCTTCGACAAGGAGTCGGTGCCCGAGCCGCCGTCCACCTACTTCCGCCGCCAGGTGTTCGCCTGCTTCTTCCGCGACAACTTCGGCCTGAAGAACCTCCAGGACGTCGGCGTCGACAACGTCACCTTCGAGACCGACTACCCGCACTCGGACTCCACCTGGCCCGACACCGAGGACGTCTTCCGCACGATGGTGGCCGACCTCGACGACGCCACCGTCTACAAGCTGGCCCGGGGCAACGCCATCCGGATGCTGTCGCTCGACCTCGACTGATCCGGCGCAGGAGGGGGCTACGGTGCGCCCGTGGCCCCCTCCCCCGCCCGGCACCGCGGCTCGCTGGCCGCCTTCCGGCGACCCGTCGTCGCCGACCTCGTCTTCTGGCTCACCGCCCTGCTCGCCCTGGCCGTCGCCGGCCTGGCGGGTGGGGCGGTGCTGGTCCTGGCCGGCGTGCCGGACTCGGCGCTCGGCTGGGTGTGGCCGGCGCTGGCGGCGGCCGTCGGGTTCTGGCTCGGGTTCAAGCTGCTGGCCATGGGCATGAACACCGCACGGGCGGTCGAGGAGGCGCCGGTCGTCGACGACCGCCGGGCCGCGTCGATGGAGGCCACGGGCCGCGCCGCGGGGGCCGCGCTCGGACGAGGCACCGCCGCGCTCGTCAAGGGCCGGCGGAAGGGCGCCCGACCGACGCCGCCGGGCGCAGCCGAGGGCTCGAGGCCGGCCACAGAGCCGGCAGCACAGCCGGCCGCCGGCGAGCAGCCGACCACGCCCGAGGTCACCGTCGACCGGGCGGCACGGGTGCTCGGCTCGATGGTGGGCCGCCGGCTCGCCGAGCGCCGCAAGGGCGAGGGCTCGTAGTGGACCTCGGCATCGCCGGCCGCCGCGTCGCGGTGGCCGGGGCCTCCGCCGGGCTGGGGCTGGCCACCGCCCGAGCGCTGGCCGCCGAGGGCGCGCACGTCGTCATCGGCGCTCGCTCCGCCGAGCGGCTCGAGCAGGCTGCCGCCTCGATCGACGGCGACGTCACCGCGGTGGTCGGTGACGTCGGCACCCCGGCCGGGGCCACCGAGTGGGCCCGGGCGGCGGCCGAGGCTCTCGGCGGCGTCGACATCGTCGTTCCCAACGCCGGCGGCCCGCCGGCGGGCACGTTCGCCTCCACCGACCTCGACGCCTACGAGCCGGCGCTCGAGCTCAACCTGCTCTCGGTGGTGGCGATGTGCAAGGAGCTGGTGCCGGCGATGCAGGCCACCGGCTGGGGCCGGGTGGTGGCCATCACCTCGATGTCGGTGCGCCAGCCCATCCCCGACCTGATCCTGTCGAACACGGCCCGGGCGGGCGCCACCGGCTTCCTCAAGACCCTCGCCCTCGAGGTGGCCGCCGACGGGGTCACCGTGAACTCCGTGCTGCCCGGCTCCCACGACACCGACCGCATCCGGACCCTCTACCGGGGCGACACCCGCGCCGCGGCGACCGACATCCCCGTCGGGCACCTGGGCCGGCCCGACGACTTCGGCGCGGTGGTGGCCTTCCTGTGCAGCGACCAGGCCCGGTTCATCACCGGCGCGGCCGTGCCCGTCGACGGGGGCGCCGTGCGCGGCCTGCTCTGAGCCGGCTCACCCGCGACCGTTCGTCGGCTCACCTCATTCCACCGAGCTGGCGGCGTGGCGGAAGGCGGCCATGAGGTGGTGCGAGATGCCCTGGCCCCGCTCGCCGGGGGCGACCAGCAACGAGCACAGCTCGACGCGGTCGGCGTCGGCCCATCCCCGGGCCACGCCCACGACGACGCCGCGCCGGCGGGCCGTGACCACGATGGGCTCGGTGGCGGGCGGCGCCTCCGACGGCGGGCGGTGGGGCTCGTCCTCCGGCCACGCCCCGCCCTCGAAGGCGGCCGCCTCGGGGTCGAGCAGGCGGGTGACGGCGAGGTCGAGCTCGACACCGCCTCGGCCCACCACCGCCGGGGGCACGAAGGGGGCGTCGGCCACGGGCACCCACCGCCGGTGGACCTCCCCGTGGCGCTGCTCGTGCAGCAGGTGCACCCGGTCGAAGGTGGCCTCGGCCACGAAGGCGGACAGCACGCCGACCGCGGAGGCGATGCGTTCGGCCGCCATGTCGTCGCACAGCGTGACGTGCGGGACGAACGGCAGGGTCAGGGGCCGTTCGAGCGGAGGCTCGAAGAGCGCGTCCCTGAGCCGGCGAAGCACCTGGGTGGCGTCGCCCTGGCCGCCGACGGCGAGGTGCAGGGTGGGGGTGGTCGGCAGGAAGGTGGCCGGCGGGCCGAGGCGCAGGGTGAACGGCCGGACGCCCGACGCCGCCTCCCGGAGCACCCGCAGGGCGGCGGGCACGTCCTGCACCCGCACGTTCACCGGCGGCACCAGGGTGAGGTGGGGCGGCACCCGCCCGTAGGCGCCGTCGCCGCAGGCCCGGCGCAGCCCGTCGACCTGGGACGCGAGCGGCTCGCCGAGCAGCAGGGCGACACCGAGGCGGAGCCGGGGCACGGCGAGACGCTACCCCCGGCTCACCACGACGGGCTCACAGCTGGGCGGCCGAGAAGGTGTCGCATCGGCGGGGGTCACCGGTGTCGTGGCCCACGCTGAACCAGCGCTGGCGCTGCTCGCTCGAGCCGTGCGTCCACGACTCGGGGTCGACGCCACCTCCGAAGTGCGACTGGATGTAGTCGTCGCCGATCACCGAGGCGGCGTCGAGCCCGACGGCGATGTCGTCGTCGGTGAGGTCCTCGATGAGCGACGTGCGCTCGGCGTGGGCCGACCACACGCCGGCGTAGCAGTCGGCCTGCAGCTCGAGGCGCACCGACCCGCTCTCGGCGCCCGCCCGGTCGCCGCCGACCTGCTGGTCGGTGCCGAGCAGGTGCTGGACGTGGTGGCCGTACTCGTGGGCGACCACGTAGGCCTCGGCGAAGGGGCCTCCCCTCGCCCCGAAGCGCTGGCTCAGCTCGGCGTAGAACGACAGGTCGAGGTACACGGTGGCGTCGGCCGGGCAGTAGAAGGGCCCGACGGCCGAGGTGGCGGCGCCGCAGCCGGTGGACACCTGCCGCTCGAACAGCACGGTGTCGGCCTCCCGGTAGCCCGAGACGGTGCCGCCCCAGTACTCCTGCACGGAGTTGACCACGGCCACGATGCGGCAGTCCTGGCGCTGCTCGGCGTCGGCACCGGTGCGGCACTCGGCCGAGAGGTCCTGCTCGGTGGCCTGCCCGGGGCCCGCTCCCAGCGAGAAGGGCGAGCCGATCCCGGTGCCGTCGCCACCCCCTCCGCCGCCGAGCAGCTGCACGGCCAGGAAGATGAGCAGCCCGACCAGACCGGTCCCCCCGAGGGCGATCGGAGCACCGCCGCCGAGGCCGCGCCGATCGGAGACCTGTGACGTGTCGATCGACGCGCCCCGTCGGAATCGCATGGCCTCGTTCTACCCCGCCACCACCGCGACGCGCCGTGGCGCCCCAGAGGGCACGGCGCCACCGGGGACGGTCCACCGGTTGGGTCCGAAGCGGCCCACTGCGGGATCATGGGCAGATGGCTGAGACCGAGCAGCGGATCGACCCCGACCAGTACCGGGTGCACCCCGGCGGTCCCGTCTTCCTCAAGAAGTGGTCGACGAACACCACCGACGGGTTCGAGGGCGAGAAGTCGCAGGCCCCGGAGCTGCTGGCCCGGTTGAACGCCCGCCTGGCCGATCTGCAGCAGATGCTGTACGCCCAGGCCCAGCACAAGATGCTGATCGTGCTGCAGGGCATGGACACCTCCGGCAAGGACGGCACCATCAAGCACGTCTTCCACACCGTCAACCCGCTCGGGGTGAAGGTGGCCAACTTCAAGCGGCCCAACGAGGTGGAGCTCGCCCACGACTACCTGTGGCGCATCCACGAGCACACGCCCCGCAACGGCCGCATGGTGATCTGGAACCGCAGCCACTACGAGGACGTGCTCGTGGTGCGCGTGCACGACCTCGTGCCCGAGAAGGTCTGGCGGCGGCGCTTCGAGCACATCCGCGGCTTCGAGCAGATGCTGGCCGACGAGGGCACGGTGGTCGTCAAGCTGTTCCTGCACATCTCCAAGGACGAGCAGAAGCGGCGCCTCCAGGAGCGCCTGGAGAACCCGGCCAAGCACTGGAAGTTCGAGCACGGCGACGTGAGCGAGCGGGCCCACTGGGACGCCTACACCGAGGCCTACGAGGAAGCCATCGCCGAGACGGCGACCGACAAGGCGCCCTGGTACATCATCCCGTCGGACCGCAAGTGGTACCGCAACCTGGTGGTGTCGCAGCTGCTGATCGACAAGCTCGAGGCGCTCGACATGGACTACCCCGACCCGATCGACGGCATCGACAAGATCAAGCTCACCGACTGACGCCGGCTGGCGCCGGCCGGCACGCACCACCGGTCCGCGTGCATGGCGCCATGGCTGCCCGCCGACAGGGTTGCCTGATGCAACTCAGTGCCGTATGGTCAGTTCCATCACACAACTGACCCGGGACGCGAGCCGCCGGGCTTCCCCCTCTGGAGGAGCCATGACCGATGCCGTGGTGATCGACGCCGTCCGCACGCCGCTGGGCAAGGGGCACGCCCACGGCGCGCTGGCCCAGGTCCACCCCGTCGACCTGCTGGCCACGCCGCTGGCGGCCCTCGCGCAGCGCAGCGGGCTGGACCCCGCTCTGGTCGACGACGTGGTGGTGGGAGCGGTGAGCCAGGTGGGCGAGCAGGGGCTGAACCTGGCCCGGCGAGCCGTCCTCGCGGCCGGCTACCCGGAGCGGGTGCCGGCCACCACCGTCGACCGCCAGTGCGGCTCGTCGCAGCAGGCCATCGCCTTCGCCGCCCACGCCGTGCAGGCCGGCGCCCACGACCTCGTGGTCGCCGGTGGGGTCGAGTCGATGAGCCGGGTGCCGATGGGATCGTCGGCGGCCGGGGTGCCCGACGTCGGCGGCCGTCGCCTGCAGGAGCGCTACCCCGACGGCCTGGTGCCCCAGGGCGTGGCGGCCGAGCTCATCGCGGCCAAGTGGGGCATCTCGCGCGCCGAGCTCGACGAGTTCGGCCTGCGTTCCCAGGACCTGGCCCGGGCCGCCACCGACTGGGGGGCCTTCGGTGGCGAGATCGTGCCCGTCGAGGTCGTCTACCGCGACGGGTCACGCCGCCAGGTGTGGGCCGACGAGGGGCTTCGCCGCACCACCGCGGAGGGCCTCGCCGCGCTGACGCCGTCGTTCGTCGACGACGCGATGGAGGCGAGGTTCCCCCAGATCGAGTGGTCGCTCACCGCCGGCACGTCGTCGCAGATCAGCGACGGCGCCGCCGCGCTGCTGATCGGCAGCTCGGAGCGGGCGGCGGAGCTCGGGCGGCGGCCGCGGGCCCGCATCCACACCACCGCCGTCGAGGCCGACGACCCGCTGTTCATGCTCACCGCCGTCATCCCCGTCACCTACAAGGCGCTGGCCCGGGCCGGGCTCACCCTGCGCGACATCGACCTGTTCGAGGTCAACGAGGCGTTCGCCTCGGTGGTGCTCGCCTGGGCCCGCGACACGGGCGCGGACCTGGCCAAGGTGAACGTCAACGGGGGCGCCATCGCCCTCGGCCACCCGCTCGGAGCCTCCGGTGCCCGTCTCGCCGCCACGCTCCTCAACGCCATGGAGCAGCGCGACGCGCGCTACGGCATGCAGATCATGTGCGAGGCGGGGGGCATGGCCAACGCCACGATCTACGAGCTGCTGCCGTGAGCCCACCCCTGAGCCCGCCGGAGGCCGACGGCGAGGGGATGGCCGGGACGTATCGTTGAGCCATGCAACGGGCGAGCTTCAGCGACATGAACTGCTCGGTGGCCCAGACCCTGGAGGTCGTGGGCGAGTGGTGGTCGCTCCTCATCGTGCGCGACGCGCTGCTCGGGGCGTCGCGCTTCGACGACTTCCAACGCCGCCTCGGCATCTCCCGCAACGTGCTCAACGAGCGCCTGGCCAAGCTGGTGGACGAGGGGATCATGGAGAAGGTGCCCTACCAGGAGCACCCTCCCCGCTACGACTACCGCCTGACCGAGAAGGGGCGCGACCTCTGGGAGGTCCTCGACGCCATGCGGCGGTGGGGCGACAAGTGGGAGGCGCCGCCGGCCGGGCCGCCGGTGGAGATGGTGCACCGCACGTGCGGCCACACGACCACTGCCGTCCTGCACTGCAGCCACTGCGACGAGGTGCTCGAGCAGCCCGACCTCAAGATGGTCTACGGGCCGGGCGCCGACGACCGCTCCGTCACCCTGCGCGCCGGCTGACGCCGAGCGGCCCACCGTCGTGAGCCGGCTCAGGGATCAGTCGCGCACCAGCTCCACCACGCCCTTGGTCGCGAGGTAGGCGCCGGCCACGACGAGGATCACCGAGGCGACGCCCTGCCAGTGCCGCTCGAGCCACCGCCGCCACGACGCCAGCCGCGCGTCGGCGCCGGCCGGCGACGTCACGACCACCACGATCGGCGTCACCACGCCTAGGCAGGCCACCGCGACGAACATGGCGGCCTGCACCCACGCCAGGTCGCCACTCAGGCCCTGACGGACGATCTCGTTGCCGGCGGCGACCGCCACCACGTACGGCGGCAGGAACACGCCGAGGGCGAAGGCCGGCACGACGGACATCGACCCCACCCGGGAGATCCATCCCGGCAGGCCGGCCGCGGGATCGCGCTGCGCCCGCCGTCGGGTGCGGTGGGCCACCACGACGAGCGCCAGCCCGGCGACCACGTCGAGCAGCGCGGTGGCCGTGCTCGCACCCGACGCCGACGCCGAGGCCCGGTCGCCGACGGCCACCGCGGCCACGGCGATGGCGCCGAGCGCCGTCGCGTAGCCGAGGGCGAGGGCCACGGCCGGACGCACCCGGCCCGACTCGGCCATCGACAGCACCTCGGCCAGGACCGGCAGCGGCGACACGGCGACGATCAGTCCGAGGACGACGACGTTCGGGCTCATCGGCCTCTCCTCCGGAAGAGCGACCGGCCCGATCGGCGGGCCGCTCGACCGGGGGAGGCTACGGCCGGCCCCGCCGGGAGCGGTGGACCGCCCGGGCGACACGGGCGCAGCTCGGCCCGGACCGGGCCGCGCTGGCCCGTCAGGTGTCGGGGCGCAGCGCCTCGCCGGCGGCCAGGCGCAGCCGGCGGTGGCTGAGCACCTCGTCGACCACGCCGTAGCCCACCGCCTCCTCGCCCCGCAGGATGTAGTCGCGGTCGAGGTCGCGCACCAGCCGCTCACGGGTTTGGCCGGTCGCCTGCTGCAGGACGTCGATCATGCGGTCCCGCAGCTCGACCATCTCCCTCACCTGGATCTCGATGTCGGTCGACTGGCCCTGGGCGCCCCCGTGGGGCTGGTGCAGGAGCACCCGGGCGTTGGGCAGGACGAAGCGACGGCCCGGCTCCCCCGCCGCCAGCACCACCGCGGCGGCCGATGCCGCCTGGCCGATGCAGATCGTCGACACCGGTGCCCCGATGAAGCGCATGGTGTCGAGGATGCCGAACAGCGCCACCATGTCACCTCCTGGCGAGTTCACGTAGAGGCTGATCTCCTTGCTCGGGTCCTCGCCCTCGAGGAACAGCAGCTGACCGACGACCAGGTTGGCCACGGCGTCGTCGATGGCCGAGCCGAGGAACACGATCCGCTCCCGCAGGAGCCGGCTGTACAGGTCGTAGGCGCGCTCACCGCGCGACGTCGCTTCGAGGACGGTGGGGACGAGCACGGGCACCTCCGGCATTCACGCAACTGGTTGGTTGCGTGACACCCTACGGTTGCCATCGCAGATCCGCAACCGTAGAGTTGCGTCCATGGCCGATCGCCGACGCTCGACCCCACCCGGCTTCCGCCCGCCCGAGGGCTCCCCCACCGCCTCGGGGCCCTCCGACGACGTCACGGCGCACGACGTGCACCGGCGCATCGTGCTGGAGGCCGACCCCACTGCGGTGTGGCGGGCCCTCACCGACCCCGACGAGCTCGGGGCCTGGTGGGGCGAGGGCAGCCGCCTCGACGCCACGCCGGGCGGCGAAGGCCGCTTCGAGGAGGACGGCGAGCCGGTTCGCCTGGCGCGGGTGGTCGAGGTCCGTCCCGAGCGACGGCTGATCCTGGACTGGTGGCCCGAGGACCCCGAGGTCGACGAGCCCGCCACGCGGGTCACCATCGAGCTGGTGCCGTGCCCGTTCGGCACCATCGTCACCGTGCTCGAGTGCGCCCTGCTCGACCTCTCCGAGCTGCCCGTGCTGGTGGCGCCCCGACCGACCTTCCTGGCGCCAGCGCCCGCGCCGTGGTGGCGCGGGCGGGCCCTCGCCGGCGTGTGAAGCCGGCCCAGCACCGGCCCGACGCCGGCGAGGTGCTCGGCGCGCTCGGTGACCCCACCCGCCGCGCCGTCCTGCAGGCCGTCGCCGAAGGAGGACCCCTCACTGCCACCGAGCTGGCCGGGCCCACCGGGATCACGCGCCAGGCCGTGAGCAAGCACCTCGCCGTGCTCGAGCAGGCCGGCCTGGTGCAGGTGGAGCGGATCGGGCGAGAAGCCCGCTACCAGGTCGTGCCGGGCTCCCTCGATCCGGCCGCGGCATGGCTCGACCGGGTCGGCGCGGCGTGGGACCGGCGCCTGGCCCTCCTCCGCCGCCACCTCGCCGACGGCTGACCGGCGCGGCGTCAGGGGCAGACCGGCACGTCCTGGTCCTGGGCCACCACCACGACCAGGTCGCCGTAGGCCAGCGGGCGGCCCACCCCGCCGACCTCGCCGGCCACGGCCACGCTCCAGCGTTCGGCGCCCGTGGCCGGGTCGGTGCCGACCAGCCGGCGCGACCCGGCCACCGGCTCGTCGGCCGCCAGCGCGCCGGAGGCCCCCCGCACCGCCACGTCGAGATCACCGATCCGGACCACCGTCGGGCGTTGCACACCGTCGACCACCACCATGCCCGGCACTCCGGTGGCGACACCGTTCACGTCGACCAGCACCTCGTGGGCGCCGGCGGGCAGGTAGCCCGCCAGCGTGCCGTCGGCGGGGTCGATGAAGGCGTCGACCGACCGGGCCAGCAGCGGCACCCGCACCCACCCGCTCGGGTCGTCGACCACGTATGAGGCGTCGACGGGGATCGAGGCGGTCCAGCGCACGGCCCCGGTGCGGGCGTCGACGGCCCACACCGTGCTGCGCAGGGCGCTCAGGTCGTGGCCGCAGCCGTCGATGGCCGGCTCGCTCAGCGGGTCGACGGTGGTGGTGGGCGCGGCATCGCGCACCCGCCCGCCGTCGCCTCCTGCACAGCCCGGCGTGACGCCGGCGAGGAGCAGGCCCACCACCAGCGCGGGGAGATGGCTCCGCCACCGTCGCCCGCATCGCCCGCGTCGCCCGGGATCGTCGACCATCGCACCAGGCTGGCGCGCCACGACCGACATGCGGGCCACCCGCCGAGGGAGCCGCGTCAGAGGTCCCACCCGGGGACGCGCCACAGGTAGCCGTCGCTGCCGCTGCGGTCGTTCTGCAGCAGGACCACGTCGACCCCCGACGAGCTCACCAGCAGCTGCGGCCTGCCGACTGCACTGGACGCGAACAGCGGTTCGGGCACGGTCGTGAAGGCCCGGCAGGTGCCGTCGCCGCCGACGCGGACGACCACGCCGGCACCGCCGGTGAGCCGCTCACCGGTGACGAGCAGCCTGGTGCCGTGGTGGTCCACCCAGCCGAGGAACGACCCGGGGAGCCGCAGCTCCGGTGCGACCGCTCCGCCGCCGACGGCCGCCGCCAGCGCCGAGCGCGTGACCACCGCGGTCGGGGCACCGGCCTCGAGCGAGGGACCGAACGTCGTGAGCAGCAGCTCGTCGACGGCGAGGCCGTCGACCTGACCGGCGGTGGCCAGCAACGACCCGGGCACCGGCGTGCCGACGCTCGACACGTCGACCTCCCCCGCGGGCGTGGACCCGGGAACGATCCGGGTCTCGACCAGCCCCCCGTAGCCGGCGGAGACGTCCTCGACCGTGACGGCGATCTCGTCGCGGCCGTCGCCGTCGAGGTCGCCGAGGCCGAGGAGCGAGCCGGCCTCCGAATGGGGCCGGGACGTCACGAACGTGACCACGCCGTCGCCGCGCCGGAGGGCGACGGGGTCGGTGCCGACGTCGCGGGGCAGCTGCTCGTCGCGCACGCCGTCGCCGTCGGTGTCGACCTGCAGGTCGAGCCGGGTCCGCGCCCATCCGGACCGGAACACGTCGGTGCCCGACGTGGGCGGCAGCTCCTCGCCGCTCGAGTAGATCTGGGCGTGGGCCGTGGGCGCCATGGGCTCCCCGCAGTCCGGGTCGGCGCCGGCGAGCGTGACCGGCCCTGGCGAGCCCACCGCGACGCCGTCGGTGGCCGACGACGCGGCGTCGCTCGGGCTCGCCGAACCGCACCCTCCCAGCGACGCCGCCACGGCGACGCCGAGGAGGATCGGGCCCCGCAGGCGCGTCCCCCGCATGGCCGGACGGTAGCAGCGCGCCCGGCCCGGTACGCGGCGGAGGGGCGCACGGGGCGCCCCTCCGGAGATCCGTCCGCCGTCGAGCGGGATGGCGCCGGGCTAGTGCAGCCCGACGGTGAGCCCGGTGGCGGCCAGGCGGGCGTTGGCCCGGGCCAGGGCGCCCTCGGCTTCGGCCTCGTCGCCGCGCTGCACCGCGGCCTGGGCCCGCTCCTGGGCCCGCCGGGCCCGCTCGGTGTCGATCTGCGAGGCCAGCTCGGCCAGGTCGGAGAGGATCTTGACGTGGTCGTTGCTGACCTCGACGAACCCGCCGTGCACGGCGGCCAGCTCCCGGCTGCCGTTGGTGAGGGTGATCTCGACGGTCCACGTGGCCAGCGCGCCGATGAACGGGGCGTGGCCGGGGAGGAAGGCGATGTCACCCCCGCCCACGGTGCGGGCCCGGACCATGTCGGCCTCGCCCGAGAAGAGCGTGCGCTCCGGCGAGACGACCTCGACGACGAGCGGCATCAGGCGTTTGCCTCGAGCTCGCGGGCCTTGGCCCGGGCGCTGTCGGCGTCGCCCACGTTGAGGAACGCCTGCTCGGGCAGGTCGTCGAGGTCGCCGTTGACGAGCTGCTCGAAGGACTCGACCGTCTCCTCGACGGGCACGAAGATGCCCGGCATGCCGGTGAACACCTCGGCCACGAAGAACGGCTGGCTGAGGAACCGCTGCACCTTGCGGGCCCGGTTCACGGTGATGCGGTCCTCCTCGGAGAGCTCGTCGAGGCCGAGGATGGCGATGATGTCCTGCAGCTCCTTGTAGCGCTGCAGCACCTCCTGCACCCGGCGGGCCACCGCGTAGTGGCGGTCGCCCACGATCTCGGGGGCGAGGATGGTGGAGGTCGACGCCAGCGGGTCGACCGCCGGGTAGATGCCGAGCGAGGCGATCTGGCGGGACAGCTCGGTGGTGGCGTCGAGGTGGGTGAAGGTGGTGAACGGCGCCGGGTCGGTGTAGTCGTCGGCGGGCACGTACACGGCCTGCAGCGAGGTGATGGAGCGGCCCCGGGTGGAGGTGATGCGCTCCTGCAGCTCGCCCATCTCGTCGGCGAGGGTGGGCTGGTAGCCCACGGCCGAGGGCATGCGGCCGAGGAGGGTGGACACCTCCGAGCCGGCCTGCACGAAGCGGAAGATGTTGTCGACGAACAGCAGCACGTCCTGGTTCTGCACGTCGCGGAAGTACTCGGCCATGGTGAGCGCCGACAGGGCGACACGGAGGCGCACGCCGGGCGGCTCGTCCATCTGGCCGTAGACCAGCGCCGTCTTGTCGATGACGCCGGACTCGCGCATCTCGATCCAGAGGTCGGTGCCCTCACGGGTGCGCTCGCCCACGCCGGCGAACACCGACACACCACCGTGCTGGGAGGCGACCCGGTTGATCATCTCCTGGATGAGCACGGTCTTGCCCACGCCGGCCCCGCCGAACAGGCCGATCTTGCCGCCGGCGAGGTAGGGGGTGAGCAGGTCGATGACCTTGATGCCGGTGGGGAACACCTGGGCCTTGGGCTCGAGGCTGTCGAACGACGGGGCCTCGCGGTGGATCTCCCAGTGCTCGACCTGCACGCCCTCGTCGAGGGGAGCGTCGAGGGGCTCACCGATGACGTTGAACACGTGGCCCAGCACGGCGTCGCCGACGGGGACGGTGATGCCCCGGCCGGTGTTGCGCACCTCGGTGCCGCGGCGCAGGCCGTCGGTGGGCTTCATGGTGACCACGCGGACCCGGCTGTCGCCGATCTGCTGGGCGACCTCGGCGACCACGGTGACGGGCTTGCCGTCGACCTCGAGGGTGAGCTCGAGGGCCGTGTTGATCTCCGGCAGGCTGCCGCGTGGGAACTCGACGTCGACCACGGGGCCGGCGATGGCCACGACCCGGCCGGACTTCAGCTCGGTGGTGTTCTCGGTGACGGTCATCGGTGGAGGTGGCTCCTCGGGTGGGCGCTCAGTGGATCCCGGCCGACCTGTCGAGTCGGTCGAGGTGTTCGGGGAAGGCGTGCTCGGGCGTCAGCAGCGACGGCAGCAGCTCGTGCTCGCTGCCCTTGTCGGCGCTCAGGGCTTCGGCACCGCCGACGATCTCCATGATCTCGGTGGTGATGGCGTCCTGACGGGCCCGGTTGAGCACGCGGGACAGCGTGACGGTGAGGTCGTCGGCGTTGTCGGTGGCGGCCTTCATGGCCCGCTGCCGGGAGGCGTGCTCGGACGCCGAGGCGTCGAGCAGGGCCGAGAAGAGCCGCGACTCGAGGTAGCGGGGCAGGATCTCGTTGAGGATCCCGGTGGGCGACGGCTCGTACTCGAGGTCGGCCGAGGGCCCCGTCGTCTCGCTCACCGCCGGCACCTCGAGCGGCAGGAACCGCCGCACGACGGCCTGCTGCACGCCGGCCGACAGGAACCGGGTGTAGGCCAGGTCGACGTGGGCGAGCTCGCCGGTCTCGAAGCGCCGCCGCACGCTGGCGGCGACGTCGCGGGCGTCGTCGTAGGACGGCTGGTCGGTGATCGAGTCGAAGGCGGCCTCGATGGCCAGGCCCTGGAAGCGGAAGTGCTTCTGGGCCTTCTTGCCGATGACGATCAGCGAGTGCTTCAGGCCCTGGGCCTCGGCGGCCGCGATGGAGCGCTCGGCGAGGCGGATGACGTTGCTGTTGTAGGCACCGCACATGCCGCGGTCGGAGGTGATGATCACGAACGCGGCGGTGTCGGCGTCGGGGTTGTCGCGGAGCAGGGCGTGCTCCTTGGCGGCGCCGGCGCGCAGCAGGTCGATGATCACCGAGGTGATCTCGTCGCTGTAGGGGCGGGCCGCGGCGGCCCGCTCCTGCGCCTTCACCACCCGGGTGGCGGCGATCAGCTCCATGGCGCGGGTGATCTTCCTGATGGACTGGACGCTCTTGATCCGTGCCCGGAGGACCCGCTCCTGACCACCTGCCATCGTTACGCCTCGTCAGTCTCGGTGGTGGCGGCGGTCTCGGAGGGCACGAACTCCTCCTTGAACGCCTCGACCGCGGCCTGCACCCCGTCGGGGAGCTTGCCGGTCGAGCGGATCTCGTCGAGCAGCGAGGCGTACCGGCCGCGCATGAAGTCGAGCAGGTCGGCCTCGAAGCGCTTGACGTCGCCCACCGGGATGTCGTCGAGGTAGCCGTTGGTGCCGGCGAACACGACCACGACCTGCTCCTCGACGGGCATCGGCGAGTTCAGGCCCTGCTTGAGCAGCTCGGTGAGGCGGTAGCCCCGCTCGAGCTGGGCCGCCGACACCTTGTCGAGCTCGGAGCCGAGGGTGGCGAACGCCTCGAGCTCGCGGAACTGGGCGAGGTCGAGCTTGAGCGAGCCGGCCACCGACTTCATGGCCTTGATCTGGGCGTCGCCGCCCACGCGGGACACCGAGATGCCCACGTCGACGGCAGGCCGCACGCCCGACTTGAACAGGTCGTCCTGCAGGTACACCTGGCCGTCGGTGATGGAGATCACGTTGGTCGGGATGTAGGCCGACACGTCGCCGGCCTTGGTCTCGATGATCGGCAGCGCGGTGAGCGAGCCGGCGCCGAGGTCGTCGGAGAGCTTGGCGGCGCGCTCGAGCAGGCGGCTGTGGAGGTAGAACACGTCGCCCGGGTAGGCCTCGCGGCCGGGCGGGCGGCGCAGCAGCAGCGACAGCTGGCGGTAGGCCTCGGCCTGCTTGGACAGGTCGTCGTAGACGATGAGGCCGTGCTCGCCGTTGTCCATCCAGTGCTGGCCGATGGCGCACCCGGCGTAGGGGGCGAGGTACTTGAACGGCGCCGGGTCGGAGGCGGGCGCCACCACGACCACCGTGTACTCCATGGCGCCGTAGGCGGTGAGGGTGTTCACCGTCTGGGCCACCGTCGAGGCCTTCTGGCCCACGGCGACGTAGATGCACTTCACGCCGAGGCCCTTCTGGTTCAGGATCGTGTCGACGCAGACCGTGGTCTTGCCGGTCTTGCGGTCGCCGATCACGAGCTGGCGCTGGCCCCGACCGATCGGGGTCATGGCGTCGATCGACTTGATGCCGGTCTGGAGCGGCTCGTGCACCGGCTTGCGGCCGGTGATGCCCGGGGCCTGGATCTCCATGCGCCGGCTCTGGGCGCCCACGAGGGGGCCCTTGCCGTCGATGGGCTCGCCGAGGGCGTTGACCACCCGGCCCAGCAGGGCGTCGCCGACCGGCATCGAGAGGATGCGGCCGGTGGCGCGCACCGGGGAGCCCTCCTCGACGGCGGCGGCGGCCTCGGAGTCGCCCAGGATGACGGCGCCGATCGAGTCCTCGTCGAGGTTCAGGGCGAGGCCGACGGTGCCGCCCTCGAACTCGAGCAGCTCGTTGACGCCCACGTCCGGCAGGCCCGAGACGCGGGCGATGCCGTCGCCGACCTCCAGCACCCGGCCGACCTGGGTGGCCTCGAGCGACGGCTTGAACCCGGCGAGGTTCTTCTGGAGGGCGGCGGTGATGTCGCCGGTGTTGATGGTGAGTTCAGCCATTGCGGGTTCCTCGGGGTTCAGAACGTCTCACGGAGCTGGGACAGGCGGTGGCGCACGGACCCGTCGATGACGGTGTCGCCGATGCGGGTGACGAGGCCGCCGATGACCGAGGGATCGACGACCACGACCACCTCGACGTCCTTGCCGGTGCTCTGCTTGAGCGCCTCGGCGAGACGGCGCTTCTGGTCGTCGGTGAGCTCGACCGCGGACTGCACCTCGGCGACGACCTTCTCGCCGCTGGCCGCGCAGAGCTCGAGGAGCCGGTCGACCATCGGGGTGAGCTCGCGCACCCGGCCGTTGACCACGACCAGCGAGAGCAGCGAGATGGTGAGGCGGGACGCCTTGCCGCCGAGGAGGTCCTCGATGATCTGGAGCCGGCGCTCGACCGGGACGTGCGGGTCCTGCAGGGCGTCGCGCAGCTCGTCGCTGCCCTCGAGCACCCGGGCGATGCGGAACATCTCGTCCTGGGCCTCGCTGGCGCCGCCCTCGGCGGCGAGGAGGCGGTACATGGCCTCGGCGTAGAGGTCGCTGCGGTCGCTCATGAGCCCGACCCCACTCGGGTGATGTAGCTGTCGACGAGGGCGGCGTGGGTGTCGGCGTCGAGGGTGTCGCGCACGACCGCTTCGGCGGCGCCGACGGCCAGGCGGCCGAGCTCCTCCTCGAGGCCCTGGCTCACCTGGGCCGAGGCGCTGGCGGCGTCGGCCAGCGCCCGCTGGCGGGTCTCGGCGGCGTCGGCGTCGGCCTTGGCGATCAGCTGCGCCTTGAGCTCGGCCGCGGTGCCGTCGGCCTCGGACCTGATGCGAGCGCACTCCTCGTCGGCGTTGGCGATCCGCTGCTGCAGCTCGCCGAGCGCCGTCTCGGCCGCCTCGCGCTCGGCGGCGGCGGCGTCGAGCTCGCCGACGAGGCGGTCACGCCGGGCCTGGGCCATGCCCTTGGCGGCCGGCAGGCCCTTCCAGATCAACAGGGCGAGCACGATCAAGAAGGCGACGGTGCCCCAGATGATCTCGTTGACGTCGCTCGAGAAGAGGGCGCCGTTGGGCTCGTGAGCGCCCCCGGCGGCGAGGACGATGGTGTTCAGCATCGGCTGATGTCTCCTGGTAGCTCCGCGCCGGCGTCAGTTGCTCGACTCGGCACGGTTGACGTAGTCCTCGACGACCTGGCCCTGGCGGGTGCGGTCGACCGGTCGCTCCACCACGGCCTCGGCCGCACCGAGCGCGATGTCGGTGATGCCGCCGCGCAGCGACGCCATGGCCTGGGTCCGGGCGGCAGCCACCGCGGCGGCGCTCTCGGCCTTGGTGGCGGCGGCGTCGGACTCGGCCGCGGCCATCACCTCACGGCGGTAGGCGTCGGCTTCGGCCCGGGCCGCCTCGACCTTGGCGATGGCCTCGGAGCGGGCTCCGGCCAGGCTCTCCTCGTAGCGCTGCTGCGCCTCGTCCATCTGCTCGGCGGCGTGCCCGGCGGCGGCGAGATCGTCGAGGCGCTTCTGCTCCCGCTCGGCCATGATCGACCGGATCGGGGGCAGCAGCAGGTACTTCATGAGGATCCACAGCAGCACGAACATGACCGCCGCCCAGAAGAACTCGTGGGAGGTCGGCAGGATCGGGTTGTTGACCTTCTCCGCGGTTGCGACTGCTCCGTCCGCTGTGGACTCAGCGGCGAGCAGGTTCACGACACCGAGGATCGTGGGCACAGACGCCACGAAGGGCTCCTTGGTTCGAGGGGGACCGGCGGATCAGACGAACTTGAGAAGGATGAAGACCACGAAGCCGATGAGGGCCAGGGCCTCGGTGAAGGCGATGCCGAGGAACATGGTGGTGCGCACCATGCCGGCGGCCTCGGGCTGACGGGCCATGGCCTGGACCGACTGGCCGACCAGGTAGCCGATGCCGATGCCCGGGCCGATGGCGGCGAGGCCGTACGCCATGCCGGCACCAGTCGCACCGGCCTGAGCCTTGAGCTCATCCGGGGTGCTGGCGGCGGCCGCCTGCGCGAGAACGAGAGCGCTCATGGTTGTTGGTTTCTCCTCGGGTTGGGGTTGTGCCCCCGGCTCGGCCGGGAGCGACACTGGGACACCCGGCGGCGTCGCCGGGCGGGGAACGGGGCGATCAGTGCTCGGGGTGCATGGCACCGCCGAGGTACACGGCGGCGAGGATCGTGAAGATGTACGCCTGCAGGAACGAGACCATGATCTCGAAGCCGGTGAGGGCGACCAGCATGAAGAAGCTGAACGGCAGGACGGCGAGCAGCGGGCCGAGCACCCAGAGGGTGGCGCACAGCACGCCGAAGGTCACCAGCAGGATGTGGCCGGCGAGCATGTTGGCGAAGAGTCGGACGGCCAGGGAGAAGGGCCGCACCAGGAACGTCGAGATGAACTCGATCGGGGTGACGAGGATGTAGAGGGCCTTCGGGACGCCCGGCGGGAACAGCGAGTTCTTGAAGTACTTGCCGGGGCCCTGGTGCTTGATGCCGACGATGATGAAGAACGCCCACGTGAGCAGGGCCAGGAAGGCGGGGCCGCCCATGCGGGCGTTGGCCGGCATCTGGAACCCGGGGATGACCTCGAACAGGTTCGAGATGAGGATGAAGAAGAACAGGCTGGCGAGGTAGGGCAGGTAGCGCAGCCCGTCGGGGCCGATCGTCTCCATGATGATGCCGTCCTCGATGAACTTCACCGACGACTCGGCCAGGTTCTGGGCGCCCTTGGGAACCAGCTGGCGACCGGAGGCGGCGATCCAGAAGAACAGCACCGTGGCCAGCACCGCGATCAGGTAGGTGAGGGCGATCTTGTTGAAGCCGTACCAGCTGTCTCCAGCGAAGGGCTCCCACTCGACGAGGTTCTGGATGGGAGGGAACTCGAGTCCGAAGATCACGGGGACGTCGTCTCCTTGGAGGCGGTCGAGGGCTTGAGCGCGGGGAAGGCCAGCGAGGCCGACACGTACTTCAGCTCCCACAGGAGCAGGCCGAGGTGGGTGATGATCAACGTGAGGCCGAGCGGCACGAGCTCGACCCACGAGGCGTCGTGGACGAGCCACACGGCGAGGAAGATGAGCCCGAGGCGCAGCAGGTAGCCGAACAGGGCGCCCATCATCATCAGCGCCAGCGAGACGCGGGCCGAGCCGGCGAGGATGGCGGCGGCGAGGGCGAAGTTCACCAGCACGACGGCGATGGCGTAGGCCGTGGAGAGGGCGCCGTCGACGCCCCAGATCAGGCCGAACACGAGGATCAGGGCGGGGGCGGCGAGCAGGCCCCGCCGGACCATGTCGCGCACGAGCACCGCTTCGGGCGCCGGGCCGTCGATGGCGGCGGAGGTGAGCGCGAGATCGCTCATCGGGCCCACGGTCCGTTCGCCTCGAGCTCCTCCATCTCGGCCCGGTAGCCGTAGTAGATCTTGATCACGGCTCCGGTGAGGCCGACGACGGCGAAGACGATGGTGAACAGCGGCAGGGTGCCCAGCCACTTGTCGAGCAGCAGGCCCAGCAGGGCGAGCACGAGCGGCGACAGCACGAGCTCATAGGACCCGGTGCTGCGGTGCATCTGCTGTGTGAGTTCGCGCCGTTGCGAGACGTCCACCAGGTGACCTGCCATGTCGAGGGCCCGCTGCGGGCCATGCCCCGGGGGTGGGGCGGTCCGGCCACGGCGCTGCCGTGACTTTGTGAAGCGGTTCCCAAGCTAGAGGAGCCGTCACCGGCGCCGCAACTTGGGGACGCCGCCGCTACCGATCGCCGGCCGCGGTCGAGCGCGGGACGTGGGAGACGGGCCCGACCACCGGCGGCTCGGGCACCGGGTCGTCGTCGTCCATGGCGCCCTCGCCTCGCTTCGTGCGCAGGCCGGGGTGCAGGAACATGTAGAGCGACAACAAGATGGCGGCGATGCCGAAGGGCACCACGCCGTCGCCCTCGCCGCCGCGGTAGATCGGGTACAGCACGAACGCCGACAGCAGGGCGGTCCAGGCCCACAGGATGAACACGCTGCGCCGGTGGCCGTGGCCCAGCCGCATCAGCCGGTGGTGCAGGTGGCCCTTGTCGGCCGTGGAGATGCCCGAGCGCTGCCGGGCCCGACGGATGATGGCGAACAGCGTGTCGATGATGGGCACGCCGAGGATGACGAGCGGGATGAGCAGCGGGGCGAAGAAGAAGAACGAGCTGCCCGAGAAGCTGCGGTCGGTGCGGCCGCCCACCACCATCGTCGAGGCGGCCATCAACAGCCCGAGCAGCAGCGCACCCCCGTCGCCCATGAAGATCTTGGCCGGGTGCACGTTGTGGGGCAGGAAGCCGAGGCAGGCGCCGAGGGTGACGACGGCGACGAGCGCGCCGATGTTGCCGTTGGCCAGCAGGCCCTCGTGGCCCAGCTCGCGCGCGTAGAGGAAGAAGGCGCCGGCGGCGATGGCCACGATGCCGCCGGCCAGGCCGTCGAGGCCGTCGATGAGGTTGATGGCGTTGGCCATGCCGACGACCCACAGGACCGAGATCAGGTACGACCAGTCGGTCGACAGCACGAACACGCCGAGGAAGGGCACCCGGAACACCAGGATCGAGATGCCCGAGATCACCAGCACGCTGGCGGCCAGCACGATGCCGGCGACCTTGGCCGGGGCCGAGACCTCCCGCAGGTCGTCGATCACGCCCACGCCGACGATCACCACGGCGGCCAGCACCAGGCCGAGCGGTTCGGTGTTGCCCTCGAAGACCGCGGAGAACGAGCCCATCGCCCACGCCACCCCCATGCCGGCCAGCAGCCCGAGGAGCATGCCGATCCCGCCGAGGGTGGGGGTGGGCCGCTGGTGGACCCGACGCTCGTCGGGCCGGACCACGGCCCCGAGGCGCACCGCCAGGCGGCGCACCGCGAACATGGACGCGAAGGTGGTGGCCGCCACGACGGCCAGCACGACGAGGTAGGCGCCGAGGCTCGGCACGGCTGTCCGGCCGCCTTCAGGCGTACGGCGTGAACTTGGAGCAGAGCGTGGCGACGTCGTCGCGCACGGCCGCCAGCTCGGCGTCGTCGCCGCGCCCCCGCAGGGCCCGCGCGATCAGCGAGGCGATCTCGCCCATCTCCGGCTCGGTCATCCCCTGGGTGGTGACCGCCGGCGTGCCGATGCGCACGCCGCTGGTGACGAACGGCGACCGGGGGTCGTCGGGGACGGTGTTCTTGTTGAGCGTGATGCCGGCGCGGTCGAGGGTGGCCTGGGCCTCCTTGCCGGTGAGCTCGGCGTCGAAGGTGCGCAGGTCGACGAGCAGCAGGTGGTTGTCGGTGCCGCCCGACACCAGCCGGAACCCGTGGCCGGCCAGCGCCTCGGCCAGCGCGGCGGCGTTGCGCACGATCTGGGCGGCGTAGCCCGCGAACTCCGGCTGGGAGGCCTCGCGGAAGGCCACCGCCTTGGCCGCCACCACGTGCTCGAGCGGCCCGCCCTGCAGGCCGGGGAAGATCGCCTTGTCGATGGCGGCACCGAGGTCGGCCCGGCTCAGGATGCACCCGCCGCGAGGACCGCGCAGCGTCTTGTGGGTGGTGAAGGTGACGATGTCGGCGTGGCCCACCGGGTTGGGGTGCGCCCCGCCGGCGATGAGCCCGGCGATGTGGGCGGCGTCGAACATGAACAGGGCCCCGACCTCGTCGGCGACGGACCGGATGGCCTCGGGGTCGATGACGCGCGGGTAGGCGGTGGCCCCGGCGATGATCAGCTTGGGGCGCTCGCGCACGGCGATCTCGCGCATCCGCTCGTAGTCGATGCGCTCGTCGGACTCGGTGACCCCGTAGGCGACGAAGTTGTAGTAGCGGCCCGAGATGTTCACCGGCGAGCCGTGGGTGAGGTGGCCCCCGTGGTCGAGGCTCATGCCCATCACCGTGTCGCCCGGCTCGAGCAGGGCCAGGTAGACGCCGAGGTTGGCGTTGGCGCCCGAGTGCGGCTGGACGTTGGCGTGGTCGGCGCCGAAGAGCGCCTTGACCCGCTCGCGAGCCAGGTCCTCGATCTCGTCGACGACCATGTTGCCGCCGTAGTAGCGCTTGCCCGGGTAGCCCTCGGAGTACTTGTTGGTGAGCACCGAGCCGGTGGCCCGCATCACCGCCGGCGAGGTGAAGTTCTCCGAGGCGATGAGCTGCAGCGTGGTGTTCTGCCGCTGCTCCTCGGCCTCGATGAGCCCGAACAGCTCGCGGTCGTCGTCGGCGGGCCAAGGCATGGCTAGGTCTCCTGGAGGGGGCTGGGCGAGAGGGCTGGCGTCGGCGCCGGTTCGGCGGCCGGGGCCAGCAGGGCGGCGATCGAGAGGGCGAGCTGCTCGAGCTCGGCCGCGGCGCGGACGTAGCCCGAGTAGGGCCCGCCGATGGGGTCGGTGACGTCGTCGGCGGCGTCGGCGCGCATCAGCTCCTGGGCGGTGCGACCCTCGTGCACGCGGGCGAGGAACGCCGGCAGGGGCTCGCCCGGGCGGCGGCCACCGACCTCGGCGGCCCGGCGGACCAGCTCCTTCGCAGTGAAGGTGCGCCCGAAGACCTCCGGGCAGGTGCCGACGACCTCCCGCAGGTGCTCGCGGGCGAGGGGCAGGACGAGGTCGGCGCGGCGGATGACCGCGGGGTCGAGCGGCTGGCTGCGGTGCGCTCGCAGGTCGAGGCCCCGCTCGGCCACCACCTCGACGACCTCGGGCACCGCAGCTCGGCCGTCGGCCATGGTGCCGGCGGAGTGGACGTGGGCCGGCGCGCCCCGTGCGCGCAGGGCCGAGCCGAGGAGCACCTCGAGCATCGGGGAGCGGCACATGTTGGCGGTGCAGACACACAGCACGTCGATGGGGGGATTGTAGTGACGGCCTCCCCCGCCGTTACCTTCCGGCCATGGCCGCCGGTCTCGATCCCCGCCTGCCCGTGCTCGTCGGTGCCGGCCAGCTCACCGTGCGCAGCGACGAGGGCGACGCGCCCCTGGAGCCGGCCGACCTCATGGCCGAGGGCCTCCGGCTCGCCGAGCGCGACAGCGGGGGGCGGGGGCTGCTCGCGGCCGCCGACTCGCTGCGCACCGTCTGCGAGCTGAGCTGGCGCTACCGCAACCCCGCCCTCGCCGTGGCCGAGCGGGTGGGGGCGAGGCCGCGCCACCTGGCCACCACCGTGATGGGCGGCAACCTCGCCGGCGTCACCGTCGCCCGGGCGGCGGCGCAGATCCAGCGGGGCGAGCTCGACGTCGTGCTCGTCTGTGGTGGCGAGGCCACCCGCACCCGCCACCGGCTGCGCGCCGAGGGCCGGGAGCCGGACTGGACGGTGCAACCCGACGACGTGGGCCCTCCCGACAGCATCGGGATCGACCGGCCGCTCGTCAGCGAGCTCGAGGCGGCCAGGGGCGTGCAGCTCCCGGTGAACGTCTACCCGCTGTTCGAGGTGGCGCTGCGGGCCCGGCTCGGTCTCGGCGTCGCCGAGCACCGCCGGCGGCTGGGCCGCCTGTGGGCGGCGTTCTCCGAGGTGGCGGCGGGGAACCCGCACGCGGCGATCCGACGGTCGTTCAGCGCCGAGGAGATCGCCGAGGCGTCCGACGACAACCGGATGATCTCGTTCCCTTACACCAAGCGGCTCTGCTCCAACAACCAGGTCGACCAGGGCTCGGGGCTGATCCTGTGCTCGGTCGGCGCCGCCGAGCGAGCGGGCGTGCCCCCCGACCGGTGGGTCTTCCTGCACGCCGGCACCGAGGCGGTCGACCACTGGCACGTGTCGAACCGCGCCGACCTCTGCTCGTCGCCGGCGCTGCGCCTCGCGGGGCGCGACGCCTTCGCCCTGGCGGGCATCGGCCCCGCCGACGTGGCCCACGTCGACCTCTACTCGTGCTTCCCGTCGGCCGTGCAGATCGGCGCCGTCGAGCTCGGCCTGGCGCCCGCCGACGCCACCGCCGACGGGACGGGCTGGGGCGGCGTGGGCGCTGACGTGGCGCTCACCGTCACCGGCGGCATGAGCTTCGCCGGCGGCCCCTGGAACGACTACACGAGCCACGGGATGGCGTCGATGGCCGGCGTGCTGCGCGACGACCCCGGGTCGGTCGGGCTGTGCACCGCCAACGGCGGCTACACGACCGAGCACGCCGTGCTGGTGCTGTCGAGCAGGCCCCCGGCCGCCGGGGAGTTCCGCCACGCCGAGCCCCAGGCCGAGGTCGACGCCCTCCCGCGGGTCGAGCTCGACGACGGGTGGGTCGGGCCGGTGGTCGTCGAGAGCGCCACCGTCGCCCACGACCGGTCCGGTCCCACCCACGCGCTGGTCGCGGCCCGCACACCGGCCGGGGCGCGCACGTGGTGCCGCTCCGAGGAGCCGGCCCTGCTGGCCGCCGCCGAGACCGAGGAGCTGGTCGGGCGCCCCGCCGACCGGGACACCACCGGCACCGTCCACCTCGCCTGAGCACGCTCCGCCGACCGCTCCGGAGGCGGATCGGCCGCTTCCGGCAGCACATCTGCCTCAGGAAGGTGCTCGCCGCCGACTCCGGAGGCGGATCGGCCGCTTCCGACAGCACATCTGCCTCAGGAGGGTGCTCGCCGCCGACTCCGGAGGCGGATCGGCCGCTTCCGGCGGCACATCTGCCTCAGGAGCGAGGTGGGGCGTGGCGCGAGCGGGCGTCAGTCGGCGGCCGAGCGCGCCCGGAGGCGGGCGGCGAGGAGGGCGTTGACCCGCTCCTCGGCGATCGGCATCTCCCGCAACAGCTCCTTGAACGACCTGGTGTCGAAGGCGAGGAGGCGCACGGGGGTCTCGGCCACCACGCTGGCGCTGCGCGGCGTGTGCTCCACGAGCGCCATCTCACCGACCATCGACCCGGGGCCGAGGGTCGCGACGTGCTCGTCGCCGACGTACACGCCGGCGTAGCCGACCTCGATCACGTAGCACTCCGTGCCGACCCGGCCCTGGTCGATGAGCAGGGCGCCGCTCTCGGCCTCCACGTCCTCGGCCAGCTCGGCCACCCGCTCGAGGTCGTGGTCGGAGAAGCCCTCGAAGAACGCCAGGCCCCGCAGCCGGGCTGCCGCTCCGTCGGCCTTCTTGCGCTTCCCGAACATGCCCGACCCCCCGCTCGACGACGTCGGCCCCCCGGCTCGACGTGACGGCTGCCGCCGTGAGCGACGATCGTAGGCGACGGTGTTCCCGACGTGACTGGAGAAGCGATGGTCTCGGAGCTGTTCGACCCGGATGCCTGGCGCCCCGTGCCCGGGTTCGAGGACCTGACCGACGTCACCTACCACCGGGCCGTCGACCAGGGCACCGTGCGGGTGGCGTTCGACCGGCCCGAGGTGCGCAACGCCTTCCGGCCCCACACCGTCGATGAGCTGTACCGGGTGCTCGACCACGCCCGGCAGAGCAGCGACGTGGGCTGCGTGCTGCTCACCGGCAACGGCCCGTCGCCCCGCGACGGCGGGTGGGCGTTCTGCTCCGGCGGCGACCAGCGCATCCGGGGCCGTGACGGCTACCGCTACGCCGAGGGCGAGACGGCCGACACCATCGATCCCGCCCGCTCCGGCCGGCTGCACATCCTCGAGGTGCAGCGCCTCATCCGGATGATGCCGAAGGTGGTGATCTGCGTGGTGCCCGGGTGGGCGGCCGGCGGGGGCCACAGCCTCCACGTGGTGTGCGACCTCACCCTGGCCAGCGCCGAGCACGCCCGCTTCAAGCAGACCGACGCCGACGTGGGCAGCTTCGACGCCGGCTACGGCTCGGCCTACCTGGGCCGCCAGGTCGGGCAGAAGTTCGCACGGGAGATCTTCTTCCTCGGGCGGGAGTACACGGCCGAGCAGATGCACCGAATGGGAGCGGTGAACGAGGTGGTGCCCCACGCCGAGCTGGAGCGGGTCGCCCTCGAGTGGGGACGGATGGTCAACGGGAAGAGCCCCACCGCCCAGCGGATGCTGAAGTTCGCGTTCAACCTCGTCGACGACGGCCTGGTGGGCCAGCAGGTGTTCGCCGGCGAAGCGACCCGTCTCGCCTACATGACCGACGAGGCCGCCGAGGGGCGCGACGCCTTCCTCGACAAGCGCGACCCCGACTGGTCGGCCTACCCCTGGTACTACTGACCCGACCGACGCCGGCTCCACCGGAGTTCGCGCTCAGGTCGGAGGGCGAACCGGCCGACGCAAGAGGCATGGCGTCGTTGCGCTGCCCCGGCTGTGGGGCCAAGAACCAGGGCGAGCCGGTCAAGTGCCGCATCTGCGGCTACGACCTGCGCGGTCACGCTGAGCAGCCGCTCACCCAGCCCAAGCCGGGCACGGCCACCATGAAGAAGACGCGCCTCAGCCCGTTGTTCGCCCTGGCCGCGGTCGGCGTGGTGCTGATGGTGCTCGCCGGCGTGCTGCTGGGCCTGCTGCCGGGTGGCGACGTCATCAGCGACATCCGCAACAAGGTGCCGTTCCTCGCCGCTCAGGCCGACGACGGATGGGAGCAGTTCACCGAGGCGTCGGCCAGCTTCCGGGCCACCATGCCGGTCGACCGGGTGCAGAAGCAGGCCCCGTTCCAGTGGAGCACCACCGGCACGATCGACCAGTGGGTCAGCACCCTCGGCCCCGACGGCGCCCCGGACACGACCCTCGGCGTCCAGTGGGCCACCATGCCCGCCGTGCCGGGCCAGGACGTCAAGGCCGAGCTCACGTCGCTCGCCATCGGCTGGGCCGACTCGATGGGCGGCAAGGTCGCCAAGTCCCAGGACACGTCGTTCCAGGGCTACCCGGCGCTGGTCGTGAAGATCGACGGACTGCAGAACGCGCAGAAGGAGTCGGTCACGGTGAGGGCCCTGCTCGTGCGCCAGCGCGACGAGCTGTTCGTGCTCTCCTCGACGTCGATCTACCCCGACCACCCGCAGTTCGACCGGCTGGTCAACGGGTTCGCGCTGCTCTAGCGACGACGGCCCGCGCCCGCCCGGCGAGGTCCGGGTGCACCTCGACCTCGGCGAAGCCGTGCTCGAGGGCGAGGGCGGCCACCGCGTCGGCCTGGCTGGGCGCCAGCTCGACCACGAGCGACCCGCCGGGCCGCAACCACCGGGGTGCCTGCGCCACGAGGACCCGCAGGTCGTCGAGGCCGTCGGCTCCGGCGAAGAGGGCCTCGGCCGGCTCCCAGTCGCGCACGACGGCGGGCAGCTCGTCGCCCGTCGCCACGTAGGGCGGGTTCGACACGACCACGTCGACGGTGCCGGCCAGCTCGGCCGGGAGGGCGGCGAACCACTCCCCTTCGGCGATGCGCACGCGGGTGGCGGCCCGGCCGAGCCCGGCGAGGTTGGCCCGGGTGACCGCCACGGCGTCGGGTGACGCGTCGGTGAGCCACACCTCGACGCGCTCGCGCTCGGCCGCGATCGACAGGCCGATGGCCCCCGACCCCGTACCCAGGTCGACGGCCAGCAGCGGTCGGCCCTCCTCGGCGGCGGGCGGGCGCAGCCGGTCGAGCTCGTCGAGGGCGAGCCCGGCGACGACCTCGGTCTCGGGCCGAGGGATGAGCACCCGCCGGTCGACCATGAGGTCGAGGGTGCGGAAGCCCCAGCGGCCGACGACGTACTGCAGCGGCTCGCCGGTGAGGCGCCGCTCGAGCATGTGGTCGAAGTGGGCCACGCCCCGCTCGGTGGCGGGGTCGTCGAGGCCGAGGGCGTACTCCGCTCCCTCGTTCCCGCTCGCCCGCTCGACGATCCACCGGGCCTCGGCCTCCGCCGACCCCTCGCCCACCACCGGCGACGCCGCCAGCCGGCGCCGCGCCTCGACCGCCAGCATCCGCCACGAGACCGTGCCCTCGGGCAGGTCGTGCGGGCTCATCCCTCGTCGTCGTCGCCGAGCTGTCGCCGCCGCTCGTCGGCCACGAGGGCGTCGACCACCTCGTCGAGGTCGCCGGCGAGGACCTTGTCGAGCTTGTAGAGGGTGAGCCCGATGCGGTGGTCGGTGACCCGGTTCTCCTTGAAGTTGTAGGTGCGGATCTTCTCCGACCGGCCGCCGCCGCCGACCTGCGCCTTGCGGGCCCCCGAGGCCTCGGCGGCCTGGCGCTCCTGCTCGGCCTGCAGCAGCCGGCTGCGCAGCACCCGCAGCGCCTTCTCGCGGTTCTGGATCTGGCTCTTCTCGTCCTGCATCGACACGACCACCCCGGTGGGGAGGTGGGTGATGCGCACGGCGGAGTCGGTGGTGTTCACCGACTGCCCTCCGGGGCCCGACGAGCGGTACACGTCGATGCGCAGGTCGTTGGGGTCGATCTGCACGTCGACCTCGTCGGCCTCGGGCAGCACGGTGGCGGTGGCCGACGACGTGTGGATGCGGCCCTGGCTCTCGGTGACCGGGACCCGCTGCACCCGGTGGGGGCCGCCCTCGTGCTTCATCCGGCTCCACACCCGGTCGCCCGAGAGCCGGAAGGTGATGTCGCTGTAGCCGCCCATGTCGGACTCCTGGGCGTCCATCACCTCGAGCTTCCAGCCCATTCGGGAGGCATAGCCCTTGTACATCTCGAACAGGTCGCGGGCGAAGAGGTTGGCCTCCTCTCCCCCCTCGGCGCCGCGCAGCTCGACGATGACCGCCCGGTCGTCGTTGGGGTCCTTGGGCAGCAGCAGGACCTTGATCTCCTCGTCGAGGCGCTCGATGGCGGCCTCGGCGTCGTCGATCTCGGCCTTCAGCACCTCACGATCGTCGGCGTCGGCCTCGGTGAGCATCTCTCGGGCGGCGGCGAGGTCGTCGGTGGCCTGGCGCAGCGCCCGCAGGCGCCCGACCAGCTCGCCGAGGTCGCGGTAGCGGCGGCTCAGCTGGGCGTAGCGGCGCTGGTCGGCGATCACCGCCGGGTCGGCGAGCAACCGCTCGACCTCGGAGTGCTCGCGGTCGAGGTCGGCCAGGCGGTCGAGCAGGCCGCTCACGAGCCGTCGCCCTCCCCGCCCGGCGAGCGCCAGTCGCCCGCCACGGGCACGACCTCGGCGGGGCGCACGAGCCCGGCGGCCAGGCGGCGGGTGACGGGGTGGTCGTCGCGCTCGGGGACGACCACCAGGAGGTGGGCGTCGGGGTCGAGGGCCGCCCGGGCGTCGGCCCCGGCGGGCACCACGTCGAGGTCGATGCCGACCGAGCAGGCCACGACGACGGTGGCGCCCTCCGCGTCGGTGCCGACGGCGATCGCCGCCGCGGTGTCCTTGACGCTCTCACGGGCCACGGTGGGCTCGGCGGGACGCACCTCGACCAGCCCGACGACCGACGGCTCGGCCACCAGCCGCCACCGCAGCCACCCCTCGGGGGCCAGGCGGCGCAGCGGGTGCGCCTCGGCGGTGGCCCGGCGGTGGGCATCGACGCTGCGGACGACCGACGCCAGCGCCTCGGCCGTGGGCAGCTCGCCGTGCACCATGGCGAAGGCCTCGCGGTCGTGGCGGCCCACGCCGACCTCGATGCGGGCCGAGCCGTGCTCGTCGACGACGACCCTCGCCACCTCGAGGCCCCGGATCTCGCCGCGGATCTGCCCGTGCTCGACGGTGACCTCCACCCCGGCCTCGTGCAGCAACCCCACGACCTCCCGGGCGACGGCGGGCGGCTCGATCGGGGGTGCGAAGGGCGCCGGCTCGGCCGCCACGAGGGCGCGGCCCTCGGCGCGCCACACCCGGGGCGCCTCGCGGAAGGCCAGCGCCCGCCGGGCGAGCACGCCGGCCACGCCGGCGTCGTCGACCACGACGTGGAGCTCCTCGACCGCCTCCCGGTGGCCCCAGGTCAGCGCTGCGCCGAGGCCGCGCTCGGAGCGCTCGTCGAGCAGCACCCAGCCCTGGGCGCCGACGCGCACGGTCGCACCGCCGGGGAACGTGCCCGGCCGCAGCTCGACGTCGTCGCCGGAGGGATCGACGCCGAGGTGGTCGGCGACCAGGACGCGCGCCTTGGCGGCGAGCAGTCGCGAGCGTTGCTCGGGATCGAGAGGAACGACAGGCCCCTTGGGAGGGTGTCCGGCGAGACCGCTACTTGCGGCGCTTGCCGTAGCGCTTCTCGAACTTCTCGATGCGCCCGCCGGTGTCCACCAGCTTCTGCTTGCCGGTGTAGAAGGGGTGGCACTCGTTGCAGAGCTCGGAGGTGAGCTCGGGCTGCGTCGAGCGGGTGGTGAAGGTGTTGCCGCACGAGCAGCGCACCGTCGCCTCGACGTAGGTGGGATGGATGTCGGCCTTCATGGCTGGGCTCCAGGGAAGCAAAGGGACCGTCAAGTGTGCCGGGGAACGCCCGGATTCGCAATCCGGCACGGCCGTGCCGGAGGGTGGCGCCGTCGGCGCCGGGCGCGGACGTCAGCCCTTGGCGATCTCGGCCAGGAACTCCTCGTTGGTGCGGAAGGTCCCGAGGCGGTCGATCAGCATCTCGAGGCCGGCGGCGCCGCTGCCGCTGTCGGAGGCGAGGCCGGACAGCACCCGGCGCAGCTTCCAGACCTGCTGGAGCTGCTTGCGGTCGAACAGCAGCTCCTCGTGGCGGGTCGAGGAGCCGTCGACGTCGATCGCCGGGTACACGCGCCGTTCGGCCATGCGCCGGTCGAGGCGCAGCTCCATGTTCCCGGTGCCCTTGAACTCCTCGAAGATGACCTCGTCCATCTTCGAGCCCGTCTCGACCAGGGCGGTGGCGAGGATGGTGAGCGAGCCGCCCTCCTCGACGTTGCGGGCGGCGCCGAAGAACCGCTTCGGCGGGTACAGGGCACCGGTGTCGATGCCGCCCGACATGATGCGGCCCCCCGTGGGGGCGGCCAGGTTGTAGGCCCGGGCAAGGCGGGTGATGCCGTCGAGGATGACCACGACGTCCTTGCCGTCCTCGACCATGCGCTTGGCCCGCTCGATCACCAGCTCGGCGATGGCGGTGTGCTCCTCGGCCGGGTGGTCGAAGGTCGACGCCACGACCTCCCCCGACACGGTGCGCCGCATGTCGGTGACCTCCTCGGGCCGCTCGTCGACGAGCAGCACGATGAGGTGCACCTCGGGGTTGTTCTTCTCGATCGACGTGGCGATCTGCTTCATGATCGTCGTCTTGCCGGCCTTGGGCGGCGAGACGATCAGGCCCCGCTGGCCCTTCCCGATCGGGGCGATGAGGTCGACGATGCGGGCCGTCATGTTGTACGGCTCGTCGCGGCTGGCGAGGTGGAGCCGCTCGTCGGGGAACAGCGGCGTGAGGTCCTCGAAGCGGCGCCGGGCCCGGGCCTGCTCGGGATCGACCCCGTTGACCGAGTCGATCCGCAACAGCGCCGGGTTCTTCTCGTTGCGCGAGGCCGGCCGGCTGGCGCCGGCGATGAGGTCACCGCGGCGCAGGGAGAACTGCCGGGCCTGCTTGACCGACACGTAGACGTCGTCGCGGCTCGGCAGGTAGCCCTTCACCCGGATGAAGCCGTAGCCCTCGTCGCGCAGGTCGAGCACGCCCTCGACCTCCACCGGCTCACCGGTGAAGGGCTCCTCGGGGCGATCCACCGCGGCGCGCTCGCCCCGGTCACGGCCCCGGCGCCGGCGGCGCCGGCCGCCCCCTTCGGGCTGCTCCCCTGCGCCCTCGGGGCGACGTTCGGCCGAACCCTCGGGGCCGGCCCCTTCGGCGTCGTCGGACCCGGCGGCCTCGGTCGGCTCGCCGTCTGGCGAGGCCGGCGCGCCCTGCTCGCCGTCGCCGGAGACCCCGGACGCCGGGGCGGCGCTGGTGGCCTCCGGCCCGGCCTCGGCGGCCGGCGCCTCCTCGAGCGCCGCCTGGGCGGCGGCCGCCCGCACGCGCCGGGGTCGACGGGCACGCGCCGGCGGCTCGGGGGCCTGGTCCTGCTCGGTCGGGGAGGGAGGCTCGGCGGCCGGGGCCGGCTCGACGGCACCTTCGCCGGCCGGCGTGACCCCGGTGAGCTCGAGGATGAGGTCGATGATGTCGGCCTTCTTGGCCCTCGACGGTGGCTTGCCCCCGAGCGCGGTGGCGATGGTCAGCAGCTCCTCGCGGTCCTTCGCCTCGAGCGCAGATCGTTCCAGTTCGGCCATGGGTCGTTCCTTGTCGTGCGGCGGCCGGCGGCCCTGAGCCGCACCTGCCGGGACCACGGTGGTGGAGGAGGGTGGGTGGCCACGGCAGAGGGCCGGGCCGGTCCGCCGGTCGGCGGGGAGACACCCGGGCGGGCTGCGGGAGCGGCCAGCGGGCGACCCCGAGAGCGTAGGGGTCGCCCCGGGGGCGATCAACCGGCCACGCGAACCGACGAAGAGGAATTCGTGTGATCCGGAATGCGCGTCGGCTGCGGATGTTTAGTGCTTATTGAGTGCCACTGGGGCGCTCACCGACACAAGGGAGACACCGTGAGCACCACCCTCCGGCGACCAGTGGTCGCCCTCATCGCCCTGGCCGCCGCCCTGGCGCTGATCGTGCCGATCCTCGGCTCCTCGCGGGCCGGGGCCGCCGACAGCGCCGTGTACGTGGTCCACGGGATCCCCGGGGTCGCCGTGGACGTCTACGCCGGCGGCACCGCGCCGTCCAACAAGGTCCTCACCGACTTCCAGTACGGCGGCGTCGCCGGCCCCCTCACCATCCCGGCGGGCTCGCTGCCCGTGGTGGTCGTGGCGACCGGTGACGACCCGACCGTCCCCGCCAACCAGGTCATCAGCACGACCCTCGACGTGCCGAGCGGCGCCAACGTCTCGGTCGTGGCCGACCTCGTGGGCGGAGCGCCGACCCTCACCCCGTTCGTGAACGACGTGACCGCCGTGCCCGAGGGCTCGGCCCGGGTGACCGTCCGCCACGCGGCCGACGCCCCCGCGGTCAACGTGCTGGTGAACGGCCAGGTCGCCATCTCGAACCTGGCGGCCGGCGCCGAGCAGTCGGCGGTGCTGCCGGCGGGGACCTACGACGTGCAGGTCCAGCTGACCGACGGAACGCCGCTGCCGGCTCTCTCCCCGGGGAGCGTCACCATCCCGGCCGCCAAGAACGTGATCGTCCACGCCACCGGCTCGGCGACCAACAGCGCCTTCCCGCTCGGGCTCGTCCAGCAGGTGATCGACGTGCCGACCACGCCGGCCCCCACCCCGACGACCGAGGCCCCCACCTCGGCGCCCGCCCCGGGCGTCATGGCCACGCCGGCCATGACGGGCTGACCCCGCCCAGGGACGCCCACGCCCACCGAGGGCCCGCCCCCCACGGGGCGGGCCCTCGCCGTCAGCGACGCCCGACCAGGCGAGCCATCAGCTCGTGCCCGGGCACCACCGGCAGGTCGGCCACGCCGGCCTCGGTGTAGGTGCCACCCGGCCCGTCGACCGCCGAGTCGACGAGCAGGTAGGGCACCGGGTCGGGGGTGTGCGTGCGCAGGGCCAGCGGCGTGGCGTGGTCGGGCAGCAGCAGCAGGCGCCACGGGCCGAGCCGGTCGAGGCCCTCGACGAGGCCGGCGAGGATGCGCCGGTCCCAGTTCTCCAGCGCCCGCACCTTCTCCTCCACGTCGCCGGCGTGACCGGCCTCGTCGGTGGCCTCGACGTGGATGACGAACAGGTCGGCGCCGTCGGCCAGGGCGTCGAGGGCGACGTCGCGCTTGCCCTCGTAGTCGGTGTCGTACCAGCCGGTGGCGGTCTCGAGGTCGACGACCTCGATGCCGGTGAGCACGCCGAGACCCCGCACCAGGTCGACGGCGGTGACCAGCGCGGCGTCGAGCCCGTAGGCGTGCTGGAAGCTCGGCATCTGCGGCTGGAAGCCCTGGCCCCACAGCCACACCTGGTTGGCGGCCAGCCCCGAGCCGGCCAGCACGTCGCGCGAGGTGTCCATGACGCGCTGCAGGAACGGCGCCGCCGGGCCGGTGGGACCGACCGCCGGCTTGCCCGTCAGGTCGTGGGGCGGGGTGCACTCGGCCTCGGCCCACTCGGCGGGCGCCACGAGGATGTGGCGGTACTGCACGCCCGGGTGCAGCTCCAGCCCGTCGCCGCCGAGCGCCGCGTCGAGCGCCTCGATGGCCGCGGCCGCCGCCTCGTTGCCGGGGTGGCCGCCGGCGAAGTCGACCATCGTGCCGTCGTCGCCGACGGTGACCAGGTTGCAGCGGTAGGCCACCTGGTCGGGCCGCAGCTTCAGGCCGAGGGCGGCGGCCTCGATGGGGGCGCGGCCGGTGTGGTAGCGGGCGGGGTCGTAGCCGAAGATCGACATGTTGCCGACGTCGGAGCCCGGCGGGAGGCCCTGCGGGATGACCGCCGCCCGGCCCAGCTCGGCCCGGGCGGCCAGCCGGTCGAGGGTCTCGGTGGAGGCGGCCTGCAGCGGCGTGCGGCCGCCCAGCTCCGCCAGGGGCTCGTCGGCACAGCCGTCGGGGACGCAGACCACGTACTTCATGGGTCGATTCTGGCCCAACCCCGAGGGGGCCGGTTCAGCGGGCACCGTCGAGGGTGTCGTCGATGAGCCGGCGAACCACGTCGTAGTCGTTGGCCACGACCTCGTAGCGCTCGGGCCGGTCGAACAGGTCCGCGAGGTGCGGGGGCAGCGCCGGGCGCACGCCGGTGGCTGCTTCCACGGCGTCGGGGAACTTGGCCGGGTGGGCGGTGGACAGCACCACCATCGGCACGCGCTCGTCGGCCCTGGCCTCGAGGGCGGCGGTGAGCCCCACCGCGGTGTGCGGGTCGATCAGGCGGCCGGTGCGCTGGTGGAGCTCGGCGATGGTGGCGGTGGTCTGGGCGTCGTCGACCCGGCCCGCGGACCAGTGCTCGGCGAGCAGGTCGAGGCGGCCGGCGTCGACCGACACCGTGCCCTCGGCCCGGAACCGGGCCATGAGCTCGGCGACGGCGGCGCCGTCACGGCCGTACACCTCGAAGAGCAGCCGCTCGAGGTTCGACGACACCTGGATGTCCATGCTGGGGCTGAGGGTGGGCTGGACCTCGCCGATGGTCATCGTGCCGGTGGTGAGGAAGCGGGTCAGGATGTCGTTGCGGTTGGACGCCACCACGAACTGCGACACGGGCGTGCCCATGCGCTGGGCGCCGTAGCCGGCGAAGACGTTGCCGAAGTTGCCCGTGGGCACGGAGAACGCCACCGGCCGCCCGTCGCCGCCGGTGAGGCGCACGGTGCTGGTGACGTAGTAGACGACCTGGGCCATCACCCGGGCCCAGTTGATGCTGTTGACGGCCGACAGGTGGCGGCGGTCCCGGAACGCCTCGTCGGCGAACAGCGCCTTCACCAGGTCCTGGCAGTCGTCGAAGGTGCCCTCCACCGCCACGTTGTGGACGTTGGGCGCCGCCACCGTGGTCATCTGGCGGCGCTGCACCTCCGACACCCGGCCGGCCGGGTGGAGGATGAACACGTCGACCGCGTCGCGGTCGCGCAGCGCCTCGATGGCCGCCGACCCCGTGTCGCCCGAGGTGGCGCCGACCACCGTGACCCGCTCGCCCCGGCGGCGCAGCTCGTGGTCGAAGAGCCGACCGACCAGCTGCAGCGCGACGTCCTTGAAGGCGAGCGTGGGCCCGTGGAAGAGCTCGGCGAGCCACACGCCGTCGCCGAGGTCCGTGAAGGGGACGACCTCGGGCGAGTCGAACGTGGCGTAGGCGTCGGCGACGAGGGCGGCGAAGGTGTCGGCCTCGATCGCCCCCTCGACGAAGGGCCACATGACCTCGGTGGCCACGTCGGCGTAGCCCATGCCGGCGAAGCGCTCGAGCGCTCCCACGGTGAGCGAGGGCCACCGCGACGGCACGTAGAGCCCGCCGTCGCGCGCGAGCCCGGCGAGCAGCACGTCGGCGAAGCCCAGCTCGGGCGCGGCACCGCGAGTGCTCACATAGGTGAGCCGGCTCACGATTTGTCGTCCTCGTCGGTGAGCACGCGGATGACGCTGCCCAGGCGGCGCACCACGTCGAGTTCGCGCAGGGAGGCCAGCGTGGCCCGCAGGTCGCGCTCACGGGCGAGGTGGGTGACGAACTCGATGCGGGCCTCGCCGTCGTCGAGGTCGGTGCCGCCGGACGTGGGCGCCTCCTGCTCCATCGAGGCGATGGACACGCCGTGCTCCCCGAACACGCCGGCCACGGCGGCCAGCACGCCCGGGCGGTCGGCCGCCTGGAGGCTGAGGTAGAACGCCGAGGAGGAGGCCTCCGCCGGGCGCATGCGGGCCGGGGCGAGGGGGCCGATCGAGGCGTGGGCGCCCCGGTGACGGTTGACGGCGGCGTCGACGAGGTCGCCGAGCACGGCGCTCGCCGTGGGGTCGCCCCCGGCGCCCCGCCCGTAGAACATGAGGTCGCCGACGGCCCCGCCCTGCACGAACACGGCGTTGAAGCTCTCCCGCACCGAGGCCAGCGGGTGGGTGCTGGGCACGAGGGCGGGGTGCACCCGGGCGCTGATCTCGGGGCCGTCGGCGCCGTCGTCGACCTCGGCGACCGCCAGCAGCTTCACCACGAAGCCGTGGCGACCGGCGAAGGCGATGTCGGCCGCCGTCACGTCGCTGATGCCCTCGGCCACCACGTCGTCGACGGTGACCTCGGCGCCGAAGGCGATCGAGGCGACGATGGCGATCTTGGCGGCGGCGTCGAGCCCCTCGACGTCGGCGGTGGGGTCGGCTTCGGCGTAGCCCAGGGCCTGGGCCTCGGCCAGGGCGTCGGCGTAGTCGGCCCCTGACTCGGTCATGCGGGTGAGGATGAAGTTGGTGGTGCCGTTGACGATGCCGAGCACCCGGTCGACGGGCTCGCCCAGCAGCGACTCGCGCAGCGGGCGCACGAACGGGATGCCACCGGCCACCGCCGCCTCGAAGAGCAGGTCGACCCCGCCGGCGTCGGCCGCCGCGAACAGCTCGGCCCCGTGGCTGGCGAGCAGCGCCTTGTTGGCCGTGACGACCGGCTTGCCCGCCTCGAGCGCGGACCGCACGAGCTGGCGGGCCGGCTCGATGCCGCCCATCAGCTCCACGACCACGTCGACGTCGGGGTCGGTGACGAGCGCGGCGGCGTCGGTGGTGAACGCCTCGGCCGGCAGGTCGACGGCGCGGGGCCGGGCCGCGTCGCGGACCGCCACCCGGGTGATCTCGAGCCGGAGCCCGGTGCGGGCCTCGACCGTGCCGCGCTGTCGTTGGACGAGGGTGATGAGCGAGGAGCCGACGGTGCCGCAGCCGAGCACCCCGATCCGCACGACGGGTCCGTTCACCCGGGCGAGGCTACCGGTGCGACGCGCGGCCGGCGGACGGGGTTCCGCCCCGCCGTCGTGCTCTACACCACCGCCGCCACCCGACGGCCGCGGCGACGAGCGCGGCCTGCGCCGGGTCCACGCAGGCTGCCGACCTAGCCGAGGTCGAGCGCGAGCAGGTCGTCGAAGGTCTCGCGCCGCACGACCAGGCGAGCGTCGCCGTCGGCGACGAACACGACCGCCGGGCGGGTGACCTTGTTGTAGTTGGAGCCCATCGAGTGGCCGTAGGCGCCGGTCACGGGCGTGGCCAGCACGTCGCCCACCGCCAGGTCGGCCGGCACCCGGGCGTCGCGGACCAGCACGTCGCCCGACTCACAGTGCTTGCCCACGACGGTGACGACGCGAGGGCGGTCGGCAGCGACGGCCCGGGCCAGGAACGCCTCGTAGCCACTGCCGTAGAGCACCGGCCGGGGGTTGTCGCTCATGCCCCCGTCGACGGCGACGTAGGTGCGGATGCCCGGGAGGTCCTTCACGGTGCCGACCGTGTAGAGGGTGACGGCGGCCTGGGCGACCAGCGCCCGCCCCGGCTCGGCGGTGACGGCGGCAGTGATGCCGGCGGCCGCGCAGGCGTGGTGCACCGCCTCGCCCCACTCGGTGATGGTGGGGGCGTGCTCGCCCTCGACGTAGGCCACGCCGAGCCCGCCCCCGAGGGACAGCTCCGGCAGGCCGTGGCGCTCGACGAACGGTGCGAGCACCTCCACCGCCAGCTCGAAGAAGCGGGCCTCGAACACCTGCGACCCGATGTGGGCGTGCAGGCCGACCAGGTCGACGGCCGGCGACGCGAGGGCCCGTTGCACCGCCTCCTCGGCCACCCCGCTGGCCAGGCCGAAGCCGAACTTGGAGTCGTCCTGGCCGGTGCGGATGAACTCGTGGGTGTGCGCCTCGACGCCGGGGGTGATCCGCAGCAGGGCGCGCGGCACGGGCAGCCCCTCGGCCACCAGCGCCTCGATGCGGTCGAGCTCGTCGAAGGAGTCGACGACGACACGGCCCACGCCCTCGGCCAGCGCCCGCCGCAGCTCGTCGGCGCCCTTGTTGTTGCCGTGCAGCACCAGCCGGTCGGCCGGGACGCCGGCGGCGCGGGCCACGTGGTACTCACCGCCGGTGGACACGTCGAGGTTGCAGCCCTCTTCCACCGCCAGCCGGGCCATGGCCGTGCAGAGGAACGCCTTGGTGGCGTAGTTGACCCCCGGGCCGAACGCGGTTACGGCCTCGCGGCAGCGCGCCCGCAGGTGGGCCTCGTCGTAGACGAACAGCGGCGTGCCGAACCGGCGGGCCAGCTCGAGGGTGTCGCAGCCGCCGATGACCAGCTGCCCGTCGGGCCCGACCGTGGCGGTGTCGGGCAGCAGCGAGACGGGCAGGGCGCTCACCGGGCGCTCACAGCTGCTCGGGGGCGCTCACCCCGAGCAGGCCGAGCCCGATGGCGAGCCCCACCGCCGCGGCGTCGACGAGCTGCAGGCGGGCCTGGGTGAGCTCGGGGCTGATGCCCTCCCCCATCACGTAGCAGTCGTGGTAGAAGCCGTGGACGGTCCCGGCCAGCTCGCGCACCCACGTGGTGATGCGATGGGGCGCCCGGTCGTTGGCGGCCACCACCACGGTGTCGGGCAGCTCCGAGAGGGCCCGCAGCACGTCGAGCTCTCGCTCGTGGGTGAGCAGCGACACGTCGACCTCCGCCAGCGGGAGGCGCTCGACGCCCCGCTCGGCCGCCACCCGGAAGATGGAGCGGATCCGGGCGTAGGCCATCTGCACGTAGTACACGGGGTTCTCGTTGGCCTGGCTCATCACCAGGTCGAAGTCGAAGGTCTGGGTGGAGTCGACCGACTGCAGCAGGTAGGTGAGCCGGGCGGCGTCGGGACCGACCTCGTCGAGCACGTCTCGCAGCTCCACCATGTTCCCGGTGCGCTTCGAGAAGCGCACCGGCTGGCCGCCCTTGAGCAGGTTGACCAGCTGGATGATGGCGCACTCGAGCTCACCGGGGTCGTGCCCGAGGGCCTGCATGGCCGCCTTCATGCGGGGGACGTAACCGTGGTGGTCGGCCCCCCACACGTCGATGAGCAGGTCGAAGCCGCGGGCGTACTTGTCGCGGTGGTAGGCGATGTCGGGGAGCAGGTAGGTGAACTCGCCGTCGCTCTTGACCAGCACACGGTCCTTGTCGTCGCTGTAGTCGGTGGAGCGGAGCCACACCGCGCCCTCGTGGTCGTAGACGACGCCCCGCTCGCGCAGGTCGGCGAGCGTGCGGGTGATGGCGCCCGACTCGACCATCGACCGCTCGCTGAACCAGTGGTCGAAGTGCACGTTCATGCGCCCGAGGGTCTCGCGGTGGTCCTCGACGGCGCGCGCCTCACCCCACTCCAGCAGGTCGGCGCCCTCGGGGATCTCCGCCGCCCAGTCGACGATGTACTGCCCGTGGTAGCCGTCCTCGGGGACGGCCTCGCCCCGCTGGCGCGCCGACAGCGAGTCGACGAACTTCTGCATCTGCGTGCCGCGGTCGTTGAGGTAGTTCTCCCGGTGCACGGAGTACCCGCAGCGGTCGAGGATGCGGGCGAGGGAGTCGCCGTAGGCCGCACCGCGGCCGTGGCCGGCGTGGAGGGGGCCGGTGGGGTTGGCGCTGACGAACTCCACGTTCACCCGGGTGCCGGCTCCGACCGTCGAGCGGGCGTAGCCCTCGACGCCGGCGGCCAGCACCTCGCGCAGCACGTCGTGGAGCCACGAGTCGGCCAGGCGGAAGTTCACGAAGCCCGGGCCGGCGATCTCGACGGACGTGACGTGGGCCGGGGGGGCGGCGTTGAGGATCTCGGCCAGCTTGCCGGCCAGCTCCCGGGGGTTCCATCCCGCCTTCTTGGCGGTGGCGAGCGCCACGTTCGACGACCAGTCGCCGTGCTCGCGCCGGGCGGGCCGCTCGAGGTTCACCGTCTCGGGGAGCGGCATGACCTCGAGGGTCGACAGGGCGGCGCGAAGGGCGGCGGCGAGCTGGTCGCGGATCACGAGATGAGGTCCTTGGGACGCGTGCGGCGGGGCCCGAGCACCCTACCCGGCGGCCTTCCGCGGCCCCTGACCGGTTGCCGGGCCGGGTGCGGGCCGGACCATGGCCTCGCGGGCGCTGTGACGCACGACCGACGAACCGCAGGGGATTTCGGGACGGTGGCGTACGACAATTCAGACGGCACACCGCGCCGGTCGCCCCGGGAGGACTGATGTTCAGCAGGATCGGTCGATGGAGCCACGACCACCGCCGGTTGGTGGTCGGGCTCTGGCTCGCCCTGCTGCTCCTCGGCGGCCTGGCGGCCAAGGCCGTCGGCAGCGCCTACTCCGGGCAGATGACGTTGCCCGCGGTCGAGAGCAGCCAGGGCCTCGACCTGCTCGAGCGCGACTTCGGCGGCCACGTGGGCGGCGATCCGGCCACCATCATCTTCAGAGCCGACGCCGGCGTGGCCGACCCTGCGGTGAAGGCGGCCATGCAGGAGTACTTCGACCGCGTCGCCGCCGAGACCGGCGTGACGGTGCACAGCCCCTACGGGCCCGAGGGGCTCGGCCAGACCGCCACCTCCGGACCCGACGCCGGGAAGGTCGCCTTCGCCCGCCTCGAGCTGCCCTCGACCGTCGGGTTCGGCGCCCAGAAGGAGCTGGCCGCCCAGATCCGCGACCTCCAGCCCACCGTCGACGGCGTGCAGGTCGAGTTCGGCGGCAACGCCTTCAGCGAGGCCAAGCCGCCGTCGTCGGAGCTGCTCGGCCTGGCGTTCGCCATCGTCATCCTCATCATGGCCTTCGGGTCGGTGCTCGCCATGGGCCTCCCCATCGGCGTGGCCCTGGCCGGCATCGGCGTGGGCAGCGCCGCCATCGCCCTGCTGAGCAACCTCATCGACGTCCCCGACATGGCCACCACGCTCGGCGTCATGATCGGCCTCGGCGTCGGCATCGACTACGCGCTGTTCATCGTCACCCGCTACCGCGAGCAGCTCCACCACGGCCACACCGTCGCCGACTCGGTGGCCATCGCCATCGACACCTCCGGCCGGGCGGTCGCCTTCGCCGGGCTCACCGTCGTGATCTCGCTCATGGGCATGCTGCTCATGGGCATCGACATGGTGCGCGGCCTCGGCATCGGCGCCGCCGCCGTCGTGCTCGTCACCATGGTGGCGTCGCTCACGTTGCTGCCCGCCCTGCTCGGGTTCGCCAAGACCCGCGTGGAGGTCACCCGCTGGCGCGGGCTGGTCGCCGCCGGGCTGGTCGCTGTCGCTCTCGTCGGCGCCGGCCTGAAGGTGCAGCCGCTGCTCGTCGGCATCCCCCTCGCCGCGGTCGTGCTCGTCGCCAGCTTGGCCCTTGCCCCGCTCCGCCGTGAGGTGCCCCGCCGGGCCCCCAAGCCGGCGCGCGACACCTGGGCCTTCCGCTGGAGCCGCCTGATCCAGCACCACCCGTGGCCGGCCATGGTCCTGAGCGCCGGCTTCCTCGTGCTGCTCGCCGTGCCCGTGCTCGGCCTGCGCCTCGGCTTCTCCGACCAGGGGAACGACCCCGCCGGCACCACCACCCGGCAGGCCTACGACCTCATGGCCGAAGGCTTCGGGCCCGGGTACAACGGGCCGCTCATCGTCGTCGCCGAGCTGCCCGCCGGCACGACCCAGGAGCAGCTCGGCGCCGTCACCACCGCGCTCGCCGCCACTCCCGGCGTGGCCATCGCCTCGCCGCCGTTCACCAACTCCCCGACCGAGCCCACGGCCGTGATGTGGCGAGTCATCCCGACGACGTCACCCCAGGACGAAGCCACGACCGAGCTCGTGCGCCAGCTGCGCGACGACGTGCTGCCGAGCGCCACCGCCGGCACCGGGCTCGACGTGAAGGTCACGGGCCAGGTCGCGGTGCAGACCGACTTCTCCGACTACCTCGGCGCCCGCCTGCCCCTGTTCTTCGGCGTGGTGCTCGGCCTGTCCTTCCTGCTGCTGATGACGGTCTTCCGCTCGCTGCTCGTGCCGCTCAAGGCCGTCGTGATGAACCTGCTGTCGATCGGCGCCGCCTACGGCGTGCTCGTGGCCGTGTTCCAGTGGGGCTGGCTGAGCGGCGTGCTCGGGATCGAGCCGGCCCCCATCGAGCCGTTCGTGCCCATGATGCTGTTCGCCATCGTCTTCGGCCTCTCGATGGACTACGAGGTGTTCCTGCTCTCCCGGGTGAGGGAGGAGTGGCTGCTCACCGGCGACGCCCACACCTCGGTGGCCGACGGCCTTGCCGCCACCGCCCGTGTCATCACCGCGGCGGCCGCCATCATGGTGTTCGTCTTCGGGGCCTTCCTGCTCGAGCCCAACCGGGTCGTGCGCCTGATGGGCACCGGCCTCGCCCTCGCCGTGCTGCTCGACGCCACCATCGTCCGCATGCTGCTCGTGCCGGCCACCATGGAGCTCCTCGGCAGCCGGAACTGGTGGATCCCCCGCTGGCTCGACCGCATCCTGCCCCGGGTCGACGTCGAGGGACCGGTCGAGGAGATGGAGCAGCCCGGCGAGGAGCGCCAGCTCGTCGAGGTCGGTTGACACGACGGGCAGGGTGGCGGCGCGACCCGCCTCCATCCCCCCTAGCATCGGGGGGCCATGACCCAGCCGTCCACCACCACCGAACCGGCGGCCGCGGCCGACGACACCATGACGGTGCGGGGCGGCGTGCCCGTCGAGGGCGAGCTCGACATCCGCGGTTCGAAGAACGCGCTGCCCAAGGCCATGGTGGCGGCGCTGCTCACCGAGGAGACCTGCCGGCTCACCAACATCGCCGCCATCCGCGACATCGACGTGGTCGACGAGCTGATCGGGATCGCCGGCGGCAGCGTGGAGCACGACCCCGACCAGATCCGCATCACCGCCCACTCCTTCTCCGCCCTCGGCGAGGACGACGTCGAGCGGCTCCACGCCGCCAGCCGCATCCCCGTGCTCACCACGGCGGTGTCGCTGCACCGCACCGGCACCGCGGTCGTCGCCGCGCCCGGTGGGTGCGCCATCGGCCCGCGGCCGGTCGACTTCCACCTCCGGGTGCTGCGGGCCTTCGGCGCCCGCGACGACCACCGCGAGGGCATGATCCACCTGCGGGCCGACCGCTTGCGCGGCGCCCGCATCGAGCTGCCCTTCCCGAGCGTCGGCGCCACCGAGCAGTTCCTGTTCGCCGCCGTGCTCGCCGAGGGTGACGCCGAGCTGGCCAACGCCGCCATCGAGCCGGAGATCCTCGACCTCATCTCGGTGCTGCAGAAGATGGGGGCGCTCATCTCCGTCGAGCCCAACCGCACCATCCGGGTCACCGGCGTGAAGGCGCTCGGAGGCTTCGAGCACCGGGTGATCGGCGACCGGCTCGAGGCGGCGTCGTGGGCGTCGCTGGCGCTGGCCACCGGCGGGCGCATCACCGTCCGCGGCGTGCAGCAGCAGGACCTCGCCACCTTCCTCAACGTGTACCGCCGGGCCGGCGGCGACTTCACCATCGACGCGGCCGGCAGCACCATCTCGTTCCGGCGGGCCCGACGCATGCTGCGCCCGCTCGCCATCGAGACCGACGTGCACCCCGGGTTCATGACCGACTGGCAGTCGCCGTTCGTCACCGCCCTCACCCAGGCCGAGGGCGTGAGCGTGGTGCACGAGACCGTCTACGAGGACCGCCTCGGCTACACCGACGCCCTGCGCAGCCTGGGCGCCCAGATCCAGGTGTTCACCGAGTGCCTCGGTCCCACCCGCTGCCGCTTCGGTGCCGCCAACCACCGCCACTCTGCCGTGGTCGTGGGACCGACGAAGCTGCACGGCGCCGAGCTCGTGGTGCCCGACCTGCGAGCCGGCTTCTCCTACGTGATCGCCGCGGCCGCCGCCGAGGGCGACAGCGTCATCCACGGCGTGGGCCTGCTCGAGCGCGGCTACGCCGACTTCCGCACCAAGCTCACCGCCGTCGGCGTCGACCACAGCTGAGCGTCCGACCCGCCGAGGGCATGCAGCGGTAGCGTCCGACAGATGAGCGGCGACGCGCCGGTCGGCACCACGCGCCCGAGCGATGCGACTCCGGGCCACGAGCACCGCTGGCCCGCCATGCTGGCCCTGCTCCTGGCTCTCGTCCTCTACGCCTCGCTCCCCGAGCGGCTCCTCTTCGGGCCCCGCTGGCTGCTCCCGGGGCTCGAGGTCCTGCTCGCCGTGCCGCTGATGTTCACCAACCCCGACCGGCGCCAGCGCGACAGCACGCTCCTGCGAGGCATGTCGATCGCGCTGATCGCCCTGGTCTCGCTGGCCAACCTGGCCGCACTCGCCCTGCTCGTGCGGGACCTCCTCCACGGCGGCCAGGTCACGGGCGACCGGCTGGTGCGGGGCGCCATCGCCCTCTGGGGGACGAGCGTCATCGTCTTCGGCCTCTGGTACTGGGAGCTCGACAGCGGCGGTCCCGCCGCCCGCCACCTCCGCGAGCCCGGCGAGCGCGACTTCCTGTTCCCGCAGCAGGCCAGCCCCGACGTGTTCCCCGAGGGCTGGACACCGACGTTCGTCGACTACCTCTACCTGTCGTTCACCAACTCGACGGCCTTCAGCCCCACCGACACCATGCCGCTCACCACGTGGGCGAAGCTGCTCATGATGCTGCAGTCGGCAGCCGCCCTCGTGACCATCGCGCTGGTCGCCGCCCGGGCGGTGAACATCCTCCAGTGACCGTCGCGGTCGCGGTCACTAGGGTCGAGCCGTGAGGACGCTCGGCAACATCTTGTGGTTCGTGCTGGCCGGTGTGTGGCTCGCGCTCGGCTACGCGCTCGCCGGCCTGGTGCTGTGCATCACCATCATCGGCATCCCGTTCGGCATCCAGGCGTTCAAACTGGCCGGCTTCGCCCTCTGGCCGTTCGGGCGGGAGGTCGTGCGCCGGCCGGAGGGCGGGTGCCTCGAGGTCGGCTTCAACATCGTGTGGCTGGTGCTGTTCGGGTGGGAGATCTTCCTCGTCCACCTGGTGACGGGCGCCGTGCTGTGCATCACCATCATCGGCATCCCCTTCGGCATCCAGGCGTTCAAGCTGTCGGTGCTCGCCCTGTGGCCCTTCGGCCGCGAGGTCATCGAGGTCTGACCCCTGCTCCGATGGTGTCGGCTGCCCGTCGGGCAGTCACCGGTGGACAGTTGTGGCGTTCTGGCGCCCTTCCGTCCACCGGTGGCGATGTCGAACCCTGGAGTCTCCGGCGCGGTGGGGGTGGGTTGAGCGTTCGATGTTGTTTTCGTTGGGTTTTCGCGCCGGTGGCTGTCACACCCCCTGAATAGCGTTGTTCGCATGGATGGGGGTGTGACCCGGCTGGGCGAGGCGATCGAGGCGCTCGACGTGCCCATCGATCGCGACGCCATCGTGGCCGCCATCGCCCAGCGCGACCGGCTCGACGCCAAGATCACCGCGGCGGTGGCGGCCTATGACGCGGCGGAGCTGTGGGACGCCGATGGGGCGACGTCGATGACCCGCTGGTTGGTGGCCGAGTGCCGCATGAGCGACTCGATGGCCCGCTGCCAGGTGCGGACCGCCAAGCGGCTGGCGGCGTTGCCGGCGATGGCCGAGGCGTATGCCGCCGGGGTGGTGTCGGGTGGGCAGGTGGACCTGCTGGCCAAGGCGGTCAAGCCTCGACATGTGGAGCTGTTCGCCGAGATCGAAGCGGGCATGGCGCGCACGTGGCGGTGGCTGGACATCGAGGGCACCACCACGGTGCTGCGGGACTGGTTCACCAAGGCCGACGCCCTCATCGAACAGCCACCCGAGGAGGAGAGCCGACGGTCGTTCGTGCACCTCGACGACCTGCTCGACGACCGCAGCCGCCTGCGCGGCGAGCTGGTGGGTGACGACCGGGCCATCGTCGCCGACGCGCTGCGCCTGGCCGGACGCTCAGATGACGAGCTCGACGGCCGGCGCCGCACCCGCGCCGAACGTCTCGCCGACGCGCTGGTCGAGCTGTGCGCCCGGTTCCTGCGCGACCACGACACCCCCAAGGCACACCCCGGCCGGCAACGGCCCGGGGTGAACGTGGTGATCGACGCCGCCGACCTCGCCGCCACCACGCTGCGCCAACTCGGCATCACCAGCACCGACGCCCTCGACGCCTACCTCGACGCACACCCCACGACGGCAGCGGAGCGGGCCTGGTACCAGACCGGCCTCCAGCGCCAACACGAACCCGGCGGCGGTGGCGCCGCCACCCTGTCAGGCCATGACATCTCTCCGGCGTTGGCCGCCGCGTTCTGCTGCGACGCCACCATGCGCCGGGTCCTCTCGACCGGGTCGACGATCCTCGATTACGGCCAGCCGATGGCCACCCTGCCCCGGTCGGTGCGCGACGCCGTCATCCTCCGCGACCGCCGCTGCCGGTTCCGGGGTTGCCCCCGCACCATCGACTGGTGCGAAGTCCACCACGTCATCCACCGCGAGCACGACGGCCCCGACGCCGTCGACAACTGCGTCCTGCTCTGCGCCAGACACCACCACATCGTCCACAGAGACGGCTGGGACGCCAAACTCACCCCCGACGGCACCCTGCGCGTCACCGACCCCGACGGCCGCACCCACACCACCCGACCACCCGGGCCCGGCAACGGGCCCCCATCGAACTGGCACGGCCCCGTCGACCCCGACCCCTGAAGCGCTCCTCGAGGCCGCCTCGCCGTGCCCCGGCACGGCCGTCGGCGGCACGATGCCGCTGCCACCGTCGAGCATCACCGAACCGGCGGTCCGTGACGCGCCGCGATGCCCGTTCTGGTGGAGGTCTGCCCCCGGATTCCGTGGCTAATCCTCCACCAGAACGACGACAAGACGTCTCACGCTCCCGGCGGAGTGGGATACCTCCGCCGTCACGGAACTTTGGTCTCGACGACGGGCAGCCAATCCCGACCGTGAAGGCCGCTTCAGGCCTCGGGACCGTCTCCCCGGACCACGGCGATGAAGGCCCGCCCGCTTTCCAGCGCGTAGTCAACGAGGTCGGCTGCTTCCTCAATCACCGCACGTTGATGCTCATCAGCTTCCTCGGCGAGCGCGTCGAGCTCCCTCCGAAGCTTCGCGACCTTGTCCATGCCGCCCAACCAACCGACCTCGGGCGGCTCCTGAAGAAGAGAGTGCTCCGGGCGCAATAACTCAAGCGGGATGTGGACGGCCCTCTGCTCCTCGGCGCTGACCACGGTGACGAAGCCATTTCGGCGTAAGGGTGAGGATGACCAGTCAGGTGCCGCCAGTCGGGGGCGGTTGCGGCGGAAGGGTCTCACCATCGTGAGACCCTACGGCTAGGAGGGTGTGGCACCGTGGCTCGATTCCAACGCTGTCACCCACGGCCGGCGTTTGGGGACGCGGCGTCAATCGAGCGCGACGACTGAGATACTTAGCGAGTGAGCCGCGATCGCCTCCCGTGCACGCGCTGCGGTCACGCGATCGACCTCGACGGACCCGCCATCGGGGAGTCCCGCGACCAGTGCCACAACGAGGCTTGGACGGCCTACTTCATCCCGATCGTCAGCGATCTTCGGGGCGGACCGACGCAGATCTTCCATCTCGCCTGTTACGCCGAGGAGCGAGGGTCCGCGGCTCTCAACGCACTTGTCCCGCGGTAGTTGCAGACGGTCACCCAGTCCCGGCGTAGGGGGCTAGTCAGGGCCAGCCGCGCACCGACTGCACGAAGATGTAGGCCCCGCCAATGATCAAGAAGCCGGTCACTCCGTAGAACGAGATCAAGAACTGGCGAGGGATGTCGGACGTGCGCCTGCCGAACCACCCGTAGAGGAACGGGTAGGTGCGGTGTCGATACCGCAAGAGCAAGCTCCCCACCACGAACATCGCGATCCCGAGGACCGTCCCGCCGACCTGCTCCCCGTCCACAGCCCGAGTCTGTCATTCGTAGCGCTGATGGCGCTCGCCGAAGTTCCCCAGGTGTGCTCATCGAGATTCCCCACCTGTGAGGTGTGGTCAAGGTAGCGGGTTGCGGTTGCCGGTGGTGGTGCGGCGGAGGGTGTCGGTGCGTGCGTGGTGGTCTCGGAGGCGGTAGCTGTCGCCGTCGAGGTTGATGACGACGGAGCGGTGCAGGAGCCGGTCCAACATGGCGG
>JAKOVH010000024.1 GCA_029782145.1 Actinomycetes bacterium | reverse complement strand
ACGCCGGCGGAGGGGCCGGGCACGACGGAGACGGTGATGCGGCGCTGGGGCCAGTCCCAGCCGAGGGCGAGCAGGGCGGCGCGGACCCGGTCGCGGACGGCGCGCACCTGGCCGCCGGGGGCGCCGACGATGTCGAAGCCGGGGAGGCCGGGGGCGACGTGGACGGCGACGGACGCGTCGTGGCCGGAGGCGAGGGCGGAGTGGAGGTTGACGAGCATCGCTGCTCCCCGGACCGGGCGGCGGCGGCGAACAGGTCCATGAGGTCGGGTTCGTCGCCGGCGTCGAGGGCGTCGCACCAGGCGTCGAAGGCGGCGGGGTAGCGGCGGCCCAGCTCGTCGGTGAGGGCGCCGCGGACCGTGGCGGCGGCGGCGCGTTCGTCGGGGGTGTAGTCGAGCCAGGCGGCGTCGGTGTCCCGGTAGGTGGCGATGAGCAGCTCGGAGGGCTGGTCAGCGAGGGCGGCGGCGAGCAGGTCGGCGGCCATCGGTCAGGCCGCCGTGTTCGTGATGAAGCCGAGGGACAGGGTGCGGCGGGTGCCGTCGGCCAGCTCGAAGCGGCCCTCGATGCCCCGGAACCCAGCGTTGGTGGTGCTGAGCAGGAAGGCGTCGACGATCTCGCCGTCGATCTCGACATCGACGAGGTAGTGCTTGGGGAGGGTGAAGTCGTAGCCGTGCTTCTTGCCGAGCAGGTCGGCCAGCTCCCGGCGGACGCCGTAGGAACGGTTCTTGGCGGCGGTGTGCTTGTCGTGGTTGGTGGTGCTCATGGGGATCACTTTAGCGCATAGCCCGACGCTACGCAAGGGGGGAGGGGGAGAAACCTTACCGAGCCCGCGACCGAGCCCGAGCGAGGCCGGCGGCGACACGCTCCGCATAGCGGCCCTCGACCCACCGGTCGGTGAGCACCACCTCGTCGCCGGCGCCGATCGCCAGGTCACGGAACTGGTCGTCGCCGATCGAGGCCGACACGATCCAGGCGTCCCGAGGCGCGACACCGCGCTCCCGAGCAGCTTCCTCGCCTTCACGGCGATCATGGGCGACGACGATCAGCACGACGGCGCTCCTCCCCCCACGAGTCGACCGCGGCGCGGGTGAGCAGGCCGGCGAGCCAGCCGTCGGCCA
>JAKOVH010000020.1 GCA_029782145.1 Actinomycetes bacterium | reverse complement strand
GGCCGTCGGTAAGCGGAAGGCCGACCCCGAGGTCATCCTCGCCGGCCTGGCCCGGTGGGTCGCGTACTGGACCGCCAAGAACGAGCCCGACTTCATCCCGCACCCGACGACCTGGCTCAACCAGGACCGCTGGAACGACGAGCCGCCGCCGCTGCCGCGCCGGTCGGGGCTCTCCGCCGTCGCTGACGTGCTCGAAGGCTTCGACGACGCCGGCCTGCGCCCCGGCTCCACGTTCGGCCCTGGTGCCGCGAGCGGCCCTCGTGGTGGCGGAGCGACGAACCCGAGGGCGAGTCACTCCCCGGCCGGCTCCGAGCCGCCTGGGAAGCCCTGGATCGAGGGGAGGCTCGTGCCGTGACCGCCGGCCTCCGCCCCGCCCTCGAGCTGCTCGCCGCCGGCTGGCCGCAGCAGTTCACCCGCGAGCAGGTCACGGTCTACGCCGAGATGCTCGCCGACGTGCCCCCCGATGAGCTGGTCGCCGCCGTCCGTCACCTCATCGCCACGAGCGACTTCCGGCCCTCCGTCGCCGAGGTCCGCCGAACTGTGCTCGTCGCCCGCTCTGGCATCCCGACCCCGGAGCAGGCCGCGGCTCAAGCCGAAGCTCTCGACGACTGGCACCGGGCTCGGGCCGTTCCCTGGGGCGCCCAAGCGGAGCCGCCCCCGGCCCCCGATGTCCACCCGCTCGTGCTCGAAGCGTGGCGCGTCGCCGGCCCGGCGTCCCTCCCGGCCGTGTTCGCTCGCTCGTTCCGTGAGGCCCGAGACGCCTGGCTCCACGAGGCCGCCGCCCGCCCGATCGGCGACGCGCCCGCCCTCGGCGCCTCCGAAGCTCGGGAGCTGGGCTCGTGAGCCGGGTCCCGCCCTACGATCAGGCCGCCGAGGAAGCCCTCATCGGCGCCATGCTGCTCTCGCCCGCCGCCATCGAGACGGCCTACGAGATGGTGCAGGCGAGGGACTTCTACCGTCCCGCCCACCAGCACATCTACGACGCCGTCATTGGCCTCTGGCTCGAAGGACAACCCACCGATCCGGTGACCGTGGCCGACGTGCTCCGCCGGTCCGGGCTGCTCGACGCCATCGGTGGGCCGGCCACGCTCGTCTCTGTCCAGGCGAACACGCCGTCCACCCGGTCCGCCGGCAGGTACGCGGCGATCGTCGCCGAGATGAGCCAGTACCGGTCGCTCATCGCCGCCGCGTCCGAGACGGTCGAATCGGCCTACGACATGGTCGGGCCGCCCGGCGACCTCATCGAGCAGTTCGGCCAGCGGCTCGTCTCCATCGAGTCCGACTCGCCGACCGACCTGCCGCCAGACCTTTCCACCCTCAACGAGTTCCTCGACCGGCCCGCCGCCGAGCAGGCCCCCTGGGCGATCCCCGGACTGCTCCGCCGCGGCTGGCGCGTCATGGTCGTCGCCGGCGAGGGCGCCGGCAAGAGCGTGCTGCTCCGTCAGGTCGCCATCTCGGCCGCCGCCGGGCTCCACCCGTTCACCCATCGGCCCATGCCGTCGATCCGCACGCTGGTCGTCGACCTCGAGAACCCCGACGAGGCCATCGAGGCCATCTGTGCCCCGATGGCAGCGGCCGCCGCTGAGGTTGAGGGCTGGGACCCGGACCGGTGCTGGCTCTGGCGTCGCCCGGCCGGCATCGACCTTCGCCGGCGCCGTGACCGCCTGGAGCTGGAGCAGGTTCTCCGCATCGCCCAACCCGACCTCGTGTGCCTCGGCCCGGTCTACAAGGTGTACCGGCCCTCCGGGAAGGACGACGAGGAGACGGCGACCGCCGGCGCCCAAGCTGTTCTCGACGACCTCCGCACCCGCTACCGGTTCGCTCTGCTGCTCGAGCACCACGCCCCCCACGGCGCCGACTCGAAGAAGCGCCAGATGCGACCTCATGGCTCCGTGCTCTGGCAGCGGTGGCCCGAGCTGGGGTTCGGCCTGGAGCCGGTCCGGGACATGAACGGCTCGTTCACCATCGGCCGGTTCCGCGGGGACCGCCTCCCGAACCAGTGGCCCGAGCGGATCGACCGGTCCGGTGGCCGGTGGCCGTGGGATGCGACGTGGCCGGCCGGCACGTTCGACCCGGACCATCCTGCCGACCCCGAGCCCCTGTTCTGACCGGGGGCTTGCGTAGTGCGCCGCTATGCGCTAACATGATGCCCATGAGCACCACCACCAAGCGCCCCGTCCGCACGTCGCCCTTCGCCGGCGCCCGCAAGGCCAAGCCCACCAAGAAGCACCGCCCCGCCCTGTGGGAGTCGATGCTCGGCACCGTCCAGGCCTGCAACGCCGACCGCGACAACCGGTATTTCGACTACGACTACGACGCCGCTCGTGAGTTCGCCGGCATCACCGCCGAGGGCTGCGACGCCCGCCTCGCCCGCTGGACCGTCGAGGACGCCCGGTACCGCTGGACCAACCGGGGCCACGCCGAGCCCCGCGTCGGCCAGTGGGTCGTGTGGGTCCTGAAGTGACCGAACCCGAACACCCCCTGCTCCGCCTGGCGCGCCTCGTGCGCGACCACGGCGGGGAGGGCATGGAGTGGCGGGAGCGCCCCTTCGGGCGCGGCGCCGAGGTGCGCGTCTGGCTCCCCGACCTCACCGGCGCGCTCGTCGTCTACAACGAAGCTCGCTGGGGCGGCCTCGGCCCCGAGGAGCCCGTCCCCCACCTGCCCGACCCGTACTCCGTCCGGCGCTCCGGCGCCGACGGCTGGCAGGTCGCCGTCACGATCCCGCTCGAGATGGTCGCCTCCGCCCGCGCCCTCATGCAGCGCGGCCTCCCCGCCGGCTCCGCCGCTGCCCTCGAGCCCGCCGAGCGGCTGGAGCTGGGGCCGTCCACCGGTCCCCAGCCCCAGGAGCCCTGACGGCTACTCTCGGCCCTCGGGCCACGTTGCAGCGTGGCCCTTTCGCATAGTCCGACTCTGCCAGGAGGAACCCATCATGCGAAGCAAGCTCAGAGTCATCGCCGTCGTGTCGGCGCTCGTGGTCGCCGGCGCGGTGACCGTACATCTTGCGACCGCCCCCGCGGGCGACCTTCCCGGTGACAATCTCGTGACGGCTGCCGCTGCCGACCCGACCGTCCCCGTGGCCGCCCCGTCGACCTCGGAAGCGACCGCCACCACGGTCGACCCGGCCGCCGTCGAGGCCTTCCTCGGCGCCTGGGCGGCATCCGAGACGACCACCACCACGGCGCCGCCTCCCCCGCCCCCTCCGCCGCCAACCACCACGACCGCGCCGCCTCCCCCTCCGACGACCGCCGCCCCGGCTCCGGCCGCCTCGGGCTCCGGCTGCGTGATCCCCGCCTACATCTGCCGGCGGGAGTCCGGGTTCAGCTACTCCGCCCTCAACCCCTCGAGCGGAGCCGGCGGCATGTACCAACTGATGCCGAGCACGGCGGACGCTGTCGCTCGCCAACTCGGGCGATACGACCTGGTTGGCGTCCCACCCCACTTGATGGCACCGGCCGATCAGGATTTGTTGGCCGCGACTCTTTGGGACGGTGGCCGAGGCTGCCAACACTGGCTCGCGTGCTAGTATAGGCGGCATGAATCGACACGAGTGCGAGGTTGAAGGTTGTGATCGCCCGACGCGTTGCAAGGGCTTGTGCAACAAGCACTATGAGCGGCTCCGCAGAACAGGGTCGATCGGCGTAGCTGGCGACGCTCGTCGCAAGCCAGCAGTTCAGTGTTCGGTTGATGGGTGTCCCAAGGAAGCGAAGGCTCGGACCCTTTGCGCTGGCCACTATGCCAACTGGCGCACGACCGGCGACCCGATCCCACGCAAGCGCCCCACCTACGGCCAGAACGAGCCACGCGTCAACGCTCGGGGCTACCGGATCGTCTACGACCCCGAACACCCACTCGCGATGGCTGATGGATACGTCTACGAGCACCGGAAGGTGGCGTGGGACGAAGGGCTGCTCACCGACCCCAACCTGATCGTCCATCACCGGAACGGCGATCGCGGTGACAACCGGATCGAGAACCTCGAAGTGAAGGCGCAGGGAGTGCATGTGCGCGAGCACGTCGAGGAGCGGGGCTACGTGGACAACCAGTACGGACGCCATGCGGTGTAATCAGTTCCTCCCGTCGACCTGGAACGGCATCGCCCGCCAGATCGCCCCCGAGTGGGTCGGCACCCCTCCGCACCTCGCCCCGCCCTCCGTACAGGACCGGTTCGCCTCGTACCTGTGGGCCGGCGGAGCTGGCTGCGGCCATTGGAGTGCTTGTCAGTAGTAGTGCATGCTAGACTGCCGGCATTCACAAGCACCCCGGCAACAACACAAGCCCTGAGTGGGGTCGGTTCGTTCAGCAGTTCCGCAACTACGAGCGAACCGACCCCCTCTCGCGTCTGATAGCACTCACGGAAAGGGGCGACGACGGATGCTGGCTCTACATCGGCAAGTCCACCAAGAACGGCTACGCCGTCGTCAGTGAGGGCCACTCCGGTTGGCACTACGGACACCGGCTCGCCTACGAGCGACTCGTCGGCCCGATCCCCGAAGGGCATCGCCTCCACCACGAGTGTGAGAACAGGCTCTGCGTGAACCCGGACCACCTGACCCCGACCACGGCCACCGGGCACGCTCGACACCACGGCCTCGGAGAAGGCCCGTGTCAGAAGTGTGGAGCCGAGGACTGGTACATCCGCAAGGACACCGGGACCCGCCAGTGCCGCGAATGCAAGCGGCGTCGGCGCTCGGCCGCGTGCGGGTAGCCTCCGAGTGCTGACGCTTCCTGTCAGCCAAGCGGCCCCCGGCGAACCGGGGGCCGCTTCGCGTCAGGCGGCCTGCTGACCGGCCGCCCGTCGTCTCGGCCCCCGGCCAACCCCTCCCGGTCGGGGGCCGAGCCGCGTCCGGCCAGGAAGTGACGACGATGGCCTTTGCGTAGTGTGACGCTCGCCGTTATCCTCCGCACCATGACCGATCAGCCCGAGCTGCCCCCCGAGGACATCCTCCGAGCACAGGTGCTCGGCGTCTCGGAGCTGCCCGCGTTCCTCGGCGTGAAGCGCACCACCGCCCACGTGTGGGGCTACCGGGACCAGCTCCCCCCTCCCGACTACCCGTCCGTCAACGGCTTCCGCGCCTGGCGCCGGCTCACGATCGTGAAGTGGGCCGCCCGCACCGGCCGGCTCCCGTGGTGGCTCAAGGAGGAGGGCGCCAAGCACGAGCCGCCCGGCGGCTACAAGCGGCCGCGCCGCACCAAGGCCGAGATGGAAGCTGCTCGAGCCGCGGGGCAGGCGTGATGCTCGAGCCCTGGCCCCTGCTGCTCGTCGCCCTGGCCGCGTACCGGATCACACAGTTCGCCGCGCACGGCGGAGTGCTCGTCGCATCCAGTCTGGAACGGGGCGTCGACCTCATCGGCGACCTTTGCCGAGTCATCGTCGTCGCCAAAGTCCCCTTCCCCAACATGGGCGACAGGCGAACCTCGGCACGGATGCGGCTACCCGGAGGGCGGAGCTGGTACGCGACGCAGACCGCTCGCAGCCTCGTCCAGATGACCGGCCGAGGAGTCCGATCCCACGACGACTGGGCGACGACGTACATCTTCGACGGGCAGTTCCCGAAGTTCTGGAAGCAGTGGCGCCAGCTGCTCCCGAAGTGGTGGCGCGACGCGGTCGAAGTCCGCCGCAGCCAGGAGTACGTGCGATGATGAAGTATGTGTCGCTGTTCTCTGGGGCCGGAGGCATGGACCTCGGCGCCGACCGGGCTGGATGGGAATGCGTTGCCCAAGTCGAGAAGGACAAGAACTGCCAGCGAGTACTCGCCCACCACTGGCCCGACGTGCCGAAATGGGGTGACATCGCCGACGTAGACGGCACCGAGCTGCCCCCCGCCGACGCCGTCATCTTCGGATCCCCATGTCAGGATCTCTCCGTGGCCGGCCGGCGGGCAGGAATCCACGGAGAGGCATCATCGCTGTTCTTCCAAGCGATCCGAGTCATCAGGGAGATGCAAGATGCAGGGAACGCCCCAATTTGGGTCGTATGGGAGAACGTCGCCGGCGCTCTTTCGAGCCATCAAGGCCAAGACTTCGCCATCGTCCTCCACGAAATGGCCGACGCAGGGGCGCTGGTCCTCGAGTGGGCCGTGCTGGATGCGAGATGGTTCGGAGTGCCCCAACGACGGCGCCGCATCTTCCTCATCGCTTGCTTCGATCCTGGAGCCGCCGAGCGATGTCCCGACCCGCTACTGCCTGTCGCCGAAAGCCTGCCGGGGCATCTTGGCGAGGGCGACGCGCCGGGGCAGGTCGTTGCCGCCCTCACTGCAAACGGCGTTGGAGCAGGTGGCGGCCCGGACGACAACGCCGGACACTTGATCCCGACGCTGACGACGCGCTGCGGCAACACCCAGGACGACCAGCAGACCGCGCAGCTGGTGCCGTTCGTGAAGGCGAAGCGGGCGCAGACCGACACCGACGACGAGACCTGGGCCGAGGCCGGCCCCGACCGGCCGGCGCCGACCTTGAACGCGATGGACAACGGCTCCGAGTCGAGGGCGACCGTCGTCTCGGTGCACCTCACCCAGGACCCGATCACGTCGACCGAGGCACTGTCGACCGGCTCGGCATCGGGCGCGGCGATGGTTGGGGTCGCGACGGAAATGGCCGTGCGTCGACTCACGCCCCGCGAATGCGAACGGCTCATGGGCTGGCCCGACGATCACACGCTCGTCACCAACCCCCGCAACAAGCCGATGGCCGACGGACCCCGCTACCGCATGTGCGGCAACGGAGTCGCCAGCCCCGTGATGACCTGGGTCGCTGAACAGATCAACAACGCGACCGCCACCATCTGACAAGATCCAACACCCAACCCCGGCAGACCTGCCGGACCACCCATCCCCGGCGACGGGGCGAGACAAGGAGAAGGCCAGTGGCCGACGACACCTACACCGACGAGATCATGGACAGCTGGCTCGGCGACGGGCTCCCCACCGACTTCGTGGGCACCATCGCCAACGCCAAGTTCGCCATCCCCGTCGACTCCAGGTCGACCTCGAAGGTGGGCACGTCTACCGCCGGCTCGGGTGGGACAACGCCCAGGGCTACCGGAGCGTGAGCATCGACGGGCAGACCCGCCTCGTTCATCGCGTCGTGTGGGAAGCGGCTCACGGCCCGATCCCTCCGGGGATGACGATCAACCACCTCAACGGCAACCGGCTCGACAATCGGCTCGTGAACCTCGAGT
>JAKOVH010000034.1 GCA_029782145.1 Actinomycetes bacterium | reverse complement strand
TGGTTCTTTACTTGGTGGCGGGGGCAGGATTTGAACCTGCGACCTTCGGGTTATGAGCCCGACGAGCTACCAGACTGCTCCACCCCGCGGCGTGCTGAGCACCCTACCGAGCCGCCCGGCCCCATGCCAACCCGATGGCCGTGACCGCTGGCACCGGTCGACGCGAACATGCGCCATGGCCTTCTCCACCATCGAGGTCGGCAGCGAGGGCGCCCGGGGCGCCATCACGCTGAACCGGCCGGACAAGCTCAACCCCCTGAGCACCGAGACCCTGCACGAGCTGGCCGAGGCGGCGGCCTGGTTCGACCAGCGCCCCGAGGTGAAGGTCGTCGTGGTCAGCGGCAGGGGCCGTGCCTTCAGCGCCGGGGCCGACGTCTCGGTCTTCAGCGGCCCCGACCCGGGTGTCGCCGCCCAGCGCGCCGCCGCCGACGCCGGGCGGCTGATGGCCGACGCCGTCGAGTCGATGCGAGCCGTCACCGTCGCCCGCATCCACGGCCACTGCGTCGGCGGCGGGGTGGTGCTGGCCGCCGCGTGCGACCTCCGCGTGGCCGCCGCCACCACCCGCTTTTCCATCCCCGAGGTCGACCTCGGCATCCCGCTCGGCTGGGGCGGCATCCCCCGCCTGGTGCGCGAGATCGGCCCGGCCATGACCAAGGAGCTGGTGCTCACCTGCCGGCCCTTCACCGCCGAGGAGGCCAAGTCGGTCGGCCTGCTGAACCGGGTCGTGCCCGACGAGCAGCTCGACGACACCATCGAGGAGCTGGTGGCCCAGCTCGCCGAGAAGTCGTCGCTCACCCTCACCGCCACCAAGCGCGGGGTCGACGCCGTCACCCGCTCCCTGGCCGACACGGCCTCCGCGTGGAGCGACGCCGACTCCCTGCTGACGGCGCTGCGCGACCCCGAGTCCCGTGAGGTCGCCCGGCGCTACCTCGAGCGCTTCGGCCGGCCGTGAGCCGAATCAGACGCCACCTCAGCACCCTCAGCAACCTCAGCCACCTCAGCCGCCTCGACCCACGACGCTCTTGCCGGGGAAGCGGGCCAGCGAGGTGACGTGCTCGCGGATCGCGCCGAGGAACACCTCGTTGTAGGCCAGCTTCCTCGTCAGGTAGCTGTGCTGCTCCTTGGGATCGAGGTAGAGGTTGTAGAGCCGGGCGTAGGTGTAGCGCTGGGTCACGCCGGTGAAGCCCCCCGGCCCGGCCACGTCGGTGTCGTCGTCGGAGGTCGAGGTGAGCATCAGCTTGTACTCGCCGCAGCGCACGGCCGAGAAGTCGTTGACCAGCCAGTAGTAGTGGAACTTGCGGTTCGACAGGCCATCGGGTGCCAGCAGGAACGACGTCTGGTCGACGCCGTCGATGAACCGGTCGGTCGGCACCGCGTCGGGCACGCCCGCCAGGTTCATCACCGTGGGCAGCAGGTCGCTGAAGCCGAACAGGCCGTCGCTCTGGCGGTCGGCGTCGATCATCCCCGGCCAGGCGAGGATGCCCGGCACCCGCACCCCACCCTCCCACGTCGACCCCTTCGCGCAGCGGAACGGGGTGAAGGCGGCGTCGGGCCAGTTCTCCATGTGGGGCCCGTTGTCGCTCGACAGGAAGATCAGCGTGTTGTCGAGCTGGCCGGTGTCGTCGAGCGTCGCCACCAGGCGCCCCACGATGTCGTCGAGCTCGAGCAGCGTGTCCTTGTACGGATGCTTCGCCGGCGAAGCACCCAGGTACCGCTCGTGGGGATAGTTGTCGAAGTGGGCGCCCCGGGTGCAGTGGTAGAGGAACCACGGCTGCTCCTCGCCCGCCATGCGGCGGATGAAGTCGGTCGAGTACACGGCCCACTTCTCGTCGAGCAGCGACAGGGCCGGGATGTCGACCTCCTCCACCGCCTCGGGCTCGCCGCCGCGGGTGGCGTGCACGAAGCAGCGGTTGAACGGCATGTTCTTCACCCACTCGGTGCGAGCGTCGGAGTAGACGACCTCGGGGAAGAAGTACGGGTCGCGCCACTCCGAGTACATGTCGCTCACCGAGAGGAACCCGTAGAAGTCGTCGAAGCCGACGTTCTGGGGCTGGCTCTCGAGGTTCTCACCCATGTGCCACTTCCCCACGGCCTGGGTGACGTACCCGGCCCCGGACAGCAGGTGGGCGAGGGTCAGCTCGCCCTCCAGCCCGCCGGGCTCGCCGTACATCGGCGGCCGGTTGAGCCCGTGGCGGCACGGCAGACGGCCGGTGAGCAGCGTGGCCCGCGACGGCGAGCAGCTCGGCTCGCTGTAGCACGAGGTGAGCAGCAGGCCCTGCCGGGCGAGGCGGTCGATGTTCGGCGTCGGCGCCCCGACCGCCACGCCGCCGCCGTAGCAGCCGAAGTCGCCCCAGCCGACGTCGTCGAACAGGATCACCAACACGTTGGGCCGCCGGCCGTGGGCCTCGAGGCGGGCCGAGGCGGCGGCCACCTGCTCGGGGTGGACGAACGTCGCCTCCCGTGACGGGCCCAAGGCCGTGGTGGGCGAAGCGATCGGGTCGAAGGCCATGGCGTCTGCTCCCCCTGTCGAGCCGGGGCGACCCTATCCGGCCCGCAACCCGTGCGGCCGCTCCGAGCGCGGCGCTCGTCGATCACCGCCGGCCACCGACGGACGCCGCCCGGGCGCCGCCGACGCGTCGCCCACCGTGCCGGATCGGCGTCAGTACCATCCCCCACCGGTCGGCCTCACCCCGAGGCCGAGCCCCCGCCCGAGACGGCCTCACCACATCCGGAGGCACCGTGACCGACAGCGCTACGCCCGCCCACCAGCACCCGGCCCTGGACGACTTCTTCCGCGCCACCGAGCAGCTGACGGGCCCCGGCTCGCCGTTCGAGGTGGTCGAGGAGGACGTGCGCGGCGAGCGCATGGGCGTGTTCGCCCACCGGCCCCGGTCGCTGCGCGACGTGCTGGTGGCGTCGTTCGCCCACGGCGATCGCGACGCCATGGTCTTCTCCGACGGCCGGCGGATCACCTTCGCCGAGCTCGAGCACCAGGTCGCGTCCGTCGCTGCCTACCTGCGAGACGTGCACGGCATCACCAAGGGCGACAACGTCGCCGTCTGCGGCGCCAACAGCGCCGGGTGGCTGCTGTCGTTCTGGGCGTGCCTGTCGATGGGCGCCGTCACGGTCGCCATGAACGGGTGGTGGACCGAGTCCGAGATGGTCCACGCCCTGGAGCTGACCGCGCCGAAGGCGCTGCTGATCGACACCAAGCGAGCCGAGCGCCTGGCCGGCGTCGACGTCGGCATCCCGATGGTCGACCTCGACACCGGGATCGACACCATGGCGTCCTACGCCCCCGACGCCCCGATCGACGACGCCCCGATCGACGAGGACGAGCCGGCCATCCTCATCTTCACCAGCGGCACGACGGGCCGGGCCAAGGCGGCCGTGCTGTCGCACCGCAGCGTCATCGCCTACGGCATGGAGCAGAACTTCATCGGCGCCCGGGCCATGCTGATGTCGGGCCGGGGGCCGTCGGGTGGGCCACCGCCCGTGCGCCTCGCCGTCTTCCCGCTGTTCCACGTCTCGGGCCTAGGGGCCACCGTCAACGCCATGATGACCGGTAGCACCACGGTGTGGCCGCTCGGCCGGTTCGATCCCGCCGCCGTCATCGACCTCACCCTCGCGCACGGGATCAACACGTGGGGCGGCACGGGCACCCACGTGGTGCGCCTCCTCGAGCACCCCGACGTGGAGAAGATTGAACCCAGCCAGCTGGTGCAGGTCGGGATGGGCGGCTCGGCCACCACCCCCGACATCATCCGGCGCCTCGAGGGCACGTTCCCCCACCTCACCGGCACCATGTCGACCGGCTACGGCTCCACCGAGACCGGGGCGCTCGTGTCGTACGCGCCCAACTGGATGCTCGTGGCGTCGCCGGACTGCGTCGGGCCGCCGCTGCCCACCGTGGAGGTGCGCATCACCGACCCCGAGGGCGAGGCGCTGCCCGAGGGCGAGGAGGGCACGATCTGGGTGCGCAGCCCGCTGCTCATGAACGGCTACTGGGCCAACCCGGAGGCCAACGCCGAGGCCTTCGCCGAGCACCGCTGGTTCAACACCGGCGACTTCGGCCGGCTCGAGGGCGGCCTGCTGCACATCGCCTCACGCCGGCGTGACCTCATCATCCGGGGCGGCGAGAACATCTACCCCTTCGAGATCGAGAACCGCCTCGACGAGCACCCCGACATCGAGGAGGCCGCCGTGATCGGCGTCGACCACGACGTGCTGGGCCAGGAGGTCAAGGCCATCGTGGTCGTGCGGCCGGGGGCGACCATCTCCGTCGAGCAGGTGCAGCAGCACTGCGCGGCGACCCTCGCGTCCTACAAGGTGCCGACCCACGTGGAGATCCGCGAGCAGCCCCTCCCCCGCAACCCCAGCGGCAAGGTGCTCAAGAACGTCCTCGCCGGCGAGGGCCAGTCCAACTTCGTCGAGGAGTAGCCCTCCCCGGCCCCGAAGCTGGTTCTGGACGTTCCGGCTTCCGGAACGTCCAGAACCAGCTTGGGGTCGGGGCCGAGGGCTGGCCGACGGGCTGGGCGATGCCCTCTCGGTCGTTGCCAAAAGTGTTTTGGTGAGCTACAACGACCCGCATGACCGGAGCGCTGGGGGGAACCCGCGTCGTCGACCTCTCCACGGGGATCGCCGGCCCGATGGCCACGATGCTGCTCGCCGACCACGGCGCCGAGGTGGTGAAGGTGGAGCCGCCGGGTGGCGACCCGACCCGCACCCACACCGGCTCGCGGGTGTGGCACCGCGGCAAGCGCAGCGCCGAGCTCGACCTCGACGACCCGGCCGGTCGTGGCGCGCTGCTCGCCCTCGTCGAGCGGACCGACGTGGTGGTCGAGAGCTTCGCCCCCGGCGTGGCCGCCAGGATGGGCCTCGACTGGGACACGCTCCGGGCCCGCAACCCCCGCCTGGTGCTGTGCTCGATCACCGCCTACGGGCGCCATCTGCCCGAGCGCGACCGGCCGGCGATCGACGCCCTGGTGGCGGCCCGCACCGGCCTGCACTGGGAGCAGCGGGGCCGCCCCGGCACCACCATCGGCATGCTGTGCGACCTGCCGGTGGAGCTGGCGGACCTGGAGATCCCGCCGGGATGCGCCGACGGCCCCGAGCGCGACGGCCCGCTGTTCCCCCGCTCCACCTGGCCCAGCCTGGGCGCCGCCTTCCTGGCCACCACCGGCGTCACCGCCGCCCTGCGGGCCCGCACCCGCACCGGGCGGGGCCAGTGGGTGGAGACCTCGCTGCTGCAGGGGGTGCTCGCCGCCACCGCCGGCAGCTGGCAGCGACCCGAGGACCCGCGCTCCGACGGCTACCTGTCGTGGATCATGGATCCGCGGGGCAGCAAGGGCCACTTCCGCTGCGCCGACGGCCGCTGGGTGCAGAACTGGGTGCCCAACCCGGCGTTCACCCTCGGCGTGTCGGAGGGCGACCACCTCGACCCCGAAGGCGTGAAGGCGCCGCGGGAGGACCCGAGCCGCATCGGCCCCGACTACAGCGAGCTGGTGGTGCTGGCCCACTACCACCCCGAGATGGCGGCCGCCTACGGCCGCTTCCCGGCCGACGACTGGGTCCGGGTGGCGGCCGAGGTCGGTGTGCCGCTGCAGCGGGTCCGCTCCGCGGAGGAGGCCCTCGCCGACCCGGCCCTGCTGGAGGCCGGCATGGTGGTCGAGCTCGACGACCCCGAGGTCGGGCGCATCCGCCACGCCGGCGTGCTGATCGACATGAAGGGCTCACCCGGCGCGGTGCGAGGGCCCGCCCCCCTCCCCGGCCAGCACACCGACGAGGTGCTCGCCCAGCTCGCCGAGCTCGCCCGCCCGCCCGCGCCGCTCGATGGCCCCACCGACGCCCCGGCCGACCCGACGCCGTTGCGGGCGCCCCTCGACGGCGTCACGGTGCTCGACCTCGGCCTCGCCATCGCCGGCCCGTGGGGCACCCAGGTGCTCTCCGACCTCGGCGCCACGGTCATCAAGGTCAACACCCTGTGGGACGACTTCTGGCACGCCACCCACATCGCCTTCTGCGCCAACCGGGGCAAGCAGTCGATCTCCATGAACCTCAAGGACCCGCGGGCCATGGAGGTGCTGCACCGCCTCGTGGAGCGGGCCGACGTGGTGCAGCACAACATGCGCTACGAGGCCGCCGTGCGCCTCGGCGTCGACGACGAGTCGCTCCGGAAGATCAACCCGCGGCTGATCTACTGCCACACGGCCGGGTTCGACCCGAGCCGGGCCCACCTGCCGGGCAACGACCAGACCGGCGCCTGCCTGGCCGGCGTGGAGTTCGAGGACGGCGGCGTGGCCGACGGCGGCAAGCCCATCTGGAGCCTCACGTCGTTCGGCGACACCGGCAACGGCTTCCTGTCGGCCATCGGCATCATCCAGGCGCTGATCCACCGCGACCGCACAGGCGAAGGCCAGTTCCTCAGCACCAACATCCTCGCCGCCTGCCTGCTCAACACGTCCTACGCGTGGGTCGACGCCGAGGGCCGGGGCGTGCCGCGCGCCCACGTCGACCGCGAGATGTTCGGCCTCGGCCCGCTGCAGCGCCTCTACCAGACCGCCGACGGTTGGCTGTGCGTCGCCCTCGACAGCGACGACGACGAGCGATGGGCCGCCATGGTCGAGGTGCTCGACGACGCCCGCCTGGCCGACGCCGCCTACGCAACCACGGCGCGCCGCGCCGAGCGGTCCGACGAGCTGGCCACCGCCATCGGCGACGTCCTGCGGACCGCGCCCGCGTCCGACTGGTTCGCCCGCCTCGACGCGGCGGGTGTGCCGTGCGAGGTCGCCGACGGCGGGTTCGTCCGCCGCTTCTTCGACGACCGCGCCTACCGCGACGCCGGCCTCGTCGCCACCACCGAGCAGGCCCAGGTCGGCCGCTTCGAGCAGTTCGGCCACCTGTGGAGCTTCTCCGACACGCCGTCCCGGGTCGCCGGGCCACCCCTGGTCGTCGGCCACGACACGGTGGCCCTCCTGCAGGAGCTCGGCTACACCCCCGACCAGATCGACGCCCTGCTCGCCGACGGCGTGGCCAAGCAGGCCACCCTCACCCAGGAGCGTGCCCTGTGATCCAGGTCCGTCCCCCCGTCCCGAACCAGGACGACGCCTTCTTCTGGGACGGCGCCCGCCAGGGCAAGCTGCTGCTCCAGCGCTGCGCCGAGTGCGGCACCGTCCGCCACCCGCCCGCACCGATGTGCGGCACCTGCGGTTCGCTGGCCACCGACGCCCTCGAGTGCAGCGGCCGGGGCACGGTGCACTCCTGGATCCTGTCGCACCACCCCACCGAGCCCGACGAGGCGCCGCGCGTGGTGGTCCTCGTCGACCTCGAGGAAGGGCACCGGCTGGTGTCGAACCTGGTCGACACCAGCCCCGACGAGATCCACAACGGCATGGCCGTCGACGTCTGCTTCGTCGAGTGCACCACCACCGACGGCGGAACCATCACGCTGCCGCAGTTCCTCCCCGCTGGCCGGACGGCGACCGACCGATGAGCGACGTCCCCGAGCACCGCCGCGCCGTGATCGCCGGCATCGGCCACACCGAGTTCTCGCAGCACTCGGGGCGCTCGCCGCTCCAGCTCGCCGCCGAGGCGTCGCTCGCCGCCATCCGCGACGCCGGCCTGTCCCCCGCCGACATCGACGGCAACGTCACATTCGCCATGGACGGCAACGACGAGCTGGCGATCATCCGCAGCCTCGGCATCCCCGAGCTGCGCTTCAGCGCCCGCACCCGCGGCGGGGGCGGCGGTGCCTGCGCCACCATCCAGCTCGCTGCCGCGGCCGTCGAGAGCGGCCACGCCGACGCCGTGCTCGTGTACCGGGCGTTCAACGAGCGCTCGGGCCACCGCTTCGGCCAGCCCCAGGTGGCGCCCAACCCGGACCCGGCGTGGAACCTGCACAAGCCGTTCGGGCTCGACACGCCGGCCAAGATCTACGCCCTCGCCTTCCAGCGCTACATGCACGAGCACGGCCTGACCAACGCCGACTTCGGCCTCTACACGGTGGTGGCGCGCGACTGGGCGGCGACGAACCCGAACGCCCAGTTCTACGAGCGGCCCATCACCCTCGCCGACCACCAGGCCAGCCGCTGGATCGTCGAGCCCATCCTGCGCAAGCTCGACTGCTGCCTGGAGACGGACGGCGGCGTGGCCCTCGTCGTCACCCGGGCCGAGCGGGCGGCCGACCTGCCGTCGGTGCCCGTCCACGTGCTCTCGGCCACCTCGTCGCAGATCGAGCACGGCCACGAGATGTTCGCCTACTACGACCAGGACCTCGGCGAGCACCAGGAGGCGGCGGCCGTGGGCCGGCGCATGTACGCCGAGGCCGGCCTCACCCCGGGCGACATCGACGTGGCCATGATCTACGAGAACTTCACGCCCGTCGTGTTCCTGCAGCTCGAGGCGCTCGGCTTCTGCGGCCGGGGCGAGGCCCGCGACTTCATCGTCGAGGGGCACATCGGCCGAGGCGGCTCGCTGCCGGTAAACACCAACGGCGGGCTGCTCGGCGAGGGCTACATCCACGGCATGAACAACATCGTCGAGGCGGTGCGCCAGCTGCGCGGCACCGCCCCCAACCAAATCTCCGGCGCCGAGCACGTGCTCGTCAGCGCCGGCCGCAGCGGCCTGATCCTCGGCCGTCGACCCTGAGGGGGAACCCATGACCGTCACCGAGCCCCAGCAGTCCGAGATCGTCCTCGGCCGCAACGGCGAGCGCATCGTCTCGGCCGACTCCCACGTGTCCGTCAGCCAGGACCAGATCAAGGCCCACCTCGACCCGAGGTTCCACGACGAGTACGACCGGGCCCAGCAGGCGTTCGCGCGCCGCATGGCGGAGAACATGGCCCAGGCCCGCACCAACACCGACGCCATGACCCGCAACCCCCACGCCGCCTTCACACGGCCGGGGTACGCCAGCGGGCCCGAGCGCCTGGCCGACATGACCGCCGACGGCATCGACGTCGAGGTGATCTACTCCGAGGTCAGCGCCTTCCGCTACATCGGCGACATGGCCCACGGCTCGTCGGAAGCCACCCGGGCGTTCAACGACGTGCTCGCCGAGTTCGCCGCGGCCGACCCCCGTCGGCTGGTCGTGAGCTACCAGATCCCCGTGCGCGACGTCGACGCCGCCGTGGCCGAGGTGCACCGGGTGGCCGACAAGGGCGGCAAGTCGCTGCAGATCCCGGTGTTCCCCACCGAGATCGGCGCCCCCGACTACTACGACGAGTCCTACGCCCCGCTGTGGTCGGCGGTGCAGGAGACCGGCCTGCCGCTGTGCTGCCACATCGGGATCAACACCGCCCTCGACGACCTGACCCGCCGCGACCCCACCCCACAGAAGGGCGTGATGGTCGGCCAGGTCGGGCTCACCACCGCCGAGGCGCTCGGCATGTGGATCCTCACGGGCACCCTCGAGCGGTTCCCCGACCTGAAGATCGTGTTCGTCGAGCCGGGCGTCGGCTGGATCGCCTGGTACCTCGAGCTGATCGACGACATGGTGCAGCGCCAGGGCTACGTCTACGACGACCTCACCGAGCTGCCCAGCACCTACTTCCACCGCAACATGGCGGTGACGTTCATCGACGAGCCCACCGGCATCCGGCTGCTGCGCCACGAGGTCGGTGTCGACAACATCATGTGGTCGACCGACTTCCCGCACCCGGTCACCAGCTGGCCCGAGTCCCAGGACGTCATCGACGAGGTGTTCGCCGACATCCCGGCCGACGAGCGCCGCAAGATGGTGTGCGACAACGCCGTGCGGATCTGGGACCTGTGAGCGCCGGCCGCAGCCGCACCGCGGGGCCGTTCCTCGACAAGCCGACGCTGGTGCGGGCCGCGGCCGACCTCGCCGACGCCGAGGGCTGGTCGACCCTCACCCTCTCCGCCGTGGCGGCCAAGGTCGACCGGCACGTCAGCTCGCTGTACAGCCACGTCGACGGCCTCGACGACCTCCGTCGGGAGGTCGCCCTGCTCGCCCTCGACGAGCTCGCCGAACAGGTGTGGCGGGCCGCCCTCGGCCGCAGCGGCGCCGACGCCCTCGGCGCCATCGCCGTCGTCTACCGCGACTCGTTCCGCGCCCACCGGGGCCGCACCGCCGCCATCAACGCCTTCACCGGCACCGACGACCCCGAGTTCCGGGCGCGCGGAGCCCGGCTGGCCGAGCCCATCCGGGCCACGCTCGCCGGCTTCGGCCTCGAGCCCGGGCAGGTGGCCGTCGCCCACCGGGTGTTCAGCTCCAGCCTGAGGGGCCTGGCCCAGACCGAGGTGCACACCGCCACCGACCGCCGCGAGGCCGACGAGGCGCTCACCCAGACCGTCGCCCTGTTCGTCACGGCCCTCGAGTCGGGCACCTGGCCGCGCCTCGGGCCGCTGCCGTAGCGTTCGCGACGCCCGGCCATCCGAGGAGGACCACGTGCCGCTCGACCTCACCGAGCTCCTCTCGCCCGCCCACACCGCCGTCGTGACCTGCGAGATGCAGCGCGGCATCATCGGCGACCTCACCACCGGCCCCGAGCTGGCCGCCGAGGCGGCCGAGCTGGGCATCCTGGCCAAGGCCGCGTCGCTGTGCGACGCCGCCCGCGCCGTCGGCGTGCGGGTGGTGCACGCCCTGGTGGAGCTGCGCGGCGACCGGGCCGGGCTGTCGATCAACAATCCGATGATGGCCTACGTGGTGAAGAACCCCGACCAGGTGCGCCAGGGCTCGCCGGCGGCCGAGCTGTGCCCGGAGCTGGGGCCGGCCCCCGAGGACATCGAGTGCCGGCGCATCCACGGCCTCACCCCCTTCACCGGCACCGAGCTCGACTCGATCCTGCGCAACCTCGGCGTGCGCACCGTCGTGCCCGTGGGCGTGTCGGTGAACGAGGCGCTGCTCGGCCTGTGCCTGTCGGCGGCCGACCTCGGCTACCGCATCGCCCTGCCCACCGACGCCATCGCCGGTGTGCCGCGCAGCTACGCCGACGACGTGGTGCGCAACACCCTCGCCTACCTCTCGAACCTCACGACCACCGAGCGGATCATCGACGCCTGGGCCGGGTGAGCCGGCGCGGCGGGCTCAGCTGATCTGGCCGTTCTCCCGCAGCCACGGCACGGTGGTCTCCATGGCCTCGCGCAGCGACCGGGGCGCGTAGCCCAGCTCGGCGCGCGTGCGGGAGTTGTCGAACCACGGCACCGGGAACCGGCGCTGCGCCAGGTCGACCAGCGTGGCGCCGTAGCGCTCGACCGCGCTGGGGTCGTCGGGGTCGATGTGGACCTCGGCGACCCGCCGGTCGGAGCCGGCCACCTCGAGCGCGACGTTGAGCCACGCCGCGGTGCTCTGCGCGTCCTCCGCGCCGAAGGCCAGGTAGGTGCGGCCGGCCGTGCCCTTGGTGGCGGCGGCCAGGCAGGCGGTGGCCACGTCCTCGGCGAACACCCAGGGGATGGGGAAGCTCACGTAGTCGGTGATCTTGCCGTTGAGGGCGCCGCGCAACGCCCGGTTGTAGGAGGTGGCCGACATCGCCCGCGACAGCACGACCCCGGGACCGTACGTGCCGCCCGGGATGACCACGACGATGTCGGCGCCCTCGTCGGCGGCCCGCCGCTTGGCTTCCACGTAGGCCGCGCCCTTGGTCTGGGTGTAGGGGTCGTCGCTCCAGGTCTCGGCGACCGGCGACTCCTCGGTGAGGGTCCGGGTGTGGTCGAAGAACGGCGTGGAGCTCAGCGTGACCACGCGGGTGCCGTGGGCCGCGCCGGCGTCGTAGGCGTGGTACGACCCGGCCACGTTGGTGAGCTTCTGCTCCTCGATGTTCTGCACCGCGCCACCGAGCAGCGCCGCCGAGTTGACGATGGCGTCGCAGCCCTCGGACCCGCGCACCATGTCGTCGAGGGACTGCACGTCGCCCTCGTAGAGCTCCACGCCGAGGGCGGCGAGGGCGTCGGTGTCGCTGCCCGGCCGGACCAGGGCCCGCACCCGGTCGCCCTGCTCGATCGCCAGCCGGCACACGTTGGAACCGATCAGCCCGGTGCCCCCGGTGACGAAGTAGGTGCTCATGTCGTGGCCTCCCGTGCGACCCGTCAGGCGGGCGTGCCGGCCTGGGTCGTGGTGGTGCTCGGCGCCACGGTGGTGGTGGTGGTGGACCCGGCCTGGCTCTGCGCCTGCTGCAGGTAGGACTGGGCCTGCTTGACCTTCTGCTGGTACTGGCCCAGGTCGCCGTTGGTGAGCGCCGTGTCGGCGTCGGCCAGCGCCTGGTTGGCCAGGGCGACGAGCTGGTCGACGGTCTCGTTGCCCGACGTGGGCGGCACGGTGGTGGTGGTCGTGGAGCCGGGCGTCGTCGTGGTGGTGGTGCTGGTGTCGTTGCCCGGTTGGGTGCCGGTGTCGGTGCCGATCGACTGGTTGATGGTGAGGCTCTCGACCGTCTCGGGGTTCGACGCCGGGAACAGCGTCTTGATGGCGTCGCGCAGGGTGGGCGCCACCGCCACCTGGTTGGCCGACACCACCACGACCTGCTTGAGCTCGGGCGCCGAGTTGGTGTCCGACGAGACGTACAGGGGACGGACGTAGAGGATCGAGTTCTGCACCGGGACCAGCAACATGTTGCCCCACTGCACCCGGGACCCCTGCTGGTTCAGCTGGGTGAGCAGGAACGAGACCCGCTGGTTCTGCTGGATCTGGGTGTTGGCCAGGACCGGCCCGTTGATCTCCTGCCCGGACGGCATCTCGTAGACCACGATCTTGCCGTAGTCGTCCGGGTCGCTCTTGGCCACCATGAACGACGTGAGGGTCTGCCGGTCGCTCGACTGGGTCTCGGAGTACGGCACGAACGGCCGCGACATCACGAACGACGTCTGGTCGTCGCCCGGCAACCGCAGCAGTTGGTAGAACGGCTCGATCCGGTCGGCCGAGCGGGTGACCGTCTGGCCGGTGAGCGCCTGGGTGGCCGCCTGCGCCGCGGTGCTGCCCGACACCGTGCTGCCCGGGTCGGTGGCGACCGACCACGCCGAGGTCTTCTCGTAGAACGCCTGCGGGTCGGTGATGTGGTAGCGGCCGAACATGTTGGTCTGCACCCGGAACATGTCCTCGGGGTAGCGCCAGTGCGAGCGCAGGCCCTGGGGCATCTCCTCGACCGGGTAGAAGAGGGCGGGGAAGGCCCGCTGGTAGGCCGTGACGATGGGGTCCGACGGGTCGACGACGTACAGCTTGACCGTGCCGTCGTAGGTGTCGAGCACCGCCTTGACCGAGTTGCGGATGTAGTTCAGCTTCCCGCCGTCGAGCCCGCTGCCGGCCGGCAGGCCGGTGGTGTCGGCCCGCTGGGCGTTCGGGAAGTGGTCGCTCGTGGTGTAGCCGTCCCACATGTAGACGACCCTCCCCTCAGTGACCACGGGGTAGGGGTCGGCGTCCCACTGCAGGAACGGCGCCACCTTCTCGATGCGGGCCCGGATGTCGCGCTCGAACACGATGCGCGACTCCGGCGTGAGGAAGTTCGACACGATCAGGTTCCAGTCGGCGAAGCGCAGCGCGAACGCTGCCTTTCGGACGAACCCGTTGAGCGTCACGCCACCGCTGCCGGTGTAGGTGCTCTGGCCCTCGCCCTCGGCGCTGCCCGTGTAGTCGACCTCGGCCCGGCCGGTGTTGGTGATGGCGTAGCCGGGCAGGTTCTCGCCGTAATAGAGCTGCGGCTGGTCGACCTGCAGGCTCACCTGGTCCTCGGCCACGCTGACCGGCACGTCGCGCACGAGGTAGCTAGGGGCGCCGTTGCGGTTCGTGGTGTTGGCCGGGGCGAGCGCCAGGCCGTAGCCGTGGGTGTAGGCGAGGTGGCTGCCCTCCCACGACTGCTGGGGGATGCCGCTGGTGCTGAGGTCCCGCGCGCCGAGCACCACCTGGGTGGTCTGCGCCGGTTGGAGGGCGCCGGCGTTGCCGGGGTCGGCCACCGACACCGGGTAGCGGTCGACGTCGAGCTCGGTGAACTTGTAGAACGAGTAGAGGCTCTGCTGGCGCTGGTAGGTGGGCGTCACGATCGACGGGTCGAGCAGCCGCACGTTGCGGATCGTGCCGGGGTTGTCGTTGATCGCCTGAGTGGTCTTCGCCGGGTCCTGGGTGTAGTCGAAGGTCCTGGTCTCGACGGCGTCGAGACCCAACGCCTCACGGGTGGCCTGGATGTTGTGCTGGATGTACGGCGCTTCCTTGCTGGACTCCTCGGGCTCGACGCGGAAGCGCTGGATGAAGGCCGGGTAGGCCACGCCGGCCACGACCGACACGAGGGCCCACAGCCCCACGGCCACCACGGGCAGCACCCAGCCCCGCCGCCAGATGTTGTAGATGAACAGCCCGAACGACAGCAGGGCGATGAACAGCAGCAGGTAGATGGCCGGCAGCTGCGCCTTGACGTCGGTGTAGGTGGCGCCGTCGACCGTGCCCCGGGTCGACCAGGTCAGGGCGTAGCGCTGCAGCCAGTAGTCGACCGCCTTCACCAGGGCGAGCAGGCCGAGGATCACCGAGATGTGCGCCTTCACCTGCGGCGTGACCCGCTGCACCGGGGCCTGCAGGCGGATGCCGCCGTTGAGGTAGTGGGCGACGACCGTGACCAACAAGATGATGACGCCCGAGGCGAACAGCCAGTTCACCACGGTCATGTAGAAGGGCAGCTTGAAGACGTAGAAGCCGATGTCGGTCTGGAAGGTCTGGTCCTTCACCCCGAAGTCGCCGCCGTTGGTGAACAGCAGCCACTGATTCCACTCGCTCGACATGCCGACGCCGGCGACCAGGCCGAGCATCACCGACACGCCCAGGCGCACCAGCCAGGCCCGGCGGTCGACGACCTGGTGGTAGCGGTTGAGCAGCTCGTCCTCGGGCCCGGCCGGGCGGTTCTTGGGGGCGAGGCGATCGGCGATGGTGAGGCTGAGGAAGGTCAGCGCGGCGAAGACGAGGGTGAAGATCACGCCGAGGGCGATCTTGGCTCCCAGCACGCCGGTGAACACCGAGCTCAACCCCAGCGAGTCGAACCACAGGTAGTCGGTCCAGAAGCCGGCGACGCCCCGCAGCGACGTCACGAGCAGGAAGCCCACGACGATGACGACGATGACGACGATCCGGCCGCGGCCTGAGCCGCGCCGGCGCTTGGGCATGTCGGAGGGGACGCGCATCGCCGGCCAGCCTACGGGCCGGCGCAGGCCGCGGCGGCGTCGGGCACCCCGGGCTGGCTCAGAGGTCCGCGGGGACGACCATGCAGCGGCACGTGGCGTGCAGCGGCGGCGCGGTGTGGCCGGTGGGGAACGCCTCGCCGCGCACCACCGCGCCGGCGAGCGCGTTGTCCTCGCAATCGGGTGACGGCGTCGGGTCCGACACCACCCAGGTGACGAGGCTGGCTTCGGGCAGGCGGTCGAGCAGCCCCCGGTTGCACGCCGCCACCACCGCGTGGCTGGCGATCTGGTCGACGCGCTGGCCCTTCCACTCGCGGTAGCAGGCCCGGACGCTCTGGGACACATCGTCGAGCTGGTCGCCCGCCTCGGCGAAGGCCCGCTCGAGGCGCTCGCGCAGCGTGACCACGACGTCGACGGCCAGCTCGGCGGACAGGTCGGCCACCGTGGTCGGGGCGGCCGGCGGGCCGGCGATGGTGGACACCAGATCGGCGCCGGCGGTGGCCGCCGCCGCGAGGGTGGGCAGCGAGATCGACTGGTAGCGCTCGACGTGAGCCTCCGGTGCGGGCAGCACGTCGTCGGCCGACGGTGTGCCCTTGGCCGAGGCGAGCGACGCCAGCAGCTCGTTCTGCTCGTCGGACAGCTCCCGCTTGAGCCGGCGGGCCAGGTTCTTCTCGAGCTGGCTGATGGCGGCGTCGCGCCGCATGAGCAGCTCCTCGGCCGGATCGAGGGCACGCACCGCGGGCTCCTCGTCGACCTCGACCTCGGGCTCCACCTCGGGCGCCGACGACGCCTCGGCCTCGGTCGGCTCGGCCGGGGCCTCCTCGCTGCGCAGCCGGGCGAACACGGCGGCGGCCTTGTCCTGCTCGGCGGCCTTGTCGGTCTTCTCGGTCTTCTCGGTCTTCTCGGTCTTCTCGGCTCTCGGGCGACGGGCCCGCTCGGCCTTCACGACCCGGACCGACGACGAGTGCCGGCCCTCCACCGGCTCGTTCGACGCCGCGACCGGTTCGGGCTCCGCGTCGGCGGCGGCCGGCGCCGGCTCGGACGGCTCGGTGTCGGCCGAGGCCTCTTCGAGGGCCTCGGGTTCCGGCTCGGGTTCGGCCTCGGCCTTTGGCTCGGGTTCCGGCTCGGGCTCCGGCTCCGGCCCGGCGGGCGCCTCGCTCGACGCCGCCTCGGCGGCGGGCTGCTCGGCGACCTCACCGACCGGCGCCCCGTCGCCCTCGCCGGCCTGGGCGGTCGCTCCGCCCTCTCCAGCCGCGCCGCCCTCTCCAGCGGCTCCGGCCTGCTCGGCGGCGGCGGACCCGGCGAGCTCGGCCGGGGAGATGCCCAGCTCGGCGGCCAGGGCCTCCTGGTCGTCCTCGGCCGCCCTCAGCGACGTCGACTCGGCGGCCAGCTTGGCCTCCGGCAGCGCCACCTGCAGCTCCTCGGTGGCGACGTCGAGGTTCTCGCGCACCACCTCGTAGGCGGCCAACAGGCGCTCGCGGCCCGCCTGGAGCTGCTCGATCTGCTGGCGCAGCAGCTTGCGGCGGCGGGAGAGGTCGTCGAGCATGCGCTGGCGCACCTTCTGCGCCTCGCCCACCATGTCGCGGCCCTCCTGGCGGCCGGCCTCGACGAGCTCGGCCGCCTCGGCCCGGGCCCGCTCGAGCACGGCGTCGGCGTCGCCGCGGATGCCGGCCGCCGCCTCCTCGGCCTCGGCCGTCTTGCGGGCCAGCACCGTCTCGGCGTCCTCGCGCATCTTCTGGGACTCGTCGCGCGCCTCGCGCAGCAGGCGGGCCACGTTCTCCTCGGCCTTGGCCCGGATCTCAGCCGCCGCGGCCTGCGCCGCCTCGAGCACGCGGGCCGTCTCCTCGCCCAGCAGCCTGGTGAGCTGCGACGGGTCGAGCTGGTCGATCGGGGCGCTGCGCTTCTCGGCCGCCTCGAGCTGGTGGTGCAGCTCGGCCTCCCGCTCGCGCCCGGCGCGGATCTGGTTGGCCAGCTGCAGCAGGAAGCGCTGCACCTCGAGCGGGTCGAGCCCGCGTCGCACCATGGTGAACGACTGCTCGAGGATGCGGTCCGGATCGATCGGCGCGGGCGTGTCGGCCATCGCAGGCGATGGTACCGACGCGCTCCCGACCGGCTGGTGATGCCCCGCGACCTCGGGCGATGGCACCAGCCCGACGGCGGTGGCGGCCCGCCGGCGTCGCGCCGGGCCGTCCCGGGGATCAGGTGCCGGAGCCCCCGCCGGGCGCGGGCGGCAGCACGGCGTCGCCGCCGCCCACCGTGCTCAGGACCGACAGCGCCTGGTCGAGGGTGTCGACCGGTTCCACCCGCAGGCCATCGGCGTAGCGGCGGGCCTCGTCGACCTCGCTGCTCGGCACGAGCATCAGCTCCACGCCCTGGCGCTTGGCCGCCTCGACCTTCTGGTGCACCCCGCCGACCGGCCCGACCGAGCCGTCGAGGCTCATCGTGCCCGTGGTGGCGATGTTCAGCCCGCCGGTGAGGCTGCCGGGGGTCATCACGTCGAGCAGGCCGAGGGTGAACGCCAGCCCGGCGGACGGGCCACCCACCCGGCCGGTGTCGATGGTGACCTGCACCGGGAAGTCGAAGGTGAGGTCCCGGGTGAAGGTCGACACGCCGAGGAAGCCCTTGGCCGGGTCGTCGGCCCGGGCGCCGAGGGTGACCTCCGCGGTGCGGTTCTCGTCGGGCCGGTCGAGGTTGGTGACGCCGAGCTGGAGCACCGCGCCGGGCGCCTGGGCGCCCACCGCCGCCACCAGGTCACGGTTGAGCGCGATGGGCTGGCCGTCGACCGACACGATGACGTCGCCGGGGACGAGCACGCCGTCGGCGGGGCTGCCCTCCTGCACGCTGGCCACCACCGCCCCCGTGCCCGAGGTGGGGATGTCATAGCCGAGCCGGTGCAGCGCCTGGTAGGTCGCCGCGTCCTTCGACTCGTTCATCATCTGCAGGTTGAGCTGCCGGTTCTGCTCGGCCGACTGGTTGCCGTTGATCTCCTCCTCGGACTTCACGTCGACCGACGGGTTGATCCAGGCGGCCAGCGCCTCGATGGGGGTGGCCTGGCGCAGCGAGACCGTCAGGTAGTCGACCGAGCCCTCGAGGTCGTAGGTCGGGGCGCCCTCGACCGTGATGAGCGGCTCGGTGGCCCGAGCCGACCCGGGGCTCATCGTGTAGTACGGCAGCTTCACCAACAGCGCGGCGCTCACCAGGCCGACGACCACGAACGCCCCGAGCGCCGCGGCCCAGCGGGCCTTCGGCGACCAGCGCGGCGTCGACGGTGGCGCCTCCTCGGGCGGCTCTCGGACGATGAGCTCTTCGACGGTCACGGGCGCTCCAGCGAGACGGCAGCGGTTCAGCCTGCCACGTCGGGGCCCCGGACCCACCGCGCCCGCGCCCGCCGCCACGGCGCGAGGATGGGGGCGGTGACCGACCCAGATCCGTTCCGGCCCGTGCTGGGCGACGACATCGGGCCCACGGGCGCGGCACGGGCCCGCACCGGCCTCGCCCTGCTCGTCACCCTGCTGGGCCTCGGTGTGCTGGCCGCGGCGGTGATCGGCCTCGCCATCGTGGCCCTGTGGGCGATGTTCACCGCCGCCCTCGGCTGACGTGGCCCGCCCCGTCGACCCGGCCGTGGCCCGTCGCCGGGCCGCGGCGCGTGCGGGCCACACCGGTGACACCGCCGGCGCTCGGGCCCTGCTCGCCGACGCCGACCCGGGCGTGCGGGCGACGGCGGTGGCCGCCCTGCACCGGCTGGGCGAGCTCGCCCTCGAGGAGCTCTTGGGCGCCCTCGCCGATCCCGCGCCGACGGTGCGGTCCCGGGCCTGCGAGCTGGCGACCACCTGGGGCGGGGCGGTCGGCGACGCCCCCGATCCGGCGGTGGCGGCCCGCCTCGCCGAGCTGCTCGACGACCCCGACGCCTCGGTCGTGGAGGTGGCGGCGTGGGCGTGCGGTGAGCGGCCGCCGGCGGCGCCGGGGGTGGTGGCGCGCCTGGCGGGCCTGGCCACGGGCCACGACGACCCGCTGTGCCGGGAGGCGGCGGTGGCCGCCCTCGGCGCGCTCGGTGACCCGGCGGGCCTGCCCGCCGTCCTGGCCGCCACCCACGACAAGGCCACGGTGCGGCGCCGGGCCGTGATCGCGCTGGCACCGTTCGAGGGCCCCGACGTCGACGAGGCGCTCGAGCGGGCCCGCGCCGACCGGGACTGGCAGGTCCGCCAGGCGGCGGAGGACCTGCTCGCCTGACCGGCTCACTCCATGAACATGACCTTGAGGGCGTCGAAGGACTCGATGCAGTGCCCGGCGCCGAGCACGACCGACTCGAGCGGCGCGTCGACGAGGTGCACCGGCACCTCGGTCTCGGACTCGATGCGCAGGTCGAGGCCCCGCAGCATGCCGCCGCCGCCCACCAGGTAGATGCCCTGCTCGATGAGGTCCTGGGCCAGCTCGGGCGGCGCCTGGCCGAGGCAGGCCACCACGGCGTCGACCATCGCCGACACCGGCTCGTCGATCGCCTCGCGCACCTCCTCGGCGGTGAGGATCACCGTCTTGGGCAGGCCGCTCATGAGCTCGCGGCCGCGGACCTCGGCGGCGTACTCGTTGTCGGTGGGCCACGCCGAGCCGATGGTGACCTTGATCTCCTCGGCCGTGCGCTCGCCCACCGCGATGCCGTACTCCCGACGGATGTAGGTCTGGATGGCGGCGTCGATGTCGAAGCTGCCGACCCGCACCGCCTCGAGGGCGACCACGCCGCCGAGGGAGATGAGGGCCACCTCCGACGTGCCGCCGCCGATGTCGACGACCATGTTGCCGAGCGGCTCGTTGATGGGCAGGCCGGCGCCGATGGCCGCGGCCATGGGCTGCTCGATCAGGTGGGCCTCCGCCGCCCCCGCCCGGCGGGCCGCCTCGGTGACGGCGCGCTGCTCGACCGCGGTGATGGCCGACGGCACGCAGATCACGACACGGGGCCGGTTGAAGCGGTTGACCCCGACCCGCTGCAACAGGAGCCGGATCATCCGCTGGGTCACCTCGAAGTCGGTGATGGCGCCCTTGCGCAGTGGGCGGACGGCGACGATGTAGCTCGGGGTGCGCCCGATCATCTGCCACGCCTCGTGGCCCATGGCCAGCACGTCCTGGGTGCGGCTGTTGAGCGCGATGACGGAGGGCTCGTTGAGCACGATGCCCTCCCCGCGGACGTACACGAGGGTGTTGGCGGTGCCGAGGTCGATGGCGAGGTCGCGGGCCAGGGCTACCGCCCTCCGTCACGGGGGCGGCGCTCGGGCCGTGGCCCGATGCGCCCGGAGCGACGCGGACGGGGGCCGACCGGGCCCTTGGCCGTGGTGCCCGGCGAGCGGCTGAGCGCCTGCATCTCGCGCTGGAAGTCGTCGACGCTCGACATGAAGTGGGTCGGCTTGCGGTGCCGCACCCACACGATCAGCGACCCGACCACGGTCACCACCACGACGATGAGGAGGAACGCCAGGCCGCTCACGACGCCGTCTCCGACGTGGGCACCTCGGTGATGTGCTGGCTGGCCCGGGCCCACTCCGCCCCGCCGTCCCAGAACTCCTTCTTCCAGATCGGCACGGTGGCCTTGAGCGTGTCGATGCCGAACTGCACGGCGGCGAAGGCCTCCGCCCGGTGGGGGGTCGACACGGCCACCACGACCGACGACTCGCTCAGCTCGACCCGACCCTCGCGGTGCCACAGCACGACGCGGCCGAGCTCCGGCCAGCGGCGGCGCGCCTCGGCCGCGATGTCACCGAGGCGCGGCAGCACCTGCTCGGCGTAGGCCTCGTAGTCGATGTGGGTCACCCCCGTCGTGCCCTCCGCGTGGTCCCGTACCAGACCACTGAACACCACCACGGCGCCGCAGTCGGGGACCGCCACCCAGTCGGCCGCCAGCTGCACGTCGAGGGGCGCCTCGGTGAGCGCGACCCAGTCGTCGGCGGAGGGCGGGGAGAGGCTCACGGGCCCTCATCGTAGTGGGGGGCGCGGCCACGATCGCGGGGGCCGTGACTACCCTGCGCGCCCATGCCGGTCCCCGACGACCCCGACGACGACCACGGGTTCGTCCCTCCGCTCCACCCCGACGACAGGCTCTGGCGGCACCCGTCGGAGGTGGCGGCCGCCCGGCGCACGGCCCGCGGAGACGTGGTGGGCCAGGGCTCCGGCGAGGCCTCCCGCGCCGAACGGGCGCTGCCGGTCGGGGCGCCGCGGGCCTGGTCCGTGGCCGCCGCCTCGCTGCTCGTCGGGGTCGCCGCCACGCTCGCCGTGCTGTCGGTGACCGGCACCTTCGACCGTTCGCGGGTCCGCACCGTGGTGGAGCAGGTCGAGACCGACCTGTCGGGCGGCGACGCCGGCGAGGCGCACGTGGCCAGCACCGTCGGGCCGGCCCTGGTCCGCATCGACGCCAGCCGCCCCTCCGGCGCCGTCACCGCCACCGGCGTGGTGTTCCGCTCCGACGGCCACCTGCTCACCACCGCCGACGCCGTCGAGGGTGCCACCTCGGTCAACGTCACCACCGCCGACGGCACCGTGCTGCCCGGCACCGTCGTCGGCGTCGACACCACGAGCGACATCGCCGTGGTCGACGTCGACCGCAACGGCATGCCCGTCGCGGTGATCGGCCGCCTGGCGGGCATGCAGGCCGGCACCCCGGCCGTCGCCCTCGAGCGCCAGCCCGGCGCCAGCACCGCATCCGTTGCCGCCGGCCACGTCAGCGCCCTCGGCCTGCGCCTGGACACCACCGACGGCGGGAGCCTCCACGACATGATCCAGGCGTCGCTCGAGATGACGCCGAGCTCCGGCGGCGCCGTGCTGTGCAGCGAGGAGGGCGCCGTGCTCGGCCTGGCCACCGCCCGCCAGCCCGCCCCCGCGGCCCGGTACACCCCGACGGCGACCAACGAGTCGAGCACCTCGACCACCAGCGCGCCCGCCGGCACGTCGACCCTCTACGCCACGCCGATCGACTACGCCGCCCAGGTGGCCGACGAGATCATCGCCACCGGCACGGTGCGCCACACCTGGCTGGGGGTGCTCGGCGACGACCTCGACCCGGCGACGGCCGCCACCATCGGCCGGTCGGGCGCCACGCTCACCCGGGTCGTGGCCGACGGGCCCGCGGCCAGCGCCGGGCTGCGCGAGGGCGACGTCGTGCTCGCCGTCGACGGCGTGCAGGTGACCTCCATGTCGTCGCTGGTCGTGGCGCTGCGCACCCACCACGACGGCGACGCGGTGACGGTGACCTACCTGCGCGACGGCGCCCAGCTCACGGCCGACGTGACGCTCACGAGCCGCGCCTGAGCCGACGCCGCACCAGCCACGCCGCCGCGCCCACCGCGGCCAGGAGCGCCACCGCCGCGCCGCCGAGGGCGAGCTCCTGGCGGTGGCGGGGCGTGAGGCGGGCCCACGGGCCGCCCCGGTCGGCGTCGACGTAGGCCTCCTCGTTGCTGAACGCCGGCTCCCAGCCGAGGCGGCGCAGGCGGTCGTTGGCCACCACCCACGGGGCCGAGGCGGCGACGAGCGTCGCCGGGTCACCGGGGGCCAGGCCCAGGCGAGCGCCCCACCGGGCCAGGCGCAGCGCCGACGTGCGCCGCACCTTGACGCGGGCGGTGGGGCCCTTGAGCGCCCTGACCTGCTCGGCGGTGAGCCATCCGTCGGGCGCCACGTTCACGGGCCCGTCGAACCGGAGCCGGCACAAGGTGGTGAGCGCGGCGGTGAGGTCGTCGACGTGCAGGAACTGCACGGGCGCGTCGGCCCCGCTCACCTGCAGACCCGCCGTCGACCACGGCGAACGGGCCAGCCAGCGCCCGTTCTCCGGCCCCACCACGACGCACGGCCGGGCCACGGCGCAGGTCGCCCCTCGTTCGGCCGCCCAACCGGCCAGCATCGACTCCAGCTGCACCCGCTCCAGCGCCGCGGGGATCGACGGGTTGGGTCGGACCGGTGCCTCCTCGGTGAGCGGCACCGGGTTGTCGGTGCGGGCGCCGTAGACCAGCGCCGAGGACAGCACGACCACCGTGCGCACCGCCGCCACCTGGCCGAGCACGGCGAGCAGCGAGCGGGTGCCGAGCAGGTCGATGTCGGCGCCGCCGGTGCCGTCGAGGTCGAGGCCCCGGCGCGCCCCGAGGTGGACGAGCCGGGTCGCTCCCCGCACGTGCCGGACGAGGCGAGGGTCGTCGAGCTCGAAGGGGGCGGCGACCAGCTCGGCGCCCCTCGGCCCGCGGCGGCGCGCTGCGGGGTGCGTGCCCCGGGCCGAGCCCACGGCCACGACCCGCTCGACGCCCGGCTCGGCGAGGGCGGCCGCCACCACCCGCCGCCCCACCGCACCATCGGCCCCCGTCACCACGACGATCTCACCCACTCCCCGCCATCTTGCCCGCGACGGCGGCCTCGCGAGGTCGGGGCCCGACGAGCGCGGCCTAGCCTGACCCTGTGAGCCCCGAACCTCCCGAGTTCCGCCCCGGCGACGACCCGTCCGACGACCCGTTCCGGGGCATGCCCCTCTTCGGGGACCTGGCCCGGCTGTTCCAGCAGCAGGGCCCGGTGGGATGGGACGCCGCCCGCCAGCTCGCGCTGGCGGTGGCGACCGACGGCGGCCAGGAGCCCAACGTCGACCCGATGGAGCGCATGCGCATCGAGCCCCTCGCCCGGGTGGCCGAGCTGCACGTCGGCACCGCCACCGGCCTGCCGGCCAGCACCAGCGGAGGCGGCATCTCCATCGTGCCCGTCACGCGCGGCCAGTGGGCCACCGCCACGCTCGACGCCTGGCGCCCGCTGTTCGAGCGCCTCGCCGGCGCCCTCGGCGAGCAGCCGGGCCCGCCACCACCCGCGGCCGACCCCGGCGACCCCCTCGGCTTCATGGGGCCGCTGCTGCAGATGATGGGGCCGATGATGCTGGGCATGACGGCGGGCTCCATGGTCGGCCACCTCGCCCGGCGCTCGTTCGGCCAGTACGACCTGCCGATCCCCCGGCCGCCCTCGGACCAGCTCATGGTGGTCCCCGCCAACCTCGACGAGTTCGGCACCGAGTGGAGCATCCCCGCCGACGACCTGCGCCTGTGGATCTGCCTGCAGGAGGTCGCCGTGCACACCGTGCTGCGGTTGCCCCACGTCAGGGAGCGCCTCGACGACCTCCTGCGGCGCTACGTCTCGGGCTTCGAGCCCGACGCCAGCGCGCTCGAGGAACGCCTCGGCGAGCTCGACATCTCCGACCCCGGCTCGCTCGGCGGGCTCCAGTCGCTGTTCGGCGACCCCCAGCTGCTGCTCGGCGCGATCCAGTCACCGGCCCAGCGAGAGCTGCTGCCCGGCTTCGAGGCCCTGGTGGCCGCCATCGCCGGCTACGTCGACCACGTCGTCGACCGCGCCGGCCAGCCGCTGCTGCAGAACTACGGCATGCTCGCCGAAGCCGTTCGCCGGCGAAGGGTCGAGGCCGACCCGTCCGACCGCTTCGTCGAGCGCCTGTTCGGGCTCGAGCTCACCCAGGCGGCCTACGACCGAGGCACCAACTTCGTGGCCGGCGTGCTCGAGCGCGCCGGCGAGGACGGCCTGGCCCGGCTGTGGGAGTCCGATCGCACGCTGCCGACGCCCGCCGAGCTCGACGCTCCGGGCCTGTGGCTCGCCCGCATCGAGCTCCCGCAGGACTGACGGCGCTCAGCCCTCCGGAGGTCCGGGGGGCGGCGGGGGCGCGTCGTCCCACGCCTCGGGGTCGAAGAGCAGGCCGTGGCGCCGGTGGGCGGGCTCGCCCGGCCGGGCCGAGGGCGGTGGTGGTGGCGCCGGCGTCGGCGTCGACGTCGGCGTGGGGGTGGGTGGGGCCGGCGCAGCCGTGGGCGCGCCGGTGGGCATCCAGCGCCGGGCCGGGTCGGGCGGCGGGGGTGGTGTGGCGGCCGGGGCTGGCGGTGGCGTCGCCGGCCCGGGCGGTGCGGCCACGGTGGCGTCGGCCGCCACGACCGTGGGGTCGTCGACCACCACGGTGGGATCGGAGGGGCCGATCGGGGCCCGGTGTGCGGTGGTCGCCGGCCGCGCCGGGCCGGCACCCGACCCGGCGTCGGCGGGCGCGGGCGTCTCGTCGACGCTCGGCGGCCGGTGTCGGCGCAACCGGCTGGTGAGGCTCGGGCGCTTCGGCGGCACCTGGCCCCGGCGGATGCGGCGCTGGCCCAGCAGGTAGGAGGCGATGGCGACCGCCGAGGCCAGCGCGATCAGCGCGAACCCCACGTCGGCGGGGATGGGCACCACGATCGGCACCAGCGCACCGAGGACCCACCACAGCTGGAAGCGGGTCTCGAAGCGGGCGAACGACCGGCCCCGGTTGGCATCGGGGGCGTCGCGCTGCACGATGGCGTCGAAGGCCTGCTTGGCCGCGCTGCCGGTGGCCCCGATCGTCATCGACAGCACCGCCGCGCCGACCAGGCCCCCCAGCGCGGCCGTGGCCAGCCCGGTGACGCAGCTGATGGCGAGGGCGCCGACCAGGATGTGCTCCTCGGTGGCCAGCTTGCGGACCCTCGGCGCGGCCACGGCCCCCAGGAAGAAGCCGAGCTGGGCGGCCCCGGCGACGATGCCGAGCTCCCACAGCGCGCCGTTCTGCTTGATGTCGAACGCCAGCATGAAGGCGAGGAACCCGACGATGCCCCGGATGACCGCCATGGCCGAGGAGGCGAGCACGATGCCGGCGCTGCGCAGCTCCTCCTTCTCGGCCTCGCCGGCCGGCTCGGCGGCCACCGTGGTGGGGGGCAGCTGCAGGGCCAGCACCGTGCCCACCCCGAACACGACCGCTCCGAGGGCCACGCTCCAGCCGCCCCCTCCGAGCTTGAGCAGGATGCCGCCCGGCACCACGGCCACCACCACGGCCAGGGCGGACAGCACGGTGAGCTTGGAGTTGGCCTCGACGAGCTCCTCGTCGCTGCGCACCGTGCCGGGCACCACCGCGCTCTTGGAGATGGAGTACACCTTCTGCAGCACGAGCATGCCGAAGGCCTCGGGGTAGAACAGCAGGCTCTGCATGTGGCGGACGACCAGGACGCTGAGCACCAGCCGGGCGCCCATCGACCCGACGATGATCCAGCGCCGCCCGCCCCGCACCCGGTCGATGGCCGGGCCGATCAGCGGGGCGGCCACGGCGAACGGGGCGATGGTGAGCACGAGGTAGAGCGCCACCCGCCACCGCGCCGAGTTGAAGTCGAGCGAGAAGAACACCGAGCCGGCCAGGCCGATGGCGAACAGGGCGTCGCCCGACACCGACGCGGCGTGGGTGCGGGCCAGGCGCATGAACGGCGACGGCGCCCACGGCCGGCGGGGGTCGCGCCCGGCCGGCGCGGCGGGCGGCTGGCCGGGAGCGGGCGGGGGGATCACCCGGCCCATGCTAGGAGGGGGATGTGACGGCCCGACCGGCGCGTCAGCTCCGCGGCACCTCGTACTTGTAGCCCAGGCCCCGGATGGTGACGATGCGGGTCGGGTTGGCCGGGTCCTGCTCGACCTTGGAGCGCAGGCGCTTGATGTGCACGTCGAGGGTCTTGGTGTCGCCGACGTAGTCGGACCCCCACACCCGGTCGATCAGGCGGTCGCGGGTGAGCACCCGCCCGGCGTTCTCGAGCAGCAGGGCGAGCAGCTCGAACTCCTTGAGGGGCAGCCGCGTCTCGACGCCGCGGATGGTGACCTCGTGGCGGAGGTGGTCGAGGGACACGTCGCCCACGGCCACCACGTCGTCCTCGCCGAGGGGCACGGCCAGCGCGGCGTCGTCGGCCGGCCGCCGGCGCAGCACGGCCCGCATCCGGGCCACCAGCTCGCGCAGGCGGTAGGGCTTGGTGACGTAGTCGTCGGCCCCGACCTCCAGGCCCACGACCGTGTCGATCTCGGCGCTCTTGGCGGTGACCATGATGATGGGCACGCTCGACCGGCTCCGCAGCTCCCGGCACACGTCGATGCCGGACACCTTGGGCAACATGACGTCGAGCAGCACGAGGTCGGGGGCGACGTCGTCGAACACGTCGAGGGCCTCGGCGCCGTCGCGGGCGACGCTGACCTTGAAGCCCTCACGGGTGAGACCGACGGTGAGGGCGTCGACGAAGGAGTCCTCGTCCTCGACGACGAGGACCGAGGTGACCGGGGCAGGGGCGGGCGACATGGCTCACAGCCTCTCGGGGAGCGGGTGGGTGGCATCGTGCGGCTCGGGTGGCGCGACGACGGTGCTGCGGGCGACGGGCAGGCGCAGGGTGAAGAGCGAGCCCTCCCCCAGCCGGGACTCGACCTCGACGCTGCCGTGGTGGTTGGCGACCACGTGGCGCACGATGGCCAGCCCCAGGCCGGTGCCGCCGGTCTGGCGGCTGCGGGCCTGGTCCACCCGGTAGAAGCGCTCGAACACCCGCTCGAGGTCGCGGGCGGGGATGCCGATGCCGTGGTCGGCCACGGTCAGGACCACCTCGCCGTGGTGCCCGGAGGCCCCCACCTCCACCGAGCCACCCGCGTCGGAGTACTTGACCGCGTTGTCGATCAGGTTCGACAGGGCCGAGATGAGCTGGCGGTGCTCGCCCGCCACGACGAGCCCCTCGTCGACGGCGTCGGCGTCGATGGTGATGCCGGCCTGCTCGGCGGCCGGGCGGATGCGGGCGACCGCCTCGGTGACGACGTCGGCGACCGCCACCGGCTCGAGCTCGGAGAGCTGTCCGAGCTCGATGCGGGAGAGCTCGAGGAGGTCCTCGATGGTGCGGCCGACGCGCACGGCCTCGGCCTGGACGCGCTCGGCCAGGCGGGCCGTGACGGCGGGGTCGTCCTCGGCCTGCATCGTCTCGGCCAGCAGGCCGATGGCGCCGACCGGCGTCTTGAGCTCGTGGCTGATGTTGGCGACGAAGTCGGTGCGGACGGCCTCGAGGCGGCGGCGCTCGGTGATGTCGTCGACCACGGCGACCGCCGCCGGCTCCGACCCGGTCGCCACGGGGGTGGTGGTGATCACCACGACCCGCCGGGGCGGCCCGAACAGCTCGACGGTGCGGCTCGAGGGCTCGCCCCGCAGCGCCGAGTCGACCAGCTCGCCCACCGCGGCCTCCACGAGGGCGTCGGCGTGGCGGGCCGCCACGAACGCCTCGGACGCCGCGTTGCGCTCGAGCACCAGCCCCGACGAGTCCATGATCAGGATCGCCTGGGGCAGCGTGTCGAGCGCCTGCTGCAGCAGCGACCGAGCGTCGGCCGCCGCGTCGGCCTCGGCACGGATGGCCCGCACGTGCCGTTCGAGGGCGGCCAGCTCGTCGTCGCCGTTCGCCGACGGCGCCCCGGTGGCCACGCCCAGGCGGGCGGCCACCTGCTCGAGGCGGACACGGTGGCGGCCGCGGGCGCGCTCTCGCACGACCAGGCCACCGACCAGTGCGCCCAGCACGGCGGCGGCCCCCACCAGCACCACCACGGGGCCGACGGCGACCGCCCCCAGCGGACCGGGGCTCATGGTGCGGGCGGGGCCCCTTCGCCCTGGTCGCCGTTGCCCTCACCCGCCCGTGCGTGGAGACGAGCGGCGCCCGTCTGCTCGGGCAGCCACCCGGTGACCATGTACTGCACCCGGTGGCCGATGTTCACCGCGTGGTCGCCGATGCGCTCGTAGTACCGCCCGATGAGGGCCAGCTGCACGGCGGCCTGCAGCCCGAGGTCGTGGGTGGCGTGGCACTCGAAGATGGCCTCGATGTAGTCGCGGTGGAGCTGGTCGAGGCCGTCGTCGATGTCGTCGAGGGCGGCGCCGAGGCTGGCGTTGCGCTCGACGTAGGCGTCGATGGCGTACTTCATCAGCCGCGACGCTTCCTCGCTCATGCGCTCGATCAGCCCCCGCAGGCGGGCGGGCAGTGATGCGCCGTAGATGCGACGGGCCGCCTTGGCGACGTTGACCATGAGGTCGCCCGAGCGCTCGAGCTCACCGGTGAGCCACACCGCTGTGACGATGGCCCGCAGGTCCGACGCCATGGGCTGCTGCAGGGCGAGCACGTGGTAGCACTGCTCTTCGACACGCAGCGTGAGCGCGTCGATCTCGTCGTCGGCCTCGATCAGCTCCTGGGCGCCGTGCATGTCGTTGGCCAGCAGCACCTCGGTGCCGCGGGGGATGAACTCGCCGACGAGAGCAGCCAAGCGGACGATCTCGTCACGGATCTCGTCGAGCTCCTGGTGGAAGGTCTTGCGCTGCTCCGGCATCGGTTCTCCTGTCGGACGACGGCCCGGCCTCAGCGGACCTCGGCCGCCAGGTGGTCGGGATCGCCGGTGATGAGGTAGCGCACCCGCGCCCCCAGGATGGCGGCGTGGTCGGCGATGCGGTCGAGGGCCTGCCCGGCCACCATCGTACGGAGAGTGACCGCCACGGCGTCGCTGCCCTGGTGGGCGAGCAGCGACTCCACCAGCTGGGCGCCGGCCAGGCTGGCCTGCGGCTCGCTCGCCACCTGTGCCGCCAGCTCCAGGTCGAGCGTCGACCAGGCCCGCAGCGCGTCGCGGTAGCGGTCGATGGCGTGGTCGGCCATCGTGCACAGCACGTCGAACGCCTCGGGCACGACGCGCAGCAGCTCGTGGTCGGGATACAGCTTGACCACGCGCAGCGCCAGGTCGCCGATGCGCTCGAGCTCGGCGGTCACGCGCAGCACCGACACGATGAGGCGCAGGTCCGACGCCACGGGGGCCTCGCGCCGCAGCAGCTCGTAGCAGCGCTCCATCAACGACACGTTGGTGGCGTCGATGCGGTCGTCGCTGGCGATCGCCTCCCGGGCGACGGCCTCCTCGCCGCTCACCAGCACCTCGCGCATGCGCTCGAGGTTGTGGTCGACCATCACGCCCATCATCTCGACCTGGAGGGCAAGCTGCTCCAGCTCGGCGGTGTACTGCAGGCGGAGTGGGCCGCCCTCAGCCGAACCGGCCGGTGACATAGTTCTCCGTCCGCTCGTCGGAGGGCGCCGAGAAGATCTTGTCGGTCGAGTCGTACTCCACGAGCAGGCCCGTGCGGGTGTCGCTCTCGGGGTTGACCTCGGTGGTGAAGAAGGCGGTGCGGTCGCTGACCCGGGCCGCCTGCTGCATGTTGTGGGTGACGATGAGAATCGTGTACTCGGACTTGATCTCCTGCATCAGGTCCTCGATGCGGGCGGTGGCGATGGGGTCGAGCGCCGAGCACGGCTCGTCCATGAGCACCACCTCGGGCTGCACGGCGATGGCCCGGGCGATGCAGAGCCGCTGCTGCTGACCGCCGGAGAGGCCCATGGCCGACTTCTTGAGCCGGTCCTTGACCTCGTCCCACAGGGCGGCCTGGCGCAGCGCCTTCTCGACGCGGTCGTCGAGGTCGTCCTTCATGCCCGCCAGCCGGGGGCCGAAGGCGATGTTGTCGTAGATCGACTTCGGGAACGGGTTCGGCTTCTGGAACACCATGCCGATGCGCTTGCGGACCTCCACCGGGTCGACCCGGGGGTCGTAGAGGTCGACCCCGTGGTAGAGGATGCGACCCTCGACCCGCGCCCCCTCGATGAGGTCGTTCATGCGGTCGAAGCAGCGCAGCACGGTGGACTTGCCGCAGCCGGACGGGCCGATGAACGCAGTGATCTCGTGCTGGTGCACCTGGAGGCTGACGTCGCGCACCGCCCGGAAGGCGCCGTAGTAGACGTCGAGGTCCTGCACGTCGAACACCACCTTGGCCGGCGGCGCCGGCGGCGCCTCGGCGGCCGGGGCCTCGGTGGGGACGGTGGCGGTGGTGTCGGTCGACATGTCGTGATCCTCGGGATCAGGGGGCGGCAGCGCGCTCACGGGGAGGAGGCTAGGGGCTCAGGCGTTGTGCCGGCGGGCCACGCGAGCCGACACGACACGGGCGAGGATGGTGAACAGGAACACGATGGCGATCAGGGTGAGGGCGGCGCCCCAGGCCCGCGTCTGGGCCGCCGCGAACGGGGTCTGGGCGTTGCTGAAGATCTGCACCGACAGCGCCGTCATGTTCCCGCTGAACAGGTCGGTGTTGAGGCTGCGCGCCGCCGCGCCGATCACGAACACCAGCGGCGCCGTCTCGCCGGCGGCGCGGGCGATGGCCAGCATCACGCCCGAGACGATGCCTCCGAAGGCGGCGGGCAGCACCACCGTGACGACGGTGCGCCACTGGCGGTTGCCGAGCGCGTAGCTGCCCTGCCGCAGCTCGTCGGGGACGAGGCGGAGCATCTCCTCGGTGGAGCGGATGATGATCGGCAGCATGAGGCACGCCAGCGCGAGAGAGCCGCCGAAGCCCATGAGGCCGAAGCGCAGCGTGAAGACGGTGTAGATGAACAGGCCCATCACGATGGACGGCACACCCGTCATGACGTCAGCCATGAACCGGATCAGCCCGGCGAGGCGGCCGCGCCCCCCGTACTCGTGGAGGTAGACGGCTCCGAGCACCCCGAGCGGGATGGCCATCAGCGCGGCACCGGCGGTGATGAGCAGCGTGCCCACGATGGCCGGGCCCATGCCGCCACCCGCCTTGCGGGTCACGGCGGGCAGGTCCTTCGTGAACCAGTCCACGGAGAGGGCGCTCGCCCCCTTGGCGACGACGTAGGCCACCACGATGGCGAGCGGCACCACGGCCACGACGACGGACCCGACCATCCACACCGACGCCAGGCGGTCCTTCACCCGGCGGGAGCGGCTGGTGGTGGCCTCGAGCAGCAGGCGCTCGGCCTCGCGGTCGAAGGAGAGGTCGGTCACGTCACGCCCCCCGCATGCGGCGGTCGAAGCGGCCCACGATGGAGCGGGCCGACACGTTCACCACGATGGTGACGACGAACAGCACCACGCCGAGGCCGATCAAGGCGGCGCGGTGGGTGCCGGCGGCCTCGCCGAACTGGTTGACGATGACGGCCGCCATGGAGTCGCCGGGCTCGAACAGGTGGGCGGTGATCTGGGCCTGGGAGCCGATCACCAGAGCCACGGCGATGGTCTCGCCCATGGCGCGGCCGAGGCCGAGCATCACCGCGCCCACGATGCCGCCGCGGCTCCACGGCAGGACGGCGGAGCGGATCATCTCCCAGCGGGTGGCGCCCATGCCGTAGGCGGCTTCCCGTTGGGCCGGAGGGACGGTGGCGATCACCTCTCGGCTGAGCGAGGTGATGATCGGGGTGATCATCACCGCCAGGATGATCCCGGCGGTCATGAAGCTGCGCCCGCTGGTGCCGTTGAACAGCCAGCCCAGCACCGGGACGTCGCCGACGGCGTCGCTGATCGACCTGTAGACGGGCTGGATGGCAGGAGCCAGCACCAGCACGCCCCACAGGCCGTAGACCACCGACGGGATGGCGGCCAACAGGTCCATGACGTAGACGACCGGCTTGCGCAGCCGCCGGGGCGCCGCCTCGTTGGCGTAGAGGGCGATGCCCAGGCTCACCGGCACGGCCAGCACCAGGGCGATCAGCGACGACAGGATCGTGCCGTAGATGAAGGCGAGGGCGCCGTACTTGCCCTCGGCCGGGATCCACGTGTCGGAGGTGACGAACGACAGCCCCTCCTCGCGGAAGACCGGCCACGCCTCCTTGGTGGTCGACCAGGCGATCAGCGCCAGGACGGCGAGGACCACCAGGCCGGCCAGCAGCGCCACCCACCGGAAGAGCGAGTCTCCCCGGCGGGAGGAGCCCGAGCCGAGGAGGGCCGAGCCGTCACCCCCCGGGACGACCCGGGGGGCTGTCAGCTCGTCGACGGGGGGTGACGCCATCGGTGGGGCAACCTAGCCCTGGATCTTGGCGACCTGCGCCAGCGCCTTCTCCTGGATGGAGGCGGGCAGCGGTGCGAAGTCGACGTCGGGGGCGAGCGCCTGGGCGTCGGTCAGCAGGTAGGTGACCCAGCCCTGCAGGTTCTGCGCCTTGGTGGCGTCGCCGACGTTCTGGTACACGAGCACGTAGGTGCCGGCCGTGATCGGGTAGGCCTCGGCGCCGGAGGCGTTGAGGGCGCTGTAGGTGAGGTCGTCCTTCACCTCGACATTGGCCAGGGCGGCGGTGGCGCCCTCGATCGTGGGCTGGACGAACTTGCCGTCCTTGTTCTTGATCGAGGCGAAGGTCAGCCCCGAGGCCTTGGCGTCGGAGAGGTCGACGTAGCCGATGGCGCCGGGGGTGTCCTTGATGATCTGGGCCACGCCGGCGTTGCCCTTGCCGGCCGACGACTTGGGCCAGGCCACGGTGTCACCCGCCTCGAGGGTGAACGCGTCGGGCGCGGCGGCCTTCAGGTACTTCGAGAAGTTCGAGGTGGTGCCGGAGCCGTCGGAGCGCACGGCCACGGTGATGGCGGTGGAAGGCAGGGTCGTGCCCGGGTTGTCGGCGGCGATCGCCGGGTCGTTCCAGGTGGTGACGGTGCCCATGAACACCTTGGCCAGCGTCTCGGGCGAGAGCTGCAGCTCGCTGACACCGCTCAGGTTGTACGACACGGTGATGGGAGCGGCGACGGTCGGGAAGTACAGGAACGGGCCCTTGAAGCTGGCCTTCTCGTCGTCCTTCACCAGGCTGTCGGAGCCGGCCCAGTCCGAGGTGCCGGCGGCGAGGTCCTTCTTGCCCTGGCCCGAACCGACGCCGTTGTAGGTGACGGTCAGCTTGGAGGCGACGTCCTGGAAGGCGCCGATGGCCTCTTCGTAGAACGCCTTCGGGAAGGTGGCGCCGGAGCCGTTGATGGTGCCCGAGAGCGCCGCGAAGTCGACGTTCGAGGTGGCGCCGCCGGAGGCGGGCTTCGTGGTGCTGGTGCCGCTGTCGTTGCTGTCGCTCCCGCACGCGCCGGCGACGAGGCCGACGGCGGCGAGGAGGGCGACGAGCCAGACGAGGCGCCGCTTCGGTGAACGCAAGGTGGTACTCCTCGATGGAACCGTGGCGGGCCCCTCTGGCCAGCCGCTCGGCACGCTACGGAGCACAGGTTGCGCGGGATCGCGCGGTCGGTGAACCGGAGGTGAACGAGAGCCGAACTTCGTGCGGTCCGCCGTCAGCCGCCGTGACCCGTGGCCCAGGCCCGGGCGAAGGCGATGCGCTCGGCGGCCGGCGGGTGCCCGGCGGCGGCACGGGCCAGCCGCCCCGGGTCGAGGTCGGCCAGGTTGCGCACGTGGAGGCGCCGCAGCATCGCCTCGACGAGGTCGGGGCGGCCCAGCAGCTCGAGCGCCTCGAGGTCGGCCTCCCGCTCGAACGCCCGTGACACCCAGGCCGTCACCGGGCCCACGACCGCTCCCGCCGCCTCCACCGCCAACAGCGCCAACGGCAGCCCGGCGGGGTCGCCCGGGCCGTCGAGGCCGAACGCGGAGAACAGCCCCTCCCACCGCGAGAGCGCTCCGAGCGCGGCCAGCACGACGAGCGACAGCGCGGCGAGCACGGGCAGCTGGCGGGCGAGGTGGCGGCGCCGGACGTGGCCCAGCTCGTGGGCGACCACCTGCTCGACCAGCTCGGGCGGCGTGTCGAGCAGGGTGTCGAAGAGCACCACCCGGCGGGTGGGGCCCAGACCGGCCACGTAGGCGTTGTCGCGCCGGGAGCGCCGGCTCTCGTCGGCCACCTCGACGCGCGCGACCCGCACCCCGGCCAGGTCGGCCACGCGGCGCACCCGGGCGACGAGGTCGGGGTCGCCGAGCGGCTCGAACCGGTTGAACAGCGGGGCCACGAGCACGGGGAACAGCAGGCCGGCCACCACCGCGACGCCCATGACGAGCGCCCAGGCCCACAGCCACCACCACGCGGTGGCCCTGACCAACGCGTAGGTTGGCACCAGCAACACGGTGCCGAGCACGAACGACAGCGCCGCGCCCTTGGCCTCGTCGGCGGCGAGGCCCCGGCCGGTCTGGGTCGAGAGGCCCCAGCGCCGGTCGTGGCGCAGGTCGACCCACGCGTCGAGCGGCACGTCGACCACGAGGTGAGCCAGCTCGAGCGCCACCAGCACGACCACCAGCTGGGCGGCCCAGCCCGTGACGTCGAGGGCGCCGACCAGCCGGGGACCGACCTGGAGCACCACGATGGCCGCGGTGAGGGCGACGCCGGCGGCCAGGCGGCCAGCCCGCAGCCGGCGCAGCGGGCGCTGGTAGCGGCGGGCGCGGTCGAGGTCGGCGGCGTCGAACAGCTCCTCGGGGTCGGCCGGCGTCCGGCGCCAGACCGAGGGCATGCCGCCGGTCACGCCTCGGCGGTCACGCCTCGCCGGCGGGGGACGCGAACCGGGCGAAGGCGTCGAGGACGTCGCGATCGTGGTCGTAGGAGAGGCGAGGGCGCGCCTCGACGAGCACCAGCCACTCGAGCTGGTCGACCTCGTCGTTCGGGGTGAACTCGCCGGAGGCCACCGTCATCTCCCAGTAGCGCACCAGCTTCGAGCGGCCCTTGTTGTCGAGGTACCGCACCGAGGGCAGCTCCCGGCCGAGCACGCACTCCAAGCCGGTCTCCTCGACGACCTCGCGGTGCGCGGCGTGCTCGTCGGTCTCGCCGGCCTCGAGCTTGCCCTTGGGGAAGGTCCAGTCGTCGTACTTCGGTCGGTGCACCACCGCCACGAGCACCTCGCCGGCGTCGACGCGCCAGACCACGCCGCCGGCGGCCCTCACCTGCGGCTCGGCGTCGTCGGCGGGCACGGCGCTGCGGGGCCGGGCGCTCACCGGAGCCACCGGGTGAGGGCCTTGCGGTCGCAGGCCGCCCAGGCGGCCGGCCACGCCGCCCGCAACGACGCCGCCTCGCCCCGCTGCTCGGCCACCAGCTCGCCGGCGGCGAAGCGCTCGTCGTGGGTGAGCGCCGGCAGGGTGCGGCGGACCCACGCCTCGGCCACCGCCGTGTCGTGCAGCTCGCCGAGCACGTCCTGGAGCGCGGCCAGGCACCCGGCGAGGTCGGCGGCGTCGTCGCCCACCACCGGCGCGGCGAGCTCGCACGCGTAGCGGGCCCGCTTGGCCAGGATGCGGACACGGTGCAGGGCGTCGTCGGTCGGCCCGGGGCCCAGCTCCTCGACGGCCCGGCGCAGGCGGCGCCACCGCGGCCGCACCAGCTCGGGCAGGGCGGCTGCGGCCCGGTCGCCCACGCGCTTGTTGGTCCTCGGCCGCAGGGCGGCGGCCACGAGGTCGTCGAGCAGCTCGACGTAGGGCTCGCCCGACATTGTCGCGAGCAGCGAGGCGACCTGCGCCCGGCGCTGGTCCTCCAGCCGGTGGACCACCAGTGCGGCCGCGGGCCGGTCGTCGGCGGGCAGCCCGTCGACCGCCCGCCAGAGCCGCTGGAGCAGCACGTCGGTGTCGCGCACCACGCCGAGCTCGGCCGCCAGTCCCTTCAGGCGGCAACGCAGCTGCTCGGCCCAGGCCTCGTCGAGCACCGGTTCGAGCATCTGCAGGTCGGAGCGGAGCCGGCGGGTGCCGACCCGCGCCTTGTGGACGCCTTCGATGTCGTCGTCGAGCCGCACGACGTGGTCGTTGGCGACGATCTGGGCGACCGAGCGGCGCAGCGCGGTGGTGACGACGTCGCCCACCGAGGCGTCGGGGCCGAGGTCGGCCGGGGTGAGGTCGGGCGGGATCAGCGCTCGAGGGCCGAGGGCCCGCGCGACCTTGGCGGTGGGGTCCGGCGCGCCCGCACCGGCGGCCACCAGCGCCTCGGTCACGAGGTGGAGCAGGTCGGGCGACCCTTCCGGGGCGAGCTCGACCTCGACCTCGCGGAAGCGGGCGGCCACGTGGCCCTCGTCGAGGACCGACACCTCGTCGTCGTCGATCTCGGCCAGGCGCGACCCGTCGGCCCCCACGAGCCGGAGCCGTTCGCGATGGCTGCGGATCACGGTGACGGGCACCAGCCGGTCGCGCCGCACCCAGCCGGTGACGAGGGCCGCCAGCTCGGCCGGCACCTCGTGGCCGGGGTCGTCGACGTCGATCTCCCGGCGGAGCAGGGCCACGCCGTCGCCGCCCGCGGGCAGCTTGAGGGTCCAGCGAGGCGGGCCCTCGCCGGTGCGGCGCCGCAGCGACACGCCGTTGCGGACCAGCTGCAGGTCGGCAGTGTCGAGGTAGGTGGCGTCGAGGTCGAGGGCGGGCTCGGCCTCGACCAGCACGCCGGGTGCCACGTCGGTGAGGTCGGGCATGGCGAAGCCGGGCCACGCGCCCAGCTTCACCTCACGCTCGACCGAGGCGGTGGTGGCCACGCTCAGCCGCGCCGCTCGAGGGCGAGGTCCTCGAGGCGCCGATGGGTCTCGACGCCCGCCCCGCCCTGCACGCGCGCCCACGTGGTGTCGGGCCGCAACGACCAGGCGAGGACGTCGTCGGCGAGGTTCACGGCGAGGATCTCCTCGAGGCGGGCCAGCAGCTCGGGCCGCTCGATGGGCACCAGCGCCTCGACCCGCCGGTCGAGGTTGCGGGGCATGAGGTCGGCCGAGCCGATGTAGCAGATCGGCCCGCCGTCGGCCGCGCCGTGAGCGAAGTGGTAGATGCGCGAGTGCTCCAGGTAGCGGCCCACGATGGAGCGCACCCGGATGTTGTCGCTCAGGCCGGGCACGCCGGGGCGCAGGCAGCAGATGCCCCGCACGACGAGGTCGATGCTCGTGCCCGCCTGCGACGCGGCGTAGAGGGCGTCGATGACGGCCGGGTCGACCAGGCTGTTCATCTTCAGCACGATGCGCCCCTCGGCACCGAGGCGGGCCTCGTTCTCGATGAGGGCGGTGATGCCGGGCCGCACGGTGGAGGGCGACACCAGCAGCTTCTCGAACTGCGGCTCGCGGGCGAAGCCGGTGAGGAGGTTGAACAGCTGGGTGAGGTCCGAGCCGATCTTCGGGTCCGCGGTGAGCAGGCCGAGGTCCTCGTAGAGCCGCGCCGTCTTGGGGTTGTAGTTGCCGGTGCCGACGTGGCAGTACCGACGGATGCCCTCGGCCTCCTCCCGCACGACCAAGGTGGTCTTGGTGTGGATCTTCAGGCCCATGAGGCCGTAGACGACGTGCACGCCGGCCTTCTCCAGCTCGCGGGCCCAGCCGATGTTCTTCTTCTCGTCGAAGCGGGCCTTGAGCTCGACCAGCGCCGCCACCTGCTTGCCGCGCTCGGCGGCCCGCACGAGCGACGTGATGATCGAGGTGTCCGACGAGGTGCGGTAGAGGGTGAGCTTGATGGCCAGCACGTGGGGGTCGCGCGAGGCCTGGCGGATGAACTCCTCGACCGAGCTGGAGAACGACTCGTAGGGGTGGTGCACCAGCACGTCGCCGTCGCGCAGCACCGAGAACACGTCGACCGGCTCGTCGGGGTCGGGGTTGGTGAGCCGGGGCTGGGTGATGGGGACCCACGGCTCGTCCTTGAGGTCGGGCCGGTCGAGGGCGTGCACCGACCAGAGGCCGCCGAGGTCGAGCGGGCAGGCGTTGCGGTAGACGTCGTCGGGGGCCAGGTCGAGCTCCCGGGTGAGCAGGTCGAGGATCTCCTCGGACACCGCCGCGTCGACCTCCAGGCGCACGGCCCGGCCGAAGCGCCGACGGCGCAGCTCGAGCTCGACCGCCTCGAGCAGGTCGTCGGCCTCCTCCTCCTCGAGGGTGAGGTCGGCGTTGCGGGTGACGCGGAAGGCGTAGTGCATCCCCGGCTCCATGCCCGGGAACAGCACGTCGAGGTGGGCGGCGATCACCTGCTCGAGGGGCACGAAGCGCTCGCCGTCGGGCATCACCACGAACCGGGGCAGCAGGTTCGGGACCTTCACCCGGGCGAAGCGGCGGTCGCCGCTGACGGGATCGTGGACGACGACGGCCAGGTTGAGCGACAGGTCGGAGATGTAGGGGAACGGGTGCCCGGGGTCGACGGCGAGGGGGGTGAGCACGGGGAAGACCCGCCGCTCGAAGACCTCGTCGAGGTACTTGCGGTCGTCGTCGTCGAGCTCGTCGAGCCCCGAGAACACGATGCCGACCTCGGCCAGGCCGGGGACGATCTCGTCCTGGAAGACGGCCTCGGCCTGGGCCGTGAGCCCGAGGAGGCGCTCACGGATCTCGGCGAGCTGGGTCGCGGCGTTGCGCCCGTCGGCGGTGGTCTTGCCGAGACCGGCGGCGACCTGGTCCTTCAGCCCGGCGACGCGGACCTGGAAGAACTCGTCGAGGTTCTGGCTGAAGATGGCCAGGAACTTGGCCCGTTCGAGCAGCGGGAGCTGCGGGTTTGCGGCCAGCGCCAGCACCCGGGCGTCGAAGTCGAGCCACGACAGCTCCCGGTTGACGTAGCGCTGCGGCGACCGGCGCAGCTCGTCGATGTCGATGCCGTCGACGGGCCGGGAGACGCCGAGCTCTGCGACGTGGTGGCTGGCGGTCGGCGACGGCGCCGGCTCGACGGACATGGGTCGAGCCTACAAGCGCGGCTCTCGGTGCCCGAGGTGAACGTCAGGTGACGGACCGGGCTGGTCGGGGGCTTCTCGGCCTGGGCCGCGGCCCCTCAGCGGGACCGGTCAGGCGTCGTCCTCGGGCAGGCCGAGGTCCCATTCGAGGATGAGGTTCTCGCGCTCCGCGTCGCGCACCACGCGCTCACGGTTGCGTCGGAACTGGGGGTCGTGGGGCGGGAGGAGGAGCAGGCGGGCGAGGACGCGGGCCCGGAACTCGTCGACCAGGCCCCGCACCTCGGACTCGCCCTGGATGTCCCAGTGCGGGGCCACCGGGCCGAGGTAGATCACCCGGACGTGGCCCCGGGGCGGCTGGGTGGTCTCGGTGTCGGTCATCGCCATGGCTGGTGGGCACCTTCGCAGACGGGAGGCGCGGGAGCTGTTCCCGCAGGTCGGACAGCCTAGCCGGGCGCCTCGCCGCCGCCGCCTTCACCGGAACTTGGCCCGCTCCTTATCCCTCCTTTCACCCCCGCTCCGTACCGTCGCCTCCATGGAGACCGACACCGACTGGATGGCCACTGGCAACTGCCGCGACGAGCCCCCCGCGACCTTCTTCCCGAACGACGGGGTGGGGGTCGAGGTGGCCAAGCGGATCTGTGCCGGCTGCCCGGTCTCCGAGCGCTGCCTGGAGTACGCCCTCGAGAACCGCATCGACCACGGCGTGTGGGGCGGCACCTCCGAGCGCCAGCGACGCCGCATCCTCAAGGCCCGGCGCCTGCCCCTGCTGCTCGCCGAGACGGCCTGACCGGGCGGCCCGCGCGGGCCGCAGACCAGCGCCCCCGAGATCCTGCCCCACCTGCAGCGCCGTCTGCGGTGGGGCAGGATCGCGTCCGTGCTCGAATGCGTCGTCAACGTGAGCGAGGGCCGGCGAGCCGACGTGGTGGCCGAGCTGGCCGCGGCGGCCGGCGACGACCTGCTCGACGTCCACACCTGCGCCGACCACCACCGCTCGGTGCTCACCCTCGTCGGTGAGGACGCGCCGCGGGCGGTGGCGCGCCTGGCGGTCGAACGCCTCGACCTGCGCGCCCACTCCGGCGCCCATCCCCGCATCGGCGTGCTCGACGTGGTGCCGTTCGTGCCGCTCGACGGCACACCCATGTCGGCCGCGGTGGCGGCCCGCAACGCCTTCGCCGACTGGGCGGCCGAGCAGCTGCGGCTGCCCTGCTTCCTCTACGGGCCGGAGCGGTCGCTGCCTGACATCAGGCGCGGCGCGTTCGACGCCGTCCTGCCCGACGCCGGCCCGGCCCGCCCCCACCCCACGGCCGGTGCGGCCGCCGTCGGCGCCCGACCGCTGCTCGTCGCCTACAACCTGTGGCTGGCCGACCCCGACCTCGCCACCGCCCGGCGCCTGGCCGCCGCGGTGCGGAGCCCGGCGGTGCGGGCCCTCGGCCTGGCGGTGGGCGACGAGGTGCAGGTCTCGATGAACCTGGTGGCGCCCCACGCCGTGGGCCCGGAGGCGGTGTGGGACGCGGTGGCGGCCGAGGCGCCCATCGCCCGAGCCGAGCTGGTCGGCCTGGTGCCCCGGGCCGTGCTCGACGCCATCGACCCGGCCCGTTGGGCCGACCTCGACCTGGCGGCCGACCGCACGATCGAGGCGCGCCTGGCCGCACGCGCCCGTCGCTCCCAGCCGAGCGGGAGCGACGGGGGGAGTTGAGGACCCCGGCCGGGGCCGGCGGTCCGCGAGTGCCGGTGGGTCAGGCGGAGGCGGAGCGGGACGACGACGCCGCCGCGGCCCGGGCCAGCGCCCGCTGGCGCCGGATGCGGCGTCGCTCCCGCTCGCTCATGCCGCCCCAGATGCCGAACTTCTCGCCGTTGGCCAGCGCGTACTCGAGGCAGTCCTCGCGCACCACGCAGCCCCGGCACACCTCCTTGGCCTCCCGGGTGGACGCGCCACGCTCCGGGAAGAAGAGGTCGGGGTCGACGCCGAGGCAGTTGGCGAGGTCCTGCCAGGACTTGTCCTCGGCGACGGGGATGGAGATGGGATCGGCCATGGTCGGTCCTCCTGGATCGAGGGCCACGCCCCCACGGGGCCTGTGGACGCCACGATCACCGGGGACCAGGCTCCCCCCTGCCGAAGAGACCCGAACCCGCCACCGCGCATTACCACAGGTGTAATTACAACGGTGTGATCATGCCCGCTCGGAGCCGGGCGCGCAAGGGGGCGTGCGTGTTTTCTGCCGAACCGCCGCCGTTCTCGCGTGGAGTGCGTCAGCCGGCGCGGCGGCCGCGCACCATCTGGCGGCGCTGCTCGATGAAGTCCACCAGCACGTAGTCGCCGAGCGTCTCGGGCGTGGTGAAGAACGCCCGACCCCGGTTCAGCTCGGTGAGCTTGGCGATGAAGTCGCGCAGGTGGGGGGTGGGATCGAGCATGAAGGTGTTGATGCGGATGCCATCGCGGGTGCAGAGGTTGACTTCGCGCAAGGTGGCGTCGACGGTCTCGCGCACGGGCGGGTAGTTGAAGTACACGTCGCCCGACGCGGTGATGTGGGCCGTCGGCTCGCCGTCGGTGATCATGATGATCTGCTTGGTGCCGCTCTGGCGGTTGAGCATCCGCCGGGCGATCTGGAAGCCGTGCTGCATGTTGGTGCCGTAGACGAAGTCCCACGACACCTCGGGCAGCTGCTCGGCCTTGAGCTCACGAGCCGTCTCGCTGAACCCGACGATGCCCATGTAGTCCCGCGGGAACTGCGAGGTGATGAGGCTGTGCAGCGCCATCGTCACCTTCTTGGCTGGCAGGAAGTTGTCGCGCATGGGCATCGACAGCGACAGGTCGATCATCAACACGGTGCTGGAGCGCACCAGGTGCTCGGTGCGCTCGACCTCGAAGTCGTCGGGCGTGAGGCGCACCGGCGTGCCGCTGCCGGCACGCTGGATGGCGTTGCGCACCGTGCGGTTGATGTCGAGGTTGAAGGCGTCGCCCCACTCGTAGGGCTTGGTGGAGTAGTCGCGCTCGTGGCCCACGCCGATGCGGGCCATCTCGTGCTGGCCGGCCTTGTCGAGCGACAGCTTGGCGAACAGCTCGTCGAGGGCGTTCTGGCCGATGCGACGGATGCCCCGCGGGGTCAGCTCGAGGCGGCCCTCCTTGTTCTCCACCAGGCCCGCCTCCTCGAGGCGCCGGGCCAGCTCGGCCATCTGCTCGAGGCTGCGGGCGGCGTCGTCGCCGAGCAGCTCGCGCGCCCGGTCGAGGTCGACCTCGGCCAGCGCGCCCGGCGACGTGGCCCCGCGCAGCAGGTTCTCGAGCTGGTCGATGTCGCCGAGCTGCTGGAGCAGGTCGTTGGCCTCTCCCATGCCGAGCGGGTCCTGCCCGGAGAAGTCGTAGCGCCGGTTCCAGTTGAGGTCGGGGAACATGCCAGCGAGGTTCTGCCCGAGCTGGTCGACCTGCCAGCGCAGGTCCATGTCCTCGAGCAGCTGGTCGGAGAGCGCCTGCAGCTGGGCCCGCTGCTCGGGCGTCATCGAGTTGAGCATGGCCTGGGCCGCGGCCATGCGGCGCGCCATCACCTCGAGCAGCTCGTCGAGGCTCTGGGGGTTCTCGGGGAAGAAGTCCCCGAAGCGGTCCATGAAGCCCTCGAAGTCGGGCTCCTCGCCGCGCTGGCGCTGCTCGAGCATCTGGTTGAGCTCGGCGAACATGTCCTTCATGCGGGACATGTCCTCGGGGGTCATGTTCTCGACCGCTCCGGCCATCTGGTCGACGTACTGCTGCATGAGCTGCTCGCGCAGCTTGTCGACCAGCTCCTCGAAGCGCTCCCGCGCCTCGGAGGACGTGAAGTCGTAGCTCTGCAGGTCGCGCACCATGCCGGCCAGGTCGGGTGAGAGCAGGTCGAGGGCGGCGTGGCGCTCGGAGGCGACCTCCTCGGTGAGCTCCTGGCGCCGGGCGTCGCCGGAGTCGCGGGCCTCCTGAGCCAGCTCGTCGATGGCCTCGCGCTCCTGCTCGACGACCTCGCGCAGCTCGCGGGCGATGTCGTCGTAGACGCCGCCGAGGTCGTGGCTCTCGAGCGCCTCGCGGCGCTTGCGCCGCAGCTCCTCGAGCATCTCCCGCAGCCCCTGCAGGCGCTGGCCGTTGGCGTCGTCGAAGCCCGACTGCATCATGCGCCGCAGGGCCGCGTTGAGGTCGCCGTGGTACAGCAGGTCGTCGGTGATCTCGTTGAAGATGTCGGTGGCGTCGAGGTCGAAGCCGACCTGGGTGCCGTCCCAACGGGAGTACCGGACTCGGTTGGCCTTCCCCATGGACCGAGGCTACCGGCACCGTCGCCGCGGCGTGGGGGCGAGCAAGAATGCGCCGATGGCATTCCCCGACGGGTTCTTGTGGGGCACCGCCGCGTCGTCGACGCAGTGCGAGGGCGCCGCGCCGCGCTCGGACTGGCACCGGTGGGAGCAGCTCGGGAAGGCGCCGGCGAGCGGCGCCGGGAACGGCTTCGCCACCGAGTACGCACGGGACTTCGCCATGCTCGCCGAGCACGGGCTGACCCACCACCGGCTCTCGCTCGAGTGGGCCCGCCTCGAGCCCGAGCCGGGCCGGCACGAACCCTCGGCCGTCGAGCACTACCGGGCGGTGCTGCAGGCGGCCCGCGACGCTGGCGTGTCGCCGTGGGTGTGCCTGCACCACTTCACCCTGCCCGGGTGGTTCGGCGACGACGAGGGCGGCTTCCTCGACGACCGGGCCCGCGGCTACTTCTGGCCCCGCCACGTCGACTGGGTCGCCGAGACCTTCGGCGACCTCGTGGCCGGGTGGATGCCGATCAACGAGCCGGTGGCCTATGCGTTCGGTGCGTGGCTCATGGGCGTGTTCCCGCCCGGGCGCACGTCGTTCGAGGACTTCGCCACCGGCCTGCGCAACCTCCACCTGGCCAACCACGACGCCTGGCGCCTCCTCGGCGGCCACGGCGCCCCGGTGGCCACGGTCATGAACCTCATGCCGCTCCACCCGGCGGTGCGGTCCCGCGACGTGCGAGAGCGCGACGCGGCGGAGGCCGCCTTCGAGCTGGTGGAGGACGTGGTGTGGCGGTCGTGGACCGGCGCGTTGCGCGACGGCGTGCTGCGGGTGCCCGGCACGACCCCGCTCGAGGTGCCCGAGATGGCCGGCTCGTTCGACCTGGTGGGGTTCTCGTACTACAACGCGGCCTCGGTCTACGCCGGCATGGAGCTCGGCCCCTACCCCGCCGACGCCACGGTCACGGCCATGGGCTACGCGCCCTGGCCGGAGGGCCTGGGCGTCGTGCTGCACCGCTTGGCCGACGAGCTGCCCGGCCGGGCGCTGCTCGTCGCCGAGTGCGGCCTCGGCACCTCCGACCCGACCACCGAGGACAGCGGTCGCGTCCGCTACCTCGACGAGTGCCTGGGCCAGGTCCAGGGCGCCCTCGACGACGGCATCGACGTGCGAGGCCTGTTCCACTGGACCGCCGTCGACAACTACGAGTGGCTCCACGGCTACGACGTCCAGTTCGGCCTGTTCGACCGCGACCGCCGCCCCCGGCAGAGCGCGGCCCTGGCCCGCCGTTACGCTCTCGGGCCGTGACCCCCCATGACGTCGCCAAGGAGAGAGCCGGGCGGCTCGCCGCGAGCCACGTCACCGACGGCATGCGCGTCGGGCTCGGCACCGGCTCGACGGTCCACTGGACCATCGTCGAGCTCGGTGAGCGCCGGCCCGACATCGTGTGCACCGCCACGTCCGTGCAGACCCACGACCTGGCCCTCTCCCTGGGGCTCGAGGTGGTCAGCCCCGACGAGGTCGGCCACCTCGACATCACCATCGACGGCGCCGACGAGGTCGACCCGGCGTTCAACCTCACCAAGGGCGGCGGCAACGCCCACACCCGCGAGAAGATCGTCGCCGCCATGGCCGACCGCTTCGTCGTCGTCGTCGACGAGTCGAAGCTCGTCGAGCAGCTGGGCCCGTTCGGCACCCCCATCGAGGTCCTCGACTTCGCCCCTGGCGTCGTGTCGGCGGCGGTGCGGTCGCTGGGCGCCACGGAGGTGGTCACCCGACCGGTGCGCACCGACAACGGGAACCTGGTGATGCTCGCCCACTTCGGCACCATCGCCGACCCGGTGGAGCTCGGCGCTCGCCTGTCGGAGGTGCCGGGCCTCGTCGAGCACGGGATCTTCCCCGGCTCGATGGTCGACCGGGTCGTGGTGGCGGGCCTCGACGGCGTGCGCGAGCTCGTCAACGACCCCCGCGCCTGACCGACCCCCTTACGAACTTGTGCCCGTTTCTGTCCCCAGAGGGACAGAAACGGGCACAGGTTCGTGAGGGTGCAGGGGTTCGTGGGGGTGGACGGGCAGAGGGGCGGAAGGGCGGAGCGTCGGGGGGCGGGAAGAGGCGGTGGTCAGCCGCGGCCGCGGTACTGGGCGCGGGGGCCCACGGCGTCCTTGTTGAGCCGCTTGGACAGGTGCAGCCCCTCGAGCAGGAACTCGACGGCGCTGGCGACCATGGCGGGCGACTCGTCGCCACCGCACAGCGCGGCCACCGGCTCGCGCAGCGCCGGCACGTCGGCGACGAGGTCGACGTAGTCGGACGAGGTGACGTCCTCCCCCGCGTGGACCACCCGGTCGCCCTCGAAGGCATCGACCACCCCGCGGAGGTTCTCCACGGCGGCGTGCTCGCGGAACACCGACAGAATCGCCGCCTTCAGCAGCTGCTCGACGATCTGCTCGTCGCGGCCCTCCTCGATCGTCTCGATCTCGAGCTTGCCGGCGGTCGACGACGCCAGCGCCTCGAGGTCGGACACCCGGGGCACGACGTCGGACTCGCCGTGCACGAGGGTGCGCCGGGCCGCGTTGGCCACCAGGGTCTCGAGGTTCGACACGGTGAGGCGCACCGACACACCCGAGCGCTGGTTGATGTGCGGGCTGCGGCGGGCGAGCTGGGAGAGCTCGGCGACCACCTCGGCCATGAACTCAGGCACCGTGACCTTCACGCCGGGCGCCTCCAGCGGCCGGGCCTCCTGGCGGGCGATGGTGACCTCGGTGTCGACGTCGAGCGGGTAGTGGGTGCGGATCTGGGCGCCGAAGCGGTCCTTCAACGGAGTGATGATGCGGCCTCGGTTGGTGTAGTCCTCCGGGTTGGCGGAGGCGAAGAGCAGCACGTCGAGCGGGAGGCGCACCTTGTAGCCCCGCACCTGCACGTCGCGCTCCTCGAGCACGTTGAGCAGGCCGACCTGGATGCGCTCGGCGAGGTCGGGCAGCTCGTTGATGGCGAAGATGCCGCGGTTGGTGCGCGGCACCAGCCCGTAGTGCAGCGTGAGCTCGTCGGAGAGGTACCGGCCCTCGGCCACCTTGATGGGGTCGACCTCGCCGATGAGATCGGCGATCGACGTGTCGGGGGTGGCGAGCTTCTCGCCGAAGCGCTCGTCGCGGTGCACCCAGTCGATCGGGGTCTCGTCGCCCATCTCGTCGAGGAGGTCCTTGGCGTGCCGCGAGACCGGGTGGTACGGGTCGTCGTTGATCTCCGAGCCGGCGACGATCGGCATCCACTCGTCGAGCAGCCCGGTGAGCGCACGGATCATGCGGGTCTTGGCCTGTCCGCGCTCGCCGAGGAAGATCACGTCGTGCCCGGCGAGCAGCGCGTTCTCGAGCTGCGGCAGGACGGTGTCCTCGTAGCCGAGCACGTTCGGGAACAGCGCCTCGCCGGCCTTGATCCGCGCGATGGCGTTGCGGCGGACCTCCTCCTTGACCGGGCGGCTCTCCCAGCCCGAGGCCCGGAGGGCACCGAAGGTGGTGGGACGGTCGGACATCGTGGGCTCCTCCCCCCGCCGGGCCCAGCGGCCCGGGCGACGAACGCGCCTCAACCTACCGCCGGCGGCCTCGGGAGGGACGGGCGGAGCTGGCTAGCGTTGCCGCCCATGGCCCGCCGCAGCTCGATCGACCTCTCCGGGCGGTGGCGCGCCGCTCCCGCGTCGGTCGACGACCTGCACCTGCGCTACCCCGACGAGTCCGTCGACGACAGCACCTGGGAGCGCGTCCCCGTCCCGGGGCACTGGCGCTCCACCGAGGCGTTCGCCCACCACGACGGCCCGCTCGTCTACCGCACCCGGTTCGACGGCGCGGCGGCGACGCCGGAGGCCGGCGAGCGCTCGTTCCTCGTCGTGGAGGGGGTGATGGCGGTGGCCGACGTGTGGCTCGACGGCACCTACCTCGGTGACACCTCCGGCTACGTCGTCCCTCACTGGTTCGAGGTCACCGATCTGCTGCGCCACCGCGCCGAGCACCTCCTCGCCATGGAGGTCGCCCACGACCCGGTCGGCACCGGGCGCACCCGCGACCTCACCGGCGCCCTCGGCCGCTCGGCCCTGCTCGGCGAGGGCCACAACCCCGGGGGGATCTGGCGCCCGGTGAGGCTGCACACCACCGGACCGGTGCGCATCCGGCACTGCCGCCTGCGCTGCACCGAGGCCGGGTCCGAGCGGGCCACCCTCGCCGTGCGGGTGGTGCTCGACTGCGACGAGCCCCGTTCGGTCACCCTGCGCACGTGGGTGGCCAAGGTCGACGACGCCGTGGCGTCGGGCGAGCGCTCCGCGGGCAGCGGAGACGATGCCCTCGACCAGGCGGTCGCCGTGGTGGAGCGCGAGCACCCGCTGGCCACCGGCGAGAACCGCATCGAGTTCATCGTCCCCGTCCCCCGGCCCGAGCTGTGGTGGCCCCGGGCGCTGGGCGCCCAGCCCCTCTACGACGTCGGTGTCGACGTGCTCGTCGACGACGACGTGAGCGACGTCCACCGGTGGCGCACGGGCCTGCGCCAGGTCCGCATGGACGACTTCGTCACGAGCGTCAACGGCGAGCAGCTCTTCCTCAAGGGCGTCGCCGTGGGGCCCACCCGGGAGCTGCTGGCCGAGGCCACCCCCGACGAGGTGGCCGCCGACGTCCGGCTGGCCGCCGACGCCGGCCTCGACCTGCTGCGCGTCCACGGCCACATCGCCCGCCCGGAGCTCTACGAGGAGGCCGACCGGCTCGGGGTCCTGCTGTGGCAGGACCTTCCGATCCAGTGGGCGCTCCAACGCCAGGCCAAGTCCTCGGCGCGCCGCCTGGCCCGCCACGTGGTCGACGAGCTCGCCCACCACCCCTCGCTGCTGGTGTGGTGCGCCCACCACGAGCCCTGGGGCGGCGACCCCCGCACCTGGCGCGCGGGCACGGCCAGCACCCGGCGGCGGGCCCGGCTGCGGTGGTTGGCCGCCCAGGCCCTCCCGTCGTGGAACCGCACCTTCCTCGACCGGGCGGTGGCCGAGACCCTGGCCACGAGCGACGGCAGCCGCCCCGTGCTCCCCCACAGCGGCGTGTGGCCCCACCTGCCGCAGCTCTCCGGCTCGTCGACCCACCTGTGGGCCGGCTGGCGCTGGGGTCGCCCCGGCGACCTGGGCCGGCTGCTGCGGTGGTGGCCGCGGCTCGGCCGCTTCGTCGCCGAGTTCGGCGCCCAGGCGCCCGGGGCCGACGGCGGCGTGCTCGACCCCGACGGAGACGCGGCGCAGCGCTGGCCCGACCTCGACTGGCGCGACCTCTCGGCCCGGTTCGCCCTCGAGCTGGGCCCGGTCGGGCGCCACGTGCCGCCCCACCAGCACCCCTCGCTCGCCGATTGGGCGGCGGCCGCCCAGGCCCACCAGGCCGAGGTGGTGCGCCGGCACGTCGAGACCCTGCGCCGCCTCAAGTACCGCCCCGCCGGCGGGTTCGCCGCCTTCGCCCTCGGCGACCCCGCACCGGGCGCCACCGCGGCGCTCCTCGACCACGAGCGCTCACCCAAGCCGGCGTGGGACGCCTTCGTCGCGGCCTGCGCGCCGGTCATCGCCGTGCTCGACGAGCTCCCGGAGGTGCTGCGCACCGGCGACCGGGTCGCGCTCGACCTGCACGTCGTCAGCGACCTGCGGGCCGCCGTCGAGGACCTGCGGGCCGAGGTCGTGGTGCGCTGGCACGGCGCCGCCGGCGAACCGATCGTGCGCCGCGGCTGGGAGGGCGCCGTCGGCCCCGACGAGGTGGTGCGCGTCGGCGCCGTCGGGTTCGTGGTGCCCGAGCCGCCGGCCGCTGCCGCGCCGGCCGCTGCCGCGCCGGCCGTGCTCGACGTCGAGGTCGTGCTGCGGCGGGGTGGGCAGGTCGTCCACCGGCGCTGCGCCCACCGCACGCTCGAGCGCTGAGGCGCGATCCGCGCGCCCGACCACGGTTCGCCTCCCCCGGTGGGCGGTGGGTAGCGTGAAACCGCCCGCAGGCGACCTCATCATCGCGCCGAGCGGTCTCATCGGCTCGTCACCTCGACAGGCATCTCGGAATCGGAAAGTCGAAGGGTTCGCTCGTGACAGCAACCAAGGAACCGCCTGCCCTCACGCCCGACATCACGTCGCGGCCCATCGCCGAGCGGCACCGGCGGAGCCCGTTCCCGGTCGTCGACCTCTACCGGTCGTCGGTCGGCAAGAAGTGGGTCATGGCCCTCACCGGCGTCGCGCTGATGGGCTTCGTGTTCTTCCACATGGTCGGCAACCTGAAGATGTACCTCGGCCCGGTGGACTTCAACCACTACGCCGAGTTCCTCCGCGAGCTGCTGGTGCCGATCCTGCCCCGCACGGTGGCGCTGTGGCTGATGCGCATCGGCCTGATCGTGGCCTTCGTGCTGCACATCCACTGCGCCTACGGCCTCACCGTCATCAACCGCAAGGCCCGGCCCACGAAGTACCAGTCGCCGCGCGACTACGTCGCCGTGAGCTGGGCGGCCCGCACCATGCGCTGGAGCGGCATCATCGTCGGGCTGTTCCTGCTGTTCCATCTGGCCGACCTGACCTGGGGCATCCACGCCGTGAACTCCGAGTTCGTGCGCGGCGAGGCCTACCAGAACCTGGCCTACAGCCTCGACCGGTGGCCGGTGGCGCTGCTCTACATCATCGGCAACCTGGCCCTCGGCTTCCACCTCTACCACGGCACGTGGAGCCTGTTTCAGACCGTCGGCTCCATGAGCCCCCGATTCAACCCCCGCCACAACCCGATCCGGCGTGGGTTCGCCGCCGGCTTCGCCATCCTCGTCGCGGGCGTCAACATCTCGTTCCCGATCATGGTCCTGGCCGGCGTGGTCGGCTGAGAGAGGCACGCATGAGCACGATCACCCTCGACTCCAAGGTCCCGTCCGGTCCCATCGAGGAACGCTGGGACAACCACCGCTTCACCATGAAGCTGGTGAACCCCGCCAACAAGCGGAAGTTCACCGTGCTCGTGGTGGGCACCGGCCTCGCCGGCGCCTCGGCCGCGGCCACCCTGGCCGAGCTCGGCTACCAGGTGAAGTGCTTCACCTTCCACGACTCGCCTCGCCGGGCCCACTCGATCGCCGCCCAGGGCGGCATCAACGCCGCCAAGAACTACAAGAACGACGGCGACAGCATCTACCGGCTCTTCTACGACACGGTGAAGGGCGGCGACTTCCGGGCCCGCGAGTCGAACGTGTACCGCCTGGCCCAGGTCAGCGTGAACATCATCGACCAGTGCGTCGCCCAGGGCGTGCCCTTCGCCCGCGAGTACGGCGGCCTGCTCGACAACCGCTCCTTCGGCGGGGCCCAGGTGAGCCGCACCTTCTACGCCCGGGGCCAGACCGGCCAGCAGCTGCTGCTCGGCGCCTACCAGGCCCTCATGCAGCAGGTGTCGCTCGGGCGGGTCGAGCTGCACACCAAGACCGAGCTGCTCGACGTCGTCACCAAGGACGGCGTGTGCGTGGGCATCGTCACCCGCGACCTCGTGTCCGGCGAGGTGCGCAGCTGGTCGGGCCACGCCACCCTGCTCGCCACCGGCGGGTACGGCAACGCCTTCTACCTGTCGACCAACGCCATGAACTGCAACGTCACGGCGGCGTGGCGGGCCCACAAGAAGGGCGCCGCCTTCGCCAACCCGTGCTACACCCAGATCCACCCCACCTGCATCCCGGCCAGCGACGAGTTCCAGTCGAAGCTCACTCTCATGTCCGAGTCGCTGCGCAACGACGGGCGCATCTGGGTGCCGAAGAAGCACGACGACAACCGTGCGCCCGACCAGATCCCCGAGGACGAGCGCGACTACTACCTCGAGCGGCGCTATCCCTCGTTCGGCAACCTGGCGCCACGCGACATCGCGTCTCGCGCCGCCAAGGTCGTCGTCGACGAGGGCCGGGGCGTCGGGCCGCTCAAGAACGGTGTGTACCTCGACTTCTCCGACGCCATCGGCCGGCTCGGACAGAACGTCGTGTTCGAGCGCTACGGCAACCTGTTCGACATGTACGAGCGCATCACCGACGAGGACCCGATGAAGGTCCCGATGCGCATCTACCCCGCCTCGCACTACACGATGGGCGGGCTGTGGGTCGACTACAACCTCATGACCAACATCCCCGGGCTCTACGCGCTGGGTGAGGCCAACTTCTCCGACCACGGGGCCAACCGCCTCGGCGCGTCGGCGCTCATGCAGGGCCTGGCCGACGGCTACTTCGTGGTGCCCTACACCATCGGCGACTACCTCGCCGGGCTGCTCGGCCAGGCACCGGTGAGCACCGACGACCCGGCGTTCGCCCAGGCCGAGCAGGGCATCCGCGACGAGGTCAAGCGCTGGATCTCGGTGGGCGGCACCAAGTCCCCCGAGCACTACCACCGTGAGCTGGGCAAGCTCGTGTGGGAGTACTGCGGCATGGCCCGCGAGAGGAACGGGCTCGAGAAGGCGCTCACCGAGATCCCCGCCCTGCGCGAGGAGTTCGAGAAGAACGTGCGGGTGCTCGGCGACCCCGACGGCGTCAACCAGTCCCTCGAGAAGGTGGGCCGGGTCGCCGACTTCTTCGAGCTCGGCGAGCTGATGTGCCGTGACGCCCTCATGCGCGAGGAGTCCTGCGGCGGCCACTTCCGGGTCGAGCACCAGACCGAGGAGGGCGAGGCCCAGCGCGACGACGAGAACTTCTCCTTCGTCGGGGCCTGGGAGTACACGGGCAAGGGCAACGTCCCGAACCTGCACCGAGAGCCCCTCGTGTTCGAGTTCGTCAAGCCGACCGTCCGCTCCTACAAGTAGACCCTGACCCCCTGGAGACCACGTGAACCTCACCCTCAAGGTCTGGCGTCAGGAGGGCCCCGACGCGGCGGGCCGCTTCGAGACCTACCAGGCGAACGACGTGAAGGACGAGATGTCCTTCCTCGAGATGCTCGACAACGTCAACGAGGCCCTCATCGAGGACGGCCGCGAGCCGATCACCTTCGACAGCGACTGCCGTGAGGGCATCTGCGGCACCTGCGGGCTGATGATCAACGGCCAGGCCCACGGCCCCCAGAAGGGCACGGCCACCTGCCAGCTGCACATGCGCAAGTTCACCGACGGCGAGACCATCGTCATCGAACCGTGGCGGGCCGCCGCCTTCCCGGTGCAGAAGGACCTGATGGTCGACCGCAGCGCCCTCGACGCCATCATCGAGGCCGGCGGCTACATCTCGGCCGACACCGGCGCCCCCCGCGACGCCAACGAGATCCTCGTCCCCAAGCCAGCCGCCGACACGGCCATGGACGCGGCGGCCTGCATCGGCTGCGGCGCCTGCGTGGCGGCGTGCCCCAACGGCGCCGGCCAGCTGTTCACCTCGGCCAAGCTCGCCCACCTCAACCTGCTCCCTCAGGGCCAGGCCGAGCGCTGGAAGCGCACCGAGGACATGGTCGAGACGATGGAGCTGTTCTTCGGCTCCTGCACGAACTACGGCGAGTGCCAGGAAGCGTGCCCGAAGGAGATCCCGATCGACTTCATCGCCCTCATGAACCGCGACTACCTCAAGTCGAAGATCAAGAACCGCAAGCTCATCGGTCAGGGCTGAGCCCCAGGCCGCCCGCGGCCTCCCACCATCGCCGATCCGTCCGGCGCCGAACCACCTCCGCATGGAGGCAGGCGGCGCCGGTCGCCGTTCTCGGCACCGGCTGGCTCGGGCGCTGCGGCTCGGGGGTTGTGGCCCGATACCCCCTGGGGTACCCTCTTCATACCCACCGGGGTATTGGGAGGAGCCCACCGATGACCATCAACGCCGACCCACCCGACGCTCACTCCGCGCCGGTCCACCCGGAGCACGAGCTCGACCACCTCGACCGGGCCCACCAGCCCTGGTTCGCCCGGCTCGGGCGCTTCGCCGCCCGCCGCCGCAAGCGGGTCATGCTGGCGTGGCTCCTCGTGGCCCTGCTCGCCGCGCCCCTCGCCATCACCGTGGAGCACGCCCTGTCCGGCGCGGGCTGGGACGCCGCCGGCTCCACGTCGGCGAAGGTCCGCGACGAGCTCCGCCGCGACTTCCCGCAGGTCGGGGCCGAGTCCGCCGTCGTGGTCGTGCACCAGGACGTCCCCGTGAGCCAGGACCCCTCGGCGGTCCGGCAGCTCGTCGCCGATCTGGCCGGGGCGCCCGGCGCCGCCCAGGTCGTCGACCCGCTGAGCATCCCACCGGAGGCCGGCATGGTGTCCCAGGACGGCCGCACCATCCTCGTGCCCGTCGACCTGTGGGCCAAGCAGGACGCCGACCGGCCCGAGTCGGCCGGCAAGCTCATCGACTTCGTCGACAAGGTGTCGCTGCCGAACGGCGCCACCGCCGAGGTCACCGGCGAGTGGGCGGTCTGGAGCGACTTCAACAAGGCCAACTCCGAGGCGCTGCACTTCGCCGAGCTGCTCTCCGGCGTGCCCACCATGATCCTGCTCGTCGTCGCCTTCGGCGCCCTCGTCGCCGCCGGGCTGCCGCTGCTGCTCGCCATCGCCGGCATGGCGGTGAGCTTCGCCGTCCTGCACCTGATCGGCATCGGCACGCCCACGTCGGTGTGGTCGATGAACTTCTCGATGATGATCGGCCTGGCCGTCGGCATCGACTACAGCCTCTTCATCGTCTCTCGCTACCGCGAGGAGCGCGAGGACGGCAAGAGCGCCACCGAGGCGGTGGCCGCCACCTTGAACACCGCCGGCAAGGCCGTGTTCCTGTCGGCGCTGGCCGTCGTGCTCTCGCTGGGCGCCATCTTCGTGGTGCCGGTCATGGTGTTCCGCTCCATGGCCCTCGGCATGATCCTGTCGGTCGTCGCCGTGGCGTTCGCTTCGCTGACGCTGCTGCCCGCCGTCCTCGTCGCCCTCGGCGACCGCGTGCTGGTCAAGAAGGAGAAGGACCACGACCGGGGCGCCGAGGGCCGTTGGGCCCGCTGGACCGGCAAGGCCCTGAAGCGCCCCGGCATCACCCTCGCCATCGGCCTGGCCGTGCTGCTCGCCCTGGCCGCCCCGGCGCTCGGGATGAAGCTCGGCATGCCGGGCGCCCGGGTGGTCGACGAGGGCCGCTCGAGCCGTGACGGGTACGACCAGCTCGTGGCCGCCTTCGGCCCCGGCGCCGCCGCCCCGATCTTCGTCACCGTCCCCGCCGGCGAGGCCCCTCAGGTGGTGGCCATCGCCCAGGCCGACCGCGGCGTGATGGACGCCCGGGTCGTGGCCGAGCCGGCCGCGACCACCGGTCGCACGGTGGTGCGGGTCACCCCGACCACGCCGGTCGACGACCAGGCCACCATGGACCTCGTGACCCGCTTGCGGGAGGACGTCGGAGCCGCCGTCCCCGACGCGCTCGTCGGTGGGCCCGCCTCGCAGAACCACGACCTGACCGACGTCCTCATCGGGCGGGCGCCGCTCGCCATCGGGGCGATCATGGTCGTGGCGTTCGTCCTGCTGCTGGTGGTGTTCCGCAGCCTGACCATCGCCGTGTCGTCCATCTTCTTGAACCTGATCAGCGTGGCCGCCAGCTTCGGCTTCGCCACCATCGTGTTCCAGCACGGGATCGGGGCCGGGCTGCTCGGCATCCACCACCAGGGGTTCGTCGACGCCTGGGCGCCGCTGTTCTTCTTCGCCCTGCTGTTCGGCCTGTCGATGGACTACAACCTGTTCCTCCTCGCCGCCATCCGTGAGCGCTACGAGGACACCGAGGACACCCAGCGGGCCATCCGCGACGGCATCGCCCGCACGGGCCGGCCCATCACCAACGCCGCCCTCATCATGATCGTGGTGTTCGTGGCCTTCGGGGTGACCGGCCCCATCCCGCCGACCGAGCTCGGCGTCACCCTCGCCCTCGCCGTGCTGCTCGACGCCACGGTGATCCGGATGATGCTGGTGCCGTCGCTGATGGGGCTTCTGGGCGACCGCAACTGGTGGCTCCCCGGCTGGCTCGACCGGCGGCTGCCGAAGGTCGAGTTCTCGCACTGACCCGCCGCTGACGCCACCGGCGACCCGCCGGTGACCCGGTGCCGTCCACCATCCCGGTGGGCGGCACCGGCGCGCCCGGGGTCCCGACCAGGGCCGGTCGGCCCTTGCTCGCCCACGGTGTCCCGTCGACGATGGTCGCCACGAGGCGGGAGGCGCCGATGGTCGCAGCGATCCGGACCCAGCAGCTGTCGAAGCGGTTCGGCGCCACCGTGGCGCTGCAGCCCCTCGACCTCGAGGTGGCGGCCGGCGAGGTCGTCGGGTATCTGGGCCCGAACGGCGCCGGCAAGACCACCACCATCCGCTGCCTGCTGGGGCTGGCCCGGGCCAGCGGCGGCCGGGCCGAGCTGTTCGGCGTCGACGCCCAGCGCCGCCCGGCGGAGGCCCACCGGCGGGTCGCCTACGTGCCCGGCGAGGCGAACCTGTGGCCCGGCCTGACCGGCACGGAGGCCCTCCACCTGCTCGGCCGGGTGCAGGGCCAGGTGGACGAGCGCTACCGCGACGAGCTGGTCGAGCGGTTCCGCTTCGACCCGTCGAAGCGGGTCAGGGCCTACTCCAAGGGCAACCGCCAGAAGGTGCTGCTCATCGCCGCCCTGAGCTCCCGAGCCGACCTGTTGATCCTCGACGAGCCCACGACCGGGCTCGACCCGCTCATGGAGCAGGAGTTCCGTGAGGCGGTGGCCGACGCCCGCCGGCGGGGCCAGGCGGTGTTCCTCTCCTCGCACATCCTCAGCGAGGTCGAGGCGCTGAGCGACCGGGTGGCGATCATCCGCGCCGGCGAGCTCGTGGAGATCGGCACGTTGGCCGAGATGCGCCACCTGTCCGCTCTCTCCGTCGACGCCACCTTCGACGACGTCCCGCCCGACCTGCGCCGGGTGCCCGGCGTGACGGCGGTGGAGGTCACCGGCAACCACGTCCGCTGCCAGGTCGTCGGCTCGGTGGAGCCGCTGCTCGGCGTGCTGGCCGCGTCGGGGGTGCACCAGCTGCTCAGCCGGGAGCCGTCGCTCGAGGAGCTGTTCATCGCCCACTACGGCGACGGCGGACCGGCCGGGGCCGGGGACGGGGACGGGCACGGGGACGGGGCCGGTGCGAGCTGACGAGGCCCAGCCGGTGAGGGGCACGGCGACGGTGGTCGCCGGGCGCACGGCCCGGCGGGCGCTGCGCTCGGGCGTGGTGTGGGGCCTGCTCTTCGGAGGGCTGGCCGCCAACGAGGCGCTGTCCTACACCCACAACTTCCCGACGCTCGAGTCGCGCACCGAGCTCGCTCGCACCATCGGCACCAACGCCGGGCTCGCCGCCGTCACGGGTGTCGGGCACCGCCTCGACACCATCGAGGGGTTCGTGGCGTGGCGGGTCTTCGGGCTGCTGGTGATCGTGGGCGCCATCTGGGGTCTGCTCACCGCCACGCGCCTGCTGCGGGGCGAGGAGGACGCCGGCCGCTGGGAGCTCCTGCTCGCCGGGCGGACCACCCGGCGCACGGCGACGGGCCAGGCCCTCGTCGGCCTCGGCGCCGGCTTCGCGGCCCTGTGGGCGGTGACGTCGATCGCCCTCGTCGTGGCCGGCACCCGCTCGAGCGTGGGGTTCACGCTCGGCGCCTCATGGTTCTACGCCACCGCCCTCGTGGCCGGCGCGGCGATCTTCCTCGCCGTCGGGGCGGTGACGAGCCAGCTCGGCACCAACCGGCGCCACGCCAACGGGCTCGGCGCGGCGGTGCTCGCCGGCTCGCTCGTGGTGCGGGCGGTGGCCGACTCCGCCGACGGCCTGGGCTGGTTGCGGTGGCTCTCGCCCCTCGGCTGGGTGGAGAACCTGCGCCCGCTGACGGGCTCGGCCCCGTGGGCGCTCGTGCCCATCGCCGTGCTGGTCGGGGCGTGCGTGGTGGCCACCCTGGCGCTGGCGGAGCGACGCGACGTCGGCGCCGGTGCCCTGGCTCGGCCGCAGGTGCCGACGAGCGGCACCCGGCTCCTCGACAGCCCGCTGGGACTGGTCGTGCGCCTGGAGCGCTGGGTGCTCGTCGCCTGGGCCGTCGGGCTCGGCGCCCTCGCCGCCGTCTTCGGTGTCGTGGCCCGCACGGCCGGCACGGCCGACATCGGCAACGGCTCGCTCAACGAGACGGTCACCCGGCTCGGTGGGCAGGCCGGCGGGTCGGCCGCCTGGCTCGGCTACGAGTTCTTGTACATCGCGCCGCTCGTCGCCTTCGCCGCCGCTGGCCAGATCGCCGCCATGCGCCACGAGGAGGCCGGCGGCCACCTCGACAACCTCCTGGCCCGACCGGTGAGCCGCACGCAGTGGGCGGCGGGCCGGCTGGGGTTCGGGGTGGTGCTCGTGGCCGCCACCGGGCTGGCGTGCGCGCTCGGCGGGTGGCTCGGCACCATCGGCGGGAGCAACGCCATCCCGCTCGGCCGGATGCTCCAGGCCGGCGCGAACACCGCCGCCCCGGCCGTCGCCGTGCTGGGGATCGGTGCGCTGCTCTACGGGCTGGTGCCCCGGATCGCCACACCCGTGCTGTACGCGGTGATCCTGTGGTCGTTCGTGGTGGAGGTGGTCGGCTCCTCGCTCACGACGAACCGGTGGGTCCTCGACTCGTCGCTGCTGTCGCACCTCACGCCCGTGCCGGCGGCTCCGCTGCGGTGGTCCGCCGTGGCGTGGCTCGTCGGCCTCGGCCTGCTGGCCGCGGCCGCCGGCGTGGCGGCGCTGGCCCGGCGCGACGTGGCCGGCGAGTGACCCACCGACCCCCCGGGCGGAGGGTCAGGGGTGCTCTTCGTTGTACTCGGCCAGGGCGGCGTCGAGCTTCGCCTTGCGGCGGTGGCGCCAGAACTCGATGCCGATGGGGACGACCGAGAACAGCACGATGACCAGCACGGCGAGCTCGATGTTCTTGCCGATCCAGGGGAACGTCTGGCCGAGCCAGTAGCCGAGCAGCACGAACCCCACCGACCACAGCACGCCGCCGATGACGTTGTACCTGACGAACGTGCGGTAGTGCATGTTGGAGGTGCCGGCCACGATGGGGGTGAAGGTGCGCACCACCGGCACGAAGCGGGCGAGCACGATCGCCTTGGCGCCGTGCCGCTCGAAGAACAGCTCGGCCTTCATGACGTACTCGGGCTTGAACAGCCTCGACTCGGGGCGGCGGAACAGCGACGGGCCGACCTTCTGGCCGAACAGGTAGCCGACCTGGTCGCCGGCGACGGCGGCGATGGCACAGCCCAGGGCGACCAGCCACACGTGGCCTCCGGCGAGGACGAACTCCTTGCCGTTGTCGAGCTCCAGGCCCGAGGTGAGCAGCCCCGCGGTGAACAGCAGCGAGTCGCCGGGCAGGAAGAAGCCGATCATGATGCCGGACTCGGCGAAGATCACCGCCCACAGGCCGATGAGCCCGACGGACTCGATCAGCCGCTGCGGGTCGATCCCGATCGAGGCGAGGAGGCTGCTGCGCATCCGGACGAGGTTAGTGGCCCGCCGACCGCTCGCCCGGGCGGGGCAGCCGGTCACCAGTGGTGGGTCCGCTCCCCCGCCTCGTCGAGTTCGAGGCGGCCGGCACCGACCACGACCTCGCCCTCGACCCGGCAGGCGACCCGGTAGCCGCCGAGGGCCGCTGCGGCCGCCGGCTCGACCTCGGGCGCCTCGACGCTCGTCCACTCGAGGTCCCAGCCGACCGGCACCCGGTCGCCCCGCAGCTCGGGCGAGCCGCGCGACGCCAACAGCACGTCGAGGTCGGTGGCCGGTGGCACGTCGACACCGACACCGAACGCCTCGAGACCGAGGCTCCACCGCTCGAACGGCTCCTCGACGTTGTGGTCCGCCCACAGCCCCGGGCCCCGCAGCTCCAGCCCCACCCGGGGCAGGTCGAGGTCGTCGGCCACCAGCACCACCGCCGAGGAGCTCCCGGTGCTGAGCGCGGCGGCGAACGCCGCCCGGCCGTCGCCGTCGAGCAACGTCAGGTGCACCACGAGGAGGCGGGGCACCGCACCTCCCATGCCACCGGCCGTGAAGGTCCAGCGTTCCAGCGCACTGGCGGGGTGGCGACCCTCGTCGGCCGGGTCCGGCCCCCGGGGCCCAGGGGCGGCCGGCACGTCAGTAGCCGGCGGCGGGGTCGACGACCGACAGCAGCGGTCGCCCGTCGAGGTAGCGGCGGAGGTTCTCGCCGAACGTCTCGAACATGGCGGCGAACGCCCCCGGCCAGTTCCAGGACACGTGGGGGCTGACCCGCACCTGCGGGTGGCGGTACATCCAGTGCCCCTCGGGGAGCGGCTCGGGGTCGGTGGTGTCGAGGCTGGCGCAGACGACGATGCCGTCGTCGAGGGCGTGGCGCAGGTCGTCCTCCACCACGATCGGGCCCCGCGCCACGTTCACCAGGTGGACGCCGGGCTCCATGGCGGCGAAGGCGCGACGGTCGAGGAGGCCGCGGGTGGCGTCGGTGAGCGGGGCCACGAGCACCAGGTGGTGGGCGCCGGCGACCAGCTCGTCGATCGAGTGCACCAGGCGCACCCCGTCGATCGGGCTGGGCGCGGCGCGGTGGCGCAGCGCCTTGACCTCCATGCCGAACGGCAGCGCCCGGGTGGCCACCGCCGTGCCGATGCCGCCCAGGCCCAGCAGCGCCAGCGTGCGCCCGGCGAGCGTGCCGAGCGGCGGGTCGGGGATGTTCCAGCGCGGCGGCGGCTCGTGCACCCACGACTCCGGGAGCCGCTTTTCGAACGCCAGCATGCACGCCAGCACCCACTCCGAGATGGGCACCGCGCTCAGGCCCCGTGAGTTGGTGAGGACGCAGTCGGGGCCCACGAGCTCGAGGGGGAAGTCGTCGATGCCGGTGCCGATGAGGTGGACCCACCGGACGCCGCGGCTGAGCACGTGAGCCAGGTTGGGCACCCGTGAGGGCCGGGTGATGAGGATCTCGCCGGTGAGGCCGTCGTGCAGCTCTCCCTCGGCCGGGATGGGCACGACCTCCACCCGCTCGGCGACGTCGTCGGGGAGCGAGAGCGCCTCCAGGCGACCGACCTGGCTGAGGACGCGGAGCACGATCCGGCGTCGGCTACGACACCGAGCCGGGCGGGGGCGGAGGTGCCACCGTGCCGGGCGGTGGAGGGGGTGCCACCGTGCCGGGCGGAGGCGGCGGGGCGACGGTGCCCGGCGCGGGTGGCGCAGCGGGCGCCGCCGGCGGGGGCGGGGGCGTGGCGGTGCCGGGCGCGGGCGGAGCCGCAGCGGCGGCCGGCGGGGGCGGCGGGGCTCCCGCGCCCGGGGCGGGCGGCGCTGCCGCCTGGCCGGGGGCGGGTGGACGGGAGTGGTCGGAGAGGTCGACGGCGCCACCCTGGACCTCGTGGGCCTGCAGGTCGGTGAGCAGCCGCTGGATGTCGGCCTCGGTCGTGTCGGTGGCCCGCCCGCTCTCACGGGCGTAGACCAACGCGCCCAGGTCGCGCAGGAGGCCGTCGGCGTGCTTGCGCGACGTGCTCTGGTCGATCGACTGCTGGCCCTTGGACACCGTCTCGTTGACCGTGTTGGCCAACGTGTTGGCCTGCTCCTTGACCTTGTCGAGGAAGCCCATGTCTGCCCTCCGGGGGTGCGACGCCGCCGCGACGATCGGCTGCGCTCGTGTCGCCAGGACTGTACCGAACGGGCCCGGCCGGGCCGCCGTCAGGACGACAGGTTGCCCTCGAGGGCGTTGAGCAGCGACCGCAGGGTGGACCGCTGGCGGTCGGAGAGCCCGGCGACGGTGCGCGCCTCCAGCTCGGCCCACAGCTTGTCGACCCGGCCCTTGAGCCGGCGCCCCTTGGGGGTGAGGTACACCCGGATGGCCCGACGGTCGGTGGCGTCGGGGCGGCGGTCGACGAGGTCGGCGTTCTCCATGCGCTGGAGCATCTTGGTGACGGTGGGCGGCTCGACCCCGAGGGACTCGGCCAGGTTGGCCTGGGTGCGGCCGTCGTGGTCCCAGAGCTCCATCAGCAGCGCCTCCTGGCCGGGATGGAGCCCGACCTCGGACAGGAGGGACGCCGCGAGCGTGCGGTGGGCCCGCGCGACCCGCATCAGCTTCACGTTGAGGTCGCCGGGGGCGGCGGGAGGACGTTTCGACATGGAGCCACAAGATAACGCCAACGCGCCTCGTCCCGACACGCACCGGCCGAGGAATTTTGCCGGCTCAGTTAGTTGCGTCACGCCGGCGCCGTGGTCGTGGTGGTTCGCCGGTTCAGGGGTTCTCGACCGGGCCGGAGATGGGTACAGAGGAGCCCCGCCCCGGCCGGCCCGAGCCGCTCCGAGCCGGCGCGAGCCGGTGCCCCGGGACGGCGACGGACCGGCACGTCCCCGACGCCCCTAGTCTGCGGGACGTGCCGGAGTACCTCTCCCCCGCCTGGTTCCGGGCCGCCGACCTGGCCCTGCGCGCCGACGTGCGCCTGGCCGCCGCCACTCGGGGGGCCCAGCTGGTGCTGCAGCAGACGGTGACGGATCCGCCGCCCCCGACGACGTGGCACGTGCGCATCGACGACGGGCGGGTCTCGTTGACGCAAGGTGCCGCCGCCGACGCCACCGTCACCTTCACCTGCGACCGGGCCACGGCGACAGGGATCCAGCGGGGCGAGACCAGCGCCCAGGCGGCGTTCATGGCCGGCCACCTGCGCGTCGGCGGTGACGTGGGCGCCCTGCTGCACCACCACGAGCTGCTGGCGTCGCTCACCGACGCGCTCGCGCCGCTGCGGGACCAGGTGGGCTGAGAGGCCACCGACGATGCCCGAGCTGCCCGAGCTCCAGGCCCACGCCGAGCGGCTCAGCGCCGCCTTCGGCGGCCGCACCCTGGCGGGCTTCCGGCCGCTCACCTTCACCGCCCTCAAGACCGTCTCGCCCGACCCCGCCGGCCTGGTCGGCACCGAGCTCCGCGACGTGGCCCGCATCGGGAAGTACCTGCTGCTCGGCTTCGGCGAGGAGCGCTTCGTCGTGCACCTGATGCAGGGCGGACGGCTGGAGCCCGACGCCAAGCAGTCGGCCAAGCCCAAGGGCGGCCTGGCCCGCTGGACCTTCGACGACGGCTCGGCCCTGCTGCTGACCGAGATGGCCAAGGAGAAGCGGGCCGGGGTGTGGGTGGTGGCCGGCGACCCCACCGGCCAGCCGCCGATCCAGGGGCTCGGGCCCGACGCCCTCGGCCTCGACCGGGTCGGGCTGGCCGCCGCGCTGGCGGCCACGTCGATGCGGGTCCACGGCTTCTTGCGCGACCAGCGCCACATCGCGGGCATCGGCCGCCGCCTCTCGAGCGAGATCTGCCACCGGGCGAAGCTCTCGCCCTTCGCGTCCACCGCCAAGCTCTCCGACGACGACGTCGATCGGCTCCACGACGCCATCCACGCCTGCATCGACGACGCCCTCGCCGTCGAGCGGGCGCGGGAGTCGATGAGCTCGTCGGCCGAGCGGCCGGGCAACGTCTACAAGCGCGCCGGTGAGCCGTGCCCGGTGTGCAGCGACACGGTGCGAGCGGTGGAGTACAACGCCTACACGGTCAACTACTGCCCGACCTGCCAGACCGGCGGCAAGGTCCTGGCCGACAACACGACCTCGAA
>JAKOVH010000007.1 GCA_029782145.1 Actinomycetes bacterium | reverse complement strand
CACGGCCCCCGCCCCACCCCGAGGTTGACGACGACGGGGGTGGTAGGGCGAGGGCCGTGGACCCCGATGACACGGGGGATCGTAGCCGGGTGGCGGCGCTCAGGCGAGCACGGCGACCACTCGGGCGGCGGGCATCCAGACGGCGGCGTCGGCGTCGGGGGCGTCGTCGAAGCGGACGTGGACGTCGGTGACGTCGTCGCGCAGGGTGCAGGCGAGGTCGGCGGTGCCGGGGCGGTCGCCGTCGACGATGACCCGGACGGCGGGGAACGCCCACTCGGCTCGGTAGCCGATCGTGGCGGTGCGGCGGGCGGTGACGGGGAGGGTGTTCATCGGGGGTCCCTTCGGGGGGTTCGGGGCCCCGCCCGGGTTGGGCGGGGCCGGCGGCTTCAGTCGAGGTCGTCGATGTCGGCGACGGCGTAGTCGGGGCTCGCCGTTGCGGTGGCGTAGAACGGGCCCCGCTTGCTGGCGAGCCAGCAGGCGTTGTCGGCGAGCCGGACGATCGCCACCGTGGCGGAAGCGGCGTCGGCCCAACGGCTGCGGCGCAGGATGGTCTCACCGTCGCGGGTGACGGTGACGGCCTTGAACTGCCGGGCCTGGCCGGTGGTGGGCGACGTCGAGGTCACGGTGTGGCGGGCGGCGGTGATGGCGGCGGTTGCGGTGTTCATCATATAGACATCATACCCCGGGGTCCGACCCCGAGTCAACCCCCCTCCCGAAGATTTCTCGGGTCAGGCTCGGGCGGCCGCCTCGGCGAACGCATCGGCCAGCAGCCGGGACCACACGTCGGGCGCCATGTACCGAGACCACCACCCGACGTGCTTCGTCGACCCCGGGTGGTTGACGTGGTCGAGCACGAAGAACGACTGCGCCCGGTTCGCCGCCAACTCGGGCGGGCCGCCCGGCCACACGAACGCCAACGCCTTGCCGGCCCTCGGCCGGATGATGTGCGGGCCGGTGCCGGCGTCCAGGTAGTTCGCGATCGGTCCCGGGTAGCGGATCGTCGTCGACAGCGGCCCGTTCGACTCGACCTGGCGGCTGTCGATCAGGCGTTGGCCGCCCTCGCCGGCGTGACCGGGCCCGTCGCCGATCGGCACGACCGCGTCCAGCAGACGCAGTTCGGCTTCGACGGCGGCGGCGTGCGCGGCGGTCGCCGCAGCGGTCAGCCGGGCCCGGAGCCCCGACACGTCGGCCACGTCACGACCCGGTCGGCCCGTCGACGAGGCGGGTGACGGGCTTGCCGGTCGGGGCCGACACCCGGGCGGCACCGCGGCGGCCCTTCGGGTTGACGGCCTTCAGCCAAGCGTCGACGACGACGATGCCGGTGCGGTCGTTGTCGAGGAAGTCGAGCGGGTCGACGATCGTGGCGGTGACGCCCTGGCGGGTGATCGACTGGACCCGGGCCGGGAGCGCGCAGTCGGTCGACCCGGGGCACAGCGCCAGGATGACCTCGGGGGCGTACGTCATCAGCGCGGCGACGGCGGCGTCGTCGGCGGCTCGGCCGTAGGTGAACTCGACGGCGAACGTGTCGTCGTCGGTCAGGTAGTCGCGGTCGAGGCGCTGGCAGCACGGCCAGCCCTCGCCGTCGAGGCGGACGAGGTACCGGCTGTCCTCGACCGTGTAGTCGGTGACGTCGAGCACCGTCGCGTCGATCCACACCGAGTCGACCGACACGACCGGGTAACGACCCAGCGGCACCCGCGGCAACGTCGACGACCCGCAGGCGTCGGCAGCGTGACCGCACCGCCCCCACCCCTGCCGCCACGACCACTCGGCGAGGGAGCCAGCGTTCGTCGACCACCGCAACCGGGACGCGCCGGCCATCCGACCGCATGGCCGCACGACCTCGGTGCAGAGCCCCGGGAACCGTTCGCCGCTCAACCGGAACAGGACTTCCTGGGCGAGGGCGAGGCCGCGTGCGATCAGGTCATCGTTGACGCCGTCGAGGCGACCCGAGCAGGCGTCGTCGCTCATCAGGTCGTCGGCGGTCACCCACGGTTCGCAAACGGTCACGACGTCAGCCTACCCGTCGCCGCCGGTCAGGGCCGGTAGGCGGACCGTTCGACGAACAACCGGTCGTCGCCGGCGCCGTCAGCGGCGACGTGTCGGCGTGCCGCGTCGAGCGGTTCGGCGCGCCACGGCCGCTGACGCCACACCGCCAGCAGGGCGTCGACGTCGCCGGCGAGGTCCGCGGCCCGGTAGGCGGCGTGCCAGCGCTCCTCCTCCCAGCCGTCAACCATGCCGGCCCGACGCAGGTAGAGGTCGATCGCCTCGTCGACCTGGCCGAGGCACCAGTGCGCCTGGGCGGCGTAGTAGGTGGCGCGGGGCTCGCCGGCGTCGACCCCGTCAGCGAGCAGGGCGAGGTCGCGGCGATGCTTGTCGTCGCGGGCGCCGCCGTCGGCGTAGTGGTGGACGTCGAGGCCGACGAGGGGTCCGCCGTGGTCGGCGCCGTCGACGTCGAGCGATTCGTGGGTGGCGCCGACGTACCGCCACGGGCGACCCGATCGGGTCAACAGGGGGAGCCGGTAGTCGAGGTCGCCGTCGTGGACGGTGACGTCGTACACGTCGCCGGCGGCGTCGCCGTCGAGCCAGGCGCCGAGGTCGGGGTGGGCGTCGACGGTCATGTCAGCGTCGAGGCGCAACGCCCACCCGCCGAGTTCGCTGGCGTACCGGACCGCTTCGGTGAGGTTCGCCCCGAAGTCGATCCACGGCCGCCGGGTGACGAACGTGTGCCGATGCTGTCGGGCACAGGCCACGGTGTCGTCGGTTGAGCCGGTGTCGATGACGACGTGCAGGTCGACGACGTCGGCGGTCGACGCCAACAGCCGTTCGATGATCGCGGCCTCGTCGCGGGCGATCGTGTACGCGACGAGGGTCACGACACCCCGTCGATGGTGTTCGACAGGAGCCGGGCTGCGCGGATCATGCCGTCGGTGAGGGTCGCGAGCCCCGACCCGATCGGACGGAGATAGCCCTGCACCTCCGAACGGAGCGCCGTGGTCGTCGACCCGGTGAGCGTGACGGTCGACAGGGCCGTCGCCTGCGTGTTGAGGGTGCGGAGCGTCGGGAGTGCCGACGCCAACCACGCCAGGATCGCCTCTTGGTTGATCTGCTCTGCCGGCTTCGCTACGAGCGCATAGGCGCTCGTCACCTTCGTGCCGTCGGACGTGTAGGTCGGTGGCCCGACGATGGTGGTCGGGGTCGGGGTCGGTTGGGTGCCGTCGACGTAGGGGAGGAACCCGGCGGACGCCAGGACGGCGGGGTCAGACTGCGGGAAGTTCGACGCGGTCGACCCGTCGGGCCACGTCCACGTCGGCGGCGCGGCCTGGATCGTGTTGGCGTCGATGAGTCGGACGTACATCAGTAGATCGCCCATTTCGTGTTGAGGTAGTCGCGGAGCGACTGGCGGTTGGCTTCAGTGGCGTTGGCGCCGGCTACGCAGATGGCTTCGGCGAGGCAGTCGTCGTAGTGCATGCCCTGGTCGGGCCAGTTGTCGCCGCCGACGAACACCGCGGACTGTGCGGTGCCGGACAGGGAGTTGGTCTGCACGTTGTTCTGGATCGCGGAGCCGCCGTCGACATAGGAGTACGAGCGGTTGCCGGCGGTGCCGTTGGTCGGGTCGACGATGAACGTGAGGATGTGCCAGGCGGTCGTGGAATACGACGTAGAGGACAGGTTGTCGACGGCCCATGTGGACGAGCCGGTGCCGTAGCGTTGTCTGATCGCGAGTCCCGACGGACCGACCGCGCCGGGCATGTAGCACTCGAATGAAGGGTTCCGTAGCTGGAGCCCGATTCGTTGACCGGAGAGCGGTGCGAACGACCGGAACCCGATCGTGGTCGAGCAACGGATGACGAGCGCGACGAGTAGAACGGACCCGTCACCCCAGTAGGTCTGCCCCGACACCGTGAGCCGCCGGTTCGTGGTCCCCGGCCAGGTGAGGGTGTTGAGGCCGTTCTTTGTGACGCTGTTCGATGTGGGTCCGGTGGCGTCGACCTTGCCGAACGACAGTGCGTTGGTGGACTTGTCGGCCCAGGTGTTGACCTGATTCGATCCGTCGAGTGTGAGGGTCGATGTGTCGGAGGCGTCGAGCCAGAACTTGGGGGACAGCGACAACGGCGAGAACCCCGAGCCGGTACGCCGCAGCGCGGTGCCGATCATGGCGCGGTGAAGCCCTTGGCCGACAGGAACCCGTACCACGTCCGGCCGCCGTTGACCGACATGAGGGTCACCACGTCGGCCTTGCTCGCGGTGGTCGTCAGGGTCGGGGCTCCGGTGGTGCCCCAATCGACCGACGACGGCCACGTCACGGTGCGGCTGCCGGTGGCGTCCTGTACGAGCACCAACGTCAACGACACAACACCGGCCGCGTCCGACGGAGGGGCGATCGACAGTGTGGTGTTCGCCCGCAGGTCGACGATGAACACGTTCGCGTTCGCCGAATGAAGGCGGCATACGCCGGCGCTGCCAACCCGGATGCACCGTTCCAGACCACCGGCGGCGCCGACGGGGGCGATGCCGGCGAGCGGCAGCATCGACCCTCGGTGAAGGGGGTGGCCGTGCATCAGGTGTAGTCCGCCCCGTGAGCGAACACGGCGAACGTCTCGGCGTTGTGAGTCGACGCCGCGATCTTCCACGACGCCGACGGCAACACCAGGTCGGTGAAGCCGACCTCGTAACGGGCCGCTGCTACCGACGTCGACGGCGTCACCGCCGAGATGAGTTGTTCGTAGAACAGGCGGTAGGCGGTGCCGTCGTAGAGGAACAGGCGGACGACACCGGCGGTGGTGGTGGCGGTCGCCTCGATCACGACGCGGTCGATTCGGGTGCCGGCAGCGACCCCGGTGAGGACGTCGACGATGGTGCCGGTCCCGTCCCGGTTCGTGTTCGCCGCGGAGAGGGCGCCGTAGCCGAGCCGAGGAGTCGAGGGGAGGTTCGGGGTGGATGTCACGGGTGTCTCCTAGGCGAACAGGGACCAGGCCGTCATCGTGACGACGGCGTTGGCGGGCTGGGCGAGTTTCGACGTGGCGATCGCCGCGTTTGAGGCGATGTTCGCGTCGGCAATCGGGTCGAGGGCGATGGTCTGCGTGCCCGAGTTGTAGGTGACCGGTGCCGTTGCGGCGACCACGCCGGTCGCGCCGGTCGCGCCGGTGGCCCCGGTGCCGCCTGTCGCTCCGGTTGGGCCCGGAACGGTCGACGCGGCACCGGTTGGCCCGGTGGGTCCGGTTGGGCCGGCAACGGTCGAGTCGGCGCCGGTGGCGCCCGTGGGTCCCGTGGGGCCGGTCGGCCCAGGAACCGTCGACGCGGCACCGGTTGGCCCGGTTGGCCCGGTCGGCCCAGGCACCGTTGACGCTGCGCCCGTTGGCCCGGTCGGACCTGCCGGTCCGGTCGGTCCCGGTACCAGCGAGTCAGCGCCAGTGGCGCCCGTCGGGCCGGTCGGCCCGGCAGGTCCCGTCGGGCCGGGCACGGTAGACGCCGCCCCGGTGGGCCCTGTAGGGCCCGTAGGGCCAGCGACGGTCGACGCCGCCCCGGTTGGACCCGTCGGCCCTGTCGGGCCAGCCACGGTCGAATCAGCGCCCGTTGCGCCGGTTGGTCCGGTCGGACCGGTCGGACCGGGCGCGCCCGAGGCACCTTGGTCGCTGATCGTGACGGTGACGACCGCGTCGGGCGGGTCCGTCCCGTAGACGACGTCCTGTTCGGTAACGAGGACGATCACCGGGTCACGCTCTCAGGTAGCAGCCAGTCGCCGGCGACGACGTAGCGGGGGCGGACGCCGTCCATCCACAGCACGTCGTATGACCAGCGGCCGCCCTTCATCGTGAGCAGGTCGGCGTCGGGGATCGACACGACGACGTCAAGCCCGCCGTTTGCGAACGTGACGTCGAGGTCGACCGCGTCGGCGTCGTTCGGGTGGCGGCGCATCTGCGCCTGCCAGGTGCGACCCGACACGTCGACGTCGTACCGCAACGTCAGGGTGCGCCCGTCGCGGCGGTAGCCGTCGACGTTGACGCGGGCGGGCCCGTTCGCGACGGTCAACGCTCGGGACGTCATGGCGCCAGCCTAGACCTCGACGTAGGTGCGGCACACGAACAGGCCGCCGGCGCCCGACGCGTTCGGGCGCCGCAGCCCGACCCCACCCAGTGAGTCAAGGGACCAGGACCGACAGGTTTCGGTAGCGGGCCGTCGCGTTGTAGGCGAGGAGGCCAAGCCGGGCGGTGCCCAGGTCTGCGGGCAGCGAGGCCGTGCCGATGTAGGTGCCGTCGAAGTAGGCGTCGAGGGTCGAGCCGACGCGGGTCGCCTTGAGCGTGTACCACTGTCCAGTGGCGAGGGGCCCCGGGATCGGGAACGACCCTCCACCCCCCACGAACCAACGCACGACGTTGAGGGTGGGCGAGGTTCCATCGCCGGGGCCGGTGAAGATCGACGCGGAGGGCGAGCCGTTCGGCGACCCGGAGAGGGGGCCAACCATGAACCCGGCCTGCGCGTTGGCGTTGACGAACGAGTCGAACCTGACCTGCATCTCGATGGTCGCTTGCGCGGGGATCAACAGGCCGTCGTAACGGGCGACGGCGTCACCCGAGCCGCCCTGCGCGAGCACGCCGTCAGTGACCGACAGGGCGCCAGACGTCGAGGTCCAGCCGGTCGTTGAATCGTGAGGGATCAACGTCAGGGTGCCGCCGCCGGCAAGGTCGGCGACGGCCTGGGCCGTGGTCCGCACCGTGGCGCCGCCCTGAACGACGGGCACCAGTTCGCTTCCGTCGAGTGCCGCTGCGGCCGGCAGCGCCGACACCTTCACGTTGCTCATGGTCACGCCTCCGTGATGAAGAAGTCGCCGGCTTCGGTCAGCAGGAAGTCGCCGGCCTCG
>JAKOVH010000027.1 GCA_029782145.1 Actinomycetes bacterium | reverse complement strand
TGCCCCCCGATCAGGGGGGCAGACCTCCACCAGAACGACGAGGGGACGGGGGAAGGGGTGGGGGGGAAGGGCGGTCAGGCCAGGCAGGGGCCGGTGGGCACGGCGCCGGACGAGGCGGCCCCCAGCACGGCGAGCAGCTCCGAGGTGGCGAGGGCGTAGGCCACGTTCGGCTGGTCGCGGGCGACGGCGAAGGCGACCCCGACGACCTGGCCGGCCGGGTCGACGAGCGCCGAGCCCGAGTCGCCGGCGCGCAGGCCGGCGGCGAGCTCCAGCACCTCGCGCTCTGTGGTGCCCGAGCCGTAGATGTCACGTCCCGTGGCGGTCATGGCCCGCGCCACCCGGAACGGGGCGATGCGCAGCGGCTCGCCGCCGGGATGGCCGAACACGCCGCCGGTCGTGGCGGTGCCGACGGCAGCGCCCTCCACCGGCAGCGGCGGGCGACCGAACCCGTCGACGGCCACCAAGGCCAGGTCGCGGTCGGCGTCGAAGGCCACCACGGTGCCGTCGAAGCGGCGCCCGTCGTCACGGATCACCCCGGTCGTCGCCTCCCCGGCCACCACGTGGGCGTTGGTCGCCACCAGGTCGTCGGCCACGACGAAGCCCGACCCGTCCTGCACCCGGCTGCACGCCACGCCCTCGACCTTGACCACGGACCGGGCGACCTGCCCGGCGACGGCCAGGCTCAGCCCGCTCGCCTCCGGTGGCGGGCCCAGCTCGGGCGTGGGCCGCAGGGCGTCGAACACCTCGGGGAAGACGTCGGGCCCCACCAGCGTCTGCAGGGCCTGCATGGCGTCGGGCGGTTGGGGCAGCAGCCCGTCGATGGCCTGGGCCACCTGCGACGTCGTCGCCTGCCGCGACACCCATCCGGGGCTGGCGACCAGCACCGGCAGCACCAGCCACAGCACCACCACGAGCCCCACGAGCCCGGCGAAGGCGCCGAGCGCCCGGTCCAGCGAGCCGAGCACCCCGCCGGTGTGGCGCGGCCGCAGCCGCCCGCCGACCACGAAGCCCAGCGCCTGCCCGAGCGAGGCGCCGACGAGCAGCAGCCCGACGGTCAGCACCAGCACCAGCCCGTGGCTGGTGGTGTCGAGGTGGTCGAGCAGCGAGGGCAGCAGCTTCACGGCGATGACCAGGCCGACGCCCAGGCCGACCCACGACACGACGCGGGCCACGAAGCCCAACCGGTACCCGCCGACGATGGCGAGCACGGCGAGCAGCACGAAGGCGACGTCGAGCAGGCTCATCGCTACCGCGGGCCGAGCGGTGCGGGCAGGTGGGTCACGCGCCGAGGAGGCGGGCGTGGGTGAGGAAGCCGGTGTGGGCGACCATCCGGTGGTCCGGTCGCACCGCCTGCCCCTCGACGTGCCACGTGCGGTTGAGCACCTCGAGCGTCTCGGGCATGTCGAACGAGCTGGCGGCGAGGGCCTCGCGCAGCTGCATCACCTGCACGATCGAGGGGGTGTAGGCCAACAGGATCCCACCCGGGTGCAGCGCCCGCTCGGCGTGCTTGACCACCTGCCACGGCTCGGGCAGGTCGAGCACGATGCGGTCGAGGTCGGTCTCGTCGATGCCGTCGTAGCAGTCGCGCAGCTCCACCCGGTAGCGGCTGAGGGCCTCGTCGCCGAGGAACGAGGCCACGTTGGCCCGGGCCCGAGCGGCGAAGTCCTCGCGCAGCTCGTAGCCGACGATCTCGGCCCCCGCCCGCAGCATGGCCATCGACAGCGCACCGGAGCCGACGCCCGACTCCAGCACCCGGGCACCGGGGAACACGTCGGCCAGCAGCAGGATCGGACCGAGGTCCTTCGGGTAGATCACCTGGGCGCCGCGTGGCATCTTCAGCACGAAGTCCGCCAGCGTGGGGCGCACCACCAGGTACGGGCTGTTGCGGGTCGACCGCACGGTCGAGCCCTCGGCCACGCCGATGATGTCGTCGTGGGGCACGAACCCGGCGTGGGAGTGGAACTCGCCTCCGCCCTTCAAGGTGACGAGGTAGCGCCGCTTCTTGTGGTCGATCAGCAGCACCCGATCGCCCTCGACGAAGAGGCGGCTCACGGCGCCGGCACCCGCTCGACGGACGCCATGCCGGCCCGGGGTGCGCGTGTGGCTCCCAGCGCGACGGGCACGGAGGCGGGGCCCTCCGAGGACGGCACGTGGCCGCCCGCTCTCTCGACGAGGCGGCAGAAGGCGCAGACCTCCGCGGTGGTCGGCGCGCCGCAGCTCCGGCAGGCGCCGAGCTCCTCACGATCCGAGGCCGCCTCGGCGGCGAAGTGCGACGCGGCGCGGTCGAGGAAGCCGAAGTAGAACGCGTGCTTGGCCCCCGGCGAGGCGGCCTCGATGTCGTTGAGCGCCGCCTTGTACGACAGGTGCCGGTTGCCCGCCGCCATGGGGCACTCCTCGACCAGGTAGTCGATCCCCCGGATGACGCAGTAGGCCGCCGTCTCGCGCTCGGTGAGGCGCACCAGGGGCTTCACCTTGCGGGGGAAGCCGTCGCGCGCCGGCAGCACCGGCAGCTGCCGGCCGAGGTACTCGGTGTGCCAGTGCAGCGTGTTGCCGAACAGCACCGCCGCCTCGTCGTCGAGGTTGTGGCCGGTGACCAGCACGTCGTAGCCGCCGTCGAGGGCGGCCTTGTCGAACAGGTGCCGCTTCGACAGCCCGCACGCCGAGCACGGCGCCCGGCGGGCCGCCCGCGAGCCGGTGGGGATGTCGTAGCCGTAGGCGTCGGGAAGGTCGACCTCCACGAGGTGCAGGCCACGAGCCGTGGCGAAGTCGCGTGCGTAGGTGGCGGACACGGCGCTGTAGTCGCCGATGCCGAGGCCGATGTAGAGCCCGTCGGCCCGGTACCCCAGCGCCACGAGCAGGTCCCACACAGCGAGGGAGTCCTTGCCACCGGAGACGGCCACCAGCACCCGGTCGTCTCGCTCGATCATGGAGAACTCGTCGATGGCCTTGGTGACCTGCCGGCGGCACTGCTCGAGGAAGTGGTCGGCGCAGAAGTTGGCGTTGTGGCGGCGGATGTCGATGACCGCCGGGCCCTTGCAGACGACGCACTTCACGTCGCGCCCCCCGAGATCACGGGGCGGATCTCGACGGAGTCGCCGTCGTCGAGGGTGGCGTCGCCGGCCACCAGGGTGTCGCCCCGGATGACCAGCACCGACTCGCGGTTCAGGTCGAGACGGGAGAGGAGGTTGACCACGGTGATCGGGCCGGGCACGTCGACCTCGCGGCGGGGGTTGCGGAGCAGGACCTTCACGCCGCCCATGATCGCAGGCTCGGAGCCCGTCCGGACACCGCTCGGCACGGCTCCTGCGAATCCGGCGCAGGCGGGCGCTAGAGGATCCGGTGCCGGCGGCGCATGCGGGCGGTGGCCACCTGCTCGCGCAGCTCGCGGCGACCGAGGCGCCGCTCCGCCTTCAGCGACCGTCGGTGCTCGCGACGGGTCGGTGGCGGCCCGGACGAGCTGATGACCAGCGCCTGACCCGGCTCGATGACCTGGCGGAAGATCGTCTGCTCCTGGGACCGCCGGGCCCAGTTGACCGCCCGGACGCCCCACGCGACGCCTCCCACCACCAGCCAGAACCGGCTGTTGCCGAAGACGCCCCGGCTGAGGCCGAGCTTGCGAGCAGGATCGAGCAGCGCCATCAGATGCGGCGGATCTCGACGATGGCGCGCCGCTTGCGGCCCCGACGGCTGCCGAGGAGGAACGCGACGACGACCACGGTGACGGCCACGGCGGCGATGGCCAGCCCGGCGTAGTCGCGAGCCTCGTCCTCGACCGCCTCGACGTCGCCCTGGATCTCGCGGAACTTGGCCTCGATGTCGTCGCGGGTGATGCGGCCGGTGCTGGTCATCGGGCGCTCCTCGCGGCGACGGCCGGCTCGGCGGCACCGATGCCGCCCTTGCCGATGCGCGACACGGCGACGCCGATCACCGCGGCCAGCCCGACCACGACGATCACGTAGGGCACCCACGACCAGAAGCCGTCGAACACGTCGCCGGTCATGGTCTGCAGGGCCCGCAGCGCCGACATGGCCAGCAGGAAGGTGCCCAGGGTGAGCAGCGCACTGCCGCCGATGCCGAAGCCGAGGTAGCGCCCGAGGTTGCGCAGGGGGTCGACGGTCTCCTGCTTGGCGTAGGCGACCAGCAGGTCCTTGAGGTCCTGGAGCGTGTCGGGGACGGATTTGTCGAACAGCGCCACGCGGGTCCCTTCGATCGGTCGGATGGCCGGGGCCGGCCGGAGCAGCGTACTAGAGGCGCCCGGGCGACTCGCCGAACCCGTCGTCGCCCTCGTCGGCGGCCGCCATGGCCAGCTGCGCCTCCAGCAGCTCGGCCTGCTCGCCGAGGCACGCAGCGAGCAGCCGCAGGCGCTCGGCCGGCCCCGCGGCCCCCAACAGCTGGTAGCGGTCGACCGGCCCCAGCGGCGCCGCCGCCGCCATCTGGTAGCCGGCCACGAGCGGGTCGTCCGCCAGCGCGACCGTCGCCGCGGGGACCGCCACACCGAGCTCGGCGGCCAGCGCGAGCACCCGGCGGAAGGTGGGCACCACGGCGTCGAGCGCACCGGCGTCGGGCTCGGCGGGGTCCTCGGGCCAGTCCGAGACCTCCGCCTGCGGGTAGGGGTCGTCGGCCAGCCACCGCTCGACCCGGATGCGGCGCACGCCGACGGCGCCGATCGCCCACCGGCCGTCGTCGAAGCGCGTGGCCTCGACGATGCGGGCCACGGTGCCCACCCCGGTGCGCTCGTCGCCCCCGCCCACCTCGCTCCCCCGCTCGATCAGCACCACGCCGAACTCCGGCACCGCCTCGAGGCAGCGCTGCACCAGCGCCCGGTACCGCGGCTCGAACACGTGCAGCGGGAGCGACATCCCCGGCAGCAGCACGCTGCCGAGGGGGAACATCGCCATGACGTCGGCCATCGGGTCACCGTAGGCGCCGGCGAGGCCGACCGCGTGGCGACGGCCGCCCGCGCGCAACGGGTGTCTTCCACCCGCCCCAGTGGGTAGGTACCGCCGCGTCGACGAAGGCCGATGTCGCAACGCCCGGACCGCAGCCGTCCGGAACCATCGACTCGGGGGGGACGGTGGCGCTCGGACAGGACGTCTCAACGCACAGCGGCGAGCAGCGCCGGCGGCTCGAGCAGCGCTACCAGCGGGCCGTGGCGCGGGTCGTGGCTCGGAGCCCCCACCCGGATGCGCCGCGGCTGCCCCTCGCGCCTGCCCGCGAGGGCCCCATGGCGCCACCGCGGCTCCATCGGCGCGAGCTCGACGGCGATGCCCTGGCGCGCCTGCTGCCGGAGCACGGGTGCGTGTGGATCACCGGTGTGGTCAGCCGGGAGCGGGCCGCCGAGCTGGCAACCGGCATCGACTCGGTGTTCGACGCCTACGACCGGCAGGCCGCCGGCCTGCCACCCCGGCCCGGACCCGACTGGTACCACCCGTTCGGGTCGGGCGGCACCACCGTGCACGACACGCGCGGGTGGCTGCGCTCGGGAGGCGGGGTCTTCACCGCCGACTCGCCGCACCTGCACCCCGAGGTGGTCGAGACGCTCGAGGGCAGCGGCCTGCTCGACGCCGTCACCGAGCTGTTCGGTGCCCGCCCCGTCAGCTCGCTCGACAAGTCCACCCTGCGCCGGGTCCGCCCCGGTGACGGGATCGAGTGGCACCAGGACGGCGCCTTCCTCGGCACCGACTACGGCGCCGTCAACCTCTGGCTGTCGCTGTCGGACTGCCGTCAGGCGCCGGGGCTCGACCTGGTCGGGCGCCGCTTCACCGACATCGTCCCCACCGGGACCCACGGCGCCAGCTACGACTGGTCCGTCGGCGAGGGACTCATCCGCGAGCAGGGCTGGACGGTGCTCAGCCCGGAGCTCCGTCCCGGCGACGCCCTGCTCTTCGACGGCTACCTGCTGCACCGCAGCAACCAGGACCCGGCGCGGTCCGGGGTCCGCCACGCCGTCGAGACGTGGCTGTTCGACCCCGACCGCTTCCCCCCGCACCAACAGGTGCCCCTGGCCCTCTGAACGGCCGCCGCCCCTCGGCGGTCGGGCTTCGCGCGGCCACGAGGCGGGGGCGCGGTCAGGACGACGTGGGAGCCAGCGGGCCGAGGGCCGACAGCGGTGGCGCCTCGGCGTAGCCCATGAGCAGGTCGGCGTAGCGGTCGGCCCACGTCTGGCCGTTGGGCTGCGAGCCGTTCTGGATCATGAGGAAGGTGAGGGCGTTCCCGGGCGGCGTGTCGGCGAAGCCGGCGAGGGCGTTCACCGTGTTGAGGCTTCCGGTCTTGGCCTGGACCCGACCGGTGGCCGGCGAGTCGGCCATCCGCTCGCGCAGCGTGCCGGTCGTGCCCGCCACCGGCATGGCCTGGCCGATGGTGGAGTCTCGCCCGGTGCGCACCAGCAGGTCGAGCACGAGCGGGCAGGGGGCACGGTCGGCCGGGTCGAGCCCCGAGCCGTCGTTCATCGCCAGGCCGGCGGTGTCGTAGCCGAGCCCGGCGAGCGCCTCGCCGATGACCTGCACCCCGGCCGCGGTCGTGCCCTGGCCCTTGGCGTGCAGGCCCATCTCCCGGGTGAGCAGCTCGGCGGTCTCGTTGTCGGAGTCGCGGACCATCTCGGCCACGAGCTCGCTGACCGGTCGGGACTCCAGCCGCGCGATCTCGGCGACGTCGCCGGGGGCCCGGCCGGCCGACCCGCCGCCCGACACGCGCACGCCCCGCTCGACGAGGAGGGTCTTCAGGGTCTGCGCCGCCAGCGCGGGCGGGTCGCCGGGACGCCGCTTGGTGTTCTTCTGGTCGGGGCTGTCGACGAAGCCGGTGAGGCCGTCGTTGACGAGCAGCGCGGAGAGCGGCCCGACCGACCCCTGGCCCTGGTAGCGCTCGGGCCAGCTCGGCACCCAGCGGGTCTGCTCGTAGCGGGAGTCGTCGCCGACCACCCCGCCGCGCACCTCCTTCAACCCAGCGGCGACCAGGGCGTCGGCCAGCGCGGCGAAGGGCTGCACGAGCTGGTCGGGGTCCTCGAAGCTCGCCTCGTAGCCGGGCGTGGTGAGCAGCGGGTCTCCTCCACCGACGAGGTAGAGGTCGCCGTCCACGACGCCGTCGGACATCGGCGAGGCGGAGCCGGCGACCGTGGCGAGGCGGGTGTCGGCGCCGAGCACCTCGAGCGCGGCCGTGGCCGTGAGCAGCTTGAGCACCGAGGCCGGCGCCTGCACGGCGTCGGGCTCGCGCTGGTAGGCGACACGGCCCTTGTCGAGCACCACTGCGCAGGTGGTGCCGGCCGCCTTGTCGAGGTAGCGGTCGAGCTGCTGGGCCAGCCGGGGATCGGCGGCGGCGCCCTGGAGCACCCCGGGCAGGCGGCGCGCCGACAGCAGCGGCGTGGCCGGCACCACCGGCGCCGGCTCGTCGTCGGCCGCGGCGGCGGGTGCGAGCGACGCCGCCAGCAGCGCCACCACGGCGGCGAGGGCCGCGGCTGCAGCGAGGGCGCGACGCCGGGCGACGCCGCGGCTCACGGAGCGATCGGCCGGCGCGACCCGAGCCCGCGCCGCTGGCGCCAGCGCTCGTGGCGCCAGGCGTGGTCGAGGGCCACGACGGCCCGGTCGGCCGACGCGAAGCAGTAGCGCCCGGCGTCACGGACCCCGGCCACGGCCGCGTTGTCGGGGTCGCCGACGGCCAGCTCGGTGGCCACCAGCACGGGCTTGGCGTAGCGCTCGGAGAGCTCGGCCGCCACGGTGACGTAGCGGCGGTCCTGGCGGTCGTGGTAGCCGACGATCCGCTCCAGGCCGTGGTCGGGGTAGAAGGGCCCTTCGCGCTCCATGCGCCCCTGGTTGGCCTGGATGCCGACCCCGAGCAGGATCACCGCGTCGACCTGCTCGTGGCCGACCACCGCCTCCAGCACCGCCGGGATGGTGTCCTTGGTCTCCCCGCCGGCCAGGTCGATGGGGTTGTTGCGGCTCCAGCGGGGCGGCAGCAGCCGGTCGAGGGAGTCGCGCAGGTCGTCGGGAAGGGCCAGCAGCTCGAGTGACGACCCGGCGATGGCATCGGCGGTGAGCACCCCCCACCCTCCGACCGTGGTGACCACCGCGACCCGTGGGCCGGGAGGGGCCGGCTGGGTGGCGAGCGCCGCCGCGGCGTCGAACGCCTCGGCGACGGTGGCGGCCCGCACCGCGCCGGCCTGGCGGCACATGCCGTCGAAGACCTTGTCGTCGGTGGCGAGCGAGCCCGTGTGGCTGGCCGCCGCCCGGGCGCCCGAGGAGGTGGCGCCGCCCTTCAGCACCACCACCGGCAGGCGAGCCGTGACCTCACGCAGCCGCTCGAAGAAGCGCCGGCCGTCGGGCAGGCCCTCGACGTAGATGAGCCCCACCGTGGTCTCGGGGTCGTCGGCGAAGTACTCGAGGGCGTCGATGACACCCACCTGGGCGGCGTTCCCGACCGACACCGCCCGGCTCACGCCCACCCCCGAGTGGCGCGACAGGTTCATGAACGACGACACGAAGTTGCCCGACTGGCTCGCCACGCCGATGCGGCCCCGCGGAGGGTAGGGCGCCACGATCTGCGCGCACAGCGAGGACGGCGTGGAGATCAGCCCCTGGCCGTTGGGGCCGACGACGAGCAGGTCGAGCTCGTCGGCGAGGGCGACCAGCTCCGCCTGGAGCCGGCGCCCCTCCTCCCCGGCCTCGCCGTAGCCCGCCGAGGCGATGAAGGCGGCCTTCACCCCCTTGGCCGCGGCCTGGCGGAGCAGCTCGGGGTTGGCGCCCGCCGGTGTGCACACGAACACGAGGTCGGCGGCCCCGTCGGGGACCTCGTCGATGGAGGCGAGGGTCGGGCGGCCCAGGACGTCGACGCCCTCCCGGTTGGTGGCGAAGACCTCGCCCTCGTAGCCGTTGGCGAGGATGTTGTGCAGCGCCACGAAGCCGAACTTGCCCGGGTGGCTGGAGGCGCCCGCCACGACGACCCCTCGGGGGTCGAACAGCGCCTGGAAGTGCTCGGGGCGGGGCATCACGCCGCTCCCGGCGCGTCGGCCAGCTCGACCAGCGCGTCGACGGCCACCGGCTCGCCGTCGACGACCATCAGCGGGTTGAGGTCGGCCGAGACCAGCCCCGGCACGCGCTCGGCGGCGTCGGACAGCGCCAGCAGGACCGCCACCAGGGCCCGCCGGTCGACCGCCGGCTCGCCCCGGAACGGCCCCAGCAGGGCCTGGGTGCGCAGCTCGTCGATCATCTCCTCGGCGTCGACCTCGGTGACGGGCACCAGGCGCACGACCACGTCGGCCACCGCCTCGGCCAGGATGCCGCCGACGCCGAGGACCACCGTGGGGCCGAACTGCGGGTCGACCGACAGCCCGACGATCAGCTCGCGGGTCGCCCGCACCATCGGTGCGACCAGCACCTGGACCGGGCCGTCCTCGGGCCGGGCGGCGGCGAGCAGCTCCTCGGCGGCCCGCCGGGCCTCGGCCGCGCCCTGCAGGCTCAGGCGCACCAGGCCCCGCTCGGTCTTGTGGGCGATGGCCTCGCCGCACAGCTTCGCCACCACCGGGCCACCGATGGCAGCGGCCGCGTCGGCCGCCGCGTCGGCGGTGTCGACCAGGCGCTCGTCGAGGAACGGCACGCCGAACGGGGCCAGCAGGGACTTGGACTCGGCTTCGGAGAGGGTGTGGGTCACGGCTCCAGGGCAGCGCGGAAGAACGACCGGAGGTGCTCCAGGCGTGCTTCCAGGACCTCCGCATCGAGGGGGTCGGCGTCGAGCAGCCCCTCGATGAATGGCAGGTCCGAAAAGTAGCTCAAGAGGGCCCCGTAGCCGGTCAGCATCAGCTGGTCGGCGTCGAAGCGCCGGAACCGGCCGGCGGCCATCTCCGACTCGAAGTAGGCGACCGCCTTCTGGAACAGCGGGCGCAGCGAGACGCCGAGGTCGACGCCGAGCCGGTCACCGCCGTCGAGGGCCTCGCGGCGGGCGATGCGCACGAACTCGGGGTGCTCCATGAAGAACCGGAACCCCGCGGTGAGCACGAAGTCGACCTTGGGCCAGCCCTGCACCGGGCTGGAGGTCGCCGTGTCGACCCGGACCATCCACTCCGCCAGGGCCCGCTCGAAGACCTCGCGGTAGATCGCGTCCTTGGAGGGGAAGTGGTGCAGCACGCTCGAACGACGGATGCCGACCGCCTCGGCGATGTCGTTGAGCGACGTGCCGTCGTAGCCGTGCTCGGCGAAGCACCGCTCGGCTTCGAGCAGGATCGCTTCACGCGTCGGGGTCGTCCCCTCGCTGACGGCCATCCGGCAAGGGTAGCGAAGGGCCGCCCGGCCGGATCGGGAATCCCGGTACGTTGCGGCCATGGAGATCCTCGCCGCCCTCTTCATCGACGGCATCGACCTGCGCCAGGTCGAGGGCCCCTCGACCCGCATCGACCTGACCGGCATCCAGTTCTCGGCCGCGGCGCCGGCACCGGTGCCGGTCACCATCGAGCCCCACCTGTGTGTGATCGTCCGCTGCCCGCCGGACGCCAAGGGCACCGGCGCCCTCGAGGTCGTCTACACCCGCGGTGGCGAGCAGATCGCCCGCAACGTGCAGCCGCTGCAGGTCGAGCCGGGCCGGTTCAACTACCGCCTGGTGCGGGCGGAGCTGTCGTTCGACGACTACGGGACGGTCGAGGCGCACTGCCGCGTCGACCTCGGCCCCACCACCGTCGTGCCCTACACCCTCCTGCCCCCGGTCGGCTGATCGTGGCGTTCGCCGCCGCCGTCTCCGAGCACCCGCTCGCCACCCACGCCACCGGCGAGGTGGTCGGCGAGCTGCTCGAACGCCTCGACGGGCCCCCCGACCTGGCGCTGCTCTTCGTCACGGGGCCCCACGTCGGGGTGCTGGAGGACATCGCCCGCTCCGTGCGCCAGCTCCTGCGGCCCGGCACCCTCGTGGGGTGCACGGCGGTGTCGGTCCTCGGCGGCCGGGAGGAGGTCGAGGGCACCCCCGGCGTCGCGCTGTGGGCCGGCGACACCGGGACGGTCGCGGCCCACCACGTGGAGGTCCTCGACCTCGGCGAGGGGCCGACGCTCAGCGGCGTCGACGGCGCCGACCTGGAGGCGGCGGGCACCGCGCTGGTGCTGGCCGAGCCGTCGACGTTCCCCGTCGAGGCCGTCCTCGACGCGCTCGCGGCATCGCACCCCCGTCTCGTCGTGGCCGGCGGGGTCGCCTCGGCCGGGGCGGGGCCGGGAGCCAACCGCCTCGTCCTCGACGGCGAGCTGCACGACCGCGGTGCGATCGTCGTGCTGCTGGCCCCCGACCTCCCCGTGGAGGTGGTGGTCAGCCAGGGCTGCGGGCCGGTCGGGCAGCCCTTCACCGTCACCCGAGCCGAGCGCAACATGGTGCTGGAGCTGGCCGGTCGGCCCGCGCTCGAGCGGGTGCAGGAGACCCTCGCCGGCCTCGGTGACGCCGAGCGGGCGGCCGCCGCCAAGGGGCTCCACATCGGGCGGGTGGTCGACGAGCACAAGCTCGAGTTCGACCGGGGCGACTTCCTGGTCCGCAACGTGCTGGGCGCCGACCGGTCGAACGGCGCCGTGGCGGTGGGCGACGTCGTCGAGGTGGGCGACACGGTGCAGCTCCACGTGCGCGACGCGGCGTCGGCCGACACCGACCTGCGCCTGCTGCTCGACGGCCGTGAGGGCGACGCCGCCCTGGTCTTCACCTGCAACGGGCGGGGCCTGCAGCTCTTCGGCGAGCCCGACCACGACGCCTCGGTCGTGGTCGAATCGCTCGGCACCACCGCCGTGGCGGGAATGTTCTGCGCCGGGGAGATCGGCCCCGTCGGCGGCCGCAGCTTCCTGCACGGGTTCACCGCGGTCACCGTGATCGTGCGTTCACGCCCTTCAGTAAGGTTCGGGTCGTGACCGACCGGCAGCTCGAGACCCGCACCATCGACGTGATCCGTGGCCTGGCCATGGACATGCCCCAGAAGGCCAACTCGGGTCACCCGGGCACGGCCATGGCGCTCGCTCCCCTCGCCTACACGCTCTGGACGCGGATCATGCGCTACGACGCGGCGGCCCCGGGATGGCCCAACCGCGACCGCTTCGTGCTCTCCAACGGCCACGCCTCGGTGCTGCAATACACCATGCTGTACCTCACCGGCTACGGCCTCACCCTGGGCGACCTCGAGGACTTCCGCCAGTGGGGCTCGAAGACGCCCGGCCACCCCGAGCTGCACCACACCGAGGGCGTCGAGGTCACCACCGGCCCGCTCGGCCAGGGCGTCGCCAACGCCGTCGGCATGGCCCTCGCCGAGCACTGGCTGCGGGCCCGCTTCGGGCCCCAGCTGTTCGACCACCACACCTTCGTGTTCTGCGGCGACGGCGACCTGGAGGAGGGCGTGAGCCACGAGGCCGCCTCGCTGGCCGGCCACCTCGGGCTGGGCAAGCTGGTCGCCGTCTACGACGACAACCACATCTCCATCGACGGGCCCACCGAGCTGGCGCTCTCCGACGACGCACCCAAGCGCTTCGAGGCCTACGGCTGGCACGTCGAGAACGTGGGCGAGATCGGCGAGGACGTCGACGCGCTGGAGGCCGCCATCCGCCGGGCCATGGACGTCGACGACCGCCCGTCGCTCGTCGTGCTGCGCAGCCACATCGGCTACCCCTCGCCCAAGTACACCGACACGGCCCACGCCCACGGGAACCCGCTCGGCGTCGACGAGGTCACCGCCACCAAGGCGATCCTCGGCACCCCCGACGAGCCGTTCTGGGTGCCCGACGACGTGCTCGAGCACATGCGCGCGGCCGGCGCCCGGGGGCGAGAGGCCCGCGAGGCGTGGGAGAAGCTCCACGAGTCGTGGTCCGAGGACCGCGAAGCCCTCGACGCCGCCCTGGCCGGCACCGGCCTCTCGGGATGGCAGGACGCCCTGCCCACATGGGACGCGGGCGACAAGGTCGCCACCCGCAACGCCGCCAAGAAGGTCATGAACGCGCTGCTGCCGGTGGTGCCCGGCCTGGTCGGCGGCGGCGCCGACCTCACCGGCAACACCGGCACCGAGATCGACGGCGCCGAGCCGTTCTCGCTCACCAACCGGGCCGGTCGCCAGCTGCACTACGGGGTGCGCGAGCACGGCATGGGCGCGGTGATGAACGGCATGGCCGCCCACGGCGGCGTGCTGCCCTTCGGCGGCACGTTCTTCGTCTTCTCCGACTACATGCGGCCTGCGGTGCGCCTGGCCGCGCTGTCCGACCTGCACGTCGTCTACTCCTGGACCCACGACTCCGTCGGGCTCGGCGAGGACGGCCCCACCCACCAGCCCGTCGAGCACCTGGCCTCGCTGCGAGCGATGCCGAACCTCCGCGTGATCCGCCCGGCCGACGCCAACGAGACCGCCATCGCCTGGCGGGTGGCCGTCGAGCGCGGCGGCCCCACCGCCCTGGTCCTGAGCCGCCAGAACCTCCCGGTGCTCGAGGGCACCGCCGGCAACGAGGGCGTGGGGCGGGGTGCCTACGTGCTGCGCCCCACCGACGGCGACCCCGACGTGGTGCTGATCGGCACCGGGTCGGAGGTGCAGCTCTGCCTGGGCGCGGCCGAGCAGCTCGGCGCCGACGGCGTGGCCGCCCGGGTCGTGTCGATGCCGAGCTGGGAGCTGTTCGCCGAGCAGGACGACGACTACCAGGTGAGCGTGATGGGCCTCGACGTGCCGCGCGTGTCGGTGGAGGCCGGCTCGACCTTCGGGTGGTCGCTGTGGGCCGACGCCAGCGTCGGGTTCGACCACTTCGGGGCGAGCGCCCCCGGCGCCACCGTGATGGAGCGCTTCGGCATGACCGTGGCCAACGTGATCGAGCACGTGCGCGCCGTGCTCGCCCCGCGCTGAGGCGCACCGTCCCCTCGAGCACCCCGGAGGCATCGCCATGAGCCGATTGATCGACCTCTACGGCCAGCAGGGGCAGAGCCCCTGGCTCGACAACATCCGCCGCGACTGGATCCTCGACGGCACGATGCAGCGATGGGTCGACCGCGGCGTGCGGGGCGTGACGTCGAACCCGACCATCTTCCAGAAGGCGATCTCGGGCGGCGACGCCTACGACGAGCAGTTCCAGACGCTGCTCCGAGACGGCCGCAGCGTGCTCGACGCCTACTGGGAGCTCGTGGTCACCGACATCCGCCGCACCCTCGAGCTGCTCCAGCCGGTGCACGACGCCAGCGAGGGCCTCGACGGCTACGTCTCCATCGAGGTCTCGCCGTTGCTCGCCCGCGACACCGCCGGCACGGCCGAGGCGGCCCGGCACCTGCACACCGTGATCGACCGGCCCAACCTCTACGTCAAGATCCCCGGCACCGCCGAGGGCCTGCCGGCCATCCGCCAGATGATCTCCGAGGGCCACAGCATCAACGTGACGCTGCTGTTCTCGGTCGAGCGGTACCGCGAGGTGATGGAGGCCTACATCGCCGGGCTCGAGGCCGCGGAGGGCGACCTGTCGCGCGTCTCCTCGGTCGCGTCGTTCTTCGTGAGCCGGGTCGACACCGAGGCCGACAAGCGCCTCGAGGCCATCGGCACCGACGAAGCCAGGGCGCTCGAGGGCAAGGTGGCCGTCGCCAACGCCCAGGTGGCCTACCAGGCGTTCCTCGAGACCTTCACCGGACCTCGCTGGGAGGCGCTGGCCGCCCGGGGAGCCAGGGTCCAGCGGCCGCTGTGGGCGTCGACGTCGACCAAGAACCCCGCCTACCCCGACACGCTCTACGTCGACACGCTCATCGGGCCGGACACGGTCAACACCATGCCGGAGTCCACCCTCGCCGACTACGACGACCACGGGGTGC
>JAKOVH010000008.1 GCA_029782145.1 Actinomycetes bacterium | reverse complement strand
CGCGAACGAAGCGGCTGGCGCCTTCGCCGACGGGGTCGGCGCGCGCTCCCGGTTCAGCGAGGCCGCCATGCAGGTCATGGTCGGGCTCGTCGCGGCGGAGGTGGCCGGCCAGCTCGCCTCCCGCGGCGAGGTCGTCGAGGCCCGCATCGAGACGCTGCTCGAACGTGGCGGCGAGGCCGGCTGGGACCCCGCCAAGCTCGCTGACGAGCTGGGGCTCGGCGAGGCCGCGTCCGGCCCCCTCTCCGACGCCCTGGCCGAAGCGATGGGGACCTCGGCCGCCACGTCGATCGCCGAGGGCGCCGCTCACGGCGTCATCGACCTCGCCGGGCTCACCGGCTACAAGACCTGGCACTGCATGTTCCGCAACAGCCGGGACTCCCACATGGACGCCGACCTCCAGACGGTGCCCGTCGACGAGCCGTTCGTCCTCGAGAACGGCGAGGGCATGTACCCCGGCGACCCCGACCTCCCGCCCGAGGAGGCCATCAACTGCCAGTGCTGGGTCACCTACTCGGTCGAGCTGCCCGGCGGCGAGGTGCTCGAAGGCGAGGCCACCGCCGAGGAGATCGGGGAGGCCCTGGCCGCCCACGCCGGCCCCGGTCCGCTCGTCGTGCGCGGCCCTGGCTGCGCCGTCCACGGCGTCCGGTCCACCTCCCCGGTCGCGCCACGGCGTACCCTCGACGCCGTGACGACTGCCCCCTTCGCCATCGCGCCTGACTCGCCCGCCGGCCAGTGGGTCGCCCGGTCGGCCACCTACGCCGCCGACCTCTCCGGCGTCATCGTCTCCGTCGAGCCCACCCCGCTCCAGAAGGCGGCCCTCGCGCTCCCCGACGGCGAACCCGCCGAGCGGCTGCACGTCACCCTCTGCTACCTCGGCTCCGTCGACGCCCTCGACGACGAGGCCCGCCGCATCATCGCCTCCGTGTGCGCCTCGTTCGGCCCCCAGCGCGGCCCCATCGAGGGCTCCGTCGGCGGGATCGGCTGGTTCGGCTCCGCCGACGCGATGACGCTCGGGCTCATCGACGCGCCGGGCCTCTCGTCGCTCCGCTCGACCGTCTGCTCGGCCCTGGCCGACGCCGGCTACCCCGTGGTCGACGACCACGACTTCACGCCGCACATCACCCTCGCCTACGGCCAGGCCGACGCCGCCGCCAAGGTCGGGATGCCGCTCACCTTCAACGAGCTGCGCCTCCGCTGGGGGACCGAGGTGCTGGCCTTCGACCTGATCGGTCCGGGCGCCCCGCCCGAGGCCCCCGCTCCCATGCCCGAAGCTCCGCCCGCTCCACCCGAGGAGGTCCCGGCCGTGGCCGAGAACACCGCTCCCGCCGCCCCGGCCGCTGCCGCCGCCGGCACCCGTGCCGCCTTCGGCGACGAGGCCCCGGTCGACGCTCCGCCGACCGACATCGCCTCGATCCCCGACGATGCCCTGGCCCTCGAGCTGGCGCGCCGGCTCGCCGGCGAGGCCGTGCGCCACGTCGAGGACGCCGGTGGCACGGTCCCGCCTGCCGCCCACGCCATGCTCGAGCAGGAGGCCCTGCACGAGCTGGGCGAGGCCCTGAGCGACGTGGTGAAGGATCTCGTCGAGGACACCGCCGAGGCCGAGGCCGAGGAGCCGGAGGTGCCGGCGGAAGCCGAGCCGGCCGTTCCCGTGTCGGCCGCCGCGATCCGCGCCCGGCTCCGTGCCCGCGCGGCGCAGCTCGCCGAGGAGCCGATGGTCGGCCCCGACGGTCAGCCGGTCACGCCCCCGGCCGCGGTCGCCCCGGTCGTCTGCCCGGAGTGCGGCATGGAGGTGGTCCCGACCGCCGAGGGCCTCTGCCCGGAGTGCGGAGCGTTCTGCTCCGACGGTCAGGTCCGCCTCGGCGTCGAGGAGGCCGCTGCCGACACCGACTTCGAGTGGGAAGGGGTCCTCACGGTCGAGGGGGTCCTGTCCGGCGACAACCGCATGATCGCCGAGGGCTGCCTCACCTGGCGTGACCTCCCGATCCCGCTCATGCTCCAGACCGTGAACGCGCCCGGCCACGACGGCTCCGTGTTCTGCGGCTGGATTCACGACGTGGAGCGTGTCGGCGCCAACATCATCGGCCGCGGCACCTTCACCGACGACGAGGCCGGCGCTCAGGCGCGTGGCATCCTCGCCGACCCCGCCGGCGCGAAGCGGTTCGGCGTCTCCGTCGACATCGACTCGGTGCAGATGGTGTTCGCCGACCCGTCCGGCGCCGAGCTGTCCCCCGACGAGGCGATGGAGGCCCACCTGTTCGGCGGTTCCGCCGACGTGGTGGAGCTGCTCGTCGCCGGCCGCGTGATGGGCGCCTGCTACGACGAGGAGACTGAGATCCTCACCGAGAACCACGGCTGGCTCCCCTTCGCCGAGGTCCCTGTCGGTGAGCGTGTCGCGACGATGCACCCCAAGACGGGAGCTTTCGAGTGGCAGGAACCGACCGGCTACACCAATGATTCTTGGTCGGGTCCGATGGTCCGGTTCACGTCCGGTGGCGTCCAGGGGCCTGAGGGTTCCCCCGCCAAGTTCCACCGCTCGCTCGACCTTCTGGTCACTCCAAACCACCGCATGTTGGTGGAGTCCACAAAGACCGGAAAGCGGCTGTTCATGCGCGCCGACGAGCTGGCTGAGAAGTCCAACCGGTCGTACCGTATCCCCCTCGTGTCCGAGTGGGATGCTCCCGATGTGGATACGGTCCGCATCGACGGGACCTTGTGGGGATCGGATGCCCCGTGGGAGATGGACGGCGACAACTTCGCTGCCCTCCTCGGCGCGTACCTGTCCGAGGGGTGCGCCTACCGCGGCGACCACTCCCGCATCAAGGGCGTCTACATCGCACAACAGCCCACCTCCAAGGGGCGTGCCTTGTTCGCTGCTCTCGCCGATCGGATCGGCATGTCGGTTTCGGAGGGTGGTTTCACCCTCCACGACTCCCGATTCGGTCGATGGGCCGCACAGTTCGGGACGGCGACCGAGAAGTTCATCCCTGAGGAGATCAAGAACCTCTCGGCCCGCCAACTCGCGATCTTCCTCCGGCACTTCATCGCCGGGGACGGCGACCTCGAAGGCCGTCGCATCTACACGTCGTCGCTTCGTCTCGCCGGAGACCTTCAGGAGGTCGCTCAGAAGTGCGGGATGTGGGCCGTCGTGAACGAGCGCCCCGCCCACGAGAACTCCATCGACGGGCGTCCGATCGTGGCATCTGGACCGTCGTACGTGGTGGCTCTCCGCAACCGGCCCGGGTCGCGGCCCGCTGCCGCCTGCTGGGATTGGAAGGCCGAACACGTCGATCACCATGAGGGCACGGTTCGGTGCGTCACCGTCCCCAACGAGTCGCTGTACGTCCGCCGCAACGGTGTCCCCGTGTGGTGCGGCAACACGCTGACGCCCTTCCCCGCCTTCCAGGAGGCCCACGTGTGCCTGCTCGGCCCGAACGAGTCCGCCGCGCCGGCCCTGGTGGCCTCGGCCTCCGGCCCCATCTGGAGCGCCACGCGCCCGCTCACCGGCTTCACCCTCGACGGCGCCGAGCCGACCGCTGCTCTCGTGGCGTCCGCCGCGGTCACCGTCGACGAGGAGGCCCCGCCGGCCGCCTGGTTCCAGCTCGAGCCGATGGACGAGCCCATCGCGTTCTCCGTCCACCCCGACGGCCGCTGCTACGGCCTGGTCGCGCAGTGGGGCACCTGCCACATCGGCGACACGGCCCGCTGCGTCGGCGTGCCCCGCTCGAACGACTTCCGGTCGTTCTACACCGGCAAGCAGATCGTGACCCGTGAGGGCACCGTGCTGGCGGTCGGCCCCGTCATCATGGACACCGTCCACCCGGACCTGTTCATGCAGGCCTCCGACGCGCAGGCCTTCTACGCGCACACGGGCTGCGCCGTCGCCGACGTGCGGCTCTACACGAACGAGCACGGCATCGTCGCCGCCGGCGCCGTCCGGCCCGGCATCGACCGGCTGACGCTCCGCCGCTTCATGGCGTCGGACATCTCGCCGGACTGGCGGCCCATCTCCGGGGAGCACCGCCTCGTGTCCCTGCTCGCGGTCAACACGTCGGGCTTCCTCGTGGAAGGCATCGCGGCGTCGGCCGGCCGGTTCCAGCCCTGGGGCATCGTCGACCTCTCGACCGGCGAGGTGGGCGCGCTGGTCGCGGCCGGCGCCGTCCGTCGCCGCCCCTCGGTCAACGAGGAGCTGGCTGGGCTGCGCGCCGAGCTGGCCGATCAGCGGGCGGTGCTCGCCGAGCAGGCCTCCCTCATCGAGAAGCTGCTCGCCCCGCACGTCGCCGCCGACCGTCGGGCTCGGGCTGCCGCCGCGCTCGACGCGCTCGGCCTCGACTGCGGCTGCGACGAAGCCGCTGACGGCGAGCGGGCTGCCCGCGCCGCCGCGGCGCTCGACAAGCTCGGCCTCTGATCCGGCCTTCGGCTGGCCTCGGCCGCCGTGGGTAGGCCCTCCGGGGCCGGTCTAGTGTGGGTTCCGCCGCCCCCTCGACTGGCCCCGGAGGTCCCTCGTGAAGATCAACGTCGACGACGAGCTGGCTGACCTCGCCGCCCTTGCCCCTTCGGCCGATCCGGCCTTCCTGCGCGGCGCCTGCTGGGCGCTCGCTCGCCTGTCCGGCCTCCCGGCCGACGTGCTGGAGCGCCGTGTCCTGGCCGGCGCTGCCCCGGCCGTCGCCCCGCTCGCGCCGATGCCCGCCGTCCCGGCCGTGCCGGCGCCGCCGTTCGTGTCCGTCACCGAGACGCCGGTCGGGCCGGCGGAGGTGGTCGGCAACCTCGGCTTCTACCCCGGCGTCGGGCCGATCGTGAAGCTCCCCGACCCGCCGACGCCGGCCGACATGACCTCCCCGCCGGCGCCGCCGCGGCCCGGCTCGATGGCCGACATGGCCGCTGCCGCGGTCGAGTCCGGTGAGCCGGCCGCGCTGCCGATGGACCCTGAGACGCTCGCCGAGGTCGAGGCTGAGCTGGCTGCCATCCAGGCCGCCAACGGGGCCGCTCGGGGCTCCGGCCAGTAGGGTCACCCACTCGCTCCCCGGTCGGCGCGTACACTCGCTGCTCAAGGCTTCCGCCCAGCGGGGCCAACGGTTCCGGGCCTAGCTCGAGGGCCGCCACTCCGTAGCAACGACACCACCCGAACCGGGAGGAAGCGAGACATGGACATCACCGTGCCCGAGGACCTCACCGTTCTCTCCGAGGACGAGCTGAACGCCCTCGCCAGCCAGATCCAGGAGGCCGCCGCCGAGATGCGGGACGCGGCCACCACCGACGACACCGCCCTCGCGCAGCTCGAGGCCCTGGCGACCGACTACCAGCGCGTCGTCGACGAGCTGGGCGCCCGTGAGGAGCAGGCGATGGCCCGCGCCGAGCGCGTGCAGTCGGCCCTCTCGAAGATCGGCGGCGCCGAGCCGACCGAGCAGGGGGAGCCGGAGGGGGAGCCGGAGGGCGAGCCCGAGGCCGAGGCCATGACGGCCGACGGCGAGGAGCTGGCCGGCGAGCCGGCCGCCGTCGAGCCCGAGGCCGTCGAGCCCGAGGCCGGCGACGATCCGGCCGAGCCGGAGGCCGAGCTGGCCGTGGAGCCGGATGGCGAGGCCGCGGCCGCCGCCGACGCCGGCGCCGAGCTGGCGACCATCCCACACGACCCGGCCCCCGGCCGTGTACCGTCCGATCCCGAGGCCAACGACGAGGCCGAGGACACCACCATCGAGGAGGCGGCTGTGGCCGACGACATCAACACCCCCGAGGCTCCGGCCGACCCGGTCGCCGCCCTGTCCGCCGCCCGCCCGGCCTCGATGGCCCCGGCTCGGCGTGAGGCCGGCCCCCGCCGGGCGCTGGCGCTGTTCCAGGACGCCGGCGTCGTCTCGGCCAACCACAAGGGCGACACGATCGACCGCCGCCGGCTCGCCGAGCTGGTGTCGGCCAAGCACGCGCAGATCGCGCGGCTGTCGAGCAACGTCAGCTACGAGCCGATCATCCTGGCCTCGGCCAAGACCGAGTTCGCCGCCGACGAGGTGCTCGGCTCGGGCCACGAGGAGAACCTGTCGGTGATCCACCGGGTCACCGACCGGGGTCGGGCGCTCGTCGCCTCCGGCGGCAACTGCGCCCCCCTCACCCCCAACTACGACGTGTTCAACATCGCCGAGCCGATGTCGCCCGTCGAGGCCGCCCTGCCCACCATCGGCGCTCCCCGTGGTGGCGTCCGCTACATCACGCCCCCGGCGTGGAGCGAGGCGCAGGCCGGTGTCCGGTTCACCACCGAGGCGGAGGACGCCGCCGGGTACACCAACCAGGACCCGGCGGGCACCACGGCCCCCAAGCCCTGCGTCCACCTCGAGTGCTCGCCGATCATCGAGTGCCAGGTCGATGCCGTGTCGCAGTGCGTCACGTTCGGCAACCTCCAGTACCGCACCTTCCCCGAGCAGGTGGAGGTGTTCCTGGAGCACCTGGCGGTGGCCTTCGCGCAGGCCAAGGAGATCAGCTACCTGGACTCGATCCAGGCCGGCTCGACCGCCGTCACCGTGACGCCGCCCTACGGCGCCTCGCGGGGCTCCGTGTACGCCCTGGCCCTGGCGGCCCACGCGTACCGGAAGCGCAACCGGATGCCGCTCGACGCGGTGCTGGACGTGCTCGCCCCGGACACGATGGCGCCGTACCTCAAGGTCGACATGGTGAACGACCTCAACCTCGGGCTGAACTTCCTCGCCGCCGACGCGGTGCAGGTGGCGAACGAGCTGTTCGCGGCCCTCAACCTCAACGTGACGTGGTACTACGACTACGCCACGACCTACACGTCGACCCGTGCGATGCAGGCGGCGCAGGTCGCCGGGGGCCTCAACCCCTGGCCGACCCTGTTCCGCTCGTACCTGTACGCGCCGGGCACCTGGGTCCGCCTCGACGGTGGCACCCTCGACGTGGGCATCGTGCGGGACAGCACCCTCAACTCGCAGAACGACCTCCAGATGTTCTCCGAGGAGTGGGTGCAGGTCTGCAAGGTGGGCACCGAGTCGGTCCGGCTCGACATGACCCTCTGCGCCGACGGCACCGGCCCGAACCCGACGACGGCCTGGGCCTGCGGGAGCTGAGCCCTCGCCCGTGCGGGCGGAGTAGTGACGGGGGAGCCCGGCCCGAGTGGCCGGGCTCTCTCGCGTCTGGCGGTCCACTGCTCGTGCCGTGGCCCGGTGTACGCTCGCCGCCATGACGACGCCGTTCCCGACTCTCGAGGTCCCTGCGCCGGCGCTCGTGGTGCCCGCCGTCGGGACGCTGCTCAACACGTTCGAGCCGGTCCCCACGGACGACCCGCATTGGGAGCTGGGCTACCACTTCCCGACGTGGGGGTCCTGCATCGCCGCCTTCGCCTGGGGGCCGTGCTCGGGGGTGCTCCGCCGGGCTGGGTCCGGCTCGACGACGGTGGAGGCCGTGCCGTTCACGGTGTACGCACCGTTCCGGTGTTCGACGTTCGGCACCGGCGGTGAGCTGGGCGAGTACGAGGCCGCGGCCCGTGATGCGCTCCGGTCGGTTGGCGGTCAGCAGCTCGAGCTGGAGCTGTGGGCTGGCGCTCTGGCCGCGCAGAACGGCTGGCCGAACCGCTTCCTGGCGAACGACACCGCCACGCAGATCGGTGGTGGCGCCACGATGCCGTGGCCGGTGGCGCTCGCTCTGCTCCAGAAGGAGCTGCGGGACTGCATGGGCGACGACGCCGGCGTGATCCACGCCTCGGCGGCGCTCGTGTCGCTCTGGCAGATGGCCGGCGCGGTCCGTGAGGTCGACGGCGTCCTGCGGGACGTGTACGGCAACTTCGTGATCGCCGGCTCGGGCTACTCCGGGGGTGCTCCCCGCGTCAGCCAGCAGTGGAACCTGACGCCCGGTGGGTCCGGTGGCACGTTCCGGCTGACGGTCACGTCGCCGATCACCGGTGAGTCGGAGCAGACCGCTGCCATCGCCTACAACGCCTCCGCGAACGACGTGGCGGCCGCTCTGCTGGCCCTCTCCATCCTCGACGTGGGTGATGTCGAGGTCGTGGTTGGTCCGCCGCACGAGATCCACTTCATCGGCGCCTGGGCCGGTCAGGCGGTCACCGTGACCTACCAGTCCTCGGTCACCGGTGGCGACTGGACGCTCACCGAAGCGGTGCCGGGCGGCTCCGTCGTCACCTGGGGCGAGGAGTGGGCCTTCGGCACCGGGATGCTCGATGTCCGGGTCGGCGAGGTGCAGGTGATCGATCCCGAGAACGGCCACTCGATCGACCGGACCACGAACACGGTCGAGCTGATCGCTCAGGCCACGATGTCGGCGACCTGGGACTGCTGCCACGTCGCCGTGAAGGCCACGATCGCCGACGGCTGCACGTTCCCTGCTCAGGTCGACTGAGGGCGACCTCGTGCCTCTGTCCCGCCCCGGCCTCCCGCTCGCGACCTGCTGCTGCTGCTGCGGCGCGTGCTGCACGCCCCCTCCGGGGGTCGCCTTCACCCGGACGTGGCTGCCGTGTGCCGGCTCCGTGTTCGATCCCGCCGGCGAGCTGGCCGTCGACCTCGGCGAGATCGGTTGGGTCCAGGCCCTCGAGGACCCGCTCACCCCGCCTG
>JAKOVH010000002.1 GCA_029782145.1 Actinomycetes bacterium | reverse complement strand
CGCCCCCCCGGGGCCCGCCACGACCTCGATGTTCCCGTCCTGGGCGATCCCGGAGGATCAGCCCTGGGTGATGCTCGTGCTCGAGCTGTTGCCCGTGGCCGTGGCCGCCCCGCTGGTGATCGTCGCCGAGCCGGAGGAGGTGTTCGATGCCGTGGCCGTCTCGTTGGTCGCCTTCGACGGGCCCACCACGGTCTGGCTGGTGGCGACGGAGTTGGTCGACGCGTTGCCCACGGCCAGGTTCAGACCGGAGTTGGCGATGGCCAGACCCTCGTTGCTCACCGACGCGTGCTGGTCGACCTGGGCGATGCCCGCGGTCGCGACGGCCCCGGCCGGCACCGTCTGCTCGACGGTCGTGCTCGACTCGTTGCCGGTGGCCTTCGCTGCGCCGGTGGTGATCGCGGCGGTGCCCCCGGAGGTGTTGGACGCAGTGGCGGTGAGCTGCGTCGCCTGGGCGCCGCCCATGCCACCGGGACCGCCCGGCCCACCGGGCCCCTCGAGGAAGGTCGACACGATCGGGATGGCACCGCCCGCGCCCTGCTGGGTCGCGGCGCTGTTGCCCGAGGCGTTGCCGGCCGCCAGGTTCACGCCGCTGTTGGCCAGGGCCAGGCCGGCGTTGTCGACGTGGGCGCCCTGATCGGACTGGAGGATGCCGTGGCTCCCGCCGCCGTTGGTCTGGGCCCCAGCGGTCATCGCCGAGCCGAGGGCCAGCAGGCCCCCGCCGGTGAGTGCCGTGGCGCCGGTGAGCGTGACCACCACGCCCTTGGTGACCGCGCGTCGCCCCGCGGAGTGCTCTGGAGCCTCAGTGGGCTCGATGTCGTCTGGTGCCATTCGAGGGCCTCCCTCGTGTTCGCCGTGCCTGATCCATGCACCCGCCCGAGTGGATCGCTTGCCGTCCCCGGGGAAAGGGACGTCCTCCCGGCCGGTCCGCCGAACGCTCGAAGGGACTCCTGCGCCCGACGACCCCGGGCGTGATCCTCTGGAGGGCGCGGTGATCCGTCAAGGAACTGGCGCGACGCCGATGGCCAACCATGGGTCCCGCCACCAGGGAGTTCGCGCGCAGTGTGGTCGGCTCAGCCCAAGCAGTGCTGGCAACCTGCGGCAATCTCACTTCGTGTGGTCGTTCGATGACCGCCTGTCCATCCACCACCTGAGGCCAGGTCCGTGCCAGGCTGTTGTTGCAGTCTTGTGTCTTTCGCCGGGTGACGTGCCCGGCTGGGCCGCCCGACCCATCCCGCGCCCCCACGGCACGGCCCCGACGGACGTCCCCGACGGCACGTCCCCGGCGGTAGCGTCCCGTGCCTGGACCGACGCAGGCGCAGGGCTTGCCGGCTCCCCAGGGGGATCACGTGAGCAGCTGGCACCGGGTCGACGCGGTCGTGGTGGGAGCCGGGTTCGCCGGTCTCTACGCCACCCACCTGCTGAGCGCCCACGGTTTGTCGGTGCAGGGCGTCGAGGCCGGGCAGGGCGTGGGGGGCACCTGGTACTGGAACCGCTACCCCGGTGCTCGCTGCGACGTCGAGAGCCTCGACTACAGCTACTCGTTCGACGACGAGCTCCAGCAGGAGTGGGACTGGTCGGAGCGCTACGCCGCCCAGCCCGAGATCGAGCGCTACCTCAACCACGTCGCCGACCGCTTCGACCTGCGGCGCCACTACCGCTTCGCCACCAGGGTGGTGGCCGCCCGGTTCGACGAGGACCGCTCCCGCTGGCAGGTGGCGCTCGACGACGGCGGCGAGGTGCAGGCGCGCTTCGTCGTCATGGCGACCGGCGCCCTCTCCGAGCCGAAGGTCCCCACCATCGCGGGCCTCGACGAGTTCGCCGGTCGAGTCGTGCACACCGCGCGCTGGCCCGACGACCTCGAGGTTCGCGACCGGAGGGTGGCGGTGATCGGCACCGGCTCGACCGGGATCCAGCTCGTCCCGGCGCTCGCCGAGGTGGCGGCGCACCTGCTGGTGCTGCAGCGCGACCCCAACTACACCATCCCCGCCGGCAACCGGCCTCTCTCCCCCGACGAGGTGGCCGACGTGAAGCGGCGCTACCCGCAGCTGCGGGCCCAGGCCCGGCACGCGGCGAACGGCAACATGCCCCTGCGCAGCTACGGAGGCCGCTCGATCTTCGACGTCTCCGACGAGGAGCGCGAACGGGTGTGGGTCGCGGCGCTGCAGGAGGGTGGAGCGCCCGCCTTCACCCGCTCCTTCGACGAGGTCATGGTGCCCGGACCAGGCAACGACCTCGCCACCCAGCGGCTCCTGCAGCTCATCGACGAGACGGTGGACGACCCGGCCGTCGCCGACGCGCTCAAGCCCAGGGGCTACTCGTTCGGCTGCAAGCGGGTGTGCATCGACACCGGCTACCACGCCACCTTCAACCGCCCGAACGTCACGCTGGTCGACCTGCGCGCCACCCCGATCGAGCGCTTCGACGCCACCGGCGTGCACGTCGGCGGCCGGCACCACGAGCTCGACGTCGTGGCCCTGGCCACGGGGTTCGACGCCATGACCGGTGCCCTCGGCCGCATCGAGGTCACCGGGCGAGACGGCCTCACGCTGCGCGAGGCCCTGGGGGACGGACTGCGGGGCTACCTCGGCCTGGCCATCCCGGGGTTCCCGAACCTGTTCACCGTCACCGGCCCCGGCAGCCCGTCGGTGCTGGCCAACGTGGTCACCGGCATCGAGCAGCACGTCGAGTGGGTCGCGGCGTGCATCGGCCACCTCGACGACCACGGCTGGTCGACCATCGAGGCCGACCCCGAGGCCGAGGCCGCCTGGCTCGACCACGTCGCCCACCTCGCCGAGGGCACCGTGTTCACCGCGCCGGGATGCACCTCCTGGTACCTGGGCTCCAACATCGCCGGCAAGCGGCGGCAGTTCGTCGCCTACGTGGGCGGACTGGGCACCTACGGCGACGAGCTGCAGCGGCGCACCGAGGACGGCTACCGGGGCTTCGTGCTGCAGTGAGCCGCTCCGACACCGAGGTGCCGGGCCCGCGCCGGGGCGGCACCGGTCGTGCCCGCACGTTCGGGCTCGTGCTGTGCGTCCAAGCCGCGGTGGGCGTGGTGGGCGGCGCCGCGCCCATGGCGCTCCCGGCCATCCGAGCCGACCTGTCCACCACGAGCTCGGCCATCCAGTGGTACGCGTCGCTGTACTCGCTCGGGTTCGCGCTGGTGCTGATCCTCGCCGGCCGCCTGGGCGACCTGTTCGGCAGCCGGCGGCTCGTGCTGTTCGGCTATGCCGGCTACATCGCCAGCATCACCGCCAGCGCCCTCGCTCCTGCCATCGGGCCGCTGCTGGCCTTCCGCCTCGCGCAGGGCGTGGCCGCAGGGGTGATGGCGCCCCAGCTGTCGGCGATGGTGCAGCACGCGTTCGGGGGCCACGGCCGCACCCGCGCCTTCGCCGTGCTGCTCATGGTGTCCGGCGGCGCCTTCATGGTCGGCCAGCTGGGCTCGGGCGCGCTCATCACGGCCGACGTGTGGGGGCTGAGCTGGCGCTGGGTGTACCTGCCGTGGCTGCCCTTCGCCGTCGTCACCTTCGCCATGGCGGCCCGGTCCCTGCCGGCGACCGCTCGGGGTGTCAGCGGGCGGCTCGACCTGCTCGGCGCGGTCGTGCTGGCCGTCGCCGCCTTCCTGGTCATGTTCCCGATCATCCAGGGGCGAGGTGCGGGCTGGCCGCCCTGGATCGTCGCCATGCTGGCGGCCGCCGTGCCCGTCTTCGCCGCGTTCCTGGCCTACGAGCGACACCTCATCGGGCGGGGCGGTGACCCGCTCGTCGACCCCAGCCTGTTCGGCATCCGCAGCTTCGGCGTGGGCAACCTCATCACCGTCGTCGTCGCCCTCCTCGGGTACGCCGCGCCCATCTACCTGATCCTCGTCATCCAGTCCGGCTTCGACCGCAGCGCCTTCGACGCCGCCCTGCTCACCGCGCCGATGCCCTTCTTGAACATGTTCGGGTCGCTGGCCGCCGCACCGCTGGTCCGGCGGCTCGGCCGCGGTGCCCTGGTCGTCGGAGGGGTGTTGGTCGGCGTGTCGGCCCTGCTGGTGCTGGGTGCCACCCGAGGCGCCAGCGCCGACGTGCAGGCCTGGCACCTGATGCCCGGCATCGGGCTCACCGGCTTCTCGGTGGGCGTGACGATGGCAGCCATCACGGCGATCGTCCTGCACGACGTGCCCCACCGCTACGCGGCGAGCGCCGCCGGCGTGCAGTCCACCAGCCTGCAGCTGGCCGGCTCGGTCGGCATCGCCTTCTTCGGGATGGTGTTCTACGGCACCGTCGGCGACGGTGGCCGGTCCGCCTACCTCGACGCCATCGACAACGTGCAGCTGGTCGTGGCCGGTCTGGCCGTGGTGCTGGTGGCCATGGTGGCGCTGCTCCCCCGCCGCCGACCGGACCCCGACGAGGCCATCATCCCGGTCGACCCCGAGCTGTTCGTGCTGCCCGACCTGCACGGCGAGTGAACGACCGGGAGCCGAGGACCGATCAGGTCACCACCCCGGCGGCACCCCCGTCGAAGCGCAGGTGCGCGCCGTTGAGGTGCCAGGCCGGCTCGCTCACCACCATGGCCACGAAGCGCCCGACGTCGTCGGGGGACGGCACCCGACCCGATGGGTTGGACATCACGTCGTCGAGCACCATCCGCTCCACGCTCGGCCAGTCGGTGGGCAGGCCGCGACGCTCGGCCGTGCGGGTGAACCGCTCAACCACCTCCGCCGTGGCGATCACCCCGGGGCTCACGCAGTTCACCGTGACGCCGGTGCCGGCGAGGTGCTTGGCCAGGCTCACGGTGACCGAGGGCAGAGCCCCCTTGGCGGCGTAGTACTCCGGGATGCGCTCACCGGGCCGCGTCGTCCCTACCGTGGCGACGAACACGATGCGGCCCCACCCGCGTGCGCGCATGTCGCCCACGAAGGCGTCGACGACCCGGATCGCCGAGACCACGTTGGTGTCGTAGCTGGCGTGCCAGGTCGACGCGTCGCCGTCGTCCCAGGTGGTGCCGTCGGCCACCCCGTAGTTGTTGACCACGATGTCCACCGGCGCCCCGTGGCTGCGGACCTCGTCGGCCAGCTGGCGAGCACCCTGGTCGGTGCGGATGTCGCCGTGCACCGCCTCGGCGACGCCGCCGCCGTCGCGGATCTCGGCCACGGTGGCGTCGGCCTGGCCGGCCTGCAGGCCGTGCACGAGCACCCTCGCACCCTCCGCGGCCAACGCCCGGGCGATGCCGGCGCCGGTCCCCCGCCACGACCCGGTGACCAGCGCGACGTTGCCCTCGATGCCCAGATCCACGGCGCTCCCCTCTTGCGGGCCGCCGCGTGCCGGGATCAGCCGCGGTCGGGCCCGGTGGCCGGACGCAACGGTTCCACGGCTTCGGACCGCAGGTCCAGCTCCTCCTCGGCAGGAGCCTCCCAGTACGGCACCCGCAGCGGGCCGGGCCGGTACAGCCCCTGCGCCGAGGCGGGGGCCCGGCGGTCGTCGTCACCTGGCCGACGGTCGCCGGCGGTCGCGGGACGAGCATGGGTCGAAGACGTCGTTGGCTTCACCACGTCAGGTGGTGTCGGCAGATCCAGCCGCGAACCTGAGCCGGCTCACCACGGTGGTCGAAGGTCACGCCGCTCGCGGCAGACCACCTCGCGTCGCCTCACCCGGGCGGGTGATGCGCCCGATGCTGCGCCCTCCCTGGCGTCAGTGGCGGGTGAGGGCGTCGATGGCGACGGTGACCGCCAGGACGAGGGCGGGATCGGCGCCCGGTGCCACCTCCACGCCGTAGGTGTCGCGCACCCGGAACCACCGCTTCGACACGGTCGCGATCGTTCCGTCGTCACCCTCGATCTCGTACTCGTGATCCACGACGTTGCCGTGGGCTTTCAGGTCTGAGCCGTGCTCCACCTCGATGTGGAACCGATCGCGGATGCCCACGACGGCCTTCTTGACCACGGCCTTGCGGTCGCCGACCTCGACGGTCATCGCGTCCCGGACGCTGAGCTTGCGCTCCCGGACGGTGGCGACGACGACGTCACCCCCCTCCTTGAGCTCCCACGTGTCTCGGACCCGGAGCGCCTTGCCGTCGACCTTGTAGGCCCGGTTGCCCTCCTCGTCCTCGACCCAGTAGTCGTCGCCGATGGAGAGCAGATCCTGCTGCATGCGGAACCGGGTGCCGGCACCCTTCCCGTGGCGGTCGCGCAGGAGCCCCATGGGTCAGCGTCCCCTGCGGTCGTGTCGGCGGTCGGACCGGCGGCCCGCCCGTCCCTCGTGGCTGCTCGGGTCGCGCCCCGGCGTGGGCAACCGGGCGTCGCTCTCGTTCGTGGGCTCGTTCACGTCTGCTCCTTCACGGTGAGCCGATCGTCGGACCCCGGCCGACGGCAGGTCATCACCCGAACCGGGTGAGCGGGACGAAGGACCCGCCCCCATCGGGACCTCGAACTCCGCCCTCTCCGTGGGGGCACGGTTAGGATTCCTCGGCGTGGGAGGAACGAGCCGTCGAGGGAGCTCGACCTCGCGGACGCAACCGGAGCCCCACCGATCCCCGGTCCGGAACAGCACCGTGCGCGCCCCGGTCCTCGGCCCAGCGGTGGTCCCGCGCTCCGGCCTCGTCAAGGACCTGCTCGACACCGAGCCCGGCGAAGTCGTCGTGATCACCGCTCCGGCGGGCTACGGCAAGACCACGACCATGGCGCTGTGGGACGACGCCGACTCCCGCCCGTTCGCGTGGGTCAACCTCGACCACCTCGACCGGGACCCCGCGCACCTCGTGCGCCACGTCGCCGCCGCGGTCCGTCGCGTCGGTGACGTCGACGTGGAGCTCCTGCGGTACCTCGAGGGGCCCGGCCGCTCGTCCGACCTGCTCGTGCCCGGCCTGCTCGAGCTGCTCGAGCAGGTCCACCGCCCGTGGGTGCTCGTGGTCGACGACTGCCAGATCCTCGACCGGCTGCCGTCGGCGGACGTCCTCGCCGAGGTGGTCGCGGGCCGGCCCGCGGACGTGGTGGTGGCGTTGGTGGGCCGCACCGCGCCGGCCGTCGGGCTCGCCCGCGTCCGGATGACCGGCCGGTTGCTGGAGCGCGGGCCGGCGCAACTGGCCCTGTCGGCCGACGAGGCCCGCGAGGTCTTCGCCGAGCTCGACGTGGCGATCGACGAGGACCGGTTGGCCGACGTCGTCGAGCGGTCCGAGGGCTGGGTCGGCGGCGTCCACCTCGCGGCGCTCGCCCTCCGGGAACCCAGCAGCCGGCCCGACGCCCCCGTCCTCACCGGGCGGCACCGGCTGGTGGCCGACTACCTCGTCGAGCAGGTGCTGGCCACGCTCGACCCGGACACCACGGCCTTCCTCGAGGAGTCGTCGGTGCTCGATCGGATGAACGCCGATGTGCTCGACGAGGTGCTGGGACGCCACGACTCCGGCACCGTGCTGCGCCGCATCGAGGCGTCGGGCAACCTCTTCCTCGTCCCCCTCGACGAGGAGCGACGGTGGTACCGGTTCCACCACCTCCTCGGCGACCTCCTGCGGGCTCGGCTCGACGATCGTGCCCCCGGGCGCGCACGCTCGCTGCACGCCCGGGCCGCCGGCGTCGCCGAACGCGTCGGTGACCTCGACACCGCGGTCCGCCACGCCGTGGCCAGTGGCGACGGACGCCGGGCCGCCGCCATGGTGCAGCGCGACGCCGTCGAGTTGGCCTGGGGCGGGCGGGGCGACGTCCTGCGTCGCCGCTTGGACTGGCTCGACGAACCCGCTCGCACGCGAACGGCCGACGGCGCCCTGGCCGAGGCGTGGTCGGCGCTGGCCTGGGGCGATGGTGCCGCGGCCCGCGCCGCGCTCGTTGCGGCGGCGGCCGCCGATGACGGCACACCGCCCGGTGACGGCACGGCCTCGGTCCCCGTGGCGATCGCGCTGGTCCAGGCTCTGCTCGGCGACGATGGGCTCGACGGCATCGTCCGCAACACCGAGATCGTCCGCGCCTCGGCCGGGCCGCTGCAGGGCCCCTGGTGGGGCCTGGCCACCGGAGTCCAGGGGACGGCCATGTCCCACATGGGCCGGTGGCCGGAGGCGCGCCGCCTGCTGCGGGAGGCCGCCGTCGCCCTCGGCAACCTGCCGGGAGCGCAGGCCGTGTGCCATGCCCACCTCGCCCTCGTGGACCTGGAGGCGGGCGACCGGGCGGCTGCGCTGGGCCACAGCGACGATGCCCGGCGCATCGCCGACCGCCATGACCTGCGCGACCTGGTCCCGGTCCTGATCCTCTACGCGGTCGACGCGCTGGTGGCGGCACGCGCCGGCCTGGCGGAGCGGGCGTGGGAGGACATCCGGGTCGCCCGGCGATCGCTGGCGCGGCTCGGCGAGGTGTCACCGCGCACCGGCATCTCGGCGCACATCCTGCTCGCCCGGGCCCACCTGGTGCTCCAGGACGGCTCGGGAGCGCGAGCTGAGGCGCGGTCTGCAGCTCGCCTGTATCGCGACGCGCCGGTGTCCGAGGAGCTCGGCCGCCAGCTCGCCGAGCTCGAACGGGTGCTCGCCACCGGACCGAGCGGCTCCAAGCTGGCCGTCACCCCGCTGACGGAGGCCGAGCTGCGGGTCCTGCCCCACCTGACCACCCACCTCTCCCTCCGCCAGATCGCCACCGTGCTCCACCTGAGCCGCAACACGGTCAAGACCCACTGCGTCGCCATCTACCGCAAGCTCGGCGTCTCCTCCCGTGACGACGCGGTGGCCGAGAGCCGGCGTCTGGGCCTCCTGGACGACTGACAGCCCACCCCGATCGGACGATGGTCCGAGGGTCTCACGAGCCCTACGGTGCCGCCATGACCAAGCGCGCCACCTCCATGCCCACCTTCGAGGCGCCGGAGCCGACGCCCACCGACTCGGTGCCGCCCGGTGCTCGCATCCACCCGCCCGAGCGTGAGGCCGGCAAGGCGGCCCGCAAGGTCCTCCCTCGCTCCACGATCGCCGCGTGGGAGCCGGCCAGCGGCCGTCCCGACCCCGTGGAGGTCCTCGAGGGCCAGGCCCGGACGCGCGTCGCCGACCTCGTGCCGATCCGCTACGGCCGCATGGCCGCGTCACCGTTCGCCTTCTACCGCGGCGCCGCCGCCGTCATGGCGTGGGACCTCGGCCAGCTCGCCCACACCGGGCTGGGCGTGCAGCTCTGCGGCGACGCCCACCTCGCCAACTTCGGCGGGTTCGCCGCGCCCGACCGCCAGCTCGTGTTCGACCTGAACGACTTCGACGAGACCCTCCCCGGTCCCTTCGAGTGGGATCTGCTCCGTCTCGGCGCCAGCTTCGAGATCGCCGCGCGCGACCTGGCGATCGACCCCACCACCCGGCCGCTGATCGTCCAACGCCTGGGCAGCGCCTACCGGCGGGCCATGGCCGGGTTCACCGCGCTCAGCGAGCTCGACCTGTGGAACGTGCGCCTCGACGTGGCGCGCCTCGAGACCTGGGTCGGTGCCGAAGCCAAGGCCAAGGTGCTCGACCGGCTGCGCCAGAACATCGCCAAGGCCCAGCGCAAGGACCGCTTCAAGGCCCTGGCCCGGCTCACCCAGGTGGTCGACGGCGACCTGCGCTTCGTGAGCGACCCTCCGCTGCTGGTCCCCGCCGAGGAGCTGTTCGGTGACGTGTCGGGCCCCGACCTCGACGCGGTCGTCCAGGGCGTCCTGAGCAGCTACACCACGACCGTCCGCTACCGGAACCGCAAGCTGCTCGAGCGCTACACCTACCGCCACACGGCCCGCAAGGTCGTCGGCGTCGGCAGCGTGGGAACCCGGTGCTGGGTGGTCCTGCTCACCGGCCGCAACGACGACGATCCGCTGTTCCTGCAGGTCAAGCAGGCCGAGGCCTCGGTGCTCGAGCCCTACGCCGGCCCGTCCGAGCTCGCCCAGCACGGTGAGCGGGTGGTGCAGGGCCAGAGCCTCGTGCAGTCGGCCTCGGACCCGTTCCTCGGATGGACCCGCTTCGACGGCCCCGAGGGGCCTCGCGACTTCTACGTCCGGCAGCTGTGGGACTGGAAGGCGTCCGCCGCCATCGAGGGCATGAACGCCACGACGCTCGGCATCTACGCCGAGATCTGCGGGTGGACCCTCGCTCGGGCCCACGCCTGCTCGGGCGACCGTGCCGCCATCGCCACCTACCTCGGCTCGGGCGACACGTTCGACAGGGCCCTGGCGTCGTTCGCCGCCGCCTACGCCGACCAGAACGAGCGAGACCACGCCGCGCTGGTCGCGGCCATCGGGGACGGTCGGGTGGTCGCCCGCAGCGGGATCTGAGCGCTCGCGTCGGCGCCCGAGGCGCGGCTCAGGCGGCGCCGGCGTCCCCGGTCTCGACCGCGGATCCGTCCTCGGCGGCGTAGGCCGCCAGCATCCGCTGCTCGTCGTCGCGCGTGGGGAACAGGAAGAACACCAGGGCGCCGCCGAGCAGCACGGCGACGATGCCGGCCACGTAGGCCCAGTCCTGGCCGTCGACGAACGACTGCTTGGCGGCCTGGATGATCTGCTCGGAGTACTGCGGGTACTGCCCGGCCACGGTCTCGGCGCTGGCGAAGGACTTCGTCAGCACGCCCTCGACCTGGGTCGACACCGACGCCGCCTCGGGTGAACCGGCGATGAGCTTGTTGAAGGCGCTGGCGTAGCCGGCGGTGAGCAGCGCCCCGAGGATCGACTGCATGACCGCCCCGCCGAGGTCACGCTGGAGGTCGGCGGTGCCCGACGCCATGCCGGCACGGGTCACGGGCACCGAGCCGGTGAGCGAGTGGGAGGCGGGTGTGCCGGCGAAGCCCACACCGGCGCCCACGAAGGCGTAGCCGAGGCCGATGGCCCAGTACCCGACGCCGTCGCGCCAGAACGCCAGCATGGTGGCGAACCCGGCCAGCACGAACACGTAGCCCGTGAGCAGGGTGAAGCGGGCTCCCCTGGTCTCGACCAGCTTGGCCGACCGGGGCGCGATCAGGACCATGAACACCGCCGCCGGCAGGATCGCCAGACCCGACTCGATGGTCGAGTAGCCGAGCACGTTCTGGAGGAACTGCTGGCCGATGAACATCGCGCCCATGAGCGAGCCGAACACGATGATGCCCGCGCACGCGGCCACCCAGAAGATCCGTCGGCCGGCCACGTGCAGGTCGTAGAGCGGGTTGGGCGCCCGCCGCTGGCGGATGACGAAGCCGGCCAGGGCGGCGACGCCGATGACGGCGAGGCCGAACACGAGCGTGCCCGCGTCGGGCACGGCGGCGAAGTTGATGGCCAGGATGGTGGCGCCGACGAGCAGCACCGACAGGATGCCGCCCAGGTTGTCGACCGGGTCGGCCGTCTCGTTCACGTGCGCAGGGATGGTCCGCACGACCAGGGGCACCGCCACGACGATGAGCGGCAGGGTGATCAGGAACACCGAGCCCCACCAGAAGTGCTCGAGGAGCAGGCCCGACAGCAGCGGGCCGAGGGCCGACACCGCCCCGCCGATGGCGGACCACAGGGCGATGGGCCGGGTGCGGCTGTCGCCGGCCCACAGCGCGGTGATGAGCGAGAGCGTGGTGGGGTACGCCATGCCGGCGGCCAGGCCGCCGACGACCCGGGCGATGATCAGCACCTCGACGCTCGGGGCCCAGGCCGACAGCAGGCACGCTGGCAGCGAGAGCACGACGCCGAGGAGCAGCATCTGCTTGCGCCCGTAGCGGTCGCCGAGGGCGCCCAACCACAGCACCGACGCGGCGAGGCCCAGGGAGTAGCCGACGGCCACGAGGTTCAGCTGGGTCTGCGAGGCGTCGAAGTGCAGCCCGATGTCGGGGAGCGCGACGTTGGCCACCGCCATCGGGAGGTTGGCCACGGCGGCGACGAGGATGAGCGTGCCGAGCACCGCCGTGGCGCGTGGCGGCACCCGATCCGTTCCTGCGCCGGCCCGGCCCGCTTCGCCCACTGCACACCCTCCCTGTCGTCGACCTCGCCGACGCTAGAGGACACCGCCGTATCGGGACGTCGCCTCATCGGGGTGACGGCCTCCGGGCCTGCCACCGCGTACGGTGAGGCCGACGCCCACCCGCCAGCCAGGCCGGACCCGCCGATGTCCACCCCAGCCGACGACGCCTTCCGCGAGAACCCCCGCCTGGCCGCGCTGACACCCCGGCGCCGACGGTGGCTCCTGCTGCGCGCCATCGCCCGCATCCTGGCGGTGACGGTGTTCCTGGTGGCGGCCTACTTCGCCGTCCCCGTCGGCCAGGACGCCGACGTCCTGGGCGTCAGCGTCCTGGTGGTCGGCCTCGCCGGCTTCGTCGCCGCGTTCGCGTACCAGCTGCGCAGCATCGTGAACTCCGACACCCCGCAGCTGCGGGCGGCCGAGACGTTGGCCACCGTCGTGCCGCTGTTCATCGTCGTGTTCTCGCTGACCTACGTGGCCATGTCGCAGGCCGACCCGGGCAGCTTCTCGGAGCCCATCACCAAGGTGAACGGGCTGTACTTCACCGTGACAGTGCTGGCCACGGTGGGCTTCGGTGACATCACCGGGGTCACGGAGACGGCCCGCCTGGCGGTGACGCTGCAGATGATCGTCGACCTGCTGATCGTGGGCCTGCTCGTGAAGGTCATCATCGGCGCCTCGCGCATCGGCGTGGAGCGGCGGCGCTCCGAGGCGCAGCCCCCGCCTCCCGGTGCCGGTCCCGGCCCCGTGCAGAGCCGTGCCTCGGACCGGTAGCCCACGATCCGGCGTCGGCCAGGCTCAGGGCTGCAGCGCCGGCATGACGTCGTCGGTGACCGTGCGCAGGTAGCGCCAGGCGATCTCGGGCGGCAGCCCGCCGATCAGCGGCGTGAGACCGAGCGGCTGGCCGCCCCGGACCATCTCGACCGCCTGGTCGACGGTGAGGATGCGGTGGCTGGTGTCCTCCTCGCGAAGCTCCTCGGCGGTCTGGGCGAAGGAGAGGCTCGCGGTGTCGGTGTCGCCCTCGTTCCACGCGGCGTAGCTGCGCACGTCGTGCATCAGGTAGGGGCCGAGCTCGTCCCAGGCCCGGTCGACGTCGTCGGCGACGAACACCGAGGTGGCGGTGTCGCGCGGGGGGAGGAAGCACATCCCGGGCTCGTGGCCGTGGGCGCGGGCCTCCTCGTGGTAGGCGGCGGCGATGGACTCGTCGCCCCCCTGGCCGAAGAAGTCGAGCCCGTGGCGGGCCGCCCGGCGGGCCGCGGCCTCGCTGCCGCCGCCCCACGCCACCCGGGGTCCGCCCGGGGTCAGCGGCGCGGGCGTGACGTGCACGCGCCGACCCTCGTGCTCGAACGGCTCGCCGGTCTTGGCCCGCAGCAGCACGGCGAGCTTCTCCTCGGCGATGCGACCTCGGCGACGGAAGTCGACCCCGAACATCTCGTACTCCTCGGGCCGATACCCGATGGCCGCGGTGTAGCTGACCCGGCCGCCGCTGAGCTGGTCGAGCACGCACATCTCCTCGGCCAGCCGGATGGGGTCGTAGAGCGGCAGGATGACCACGGCGATCATGATCGGGAGCTGGGTGGTGCGCGCTGCGAACGCGCCGGCGAGGATCGTCGGCGAGGGCAGGTAGCCGTCGCTCGACGAGTGGTGCTCGCACACCACCGCCATGAGCGCCCCGCGGGTCTCGGACCACTCGACCATGTCGAGCGCAGCGCGGTAGAGCTCGGCCGCCGGCGCCCCCGTCTCGGGTGCCCGCATGTCGAAGCGCAGTGTGAACACGATCCTCTCCCCGGTCGGCGCGTGGGGGCCTCCTCGGGCCCACCTCGGTTCGCGCCGGGGCGACGATAGGCGATCGACGCGCCGCTGACGGTCAGCCCGGCCCGCCCGCTGGATCGGTCTCGCCGTCGGGTGCTCGGCGGGTGGCGTGCTCCTCGGCCGTGCGCTGCACCAGACCCACCACGGCCGCCCGATGCTCTCCCGGGTCCCGCGGCGAGCCCTCCGGCCCGAGGTCGATACACACCGGCACGCCGGGGTGCGCCTCCCGGTGGGCGCCGGGCAGCGCCCGCCAGGCGTCGTCGTCGCGGGGTCGGGCCACCACGACGGCGTCGGCCTCCGCGGCGAGGGGGCACTGCTCTCCGGCCAGCGCCGGGCAGGGGCGACGCCGACCGGTCGGACCGGGACAGGCGACGACCCGCAGGCCCGCCGCCCGCGCCGCGGCCGCCTCCGGCCACTCGCCGCCCGGTGCCTCGACGAGCACCCTCGGCTCGTCACCCACCGGCGGCCAGCGCGGCACGTGGCCCTGGGTGGCCACCAGGACCCGCAGCGTCGAGGGGTCCTCCCTGCCCATCAGCGCATAGCCGCGAGCGCGCACCAGGGCCAGCATCTGACGGTTGGCGACGAGCACCTCCGCTTCGAGGTTGGGCACCCCGTTGCCGGCCGCCACCTCCAGCAGGGCGTCGAGGAGGAACGGCCCGAGCCAACCCCGCCACTCCTCGGCCACGGTGATGCCCAGCTCGCCGTCGCCGTCGGGCAGCATCCGGTAGCCCGCTTCGGCGACGATGCGCTCGTCGTCGCCACCCGAGACGACGGCGACGAGCTGGGCGCCGTCGTGGTCGGTGACGCCGACCAGGCGCTCGAGGAACCGGAGCGTCGGGCGGTAGGCGGAGAAGAACCGTCGGTGCCGGTCGGCCAGGGGCAGTTCGGCGAACAGGCGCCGCAACCCCTCGATGTCGCCGGGCCGGGCGGCACGGACCGTCAACGTCCGCCCGTCGGGCAGCTGCGCCTGGCGCAGCGCGCCGTCGCCTCGTGCCTCCTCGGGGCCCACACCGCCATGATCCCGGGACCTCGACGGCCGGCCCAGGGCAGAAGGTCCCGCCGCGCTCCGCCGGCCGGGGGCGGTGGGGCTGCGCCCGGAGCAGCACGAGCCACGGCGGGCGGCGCGCCTGGCGGCGCCGTGGTCTACGGTCCGCACCGATGGAGGGGATCGTCGAGGTGCTGAGCGCGGTGGTGGGCGCCGACCACGTCCGGGCCGGCGAGCAGCTGCGCCCCGAGGACAGCCACGACGAGGCGCTGGGCGCCGCGCCGGTGGTGCCGGTGGCGGTGGTCTGCCCGGGCACCACCGCCGAGGTCGCCGGGGTGCTCGCCGCCTGCACCGAGCACCGGGTGCCGGTGACCGCACGCGGCAGCGGGTCGGGCCTGTCGGGCGCGTGCACCCCCGTGGCGGGCGGGATCGTGGTGTCGTTCGAGCGCATGGACCATGTGGTCGACATCGACACGGTCGGCCACGTGGCGGTGGTCCAACCCGGGGTGCAGCTCGACGAGCTCGACGCCGCCCTGGCGCCCCACGGCCTGGTGTACCCCGTGCGCCCGGGCGAGTACAGCGCCTCGCTCGGCGGCAACGTGTCGACCAACGCCGGGGGCATGCAGGCGGTCAAGCACGGGGTCACCCGCCACCACGTCCTGGGCCTCGAGCTCGTGCTGGCCACCGGCGAGGTGCTCCGCACCGGAGGACGCACCGTCAAGTCCTCCTCGGGCTACGACCTGACCCAGCTGGTCATCGGTTCGGAGGGCACGCTCGCCCTCGTCACCGAGGTGACCCTCAAGCTGCAGCCCCGCCCGCCCCACGCCGCGACCGTGCTGGCGCCCTTCTCGACCCTCGAGGAGGTCGCTGCCGCCGTCCCCCAGGTGATCGCCCGCGGGGTCGGGCCCTCGGTGCTCGAGTACATCGACCTGCTGACCATGGAGGCCATCCGGGCGGAGTACGGCATCGAGCTCGGCGTCCCCGACGACGTGCGCGCCACCGCCCTCGCCTACCTGGTGCTGCGTCTGGAGAGCAGCCACGACGACCGCCTCGACGCCGACGTGGAGGCCGTCGCGGCGTTGCTCGTGGAGCTCGGCGCCCCCGACGTCTACGTGCTGCCCCACGGCGCCGCCGACGCGCTGATCGAAGCGAGGGAGAAGGCCTTCTGGCTGGCCAAGGCCAACGGCGCCGACGACATCGTCGATGTCGCCGTGCCCCGCGGCGCCATCCCCGCGCTCATGGCCCGGGTCGCCGCCCTCGGCGAGACCAGCGGCTCGTGGATCGCCGGGTGCGGGCACGCCGGCGACGGCAACGTGCACCTGGCCGTCTTCCAGCCCGACGCGGCGCGCCGCCACGAGGTCATGACCGAGCTGTTCCGCACCGCCCTCGACCTGGGCGGCGTCATCTCCGGCGAGCACGGCATCGGCACCGAGAAGAAGCCGTACTTCCTCGCCCTCGAGGACCCGAACAAGATCGCCCTCATGCGCCGCATCAAGCAGGCGTTCGACCCGGCGGGGATCCTGAACCCGGGCACCATCTTCGACCTCGGAGGTACCGACCGGTGAGAGGCGCCGAAGCGCTGATGCGCACCCTCGTCGACGCAGGGGTCGACACCTGCTTCATGAACCCCGGCACGTCGGAGATGCACTTCGTCGCCGCCCTCGACCGGGTGCCGGAGATGCGCGGCGTGCTCGCCCTGTTCGAGGGGGTCGCCACCGGCGCCGCCGACGGCTACGCCCGCATCGCCGGGGGGCCGGCGGCCGTGCTGTTGCACCTCGGCCCCGGCCTCGGCAACGGCCTGGCCAACCTGCACAACGCCCGGCGGGCCGCCGTGCCCGTGGTGAACGTCGTCGGCGACCACGCCACCTACCACGCCCGCTTCGACGCCCAGCTGCAGTCGGACATCGAGACGGTGGCCCGGAACGTGTCGCCGTGGGTCCGGCGGGTGGGCTCCACCGCCGAGGTCGGTGCCGACGTGGCCGCCGCCGTCGCCGCGTCGCTCGGACCGCCCGGCCAGGTCGCCACCTTGATCGTGCCGGCCGACCTGACGTGGAGCGACGGCGGGGCGCCGGCCGAGCCGGTGCGACCGGCGCCCCGGCCGGCGGTCGACACCTCCGTGGTCGAGGGCGTCGCCCGCGTGCTGCGCAGCGGCGAGCCGGTGGGCCTGCTGCTCGGCGGCGGCGCCCTCGGGGAGGCCGGCCTGCGGGCCGCCCAGCGGGTGGCGGCCGCCACCGGCGCCCAGCTGCTGGCCGAGACCTTCCCCACCCGCATGGAGCGCGGTGCGGGGCTGGTCGAGCCGACGCGCGTGTCCTACATCGCCGAGTTCGCCACGATGCAGCTGGCGTCGCTACGCCACCTGGTGCTCGTCGACGCCAAGGCCCCGGTGTCGTTCTTCGCGTACCCTGGCACGCCGAGCGAGCTGACCCCACCCGGCTGCGAGCGCCACGAGCTGGCGGGCCCCACGCACGACGCCGCCGCGGTGCTCGAGCAGCTCGCCGAGGCGCTCGACGCGCCCGCGGCCGCCGCGCCCGCGGGTGGCGGCCGGCCCGAACGCCCCAGCGGCGCCCTCACCGCGCAGTCGCTGGCCGAGTCCCTCGGCGCGCTGCTGCCCGAGGGGGCCATCGTGTCCGACGAAGCGCTCACCTCGGGCCTGTTCGCCCCGGCCGCCACGGCCGACGGCCCTCGCCACAGCTGGCTGACCCTCACCGGAGGCGCCATCGGCCAGGGGCTCCCCGTGGCCACCGGCGCCGCCGTCGCCGCGCCCGAGCGCCCGGTGGTCGCCCTCGAGGCCGACGGCAGCGCCCTCTACACCATCCAGGCGTTGTGGACCCACGCCCGCGAAGGCCTCGACGTCACCACGGTCGTGTGCAACAACCGCTCGTACTCCGTGCTGAACATGGAGCTCGACCGGGTCGGCGTCGACGAGCAGCCGGGGCCGCGCGCTCGGGCCATGCTCGACCTCCACCGGCCCGACATCGACTTCGTGGACGTGGCCCAGGGCCTCGGCGTGCCCGCGACCCGGGCGACGACGGCCGACGAGCTCGTGGTCCAGCTCGAGCGGGCCCTCGCCGAGCCGGGCCCGCACCTCATCGACGCCATCGTGCCGCCCGTCGTCTGAGCCCGCGGCGAACCGTTCGGCCCATTGCGGACGGCAGGTCCATCCGGCACCCTGGATCCATGGAGGCGTGGTACGACGAGCGTGACCGGCGGGCTCTGGACGAGCGCACCACCGTCGAGCGCCGCATCGGCCACCGGCTGCCCGTGGAGGGGATCGACGTCCGTTGGGTCGTGCAGGACCAGCGCCGCGGCCGCGGCCTGGGCCGCTACGGCCGAGTGGTCGACGTGTCGGTCAGCGGCGCCGCGGTGCACTCCCCCAGCGGGATGTCGCTCACCGAGCAGAGCCTCGCCCGCCTCCGCTACGGCAGCGGCGAGTCGCGGGTGCGGGTCCGGCGGATCACGACCACCTCGCAGCCCGACGTCGTCTGCCTCGGCGTGGAGTTCGTCGACCTCGACGACGAACTGCGCGAGCGGATCTACGACCTCCTCGCCACCCGCTGAGCCCGCTCGTGGCTCGTCCGCGGCGAGGCGGTGCCGTCCCGTCCCGCACGCGCAGGCCGCGCCGCGGCCGCGGCGTCGCTGCCGATGGCGGCGGTCCACCACGACTACGGTTGCCCGGCGAACGGGAAGGGAGAGGGGCATGGCTGACTACGACATCCCGCCGCCGGAGCCCAAGGAGATCGACGAGAAGAACTGGCTCGAGCTCCAGCACTTCATCGAGCGCGCCGTGCTGCGGGGTCACCCGTCGGGCGAGGAGAAGTGCGGGAACTGCCTGTACTACCTCGACACCGACAGCGACCTGACCTACTGCTGGCACCCGCAGCTGCGGATCCTCGTCGGCGACGAGTGGTGGTGCCAGTGGTGGGAGGCCATCCCCGAGGGCTGAGCCCGGCGGCCGGCGCGCCCATCGCCGGGGGGTGCCTTTCGACCCTGCTCCAGCACCCCGGCGACGGCGGATCATGTGACGAGCGGCGACAAGGGGGCTCCTGATGCACTTCACCGTCACCCACACCTACGACCACCCGGCCGACGCGCTCCTCGAGGCCATGACCGACTTCGACGCGGTCAAGGCCAAGTACGAGGCCGCCGGCCACCGCGACGTCGAGCTGGTGTCGCGCGACGAAGCGCCCGACGGGTCGATCACGCTCGTCACCCGCCGGGTCGTGGCCCTCGACGTCCCCGGCTTCGCCAAGAAGGTGCTCTCGCCGGCCCAGACCGTCACCCAGACCGACTCGTGGGGCCCACGAGGCACGGACGGCGAGCGCCGCGGGACCTTCAAGGTGGAGGCGAAGGGCACGCCGGTGACCGTCGGCGGCGACCTGCACCTGGCGCCCGGCGGTCCCTCCGGGCCCGGCGGCTGCACCAACACCACCGAGGTCGACATCTCGTGCAAGGTGCCGTTGATCGGCGGCAGGATCGCCGACTTCGTCGGCAAGGACACCCGTCGGGCGGTCGACCACGAGCAGACCTGGCTGCGCGCCCACCTCGCGGGCGGCGGCGGAGCCTGAGACCGCTCAGCGCAGCAACGAGACGGGCACGTCGACGACCTGGGCCCGCACCGCTTCGGCGAGGCCCTTGGCCTGCGGGTCGGGGCGCACCGACGACGCCACGCCCTCACCCAGCAGGCCGACCACCACGAAGTTGAGGGCCCGCAGCCGCGGCAGCTCGTGGCGGCGGACCTCGAGCCCGGCGGCGTCGGCGGGCAGCAGCAGGGCGAAGCGCTCGACCGTGAGCTCGGTGGCCATCCACCGGTAGCCGTCGTCGGTGCGGGCCCACAGGCCCACGTTGGCGTTGCCGCCCTTGTCGCCGGAGCGGCCGCCGCACACCCGCCCGAGCGGCGCCGCCTCGGTGGGGCCACCCGCCCAGGCCGGAGGCGGTGGGGGCTCGTCGACGGGCGGGGCAGCCAGCCCCGACGGCGCCTCGACGACGACCCGGCTGCCGTCGGGCAGCACCACCGCATGCTCCACTGCCTCGGCCGGCACCGTCGTCGGCCAGTAGACGCCGTACTCGGTGGCGTCGGTGGGCGGGGTGGTGGTGAAGGCGCCGGCGTAGGACGCGAGCAGCAGCTCGGTGACCCGGCTCGAGAACGCCCGGCCCACCGTCGCCCGGTCGCGGCCCTTCACCGTGATGCGCAGTTCGTCGCCGACCCGGCGCACGTCGTGGGCGGTGAAGTGCTGCCAGCCCCCGAGCACCTCCTCGAGCATGGCCAGCGCCCTCGTCGCCTTGGCCTCCTGGTCGAGGCCGGTGAGCACCAGGCCCATGGTGTTGCGCCAGCCGCCCGTGTAGTTGAGCGCCACCTTGAGCCGACCGGACGGCGCCTCGCCCCGTACCGGCCCGATGGCGACGCGGTCCGGCCCCTGCTGGGCCAGCGCCACGGTGTCGAACCGGGCGACGACGTCGGGGTTGGCGTAGCGCACGTCGGCGATCTCATAGAGCAGCTGCGCGGTGACGGTGCCGACGGTGACGGCCCCGCCGGTGCCGGGCTGTTTGGTGATGACCGACGAGCCGTCGGCCGCCACCTCGGCGATCGGGAAGCCGGGGTAGCGCAGGTCGGGGATCTCTTCGTCGGCGAAGCAGTAGTTGCCGCCGGTGGCCTGCGGACCGCACTCGATGACGTGGCCGGCCACCACCGCACCGGCCAGGGGGTCGAGGTCGTGGGGGGTCCAGCCGTGCCACCACGCCGCCGGACCGACGGCGAGGGCGGCGTCGGTGACGCGGGGTGTGACCACGATGTCGGCTCCGGCGTCGAGGGCGGTCGCGATGCCGAACCCCCCGAGGTAGGCGTTGGCCGTGACCGGGTCCACGCCGGCGTCGGCGAGGGCCTGGCCGGTGTCGAGGTGGGCGAGCGGCTCCCCCGCCGCCTGCAGCGCGCCGAGCCGGTCGAGCAGGTCGTCGCCCTCCACCACCGAGATGGCCGGCGAGAGCCCGAGGCGGACCGCCAGGTCGTGGAGCCGCTCGGCGAGCCCGTGGGGGTTCAGCCCGCCGGCGTTGCTCACGACCCGCACGCCCCGGTCGAGGCAGGTGCCGAGGCTCTCCTCCATCTGGTGCAGGAAGGTGCTGGCGAAGCCGGCCGTGGGCTCCTTCCGGCGGGCCTTCCAGAGGATCAACATGGTGAGCTCGGCCAGGTAGTCGCCGGTGAGCACGTCGACCGGGTCGGGGCCGGCGAGGATGTCACGGGGCGCTTCGGGCCGATCGCCGTAGAAGCCCGACACGTTGGCGATCCGCACCGCCCGCCTCATGCGAACTGGCCTCGCCGCCGGCCCGCTCCGGGCGGCCCGGCGAAGGCCTGGGCGATGCCCAGCCACTCCGTCGCGACCGGTCCCTCGGCGCGCAGGCCGGTGTCGGCCGGGTGGCGGCGCTGGGTGGCCACCAGGCAGAAGTCGACCAGGCTGCCCCGCACGACGTCGGCCGCGTCCGGCGGGCCCAGGACGACCTCGCCGAGCTCGACCCGCAGCGCCACCTCCGGTTCGGGTCGGCCGCGCACCCGGAAGCTGTTGGCGAAGGCCCGCCACCCGAGGAAGGCCACGTGCGGGAGCCGGGGGGACGGCTCCCGCTCCACGCCGAGCGCGTCGGCGACGTCCTGGCCGTGGGCCCAGGTCTCCATGATCCGGGCGGTGACGCTCGAGGCGAGGGTCATGGCCGGGCCGTACCACGGCACCCGCACGGTCGGGTCCGAGGCGCGGGCCGCGGTGGTGAGCTGCCCTCCGGTGCGATGCAGCCACGCCAGCACGTCGGCTCCGGAACGGTCGTGGTGCTCGCGCGCGACCCGGTCGACGAAGCCGTCGACGTCGGCGAGCACCTCGGCCCGTCCTGACCGGAACGCTTCCGGGTCGGTGATGGCGAGCGTGGCGGCCTCGTCGAACCAGGCCAGGTGGGTGACCTGGTCGAGCACCTGCCAGCCGGGCGCGGGCGTGGGTGTGCGCCACCCGGCCTCGTCGAGCGGTTCGAGCAGCGCCTCGAGGTCGGCCCGCTCGGCCAGCAGGTCGTCGCAGAGCTCGCCGACGTTCACCGGCCCTGCCAGCGGGGCGGGCGCTTGGCGCGGAAGGCGGCCGGGCCCTCCTGGGCGTCGGCGCTGCGGTAGACGGGCTCCCAGATGGCGTCGGCCTCGTCCTGGACCTCGCCGTAGAGGGCCGCGGCCGCCAGGTAGACCGTGCGCTTGGCGGCTCGGACCGACAGCGGGGCGTTGGCCAGGATGGTGCGGGCCATCGCCTGCGCCGCCGGGCGCAGGTCGTCGGGCGCCACCACGCGGTTGACGAGGCCGAGCTGGTGGGCCCGCACGGCGTCGACGGGCTCGGCGGTGACCTGCAGCTCCAACGCCACGCGCGGCGGGATCAGCCACGGCAGCGGCGTGGCCCACGGCGAGCCGCGGCCGACCCTCGCCTCGGTGACGCCGAAGCGGGCGGTGGTGGACGCGATGCACAGGTCGCAGTACTGGGCCAGCGCGAAGCCGCCGGCGAGGGCGACACCGTTCACCGCGGCGATGGTGGGCTTGGGCACGTCGATGTTGCGCCCCGGAAGCGGCACGAAGTCCGGCGGCGGCACCTCGAGGGCCTGCTCGGCCATCTCCTTGAGGTCGCCCCCGGCGCAGAACGCCGCGTCGCCGGCGCCGGTGAGCACCAGCACGCCGGCGGTGTCGTCGCCCACGAAGGCCCGGAAGCCCTCCCAGAGCCCCTCCCGCACCGAGCGGCTGAGGGCGTTGCGGGCCTCGGGACGGTCGATGGTGAGCCACGCCACCTCGTCGTGCACCTCGTAGCGCACGTCGTCAGCCATCACCACCGGCCCCGTCGACCACGACCAGCACCGCTCCCCCGTCGACCTGGTCACCGACGGCGACCGTGACCTCCGCGACGGTGCCGGCCTCGACCGCTGCCACCGAGTGCTGCATCTTCATGGCCTCGAGCACCACGAGGGGCTGGCCGGCGACCACCTCGTCGCCCACGGCGACGTGCACGGCGACCACCGAGCCCGGCAGGGGCGCCGTCAACGACCCGGCGGCCACGCGCGAGCCGGGCTCGGGCAGGCGCTCGAGCTCCTCGAGCACGGCCGACACGCCGAGCCCGTCGACGTGGGCGGTGGCGCCCCGCAGCTGCACGTCGAAGCGGCGGCGCACCCCCTCGACGGTGAGGTCGACCAGTGTCGGCGTGGCCTGCCACACCCGCACGTCGACCAGCGCGGTGCCGTCGACCTCGATCCGGTCGCCCGCGCGGCCGAGGGCGTAGCCGACCTCGACCTCCCGGTCGCCCACGAGGTAGCGGGTGCGGTGCAGCCCGGTGGCCACGTTGCGCCATCCCGACGGGATGGTGCGCTGCACGACGGCGGCGGCGCGCCGCGCCGCCTGACCGGCCAGGGCCGCGGCCACCGCGTGCAGGGGGTCGAACGGCTCGGTGCCGAGGCGGACGGGATCGTGGCGTTCGAGGAACCCGGTGTCGAGGCGGCCGGCGGCGAACTCGGGGTGCCGCAGCACCGACACCAGCAGCTGCCGGTTGGTGGGGAGGCCGTGGACGTGGCTGCCGGCGAGGGCCTCGACCAGCCGGCCGACGGCGTGCTCCCGAGTGTCGCCGTGGGCGACGACCTTGGCCAGCATGGCGTCGTAGAACGTCGACACCGTCGATCCGTCCTCGTACCCGGCGTCGACCCGCACCCCCTCGACGGGCGGCACCAAGAAGCGCTCGATGCGCCCGCTCGTCGGCACGAACCCCGCCGGCACGTCCTCGGCGTAGAGCCGAGCCTCGACGGCGTGGCCCCGCAGCCAGGGCTCCACGTCGAGCGGCTCGCCCATGGCGACGCGCAGCTGCAGCTCGACCAGGTCGAGGCCGGTGACCAGCTCGGTGACGGGGTGCTCGACCTGCAGGCGGGTGTTGACCTCCAGGAAGAAGAAGTCCCCGGACGGGTCGAGCACGAACTCCACGGTGCCGGCGCCGACGTAGTGCAGGGCCCGCCCGGCGGCCACGGCGGCGGCGCACAGCGCCTCGCGCAGCTCGGGGCCCACGGCCGGCGAGGGCGCCTCTTCGATCACCTTCTGGTAGCGCCGCTGGATCGAGCACTCGCGCTCGAACAGGTGGATGACCTTGCCGTGGGTGTCGCCGAAGATCTGGACCTCGACGTGGCGGGGTCGCTCGACGTAGCGCTCCACGAACACGGTGCCGTCGCCGAAGGCGGCGCGGGCCTCGCGCTCGGCCACGGCGAGGGCCTCGGCCAGCTCGGCCTCGGTGCGGGCGATCCGCATGCCCCGGCCCCCGCCGCCGAAGGCCGCCTTGACGAGCAGGGGGAAGCCCTCGGCGCCGAGCACGGGCACGCCGGCGGCGACCATGAGCTCCTTGGCGGCGATCTTCGAGCCCATGGCCTCGATGGCCTCGGGCGACGGCCCGACGAAGGTGAGCCCGGCGGCCAGGCACGCCCGGGCGAAGTCGGCGTTCTCGGAGAGGAACCCGTAGCCGGGGTGCACCGCGTCGGCGCCGGTGCGGATGGCGGCGTCGAGGACCCGGTCGATGTCGAGGTAGGTCTCGGCGGGCGTGGCCCCCGCCAGGTGGACCGCCTCGTCGGCCTCGCGGACGTGCGGGGCGTCGGCGTCGGGGTCGGAGAACACGGCCACGGTGGCGATGCCCATGGCGCGGGCGGTGCGGAAGACCCGGCGGGCGATCTCGCCCCGGTTGGCGACGAGCAGCTTTCGCATCACATCCGGAAGACGCCGAAGCCCCGGCGCCCCTCCACCCGGTTGCTGTGCACGGCCGAGAGGGCGATGCCGAGCACGGTGCGGGTGTCGCGGGGGTCGATGATGCCGTCGTCGAAGACCTTCCCGGTCATGAACAGGGCCCTCGACTCGGACTCGATCTGCTCCTCCACCCGACGGCGCTCGATGGCGTCGGCCTCCTCGTCGAAGGGCCGGCCCGCCGCCTGGGCGCCCTGGCGGGCCACGATCGACAGCACCCCGGCGAGCTGCTGGGGGCCCATGACGGCGATGCGGGCGTTGGGCCAGGCGAACAGGAACCGGGGATCGTAGGCCCGGCCGCACATGCCGTAGTTCCCCGCGCCGTAGGAGGCGCCCATGATCACCGTGAGGTGCGGCACGGTGCTGTTGGCGACGGCGTTGATCATCTTGGCGCCGTCCTTGATGATGCCGGCCTGCTCGTAGTCCTTGCCGACCATGAAGCCCGTCACGTTCTGGAGGAACACGAGCGGGGTGTCGGTCTGGTTGGCGAGCAGGATGAACTCGGTCGCCTTCTCGGCCTCGTCCATGAACAGCACGCCCCGGGCGTTGGCCAGGATCCCGACCGGGTAGCCGTGGATCGACGCCCAGCCGGTGACGAGCGACGTGCCGTACTCGGCCTTGTACTCGTCGAACCGGGAGCCGTCGACGACGCGGGCGATCACCGCCTTCGGGTCGAACGGCACCCGCAGGTCGGCCGAGGCGATGCCGAGCAGCTCCTCGGGGTCGGCGAGGGGCTCGTCGGGCCGCCGGCTGGGACCGGGCCCCAGCTTGCGCCAGTCGAGGTCGGCGACGATCTCGCGGCCGATGCGGATGCAGTCGAGCTCGTCGACGGCGAAGTGGTCGGCCAGTCCCGACACCCGGGCGTGCATCGCCGCGCCGCCGAGCGACTCGTCGTCGGACTCCTCGCCGGTGGCCATCTTCACCAGCGGCGGCCCGCCCAGGAACACCTTGGCCTGCCGATCGACCATCACCGCGTGATCGCACATGCCGGGCACGTAGGCCCCACCGGCGGTGGAGCTGCCGAACACGAGGGCGATGGTGGGGATGCCCAGCGCCGACAGCTGGGTGAGCTCGCGGAAGATGTTGCCGGCGGGCACGAACAGGTCGGCCTGGGTGGGCAGGTCGGCGCCGCCCGACTCGACGAGGTTGACCACGGGGAGCCGGTTGGCCCGGGCGATCTCGAAGGCCCGGAGGTTCTTGCGCAACGTGTAGGGGTTCATCGACCCGCCCCGGACGGTGGGCTCGTGGGCGATGACCACGCACTCCACCCCGGAGATCACCCCGATGCCGGTGACGATGGACCCGCCGACGTGGAACTGCGAGCCGTAGGCGGCCAGCGGCGAGAGCTCCAGGAACGCCGAGTCGGGGTCGACCAGCGCCTCGATGCGCTCGCGCACGAGGAGCTTGCCCCGTTGCCGGTGGCGCTCGACGTAGCGCGGGCCGCCTCCCGCCCGCACCACCTCGAGCTGCTCGTCGTGCTCGGCCAGCAGATCGAGGAGCGCCTCTCGGTTGGCCCGGTAGGTGTCGCTGGCGGTGTCGACCGCGGGGTTCACCACCGCCACGGCTCGGCCCTCACTGGCTCACTCGGCTTCCCCTCACCACGGACCCACCTTATGTTATTGGCCGATCACTTTCCGACGAGCCGAGGTGGCCGCCATGGAGTTCGCCGAGTCCCCCGAGCACGAGCTGCTCCGCGCGTCGGTGCGCGAGGTCGCCGCCGGCTTCGGCCACGAGTACTACGTGGAGAAGGTCCGGCACGGCGGCACCCTCGACGAGCTGTGGGACGCGCTGGGCGACCTGGGGTTCTTCGGGGTGCACCTGCCCGAGGAGCACGGCGGCGGGGGTGCGGGCATCACCGAGCTGGCCATCGTGTGCGAGGAGGTCGCGGCCCAGGGCTGTCCGCTGCTGCTGATCCTGGTGTCGGCCGCCATCTGCGGGGAGCTGATCGGCCGGTTCGGCACGGAGGAGCAGAAGGCCCAGTGGCTCCCCGGCCTGGCCCGCAGCGAGAAGATGGCCTTCGCCATCACCGAGCCCGACGCCGGCTCCAACAGCCACCGGCTGTCCACCACCGCCACCCGGGACGGCGACGTGTACCGGCTCCGGGGCACCAAGACCTACATCTCCGGCGTCGACGAGGCCGACCGCATGCTGGTCGTCACCCGCACCGGGGTCGACGAGGCCACCGGCCACGGCCTGCTCTCGCTGTTCGTGGTCGACACCGACGCCCCCGGGCTCACCCGGACGCCGATCCCGACGGGCATCCAGTCGCCGGAGACCCAGTTCACCTTGTTCTTCGACGACGTCGAGGTGCCGGCCTCGCACCGCCTGGGCGACGAAGACGACGGGCTGCGCGTGGTCTTCTACGGGCTCAACCCCGAGCGCATCACGGGGGCCGCCCTCTCGGCCGGGATCGGCCGCTACGCGCTCGACAAGGCGTCGGCGTACGCCCGGGAGCGCCGGGTGTGGGACGTGCCGATCGGCGCCCACCAGGGCGTGGCCCACCCGCTGGCCGAGGCCAAGATCGACCTGGAGCTGTCCCGGCTCATGATCGCCAAGGCGGCGTGGGCCCACGACACCGACGCCGACCGGGCCGTGGCGGGCGAGGCCGCCAACATGGCGAAGTTCGCCGCCGCCGACGCCGGCCTGGCCTGCCTCGACACGGCGATCCAGGCCCACGGCGGCAACGGGATGGCCAGCGAGTACGGACTGGTCGACCTGTGGGGGCTCGCCCGGCTGCTGCGCATCGCCCCCGTGAGCCGGGAGATGATCCTCAACTACGTCGCCCAACGCTCCCTCGCGCTGCCCCGCTCCTACTGATGGCCGAGCCGGCGGCCGCCACGGCCCGGGGCCGGGCGACGAGGGAGCGCATCCTCACCGCGGCCGCCGATCTGGTGGCGGACCGGGGCTTCCACGCCGTCGGCGTGAACGACATCGGCGCCGCGGCCGGTGTCACCGGTGCGGCGCTGTACCGCCACTTCGCCACCAAGACCGCCGTGCTGGTGGCCCTGTTCGACCGGGCGGTCGCGCAGCTCGACGACGGGGCACGGGAGATCCGCGCCGCCGGCGGCCCGAGCCGCGCCGTGCTGCGCCGGCTGGTCGCCGCCCACGTGGCGTTCGCCCTGCGGGACCGGGCGACGCTCGTCGTGTACTCCCGTGAGGTGCACAACCTCCCCGCCGCCGACCAGCGCCACCTGCGCCGGGCGCAGCGCCGCTACGTCGAGAGCTGGCGGGCGGTGCTGGGCGAGGTGGAGCCGGCCCTCGACCCGGCCGTGGCCCTCACGCGGGTGGAGGCGGTGTTCGGCCTGCTCAACTCCGCCCCCGTGCTGGCCCGCGCCCTCGAGGACACCGCCGTGGCCGCCGAGCTCCGGAGCATGGCCGAGGCCGCCCTGCTGGCCCCGAGCTACGGCGAGGCGGGGTCTCGCAGCGACGTGTCGAACAGCGAGTCGTAGGCGAGCCCCCAGGGCGGGCGCAGGAAGCCCAGGGCCCTGACGTCCTCGAACCAGGCGGCGAACGGCGATCGCTGCGAGAACGTGCCGCCGCCGATCACTCGGCTCAGCCTGGTCAGGCTCTGCTCGGCGAGCTCGGCCACGCACTCCTTGGCCCGCAACCCGGCGTGCACGGCGACGGCGAGCTCGTCGGACTCGACGGCCCGCAGCCCGCCCTCGTAGGCCTGCACGGCCAGCCAGTGCTCGGCCTCGGCGCGGGTCCACTCGACCCGCTCGTAGGCGCGCAGCTGGTCGGCCTTCGGGGCGAGCGCGGCCCGGGCGGTGGCCACGGCCTCGTCGAGCACGCCGAGCACGACGGCGGTGAACAGGCACGACACGAACGCGGCGTTGGCGCCGGCGACCGCCTGGATCGGCGCGTCGTGGGCGAGCTGCACCGCCGGTGCGCCGTCGAGGACCATGGCGTGGCTCTGCGTGGCCCGCATCCCCATGCCGTCCCACTCGGCCAGCATGGTCATGCCGGCCGAGCCGTCCCAGCGGCGGTCCGAGGTGTCGAGCACGAAGAACGACGGCTCGTCGTCGCCGTCCATCACCGCCGTGGTGATCATGTAGTCGGCGACGCCCGACCCGCTCCCGAAGTGCTTGGCGCCCGACACGCGGGCCCGCCGGCCGGGCAGGCCGATGTCTGGCCCTCCGGGCTCGGCCCGGGCCCGGGTGCGCAGCATGTCGCCGCCGCTGCCCGGCTCGGAGGTGATGGTGCCCCACTGGGCGCCGTCGAGGGCGGAGCCGAGCACGGCCCGCCGCTGCTCCTCCCACGCCGCGCCACCGTCGGGCGGGGCGTTGAGCCAGTAGCCGAGCACGGCCGGGTGCATGGCCGACACGAGGGCGACCGACGGGTCGGCTCCGGCCAGGCTCCGCAGCACCTCGCACAGGCCGCGGGTCGAGGCAGCCGCGCCGGCGTAGGTGCCGCCGAGCTCCACGGGCACCGCGGCCCGCAGCACGCCGATGCGGGCCAGCTCCTCGAAGTCGGCGGCGTCGAGCGACCGGCGGGCCTGGCGGTCGGGCCGCTCCTCGCGCCACCGACCGGCGAGGGCCTCGATGTCCCCCTGGACCTCCAGGTACGTCCCCATCACCGGCCTCCCCTGCCGACGGCCGTGCCAGCGACGTCAGTGTCGCAGATGGGCGATCAGGTCGTCGTCCCGGGCTGGAGCCCGGGTCCGCCGTCGGCCTCGACCTCGGGCGACGCCAGGAGGGCGACGCCCACGACGGCGAGCCCCAGCGCGACGAACGACGGGAGCGCGCGGCCCTGCGTGCCGGTGAGCACCTCGTCGAACACGACCACGCCGAGCACGACGCTGACGACGAGCGTGGTGGCGTTGCTGGCGGCCATGGCCGGTGCCAGGAAGCTCGTCTTGAGCGCCGACTGCTGGAGGGCGAAGCCCGCCAGCGCGGAGAGGATGAGGGCGTAGGTCGTCCACGTGCTCAGCACGCCGACGAGCCCGGCGCCCAGCTCGGTGACGAACACCTTGGTGACCGCCGCCTGGAAGGCGAACCCGATGCCGGCCGAGGTGGCGAACAGGGCGGCGGCCAGCGCACCGCCTCGTCTGGTCGCCACCCGGCTGAGCACGAGCATCGCCCCCACGCACAGAGCGCCGGAGACCCACCAGGCCACCGCCGCGGGTTGGCTGATCCCGCCCGAGGGCTGGCCGATGGCCACGAAGCCCACGATGCCGCCGAGGACCAGCACTGCGCCGGCCACCGAGCGCCGCCCGACGTGCTGACCGGTGAAGCGCACGCCGAGGGGCAGTGCGATCACGAGGCTGAGCGAGCACAGCGACTGCACGACCACGAGGCTGCCGTGGGCGAGAGCGACGGCCTGCAGCACCCAGCCGAGGGCCTGGCACGCGCCGCCGGCGATCCACACCGGCTCGCGGATGATCTCGGCGAGGAAGTGCGGGTCTCCCTCGGGTGCCTCGGTGTCGAGCGTGCCGCGCTGCTGCAGCACCGAACCGAGGGCGAACGACAGCGCAGCCAGGAGGGCGAGCAGCGACGCCATGGCGTCACGTTGCCAGACGCCCGCCCGGACCTAGGTGATGGTGATGGCGTAGGTCGGGCACTGGGTGGCCGCCTTGCGGACGGCCTCCTGGTGCTCGGGTGGGACCTCGTCGACCTTGACCACGGCGTAGCCGTCGTCGCTCAGGTCGAACACCTCCGGGCACAGCCCGAAGCAGACGCCGTGGCCCCCGCAGCGATCGTCGTCGACGGTGACGCGCATCAGCCCTCGGCCTCGGCGGGGGTCAGCTCGAGATGGAGGCGGGTCAGGCCCCGCAGGATGAAGGTCGGGACGTAGCGGTAGCGGCGGGCGCCGGCCGGGCCGTGGTGCTCGTCGGAGACCCGGATGTCGGAGGTGCGGTCGAGGAGGCGCTCGAGGCTGACCCTCGCCTCGGCCCGCGCCAGCGGCGCCCCGGGGCAGGTGTGGATCCCGCGGCCGAACGACAGGTGCTGGCGGGCGTTGGGCCGCTCCACCAGGAGCGCGCCCGGGTCGTCGAAGTGCTCGGGATCGCGGTTGGCGGCGCCGTTGAGCACCATCACGGTGGTGCCGGCGGGCAGGTCGACGCCGCCCACGGTGACCGGCAGCCTCGAGAGCCGGAAGTCGCCCTTCACCGGGCTCTCGATGCGCAGGCACTCCTCGACGAAGTTGGGGATCAGGCTGCGGTCCTCACGGAGCCGGGCCTGCAGCTCGGGGTCCTCGCCGAGGAACTTGAGGGCGGTGCTCAGCAACCGCACCGTGGTCTCCTGCCCGGCGGCGAACAGGTTGGCCGCCACCCGCACGACGTCGATCACCTCGGGCGTCGAGCCGTCGGGGAAGGTCGCCGTGGCCAGGCCGGTGAGCACGTCGGTGCGGGGGTTCGCCCGGCGGTCCTCCACGTAGGCGGTGAACTGCTGGTAGAGGTACTCGAGCGGCGTGTGCGTGAGCTGCTCGCCCTCGCCGGTGCCACCGATCGAGCCGGTGCCGTGGGGCTGGAGCAGCGCGTCGGTGAAGCCCTGGCGGTCCTCGATGGGCACGCCGAGCAGGTCGGCCACCACCAGCATGGCGAAGGGTTGCGCGTAGTCCTTGATGAACTCGCACTCGCCGCGGGCGAGGAAGGTGTCGATGCGCTGGTCGGCCAGCTCCCACATGAACGCCTCGTTCTCCTTGAGGCGCTTGGGGGTGATGAGCCGCATGAGCAGGGCCCGGTGGGCGGTGTGGGCCGGCGGGTCCATGGTGGGCAGCTGGTCGCTCATCGGCAGCTCGTCGCGATGCTGCTCGATGAGCTCGCTCACGTCGTCGCCCTCGAGCGGCACCGGGAACCCGGGGAAGGGCCCGGTGACGGACGTGCACGACGAGAAGCGCTCGGTGTCGTTGTAGATCTCGACCGCCTCGTCGTAGCCGGTCACCATCACCACGTCGTGGTGCGGCTCGCGCCGCACGGGGCACTCGGCGCGCAGGGCGTCGAAGTACGGGTACGGGTCCGCGACCAGGTCCTGGTCGCGGAAGAAGTCGACCGCATCGAAGTCGGTGGTCATCGGCAGTGGTCCCCCCGGGGCGTCGTCCGGCGCGCCCGATGATAGTTCGCGCCTCGTCGGCGGAGAACCTCGCTCTCACGAGACGAGTTCGCGGTTCGCCGACGCTCAGATCGAGAAGTCCTCTCCCGCCCAGACCCCGCTCTCCGACGGGCGGCGGTCCTGCTGGGTGAGGTGGCCGAGCACGCTGGTCTCGAGGTCGTCGACCCGGCGCAGCAGCGCCTGGAGGCTGACGCCGACGAGGTCGGGGACCTCGGCGTCGAGGTCGACCGGCGCCCCCGCCGGCCGTCGCCGGCTGCGGGCGATGACCTGGCCGGGCACGCCCACGACGACCGACTCGGGCGGGACGTCCTTCACGACCACCGCGTTGGCCCCGATGCGGCTGCCGTCGCCGACGGTGATGGGGCCGAGCAGCTTGGCGCCGGCCCCGAGCGTGACGCGGTCGCCGATGGTGGGGTGGCGCGTGCCCCGCTCGAGGCGGGTGCCGCCCAGGGTGACGCCGTGGTAGATCGTCACGTCGGCGCCGATCCGGGCCGTCTCGCCGATCACCACGCCGGCACCGTGGTCGATGAACAGCCCCGGCCCCAGCTCGGCCGCCGGGTGGATCTCGACGAGGGTGAGCCAGCGCACCAGCTGGGACACCACCCGGGCCAGCAGCCGACGGTGACGGCGCCACAACCAGTGGCTGATGCGGTGGCCCCACACGGCGTGGAGGCCGGCGTAGGTGAGGGCGACCTCGAGCGCGCTGCGGGCCGCGGGGTCGCGGTCCCTCGCCGCCTGGATGTCGCGCCGGACCTGCTCGAGCACGGGCGCGTCCCTCAGTCGGTGAGCCCGGCGAAGAGCGCGGTGCTCAGGTAGCGCTCGCCGAACGAGGGGATGATCACGACGACGAGCCGCCCGGCGTTCTCCTCCCGCCGGGCCACCTCGATGGCCGCCCACAGCGCGGCGCCGGAGGAGATGCCCACGAGCAGCCCCTCCTCCCGAGCGGCGCGGCGGGCGAGGTCGAAGGCGTCGTCGTTGTCGACCTGCACGACCTCGTCGATCACCCCGGTGTCGAGGATGGCCGGCACGAACCCGGCGCCGATGCCCTGGATCGGGTGCGGCCCCTTCTGCCCGCCGGAGAGCACGGGCGAGGCGGTCGGCTCCACCGCGACCATCTGGACCGACGGCTTGCGCTCCTTGAGCACCTCGCCCACCCCGGTGATGGTGCCGCCGGTGCCCACCCCGGCGACGACGATGTCGACCGTGCCGTCGGTGTCGGCCCAGATCTCCTCGGCGGTGGTGGCCCGGTGCACGGCCGGGTTGGCCGGGTTCTCGAACTGCTGGGGCATGAAGTAGCGGGGGTCGCTGTCGACGAGCTCCTGGGCCTTGGCGATGGCGCCGGCCATGCCGTCGGGGCCGGGCGTGAGCACGAGCTCGGCGCCGTAACCCCGCAGCAGGGCCCGGCGCTCCCTGCTCATGGTCTCGGGCATGGTGAACACGCACCGGTAGCCGCGGGCGGCGCACACCATGGCCAGGGCGATGCCCGTGTTGCCGCTGGTGGGCTCGACCACGATGGTGTCGGGGCCGATGCGGCCGGCCTGCTCGGCGGCGTCGATCATGGCCACGCCGATGCGGTCCTTCACGCTGTGCGCCGGGTTGAAGTACTCGAGCTTGGCCACCACCTCGGCGCCGGCGCCGTCGGTGATGCGCCGCAGCCGCACCAACGGCGTGCCGCCGATCAGCTGGGTGACGTCGTCGGCGATCCTCATGTCCTGCCCTCCGTGCGTCGCGGGGCCCGTGTCGACGGGAGGGCCGGCCCCGCCGGCCCACTCCGCCCGCACTCTGTCACGTCTCCGCTCCCCCGTCCCGGTGCGCCGGTCCCCGGGGCCCCAGCGTCGAGCGGGCATGCTCTTGGCAGCCGCACGGCTCCGGTGACCGGGAGAGACCGATGAAGCGCATGACCCTGGTCGCCCTGGCGACCGCCCAGTTCGTGATGGTGCTCGACCAGTCGGTGATGAACGTGTCGATCAGCCAGCTCGTCGCCGACTTCGACACCACCGTGCCCACGATCCAGGCGGTCATCACCCTCTACTGCCTCGTCATGGCGATGCTGATGATGACGGGCGGCAAGGTCGGCGACATCATCGGTCGGCGTCGGGCCTTCGTGATCGGCCTCGTGATCTACGCGTGCGGGTCGGCGGTCACCGCCGCCGCCCCCAACGTGGCGGTGCTGGCCCTCGGCTGGTCGATCCTCGAAGGTGTCGGTGCGGCCCTGGTGCTGCCGGCGCTGGCCGCCCTCATCGCTGGCAACTTCGACGGCAAGGCCCGCAAGGCGGCCTACGCGGTGATCGGCGGGGTCGCCGGTGCCGGCATCGCCGTCGGCCCGATCGTGGGTGGGTGGGCGACCACCGAGGTCACCTGGCGGATCGTGTTCGTCGGCGAGGTCGTGCTCGTGGCGTTCATCCTGGCGCTGACGCCCAAGGTGGGCGATGCCGTGCGCTCGGGGCCCGCTCCTCGCCTCGACCTGGTGGGGTCCGTCCTGTCGGCGCTCGGCCTGGGCGCGGTGGTGCTCGGCGTCCTGCAGTCGAGCACCTGGGGCTTCCTCGTGCCCAAGGACTCTCCGGTCGAGCCGTTCGGCTTCTCCCTGGCCGTGTTCGTGGTGATCGGCGGCGGCCTGCTGCTGTGGGCGTTCGTCGCCTGGCAGCACCGCCGCGAGCGGCTCGGCGACGACCCCCTCGTGCACCTCGGCCTGCTGCGGGTGCCGCCGCTGCGGGCCGGCCTGGTGGGGTTGTTCACCCAGAACCTGGTGCTCATGGGCATCTTCTTCGTCGTGCCCCTCTACCTGCAGCTCGTGGTGGGGCTCGACGCCCTCGACACCGGCATCCGCATGCTGCCCATCTCGATCACCATGTTCGTGTTCTCGGCCCTGGGGTCGCGCCTGTCGAGCAGGGTGTCGGTGCGCACCATCGTGCGGGTGGGGCTGCTCACCGTGGTCGTGGCCGCCCTGCTGCTGCTCGCGACCATCGAGCCGCTCCTGAACGACACCGGCTTCGCCGTGTCCATGGCCGTGCTCGGCGTCGGCATGGGGCTGATCGTGTCGCAGCTCGGCAACGTGGTGCAGTCCTCGGTCAGCGCGTCGGGTCGAGGCGAGGCCGGCGGCCTGCAGTACACGGGCCAGCAGCTCGGCTCGTCGCTCGGCGTCGCGCTCATCGGCGCCATCGTGCTGGTGGGGCTCACCAGCGTGTTCGTCCGCCAGGTAGAGGGCGACGAGCGCATCAGCGCCGAGGTGTCCCAGCAGATCAGCGTCGCCGCCGGCAACGGCATCGACTTCGTCGCCGTCGACCAGCTCGAGGACGCCGCTCGCCGTGCCGGGCTCGACGCCGCGACCACTGCGGCGGTCGTCGACGACTACGAGCAGGCCCAGATGAACTCGCTGAAGGCGGGGCTGCTCGCCGCCGCGGTGCTGGCGCTCGTGTCGCTCGTGTCGACCGCCAACCTGCCGACCTCGCTGCCCGGCACCGACGAGGCCTCGGACGCGACAGCGCCGGCCGCAGCCCCCTGACCGCGGCCGGCGCCCTGTCGCGAGGGCGTCGAACTCAGACGCCCATCAGCTCGTGCATGTTGCCGCCCATGATCCGGGCGACGTCGCCCTCGGGGAGGCCCACCTCGTCGCGGGCGAACACCGCGTACTCGACCGGGTCGGCCAGGCCCTCGGGGTGGGGCCAGTCCGAGTTGAACAGGATGTGGTCGAGCCCGACGGTGTCGATCAGCGGCTGCAGCGGCTCCTCCCAGTAGGGCGCCACGTACAACGACCGCTTGAGGACGTCGAGGGGGTGCTCGGCGAAGAGGTGGGGCATCTTGCCGTAGCCGTCGACGAGGTCCTCGACCACCCGGTTCATCCACACGCCGCCGTTCTCGATGGAGCCGAGCCGCACGCCGGGGAACCGCGAGAGCATGCCGTGGCACACCGCCGAGAACACGGTGTCCATGATCGGCCGGTGCGACTGCGAGACGGTGGCGAACACGTCCTGCTCGAAGGGGCGCATCTCACGGTCGGCGCCGCTCCACTCGTTGGCGAACTTCTGGTAGCCCGAGTCCGAGGCGTGGAGCATCACCGGGATGCCGGCGTCCTGCACGGCCGCCCAGAACGGGTCGCTGTCGGGCAGGAACGGCGACTTGGGCCCCCGGAAGCCGGCCACCGGGCCGGGCCGCACCAGCACCGTCTTGGCGCCCCGCTCGAGGGCCCACTCGAGCTCCTTCACGGCCCCCTCGGCGTCGGCCAGGTTCATGATCGGCGTGGTGAAGATGCGGTTCTGGTAGTTGAAGCCCCACTCGTCGAAGAGCCACTCGTTGAACGCGTGGACCAGCACCTGGGTGCCGACCGGGTCGTCCATGAAGTTCACCTCGATGAGCGACGCCAGGGTCGGGAAGTTGCAGATCGACTGGATGTGCATCCGGTCCATCAGCGCCAGGCGGGCGTCGCGGTCGGTGAACTCGGGGATGGCCCGCATCGGGCGGACGATCTCGCGGTAGCTCTTGCCCTCGGTGTTGCGCCCCGAGAAGTACTCGGCGGCCGACCCCGGCTCGGCGACGACCTGGAAGGTCGGGTTGGGGATGTAGTCGGAGACCTTGCCCCGGATGATCATCTTGGTGCGGCCGTCGATCTCGGCCAGGCGCACCAGGCCCTTGTACGCGCTCGGCAGGTAGCGGGTGAAGGCGTCCGGTCCCTCGTAGAGGTGGAAGTCGCAGTCGAACACCGGGTGGCCGAAGTCCGAGTAGGCCATGTCCGGGCTGTAGGGCGTGTACTCCATCGCGGGTTTCCTCCGAGGGCGAGCAGCGGTGCGTCTCTTCGCACCATAGGAACGGCGCTCTCGCCGGCCTAGGGACCTAGGTCCCGTCTTCTGACAGTGGCGTCAGGTCCCCGGTCCCCGGCGGCGCCGGCCCGCGGTGCGCGGCCCGGTGGTCGGCGGCGCGCCCCCTCGCCGCCGCCCGGGCCGGACAGGGTACGGTCGCCCGGTCGCACGACCACGGAAGGGAACACCGCCGATGTCCGAACCGCTGGTGCTCGTCGAGGCCGACGGCCCGATCCTGACGGTCACGATCAACCGACCGGAGAAGAAGAACGCCGCCAACGCCGAGGTGCTGTGCCGCCTCTACGACGCCTGGGTGCGCCTCGACACCGACGACGACCTGCGGGTCGCCATCCTCACCGGCAAGGGCGACACGTTCTGCGCCGGCATGGACCTGGCCGAGATCGGCCGCCTGCGGGCCGGGGTGGTCGACAACGAGTGGCTGCAGCGGTTCAAGGACCAGCCCGAGGTCATCCTCGGGGGGTGGCTCAAGACGTACCGCCCGACCAAGCCGGTGATCCTCGCCGCCGAGGGGTTCGCCCGGGCGGGCGGCACCGAGATCCTGCAGGGCACCGACATCCGGGTCGCCGGCGAGTCGGCCGTGTTCGGGGTGACCGAGGTGCAGCGCGGCCTGTTCCCGATGGCCGGTTCGGCCGTGCGCCTCCGTCGCCAGGTGAGCTACGCGGTGGCCGCCGAGATGCTGCTGACCGGCGACGACATCACCGCCCAGCGGGCCTACGAGCTGGGGTTGGTCAACCGGGTCGTGCCCGACGGCCAGGCCCTGGCCGAGGCCCGCAGGATCGCCGAGCGCATCGCCCGCAACGGGCCGCTGGCGGTGAGGGGCATCCTCGCCACCCTGCGCGAGACCGAGGCCATGCCGGAGACCGAGGCGTTCACCGTCGAGATGGCCCACGGGGCCAAGGTGATGGCGTCGAACGACGCCGCTGAGGGCCCCCGGGCGTTCCTCGAGAAGCGCGAGCCGAACTTCACGGGCACCTGAGCGCGAGCATGGGGCCCGTGCCCGCACCCGCTGCCCCGCTGCCGGACCCGCCGCCGGTCCCCCGGCGCCTCGGTCGGCGCGAGCTGATCGTCGGCGGGGCCGTCCTGCTGCTCGCCGGCTGTGCGTCGGGCGGCTCGGGCGCCTCAGGCGGCTCGGGTTCGACGTCGGACGCACCGGGCACCACCTCGCCGGCCGGCGGCGGGGTCGACACCGGCGGTGTGCCGGCGTGGCCCACGCCGGCCGCGTGCGTGCTGAGCCCCGAGCTCACCGCCGGCCCCTACCACCTCGACGGGCAACCCGTCCGCTCCGACATCACCGAGGGGAAGCCCGGGTCGCCGCTCGAGCTGCGGGTGCGGGTGCTGTCGCTCCCGGACTGCGCCCCGCTCGCCGGCGCGGCCGTCGACGTGTGGCACTGCGACGCCGGCGGCGAGTACTCCGGCTGGAACGGCAACAGCCTGGCGGCCACCGCGGCGGGCGGCACCAACGACGAGCGCTACCTGCGCGGGGTCCAGCTCACCGGCGCCGACGGGGTGGCGACGTTCGCCACCGTCTTCCCCGGCTGGTACGAGGGCCGCACCGTGCACGTCCACCTGAAGGTCCTCGAGGGCGGCAGCCTCGGCACCACCTACGCAGGCGGGCACGTGGCCCACGTGGGCCAGGCCTTCTTCGACGAGACCGCCACCGCGGCGATCCTGGCCGGGGCGCCCTACACGGCCCACACCGGCACCCGCACCACCAACGACCAGGACAGCATCTACCGCCAGGCCGGCCCCGGGGCGCTGGCCACACTCGCCGCCCGACCGGGGGGCGAACCGGGCCACACCGCGCTGTTCACCTGCATCGTCGACCCCGCGGCGACGCCGGCCCCGGCCCCGCTCTTCTAGAGCGGAGCGGAGCGGAGCCGGCGCCGGTCCCCCGCCATGCGCGACGCGCGCCTCGCGGCGTCGCTCAGTGGCCGCCGCCGCCGGCAAGGGGGGCGACGTCGCCCGCCTGGAACAGACCCATGGCGCCCTTCCCCACGTTCGAGAACTTGTGGGTCACCATCGGGTAGTAGCCCTTCTCGGCCAGGCTGAACTCGACGAACCCTCCCTGCGCCGGCTGCAGGTCGAGGACCTGTGAGCCACCCTTTCGGGCATCCGGCTGCAGCAGGTAGCTGCCCTCCTTCCAGACCGTGTCGAACACGGTGCCGACCACGTGGAAGGCCGAGTTCTCCGACGGGCCGTCGTCGACGACCCACACCCGGATGCGCTGGTCGGGCTCCACCCGGATCGGCTGGAACTTGTACTGGTTGACGTAGCCGTTGAACACCACTGCGTCCCAGTCGTCGTTCTGCATCTTGGTCAGGTCGCCGGGCTGCCCCTCGGGCCCGAGGTAGAGCTCGCTCTGCACCATCACGAACTCGTGGTCGACCGGGGCGAGCTGGGGCGGGTCGATGATGATGGCGCCGTACATCCCGTTGCCGATGTGGTGCAGCGCCGGCGCCGTGCCGCAGTGGTACATGTAGGCGCCCGCGTAGTCGGCGGTGAACTCGTACACCAGCGACTCACCGGGGGCGATGGAGCGCATCTCGTCGCTCCAGGCCACCTTGCTGGCGTGGAAGTCGATCGAGTGCTGGATGCTGCCCTCGTTCACGAGAGTGACGCGGAAGGTGTCGCCGACCTTGCCCCGCAGGATCGGTCCCGGCACCGTCGGCTCCTCGCCCGGCCGGTTGAAGGTCCACATCTGCTGGGTGACGCCGGGCGCGACCTCCAGGACGGTCTCTCGGGCCTCGAGGGTGATCTCGTGCACGGTGCCCGGCAGCGGTGCCGGGGCGTTGGGGTCACGAGCGGTGAAGCCGTCCGGCGGGGCGGCGTTGACGTCGATCGTCGCGGCGTCGCCGCCGGTGCTCGAACCGGCGGCCATGGTGTGCATGGCGCCCGCCGACGAGCCGCTGGTCGCGGTCGACGCCCCGCTCGACCCGGCGTCACCGACCACGAGCGTGGCGGTCATGCCGGCGGCGGCGTGGCCGGGGACGGCGCAGATGACCTCGTAGGTGCCCGGGGCGACGTTGCCGAGGTCGAGCGTGCCGTGGGCGCCCGGCGCCAGGTCGGCCGAGGTCTTGCCCAGCGCGGCGATCTGCACGTTGTGCAGGACCGCACCGTCGTTCTTGATCGACAAGGTGACCTGGCCGGCGGCCGCCGACATGGTCTTCGGAGCGATGGCGAAGTCGCTCAGGGTGACCTCCACCTGCGACGAGCCCGAGCCCGTCGACGAGGACGAGGCGGTGTCGTTCACCACCACGATCACACCGATCGTGCCCAGGACGAAGACGAACACCGCGGTGAGGGCGGCGAAGAGCGACAGCATCCCCCGGTCGGGGCTGGACGGGGACGGACTCATGGAAGACCTCCGGCGCAATCTCTTAGTGCCCCACTATTGGATTCCGGTGGCGCCGGGCCGAGCAGGGCCGGAAGCCCCACAGCGAGGTGCCCTGAGGTCCCGCGCTGTCGGATCGACCGTCCCAGGCGTGTGCTGGCGGGCTCCTAGGCCCCGGCGCCCACGATCGACCGCAGCTCGTCGACGTACTTCGTGCCGTACCGGGTGAGGGGGACGACGTAGCTGCCCTCGCTGATCTCGTTCCAGGAGATGAACGTCCAGCCGTCGGGCTCGCTCGCCCCGTTGCCGTCGAACAGGGCGTGCATCGTGCGGCCGTCGTCACGCGGTACGCAGGTCGGGCTGTCGTAGAGGAGCATGGCGTTGTAGCCCGGGGTGAACGGGGCGAGCCACGTCTTCGGCGAACCGTCCGGGTTGGTGGTGCTCCTCACCGTCGACGCGAAGTCGCGCAGCTGCGCGAAGGAGCTCGGGTTGCGGGTCGGGTCCTGGCTCGACCAGTAGTAGGTGGTGCCGTCGAGCAGCGCAGCTCGGGCCGCGCTCCACGAGGCGGGCTTCTCGTCTCCGAGCAGGTACAGGCGCGACCGGAAGCGCTCCGAGACGGTGGCCAGGTCCTCGTCGCTGTACTTCCACGTCCCGGCGGCGATGACCTCGGGCCGGGGCGACCAGGTGTGGTCGAGCGCCGGGTCGTCGCCATAGGTGCGCAGGAGGTACTCGAAGTCGGCCGTGAACTGGTCGGTCGTGATCGACTTGGCCGACGACTGGTAGTTCACCACGATGCTGAACTGCTTGCCTTCGGCGTTCACCCGGTGCACGGCGTCGAACACCGCAGCCAGGCGCTCGTCGGTGGTGGAGCTCGTGGGCGACTGGTCGGTCGTGCCGTCGCCGATCCAGTTGACGGCGAAGCCCCTGAGCCCGGCGTCGGCCGCCCGCTCCACGTCGTCGACGATCGTGCGAGGATCGCTCTGGTCGTAGGCCAGGCCCTGGCTCACGTCGGTCAGCACGTTGCCGGGGTAGCCGTTCACCGTGCCGCAGCCGTGCGCGTCGAGCGTGGCGGGCAGCGGGAGCGGCGCCTGGTCGGTCGGATAGGCCGGACCGAGGTGCGAGCGCCAGTGGCCGGCGTCCCACCAGAGGTAGTAGTAGGCGAACACCGGCGCGGTGGCGCGCCCCGACGCCTCCGGGCCCCCAGTCGGGTCAGCGGCCGTGGTGCCGGTGGCCCGGGGCCCGCCCGAGGGGTGGCTCCCCGCAGATCCGCCGCAGGCGGTGGCGACCAGCGACAGCGCTGCGACCACGACGACCAGCCTCGTTCTCATCGCTCCCCCCGTCCTGCCGCCGCCCGGCGGGCCCCGGAGAAGGCCGGGACCGCCCACGGCGACGGCTCCCAGCGACCGTAGGCCCACGACCGCCTCGACGGGCCGCGCCCGCCCGAGCCGCCTCGGCGCCGGTCCGCGGTGTCACACCCACCGGGCACCATGGTGGGGACCGTCCACCACCACGAGGGCTGCATGAGACGAGACACCCACCGCCGGGCGAGCTACGACGCCGAAGCCGCCGCCTACGACGGCACCGCCTTCGAGGTGCCCGTCGGCCTGTACGCGCTCGCCAAGCTCTCCCTCGGCGTGTCCCGCAGCCGGTGGTGGGCGCGGGCCCACGGCGGCGCGGGCCCCCGCCTGCGCGAGACCCGGCCCGACGCCACCCACTCGTGGGCGTCGGTCCCCCGCAACGAGATCCGCTTCTGCCGCCACGGCGACACCGTGGCCACCCTCGGCCACGAGCTCGCCCACCTGGTCGCGCCCGACGACCGCCACGGTCCGCTGTTCCGCCGGGCCCAGCTCGACCTCATGTCGATGCTGGCCGGGCCGTCGGCCGCGGCCGCGCTCGACGCCTCCTTCCACCGTGCCCGCCTCGCCGTCGCCGAGCGCCCGTCGAGCTGGGCCGAACCGGCCGACTGCGGTCCCGGCGGCCTCCTCGCCGCCTGCGACGACGCCGTGGTCGCGGCGCCCGAGGGCACCCTCCGCCACGCCGAGCGGGTCAACAAGCTGCTGGCCAAGGCGGCGTCGTCCACCAGCCCGGCCGAAGCCGAGGCGCTGCAGGCCAAGGCGGTCGAGCTCACCGTGCGCCACGGCATCGACGCCGCCCTGCTCGACGCCGCCAGGGGCGACGCGTCGATCGTCGAGCGCCGGGTGTGGCTCGGCGCGGGCCCCTACGTGGCGGCCCGCACCGACCTGCTCACGGCCCTCGGGCGGCACCTGTCGTGCGAGGTGTTCTGGCACGCCGGCCGCGAGGGCCGGCTGGTGACGGTGGTCGGGTTCAGCTCCGACGCGGCCGACGTGCTGTCGCTGTTCGGCGCCCTCGACCACGCCGCGCTGTCCGGGGCGTGGGCGGCCACCCTGTCGGGCAACACCCAGGCCGCCCGCCGGCAGTGGCTGTTCGGGTTCAACGAGGGCGTGCGCGAGCAGCTGCGCGCCGCGGCCGAGGCCAACGGCCTCGACGAGCCCACCAACCCGGCCGCGCTGGTGCTGGTCGAACGCCGCCGGGCCGTCGACGAGCACGTGGCGCGCCACCACAGCGTGCGCCGCGCCCGGCGGGCCACGGTGGTGGCGGCCGACGCCTACGACGCGGGCCGGGCCGCCGGCGCCACCGCGGCCCTGCGCGCACCCACCGGGCGGCCGCGGCTGGGCCTCGGCCGCTAGGTCGGTGGGTCGGGGGGTCGGGGGGGTCGCGACGTCGGCGGGGCAGCGGGGCGGGCTCAGAACTCGTAGCCGGCGGCCACGGCGTCGTCGCGGAACATCCGCACCGTGGCCAGGGAGAACTCGTCGAGGTCACGGCCGAGGTGCTCGAGCTTGGCCAGCAGGTCCGGGGTCACGGTGATGACGTGGCAGCCGCACTGGTCGGCCTGCACCACGTTCAGCACCTCTCGGGGGCTGGCCCACAGCAGCTCGAGGTTGGGGAACGGCTCGAGGGCCTCGGCCGCCTCGGCCATGACGGGCACGGGATCGACGCCGGCGTCGGCGATGCGCCCGGCGAACACCGAGATCACCGACGGCGGCGCGTCGGCCATGGCCTCCGCCGCCTGACGGACCTGCGCCGTCGTCATCAGTGCGGTGGCGTTGAGCGCCACGCCTGCCCGAGCGAGGCGCTCGAGCAGCGCGGTCGTGGGCCGCCCCGCCGTGTCGGTGATCGGGATCTTGACCACCACGTTGTCGGCGAGCGACCGCAGCGCCAGCGCCTGGCGCTCCATCTCGGTGAAGTCGTCGGAGGTGACCTCGAACGAGATCGGCCAGTCGGTGATCGTCTCGACCAGGCCCTTGGCGAAGCCGAGGTAGTCGTCGACCCCCGCCTTGCGCATGAGCGTGGGGTTGGTGGTGAACCCCTGCACCAGTGGATGGCTGGCCAGCTCCACGATGTCCTCGACCGACGCACCGTCGGCGAAGATCTTGACCCGGAGCCGTCCGACGACGTCGTTCATCCCCGTACCCCCTCCCGCAACCCGCCCGAGCCCCCCAGCTACGGACGTCGCAGAGGACCGGGACGGTAGCAGCGCCGCTCTCGCCCTGCGCTGGGAACTCGATCAGGCGAGCGGGCGGCGGGCCACACCGACGACCTGCCACCCCCACCGGCTGCTCGTGCGGCCCGGTCGCAGGAGGTGGCCGAAGAGCCCCATCGTCACCTCGGCGAGCCTCGACGGCGGCGAGCTCGAGGCCACGTCGACGGCCACCTTGTCGCCGCGTGCCATCACCACGAGCTTGTAGAGGTCGAAGAACGGGAAGCCCCGTCCACCGACCCGCTCGACCTCGAGGCCCGAGGCGGCGATCGCCGACCGCAGGCTGGCCGGGGTGAAGTGCCGGCGGTGCCCGATGTGGCGGTCGAAGGCCGTGCGGGGGCCGCCCGGCACGGTGACGACGACGCGAGCGCCGGGCGCCAGCATCCTCGAGGCGTGGCGCAACAGCGCAGCGGGGTCGTCGACGTGCTCGAGCACCTCGCTGCAGACGGCGGCGTCGGCCCACCCGACGAGATCGGCGGGCGGCTCGAAGCCGGCGACGAGGTCGGCCTGCACGAGCCGGGCGTCGGGCACCTTGGCCGCCGAGCGCCGGACCCCCTCGGCGCTCAGCTCGACGCCCGCGAGCTCGGCGTGCGGGAACGACTCCCGCAGCGACGCCAGCAGGTCACCCTGCCCGCAGCCGATGTCGAGCAGCCGACGAGGAGCTGCGCCGCCGTCGCCCAGCAGGGCCATGACGAGCTGGCGGCGGAACTCCTGCGCCGGGTTCCGACTCGTCGAGTCGGCGAAGTCGGCCCAGTGCCCCTCCCAGTCGTCGACGCCGCTCATCGACCCGGTCCCCCGGTCGGCCGCCCGCACCCCGGTGCCCTCATCGCGGCCCGGCCAGGAGCAGCTCGGCGGCGGCCGGCAGGTCGGCCACGACGTGGTCGGGGCGGCCCCGCAGCGCCTCGGCGTAGCCGCGGTCGACGAAGACGGTGCGCACGCCGGCGGCCCGGCCGGCGTCGACGTCGCGCCAGCGGTCGCCCACCATCACGCTGCCCGCCAGGTCGAGGCCCCAGCGCTCGGCCGCCTCGAGCAGGAGCCCGGGCCGGGGCTTGCGGCACGCGCACCCGTCGGCGTCGTCGTGGGGGCACACGAGCACGTCGAGGACCGGCAGACCGTCGGTGACCGCCCGGTTGAGCTCGTCGACCCGGGCCCGGTCGGTGGTCCCCCGGGCGATGTCGGGCTGGTTGGTCACCACCACGAGCGCCCACCCGGCGCCGGCCAGGCGCCGGCACGCCTCGGCCACGCCCGGCAGCAGCTCGACCTCGTCGAGGGCGGCCGGGGGGTGGGGCCGGCCCGCCCGCACCGGCGCGTGGTTCAGCACGCCGTCACGGTCGAGGAACACGGCGGGCGCCCCGCTGGCGCTCACCAGAGCCGACCCGCCTCGGCGTCGACGAGCATCGACTCGATCGACGAACGGAGCGCAGCAGCGGAGCTGTAGCGGTTCTGCCAGCCGAGGCGGCGGATCCGTTCGGTCGAGAGGCGCACGACCGGCACGTCGCCCTTCCACCCGCGGTCGCCGCCCTGGAAGTCGAACCGCACCGCGTCCGGGTCGAGGCCGAGGCACTCGACGGCGATCCGTGCGATCTCGGTGACCGTGACGTAGTCGCCGGTGGCCACGTTGAAGACCCGGTAGGGCTCCTCGCCCACCCGCCCCGCCAGCAGCACGGCGGACAGCACGTCGTCGACGTGCACGTAGGACTTGCTCTGCTGCCCGTCGCCGAGGATCTCGAGCCGGGTGGGGTCGTCGAGCAGCTTGCGCACGAAGTCGAAGCCGACCCCGTGGGTCTGGTTCGGGCCCACCACGTTGCCGAACCGGAACGCCCGGGCCCGCACCCCGAACATGTGGGCGTAGGAGCACAGCAGCGCCTCCCCCGCCAGCTTCGAGGCGCCGTAGGTGGACACCGGCTCGAGGCTGCCCCGGTCCTCGGCCGCCTCGAGCTGGCCGAGGTCGCCGTAGACGCCACTGCCCGACGCGTAGAGCACCTGGCCCACCGCCCCGCGCCGGGCCGCCTCGACGACCCGGTGGGTCAGCTCGGTGCCCTGGTCGAAGTCGACGGTGGGGTCGGTGGCGGCCCGGGCGATGTCGGGGTTGGAGGCGAGGTGGACGACGGTGGTCGCCTCCCCCAGCGCCCACAGCAGACGGTCGGCGTCGTGCACCTCGCCCTCGACGACCTCGAGCCGGGCGTCGCCGGCGAAGGGCTCGAGGTGCCACGGCCGCCCCGAGCTGAAGTTGTCGTAGACCACGACCGATTCCGTCGCCGGCTCGGCGGTGAGCAGCCGGCGCACGAGGTGGCTGCCGATGAAGCCGGCGCCGCCCACGACCGCCACCCGCCGGTAGGGGTCGCCGGTCACGGCCGCCCCGCCTCCGACGCCGCCGACTCCCACGTGGTGGGGCTGACCTGCAGCGCCGGGTGCGAGACCAGCAGGTGCCACACCACGGCGCACAGGCCCTCGGTGTGCGGGGTGACCCGCTCGGCGATGAGCGGCGGGATCACGACGGCGGCGTCGGCCACCGCCGCGGTGTGGCCCCCGTCGCGCCCGACGACGCCGAACACGCCCGCCCCGCGCTCGCGGGCCAGCTCGACGGCCCGCACCAGGTTGGCGGAGATGCCCCGCTCGGCGTCGCCGCCTCCGACCGAGAACACCAGCACGCCGTCGGCGGCGCGCAGGCGGGAGCCCTCCAGCCACGTCGAGAACGTGGTGTCCCACCCTTCGTCGTTGACCCGGGCGGTGAGCTCGCTGACGTTGTCGGTCGGGGCGTAGGCCTCGATGGCGCAGATCTTGCGGAAGTCGTTGACGGCGTGTGAGGCGTGCCCCGCCGATCCTCCGACCCCGAGCACGAACAGCCGGCCGCCCCGCTCGCGCACCGACGCCAGGCCGATGGCCACGGCCTCGACCGCGGCGGGGTCGATGGCCGCCACGATGCGGCCCGTCTCGTGCAGGTACTGCTCGGCGAACCCCGTCACCGCCCACCGACCTGGCCCGCCAGCGCCGGCCGCCGAGCCCGGACCCGGGGGCGCTCGGTGGTGGTGACGATGATCGCCCCCTGCACCACCAGGTTGGACACCGACAGCTGGGCGCCCACGATGAGCACCCCGAGGCCGGTGAGGGCCAGGTGGTTGGCGACGGTGTTGGTCTGCTCGAGGCGGAAGTCGCCCTGGAAGTAGGTGACCACGAGCGGCACGGCGAGGCCCACGCCGAGCGCCATCATGGCGGTGGAGACCAGCATGGCGCGGGTGTAGGGCAGCACCCGCTGCCAGCGGCGGGTGAACCGGCCCGTGTAGTCGAAGAAGACGCGTGCGACGCACCCCAGGAAGAAGGTCTGGGCGCCCATGGCCAGCAGGCTGACGCCCAGGAACTGGCTGAAGAGCGACAGCGTCACCTCCCCGAGCTCGATGTCGCCGACGCTGAGCGGCACCACCAGCACCAGGCCGAGGGCCGCCAGCACGAGACCGGGCACGATGAGGAAGAACGGCGAGCCGAACACGAACATCGCCCGCAGGTTGATCCACGCCGCCTTGAACGGCGACAGCCAGCCCTCTCGCCGGTGGTGGCTCACCCGCCCGTCGCGGTCCTTCAGGAACGACACCGGCACCTCGGAGGTGCGCAGCTCCATCTGCACGGACTTGAGCACCATCTCCGACGCGTACTCCCACGACTGGGACTGGAGGTTCATCCGCTCCAGCGCGTCGCGGGTGATGCCGCGCATGCCGCAGTGGATGTCGGAGAAGTGCGCCGAGTAGACGATGTTGAGGATGTGGGTGGTGATGGGCGTGCCGAGGTAGCGGTGCAGCGCCGGCATCGATCCCGGCTCGATGGTGCCCTTCCAGCGCGAGCCCATCACGTACTCGTAGCCCTCACGGAACTTCTCCACGAAGGGCGCCAGCAGCCGGAAGTCGTAGGTGCAGTCGGCGTCGCCCATCAGCACCCACTGGCCCCGGATGTGGGGGATGGCGTCGATGTAGGCGCGCCCCAGGCCGCGCCGCGGGGTGCGCAGGACGCGGGCCCCACCGGCCAGGGCCAGCTCGGGGGTGCGGTCGGTGGAGCTGTCGACGATGAGGATCTCGCCGGCGACCCCCGCGGCCGCCAGGCCCTGATGGCACCAGGCGACGAACTCGCTGATGGTGCGCTCCTCGTTCAGGGCGGGGATGACGATGGAGAGCACCGGCTCGGCGACGTCGTCGTCGGGCACGAGCAGGGTGACCTCGGGGTCGTCGGTGCGCGGGGCCGTGGCAGTCATCGGGCCAGGTGCCGGTCGAGCTCGATCCATCCGTCGCGCGACCCGATCTCGAAGAACCGTTGGCCGGCTTCGTATCCTGCCAGGCGCCCCTCGAGGCTCAGGCCGTTGAACAGCGTGGCCAGGTCGCTCGGCTCGTCGGCGGGGATCCGCTGGGCGACCGTGGAGGAGCGCAGCACGGAGAGGCCGTAGTCGATGTAGTGCATGCCGGCGGCGGCCGGCTCGGCCTCGTGCTTGTCGTAGCGCACGATCCGCCGCCCGTCGAAGACCACGTTGCTCGTGTCCCAGCGCCCTTCGTTGCGGTGGACGACCATGAGCGCCTCCAGCCCCGATGCGCGGTGGGCCGCCTCGACCGCGGTGATGTCGACCTGCAGCCACGAGTCGCCGTACAGCACGAGGAACTCCTCGCCGAGGGCGCCCTCGTCGACGGCGAAGCGGACCGCGCCGCCCGTGCCGAGCCGGCGGTCGCCCTCGTCGACGAAGTCGACAGCGACGCCCAGGTCGCTCCGTGCGCCCAGCGCCTCGCGGATCTGCCCGCCCAGGTGGCCGATGGACATGACCACCCGGTCGACGCCCTCCGACGCCAACCAGCGCAGCTGGTGCACGGCGAAGGGCTCGCCCGCCACGGGCAGCAGCGCCTTGGGCACCGCGTCGGTGGCCGGGCGCATCCTGGTGGCGAGGCCACCGGCGAGCACGAGGCAGTCGCGACGCATCAGCTGCGGGCCAGCACGACGGAGCCGTCGTGGTCGAAGCCGAACCGGACCTCGGGCAGCCCGCCCGCCGCCATGGCGGCGCGCAGGCAGCGGGGGTTCTCCGCGTAGAACAGCAGGAACCCACCGGCGCCGGCCCCCACCAGCTTCCCGCCGATGGCGCCGTTGGCGCGGGCGAGCTCGTACCAGCCGTCGATGTCGGGGTTGGTGATGCCGTTGGTGCGCTCGCGCTTGTGCATCCAGTGCTCGTGCATCAGGTGCCCGAACCGGTTGGTGTCGCCCGCCACCAGGGCGTCGCTGATCTGGCGGCCGAGCTCGCGCACCTCGTCGAGGTTGGCGAGCATGGCGGCGTCGTCGCGCTCCGAGCGGGCCTTCTGGTCCGAGAGGATCGAGGTGGCCCGGCGGGCGTAGCCGGTGAAGAAGAGCAGCAGGTGCTCCTCGAGGTCGGCCAGGGTGTCGGCCCCGACGTCGAGGCGGGACACGTCGACCGAGCCGTCGGGGTGGAAGTCGAACCGGCTGAGCCCGCCGAAGGCGGCGATGTACTGGTCCTGCTTGCCGACGGGGTCGCCGAGGCGCTCGATCTCGATGTGGCACGCCTGCTCGGCGAGGTCGGCCGTCGCCACGTGCTCCTTGCGGAAGGCGTGCAGCGCCCGCAGCAGCCCCACCGTGAAGGCGCCCGACGAGCCGAGGCCGGTGCCGGCGGGGATGTCGGCCACGCTGACGATCTCGACGCCCGGCTCGACGCCGTGCTCGAGCAGGACCTCCCGGATGAGCGGGTGGTGCACGTCCTCGGGCCGCTCGACGCGCTCCTGCTCGGCGTACTTGAGCAGGTAGTCGTCGGTGAACGTGCCGTTCACGGCGAGGTACACGTACTTGTTGACCGCCGCCGACACCACCGTGCCGCCGGCCCGCCGGTAGTACGACGGGAGGTCCGTCCCGCCGCCGGCGATCGAGACGCGCAACGGGGTGCGGGTGAGGATCACGCCGACTGGACCTCGAGGTCCGTGGGGGTGGGCTCGACGTCGGGCTCGGCCCGCGGGCGTCGCCGACCGAGGTCGGGCAGCCACCGGCGCAGCGCCGCGTCGATGGTGAGCGCGGCGAGCAGCACGATGGAGACCTCGGCGATCGCCCGGTACCGCACCGTGCCGATGGAGGGCAGCACGGCGACGACGACGATGAACACCGGGACCAGCAACGGCCACACCACCTGCCGGCGCCTCCGGGCGACGAACACCCCGGCGACGGCCAACGGGGCGAGCACCCAGTAGGTCAGCAGGGCCAGCCGCAGCGACCACAGCGGACCGCCGCGCTCGGTCTCGAGGCGCGCCTGCTGGAACGGGCGGTAGAGGTTGAACGCCCGCCCCACTCGGGCGAGGGCGACGACGGGCACCTCGGCCTTGTTCGCCCGCATGAAGTCCAGGGCGGTGTGACGGAACTGGCCGTCGGCGATCGAGGGATCGCTCGAGACCTGCCGGGTCCGGGTGAGGCACCCGAAGTCGTAGTAGGCGTAGAGGTCGCCCTCGTAGGTCTTCGGGCAGTTGCCGGCGAGCATCGCCGAGCCGGCGCCGTTCGACAACGGCACGAAGCGCTCGAACCGGGTGGTGTTGTAGGCGGCCCACGGCGCGATCAACAGCACGCAGGCGCCCCCGGCGGCGGCGAGCCACCCGATCCGAGGTGCCCAGTCGAGCTGGCGCCGGCTGAGCAGCAGGGGCGCGACCACGAGCGGCCCGAGCAGGACCAGCTCGGCCCGCGTCATCGCCGCCAGCCCCACGGCGGCGCCGAGGGCGACGGCGAGCCCGAGGCTGGGTCGGGCGCGGAACCGGTAGGTGAGGAACAGCACGAGCGCCACGGCGAACAGGGCGAGCGGCTCGCTCATGAGGTCGCGCTCGTAGATCCAGAAGTTCGGGTACACCGCGGCGAGCGCCGCCGCGATCAGACCCACCCGGGCGCCGAACGCCTGGCGCCCGGCCAGGCCCACCATGACCACCGCCCCGGTGCCCACCACCACGGCCACGAGCTGGTGCCAGAACCAGCTGCGCATGCCGAGCCAGCTGGCGACGGCGAGGAGCGACTCCCATGCCGGAGGGTGGACGGCATCGGGGGTGACGGTCCCGTTCATCGCCAGCGACAAGGGGTTGATGAACCCGCGGCCGTCGACGAGGTAGAGCGCCCCTTGGTGGTAGTGGAACCCGTCTGACAGCACGGCGCGATCGCGCATTGCGACCACGAAGGCGACCCGCAGGACGAGCGCGCCGAGTGCGACGGCCGCCAATGCGAACGCGAAGCGATGCCGGACCACCGGCGCTTGCACCCCCATACCGGGGCACATCATTAGCAGCGGCGCTCGCCGCGTGCGCTGGAAAGTGGCTGCGGCCCGAGCGGGCGGCGAGGCACCGGCGTCGGAGACGTGGGATGGCGCGCGCTCAGGCGGGTGTCGGTGCACCCCCGCCGCCGGCCCTCTGCCACCGTGCGCCCAGGGCCTCCAGCGCCTCTTCGTAGTCCTCCATCCGGCGGTGCAGCTCGGCGACGGTCGGGGCCACCCCCGCGCGTGCCGAGCCGTGGAGGTGGGCGAGCAGCAGGCCCTCGACGTGCTCACCGAGCTCTCGCACCACGACGATGTCCTGCTGCGTGCTCGCCCGGTCGGGCTCGTCGGGCGGCACGGCCTGGGCCGCCCAGGCGAACACCCCTCGAGCGCCGTCCATGTCCTCGATCAGGCGGCTGTAGTCACGGGCGGCCGCCGCCAGCCCCAGGCTGATCGGGCGGCCGCAGCCGCACGGGCAGGTCTTCCTCATGAGCCCCCCTCACCTTCGATCGTGACGGACGGAGCCACTTCCCCACGTCGTTGTCGGCCACGTCGGCTGCGGACTTGAGCGCGATCTCGCCGCGCCCACCGTTCTGGTGGAGGTTCACCCCCCGGATCGGGGGGTGAACCTCCACCAGAACGGGAAGGGCGAGCGGGTCAGCGCAGTGCGGGCACCCTGAGCTCGGGGCGCTTCCACAGCTGGAGGTCGCGGGCCCCGGCCCGGGCGACGCGGTTGATCTCCTCCGCCAGCCGGACCGTCTCGACCTCGACCGTGTGGGCGCAGGCGCTGCGCTGGCACGTGAGGCGGACCTGCCGGAACGAGATGGTGGCGGCCCGTTCGCCCTTCTTGGTCGGCACGACGGCGCCGAAGGAATCGGACACGCGGAACGAGCCCATCGACCGCTTGCCGCACGACGGGCAGACGACCCTGACGGCGCGGCCCGGCACGTCCCGGTCCGGTTGCTCCTTCACCGTCGCCAAACTACATTCATGTAGTTCGGCCCGGTGGGACCCGCGCGCCCCTCTCCGAACCTGTGCCCGAATCGGTCCCTCTAGGGACACATCCGGGCACAGGTTCGCCCTCTCCCCGAACCTGTGCCCGAATCGGTCCCTCAGGAGACACATCCGGGCACACGTTCGCCCCCCTCCCCGAACCTGTGCCCGAATCGGTCCCTCAGGGGACAGATTTGGGCACAGGTTCGAGGCTTTGGGCGGCCATGGAGCAGGCGCGGTCGGGCTCTGCCGGCTCGGTTCAGCCGGCGGAACGCGGCGGCGGGCTCAGCCCGCCAGCTCCCGGTAGCGCCGGTAGCGAGCGGCGGCGGCGTCGGCCCAGCGCGGGTCGGGCTCGACGCGCCGGCCGGTGCGGACCCATCGCGAGGCGGCGGCTCCTGGCGCCTCGAGCCCTGCGGTCTGGCGGGCGAGCCACGCCGCGCCCAGGGCGGCACCCTCGGGCACCGCCACCACGTCGACGGGCAGTCCGGTGACGTCGGCCAGCGCCTGCACCCACGCCGCGTCGTGCACGCCGCCGCCGGTGGCCACGACGCGGCGGGTCGCCAGGCCCGACAGGTCGAGCAGGTGGCGCACGGCGAACCCCGACGCCTCGTAGGCGGCCCGCAGGATGGCCTCGCCGCCCATGCCGATGTCGAGGTCGTGCAACGAGGCCCGTCGGCCCGCGTCGTGGTGCGGCACCCGCTCGCCCCGCAGGTAGGGCTGCCACACCGGCACCCGATCGGGGGCCAGCGCCGGCTCGCCCCCGGCGGCGTCGGCTCGGTCGTGCCACCGGTCGACGCCCAGCCGCCCGGCCACCCAGCCGACGAAGAGGCCGCCGGCGTTCGAGGGCCCGCCCACGAGCGCCTGCCCGCCCACCGTGTGGGGCACGGTCCAGAGCCCGTCGGCCTGCGGCCAGCCCGGCGCCACGACCCACGTGATGAGGGTGGAGCCGAGGATGACGAGCACGTCGCCCTCCGCGACCGCCCCGGCGACGAGCTGCTCGCCGAGGGCGTCGATGGTGCCGGCGCCGAGGGGCGCCCCACCCGCGGCGGCCACGTGGCCCACCGCCTGGGCGCCGGGCACGACGAGCGGCAGGCGCCCCACGTCGTCGACCCCCGCCGCCGAGGCGACCTCGCGGTCCCAGCCCGTGCCGTCGTAGAGCGGGGTGGAGGTGTAGGCCACGGTCGAGTCGACCGCGCCAACGCCGGCGAGGGCGGCGTTGGCCACGGCCTGGGCCGGCCAGAAGCCCGCGGCGCCGGGGTGCTGGGCGCTCAGCCACCGCAGGAAGCCGACCAGCTCCCCGGCGTCGGATCGGGCGTCGCGGTCGGCACCCGCGCCGCGGGCGTCGCCGTAGAGGAGCCCGGGCGAGATCGGGGTGCCCTGCTCGTCGACGGCGCACAGCGACGGCACCATGGCCGCCACCTGCACCCCGCGCACCTCCAGCGCGGCCCCGGCGGCCGCAGCGTCGACCACCGCCGCCAACGCGGCCAGCACGCCGTCGCGCCACGCCCGATCGGCCCGGTGGGCCAGCTCACCGGCGTGCGAGGCCAGCAGCTCGTGCGGGACCCGGCTGCGGGCCACGACCCGGCCGTCGGCGTCGACGGCCAGCGCCTTCACCGACGTGGTGCCGATGTCGATGCCCACGGTGACCTCGAGCGCCACGTGCTCCCCCCGGAACCGCAGATCCGACGCGTCCGTCAGAGGCGGCAATGTACCGTGTCGAGGTCGTCGACCGCGGGTGGTCGTCAGTCGGAGCGCGTCATGGCCCTGTCGTCGCTGGAAGGCGCCAAGGTGCTGGTCACGGGGGCGTCCTCGGGGATCGGCGCGGCGCTGGCCCCGATGCTGGCGGCGCGAGGCGCGACCGTCGGCGTGGTCGCCCGGCGGGCCGACCGGCTGGCCGCGGTGACCGACGCCTGCACGCAGGCCGGCCCGGCGGGTCGGCACCGCTGGTGGTCCGTCGACCTGTCCGACCCCGAGGCCGCCGCCGCCGTGGCGCTCGAGGCATGGGACGCCCTCGACGGCCTCGACGCCGTGGTCAACAACGCCGCCCGGCCGATGCGTCGGCGGGTCCTCCGGCTCGACGTCACCACCGTCGACGACGTGATGCGCACCAACTTCCTGTCGCCGGTGGCGGTCAGCCTCGCCGTGCTGCCCCGGATGCTCGAGCGCGACCGCGGCGTGATCGCCAACGTCTCCAGCCTGGGCGGGCGCCTCGGCATCCCTGGCGAAGGGGCCTACGTGGCGTCGAAGTTCGCCCTGTGCGGATGGTCGGAGTCGATGGCGATCGACCTGTGGTCGACCGGGGTCGACGTCCGGCTCGTCCTGCCGGGGGCGATCGACACCGAGATCTGGGACCAGCCCGGGAACGACCCGGCGGCCTTCACCGGGCCCTTCGAGCCGCCCGGCACGGTGGCCGCGGCCATCTGCGACGCGCTGACGAGCGACCGCTTCGAGGTGTACGTGCCCGACCTGAAGGCGGTCGCCGAGCTCAAGACCAGCGACATCGACGGCTACCTCGCCGGGGCGGCGTCGTTCGCCACCGCGGAGGACCCTCAGCCGTGAGAGCGCTCCAGTTCCTCACCCAGCCCGAGCCGTGGCCCGACGAGCTGCCCCACGACGCGCCGCTGCTGCTGCGCAACCTCGCCTCGGCGCCGATCGCGCTGGTCGAGCTCGACGACCCGCCGATCCTGGCCGACGACTGGCTGGTGCTGCGCAACCGGCTCACCGGCATCTGCGGCTCGGACACCAAGCAGGTGCTGATGGACTTCGGCGACGCCGACGACAACCCGATGACCGCCTTCATCTCCTTCCCGCAGGTGCTCGGCCACGAGGTCGTCGGGATCGTCGACGAGGCGGGGCCGGCCGTGCGGGGGCTCGACGTCGGCCAGCGGGTCGTGCTCTCCCCCAACATCGGGTGCCGGCCCCGGGGGATCTCCCCGGTGTGCCCGGCCTGCGAGCGGGGCGACTACTCGATCTGCTGGAACTTCCACGAGGGCCGGCTCTCCCCCGGCATCCACACGGGCAACGCGGTGGAGGCCACCGGAGGCTTCGCCGAACGGCTCCCCGCCCACCACACGATGGCGTTCCCGGTGCCCGACGCCGTCGCCGACGAGGTGGCCGTGCTGGCCGACCCGTGGTCGGTCTCGTTCCACGCCATCTGCCGCAACCCACCGCCACCCGGGTCGAGGGTGGTCGTCTACGGCGCCGGCGCGCTGGGCACCACCGCCACCGCCATCCTGCGCCAGCTCCACCCCGGCGTCGAGGTGGCCACCGTCGCCCGCTGGCCGGCCCAGGCGGAGCAGGCCGCCGCGCTGGGGGCCGAGGTGTTCGCGTCGGAGCCGGCCGACGCCCTCGTCGAGGCGCTCGCCGCCTGGTCGGGCGCCACCCTCCGGGTGCCGTGGAACGGCCTGCCGGTCGCCTACCCGGGACGCATCGACGTCGTCTACGACACGGTCGGCGCACCGGCGACGTGCGAGGTGGCCCTGCGGGTGCTGCGCGAGCAAGGGACGCTCGTGCAGCTCGGCGTCAGCGCCCCGGCGCGCTTCGAGTGGACGCCCTGGTACTTCAAGGAGCTGCACCTCGTCGGGTCCAACGCGTTCGGCGACGAGACGTTCGAGGGCCGACGCCGCCACGCCTTCGAGCACTTCTTCGACCTCCTCCTCGACGGGCGCATCGACCTGTCGGGCATGCTGACCCACCGGTTCCGACTCGACGAGTGGCGCCAGGCGTTCACCACCATCGTCCGCCAGGGCGACACCGGCGCCATCAAGGTCGCCTTCGACTTCCGTGACGAGCACGCCGCGGCCGAGCGCCCGCTCGCCCCACCACCCGGGTCTCGACGGCACCGCGCCGGAGGCTGACGGTAGTGTCACCTGCCGCGCAGGCGGACCTGGCCCTGCGCCACCGGCCACGCACGGACGCGGGGGAAGCCACCATGCCCGAACGCCCGGTCGCCCTCGTCACCGCCTCCTGCCGCGGCCCGGGCTTCGACCGCCTCCGAGAGCTGTGCGACGTGCACTACGACCCCTGGCTCGACCAGCGGCCGCTGCGGATCTGGGACGGTGACGCGCTGGCCGAGCAGGTCGACGCCATCGGGGCGACGGTGCTGGTGTGCGAGACCGACATGGTGCGCGGGGCCGTGCTCGACCGGCCGTTGGTGGCCATCGGCTCGACCCGGGGCGACCCCACCAACGTCGACGTCCCGGGCGCCACGGCCAGGGGCATCCCGGTGCTGCGCACGCCGGGGCGCAACGCCGACGCCGTCGCCGAGCTGACCGTCGCCCTGCTGTTCGCCGCCAGCCGCCACGTCGTCGCCGGCGACCACGACGTGCGTGACGGCGAGATCTACCGCGACGGCACCATCCCCTACCAGCGCTTCCGGGCGTGGCAGCTCGCCGGGCGCACGGCCGGCCTGATCGGGCTCGGCGCCGTCGGCCGGGCCGTGAAGTGGCGCCTCGAAGGCCTGGGCATGACCGTGCTCTCCCACGACCCCTTCGCGCCGGACGCGACCCATCGCGAGCTCGACGCCCTGCTCGGCGATGTCGACGTGGTGTCGGTGCACGCGGCCGTCACCCCCGAGACCGTGGGGCTGATGAGCGCCGCCTGCTTCGCCGCCATGCGCCCCGGTGCCGTCTACCTCAACACGGCGCGGGCGGCCCTCCACGACCTCGACGCCCTCACCGCGGCCCTGCGCTCCGGGCACCTGTCGGCCGCCGGGCTCGACCACTTCGACGGCGAGATGCTGCCCCCCACCCACCCGCTGCTCGACATGGACCAGGTCGTGCTCACCCCTCACATCGGGGGCGCCACCTACGACACCGAGGCCAACCACACGGCGATGATCGCCGACGACCTCGCCCTGCTCCTCGCCGGTCGCCGCCCGCGGCACTGCGTCAACCCGGAGGTGCTGCCATGACCGACTCCAACGGCGCGCCACTCGACGAGGTGCGCGCCGCTGTGCTCGCCGCCGCCAAGGCCATGCACCGGCGCGGGCTCGTCGAGGGCACCGCGGGCAACGTGTCGGGTCGGGTCGACGACGGCACGGTGGTGGTCACCCCGTCGTCGCTCGGCTACGAGGAGATGACCCTCGACGACCTCGTGGTCGTCGACCTCGACGGTGAGGTCGTGGCCGGCTCCCGGTCGGCGACGTCGGAGAAGGGCGTGCACCTCGCCGTGCTGCGGGCGTACCCCGAGGTGGGCGGTGTCGTGCACTGCCACGCCCGCTACGCGTCGATGTACGCCGTGGCCGGCCTGCCCGTCCCGGCGTGCATCGACGAGTTCGTCGTCTACATCGGCGGCGACGTGCCGGTGGGGCGGTACCACCCGTCGGGCACCGAGGGCCTGGCCGAGGAGGCCGCCCGCCACCTCGCCGACCGCTCGGCGATGCTGATGGCCAACCACGGCCTCGTCGTCATCGGCCGGTCGGTCGACGACGCCCTGCACTCGGCGCTCGTGGTGGAGCACAACGCCCACATCGCGTGGGGCGCCCAGCAGCTCGGCGGAACGGTCGCGCTGCCCGCCGAGGCGGTGCGCGACTTCACCGGCGTGTACCAGTTCGTGCGCCAGCACACCTGGCATCCGCGCCCCGCGTCGACGGCCTGAAGGGACCGCCGACGGCATCGGCGACGAACGGCGGGGGTGACGTCCGGGCCGCCGTCGGGCTGGGCGATACTGAGCCCGGTATGGGGATGTTCTCTGCTGCTCGACGACCAGCACGCCTCGGGACGAGGCACCCGACGAGCCGACCCTTCGTCGGGTCGGCGTTCATCACCGGCGCCGCCGGCGGGATCGGGACGGCGCTCGCCCGTCGGCTGGCGCCTGTCGGTTGGCGGCTCACCCTCGTCGACATCGACGGCGACCGGTTGCGCCGCCTGGTCGAGGAGCTGTGCGCCGACGGGGCCGAGGTGCAGCCGCTCGTGGCGGACCTGGGCACGATCGACTCGGTCAGGGGGGCGCTCGACGCCGCCGTGCAGCAGTGGGGCGGGGTCGATCTGGTCCTGCCGTTCGCCGGCCTCTTCGTCGAGAGCACGGCCACGGCCTCCCCGGAGGTGACCGCGCTGGTGCGCGCCGTGAACCTCTGGCAGCCGCTGGCGTGCGCCGAGCTCGCCCTGCGACGGGCGGAGGAACGCGGGGCCGCGTGCACCGTGGTGATGCCGCTGTCCGACGCCGGCCTCGAGCACCGCGACCCCTGGATCTACGCCCGCGCCAAGGCGGAGCTCCACGCCAGGAGCGGCGAGCTCGCCCGGCGGTGGCGCACGCGGCCCGAGATGCGGGTGCTGCGGGCGGTCGTCTACCCGACCCGCACCGAGTTCTTCGTCAACTCCGACTCGATCCTCGAGTCGCAGCTGGGGCCGCTGCCGTCACCGCTGCGCGACCACGACGGCATCATCGAGCTGCTGCGCCGGGCGCCGGACCCGGAGTGGGTCGCCGACGAGATCGTCCGGGCCGTCGACCGGGGCGACCGCTGGCTGTACCTCGAACCGCGGGACCACCGCCGCGTGGCGTGGGTCAAGGGCGAGGTGAGCGGGTTCGTCGTCGACCACCTGCCCGGCGTGGTGCGCCGCCGGTTCGGCATCCTCCCGCGCACGGCGGTGCCGGCCGATCCGCAGGCGGCGCTCACCGGTTCCGGCGGGTGAGCCGGGTGAGCCGGGCGACCTGCGCCCGGGCGGCGCCCAGCCCCGCCCCGCTCAGCTCCCGGACCAGCACCCGCTCGACGTGGCGCCGCTGGGCCGGCGTCGCCGCGCCGGCGCGGCGCAGGTAGCCCCGCAGCCACAGCAAGAAGCGCACCCGGCTGGCCACGTCGTGCTCGCCGGCCAGGGCGGAGGCGCTCGCCGGGTGCTGCCGGTACCTCGCCCAGCACCGGTCCGACACGTGGGCCCGGTGCTCGAGCAGGACCTTGGCGAAGAAGACCTGGTCCTCGAACATCCCCCGGAACGACGGCTCGAAGCCTCCCACCCGCTCGACGACCGAACGGCGGAACAAGGCGTTGCACGTGGTGGGCGTCTGGCACCGGTTGTCGACGAGCTGGTCGAACAGCACGGGCGGGTCGTAGGCGGCGTCGGGCGCCACACCGAGGTCGTAGAAGAAGTCGGGCGGCCCCTCGGGCCGCCAGCGGTGCCAGACGAGCGTGCGGCCGTACACCAGCCCGACCGTCGGGTCGGCACGCAGGAGCTCGACCTGCTCGCCGAGCTTGCCCGGCTCCCAGACGTCGTCGGCGTCGAGGAAGCCGATGAGCGCACCCCGCGCCTCGGCCAGACCGAGGTTGCGGCTCGCGCTCATGCCGTGGTTGCCGAGGTCGGGGTGGCGCAGCACCCGGATGCGCGGGTCGTCCGCCGCCCGGCGAGCCGCCAGCTCGAGGGTGCCGTCGGTGGAGCCGTCGTCGACGACGAGCAGCTCCCATCGGGGGTAGCTCTGCTGCTGCACGCTGTCGATGGCCTCGCCGAGGAAGCGCTCGCCGTCGAGCACGATGACGATCACGCTGACCAGCGGCTCGGGGCCGGTCACCTCGCCCACGACCGCCTCCGGGCGTGACCGGCCAGGCGGCGTGCCCGCTGGGCGAGCGCCCGGGTCGGCACGCCCACCCAGGCTCCGGGCGCCCGGACGGCGACACCGGCACCCTGGCGCACCAGCTGCGGCGTGGCCCTGCGCTCGGCGAGCGCCCGCCCGGCCGCGTGCCACCAGGAGGTGGCGTAGAACCGCTTCCAGGCAGCGATGCCCTGTGCAAGATCGTCCGCGCAGCCGGCGGCCACGGCCTCGCCTCGATGCCGTTCGAGCACCCGCAGCACCTCGCCGAGCATCAGGGCGGCGTCGCCCGACATGTTGGCGCCGTGCAGGTGGTACTCGGCGACCACCTCGACGCCGTGCATCGGCGGCGAGATGCGGGCCAGCCGCAGGTACATGTCGTAGTCCTCGCAGGCCCGGAGGTCCTCGGCGAAGCCGCCGGCGGCCGCCAGCGCGGCTGCACGGTAGAGCACGGTGCCGTGCATGCCCACCACGTTCTCCCGGAGAAGGGCGGCGAAGCCGTCGGCCGGGCGCAGGGGCTCCGGGCGGCGGCGGCCGTCGGGATCGACGTAGGAGTAGGCGCCGTAGGCGAACGGCGCCTCGGGGCAGGTGATGAGCCGGCGAACGTTCACTTCGATGGCGTGGGGCAGCAGCCGGTCGTCGGCGTCGAGGAACGTGACGAACGGGCTGGCCGCCGCCCGCCACCCGGTGTTGCGCGCCGCGGCCAGGCCGCGGTTGGGCTGGCGGACGAGGCGCACGTCGGGGAACCGGGCCACCACCAGCTCTGGATGGTCGACCGAGCCGTCGTCGACCACGATCACCTCGGCCGGCGGGTGGGTCTGCCCGCGCGCGCTGGTGATGGCCCGCTCGAGCACGGGCGCGTGGTCGCACGTGGTGATCACCACCGCGACCTCGGGCGGTTCCTCGCCGGGCATCACCGCTCCCCCACGACGGGATAGCCCGCGAACGCCAGCCACGAGACGCTGTGGCGGCAGGCCTGCTCGAACGGCACGAGCGGCCGCCAGCCCAGCATGCGGTGGGCCTTGTGCGACGGCAGCTGCCACCGGCACGTGTGCAACAGCGCCGTCTCCAACGTGACGCGGGGCGCCGGGTGCCCGGCAGCCGGCGCTGCCGGAGGTCGCGCCGCCCGACGGGCCGCGCCCAGGCCCGCTCTCACCGGGGCCGGCAGGTGCCGACGCAGGCCGGCCAGGGCGGCGACGCGGTCGCGCCACCTGCTCGTCGGCTCGGCGGCGCCGAACGGCAGCAGGGGCAGGTCGTCGACGTCGACACCGAGCGCCCGGCACACCGGCTCGGCCAGGTCCCGCCAGGTCACCAACTCGTCCGCGCCGACCAGGAACGCCTCCCCGTCGGCACCCGGCGCGTCGGCGGCCGCCACCACCGCGCCGACCACGTCGTCGACGTACACCGCGTTGCAGATCCCCCGGCCGCCCTCGACGAGCACGGCGGTGCCGTCGAGCACCGCGTCGGCCAGCCCGCCGATCCACTGCGAACGTGGCCCGTGGACGATGCCCGGGCGCAGCAGCACCACCTCGGTGCGCCCTCGCCCCCGGCACTCGAGCAGCCGCTGCTCGGCGCGCACCTTGGCGTTGTTGTAGGCGATCGGCTGGCGCACCGACAGCGGCGAGCGCTCGTCGGTGCCGGGAGGTGGCGCCTGGCCGTGCACCGACGCGGTGCTGAGGTGCACCAGCCGCCGCACGCCGGCCCGGTCAGCCGCCCGGTAGGTCGGCTCCACCGTGCCGACGAGGGTGTCGGTGTCACCGGCGACCGCGGTGACGGCGACCTCGCAACCGGCCAGCGCGGCAGTGAGGGCCTGCTCGTCGCGGGCGTCGGCCAGGCGGACGTCGAGGTCGAACCGGCCCGGCAGCGCCAGCGCGCTCGCCCGGCGCACGACGGGCACGACGGGTCGGCCGGTGAGGTGCAGCACCTCGACGAGACGGTTGCCGATGAAACCGTTGGCGCCGATCACGGCGATGGGGCCCGCCGTCATCGCCCGCCACCCGGCCGCAGCCACGGCATCGGCATGGTGTCTCGGCAGGCGTAGCAGCGGTCGACCACCTCGAGCACGGGCAGCGCCTCTCGCCCTGACGTCAGCTGCTCCCAGCGGCCGGTGGCCACGGCCCGCAGCTGGGCGACGAACGCGCCCTCGAAGTCGGTGGTCACCGCTGTCGACCCGTCCCGGTCGGGCCCGTCGACGGCGAGGTCGCCGAGGGGCCCGTCGTCCAGGTCGAGGCGCAGGACCCGCGCCTCGTCGACCTCCCACTCGGCACGGCCCCTGGTCCCCTCGACCACGTAGCGGTTGGGGCGGGCCCAGTCCCTCGAAAGGCGCACGTGGGCCTCGGTCGCGCCGAAGGTGAGCGCGAGCTCGCAGTTGGCCTCCACGCCGCCCATGGCGTCGTCGGCGTAGCGGGTCGAGGTGGGCTCGCCGAACCACCAGGTGAGCAGGTCCAGGCAGTGCGTGCCGACGTCCTGGAGCACTCCCCCGTTGCCGCCGTCGGGGCGGAAGTAGTCCGGGGAGGCCACCGGCCAGGTGAACGGGCCGCCCTCGAAGCACTCGACCGAGCGGATGTCGCCGAGCACGCCGGCGCGCAGGATGCGCCGCAGCGCCCGGGTGGCCGGCAGCTGGCGGCGCACCATCCCGACGGCCAACCGGCGCCCGGTGCGCTCGGCGGCGTCGACCATGCGGCGGCCGTCCGGCGCGCTGGTGGCCAACGGCTTCTCGCAGAGGACGTCGCAGCCGGCCTCGAGGGCGGCGACCACCTGCTCGGCGTGGAACCGCGGCGGTGAGGCGACGATCACCACGGCGGGCCGGGTGGCCAGCAGCGCCGGGAGGTCGGCGACGGCCCGCGCCGCACGGAAGCGGTCGACGAACCGCTGCGCGGCGCGCCGTGACGGGTCGAGCACGGCGGTGACCCGCAGGGCACCCGTGCCCTCGAGCACCGACAGCGCCGGGGCGTGGTAGCGGTGGGCGACCTCACCGCAGCCCACGACGGCCACGTCGATCACGGGCGCACCACCTTCGCCAGCACCGCGGTGGCGGCGCCGAGGGTGCGCGGCGAGCGGCTCAGCTGCAGCGCCACCCGCAGGTGCGCCCGCGCCGCCTCGGTGTCGGCGGCGTCGGCGTAGGCCCGGGCGTGGTCCATGGCGGTGGCGGCGTAGGCCCGGCGCGCCCGACGGCTGACCCGCGCCCGCTGACGCCTCGGGAGGTGCTCACGGTTGAGGGCGATGGCCGTCGCGGTGTACCTCAGCTCCTCGGCGAGGCGCTGGTGGCGGCCGGTGTTGGAGCGCTCGTGGGTGCGATAGTGGGCCAGGAGCTCGGGCTCGTACCAGACGTCGAAGTGGGCGGCCACCCGCACCCACATCTCGTAGTCCTCGGCGCAGACCAGGCGCTCGTCGAACCCGCCGAGCTGCTCGTAGGCCGAGCGGCGCACCGCGACCGACGGCGTGACGATGCGCTGTTCCTCGGCCAGCCGGACGACGGCGGCCGGGACCGGGCCCCGGTCCGCTTGGAGCGGGGCGGCCACCGCGGTGCGCCGCCCGCCGTCGTCGACGGTGGCCCACCGGCAGAACGCCAGACCGACGCGCTCGGAGGAGCGGAAGCCCCGCTCCAGCGCCTCGTAGAAGCCCGGGAGCACCCGGTCGTCGCCGTGCAGCAGGTGGACGATCTCCCCTCTCGCCCGCGCCAGGCACGTGGCGAAGTTGCGGACGTGGCCGACGTTGGCGGCCTGGCGGTGGAAGCCGACCCGACCGCCTCCCACCGCCCTCACGACCGACTCCGGGTCGTCGAGCGAGCCGTCGTCGACGACCTCGATCTGCATGGTGGCCGGCCCCGGGTCCTGCACGAGCACGCTCTCGAGAGCCTCGGCGAGGTGGTCGGCGCACTCGAAGGTCGGGATCATCACCGACCACACGGGGCGGGGCGCGCTGCCCATCACGGGGTGGATCGACGCCCGGTGCGGGTTCAGCGGCGCCACAGCCGCCCCCCGAGGCGCACCAGCTCCTTGCGCAGCGCCCGGGACCGGCCCTGCTCGATGCCGTGGCGCACGCAGCGTCGGGCCAGGTCGCGCTCACCGAGGTGGACGTGCTGCCAGGCCTGGTCGAAGAAGTACCGGGCCGCGCCCGCGTCGAGGTCGGGATCGTGCCCGCCGGCGCTGCGTCGCATCGCCGCGTAGAAGCCGGCGATGGCGTCGAGCTTCGCGTCGCGCGGCAGCGCCGAGAACTCCCCTCCGGCGTGCAGCCGGTAGACGCCGACCACGTCGTCGTCGAAGCACAGCAGCCCGTAGCGCGCGCACAGCACGTACAGCGGCCAGTCGGTGATCGGGAACAGGTCGTGGTACCAGGCACCCAGGCCGTGGAGCGCCCCGGTGCGCATCATCCCGGCGCACGTGGCGAACGGGTTGCCCTCCCAGATGCGCCGGGCGTCGGTGTGCCGGGGCTGGGTCGCCGGGGTCCAACGCTCGTCGGTGACGAGGTCGTCGTAGGCGATCACGGCGTTGTGGAAGACCGCCGACGCCTCCGGGTGCTCGTCGAGGAACGCCGCCTGCCGCTCCACCTTGTCGGGGGAGCACCACCAGTCGTCGCCGTCGAGCAGGCACAGGTACCTCCCTCGCGCCGCGCCGATGGCCCGGGCCACGACCTCGTTGGACGCCAGGTTGTGCTCCGAGAGCATCACCCGCACCCTCTCGTCGCACCGGGCCGCCCGCAGCACGAGATCCCGTGTGGCGTCGGTCGAGCAGTCCTCGCTGACGATGACCTCCAGCGACCGCTCGGTGCGCTGGGTCAGCACGCTGTGCAGGGCGCGCTCGATGGATGACTCGTGGTCGAAGGTCGCCACGACCACCGTCACCTCGACCGGCGCGTCGGCGCTCACGGGGCCATCCTGAGCGCTCCCGCCAGGCGGCTGACGGACCAGTCGCCCACCGCCAGGCGAGGGAGGCGCAGCGGGTCCGACCACGGTCGGGCCGTGCGGGCCTCGGTGGTGCAGGCGGCGACGAACCCCAGCTCGCGCGCCACCTCGACGGTGACGTCGTCGAGGTCGCCGTAGGGGTAGGCGAACGTCGTCGGGGCCGCGCCCCAGCTCCGGCACGCGGCGCGACCCCGTTCGATGTCCTCCGCCTGGTCGTCCCGGGCCCGCTCGCTGAGCGGGGGGTGGGTGGCGGTGTGGGCGCCGATCTCCACGACCGGGCTGTCGACCAGGGCCATGACCTCCTCGACGGTCATGGGACGGTGGGTGTCGCGAGGCAGCACGGGCACGCCCGCCTGGTGGCGCAGCTGCTCGAGGGCCGCACGCCGATCGGCGTCACCGAGGCGGCGCAGCTCGGCCCACAGCTCCAGGTATGCGCGCTGGCGCGTGGTGCCCGCCGGGGCACCGGGGGCCCAGGTCCACGCCGAGCCGGCCGCCCCGAGGTCGAGGACCAGCTCGCGGCCCTCGACGTCCACGGCGAGCTGCCCGTCCGGGGCCCCACCGACGATGCGCTCCAGGTCGTCCCACCAGTACTCCTCCCCGCGGCTGATCGGGTCGGTGGCCAGGAAGAACGTCGCCGGCACCCGGTGGTGCTCCAGCACGGGAGCGGCGAGCCGGGCGTTGCAGGCGTAGCCGTCGTCGAAGGTGAGCGCCACCGCGTCGGCGGGGAGGTCGCCGGCGGCGAGGCGTTCGGCGAAGGCGCCGAGGGGCCAGACGCTGCGCCGGCGGGCCAGCCAGTCGATCTGGGCCCCGAACCGCTCCGGCGAGACCGCCAGCGCCCAGGGGTCGACCGCCTCACGGGCGATGCGGTGGTACATGAGCACCGCCGGCCGGGGCCCTCGCACCCGACCTCGCACCCGACCTCGCACCCGGCCGCGCACCGCGTGGGCCGTGCGCCCGACCGACGCCCGCGCCCGTCGCCGCAGCCCGGAGCTCATGCGCTGCTCCCGCCGAGTGCCCTCGCCGAGCCGCGCAGGTGGTCGTCGACGCGGGCGGCCCGCCAGCCGGCCTCGGCCCTGACCGCCCGTCGGCGGTCGCGCTCCTCGCCCTCCACGAGGAAGCTCAGCACGCCCTCGTGCATCTCGACCGTCTCGTACTGCGTGCCGACCCAGATGCTCACCCGGTACTCGTCGGGCACCAGCAGGTGAGGGAGGCGGCACTCCACGACATAGCGGCCCGGGACGTCGAGCGACGGGCGACCGGCGTCGGTCATGGCGAGGTCGAGCAGCGCCACCCCCCGGGCGTTCGAGACCAGCACGGCGACGTCGAGGCCGGGGATCCGCTCCCGCACGACCAGGCCCACGGCGATGCGCGGCACCTCGTCGAGCGGGAACGAGTCCCGTGGCTGGTAGCTCTCGTCGACGACCGACGTCTTGACGACCTGGGCCGGGGTGCGGGCGTCCTCCGGCAGCTGCACCACCGTCCCGTGGGCGTCGCTCGCGTGGTAGGCGCGCAGCACCGCCTCGGTGGGGCCGGCCATGCGCACCTGCCCGCGGTCGAGCCACACCGACGTCTCGCACAGCCGGGCGATGGCGTGCTGGTCGTGGCTCACGAACAGCACCGTGCGACCGCTGCGCTCCACCTCGCCCATCTTGCCGAGGCAGCGGCGCTGGAACTCGGCGTCGCCGACGGCAAGCACCTCGTCGACGAGGAGGATGTCGGCCTCCATGTGGGCCGCCACCGAGAACCCGAGCCGCAGGTACATGCCCGACGAGTAGCGCTTGACGGGTGTGTCCATGAACCCCTCGAGGCCGGCGAAGGCGACGATCTCGTCGAGGCGGGCGCTGACCTCGGCCTTGGTCATGCCGAGGATGGCGCCGTTGAGGTAGGTGTTCTCCAGCCCGGTGAGCTCCTTGTGGAAGCCGGTGCCCACCTCGAGCAGCGACCCGATCCGGCCCCGGGTGCGGCACACGCCCTCGGTGGGCGCGGTGATGTGGTTCACGACCCTGAGCAGGGTGCTCTTGCCGGCGCCGTTGCGGCCGACGACGCCCAGCGCCGTGCCCTCCGGCACCTCGAGGTCGACGCCGCGCAGCGACCAGATCTCCTCGGCCCGACGACGCTCGCCGCGGCGAACCCGCGCCGCCAGCGCGGCCAGGGCGTCTCGCAGGTCGAGGCCCTGCCCGTGGTGCTCGCCGAGCCGGTACCGCTTGGACACGGCCTCGAGCTCGATGGCGTTGCGGCCCATCACACGATGTCCGCGAACTCGCGCTCGCCCCGCCGGAAGCGGACGAGCCCGACGACGCCGAGGAGCACGCCGACCGCCGTCGACAGGGCCAGCTCCCCGGCGGCCGGGGCGCTCGTGCCGACGAGCGCGGCCCGCAGCGCTCCCACCGCACCGGCCACCGGGTTCAGGTAGAGCCACAGCCGCCACGGCTCGGAGACCATCTCCGGCGGGTAGGCGATGGGCGTCACGAACAGCACGAACTGCAGGCCGAAGACCACGAGCGGAAGGACGTCGCGGTACTTCACCACGGTGGCGCTGAAGTAGGCGACCGGCGCGACCACGGCGAGCACCAGCAGCGCCAAGCCGAGCGGCAGCTCCACCACCGCCCACGCCGAGGGCAGCGATCCGGTGGCGAGGGCGACCGCCGTGCCCAGCACGAGGGCCACCGCCAGGTCGACGAGCGGCGGCAGCAGCGTGGCGGCCGGCGCCACGATCAGCGGGAAGCTGACCTTGGTGATCAGGTCGGCGTTGTTGAGCAGGCTGCCCGCGCCGTTCTGCACGGTGCTGGTGACGTAGCCCCACACGGCGTAGCCCACGAGGGCGAAGGCGAAGTAGGAGCCGCCCTCGACGTCGACGCCGACGACCCGGTGGAACAGCACGGTGAAGGCGAGCGCGCCGATCAGCGGCTGCACCACCGCCCACGCGCCCCCGAAGAACGCCTGCTTGTAGCGCACGCGCAGGTCGCGCAGGGCGAAGAAGGCGACGAGCTCCCGCGACGTCCACAGCTGGGACAGGCGCAGCGGCGCCCACCAGCCCTTCGCCGGGGCGTTGACGACCCAGCCGTGCTGGTGCCGCCCGGCGGAGGCAGGGGCCGGACCGGCCGGGGCAGGGACCGGACCGGCCGGGGCGGAGGCCGGGCCGGTGGGGTCGCTCACCGCCTCACCGGTCCCTCGGGGGGCGCCGCACCCGGGCGGCGTGGACCAGGCTGTACTCGACGTGGTGGTCGTCGAGCTCGGCGCTCGTGAGCTCCACGGCGGAGAGGCCGTGCAGGAACGCCACCGCGGCGAGCACGTTGCCGTAGGAGCGGGTCGTGAGCTCGAAGCCGGGGAACGCGTCGCCGAGCATGCGGGCCAGGGAGTGCTCGGTGAACGAGTAGTGCCACGTCGAGCCCCACTCCCCCGGATCGGTGTTGGAGATGCCCGGCACGGTCAACAGCAGCACGCCGCCGGGGGCCAGCACCCGTCGGAGGGTGCGCAGCGCCGCCTCGAAGTCGTAGATCAGGTGCAGCGTCTGGGTGAGCACGACGCAGTCGAAGGCGTCGTCGGGCAGGAAGCCGCCGTCGGCGAGGTCCCCGACGAAGCGGGCGCCGGAGGCGGCATCGACGTGCAGCACGTCGGCAGCGTCGACCTGTTCGCCGCCGAACCTCCTGGTGTAGGAGTCGTCGCCCACCTCGAGCACGCGCCCGCGGACGTCGTCGCGGTGCGCCTCGAGGAAGGCCTCGATGTAGTAGCGGTCGACGGGGCCTCCCCGGCCGTACCCGAAGTCGGAGGCCACCGGCCGGGTGCGGCGCAGGTCGCCGAAGCGCACCCGCCCGACCGGCGGGGCGGTGGCCCACTCGACGCCGGCGTCGACGCCGAGCCGGCTGGTGAGCGCCGAGACTCGTGGGTGCCCGAGGGCCCGGCTGGCACCGCGGCGGAGCGACCCGGGGAGGCTCAGGGCGCGCGGCCGGGCCGCGCCGCGCCAGGAGCCGGTCACGCCCTGGCCCGCTTGTCGCGCACGGCCAGCCCGGCTCGTCGCCGCCATCGACGGGCCCGGGCCGCCTGGCGGGTGAACGTCGACTCCACCTCGAGCCAGCTCGCGGCCAGCCGGTCCGATCGGGTGACGGCTGCCCGGTGCGAGCCGTCGGCCGGGGCGGGGCCCTCCGCCCGGTGGCGGGCGATCCGCAGCGACCGCTCGACCGACGCGTCGAGGCGTCCCTCGTGGCGGGCGTAGGACTCCACCCAGTCGAGGAAGTTCTGGCGGGCCGACGCGTGCCGAGGGGTGCCGAAGGCGCCCGGGCCGTCGACCCGCGCCGTCAGCGAGCCCGGGTGCCGCCGGTACTCGGCGCCCACGAACGCGTCGACGTGGACGGGGTGGCGCAGGAACAGCTTGACCCACAGGGTCTGGTCCTCGAACAGGTAGAAGCCCTCGTCGAAGCCGCCCACCTCCCGGACCGCCCCGGCCCGCACCACGACACCGCACGTGCAGGGCACGTCGCTGCGGTTGAGCAGCACGACCTTGTTCAGCAGCGCCGGCGGTGGATGGACCCGCCCGGCCACGCCCCGCATCCGCTCGTCGCGGTCGAGATGCGGGTGGCCCGGGTGGCGCCACCGGGAGGGCCCGTAGGTCGCCACCGCCGCCGGCTGGGCCCGCAGCGCCTCGGCTCGGTGGTGCAGCGTCCCGGGCAGCAGCACGTCGTCGGCGTCGAGGAAGGCCATGAGGTCACCGTCGGCGGCGGCCAGCCCGACGTTGCGCGCCGCGGCCGCGCCCCGGCGGTCGGCCCCGGTGGCCAGGACCCGGATGCGAGGATCGGCCTCCGCCTGCTCGCGGGCCAGCGAGAGCGACGCGTCGGTCGAGCCGTCGTCGACGACGAGCAGCTCCCACTCCACGCCGGCCTGCCGCCGGACGCTCGCCACCGCTTCGGGGAGGTACGGCGCCGCGTCGCGGCACGGCATCACGACCGAGACCTTCACCCCTGACCCTCTGGAGCCACGCGCCTGCTCCTCGCTTCGAACCGCCGGTACTCACGGGCACCGACCCTCCACGGCGCGAGCAGGAACGATACCGGTGCGACGCGGGCCAGTGCCGGGCCTCGGGCGAGGACCGGGCGGACGGGCTGGCGGCGGACCGCGGCCCCCACCACCCGATACCACCATTCGGCGCAGTGGTCGGCCCCGGAGGCGCGGGCGCTGCGCCGGAGCCGCGCACCGAGCCCGAGCGCCCCGGCGTCGCCGGCCTGGCCCCGCAGCACCGTCTGGGCGGCCGCCACCATCGTGGCGGGGTCGCCGGACATGTTCGAGTCGTGGCGCCAGTACTGGGCGACGACGTGGGGCGTGCGGGCGAGGGGGCTGTGGCGGGCCAGGCGCAGGTAGACGTCCCAGTCCTCGCAGGCCCGCAGGCGCTCGTCGAACCCGCCGATCGCCTCGAGCGCGGCCCGGCGGTAGAGCACGGCGCCGTGCATGCCGATCACGTTGCGCTCGAGGAGCCGCTCGTAGGTCGCCAGCGGGAACTGCTCGGGCTGCTTGATCCGTGCCGATGCCACGTCGACCAGCACGTAGGCCCCGTAGGCCAGCGCCGCCTCGGGGGCCGCCGCCAACGCCCGGCGGTTGGCCTCGACGGCGATGGGCACCAGCCGGTCGTCGGCGTCGAGGAACAGCACCAGGTCCGAGCGTGCCGTGCGCCAGCCCACGTTGCGGGCCGCGGCCAGGCCGCGGTTCGGTTGGGAGACGATCCTCACCTGGGGGAACCCGGCGACGACGTCCTGCGGGCGGTCGCTCGAGCCGTCGTCGACCACGATGATCTCGTCGACGGGCACGGTCTGGGCGAGGACGCTGCGGACCGCGCCCTCCACGAAGCGAGCGTGCTCGTAGGTCGTGATGACGACGGCGACGCTGGGCTCGCCGGACGCTCGCGGCCGGGATGGGTCACTCACCGGTTGGTCTCGTACCCCCGGCGCGGTCACGGCATCCCCGACCCGCGGGCCTGCGCACTGCTCCAGGACGACCTGCTCGACCACCTCGCCCGGCGCCAACAGCACACGGCGCCCCCCGTTCGTCATCCCGTCACCCTCCGAGAACGGGCCGAGACCCGTCGTCCGCGCTGCCGCCACCCCCCTCCCTACCGCGTGTGAGGAGCATCGGCAGCCTAGGAGTTCTACGGCCGAGCTGCCGCCTCGGATCTCAGATGACGCGGTCGTTTCCCCCGTCGACGGGGATCTGGGCGCCGGTGGTGCGGGCGAAGCCGGGGCCGAACAGGTCGGCCACCAGGGTGGCCACCACCTCCGGGGTGACCTCGGAGCCGAGCACGTTCCGTCGCCGGTAGTCCTCGGGGCTGAGGCCGTACGCCGCGGCCCGGGTGGCGATCAGCTCGTCGTCCCACAACCCGGTGTCGAACACGGCGTCGGGGTGCACGACGTTCACCCGGATGCCGTCGCCGCCCCACTCGAGGGCGGCCACGCGCGCCAGCTGGGTGAGCGCCGCCTTCGACGCCGAGTAGGCCGCCGCCCCCTTGCCCGGTGCCGGCACGTTCTTCGAGCCGACCACCACGACGGCGCCACCTCCGGGCGCTCTGGCCAGGAACGGGTGGGCGAGGCCGAGCAGCACGGCGGCGGCCTCCGCGTTGACCCGCATGGTGCGCGCCCAGGTGGCGGCGTCGAGCGCGGCGACCGACGCCGGCTCGGGGAACACGCCGGCGTTGACGACGAGCAGGTCGAGCCCACCGAAGGAGCGGACGGCCTCGCTGAGCGCAGCCCGCAGCACGTCGGGCTCGGCGACGTCTCCGACGGCGCCCATGTACGCCGGCTCGGTCGAGACCATGCCGACCGCTTCGGACAGGTCGACGCCGACCACCGCCGCACCCCGCCTCAGCAGCTCCACCGCGCATGCCCGGCCGATGCCGGACGCGGCGCCGGTCACCAGCGCCACCCGCCCGGTCAGCGGTGCGGGGGTCGGTTGGCGGGCGAGCTTGGCCTGCTCGAGCTCCCAGTACTCGACGTCGAACAGGTCCCCCTCGCTGATGCTGCGGTAGCCGCCGAGGGCCTCGGCCGCCTCGATCACGGCCACGGTGTGGGCGTAGATCTCCGCCGCCGCCCGGGCGTCACCGACCCGGCGGCCGGCGGTGAGCACGCCCAGCTCCGGGTCGATCACGACCCGCGGCGCGGCGTCGACGGGCACGAGGCGCCGGTCGCCGAGCCGGGCCCGGTTGCGCTCGACGTACGCCTCGTAGGCGGCGGCGTAGGCACCGACGTCGCGTCCGAGCATCGGCAGGCGCTTGGTGCGCAGCACGTGGTCGGGCGTGGCGGTGCCCTGCTGGCTCACCCGCTGGAGGTCGGGGCGGGCCGCGAAGCGGCGCAGCGCGGCGTCGGCGCAGCACGAGGTGATCATGGGGTGGCCGGCGACGCCCGAGAGGTCCCGGCGCAGCTCGGCGATGGCGACCAGCTGCTCGTGGCTGCTGGGGGGCGCGACGGGCTCGACCTCCGGGGTCGGCGCGGCGGCGAGCGCGTCGCCCAGGCGCTCGGCGGCTCGGGCGACGAGCTCGAGGTGGCGCTCGTAGGCGGTCCTCGCGTCGTCGCCGAAGGTGAACAGGCCGTGGTTCGACAGCACCATCCCCACGGTGCGGTCGGTGGCCTCGGCGGGGAACTGCACCGCGCAGCGGCGGGCGAGGTCGAAGCCCGGCATCACGTAGGGGACGATCACCACCTCGTCGCCGTAGACCTCGCGCACGAGCTCGTGGCCGGCGGGCGTGTTGGTGAGGGCCACCACCGCGTCGGCGTGGGTGTGCATCACGAACCGGTGAGGGAGCGTGGCGTGGAGGATCGACTCGACCGACGGCGCCGGCGAGGCGACGTCGAGCGACGCGGCCTTCAGCTCGTTGGCCATCGTCGCGTCGGAGAGCGACTCGAGCTCGGCCAGCCGGGCGACGGGCGCCAGACGCAGCGGCGCGAACCCGGCCGGCTCGATGGAGCCCATGTCCCACCCGCTGCCCTTCACCCACAGCACGTCCACGTCGTCGCCGTGCACGTCGGCCTCGACGGTCTTCACCGAGCTGTTGCCGCCACCGGCGAGCACCAGCGCCGGGTCCTGGCCCAGCAGGCGCGAGGCGTGGACGCACCCGCCGAGCAGGTCGTCGTGCGGCGGCGCCTCGTCGGGGTCCCACCGGCTGGCGAAGCGCGCCCGCTCCCACATCAGACGGGGCGCTCGCCTCGGGCGGGGCGGATGGTGCGGGCCTCGGTGACGATGGCCGTCACCAGGTCGGCGGGGGTCACGTCGAACGCCGGGTTGAGGGCCGCGGAGCCCTCTGGCGCGATGCGGTGGCCGGCGATCACCAGCACCTCGCCGTCACCGCGGTCCTCGATGGGGATCGACGCACCGTCGGGCGTGGCCGGGTCGATCGTCGACTCCGGGGCGGCGACCACGAACGGGATCCCGGCCCGAGCGGCGGCCAGGGCCAGCGGGTAGGTGCCGATCTTGTTGGCGACGTCGCCGTTGGCGGCGATGCGGTCGGCCCCGACGACGACGGCGTCGGTCTCACCGCGGGCCACGAGGAACGGTCCGGCCCCGTCGACCACCACCCGGTGATCGACGCCCATCCGGTCGAGCTCCCACGCCGTGAGCCTGGCGCCCTGCAGCAGGGGCCGGGTCTCGTCGGCCAGCACCCGACCGAGGCGGCCTCGCTCGTGCAGCGACCGCACCACGCCGAGCGCCGTGCCCCACTCGACGCATGCCAGCGCCCCCGCGTTGCAGTGGGTGTGCACGCGGATGGGTCCGTCGCCCCCGCACAGCCCGAGCAGGAGGTCGGCACCCCGCTCCCCGATGGCGCGGTTGGCGGCGGCGTCCTCGTCGAGCACGGCGAGCGCCTCGGCCAGCACGTCGTCGCGCCCCTTCGGCACCAGCGCGGCCACGCGCTCGACGCCCCACGCCAGGTTCGCCGCCGTGGGCCGGGCCGAGCGGACCTGCTCGATGGCCGCCGCCACGCCGTCGTCGTCCCACCCCTCGCGCTGGCCCTGGTCGATCGCCAGCACCACGCCGAGCGCCCCCGCCGCCCCGAGCGCGGGCGCCCCCCGCACCGCCAGGCGGCGGATGGCGTCGACCAGCTCGGCGACCTCGGTGAGCCGCTGGGTGCGCAGCTCGTGCGGGAGGGCGACCTGGTCGATGATCACGACCGCGCCGCCGTCCCAGTCGATGGTCCGCATCGAGCCGGCAGCCTACCGGTGGCCCGCGACGCCGGGCCGGGCGGAACCTCCGGCACCGCGTCGACGCGCCCGGCCCGGGTCGCGGCCGGATCTGGAGTAAGGAGGTCACGTGGCCGACAACCCCCCTCCGCCGATCGCCACGGGCGACGCCGACGCCCCGCTCCCCCGGGCCGGGTCCCGGCGGTGGGGCCGCTTCGTGGTCGCCGGCCTGCTGGTGGTCGCGCTCCTCACCGCTGGGGTCGTGTGGGCCGTCGGTCGGGGCTCGGGCCACGAGGGGCCGGTCGCCCAGCCGTGGACCCTCGAGCCCTACGAGGGGTTGGGGGCCTGGGTCGACGCCTTCGACTGGTCCCACGCCCTGGGCGGCCCGGCGCCCGTGGTCGACGAGCACGACCTGGCGGCCATGGCCGCCGAGGGGATCCAGACCGTCTACCTGCAGACCTCGCACACGGGCGTGCCCGACCAGACGGTGCTCGAGAAGGATCGACTCCAGGGGCTGATCGACGCCGCCCACGAGCACGGCCTGTCGGTCATGGCCTGGTACCTGCCGACGCTGGAGGACACCGACGCCGACCTCGAGCGCCTCCTGGCGTCCGCTGAGCTCGACGTCGACGGGCTGGCGGTCGACGTCGAGTCGACGGCCGTGAAGGATCCGGCCGAGCGCAACGCTCGCCTCCTCGAGCTCAGCGCCGCGTTGCGGCGGGCCCTTCCCGACAAGGTCATCGGCGCCATCACGCTGTCGGCCGTGCACCTGCAGGTGGTGAACCCCTCGTACTGGCCCGACTTCCCCTGGGCCCAGGTCGCCGAGGACTACGACGTGCTCCTGCCGATGGCCTACTGGTCGATCCGGCTGCCCGAGTGGCGCGACGGCAACCGCTACGTGGGCGAGAACATCGACCGCATCCGCGCCGCCACCGGCCGGCCCGACCTGCCGATCCACGTCATCGGCGGCATCGCCGACGGGGTCACCGTCGAGCAGGTGCAGGGCATGCTCGCCGCCATCGAAGCGCGCGACGGCGTGCTGGGCGCCAGCTTGTACGACTGGGCCACCTCGTCGCCGCAGGAGTGGGCGGCGCTCAGCCCGCTGAGGGAGCGCAATCCTGCGGGGGCCGACCAGCGCTGAGTTCCGCCGCCGACGCCGTCGACGGTTCCGAGGCCGACGACGCCGACGGTTCCGAGGCCGACGACGCCGTGAGCCAGGGGGTGGTCACCGGCTGGCCGACCTCCGCCAGCCAGCCCTTGAGCACCCGGTGCACGGCCACCGAGGTGAGGATGTGGTCCGGCGGCGCCGACAGCTCGACCGGGTACAGCAGGAACGGGTGGGTCTGGGGGCCGCCGAGGCCACCGTGGGAGCCGACCTGGTCCTCGAAGGCGGCGACCTCGTCGAGGTCCGCGTCGTAGCGGCTGTTGACCATCAGGTCGGCGACCGTCGTGAACGAGTCGACCTGCCGCACCTGCTCGAGGGCGTGGGGGCCGAACGGGGCGAGGGGGTCGTCACCCACCACCTCGCCGCTCTCGAGGGCACGGCTCCCGGCGCGCCCGAGCACGACCGAGCCCCCACTGGCCGTCGCGACGAGCACGAAGCCGACCTCGGGATGCTCGACCAGGCCGTCGATCAGGCCCGGGTGGCGTGCGTCGATCTCCTCGCGGGTCAGGCGTCGGGCATCGCCGGGGAGCGTGATCAGGCCGAGGTTGCCCGAGGCCAGGACGATGGGCGCACCCGCCGTGGCCGGGACCGACAGCTGGTCGTCGTCGCCCTTCGCCCGGCGCAGCCACGCCGTCGACTCGGTGCGCCCCTCCTCCGCGTCCGGGTCGCCCGACGCCGCGTCGCCGCACAGCCGGCCGACGAGCTCGGCGAGGGTCTCCCCGGCGCGGTCGGCGAAGGTCGCGCCCTGCGTCTGGCCGTGGTCGGACAGCACCACGAGGTGGTAGGGACGGGGAGCCCACCGAACGGCGCGCTCGATGCGGCCGATCTGGCGGTCGATGTCGCGCAGCACCCCCATCGTGTCGGCGCGTTCCGGCCCCGAGTGGTGCGAGACCTCGTCGTAGCCGAGGAGGTCGACGTAGATGGCCGCCCGCCCTTCGCACACGTCGTTGACGACCCCGTTCACGCAGACGTCGCGGCTGACCACCGTCGTGAAGGAGCGCAGCAGGGCGTACGTCCATCCCCGGCGCACCCGCGGCTCGACGCCGCGGCGGCGCTGGTCCCGCGCCGCGCCGCGCTCTCGGACGATCTCGACCACGACCGCGTTCAGCGTCCGCACCGCCTGCTGCGGGCGGGAGAAGTACCCCACGTAGCCCGCGCCGATGCGGCCCTCCTTCTTCCGGGCGACGTTGCTCATCGTGAGCGCCGCCCGTTCGGCGTCACCGGAGAACAGGTTGCCGTAGCTCGAGCCGTGGTGGGCCAGCAGCCCCTGCCCGTCCGAATGCGCCTTCTCGATGTCCGCCGCCGACTGCGGGCGGTTGGAGACGACGATCTTCCCCGTCGTCTTGTCGACCCAGCGGAACGCGGGCATGTCGACGACCGACCCGTGGAGGATGCCGCACTGGCTCACGCCGGTCTGCGACGACCAGCCCGTCTCCCACCCGATCAGGCGGTGGCGCCCGTCGGCCAACCACCGGCGCAGGTTCGGGACGTCACCCGCTCGCAGGGCACGGTCGAGCACCGTCTTGGCCAGGCCGTCGACCTGCACGAACACGATGCCGGGGACGTCACCGCCATCGTCTACGTCGGCCCGACGGCGGGCGTGGCGGCGGCCGCGGCGGCGGGCCCGGCGGGCGACCGACTGGTCGAACCAGGCGTCGTCGTCGACGGCCAGGAAGCTCCCGACGAGCGTCGAGATCACCGCCATCCCGAACACGACGGCCAGGCCGGTCCAGAAGCTGGCGAGGCTGACGCCGGGCAGCCGCTCGAGCACGAACGTCACGAGGATGGCGTCGAGGACGATGGCGCCGAGCCCGAGGGTGAGCACGGAGAGCGGGACGACCACGACGGCCAACGCCGGCCACACCACTGCGTTCACCAGGCCGACCACGAACCCCGCGAGCAGCGCGTCGACCACGCTGTCGATGGCGAACCCGTCGAGCAGCCCGGCCAGCACCCACAACGACAGTGCGGTGACGACGGTGACGACCACGACCCGCCCGAGGACCCGTCCCCACGACGGTCGCTCGACCGGCGGCCGGAGGATCGCAGATGCAGCGCTCATGCGGCGCTCACGGAGCATCCGGGCGGTCGGGTCGGAGACGGCCAGCGGTGCTCGGGGCCGGTCGCGCCGCCGGCGGTGTCCGGCCCTCCGGTGCGGGGAGGCGCAGGGTGCCGCCGGGCTGGAGCACGCGCAGCCGGTCCGCGAGACCCGCGCCCTCCATCTCGGACCGGAAGCGCCGCGCCGGGTCGCCGAGCCAGCCCGGCGCGCCGCGGCGCAGCCGGACCGGGCTGTAGGTGCCCCAGTGGATGGGCACCACCAGGCCGGGCTGGACGAGCCCGGTCGCCTCCACCGCCCGTCGTGGATCGAGGTGCCCCTCTCCGACCGTCGGGCCCCATCCACCGATCGGGAACAACGCGACGTCGATGTCGTCCAGCGCCGCCATCTCGGGGAACAGGTCGGTGTCACCCGGGAAGTACACCGATCCTCCCGGCGCCCTTAGGACGTAGCCCACGGCGTCGACCGACATCCGGCTGTGCGGCCCCCGCCGCCCGCTGTGCGCGGCGGGGACGGTCTCGATGGTCAGGTGCCCCACCTGGGTGGTCCGCCCGGCGGCCGTCTCCCGAACGTGGCGGAAGCCCCGTCGGCGGAGGAAGCCGGCTGCGCCGGCAGGGACGATCAGCGGAACGCCGGGACCGAGGAGGCGCAACGACGGGACGTGGAGGTGGTCCATGTGCACGTGCGAGATGAGGAGCACGTGCGGCGCGTCGAGGGCACCGACGTCGAGGCGGTGGTGGCGCCGGAGGTGGGCCACCCGGTCGGTGAGCGCCGGGTCGGTCATGACCCTGACACCGCCCAGCTCGACGACCACGCTGGCGTGCCCGAGCCACGTGACCGTCGGGTTGGTGCACGCGTCCAGCTCGGCGGGCGTGGCTCGCCCGGCGCGCAGCCACGGATCCGACGTCACCGCGACAGCGTAGACGGCCGCCCTCGCGGGCCGAGGAGCGAGACTCAGCGGCTCTCAACGCACTGGTCCCGACCAACTGCGGACTGCCACACACTGTGCCGGCGGTAGGTGATACTCCGTGGAGGGCGGAACCGGCCGCGCAGTGCGTCCACAAAACCGAAGGCGTAGCGTCGGACCGTCCTCACCGGACGGTGCGGACCGAGCCTTCGGAAAGGGGCGGTCACCATGCAGGTGATTGCGACACACGATGTCGACGACGTCGAGCACTGGTTCAACTCGCCGAAGCGCGCAGAGTTCTTTGAACAGCGTGGGATGAAGGTCACGGCATTTCGGCAGCCGGTCGGCGATAGCAAGGTCTGCGCCGTCCTGATCGAGACCCCCGACATGGAGACGCTCCAGGCTGCGCTCGCAACCGAAGAGGCCCGGGCTGCCGAGGAGTACGACGGCGTTCACCCTGACACCATCACGATCTTCGTCGCCAGCTAGCCAGCAGTCTGCGCAAGTCCATCGAGCATCGACTGCGAAAGGTGGTGTCGGAGGGGGGACTGGGCCTGTAGCCCCCACTCTCCTGCTGAGGGCGACCCTCCAACTCGCAGGATGAGGTGACGGAGGATGGAGGGCGTTCAGCCGCTGCTGCGGCGGAGAGCCTCGAATGCGGCGTAGACGAGGAACGCTGGCCAGACGATCGCCTTCAGCACAGCGATGAAGTGCTCCCCGGGGCCGTCGGCCTGCTTCCAGAACCACACCAGCGCACCGATGAAGCCAAGCCCGTAGACCGCTCCGCCGCTTCCACCTGAGGGAGGCCGTCGCCGATCCTTCACGTCGGCGACCTCGCCTGCGGGTTGGTCATCACCAGCCATCACACCCTCCCAGCACCGTGGGTGGCAGCGTCGCATGCTGCCGCCGCCTGGGAAAGCGGGCGGTGGGCGGTCATGCTCGGCCACCCGCCAATGCACCAAAGAAAACGTGAAGCAGCACCACCGAGCGTCCGATCCGTAGGGTGGTGGCGTTGAGCCGTTTGGGGAGGGACGCGTGAGCCAGGACGTCGCTAGCCATTACTGCGAGTGTGATGCGCTGGCCGAGTCGATCGCGGCCTCGTTTCGGGCCGCGGGGATCGATCCGGCGTCAGCGACCACAGCGATCCTCGCCGGGGTCGATGAGTTCCACATCCGTGGAAGGGAAGCAACGCTTGCTCTCGCCGAGAGCATGGCGATCAGTGCGGACACTTCGGTACTCGATATCGGCTCTGGCCTCGGCGGCACGGCACGGGCACTGGCCGAGGCCTTCGGATGCACAGTCACCGGCATCGACCTCACGCCATCCTTCTGTACCGCTGCGACCGAGCTGTCGCGATGGACGGGCCTCGACCATAAGACGAGCTTTCGGGTTGGCGACGCGTGCGCGCTGCCCTTCGATGACCACAGCTTCGACGCAGCGATCACCATCCACGCTGCCATGAACATCCCGGACAAGCCGACTGTCTATCGTGAGGCTCGACGTGTCGTGCGGCCGGCCGGGACGTTCGCGATCTACGACGTGCTCCGAGGTGAGGGTGGCGATGTTCTGTTCCCTGTGCCCTGGGCACGCGAACCCTCGATGAGTCACCTCGCTACGCCAGGAGAGATGCGAGACATGCTCGTTTCGGTCGGGTTCGATGTGCTGCAGGAGGTCGACTCGACCGAGGAGAGTCTCGGGTGGTTCCGGGACCTCTCAGCGCGCTTGGAGGTGAACGGTCCGCCGCCGGTCAGCTTCGGAGCATTCCTCGGCGAGGACTTCCCCCAGATGGCCGCCAACCAGATTGCCAACCTCACGGAACGCCGCATCCGAACGGTCAGCTACCTCTGCCGCGCCTGAAGGTTCGACCCGCGTCCCATAACGCCCATGAAGGCACGGTCAGTTGATGAGGAGATCCTCCCCACCGGCCCGCCCTCGGCGGTGTCCTCCTGAGCCGGTCCTCGGGGGACTACAGGTTGTGTCGGAGGGGCGACTTGTACCTTTACCCCACGCGACTCCCCCACCGGCGTGTTCCTCGCAGCGTAGGTCCGGCGGGCGTGGAAGACGGCGATCCCGGACTGCTTGGGTAGGCGGGCAAAGCTGGCGCGAGTCACATACCCGCTGGCCCGGGGCCACCGTGCATGTAGAGGGTTTGGCCCGAGCAGAAGCTCGAGGCGTCCGAGGCGAAGAACAGGACGCCGTAGCCGATCTCCTCGGGTTCGCCGAGGCGGCCGGAGGCGTTGGTGAGGCCGATGGCGTCCGGCTCGAGGCCGTAGCGGGCGGCGTCGTCGAGCAGGGTCGCAGCGCGCACGGCACCGACGGCGACGGCATTGACCCGGATGCCCTTGCGGGTCCATGACGCGGCCATCGACCCGGTGAGGTTGTTGACGCCGGCTTTGGCGGCCCCGTAGGGGGCGGCTTGGGGCATGGCGAGGAGGCTCGCTCCGGAGGAGATGTTGACGATGGCGCCTTTGCCTTGTTCGAGCATCGGTGTGGAGGCGGCGCGGCTGAGGTGCCAGACGCTGCCGAGGTTGAGGGCGAGGACGTGGAGCCACTCGTCGTCGGACCACTTGGCGATCGATTTGGTCTCGGCGCCGCCAGCGTTGTTCACCAAGATGTCGACCCGGCCGAACTCCGCGAGGGTGGCATCGACGAGCGAACGACAGCCGTCGGGGTCGGTGACGTCGGTCGAGAGCGGCAGTGCCTTGCGTCCGAGCGCCCGGATCTCATCTGCGGTCGACTCGAGTGGTTCGGGTCGGCGTCCGGCGAGCACGACATCGGCACCGTGTTCGGCGAGCACGAGGGCCGTGCCCCGGCCGATGCCGGTGCCGCCGCCGGTGATGATGGCGACCTGTCCGGTGAGGTCGAAGCGGTCGTTCACGTGACGGCTCCTCCGTTGGGGGCAATGATCTGGCCGGTGATGAAGCTGGCCTCTTCCGAGCAGAGGAACGCGACGGTGGCGGCGATGTCGTCGACCGTTCCGAGCCGTCCGGCAGGGACCATGCCCGCGAGCACCTCGGCCGGTGGGAGCTGACCGGCCTCTTGGGCATGGCGCAGCATCGGGGTGTCAACGGTGAACGGGGAAACGGTGTTGGCGGTGATGCCCTTGCGGGCGAACTCGGCGGCGATCGTCTTGGTCATGGCGATGACGCCGCCCTTGGACGCTGAGTAGTGCGCCTGGCGAGGCGAGGCGGTCTGACCGGCGGCCGAGGAGATGGTCACGATCCGACCCCAGCGGCCCTCGACCATGTCCCCGATCGCCGCTTGCACGCAGTGGAACGTGCCGGTCAGGTTCACCCGTATGGCGCGGTCCCAGTCTTCGGCGGTGATGTCCTGGAAGCGGATGAACCCCGACACCGCCGCGCTGGTGACGAGGACCTCGATGGGCCCGAGCTCGGCGCGGATCTGTGCGTAGGCGGTTTCGACCTGGTCGCGATCGGCGACGTCGACGGGCAGTCCGAGCGCACGTGGCCCACTGCGGGCGATGTCCTCGGCGACCGCGGTGGCGGCGTCGCCGTCGAGGTCGAGCACCGCGACACTGTGATCGACACGGGCGAGGTGCTGCGCGATCGCTTGGCCCACACCCGAGGCGCCGCCGGTGACGACGGCGACCCGGCTCATGGGCTCTCCTGGATGAGCTCGATGCGGATCCCGTCGGGGTCGGCGAGGAACACGACGTCCATCGACCCGACGGGCATGGGGATGTGGCTGCGGGTCGACTCGATCGCCTCGGCGCCCAACGCGACCAGCCGCGCCTCGACTGCGGTGAGGTCGGACACGTGGATCGACAGGTGGGTGAAGCCGATCTGGCGGCGCGTCTCGAGCGCTTGGCCTTCGGCGTGCGGTTCCTGCCAACCGAGCAGTTCGAGCTTCCAGGCGCCCCGTACGAGCATCTGCGATCGGCAGGCGATCGGCGGTGGTACCTCCGCGAGTTGGGCCAGGGCGCTGGGGATGTCCCATCCTTCGGCCACCTCGAAGCCGAGCCCGTCGGTGTAGAACCGCAGGGACGTCTCGAAGTCGGAAACACACAGCCCGATGTGCGACACGCCCGCGATGTCGACGATCCCGAGGTCGGTCATCGGATGACCGCCGGCATCGAGTCCCAACCGCGAACCGTTGACGTGGGGGCTCGAACGGCGCTGTCGAGGTCGATCTCCCACTCGGGCCACCGGTCGAGGACCTCGGCGAGCGCGACCCGGCCTTCGATGCGGGCGAGGGCGGCTCCCAGGCAGTAGTGGGCGCCGTAGCCGAAGGTGAGGGACTGGCCGATGTCGCGGTGGATGTCGAACCGATCGGGGTCGTCGAAGCGTCGTTCGTCGCGGTTGCCCGAGGCCACCATCAGCAGCAGCGCGCTCCCGGCGGGAATCACCTGCCCGTGGTACTCGACGTCCTCGGCCACGTAGCGGGCGACGTGGGGTCCGGGGGGTTCGAACCGCAACAGCTCCTCGACCGCCTTCGGCACGAGCGAACGATCCTTGGTCACCTGGGCGCGTTGGTCGGGGTGTTCGGCGAGGACCTTGCCCATCCACCCGAAGAGCCGCCCGGTGGTCTCAACGCCTGCTCCGGCGATCACGGCGATGAAGGTGAGCAGCTCGTCCTGGGTGAGCCTGCGTCGTTCCCCGGAGAGATCTTCGAACTCGACGTTGAGCAGTTCGGTGACCAGATCGTCCGACGGGTTCTCCGCTCGCCACGCGACGTACTCGGCGTACGCCTTCCCGCTGAAGTAGCGCTCCTTCGTGACCTTCAGTGGTTCGCCCGGCTTGTTGCGCAGTTTGCGCACCGCTGCGTCTCGGACCGAGGGCTGGTCGGCCTCGGGGATGCCCAACAACATCCCGATGGCCTTGACCGGCATCTGGGCACCGAGGTCCAACACGAAGTCGAACCGCTCGTCGCCATCGAGGGGATCGAGGCACGCCGCGCAGAACGCCCGGATCTGAGCCTCGAGCTTCCTCATCCGCCCCGGCGTGAACGCCCGCGAGACCAAGGCTCGGTGCATCGTGTGCTCGGGCGGGTCCTCGTTGATGAACACCCCCGGGGGCATCGCCGGGTCAGCCTTGACCACCTCGAGGATGTCGCCTTTGGCTGAGCTCAGCCGCTTGAAGTCCTTCAACGCCCCTTCGACGTCAGCGAAGCGGCTCAGCCCCCAGAAGTCCAAGCGCTCGTTGTAGTAGAGCGGCGCCTCGTCCCGCAGGCGCTTGTAGACCGGATACGGATCGGCATCGATGTCGACGTCGTATGGGTCGTAGTAGAGCTCGTGGTCGGCCACGCGTCCCCCTCTCGATCTGCCACACAACCGTACAGCGTTGCCTTACATCCGTAACGCAACGGGCCTGTTCGGTGGTGGAAGGGGATGGCTGCAGCGCCGCCGCTGGCTAGCGGCGGGTGCGTCTGCCCGGGGCGCGAGGGGCGGCGGCTGCGGGTTCGACCGTGTCGAGGTAGGCCTCGACGAGGGCGACGATCTCGGCGTGCCCGGTGTCGACGTCGAAGTCCTCTTCCATGCGCACCAGCTTCGGGATGCCGCTGAGGAGGAACAGCCGCGCCGGCGCTGGGACGGCGTCGTCTCGGTTGACATGCGGTGCCGCGGCCAAAGCGGCGAGCTGGACGTCGCGCAAGCGGCGTGTGTGGTTGCGGATCTCGGCGCTGACCGACGGGCGGTGATGACCGAGCGCGCTGAGCTCCATCGTGAGCGCCGCGACGGTCTCGTCGTTGGAGAACTCCCACAGGACCCGCAACGGCTGGTTGGGGCGGGCCTGGAGCATGTTGAGGAGCCGGTCGAGGCTCTGGTCCGTGCGCCGGCGGATCGTGGCGACCAACAGGTCGTCGAGCGTCGGGAAGTAGTACTGGACGTTGCCCGAGGTGACGCCGACCTCAGCGGCGACGGCGCGATAGGTGATCGCCGCGTAGCCCTTGTCGACCATGAGGCGCTCGACGGCGTCGAGCATCTGTGCGCGGGTCTTGGATGTCTCGGTTCCGACCCGTCGAGCGGTCGCCATAGCTCCTCCTCATCACGGACACGGCATCTTCGCAGGTGGGCGCTGCGGATCGGTGCCGTAGGAGGTCACCAACGGGCAGGTTCAGAGCCCTCGAGGGCGATCGGCCGCTGGTAGGAGATGTCGTCGTGGTCGCGCGTGCCCTTGATGTAGCCCTGCTGCTTGAAGAACGGATGGCCCAGCATCGACGCGTCCCCGCTGATCACAGCGTCGACCGTCGAGCGTCGCACCGCGATGCGCCACGTGCCATCGCGCTTCTCCAGCCGGTCGAGGTAGCGGCCGTTCATGATCGTCGTCGACTTGGCGTCGGGGCTGAGCAGCACGACCAAGACGTAGCTCTCGCACGTGGCGACGTCGCCGTCGATCTCACACAGGTGGGTGGTGACGTTGTGCAGGTGCGAGGCCGAACTCGCCGCGTGCTGGGCGTTGGCCCACGCCGCATACTGCGCGCCAGGGTTGATGGCGTAGCCGTGCTCGTCGACGCCATCGTCGTGGTAGGTGCTCGCGATCAAGTCGGCGTCGTGGCGGTCGTGACCGCGGGCGTGGCGGGCGATGCAATCGAAGATCGCCGTGCGGTCCAGCAAGAACTCGACGTCCGCCCTGAGCTGATCGAGTGTCGTGTCGCTCACGTGGTGTACCCCCTGGTCGTGCGCTAGCCCGTGAGGGTAGGCGCGTCCCCCACCAGATGCCATACGCTCGTATGGGCACACGCGCCGATGACCGCCTCGGAAACCAAGGGGAGCACAGATGCGTATCGGACTGACCGGCGGAGGGCGTTCGGTCGACAAGGTCGTCGAGCAGGCCCAACAAGCGGAGGCCGACGGGTTCACTTCACTGTGGTACGCCAGCGTCGTCACCGGCGACCCCCTCGTGGCCATGGCCTTCGCCGGCCGAGCCACCACCTCGATCGAGCTCGGCACCGCGGTGCTGCAGACGTGGCCCGTCCACCCGGTCCTGCAGGCCAACCGGATCGCATCCGCCACCTCCGGTATCGGCCGAGCCGGACTCACGATCGGGATCGGGCCATCGCACGCGTCGTCGATCGAGATCTACGGGATGACCTACGACCATCCTGGACGCAACACCGAGGAGTACCTGCGGATCCTGGCCGCACTGCTGCGCGGTGAGGCCGTGGACGTTGAAGGCGACGACTGGTCGGCGCACGTCCCCGCCGGCGCCGTGCCGATGACGCAACCTGTCCCCCTGCTGCTCTCCGCGCTCGGACCTCGACTGCTACGGCTGGCGGGCGAGGTCGCCGACGGCACCGTGTTGTGGATGGCGCCGGCCAAGGCGATCGAAGCGCACGTGGCACCGCGGATCAACGAAGCCGCCCGCGCCGCGGGGCGGCCCTCCCCTCGCATTGTCGCCGGTCTGCCCGTAGCGGTGCACGACGACGAAGCCGAGGCCCGCGACGCGGTCGTCGCCTACTCGACCATGTACGCCGATCAGCCGAACTACCAGCGGATCATGGAGCTGGGCGGCGCCTCGAGTCCGCCCGAGGCCGCCATCGTCGGATCGGAGGCCGCCGTGCGCGCCGAACTGCACGCGTTGATCGACGCCGGCGCCACCGACATCTGGGCCGCCATCGTCCCCGTCGGTGAGGATCGACGCTCATCGATCCGCCGCACCACCGAACTACTCCAAGAGCTGATCGACTGACTGCTGCTCGCGTCCCGCCCATCGGTGCGCCGGTGAGGAGCCGATGCTCGTCACCAGGGTGACAATGCTCTGCTGCGATGGTTTCGGCACGACCCCTGACGCGGAACCGCTCGAGCCTCATGGTGACTCGAGCGGCGGGTGTTCGAACACTGTTCGAGTCCGTGTCGGAGGGGCGTAGACACCCGTGAGCACACTCCGATGCTGAGGGGTGAGCTCACGCTCTGAGGGGCCGGACCCAGGCACGGCGGGAGCAGGAGCGGTACCGGTAGACGTCAGGCGCGCCGGAGGCGACGGCACTCAACGGGAGCAAAGGTGCATGCACCGAGTCGGTGACCTCTGCTCGTCCTATCCGCGGGCGCCGAGGCAAGGAGCGTCAAGAATCGAATGCTACGACGCCGCCGCAATCTCGCGTAGCCGCCCGGCGAGCTCTGCCAGTCGTTCGCTATCGACGTCCGTAAGGCGTTCCGCAACCCACCTCGCGACGAATGGCTTACCCATCTGACCGTTGACATCGGCGCACTCCACTTCGAGGGCTGCGTACTCCGGAAGGAGACCTCTCAGCGTTGCCTCGAAATCGACTCCCATCACGCTGAAGCCGGGCCGGACGACGAGCTCTGTGGTCTCCAGATACGCGGACTGCTCTTCGGTACCGATCCCGAGAGCGCAGAGCACATCACATCGTTTCGCTCCCGAGCCGTCGTCGGACGTGTCGTTATCGAAGATGACGTAAGTCGGGATCTCGAAGGCTGTGAACAGCCGCCACCATTTAGCGAGGTTGCCCTTCCCGCCAACTGGGATACAAGCGACTCCCGTTCCGACCAGGTCCAGGCCGAGATGCCGCAGCAGCACGGGCAGAGCGAATTCCTCTGTCGCGCCCTCCACCAGGATCACGGCCCGGGCGAAGAACCCCGCTCGCAAGGCCGGGGTCGAGTTGATGTCGTAGTGCTCGAGGATCGAGTCGGCCATTGCCTTCGGTGCCCCATGGTTGCGGCAATAGTCAGCGAGTTCAGCGGCGGTGAGCTGAGAGACGCACGTCGCTCCGGCGACCTTGCGGACGAGCACGAGAGCATCGAGGTTCCGGAGATCGATGAAAGCAGGGCTGTGCGTTGTCACAATCACCTGCACCCCCTCGGCTGTGAACCGGTGGAGTTGGGACGCAAGCCAGTCCTGAGCCAACGGGTGCAGATGGGCTTCGGGCTCTTCGATAACGAGTACGAGGCCCTCACCCGTGGCACCGAAGGCTGCCGCGTAGGCATAGGCGAAGCCAAGCGCGAGGATCTGCTCCTGCCCCGTTCCCAGCTCGTCGTAGGACCGATGCTCACCATCGAGCTTGGGTGTGACTCGCAGCGCACGGAAGAAGTTCGACGGGTCGTACGCCGAGAAGTCGATCTCGAGTCCATACGGCATGTTTCCGCCGAGTTGGCCGACCTCGTCCTGAAGCCGCTCGACGAAGACCGAGAACTCGGGAACACCGTCGAAGATCTCATGGAGGGCATCAAAGTGCGCCTTCAGCGCATCCCGCCTATCCGGGTCTGCAGTGAGAGCCTTGTGGAAGCGATGCATCAGCTTCGACAGCATCGTCCACTGGGACGCATAGCTCAGCTGGTAGCTGAGACGTCGATCGGCGTTGATCAAGACGCAGGGCAGCTGCGCCCGTGTCTCGTTGTTCGGCCACCGTTGGCTGCCGTCCTCGAGCTCGATGTTGATCTCACTCCGGCCGGCGCTATTGGTGAGAACGATCCGTTCGACACCTGTGCGGTTCCACGCGACACCGTCGACATCACCACAGATCCGGATCGCTCCTGACGGGTCCCGGCCATAGAACTCATGGTCCTCCGGAGCCCATGAGCCAGGCCAGCGATCTCCGAGCAAAAGGTCGATCGCCCGAATGATGTTCGACTTTCCGGCGTTATTCTCGCCAACTATGACGAGCGGCTTGCCAGGCGGAACTCTGACGCACAGGTCGCCATCGATCGAGCGGTAGCCGCTGACCTCCAGGTAGGTCAGTCGCGCCATGAGTTCCCCTGTTGAATCCGGTTCCTAGACATTTGTCTGCGCCCACGACACCACGACGCGCTCGAGCTCGTCGAGCTGCGGAAGAATGGATCGGAACCAGTGCCTGGCTTCGTCCCTCGGGAGGCACCGCGCACCCGCGAGGAACGCTCGGCGTTCCCACGGTGGCAGGTTCGTCACGTCCTGCTTACGCGAACGGAACCAATGCGCGACGCCCGCGGCAGCGAGGGCAGTGATGGCCTCAGGGCGCGTGAGCTGGTCGGAGAACTTCGAGTAGGCGTGAGATATCTCGTCAGCGTGCCCCCAAGTGGCGTCGTTGAAGACGCTGAGGATCCACGCCCGGTGGTATTCGAGGTGCCCCACCACAGGGTCGTCGAAAAGTGCAAGCAGTCGGCCACCCAGCTCCGTGCGAGCACGGGCATCCCCGGGGTGCTGTACTGCCAGTGCCTGAACCAGCTGCGGGAACACCGGGTAGAGCCGCGCGATATCGGACAACAGCAGGGCCTCATCGTCCTGCAGGCCCAGCTGCGCGATTCGACGTAGGACAAACCGTGTGAGCGGCACGTCCAAGGCGCCGGTGTCCTCCAGCTGTCTCCGAAGGACCTGCCACAGGTTCAATCCGTCGACGATCGCTTTCTGGTCATCGTCAAGATCCTCGTAGTCGATGTCTGCGTACTCATCCAGACCGACCCAGGCATCCCAGTAGTCGGTCTCTTCACCGACATCGGCCATGTCGATGAGCTCCTGCTCCTCCCGCTTGCGGAGCTGTCGTCGAAGGTCGTCGAAGCTCTCACGAAGCGCGGCACGCTCGGCATCCTCCTCCGTTCGTTCGAAGCGTCTGATGAAGTCCTCTGCCGCGACGATCTCCGTCTTGCTCTCCTGGAGGGTGAGCCCGTGGTGACGAAGGAGGAGATTCGCGAGGAATGCACAGGCCTCCCGTGCGCTCCGCTCGTCCGCCACGAACACCCGGTAGTCATCGGAGAAGCGACAGTAGGCGTAGCCCTCGCTTAGGAGAGCTCGGTCCACGTCGTCGATGGTCACCTCGGCCAGAAGGCGGAAAATCGACGGTCCAACCGGGATCCCGTACGAGACGCTCTGATTCCAGCCGGAGATGAACTTGCCAATGACACGGGCGTGGTCACGGCTGGCGGTGGCAACCGACAGGGCATTCTCAAGTGGATGGAAGTAGATCCGCTGGAAGAAGTCTGAGATGTCCGTCATGAGGACAACTCCGCCACGAGCTCGAGCCTCCGATAGGGACCGCTCACGAAACGACTCGAACGACCACGCCGGTAGATAGAGCTGACCCGCGGACGTAGGTCCAAACCGGTACGAGTGAACGATGGCGTCGTCCACAGGCACCCGCCGGGCTTCAAGCTCCTGGCCGATCTCGTAGACGACAGCGGTGATCAGCAGTGTGTCCAGCGGATCGAGTTGTGTCGCGACGCGGAAAGCCAGACCGCGCTTCGGTGAGAGACACCTGCGGGCTGGTCGCACATGCCAGGTGTCTAGATCGCGGCCGGCCAGATCGGACCGTACCGAGTCCCACTGGGCCAGAACTGCCCGGTACTCATGCGCAGGCGGAAGGATGTCCGTGTCGCCCTTTGCGATGACGTGAGTCAGGGCGAAGTCGAGCGCCGCCTCGCTGACGTGAAACATTGAGCCCTCCCGCGAGCGGGCCCAGCGTAGCCCTCCTGGCTTCGGCAGTTGATGACAAGCGCCGCCTGGGGGACCGACCCACCGTCGCCGTGGCCGCTGTGGCATGCCAGGTGGCGGTGTGCCGGATGTCGGGCCCTTGCGGGCGCCAAGGATCCCCGGTGACTTGTTGGCCCAACGGGGGGCTATCAGCACTCTCTACTCGGGCTCAGCCCAGCTGATCAACGCTTCGCTGGGCCGTGCGCGAGATGCGATCCGTTCCACGAGATCAGCCAAGCTCAATGTGGTTGACAGTCTCGGCCGCCCTCGCCGAGGCGGATCGTCCAGAACGTCGAAGTACCTGACAACGCCCCTGGGCAGGTCATCGCGGTACTCGAAAGCGCCGATCTGCTCGGTGTCCCCTGGCGAGTAGAGGCCAACTGCAGCGAAGTCGGCTCGATCCATCTGGCTCGGCAGCATCGGATCCAGCCTTCCGGTTCTCGCACGCAGGTGCTGCACAACTCGGGCGAACGACGAAGGGGCCTGGTCGGTCTTCTTGTCGTTCACAGCGCCCACCGGCATGAAGTAGAGCGCAACCAGGAAGGCGGCCGGCTGGTACTTGTGGATGACTGACAGCTCGTCCTGGAGCTCGTAGGTACGACCAGTCAGGTTGTGATCGAAGTTGAGGGATGTCCGATCACGGAAGTTCATGCCCTTCAGCGAGAATCCGACCTGAAGGCCTGCCACGAGTGAAGATACGACCACATCGACCTTCTTCTCCTGGCCGGCAGCCGAGAAGGTGAGCGGCTCGGCTGGTCCGCCGTCCACGGGCCGGACCTGGAATCCGCGGAAGGCGGCATGCCGGCGGACCTCCGAAGCAACCATGGCCGCAGCCGCATCAGCCAACCGACTACTCCACTGACCCTTCGCAGGAGCGGGGCCATCCAATGCGGCGATCCGCGTTCCACCGGCGTCGGCTGCGCCCAGAGCGTCGAGCATCGCCGGATCGGGGGCCAAGTCATTCCAGGTCTCTTCCGGCACGGCGTCCGACGCTACGCGCTCTTCCAGCGCCGGAGGGGCATCGACTCAGTAGCCAACGAGCACCAGACCACGAACGTTCGTGTAGTTGCCAGGCATGAAGAAGGTGGCGAGACGTCTGCGAACTGCGACGAACTCGCGCCTCGGGCTCATGGTCGGGTTCTGGCGGAGCTCTGAAGGTGCCAGGAGGAACAGGTAGTCGGCATGCTCGCAGATGTGGCACTTCCACAGATCGAGTAAGTCCATGTTGTTGATCGTGGTCTTGCCTCGCTCGACCTCGAGGATGACGCCGCTGTTGCCGACCCGCTTGAAGTAGTCGGGACGAAGCGCAGAGTCGTAGGAGCTGAACAGCCCCTTGCGCTCGTCCGTGAATCCCAGCGCCACTGCCTCACGCAGGAAGACCGTCTGGACCGCTGCGCTCGATCGGCCAGGCTGGTTCGCGTCCGCAATCTGCGCGGCGATGTGAGGCGCATTGAGGTGCGCAACCAGCCGGTCCGCGAGCGAACCCACCTCACCCCACTCCCCCGAGGTCGCATAGTCAGGGCGGACGAAGTCCGCTCGCTCGACCATCAGGCCTCAGGCGCCGCGGAAGCGCACGTCGTACTCGTTTGCGATCCGCAGGATCATCCGGTCGTACTGGTAGTTCATCGGCACCGGAGGATCGGTCGGGATCGTCACCGGGCTGCCGTCGTTCCGCAGGTCGAGCAGGATGATCCCGAGACCGTCATATCCGACGCCCTCGTCACCTGATCGGCGCGGGAGCTGTTCGACCTTGGCCATGGCACCGAGCGCGTCCTGGGGCTGATGGTGCTTGTTCAGCTTCCCGACCGGTGAGAGGAAGTCGGGGGCAACGTTAACGATGGCGAGGCCAACCGCGAGAGCACGGTTGGACGACCCGTGGATCACCGCGTGCGATGAGTTCAGCTCGTCGTAGAACCTCGGGTAGGACTTGGTGAAGGCCGTCATGCAGGCTTTCGCCTCGAGCGCGAGATGAACAGCGCCGACCTCACCCTCGATTGGGTCAGGCAGGGCGGTGAGCTCGGCGAGCTGGCTCTCCGTGAGGTGCATGTCGAACTCGCCGGGGAGCTGGGAGAAGTGTCTCGGCCGACGCTTCTTGGTCCATCCGCCTTCATGCGGTCGGGCGATGACCAGGTCGAGGTTCTTCGACCGGTTGGCCTGGTAGTCGTGCATGCGGTGGTCGAGACCGAACACGACCTTCCCGGTTGTCACGTGGTCCCGGAGCAACGCCGAGTGGACGAGCAGGTCGTAGAGGACGCCCCAACAGGAGGCCAGCGAGTGACGGGCTCCACGGGAGTGGTACTGCCACATCGACGGGTCCTGAGTTCTGGTTGCCGCAGGCACGGACAACGTCTGCGCCAGAATCTGAGGGCCCTCCACCCGCCGAAAGCTAGCGGCCCGGTCTCAGGGGGCTGGGGACTCTCGGCCTCGATGCGCGTCGACCGCTGCAACGATCCGCTCGGCGGCCTCCTCCGGGTCCTCGTGCTCCCATACCCGCACAACGTGCCAGCCTGCTGCTTCCAGGCGCGCCTCGGTATCGCGGTCTCTCCGGACGTTGGCGGCGAGCTTCTCCTCCCACCATGCGGCATTCGACTTCGGGGCCGTGGCGTGGATAGGGCAGCCGTGCCAGAAGCAGCCGTCGACGAACACTGCGACCCTTGCCCGGGTGAAGACGAGATCGGCCCGCCGTCTCGAGCCAGACAGCGGGGCGAGGTCGACCCGGTAGCGGAGGCCGCGCCGCCATACTGCCCTGCGGACTACCAACTCGGCCTTGGTGTCCCGACGCGCCTGCCGTTCCATCCGTCGCCTCACGACCTCCGACGAGGCCGGCGGGCGCGCGGGCTTCCGGGGGTCAGGCGACGGAGAGCTCCTCGGCCATATAGGCGGTGTGCTCCTCGACGTCATCGAGGAACCCGTCGACGAAGCGCAGGTTGCCGCGCCGTGCCCGCTCGAGGAATCCTGCCGCTGCCCGAGCCGACAATTGCTGGGCCGCCGAGAGGTCGACGACATCGCTCAGGTGGCGGTACGGCTCGTGCGTAGGCCACATGGAGACGTTGACCGCCCACACCTTGCCCTTGGCGCCGTAGGCGGCTGTGGGCCAACGGTCGCCGGTCTTGACCGGCGCTCCGTCGAGGATCGGCTCCCCGGGGTTCTGGAGACGAGAACCCAACCATGCCGAGACACCGACGGTCACCGCATTGCCGGTGAGCTTCCACCGGGTGCCCTTCCTCGCCGCGACAGCCTCCGCTGGCGTGGTCCACCCACGTGGGAATCCCTGCAGCTCGTCAGCCTCGTCGACGTCCGGCAGCACGATCCGCTGACCGAGCGGGGCATCCCGGTTCCAGATGGCGGGCTGGGACGGAATCCCGATCGTCGACCCACCCTTGAGCGTCGGGATTGCGTCCTGGGCCCAGCCGAGCCCTCGTAGTCCTTCGGTCCAGTAGAAGCCGAAGACGTCGTCGGCGAAGTGACCGGCCTGGGGCTCGCCTGCATCGTCGGCGAAGAGGACACGTCGCGGATCCACTGTGCGTGACGCCAGGAAGATGACGCGCTGGCGTCGCTGCGGCACGCCCGTGAAGCGGGAGTCGACGAGCCGGTAGGCCCATCGGTAGCCGAGCGATTCGAGCTCGTTGGTGAGGTACCGCATGGCGGCCCCGCCATCGAGAACGAGCATGTTGCGGACGTTCTCGAGCAGCAGCATCGGCGCTCGTGGTCGCTTGAGGAGGCGGAACACCTCACCGACGAGTCCGGATGCCTCGCCCTTGATCCCGCTCATCATCCCTGCTTGCGAGAGGTCGGTGCAGGGGAACCCGGCCGAGACGAGGTCCACCTTCGGCAGCGACCGGAGGTCGCGTACGTCCTCGACGAGAGCGGCGTCCGGGAATCGCTCGGCCAGCACTCGGTGGGCCGGCTCCCACACCTCGCAGAGAAGCTGTGCCCGACCGCCATGGCGGCTCAGCCCCAGCTCGATCCCCCCGATTCCAGCGAAGAGACCTGCGACCGTGAGGCCATCGGAGGAAGTCACGTGCGTCAAACTACATCCATGGAACTCGGCGTCGAGCGGACCACGCTCGACGGCAATCGGATCGAACAATTGTTCGTGAGCATAGTCGGGTGTTCGTCGAACGTGCGTCACTTGGGTACCCCACGGATCGTCGGCTGGAACCGGTACACGTGGGGTGGACTGCGCGCCTCCACCCGAGGGCTACGGCTGGTGAGCCGCTGATCGGGCGGCTCAGGAGCCTCCCGACTGCGTAGAGACCATACCGGTCGACGGGTCGGCTGGCGTGGGTTTCACGAAGACCCGGAAGGTGTGTGGCCAGCGGTCACACACGGCGGAAACCGGCTGAGAAGAGGGCGGACTCCCCCGTCCCGCTGGAACGGAGCGACCCGACCGCCATCACGTACACGCGACATGGTCACCAGCCGCTTCGGTGGTGCTTTCGCAGCCGACCGTCGCGGTTGACCAGCACGTCGTCTCGGCACACCCGACAGACCCCTCGACCGCTGTAGCGCGATGCCGAGAGCGGCTCGCTGTGCGATCCGCTGCAGTAGTCGGGCCGCTCCGAGGTGAGCGGGACTGAGGAGCCGATCCGCCCTGGCAGCCAGTTGTCCCTCCATGCTCCGGCGAGTCCCACGGCGGGCATCCGCTGTTCCTCAAGCCACCCTTCGACATCCTCGCGGCGAAAGAAGACACGACGGCCGATCTTGGTGACCGTCGGACCTTGGCCGCTCGCCCGAAGTCCGCGGACCGTGGAGGCGGTGACACCGAGGAGGTCAGCGAGATCATCGACCGAGAAGAGCAGCCGTGTGGGGGCCGCTTCCGTTGCTGGCGTGGGTGCCGGCCGCTCGAGGTCTTGGAGCAGGGCGACGAGCTTCTGGACCCCGTCTGAGATGTCGTGCATCACTGCGTGGAGTCGGGCGAGGCCATCGAGCACTTCGTGCTGCCACCGCTCATCATGTCGCCGCTGCTGCCTCGGAGTTGCGTCCATCCGGCAACGGTAGGCAACGCCGCTCTCGCCGGTCGGCGCCGTCTGAGCCTGCGATCGGCGCCGCTCAAAGACCGAGCCCGGGTGGTTCGATGGCATCTCGCGTTTGTGCCGGGTGGTCCCGTCCAGGCGTCTGAGCGTCGGTGACCCATTGTTGGCGTCGTTCGATGGCCCAGTTCGCGGTGAGGTCGTCGATGGCTTGGTCGAGGTTGTCGGCTTCGACGTAGACAGTCGCGTGTTGTCGGGCTCGGCTGAGGGCGACGTAGGCGAGTTCTCGGCCGCCGCCGTCTTCGATGGTGTGGGCGGTGTCGATGGTGGCGCCTTGGGCGCGGTGGACGGTGATGGCGTAGCCGTGGGCGAGCTTGTCGGATCCGATGTGGTGGCGTGACAGCTGGTAGCTGCGGCCGTTGTCGAAGTCGATGTGCAGGCCGCCGGTGTCGGGGTCGACACGGCGGACGGTTCCGGTTTCGGAGGTGACGACGTTGCGGCTGATCGGGGCGAGGGTGACGACACGGTCACCGGCCCGGTAGGCGGTGCCGCCGGGGGCGGTGATCTCGGGGCCGGTGAGCCACCCGCGTTCGTCAGCTGCGGTGCGGGCGAGTTGGTTGAGTCCGTCGACGGTGTTGCGTCGCCAGGCGAGCATGACGGTGTCGAGGCCGCGGTCGGTGTCGGCGAGCCAGCCGTCGATGACGGCGCCGTAGAGCTCGTGACGGTCCGCGGCGGTGACGATGCGCTGGTTGCGGGCGAACCAGTCGACCGCTCTGTCGATGTCGCCGGCGCGGAGCTCGGCGAGGGCTTGGCGTTCGGTGATGTCGGGTTGGCGGATGTTCTCGGTGAGTTCCCAGACGCTGCCACCGAATCGCTCGACGAGGGCCCGGAGGCCGCCACCGGGGCCGACGGCGGAGAGTTGCCGGTCGTCGCCGACGAGGATCAGCTTCGCCCCTGCCGCGCTGGTGTGGTTGATGAGGGCGAGGAGGTGGGCGTCGTCGGTCATGCCCGCTTCGTCGAGCACGACGACGCTGTTGCGGTCGACTGTGAGGCCGCCGCGTTCGAGGCGAGCGAGGAGCGAGGCGACGGTGTAGGACTCGATGCCGGCGTCGCGGCCCACCGTGCGGGCAGCTTGACCGGAGGTCGCGGCGGCGATCACCTGGCGGCGTTCGGACACGTGCGCGTCGCGCACGGCGCGCAGTGCGGTGGTCTTGCCGGCGCCGGCGACCCCGATGATCGCATCCAGGCTGCGCCCCGACGTGCACACGCCGGTGACAGCGCGGCGCTGGGAGGTGGTGAGCTTCACCGCCAGCTCCGCTTCGGTGCGGCGGATGGTGGTGTCCACGAGCGCGGTGAGCAGGGCTGGGGCGGTGCCGAGCTGGTGACGGTCCCGGGCCCGCACGGCGATCGCTCGTTCGGTGTCGATCACACAACGAGGCGCGTACAACCGCTCCGACGCGGACGGCTTCGGTTCGAGCTCGACCGCGGAGGGGTGGGTGAGCACCTTGTCGACCAGACGGGCCAGCACCGTAGGGTCGAGGCCAAACAGGTGAGGTGCCGCGGCAACGATCACATCACGGCGGGAGAACACCTTGTCCGCCGCCAGCCGGCCATCAGCCTCGAGGAGCCTCCCGGCCAGACGGTCGAGCGCCGTGTCGTCGAGGTCACCAGTGATGCGGGTGCGGTGAGCGAGACCCACCGTGGCGGCGATGACATCACGATCGAGACCATGGGCGGCAAGCTCCCGGTTCCAACGCTCGACGAGGTCCTCGACCGGTTCGTGGCGCTTGGCGGTGCGGGTCCGGCGGGCCGCGATGGCCCGTTCCCGATACGCGGTGGCGGCACCAGAGCCCAGCGCCTCATCAATCTGCGCCGCCCGTTTCGAGTGGATCGCCATCGCCTCGTCAGGGATCCCGGCGATGGCCCAGTGCCCAAGCCGCCCCGACTTCCCCCGATCCGGGACGATCCCGTACCCGAGCTCAACCGCCACCCGAGCCGAGCGCAGCCGCCCGTACGCGGTGGCGGCGTGAAGATGCTCACGCCACAACGCCGTATCGGCGCCCTTGAAGCCGCCCCGGTCGTCGAGCATCTCCACCACATTCGCGATCAGGACGTGGTCGTGCGGGTTCGGGTCCCCCGCCCGCGACGTCGCATGCCTCGTCACCGCGTAGGTCATCCCCGAGGTCGGGGACCGTGTCGCAGCGCGCCCCCGGCGGCCGCCCCGGTCACGGGTCAACTCCTCCAGATACTCGAGCGTGCCGGCGGTCTCCGCGTCGAGGATCCGGTGCATGTCCTCGACTCGGCCGACCACCCCCAGCTCGGCCACCGACTTGTGCGCCGACACCACCAGCTCGAGACCGGGCCGCTTCGTCGACACCAAACGCCGACCGGTCAGCGGGTCCCGGGCGCCGCCCGGGCCGAACACGGCCTCATACGCCTCAGGGGTGACCGTCCCCGCCAGGCCGAGGCGGTCAGCGCCTCCCCCGCCCCACTGCAGAGGCGACTCGCCCCTGGATGTGTAGTAGGCGACAGCTGCGTCCGGATGGTCATCGGAACGGTCCATCACCGTGGAGCGGTGATACGCCACCGACTCGACGCCCATCATCCGCATCCACGCCACCGCCGCCCTCCCCCGCTGCTCCGGAAAGGGGGACCATGACAAACCGGGTTCCCGGGATCGGTCCCGGGATAGTTCCCGGAGTAGTTCCCGAACCGACATCTCCCCAACCGGGACCGGAGCGGCTCAACGGCGGCGAGCGTCAGCGTCGCGACGCTCTGACCAGGGACTGGGACCAATCCCGGGACCAACTCCGGGACCGATCCCGGGACTGAGCGCTCGCGATTCTGCGGAATGGAAGGGATGTGGGCGTCGAGGCCGTCCTCGGCCTCGACGCCCACGTGACTACTTGCCCTTCTTGGGCGCCTGACTCAACGCGCTGGCAGCAGCGGCCTTCTCGGCCTTGCTGGACTTCGGGTTGGCCAAGACCTTGCCGGCCGACGACGCAGCCTTCGGCGAGGTCTGACGAGTGTTCCTGGGTGCCATGTCGCTCACCTCCTTCCTGCGCTTCTTGCCCGAGCCGGCCACCAGCGCCGATCAGCCGACTACTCCGCATGAGGAGTATGCGGAGGGGCTGCGACAGCGTCGGGGCCTCGACGCTGCTCCTATCGACGACCGGCTGGGCGCGGGTCGGGCCGGCAACCCGAAGGGGTTGCAATCGTGTCTCGCTGGCTCTGTTGGCTTTTCTGGGACCGAGGTGAGTGGAGAGAGGATCCGGGTTCGGGAACTACTCCGGGAATGAGCGAGAGCTGGGTTCTGACTGGAGTGATGTGTCCGTGGGAGGTAGGCGGATGCGATTCAGCAGCAGAGGGGTCTCGACGACCAGGCGCCCCCGTGCGACGAGATTCCGCGAGAAATTCCGCGATCGGGACATGAACCGGGAACGATCGCGGGACCTCGATTCGAGATGGTCTGCCCATGCCGGCCAACTCTTCGCCTCCCGTGATCGAGATCATCCCCTCCGGAGGGACGCCGAACCTCGCCCCGGGTGCCGCTGTCGTGCTGCTGCGGATCCTCCGCAGCGAACATGAGCGGCTCGCCGGCCAGCAGCGGCGGGAGGCGGCGTGATGTCGCACCCCTTGCGTAGCCTCGGACAGCGATGAAGCGATTCGCGTTCTACGGCAGGGTCTCGACCGAGGACCAGCAGGATCCGGAGAGCTCGAAGGCATGGCAGCTCTCACGAGCGACGCAGCTCATCGGGGCGACCGGTGAGGTCGTTACCGAGTACTTCGACATCGGCCAGTCTCGATCGCTGCCGTGGAAGCGCCGGCCCGAGGCGGCCCGGCTGCTCGGCGACCTGAAGCGTCCCGACCGTGGGTTCGACGCGATCGTGATCGGCGAACCGGCTCGAGCGTTCTATGGCAACCAGTTCGGGCTCACGTTCCCGGTGCTCACCCACTACGGCGTGGAGTTGTGGGTGCCCGAGGTCGGTGGTGCGGTCGACCCCGGCTCGGACGCCCACGACATGGTGATGGCGCTCTACGGCGGCATGTCGAAGGGCGAGCGCACTCGCATCAAGATCCGGGTCCGTTCGGCGATGGCGAGCCAGGCCGCCGAGGGCCGCTTCCTCGGCGGTCGTCCGCCCTACGGCTACCGCCTCGCTGACGGCGGCCTCCACCCCAACCCGGGCAAGGCGGCCAACGGCCAGCGCCTCCACTACCTCGAGCCCGACCCCTCCACCGCTCCGATCGTCGAGCGGATCTACACCGAGTACCTCCACGACTCCGGCCTCTACGCCATCGCCGAGGGTCTCACCCGCGACGGCGTGCCGTGCCCGAGCGCTGCCGACCCGAAGCGCAACTCGCACCGCTCCGGTATCGCCTGGTCCAAGAGCGCCGTGCGAGCCATCCTGCGCAACCCTCGCTACACCGGCCGCGAAGTATGGAACAAGCAACGGCGCGACGAGACCCTCATCGACGTCGAGGACGTCGCCCTCGGCCACGAGACAAAGCTCCGCTGGAACTCGTCCGATGAGTGGATCTGGTCGACGGACACCACGCACGAGCCGATCATCGACCCCGAGGTCTTCGCACGAGCCCAACAGCTCGCCGGTGCCGGGGCACAGCGTGCGGCCCGTCGGGTCAACCGCCGCAAGAACACCTACCTACTGCGCGGGCGGCTCCGCTGCGGGGCCTGCGGCGCTCGCATGCAAGGCAACTGGAACCATGACCGGGCCCACTACCGGTGCCGGGTGCCCGCCGAGTACGCCCTCGCCAACAAGGTCGACCACCCCGCCACGATCTACCTCCGCGAGGACCAGATCGTGCCCGCCCTCGACGAGTGGATCGCTACCGTCTTCGACCCGGCCAACCTCGACGCGACCATCGCCGCACTGAACGAGGCACAGGGGCCGACCGAGACCGACGACGCCCGTGCCGAGGCTGCCCGCCGAGCTCTCGAGGATGCCAACGAGAAGATCGACCGCCTCGTCGCGGCAATCGAGCAAGGCTCGCCCGCTGACACGCTTGGACCTCGCATTCAGCAGCTGCGGGCCGCCAAGATCGCCGCCGAGCGAGAGCTCGCGGCCGCCCAGCCAAGCAGCGTCCTCGATGACGCCGACATCCGAGCGCTCATCGACGCAGTTGGCCCGATCAGCGACGTCCTGGCCGGCGCTGACCCCGACGCGAAGGCCCGCCTGTACAACGAACTGGGCCTCGAACTGACCTTTGACGCGACGAAGCGCCTCGTACGAGTCGAGGCGCTTCCGGTGTGCGTTAGATCGTGTCGGAGGGGGGACTTGAACTCATACGACACCCATGACGGCCTGTGGCGATGCGTCTATGAATCCCCTGCTCAGCGGGCATTCGCGACCAGTGATACACGAAGTCGATGTCGTCCTGTCTCGCCCGGTGGTCACGAGTCTGTGACCAATCTGTGACCAGTAGGCGGCTAAGCAGCCGAGCCACCTCGACCCGACGTGTGGCGACGAGGGACCATCGGCCCTGTCGACTTCGGCGCGCGCCGTCCTAGGTTCACGCGTGCCGCCCCATCCGCCACGGGGCGGTGTCGCGGGACCCTCGCCGGTCCCGTATCCCGCGAGGCCCCGGTTCCGCTGCCGGGGCCTCGTCGGAGAGGCCCGCCGGCCCGCCAGAGGGGGGTGGCGTGGGCGGCGGGCCTCACCGCGCCCGGCATGGAACGTCGGACGCCCCACCGCGTCGAGCGCAGTGGGGCGTCCGGGACAGAGGCCTGAGGGTGGGAGTCAGGCATTGCTGTATCGACCGCCCAGCGGACGAGGTTGAGTGTGCCGATCGCATCGCGTTGAGCCAATAGTGCTATTCCCGCCGGCTGATGACGCGCGGCATGATTAGCCGGTCGGCGCTCCGCCGTGCCGGCTCACCGGGCGGCCCTGACCCCAAACAGGGCCGCCCGGGACGGCCCGGTCTGCCGCACGTCGCCCTGCGGGTCGTGGTCAGCGATCCGGCGCTCGGCATGCTCAGCGCCTACGATCCCGCTCGACAATCGAGGTGGCCCGGGCGCTGCGTCAACAGCCCCGGGCCTGGCCGAACACGACAGGAGCGTGATCGACATGACCAACCTAGACACGACCGAGGGCGCCCGGCTCCTCGATGAGATGCGAAAGGTCGACCCGGACGCATTCGACCGGGTGTGCCGCGCCATCCGGGCGATGCTCGACGGCGACCGTTACGTCCCGTGCATCGTGTGCGGCGACGAGCACGGCCGCAGCACCTGGCGGACACGCACCGGCGACTACGACGACGGGCAGTGCCAGCACGAGGCCGAAGCGCACATGCTGCGGACCGCGTTGCGGGTCGTAGCAGAGGTGGCGTCGGCTGGGCTCGACCCCTTGGAATGATGCCGAGGCGCCACGCTCAGCGCCGCGGACGGTATCGAGGTCGTTCGGAGCGGAGATGGGGCGGCATGACCCCGAAGTAGGACGTCGATCCGGCGCTGTCGTCCCGTGCGGGAGCGAAGTTCCACACGTCGAAGTGCTGCCGCGACTCCGGCGCCCTGACGAAATCCGCAGACTTGCGCTGTTCGTCAAGCCACGACTGCACGGTGGTCCGCGGCACGTCAATGGCGTCAGCCACGTCGTGCTCGCTCAGGCAGTCGAGCCACAGGTCCCACGCCTTGGCCTGTTGCTCGGCCTTCTCGGCCTGGCGCGCGTCCTTCGTCCACGCCTGCACCGGCCTCGCCGCGTGGAGTGCCCGCCCGGGGGTCGACGTGCCCACCTCGAGGACCAGCAGAGGGAGGCTAGGTGCGATCGCTGGCGTGCTCGGCCTGGCCGTGATCGTTGTGATCGTCTACCTGGCGTCGGTCCGGCCACAGGTGGCAGCACGGATGTAGAAGGGCGGTCGGGCGGCAGGCGTCGATCGCCAGGCGCTCAGGTCACGCCGCCTCCTCACCCTCGAGCGCCCGACGGCGGCGCAGTTTGCGGCGTTCCCTGTCTGACAGCCCGCCCCATATCCCGATTGCGTAACGGCCAACCTCCTGAGCGTCCTGGGCGCACTGCGAGCGCACAGAGCAGCCGGCGCACACTGCCTTGGCGGGCCGCACGTCCTCGCCCCGCTCCGGGAACCACTGGCCGGGCCCGGCGCCACGACACGCCGCCCGGGCGTGCCATGCGGGACGGGTGAACAGCTCCGCCCAGCCGGCCGGACCAGTGACGGTCATGAGCGAAAACCAGACGTCGTGCTCGAGGTCGTCCACGCTGTGCCTGTTCTGTGTTGAGCGACGAAACGGGAAGCGCCAGCGCCCCCGGAGCCCGAGCAGGGTGGGCTCCGAAGGGGGCTGGCGTTGTGAGCGGAGACGCAGGGGCGGTCATCGGGCTAGGAGGTCCCTCCCGCACCCTTCGGCCGTGGCCGTTGACGCCTACCGCTCGACGGGGTACCCGGCCGTGACCCTCGCCCGAGGAAGCCGGCCGGGCACCCCGCGGACCTACAGCTTCAACATTCGGGCTGAGTCCTGAACGAGCCCGCCACTCCCGAAACGCCACCACGCGAACCAGCCGGACTCACCGGTCGGGAACTTCGACCCCGACGTGATGATCGGCGCATACTGCAGCACCATGCCCACCCGGTCCACGGTCACGAACCCTTGCGGGGAGCCGTGCCAAAGGATGAAATCCGTGCTGCCGCTGACGATGCTGGTGGCCATGTTGGACACCTCGTAGAACGGCCGGCCGAGCAGTTGCAGCGCCCCGTCGGCGGCGGTGACGTCGAGTGAGAACGCGTGGTAGTTGGTCGACGTGCCGAGCTGGCGGATGGCGTAGCTGGTGTCGAGCGACGCCAGCCACACCGCGTCAGGACGCCAGCGGGGGCTCAGCGACTTCCGCACGTTGTAGATGTCGGCGGCGGTGAGGTCGGCCGAGTTCGCCGCACCCGACGTCCCGGCGACGATGGAGGTGGCGTTGGAGGCGAACGTGATGACGCCCTGGGGCTGGTTGTAGCTGGGTCCGAGGCCGGTGGTGAAGTAGCCGGCCTCCATGCGTTCCTTGGCGTCGGCGAACATCATCGGCAAGTCGTCGGCCAGCCCGGAGTCGTCGAGCGCCTCCCACGACCCGAACGCGAACGACGCCGCCTTGTAGCAGCTGATCGCGGTGCTGGTGAACGTCGGGGACTGGTCGGTGAACTGGGCAGACTCGCCCACCAGGCCGGCGAGCACGCCGGACGTGGTCGGCTGCTGCCATGTGTTCGTGCCGCTGATCTTGACGTTGCGGAACACCTGGCGGACCGGGTTCACAACGCCGCCGTTCGTCAACAGGATCGTCGGGTCGAGCTGGTAGGGCAGGTGCAGGGCGCCCTGCACACCGGCCATCGCCACGGCGGTACGCGAGTGCAGCTCACCCGTCATACGTTCCAGCTCCATGCGGGGGCCGAGCGCCGCCGGGTCCTTGAGGTGCTCGCGGAACGCCCGCTGGTAGGCGTCGGTGCCGGTCGCCAAGATCAGCTCGGCGGTGTCGCGGGCCACGTCGCCGCCCCACCCTTCGAGCAGGCCGATGGCGTGACGCAGCGCGTCGTCGGTGACGTGATCGCCGCGGGTGCGGTGCTCGATCACGTCGAGGGCTCGGCTGCGGGTCTCCCGCAGGCGGGTGTCGGGGTCCACCCGCTCGAGGTCGGTGACGTCGAACGGGTCGGAGCGGCGGTTCACGTTGAACGACGAGCCGTCGGGGTGCGACACGTTCCCTGCGGTGAGCCGGGGCGGCACGCCACCGGGGCGGCGCAGCTCGGCGCGGCGGACCTCACGGGCCCGGCAGGTGTCGAGCTCGGCGCGGACCGCTTCGAGCTCGACGATGGCGTTGTCGGCGCGGGCGTCCTGGCTCGCGGTGGTCGTCGGAGCGTTGCCATAGCGGCGCAGCTCGTCGACGAGCGCCGCCTCACGCGCCTCGAGGTCATGGATGGGGTCGACGGACATGGGGGGTCGTCCTCTCGAACGGGCCACGGCTGGTGTGCGACGAAGCAAGGTCGGCGCCCGCGGCCGGGAAACGGGGGAAAGGCCGCCGCTCCCTCGTCGGGCGTTGGCGACTCTTGACTTCCGCTGGCCCTCGTCGGGCGTGACGGTCGGCGCTCCCTCGTCGGGCGTTGCCTCGCCGCTTCAGCGGCCCCTCCGGGGCGGCGTCCACGACTCGCTGGCGCCCATGATGGGTCACGTCATTGGGCCAGTCAACGATTGCCATGCGTCCACCGCCTCCCGCAGCTGGGCCGTCACTCCAACGCGAGGCCGAGGCCACGGTGTCCGATGATGTCGGATCCGACATTCCTGGACGTGGACCACAAGACGGTGGGGAGCGATGTCGCATCCACCGCCTCACAGGTTCCGGGGGTCGGCGGCTCGTACCTGACACGCACAGCGAGAAAGGGAAGGCGTGGCTGGCGGCCGGGGTCGCGGTTCACGTCGCGACCCCTCCCCCCTGCCCACCCCGTCGCGGGTGGGTGCGAGCGGGGACCGGCGCTGCGGTGCGACAGCGGGCGGCGGTCGGTGGGGCTGGTGTCGGCCTGTGGCTGAGCATCGGCGTTGCGTTGAGCGAGCGAGTGACACAAGCCGCGATGCCGACACGCTGGACTGCGATGGTCGGTGCCTGACCTCTCGGGCATGGGGCGAGGTGCCGGGCAGCCTCGACCCGACCACCCGGGTCGGGCGTCGGGTGGTCGACGAGTGCTCGGTCGTCGTGGTGCGACGAGCTGGCACGCCGCGACCGGTGGTGCGGGGTGGCCGGGCACGGGCAGGGGCGGGGCGTCCGCTGCCACCATCCGGCGTCGGGGGCCCACACCCACCCGACCCCACCGGCCGGGGCAGTAGGGCCGGGGACCTCTCGCCCTCGCATGGTCCCCCCACCCCCAAGCAACCCCGGCCCCGGTGTTGACCCCCGCCGGCATTCACTCGCCGGCCCCGTCGCGGCGAGCGCCCCGTGGCTTCTGGTAGCGCAGGTACGCGCCCCACGGGTCGACGCCCCGCCGGCGTGCGACCTTTAGCGCCTTGGCCCACGCTCGGGCTCGGGCTCGGCGGCGTAGGTTGCGGCGGCTGCGGGTGTGGCTTCGAGCGGTCACGGGTTCTCCTTCGTGGCGAGGGCGAGCAGCACCGAGAGACGGGCGGCGACCTCGAGCTGGGCGGGCGTCTCCGGCACGGCCAGGTGGCACAGGCTGAGCAGCAGCCGGGCCTCGGCGATGGTGAGCAGGACACCGGTGGAGTCGCCGGGGTGAACCCATTCGGAACCCTTGGAACCCTTCGGACCCTCATTCCGGCATTCCCCCGCGTGCGTGCGCGTATGGGCGCTAATAGGTGAGAAGGGTTCTGAAGGGTTCATGGGTTCACCTGTGACACGTCGAACGAGCCCACAGTGATGCCGAACCAGTGCCAGCGGCGGGCCGGTCCGTACTTGCGGCGGTCGAACCCGCGCTCGGTCAGAGCCTGGCCGAGCCGGCGTTGCGTGACGGCTCGTTCGCCGTTGTCGTCGCACCAGCGGGTGTAGGCCGTGTAGAGGTCGCTGGCTTGCACTCGGGCGTCGGGGTCGGCGATGCATGCGTCGTCGAGGAACGTGCCGAGCATGTCCATCTCGGCGCGGTAGTCGGCGGTGGCGTCTCGCACGGTGTCGGGGTCGGCGAGGCCTCGCATGGTCCACTCGGCGCAACCTCGGACCGCCCAGGCGAGCACTCCGGGCAGCTCGAGCGAGAGCCGGTCGGCGAGCTGGCGGTCCTGGTCGGTCTCCGCGATGGTCACCGCCCAGGGAATGAGCTTCACCCGGCGCCAGATGCCGTGGTCGGTGCCGGTGATGATGGGCCGGTGGTTCGTGGCGAGCCATAGCGTGTGGGACGGGTCGAACTCGAAGAAGTCCTGACGCATGAACCGGGCCTTGACCCGATCGCCGCCGGTGAGGGCCTTCACGGTCGCTTCGGCCAGTCGGCGGCCATCGTCAAGCTCGGAGGCGACCACGAACCGGGCGCCTTGGAGGTCAGCGACGCCGGTGGGGTGCGCTTCGGCGTTGACGAGAATGTCGGCCGACGCCTGGCGGGCGTAGTCGCCGAGCACGCGGCGCAGGGTGCCGGTCCACACGCTCTTGCCGTTGGCGCCAGTGCCGCAGCTGACGAAGATGCACTGCTCGTCCTGAGCGCCGGTGAGGCTGTAGCCGACCGCTCGGCGGAGGTAGTCGCGCATGTCGGGGTCGGGTTGCACCTCGCGCATGAACCGATCCCAGGTCGGGGCGACGGCATCGGGGTCGTAGTCAGCGGCGCACACCTTGGTGATGAGGTCGGCTGGGTCGTGGGCGTACAGCTCCCCGTTGCGGAGGTCGAGGGTGCCGTTGCCGCAGTTCAACAGCCACGGGTCGGCGTCGAGGGCGTCGGGGTCGATGGCCACGCCTGGCTCGCTGCGGGCAAGGCGCACCATCGCGTCGAGCCGGCCGGCGTTCTCGCACTGGCGTGCCCATCCGAGGGCCTTGTCGCGGGCGGTGCCGTGCTCCATTGCGAGCGCCTCGTCCCATCGGTGCTGGGCTACGGCCTTGGCGGCCTGCATGACTTCCCCGAGCGTGTCGTGCCGCCACCGGCGGCCGTCGTAGACGAGCCAGCGTTCCCACAACGGCACCCACCGGAACCGGTGGCCGTGCAGCTCGACGAGTGCCACGGCGTTGCCGGCGTCGGTGTGGCGGTCGGCGCGGCCGGTGTCGTTCCGGCGCAGTGGTGTCGGTTCGACCATCACTCAGCGGTCCACGAGACTCATCGTCGGCCTCCGATGCGTCGCAGCAGGTAGATGGCGAGCCAGTAGTCGGCCGGCGTCACGCCGGCGCGGCAGTACATGCAGCGCCGGCGTGCACGGTCGTGTCCGCATCGACCTGGGCGGCTCACCGGGGGCCGCCGAGCACCCGCTGCCGGCCGGCGACGTACCGGGCGACCGGGCTCGACTCCTCGAGCAGCCGACGCCCTCGCTTTCGCTGCCGCTCCAACGGCTCGACGTTGGCGATGCCGGCAGCGGCGAGCCGGCGCTCGAGGTCGAGCAGCCGGTCAGCGAGTCGGACGACCAGGGCAAGCAGGTCGTCGCTGGCGGCTGCGGGCCCGACATGCTGCGGGCTGGGTTCGCCGAGTAGGTCGGCGACCCGGCACTGCATGCAGCCGGTAGCATCGGCAGCGTCGTCGTGGGTGATGACGTCGTTGTGGTGAGGGGCCGGCCCAGGCACGGGCCGGCCTCCTCGCGTCGGGCGACTCACGCGGCCTCACCTGCCCGAGTGTCAAGGCCGAGCATGCGACGCAGGGCCGCGGTCGGAACGACTAGGCGCTTGCCGAGCCGGATGGTTGGGAGGTCGCCAGCCTTGGCGGCCTCGTAGGCGGTGGCACGTCCGATACCGAGGAACTCGCCCGCTTCGGGCACGCTCACGGTCGGGCGCTCGTTGGGTTCGGGTAGTGGCTTCATGTTCGCCATAATGGGGATGGCGTGGCGTCCTGACTAGGTCATGAGTCCGCCGAATGTCTAAGCTGTGTCTATGGGCCCGAAGAGGAACACACAGATACCGCTTCCGGTGGCGGTCTCGTTCTCAGTGCCGGAACGCACGGCCGTAGTGCAGCTCGGAGAGCTACGAGTTCCCGAGCGGGTGCGAGCGGTGGCGACGTTGGAGCAGCACGGCCTCGACGTCTCGCTTTCGCTGGTCGTCGAGGACGGCATCTACGCGGTCGACGAGCTGGTGCTGCGCCGCCGGAGCGGTGGGCGCTCTCTGAATCAGAGCCGGCTACGCGAGGACCTGCCTGTGCAGGACCTGGTCGACGCGTGTGCGACGCTGCTGGACGCTCGGATTGCCGATGAGCTGGGCCAGCGGGTGCAGTGGGACGCGCTGGCTTCGCCGAGACGCACTGGCCGGCGATGGGCCGTGACCGACGAGCATCTGCGCGAGGTAGCTGAGGTGTACCGCTCGGGCCACCCACGCGGGACCGAGGCCGTCATGCATCGCTTCGAGCCGGTGTCGCATCGGACCGCGAGCCGATGGGTCAGCCTCGCGCGAGAACGCGGCTACCTCCCGCCAGCGACGAAGGGGAAGGGGACCGTCTGATGTCTCGCGAAGGCAGCGTGAAGCGGGACGCATCGGGGAAGTGGATGTTCGTGCTCGACCTCACTCCCCCGGGCGCTCCACGCAAGCAGCTACGGCGCCGGGGGTTCGCCACGAAGGCCGAAGCGCTCGACGAGCTCGACCGCGTGAAGCACGAGGCCCGCACCGGCGGCTACGTGGCGCCGACGAAGCAGACGCTCGCGGGCTACCTGGGCGAGTGGCTCGCCATCATCGAGCCGACGGTGCGCCCCTCCACGCATCACAGCTACAGCCGGAACCTGAACCTGCACGTCGCGCCACGCATCGGCGACGTGGCGTTGCAGGCGGTCGACGGCGGCACCTTGAACCGGCTCTACGCCGAGCTGCTCGCCAGCGGCCACCGAGGCCACGACGCCGGCAACGGCCTGTCGCCCCGCACCGTGCGCTACGTGCACACGGTCCTGCACCGGGCGTTCAAGGACGCGGTGCGGTGGGGCCGGCTCACACGAAACCCGGCCGACGCCGCCGACCCACCGAGGCCGACAACGAACACAGCCACGATGACGACCTGGCCCCCGGCGGTGCTGGCCGACTTCCTGGGCCGCTCTAAGGGCTACGGGGACCGGTACTACGTCCTGTGGGTGCTGCTCGCCACCACCGGCATGCGCCGCGGTGAGGGGCTCGGGCTGCGCTGGTCCGACCTCGACCTCGACGCCGGACGGGCGTCGGTCCGTCAGACAGTCATCGCGGTGAAGCACGCAACGGCGTTCGGGACGCCCAAGACGGCACAGGGCGTCCGCTCGGTCGACCTCGATGCCGGCACTGTCACCGCGCTTCGGGACCACCGTCGAAGCCAGCTCGAGGAGCGGCTGCTCATCGGCGCCGGCTGGCACGACCACGACCTCGTGTTCTGCAAGGTCGACGGTGAGCCACTGCACCCCGAGCGGGTGTCCCGAGAGTTCCAACGGCGCATCGCCCGGTGGGAGCTACCAGCGCTCACGCTGCACGGGCTGCGCCACACGTGGGCGACGCTGGCGCTACAGGCCGGCGTGCATCCCAAGGTCGTGCAGGAGCGTCTCGGGCACGCCACCATCGGCATCACCCTCGGCACCTACAGCCACGTCACGGCGGGCATGCAACGCGACGCCGCCGAACAGGTCGCCGGCCTCATCTTCGGCGGGTCGTGATGGTCCCGTGACCATTCTGTGACCAACAGGCCGAAAACGAGCGAAGCCCAGGTCTGTGACCTGGGCTTTCGTGGTGTCGGAGGGGGGACTTGCACCATTACCCCACGCGCACTCCCGCCCGGTAGCTACGAGGCGGCGTGAACTCGCCCTGACCGACGGGTCACACCATGTGGCTGCGATGCTCTGGGAGGATCATGCCTCGCTCACCCGGACCACGACCTCGGGTGGCTGCCCAGGTTCACTCGAGATCTCCACGATCTCGGCGACCACCGCGAGGCCTGCGTCGAGCTCAGTCCCGAGTGCGCGAGCAGCATCGACCTGGAGGTATCCCAGACGCTGGTTGCGGCTAGTCAGGACGACCGCGTTCCGATTCAGGCGGCTGTCCCGATCTCGGTGAACCTCAAGCCTGTCGCCGAGCGCGAGCTCGTAGAAGAACCCCGTCTCGATCGCGGAGCGCTGTGGACGGCATGTGGCCCGAAGCGGCAGCAGGGCACCGTCGCCATCCAGGTTTGCCAGGTACTCATTGGGTTGCGATCGGAGGATTGCCTTGGCAGTCGATTCCAATTCGGCTCCGACAAGTCCCAGTCGATCGGCGACGGACTCGGGATCCAGCCGGCCGAGCCAACGCCTGAACCGGCCAATAGAGCGGTCAAGGTTCATTCGCAGAAACTCGTCGGCCACCGCCACAGCAGCTCGGCGAGACGCAACACCAGCAGACATCGCCCACACCGCCTCGGGCGACGGCAGCCCGTACTTGATCATCCCCGCGATGTTCGACGCGAGTATCGATGTCACAGCGACAGGGGCTGTCTCCGCAGCAATCCGGATATATCCGGACGCCCCCCACGGCAGGCGATAGGCGAAGGCGTCCTCGATGTACTCAGTCAACTCCTGAGGATCCTCGACACCCAGCCGATCGGAGATCTCCTTTACGCCGTCTCCATCCAGCCAGGAGGACAGCAGCTCCCGCGTGTCGACCGGCAGGGCTGCCCTCGGCTCCATCTCCCGAACCTCCGCCAAGCCAGCCAGCAAGAGATCTACGAATACCTCTCGGTCGCCGAGGTCTCCCTCCGTCAACAGTGCGGCGATCAGCTCTCGGTTCGCCGACACGTGGCCGACTATCGACAGACAGCTCTTCGACGAGAGGCCGGTCTCTGCGAACAACCGGCGAGTAGCCAGCTCCGGGACATCTGTGCTGATCCGGCGAGCCGTTGAAGTCATCACGGAGATAAGCGGGGCGATCGGCGTGTCGGTATCGATGGCCTGAATCCGAAACAGGCTCGATGACAGGGTGTCGGCGAGAGACTCATCATCAAGCGCCACCGCGTCCTCCTCAACGAGCAGAGCGAGGAGGTCCGAATCGAGCTGCTCGGATGCCGCATCGGAACTGATGCGCTCTGCCACCAGATCCCGGAGCATCCGATGAAGCGCACTCTCGACACGTTCGACGTCCGTGCGGCGCGCGGCGTACCGGTTGAAGTCCTCGACGTCATAAGACGAGGAGGCGATGTGGATCACCGTGCCCTCGGTCTCCGAGCCGGCTCGCCCAGCCCGGCCTCCGATGTTCCAGTAGTCGCGCGCAGAAAGGACCCGCGCTGATCCATCCTCCTCCTTGCTCCGGCAGCTGTGAACAACAACGGTCCGTACGGGCAGGTTGACGCCCTGCGCAAGAGTGCTCGTCGCCACGAGCACCCCTAGCCGGCGGGCTCGGAAGTCCTGCTCGATCGCGTCCCGGACAGCATCGGGTAGGCGGCCGTGGTGAAACGCGATCCCACGACGCAGCAGATCTGTCACGAGATGGTCCTCACCCAGCCACTCTGCTGCAACGGCGAGGGCACGCCCTTCACGCCGCAGCGCGAACACTTGCGGAATCGCGTCGCCCACCAGTTCGGCCAACTCAATTCGACGGAGGAGCGCTGAGGCGGTGGACTCAGCCCAGTTGGTCTGCATCGCGAAGATGAGCACGGGACCGAGTGGCGCGTAGCGGTACGTCACCTCGGCTGCAACGTCCCCCTTGCTCTCCGAGCGTGGGAACTTCGGCCTGCGCATTCGCCCCGTCTCGGCAGCCACGTGGGCGTACTCCCTTTGAGCGACAAGACTCGGAATGAACTCCAAGCCGCCGTCGATGACGTCATCGTCGACGAACCTAAGCGTGCCCTTCGAGCCATCCCAGTCAAGGCGCCCGTACTTCAACAGCGACGGCCGCCAGTCACTCGACACGGAGCGACCCTCGTCTCCCCCGAGCCAGTGAGCGAAGTCGACCAGCGTCGCATCCGGTACGACTGCCGACATCATTAGGAAGCGCGCCTCGGGTATTCGACGGCGAAGTCGAGAAACCAACAGCTCGAACTTCGGCCCGCGCTGGCGGTCCGACACGATGTGACCTTCGTCGATCACGATAAGGGCTACTTGGTCCAGGAGATCCGCCCGAAGTCGAAAGAGGAGATCGAGCTTCTCGGGAGTCAGCACGAGGACATCGTCGGTCGCAGCGAGCTCCTCCCCCATCTCATCCTGGTCGTAGCCACCAGGCACCGTCGATGCGGCGTACCCAAGGTCATGGAACAGATTCGCGAAGGACTCCTCGATCTCGTTTGCGAGGGCCCTGTACGGAGCGATGTAGACGCACTTCGAACCAGGTTGGGTCACCAGGGTGTGGACGATCGCAAGTTCCGCGACTCGAGTCTTACCAGCACTTGTCGGCATGCGGACAGCCAGGCTCCTGGCATCCGTCAACAGGCCGCCGTCGACAGCCGCCCTCTGCGACGGCCACAGTTCTGAGACTGACCGGGCATCCAACACATCGGCCCCGAGGCCTCGTGCCAGCACTTTGAGATACCGCGTCCATCGAGGCGAATCGCTGACGGCGCCAAGGTGCTTCCAGGTGGATCGATCGACCATGAGCGGAAGGACGTGCTCAACCCCAACGACGGCGTTGTACGCAACCGCATCACCGACCTGCGCTAGCCCTTGCCTCGCTAGGGCAAGATGTTCCAGGGCAGCATCAATGTGCGAATCATCACCGGTTAGAAAGAAGGCAGAAGCCTCGGACAGCGCGATGGCAGTCACGGCGTGACTCGCTCGTCGCTCGATCTCATCATCCGTCGCTATCAATGCAACCGGCGGTAGCTCCGTCAACGGTGCCCTCAGCGTGGTGACGCGCAAGAACAAGCGCTGCAGGAACGCGCTGATCAGACCGTCGAGCGCTGGTGCGCTCGTCCACCTCTCCTGGTCCACGGCCACGCGCGCCAGGCAGGTCGAGTTCGCCTGGTAACCGGCGAGCTCGTAGAAGACTGCGGAGTTGAGCAACGCAGCCGCCGAATCAACACGTTCTTCGAGGGTGGCGAGGTGCTCCCATGCCCGTGCGAGAGTCAGGGCCGATCGCTGGTCGCCGAACGTGCCCTCATCGGACTTCGCCTTGGCGAGAATGACCTGACCCGCTGCAGTGAGGTTGCGGACGACACGCTCACTTCTGTACCGCCACCGGATGGTGGAGTCCGAGTCGAGTTCCTTGAGCGCAGCTCGCGCTCCGATCTGCGCTAGCTCGTTCTGGAACCTCGGCAGCTCGAGGAGGTCGATCGTGGCGTCAGACATCGTCCAGCACGTCCCAGAGGAGTTCTGCGTAGACGTCCTCGATCAGTCTGGTTGCCTCCTCGAGTGGGAACAGCCGAAGCCATAGCTCGGGCAGGTGGTCCGGCAGGTCGTCGAGGTTGTCCGCAACCGAAGCGTCCCAGTGGTCTTCGTCGAAGGTGAGGACAATCGTGTGTCGCGAGTCCTTCACGTCGCGCTCTTTCAGAAAGGCGATGAAGGACTCGTAGAGCTCTCCGTCGATCTCCTTGAGGCGGTGCGCTAGGAAGTTGAGCGTCGTTGCGTACCCACCCTCCCGATCTGCAGCGAGCTGCTCGTGAGCCTCAACCGCAAGGTCGAGGTGCGGGGCTGTCCGGTACTTCGACTCGATGAACTCCAGGTCATCAATCCCACCATCGTCGTCGAGGACGAAGGCGACCACGTCACTCCCGGGAAGGGTTTGGTTCGGATCGATCTGATACCGAAGCTTTCGGACTGGAACGACCATCTCGTCCAATGACTCCGCGGCTTCGGCAGCGAGAGCCTCACCGAAGTCTCCGCGACGAACCGACACCCTGCCCCTACGGAGAGTCGCGATCGCCGGAGCCCAGCCCGCGGCATTGAGCAAGTCGGCCGTGACGCGTGGGTCGGCCTTGTTGGAGGCCAATAGCTGAGCCAACCCAGCCACGAGATCCGGTCGATCGCAGTCGGGAGTCACAGATGAGAGAACGAACTTGTAGATCGCCTCATCCTCCGCCTCGTCAAACAGATCCGCCAAGCTGACTGTCATCGCCCATCCCAGATCAGGAGAGCACCGTGCTCCCGAGCACGTTCGGCGTAGGTCATCCGACGTTCCACAGTTCGGGGTCGAAGCCCTCGTAGAGCGTGCTGTCGCTGCCGGCCGGCGGGAGAACCAGCAGGGCGCGCATGGCTCGGGTCATCGCCACGAACATGGTCCGACGATCCTTCGCCAGCGTCTCTACCACGGCATCGACGGAGGCCGACGGCGGGACGAATGGGAAGTGAGGATCGAGTAGACCAGCGACGGCGACGATAGGGAACTCGAGACCCTTGGAGGCCTGCAGCGTGATGACCTTCACCGCCTTGGTGGTGAGGTCGACCGCGTCGGACTCTTGGAACACGGCCTCGAGCCCACCGGCACTCAGTCGCTCGGCGATCGAGTTGCCGATCGCGTTCGTCGGTACGAGCACTGCGCAGCTACCGAGCGTCAGGCGCAGTTCGCGAGACGCCGCGTTGAAGTACGCAAGCAAGAGCTCGGTCTCTGCCTCGTCGGAATCGACCCGACGCACCGCGGGCTCGGGGCCTTCGTGGACGTAGGACTGCTCGTCGGGCGCAACGGATCCCGTGCCCGCACCGAGGTAGCTCCGCGCCGCCTCCGCCACCTGTCGGGTCGAGCGATGGTTCGCTCGCAGCACGCCGGTGCGGCCCCTGAAGTTCAGATCGTCGTGGACGTCCGACCAGTTGAAGCCGCTGCGGTAGATCGACTGGTTCTGGTCGGCGGTGATGAACAACCGATTCGGAGCGGCGCACATCTCGACGAGCATCCGCAGCACTGTTGGGTCGAGATCCTGCGCCTCGTCAATCACCACCGCGTCGTATGTGAGCTGCTTCGCGCGTCCGCTGTGCACGAGGTCTGCCGCCTCGGCCCGGGCTTGCTGCCATGTCCGCAGACCCTTCGCGGTGAGCCGTCGCATGAACTCCAGATGGATCGCCCACACCGCCTCTCGCTGCTGCGCGGTGAACGGGATCTGCCGGCCGTGTCTTGCAGCCGCCTGGTACGCGGCGAGGTCAGGGAGATCACGGCCTTGGATGATCGAGAGCACCTCATCTCTCAGGTAGTCGACGCCGAGACGGTCGAGGAAGGACCTCAGCTTCGCCTGTTCGTCGGCGGTGCCGCTGAGGCGCACGCCCCGGAAGGCTTCGCTGAATGCTGAACGCTCCTGGTTGGGCTTCGCGATGTTGAACCGCCGACCGGCCCCTTGCACGACCTCACGGACGAGTCTGTCGTAGTTGCGGACCTCGACGCGACGAAGGTCGGCAGGATCCAGAAGGAGCGCGAGGAGCTGCTTCGTCATGTTGACGAGCGGCCGCGTGTACGTGGTGAAGAGGATCCGCGGTGAAGCCTCTCCCTCAGACCGAAGGACTCGGAGGATCTCACGAACCCGGTAGAGCGCGACAGTGCTCTTGCCGCTGCCGGGCCCCCCCTTCACCAGAGTTGGTCCCGCTGCAGAGATCGCCCACCTCGCGTACTGCTCCTGCTCGGGGCTGAGCTTGAGAAGGAAGTCCTGCAGCTCGCCGCGCACGTAGCGGAAGAGGTCATCGCCACTCGCCCCGACAAGGTCCTTCTCCTCCAGCCGGGCGGAAACTGGCCGAGCGAACATGTGCTCGTCGATCTTCAGGAGGATCTCGTCCGGTACGCCTGGGCACTCCAAGAGCTGTTCCTGTGACTCCAACGGGAGCAGTCGGGCATGGAGCTCTTCGGGGACGCGCAGTGCCCGGAGGAGGTCAGGAGTGATGGGCTCGGGAAGAGGCGTCCGTTGGGGCTCGACTGGTTTGATCCAGTCTTCCCAGCTCGGTTGTTGCGTCTGGGCCGATGACTCGATGTCCTCCAGGTCGACGTCGACGGCACCGCCGCCGAGGAACTCGGGGTCGACGTCGGCGTCGTACGTCTCGTCATCTCGGCGCCGCAGCGCGAGAAGACTCACGTGGGTCTCATCGAATGTGTAGAAGATTCTGAAGTCCCCCGACCGCAGCCGGTGGAGCTTGTTCTTCATGTGCTTCAGCTGCTTCTTGGCGTGCCCGTCGGCACGTGGGTCGCGCTCGAGATCGACGATCTTGGTGAGCACCTGATCGCGGTTCTTCTCGGGCAGCGCAAGCACCTCGTTCAAGAAGCCCGGCTTGTAGGTGAGGATCCACTCAGTCGCCATCAGTTCGCGCTCCCCCCGGCTGCGGCCGAGTTGAGTCGGCCCAAGAGCATGAGCGCCCCCGCCTTCGACAACCCCTTGTTCCCGTCGGGTCGCCGGGACAGCATGATGCAGCTCGGGCAGCCGCTCGCACACGGACAGGTCCCGACCACTTCGAGCCCCAGTTGTGTCAGTTCATCTATCCGGTGGAAGAGCACTTCGCTGAGCCGGAGTCCGCCGCCGAATGAGTCATAGACGTACACACCGTGACGGTCGCTCGACGCGTCGAGGTCGTAGGGGTCGCAGGCGATGAGCGCTGGTGCAACGCTGAGGAGGACGTGTTCAACGGACCGGAGGACGGACTCCCGCTCCTGGTCGTCAGCGAACCACTCGGGTTGCGATTCAAGGAAGAGGCCGTCCGTAACGAACTCGACTGGCGGCCAACCGCGCTCGACCGGGAACGACTTCTCGACGCCCGAGAAATGCTGCTGACGGTACGAGAAGACCTGCCGGGTGATGCGGAGGACTCCGTAGCCGACGCGAGCGTCCCCGTGCTGGGCCACGGGATGATGCTCCCCCAGTACCTCAACCCTGTCGATCGACACACCGCGGGTCTGGAAGCCGGCTTCGATCGGACCCTCGCAGTAGATCTCTGCTCGGTCCTGCTCAAATCCGACGACCCGGTAGAGATCCCCGCCGGGGCCTGTCCAAATCGCCGGAACGAACGCGTCGCGTGGTGCACTGGCCTCATCGATGACGCCGATCGCTTTCCGATCTCGCTTGGACGCGGCGACGACGGTGTAGCTCTTACCCGATACCGAGCTGCGTAGGTTGGCGTAGGGATCCTCTCCCCAGGGCTGATGCCAGTAGCCGATGCCGCGAATCTCAGTGGTCGGTGGGCCGGTTGCGTCGCGCAGCCAGTCGTCTACGACCTCGGCACCGAAGTACGAGGCGTCCTCGTAGGCGATGCCACCGAACTCCTCCTGGGCTGGCGCCAAGCCGTAGCGCCGCGCGATCTCGGGGGCTTCCGCGTTGAGGACGACGTCCTCCGCGCGAGCAGCGAGCAGCCTCTGCAGGGCCTCGGGGTCGCGGGCGAGGAACTGCTGCAGCGGGTCGTCGCCGACGATGAGCACTGCCAGCCCCTCCCCCGTCCGGCCGACACGTCCAGCGCGCTGACGGAAGGAGGAGATCTGGCCGGGGTACCCGACGAGCACAGCGAGTGAGAGGTCAGGAATGTCGATGCCGAGCTCGAGCGCGCTCGTCGAGATGATGGCGAGGGTTGTGCCATCGCGGAGCTTTCCCTCCTCTTCCACCCGGTCATCGGCGAGGAAGGTCGCCGCGTACGGTGCTACGTGGTCGGCTAGGTCTGCTCGCTTCAGTTCGGTGAGGCTGCCCTGGATTCGCTTCGAAAGCTGGAAGACGGCGTTCCGGGACTGGCAGAACCCAATGGTCCGAATGGGCAGGTGGCTCTCCGATGCAAGGGCCGCCTTCGACACGACATCGATCGCGATCGTCTGCGGAGCGATCCGACCTGCTTCGCCGGGCTCTCCCGCCTCGTCATCCCGCTCCTTCTTGGTGGCTTGGGCTTTGGTGGTCGCCGCCTCCTTGTCGCGCTCCGGCGGGTTGCAGATGAGGACCACTCGACTCCGCCGACCCGATCCGTCGTTGTCGACGAGTTCGAAGGGCGAGACGCCAGTCAAGCGTTCGGCGAGGTCTACGGGGTTACCGATCGTGGCAGAGGCCGTGAGGAACTTCGGATCCATGCCGTAGCGGTTGGCTACACGCCGGAGCCGCCGGAGCACGTTGGCAACAGCCGACCCGAATACTCCCTGGTAGGAGTGGATCTCGTCGAGCACCACGAACCGGAGGCCCCGAAGGAACGGCGCCCAACTCGTCTTGTCCTTGTAGGTCTGGTGCGCCATACGGAGGACGGACGCGTGAAGCATGTCGGGTGTGGCAATGATCAGCCGAGCTGACCGTCGGACCTCGACCTGCTCGTGCTTCAGGGTGCTCCCGTCGTACCGGCCGACCCGGATCGGTTCCGAGTCGGCGGTGAGTCTGAGGTCGAAAGAGCTGTGGTCGAGCCACGGGTCATCGTCGACTGAGAAGCGTGCGAGGCCCGCCAGCTGGTCGTTCGCCAGAGCCTTGAGCGGGAAGATGAACAAGGCGGTCGCGTCAGGTTCCCGAACGAGTGTGTCGAGGACAGGAAGGACGAAGCCAAGTGACTTGCCTGATCCAGCTGGGGTCGCTTGCACCACATGGCCACCTCGAAGCGCCGCCTCGACCGCGTCGGCCTGGTGCGTGTACAGGCGCTGCCGACCCGTGCGACTGAGAGCGGCCGCGACGGGCGGCGCGAGATCTGCGTCGAGGTCACGGAAGCGGGGGTCTTGAGCCGGAAGCTCGAGGCGCTCCCAGTGGGCGTCTGGCCGGAGGGCCTTCAGCTCCTCAACGAGCAGCTCTGCCCGGAAGTCCTGCGGCTCAACGAAGTCGAGCCTGGAGTCATCGAGGCCGAGCTGGTCGACTTCGCCTTCGATCGGACTTCCGCAGGACGCGCAGTACAGCCCGGGTTGGCGGGTATCCGCCTGATCCCATGACAGGGGCTTCAGGCCCGATGAGGATTGCTGCACGGAGCGCGCGTCACCGCGAGGCGAGACCTGCACGAAGTTCTCGAGGTTGCGGCAGTCCCAGCAGGCGAGCATCAATCCCTCTCGAGGAAGGTTCGCAGCTTGGCAGACCGGTGAGGATGCTGGAGCTTCTTCAACGCCTTGCTTTCGATCTGGCGGATTCGCTCTCGCGTCACACCCAGGTCCTTGCCGATCGTCTCCAGCGTCTCGGGCTCGTGCCCACCAAGCCCGAATCTCCGCTGCACGACAAGGCGCTCTCGATCGTTCAGTCCCTCGAGGAGCATCTCGGCCACGGCTTCTCGGATCGCCGCTGCTTCGATCTGTTGCTCGACTGGCGGTATGGCCATGTCGCCGATGAAGTCTCCGCGGGTGGCGCCACCCTCTTCCACCGGCGCGTCGAGCGACGACGGGTGCAGCGCGATACGCCGGACCTCAGCTACCCGTTTCGGCGAAACGCCCATCAGCGATGCGACCGCCTCAATCGTCGGCTCCCCGCCTTCAGCCACGATGGTCTGTTCAGCGCGCCATAGGGCGGCGATCTGTTCGTGATAGTGAACGGGCACCCGTATAGTTCGCCCCTTGTCGGCGATGGCACGTTCCATCGACTGGCGGATCCACCAGGTCGCGTAGGTGGAGAACTTGAAGCCCTTCGAGGGATCGAACTTCTCGACCGCCCGTGCGAGGCCGAAGTAGCCCTCCTGGACAAGGTCCTCGAAGGTGAGTCCGCCCGAGAGGCGCCGACTGAACCGCTTGGCGTTGTGGATCACGAGACGCACGTTGTGGCGTACGAACTCCTCCGCCGCACGCTCACCGTCCAAGACTCGCCGCTCCAGATCCCGGCGATCCTCGAAGGTCAGCTCAGTTCGTTCGTCCAGGGCCATCTGAGCGAGTCGACCCCGGTCGATGCGCTCGGCGAGTGCGATCTCTTCCCCGGGCGTCAGGATCCGATGCGCTGATCGCTTCAAGAACTCCCCGAAGCCCGAGCCATCCCATCCACGATCAGCGTCTGCCTCGGCTGGGTCAGCGGGGACCTCGCTGTCGTACAGGCGTATGCCAGCGGACTCGAGGGCTACTTGCAGCTCGCGGTAGTGGCGGGCGGGAAGCTCGACCTCCTCGAGGATCTGGTTGAACACGCTTCGATCGAGCCGACCACTCTGGGACCAGTCGAGCGCCAGGGCCACGACGCGTGAGACCGGATCAGCGTCCTCCTCTAGCTCGTCTGGGTCCACAGTCACGGTCTCGACCATCCGCCTCGCCTCCCGTCGTACCCCGATCGTACGCAGGGGGTGTGACGCGATGCCGGGGATCGACGAGACGACTCGTCTCTGCGGGCAGCGAGAACGGACGCCCCGGAAGCTCATTGCGGTTCGACAACCTGGGGCGAGTGACAGGTGTGCGGTGCAGCCCCGCCTACTGCTCATCGTCCAAGTCCGATTCATCAGCCGGGGGCACGGCGCTCTTCGTCACCCCGCAGGCGCGGCGAATCTCGCTCACGATGGCTCCTTCGCGGGAAACCGAGAACCGCTCGTACACCTCGCGAAGGACCGATCCTTCGGAGTCCGCGCTCGCAGCCATCATCGACGAGAGCGCAGCGGCATCGATGAAGTGCGGCCCGACGAGATCGGTCGCCGGCTGCGGAAACACACGAGTATCCACGACGTAGTCCGCAGGTGCCTTGTCGCTGATGATCTTGTTCGTCGCGTCGGAGATCAGCGTTCGGTTGACGATGCTGTTGATCGCTGTCTTGTCACGCTTCGGATCGAAGCCTCGCTTGTTGAGGTAGCTCTGCGGGAAGATGTGATGGTCTTCGAGCTTCTGGAGCTCGATCGCCTCCGCCGCCGCCCAGTCACGCGCCCCGTTGATCGCAAGCAGACAGAAGACGCCCGAGTACACCGAACTTGCTGAACTCGTGCTGTCTCGCACCGAGTAGGTGGGCGAGCCGATCCTGGCGGCCGCCTCCGCCATCACCGTCGTTGTGATGTCCTCCCCGTTCCACAGCCGCTTGTACTCGCTGTAGTCACGGCGGGACTTCGTCTCCACCGTGCTCGAGTACCGCTCCAGGAAGACCGAGCACCAGTACCAGCGCCTCAAGTCCGCTCTCGGCGCGTCGCCAAGACGATGATCCTCGATGTGGGCTCGCAGCGCCGCCAGAACTGGGACGAGCCCGAAGCCGGGCAACCACTTCTTGTTGAACACGCCGAAGCCGTCAGGCCCGACGTGGGTCGCCAGTTCGAGTGCTCGTTCGACTGCGGCCGTCGCCCGACGCCAGTCCTCCTCGAAGCCCTTCGGCGCGAGATTGATGAGCATCTTCGGCTTTGGCTCGAGGTCCCGCATGAGGGCGAGCGTTCGCAGCACCAAAACACCGAAGTTGTTGGTGTCAGCACTCCCGCCCGACCACGCAGCGAGGAGTGGGTGCTGGAGGACCGCTTCGTCCCAGAGCGCGTGAAGGTCGATCTGCGATCGGTAGAGCCTCGCCGTGAGCAAGTCATAAACGGAGAGCTCCACGCCGGTGGAGTTCAACTTCTCGAAGATCGCGCAGACTCGTCCGATGGCGTCGGCGTCATCGTCAGCGACCCGCGGTAGCTCCACGACGGGAACCTCGAACGATTGGAACCTGCCGACCGCTTCGGTCCACGGCTCGCGCCATTCCTCTCGAAAGCGTTGATGCTCGGCGGGGTCGTTCTCGTGAAGCCAGTCGTCGATACCGTCACGCCAGCGCAGGAAGTCCCGTTCGCGTAGAAGCGCCGTGCACGGAAGCTTGTGGCTCTTCCATTGCCCTTCGGGAGTTTCGAGCCCGTCACGACGCACCTCGCGGGGAGTTCGGTCGAGCACGATGTCGTCGTTGTCGGCGTCGTCGGTCAGTGCATCAAGATCGATGAAGAATCGCCGGGGATTCTTGGAGTTCTTGAGCCGAGTTCTGGCGCGGTCAATGCGTAGATCAGCGACGTCAGTCGCTGTTGGCCGTCGAGGACCAGCCACTCCGGGCGGAGCGTCGACGAGCCGGGGTTCGAACCGCGCAGGGCGATGGGTGCGAACGGGGGCCGCTCGGGGTCGGCCCGCAGGAGGAGCACGGATCCGATGAAGTAGCCGCGCAGCACCGATCGCAGCAGGTCTGCGATGGCGTCGCGGGTCCAGACGAAGTCACGCTGGAAGTTCGGGAGGCACAGCTTGCCGGCTCCGGCCTGCTCGACGAGTCCGATCAGTTTGCGCTTGTCGGGGATGATCTCCATGCGACCTCAATCAGGGGGTTGAGCGACTCAGTCAGCCAGTGACACGAGGACCTCTTCGGCGATGAGCCGGCGGAAGTGGGCGTCGAGCCGT
>JAKOVH010000026.1 GCA_029782145.1 Actinomycetes bacterium | reverse complement strand
CGCCGACGCGCTGCCGCTCGCCATGAAGCTCGCCACCCGGGCCGCCGGGCGCGACCGGGAGCTGATGCTGCGGGCCAAGCAGACGCTGAACGCACAGCCCGCCACGCTCCAGGAGGCGTTCGACCTCGAGCTCGGCGTGCAGCAGTGGTCGATGGACCGCCCCGGCTTCGCCGACCACGTGCGGGCCATCCGCGACCGTCTGCAGCAGAAGAAGCGCTGACCTCCCCGACGCTGGTTCTGTTCGTTCCGGTCTCCGGAACGAACAGAACCAGCTCGGGGGTCAGGCGGTGGCGCGACCGGCCAGCTCGCCGAGGCTGATGTCGGAGCGCTCGAAGCGGCCGGTGTCGTAGGACTTCACCGACACGTCGTGGCCGGCGACCTCGGCCCGCAGCGCGCCCACGGTGCACTGCTCGCGGGGCCGGATCGAGAACGGGTCGAACTGGTACCACTTCATGGCGTTCTCGAACGTGATCTTGTCGATCTCGTCGTCGGTGACGCCGTAGCGCTCGCACGCGGCGGCGAACTCCTCGGGGGCCTCGGGCCACGACGAGTCGGAGTGCGGGTAGTCCATCTCCCAGCAGATGTTGTCGACGCCCACCTCGTGGCGCAGCTGCAGGCCGATGGGATCGGCGATGAAGCAGGTCATGAAGTGCTCGAGGAACACCTCGCTGGGCAGCTTCCCGCCGAAGTCCTGGCCGGTCCAGGCGTGGTGCATGTCGTAGGTGCGGTCGAGCCGGTCGAGGAAGTACGGGATCCAGCCCGTGCCGCCCTCCGACAGCGCCACCCGCAGGGTGGGGTACTGCTTGAACACCCGCGACCACAGCAGGTCGGCCGCCGCCTGGCAGATGTTGAGCGGCTGGAGGGTGATCATCACGTCGATGGGGGCGTCGGGGGCGGTGACGGCGAGCTGGCCCGAGGAGCCGAGGTGCACGTTGAGGATGGTGTCGGTGTCGACGATCGCCTTCCACATCGGGTCCCAGTGCTCGGAGTGGAAGCTCGGCAGGCCCAAGGTCGCGGGGTTCTCGGTGAACGTGAGCGACCGACAGCCCTTGTCGGCCACCCGGCGGATCTCCGCCGCGGTGAGCTCGGGGTCCCACAGCATCGGGATGGCCATCGGGATGAAGCGGTCGGGGTGGGCGCCGCACCAGCCGTCGATGTGCCAGTCGTTGTAGGCCCGGACCACCGCCGTGGCCAGCTCCTTGTCCTCGGTGGTCAGGAACAGCCGGCCCGAGAACGACGGGAACGACGGGAAGTTCATCGACGCCAGCACGCCGCCGGCGCTCATGTCCTTCACCCGCTCGTCGACGTCCCAGCAGCCCTTGCGCATCTCCTCGTAGGAGGTGGGGTCGACGCCGTACTCCTCCTTGGGACGGCCGGCCACCGCGTTGAGCCCGATGTTGGGGATCTTGGCCCCCTCGAACTCCCACACGTCGTCGCCACGCGCGTTGCGCACGATCTTGGGCGCCCGGTCGGCGTAGGCGGCCGGCATGCGGCCCTCGAACATGTCGGGCGGCTCGACCACGTGGTCGTCCACGCTGATGAAGATCATGTCCTCGACGTTCACGACGGTCCCCCTTGGAGAGCGGCTGTTTTGGATATTCTATCCAGAGCCGTCCCGAGCACCGCCGGTCGGGGCACCACGGCCACGCCGGCGAGGGTGCGCGGCGGCCCCTTCGGGGTCAGGACCGGGCAGCCAGCTCTCGCAGGTCGTTCTTCAAGATCTTGCCCATGGGGTTGCGGCCGATGGCCTCGACCACCAGGACCTGCTCGGGGCACTTGTAGCGGGCGAGGCCCCGCTCGACGCAGTGGGCGCCCAGCGCGGCGACGTCGAGCGACGCCCCGTCCCGCAGCACCACGACGGCGCAGACCCGCTCGCCGGTGCGGGCGTCGGGCACCCCGATGACCCCGACGTCGACCACGTCGGGGTGGCTCAGCACCGCGTCCTCCACCTCGAGCGCGGAGATGTTCTCGGCGTTGCGGATGACCACGTCCTTGGCCCGGCCGGTGATGCGCACCACGCCCTGCTCGTCGATGGTGGCCAGGTCGCCGGTGCGGAACCAGCCCTCGTCGTCGAAGCCGTCGGCGTCGAGGGCCGTGTCCACGTAGCCGAGGCAGCACTGCGGGCCCTTCAGCCGCAGCTCGCCGTCGACGAGGCGGGCCTCCACGCCGGGCGACGGGTGCCCGACGGTGGTGCCCAACCACGGGTCGGTGGGCATCTCGCAGGTGGCGACGGGGAACTCGGTGAGCCCGTAGGCGCAGACGACTCCCGGGATGCCGAAGGCCTCGACCAGCTCCCGGTTGATCTCCACCGGGATGGGCGCGCCGCCTCCGGTGCAGATCCGCAGCTTCGGGAACAGGCCCCCGCCGTGGCGGGCCTCGGCGTCGAGGTACGCCCGGAAGAACGGCGGGGCCGAACCGAGGATGGTGGCGCCGTGGGCGGCCATGCGCTCGGGGGTGCCGACCGGGTCCCAGGCGTCGAACAGCACGAGGGTGCCGCCCGCCCGCAGCACCGACGTGAGCATGGTGATGCCCCCGATGTGGGTGAACGGCCAGGCGATCGGGTACACCTCGCCGGGCGCGAACCCCATGCCCACGGCCATGCCGTTGGCCGACGCCATGACGGTCTGGTCGGAGTGGCGGGCGCCCTTGGGGTCGGCGGTGGTGCCCGAGGAGTAGTAGGCCCAGCGGAACTCGGTGCCGTCGTCGGGCGGAGCGGGCAGCACCGCCGGATCCCCGACGGGCAGACGCATCTCCGGCCCGGGCTCTCCGTCGAGGTCGAGCTCGACGGTCTCGAGCCCGAGCTCGCGGCCCATCGCGGCGTGCTCGAACCCTCGCCACACCGCCGGCGCGACGAACACCGCCGTGCCCAGCTGGCGGCTGATGTGGCCGACCTCCCGGTTGCGCAGCAGCGGGATGACCGGGTTCTGCAGGGCGCCCAGGCGGGCGCACGCCGCCATCAGCACCGGCGCCTCGAGCACGGTGGGCAGCTGCCACGACACCACGTCGCCGGGGCGCACCCCGAGTTGGTGCAGCCCGGCGGCGACCTGCTCGGCCTCCCGTGCCAGGTCGGCTGCGGTCAGCGAGCGGCCGTGGTCGTCAGCGAGCAGGACGCGGTCGGGATGCTGCGCCGCGGTGCCCGCCACCAGTCCCCAGAAGGTCTCCCCCATGGGCCCCAGGATCGCACGCGGATGACGCCTCCCCGCGACGACGCACGCAGAGGATCGCGAAGGAGGGGATCAGTCGTCGGCGAGGACGGCGTCGACCCGGGCGCCGGCCTCCTCGAGGGTGACGTCCCACGAGACGGCCAGCTCGGACACGAGGATGCGCCGGGCCCGGACCTGCATGGCCTTCTCGGCGCTGGACAGCGACGACTGGCGGTCGCGCAGGGCGAGGTTGCGCACGACCTCGGCGCACTCGTAGATGTCGCCCGACTTCATCTTCTCCTGGTGGTTCTTGAACCGCCGGGACCAGTTGGTGGGCACGCGCACCGAGCGCACGGCGAGGACGGCGAGCACGTCGTCGACCTCCTCGAGGGAGATGGCGGGGCGCACGCCGAGGTCCTCGGCGCGATCCTCGGGCACCGACACCTTCAGGGCACCGCCCCGCCAGGACTCGTCGCCGGCGGCCACGGAGAGCTCCAGGTAGGTGACCTTCTCCCCGTTGACCTCCCGCACGCAGCGGCCGATGACCTCGGCCGTGCCGTGGGCGGGGTAGATGACCTTGGAGCCGATCTCGAATTCCATGCGTTCCTTCCGCGCGCGAGAGCCGTCCAGTATGGCCCTCACGGCTCGATTCGCCACCGGGTGAGGCGAACGTGCACCCGGGGCGCCGCCGGAGCGCCGGAGAGGGTACGCCATCGCGCCCGCTCGCCGCACCCGTCGGCCGGCCCATTGGTGCGAACGACCCAAGCGGGCGCCCACGCGGCACCGGTACCGTGCCGGCCGACCCGTCGATCGCGGAGAGACCATGTCCGACCTGCCCCTGTCCCTCCTCGTGGCCCTCGCGGTCGTGGGGCTCGCCGTGCTGTTCGTGGTCCTGCGGTCCTTCCACTCGATCGGGCCCGCCGAGGTGGGCCTGGTGGCCAAGCGGATCGGTCGACGGCTCCCCGAGGACCAGCTCGTCGCCCTGCGGGGCGAGGCCGGGTACCAGGCCGACCTGCTCATGCCCGGCACCCGCTTCAAGCTGTGGCCGGTCAACAAGGTCAGCACCTACCCGTGGGTGCAGGTGCCGCCGGACCACATCGGCGTGGTCATCGCCCAGGTGGGCACCTCGCTGCCCACGGGGGCCAAGTCGGCCCGCTACCGCCCCGAGTTCGGCAACTTCGCCGACATCCGCACGTTCCTCGACAACGGGGGCCAGCGGGGCGTGCAGCGACCGGTGCTGCCCCCCGGCACCACGGCGCCGCTCCACCCCATCGGGTTCGTGGTCGCCACCACCACCACGACCTTCGGCGAGCTGGTGTCGCAGGCGGCCGAGGACGCCATCGGCCAGATCAACCCCGAGGCGCTCAAGGTCTTCAACATCACCCCGGTCGGCGAGACCGACCTGGTCGGGGTGGTCACCGCGTTGGAGGGACCGCCGTCGGGCGACATCGCCAGCCGCATCGGCGGCTTCGGCGACATCACCGCCCTCGAGCAGGGCGCCACCTCGCCCATCCAGGTCATCCAGGCCGTGCTCGCCTCCAAGAACGACCTTCACGACAACTACCAGGACTACCAGGCCTTCCTCGACAACGGCGGCTGCATCGGCCTGCAGCACGACCCGCTCCTGTACGGCTCGTACCTGCTCAACCCGTTCCTGGTGCGGGTCGAGCTGCGCGAGATGCTCGTGGTGAAGCAGGGCGAGGTCGCGGTCATCAAGTCGTACGTGGGCCTGCCCACCGAGGACACCACCGGCGCCGAGTTCAAGTTCGGCTCGATCGTGAAGCCGGGCCACCAGGGCATCTGGTCCGAGCCGCTGCGCACGGGCAAGTACACGCTGAACCCGCGCATCTACGAGGCCGAGGTGGTGCCCACGTCGATCCTCACGCTCAACTGGTCGCGCGCCACGAGCGAGGCCCACGACCTCGACGCCCGCCTCTCCCCGATCGACGCCAAGTCGAAGGAGGCGTTCGACTTCAGCATCGACCTGCAGGTGCAGATCCACGTGCCCGACACCCGGGCGCCGAAGGTGATCTCGATGGTCGGCACCATGCAGAACCTGGTGAACGAGGTGCTGCAGTCGGCCGTCGGCAACTACTTCCGCAACAAGTTGCAGTCGCTCGGCGCCACGGAGTTCATCGAGAAGCGCGACAGCGTGCAGGCCGAGGCCGAGCAGTACATCCGCAGCTACCTCGACCGCTACGAGGTCGAGACGCGTGGCGTGTACATCCAGGACGTCGTGTTCCCGACCGACCTGGTGCAGGTGCTCACCAGCCGGGAGATCGCGGCGCAGGAGCGGGAGACGTTCGCCAACCAGCGCTCGGCCCAGGAGGCTCGGGTGGCCCTGGAGCAGCAGCGGGGCGTGGCCGACATGCAGGCCCAGCTGGCCCAGGCCAACGTGTCCATCGAGATCGAGACGGCCAGCGCCCGGGCCGCCGCCGCCCGCGCCGAGGGCGAGGCCGCGGTCATCACCACCACCGGCAACGCCGACGCCGAGCGGATCAAGGCCATCGGCTCGGCGAACGCGGAGGCCGAGCAGAAGCTGGGTCTGGCCCGCGCCGCCGGCTTCGAGGCCCAGCGCGAGGCCATCGGTCCGGAGCAGACGGCGTTGGTGGCGGCCCTGCGGGAGATCGCCGGCGGCCACGTGAAGATCACACCCGACATCGTCGTCGGCTCCGAGGGCGGCATCCTCGGCGGCCTCGGCGCCCTCGCCATGCGGGCCCTGGCCGCGCCGGGCGCCGACGGGCACGACGAGGTCACCGCCAACGACGCGGAGCGACCGGAGGAGCTCGAACGACCGGAGGGCTAGGGCTGGCCGGGGGCCGTGGGCAGCGGGTCGTTGGGGCCGCGGCTGTTCGGGTCGAGCCCCTCGATGGCCCGCAGCTTGGCGATGCGCTCGGCCAGGGGTGGGTGGGTGTCCATCAGCCGGCCGAACGAGCCCTGCAGCCCGTGCTCGTCGCTGCGCTCGAGCGGCGACTCGATCCAGAGGTGGGCGGTGGCGGCCGACGGGTGGGAGATGACGGTGGTGTCGGCCTCGAGCTTCTCGAGCGCCGAGCGGATGCCGCCCGGCTCACGGGTGAGCTCCACTGCGCTGGCGTCGGCCAGGCTCTCCCGCTTGCGTGACAGGGCCGCCTTCAGCAACAGCCCGGCGGGCACGGCGATGAGGTAGAGCGCCAGCGAGACCAGCAGGAGGATGGGCAGGCCGTTGTCGTCGCGCCGGCGGCCGCCGCCGAAGATGCCGATGCGCAGGGCGATGTCGGCGATCACCGCGATTGCGCCCACCGCCAGCACGGCCAGCGTGGTGACGGCGATGTCCCGGTTGCGGATGTGGGACATCTCGTGGGCCAGCACGCCGCGCAGCTCACGCCTCGACATGATGGCGAGCAGGCCGGTGGTGACGGTGATGGCCGCGTTCTTCGGGTTGCGGCCGGTGGCGAAGGCGTTGGGCGCGGGGTCGTCGACCACGAACACCTTGGGCAACGGCAGGCCGCTGGCGATGGCCATCTGCTCGACCAGCGCCCGCAGCTCGGCGAACTCCGGCCCGTCGGCCGGCCGGGCCCGCACCATGGTGAGCGCCGCCGAGGCGGAGGCCAGCCAGGCGAAGATCAGGTAGCCGGCGACGAGGGCGACGGTCACCCCGAGCACCACGGCGTTGAAGTGGAAGCGGGTGGTGCACGACTGCTCGAGGACGCCGCGGGCGTTGCGGACCGTGTGGCAGTCGCCCTGCTGGGTGTAGCCGCCGAGCGCCCCTGCCACGGCGTTGGCCACCACGAACAGCAGGGCGAACGTACCGGCCAGGATCACCACGGTGGCGCGCCGGTTGTGGCGCTGCTCGGCGATGAAGCCGGTGGCGTCGCTCATGGGTGGTGGGTCACGGTCGGGTCGACAGGAAGGCGGCGGACGGGGGGCCGCTCAGAACTGCACTCGCGGCACGGCCTCGTCGGCCTCGGGGGCGTCGAAGAACTCCCGGTGCGGGAAGGTGCCGAGCTTGGCCACGACCATCCCCGGGAACGTGTCGATCTTGTTGTGGTAGTTCATGACCGAGTCGTTGTAGAACTGCCGCGCGTAGGCGATCCGGTCCTCGGTCGAGGTGATCTCCTGCTGCAACTGCTGGAAGTTCACGTCGGCCTTGAGGTTCGGGTACTGCTCAGCGAGGGCGAACAGCCGGCCCAGGGCCTGGGTGATGGGGCCTTCGGCGGCGGCGGCCTCGGCGGGGGTGTTGGCCTGCACGCTGGCGCTGCGGGCCTGGATGACCGCCTCGAGCGTGCCGCGCTCATGGGCGGCGTAGCCCTTCACGGTCTCGACCAGGTTGGGGATGAGGTCGGCCCGGCGCTTGAGCTGCACGTCGATCTGCGACCAGCCGTTGTCGACCTGGTTGCGCATCTTCACGATGCCGTTGAACGAGAGCCAGGTGAAGCCGACGATCAGCACCACCAGCACGATCACGATGATGACTGCGAGCACGGTCGCTCCCTCCTCGAAGGCCCGGCGCCCACGCCGGGAGCGGCGCCCGACTCGGGCGCCGCGGGGTCAAGTGAACCACCTTCCACGGCCGGAACGACGGCGATCCGCACGAAGGTGTCGGCGGGGCACGGCTCGTGTCGGTCCTGCCTCAGCGGGCTGCGATCTTCTCTGCCGCCTTCGTAATCATGTCGGCGAGGAATCCCGGATCTCCTCCGCCAGCGTCGATAGCTACCAGGAGCACCCCGATCTCGCCCACCCGGCTCGCCGACATGTCACTCGTGAACGCCGTGCCGCCCACCTCGAAGGACAGTCGCCAGGCCGCCGACTCGTCACCCGCCGCCGGGATGGGCAGCGGCCTGATGGAGCCGCGAACCGTCTGGCCGGCGACGTCGAGCTGCACCTCCGTGCAGGCGTCGACGGCGGCGACGGCCGAGTCGAACTCGCCCGCGGTGATCGGGGCGATCGACTCGTTGATGGCCGAGCGCCCGACGCTGCCCTCCTGGAAGGCGACCGCCGCTTCGTGCGCCGTGTCCCGGGTGCCCAGCGACTGCAGGTCACCGAGGCAGCCAGCGACACCAGACCCTTGCTGTCGATCGAGCCGCTCGGGTCCACCACCCACCCCGAGGGCATGTCCGAGACGGTCAGCAGCATCGGCCGGAGCTGCTCCGCCGACGGAATGACCGTCGTGGCGCTCGTCGTCGAGTTGTCGCCCGAGGCGCAGCCCCCGAGGACGAGCAGCGCGACGCCCGTCCACACGAACAGCACGCGCCGGAGGTTGCGTGTGAATAAGGCGCTCACCGACGCTTCCTCGTCAGGCGCTGTCGAAGAAGGCCAGACGCCTGACTTCTCAGCGACGATGCAAGAAGTACCGCCCGCCCGGCTGTAGAAGGTCGAACTTCCCTCCACGGGCACTTATGCGGTTGCGAAGCGGCGGCCAGATCAGGCCTATGCTCGGTTTGAGCACTGGGACTGCGTGCAGAATATGGAGGCTGCCTTGTCGCCCGCTTCAGAATCGCACGGCCTGCCACACCGCACGCCCTTTCAGGACTTGATGGACTGTTCCCCGAAGCCAGCAGGTGTATGCGCAAGGTGGAGCGCCACGCTCCCTCTCAGATCCTGCTGTCCGAAGCTATGGCAGAAGCTGCGTGAGCCTGCTGAGATCCTCCAGACCGAGACTCGGGTAGAACACGCCAAATGGCAGTCGCCTTCCTAGTTCCCGTACCGGAATGCCACCGAAGAAGGGAAAGCGCAGGAGGCTCCCCGCGCACAACTCGATCCTGTCTGCCGCAATCGTTCTCGACCGACCGTTCATGTAGGTGAAGCAGAGGCCAGACTCGCCTTCACCTGCCCGCACGATCATGTACCGATTGAATCCAAGCACGGCGGACAGCCACAGGACTGATATCACGGTCATCGGGATCAGGTATCCCGTCATCGCCCCAAATGCGACCGCTCCAGCGGCAACCAGAATGGCAAGCAATGGGTGGTAGAACCGAATCTTCAAAAACCACTCGTCTACTTCCACGAGCGGTCGACCATTTGCGGTCACGGTCTGTAGCCCTTCTCGGGAGTCGGGGCGTAGGAGGGCTCCGAGCGAGACGGAACCTCGCATTCTCCACTGCTGGCGAGCCCAGCCGCCTTCATGTACCAGAAGCTCACACCCGAGCTGCCAACGTCATCTTGGATCTTCAGGCCAGCCACTTGACGAATGCAAGCCGGGCCGTTACGAGGCTTCCAACGACAAGGAGCGCGAGGTAGAGCTTCAGACCAAGTGCACCTGCCTTCAGGTCAGTACGCGCGATGAGACCCTGGGCCTTCCAGCGCTCTACCAGCGGGCGATACACAAGGTCTCCAAGCCAACCGACTGCGAGGCCGACAGCGACCGAAACCGCCACCGCCCATCACCCGCCCGCCGGCGCGTCGCTGTCAGTGGCTCTACAACCACGTGGACCGTTCTACGTCACGCGACCTGCTTCGTCAACCACCAATCCGGCAGCACGGCGCAGTGGCGGAGACGCGTGGAGCCCACTCGGTCGATCGGGGATCTCGGCGGAAAAGCGGTCGGTGGGTGGCAACTCGTGGCGATAGGTTCGCCTTCCATGAACGCCGTCGAGGTCGAGGGGCTGGAGAAGCGCTTCGGCGACACCGAGGCGCTCCGAGGGGTCGACCTCACGGTCGAGAAGGCCACCGTCCTCGGCCTGCTCGGGCCGAACGGGGCGGGCAAGACCACCACGGTGCGGATCCTCACCACGCTGTTGAAGGCCGACGCCGGCCGGGCCACCGTCGACGGCATCGACGTGGCCTCGGACCCGCGCCGCGTGCGGGCCCGCATCGGCCTCACCGGCCAGTACGCCGCGGTCGACGAGCGCCTCACCGGCTTCGAGAGCCTCGAGCACGTGGGCCGGCTGTTCCACCTGAGCACCAGGGAGGCCAGGGCACGCGCCACCGAGCTACTCGAGCGGTTCGACCTCACCGATGCCGGCGGGCGGGTGGTCAAGGGCTACTCGGGCGGCATGCGCCGCCGGCTCGACATCGCCATGAGCCTGGTCAGCCGACCCACCGTGCTCTTCCTCGACGAGCCCACCACCGGGCTCGACCCCCGCAGCCGCCTCGGCATGTGGGACCTCATCGAGGAGCTGGTGGCCGAAGGCACCACCACCCTGCTCACCACCCAGTACCTCGACGAGGCCGAGCGCCTGGCCGACGACATCGTGGTGATCGACCACGGCACCGTGATCGCCAAGGGCACGGCCGACGAGCTCAAGGGCCAGATCGGCGGCGACCGCCTGGAGGTGACGGTCGGGCGACCCGACGAGCTGGCCCGCACCGCCGAGCTGCTCCGCGACCGCTGCGCGGTCACCGGGGCCGAGCACGTTGACGTCGAGGCCCGCACGGTCACCATCGCGGCGAGCGAGACGCACAAGATCGTGCCCGACGTGGTGCGCCTGCTCGACGACGCCGGCATCGAGGTGCTCGACGTGGTCGTTCGCCGCCCCACCCTCGACGACGTGTTCCTGCAGCTCACCGGGCACGCCGCCGACGGCGACGCCGACGAGGGAGGAGACCGATGACGACGACCGCTCGGGCGGCCGCCGACGAGCTGGCGCCCCCTCCGCAACGCGAGGTGCCGCGCGGCCTCGTGTGGGTGTGGCGCGACAGCTGGACGGAGGCCCTGCGCCACCTGCGCGCCGTGCCCCGCAACCCCGACCTGCTGATCTTCGCCACGATCCAGCCGATCATGTTCGTGCTGCTGTTCAACTACGTGTTCGGCGGCGCCATCGACGTCCCCGGCTACGACAGCTACACCCAGTACCTCATGCCCGGCGTGTTCGCCCAGACCGTGCTGTTCGGCTCCGCCTTCACCGGCATCGGGGTGGCCGAGGACATGACGAAGGGCATCATCGACCGCCTCCGGTCGCTGCCCATGTACCAGCCGTCGGTGCTCGTGGGCCGCACCCTCTCGGACATCTGCCGGAACATCTTCACCTTCGTGGTGATGTTCATCGTGGGCTACATCGTCGGGTTCCGGATCGGCGGCTCGATCAGCGCCGCCATCGGGGCCACCCTCCTGCTGCTCGGCTTCAGCTACGCCTTCTCGTGGGTGCAGGCCCTGATCGGGCTGTCGGTGAAGTCCGTCGAGGCGGCCAACTCGGCCGGGTTCATCTGGATGTTCCCGCTGACGTTCGTGTCGTCCGCCTTCGTGTCGACCGCCTCGATGCCGCAGTGGCTGCAGACCTTCGCCGACTGGAACCCGTTCACCAAGCTCACGAACGCGGCACGGGCGCTCTACACCGGTAGCGACCCCGGCGCCGACCTGTGGATCGCCATCGCCTGGGCCATCGGCATCACCGTGGTGTTCTCGTTCCTGGCCGCCCGGAAGTACTCCCGCACGAGCCGTTGAGCACCGAGCCTGCCGCCCAGCCCGACAGCAGCGCCGTGCGCACCGCCCTGTGGCGGGCTCTGCACGTGCAGCTCGACAGCGAACCGCACGTGCTCGTCGACGAGCTCGGCCTCGCCCTGGCCGACCCCGAGCCGGGGTGGGAGCGGCGTGGTGACATGCAGCCGCTCGGCACCGCGCCGTTCCGGGCCGCCATCGTCGCCCGCACCCGCTACGTCGAGGACCTCGTCGTCCACGGCGGCATCACCCAGTACGTGCTGCTCGGCGCCGGGCTCGACACCTTCGCCCAGCGCCACGCCGAGCTGGCCGGCACGGTCACCGTCTTCGAGGTGGACCGGCCCGCCCCACAGGCCTGGAAGCGCCAGCGGCTCCTGGCGCTCGGCCTCGGCGTGCCCGACCACTTGAGGCTGGTGCCGGTCGACTTCGAGGCCGACGACGACTGGTGGGCCGCCCTGCTCGAGGCCGGCCTCGATCCGTCCGTGCCGACGGTTGTGTCCTCGAGCGGGGTGTCGATGTACATCACCAAGGCGGCCACCGAGGCCACGCTGCGGCGACTCGCCACCCTCGCGCCCGGCTCGACCGTGGCCATGACCGCCATGCTGCCGCTCGAGCTGCTCGACGCCGCCGACCGGCCCGGCCTCGAGGGAGCCGCCCGGGGTGCGGCAGCCTCGGGCACGCCGTGGATCAGCTTCTACACCGCCGACGAGATCGTCGGCCTCGCCCTCGAGGCCGGCTTCGCCGCGGCCCGCTACGTGCCCACGGAGGAGGTGGCCGAGCGCTACCTCGCCGGGCGGCCCGACGGCCTCACCGCCTCGGGTGGCGAGGGCATCCTCTTGGCCACCACCTGACCCGAGTGCGCCCCAGCCGTGAGGCGGATCAGTGCTCGTCGGCGGGCAGGTTCACCGGCATGGCGCTGGCCGAGTCAGCCTCCACCTCCTCGCCCTCGCGGACCGCGCGGGCCTCGATGGCGGTCGCCTCCTCCTCCGACACCGCCTGCTCGTGGGCGCGAGCCAGCGACCGCCACGCCACCGCGGCGGTCACCACGCACGCCACCCCACCGGTGACGTAGGTGGCGCGGGGGCCGACCACCTGGCCGATCCAGCCGATGACGGGGCCGCCGATCGGGGTGGTGCCGAGCAGCGCGGTGACGTACAGCGCCAGCACCCGGCCCCGCATCTCGACGGGCGCGGTGAGCTGCAGCGTGGCCGAGGTCATGGTGATGAAGGCGACGCTGCCGGCACCCACGACGACCATGGCCGCGATCACCGTGCCCATCGACGGCATGGCGCTGGCGGCGAGCATCGCCACCCCGAGGAACAGCGCGGCGTAGCCCACCCGCCGGTGGCTGGCTCGGCCGCTGCGGGCGACGACGAGCCCGCCCAGCACCGACCCGACCCCCATGGCGGAGGAGAGGAAGCCGTAGCTGCCGGCGTCGCCGCCGAACGCGTACTTGGCCAGCAGCGGCAGGGAGATCTGGTTCTCGTAGGCGAGGGCGCCGATCACGAGCGACATGAGCAGCGGTGTGCGCAGGCGGGGGTCGGCCCACACCACCCGCACGCCCTCGCGGACGTTGCCGGATCCTTCCTCGGGCTGCTTCTTGGGCACGAAGTCGCGCCGGCGCATCATCGAGAACGTGGTGACGCACACCACGTAGCTCAGGGCGTTCACGTAGAAGCACGAGGCCAGGCCCAGCCCGGCGATGAGCCCTCCGGCCACCGCCGGGCCGACGATGCGCGAGACGTTGTTCACGGTGCTGCCCACGCCGACGGCGCCGGTGATCTCGTCGGGTCCCACCATCTCGTAGACGAACGAGGAGCGGATCGGCACGTCGAAGGCGTTGACCGTGCCGATCAACGCGGCGAGGACGAACAGGCTCCACACACCGACGACATCGGTGGAGACCAGCACCGCGAGCAGGCCGGCCAGCAGGCCGGCCAGCACCTGGGTGAGCATCAGGATGTGCCAGCGGCTGCGCCGGTCGGACAGGGCGCCGGCGTAGGGCCCGAACAGCAGCGCCGGCACGAACTGCGCGGCGGTGACGAGGCCGAGCAGGCTGCCGCTGCCGGTGAGCTTCAGCACGAGCCACCCCAGCGCCACGGTCTGCATCCACGTGCCGGCCTGGGAGATCGACTGGCCGGTGAGGTACAGCCGGAAGTTGCGGATGCGCAGGGACGCGAACCCGCTGTGGTCGAGGGCGCTCACCTCGTCGGCCCGTCGCTCTCGCCGGCCAGCGCGGCGCCGAGGAAGCGGGTGACGGCCGCCGCGCTCTCGCGGCGCCAGAGAGCGACCAGGTCCGGGTCGTGGCCGGCCTGCTCGGCCAGCCGGTCGATCATGGGGGCGAAGACGGCCTGCTGGGCATCGAGCAGCGGCGCGAGCGGCAACCCGGCGCGGCGACGGAGCTCCAGCTTCACCAGCAGCTCGGTGCGCACGTCGCGCAGGTGGGCGACCGGGGCGTCGAGCCAGCGCCGGGCACGGCGCCGCCCGGAGGCCGTGACGGCGAGGATCGTCCGTTGCCGGCCCTTCCCCGGCTCGCTGCCCTTGCGGGCCACCAGGCCGCCCGCCACCAGCTGATCGACGGCCCGGTAGGTCAGCGGGCGCGACAGGCTCCAGATGCGGCCGATCTCGGCCTCCGGGGCGAGCAGGGCGGCCACGGCCCAGCCGTGGGTGGGCCCCTCGGCGATCAGGGCGAGGCAGACGGCCTCGGCCAGGGCGGCGTCCGTGCGGGGCACCGGGCGAGCGTACCGACCGCCCACCCGACGGTCGCCCGCTCCTGCCGACCACGTAGTCACTTGCTGACTACTCTGCTGGCCATGGCGAGCACCTCCGCTGCCCTCCGCTCGGACCCCGCCCGACGAGCGGGCCGGCGACGAGCCGCGCTCATCGTGGTCGCTCTCGTCGCCACGCTCGGCGTGCTGGCCGGGTGCGGCTCGGACTCCTCGACGGGCTCGTCGTCGACCACCAGGGCGCCGGCGGCACAGGCCAGCGGCACGATCACGGTGTTCGCGGCGGCGTCGCTCAAGGAGGCCTTCACCGAGGCCGCCGCCGCGTTCGAGAGGGCGAACCCCGAGGCCGACGTCACCTTGAACTTCGGGGCCTCGTCGGCGCTCGCCCGGCAGATCGGCGAGGGCGCCCCGGCCGACGTGTTCGCCTCGGCCGACACCGCCAACATGCAGAAGGTCGTCGACGCGGGCGGCATCGTCGGCTCGCCCACGACGTTCGCCACCAACTCGCTCGAGATCATCGTGGCGCCCGGCAACCCCAAGGGCATCACCGGCCTGGCCGACCTCGGCCGGTCCGGCGTGGTCTACGTGACCTGCGGCCCGGAGGTGCCCATCGGCACGTACGCGGCCCAGGTGTTCGACAACGCCGGCGTCGCAGCGCCCACCCCCAGCAGCTTCGAGGCCGACGTGAAGGCCGTCGTCACCAAGGTGACCTCCGGTGAGGCCGACGCCGGGATCGTCTACGGCAGCGACGTGAAGGCCGCCGGCACCAGGGCCGAGGGCGTGGCGATCGCCGCCGACGTGAACGTCGTGGCGACCTACCCTCTCGGCGTGACGACCGAGGCCGCCAACCCCGAGGGCGCCGCCGCGTGGGCCGCCTTCGTCACCGGGAGCGAGGGCCAGGCCATCCTGGCCACGTACGGCTTCGGCCCGGCGTGACCTCACCGGGCCGGTCGAGCACTGCCCGGCCTGCTGGGCGCCCACGACGCCAGCGGCGTCGCGGCCCGAGCGACCGGCCGCCGTGGCCGGTCGCCGCACTCGCCGCGGTCGCCGTGGTGTTCTTCGCCCTGCCCTTCCTCGGGCTGCTCTGGCGGGTGCCCTGGGGTGACGCCTGGGGCCTGCTGACCCAGCGGTCGTCGCTCGACGCGCTGCGGCTGTCGCTCGTGTGCTCGCTCTCGGCCACCGCCATCTCGGTGGTGCTCGGCGTGCCCCTCGCCTGGATCCTCGGCCGGGTCGGCTTCCCCGGCCGGGGCATCGTCCGGGCCCTCTGCGTGCTGTCGATGGTGCTGCCACCCGTCGTCGGCGGCGTCGCCCTGTTCGCCGCCTTCGGCCGGCGGGGCATGGTCGGCGGCCCGCTCTACGACTGGTTCGACGTGCGGTTCGCGTTCACGACCAAGGGCGTGATCATGGCCGAGACGTTCGTGTCGATGCCGTTCCTGGTGCTCACCGTCGAGGCGGCGCTGCGGGGCCTCGACCGCCGCCCCGAGGAGGCCGCCCGGACGCTGGGCGCCAGCCGCTGGTACGCGTTCCGGCGGGTGACCGTGCCGGCCATCCGACCGGCTCTCGTCGCCGGTGCCGTGCTGGCCTGGGCCCGAGCCCTCGGTGAGTTCGGCGCGACCATCACCTTCGCCGGCAACCTCCCCGGCCGCACCCAGACCATGCCCCTCGCCGTGTACCTGGCCCTCGAGAGCGACACCGGCCAGGCCCTCGTGCTGTCCCTGGTGCTCATCACCGTCTCGTTCGGCGTGCTGGTCGGGCTGCGCGACCGCTGGCTCGGCGGCGACCCCGGCACGCTGCGATGAGCCTGCGAGCCGACGTCGGGGTGCGCCTGGGCGAGCTCGAGCTGCGCGCCGAGGTGCAGGTCCGCGCCGGCGAGGTGGTCGCCGTGCTCGGCCCCAACGGCGCAGGGAAGACCACGCTGCTGCGGGCGCTGGCCGGCCTGCTCGCCCTCGACGAGGGCCGGATCGAGATCGGCGACGTGGTGGTCGACGATCCCGATGCCGACGTCTTCGTCGAGCCCGAGCACCGCTCGGTCGGAGTGGTGTTCCAGGACTACCTGCTCTTCTCGAACCTCACCGCGCTGGAGAACGTGGCCTTCGGACTGCGGGCGCGGGGGCGTCCGCGCGCTGAGGCGCGGGCCGAGGCGGCCTCGTGGCTCGACCGCATGGGGCTCGGGCCGCTCGCCCGGCGCCGGCCGCGCGAGCTCTCGGGCGGCCAGGCCCAGCGCGTCGCGCTCGCTCGGGCGCTGACCACCGAACCCGGGCTCCTGCTGCTCGACGAGCCCCTCGCCGCGCTCGACGCCGGCACCCGGGTCGAGGTGCGCCGCGACCTGCGCCGGTGGCTGGCCCGCCCGGGTGCCGCCACCGTGGTGATCACCCACGACCCGGTCGACGCCTACGCGCTGGCCGACCGGGTCGTGGTGCTCGAGGAGGGCCGCGTCACCCAGCAGGGCCCGCTCACCGAGGTGACCGCCCATCCCCGGTCGCGCTACGTGGCCGAGCTGGTGGGCACCAACCTGGTGGCCGGCACCGTCGTGGGCGGCGTCCTGCGGGCCGACGGCGGCGCCGACCTCGTCGTGCCCGGCGACACCCCCGACGGCCCGGCGTTCGCGGCCGTCCGTCCCAGCGCCATCGCGCTGCACCGTCGCCGTCCCGAGGGCAGCGCCCGCAACGTCTGGGACATGACCGTGCTCGACATCGACCGGCACGGCGAGCGCGTCCGGGTGCGCCTGCGCGGGCCCGTCGACCTCGTCGCCGAGCTCACCCCGGCCGGGCTCGAGGCGCTCGACCTGCACCACGACGAGCAGGTGTGGGCGTCGCTCAAGGCCAGCGAGGTGGCGGTGGTGCCGGCGGATCGCCCCTGACCTCGGGGCCTGCCCCGACCGGGGGATGTGCGGCATCGGACCCCGCGAGCGGTAGGGTGAAGGCCACTGGGGGGCTCGCACCGCGAGGAACCCAGTGCGGGTGAACCGGCTGCCCGGCGCACGGGTGGGCCGGATCACGCTCCGGGTGGCGGTCCCCCGCCCCGCCCGGGAGCCGTGCGGCACGCCCGGCCGATCGTCACGTGAGCGACGCACCAGGGCCGAGCACCACCACTGCCGGAGAGGGGACCGGCCGCACCACCCAGTTCGACGACGAGGCCCCGCCCGTCCCGACGCCGCAGTGCACCAAGAGGACCCACGTGCCCGACGACCAGACCAGCACCGCCGAGCCTGCGAGCGGCGAGGAACCACCCGCGCCCGACGCGCCCGACGCGCTCGACGCAGCGGCCGTACCCGCCGTCGACGTGGACAGCCCGCTCTTCGCCAGCCTCGTCGAGGCCGAGGCGTGGGGCGAAGCCTCGCCGCAGGACCTCGCCGTGCTCGAGGCGCACAAGGGCGCCTGGCAGCGGGAGCTCGTCGACCGCCTGACCGAGACCGACGACGCCCTCGACCGGTTGCGGGCGCACCGCCGGGCCGACGACCACCAGGTGATCGCCGACCTGGAGCACGAGCAGCGCATGCTCGAGATCGCCCTCGACCGCCTCCTCGGCGTGGAGCCCGAGCCAGGTGAGCCGGCGCCAGTCAACGTGCTGCAGCTGTCCTGGGTGTCCGGTCGCCTGGTCGCGTGGCTCGGGGGCCCCGACGCCCCGCCCACCACGACGGGGCAGCTCGAGGCGGCCCTGTCGGCCACCAACGCCCCCGACGACGTCTGGTCGTCCCGGGCGCCGGTGCCGCTCCCCAACGGCGACAAGGCGCTCGCGCTCGAGGCCTCGACGGCCGACGTGCTGGGCTGGCTGCTGGGCGTCGGCGCCGAGGTCGACCCCGACGAGCTCGGGCCGAGCGTGCACTGGCTGGCCCTGGTGGCGGCCTGGGCGGTCGAGCTGATGGCCCGCGGCGCGATGGCCCCCACCCTGCGGCGGGCCCGCACCGGCCGCAAGGGCCAGAGCCGCTCGTCGTTCGGGGTGGCCTGGACCCCGGCGCTCATCGACGCCGAGCGCCTCAAGGTGGTCGCCGAGGCCATGCCGGGTGCGGTGGCCGCCCTCTCGCCCTCCGTCGACGGCCCCACCATGACCCGCTCGGTGCTGGCCGAGGTGGTCGACGTCATCGCCCACAGCGCGGCCCGCCAGGTCGAGGTGCCCGCCGCCCCCGACGACCCCCGCACCCCCGCCGCCACGGCCGAGGCCTTCCTGGCCCGGCTCGACGGCACGCCGTTCGACGTGCCGGCCGGCATCGCCGGCGAGCTCACCAGCGCGCTCGAGCGCTGGGCGGCGCCGGTGACGGCCAAGGGCTACCGACCGCTCATCGTGCAGCTCGACCCGCCAGACTCGGGCGATGCCTGGCACCTCGCGGTGTTCGCGCCGGGCAAGGGCCACCAGCTGGTGCCCGTCGAGGTCGCCCTCGTCAACGCGGGCAACCAGCGCCGGGAGCTCGAGGGCAACCTGGTGCGCCTGGAGCGCCTCTACCCGCCGCTGCAGCGCCCCGGCAGCCTGCGTCGCGGCGAGGTCGTGCTGAGCCAGGTCGAGGCCTGGGAGCTGATGACCGACATCGGCGTGGTGCTCGCCGACGCCGGCTTCGACGTGCGGGTGCCGGCGCTGTCCCGCAGGAAGCCGACCCCGTCGCTGCGCATGTTCTCCGACACCGGCGACTCCGTCGTGGGCGCCCACCAGCTGGCCAACGTGAGCTGGACCGCGGTGTTCGACGACATCGAGCTCACCGCGGCCGACATCGCCCGGCTGGCCAAGGAAGCACGGCCGTTGGTGCGCTCGGGCGGGCGCTGGGTGGCGCTCGACCACGCCGACCTGGCGGCCGCCGCCGAGGCGCTGGCCGAGCGGGCCAAGAAGCCCCAGATGACCGGGGCGGAGATGCTGCGCCAGGCCCTCGGGCTCGACGGCACCCCGCTGGCCGGCGGCGTCAGCATCGAGGGGTCCGGGTGGGCGGCCGACCTGCTGGCCAAGGCCTCCACCGCGTCGCTGGCGGCCGCCTCCACGCCAGACGGCTTCGAGGGCGACCTCCGCAGCTACCAGGCCGAGGCGCTGTCGTGGCTGCGGTTCCTCGACACCACCGGGCTCGGGGGCTGCCTCGCCCTCGACATGGGCCTGGGCAAGACCCCGACGATCCTCTCCCACCTGGTGTCGGCCGGCGGCGACTCCCCCACGCTGGTGATCGCCCCGCCGGCCGTGGTGGGGAACTGGGCGTCCGAGGCCCACAAGTTCACGCCGGGTCTGCGCGTGCTCGTCCACCACGGCGCGGCGCGAGCCGACGAGGACGAGATCGCCGACGAGGCCGCCCGGGCCGACGTGCTGATCACCACCTACGCCACCGCCGTGCGCGACATCGACGCCCTCGAGAAGATCGAGTGGGGCCGGGTGGTGCTCGACGAGGCCCAGGCCATCAAGAACCCGGCGAACGACACCGCCCAGCAGCTGCGCCGGCTGAACGCCCACAGCCGCCTCGCCCTCACCGGCACACCCATCGAGAACGGCCTCGGCGACCTGTGGGCGATCCTCGACTTCACCAACCCGGGGCTGGTGGGGCCGCGGCCGCAGTTCATCGCCTCGCTGTCGGGCGGCGGCGAGGGCGCCCGGGCGCAGGGCGAGTCGGCGTTGCGGGCGCTCAACGGCATCCTCGTGTTCCGGCGCACCAAGAACGAGCCGGCCATCGCCGCCGAGCTGCCCGACCGCATCGACGAGCTCGACCACTGCGCCATGACGCCCGAGCAGATCGGGCTCTACCAGGCGGTGCTCGACAGCCTCGTCACCGGCGTGGCCACCGAGGCCGGCGCCGACTCCCGCAAGGGCCAGGTGCTGGCCGCCATCACCGCCCTCAAGCAGATCTGCAACCACCCCGTCGCCTACCGCGACGACGACGGGCCGCTGGAAGGACGGTCGGGCAAGCTGGCCCGCCTCGAGGAGATCATCGAGCAGGTCTACGCCGCCGGTGAGCGGGTGCTGGTGTTCACCCACTTCGCGGAGTGGGGCCAGAAGCTGGCCGACCACCTCACCAAGCGCTTCGACCTGCCCGTCGGCTGCTACCACGGCGGGCTCTCGCGAGGGGCTCGCGACGCGCTGATCGCCGAGTTCCAGGCCGTCGACGGGCCGGGCGCGCTGGTGCTGTCGCTCAAGGCGGGGGGCACCGGGCTCAACCTCACCAACGCCAACCACGTCGTGCTCTACGACCGGTGGTGGAACCCCGCCGTGGAGGACCAGGCCCGCGACCGGGCGTGGCGCATCGGCCAGACCAAGACCGTCATCGCCCACCGGCTGGTCTGCCCGGGCACCGTCGACGAACGGGTCGAGGAGGTCGTCGCCGGCAAGCGCCACATCGCCGACCTGGTGCTGCCCAAGTCGAGCTCGCTCGGCGACCTCGACCCCACCCAGCTGCAGGCCGCCCTCGGCCTGCGCACCGACGAGCTGCTCACCGACCAGCCCGAGGACACCACCGAGGAGCACGCCGCATGAGCCGCTCTCGCCGCCGCCCCGCCGCCAAGCGCCAGCACGCCGACCGGGAGGCCGCCCGCAAGTTCTGGGGCGAGGTGCCCGCCGACGACCCGCCGGTCGTGCGCCTCACCGGCGACCCCACGGCCATGGTGCTGTCGCTCGGCGCGCCGCCGCTGCGCACCGTCGAGCGCCCGGCCCAGGAGGCCTTCGCCAAGCTCTACAACCGGGCGGCGGCCATGGCCTACGGCCTGGCCGTGGCGGCCAAGCTCGACGAGGCCTCCGCCGACCCCGAGCCCCCCACCACCTGACCGCTGGCTCGATCCATCACCTCATGAGACCACCGATCGAGCCAACGAACCCGACCGTGGCTCGATGCATCACCTCATGAGACCACCGATCGAGCCAGCGAACCCGACCGTGGCTCGATCCATCACCTCATGAGACCACCGAACGAGCCAGCGGTCGTTCAGGTGGAGGCCGGGGCGACCTGGGTGGCGACGAGCTCGTAGGAGTGGAGCCGCTCGTCGGCGTCGCCGACGTTGGTGGTGACCATCAGCTCGTCGATGCCCGTGCGCTCGGCCAGCGCGACCAGCTCGGCCCGCACGGTGTCGGGCGTGCCCACGACGTGGGACGCGGTGATGGCCCGCACCAGCTCCATCTCGGCCGGCGTGTAGCGGTGCGCCGCCGCCTCCTCGGGTGTGGGCTGCGGGCCCGGCGTGCCGGTGCGGAGGCGGAGCATGGCCAGCCCCTGCGGCGCCGCCAACCAGCGGGCCCGCTCGTGCGTGTCGGCGCACACGACCGACACGCCGATCATGGCGTAGGGCTCCTCGAGCACCTCGGAGGGCCGGAACGACCGGCGGTACAGCTCGAGCGCCGGCTCGGTGTTCTCGGCGCTGAAGTGGTGGGCGAACGAGAACGGCAGGCCCAACATGCCCGCGAGCTGGGCGCTGTACCCGCTCGAGCCGAGCAGCCAGATCGCCGGCCGGGTCGGTGCGTGGGGCACGGCCTTCACCTTGGCGAAGGGGTGGTCGTCGGGGAACGACCCCTCGAGGAAGGCGACCAGCTCGGCCAGCTGCTGGGGGAAGTCCTCACCGTCGGAGAGGCGTGACGAGCGGCGCAGCGCCCGCGCCGTCAACGGGTCGGTGCCCGGCGCCCGACCGAGGCCGAGGTCGATGCGACCGGGGTGGAGCGACTCGAGCATGCCGAACTGCTCGGCCACGACCAAGGGCGAGTGGTTGGGGAGCATGACGCCGCCCGAGCCGAGCCGCATGTGCTCGGTGAGCCCTGCCAGGTGGGCGAGCAGCACCGCCGGCGACGAGCTGGCGATGCCGGGCATGGAGTGGTGCTCGGCGACCCAGTAGCGGTGGTAGCCGAGCTCCTCGGCCCGCTGCGCCAGCCGGCCGGAGCGGTGGAGGGCCTGGCCGGCGCTGGTGCCCCGCGGCACGGGCACCAGGTCGAGCACCGACAGCAGCGGTCGGCGAGTCGTGCCCTGCAGGCGCAGCTCGGGACGGTCCGCCACGACCGGCGCCACGACGCCTCCCTCGTCGACGCCCATCAGCCGTCCGTGGGGTTGGATGGGCTGCAGTGGTCGGGGAGCTGGTTCTTCCCGTCGGTCACAGGCGCGCAGCGTACCGGCCCACCCTCCGACCGGGCGGGGTGGCGCCCCGACGCCGCCGGTGGGGAGCGGCGTCGTGTGGCCCTATCCTGGCGCCCTCGTGCGCTTCCTCCACGACCGCCTGCCCGAGGCCGACCTCACCTTCGACGACGTGTTCATGGTGCCGGCCCGGTCCGACGTGTCGTCCCGGCTCGCCGTCGACCTCACGACGGTCGACGGCACCGGCACCACCATCCCCGTCGTGGTGGCCAACATGACCGCGGTGGCGGGCCGGCGCATGGCCGAGACCGTCGCCCGCCGAGGTGGGCTGGCGGTCATCCCCCAGGACATCCCGCTCGACGTGGTGGCCGAGGTCGTGGCGTGGGTGAAGTCCCGCCACCTCGTGTACGACACGCCGATCACCATGGCGCCGACCGACACGGTGGGCGAGGCCATGAACCTCATCACCAAGCGGGCCCACAACGCGGTCATCGTGGTGGAGGGGCGGCGGCCGGTGGGCGTGGTGACCGAGGGCGACTGCGCCGGCGTCGACCGCTTCACCGTGCTCGACCGCATCATGTCGCGCGATCTGCTCACCGTGCCGGACTCGATCGACCCCGAAGCGGCCTTCGAGCTGCTCCACGAGCGGCGTCGGCGGCTCGTCCCGGTGGTCGACGACGACGGCTGCCTCGTCGGCGTCGTCACCCGCACCGGGGCCTTGCGCTCGACCCTCTACCGCCCGGCGGTCGACGGCCGGGGCCGGCTCCTCACCGCGGCGGCCATCGGGGTCAACGGCGACGTGGGCGCCAAGGCGCGCGACGTGGTGGCGGCCGGCGTCGACGTGCTGGTGCTCGACACCGCCCACGGCCACCAGGAGAAGATGCTCGACGCCATCCGGCGGGTGAAGGCTCACGACCTGGCGGTGCCGGTGTGCGCGGGCAACGTGGTCTCGGCGAGCGGGGTGCGCGACCTCGTCGCCGCGGGGGCGGACATCGTCAAGGTGGGCGTGGGGCCGGGCGCCATGTGCACCACCCGGATGATGACCGGCGTGGGGCGCCCGCAGTTCTCGGCGGTGGTGGAGTGCGCGGCCGAGGCCCGGCGGCTCGGGCGCCACGTGTGGGCCGACGGCGGGGTGCGCCACCCCCGCGACGTCGCCCTGGCCCTCGCCGCGGGGGCCAGCAACGTCATGATCGGCTCGTGGTTCGCCGGCACCCACGAGTCGCCGGGCGACCTGCACCGCGACGCCGACGGCCGACCGTACAAGGAGAGCTTCGGCATGGCCTCGGCCCGGGCGGTGGTGAACCGGGCGACGGCCGACGAGGCACCGATCGACGCGGCCCGGCGGGCGCTGTTCGAGGAGGGCATCTCCACCGGGCGGATGTACCTCGACCCCGACCGCCCGGGCGTCGAGGACCTGCTCGACGCCATCACGGCAGGTGTCCGCAGCGCCTGCGCCTACGCCGGCGCCCGCACCCTCGAGGAGCTCCACGAGCACGCCGTCGTCGGAATGCAGACGGCCTCCGGCTATGCCGAAGGCCGTCCACTGCACCAAGGTTGGTAGCCGGCTCACGGACCGGCGACCACCTGCTTCAGCGCACGAGGGTCCCGCGCCGGTGGGTGACGGCCCGGTAGACGAGCAGCGCGAGCACCGCACCGATGATCGATCCGATGATGCCGGAGGCCTGCAGGGCGCCCTCCTCGATGTCCTTGCCGAACAGGACGTAGCCGAGGAAGCCACCGATGAACGAGCCGATGATGCCGAGCAGCAGGGTGCCGCCCAGGCCCATCGGGTCACGACCGGGCACCAGGGCCCGGGCGATGAATCCGGCGACCAGGCCGATGACCAGCAGACTGATGATGAACCAGAGCATTGGTGCCCTCCTGGGGTGCGGTGCGGACGGTGGCGGGCCGCCGCTGAGCTCGACCCGCCGGTTGTTCAGGTACCCCCGCCGCACGGGCCCTAGACACGTGGCGTGCGACGCGCAGCCGATGCGGTCGGCTCCGGAGCCTGAACCATGACCTGGGTCACTGTGACGGCTGACCGGGCAAAACGCTGGCTTCGGGACGGCGTCGTTCCGTATCCTGACCTCGTTGGCATCGGGATCCCCCCTCCCGAGAAGCCATTGGCCGGTACCGGGATCCCCCCTCCCGAAGCGGCCCATCCGACGCCCCCCGCCTCCCCCCGGCCGGGGGCGTCGCTCGTTCTCGACCTCACTGCGGGAGCTGGCGCTCCTCGGCGGCGTGGCCCGCGTCGAGGCCGGCGACCTGGCCGAACGACAGCAGCTCGCCTCCGCCGACGTGGGCGTCGAGCGGGCTGAGCACGATGCAGACGTGGTCGCATCCCGGGTCGAGCAGAGCGGTGCGCCGGCCGACGAAGCGGTCCGGGACCTCCTCGAGCACCGGCACGCCCGCCGGTCCCGGCACCCACGAGCACCGGTCGAACTTGTCGACGTCGTCGCCCGTGGCGGTGCCGAACAGCTCGGCGAGGTGCCGGTGCTCGGCGCCGAGGAGGTGCACGCCGAAGGTGTCGGCGAGGGCACCGATGCGGTAGGTGTGGTTGGCCTTGGACAGCCAGATGGCGTAGGCGGGCGGATCGATGCCGCACTGCGAGTGGAAGCCCACCAGGCACCCCGCCCGCACGTCGCCCGACGCCGTCGTCACCACCGCCATGGGGTGGTCGAGGCGGCCCATGAGGTCGTTGAAGCGGCTCGTGGTGTCGTCGTCCGGTTCGGTCATCGGTGCTCGCCTCGCTGCTCGCCTCGCTGCTCGTTTCGCTGCTGTCCTCGCTGCCATCGACACCGCGCTGGTCGGACCGTCGCGGGGAGCGTCGTCGCCCTCACGGGACCGGCCCCCCCTCGGGACGGCGCAGGAGGTAGCGCAGGTAGAGCTCGTCGCCGGTGCGCACCACGCCCTCGAGGGTGAACGACGACAGCCGCTCGGCCGGGTGGGCCCGGTGGGCCATCGTCAGCGGGTCACCGCCGAACACCGGGGTCAGGGTGAGGCACAGCTCGTCGAGCAGCCCGGCGGCCACCAGCTCGTCGAGCAGGGTCGGCCCGCCTTCGGTCAGCACCGTGCGCATCCCCCGGCCCCGCAGCTGCGCCAGCGCGGCGGCGAGGTCGACCGTGCCCTCCCCCGCCACCAGCACCTCGGCCCGGCGCTCGGCCTGCGCTCGCCGCGCGGCGGGCGCCGTCCCGGCGGTGACGATGATCGGCCGCGGCACCACGTCGTCGGCCCACAGCGGCTGGTCCCAGTCGAAGTCCAGGCTGCGGCTCACCACCACGAGCGGGGGCACCTCGCTGCGCCCGGCAGCCGAGCGCTGCGCCCGGCGCGCCGTGGGCAGCTTCACCGGGCCGTAGCCCTCGGCCCGCACGGTGCCGGCCCCAACGATCACGGCGTCGGCGAGGCCCCGCAGGCGGACGAACAGGGACCGGTCGGTGCCGCTCGACAGGGCGCCCACCTGCCCGTTCCACGCCAACGACCCGTCGAGGCCGGCGACCATGTTGGCCACGACCCACGGCCGCCCGACGGGAAGTGGGCGCGCGCGCTCGTAGCTCTCGAACGGGTCGGGGTCCACGGCTGTCGCGGTGGTGCCCGTCGGGGCGGTGCCCGTCGTGGCGTCCGGGTGATGGGGTTCGGCCATGGCCCGCCGACCATACCCGGACGTTTGCCGGCTCAGAACCTCAGCGCCCCGCTGCCGTCCGGCTGCCGTCGCCGGACGGCTCGCCGGTCCGCCGCCGAAGCAGCTCGGGTGCCAGCTCACGCTGCCAGGCGTCGAAGAACCGGTCCATGTCGTCACCGACCTGCACCAGCGCGATGTTGGTGAAGCCGGCCTCGACGTAGGCCTCGACCGCCCGGAGCACCGCACCGGCGTCGTCGCCGCAGGGGACCTGTTCGGCGACCTGGTCCGCCGTCACGTCCTTGGTCGCGGCCTCGAAGTTGACGATGTTGGGCAGCTCCGACATCACCTTCCAACCCGGAAGCCCGAACCGGAAGCGGTCGCGGGCCAGCTCCCGGGCCCGATCCCGGTCTCGGTCCCACGACACGGGGATCTGGCCCCACACGCGGGCGGGCGCTCCCCCTCCGTCGGTGTAGCGCTGCACCAGCGGCGCCAACGGCTCGATGGCGCAGATGCCGGTCCCCTCGGCCAGCGCCAGCTGCACGCCCGCCGGGCCGCTCACGCCCACGTAGATGTCCGGCGGCGTGTCGGGCAGGTCGAACAGTCGGGCGTCCTCGACGGTGACGTGCCGGCCCCGATAGGTGACCCACCGACCCGACCACAGGCGCCGGATGACGTCGATCGACTCGGCGAGCTGCTCGTGCCGGACGTCGATCGGTGGCCAGCCCGCGCCAACGACGTGCTCGTTGAGGCGCTCGCCGGCGCCCAAGCCGAGCGTGAACCGGCCGTCGTTGAGCACGGCGAGGGTCGCCGCCGCCTGAGCGACGATCGCCGGGTGGTAGCGCCCGAAGGGGCAGGTGACCATGGTGGCCAGCGACATGGCGTCGGTCGCCTGGGCCACCGCCCCGAGCACGCTCCACGCGAACGGGCTGTGGCCGTGGCTCTCGAGCCACGGGTGGAAGTGGTCGGACTGCACGGCGAAGTCGAAGCCCGCGTCCTCCGCCCGCACCGCTTCGGCCACGAGGGCCTTCGGGTCTCGCAGCTCCGACATCAACGTGTAGCCGAACTGGGGTGCTGTGCTGGTCGCACGCTCGTCGATGGTCGCGGTCATGGAGCCTCCTCGGCGATCGTCCGGGTCGCGCGCTACCCGATCGCGCGTGGAGGCAGACCGTCGTGTGGACCAGACCGCCGCGCTGCCCGGACGAGCGGCGGGTCAGCGAAGGTGGTCACCGAGGAAGGCGAGGGTGCGGCGCCACGCATCGTTCGACGCCTCGGCGTCGAACGACGGCCGCTCGTCGCAGTGGAACCCGTGGTGGGCGGTGGCGTAGCGGACGACCTCGGCGTCGACGGCCGCCTCGGCGACCACGGCACGCAGCCGCTCGACGTCGTCGACGGGGATGTGGGCGTCGAGGTCGCCGTACAGGCCGAGCCAGGGAGTGCGCAGCGAGGACGCGGACTCGAGGCCGCTGGGAAGGCCGAAGCGGCCCTGGCCGATGCCGCCGCCGTAGAACGTCACGGCGGCGCCGAGCGCGACCCGCGCCGCGGTGGCGAGGGTGACGCTGCCGCCCATGCAGAACCCGATCACTCCCTGCCGGCTCGACGGTTGGCCGAGGCGGGCGAGCTCGGCCAGCGCGGCGTCGACGTCCATGGTGACGGTGCCGGCGTCGAGCGATGCCATGGCGGGCCCGAGCCGTTCGAAGCCGCCGGCGTAGTCGAAGACCTGCTCCTCCATCCGGTGGAACAACGCCGGCGCCACGCCGACGAAGCCGGCCGAGGCCAGCGCCTGGGTGACCCGGCCGATGTGCCCGGTGAGGCCGAACGCCTCCTGCACGACGACGACACCGCCGCGCGGCTCGCCGACGGGCTGCGCACGGAAGGCGGCCATCGGACCATCAGGCGTGTCGAGGGTGATCGTCTCCAGCAGGGGATCGGCCATGCGTCCATGGTGCCCGCGACGCTGCGGCCCGTGTTGCTCAGGCGAGGCTCACCGACGTGAGGTCGTCGCCGAGCACGACCTCGCCCTCGAAGTGGGCGGCGGCCCGGGCCCGCCACTCGGCCTCCTGCCCCGGCGGGATGCCGGGGATGTAGTGGGTGAGCACGAGCACCCGCACCCCTGCCCTCGCCGCGGTCTGCGCCGCCTGCTCGACCGAGGAGTGGTAGTCGAGGATGTCGTGGAACCGCGCCATCGGCACCATGCGCACCATGTCGTCGCGCAGCACGGTCTGCACGTAGGCGTCGGCGCCGGCACACAGCGCGTCGAGCCCGGCGCACGGCACGCCGTCGCCACCCAGCACGACGGTCGCGCCGTCGTGCTCCACGCGGTACCCGACGGTTGGCTCGACCGGCCGGTGGTCGGTGCCGCCGACGAGCACCCTGACCTCGCCCACGGTCAGTTCGTCACCCGGGGCGACTTCCACCACCTCCACGGCCGGCGGCTCGGTGAGGTCGTCGTGGTGGGCGAGCCGATAGCCGACGTCGGGCGCCAGCATCGCCATCATCCCCTCGACCACCTGTCGGGTGCCCACCGGGCCGTAGACCGTGAGCGGGTTGGGCGCCGGGCTCATCACCCACCGGGTCGTGACCACGTCGTTGAGGTCGGTGAGGTGGTCGCTGTGGAGGTGGGTGAGCAGCACGGCGCTCAGCATGGGCGGCAGCACCCCGGCGCCGGCCAGCCGCATCAGCACCGCCCGTCCGGCGTCGACGAGCAGGGTGGTCGCGCCGGCCCGCACCAGCGTCGCGGGACCGGCCCGGTTCGGATCGGGGATGGGGCTCCCCGTGCCCAGCAGCGTGACGTCCATCAGGCCTCCAGGAGCGGCGATCGGCCGAGTGCTGTCAGCCAGTCTGACAGATCATCGGCGGCCGGCGCCGTTCCGCACCACTCGGAGGCCGCTGCTCAGGCGTCGTCGCGCCCGGGGTTCTCCAGCCGGAAGAAGTTGCTCTGGTTCCCGTCGGTCGTGGTCTCCTGGTAGATGAAGTTGAGGCGGCGGGCGTCGAAGGCCTCGAACCACTCGTCCCAGCTGACCTCGACGAGGTCGGTCGACCCGCCGGGGAAGTCGAAGCGCAGCACGCCCAGGTGGCCGTCGTGCTCGCTGCCGTCGACCGACGCGGGAGTGGCCCCCCTCTCCTCGGCCCAGCCGCGGATCACCTCGTGGTTGCGAGTGACGAGGCTGCGCCCTGCTCGCTCGGGACGATCGTCGGGGCTGTCGATGTGCTGGGAGTACTTGACGTCGTCGTCCTCGATGACGGCGTGGTCCTGGCGTTCTGCCATGACGGCACCTCCTGGTCGCGGTCACGCGGTGACTACCCGGTTCCGGGCCCGGGAGACGCGGCCGAAGGGACCGGCGGACCGCTGCGCCGCGACGGCTGCTACGTTCCGCGACGACGGGCGGCGCCATCGGCAGCAGCGAGGGGGATCAACGTGTACGACGTCGATGCGGCGTTGGAGCAGGTCGCCGCCGAGGTCGGCCTCGACGACTATGGACACCCCTCGTTCCGCGACGGGCTCGACGTGCTGGCCGCCGGCATCGGCACGGCACGGCTGAACGACATCGGCGTGGCGGCGTTCGACAGCACGGTGCGGGGCGCGCTGGCCAACCGGTTGAAGGTCACCGAGTGGCTGCGGGCCCACCCCGCCGACGCCGGCGCCCTCCCCGAGGTGCAGATCGTCGTGGTCGGCCTGTCGCGCACCGGGACCACGGCGCTCAGCCACCTGCTCGGCGCCGATCCCCACAGCCGGTCGCTGCGCCAGTGGGAGGCCCAGGACTCCGTTCCGCCCCCGTCGGCCGACGGTTACTGGAGCGACTCGCGCTACCTCGCCGCCCGGGACGGCGGCAACATGCTCGAGCTGATCAACCCGCACTTCAAGGCGATCCACCACGACGAGCCCGAGGACCCGGTGGAGTGCGCGGTGCCGCTCAGCCAGCACTTCGCCAGCATCTCGCTGCAGAACATGTTCAACGTCGACGGCTACGCCGACTGGCTGCTCTCGACCGACCTCACCGCCGCCTACGACTACCACCGGCAGGTGCTGCAGGTGCTCCAGTCGCGCTGCCCCGGCCCGTGGCAGCTGAAGTCGCCGGTGCACGGTTACGCCATGGAGACGGTGGCCGCCGCCTACCCCGAGGCGGTGTTCGTGCAGACCCACCGCGACCCGGCTCGCTGCATCGCCTCCACGCTCAGCCTCACCGAGTGCCTGTCGGGCACGTTCACCGACCACGACTTCCGCTCGCAGATCGCACGTGAGTGGCCGGAGTGGCTGGCGACGATCCTCGACCGCATCGTCGACTTCCGCCAGGCCCACGGCGACGACCGCTTCGTCGACATCGCCTACCAGGATCTGCTGGCCGATCCCATCGGGTGCGTCCGGCGCATCTACGAGCGGGTCGGGCGCCAGCTCACCCCCGAGGCCGAGGCCGCCATGGAGCGCCACCGGGCCGACCACTCCCAGGGCCGGCACGGCACCCACACCTACTCCCTCGCCGAGTTCGGCCTGGAACGCGGTCCCCTCGACGAGCGCCTCTCGCGCTACCTCGACCGCTTCGACCTGCCCCGCGAGCCCGCCTGACCCTCCACGGCGAGGGCGCTCGCCTCCATCCTCCCCGTTCTGGTGGAGATCTCCGGTCACATGGGCCAGTAGATCTCCACCAGAACGGGGATGGGCAGGGGTGGACGGGGACCGGGAGCGGGGGCCCATCGACGGCACGGGGATCCGGGGCAGCCCGCCGCCCACGGGACCGAAGCGGGGATCGCCGCTGGCCCAGTCGGCGGCCATCTCCTCGAGCTCGTCGCGGGTGCGGGCCACGAAGTTCCAGAACATGGCGAGGCGCTCACCGAACGGCTCGCCGCCGAGCAGGACCACCCGGCCGCTCGACGAGCCCGAGCCGGGTCCGGGGCCGAGCGCCACCTCGTCGCCGCCCGGCGGCAGGTAGGCGAGGGTGCCCGGCTCGACGACCACGCCGTCGACCAGCACGGGAGCGTCGAGGGCGAGCGCGGCGTGCTCGAAGCCCGCGTGGAGGGGCAGCTCGACGGCCGACCGCACCACCAGGTCGGCGCCGACGATGGGCGTGTCGGCGCGAGCGGGCGACACGACCTCACCCAGCTGGCCGACCAGCACGGTGGCGCTGAGCGCCGCGGTCTCGAGCACGGGCGGCTCGGCGTGGTGCTCGAAGTCGGCGGCACCGTGCCGGGTGGCCTCGGGCTGGGCGACCCACAGCTGCACCAGCTGCTGGCGCCCGGCGGCGCGGCCCGGCACCATCTCGGCGTGGGCCACCCCGTGGCCGGCGGTCATGAGGTTGACCTGGCCCGGGCGCAGCGGCTGCTCGTTGCCGAGGCTGTCGTGGTGGACGAGCTCCCCCTCCACCATCCACGTGACGGTGTGCAGGCCGGTGTGGGGGTGCGGGCCCACCTGCATGGTGCCGTGGGACGCGTCGAGCGGCCCCGCGTGGTCGACGAAGCACCACGCCCCCACCGTGCGGCGCACGGCCCGGGGAAGGAGCCGGCGCACCGGGATGCCGCCGACATCGGCCACGTGCCCCTCCACCAGCTCCGGGGCCCGGTCGCGGTGCGGACGCTCGGGCGCCACCGGTGCCGCCTCAGCTCCGGCGGCCGCGGAAGGGCCGGATGCCGTCGGCGGGCACCGTGCCGAGCACGCCCCGCTGGAAGTCCTCGAACGCCTGCTGCACCTCGGCCTTGGTGTTCATCACGAACGGGCCGTACTGCACCACCGGCTCGCGGATCGGCTGGCCGCCGAGCAGCAGCACGTCGAGGCTGTCGGCGCCGGTCGCCGTCAGCACCACCGTGTCGCCGTCGCCGAAGACGACGAGCTGCCCGGTGCGGACCGGATGGCGCTCGTCGCCGACCGCACCCGAGCCCGCCAGCACGTAGGCCAGCGCGTTGAACGTCGGGTCCCACGGCACCACCAGCTGGGCACCGGGAGCGACGGTGGCGTGGGCGACCACGATCGGGGTGTGCGTCGAGCCCGGGCCGCGATGGCCGCCGAGGTCACCGGCGATGAGCCGGACCAGCGCGCCGCCGTCGGGTGACGCCACCAGCGTCACGAGATCCGCGTCGAGGTTCTGGTAGCGCGGCTCGACCATCTTCGATCGGCTCGGCAGGTTGACCCACAGCTGCACGCCGTGGAAGAGGCCCCCGGACACGACCAGCTCCTCGGGTGGCGTCTCGATGTGCAGGATGCCGCGACCGGCGGTCATCCACTGGGTCGCCCCGTCGGAGATGGTGCCGCCCCCGCCGTGGGAGTCCTGGTGCACGAAGGTGCCGTCGATGATGTAGGTCACCGTCTCGAAGCCGCGGTGGGGGTGCCAGTCGGTGCCGCGCGGCTCGTAGGGCGCGTAGTCGACCTCGCCCATCTGGTCCATGTGCACGAACGGGTCGAGGTCGGCGAGGGGCACGCCGGCGAAGGCGCGCCGCACCGGGAACCCCTCCCCCTCGTAGCCGTCGGGCGCCGTGGTGATCGATCGCACCGGGCGCGAGCGCGGCGCGCTGCTGTCGGCGCCGGCGAGGGGCACCTCGAGGCGAGGGAGGGTGAGGGTGTCGGCGGTGACAGCAGGCATGTCGTTCACTCCAGTCCTTGAGTCCGCAAGGAATTGAACCACGCGAGCCGGCCCGGCATTCCCGATTCGCCGTGACGGGCGGACCTGCCCGCGGCGCCGGCCCCACAGGTTACGCGCGTCGCGTAACGCATACCCTCGGGGGTATGCTGCAAGCATGACGAGATCGCACTGGGACGAGCGCTTCGGCACCACGACGGAGCTCGACCGGTCCTGGACCCAGCCCGAGCCGACGGACTCGCTGCGCTTCCTCGAGCTCGCCGGCGTCGCGCCGGGCGACGCCGTCCTCGACGTCGGCGGCGGTGCCTCGCACCTCGTCGACGCGCTCGTCGCCCGCGGCTTCGGCGACGTCACCGTGCTCGACATCTCCGAAGTCGCCCTGGCCGAGGCCCGGGCTCGTCTCGGCTCGACGCCCGGTGTGCGTTGGGTGGCGGCGGACGTCACCGCGTGGGCACCCGAGCGGACCTTCCGGCTGTGGCACGACCGGGCCGTGTTCCACTTCCTCGTCGACGACGAGGACCGGGCGGCCTACCAGCGGTGCGCGACGGCAGCGGTCGAGCCCGGCGGCCACCTGGTGGTGGCCACGTTCGCGCCGCACGGCCCCGAGCAGTGCTCGGGCCTGCCGGTGCGGCGATGGGCCGCCGACGAGCTGGCCGACGCCTTCGCCCACGCCTTCGACCCGGTGACGGCGCAGACCCTCGACCACCACACCCCGTGGGGCTCGACCCAGCCGTTCACCTGGGTGCTGCTGCGCCGCCGCGACACGCCCGAGCCAGCGCCGCGCTGAGCGGCCCCGGCCGCCCGGCCACGGGAAGACGGCGGCTCACGCCTTGGCGACCTCGGCCCCCTGGAGGCCCCCGGCCGCCCGCCACTGCCGCAGCACGTTGGCGTAGTCGAGGACGCTCCCCATGTACGGCGAGTTGCGGGCCGACTTGATGGTGCCGGGACCCTGCTCGCCGTTGAGGTAGCCAGGGGTGCACGCCGCGTTGTAGACGGCCAGGCCACCGACCATGGTCATGAGGAGGTCGAACCACTCCTCCTCGGCCTGGGTCGACGCCTCGATGGTGCGCACGCCCTCGTCCTCGCACTGCCGGATGAGCTCGGCCACGTGCCGGGAGGTCTCGGTGAGGTAGTGGACGAAGTTCACCCCGAACCCGCCCTGCACCGTGCTGATCATCATCAGGTTGGGGAAGTCGTGGGTGAGCACGCCGTGGAGGGTGTGGGGGCCGTCGGCCCACGAGTCGCTCATCGACACCCCACCCCGCCCCTTGGGGTCGAAGCCCAGGCGGTGGGTGTAGTCGGTGGTGACCTCGAAGCCCGACGCGAACACCAAGATGTCGACCGGGTACTCGACGCCCGCCACCACCACGCCCTTGGCGGTGATGCGGTCGACGCCTCGACCGTCGGTGTCGACCAGGTGGACGTTGGGCCGGTTGAACGCCGGCAGGTAGTCGTCGTGGAAGCAGGGCCGCTTGCAGGCCTTGCCGTACCACGGCTTCAGCTTCGCCGCCGTCTCGGGGTCCTCGACGATCTCGTCGACCCGGCGGCGCAGGGCCTCCATCTGCTCGAGGTCCTCGCGCTCGAGCTCGAGGGCCTCGGCGTCGTCGGCAGCCATCTTCTTGGTGTCGACCCAGAAGAAGCGCGTCCACTCGTCGTCGACCATGTTGACGTCGGGCTGGGTCCCGGTGACGCAGCGGGTGAAGTTCTCGATGCGCTCCTGCTGCCAGCCCGGCGTGAGGCTCTTGAACCACTCCACGTCGGTCGGGCCCTGGTTGCGCACACCCACCGAGGCGGGGGTGCGCTGGAAGACGAACAGCTCCTTGGCCGAACGGGCCACGGCGGGGACGACCTGCACGGCGGTGGCACCGGTGCCGATCACGCCGACGACCTTGTCCTCGAGCTTCTCCATGTGGTCGTACGGCCCGCCGCCGGTCTGGGAGTAGTCCCACCGGCTGGTGTGGAACTTGGCGCCCTCGAACTGCTCGATGCCGGGGATGCCCGGCAGCTTCGGCTTGCTCAGCACGCCGCCGGCGACCACGACGTACTTGGAGCTCAGCCGGTCGCCCCGGTCGGTCACGGTCGTCCAGCGACCGGTGGCGTCGTCCCAGGTCATGTCGGCGACCTCGGTCTGGAACAGCGCGGCCCGGTACAGGTCGAAGTGGCGGCCCAGGAGCTGGCAGTACTCGAAGATCTCCGGCGCGTACGCGTACTTCATCGTCGGCATGTAGCCGGTCTCCTCCAGCATCGGGAGGTAGACGTAGGACTCGACGTCGCACATGCAGCCCGGGTAGCGGTTCCAGTACCACGTGCCGCCGAAGTCACCGCCCTTCTCGATGAGGCGGAAGTCGGTGATGCCGAGCTTGGTGAGGTTGGCCGCCGCCAACATGCCCCCGAACCCGCCGCCGACGATCACCACCTCGGTGTCGGCCTCGATCGGATCGCGCACGATGGGCGGCGAGTACGGGTCGTGGTCGAACTCCTCGTACTCGCCGCTGAAGTCGCGGTACTGGTCGTTGGCCTCGGGCCGGAGCCGCTTCTCCCGCTCGATGCGGTACCGCTCGCGGGCTGCCTCGAGGGCTTGGTCGATGGCGCGTGCGTCGTCGGTCATGGTCGGGCATCCCCCAGGGTCGTTCTAATGGCGGCCATTGTTACCGCCACGCGCCCCGAACGCAACCCCCAGAACGGGCTTCTGGTGGAGGTTTGCCCCCCGATCCGGGGGGTGAACCTCCACCAGAACGGGGAAGGGGGTGGACCTCCACCAGAACGGGGGGCCGGATGGACCTGCGCCAGGCCGGGCAGGGGGCGCGCTCAGGCCGGGTCGCCGGCCTTCACGATTTTGGTGCCGGCGAGGTCGCCCTGCGCCCGCCAGCGCTCGAGGTGGCCGAGGTAGTCGATGACGCTGCCGGCGTAGACGAGGTTGCGAGCCGCCTTGGCGTCGGGCTCCTGGCGCTCGGAGTTGTAGAAGCCCGGCGTGCAGTGCTGCACGTAGCCGGCGGGGCCGCCGGCGGCGCCGTAGAGCACCATGAGCCAGTCCTCCTCCGCCTCCGAGGTGGCCTCGATGGTGTCGATGCCCTGGTCCCGGCAGGTGGCCACGATGGCGGCGCAGTGGGCGGCCGAGCCCGAGAGGAAGTGCACGAAGTTCGTGCCGAAGCCGGCCTGCACGAGGCTGATCAGCATCAGGTTCGGGAAGTCGCCCTGGAGCACGCCGTGCAGGGTGCGGGCCCCTTCGGCCCAGCGCTCGCTCATGGCCTGGCCGCCGCGGCCCACGGGGTCGAAGCCCACGCGCTGGTCGAGGTCGGTGTTGACCTCGAAGCCGGACGCGAACACCAAGACGTCCACGGGGTACTCCACACCGTCGACCACCACGCCCTTCTCGGTGATCTGCTGCACGCCCTTGCCGTCGGTGTCGACGAGGTGGACGTTGGGTCGGTTGAACGCCGGCAGGTAGTCGTCGTGGAAGCACACCCGCTTGCAGTTCTTGGCCCAGTACGGCTTGAGCTTCTCGGCCGTCTCCGGGTCCTCGACGATGTCGTCGACCCGCCGCCGGATGGCCTCCATGGTGAGGAAGTCGCTCAGCTCGAGCGCGGCGGCCTCGTCCTCGGACTCGGGGAGCTTCTGGGTGTTCTCCCACATCACCTCGGTCCAGCCGTCGTCGACCAGGTTCACGGCGGGCTTCACGCCGGTGACGGACTCGGTGAAGTTGCGGATCCGCTCCTCCTGCCAACCGGGCTGGAGGCTCTTGAACCACTCGACGTCGGTGGGCGCCTGGTTGCGCACGCCGACGGCCGACGGCGTGCGCTGGAAGACGTAGAGCTCCTTCGCCGTGCGGGCCAGCTGCGGCACCGCCTGCACCGCGGTGGCGCCGGTGCCGATGATGCCGACCCGCTTGTCGGCCAGCCGGTCCATCGGGGTGGTGGGGCTGCCGCCGGTGACGTCGTAGTCCCACCGGCTGGTGTGGAAGGCGTGGCCCTCGAAGCGCTCGATGCCGGGGATGCCCGGGAGCTTGGCCTTGTGCAGGATGCCGCCGGCGACCACGACGAAGTGGGCGGTGATGGTGTCGCCCCGGTCGGTGGTGACGGTCCAGCGCCGAGCGTCGTCGTCCCACTCGGCGCCGGTGATGACCGTCTGGAACAGGGCGTGGGGGTACAGGTCGAAGTGCCGGCCGAGCAGCTTGCAGTACTCGAAGATCTCCGTGGCGCTGGCGTAGCGCTCAGTGGGCATGTAGCCCGTCTCCTCCAGCAGCGGCAGGTAGGTGTACGACTCGACGTCGCACATGCAGCCCGGGTAGCGGTTCCAGTACCACGTGCCGCCGAAGTCACCGGCCTTCTCGACGATGGTGAAGTCGGTGATGCCGAGCTTGGCGAGGTTGACGCCGGTGAGCATGCCGGCGAACCCGCCGCCCACGATCAGCACCTCGGTCGAGGTGGTGAGCGGCTCCCGCTCGACGCGGGGCGTGTAGGGGTCCTCGTCGAACTCGGCGTACTCGCCCTTGAGCTCCTTGTACTGCTGGTTGCCGTCGGGACGGATGCGCTTCTCCATCTCGATCCGGTAGCGCTCACGCAGCGCGTCGACGTCGATCTCGAACTGCTCGGCCATGTCCCCACGCCCCTCGTCCCGGGAAGTAATGGCGAACATTGTTCCATGCGCGCCACCGCATCCACACGTCGAACGGCTCAGGAACGGCCAAAGGTCCCACCGCAACGCTCTGGCCGACCCCCGCCTCCAGGTGAGCCGGGCCGTGCGGCAACCGTCGCGACACCGCGTCGCTATGATGGCGACATGACGTCTCCATCTCCTGCGGTGCCCCGTGTTCCTCGCCTGGCGTGACCTGCGCCGGTCGTGGCGCCGCTTCGTGCTGGTCGGCGCCGTCGTGGCCCTGGTGGCCGTGCTGTCGACGGTGCTGGCCGGGCTGGCCGACGGCCTCGTGCGCGACGGCACCTCCGGCCTGCGGGCCCTCCCGTACACCCACCTCGCCATGTCGCCCGGGTCCGAGGCGGTCTTCAGCCGCTCCACGGTCGACCAGCAGGCAGCCACCACCTTCGCCGAGGTGCCGGGAGCGGAGGCCTCACCCGTCGGCGTGTCGTTCGTGAACGCCGCCGCGGTCGACGGTGGGCCCAGCCTCGACCTGGCGCTGTTCGGCGTGCCCCCGGGCAGCTTCCTCGCCGACCGCCCCGACGCCCAGGCCGCGCTCGCCGGCCCGCCCGGACTGGTGCTGTCCTCCACGTTCGCCGACGAGGGCGTCGAGGTCGGCGACGAGTACCGCCTGGGCGGCTCGGACGTGACCCTCCCCGTGCTCGGCTTCACCGTCGCCGGCTCCTACGGCCACGTGCCCATCGCCTTCACCACGCTGTCGACCTGGCAGTCGGTCAACTACGGCAACGACCCTCGAGGGCGGGTGTCGGCCATCGCCCTCGCCCTGCCCGCCGGAACCGACACCGCGGCGCTGGCCGAGGCCACCGACACCGACATCATCACCAAGGCCCGGTCCTACGACGGCTCGCCCGGCTTCACCGCCGAGACCATGACGATGACCCTGATCCGCGGGTTCCTCCTCGTCATCTCGGCGCTGATCGTCGGGGCGTTCTTCACCGTGCTCGCCGTGCAGCGCACCCGGCAGACCGGCCTGCTCAAGGCCATGGGCGCGTCGGACGCCTACGTGCTGCGCGACGGGGTGGGGCAGATGGCGGTGGTCGTGGTGGCCGCCACCGCGGTCGGCACCGGCGTGGGCGCCGTCATGGTCGCCCTGCTCGACCGCACCGCTGCGCCCGTCGAGCTCTCGGTCGGCAGCATCGTGGGGAGCGCCGCCCTGCTCGTGGCGACCGGTGTGGTCGGCAGCCTCGTGTCGTTCCGGCGGATCACCACGGTGGAGCCGGCGGTCGCCTTGGGGGTGGAGCCATGAGCCCGACGACGACCCCACCGCTGTCGCTGCGAGGCCTCGGGGCGACGGTGCCCGACGGGCGCGAGGAGCGGGTCCTCTTCGACGGCGTCGACCTCGACGTGGCCGCCGGCGAGGTCGTGGTCGTCACCGGACCCTCTGGGAGCGGCAAGTCCACCCTGCTCGCCGTCGCCGGCCTGCTGCGCCGGCCGCCCACCGGCGAGGTGGTCGTGGCCGGGCAACCCACGGCGTCGCTCTCCCGCCGGGGGCGCACCGCGGTCCGCCGCCAGCAGATCGGCATCGTCTACCAGTCGGCCAACCTGCTCGGACCGCTCACCGCCCGCGAGCAGCTGGAGCTGGCGGGCCGCATCCGGCGGATGCCGCGCCGCCAGATCGGCGCCGAGGCCGACCGCCTGCTCGGCGACCTGGCCCTGGGCGACCGGTCCGGGCAGCTGCCGGCCGAGCTCTCCGGCGGCGAGCGCCAGCGGGTGGGCATCGCCCGGGCGCTCATGGGCGATCCCTCGGTGCTGCTCGCCGACGAGCCGACCGCCTCGCTCGACCCGGCCCTGGCCGGGGAGGTCGCCGAGCTGCTGGCCACCGAGGCGCGACGCCGAGGCGTGGCGGCCCTGATCGTCACCCACGACGACGCGCCCCTGCGCCACGCCGACCGCCACCTGCACCTCGTCGGAGGGCAGCTGGTCGACGGGACCGGCGTGGCATCCTGAGCCCGTGCCGCGCATCCACGCCGCCAGCCTCGCCGAGCACGTGGCGCAGCAGCGGGCCACCGTGCTGCGGGCCGCCATCGAGCTGTTCGTGGCCCGCGGCTACGGCCAGGTCGGCATGGGCGACATCGCCGCCGAGGTCGGCCTCGCCCGCAACTCGCTCTACCGGTACTTCCCCGACAAGGCCCACATCCTCCTCGAGTGGTTCCGCGAGGAGCTCCCGGTGCAGGCCCAGCGCAGCGCCCGAGCCCTCGCCGGCGACGGCACCCCGGTCGAGCGCATCGGCCGGTGGGCCCTCGACCAGCTCGACTACGCCCAGCAGCCCGAGCACGGGCTGATCGCGTCGCTGGCCGAGCTCGAGGACGACCTCGACCCGGACGCCCGGGCCGAGCTGGCCGACTCGCACCGCACCGTGCTGGCCCCGCTCGACGCCACGCTGCGCGAGGCCGGGATCCGCAGCCGCCGCGAGCGGACGGCCACGGCGGCGCTGATCGGCGGCCTGGTGCTCGCCGCCTCGCGCGCCGAGGGTGCCCGGGACGACGCGGTGGTGCGGCGGCGCCTCCTCGCCGGCATCGGCGGGCTCGTGGAGGGCCAACCCGCCCCCTGAGCCGGGGGGCCTTCGCCCGTAGAAGCCAACCCGGCGCTGGGTCATGCTGGGGGCGTGCCCGAGCTCGTCGTGTCGAAGGTGACCAAGCGCTACGGCGCGACCACGATCCTCGACCGGGTCGACCTCGTCGTGCACGGCGGCGAGGTGGTGGCGCTCACCGGCGAGAACGGGGCCGGCAAGTCCACGCTGATGCGCATCTGCGCCGGGCTGCTGCGGGCCGACGACGGCGACGTCACGGTCGGGGGTCGCATCGGCTACTGCCCCCAGATCCCCGGGCTGTTCGAGCTGCTGACCGCCGACGACCACCTGGTGATGTTCGGCCGGGGCGCGGGCATGAGCCGGGGCGAGGCGCTGGCCCGCGGCCACGAGATCCTCGCCGAGTTCGGCTACCCGCTCGAGGAGCGCCGCGTCACCCGCGACCTCTCGGGCGGCACCCGCCAGAAGCTCAACCTCGCCATCGCCCTGCTGGCCGACCCGACGGTGCTGCTGCTCGACGAGCCCTACCAGGGCTTCGACCGGGGCACCTACGTGAACTTCTGGGACCACTGCGACCGATGGCGCGACGAGGGCAAGGCGGTGGTCGTCGTGACGCACATGCTGGCCGAGCTGTCGCGGGCCGATCGGGTCGTGGAGATGGTGACCCACAGCTCGCGCGTCGAAGGAGCCGAGGCCCGATGAGCTCGCTGCGCCGCATCGCGATCATGGCCGAGATGCACGGCCGGGACCTGACCCGCCGTCACGTGGCGCTGGCGATGCTGATCGTGCTCCCGCTCAGCTTCTACCTGGCCTCGCGGGGCTCGGGCGGCCGGGCGCTCGTGGCCGGTGGGGTGGGCATGGCCTTCGCCGTGGCCGGGGCCACGCTGTTCTCGATCCTGTCGTCGAGCGAGGTCGACCAGCGCCTGGTGCTCGGCGGGTACCGTCCGCTCGAGCTGCTGCTCGGCCGGGTCCTGTTCCTCGGGCCCCTCGGCTCGGCGATCGCCCTGGCCTTCAGCGCGGTGATGGTCCTCGATCTCGGCCCCACCCGGCCGTGGCTGGCCGTGCTCGGGGTGGAGGCGGTCGCCCTGCAGTCCATCCCGCTGGGCCTCGCCGTCGGCGCCGGCGTGCCGAAGGAGCTGGAGGGCACCTTGGTGCTCATCGGCGTCGTGGGCATGCAGCTCGCCGTCGAGCCGCAGTCGCTGGTGGCCAAGCTCCTGCCGTTCTACGGCCCCCAGGAGCTGATCTCGGCCAGCCTGTCGGAGCAGGGAGCCGTCGCCGGGCCGTTGCTGCTCACCATCGCCTACGGCCTCGGCCTGCTCGTGCTCGCCCGGCTGTTCGTGTCCCGGCGGGTCGCCGTCACCCGCCACGCCCGCATCGGGTCGGCACCCTGACGCCCGGTCGCTCCGGACGTCGCTCCCGGCCGGTCAGGCGTGCTGCAGCGGCAGCACGGTCCGCCCCTGCGCTCCCGCGGTGACGAGCACCTCGTCGAAGCCCTGCTGCAGGCACCCCATCAGCACGTCGGTGTCGGGCACGGCGCCGGCGTCGATGTTGACCCCGACGAAGCAGGTGCCGCAGTACGACATGAGGGTGAGGTTCAGCGCCGCACCGATCGTCGGGCCGAAGCCGTAGAAGCGGTCGACCTTGGCGCCCGCCAGGTAGAGCGGCACGTCGATGCCCGGCACGTTGCTGGCCAGGAAGTCGATGTGCTTCAACATGCCGCCGATGTAGGCGCGGGGCAGCAGGTTGAGCGTGCCGGCGATGGCGTTGGTGAACGGCAGCGACCGGTCGGTCTTCATCGACGCGCAGCGGCGGTGGATCTCCACCATCCGCTCGATCGGGTCGGTGACGCCCACGGGCACCTCGAAGCGCATCAGCGTGATGCGGTTCCCGCCGATCGGGTCGTCGCTGCGGCGGATGCTGATCGGCATCGTGACCCGCAGGTCGTCGACGTAGGACGCGTGGTGGGAGTGGTAGAGGCGCAGGCCGGCGGTGACACCGGCGAGGAAGGCGTCGTTGTGGCGCACACCCGCGGCGTGCGCGGCGCGGAGCAGGTCGTCGAGCGGGAGGTCGAGCACGTCGTAGTGCCACGTCAGGTGGCGCTCGGTCATCACCGGCGACCGGGTGTCGGACACCGGGGCCACGAAGCGGGCGATGGCCCGACCGGTCGACACCGCGTCGCTCACGGTGTCGCGGGGGTGGCGCAGCGCCTGGGTCACGTCGCGGGCCGCCGAGCCGAGGTGGCGCCGGCCGAGGTCGTAGATCCGGGACCAGTCGTAGCCGAGGGCGTCCCCCACCAACCCGGCCGTGCCGAGGCGTTCCGGGGTCGGCGGCTCCGGCATCGGCCCCAGCTCGGGCGACACGGGCTCGGTGTCGAACAGCAGCCGGGCCATCTCGATGCCCCCGACCCCGTCGGTGAGCGAGTGGTGGACCTTCATCACCAGCGCGGTCCGCCCCTCCTCCAGCCCCTCGATGAAGGTGAACTCCCACAGCGGGCGGTCACGGTCGAAGCTCGCCATGCCGGCCTTGCGGGCGAAGTCGAGGACCGACTCCAGCGTCCGCGGCGGCGCCGCCTGGAAGCGACGGACGTGCCACGACACGTCGAAGTCGGGATCCACGACCCATCGCGGCGTCGACAGCCGCATCGGCGGGATCACCACTCGGTGACGGAACCCGGGCGCCAACCGCGTGCAGCGCTCGATGCGCTCGGGCAGGCGGTCCCAGTCGGGGCTGCCGTCGAGGACCAGCACGCAGACGACCGTCGAGCGCAGCAACGGGTCCTTCTCCATGTACCAGGAGAAGGCGTCGGTGTCGCGCATGTGCACATCGGCCCGCTCGGCCACGGAGACCACCTCCACCCTCCGGTTCGACGGTGTGCCGCGGTCCCCCGGGCGTCGCCGCCCGTGCGCCGAGCACGCCCTCACCATGCGACCGTGGCGCGCCGGTGAACAGAGGCTTGCGACCCGGTGCGGGCGCTGGACCGGTCAGGCTGGTCAGGCCGGCACGGCGGGCGCCTCGCCCGGCAGGGCTTCGACGCGGGCGGGCACCGTCTTGTGCCACGGCGTGCCGACCCACGGGTCACGGTGGTCGGAGGAGGTGAGCTCGTTCGGCGCGACACCCGTGACGGTGCGGTGCCCCTCCTCGTCGGTGTGGTCGACGCCGAAGCCGTTGGGGAGCGAGACGTGACCGCACGCCATGGCCTCGTTGACCTCGGCCGTGGCGACCACGCTGCCCCGAGCGGTGGTGACCCGAACCGGGGACCCGTCGACGATGCCGAGCCGGGCGGCGTCCTCCACGCCGATGCGCAGCGCTCCCCCGGCGTCCTTCCGGCGCCAGTCGGGGTCGCGGAAGATGGTGTTGGCGGTGAACGAGCGCCGCTCCCCTGCCGAGAGCAGGAACGGCCACTGCGGGTCCTCACCCGGCGGCACCTCGTCGGTGAGGGCGGCCAGCTCGCCCAGGAGCTCGTCGAGGGCGAGGTGGACCCGGCCGTCGCCCGTGCGCACCCGGCGCCACGACTCGTCGGGCTCGTCGTCGGTGAACACGACACCGGAGGGGCTGTCGAGGATGGCGTCGAAGAGCCGTTCGCCGGCTTCGAGGCCGTCGCCGAACCCGGCCCGGCGCACGCCGTCGGGGTTGGCCGCGACGCAACGGTGGGCGGCACCCCAGAGCAGCGCGGCGGACGCGGCGCCGTCGGGCAGGCTCGGACCGAGGGTGCGGTACAGCACGACCGGGCCGAACGGGCCGAGCTCGGGGTGGGCGGCCATGGTGTCGAGGAAGGCGGCGGCGAACTCGGCGCGGCCTCGCTGGGCGGCCTTCCAAAGCGGCTCGAGCAGCGCCGGGTCGAGCACCCCGGCGGCCTCGACGAGCCGAGCGTGGATCTCCGGCTCGGGCAGCGGGCCCTCGGGGGCCGGCACGACGGGACGGCGGAGGTGGAAGACGTTGCGGGGGAACTCGAAGTTGAAGAAGGTGGCCTCGTACTTCTCGAACTGCGTGGGTGCCGGCAGCACGACGTCGGCCAGCCGGGCCGTCTCGGTCATGAACACGTCGATGACCACCACCAGGTCGAGGGCGCCGATGGCCTCGCGCATCCGAGGGCTGTCGGCCAGGGAGTGCGCCGGGTTCCCGCTCTCCACCACGAGTGCGCGGAACCGGTCCGGGTGGTCGGTGAGGATCTCGTCGGGGATGACGTTGCACGGGACGAGGCCGCCGACGATCCGTGACCCGGTCACCGGTGTGCGGGGCCCACCCGAGGCGCTCCGGTCCGTGTCGATGCGGGCGAGCGGTGCCAGCGCGGACGGGGCGTACTGGGTGCCCTCCCGCCCGAAGTGCCCGCCCAGCAGCCAGACGAGCTTCTCCAGGTAGCTCACCAGGGTGGAGTGCCGGTTCATCTGCACCCCGAGGTCCTCGAACACCGCCACGCTCGACGCCGTCGCCAGGCGCCGGGCGGCGAGGCGCACCTGCTCCTCGGGCACGCCCGCGATGTCGCAGTACCGCGCCACCGGCACGGCGGACAGGGCGGCCTCCACCTCGGCGAAGCCGGCGGTGTGCTCGGCGACGAACTCCTCGTCGACCAGGCCCTCCTGCACGATCGTGGCGGCGAGGGCGGCCACCAGCCAGGCGTCGCGCCCCGGGCGGACCCGCAGGTGGATGTCGGCCAGCTCCGCCGTCTCCGACCGGCGGGGGTCGATGACGATCATCGTGCGCGCCGGGTCGTTGGCGATCTCCTTCAAGGTGGTGCGGGCGTGGGGGATCCCGTGGCTCTGCCACGGGTTCTTCCCGACGAACAGCGCGACCTCGGCGTGCTCGAAGTCGGCCCGCACGATGGTGCCGAGCATCCGGGAGTTGACCCACATCTCGCCGGTCTTCTCCTGGGCCAGGGCGTTGGAGCGGTAGCTGGCGCCGTACGCCCGCAGCATCGACCCGCTGTAGCCGCCACCGAGGTGGTTCCCCTGGCCGCCCCCGCCGTAGTAGAGGATCGACCCGCCGCCGTGGGCGTCGGCCACGGCCCGCAGCCGGGTGGACACCTCGGCGATGGCGGTGTCCCAGTCGATCTCCTCGAACGACCCGTCCGGGCGCCGGCGCAGGGGCCGCAGCACCCGCTCTCCCCGGCCGTTCTGGTAGCGGTCGAGGCGCAGCGCCTTCTCGCACGTGTAGCCCCGGGAGGCGGGGTGGGCCTTGTCGCCGCGGATGCGCTCGAACGTGCGCCCGTCGACGCCGAGACGGACCTCGATCCCGCAGTTGCACTCGCAGAGGATGCAGGCCGTCGGTTGCCACTCGGTGGAAGGTCGCCCCGTCATCGCCCGACCGTACCCTGTACAGTTCCATGACGCAACTGACCACCTACCGAGGCCCTTCGGAGGGGCCCGTTGCCGTGGGTGTCAGCCCGCCTCGCCTCGATGGGTGCTCGCCGCTCGCTCCTGACCGCGAGGCTGCTGCTCGACGGTCGCCGTCACCGCTCCTCGTCGACCCGGTACCGGTAGACGTTGGTGTCGCGCGGCTCGAAGCCGATGCGCTGGTAGAGGCGGTTGGCCGCCTCGCGCTTGGGGCGGGAGGTCAGGTCGACGGTCTTGGCGCCGAGCTCCCCGGCGCGCTCGAGGGCGACCCGGTTGAGCGCCTCGCCCACGCCCCTGCCCCGGGCGGCCTCGTCGACCACGACGTCCTCGATCCAGGCCCGCACCCCCGTGGGGATCCGGAACCACACCAGGGTGAGCGAGCCGAGGATGGCGTCGCCCGCGTCCCGGTCGACGGCGAGCAGCAGGATGCTCGCCTCGGACCCGACGAGGGCGGCCAGCTCGTCCGGCGTGGGCGGCGCGCTCGACGACGACAGCTGCGGGATGAGCCGCTCGAAGGCGGCCACCAGCTCGGGGGTGGCTTCGGTGGCCTCGACGATCTCGACGCTCGACATGGACCCAGCGTAGGCACGGCCACACCTCGCGCCGGGACGCCTCGCCGGGGTCGCCGACGGCCACCGGTACCCTGGGACCGATGCCGGACCCCTCGGGCGAGACCCTCCCCCACCTGCGCTGGTCGGCTCAGCCGGACCTGCCGGCCGGGCCCGTCCTGCTCGCCGCGTTCGGCGGCTGGAACGACGCCGGCGACGCCGCCACCGCGGCCGTCGACCACTTCGCCGAGCAGTGGTCCGCTCGTCCCTTCGCCGACATCGACCCCGAGGTGTTCTTCGACTTCACCGCCACGCGCCCGGAGGTCCGCATCGACGTGCAGGGCGTCCGTCGCATCGAGTGGCCGGCGAACACGTTCAAGCACTGCATCGCCCCGAGCGGCCTGGGCGTGGTCACCCTCTCGGGCGTCGAGCCCCAGCTGCGCTGGAGGACGTTCTGCGACCACGTGCTCGGCGTGGCCATCGCCGTCGGCGCCCGCACGGTGGTGACCCTCGGCGCCCTGCTCGCCGAGGTGCCCCACTCCCGGCCGGTGTCGGTCTTCGGCACCGCCTACGACGAGGACGACGCGTCGCAGCTCGACCTGCTCCCCTCGCGCTACGAGGGCCCGACCGGCATCACCGGCGTGCTGCACAGCGCGTGCCACGAGGCCGGGATCCGCTCGGCGGCGCTGTGGGCCGCGGTGCCGACCTACGTTCCGGCGGCGCCGTCACCGAAGGCCGCCCTGGCGCTGGTGCAGCGCACCGCCAACCTGCTCGACGTGCAGGTCGACACCACCGAGCTGCGCTTCGCCACCGACGCCTACGAGCACCAGGTGTCGCAGCTCGTGGCCGAGGACGAGGAGACCACCGAGTACGTGGCCCACCTCGAGCAGCGCTACGACGAGGAGCCGGCGGGCGTCACCGACGGCGACAGCCTGGTCGACGAGGTCGAGCGCTTCCTGCGCGACCAGGACTGAGCCCCGCCGCGCTCAGACGTCGCGGGCGGTGCGCCAGGTGGGCGCGCGGGGCCGGTCGTAGTGCACGTCGACCGGCTCGCCGGCCAGGGCCTGGCGGGCCAGCTCGCCCCACTGCTCGACGCCGACGGTCATCGGCGGCAGGGCGTCGAGCGGGAACCAACCCACGTCGCGGGTCTCGAGCGGGTGGGCCTTGAGGTCGCCGCCGGTGGCCCGGCAGTGGAACACGAGCGAGTAGAGCGGGATGCGGGTGAAGCGCTGGCGCAGCCCGTCGAGCACGGCGATGAGCTGCACGACCTCGCACTCGATGCCCGTCTCCTCGGCGACCTCCTTCACTGCCACCTCCGAGGCGGAGTAGCCGATGTCGGCCCAGCCGGTGGGGTACAGCCACACCCCGGAGTCGGCCCGCTGCACGAGCAGGATCTCCCCGGCGTCGTTGCCGACCACCGCCCCCACGGCCACCTTCGGGGTCTGGTAGCCGGGCACCCCCTGGCCCACCGACTTCATCCACTCGTGGACGAGGTCCTCGGCGTCGTAGGGGCTGCCGGCGGCGACGCGCATGTCGGCCGCCACCGCCAGCACCTCCTCGAAGCGCTCGCGCTCGTAGAGGCTCTGGGTGAACCCGAGGCCGGTCCGGGCGATGCCCGCCAGCGCCTCGCTCCAGCGCACCACATCCTGGGAGGTGACCGGCTCGCTCATCGCCGCCGACGCTACCCGGCGCCGACTACGAGGCGTCGGGTCCCTCGAGGGCGAACATGAGCGCCCGGTCGATCTCGTCGAGGTACTCCCGGTCGGTGACCTTCCGCCCGTCGGCGTCGCGGACGTAGAACGAGTCGACGGCGTCGCTGGCGATCGTCTGGACCTTCGCCGACGTGATGTCGAGGTCGAGCTCGTGGAGGGCCCGGGTGATGCGCCACAGCACGCCCACCGCGTCGGGCGCGCGCACCTCGAGCACGGTGGCGGTGTGCGACAGGTCGTTGTCGACGATGACCTCGGGGTGGGTGACGAGGCCGGGCAGGCGGCGGGGCCGGCGGTACACCCGTCCCCGCTCGGCCAGCCGGGCCTCGAGCGCCAGGCGACCGTCGAGCACCTTCTCCAGGTCGCGCACCACGCGGTCCCAGCGGACCTCGTCACCGAAGTTCGCCTGCACCCGGAACTGCTCGATCGCCATGCCGTCGTCGTCGGAGTGGCCGGCGGCCTCGAGCACGGTGAGGCCGTGCAGGGAGAGCACGCCGGCCACACGCGAGAACAGGCCGGGCCGATCGGGCGACACGACCACGAGCTGGTCGTCGGCGCCTTCGATGATGCGTCGGCGCTGGGCGAGCAGGTCCCGCTGGGCCGCGGTGGGGAACCCGTCGCCGGTCGCCTCCTCCACGGTGCCACCCGACAGCACGTGGGCCACCCGGCTGACCAGGACGCCGACCAGCTCCTGCTTCCAGCTGCCCCACGCCGCCGGGCCGGTGGCGATGGAGTCGGCCTCGGTGAGCGCGTCGAGGAGCCGCAGCGTCGACAGGTCGCCCACGGCATCGGCGACGTGGGCGAGGGTGCCGTCGTCGGAGAGGTCACGCCGGGTCGCCACGTCGGGCAGCAGCAGGTGGTGGCGCACCATCTGCTGCAACAAGGCGGTGTCGTCGGCGCCGAACCCCATGCGCGGCCCGATCTCGGCGACCATGTCGATGCCCACCTCGGCGTGGTCGCCGGGCCGGCCCTTGCCGATGTCGTGCAGCAGGGCGCCGGTGACGAGCAGGTCGGGCCGGTCGACCCGGTCGACCAGCGCGGCGGCGTTGGCGGCCGCCTCGGACAGGTGCCGATCGACGGTGAAGCGGTGGTAGGCGTTGCGCTGCGGCAGGCACCGCAGGTGGCCCCACTCCGGCATGATCGGCTCCCACAGGCCCCTCTGGTCGAGCGTCTCGACCACGGCGACGGCGGGGCGACCGGCGAGGAACAGCTCGACGAACAGCCGCCGCGCCTCCTCCGACCACGGGGTGGGCACGGGGGCCGAGGCGGTGAGCCGGTCGAGGGTCGAGCGCTCGATGCGGGCGTCGTGGCGGGCGGCGGACACCGCCACGCGCAGCACGAGGAGCGGGTCGATGGCGGGATCGGCGCCGGCGGCCAGGGCCAACGTGCCCTCCCGCAGCACCACGCCCCGGGCGACGTCGCGGTCCTTCCACAGCCGGCGGCGGAACGGGCCTTCGAGGGACGCCTCGACGCGGGCCCACAGGTCGTCGCTCACCCAGGCGATGGTGCGAGCCGCCGACGACAGCGACCGCATGAGGCTGTCGGCATCGGCGTAGCCGAGCGCTGCGGCCACCGCGTCCTGCTCCTCGAGCAGCAGCCGGTCGCCGGTGCGGCCCGTGCGCCGGTGCAGCTCGGCCCGGGCCGACAGCACGACCTCGTAGGCCTCGGCGATGGCGTCGTCGTCGCCGGGGAGCAGCGGCACCTCGGCCGCCTCGGCCCACCGGATGGCGTGCACGTCGCGCAGGCCGCCACGGCCGTCCTTGAGGTCGGGCTCCAGGAGGAAGGCCACCTCGCCGGCGGCCTCGTGGCGCTCCTTCACCCGCTCGTCGAGGGCGGCCAGCCACCGCTTCGAGCGCTTCTGCCACAGCGCCCGGCCCTTGACGGCCAGCTCCTCGCACAGCGACGGGTCGCCCACGACGTGGCGGGCCGACAGCACCGCGGTGGCGGTGTCGAGGTCTTCGGCGGCGAGGGACAGGGTCTCCTTCACCGTGCGCACGGCGTGGCCGAGCTTCAGGCCGGTGTCCCAGATCGGGTACCAGAGCCGATCGGCCAGGGCCTCCACCCGCTGGCCTGGACGGTGCAGCAGGTACACGTCGATGTCGCTGCCGGGCGACAGCTCGGCCCGCCCGTAGCCACCGACGGCCACCAGCGCGGCCCCACCCACGGGAGGGTCGGCCTCCTCCCACAGCTCGGCGAGCCACGAGTCGACCTGGTCGGAGAGGGCCCGGCAGAAGGCGGCCCCCCGTGCGGAGGCGTCCTCGAGGAGGGGCCGTCGGTCGAGCTGGGGCGTCATGGCGTTCCCGTGGGGTCAGGGCGGGCGCGGGAGGCGCCTCGACGCGTCGCGCGCGGCGCGTCAGACGGCGTCGTCGCCGAGCTCGCCGGTGCGGATCCTGATGACCTTGTCGACGGTGGTGATCCAGACCTTGCCGTCGCCGATCTTCCCGGTGCGGGCCGCGGCGACCATGATGTCGGCGACCTGGTCGGCGAGCTCGTCGGGCACGACCGTCTCGACGCGGACCTTGGGCAGCAGGTCGACGACGTACTCCGCGCCCCGGTAGATCTCGGTCTTGCCACCCTGGCGTCCGAAGCCCTTGACCTCGTCGACGGTCATGCCGTGCAGGCCGGCTGCCTTCAGCGCTTCCTTCACGTCGTCGACCTTGTGTGGCTTGATGATCGCGGTCACGAGCTTCATGGGCGCAAACGGTATCCCTTCATGGTCGGCGGTCAGCCCAGCCGGTCCATGGAGCCGGTGGCGCCGAAGCTGTAGGCGCTCTCGGCGTGCTGGCTGGCGTCGAGGCCCTCGTCCTCGTCCTCCGGACTGACCCGGAGCCCCATGACCTTGTCGATCACCTTGGCGATGGCGAACGACACCACCAGGCTGAACACCAGGGTGGCCACCGACGCCACGAGCTGGTACCACAGCAGCGTCAGGCCGCCACCGAGGAACAGCCCTTCGTGGGTCACGACGTCGTTGACGGCGCTGTCGGCGAACAGCCCGAGCATCAAGGCGCCGGCGAGGCCGCCCACGAGGTGGACGCCGATCACGTCGAGGCTGTCGTCGTAGCCGAACCGGAACTTCAGCTGGATGGCCAGGACGCACAGGACCCCGGCGACGAAGCCGATGGCGATGGGCGACATGCCCCCCACGAAGCCGGCGCACGGGGTGATGGCGACGAGGCCCGCCACCGCCCCGGACGCGGCCCCGAGGGTGGTGGGCGTTCCCTCCTTGACCTGCTCGACCAGGAGCCACCCGACCATGCCCGCCGAGGCGGCGAGGAAGGTGTTCATCAGGGCCTGGGCGGCCACACCGTTGGCGGCGAGGGCCGAGCCGGCGTTGAACCCGAACCAACCGAACCACAAGATTCCGGTGCCGAGCAGCGTGAGCGGCAGCGAGTGGGGGTGCATGCCTTCCCGTGGCCACCCCCGGCGCTTGCCCAGCACGAGGATCACGGCGAGGGCGGCGGCCCCGGCGTTGATGTGCACGACGGCCCCGCCGGCGAAGTCCAGCGCACCGAGCTTCGCCAGCCAGCCACCGCCGAACACCCAGTGGGCGACGGGGGCGTAGACCAGCACCAGCCACAGGGCGATGAACACCGCGTAGGCCTTGAACTTGAAGCGGTCGGCCGTGGCGCCGGTGATGAGCGCCGGGGTGATGACGGCGAAGGTCATCTGGTACGCGCAGAAGAGCACGAACGGGATGCTCAGGGCGAACGCCTCGGGACCGACGCCCTGGTCCACATGGCGCATCCAGGCGAAGTCGAGGTTCCCGATCAGGCCGCCGTCACCGAAGTTGCCGAACGCCAGGGAGAAGGCGATGCCCACCCACACGATCGCCATGAGGCCCATGGCGAAGAAGTTCTGCATGAGCATCCCGAGCACGTTCTTGGCGCGCACCATGCCGCCGTAGAAGAACGCCAGACCGGGCGTCATGAACAGCACCAGACCCGTCGCGACCAGCATCCACGCGGTGTCACCAGCATCGACCACGCCGAACTCCCTTGCTTCGTCAGCTGCGCACCAGATGGGTGCAAGGTCGACGAAAGGATGTCGTCACGGTGTTGCCCCGGCGTTCCTGCCGTGTTTCGTGACGATGAACGCTGGTCGTCGTGGGTCACCGGCCGGGCGCGGGACCTCGGCTCAGCGGACGGCCTGGCGGGCGGCGATGTTGACCGGGTCCCACACCGACGAGAACGGCGGGGCGTAGGCCAGGTCGAGGTCGACGAGCTCGTCGATGGTGAGGCGGGCCCACAGGGCCGTGGCCACGGTGTCGATGCGCTTGGCCGACCCTGCGCCGCCCACGATCTGGCCGCCGAGCAGCAGCCCGCTGGCACCGTCGTGGACCAGCCGCACGGCCATGGGCTGGGAGCCCGGGTAGTAGCGGGCCCGGGTGCTGGCCTCGACGGTCGTCGCGACCGGGTCGAAGCCGGCGTCGACCGCCTCGGCGCAGCTGAGCCCCGTGCGGGCGACCTCGGTGCCGACCAGCCGGGTGATGGCCGTGCCGAGCACGCCGCCGAAGGTGGCGTCGCCGCCCGCCAGGTTCACCCCCGCGACCCGTGACGCCTTGTTGGCCACGGTGCCGAGGGCGAGCCAGGTGGGGCGGCCGCTCACCCGGTGGAACGACTCGCAGCAGTCGCCCGCGGCGTAGACCCCTTCGGCCGAGGTGCGCTGGCGATCGTCGACCACCACCGCGCCGCGCACGCCGGTGGCGAGCCCGGCGTCAGCGGCCAGGCCGCTGTTGGGCACCACACCGAGGGCGAGCACGACGATGCCGGCGGGGAGCTCCGCCCCGGTCGAGGTCACCACCGACGACGGGCGCACCTCCTCGGCGCTGGCGTCGAGGTGCAGCTCGATGCCCGCCGCCCGGGCGGCGTCGCCGAGCCGGTCGCCCATCTCCGGGTCGAGGTTGCCGAGCAGGTGCGGGCCCCGTTGCACGATGCTGACGCGGGCGCCCCGGGCGAGGAACGCCTCGGCCATCTCCACCCCGATGTAGCCGCCCCCGACGATCACCGCCTCGAGGCCCTCGCAACCTTCGGCGAGGCGCTCGAGGCGGGCCGCGTCGGCCAGGGTGTGCACCACCGACACGTTGGCCAGCTCGACGGCCGCCCAGCCCGGCACGATGGGTCGGGAACCGGTGCCGATCATGAGCTGGTCGAACCCCACGGGCTCGGTGGCGCCGGTGAGGGTGTCACGGGCCTGCACCGTCCGGGCGGCGAGGTCGATCGCCACGGCCTCGGTGTGGAGGCGCACGTCGATCTGCATCGCCCGGAACTCCTCCGGCGACCGGGCCACGAGGTCCTCGAGGTCGTCGACCTCGCCGCCCACCAGGTAGGGGATGCCGCACATGGCGTAGCTGGTGCGGGCGCCGCGCTCGAGCACGACGATCTCGACGTCGGGCCGCAGGCGACGCACCACCGAGGCGGCCGCCATGCCACCGGCGTCTCCCCCGATCACGACCAGGCGCTCGGTCATGAGAGGTCCGTACCCACTCGCCGGGCGCCCGATCGGCGCGCCGTGGGCGGACGGGGGCTCACCGCCGGCCCTCGGCCCGCCGCCGGGCCAGGTGCACGTGCGCCTTGGCCGCGCCCCACACCAGGCCGGCGTCGTGGAGGCCGGGGTCGAGGTCGGCGAACGACGCCGGGCTCAGGTCGTAGGCGTCGTCGGGGAACTGGCGCACGGCGACGTCGTCGCGCTCGACCGGGGGCACGCCCGCGTCCCGCAGCACGGCGGTCGGGTACGGCACCGCTCGGCGGACGACGGCCAGGGGCCCGGTCCACTGCTCGTCGACGTCGGCGCGGAGCAGCTCCCGCACCTTCGTCCCCACGTCGGTCGCCGCCGCTCGGCCGGCCTCGGCGGCCGCGGCGCGCACCTCCGGGGGAGGGCGCCGGCCCAGCGCCTGCACGTGCACCCGCTCGACCGAGCGCTCGACCCACTGGGGCAGCGCCGCCTCGACGCCGTCGGCCAGGGCCGCCGCGTACCGAGCGAGGGCGTCGAGGTCGTCCCCGCTCGGCCCCTCTGCGCCGGCCGCTGGCCGGGCGGGGCCGTCACCGGGCTTGGCATCGTCCTCCATGGGCACCCATGCTGGCCCCATGGCCCGACCGACGCCGATCCTGCCCTGCCCGGGGCCGTTCGCGGGTCGGCGGAGCCCACGGGGCTGGTGATGCGGATACGGGTGCTGTCGGTGTTCGAGCACGTCGTCTACCACTGCTGGCCGGTCGACCGCTCCGACCCGTGCCGGCCCACCCTCGAGGTGGAGGCGCTGCTCCGTGAGGGCGACGCCGACCGCGGACCGCTCCTGCTCTCGGTGTCCGACTACGTCGCCATGGCGGGCGGCACGGAGACGGCCCGGCCGTGCCTCGAGCGGTTCCGGGCCGACGGGCGCATCGTCGACCACCTGGGGGTGCCCCACATCGCCTTCCCGCTCTGGACCCCGGTGGCGCCGGAGGAGTGAGCCCGGCCCGCCGGGAGTGCCGGGCACGCGCCGGCCCTCCCCGCGCCGCCCCGACGGCGAAGGTGCGATCAGATGGCGAAGGAGAAGCCGCCGTTGACGGGATAGGTCTGGCCGGTGATCCACGACGCCATCGGCGTGGCGAGGTAGAGCACCAGCCCGGCGACGTCGTCGGGCTCACCCGGGCGCCGCACGAGGTAGTGCTTCATGAGCTCCTTGGCCTGCGGGAACTGGTCGACGTTGTCCCACATGTGCGCCGAGACCGGAGTGCGCATCGTGCCGAGGGCGATGTTGTTGACCGTGATCGCGTGCCGGGCGACCTCGTGGGCGACACCCCGGCAGAAGCCGGCCGCCCCGGCCTTGGCCGCGCAGTAGGCCGCCATGTTGGGGTCGCCGACCCGGCCGGCGTCGGAGATGATCGTGATCACCCGACCCCACCGCTTCTCGATCATGGCCGGCAGCGCGGCGCGCACGCAGTGCATGACGCCGTACAGGTTGACCTTGAGGTACGGCTCCCAGTCCGCCGGCTCGGTCCTCACCAGCGGCGTGAGCGCCCCGAACCCGGCCGTGCCGGCGTTCCCCGCGTTGTTGACCAGGATGTCGACGCCGCCCACGCCCTCGATGCCCGCGGTGACGGCCTCGTAGTCGGTGACGTCGAACGGGGCGGCCAACGCCCTCCCACCCGCGGCGCCGATGGCGTCGACGACCTCCTGGGCGCGCTCGGCCACCACGTCGTTGACCGCCACCTCCGCACCCGCCGCCGCCAGGAGGTGGGCGATCGCCTCACCCACACCCTGCCCCGCACCGGTCACCAGCGCCCGGCGTCCGTCGAGCTCGATGTCGACCCCCATGTCGCTCCCTTCAGATGGCGCCGGCGTCGCGCAGCGCGGCGATGTCGTCGTTCGAGTAGCCGGCCGCCGCCAGGACCTCGTCAGTGTGCTGGCCGAGGTCGGGGGCCGGCGTGCGGGCGTGCGAGGCGTCGCGGCCGTCGGCGCCGTCGAGGCGCACCGGGTTGGCGACCATCGCCGGCCCGTCGCCGTCGAGGGGCACCACGCCGCGCCGGGCCTGCACCTGGTCGTCGTCGAGCAGGTCGGCCGGCTCGTGCACGGGGCCGACACCGCCGGCCAGGCCGGGCGCCCGCACCCAGTCGGCCGCCGGCCGGCGGGCGAAGACCTCGGCGAGGCGGGTGATGGCCGCGTCCTCGTCGACGGTCATGACGTGGTCGACCAGGTCGGGCACCTCGAGCGCCGCGCACAGCGCTGCCCACGAACGGGGCTCGGTGGCGGTCACCGTCACCCAGCGCCCGTCGGCGCAGCGGTACACGTTGCGAGCGGCGAAGGCGCCCCAGCTCTGGTGCGGGGCGTGGGCCGCCCTCACGACCTGATCGGAGATGGCCCAGGTAGCGGCCTCGGTGATGGCGGCGTCGACCCGACCGCCCTCACCGGTGTGCTCCCGGCGGGCGACGGCGGCCAGGATCCCTACCACGGCGGTGAGCGCCCCCATGGGGACCGACAGCACCACGTCCGGCAGCGGCGGGGTGGCACCCGGCGCCAGCTGGGAGAGCAGGCCCGACGCGCCCAGATAGGTCATGTCGTGGCCGGGGAGGGCGGCGCGGGGGCCGGTGGAGCCGAAGCCCGTGATCGAGCACCACACCAGCCGGGGGTTCTCCGCCCTCAGCTCGTCGTAGCCGATGCCCATGTCGTCGAGCGCGCCGGGTCGCTGCGACTCCACCACCACGTCGGCGTCGCGCACCAGGCGGCGCAGGACGTCCCGACCCTGCTCGTGCTTGAGGTTCAGCGTGACCGACCGCTTGCCCCGGTTCAGGGCGAGGTGGGCGGCGGGAAAGTCGCCGAGGTCGGCGCTGCGCATGCCGTCGCCGAACCCGGGGGCCTCCAGCTTGACCACCTCGGCGCCGAGGTCGGCGAGCAGCAGCGTGCAGAAGGCGCCGGGGTACAGGCGGGTCAGGTCGAGGACCCGCAGGTGCGCCAACGCTCCGGTCGTCTCGGCCGCCTCCGCCATCGGTCTCCCCTCGTCGTCGCGTCGGTGCGCGGCGCCAGCTTGACCGCCGTCGGTGCCGCAGCGCCAAACCGCCGGTGCCGGCCCGGCGCGGAGGTACCACCCGGGCAGGGCGGCAGCGCGGCGCTCAGTCGGCCAGGGCCTGGTTGAGGTTGCCGGAGCGCAGGCCTTCGAGGTCGAGCGTGACGTAGCGGTAGCCGGCGCCTCGCACCGCAGCCACCACGTCGAGGCGCTGCTCGACGACCGCGGCCAGGTCGTGGGGCGGCACCTCGAGGCGGGCGGTGTCGCCGTAGTGGCGGACGCGCAGGGCCCGGAACCCCAGCCGCCGCAGCTCGGCCTCGGCCCGCTCGACCCGCGACAGCACGGTGACGGTCACCGCGGTGCCGTAGGGGACCCGGGAGGCGAGGCAGGCGGCAGCGGGCTTGTCCCAGGTCCGCAGCCCCATCTGCCGCGACGCCTCGCGCACCATGGCCTTGTTGAAGCCGGCGGCGACCAGCGGGAAGGCCGCCCCGGCGTCGGCCGCGGCCCGCTGCCCGGGGCGGTGGTCGCCGAGGTCGTCGAGGTTCACACCCAGCACGACCGTGGCCGCTGCGGCCTCGGCGATCGGGCTCAACACCCCCATCAGCGCCGACTTGCAGTGGAAGCACCGATCGGCGTCGTTGGCGCGGTAGGCGGCGTCGTCGAGCTCCGACGTCTCGACCTCGACCCACCGCAGCTGCCACTCGGCCGCCAGCGCTGCGCAGTCGGCCCGCTCGTCGGCGGCCAACGAGGGCGAGACGGCGGTGGCCACCAGGCAGGCGTCGGGCCCGAGGGTGCGGTGGGCGACGTGGGCCAGGAAGGCGGAGTCGGCGCCGCCGCTGAAGGCCACGACCACCCGGCCGAGGCGGCGCAGCTCGGCACCGAGCGCGTCGAGGGCGGCGTCGAGCCCGTCGATCTCAGCGGGGAGGGTCGATGGCGGCGACAGGGTCACCGGGTCGTGCCCCTCACTCGACGCCGAGCTGCTCGAGGACCTCGGCGACGGGAGCGATCATCCCGACGTAGAAGGGCCCGAACTCGGCGTAGAGGGCCGACGCCCGGTCGAAGCGCATGGTGTACACGACCTCCTTGAGGTCGTCGGGCGCGGTGGCGAAGAGGGTGACGCCCCACTCGTGGTCGTCGAGCCCGGTCGATCCGGTCACGACCTGCAGCACCCGACCAGCGAAGTTCCGACCCGATGCGCCGTGCTCGTACATGAGCTCCTTGCGGTCGTCGTAGGGCAGGGTGAACCAGTTGTGCACGTCGCCCCGCTGCTTCGACATGGGGTAGAAGCACCAGGCCGGCTTCCCCTCCGGTGGCAGCTGCGGGTAGAGCCGTGCCTGCTTCATCTGCTCGGGCACGCCCTGGGCGTACTCGGACACCTCGGTGAGCGACACGTAGGAGTCGGCCACGTCGAGGCCGGCCGCCTGGACCGCCGCCTGGAAGCGGCGGAGGCGCCACAGGTCCGGGCCGAGCGCCATGAAGGCCAGGTCGGCCTTGTGGCCGAGCACGGCGACGGTGACCACCTGGTCGCCGTCGGCCTGGGCCTTCTGCACCGCGGCGGCGATGGCCTCGGCGTCGGCGAGGGGCGTCACCTTGCAGAACAGGTGCACCACGCCGAGGCCGACGCTGGGGGAGACGGCGTCGATCACGCCGTCGAGTCTACGACCACCCGTCCACCGCCTCCCCACCCCCCCGCCGCCACCCGACCCCCCGCCGCCCAACCCCGGCAAGCTGGTTCCCAACGTTCCGCCTTCCGGAACGTTGGGAACCACCTTGGGGGTGGGCCAGCCAAGCTGGTTCCGAACGTTCCGCTTCCCGGAACGTCCAGAACCAGCTGGGGGGCAGGGTCAGGGGTCGGCGCGGGTGAGGGTGACGACGGCGTTGTAGTCGGGCACCCGGGAGGTGCCCTCACGGTGCTCGGGGCCGGCGGGGATCAGCACGTTGCCCTCCGGCCAGTGGACCTGGAGCGAACGGCGGGGCAGGCGGGCGAAGCGCAGCCGGCCGGTGAGGCTGCCCGTCTCGGAGCGCAACGTGACCAGGGCGCCCTCGACGAGGCCGAGCTCACCGGCGTCGGCCTCGTCGATGAACACGTCGTGGCGGTCGGCGCCGGTCACCGGGTCGTGCTGGCCGAACACCATCGAGTTGAACTGCTTGCCCCGTCGGGTCGCCACGGTGAACGAGCCGGGGGGCAGGTCGAGCTGCGGGCGCGCCGGGATCGTGAACCGTCCCCGACCCGACTCGGTCGGGAACACGCCGCCCTGCGCCAGGTGCGGTCCGCCCCACTGCACCTGGTCGCCGGTGGTCGCCAGCGCCTCGATGCCGGCGTAGGCGGGAACGACGCGGGCGATCTCGGCCCGCAGCGCCTGGTTGTCGCGCCAGGCGAAGTGCTCGACGAGGTCGGGCCGCACCCGGGCCGCCACCTCGGCGAAGAGCCGCCACTCGCTGCGGGCCTCGCCGACCTGGCGGGGGATCTCCGGGGAGAACACCACCCGCCGCTCGGTGGTGGTCTCGGTGCCGCCCCCCTCCTGCTCGTAGCGGGTGCGCACCGGCAGCAGGATCACGTCGTCGCCGTCGACCAGCATCTGGGAGCTGACCACGATGTCCTGGTGCACCCGCAGGGGCACTCGGCCGAGTGCCGCCTCCACGCGAGGCGGATCGGGCAGGACGTCGAGGAAGTTGCCGCCCGACATCCACAGCAGGTCGAGCTCGCCCCGCTCGGCCGCCTCGGGCATCTCGGCGGCGGTGAGCCCGCTGCGGGCCGGCACGGGGAACCCCCAGTGCTCGGCGACGGCTGCCGCGTTCTCCTCGTTCGGCTCCAGCCCGCCGGGGAGGGCGGTGGCGTAGGCACCCATCTCGGCGCCGCCCTGCACGCCCGAGTGCCCCCGGAGGGGCATGAGCCCGGCGCCGTCGCGGCCCACGTTGCCCCGGGCCAGGGCGAGGTTCACGATGCCGCGCACCCCCTCGCCGGCGTGGCGGTGCTGGGTGATCCCCATCGACCACAGCAGGATCGCCGAGCCCGCCCGGGCGTACTGGTCGACGAACGCCTCCAGCTGGGCTGCGGTCAGCCCGGCCTCGGCGAGCAGCTCGTCCATCGAGAGGCCGGCGAGGTGGGCGACGAGCTCGTCCCACCCCTCGGTGTGCTCGGCCACGAACGCGTCGTCGACGTCGCCCCGTTCGATCATCCGCTTGAGCGCGGCGTCGGCCAGGGCCACGTCGCCACCGGGGCGCACCGGCACGTGGAGGTCGCACATCTTGGTGCCGAACAGCGCCGACTCGGTGTTCGAAGGCACCCAGTACCGCTCCAGGCCGGGCTCGAGGTACGGGTTGACGACGACCACCCGGGTGCCGCGGGAGCGGGCCTTGTAGAGGTACTTCATGAACACCGGCTGGTTGTTGGCCGGGTTTGCTCCCCAGATCACCACCAGGTCGGTGGTCAACACGTCGGACAGCGAGCACGTGGTGGCCGCCACCCCGACGGTGGCCTTCAGGGCGGTGGTCGACGGTGCGTGGCAGATGCGGGCGGCCGAGTCGACGTTGGCGATGCCCAGGGCGCGGGCCGCCTTGCCGGCGACGTAGTAGGTCTCGTTGGTGATGCCCCGGCTGGTGAGGAACATCGCCACCCGCTCCGGGTCGCTCGAGCGGAGCCCGGCGGCCAGGGCGCTCAGCGCCTCCTCCCAGCTGATGCGAGCGAAGCCCTTCTCGCCCCGCCGGCGCCTCATCGGGTGGGCGAGCCGCCCGAGGTCACGCAGCTCCTTGCCGTCGAGTCGACGCAGCGCCTCGACGTCGCCGAGCCGGTCGTGGTCGAGGGGGTCGGCGCAGTTGACCTCGAGCAGGCGCAGCCGGGTGAGGCACAGGTGCGTGCCGTCGATGGTCCAGTCGTGCAGGCCGGCGACGCCGAGGGCGCAGCCGTCGCACACCCCCTCGGTGAGCAGCTTCCACGCGTAGCCGGCGTGGCCCCGGTTCGCCCAGGCGATCCTGGCCATGTCGCCGAAGTGGTTGGGCTTCTGGAGACCGATGCCGTTGGGCCGCAGGCTGACCCACAGCTCCGGGTGCCAACGCTTCATCCGAGGGACTCTCGCACGGTCGCGGCCGGGTGGTCAGATCCAGCGCACCCATGCCTGCCGACGCCCCCCGCCCCGCCGGCCGGGAGCTGGGTAGGGCGTCGTCGCGGCCCGGGGCTCACGGGGTGAGGCCGGTGCAGGCCCGCAGCTGCTCCCAGCTGGCCCGGGCCCGGGTCGCCGCCTCGCCCTCGAGCGGCGTGGGCACACCGTCGCCGACGCGAGCGGGCCGCCACTCGTAGCCGTCGATGTGGCGGCCGGTGGCGGTGACGAGCAGCGCACCGGTGTCACCGTTGGCGCCGGACCCGTTGAACCAGATGAAGTTGCCGAGCCCGTAGCCCACGAAGGCCTCGCCCATGCGCCCGGCGCCGAGGAGGCGGTGGGCGTGGCTGCCCACCACGATGTCGGCGCCGGCGGCGACGAGCGCGGAGGCCAGGTCGCGCTGGCGGGCGGTCGGGCACTGCTCGCGCTCCTGGCCCCAGTGGAGGAACACCACCACCGTGTCGGACTCGGCCCGCGCCCGGGCGACCTCTCGGGTGAGGCGGTCGACGTCCTTGGCCGAGGCCAGCCCGGGGTTCCCCGACCGCCCACCGGCCACGGCGTCGAGCGCCGTCCACGAGCCGATGAGCTCCTCGTCGAGCACCTGGGTGGCGGCGATCACGGTGATCCGCTGACCTCTCACCGTCGTCCGGTACGGCGTGTAGGCGTCGGCGGCGTCGCGACCGATCCCGATCACCGACAGCGGGGCGGCGGCCCGTGCGGCCAGCGAGTCCTGGAGCCCTTCCGGGCCGTAGTCGAGCCCGTGGTTGTTGGCCATGGAGACGGCGTCGACACCCGCCCCGGCCAGGGCGTCGAGGGCCTCGGGAGGGGCGCGGAACGTCCACTCCTTCGGTTGTGGCGCCCCCCGCTCGGTGATCGAGGTCTCGAGGTTCACCACCGTGACGTCGGCGTCGGCCCAGAGCGGCGCCAGCGGGTCGAGCATCGCCGTGCCCTCGTGCTGCAGCCGTGCGCGCAGTTGGGCCTCGAAGTGCGAGTCGCCGGCGAAGGCGATGGTGACCGACTGCCCGGAGCCCCGCGGCCCCCGCACCGTCGCGGTCGTGGCGGGCGTGGTGGTCGTCGTCGCCACCGGGGAGGTGCCGGCGTAGGTGGTCGACGAGGCCGCCGCCGCGGGCGCGCCGAGCGCCACCCCGACGCCGGGGCGCGGCGGCACCAGGCCCAGCATCGCCACCACCCCGAGGAGGGCGGCGGCCATCCCGACGAGGACGCCCGAACGCCGCCGACTCACGCCTGTGAACGCTAGGAGGCGCTCGACCGGCGATCGGGGACCCTCTGCCCAGCGTCCGGCACGTCGACGCGAGGGGTCGGCCGCGCCCGACCTCCCGTGCACCGGTCGAGCGGCTCGTCAGGTGTAGACGTTGAACGCGCCGTCTCGCACGAAGCCCGCCAGCGTGAGGCCCGCGGCGGTGGCGGTGCGCACGGCGAGCGCCGAGGGAGCCGAGACGGCGACGAGGGCCTCGAACCCCGCCGCCCAGGCCTTCTGCACCATCTCGAACGACGCCCGCCCGCTCACGAACAGGCCGCGCCCGTGTGCCGGCAGGCGCTCGTCGAGCAGGAGCCGGCCGACGACCTTGTCGACGGCGTTGTGGCGGCCGATGTCCTCGCGGACCACCTCGATGCGGCCACGGCGGTCGAACGCCGCAGCGGCGTGGGCCGCGCCCGTGCGAGCGAAGAGCTCCTGGTGGTCGTGCACCCGCTCGGTGACCCCGAACAGGGTGCCGGCCGGCCACGGCTCGTGGACCGGCAGCGGGTCGAGCCGCACCAGCAGGTCGTCGAGCTGGGTGCTGCCGCAGATCCCGCACGACGATGACGTGGTGGCCAGCCGGGGCGACGGCTCGGGCGCCCGCCCACCGGTGTCGACGCTCACCACGTTGAACTCGGTCTCGGCCGCCGGACCGGTGCCGCAGTAGCGGCAGGTGAGCACCGGCGCGCCGTGCAGCAGGCCGTCGCCGTGGCAGAGGCCCACCGCCAGCTCGAAGTCGTGGCCGGGGGTGCGCATGGTGGTGGCCACCAGGTGGCCGTCGAGGCGGATCTCGAGCGGCTCCTCGACCACGACCTCGTCGGGCCGGCGCCCCTCGTCTGCGACGCCCCCGGCGCTGAACCGCCGGGCCAGCACCCGCTCGCTGCGACCCCGTGACATGCGGTCACGCTACCGAGGCGACCGCCCGCCCAGGGCTGGCTACGGTCGGCGCCATGGCCGCGCCTCCCCTGCACCCGTCCGTCGAGCCGTTGGCGTTCCTGCTCGGCGAGTGGGAAGGGCCCGGCGAGGGGCACTACCCCACCATCGAGCCCTTCACCTACACCGAGCACCTCACGTTCGGGCACGTCGGCAAGCCGTTCCTCACCTACCAGCAGCGCACGTGGGGCCCCGACGGCACCGGCATGCACGTCGAGACGGGCTACCTGCGGGTCCCGGGGCTGGCCGCCGATAGGCACGGGCACGTGGTCGAGCTGGTGCTGTCGATGCCGACGGGTGTCGTCGAGGTGCACACCGGCACGGTGGTCGACGGCGACATCGCCCTCGCCAGCAGCCTCGTCGGGCTCACGCCGACGGCCAAGCGGGTCGACGCCACCGAACGCCGGGTGCGCCTCGACGGCGAGCTGCTGGTGGTCGACTTCGCCATGGCGGCGGTCGGCGAGGACATGGCGCATCACCTCCACAGCGACCTGCGCAGGGTCACCGGCTGACCGAACCTGCCCGCGAGCGGCACGCCAGAGCGTGCGTTCCGCCGGCGAGAAGCGGGTCCGGCCGGACGCGGGAAGGGGCGCCCCGTGGGGCGCCCCTTCGCTGACTGCTCTGGCCGGACGGGAAGCTCAGAAGTCCTCCATGCCTCCCGGCATCGCCGGCGCCGACTGCTCGGGCTTGTCGGCGATGACCGCCTCGGTGGTGAGGAACAGCGCCGCGATGGACGCCGCGTTCTGCAGCGCCGAGCGGGTGACCTTGGCGGCGTCGATGATGCCGGCCTTGACCAGGTCCTCGTACTCCCCGGTGGCGGCGTTGAGGCCCTCGCTCGGGGTGTCGAGATGACGGACCCGCTCGACCACGACACCGCCCTCGAGGCCGGCGTTGGTGGCGATCTGCTTGATCGGCTCCTCGAGGGCGTGAGCCACGATGCGGGCGCCCACGGCCTCGTCGTGGCCGAGGTCCTTGGCGGCGTCGATCACCCGGGCCTGGGCCCGCAGCAGGGTGACGCCGCCGCCGGCGACCACACCCTCCTCGATGGCGGCCTTGGTGGTGCTGACCGCGTCCTCGATGCGGTGCTTCTTCTCCTTGAGCTCGACCTCGGTGGCCGCGCCGACCTTCAGCACCGCGACACCGCCGGAGAGCTTGGCCAAGCGCTCCTGGAGCTTCTCGCGGTCGTAGTCGGAGTCGGTCTTGTCGATCTCGGCCTTGATCTGGGCGATGCGGCCCTGGATGTCGGCCTCGGCGCCGGTGCCCTCGACGATGGTGGTCTCGTCCTTGGTGACGACCACCTTGCGGGCCTGGCCGAGCAGGTCGAGGGTCGCGTTCTCGAGCTTCAGGCCGACGTCCTCGGTGATCACCTGGCCGCCGGTGAGGATGGCCATGTCCTGCAGCATCGCCTTGCGGCGGTCGCCGAAGCCGGGGGCCTTGACGGCGACGGAGTTGAAGGTGCCGCGGATCTTGTTGACCACGAGGGTGGCGAGCGCCTCGCCCTCGACGTCCTCGGCGACGATCACGAGCGGCTTGCCCGACTGCATGACCTTCTCGAGCACCGGCACGAGGTCGCGCACGGCGGTGATCTTGGAGCCGACGAGCAGGATGTAGGGGTTGTCGAGCGAGGCTTCCATGCGCTCGGCGTCGGTCACGAAGTACGGCGAGATGTAGCCCTTGTCGAAGCGCATGCCCTCGACGAGGTCCATCTCCATGCCGAAGGTGTTGGACTCCTCGACGGTGATGACGCCGTCCTTGCCCACCTTGTCGATGGCCTCGGCGATCATGGCGCCGATCTCGGGGTCGGCGGCGGAGATGCCGGCCACCTGGGCGATCTGGCTCTTGTCCTCCACGTCGGCGGCGACGTCGCGGATGCCCTCGACGGCGGCGACGACGGCGCTCTCGATGCCCTTCTTGAGCGACATCGGGTTGGCGCCGGCGGCCACGTTGCGCAGGCCCTCGCGCACCATCGACCAGGCGAGCACGGTGGCGGTGGTGGTGCCGTCACCCGCGACGTCGTCAGTCTTCTTGGCGACCTCCTTGACGAGCTCGGCCCCGATCTTCTCGTAGGGGTCCTCGAGCTCGATCTCCTTGGCGATGGAGACACCGTCGTTGGTGATGGTCGGGGCGCCCCACTTCTTGTCGAGCACCACGTTGCGGCCCTTGGGGCCGAGGGTGACGCGAACGGCGTCGGCGAGCTGGTTCATGCCCCGCTCGAGGGCCCGACGGGCCTGCTCGTCGAACTCGATGATCTTCGGCATCGGCTGGTTTCCCTCCGTTGGTCAGCGTTGACCGGGATTAGCACTCTCGGTCGGAGACTGCTAACAGGAAACCACCCGACGCCGCGGATCGCAACCCCAGCGCCGTCGATGCGAGGAGCGGCGCCGGCGGCCCCGGCGTCAGGCCCCGCCGGCGACCGCCTGCATGATCGAGACAGTCACGCCGGCGGGCACGGCCGTGTCGAGGCCCTGCATGAACCGCACGTCGTCGTCGTCGACGAACACGTTCACGTAGCGGACCAAGTTGCCCTCGTCGTCGAGCAGCTTGGCCCTGAAGCCCGGGTGGGCGGCGTCGAGGTTGGCGAGGACCTCGGCCACCGTGGCGCCCTCGACCGACACCGTCGACTGGCCAGCGGTCATGGTGCGGAACACGGGCGGGACGCGGACGGTGACGCTCATGATGGGATCCTCGGGCTCGAGCGATGGACGCAGCGACTCTATCGAGAGTGGGGCGACGCTCCGGCGGCGACGACCGGCACGCGCCTGACGTTCGAGGCCGCGGCAGCCAGCCTTCGTGCAGCCCCGTCCTTGCCAGCGCCGCACGACGCGTCCGACGATGTCCGCCGTGACCGCCCCCCACGTCCGCACCCACGACGCCGGTGACTTCGACGTCGACGCGCTCGTCGCGGCCAAGGGCAGCACCACCGTCTCGGTGTGCCTGCCCGCCAGGAACGAGGAGCCCACCGTGGGCACCATCGTGTCCACCATCCGCTCGCAGCTGGTCGACGGCGTGGGCCTCGTCGACGAGGTCGTCGTCGTCGACGACCACTCCACCGACCGCACCGGCGAGGTGGCGGCCGCGACCGGGGCACGGGTCGTGTCGGCCGCCGAGGTGCTGCCCCGGCACGGCCGCGGGCATGGCAAGGGCGAGGCCCTGTGGAAGTCGCTGCACGCCTCGACCGGCGACGTCGTCGTGTGGTGCGACGCCGACGTGCGGGATTTCGACCACCGGTTCATCACCGGTCTGCTGGGACCGCTGCTGGCCGATCCCACCATCGCCTTCGTCAAGGGGTTCTACGAGCGCCCGAGCGACGGCCACGTCCGCGGCGGGGGGAGGGTGACCGAGCTGGTGGCCCGGCCGGTGCTGACGATGCTCTTCCCGCACCTCGCCGGGGTGGTCCAACCCCTGTCGGGCGAGTACGGCGGGCGCCGCCGAGTCCTCGAGCAGGTGCCGTTCGTGGAGGGCTACGGCGTCGACATCGGCCTGCTCATCGACATCACGGAGCGGTTCGGGGTGGAGTCGGTCGCCCAGGTCGACCTCGGAGAGCGGATCCACCGGAACCGGCCGCTGCACGAGCTGTCGCCCATGGCCGCCCAGGTGCTGCAGGCTGCGCTCCACCGGGCGGCACCCGGCCTCGCCCCCGACCGGTTCGTGATGGCCGCCCCCGAGCTCGAGCCGCTCGAGATCACCTACCGCGAGCGGCCGGCGCTGGCGACCCTGGCCGAGTACCGCGCCCTGCACCCCTCCTGACGCCGGGCTCGCCGCCCCGCCCTGCCCGTTCTGGTGGAGATCTCCGTGCGCATGTGACCGCAGATCTCCACCAGAAGGCGTGGGAGGTGGGGTCTCAGCGGGCGGTGGCGGCGAGGTGGTCGGCCACGACCTCGGCCATGCACCGGCCGGGGCGGGCCATCGACTGCTCGGCCCCGAAGCGGTCGGTGAGCGACACGACCGTCAGCCCGGGCGGGAGCGGCGGCAGCGGGTGGACGACCTCCCCGACCACGGCCAGGCACGGCACGCCCGCCTCGGCTGCCATCGACGCCACACCGCCCACCACTTTGCCGGCGAAGGACTCCTCGTCGAGGAAGCCCTCCCCGGTCACCACCAGGTCCGCTGCCTCCAACGCCTCGTCGAGGCCCACCTCCTCGGCGACCACCTCGAACCCCGAGACCAGCTCGGCCCCCACGGTCGCCAGGCCCCCGGCCAGGCCGCCGGCGGCGCCGCTGCCCTCGATGGCCTCGACGTCGACGCCGCTCTCGGCCCGGTAGACCTCGGCCAGGCGTTCGAGCCGGCGGCGCAGCAGCTCGACCTGCGCCGGGGTGGCCCCCTTCTGGGGGGCGAACACGGTGGCCGCCTCCACGAACCGGGTGCGCACGTCGCAGGCCACCACCAGCTCCACGCCTCGGAGCCGCTGCGGGGGGTGCAGCGCCTTCAGCGCTCCCAGCCCGCCGTCGGTCGTGGCCGAGCCACCGACGCCCACCAGCACCCGCCGAGCACCCGACTGCACCGCCACGGCGATGAGCTCACCGGTGCCAGCCGTGGAGGCGTCGACCGGGTCGTTGCCCTCGGCCCCACCGACGAGGTGCAGGCCCGACGCCGCCGCCATCTCGATCACCGCGACGCGCCTGGCCAGCCGCCACCCGGCCTCCACCGGCTCGCCGAGGGGCCCGGTGACGGTGGTGGTCCGGTTGGCGCCGCCCAGGGCGTCGAGGAAGCCCTCACCGCCGTCGGCCATCGGCACCTCGACGCTGTCGTGGCCGAGCTCCCACAACCGGTCGGCCACCGCCCGGGCGACGGCGCGTGCCCCGGCGGTGCCCTTGAACTTGTCGGGGGCGATGACCACGCGCACCACCCCAGTGAAGCAGCGCCGCCTCGGCACGACCGTGAGCCGGCGCGCCGTCCGGCGCCCGGGGCCGCCCGGTGTAGAACGGGCCCATGGCTGAACGCCCGGTGGTGATCGTGTCCAACCGAGGCCCGCTCTCGTTCCGCGTCGGCGACGACGGTGAGCTCGTGGCCAAGCGAGGGGCGGGCGGTCTGGTCTCTGGGCTGGCGCCCCTCGTCACCGGCACCAGCGCGGTGTGGATCGCCGCCGCCATCTCCGACGCCGACCGCCGGGCCGCCGAGCAGGGCGTGGTCGACGCCGAGGGCATGCGGGTGCGGCTGCTGGCCCTCGACCCCGACGCCTACCGGGCGGCCTACGACGTCGTGTGCAACGCCACCCTGTGGTTCCTGCACCACGGGCTCTACGACCTGGCCCGCCGGCCCCGCTTCGACAGCCGGTTCCGTGCCGCGTGGGACTCCTACCGCCAGGTCAACGCGGCGTTCGCCGACGTGGTGGCCGAGTCGGCACCGGAGGGCGCCGCCGTGCTCGTGCAGGACTACCACCTGGCCCTGGTCGGCGGGTTGCTGGGCGACCGGCGGCCCGACCTGCGCCTGGTGCACTTCAGCCACACGCCGTTCGCCCCGCCCGGCCTGTGGCGGGTGCTCCCCACCGACCTCGGGCGGGAGCTGCTGGCCGGCATGGCCGCCCACCACGCGTGCGGCTTCCACTCCCAGCGCTGGGCCGACTGCTTCACCGCCTGCTGCGCCGAGCAGCTCGGTGAGTCGCCCCGCACCTTCGTCGCTCCGCTGGCACCCGACGCCGCCGACATCCGGCGCGTCGCGGCCGGGGAGGCGTGCGCCGCGGCCCTCGCCGAGCTCGACGCGCGCGTCGGCGATCGTGCCCTGGTGGTGCGCGTCGACCGCATCGAGCTGTCGAAGAACATCCTGCGGGGCTTCTGGGCCTTCGAGGACCTGCTGGACCGGCATCCGGAGTGGCGAGATCGAGTGGTGTTCGGGGCCTTCGTCTACCCGTCACGGGAGGGCCTGCCCGAGTACCTGGCCTACCGCCAGGAGGTGGAGGCCACCGTGCGGCGGATCAACGAGCGCTTCGCCAGCCCGGGTTGGACGCCGATCCTGTTCGACCCCACCGACGACTTCCCCCGCTCCGTGGCGGGCCTGCGCCGCGCCGACGTGCTGCTCGTCAACCCGATACGCGACGGGTTGAACCTGGTCGCCGAGGAGGGCCCGCTGGTGAACGAGCGAGACGCGGTGCTCCTGCTCTCCCCCGAGGCCGGCGTGTGGGACCAGCTCGCCGGAGCCGCCCGAGCGGTGCACCCCTACGACGTGAGCGGCACCGCGGACGCGCTGGTCGAGGCGCTGGTCGCGACCCCCGAGCAGCGGGCCGCCGAGGCCGGCGAGATCCGTCGTCGTGCCGAGGCCCGCACGCCCGAGGACTGGCTCGCCGACCAGCTCGCCGCCGCCGACTGACGACCGACGAGCCGACCGCCCGACCACCCGACCGCCCGACCGACCGCCCGGCCGCCGGGCGGTGACGCTGATGGCGGTGACGACGGCTGGCTAACCCTGCGGTGCCGCCAGCGCCGCGCTCAGCGTGCGCACCAGCGCCAGCGCCTCCTCGGGACCCTCGACGGTGACGTCGGCGGCCGCCGCCAGCTCGGGCGCCAGCTCCGAGGAGCGGACCACGACCTTGGCCACGGAGCGACCGGCCGACCGCATGCGATCGAGGGCGGCGAAGGCGGGCAGGTCGCCGACGTCGTCGCCGAAGAAGCACACGCAGCGCAGCTCCCCCGCCAGCTCCGTGAGCACCGCGCCCTTGTCGGTGCCCACCGGAGGGTGCAGCTCGACCGACATGCGGGCGCCCCGCCGCTCGAGGCCCGTCGCGGCGGCCTGGCCGGCGGCCCACGCCTCGATCTCGTCGCCGGCCTCGGGGTGCTCGCGGAAGTGGAGGGTGACCGAGAGGCCCTTGTGCTCGACGTGCATGCCCGCCGGCCCGTCGATCGTCGCCGCGGCCACGACCGCGTCGACCGCCTCGCGCCACTGCGCGGCCCGTGGGTCGTCGCTGCGCTCGCCGTCCACGACCCACTGCAGCCCGTACAGCCCCGAGAGCACCACCGGCGACGGCCCGAAGAAGCGCTGCAGGAACGACACCGGTCGACCCGAGATCACCGCAACGCGGGCCACCCGCCCCGCCAGCTGCTCGAGGGCCTCCACCACGCCCTCGAGCGGCGCGGCGGCGTCGGGCACGTCGACGATGGGCGAGAGGGTGCCGTCGAAGTCGGTGAACACCCCGACCTCGGCCGGCCGGGCGAGGAACGGTGCGAAGGGCTCGGGCAGCTCCGGGCCGAGGCTCACGAGGCGAGGTCGGGGCCGGCGAGCACCAGCACCGTGGCCCCGCCGAGCGACACGGGCGGCGGTGACGGCATGGCCTGGACGGCGCCGGCGCCCAGGCCGAGGGCCGCGGCCAGCGCCTCGGCGTCGCCCTTGGCTCCCTCGGCGTAGTAGACGACGGTGCTCTGCACCACGCTGGGGGCGTCGCTCACCGCGACCTGCGTGTAGCCCTTGCCCTGCAGCGCGGTGCGGGTCTTGCCGGCGACGCCGCTCACACCGGAGGCGTTGGCGACCTTGACCGACACCTGCGCCGGCGGCTTGGCGGCGACGGTGGTGGTGCTGGCGGGTGGTGCCGTCGTGGTGGTGGTCGACGACGCCACGGGCTTGGTGTCGGTGGCCGCCACCCCTCCCTCGCTGTCGTAGCCCTTCACGAGCAGGAGCACGCCGACGAGCACGGCGGCGACGATCAGCACGACGCCCACCACGTTGTCGCGCGCCGATGGTGGGGTGGGCGGCGTGGCCATCACGAGCCCGGCGGCTCGCTCGTCTGCTGGTGGATGACCTCGTGGCGAGCCTTGCGGCGGCGGTCACGGAGCCGGCGGAGGCGACGCACCCCGAGCGGGTCGTAGGCGTAGGCCTCCGGGCTCTCGAGCAGCTCTCCGAGGATCTCGTAGTAGCGGCTCGCCGAGAGCTCGAAGCGCTCCTGGATGAGCGCCTCCTTGGGTCCCGTCTCGTGCCACCAGGACCGCTCGAAGTCGAGGATGGCCCTGTCGCGTTGGGTGAGCTCCACGGCGCCTAGGTTCGTCGGCGCGCGGGCGCGACGCAAGCACCCTCGCCGCCGGACGGGCTCGGGGCCGAGGGTCGAGCGATAGGGTCGGCCCCGTTCGACGAGGGGGGCGCATGGGACCGCTGGACGGGGTCACGATCATCGAGCTGGCCGGCCTGGGGGCGCTGCCCTTCGCCACGTTGAAGCTCGCCGACATGGGCGCCGACGTCATCCGGGTGCACCCTCCCTCCGAGGTGCCCGACATCAGGCCCAGCCATCGCGACAGCGAGTTCGACCGGGGACGCCGGTCGGTCAGCATCGACCTCAAGCGCCCCGAAGGGGTGGACGTGCTGCTGCGGCTGGTCGAGCGGGCCGACGCGCTGGTCGAGGCCTTCCGACCCGGGGTCACCGAGCGCCTCGGCATCGGCCCCGAGGTGGCCCTGGCCCGCAACCCGAGGCTTGTCTACGGCAGGCTCACCGGGTGGGGCCAGGACGGTCCGCTGGCCCACGCCGCCGGCCACTCGCTCAACTACGAGGCGCTCACCGGCGCGGTGGGCTCGATCGGCTGCAAGGGCCAGCCTCCGGTGCCGCTGCTGCAGGTGCTCGGCGACTTCGGCGGCGGCGGCATGCACCTCGCCTTCGGCGTGGTGTGCGCCCTGTTCGAGGCGCAGCGCTCGGGTCGGGGCCAGGTGGTCGACACCGCCATGGTCGACGGCGTCATGTCGCTCTACTCCGTCTTCTACGCCATGACCCGCTCCGGCATGCACGCCGGGCCGGTGGGCACGAACCTCTTCGACGGCGGCGCCCCCTTCTACAACGTCTACGAGACCGCCGACCACCAGTACGTCACCGTCGCCCCCATCGAGCCCAAGTTCTACGCCCAGCTGCTCGAGAAGCTCGGCCTCGACGCCGCCGACCTGCCTCCGCAGTACGACGAGAGCCGGTGGCCGGAGCTGCGCGAGCGCCTCGCCGAGGTCTTCCGCACGCGCACCCGCGCCGAGTGGACCGACCTGCTCGAGGGCAGCGACGTGTGCTTCGCCCCGGTGCTGTCGTTCCAGGAGGCGCCCTCGCACCCGCACAACTCGGCTCGGGGGGCGTTCGTGGAGATCGACGGGGGCGCGCCGCAGCTGCGCCCGGCGCCCCGGCTGAGCCGCACGCCGGGCGAGCCGCGTGCCACCTACGCCTACCCGGGGGTCGACACCCAGGCGGTCCTCGCCGACATGGGGTTCGGGGCCGACGAGATCGCCGCGCTCGCCGACGCCGGCACCGTCGCCTGGTAGGGCTCGTGCCCGCCACGTCCCCGCTCAGGCCCGTGACCGCCGACGAGGTCGACACGTTCTGGCGCGACGGCGTGGTCTGCCTGCGCCAGGTGATGCCGGTGGGATGGCTCGACCGGATGGCGGCGCCGCTGGAGGAGGCGCTGGCCACCGAGGCCACCGCGGACCTGTCGGCCATGGGCGACGGCCTCGCCGCGGCGGGAGCGCAGCGCACGGTCGATCCGGCGGTCGCTGCTGAGGGAGCGGCGCGGGGTCGTTTCCGGGCCGGCACCGACCACTGGCGCCTCCAACCCGAGTTCCTCGACTTCGCGGTCAGCTCGCCTCTGGGTGCGCTGGTGGCCTCGCTGCTCGGATGCCCGGACGTGTGGCTGTACGAGGACAGCGTGCTGGTCAAGGAGCCCGGCACCGAGGAGCGCACCGCCTTCCACCAGGACATGGCCTACTTCCACCTCGACGGCGACCTGGTCTGCACCACGTGGGTGCCCCTCGACCGGGTCGACGCCTCCAGCGGCGCGGTCCGCTACGTCGTGGGCTCGCACCTCGACCGCATCCGCTACCGGCCCAACCTGTTCGTCACGAACGCGTCGATCCCCGGCACCGAGGGCGAGCAGGTGCCGGACTTCGACACCGACGAGCAGCTCGGCGCGACCCGGATCGTGAGCTTCGACACCGCGCCGGGCGACGTCGTGGTGCACCACGCCCGCACCATCCACGGCGCCCGCGGCAACGCCACCACCGATCGGCGCCGACGGGCAATCAGCGTGCGCTACGCCGGCACCGGCACGGTGTTCTCCCCCGTGCCGGGCATCCCCCGCAAGGCCCACCACGCCGACCTGGTGGCCGGTGCCTCGCTCGACGACGACCAGTTCCCTCGGGCCTGGCCCCCACAGGCCTGATCCTCCGTTGCTGAGCAGGCGACACCCGGCGCCGCGAGGAACGGCACCCCGCCGATCGGATCAGTAGCCCTCGTCGTCCCAACTGGTGGCCCGGGTGGCGATGCGGCCGTCGGGCTCGGGCCGGAACAAGGCGTCGTTGTAGTGGCAGCCGGCCGGAACCCAGTCGAACGTCTTGGGCTCGGCGAACTTGACGTAGAGCACGCGTCGGCCGGCCCCATCAGCCGTGGGCGGTGGCGTGGTGTGCATCGTGTCGCCGTAGTGCAGCGTGAGGTCGCCCGGCTCGGTCTCCAGAGCCACCACCGGCAGGTCGGCCTCCGCTCCCCACGCGTACCAGTGCTTGGCGGCCCGGTGCGACCCGGCGAGCACGAGGAGTTGGCCGTTCTCCGGCGTGGCGTGGTCGAGCTGCACGCCGGCCTGGATGAGCGGGCACATGACCGGATGTCCCCCGATGCCGTCGTCCACGTGCCAACCGAGGTCGCCGTTGCCCTTGACCACGTTGGAGTGCTTGATGAACACCATGGGGCCGTCGAGGCGGTCATCGCACGGGCGCAGGGTGGGCCCGGCCAGCCTGGCGTAGTGCACGAGGCGGGGGTCGGAGCAGAACCGGTCGAGGTCGCGGGAGTGACGGCCCAGGTAGTTGATCCGGGTCACGACCTCCTGCCCTGCTCCGTCGACGGACCACCACGAGTACGGGTCACCCGGTGTGGTGAGCGACCTGACGTGCTCGACCTCGGCGCCGAGGCGGTCGACCTCCTCGGCTGTGAAGACATCCTTCACGTGGAGGTAGCCCGCCACGTGGAGGAAGTGGCGCATCTCCTCCTCGTCGTCGTCGGCGGTGAAGGCCCGACCGAGGTCGAGCGGCGCGCCCTCGCGGTCGACCAGCGTGGCCCACACGGCGCTGCTGTAGACCGGCCGGCCGGAGCAGAGCGATTGGATGGCCGGCTCCCACCGCTGCCAGCTGGCCAGGTCGCCGCGAACGACCTGCGCCCGGCCGGTGCGCACCGCACCGGACGCGGTGAGCAGCTCGTCGACCAGCTCCGAGAACGTCGTCTCGGACAGCTCGACGAGGGTCGCCGCGTCGGCGTCGCCCTCAAGCACCTCCACCCCCGCGTCGGTGGCTCGCCAGGTGAAGCACGTGCCGTCGGGCAGGCGGAACGCCAAGGGCGGCACACCGCGCAGGTCGTCGGCGACGAGCTCGCCGTGGCGCTCCACCAGCGAGGGCAGCTCTCGGCGATGGAACTCGACGAACCCGTGGAGGGGGAAGGCCTCGACGATCGCCTCCACCCACGGCAGACCGGTCCCTGTGACGTCCGTGCCCATCGGGCCTCCTTGCTGCCCCGGCAGCCGGCGGTGTCGTGTTACTATGCGACACGACTGTTTCACTTCCAGGCTAGGGAGCGCGATGAGCACGGTCAAGGAGATCCAGTCGGTGCGCAACGCCTGCACCCTGTTGGAAGCGGTCGCCGAGCGTCAGCCGATCGGGGTCAGCGAACTGGCCCGGGTCACCGGCATCGACAAGAGCGCCGCCCACCGCCTCGCCGTCACGCTGCACACCTCCGGCTGGCTGGCTCGGACGCCCGACGGCTGCTGGCAGATCGACGCCGCCCTGGCGCGGCTCGTCCAGCAGGCGGCCACCGCCACGTTGGTGGCCCGCGTCGCCCCACACCTGAGAGCCTTGCGCGACCACACGGGCGAGACCGCCATGCTGGTTGCCATCGAGCACGGCCGCCTCGTCGTGCTCGACGTCGCCGACAGCCGCCACAACCTGCGCATCACGGCGCCGGTCGGATCGGAGCTGCCACTGCGGCACAGCTCGGCGGCGCGCGCCATCGCCGCCCACCTCCGGCCCGAGGAGGTCGAGTCGTTGCGGCGCCTCGATCCGAGCCTCGACGACGAGACGCTCGACGCCACCCGCCGGCGGGGGTGGGCCCTCAACGACCGGGAGATCGTGCCCGATGCCCGTGTGGTGGGAGCACCGATCCTCTCAGCCGACGGCCGTCCCCTCGCGGCGGTCATCGTCTGTGCTCCCACCAGCCGCGTCGACGCCGACCAGATCGACGGCATCGGGCGACGCGTGGCAGCGACCGCGCAAGCGGCAGGCCGCGGCTGACGCCGGGCAACAGGACGCCGGGCAACAGAGTGTCCGCCGCCGGTGAGGCGACGGGCGCCCCGGCATCACTGCCGGATGATGTCGCCCTTGAGCGAGTAGGCGATGGCGAGGACCTCGTCGCGCTCCCGCTGGTCGTAGCCAAGCTGGTCCATGGCGGCCATCATGTCGTCCACCACGGCCAGGAACTCCTCCTCGCTGATGTTCATGCCGCGGTGGGCCTCGGGCATGGAGCGGCCGGTGTAGGGCTCTGGCCCGCCAGAGCCGGCCACGAAGAACTCCTTGGCCATGGCTCGGCCCCGGTCGACGTCGGCGTGCTGGAAGCGCGGCCCCACCACCGGGTTCTGGAGGTGTAGGTCGATGATCCGGTCGACCAGCACGGTGATGCCCGGCTTCTCGCCCAGTCGTTCGTACAGCGTGTCGCCCATCGGTCCTCCCCGGGGGGCCGCCCGTCGGCCCTCGCCAAGAGAGGCGTGAGAAAGGTGCTCACGATCGCGACATGGCCCTGCCGCCCTTGTCGGGCTCGTCTGTCTCGGGGAAGCTGTCCGCCATGGGGAACCGGGGGCCCGCGGCGCCCGACGTGCTGGCTCACGCGGCCGCCGAACTGGAACGCGCCGACTGGGATGCCGCACTGGCCATCCTGCGAGGCGCTGACGCCGGGGTGTTGGCCACTCCCGAGGGCCTCGAAGTGCTCGCCATGGCCGCGTACGGGCGGGGCGAGCTCGAGACCACCCTCACCGCGTGGGAGGACCTGCACGATCTGCTCCTGGCGCAGGGTGAGCGTCAGGGGGCAGCTCGCGCCGCGGTGATGCTGGCCATGTTCCTCATGATGGACACCGGCCTGATGGCTCCTGTGCGGGGCTGGCTGCGCCGGGCCGAGCGGTTGCTCGAGGGCGACGACGAGGGGCCGGTCCACGCCTGGCTCGCCATGGTGCGGACCTACGAGCGCTTCATGAGCGGCGACATGGCCGAAGCCGGCCGCAACGCGGAGGTCGCGGTCGAGCTGGGCACCCGCTTCGACCAGCCGCCGCCGATCGCCATCGGCATGGTCGGAGGCGCCCGGGTGCGCGTGTTCGAGGGACGACTCGACGAAGGCCTGCAGACTCTCGACGAGGTGGCGGCGATGCTGAGCGCCGGGCGCTTCGACCCGCTCACCACCGGGATGATGTGGTGCGAGCTGGTGTGCGCCATGCAGTGGCTGGCCCAGTACGACCGGGCCGGCGAGTGGACCGACGCCATGGAGCGCTGGCGCCACGGCGCCGCCGTCGGTGGCATCAACGGCCGCTGCCGCGTGCACCGGGCCGAGCTGCTCAGGATCCGAGGCCCGCTCGACGCGGCGGAGGAAGAGGCACTGCAGGCCTGCGAAGAGCTCCGCCCCTGGATGCGGCGGGAGTTCGGCTGGCCGCTCACCGAGCTGGGCAACGTGCGGCTGCGGCGGGGCGACCTCGACGGCGCCGAGGAGGCATTCCTCGCCGCCCATGAGCACGCGTGGTCAGCGCAGCCGGGTCTGGCCCTGCTGCACCTGGCACGAGGCGAGGTCGACGCCGCCGTCGAGCTCATCTCCGCCGCTCTCGACCAGCCCTTCGACGTCCCGTCCAAGGAATGGCCGCCGGCCGGCCCCCTGCAGCGGGCACCGCTGCTGGCCGCCCTCGTCGAGATCGCGCTGGCGGCCGATGACGCCGAGCGCGCCGCTGCGGCGGCCGAGGAGCTGGACCACACCGCAGCGACGTTCCGCAGCCGCGCCCTGCAGGCCACCGCCGTGCACGCGCGCGGGCGCGTGGCCCTGGCCGCCGGCGACCACGAGGCCGCCCGCCGCGACCTCGCCTGCGCGGTCGCTGAGTGGTCGGAGGTGGGCGCACCCTACGAAGCGGCCACGGCACGCCTGGAGCTGGGGCAGGCGTTCGCGGCGGCCGGCAGCCACGAGGTGGCGAGGGTTGAGTGGCGCGCCGCCCGCTCGGCCTTCGAGCGGATCGACGCCCGCCGCGGCGTGGCGGCGGTCGACGCCGAGCTCGGACGGGTGCGGCCGACCGGCCCGCCGATCACGGTGGCGGCGGGGCCCCAGGTCTTCCGTCTCGAAGGTGACACTCGGACGATCACCTTCGACGGATCGACGGTGCTGCTCCGGGACCTGAAGGGCCTCCGGTACCTGGAGCGGTTGCTCGCCGATCCGGGCCGGGAGATCCACGCGCTCGACCTGGTTGCGGTCGAGCGCGGCTCGCTGCCGATCCGGGCGACGTCAGGACCCGAGGGAGAGCGCGCCAACGACCACGCCGGTGCCGTCTTCGACGAGCAGGCGCGTGCGGCGTACCGCCGCCGGCTCGCCGAGATCGAGGACGACATCGACGAGGCCACCGCGATGGGCGACCTCGAGCGGGCGGCCCGAGCCGAGGCCGACCGCGAGTACCTCGTGATGGAGCTGGCCCGCGGGGTGGGGCTCGGCGGCCGACACCGCTTCGCAGCGGCCACCTCCGAACGGGCGCGTACGAGCGTCACGCGCGCGTTGCGCTACGCGCTCGACCGGATTGCAGCGCACCACCCCAGCCTGGGCGAGCACCTAGAGCGGACGCTGCGTACCGGGGTCTACTGCTGCTACCTCCCCGACCCGCGCGCCGAGGCCAGCTGGGTGGTGTGAGCGTCCAGGCTCCCTGAGCCGGACAGGTCACCGTGGAGCCCGAGGAGGGATTCGAACCCTCGACCACCTGTTTACAAGACAGGTGCTCTGACCAGCTGAGCTACTCGGGCGGGATGGATCGCATCTTGGCCCGGAACTCTGGCACAGCAGCCGGCCGACGGCTTCCGAACAGGCAGAATCGCCCCGTCGTCGGCACTGGAGCATCGGCCGAGGCCGGGCCCGCGACGCCCGCTTCGACCGCACATCCCTCGTTCGACGTCTCCCTCAGCGGCCACTCTCGCCGCCCACTCCCGGGTGAGTGCGCGGGTCATCGGTGGCGAGCGTCGCAGAACCGCAATCGCCAACGTGGATCGACGGGAATGGGAGGGGGCTGCGTGGGTAGACGCGCGGTCACGGTCGGTTGCCACCGTGGAGTCCTCCAAGGCCATGGCCGGTGGTGATCGGCGACGCCGGGCTCGAGCTTCGCCCAGGCGAGGCGAGAGCACCGTCGTTCGACACACCGACACGGATCTCCAAGGAGAGCTATTCATCATGCCTACGACCCTCCAGGACTGGCGCAACCACGACCTCGTGGATCAGGACGGAAAGAAGATCGGCACGATCACCGACGTGTACGCCGACACCGACACCAGCGAGCCCGAGTGGATCGCCGTGTCGACCGGCTTGTTCGGCACACGAGTGAGCTTCGTGCCCCTCCAAGGCCTCGAAGCCGACCGCGACGTGCTGGTCTCACCGTGGTCCAAGGACCAGATCAAGGACGCACCCAACGCCGAGGCGGACGGTCGTCTGTCCGAAGACGAAGAAGACCGCCTCTACGGTCACTACGGGATGCAGTACGGCAAGAACCGCTCGACCAGCGGTCTCCCCGAGGGCGGCGCGCCCATGGCCGGACGGGCGAAGGGCGACGGCGATGGCCACGGCGGCGATGGCAGGCGTGGCGGCGGCGACGACGACGCCATGACTCGTTCCGAGGAGGAGCTGCGGACCGGGACCCGTTCCGAGGAGGTCGGCAGGGCCCGGCTGCGCAAGTGGGTCGAGACCGAGCACCAGACCGTCACCGTCCCCGTCCGCAAGGAGAAGGTCCGGCTCGAGACCGAGCCGATCACCGACGAGAACCGGGACCGGGCCATGAGCGGCCCCGACATCACCGAGAGCGAGCACGAGATCGTGCTCAACGAGGAACGACCGGTCGTCGACACCGAGGTCGTGCCCAAGGAGAGGGTCCGCCTGGAGAAGGACACCGACGTCGCTCAGGAAACCGTCGGCGCCGACCTGCGCAAGGAACGGGTCGAACTCGACGACGACACCTCCCGTTCCAGCCGCGACTGAAGTGCCCTAGCAGTCATCGCACTCCACCTCGAGCAACACCCCGGGCGCCACGCCCGGGGTGTTGTCGCGCCCGTCGAACGTCCGACCTGCGGGTTCGGGGTTCCGATCCATCCCCTACTCGGGCGGGCCGCATCAGCTAGGACCTCACGGGTCGGGCCCCGCCCGGGCGGGTGCTGGCGACTCAGCCGGCCGCCAGGCTCGAGCAGTCGTCGATGACGGTGGCGTCGCCGAGGGTGGCGCTGGTGCCGAAGACCATGGCGAGGGCGATCGGCGGCAGGGAGGACAGCGGGACCCGGGCGCTGAGCTGCGCACCGTCGACGCTCGGGTTGATCGGCAGGCGGTCGCGCTGCTCCTTGGCCCCCGGCCAGGTGATGAGCGTGGTGGTCCAGCCGTCACTGCCGTGCACCATCCGCAGCTCGAAGCTGTAGGCGCCGAGGGGCTCGCCCTGGGCGACCACGTAGGTGGCTGCCGGGGCGGCGTCGATCGGGCCGGCGGTGGTGAACGACACGGCGAGCTGGTCGCCGTCGACCGTGGCCGCGGCCCGCACGAGGTCGACGCCGCTCAGGCCCGGGGTGTCGGCGCTGACACCGGTGGGCAGGTCGAGGTCGCCGGTGGGGTCGGTGCACATGTCGCCCGTCGAGCTGGGCACGAGCGTGCCCGTGGTGGCGGGTGACGAGCCCTCGTCGGGCCCGTCGCTGCTGCAGCCCACCAACCCGCCGAGCACGACGGTGCCGGCGATGGCGACGGCGACGGCGACACGAGCGGCGCGCGTCGAGCGAGCGGTGCGACCGGCGCGGATCACGGGGTCTCCCTTCGGGCGGCGAGGCGGCGGCGGGTGACCTCGAAGCAGGCGAGGGCGCCGGCCGCGGCGACGTTCAGCGACGCGAGCTGGCCGAGCAGCGGGATGCCGGCCACGGCGTCGCAGCGCTCGCGCACGAGCCGGGACAGGCCCTTGCCCTCGGCGCCGAGCACCAGGCACACCGGCTGGTCGGCCACCTCCAGGTCGAACAGGTCGGTGTCACCGCCGGCGTCGAGGCCCACGACCCACACGCCTGCTTCCTTCAGCTGGCGCAGGGCGGTGGGCAGCCCGCCCACCAGGGTCATCGGCAGATACTCGACCGCTCCGGCCGCGGCCTTGGTGACGGTGGGGGTGACGTGCACGGCGCGGTGCCGGGGCAGGACCACCCCGGTGACCCCGGCGCACTCGGCGGAGCGGAGCAGGGCTCCCAGGTTCCCGGGATCGGTGACGCCGTCGACGGCGAGCAGGAACGGGGGTGCCCCGCTGGCGGAGCGGCGGCGCCCGAGCTGGTCGAGGTCGGCCTCGGGCAGCTCGGCGGCACGGGCGATCACGCCCTGGGGCGACTCGGTGCGGGCCTCGGCGAACAGCCGTGTGCGGGTGACCTCACGGACGGGCACCTTGAGGTCGAGGGCGAGGTCGACGATGTCCTGGAGCACGTCGGTGTCGTCCTGGTCGGCGGCGACGAGGATCTCCCTGACCCGACGCCGGCCCGCCAGCAACAGCTCGCGCACGGCCTGGCGGCCCTCCACCTGGTCGCCCCCCAGGCCGCGTGGCCCGCCCTGGCCGCGCGGCCCCTGACGGGCACCGCCGCGCGCACCGGGACGGTCGGCCTTGCGCACCGAGGCCGCGGCATGACGGCTCTTCTTGGCCTCGACCGCCTTCTTGGCGGCGGGCGACATCGGCTTCTTGGCGCCCTTGCTCGTCCCGCCTCGGCCGGCAGCGCCCTTCGCCGGGCCCTTGCGGGCGCCGCCACCTTGCCCCCCGGGGCGCCCCGAGCGGCCACCCGCACCGGGGCTCATCGGGCGCTCACCACGGCCACGGCGATGCAGGCGATGCCCTCGCCCCGCCCGATGGCACCGAGCCCCTCCGCCCGGTTGCCCTTCACCGACACCGGCGCCCCCACGGCCGTGGTGAGCCGTTGCTGCATGGCGTCGCGGTGCGGCGCCAGCTTCGGTCGCTCGCACACCACCGCGCAGTCGACGTTGCCCGGCTCCCAGCCGGCGGCGCGCACTCGGCCGGCGACCTCGGCGAGCAGCCCGATGCTGTCGGCGCCCGCCCACTGGGGATCGGTGTCGGGGAAGTGCTGGCCGATGTCGCCGAGGCCGGCCGCGCCGAGCAGCGCGTCGGCGCAGGCGTGGGCGATCACGTCGGCGTCGGAGTGGCCGACCAGGCCGCGCTCACCGTCGAACACCACCCCGCCGAGCACCAGGCGCCGCTCGGGCGCGTCGGAGAACGCGTGCACGTCGAAGCCCTGCCCGACCCGGACCGTCATGGGCGGCAAACCTACCCGAGGGCCCGCAGCAGCTCGGTGGCGACGGCCAGGTCGTGAGGGCCGGTGATCTTCACGTTGGTGGCCTCGCCGGGCACCACCACGACCGTGCCCCCGGCCGACTCCACCAGCCCGGCGTCGTCGGTGGCGTCGTCGCCGCCGGCGTGGGCCCGCCGCAGCACGTCGGCTCGGAACGCCTGCGGGGTCTGCACGGTCACCAGCTCGGACCGGTCGAGGGTCTCCACCACCACGGCCTCGCCGTGGTGGTCGTGGCCCACCCGCTTGATGGTGTCGGTGACCGGCAGGCCGGGGATGGCGGCGTCGGCGCCGGCGTGCACCGCCGCGACCACGGCCTGGTGCAGCTCGGGGGAGGCCAACGGCCGGGCGGCGTCGTGCACGACGATCACCGCGGCGTCGGCGTCGATCACGGCCAGCGCAGCCCGGACCGAGTCGGACCGCTCGGCCCCGCCCTCCACGGCGACGTCGGCCGCCCCGCTCTCGACCAGCGCGTCGGCCTCGGCCTGCTCGCCGGGGGCCAGCACCACCACGACGTGGTCGGCCGCAGCCCGAGCCATGGCCAGGGAACGGTCGATGACCCGCTCGTCGCCGAGCACCTCGTACTGCTTCGGCTGCGGGCCGTAGCGGCGGCCGGCGCCCGCGGCGAGCACCACCGCCCACACGGGGCCGTCAGCGGGCGGGACCACGGGCTCGTTCAGTCGAGCGCCTCGTCGAGCTTGGCCTCGGCCTCCTCCGGCGAGACGTCGATGGCGAAGACCAGCTCCGAGAGCAGGATCTGGCGGGCCTTCTGCAGCATGCGCCTCTCGCCCGCCGAGAGCCCCTTCTCCTGGTCGCGCAGGGAGAGGTTCCGGACGACCTCGGCGACCTGGTACACGTCGCCGGACTTGAGCTTCTCGACGTGGTTCTTGAACCGGCGCGACCAGTTGGTGGGAACCCGGGCCTCCTTCTTGCGGAGGACCGCGAACACCTCCTCGACCTCTTCGTCGTCGATGACCTCCCGCAGGCCGACCTCGTCGGTGTTGTCGACCGGCACCATGAGGGTGAGGTCGCCGTACGCGAGGCGCAGCACGAGGTACTCCTTCTCCTCGCCGAACGCGGCCTTGGTCTCGCGCCGCTCGATCACCGCAGCACCGTGGTGCGGGTAGACGACCTTGTCACCGACGTCGAACGCCATGGTGCTCCTGACAGGACCGGACCGGACGGGCTGCCCAGGGTACGGAGGCCTCCCTGCGCCCACAAATGAACGCCAGGTGGAACGGCCGTCGCCGCCGAGGACCGAGCAGTAGGCTCCGCACCCGTGGTGGACCCAGCGCTTCTCAGCACCGTCGAGTTCTTCAAGGGCTTCGAGGGTGAGGCTCTCAACGACCTCGTCGCCGCCGCCGAGCGCCGGTCGTTCAACCGCGGAGGCGTGGTCTTCACCGAGGAGGACGAGGCCACCGAGCTGTTCGTCGTGTCCTCCGGGCGCATCGCCATCGCCAACCGCTCCATCGACGGGCGAGAGTCGGTCATGGCGCTCATGGAGCGGGGCGACCTGTTCGGCGAGATGCCCCTGTTCGACGGCCGGCCCCGCTCGGCCGAGGCCCGGGCGCTCGAGCCTTCCGACGTGCTGGCCATCCCCTACGAGCCGCTGCGCGCCATCTACAAGGCCAAGCCCGAGCTGCTCTGGAACGTGGTGGAGCTGCTCGCCGTCCGCCTGCGCAACACCGACGAGCAGCTGGCCGACTCGGTGTTCCTCGACGTCACCGGACGCACCGCCAAGCGCCTGCTCGAGCTGGCCGGCGACGAGGACGAGTTCTCCCTGCCCATCACCCAGGAGGAGCTCGCCGGCATGGTCGGTGCCTCACGCGAGCGGGTCAACAAGGCCATCGCCAGCTTCGTGCGCCTGGGCTGGATCGAGCAGGCCGAGCGCCGTTACCGCATCACCAACCGCGACCAGCTCGCCCTGCGCGCCCGCTGAGCGCCTCCTGCCTCAGGCCTCGACCTCGGGCTCGGGGAAGGCCTCACCGACGAGCTGCTCGCTCAGGGCCCACAGGCGCCGGGCCGCCTCCGGGTCGGTGGCGTACGGGCGCGCCTCGGCCAGCGCGCAGTCGGTGAGGTAGGCACCGCCGTGCTCGTCGAGCTCGGGCGCAGTGGCGGCCCACACCGAGGTGGCGGCACCGACCTCGACCCCCACTCGAGGGGGCAGGCCGCCGCTCGGCGATGCCGCGGCGCGTGCCTTCAGCTCGGCGTAGTCCTCCCGGGTGAAGTGCCGCCCGAGGTCGGTCGCCACCATGCCCGGGTGCACCGCGTAGGCGTGCACCCCCCGCGAGCCGTACCGGCGCTCGAGCTCGACGGCGTGGAGGATGTTCGCCGTCTTCGACTGCCCGTAGGCCTCCATCTTCGAGTACTCGGTGCGCTCGAAGTCGGGGTCGTCCCAGACGATGTCCGAGGCGCTGTGCCCGCCGGAGCTGAGCACCACGACGCGCGCCGGGGTGCTGTCGAGCAGCAACGGCAGCAGCCGCCCGACCAGCACGAAGTGGCCGAGGTGGTTGGTGCCGAGGTGCAGCTCGAAGCCGTCGTCGGTGCGCCCGAAGGGCACGGCCATGATGCCGGCGTTGGCGATCAGCACGTCGAGGCGGTCGTGCGCGGCGACGAAGCGGTCGGCGAAGGCGCGCACGCTGGCGAGCGAGCCCAGCTCCAGCACGTCGTAGGCCACGTCGCCACCGGGCACGGCCTCGAGCAGGTCGGCCACCGCCGCCTCGCCCTTGTCGTCGCTGCGGGCGGTGACGACCACCGAGGCGCCGGCCGCGGCCAGCGCCCTCGCCGTCTCCTTGCCGATGCCGGTCGTGCCGCCGGTGACCAGCACCGTGCGACCGGCCAGGTCGACACCGCTCAGGACGTCGGACGCCGTGGTGGTGGGCGCGTCGGTCACAGGACCTCCTCCTCCGGCCCCGGCCACTCGGCCGGCCAGTGCTCGCCGACGGTGAGCGACCAGTTGGGCTGGCGCCGCTCGAGGTAGGCCATCACGCCTTCGCGGGCGTCGGCCTCGCCCATGACGACCTTGTGCAGCTCGGTCTCGGCCACGTCGACCTGGCCGGGGTTCATCCCGAACGAGCCCCACAGCAGCCGCTTGGTGACCGCCACCGAGACCGGTGCGGTGTTCACGGCGATGTCGTGGGCGACCTCCAGGGCGTGGGGCAGCACGTCGTCGTTGGGCAGCACCTTCGACGCCACGCCCAGGGCGTCGGCCTCCTCGCCGGTGAAGGTCCGCCCGGTGAGCATGATGTCGGCCGCCTTGGCCATGCCCGCGATGCGGGGCAGGGTCCACGCGCTCATGCCGTCGGGCATGACGCCGCGCCGCACCTGCACGATGCCGTACTTGGCGTCGCGGGCCATGAAGCGAAGGTCGCACTGCAGGGTGAGGGTGAAGCCGATGCCGATGGCGTGGCCGTTCACCGCGGCGATGACCGGGGTGCGGATCTGCCAGGCCGCCGGCCACACCGGGTTGGCGTGGAACGTCGACCCCTCCTGGCGTTCGAACACCTCCGACCCGCCCGAGAAGTCGGCGCCCGCACAGAACGCCGGTGGCGTGCCGGTGACCACCACGACCCGCACGGCGTCGTCGGTGTCGGCCCGCCGGTAGATCTCGGAGAGGGCCTGGCCCATGGCGCCGCTGAACGCGTTGCGGGTGTCGGGCCGGTTCAGCGTGGCGACGAGCACCCCGTCGTCGTGGAGCTCGGCGAGCAGGTCGTCGGTGCCGGTGTCGAGGGCGGTGCTCACGATGCTTCCCCGGACGCCGCCTTGATGGCGGCAACGGTCTCGCCGATCACCTCGTCGCTGATCGGATAGCCGGGAAAGTAGACACAGGCCCGCTGGGCGGTGGCGCCGTAGCGGCGAACCAGCTCGGCGCCCACCTGGTCGGGCGTGCCGACCACGGCGATGGTGTGCAGCGCGTCGTCGTGGATCAGCTCGGCCATGCCGGCCCAGTCGCCCTGCTTGGACAAGGCGTTCAGCTTCGGCTGCAGGTCGCCCCACCCCTCCACGTCGAGCACGGGCTTGTACGAGGGGGTGGAGCCGTAGAAGCCGAGCAGGCCCTTCACCCCCCGAACGGCCGCGGCGATCTCCTCGTCGGTGCGCCCGACGGCGCAGATGACCTCCACCACGATCTCGAGGTCGTCGCGGGTGCGGCCCGCCTTCTCCAGCCCGCGGTCGATCGCCGGCAGCGTGCGCTCGGCGTAGTGGCGCTCGGAGTTGAACGGCATGACGAGGATGCCGTCGGCCACCTCGGCGGTCATCTCGCACATCTTCGGCCCCAGCGCCCCGACGTGGACCTGCGGCTTGCCGTAGGGGTTCGGCCCGGGGTTGAAGTTCGGGGTCATGAGGGTGTGGTTGGTGTACTCCCCGCGGAACTCGAACGGCCCTTCGCCGGCGAAGTGGGCGAAGATCATGGTGAGGGCCTGCACCGTCTCGCGCATCTGGGCCACCGGCTTGTCCCAGGTGGCGCCGTAGCGCTTCTGGATGTGGGGCCGGATCTGCGAGCCGAGGCCGAGGCGGAAGCCGCCCTGGTTGAGCAGCTGCAGGTCGTTGGCGGCGTAGGCGAGGTGCAGGGGGCTGCGGGGGAACGCCATGGCCACGTTGGTCATGAGGTCGGTGCGCCCGGCGGTGGCACCGGTGGCCAGCACCAGCGGGAAGAACACGTCGTGGGCGTTCTCGAACGTGAAGAGCCCGTCGGCGCCGGTGGCGGCGAGCTCGGCCGCCCGCTCCGCCGAGCCCTCCGGGCCGGTGAGCGACAGCGAGATGTCGACCTTCACCTGAGCACCCTCCCTCCCGCCCCCGACGGGGCGACTCGACGTTTCTAGCCGCTCCGTCCCCGCCCGGCGGACGGCCGGCACCGTGAAAGCACCGGCCGGTGGGATGATGGCGCCGACGACCGTACGGCCAGGGGGACGACGTGACCGACACCGCTGCGACAGCGCCCACCTTCGACGACATCGACGTCACCGATCTCGACGTCTTCGCCGAGCGCTACCCGGCCGAGTGGTTCGCTCGGCTGCGCGCCGAAGCGCCCGTGTACCGCCACCCGGGCACCGAGGGCAGCGACGGCGAGGACTTCTGGCTCGTCACCTCCTACGAGCACGTCGGCGAGGTGCACCGCTCGGGCCTGCTCTACAGCCACCAGACCGGGCCGGGGCGCGACGGCGCGGGCGGGATCGCCCTCACCGACCAGCCCCCGGAGCTGGGGCCGGGGCTGATGATGGTGAGCACCGACCCGCCGCAGCACACCCGCTACCGCAAGCTGGTGAACTCCGGCTTCACGCCTCGCATGATCCGCCGCCTCGAGGGCGCGCTGCGCGACAAGACCAACCACGTCCTCGATCGGGTCACCCCGGCGGGCGAGTGCGACTTCGTCGTCGACGTGTCGGCCGAGCTGCCGCTCCTGGCCATCGCCGAGATCATCGGCGTGCCGGCGCACGACCGGGCGCGGCTGTTCGACTGGAGCAACCGCATGATCGGCAGCCAGGACTCCGAGTACGGCTCGGGTGCGGGCGGTGAGCCCGGCTCCGACTACGGCAACGTCGTCATGGAGATGGCGATCTACGCCCACCAGCTCACCGAGGCCAAGCGCCAGGAGCCGGGCGACGACATCTGGACCCGCCTGATCGACGCCCGGGTGACCCTCGACGACGGCACCGAGGCCGAGCTCACCGACCTCGAGCGCGACCTGTTCTTCGCCCTCCTCGTGGTGGCCGGCAACGAGACGACCCGCAACGCCATCTCCAAGGGCCTGATGGCGTTCATGGAGCACCGCGACCAGTGGGAGCGCTGGATCGCCCACCCCGAGCTGGCCGACACCATGGTCGACGAGGTCCTGCGCTACACGAGCCCGGTCAACTTCTTCCGTCGCACGGCCACGGCCGACACCGTGCTCGGGGGCCAGCACATCAAGGCTGGCGAGAAGGTCGTGCTGTGGTACCCCTCGGCCAACCGCGACGAGGCCGAGTTCGGCCCGACCGCCGACGACTTCGACATCGGCCGCACCCCCAACCACCACGTGGCCTTCGGCGCCGGCGGGCCGCACTTCTGCCTGGGCGCCAACCTCGCCCGGCTGGAGATCAAGGTCATGTTCCAGGAGCTGGCCCGCCGGGTGCCCGACATCGAGCTGGCCGGCCCGCCGTCACGGCTGCGCATGAACCTCGTCGACGCCATCAAGCACCTGCCGGTGCGCTTCACCCCCTCCCCCGCCGAGAGCTGACGCCGACCGCCCTCGGCTTCCGACGCGTGCGCTGGTCGTTCGAGCGACCTGTCCACGCGTTGGTCCGTGCCGGCGTCAGAACTCAGGCGGCGAGGAAGGCGATGACCTGCCGCCAGGCGTCGGCCGCGTCCTCGGGCCGGTGGGTCGGCCGGGATGGGTCGTGCACGAACCCGTGGTCGGCGCCCTCGTAGCGCACGACCCGCACCCCGGCGGCCTCGGCCTCGGCGACGTGGTCGGGTGGGGTGAACGGGTCGGCGGTGCCGACGATGGCCAGGGTCGGGCACCGGTCCGGGCTGCGCAGTGCGTCGACGGCCGGCGCCAGCGAGCCGCCGCGCCACGCGTCGGGCAGGCGGATCATCCCGTAGAAGCCGGCGGCCCGGGCGAAGCGGCCGCTGCCGGCCGCCTTGAACGCCAACATCCCGCCCATGCAGAAGCCGGTGGCCACGACGCGCTCGCAGCCGGTGGCGTCGGCCGCGGCGAGGGCGTCGGCGCGGAGCCGCTCGTCGTCGAGGTCCTTCATGGCGGCCTGACGCGACGCCACGTCGAGCTCCTCCCGCCCGGGGAACGGCTCCGGGGCGCACACCACCCACCCCTGCTCGGCCGCCAAGCGGGCGCACATCTCGTCGAAGAGCGGCCGCAGCCCCATGATGTCGGGGAACAGCACCAGCCCCTGCCGGGGCTCGATGTCGCCGTCGGGGCGAGCCAGCTCCGCCGGCGTGCCGGTGGGCAGGGTGATGCGCACGGGGTCCTCCGGAGGTCGGGGCCGGGGCCGGCCGGTCAGGAGTAGTGGTCGAGGATGCTCGACTCGGCCAGGCGGCTCAGGCCCTCCTTGATGGCCCGGGCCCGGTGGTCGCCCACCCCCTCGACCTGGTCGAGGTCGTGCTCGGTGGCACGCAGGATCTTCGACAGGCTCCCGAAGCGCTCGACGACCCGGTCGATGACCGACTCGGGCAGCCGGGGGATGCGGGCGAGGAGCCGATGGCCCTTGGGCTGGACGGGCCCGTCGAGGTCGCCCACGCCCTGCGGGAGGTGCAGCACCTCGGCCACCGCCTTGAGGTCGAGGAGCATCTCGGTGTCGAGCCGGGCCAGGCCCGACATGGCCTCCTCGAGGTGCCAGTCGTTCTCCTCGTGGAGGTAGTCGATGACCACCAGCCGGCGCTCGTCCTCCACCCCGGCCAGCACCTCCTCGAGCTGGAGGCGCACGAGGCGCCCGTCGACGCCCAGCTCGACGATGTCGCCCTCGATCTCCTCGGCGATGCGCAGCACCATCTCCGTGCGCTGCAGCAGCATCACGACGTCGCGGATGGTGACGAGGTCCTCGACCTCCAGCGCCGAGAGGCTGTTGGAGACCTCGACGAGCCGCTCCTTGTAGCGCTCGAGCGTCTGGAGGGCCTGGTTGGCCCGGTCGAGCAACCGGGGGATGGGCACGAGCTGGTGCTTCTCGTCGCCCACGTACACGGCGATGATCGACATGTCCTCGGAGACCGAGATCACCGGCACGTTGATCGAGCGGGCCACCCGCTCGGCGGTGCGGTGCCGGGTGCCCGTCTCGGAGGTGGGGACGTTGGGGTTGGGCACCAGGTGCACGTTGGCCCGGGCGATGCGGCTGGCGTCTGCGGCCAGCACGATGGCGCCGTCCATCTTGGCCAGCTCCGAGAGGCGCTGAGGGCTGAACGCGGCGTCGAGCAGGAAGCCCCCCGAGCAGATGTTCAGCACGTCGGGCCCGTCGCCCACCACGATGAGGGCGCCCATGCCGGACTGCAGGATGCGGTCGAGGCCCTCACGCAACGGCTTGCCGGGCGCGACCGTGGCCAGCGCATCGAGCATGGCCTCACTTCGCCGCCGCGGCATCGGGCGAGTGTAGTCCGGCGAGGTCCTGGGGACCGTCGGCAAGAGCGGCCGCGGCTGTGGTCGGGCCGGTCGGCGGGCGACCACCGAGCGGCCGGGAGGTGGGCCTGTGCCGGCGGTCGGGAACCGGCCGGCCGACGATCAGAAGGGGTCGTCGAGGATGTCGTCGGGCACCGTGTCGGGGATCTCCGAAGGGTCGACGGCCCGCAGCCGTGGTGGCGGCCACCCGTCGAGGCGGGGGCCACCGGGCGCCGAGGGTTCGCCGGGCGGCGAGCGGCGGGCCGGGTGGCCGCCGAGGTCGGGGCTGAGCCCGGCCGCCTCGATGGCCTCGGCCAGGGTGCCGACGCGGACCGCAGCGATGCCGTCGGGGGGTTCCGGCGCCAGGCGGGGCAGCAGCGCCCGCCGGAAGCCCAACCGGGCGGCCTCGGCGAGGCGCCGGTCGGTCTGGGAGACCTGGCGCAGCTCGCCGCCCAGGCCGACCTCACCGCACACCACGAGGTCAGGAGGCAGCGATCGGGCGGCGAGGGCGGACGCCAGCGCGAGAGCGAGCCCGAGGTCGGCTGCCGGCTCGGCGACCTTCACCCCGCCGACGGCCAGGGCGTAGACGTCGGCCTCGGCGAAGGAGAACCCGGCCCGCTCGCCAAGCACGGCGAGCAGCAGCGACAGCCGGCCGCCGTCGACGCCCTGGGCCGACCGGCGGGGCGACGCCAGGCGGCTGGGCGTGACCAGCGCCTGCAGCTCGACCAGCAGCGGCCGGTGCCCCTCCATGGTGGGCACCACGACCGAGCCGGAGACGCCCTTGCGTCGGTCGGCGAGGAACAGCCGGCTCGGGTCGGGCACGCCGACCATGCCCCGCTCGGTCATCTCGAACAGGCCGAGCTGGTCGGTGGCCCCGAAGCGGTGCTTGACCGCCCTCAGCAGGCGCAGGGCGTGGTGGCGGTCGCCTTCGAAGGCGAGCACGGTGTCGACCACGTGCTCGAGCACGCGGGGCCCGGCCAGGCCGCCCTCCTTGGTGACGTGGCCCACGAGCACCACCGCGATGCCACGCGCCTTGGCCGCGCCCACCAGGCGAGCGGCGCACTCGCGCACCTGCGACACCGACCCGGGTGCCGAGCCGACCTCGGGATGGTGGACCGTCTGGATCGAGTCGACCACGAGCACCGACGGCTCGACCTCGTCGACGAAGTCGAGGATGTGCGGCAAGGCGGTCTCCGACGCCAGCCACAGGGTGGGCCGCAGCGAGCCCAGACGCTCGGCCCGGAGGCGCACCTGCTGCTTGGACTCCTCGGCCGAGACGTAGAGCACCTTGGCGCCATCGGCGGCGATGGAGGCGACCGCCTGCAGGAGCAGGGTGGACTTCCCGATGCCGGGCTCGCCCCCCACCAGGGTGACCGAACCGGGCACCAGGCCGCCGCCGAGGACACGGTCGAGCTCGGAGATGCCGGTGGCGCGGGCCGACCACTCGTCGACGTCGACCTCGGAGATCGGGACGGGCCGGTCGCGAGGGCCGAGGAGCTGAGCCGTGCTCGGCGCGGCCGCCACCTCGAGCTCCTCGACGAGGGTGTTCCACTCCTCGCAGCCGGGGCAGCGGCCGACCCACTTGGGGGCGGCGGTGCCGCACTCGGTGCAGCGGAACACGGCTCGGACCTTGGCCATGCCGGCCACCCTATTCACCCCCTGCGACAAGCCCCGGGACGCCCGGGGCGTCAGCGGCGGGGCAGGCTCGAGCGCATCATGCGGCGGGTCCGCAGGCGCCGGACCCGGATCCGCAACGCCACCACCAGCCCCGTCAGCACCACGAGCACCGTCAGGACCAGCTTGCCGAACAGCGACAGCAGGTGGCTGTCGCTCGACGAGACGTCGAGCGACTGGGGCGAGGAGCCGAGCGCGCCCTGGACCGTCTCGTCGGCATGGGGCAGGTCGCCGGTAAGGCTCACGTCGACCATCTCCTCGACCTTGCGCCCCTCCTCGGACTCGATCCGGGCGACCAGGCCGCCGGACCCGTCGCCGCCCAGGGTCTGGGCGAGCTGCTGGTCACCGAACATGGCCACGCCGGCGCTGGGATCGAGCGTGCCCTGGAACCTCGTGGTCGTCGACAGCAGGCCGGCGGTGCGGGTGACGACGAGGTCCCGGTAGGGGCCGTCGGGACCGCTGACCTGCGCCAGCAGCGCGTTGGCCTCGTCCGCGCCGGCGAACCCGTGGTGAGCTCGCACCCAGGTGGTGCCCTCCTCCTTCACCGGGTCGTCGATCGTCCAGCCGGCGGCGCGCAGGTCGTCGACGGCCAGCTGCTGGGAGAGGTCGCCGACCCGGGCGAGCGCCGCGTCGTCGAAGCCCACGGCGAGGGTGATCGTGCCCTTGCCGTCGCCGTCCACCTTCACCGTCGTGGCGACCCGGACGCGGCACCCGGCGGCCAGCAGCACCACGGCCACGAGGGCGGCGAGGGGGCGCAGGGTGGAGCGAGCGGGGACGAGCACGGCGCCGGACGCTACCAGCGGGCGCGCGTGGGCTCCCGCCGCGTCAGCCGACGCCCGCGTCCCTGACGATCTCCGCGACGGGGCTCATGAGGAGCGCACGCGGCACGGCGGCCACGACCTCTCGCCGGCCGCTGATGCGGACCTCGCCGGCCCGCCGCGCCCCTTCGACCGATCGTCGGCCGAGCCACACCTCGGCCAGGGTCGCGACCGGAGCCGCGACCGTGGCGTCGACCTCGAAGCCGGGATCGGCCTTGCACACCGACACGCCCGCCTCGTCGACCACCAGCCAGGCCCGGAAGGTCGGCTGGGTGAGCAGGAACTCCAGCACCACGCGCCCCTCCGGCAGGGCGGAGGCGTCGATCCGGGTGTGCATCCACCACATCAGCAGCTCGGGGTCGAGCTCGTCGTCACGGGGTGGCCCGAACGCCCACCGGGCACCCCAGGCGCCGAGACCGAACACGATGGGCTCGAGGTCCCGGCCGGCTTCGGTGAGGTGGTACTCGCCGTCCACCCGGCGCACGATCCCCGCCAGCTCCAGCTGCCGCAGCCGCCGGGAGAGCAGCGAGCGGGAGAGCCCGGGCAGGCCACGGGCCAGGTCGTTGAACCGGCTGGTGCCGACCAGCAGGTCGCGCACGATGAGCATCGACCAGCGCTCGCCGAGGACCTCCACCGCCCGGACGATCGGGCAGTACTGCCCGTACCCCCGCGAACCCAGCTCCATGGCGCTCTGTGTAGCACCAGTCCCAGATCTGCACTAGGCCCCCCGCCACCTCCTCCGTACCTTCCATCGAGAGCCTGACGGCCAGAAGCCGACAGGTGAGCATCGACCGTCGAGCACCGACCGGGGAGGGGACCGTGATCACCACCATCGCTGACACCGAGGCCCAGGCAGGCACCGACTGGGTCGCCCAGGCCAGCGAGGTCGCCGCCACCATCGAGCCGATGGCGGCGCGCCACGACCGCACCGGGGAGTTCGTCAGCGAGCCCTTCGAGCTGCTGCGGGCCCGGGGCTTCATGGGAGCGCCCGTGCCGCGGGAGCTGGGCGGCGGCGGGGCGAGCCACGAGCAGACGTGCGCCATCCTGCGTGAGCTGGGGCGGGCCTGCGGCTCCACCGCGGTGGCCCTGTCGATGCACTACCACGTCACCTGCACCCAGGTCTGGCGCCACCGCCACGACCAGCCCGCCGAGGGCATCCTGCGCCGCGTGGCGGCCGAGGATCTGGTGCTCGTGTCGACCGGCGCGTCGGACTGGCTGGGCGCCAACGGCTCGGCCCGACCGGTGGAGGGTGGGTTCCGCGTGTCGGCCCGCAAGTCACCGGCGAGTGCCGCGCCCGCCGGCGACGTGCTCGTCACCTCGATCCGCTGGGACGATGCGCCCGACGGTCCTCAGGTGATCCACTGCTCGGTGCCGTTCTCGGCCGACGGCGTGTCGATCGAACGCACCTGGGACACCCTCGGCCTGCGAGGGACCGGTTCCGACACCGTCGTGCTCGACGACGTCTTCGTGCCCGACGCCGCGGTCTCGCTGATCCGGCCGGCGAACCCCTGGCACCGCGTGTGGAACGCCGTGCTCGGCACTGCGCTGCCCCTCATCATGTCGGCCTACCTGGGCATCGCCGACCGGGCCGTCACCGAGGCGGTCCGCCTGGCCGCTGCCCGCCGCGACCGTCCCGCGACGCCCACCGCTGTCGGCACGATGCTGAACCACCACGCGGCCGCCGAGGACGCCGTGGCCGCCATGGTCAGGCGGGCCGACGACCTGTGGTTCGACGGCACGGACGAGGCTGCCGCCTTCGCCCTCACCCGCAAGGCGGCGGCGACCGACGCGGTCGAGGCGACGACGTGCGCGGCCCTCGACGCAGCCGGCGGCGCGGCCTACGCCCGCAGCAGCGTGCTCGAGCGGTGCCACCGCGACGCCCTCGGCGCCCGCTACCACCCGCTGCCGCGGGCGGCCCAGACGGCGCTGACCGGCCGAGTGGCCCTGGGCCTCGACCCGGTCGCCTGACGGCCGACGCACCAGCGCGGCACCACCGTCCGCCCGGGGTGCCGTGACGCGAGCGAGCCCGGGCCATGGGCCCGGGCTCGCCAGCGTCGGTGTGCCGGCTACTCGGTGGGACCGGCCTCGGCCAGCTCCATGGGCGGCGGCTCGAAGCCCTCCACCGCTCGGAACACGATGACCCGCTCGCCCGTCTCGGGGTCGGGCTCGGCGTCGACGACGATGTGCTCGCCGGCGCGGAACTCCTTCCAGAGCAGGCGCTCCGACAGCGGGTCCTCGACGAGGCGCTGGATGGCCCGGCGCAGCGGACGGGCGCCGAGGGTGGGGTCGTAGCCCTTGTCGGCCAGGTGCAGCTTGGCCGCCTCGGTGAGCTCCAGGCCGATGCCCTGGCTCTGCAGCTGGACGGTGACCCGCTTGATCATCAGGTCGACGATCTCGGTGACCTCGGGCTTGGACAGCTCGTGGAAGACGATGGTGTCGTCGATGCGGTTCAGGAACTCGGGGCGGAAGTGCTGCTTCAGCGCCTCGTTCACCTTCTCCTTCATCTTCTCGTAGCTGACCGCCTCGTCGGACTTGCCGAAGCCGATGCTGGCCTTGCGCAGGTCCTGGGTGCCGAGGTTGGAGGTCATGATCAGCACGGTGTTGCGGAAGTCGACCGAGCGGCCCTGGCTGTCGGTGAGCCGGCCCTCCTCGAGGATCTGCAGCAGCGTGTTGAACACGTCGGGGTGGGCCTTCTCGATCTCGTCGAAGAGCACCACCGAGAACGGCTTGCGCCGCACGGCCTCGGTGAGCTGGCCGCCCTCCTCGTAGCCCACGTAGCCGGGGGGCGAGCCCACCAGGCGGCTGACCGTGTGCTTCTCCATGTACTCGGACATGTCGAGGGCGATGAGGGAGTTCTCGTCGCCGAAGAGGAACTCGGCGAGCGTCTTGGCCAGCTCGGTCTTCCCGACGCCCGAGGGGCCGAGGAAGATGAACGAGCCGCTCGGGCGCTTGGGGTCCTTGAGCCCGGCACGGGTGCGGCGGATGGCCTGGCTGACCGCCTTGATGGCGCTCTCCTGGCCGATGACCCGCTTGTGCAGCTCGTCCTCCATGCGCAGGAGCTTGGCGGTCTCCTCCTCGGTGAGCTTGTAGACGGGGATGCCGGTCCAGATGGAGAGGACCTCGGCGATGGCCTCCTCGTCGACCTCGTCGAAGAGATCGATGCCGGCGTCCTTCATCTCGCGCTCCTTGGCCTCCTTCTCGGCCAGGAGCTCCTTCTCGCGGTCGCGCAGGCGGCCGGCCTCCTCGAAGCGCTGCGCTTCGACGGCCTCCTTCTTCTCCTGCACCACCTGGGCGATCTGGTTCTCGAGCTCCTTGAAGTCCGGCGGGGTCTCCATGCGCTTGATGCGCAGGCGCGAGCCGGCCTCGTCGATGAGGTCGATGGCCTTGTCGGGGAGGTGCCGGTCGGAGATGTAGCGGTCGGCGAGGTTGGCCGCGGCCACCAGCGCCTGGTCGGTGATGGTGACCCGGTGGTGGGCCTCGTAGCGGTCGCGCAGACCCTTGAGGATCTCGATGGTGTGGGTGACCGAGGGCTCCTCGACCTTGATCGGCTGGAAGCGCCGCTCGAGGGCCGCGTCCTTCTCGAGGTGCTTGCGGTACTCGTCGAGGGTGGTGGCGCCGATGGTCTGCAGCTCGCCGCGGGCCAGCATCGGCTTGAGGATGCTCGCCGCGTCGATGGCGCCCTCGGCGGCGCCGGCACCCACGAGGGTGTGGAGCTCGTCGATGAACAAGATGATGTCGCCGCGGGTCTTGATCTCCTTGAGCACCTTCTTGAGGCGCTCCTCGAAGTCGCCGCGGTAGCGGGAGCCGGCCACCAGGGCGCCGAGGTCGAGGGTGTAGAGCTGCTTGTTGTGCAGCGTCTCGGGCACGCTGTCGGCGGCGATGGCCTGGGCGAGGCCCTCGACGATGGCGGTCTTGCCGACGCCGGGCTCGCCGATCAGCACCGGGTTGTTCTTGGTGCGACGGCTGAGGACCTGCATGACCCGCTCGGTCTCGCGCTCGCGGCCGATGACCGGGTCGAGCTTCTTCTCACGGGCGAGCTGGGTGAGGTTGCGCCCGAACTGGTCGAGCACGAGCGAGCCCGACGGGGCCTGTTCGCCCGACCCGCCGGCGGTGGCGCCGGCCTTCTCGCCGCCACCCTGGGCGCCGGGGCCGGAGTAGCCCGACAGGAGCTGGATGACCTGCTGGCGCACACGGGAGAGGTCGGCGCCGAGCTTGACGAGCACCTGGGCGGCCACGCCCTCGCCCTCACGGATGAGGCCCAGCAGGATGTGCTCGGTGCCGATGTAGTTGTGGCCGAGCTGGAGCGCCTCGCGCAGCGACAGCTCGAGGACCTTCTTGGCGCGCGGGGTGAAGGGGATGTGGCCGCTGGGCGACGAGCCGCCCTGGCCGATGATCTCCTCGACCTGCGAGCGCACCGCCTCGAGGGAGATGCCGAGCGACTCGAGGGCCTTGGCGGCGACGCCTTCCCCCTCGTGGATCAGCCCGAGCAGGATGTGCTCGGTGCCGATGTAGTTGTGGTTGAGCAGCCGTGCCTCTTCCTGGGCGAGGACGACGACCCGGCGAGCCCGATCGGTGAAACGTTCGAACACTGAGCACCTGCCTCCCGTGACGGGAAATCGTGGAGCGAGTCTACCCACCCCCCTCGGCATCGCCTCGCGGAGGCATCGATCCCGCATCATCGTCACCCGAGGCGCCTCGGGTTGAGGCCCACTGTCCGTGCCCGCCTATCGTGGCCGCCGTGGCGACCGCCTCTCCCCTCCTCCGACTCCCGGTCCTGCAGGCCGACCTCGGCCGGGTGGAGGAGGCGCTGCGGGCCTCCGTCGTCACCGACGACCCGTTCCTCACCGAGGTGGCCAGCCACCTCATCCTGGCCGGCGGCAAGCGGGTGCGGCCCGCGTTCGCGGTCACCGCGGCGGCCAGCGCCGACCCGGTGATGGCCCCGGCATCCCCGGAGGTCGTGCTCGGCGCGGTGTCCGTCGAGCTGGTGCACCTCGGGTCGCTCTACCACGACGACGTCATGGACGACGCCACCACCCGCCGCACCGTCGAGAGCGTCAACGCCCGGTGGGGGAACCTCAAGGCCATCCTCGCCGGCGACTACCTGCTGGCCAAGGCCTCGGAGATCGCGGCGTCGCTCGGCACCGAGGTGGCCGGGCTGCTGGCGGCCACCATCGGCAAGCTCTGCGAGGGCCAGATCCTCGAGCTGCAGAGCGCGTTCGACCTGGGGCGCACCGAGGACGCGTACCTCGCGTCCATCGACGGCAAGACGGCCTCGCTGCTCGCCACCGCCTGCCGCATCGGCGGCATCGTCTCGGAGCTGCCCCGCCCGCAGATCGACGCGGTGACCACCTTCGGGCGGGGGTTCGGCATGGCCTTCCAGATCGTCGACGACCTCCTCGACGTCACGGCCACCTCCGAGCAGCTCGGCAAGCCCGCCGGCCACGACCTCGTGGAGGGCACCTACACCCTGCCCGTCATCCGCACCCTCGCCGCGGGCGGGCCCCCGGCCGACGAGCTCTCGGCGCTGCTGGCCCGCCTGCGGCCCACCGACGGCTCGATCGAGCCGGTCGAGGACCCCGAGGCCCTCGAGGCCGCCCGCCAGCTGCTGGCGTCCACGCCGGCGGTGCAGAGCTCGCTCGACACGGCCCGGGCGTTCGTCGAGGAGGGCCAGCGGGCGCTGGCGCCCTACGCGGGCACCGAGGCCAGTGCCGCCCTCGAGGCCGCCGCCGAGCACCTCCTCGGCACGGTCAACGCCGCCGCCTGACCGGCCGCCTCCACCGTTCTGGTGGAGACCTACGTGCGCATGTGGTCGTAGATCTCCACCAGAACGGCCAGGGGCGGAGCGAGCGGGCGGGGTGGCCCGAGCGGGGCGGACGGGGTCAGGACTCCTCGGTGACCCGGTCGAGGAAGCCGCGCACGGCCCGGTTGAACGACCCGGCGTGCTCGACCATGAACCCGTGGGCGGCGCCGGTGACGATCACCAGCTCGGAGTCGGGGATGAGTTCGTGGATCAGCTCGCTGTCGCCGATGGGCGTGAGGATGTCCTGGCTGCCGACGATCACGAGGGTGGGCACCTTCACCGTCTCGAGCTCGAAGCGCAGCTTGTCGTCGAGGGACAAGATGGCGTCGACCTGGGCCTTGAACGCCTCGGGCCGCACCTGCAGGGCGAGGGGGCCGAGCCAGCCGATGACCGGCCAGAACCGCAGCCGCGACCGCGGGCCGATCAGCCAGCGGGACGCCTCGTCGACCATCGCCCGCATGCCCCTGCTCACCGCCAGCTCGCCCCACTCGGCGAGCAGGTCGCGGCGCCACTGCAGGTGGTGGCATCCGGTGCAGGCGAGCGTGAGCGAGCGCACCCGCTCCTGGTGGCGGACGCCGAGGACCTGGCTGATCACGCCGCCCATGGAGGCCCCCATGACGTGGGCCGAGTCGAGGCCCAGGTCGTCGAGCACCGCCACGACGTCGGCGGCCATGACCTCGAGGTCGTAGGGGCCGGGCGGCACGTCGGAGCGGCCGACGCCACGGTTGTCGATGGCGATGGCGCGGTAGCGGTCGCCGATGGCCCGGCGCTGGCGGATCCAGCCCCGGCTGTCGGCGCCGAGGCCCTGGATCATCGCCACCGGCTCTCCGTCGGAACGGCCGAAGGTCTCGTAGTGGATGCGAGTGCCGTCAGGCACCACGACGTCGGGCACAGCCACATTGTGGACCGGGGGCCGACCACCGACGAGCCGCCGATGGTCCACGCCCGGGGAGGCGGAAGGCCCGTCAGGTCAGGGCACCACCGCCCGCGCCGGTGGTGCCGCTCTGTGCGTCCTTGCGTCCGCTGTGCGTCGTCGCCCACTCGTGCAGGTGGGCCACGACCTCGGGGGTGGTGTGCTTGGGCTCCATGCCCAGCAGATCGCCCACCCGGTCGCCGTCGGCCAGGCGTCCCTTGGTGAGCAGCTCCACGACGTGCTCGGGCAGCGGGGCGCCGGCGACCTCGGTGGCGACGGCGGCGAGCCGCCATCCCGGCCCCCAGGTGGGCAGCGGCACACCACCGCCGAGGCGCACCGCCTCGAGCGCCGAGACCGCCCCACCGCCGACCACGTTCACCGGCCCGTCGGGGCGCCGGTGGACGGCGGCCACGATGGCGTCGGCCGCGTCCTCCTGGTGCAGCACGCAGAACCGACCACCGCCGAGGAGCGGCACCGGCACGGCCGGGAGCCGCAGCACCCGTCCGAGCGGGCTGGGGAAGTGCGGGCCCACCACCGGGGCCAGCCGCAGCACGGTGGCGGGCACGCCGGCCCGGGCGGCGCCGTCGCGAGCAACCCGCTCGGCGTGCAGCAGCGACTCGCCGAACGCAGAGGTGGGGTCGGGCGCGTCGGACTCGTCGGGACGCACCGGCGTGCCCCTGCCCCGCCCGTAGACCTCGATGCCCGAGCGGACCACCACCGCTTCCAGCGTCCCAGCGTCGACGCACGCGTCGAGGGCGGCGATGGTGCCGACGGCCGTGCGGTTGGTGGCGCTGCGGGGGCCGGAGCGGGCGTAGGGCTCGTAGATGCCCAGGTGCACCAGCACCGTGGGAGCGAAGTCGGCGATGACCTCGATCGAGCGCTCGCGGTTGCGCGGGTCGACCCGGTGGTACTCGGCGCGCCGCAGGTGGCGGCGAGGCGGCTCCAGGTCGACGCCCATGATGGCGCTCACCCGCTCGTCGGCCTCGAGCAGCAGCGCCACGCGGGTGCCGAGCTCACCGCCCATCCCTGTGACCACGACCCGCATGCCGGACCTCCTAGGCGTTCTTCTCGTGCACGAGGCGCAGGCCGTGCAAGGTGAGCCATGGCTCGACGTGCTGGATCCGACGGGAGAACGGGGTGATCAGGTCGGCCAGCCCGCCCGTGGAGAGCACGGTGCACGGCCCCAGCTCGTCGACGATGAGGTCGCAGAGCCCGTCGACCTGGGCGGCGAAGCCGTACACCGCGCCGGACTGGATGGACTCCACGGTGGACTTGCCCAGCACGTTGCGGGGCGGGCGCAGCTCCACGGCACGAAGGGCCGCCGCCCGGCCGATGAGCGCGTCCATGGAGATCTCGACGCCGGGGGCGATGGCGCCGCCCAGGTACTCGCCGCCGGCCGACACGGCGTCGCAGGTGGTGGCCGTGCCGAAGTCGGCGACGATGGTCGGACCCCCGTAGAGGTCGAAGGCGGCGATGGCGTTGGCGATCCGGTCGGCGCCCACCTCCTTGGGGTTGTCGTAGTTGATGCGGATCCCGGTGCGGACCCCCGGCTCGATCACCACCGGCTCGAAGTCGAGGTACCGCTGCGAGAGGTCGCGCAGGGCGGCCGTGATCTTGGGCACCCCCGACGACACGGCGATGCCCTCGAGGTCTCCGAAGTGGATGCGGCGCAGGGCCAGGAACCCCTGGAGGGTGACGGCCAGCTCGTCGGAGGTGCGCTCGGCGGAGGTGGAGATGCGCCAGTGCTCGATGAGCCCGTCCTCGGGCCGGCGCCCGGCCGCCGAGCCACCGTCGAGCTCGTAGAGCCCGACGACGGTCTGGGTGTTGCCGGCGTCGACCGTGAGCAGCACAGCGTCCTCCTGGGTGCGGTCAGCCCGGCTCGATGTCGAGGCCGATGTCGAGCACGGGCGCGGCGTTGGTGAGGCCTCCGATGGAGATGCAGTCGACGCCGGTGGCCGCGTACGAGCCGACGCTGTCGAGGGTGACGCCGCCGGAGACCTCCAGCAAGGGACGTCGGGGCGCCGCCTCGGCTGCGCTGACGCAGGCCCGCACCTCGTCGGGCGTCATGTTGTCGAGCAGCAGGGCGTCGGCTCCGACCGCGAGCGCCTCGCGCACCTGGTCGAGCCGGTCGCACTCCACGTGCACCGTGCGGGCGGGCCAGGTGGTGCGGGCCCTCGCCACCGCCTCGGCGATCCCGAACAGGGCGATGTGGTTGTCCTTGAGCAGGATCCAGTCGGACAGGTTGCCCCGGTGGTTCGCTCCTCCCCCTGCCCGCACGGCCGCCTTCTCCAGGGCCCGCAGGCCGGGGGTGGTCTTGCGGGTGTCCCAGATGCGCGACGGGCCGGCGGCCGCGGCCGCGTCGACGAACGCCCGGGTGTTGGTGGCGATGCCGGAGAGGTGGCCGAGGAAGTTCAGCGCGGTGCGCTCGGCGGTGAGGATCGACGGGAGCGGCCCGGTGGCGGTGGCCAGCACGGCGCCGGCCTCGACGGCGTCGCCGTCGTCGACGGCCCACTCGAGGGCCACCTCGTCGTCGACCTGCCGGAACGTCTCGGCCGCGCAGTCCCGCCCGGCGACGACCCCCGGCTGGCGTGCGACGAAGCGGGCGGTGGCGCGCAGGTCGTCGGGGAGGAGCGACGAGGTCAGGTCGCCCAGCGGGGTGAGGTCCTCGGCCAGGGCGCGGGCGACGGCCTCGACGACGGCGACGCGGGGCGGGCGCGAGACGCTGGGCACGGAGCAAGCCTGCCCCGCGGCGGGGCCGGCGGCCAACCGGTGTGGCGGGCGGCGCTCGGGGCGGGTCAGGACCCGGGCGGCGGGCCGCCCAGCACCAGCCGCAGGGCGAACGCCGGATCGGTCTCGGGAGCGTCGACGCGAGTGTGGGCGCCCCGGCTCTCGCGCCGGGCGTCGGCCGCGGCGAGCAGGCCGGCGGCGGTGTCGCACAGGTCGGCCAGCTCGGCGGCCTCCCGGCCGGTGTGGGCGGCGGCCACGGACGCGGCGTCGGCCACGACGGCCCGGGTGGCCGACAGCGACGACGCGTCACGAAGCACGCCGGCGCCCATCGTCATCGCCCGCTGCAGGCGGTCACGGGCCTCGGCGACCGACGGTCCCGGCGTCGCGGGCGCCGCCGGCGGTGCGCTCTCTCGTGGCCCGACGGGGCTGGCGATGCGCCGACCCCCGATCTGCGGCTCCTCGCCCGGTGGCGTCGCCAGCACCGCCCGCATGGCGCCGGTGGGCCGGGCCCCCTCGCGGCCCGCGGCGATGGCGTCGACGGCCCGCTCGCCGAAGACGAGGCCCTCGAGCAGCGAGTTCGATGCCAACCGGTTGGCTCCGTGGACCCCGGAGCAGGTGACCTCACCGGCGGCCCACAGCCGCGGCAGCGTGCTCGCTCCGTCGAGGTCGGTGACGACGCCGCCGCACAGGTAGTGGGCGGCGGGCGCGATGGGCAGCAGGTCGCGGGCGGGGTCGAGGCCGGCCTCCCGCACCACGCGGTCGATGCTGGGGAAGCGCTCGGCGAAGTGCTCGAGCGGCGTGGCATCGAGCAAGCAGTGGTCCACGCCCTGCTCGAGCATGCGGGCGGTGATGGCCCGGCTGACCTGGTCACGGGGCAGCATCTCGTCGACGAAGCGCTCTCCGTGCACGTCGCGGATCAGCGCCCCGTGGCCCCGCAGCGCCTCGCTGAGCAATGGCCGGGGGTGGCGGTCGACCGCCAGCGCGGTCGGGTGGAACTGCACGAACTCGAGGTCGGCGACCGCGACACCGGCTCGCAGCGCCATGGCCACGCCGTCGCCCGTGGCCTGCGGTGGGTTGGTGGTCACCGCGAACACCTGACCGCAGCCACCGGTGGCGACCAGGGTGTGGGCGGCCCGCACCGGCACCGGCCCCTCGGCCCCCAGCACGACGACGCCCGCGCACCGGCCGCCCTCCACCAGCAGATCGAGCACGAACGCGTCCTCGACGACGTGGGCGGCGCTGGCCCGCACCGCCGCCACCAACGCCCGCTCGACCTCCACGCCCGTGGCGGCGCCTCCGGCGTGCACGACCCGGGCCAGGTGGTGGCCTCCCTCGCGGGCCAGCTCGAGGTTGCCGTCGGCGTCGCGGTCGAACACCGCCCCGAGCTCCATGAGGGACCTCACCGCGCCCGGACCGTGCTCGACGAGCTCACGGACGGCCTCCCGATCGCAGAGGCCGGCACCGGCGTCGAGGGTGTCGGCCAGGTGCAGCTCGGTGCTGTCGACGCCGGGGTCGAGCACCGCGGCGATGCCGCCCTGGGCCCACTGCGTGGTGGCCGTGCCGACACCGGCCTTGGTGAGCACCGCCACCCGCATGCCGTGGCGACGGGCTCCGCGCACGGCGGCGGTGAGGCCGGCCACGCCCGACCCGACGACGAGGAGGTCGACCCCGTTCGGCAGGCGCGCAGCGGTCACGTCGGGCAGTCTGGCGCGCGCCGGCCGGGCCGACCCACTCGACCCGGGCCGCCTGCCGTCAGGAGCGGAGGCCGACCTCGAGGGTCGCCAGCTCGGCGGCGGTGGTCTCGTCGACCGGGCGGTTGGAGGCGTCGACGTGCACCACCCGGGGCTCGTAGCCCTCGAGCTCGGCGTCGTCGTAGTCGCCGTAGGTGATGATGATGACCCGGTCGCCGGGCTGCACCAGGCGGGCCGCCGCCCCGTTGAGGCACACGTCGCCACGGCCGCCCGGGATGGCGTAGGTCTCGAAGCGGGCGCCGTTGTCGATGTCGACGACCTGCACCTGCTCCCACTCGCGGATGTCGGCGAGCTCCATGAGCCGGGTGTCGAGGGTGATGGAGCCCACGTAGTGGAGGTTCGCGTCGGTGACCCGCGCGCGGTGGATCTTGGACTTCATCATGCGACGGTGCACGTCGTCTCCTCGAGTGCTTGGCGCCTCGACGGGTCGCCTTACGGGAAGGAGCTCGCGCTACGGCACGAGCACCGCGAGGTTATCCAGCAACCTGGGCGTCCCCAAACCCGCAGCCACCAGCAACCGGACGGTCGACCCGGGCTCGAGGCGGGCCGGCCGTTCGAGGGTGTCCGGGTCGACGACCTCGGCGTAGTCGAGGCGCGCCCTCGGCTCGTCGCCGATGACGGCCGCCATGCGCTCGGCCACGGTGCCGGGGTCGCGCTCGCCGGCCTCGACGAGCGCGGCGCCGGCGTGCAGGGCACGGTTGAGCACCGTGGCGACCGAGCGCTCCTCGGCCGTCAGGTACACGTTGCGGCTCGACATGGCGAGCCCGTCGGGTTCGCGCACGATCGGGCAGCCGACGACCGTGACCGGTTGGTCGAGGTCGGCGGCCATGCGCCGGACCACCGCCAGCTGCTGGAAGTCCTTCTCGCCGAAGTAGGCCCGGCACGGCCCGGCGATGGTGAACAGCTTGGCCACCACGGTGGTGACGCCGTCGAAGTGGGTGGGCCGAGCGGCTCCCTCCATCGACGCGGTGAGGCCGGCCACGTGCACCGTGGTGGCCGCGGGCCGCGGGTACATCTCCTCGACCGTGGGGGTGAAGGCGATGGTGGCGCCGGCCTGCTCGGCGAGGTCGAGGTCGCGCTCGAGCGGGCGGGGGTAGGCGTCGAGGTCCTCCCCGGCGGCGAACTGCAGCGGGTTCACGAAGATGGTGAGGGCGACGACGTCGCACTCGGCGCGCGCCGCCCGGACCAGCGACAGGTGACCGTCGTGGAGCGCCCCCATCGTTGGCACGAGCCCGACCCGGCGCCCTGCGGCTCGGGCCTCGTCGAGACGGCGCCGCAGCTCGGCCTTGGTGCTCACGACCTCCATCGGACCTCCTCGTCGTCGTCGCTGGCGTCGTCGTCGTCCGCGGTGACGGCGGGGGCGACGAGCCGGCGGGCGGCGTCGACCATGGCGTCGTAGGCCGCCAGCTCCTCGGGCGCCAGCGCGGTCCGGTGCCGCTCGACCGTCGCCCAGTCGCCCCGCGCCACCGGGCCGGTGAGGGCGCCCCGTGGGCCCATCTCGGCCACGTTGTCGAGGGTCGCCCGCACCAGGTCGAGGTAGGCCTCGAGCGGCACCCCGGCGCTGGCCGCGACCCGTTCGACCTGGCCCAGCAGGGCCACCAGGTGGTTCGAGGCGATCGCCGCGGCGGCGTGGTAGGCGGCCCGGTCGGCGTCGGCCACGGTGAACGAGCGGCCGTCGAGGTCGGCGACCACCTGCTCGACCACGGCGAGGGCGGCGGCCGGCTCGCCCGCCACGGCGAACCAGGCGCCCGACGCCAGCCGGCGAGCACCCGTCTCGGTGTCGGGGAGCGACACCAGCGGGTGCAGCGCGGCCCGCCGAGGGTGCGGGGCGAGCACGTCGAGGCCCAGCGAGCCGGCGAGGTGGGCGACCACCGTGGCCGGCACCGGCCTGACCGAGGCGGCGACGTCGGCGATGGCCGCGTCGGGCGTGGCGATCACCAGCAGGTCGACGCCCTCGGCGGCGGTCGAGGGGTCGTCGCCGCGGCGCACCGGCTCCGCGACCGCCCACCCGACGCCGGCCAACGCCGCGGCGAGGGCCGAGCCGGCCCTCCCGGGACCGATGACCCGCAGCGAGCGCCGTCCCGTCTCGCCCATCGTCGCTGCCCCGTCAGCCGGGCCGGGCGTCGAGGGGGCCGAGGCGGTGCACGTGGCCCTCGGCCCGGTCGCGCCAGGCGTCACCGGCCAGGTCGGGGGCGATGTCGGCCAGCGGGGCCATCACGAAGCGCCGCTGGCGCATGCGGGGGTGCGGCACCTGCAGGTCGGGCTCGTCGACGGTGACGCCGTCGATCCAGAGGATGTCGACGTCGAGGGTGCGGGGCCCCCAGCGCACCGTGCGCACCCGGTCGGCGGCGGACTCCAAGCGGTGGCACACGCCGAGCAGCTGGCGAGGGGTCAGCTCGGTGTCGATCTCCACGACGATGTTGAGGAACGGCGACTGCCCCCCCGGCCCACCGACCGGGTCGGTGCGGTAGACCGGCGACACGGCGACGACCCCCGCCAGAGAGCCGACGGCGTCGCGCAGCAGGGCCCACGAGTCGCCCATGTTCGAGCCGAGGCCCAGGAAGGCTCGGGTCACCCGCGCTCCCTGGTGATGCGCACACCCGAGGTGGCCATGACCTGGGGCACCGGCGGGCGCAGCTTGCGCACCGACACGGTGACGGCGCGCGCCCGGGGTTCGGAGAGCACCGCGTCGGCGAGGGCCTGGGCCAGGTGCTCGAGCAGGACGGGCCGCAGGTGGGCGACGACCTCCTCGACAACGGCGGCGATGGCCCCGTAGTCGAGGGTGTCGTCGAGGTCGTCGGAGGCGCCCGCCGGCGCCAGGTCGGCCACCACGTCGAGGTCGATCTCGAGGGGCTGGGCGCGCTCGCGCTCCTCGGGCAGGGCGCCGCAGATGCCGCTGAGGACCAGGCCCCGCAGCTCGATGCGATCGGTTGGTGCCATCGGCGGACGGGTCCCGTCAGTCCTGCGGCGGAGGCAGGGTCGCGGCCACCGCGACCAGCTCCCGGCCCGTCGGCCCGAGCTGGCGCTGGGTGAGCCGCTCGATGACCGTGACGGTGTGGGGGGCGGTGTCGACCAGGCGGTTCCAGAGGAGGTAGCCGGCGATGAGGCCGCACACCCGATCGCCGAGCTCCTCACCGTGGACGAGGATGCGCTCGCCGGCCTGGAGCATCTCCCGCAGCTCGGTGAACAGGCCGAGCTCGTAGCTCGCCAGCTCGTCGTCGGGCACCGGGCGGTGCCGCCACACCACGCCCATCTCGTCGTAGTTGTGCAGGTTGTGTGGCGCGCCGATCACCGAGATCACGCAGGTGAAGCCCTGCTCGCGCACCCAGATGATCTCCTCCTGGCGACGCACCTTGCGGTGGTTGGCGCCGTAGCCGCCGGGCCGCTCGCACACGGCGAGGCGGTCGGCGATCACCCAGTGGAAGTTGCGAGGGCGGATGCCCTGGGCCCATTTGCCCTTGCTGGCCACGGCGCTCATGCTGCCACGACTCGCGAGGCCTGCACGGCGGCCTCGACGTCGTGGGCCCTCACCATGGCCGCGCCCCGGTGCATCGCCCACACCTCGGTGGCGAGGGAGCCGGCCAGCCGGTCGTCGGGCGGCACCGGGGTGGCCGACCCGTCGGAGGCGGTCAACAGCCGCCCCAGGAAGCCCTTGCGGCTGGTGCCGACCAGCACCGGCCAGCCGAGCGCCACGATGCGGTCGAGGTGGGCGAGCAGCGCCAGGTTGTGCTCGAGGGTCTTGCCGAACCCGATGCCCGGGTCGACCCAGACCTCCCGCACGCCTGCCTCGGCGGCGGTGGTCGCCCGCTGCTCCAGGAAGTCCACGACCTCGCCCACGACGTCGTCGTAGTGGGGGTCGGTCTGCATGGTGGCGGGCTCGCCGCGCATGTGCATGGCGACCCAGCCGACGCCCAGCTCGGCGGCCACCGGCCACAGCGTGGCCGACACGTCGTTGACGAGCGTGGCGCCGGCGGCCACCGCGGCGCGCGCCACCTCCGGCTTGCGGGTGTCGACGCTGACCCGGCCATGGGCGGACAGGGCCTCCACCACGGGAAGCACGCGCCGCAGCTCCTCGTCGAGGGGCACGGGGTCGGCTCCCGGTCGGGTGGACTCGCCACCCACGTCGAGCACGGCGGCGCCCTCCGCCAGCAGCTGCCGACCGTGGGCGATCGCCTGGTCGGGGTCGAAGAAGCGCCCGCCGTCGCTGAAGGAGTCCGGGGTGACGTTCACGATGCCCATGACGAGGGGAAGCACGGGCGGGAGGCTAGACGGGCGCTAGGAGCGCTCGATGAAGCGCATGGCCTCGAAGCGGGTGGCGGTGCTGTCGCGGAACTGCCCGCGCACGGCCGAGGTGACCGTCGACGCGCCGGGCTTGCGCACACCACGCATCGACATGCACAGGTGCTCGGCCTCGATGACCACCAGCACGCCCTGGGGCTGGAGGGTGCGCTCGATCTCGTCGGCGATCTGGGCGGTGAGCCGCTCCTGCACCTGGGGCCGCTTGGCGTAGGCGTCGACCAGGCGGGCCAGCTTCGACAGGCCCGTGACCCGGCCGTCCTCGTTGGGGATGTAGGCGACGTGGGCCTTGCCCATGAACGGCACCAGGTGGTGCTCGCACATGGAGGTGAGCGGGATGTCGCGGACCATCACCATCTCGTCGTGGTTGGCCTCGAACATCACCTGCAGGTGCGAGTCCGGGTCCTCCCGCAGGCCGGAGAAGACCTCTTCGTACATGCGCGCCACGCGCATCGGCGTGTCCAGCAGGCCGTCACGGTCGGGGTCCTCGCCGATGGCGACGAGGATCTCCCGCACGGCGGCGGCGATCCGGGGCAGGTCGACTGGTGGCAACGGGGAACGCTCCTGGCGGGGGGCGGCGGGGTGGGACGGCGCCGACACGGCCGTGTCGCCGAGCGGCCGCAGGTCGTGGGTGTCGATGCCGAGGATCTGGTCGGTCATGCCTGCTGCTCCCCCGGGGTCAGCCCGGCTTCGGGCCGGTCCTGGGGGGTAGCAGCGTCGGAGGGCCGGGGTTCATTCCCCCTGGCCGACGGGACCTCGCCATCGGAGAGCAGGGCCAGCAGCTCCGGATCGCCGAGCGTCTCGTGCTCCACCAGGGCGTCGGCGAGCCGGTCGAGGGTGGCCCGGCGCAGCGTGAGGATCTCGCGGGACTCGGCCCGGGCCTCGCTCAGCAGGCGGGCGACCTCGGCGTCGATGGCGGCCGCCACCTCGGGCCCGTGGTCGGGCTCGCCCGGCGTCTCCCGGCCGAGGAACGGCTCCCCCGCCCGCCGGCCGAGGTGCTGCGGGCCGAGCGCCTCGCTCATGCCGTACTGGGTGACCATGGCCCGGGCGATCTGGGTGGCCCGCTCGATGTCGTTGGCTGCGCCGGTGGTGGGGTCGCCGAAGATGAGCTCCTCGGCGGTGCGCCCCCCGAGCAGCATCGCCATCTCGTCGAGCAGCTCGGCCCGGGTGCGCAGCAGGCGGTCCTCGGTGGGCAGGGCGAGCGTCCAGCCCAGGGCCCGGCCCCGGGCGATGATCGAGACCTTGTGGATGGGGTCGGTGTTGGGCAGCACGTGGCCGACCAGGGCGTGGCCGGCCTCGTGGTAGGCGATCACCCGCTTCTCGCGCTCGGACATCACCCGGCTCTTGCGCTCGGCCCCGGCGAGGAGCCGGTCGATGGCCTCCTCGCACTCGGCCATGGAGATGCTGCTCTCGCCCCGCCGGGTGGCGAGCAGCGCCGCCTCGTTCAACATGTTGGCGAGGTCGGCGCCGGTGAACCCGGGTGTGCGGCGGGCGAGCACGCCGAGGTCGACGTCGGGCCCGAGCGGCTTGCCCCGTGCGTGGACGTCGAGGATGGCCCGCCGGCCGGCGAGGTCGGGCTGGTCGATGACGATCTGGCGGTCGAAGCGGCCCGGACGCAGCAGGGCCGGGTCGAGGATGTCGGGGCGGTTGGTGGCGGCGATGAGGATGACGCCGGCCGCCGGGTCGAAGCCGTCCATCTCGACCAGCAGCTGGTTCAGCGTCTGCTCGCGCTCGTCGTGGCCGCCGCCGGTGCCCGTGCCGCGGTGGCGGCCCACCGCGTCGATCTCGTCGACGAAGATGATCGCCGGCGCCTCCTGCTTGGCCTGCTCGAACAGGTCGCGCACCCGGCTGGCGCCGACACCGACGAACATCTCGACGAAGTCCGAGCCGGAGATCGAGAAGAACGGAGCACCGGCCTCCCCCGCCACGGCCCGGGCCAGCAGCGTCTTGCCGGTGCCCGGGGGCCCGAACAGCAGCACGCCCTTGGGGATCTTGGCCCCCATGGCCTGGAACCGCTCGGGCTCGGCCAGGAAGTCGCGGATCTCGCTCAGCTCCTCGACCGCTTCGTCGCAGCCGGCCACGTCGGCGAAGGTCACCGTGGGGGTGTCGCGGTTGTGCCGCCGGGCCCGGGCCTTGCCGAAGCGCAGGAGGTTGGCCCCGCCGTTCATGGTCGACAGCAGCCACACGAACGCCCCGATGAGCAGCGCCACGGGCAGGAGCTGCACGAGCACGGAGCTCCACAGCGACGGCTTCTGGGCGTCGGTGTCGAGCTCGACCTGGGCGGCGAGGATCTTGGTGGTGAGGGCCTCGGTGTAGTCGGCCGGGTAGTCGACCCGGTAGCGGGTGCCGTCGGTGAGCTCGCCCTCCACCGCGTGGGACCGGTCGAGCACGTCGGCGGTGCGCACCTCTCCGCTGGCCAGCCTGGCCTCGTACGCGCCGAGGTCGAGGTCGGTGCGGTCGTCGCCGGCGCGCAGGACCTGCACGGCGATCACCGCGGCGGCGGCCAGGACCACGGCGAGCAGCGGCAGGAGCCACCGGCGCCGGCCACGAGCGGATCGGTCGGGGATCACGGGCATCGAGGGTACCGGCGGGGGACGACAGCCACGTCGGCGGGGCCGACGCAGGGTCAGCGGCCGCCGACCTCGCCGACGAAGGTGCGGATGTCGCGGAGGTTGCGGTACCGCTCGGCCACGTCGAGGCCGTAGCCCACGAGGAAGGTGTTCGGCAGGCGGAAGCCGACGTAGCGCAGCGGCGGTTCGGCCTTCTGCTGGCCCTCCTTCAGCAGCAGGGCGCACACCTCGAGGCTCGCGGGGTCGCGGGAGGCCAGGTTCTTGAGCAGGTAGTTGAGCGTGAGGCCGCTGTCGACGATGTCCTCGACGACGATCACGTCCCGGCCGCCCAGGTCGATGTCGAGGTCCTTCACGATGCGCACCACGCCGCTCGACTTGGTGGCGCTGCCGTAGGACGACACGGCCATGAAGTCGAGCTCCACCGGCAGCTCGACGTGGCGGGCCAGGTCGGCCATGAACATCACCGCGCCCTTCAGCACGCAGATGAGCAGTGGGGACCGACCCTGGTAGTCGCGGGTGATCTCTGCGCCCAGCTCGGCGAGGCGCCGGGCGAGGGCCTCCTCGGTGACCACGATCTCACCGAGATCGGGATCGTCGTCGGGTGTGAGGTGAGGGCGGTCGCTCGCTCCGGGCACGGCCGGCGACGTTACCCGAGGCCGGTCGGGACGTCCGAAGCGACGAGGGCCAGGCGGCCGGCGGAGCGGCGCACCCGGCGGCCGCGTCCGACGTCGGTGGCCACCGCCTCGCCCCTGGCCACGGCGAGGACCCGCTCGACCGTTGCCGCGTCCGGCGGGTGGCGCTCGGGGTGGTCGGCTCGCAGCCACTCACGGATCGCGACCCGGGCGACGGCGGGCGGTGAGGCCCGGAGGGCCCGGGCGTCGGTGACCTCGACGGCCTGCGCCTCGGAGCGCAGGTGGTCCGAGGCGTCGGCGGCGAGGTCGGCCTGTCGGTCGAGGAGGGCGACGACGTCGCGGCCGGCGACGTCGGCGAGCAGGGGCAGGACCTCGTGGCGCACCCGGTTGCGCACGAACGACGGGTCGAGGTTGGAGGGGTCGTGCACCGGCTCGAGGCCTTCGGCCCGGCACAGGGCGACGGTCTCGCCGCGGCGCAGCGACAGGATGGGGTGGCGGGGCCCCGGGCGGATGCCGGCCAGCCCGTCGAGGCCGGCGCCCCGCAGGAGGTTCACCAGCACCGTCTCGGCCCGGTCGTCGGCCGTGTGGCCGAGAGCGGCGTCGTGGCCCAGCACGGCGAGGCGGGCGGCCCGGGCCCGGGCCTCGAGGTTGGGCCCCGGGACCACCGCCACCGAGTCGCTGCGGAAGGCGGCGCCGTAGCGGCGGGCGGCGGCCGCCACCACCTCGGCCTCGTCGGCCGAACCGGGCCGCAGGCCGTGGTCGACGTGCACGGCGGTGACCCGGCACCCGGCGGCGGTGGCCAGGACGAGCAGCGCCAGGGAGTCGGCACCACCCGACACGCCGCAGACCACAGAGGTGCCCGCCGGCGGGAACGTGCAGCGCGACAACAGCTCGGCGCGGTCCACGCAGGCCGCCCCGGGTCAGCCAGCGGCGGGGAGCGCCGCGCCCATCCGCTCGATCCAGCGGTGCGGCTCACGGATCTCGACCAGGCTGGGGAGGTTGTCCGCCTGCTCCCATGCCCGGGCGAGCAGGTGCGGCCCGCCGGCCCGCTCGACCTCGGCGATGAACGCCTCGCCCTGGGCGTACTGGCTGAGCTTGGCCTCCAGGCCGATCAGCTGCTGGACCAGGCGGGTGAGGCCCTTGGCCGACTCGCGACGCTGGCGCAGCACCCGCCCGAACCGGTCGGCGCTGGGCACGAGGCCCTCGCCGGCGCGATCCATCGTGACGTCGCCGTGGCCCTCGAGCAGGCTCATGAGCCCGCTCACCCGGTCGAGGACCGACCGCTGCTCCGGGCTGGCGAAGATGTTGACGATGCCGCCGTCGGCCAGTGGGTTGCGCCCCTGGCGGATGGCGTCACCGAGCCGGTTGACGGCGTCGAGCAGGCGCTTCGGGTCCGGGTCGACGGCGCCGAGGGTCTCGTGGACCAGACCGATGAAGTGCTCGCGGAGCCACGGCACCCCGGTGAACTGCGCCCGGTGGGTGACCTCGTGCAGGGCCAGCCACAGGCGGAACTCCTCCGGGGGGAAGGCGTACTGCTTCTCGAGGGCGAGCACGTTTGGCCCCACGTAGTAGACGACGTCCTGCTCGTGGGGGTTCTCCTCCTCGATCACCAGCAGGTCGTACTGGCCGAGGACCCGGGTGGACATCCACCCGAGGACCATGCCCAGCTCGGCGCCGGCCAGCCGGGTGGTCAGCGGGGCAGCGAGGCTGTTGGTGATGCGGTCGTCGAACTTCTCGAGCAGCGGGCGCAGCAGGCGCTGGAACGACGAGATGTTCGCCCGGATCCACCCGGCCCGGTCGGTGACCCGGGCCCGTGCCGGGCCGGCGAGGGACCGCAGGCCGGTCTCGGCGGCGACGAGGTCCTCGGCGCGGGCGGTGAGGCGGTCGAAGTCGGGGCGCAGCGAGTCGTAGTGGTAGCTCTCGGCGAAGGGCTCCCGGCCGGCGGCGCGCACGGCCACCCACTCGGCGAACGACCAGTCGACCGCCCCGGTCACGGTGTCAGCGCTTCGGGTACCGGGGCATGACGACCTTGTAGAGGTACATGCCGATCACGGACAGCACGAGCAGGATCGCCGACACCACGAGCGCCACGGAGATCCAGAAGGTCCAGACCTTGGCCAGCAGGAGTTCCATGGCCGCCGATCCTAGGCCCGGTCCGGCGAGGCACCCTCATCGCCGTCCTCGGCCTCCTCGCCCAGGGCGATCAGGGTCAGCCGCTCGGCGATGCGGATGCGCAGGGCATCGGGCACCTGCTCGTTGCGGCAGCGCCGGGACACGACCATGCGCAGCTCGGCCTCGAAGTCGAACGCCTCGAAGCAGGGGTTGCACCCCTCGAGGTGCGAGGCGATGAGCACCCGCTTCTCCTCGGTGAGCTCGCCGTCGAGGTACGTGTAGATCTCGGCGAGCGCCGCCTCGCAGTCGTAGCTGCCGTGGTCGTGCCCGTGGTGGTGGTCGTCGTGCTCGCCCATGGCTCAGTCGTCGGTGGCGGTCGTGCCGGTGCGGGCCGGCTGGCGGTCGACGGGCTCCTCGGCCCCTGCACCGTCCGGCCCGGAGGGCCGGTCGGTGAGCCCCCGTCGGAGGGCGTACTCGTACAACTGCTTCTGCAGCGCCTTTCTTCCCCGGTGCAGGCGGCTCATCACGGTGCCGATGGGGATGTCGAGGATCTCGGCGATCTCCTTGTAGGAGAAGCCCTCGACGTCGGCGAGCAGGACGGGCAGGCGGAAGTTCTCCGGGAGGCTCTCGATGGCGTCCTTGACCTCCGCGTCGGTGAACCAGTCCATCAGCTCGTCCTCGGCGCTGCGCCCCGCCTGCGCCGCCTCCAGCCCACCGAGCCGGCGGTACAGGTAGAGGTCCTCGACCTCGTCGAGCTCGGTCTGCTCGGGCCGGCGCTTCTTGGACCGGTAGGAGTTGATGAACGTGTTGGTGAGGATGCGGTAGAGCCAGGCCTTGAGGTTCGTGCCCTCCTGGAACCCACCGAAGCCGCGGTAGGCCTTGAGGTAGGTCTCCTGCACCAGGTCCTCGGCGTCGGCGGGGTTCCGCGTCATGCGCAGCGCGGCGGAGTACAGCGCCGGCATGTACTCCATCGCCTGCTCGGCGAAGGTGGCCTGGTCTGCCATCGGACCGTTCTACCAGCCACGCGCCGGATCGGTGCCGTCGTGGCGGCGGCGGCCGTCGCCGGCGCACCGCCACGGGCTCGCGTAGCGTCGCGGCCATGGGCCTGGTCTCGGAGCTCGGATACCGCCACCGCACGGCCAACGCGTTCCAACGGTCGATGCAGGCCTTGGGCTCGTCGAAGCCCGGCGCGTGGACCTTCGCCCGCCTGCTGCCGCCCGTCGACCGGGTGCTCGACCGCGCCACCCACGGCCGCCGCTCGGCGCCCGACGTGCTGGCCGGCCTGCCCGTGCTGATGGTCACGACCCGGGGCCGCCGGAGCGGGCAGCTCCGCACCACGCCGCTGATCTCGGTGCCCGTGGGCGACGACTTGGCCCTGCTGGGGACCAACTTCGGCGGACCCTCCACCCCTGCGTGGGTGCACAACCTGGAGGCCGACCCGCGGGCCACGGTCGCCTACCGGGGCACGCCGCGCGAGGTGGTGGCCCGACCCGCGACCGACGCCGAGCGGGCCGCGGTGTGGGCCGCGTCGGCCGACGTCTACGCGGGGTACGCCAAGTACCGCGAGCGGGTGCGCGACCGCGAGATCCGGATCTTCGTCCTCGAGCCCGCCTAGCCACGACGCTCGCCTCCGAGCCGCCGCGCTCGGGTGCCCGCCGCGGCCCTGCCCGGGCCGGGCTGGGCTGGGCTGGGCTGGGCTGAGCGGAATCTGTCGGCCCGTCGCGGGTAGGTGGTGGCCACCACCACCATCGACCAGATGGAGGATCCATGAGCGATCCCACGGCAACGAGCACGCGCACCGCTGGCATGACCGGCACCGAGGTACGGGGACGGACGGCGGACACCTTCGGCGGCGAGCGCCGCCAGGTGGAGACCAAGTCGTTCTTCATGACCTCGGAGTTCTGGGTCACGGTGGCCGGCCTCGCCGCGCTGATCATCACCTACAACGTGGCCGACAACCCGACGTTCGACCTGTTCCGGCTGTGCCTGCTGTGCACGCTGGGCGGCATCGCCTACGTGGTGAGCCGAGGCTTGGCCAAGGCCGGCGCCGCACGGCAGAGCGCCGTCGACCGCTACGCCGGGCGCTAGGCACCCGTCCCTAGAGCAGGTCGGGCGCCTCGAAGGCGGCCTCGAACCAGGCCCGGTCGTCGATCAGGGCGCCCGACCCGCCCACCGCCACGTAGGTGAGCGGGGTGCGGAGGTGCATCCACCTCCGCAGGCGGGTGAGCTGGCTGCTGAGGGCCGACTCGTCGTCGAAGGCGAAGCGGATGCGCTCACGTCGGCCGCCTGGCGTGTCGACGTGGACGTCGAGCGCCTGACGGTGGTGGCGGACGTCGGCGATGGTGAGGTGCTGGCGGAGCCGGATCCTTCCCGGGCGCATGCGAGGTTCCTCCAGGGCGGGGGCGTTCGGGCGCCCGGTGCGGGCGATCCGCCGACCATAGCCAGCGGAGCGGCTCGGGCGCCCGCGCCGGAGCGGGACCGGCCGGTCGGGCGATCGCCTCGGCCGGATGTCAGGCGGACGCAGCTCGCAGGGCGGACCAGACCCGCTGGGCCGTGCACGGCAGGTCGACGTGGCGCACTCCCAGGTGGGCCAGCGCGTCGACGACGGCGTTCTGCACCGCCGGGGTGGCGCCGATGCTGCCGGACTCGCCGATGCCCTTGGCCCCGAGCGGGTTGAGCGGCGTGGGCGTCTCCATGGTGACCACCTCGAACGAGGGCAGCTCGGCGGCGGAGATCACGCCGTAGTCGGCGAAGGTCGAGGTGAGCGGGTTGCCGTCGTCGTCGAAGAGGACCTCCTCGAGGAGGGCCTGGGCGACGCCCTGGGCGATGCCGCCGTGGACCTGCCCGTGGGCGAGCAGCGGGTTGATGATCACGCCGGCGTCGTCGACCCCGAGGAAGCGCACGAGCTCGACGGCGCCGGTGTCGGCGTCGACCTCCACCACGGCCACGTGGGTGCCGAACGGGAAGGTGGAGCCGCCCTGGGTGAGCTCGCCGAGGGCGCGGAGCGGCTCGGCGGCCCGGGCCTGGGCGACGAGCTCCCACGCCACGGTGACCGAGGGGGTGCCGACCACGTGGAACTCGCCGCGGTCGGTGTCGAGCACCACGTCGGCCGGGTTGGCCTCGAGCAGCTCGGCGGCGACCTCCCTGGCCGCGTCGACCAGGCGCTCGCTGGCGTCGGCCACCGAGGCCCCGGAGATCTGCACCGAGCGGGAGCCGCCGGTGATCTGGCCGGACGGCACGACGTCGGAGTCGCCGTGGACGACCTCGATGCGGTCCATCGGCACGCCCAGGCGGTCGGAGGCGAGCATCTTCCAGGTGGTGACGTGGCCCTGGCCGTAGGGCGTGGCGCCGGTGACGACCCGGAACCGGCCGTCGGGAAGGAGCTCCACGGAGCCGTGCTCGGAGCCGCCGCCCGGGGCGGTGACCTCGACGTAGGACGAGAGGCCGATGCCGAGCAGCTTGGTGTCGCCGGCCTGGCGGCGGCGCTCCTGCTCGGCCCGCAGCTCGTCGTAGCCGACCGCGTCGAGGGCCATCTCGAGCGCCGCCGGGTAGTCGCCGACGTCGTAGACGGTGCCGGTGGGGGTGGTGTACGGGAACGCATCGGGCGGCACGAAGTTGCGGCGCCGCACCTCGGCCGGGTCCATGCCGATCTCGGCGGCGTAGAGGTCGACCATGCGCTCCATGCACGCGGCCGCCTCGGGCCGGCCGGCGCCCCGGTAGGAGGTGTTGGGCGTGGTGGTGGTGAGCACCGACCGCCAGGCCACCTCGACGTCGGCGATGTCGTAGACGCCGCTGGCCATCATGCGGGTCATGACCGGCAGGAACGCGCTCATCATCCCGTGGGCGCCGGCGTCCTGGGTGATGTCGAGCCGGTAGTGGGTGATGCGGCCGTCGCGGGTGCCGCCGATGGTGGCGTCGAGCACCTGCGCCCGGCCGTGGGCCAGCGCCTGCATCGACGCGGTGCGGTCCTCGGCCCACACCACCGGGCGGCCGGTGCGCTGCGCCAGCACGCCGAGGAGCACGTCCTCGGGGAAGGGCACGCCCTTGGCGCCGAAGCCGCCACCCACGTCGGGGACGATGACCCGGACCTTCTCGGCGGGCAGCCCGTGGTAGGCGCAGTACATGTTCTGGGCCACCTTGAAGCCCTGGCACGAGATGTGCTGCACCAGCCGGTCGCCCTCCCACCAGGCGGCCGACGCCCGACCCTCGATGGGGCAGGCGGCCACGCGCTGGTTGAGGATGCGGTGGCTCACGACCACCTCGGCGTCGATGGGCGTGCCCGACAAGGGCTCGGACCCCATGGCGACGTTGGAGCCGTGCTCGGGGTGCACGAGGGTGGCGTCGGTGAGGGCGTCGTCGAGGCTGACCACGGGGTCGAGCGGCTCGTAGTCGACGATCACGGCCTCGCAGCCGTCGACGGCCTGGGCGAGCGTCTCGGCCACGACGGCGACGATCGGCTCGCCCACGAAGCGGACGCGGTCGGCGGCCAGGATGGGCCGGGCGAGCGTGGGCGGCATGGGCACCAGGCCGCCGGGCATCACGTTGTTGTCGAGGTCGGCGGCGACCACGACGTCGAGCACGCCCGGCATGGCGCGGGCCTCGTCGACGTCGATGCCGGTGACGAGCCCGTGGGCGAGGGGCGACCGCACGAACTCGACGTGGGCCATGCCCTCGCGCTGGAGGTTGGCCACGTACGTGCCCTTGCCGGTGAGGAAGCGCGGATCCTCGACGCGCTGCACCTCGTGCCCCAGGATGCTCACTGTCTCCCCCTCTCCTTCCCGGGGGCAGCAGCGCCCACCGGAGCGCCCGCACGCTAGTGCCGCCACGTGAGCACGGCCCGCGGGGCACACCGGTGCTCTTACCGACTTCTCGGGCACGGCTCCCGGCGGGCTTACCGGCGGCCGGGATGGTGGAGAGGTGCCTCCCGGCACTCCTCCGCTCCCGAGACACCGCTCGGGGCGCTCACCCTCAAGGAGACGACTCCATGAACCGCATCCAGAAGGTCCTCGCCGGGGCCAGCATCGCCGGCGCCACCCTCGTCGGCGGCGCGCTCGGCGCGACCCTCGTCGGCACGGCCGGGGCCCAGGACTCCTCGTCGTCGACGACGGCTCCGTCGGCCGACGCCACCGCCCCGGCCCAGGGCCAGGCCCCGCAGGGTCAGGGCCACCAGGGCCGGCCGCACGACGGCCAGGCCCCCGACTGGAGCAAGGGCGGCCACCAGGCCAACGGCAAGACCGAGGCCCTGCTGACCGGCGACGACGCCGCCAAGGCCACCGCTGCCGCCCAGGCGGCCGTGCCCGGCGCCACCGCCCAGCGGGTCGAGACCGACGCCGACGGCGACGCCTACGAGGTGCACATGACCAAGAGCGACGGCTCGGTCGTCACCGTCAAGCTCGACGACGGCTTCACCGTCACCAGCACCATCGACGGCATGGGCTGAGCGGCCGCCGCGCTCACCCCGTCGAGCGAGGCGCCGTCCGGCCTGGCAGCCGGGCGGCGCCTCGTCGCGCGCGGATGCACCCGTTCGACAACCACAGACGGCCCGAGGTGCTCCCGCGATGTGGTCGCGTGAGCCCCATGTGCACCCTCCTCACCCCCCTCCCGCCGCCGCGAGCCGCATCGGCCGGCGAGGCATCCGCCGCCCAGAGCGATCGGTGCCAGCCGTGAGCGAGCGCTGGGGAACCGGCCGGACCGAGGCGTTCAGCGACGGCGTGTTCGCCATCGCCATCACGCTGCTCGTGCTCGAGCTCTCGGTGCCCGAGGAGAGCTTCGGCAACCTCTGGAGGGGGATCGCCGAGCAGTGGCCGTCGTACCTCGGCTACGCCACCAGCTTCCTGACCATCGGTGGGATCTGGCTGTCGCACCACGCGCTGTTCGGGCGGCTCCGGTACGTCAACCGCCAGATCATGCAGCTCAACCTGCTGTGGCTCATGATGGTCAGCTTCCTGCCGTTCCCGACCCGCCTCGTCGCCGAAGCGATCAACGAGGCAGAGGCTGAGCGCGCCGCCGTGGTCTTCTACGGCCTGGTGCTGCTGGCGATCTCGGCGATCGGCGCTGCGCTCTGGCGTGCCGCTGCGCACTCCCCCGAGCTGCTGGAGGACGAGGTCAGCCCGGAAGCGGTGGCCCGCATCGCCAGGGCGGCTGCGCCCAGCCTCGGCTTCTACACCGTGGTGATCCTGGTCGCGATCCTGCTCCCCCAGATCGCTGCCTTCGGCTACCTGGTCATCGCCGTCATCGCGGTGCTGAGGGCGAGGGGCGAGGACCCCAACCTGCTCGAGGTCGACAAGCCAGCCCGTCGGCGCTGGGGTCGCCATCGGGGCGCTGACCAGGCATCGGACGGCCCGGGACTCGACGAGCCGGGCGGCGATCCGACACGGTCCTGAACGGGTCCTGATGCGGGCTGGGCGCGACCTCAGGTCGCCGGTTCCGGGCTCTCAGCCTGGGACTCCACCCCGCCCCTCCGTGCGACTCGGGCGGCCACGCGCCTGCCGGCCTCGTCGAGTGCCGGCGTCAGCACGAACAGCAGGACGGCGGTGGCGATGAACGCCTGGGAGCCGTCGGCCCCCACCCCGGCAGGGCTGAGCCCCAGCGGGCGGGCGCTCTGCTCGAGCACGAACGAGAACTCGCCGACCTGGGCCAGCAGGAGCGCGGACGCGGCGACCACCGTCCACGGGCGGCGAAAGACCCGCGCCGCCGCACCGACGCCGACGGTCTTGAGCAGGATCGCCCCCACGGCCAGCACGATCACCAGGACCCAGTGGTGCACGACGAAGCCGACATCGAGCAACATGCCGATGGAGGCGAAGAACACCGCGGAGAACAGCATCTGGAACGGCGTGACGTACCTCAGGGCCCGCTCCCGGTGGCGGCTGGAGCTGATCACCAGCCCGGCGATGAAGGCTCCCAGGGAATCCGTGAGCCCGAGCGCGCTCGCCAGGTAGGCGACGATCAGCGCGAACGCGGCGATCGACAGGAGGAACACCTCGTCGGTGGACGTCTCGGCCACCCGATCGAGCGCCTTGGGGATGAACCAGCGGGTGCCGGCGAGCACGAAGCCGATGACGACGGCCGACTTCACCACCGCGCCGAGGACCTCACCGGCACCGCCCGTGCCGCCCGGAGCCAGCATCGGCAGCAGGAGGACCATCATCACCACGGCGAGGTCCTGGAAGATCAGGAAGGCGACGGACACCTCGCCCACCGGCGAGTTGGTCTCGCCCCGCCCCGAGAGCAGCTTCAGGACGATCGCCGTGGAGCTGAGGGCCACGAGCCAGCCCGTGAACACCCCGTTGCGCCAGTCGACACCGAACGCGAGGCACGCCCCGGCGACGAGCGCGGTGGTGAGCGCCACCTGCAGGGCGCCGCCCCCGAGCAGGAGGCTCCCGAGCTGGCGCAAGCGGTCCGCGCTGAGCTCGAGCCCGATCCCGAACAACAAGAAGATGACACCGATCTCGGCGGTCTGCTCGATGAGGTCCGGGTCGGAGACGAGCCCCAGCGCGTGCGGCCCGACGATGGCGCCGGCCACGACGAAGCCGACGATCGGCACCAGGCCCATGCGGGTGCAGAGGTAGCTCATCGCCGCGGCTGCGATGAGCAGCACGGCGAGGGCGCTGACCAGCGGCGGGACCGACACGGCGAGGATCATCTCGGCCTCCTCGGACGGCGAAGGGCGCCCGGCGTCAGACGGTCGAGGCGGTCACGTCGGGGCACGAGGTCTTCACCGTGCCGACCAGCTCGTTCCACGCATCGTCGACGGCGCCCTTGGCCTGCCGGACCTGCGCGGTGCGGTCGACCGGCAGCGAGGGCGAGGTGAGGGTCGTTCCGAGGTCCTCGAGCGAGGTCGTGAACGCCTCGACCTTCGGACCGATCAGGCTGTCGGAGCTCGACTGGAGGTCCTGTGCCGCGCTCTCCAGCTGGTCGAAGTACGAGCGGACGGAGTCCATCCCGCCGTTGATGATGTCGATCTGGTCGTACTGGCCGAAGGCGGTGACGAGGTCGCTCCAGGCGGAGCAGTAGGCCTGCGACGCGGTGGTGGTGCCGGGAGAGCCGCTGTCGCTGTCGCTCGAGCAGGCGACGGCGCCGAGCGGCAGCAGGGCGGCGGCGCCGAGCAACAGCAGGCGTCGGGCGGTGTGTGTACGAGGCATGGGTCCTCCGGATCGGTCGATGTGGGCCCAGCTGACCACCGACCGGTCACCCGGGAGGTGGCGGCTCGGGAGCAGGAGAGGTGCAACCGGGCGCGCCCCGCGGGGGAGCTCCGTGCTGGTTGGCCCCTTCGACCTCGCGCACCCGCGCCGCCAGTTGCACGGCTCGTGCCGACGCGACCCCGGCCACTTGGAACAGCACCGCGGGCACCAGCAGGGCCACGCCGGCCCACGGAGCTCCGACCGCGAACATCAAGATGCCGAGGCGGTTCAGCACGAACCCCGGCGTGGAGGCGACCCCGGTGAGGGTCCCCGACACCACGGCCCGCGAGATCCGCTCCCGGCGGGTGAGGTGCTCCCGGCGCCGGCTGTCTCCCGTCACCAGGGCGACGGGCAGGGCCACCAACCCGTACATCTGCACGACGACCACCGCACCCAGGGCCACCGAGTAGAGGGCGAGCGTCCCGCGAGTGAGGAACACGGCGACCACCGTGTGGGCGAGGCCGATCGGCACGGCCCAGGCGAGGATGCGGCGGCGATGGGCAGTGGCCGCCCGGAAGGCGGCGCGAAGGTCGATGGGTGGCGGCTGCACCGTGGTGAAGGCGAACACCGCGTTGCACCAGTAGGCCACCACGGTGGCGGTCACGACGAGCACCGCCACCCCGAGCGCCACCGCTCCGTAGACCTCGGCCAACGGCAGCTCTCCGAAGGTGCGGGCCCGCCAGTCCCAGGTGATCGCCCCCAGCCACACGGCGGGCACCAGCTCGACGAGCAGGAGGCGCCAGTTGCGAAGCAGGAGCAGCACGCCGGCCACGACCGCCTCGATGGTCTCGCCCACGTACAGCACGGGCAGCAGCCACCGCCGTTGCTGCGCGTACGAGCGGAGCTCCCCCGCCACGGCGTCGGGGTCGGCGCTCCGACCTGCCGCGACGACCGCCCGGACGCGCCCGAGAGCGGATCGGCGGCCCTCGGGAGGCGTCATCGGTCGGCCCTGGTCACGAGGTGATGTCGCGCACCTGGTCGTCGAGCCGGACCGCGTCGGGGTTGCCGATGCGGGAGTGCCACCAGTCGCGCAGGGCCGCCCGGTCGCCGGTGATCACGATCTGGTCGGCGAGGAGGGCCTGCTCGAGCACGTTCAGGGACCGGTCGAGGACGAGCTCGCGGGCCACCGCGTAGTCGACCTCGATCCCGAAGTCGGCGTGAGGCACGTGCCCCGGCTCCCAGCCGATCACCGGTCCGTGGGAAGAGTGCAGCTCCACCGGGCCGGGGCCGAACGGCACCCCCGTCACGGTCGCGTTCACCGTCAGCCCGTCCTGGTCGATCGGCGTGCCCTCGTGGGCCCTCTTGATGCGGCGGACCTCTTCGGTCCACTCCGGCGACAGGAACTGGTGGGTCATGGCTCTCCTCCGATGGGTGCCCGGCAGCTGGAGCTGCATCCGACGCACGGCGGCGGAGCGCCTGCGCCGGCACCAGGGTCAGCGGCGAGAGGAGCGGGACGGGAGCAGCTCCGAGCGTGGACGGGAGCCGGGGGCGGCCTCGACCTCGTGGCACCTCCGCTGCACCCGAGCCGGACCCGTCAGCGACCCGCCCGTCCGTACCTTGCCCCTGCGGTCACCAGAGGGGTGGCCACAAGCAAGGAGCAGGAAGACATGGCGAAGATCGTTGCGTTCTCGGTGCCGACCGAGGCCGATGGTGAGAAGGCCCTCGACGAGCTCGAGGACGTGGCCGACGTCAAGGACGTCGCCATGGTGTACAAGACCGAGAAGGGCAAGGTGAAGGTCCGCCAGACCTCGGATGCGACCGTGGGCAGGTCCGCGGTGAAGGGCGGCCTGCTCGGCGCCGTCGTGAGCATCTTCGCCGGCCCCCTCGTCGCCGTGACGGCCGCCGGTGCGGCGGCCGGTGGCGTCTACGGAGCCCTGCGCGACAAGGGCGTGAGCGACAAGCTCATGAAGCTGGCCGGCAAGCAGCTGGACGACGGCCACGCTGCGGTCTTCGTGCTGGCCGAGGACGGCACGGCCGACGAGATCGCCAAGAAGGTCGGCGCCCTCTCGAACCTGAAGCAGTACAACGGCGACATCGAGGTCGGCGAGTTCTCCGCCGACGCCCAGAAGCTCGTGCGCGAGCAGCTCAAGCTCGACGAGAAGTGAGCACGAGGGCCCCGGGGCCGAGCTGCCCCGGGGCCTCGCTCACCCGTTGCGTCGCAGCGCGTCGGTGCCGCGATAGCGGTAGCCGAAGCCCCTGACCGCCTCGATCGGCGAGGTGACCGGATCCTGCCAGCCGAGGCGGCGCCGGAGCCGCAGCACGGCGAACTTCACCCGGTCGGCCCCCACACCGACAGGATCCCGCCAGGCCAGCTCCAGCAGCTGGCCGGGCGAGAGGATGCGCCCGCGGTGGCGCACCAGCGCCACCAAGAGGCTCCAGTCGGTGGGCGTCAGCGCCACCTCCTCGCCGGCGAGGGTGACCCGGTGGGCCGTGAAGTCGACGTGCAGCGGGCCGTCGTCGAACGCCTCGGCCATCTCCTGCACGGGCTGCGCACGGCGCAGCAGCGCATGGACCCTGGCCAGGAGCTCTGGGTTGCCGAACGGCTTGGTGACGTAGTCGTCGGCACCGGCACCGAAGCACTCGACCTTCTCCTGCTCGTGGAAGCGGGCGGTCAGCACGAGGATCGGCACGCCGGACACGTCGCGGATGCGGCCGATGAGGTCGAGGCCGTCGAGGTCGGGCAGACCCAGGTCGACGATGACCAGGTCCGGCCGGTGCTCGAAGAGCTCCCGCATGCCAGCTCGCCCGCTGCCGGCCGCCAGCACGTCCAGCCCCGAGCGCTCCAGCAGCGTCCGCAGCACGTGGCGGATGTCGGCGTCGTCGTCGACCACGAGCACGCACTTCGCGCCGACCGCTCTGGCGACGTCCACCGAGCCGTCCTGCGGGTTCACTGCGGGCCCTCCGCACCCTCGGCAGGTGGCTGCAGCGGGAGCCGGCAACGAAAGCGCGCCCCGCGGTCCTGGTGCGGCGCCACCTCCACCGAGCCTCCGTGGAGCTGCACGATGCCGCGGGTGATCGCCAACCCCAGCCCGGACCCGGAGGAACCCGCCTCCGTGGCCGCTGAGCCGCGAGCGAAGCGCTCGAAGATCCGCTGCTCCTCCCCTGGCGCCACGCCGGGACCGTGGTCGGTCACGTCGATGGTCCAGCCCTTCTCGTCGGCGACCGCGCACACCTCGACGGAGGTGCCCTCGTCGGTGTACTTGACCGCGTTGGACAACAGGTTGACGGCCACGGCGTGCAGCTGCCCGGCATCGCCGTGCAGCGGCGGCCCGGGCCGGGCATCGACCACGACACGGACGCCCCGCCGCTCGGCCGCCGGGGCGACCTCGGCAGCAGCCTCGGCGAGGAGCCCCGGCACCTCCACCGGGGCCGGCATGAGCACCACCTTGCCGGTGCCCAGGCGGCTCACGAATAGGAGGTCCTCGAGCAGCCGGTGCAGACGCCGCGCGTTCCGCTGCACCAGCTCGAGGGTCTTCCGGGTGTCAGCGTCGAGCGGTGCACCTCCGTCGTCGAGCAACAGCTCGGCGCCGCTCATGAGCGAGGTGAGCGGGGTGCGCAGCTCGTGGCTGACGGACGCGACGAAGTCGTTGCGGGCGCGGTCGAACTCCTGGAGCCGCTCGGACTGCGCCTCGGCCTCGATTCGGGCTTCTGCCAGCTGACGGCGGTCCTCCTCGGCCTGGGTGACGTCTCGCGAGAACAGCACGCGCGCCTCGACCCCTGGCACGTCGAACAGGTCGGCCGTCATGGCCTCGAGCCAGCGCCACTCACCCTCGGCGTCGAGCACCCGGAACCGCAGGCTGTCCTCCATCGACGCGGCCGGGTCGTTCAACCGCCGACGGAAGTCCTGGAGAGGGTCCCGGTCGTCGGGATGGACGAAGCTGTAGCCGTCCGGGGGCCACTGCATGGCGACGTCGTAGCCGAGGATGCGGTTGCTGGCGTCGTTCACGGCGTACTGGACGCCCAGTCGGTCGACGAGGGTGATGATCTCCGGGGCCCGGGCGAACAGCACCTGGAGCAGGTCCGGCAACGGCTCGGAGACGGTTCGGTCCGGCGTGGCCCCGCGGATGACGGCGACGGTCCGGTGCCGGCCGTCCACCTCGACCCCCACGACGTCGAGCTCCACGAAGACCGTGCCGCCGTCGGCTCGCAGCGCCGGGACGGTCCAGCTCGAGGTGGACCGTGTGCGATGTCCGCGTTCCCGGTAGGCCCTGAAGCCCTCCAGGTGCTCCCCGACCAGCCACTCGGGGATCACCAGCTCGATCAGCGCCCGACCCACCGCCTCCACAGCGGTGTACCCGAACAGCCTCTCGGCGCCTTCGTCCCAGCCCCGCACGACGCCGTCGTCGTCGACGACGACGACCCCGCGGTCACGCCGGCCGCGGTCGACCGGGCCCGTGTCCTCGCCGTGGGTGCTCCGGTCGGCCACCACGTCGGCCACCCTAGACAACGACACCCCCTCGGGGGACTGCCCGCCGAAGGGGGACATCACGACCCTCCGAGCGCCGCCACCACCTCGTCGGCCACCTCGGCGACTGCGGTCTCGTCGTCGGGGTGCAGGTCGAAGGCGGGCACGGTCGAGTTGGCGAAGGTCTCGTCGCGGATCATCTGCGCCGAGTTGGGGTCGGTGAGGACGAACAGGGCGGCGTGGCCCCCGGTCAGCGCCGCACCGATCTGCTCCAACGCGGGTCGGGGGATGCTGCGCTCGGTGAGCGCGGTCGCCGCCGCAGCGGCGGATCCGACCAGCAGCGCGGGGGCCACGACCGTCCCGAACACCACGCCGCAGAGCCCGCCGAGCAGCGCCCCTCCGGCGAAGCTGGTGAGCGGCTTGTGGGCGGACGCGTGGTGCAGGCGCATGCGCCCGCCCACGTTCTCCACGATGACCATGTCATGAGCGGCGAAGCGACCCTCGCTCGACGCGGCGTGGATGTCGTCGGCTGCGCGGCGGGCGGTGGCCACGTCCGGCAGGAGGAGGACCACGACGCTGCTCTGGCTCATGGGCGGACCACCTTCGTCGTCGGGGCCGGCTCCTCGAGCTGGCAGGGAAGCTCGCCGCTGGCGATGGCCTGCGCATGCCGCCGGAAGTCGGCCTTGGTGAGGTCGGCGTAGCGCTCGGCGAAGGCGCACGCGGCGCCATCGAAGCGGTCGGAGCGGCCGAGGTACGTGCTGATGGCGGCCGGTGAGCCGGAACGGGCGTGGGCACGGGCCAGCGACCATCCGCACAGCTCCGCGTAGACGCGCAGCGCCTTGCGGCCCATCTCCTCGAGCTCCGCCGACCCCTTCATGTCGCGCAGCTGGCGCCAGTAGTAGTGGCGGCCATCGACGGACGACCGGCTCCAGCCGAGGAAGATGTCGCTGGCCGCCTGCATCATGCGCTGGCCCTCGACGACCCGCTGCCCGTGGTGGGGGTATGGGCTGGGACCGAGGTGGGCCTCGAGCACCGAGGGGCCGGCCTCCTTGAACTGCAGCAGGAGCGGTTCGCCGGCGGCGCTCTGCAGCAGCACGACGAAGGCACGGGTCCCCACGCTGCCGACGCCGACGACCTTGTGAGCGACGTCGACGACCCGGTATCGGCCGATCACGTGGCGGCGATCGTCGGGGAGGCTGGCCACGTAGTCCAGGAAGTTCGCCCGCACCGCCTCGGCCAGGCCGTCAGGGCTGTCCTCGACCAGGGCCGATCCGAGCGGCACCAGCACCGGCGGGTCGGCCCGGAACCGCAGCTGCCCGCCGGCACGCTCGGTCAGCTTCTCGGCGGCCTGCAGGCTGGTGCGGCGCCGCGCCTTCTGCACACCCCGGTCGAGCGAACGGGCGCCCTTCGCCGAACGGGCGGCGATCGCCTGGCGCAGGTCCTCGGTGTCGAGCCTGGCGTACCAGACGTCGACCGGAGCCATCACTGCGAACGACGCCATCGCCTCCCGGTAGGACCGCACCGAGGCCTGCGTCACCGCCGTGACAGCGTCACCCGGAAGCCCCCGGTCGCGGGCGGCGACGGTGAAGCTGGCCGCCAGCCTGAGCACGTCCCACTCCCACGGGCCGCGCAGCGTCTCGTCGAAGTCGTTGAGATCGAACAGCAGGTGGCGGTCGGGCGACGCGAACACCCCGAGGTTGGAGAGGTGGGCGTCACCGCAGAGCTGGACCTGCAGCCCCGAGACCGGGAGGGACGCCAGGTCGGAGGCCATGATCGCCGCCGCGCCCCGGTAGAAGGTGAACGGGCTCACCGACATGCGGCCGTGCCGGATCGGCACCAAGCCGGGCACACGGCTGGCGTCCTGCTCGGCGAGCAGCGCCACCGGGTCGGGTCGGTCCGGGGCCGGACGCCAGTCCCCCGCTGTCGAACGTGGCACCTCTCTGCGGGCCTGCCGTCCCGCCGCCACCTGTTCTTCCACCGGCACCTCGGCCATGTGCTCTCCTCGCGCGCGTCGTCGAGCGATGGAACCGCACGGACGTCGACACCAGCGGTGCGGCTGGGGAGCATCCCGGGAGCAGGCACCGACGACGAAGGGGGGCGAGGGTTCGTCGCGCGTTGAGCCGGCCCCGGGACGGCTGCAGACTGCGACTGGTCGGGATCCACGGCCAGAGCCGAGGGCTCAGCTCAACCGGGAGGGTGCGGCCGATGCCACGACCCATCGAGCATCCGACACAGGACACGGCCCGGCTCGAGGCGATGCTCGACCAGCACGAGCGCCAGGGCGTCCTCGACGGCCGCATCGTCGTGGAGGACTGGGCGGGAGGCATCCCCCAGACCCGGGCCGCGATGCCCTCGCTGCGGGTCGGCAGGCGCTGGATCAGCTCCCTCTGGCTGGTGCCCCTCACCGCCGTCGGGCTGCTCGTCGCCGTCGCGCTCGCTCAGCAGCTGCGGCAGTACGCCTGGATGCAGGAGTTCCTCCGTCGGTACCCGGGGACCTCCGGGGACTACGTGCCGGCGGCGACGACCGGCCTCCCCTGGTGGCTGCGGTGGCAGCACTTCTTCAACATCCTGTTCATGATGTTCATCGTCAGGGCGGGCCTGCAGATCCTCGCCGATCACCCGCGCCTGTACCTCGACGCGGGCTGCCGGCCGGACCGTGAGTGGCTGCGGCTGCGGGGTCCGGTGCCCGCCGACCGGCGGGACGACGGTGACGCCGAGCGTGCCTACACCTCCAAGGAGGACTCCGTCGCGCTGCCGAGGTGGCTGGGCCTCCCTGGCTTCCGGCACTCCATCGGCCTCGCCCGCTGGTGGCACTTCGGCTTCGACCTGCTGTGGCTCGTCAACGGTCTGGTGTTCTTCGTCCTGCTGTTCAGCAGCGGCGAGTGGGAGAGGCTCGTCCCCCGTTCCCTCGACGTGTTCCCCAACGCCCTGTCGACAGCGATCCAGTACGCGTCGTTGAGCTTCCCGGCCAACGAGGGGTTCACCCGCTACAACGGCCTGCAGCTCCTCGCCTACTTCACGACGCTGTTCGTCGCCGCGCCGCTGGCGTTCGTCACGGGCTTGCTGCAGGCGCCGTCCGTGGCGGGCAAGCTCGGGCTCGCCCACGGGGTGCTCAACCGGCAGGTCGTGCGCACCGTGCACTTCCTGGTCATGTGCTGGATGGTGCTGTTCATCGTCCTGCACACCGTGATGGTCTTCACCACCGGCCTCGTCCGGAACCTCGGCCACATCACGCTCGGCACCGACACCGGCTCCTACTGGGCCCTGGTCCCTTACGTCGTCGGCATGGCGGTGGTCGTGGTCCTGTGGTCGTGGGCGTCACCCTTCACCATCCGCCACCCGCGCACGGTGCAGAAGGTCGGCCGGTCCATGGTCGGTTGGACCAAGGCGGCGATCGAGTGGTGGGACCCCAAGGCCACCTACCGCGAGGAGCACATCTCGCCGTACTTCTGGCCCAACGGGGACCTGCCGAGCTCCGAGGAGTACCGGCGGCTCCACGACGGGGGGTGGAAGGACTACGCGCTCCGCATCGACGGCCTCGTCGAGCACCCCGTCGAGATCGGCTGGGAGGAGATCCTCGCCATGCCGAAGCGGGAGCAGATCACCCAGCAGTACTGCATCCAGGGCTGGTCGGGCATCGCCAAGTGGGGCGGGGTCGCCATGGCCGACCTGCTGGCCCTGGCGGGACCGAAGCCGCAGGCCCGATGGGTCGTCTTCTACTCCTTCGCCGAAGGCCCCGAGACACCTGGCACCGGCCGCTACTACGACTGCCACCGCATCGAGAACATGGACCACGAGCTGACGATCCTCGCCTACGAGATGAACGGCGAGCGGCTGACGGTGTCCCACGGCGCTCCGCTGCGCCTCCGAGACGAGGCCGAGCTCGGCTTCAAGCAGGTCAAGTGGGTCGAGGCCATCGAGCTGGTCGAGAGCTTCGACCACCTCGGAGCCGGCCAGGGCGGCTACAACGAGGACCAGGAATTCTACGGCTACCGCATGCCGATCTGACCGCCTCGACCTCACTCCCCTCTTCCGTTCGTGTCGCGGCTTTCCTGTCGCGGGTGACGGCAACACCCGACGAGGACGAAGGGGAGACGCGAGAGGCCCCGATCAACGATCCAGCGTGCTGACCATGGCCTCCAGGAGAGCCCGAGAAGGGAATCGAACCCTTGACCTGCTCATTACGAGTGAGCTGCTCTGCCGACTGAGCTACCCGGGCGGGAGGCGCCGATCGTAGCCGCCGCCGTCATCATCCCTCACACTCCGTTCTGGTGGAGGTCTCACCCCGGATTCGGGCGGAGAACCTCCACCAGAACGGGACGGGGTGGGGTTCGGCGAGTGGGGGTGCTCAGCGGGACAGGCGGCCGAGCTTCAGGAACAGCGCCACGAGCTGGAGCCGTTCGTTGGCGTTGCGGACCATCTCGCGGGCGAGCTCGGCGATGGCGTCGAGGGCTTCCACCGGGGCAGCGGAGCGGGACGACGCGACCAGCTGGTCGCGGTATCGGCGGGACAGCTCGGTCAGGCCCGCCCGCACCTCGTCGGCGCGGTAGCGGCGGGCCTCGCGCTTGTGGCGCTCCTCGAGCTGCTTGCGGCCCGAGCCGCGCTCGCCACGGGCCTTCACCCGCTCCTCGAGCTCGGCCGCCTCGGCGGCCTGGGCCTCCTTCAGCGGCGCCATGGCGTCGTCGATCATGGCCAGCAGCTCATCGGCCACCTCCACGGCGAGGGCGCCCGTGCCGTCGAGCCGGTCGGGCACGTCGTGCCAGGCCTGGCGCCGCAGGGCCAGGCGCTCGTCGGTGGCCAGCAGCCGGGCCCGGGCGAGGTCACCGGAGGCCAGGGCGGCCGCCTCCTCGGCCCGGGAGGGCGCCACGCCCTCGGCCACCAGCCGCTCGACCACGGCGTCGGCGGGCACCGGCCCCAGGTCGACCCGCACGCACCGGCTGGCGATGGTGACGAGGTCGGGCGTGACCTCGTCGGCGAGCACCAGGAACACCGTGCCGGCCGGTGGCTCCTCGATGGCCTTCAACAGCTTGTTCCCGACCTGCGGAGTGACCAGGTGGAACTCGTCGAGGACCAGGACCTTGCCGCCCCCCTCCACCGAGGCCCGCGACGCGGCTCCGATGATCTCGTCGGCCTGCGCGGCCGAGATCGCGGCACCCTGGCGCACCACCACGGTGAGGTCGGGGTGCGCCTCGGCCAGGGCCAGCTCCGCCTGGCGCACGACCTCGTCACCGGTCCGGCTGCCCGACAGCAACGCAGCGGCGAACGCCCGGGCCAGGGCCCGCTTGCCGCTCCCTCGCGGCCCGACGAGCAGGTAGGCGTGCACCGGCGTGCGGGCGGCGGCGCGCAGCTCGGCCACCGCGGCCGGCTGCCCGACCACCTCGCCCCACAGGTCCACGCCGGCGGCCTCGGCCGGCAGCAGGTCGGCGGGCGCGGTGGTCACAGCGGCAGTTGTAGCCGCTCCACCACCACGGCACGCACGGCGGCCGCCACCTCCGCGACCGAGCCGGTGCCGTCGACCACCGCCCACCGCTCGGGTTCGGCCTCGGCCTGGAGGCGGAAGCCGGCGAGCACCGCCGCATGGAAGTCCACCGGCTCGGACTCCATGCGGTCGCGCGCCGCGCCCAGCCGCCGCTCGGCCACCTCGCCGGGCACGTCGAGCAGCAGCACCAGGTCGGGCCACACCCCGCCGGTGGCCCACTCCGACAGCGCCCGCACCTCGGCCACGGGGAGGCCGCGGCCGTGCCCCTGGTAGGCGATCGATGAGCCGGCGAATCGATCCGTGACGACGTGGCGGCCGGCGGCCAGAGCGGGCTCCACCACCTCGGCCACGTGCTGGGCCCGGTCGGCGGCCATGATCAGCGCCTCGGCGCGGGGGACCAGGCCCTCGGTGGCCGGGTCGAGCACCAGCGCCCGCAGCCGGGCCCCCACCGCGGTGCCGCCCGGCTCGCGGGTGAGCACCGCCCCGAGGGCCTCGGCGAGGAGCGCCGCCTGGGTTGACTTCCCGCACGCCTCGCCGCCTTCGAAGGCGACGAAGCATCCCCGTCGTCCCGCACCGGCTGCTCCGGTGCCCGGCCCGCTCATGTCAGGTCGTGGCGTGACGGGTGGGGAGCCGCGCCCGCCCGCTCGAGGCGCTGCCCGGCCCGCAGCGCCGCCATGGCGGCGAAGCCGGCACCGATGATGATCAGCGCGGCCAGCCACAGCGCCAGGCGCACACCGGGCAGCGACAGGGTGCCGGCGGGCAGGTCGAGGTGGCCCTCGATGAGGGCCGACGACAGCTGGCCGAGCAGGGCGGCGAGCAGCGGGCCCGCGACCATCGCGATGAGCACGCAGAGGCGCACGAGCGTGTTGAGGGCGCTGAAGACCCGCCCCCGCAGCTCGTCGTCGACCTCCTGCTGGAGCAGCACGAAGCCGAGCACGTAGACGGGTCCGACGCAGACGCCCATGAGCCCCACGAACGCCACCGCCACGGGCATCGTCGACGACGACGCCGCCAGGAACAGCGACACCCCCGAGCACAGCAGCGCACCGCTGAAGACCGTGCGCTTCGGGAGCTTCTTCTGCAGCGTCGACACGGCGACCACACCGACGGCGACGCCGAAGCCGAGCGCGGTCATGAACAGCCCGTAGCCAGCGGCGCCCGAGCCGAGCACCTGGGTGGAGAACACCGCCCCGAGCGGGATGAGCATGCCGCCACCGATGAGGCCGGTGGCCAAGCCCAGGTTCACCGCCCGAACCGTGTGGTTCGACCAGATGACGCTCCAGCCCTCGCGCAGCTCCTCCATGGTGGCCTTGAAGTCGCCCCGCCCCTCCTCGCCGTCGGTGGCCACCTTGCGGGGACGACGCACGAGCGGAAGGCGCGAGACCATCCACGCGCCGAAGAGGAAGGTGAGGACGTCGACGTAGAACGCCAGGGCGACCTGGTCGTTCTCCAGCCATCCGAGGCCCGGGACGCTGCCGATCCACACCGACAAGCCGGCGAGCAGGGCGAACAGCAGCGAGGCGAACGGGAAGGTCCCGTAGGCCGCCGCCAACGACAGCGAGTTCGCCGTGGTCAGGTGGTCGTGGGGCACGAGGTTGGGGACCTCAGCGTCCTTGGCCGGCGACCACAGCAGCGTGAGCACCTCGAGGGCGAGCGACGCCAGCACGAGCCCGACGACGTCGGAGACGAACGGCAGCAGGGCCACCACCGCCGCCCGGCCGAGGTCGCAGCTGACCATCACCCGCTTGCGGTCCCACCGGTCGACGAGCACCCCGGCCACGGGGCCGAAGAAGAAGCCCGGGATGATGCGGGCCGCCATCACCAGCGAGATGGCGCCCGCGCCGGCACCGCCCCCGATGCGGGCCGCCAGCAAGATGATGGCGGAGAAGCCGAGCCAGTCGCCGAGCGACGACACGACCTGCACCAGCCACAGGCGGAAGAACTCGTGGGAGCCGAACAGGCGCACGTGCCAGCCGGGCCGATCGGTGACGGACTCGGCGTAGAGCGTCTCGGTGTCGGGCTCGTCGGCGACGATGGTCACGTGCTCCGCGCCGTCGGCGCGCGCCGCGGGGTCGACGCGCTCCTCGTCGACCACAGCACCGCTCGTGGCGGCGTCGGCGTCGTCCTCGGGGCGAGGGCGAGGCACAGCCATCGGATCACCATACGACGGGCGCAGCCCGATCTCGGGCACCTCGAGGCCGGTCGAGGGCCGTCAGGCCCCGTCGGTCGTGCGTCGCCGGGCGGCCTTCTTGGCCGGCCGGCTCGCTCCCTTCTTCACCGTGCGGGTCGTGGTGGCCTTCGGCGCGGCGCGCTTCGCCGTCGCCTTGCGCGCCGCCTTCTTGGCCGGCCGCTTGCCGACCTCGCCGTTGGCCACCGCGTCGCGGCGGGCCTGGAGCAGCTCGGCCCCCCGCTCGGGGCTCAAGGTGGTGGGCTCGTCGCCGACCCGGAGCGACGCGTTGGTCTCGCCGTCGGTGACGTAGGGCCCGAAGCGCCCGTCCTTGACCACCATGGGCTTGCCCGAGACAGGGTCGGGGCCGAGCTCGGCGAGGGGCGGCTTGGGGGCGGCGCGACCGCGGCGCTTGGGCTCGGCGAACAGGCGCAGGGCCTCGTCGAGCGTGACGGTGAACAGCTCCGGCTCGGCGGTGAGGCTGCGGCTGTCGGACCCCTTCGTCAGGTAGGGCCCGAACTTGCCGTTCTGGGCGACGATCTCCTCGCCGTCGGGGGCGGTGCCCACCACACGGGGCAGCGACAGCAGCCGGAGGGCCTCGTCGAGGGTGACCGTGTAGGGGTCCATGCCGGCGAACAGGCTCGACCGCCTCGGCTTGCCGTCGGGCGCGTCGTCGACCTCGCCGAGCTGCACGTAGGGGCCGAAGCGCCCGCTCATGACGTAGACGGTGAGCCCGGTGACGGGATCGTCGCCGAGCGGCTTGCCGCCCTTCGGCATGGCGAGCAGCTCGAGGGCGTGCTCGACGCTGAGGTCGGCGGGCGGCAGGTTGTCGGGGATGGACGCGGTGTCGTCGCCTCGCTGCACGTACGGGCCGTAGCGGCCGGGCTTGGCCACCACCGGCACACCGTTGGGGTCCTCGCCGATGACGAAGCTGTTGATGTCGGCCGCGTCGATCTCGGGCAGGCGGTCGGTGACGAGGTCCTTCAGGCCACCACGCCGCTGGCCGTCGTCGCCCACCGGCCCGAAGTAGAAGTCCTCGAGCGTCGGCACCCGGTCGGCGTCGCCGGTGGAGATGCGGTCGAGCACCTCCTCGAGGTCGCGTGTGAACCCGTAGTCGACCAGCTCGGCGAAGTGGCGCTCGAGCATGGCGGTGACGGCGAAGGCGGTCCAGCTCGGCACGAGGGCCGAACCCTTCTTCCACACGTAGCCGCGGTTCTGGATGGTCTCCATGATCGAGGCGTAGGTGGAGGGCCGGCCGACACCGAGCTCCTCGAGCTTGGCCACCAGGCTGGCCTCGGTGTAGCGGGCCGGGGGCTTGGTGGTGTGCCCGTCGGCGCTGAGGTCGGACGCGTCGAGCGAGTCACCCGCGACCAGGGCGGGCAGGCGGCGCTCCTCGTCGTCGTCGCTGCGCCACTCCTCGACCTGCAGCCAGCCCCGCTCGGTGATCACGGTGCCGGCCGCCGCGAACTCCGCGTCGCGCCCCGAGTCGGTGACGGCGCCGAGCCGGACGGTGACCGTCTCGCCCACCGCGTCGACCATCTGGCTGGCGACGGTGCGGCGCCAGATCAGCTCGTAGAGGCGGGCCTCACCGGGCTGGACCTCGCCGCGGACGTCCTCCGGGCGCCGGAACCGGTCGCCGGCGGGCCGGATGGCCTCGTGGGCCTCCTGGGCGTTGGCCACCTTCTTGCCGTAGGCACGCGGCGAGTCAGGCACCGAACCGGCCCCGTAGCGCTCGGTGGCCTCGGCCCGAGCAGCGGCGACGGCCGCGCCCGACAGGTTCGTCGAGTCGGTCCGCATGTAGGTGATGTAGCCCTGCTGGTAGAGCGACTGGGCCATCGACATGACCTGCTTGGCCGAGATGTTGAGGGCCCGGCCGGCCACCTGCTGCAGGGTGGAGGTGATGAACGGGGCGAAGGGCCGCTTGCGGTAGGGCTTGGCCTCGACCGATCGCACCGCGAAGTCGGCGGGAGCGAGCTCGGTGGCCAACGCGGTGGCGGTGGCCTCGTCGAGGACCACGCGGTCGTCACGGGTCAGCTCGCCCTGCTGGGAGAAGTCGCCACCCGTCGCCAGGCGGGTGCCGTCGAGGGCGACCAGCTTGGCCGAGAAGGGCGTGCGGTCGGCATCGGGGGCCGACGCGGTGAACGTGCCCTGGAGGTCCCACCATCCGGCGGGCACGAACGCCATGATCTCCCGCTCGCGCTCGACCACCAGGCGGGTGGCGACGCTCTGCACCCGGCCGGCGGAGAGGCCGGGGCTGACCTTCTTCCACGCCACCTCGGAGACGTCGTAGCCGTAGAGGCGGTCGAGCAGGCGCCGGGTCTCCTGGGCGTTCACCAGGCGCATGTTGAGATCGCGAGGGTTGGCGAACGCGTCGCGGATCGCCGGCGCGGTGATCTCGTGGAACACCATGCGGTGCACGGGGATGTCGCGCTTGGGCTTGAGCACCTCCAGCAGGTGCCAGGCGATGGCCTCGCCCTCGCGGTCCTCGTCCGTCGCGAGGTAGAGCGAGTCGGCGTCCTTCAGGGCCTGCTTCAGGTCCCGGATCACCTGCTTCTTCGACTCCGGCACCACGTAGTAGGGCTCGAAGCCGTGGTCGGTGTCGATGGCGAGCCGGGCCCACGGCTCCTTCTGCACCGAGGCCGGCAGCTCCTTGGCCTTGCGGGCGAGGTCACGGACGTGGCCCACCGACGCCATCACCTCGGGCGCGACCGCCACGTCGGCGGAGGAGCCGAGGAACTCCTTGATCTTCTTCGCCTTTGCCGGCGACTCGACGATGACGAGGGGGCCTGCCATGGGGGGACAGAGTGAGAGCAGCACCGCTCCCCTGTCAATGCGGTCCCGTCGCCGGCGCCGGGCCGGTCCCCCTTCGGGGGACCGGTGATCTTCTGTCCTCGGCCCGAGTCCGCGATACTCGACGGATGGCAACGTCGCCTCCTGCCGACCGACCGCTCGACGACCGCCTCGCCCTGGGCGACACCGCCGGCACCGGCGAGCAGCGCCCGTGGGGGGCGTTCGTGATCCTCGACGACGGGCCCCTCGGCAAGGTGAAGCGCATCACCGTCGACGCCGGTCAGCGCCTCTCCTACCAGCTCCACCACCGCCGCAAGGAGCACTGGTTCGTGGTCGCAGGGGTCGCGGTGGTGACCCTCGACGACGTCGACCACGAGCTGGCGCCGGGTGACGCCATCGACATCCCGATCGGCACGGCGCACCGGGTGCACAACCCCGGCGACGAGCCGCTCGTGTTCGTCGAGGTGCAGCAGGGCGACTACTTCGGCGAGGACGACATCGTCCGCCTGAAGGACGACTACGGCCGGGCGGAGTAGACCAGGGAGCGTGCCGGTCGGTCACCGTCCGGCACGCCCGTTCACGCGGCGCCTGTCCCGATCCGAGGAGGTCCCATGGACTTCGCCCTCAGCCCCCGTGCCACCGAGCTGCGCCAGCGGCTGCTCGCCTTCATGGACGAGGTGGTGCACCCCGCCGAGCCGGCGGGCGCCGAGCAGATGCGGGCCTCCGGCGACCCCCACCACCACCCGGCGGTGATGGAGGAGCTCAAGGCGGAGGCCAAGCGGCGGGGCCTCTGGAACCTCTTCCTGCCCCACGTCACCGAGTGGACCCCCGAACCGGTGTCGAACGTCGACTACGCGCCGTTGGCGGAGATCACCGGCCGGAGCTGGCTCGCCCCCGAGGCGGTGAACTCGGCGGCGCCCGACACCGGCAACATGGAGATCCTGTCGCTGTTCGGCACGCCGGAGCAGAAGGAGCGGTGGCTGGTGCCGCTGCTGGAGGGCGAGATCCGGTCGTGCTTCGCCATGACCGAGCCCGACGTGGCCTCGAGCGACGCCCGCAACATCGAGCTCTCGATCCGCCGCGAGGGTGACGAGTACGTGCTGAACGGGCGCAAGTGGTGGATCTCGGGCGCCGCCAGCCCCCGCTGCCAGGTGGCCATCGTCATGGGCAAGACCGACCCCGACGCGCCGACCTACAACCAACAGTCGATGGTGCTCGTCCCCATGGACACGCCCGGGCTCACCGTGGTCCGCGATCTCATGGTGTTCGGCTACAACGACCGCGAGGGGCACTGCGAGCTGCGCTTCGACGACGTGCGGGTGCCGGTCTCGAACCTGCTCGGCGAGGAGGGCGGCGGGTTCGCCATGGCCCAGGCCCGGCTGGGACCGGGCCGCATCCACCACTGCATGCGCTGCATCGGCATGGCCGAGCGTGCCCTCGAGCTCATGTGCCGGCGGGTCACCCAGCGGGTCGCGTTCGGCAAGCCGCTCGCCTCACAGGGCGTCATCCAGGAGTGGATCGCCGACAGCCGCATCGAGATCGAGCAGGCCCGGCTGCTGACCATGAAGGCGGCGTGGCTGATGGACACGGTGGGCAACAAGGGTGCCCGGGTGGAGATCTCCGCCATCAAGGTGGTGGCCCCGAACGTGGCGCTGCGGGTGGTCGACCGGGCGATCCAGGCCCACGGCGGCGCGGGCGTCTCCCAGGACACCCCGCTGGCCGCCATGTGGGCCGGGCTGCGCACGCTGCGCTTCGCCGACGGGCCCGACGAGGTCCACCGCATGCAGCTCGCCCGCCGGGAGCTGCGGCCCTACGTCGACGCCGGCGAGCCGGGGCCCACCTCCGCCGACGTGGGCGTCGCCCGCTGACCGGCGAGCCACAGCGTCGTCAGGCCCAGGGCGGCGGCCAGGATCGACGCGCCGAACACCCCGATCTTCGCCTCGTCGACCAGCTCGGCGGTGTCGAACGCGAGCAGCGTCACGAAGATCGACATGGTGAAGCCGATGCCGGCGACCATCCCCACGCCGAGGAGGTGGAGGCCGCTGGTGCCGGACGGCCGGCGCCCCACCCCGGTGCGGATGGCGAGGGCGGCCGAGAGCGACACCCCGACCGTCTTGCCCACGACGAGCCCGAGGATCACGCCCCACGTCACCCGTGACGAGAGCGCGTCGCCCACCACGCCTCCGCCGAGGGCCACCCCCGCGTTGGCCAGGGCGAAGACGGGGATGACCACGTAGCTCGTCCACGGGTGCCAGCGCTCCTCCACCCGGTCGGCCACCGGCTCGGGACCGGCGCGGGGCACGACCATGGCGAGCGCCACCCCCGCCAGCGTGGCGTGCAGGCCCGAGCGCAGCGTGGCGTACCAGATGAGCGCACCCAGCACGGCGAAGAAGAGGGGGTTCCACCAGCCGCGGCGACCGATCCACCACAGCGCGAGCAGGCCGGCCACGGCGGCGACCAGCCACACGAACTGGACCGACCCCGTGTAGAAGACGGCGATCACCGCGATGGCGCCGAGGTCGTCGACGACGGCGGCGGTGAGCAGGAAGACGGTGAGCGCGGGTGGCACCCGCCGGCCGAGGAGCGACACCACGCCCACCGCGAAGGCGATGTCGGTGGCCATCGGGATGCCCCAGCCCCGAGCCCCGGGGTGCCCGGCGTTGACCGCCGCGTAGATCATGGCCGGCACGACCATGCCGCCGAGCGCGGCGATGACCGGAAGGGCTGCGGTCCGCCGGTCGCGCAGCTCGCCGGCGACGAGCTCGCGCCGTATCTCGAGCCCCACGACGAAGAAGAACAGGGCCATGAGCCCGTCGTCGACCGCGCCGTGGACGTCGAGCTCCACACCCGGCAGGGGCAGCGCGGTCAGGTGCAGGAGGTGCCCGTAGCTCGACGACCAGGGGGAGTTGGCCCACGCCACGGCGATCGCGGTCGCGCCCAGCAGCATGAGCCCGGAGGCCGCCTCGAGCTCCAAGAAGCGCGCCAGCGGGCGGGCGACGCGACCCACGACGGGCCCCCGCGGGTGGACCACAGCGGCGAGGCGGCTGACGAGGGACACGGGCGCTCCGGAGGTCGGCGGGACGGCTCGCCGACCAGGCTTCCCGGCACACCCTGGCCGGTCAGTCTAGACGGTGCCTCTACGGCGGTCCGGCTCGTCGGCGGCGGCGTGCGACCGGTACACGACCAGGCGCACGGTGGTGCCGCCGTCGGTGTCGCGGATCTCGGCCTCGTCGGCCAGCTCCTGCATGATCGGGATGCCCAGGCCGTGCTCGTACAGCAACCGCCGGGGATCCTCGGGCTCGGGGAGCACCGGCACGGCCCCCAGGTCGAAGCCCCCGGCCTCGTCGTGGACCTCGACGCGGATGTAGTCGCCGTCGACGTCGAGGCGGCAGCGGATGGTGATGCGGCTGGTGCCGTCGTCGCCGTGGGCCTCGACCGCGTTGGTGGTGGCTTCGGAGACGGCGAGGCGCAGGTCGTCGATGCGCTCCGTGCGGAACCGCGGCTCGACCGACGCCGCCGCGGCCACGACCTGGCGGGCGAGGGAGAGGAACTCGGGTCGAGCCGGGATCTCGAGCTCGACCTCGGCCACGTCGCCGCCTAGCCCCGCACGGCCGCCAGCGCGGCGTCGAGCTCGTCGTGGACGGGCAGGATCTCGATGACCCGGGTGACCTCGAACACCTTGAGGACCTGCGGCTCGGCCCGGGCCAGCGCCAGCTGGCCACCGTGGGACCGCACCCGCTTGAGGCCGCCGAGCAGCACGCCCAGGCCGGTGGAGTCGAGGAAGTCGACGCCGGCGAGGTCGATGACCACCCGCGGTGCCGGGCCCTGGGCACTGGCCAGGCGGACGAGCTCCTGGCGCAGCTTGGGTGCGGTGGCCACGTCGAGCTCCCCCACGATGGTGCACACCACGACGCCGTCGTCGTCGGTGGACACCTCGAGATCGAAGAGCATGCAGTCCTCCGGGGGGCGGCAGGCGCCGGGCGGCAGCACCGCCGAGGGTACCGCCACGGGCGGGAGGCGCCGATCGCGAACCACACGCGTGTCGTTCGTCGTAACCCCGCCGTACCATCGCGCCGTGGCCCTCCTCGCCGAGCCCGGACTCGACGGCTTCCTCTCCTCCCTGGTCGACGACCCCCGCCTGGTGCACGTCGAGCGCCTGGCCGCCCGGCCGGCGCGCCACGGCGAGCTCGCCACCCCGTTGCCGGCCGCCGTGCGCGAGCGGCTGGGGGTCGACCAGCTCTGGTGCCACCAGGCCGAGGCCATCGACCACCTGCGCGCCGGCCGCTCGGTGGCCGTCGCCACCGGCACCGCCTCGGGCAAGTCGCTGTGCTTCCAGGCCCCGATCGCCGAGGCCGTCACCACCGGCCTGCGCCCCGCCACCTCCCTGTTGCTGTTCCCCACCAAGGCCCTCGCCCAGGACCAGCTGCGGGCCCTCACCGCGCTCGACGTGCCGGGCCTCGTGGCGGCCACCTACGACGGCGACTGCACCCCGGAGGAGCGCACGTGGGTGCGAGCCAACGCCAACGTGGTGCTCACCAACCCCGAGATGCTGCACGTGGGGCTGCTGCCCCACCACGCCCGCTGGGCCACGTTCTTCCTGCGCCTCCGCTACGTCGTGGTCGACGAGCTGCACACGCTGCGCGGAATCTTCGGCAGCCACGTGGCCCACCTGCTGCGGAGGCTGCGGCGCATCTGCGCCCACTACGGCTCCTCGCCGGCGTTCGTGTTCACCTCCGCCACCATCGGGACGCCGGCCCGACTGGCCTCGGAGCTGTGCGGGCTGCCGGTCGAGGAGGTCACCGACGACGGCTCCCCGAGAGGTGAGCGCATCTTCGTGCTCTGGAACCCGGCCGGCGACGACGTCGAGGGCGGCCGCTCCACCTCGTCGGCCCGTGACACCGCCGAGCTGATGAGCGCCCTCGTGGCGGGCGGCCATCGCACCATCGCCTTCTGCCGCAGCCGCAAGGGCACCGAGCTGGTCGCGGCCGACGTGAAGCGCCGCCTGCGGGCCGACCTGGCCGACTCCGTGCGCCCCTACCGTGGCGGCTACCTCGCCGCCGAGCGGCGCGAGATCGAGCGCAAGCTGTTCGGCGGCTCCCTGCGAGGTGTGGTCGCCACCACCGCCCTGGAGCTGGGCATCGACGTCGGTGGGCTCGACGCGTGCGTGCTCAACGGCTTCCCGGGCACCATCGCCTCGATGTGGCAGCAGGCCGGCCGCGCCGGCCGCGACGCCCAGACCTCGGTGGCCACGCTCGTCGCCGGCGACGACCAGCTCGACCAGTGGTTCATGCACCACCCCGACGAGCTGTTCTCCCGCCCGCCCGAGCCCGCGGTGGTCAACCCGTCGAACCCGCACGTGCTGCTGCCCCACCTGGCCTGCGCCGCCTACGAGCTGCCGCTCACCCCGCTCGACGACCGCTGGTGGCCCGACCTGCTCGACGACGGCGTGCGCCGCCTGGTCCTCGACGACGTGCTCAAGCTGCGCCCGGCGTCGCACCGCCGGGGTCCCGCCGCGGTGTGGGCCGGCCGTGGCTGGCCCGCCCGCCGGGTCGGCCTGCGCGACGCCGGCGGCGACGAGTACCGCATCGCCACCGCCGACGGCACGCTGGTCGGCACGGTCGACGGGGCCCGGGCCCTGCGGCTGGTCCACCCCGGTGCGGTGTACCTGCACCAGGGACGGGCCTGGCGGGTCGCCGAGCTCGACCTCGACGACCGGGTGGCGGTCGTGGCGCCGTCCGACGGCGGCGAGTACACCCAACCCCGCACGGCCACGGAGATCGCGGTGCTCGACACCGAGCAGCGGCGCCGGGTCGGTGCAGCCGAGCTGGCCCTGGGGCCGGTGCGGGTGCGCTCGCAGGTGGTGGGCTACCGGCGCATCGACGCCTTCACCGGCGAGCAGCTGGCGGTGCACGACCTCGACCTGCCGCCGAGCGAGCTCGTCACCCGGGCCTTCTGGTACGTCGTGCCCGACGAGGTGCTCGACGCCGCCGGGGTGGCGCCGGCCCAGGTGCCGGGCGCCCTGCACGCCGCCGAGCACGCCGCCATCGGCATCCTTCCGCTGTTCACCATCTGCGACCGTTGGGACGTGGGCGGTGTCTCGACGCCGTTCCTGCCCGAGACGGGTGCGGCGACCATCGTCGTGTACGACGGCTACCCGGGCGGGGCTGGTGTCGCCGAGCTGGGGTTCGACGCCGCCGACCGGCACCTCGCCGCCACCCTCGACGTGATCGAGTCGTGCGGCTGCCGCGACGGCTGCCCGTCGTGCGTGCAGTCCCCGAAGTGCGGCAACGGGAACGACCCGCTCGACAAGGCAGCCGCCGCTGCGCTCATCCGGGCCGTCCTGGGCTGACCGACCCGGCGGTGCCGGTCGTGCGCTGCTCGACCCGCATGGTGGCGTCACCGGAGAGGCCCACGTCGGGCACGAACATCCCCACCAGGGGCACGTCGGTGACGCTGTCGTAAGCGACGTGCACCCGGACCCGCTCCCCGCCACCCGTGAGGGTGGTCGTCACGTGCAGCCGGCCGCTGTCGAGGTCGGCGGAGCGCTCCGCACCCCGATGGGCGGCGGCGGCCCTGTCGCCGTCGGCGACCGCGGCGGCCCGCGCCGCCTCCCGGGCCGCGTGGGTCACCAGGATGTGGTCGCGCACGACCAGCCCCACCTGGAGGACCAGCAGCACCAGCAGGGCGACGAGGGGGAGGACCAGGGCGAGCTCGACGGTGGCCTGGCCCCGGTCCCCCCGCCCCGTCGCGCTCACTTCACTTTTCCGATCACGTTGTCCATGACGGCGTCGAACAGCTTGCCGACGGCGCCGGACTTGGTGGCCCAGCCCACGAGCAGCAAGGCGATGCCCGCGGCGCCGAGCAGCACCAGGCCGTACTCCGCCGTGGTCTGGCCGTGGTCCCCACGGACGCGGCGAGCCGGCCCCTCACGGCCGTCGACGGGCAGGAGGCGGAGGGCATCGGTGACGGTGAGCAGGAGCGCGAGCTGGCCGCGCAGGATCAGGTCGGACATGGGGTGTGTCTCCTCGTTGATGAGGCGGTAGCGGGGGAAGAGCGGCGTCACAGCTGCAGCGAGCGCAGCGACGCGAGGAGCAGTGGCACCACCGCGAGCAGCCCGAAGGCGGGCAAGACGCAGAGCACCAGAGGGAAGAGCAGCTGGACGGGCAAGCGGCGGGCGTCCTCCTCGGCCCTCCGGCGGCGCTGCATGCGGGCGTCGGCGGCCACGCGCTCGAGGGCGGCGTTGAGGGGCGACCCGTAGCGGGCGGCCCCTCGCAGGGCCGCCGCCAGGGGGAGCGCGGGGTCGCCCAGGCCGTCGAGCACGTCGAGGGCGTCGCCGAGGCGAGCGCCCATGGCGACCCGGCGCCTCACCTCCTGCAGAGCGGCGTCGACGGGCGAGGGCGAACGGTCCGCCACGGCGTCGACGGCCTGGTGCACGGACAGGCCCGCCCCCACCGCCAGCCGGAACAGGTCGACGGTGTCGGGGAGGGCCACCCGCACGGCCCGCTCGTGGGCGACACGCCGGCTCCGCCGCCGAACGGCGGGGACGGCCCACATGAGCCCGGCGACCGGCACGGCGACGACCGGCGACACGATGACCGCGACGGCGAGGCTCGTGAGGAGGACCAGCCCGCTGCGGCGGTCAGCCGCCGTGTCGGGCGGGCGCCGGAGGACCCGCCGGGCCGGGCGCCCGACCGCCTCGACGGCCGCAGCGAGCGCGTGGGGCGGTGCCAGGCGGCGGTGGGCGCGGCGGGGAGCCCCGGACGGGCGCGCCGCTCGGCCGGCGGCGGCCACATCCGGTCGACGGCGCCTGATGGCCCACCGCCCCAGGGCGCCGGGTGGTGCGGCGGCGAGGACGACCGCCGCAGGGACGGCCACCGCCGTGACGATCACCGCCGCGCTCACCGGGACCTCCCGACCAGCCGCGACATCCACAGCGCGCCGAGCCCGTCGAGGACGGCGCCGGCGGCCAGGCAGGCCCAGCCGAGCGGGCCGCCGAGCAGCACCTCGGCCACCCGGTGGTCGGCCCCTGCGGCCAGCACGGCGAACAGCACGGGAGCGACCACCAGCACGGCGGCAGAGGCTCGGGCCTGCGACGACAGGGCCGCGACCTCGCGCTCGAGGGCGACCCGGTCGCGCAGGGTGTCGGTGACGCCGTCGAGCACCGAGGCGACCGACCCGCCCGCCTCGGCGGCGAGGCCGAGCGCGGCCGCCGCCAGCCCCCGCGCCGGGGTGGGGCATGCGTCGTGCCAGCGCTCGACGGACGTGGCGAACGGCGCTCCACCGGAGAGGTCGGCCGCCAGCGCCGCGGAGCTCGCCTCGGTGCGCCCGGTGCAGGCCGCCTGGAGCGCCACGGGCAGGGCTGCCCCCGCCCGCAGCTGGCGGGTCACCTGGTCGAGCATCGACGGCAGCTCGGCGTCGGCCCGCCGCTGCGCGCGTGCCCCTCGGCCGAGCACGGCGAGGACCGGCCCGAGCAGCGCCGCCACCGCGTCGGTGGTCGGCCGCACCGCCACGGGCGACGACGGCACGAGGGCACGAGCGCGGCGCCTGATCCGCCGCGCCGCGAGGGCCGGTTCGAGACCGGAGAGCGCGGCCTGCGCCAACACCACCGACCCGCCCACCCACAGCCCGGCGGCGAGGGCGGAGGTCATGGTGCGCCCTCCACCCATGCCACGGACGGCGACGGCCCGTCGGCGGCACGCACCGGGCGACGCGGCAGGGCGACGAGGCCACCTTCGGAGTCGGTGAGCGCCCGGGCGCGAACCGGGTCGGTGGCGTCGCCCTCGGGATCGACCTCGGCGACCGCCACCACGCGACGACCGCCGTCGGGCCGGCGGGCGATCTGCACGACGAGATCGAGCGCGGACCGCACCTGCTCTCTCACGGCGGGGAGGGGCAGGGCGACGTCGCCCATCAGGACCAGCGTCTCGAGCCGGCGCAGGGCGTCGGCCGGGGAGTTGGCGTGGCAGGTCGAGAGCGAGCCCTCGTGGCCGGTGTTCATGGCCTGCAACATGTCGAGGGCCTCACCGGCACGGACCTCGCCCACCACGATGCGGTCGGGGCGCATCCGCAGGGCATTGCGCACCAGGTCTCGGACGCGCACCTCTCCGGCCCCTTCCGCCGATGCCGGCCGGGCCTCCAGGCGGACCACGTGGCGGCCGGGCAGCCGCAGCTCGGCGGCGTCTTCGATGGTGACGACGCGGTCGGCGTCGGGGATCTCCGCGGCCAGGGCGTTCAACAGCGTGGTCTTGCCCGCTCCGGCGCCGCCGCACACGACCACGTTCGACCGGGCGCGCACGGCCCAGGCGAGCAGGGCGGCCGTGCCCGGCGCGGCCACCTCGGGCAGCGTGACGGCCCGGGCGCCGAAGCGCCGGATGGTGAGGCAGGGACCGTCGACGGCCAGGGGCCGCACGACGGCGTTCACGCGCGAGCCGTCGGGCAGGCGGGCGTCGACGAGGGGGCTCGACCGGTCGATGCGCAGCCCGAGGGGGGCGACGATGCGCTCGATCAGGGCGAGGGCGGTGGCCTCGTCGACGGAGACGGCGGTGCACTCGAGGCGCCCGTGCCGTTCGATCCAGACCTCGCCGCCGCCGTTGAGCATGACCTCGTCGACGGACGGGTCGGCCAGCAGCGGCTCCAGCGGCCCGAGGCCGTCGACCCGTGCCCGCACCTGCTCGACCACCGACTCGACGACGGTCGCCGCCAGCAACGGGTCGCGGTCACGGGCGAGGCTGCGCAGCAGCGCCCGCTGCTCGGCGGGCGACGACGTGGGCCGTCCGCCGTCGAGCAGGCCGCGGTGCAGGTCCTCGACCAGCACCTCGGCGGACGAAGGTCGGGCCTCAGGCGGCATGGCGGAGCGCACGCTCGAGCCCGCGGGGCACGCGCCGAGCCAGCAGGCCGCTGTCGACGGCGCGGGCCACGTCCTTGTGGCAGGCGACCTCCGCCACCACCGGAGCGCCGACGAGGTCCTCGACCTCACGACGCCCGAGGGACCGACCCTCCTCGGCGACCAGCACGATGCCCGACGGCCGCAGCGGCAGCGAGCTCGCCCGGCGCACGGCGAGGTAGCAGGACCGGGTGACCAGCAACGAGTGCGTGGCCGAGGCGGCGAGGACGCGCCGCACCTCGGCCTGGGCCCCGTCGCCCGGCCGTGCCGTGACGGTGCCGACGTCGGCCACCACCGGGCGGGGGTCGCCGGCGAGCAGGGCCGCCAGCACCTCGGCCCGCTCCGGGGCGCCCAGGGCCCGACTCCCGCTCGGCAGCACGCGCAGGCCGGGCCGGACGGGCACCTCGAGGCGGGCCAGCGCGTCGGCCGGCACGTCGGGCCCGGCGGCGAGCCACTCGGCCAGGCCGGGGCCGTCGGGCTCGGGCAGGCCGAGCACGACGGGGAGGTCACCGGCGAGGTCGGCGAGCAGGGCGCCTTCCTCGCCGCGGCGGCCGAGCACCGTCGCCAGGGCGGCGGCGACGACCGTGGCACCGGATCCGCCCTTGGCGGACCAGCAGGACACGAGCATGGGGTCTCCCGTACGCGAGTGAAGCGATGCGTCCCGGGGAAGGTGCCGGCACGCTACGGCGCCGAGCGGCCACGGTCAAGGGTCGCCCGGGGAGGGCTGGTGGTCGCCCCTAAGCTCGGTGGCGATGGAGGCGGCGTTCTTCGACCTCGACAAGACGGTCATCGCCAAGGCCTCGATGGTCGCCTTCGGTGGCCCGCTGCGGCGCGCCGGGATGATCAACCGCCGGGTGATGCTCCGGGCGCTGTGGAGCGGGTTGGTGTTCCACTACCTCGGTGCGGGCGAGGACCGCATGAAGCGGTTCCGGGAGTCGGCCCTGCGGGTCACCCGCGGCTGGGACCGGGCCACCATCGCCACGCTGGTGCGCGAGACGCTGACCGACGTCATCGACCCGATCGTCTACGCCGAGGCCCTCGAGCTCATCCGCGAGCACCAGGCCGCCGGCCGCACGGTGTTCCTGGTGTCGGCGTCGCCGGAGGAGATCGTGGCGCCGCTCGGCGAGTACCTCGGGGTCGACCGCACGATCGCGAGCCGGGCGAAGCTCGACGAGCTGGGCCGCTACACGGGCGAGGTCGACTTCTACGCCTACGGCGTCTACAAGTCCGAGGCGGTCCGCGAGGTGGCCGACGAGCTCGGCATCGACCTCTCGGCGAGCTACGCCTACAGCGACTCGGTCACCGACCTGCCGCTGCTGCGCACGGTGGGCCACCCGGTCACGGTCAACCCCGACCGTGACCTGGCGCGGGTCGCCCGCTCCGAGCAGTGGCCGGTGCTGCACTTCCGCCACGGGGTGCCGCTCAGGGAGCGGGTGGTGCTCCCACCACCCCGACGCGTCGCTCTGGGCGCGGCGATGGCCGGCGGTGTGGCCGCCGGCGCGGTCCTGGGCTGGTGGATCGTGGCTCGGCGCCCGGTGCCGGGCGCCGGACGCCTCAGGCGTCCTGGAGCTTCTTGACCGCGAAGGCGGCGAGAGCGACCACGACGACGAGCACGAGCAGCTTCTTCATGGCGTGGAGCATAGGGCGCCACCGATCCGCCGGCGAGCGGCCCCGGGGGCGGCCGAGCGAGCCGGCAGCGGCGCGAGCGCCGGCCGGGCGCCTGTGGTACGCACGGGCGTCGACCTGCGAGGAGGAACGAACATGGCCCACGAGGTGCGAGCGGTGGTGGCGCGGGCGAAGGGCGAGCCGGTCACCGTCGAGACCATCGTCGTCCCCGACCCAGGTCCTGGTGAAGCGCTCGTGCGGGTGCAGGCCTGCGGGGTGTGCCACACCGACCTCCACTACCGGGAGGGAGCGATCGGCGACGAGTTCCCCTACCTGTTGGGCCACGAGGCGGCCGGCGTCGTCGAGGCAGTCGGCCCCGACGTGGTGGGCGTGGCCCCGGGCGACTTCGTCATCCTCAACTGGCGCGCCGTGTGCGGCACCTGCCGGGCCTGCCGGCGCGGCGAGCCCCAGTACTGCTTCGCGACGTTCAACGCCACGCAGAAGATGACCCTGGCCGACGGCACCGAGCTGAGCCCCGCCCTGGGGATCGGCGCCTTCGCCGAGCGCACCCTCGTGGCGGCCGGCCAGTGCACGCCCGTCGACGCCGCGGCCCGGCCCGAAGCCGCCGGCCTGCTCGGCTGCGGCGTCACCGCCGGGCTCGGCGCGGCGATGTTCACCGGCGGCATCGAGCCCGGCGACAGCGTGGCGGTGTTCGGCTGCGGCGGCGTGGGCGACGCCGCCATCGCCGGTGCCCGCATCGCGGGGGCGACGACGGTCATCGCCGTCGACCTGGACCCGGGCAAGCTCGAGTGGGCGAAGGACTTCGGAGCCACCCACACCGTCGACGCCTCCCAGGTCGACCCGGTCGAGGCCATCCGCGCCCTCACCGACGGCAACGGCGCCGACGTGTGCATCGAGGCCGTCGGCAACCCCGCGGTGTTCGAGCAGGCCTTCTTCGCTCGCGACCTGGCCGGCACCGTGGTGCAGGTCGGTGTCCCCTCTCCCGAGATGCGCATCGAGCTGCCCATGATCGAGTTCTTCGGCAGGGGCGGGGCGTTGAAGCCCAGCTGGTACGGCGACTGCCTGCCGTCTCGGGACTTCCCGATGTTCATCGACCTGTACCTCCAGGGCCGCCTCGACCTCGACCGCTTCGTGAGCGAGACCATCGGGATCGACGGCGTGGAGGAGGCCTTCCACCGCATGGAGCGCGGCGAGGTGCTGCGCTCGGTCGTGGTGGTGGAGGAGCGATGATCGACCACGTGGTGACGTCGGGGACCTTCACCCTCGACGGCCAGAGCTTCGACGTCGACAACAACATCTGGCTGGTCGGCGACGACACCGAGGTGCTGGTCATCGACGCCGCGCACCAGGCCGCCCCCATCCTCGACGCGGTGAGGGGCCGCAAGGTGGTCGCGGTCGTGGCCACCCACGGCCACAACGACCACATCAACGTGGCCGCCGAGGTGGCCGACGCCGCCGGTGCGCCGATCCTCATCCACCCCGACGACCTGATGCTGTGGGAGGTCGTGAACCCCGACCGCCAGCCCGACGGCCTGCTGCACGACGGCGACGAGCTCGCCGCCGGCGGCGCCACCCTCACCGTGCTGCACACCCCTGGCCACTCCCCCGGCGGGTGCTGCCTCTACGACCCCGCCGCCGGCGTGCTCTTCAGCGGTGACACCCTCTTCAACGGCGGGCCCGGGGCCACCGGCCGCTCCTACAGCGACCGTCCGACGATCATCAGGTCGATCACCGAGAAGCTGTTCGCCCTGCCCGACGCCACCGTCGTGCACACGGGCCACGGTGACTCGACCACCATCGGGGCCGAGCGGGCCAACCTCGAACCGCAGGCCTAGGCACCGACAGGCGGCGCCAGGGGTCAGGCGCGGGTCGCCGCCGCCGCCCCAGCGGGGCTCTCGCCGGCGACCACCGCCCGGTCACCACCGGCCCGCTTCGCCCGGTACATCGCCTCGTCGGCCGACCGGATGAGCTCGGCGGGGTCGCGGTGACCACCTCGGGTGCTCGCCACGCCGACGCTGACCGGAACCGCCACCGGATCGCCGCCGAGCGCCAGCGGTCGACGCAGGTCCTCCACGATGCGCCGGGCGATCTCGACCGCCTCGGTCGCCGCGTGAGGGCCGTGGACCAGCACCGCGAACTCGTCGCCGCCCAACCGGGCCACGGTGTCCTCCGCCCGCACCGCGGCGGCGAGGCGGACGGCAGCCGCCTCGAGGATGTGGTCGCCCCCTGCGTGGCCGAAGCGATCGTTCACCGACTTGAACCGGTCGAGGTCGCAGTAGATCACCGCCGCCTCCGGCGGGTCACGCCGGCCGAGCAGCTGCCCGAGCCGGTCGAGGAACAGCGCCCGGTTGGGCAGGCCGGTCAGCGGATCGCTGAAGGCGCGACGCTCGAGCTCCGCCTGCACCTGCCGGCGGGCGGTCACGTCGTTGAGGTTCACGACCAGCCCTGCCACCGCTGGCTCAGCCAGCAGGTTGCTGGTGCGCAGCTCGAGCCATCGGGCCCCCGGTCCGGCGCCGACGGCGAGCTCGCCGGTGATGACCACGTCGGGCGCCCTCGTCGCCGTGGCGAGCATGGCGCTCAGGGCCTCGCGGTCGACGCCGTCGACCGCCTCCACGATCCGGCGGCCCTGCAGCTCGTCGGGGGGCACGCCGAGCAACGAGCGCACGGCGGGGCTGGCGTAGGTGACCGTCGCGTCGCGGTCGAGCACCACCACCGCCTCCGACGCGTGCTGGACCAGCGAACGGAAGTACCGCTCTCGGTCACGCAGGGCCTGCCGGGCCCGGCGCTCGCCCGTCGCCAGGTCCGACAGCCGCACGAGCACGAGCACGACCAGGACGACCTCGGCCGCCAGGGCGACGACGACCTGCTGCCCTCCGGCGCCGGTGACCCCGAGAGCGACGATCGGCGCGAGCAGGGTGGCGCCGGCGAGGGCCAGCCGGCCCCGGGACAACGACGGCTCCTCCTCCTCGGCGGAGCGGCCGAGCGAGCCGGCCGAGGGGTGCAGGGCCCCGAGGAGGTAGAGGCCGTAGCCGACGAGCCAGAGGACGTCGAGCCACGCGACCGACGGGTCGTCCATGACGCCCTGGTCGATGCGGACCGTGTAGGCGATGTCGGCCGCGAGGTAGCTCACGGCGCCCGCCATGAGGAGCATCGCCGCGGGTCGGCCTCTCCGGCTGCGCAGCAGGATCCACACCACCATGGCGACGACCACCACGTCGAGCACCGGGTAGGAGCCGTTCACGACGCGCCCGAGCAGGGGCACGTCGGCGACCGTGAAGCGCGGTTCGATGAGAGGCCGCCACGCCAGCACGGCCGTCGCCAGCCCGACGCTGAGCGCGTCGAGCAGCGCCTCGCGGTCACGCTCGCCGGCATGGGCGCCCTTCAGGCGCAGCGCCCCCACGACCATGACGATCGAGCCGACCAGATACCAGACGTCGGCCAGGTCGAGCCCGAGGCCGGCGACCCTGACGTCGAAGGGCAGGCCGTACACGGCGTCCCCGATGGCGAGCAGGCAGAGGCCGACCCCGAAGGTGAGCCACGCGCCGGCCGGCTGCAGGTGGCGCCGGCGGGCCACGACGAGGAACCCGACGCTCAGCCCGAGGGCCGCCACCACGTAGACCGGCTCGGACCACGAGCTGCGGGAGACCGACACGAACAACGTGCACAGCGCGCCGACGGCGAGGGCCACGCCCCACCACGCTCGGGGTACGGGCGCGTCGACCAACGTGCCGGGCTCGTCGCGCATGGAAGATTTCTCGGCAAGCAGCGCCACGGACTTCAGGGGTCGTTCGGCCCAATGCGGTCATCGGCCTGCCGACGGTGGAACTTCAGGATCCGTCGTCGGAGGGAGGTGCCTCCCCGCTGACCCACCGGTCGATGCGCATGATGCGACAGGTGAACGGCCCGTCCGGGCCGACCGGCACGGACGCGCCCCAGTTGGTGGTGACGTGGGGCTCGACGGCCTCGACGGTGACGATCGTGGAACCGAACTCGGTGCCCTGGTCGCCGCCGTTGCCCGACCGGAACGACAGCGCGACGCGGTAGTCGCTGGTGTCGCCGGTCCAGTTGGTGATCGTGCCCGACGCCCGCACGCCGCCGTTCCCGTCGTACTCGCAGGCCCCGAGCCGGATGTCGCGCTGCGGAGGATGCACGACGTCGGTGCTCCCGGTCTCGATGCCGGTCTCGGTCACGATGTCCTGACGCTCCTTGGCCAGGTCCTCGACCTTGTCCCCGAGCCATCCCTTGGCCACCACGAGCACGGCCACCACCGCCACCAGCCCCAACAGCACCAGCGCCGCGCCCACCCCGGCGGCGACGAGGCAGCCCTTGCGGCTCCACGTGGGCCCCTCGCGGCCGGCCGGGGGCGGTGGCGCGGAGCCGGGGGTGACCGACGGCGCGGGTGGGACGCCGGGCGCGGGCGCCGCCGACCAGTCGTCGGCGTCGTCGACCGTGTGGGCCATCGTCGGGACCGAACCCGGCCCGGTTCAGACCGCCAGCAGGTCGCGGGCGCCGGTGTCGGAGGAGGGGTGGCGCAGCTTCGACATGGCCCGGGCCTCGATCTGGCGGATCCGCTCCCGCGTGAGGTTGAAGTGCTCACCGACCTCTTCGAGGGTGCGGGGCTCGCCCCGGTCGAGCCCGAAGCGCAGCTTCAGGATCTCCCGCTCGCGCTCGTCGAGCGGGGACAGCAGCCGGGTGATCTCCTCGGGGAGCAGCGCCGTGGCGGCCACCTCGAACGGGGACTCGGCGGAGCGGTCCTCGACCACGTCGCCGAGCTCGGCGTCGCCGTCTTCGCGAAGCGGCTCGGACAGCGACAGGGGCTCGGCGGCGAAGCGCAGCGCCTCGGTCACCTTGTCCTCGGGCATCTCCACCTCGGCCGACAGCTCGGCGAGGGTGGCGGGGCGCCCGAGCTTGAGCTCCAGGCGGGCACGGGCCTTCTGGAGGCGGGCCAGGGTGTCGCCGGCGTGGACGGGCAGGCGGATGGTGCGACCGGTGTTGGCGATGCCTCGGGTGATCGCCTGGCGGATCCACCACGTGGCGTAGGTCGAGAACTTGAAGCCCTTGCGCCAGTCGAACTTCTCGACGGCGTGCATCAGGCCGAGGTTGCCCTCCTGGATGAGGTCGAGCAGCGGCAGGCCCGACGCCTGGTACTTCTTGGCGATCGAGACCACGAGGCGCAGGTTCGACTGCACGAAGGTGCGCTCGGCGTCCTCACCGTGCTTGATGGTGCGCCGCAGCTCCCGCTTGCGCGCCGGCGTGAGGTCGGTGGCCGCGTCGAGCTCTCCTCGCGCCGCGGTGCCGGCCTCGATGGCCTGGGCCAGCCGGACCTCGTCGTCCTTGGTGAGCAACGGGTACTGCCCGATGTCGGTGAGGTAGAGACGGACGAGATCTTCCTCGTCGCGTTCGACACGCTCCTTGGGCAAGACGCACCTCGTCAATGCTTGATGTGAGAGCTGGATCAGCGGCGCCGGCGGCCACGGGGGTGGCGGCAGGATCCCGCCGACGGCTGGGGCTCTGGCTAGGATACCGGCCCGGTCAAGCGCGCCAACCACGCGGTCGGCGACCGGTGCTGGCGGGTCCGACGATCCCGCCGGCCGCAGCGATCGGGCCCTCCACCGCAGCCTGGGCGGCGGCGACGCGGGCCAACGCCTGCGGATCGGTGGCCACGGACTGCAGGACCCGCTCGCCGAGGAGCCAGTCGGCGGTGACGTCGTCGAGGGCGATGCCGAGCACCCGACGGGTGGCGGGCTCGCTCACGGCCGGCGCCCAGTCGAGGTGGGCCCGCAAGGCCGCCGCGAGGCGCGGCAGCAGCACCCGGTGGGCGACCGCCAGCTTCTCCAGCGTGCGGTCCGGTCCGCCGGCCACCGTCGCCGCCGCGCCCACCGCCGCCGCCACCCCCTCGGCCGCCGCCACCAGCGCGTCGGGGCCGGGCGGAGCGGTGGGGAGCAGCTCGTGCCAGCGTCGGGCCCGCCAGCCCGCGTGCTCGGCGAGCTCGGCCACCACCAGCTTGACCTCGGCCTCGGGCACGTCGGTCACCCAACCGCCGAGGAGCGAGAACAGCTGCTGCTCGACCCAGCAGTAGGCCCCGAGCCGAGCGGCCGCGGCGAGCGCGGTGGTGGCGCCCTGGGGCGCCCGGGCCGCCCACGGGGGGCCGGTGACGGGGGAGGGCGGGCTCTCGGGCTCGGGCACGGTGCGAGGTTACGGCGCGGACCGCTCCGTCGGCGCCGGCGTCAACGCCGGTAGCGGTTCACGATGGGCAGGCGCCGGTCCTTGCCGAAGCCCTTGGGCGTGACCCGGGGTCCCGGCGGCGACTGGCGCCGCTTGTACTCGGCCAGGTCGACCAGGCGGGTCACCCGGTCGACGGTCGAGGGCTCGTAGCCGGCCGCCACGATGTCGTCGGCGGCGAGGTCGTCCTCGACGTACAGCGACAGGATCGGGTCGAGCACCTCGTAGGGCGGGAGGCTCTGGTCGTCGCGCTGACCGGGGCGCAGCTCGGCCGAGGGCGGCTTCAGCAGCACGTTCGCCGGGATGAGTTCCCGTCCCGCCAGCTCGTTGCGGTGCCGGCACAACCGGTAGACGAGCAGCTTGGAGACGTCCTTGATGACGGCGAAGCCGCCGGCGGAGTCGCCGTAGAGGGTGGAGTAGCCCACCGAGGACTCGCTCTTGTTCCCGGTGTTCAGCAAGAGCCAGCCGAAGGCGTTCGACAGGGCCATGAGGATCACCGCACGGATGCGGCTCTGGAGGTTCTCCTCGGTGAGCCCGAGGGGATGGCCCTCGAAGGACGGCTCGAGCATCCCCATCAGCGCGGCGTGGGCCGGCTCGATGGGGATGGTGCGGTGCTCGATCCCCAGGTTGGCGGCCAGCGCCTCGGCGTCGCTGATCGAGTGGTCGCTCGAGTACCGCGAGGGCATGAGGACCCCGTGGACGTGGTCGGCGCCGAGGGCGTCGACGGCGATCGCCGCCACGAGGGCCGAGTCGATGCCTCCCGAGAGGCCGATCACCACGTCGCTGAAGCCGTTCTTGCGAACGAAGTCACGGGTGCCGAGCACGAGGGCCTGCCACACCTCCTCGTCCTCGCCGACGGGCGGGGCCACGCCCACCGGCACGACGGCCGGGCGCTCGGACGGCGGCGGGGGGCCCTCGACCAACGTGCGGGACGGGTCGGGCGTGCGGTCGGGGACCTCGACGTCGACGGCGAACAGGCCCTCGGCGAACTGCGGGGCCCGCGCCAGCACGGCACCGTCGGGCGCCACCACCATCGAGTCGCCGTCGAAGACCAGCTCGTCCTGGCCGCCGACCTGGTTCACGTAGGCCAGCACGGCATCCGCCTCACGGGCCCGCGCCTGCACCACGGCCAGACGGGCCTCGCGCTTGCCCCGGTTGTAGGGCGACGCGTTGATGTTGACGACCAGCGCCGCCCCGGCCCGACCCAGCTCGGCGATGGGACCGTCGTCGGTCCAGGCGTCCTCGCAGATCGACAGGCCGACGGGCACCCCGGCCACGACGAACAGCGACACGTCGGTGTCGCCGACGGTGAAGTACCGCTGCTCGTCGAACACCGAGTAGTTGGGGAGCTTGCGCTTGCGGTAGCAGCCGATCATGCGGCCCTCGGCGCAGGCGGCCGCCGCGTTGAAGATGACCGGTCGACTGGGCACGGCGAGCGAGTGCTCCTCGCCGTCGGCGGCGTCGCTCGCCCGCTCGGGCTCCTGGTCGTGGGCGGAGGCCGAGTCGACGAAGCCGACGAGGGTCACGCAGCGACCGGACCGGGCCACCACCTCGTCGAGGGCGGCGAGGTTGTCCCGCACGAAGCTGGGCCGCAGGAGCAGGTCCTCCGGCGGGTAGCCGGTGATGGCGAGCTCGGGCAGGGCGAGCAGGTCGCAGCCCTGCTCGTCGGCCTTGGCCATGACGGCGGCGATGCGCTCGACGTTGCCGGTGAGGTCGCCGACCACGGGGTTGATCTGGGCCAGACCGACTCGGATCGTGGGCATGGGCCGCAATCTAGGGGCGTCGGGCCCTGGGAACGCCGGGCCGGCGGCGAATAGCCTGCCGCCCCGTGACGGCCACCGCGCTGCCCGCCGCCCTCGAGGTGCTGGCCGAGCGAAGCGCCGCGCCGGTCGCCGTGCGCGCCGCTCTCGAGCACCTGGCCGACGCCTCCCCCGCCTCGGTCGAGCGGCTGGCCGGCGAGGGCGCCCTGGCCGAGGCGACGGTGGCGGTGCTGGCGGCCAGCCGGTCGCTCACCAGGGTGGTCGAGGCGTCACCGGAGCAGGCCCTCGGGGTGCTCGCCGACCTCGGCCGACGCCGTCCCGTCGACGACGTCACCGTCGAGCAGCTGGTGGGCTGGCGCAACTTCGAGTTCCTGCGCATCGCCGCCCGCGACCTCGTCGGGCTCGACCCGCTCGAACGGGTCGGCGCATCGCTGGCCGCGCTGGGCCGGCAGGTGCTCGATTCGGCCTGCGCGCTGGCCGCCGCCGCCGACCGGGACGGCGCCGAGGGGATCACCCTGGCGGTGATCGGCATGGGGAAGCTCGGCGGCGCCGAGCTGAACTACTCGAGCGACATCGACGTGCTGTTCGTCGGCGAAGGGACGCGCGATCGGCTCGAGCGCCGGGCCCGGTCGGTGATGGACATCGCCCGGCGCTGCTTCCGCGTCGATGCCAACCTCCGGCCCGAGGGGCGCGACGGGCCGCTCGTGCGCACCCTCGACTCCTACGAGGCCTACTGGGGTCGGTGGGCCGAGCCGTGGGAGTTCCAGGCCCTCCTGAAGGCCCGGCCGGCCGCGGGCGACGAGCAGCTCGGCCGGCGCTGGCTCGACGCCGCCCAGCGGTGGCTGTGGTCGCACCCCTTCGACACCGACGCCCTGCGCTCCCTGCGGGCGATGAAGGCCCGAGCGGAGGCCGAGGTGGCGCGCAAGGGGCTCACCGGCCGAGAGCTCAAGCGCGGGCCCGGCGGCATCCGCGACATCGAGTTCACCGTGCAGCTGCTGCAGCTCGTGCACGGCCACCTCGACCGGCACCTGCGGGGGGCCACGACCCTCTCGACGCTGGAGGAGATGGCCAGCGCCGGTTACGTCGACCCGGAGGACGCGACGCAGATGGCCGACGCGTATCGGTTGCTGCGCACCGTCGAGCACCGCCTGCAGCTGGTCGACGAGCAGCAGGTGCACACCCTGCCCGGCGACGCGTTGGCCCTCGACCGGCTGGCGCGGGTGATGGGCCTGCGAGACGCGCCCGACGGCACCGCGGCCGAGCAGCTCGAGCGCGACCTGCGGCGCACCCAGGCGGCGGTGCGGGGCATCCACGAGCGGGTGTACTTCCGCCCCCTGCTGGAGGCCTTCGCCACCGCCGAGGCGGTCGACGCCGCCCTGAGCCCCGAGGCGGCCGCGGCCCGTCTGAGCGCCTTCGGCTTCGTCGACGCCCGGCGCACCCAGGCCGCGGTGAAGGAGCTGACACGTGGCCTGAACCGCTCCAGCCGGCTCATGCAGCAGCTGCTGCCGCTGCTGCTCGACTGGCTCTCGCAGTCGCCCGACCCCGACCTCGGCCTGCTGCTCGTGCGCAACCTGCTCTCGGGCCCGCAGAGCAGCCGCTCGTGGGCCGAGACCTTCCGGGACTCCCCCGCGGCGGCGCAGGCCCTGTGCCGGCTCGCGGGCACCAGCCGCCTCCTCGGGGAGATCCTGACCCACAACCCCGACCTCGTCGCCCGCCTGCCGGACCCGAGCCGGCTGGCCACCCGGGACCGTGGCGCGCTCGTGGCCTCGGCCACCTCGGCCGTGCAGCTGCGCGACGGCCGGGGTGAGCAGCAGGCGTCGCTGCGCCGCTGGCAGCAGCGCAACCTGCTCGGGATCGCGGCACGGGACGTGCTCGGCCACGCCGACGTGCACCAGGTCGGCGCCGACCTCACGTCCCTCGCCGAGGCCTCGCTCGACGCCGCGCTGGCGGCACTGGAGCCGACGGTTCCCTTCGCGGTCATCGGGATGGGTCGTTTCGGCGGCAACGAGCTCGCCTACGCCAGCGACCTCGACGTGATCTTCGTGCACGACAGCAGTGGAGCGACCGGGGCCGAGGAGGCCAAGCGGTTGGCCACCGGGCTGATGCGGTTCGTCGCCGGCGCCACCCCGGCCGAGCGCATCTACGACGTCGACGCCGACCTCAGGCCCGAGGGCCGCAGCGGCCCCCTGTCGCGCAGCCTCGCCGCGTTCGACGTGTACTGGCGCGAGCACGCTCTGACGTGGGAGCGGCAGGCCATGACCCGGGCACGGTTCGTGGCGGGCGACCGGGAGCTCGGCGACCGTCTGCTCGACCTGATCGAGCCGCGGGTGTGGGAAGGAGGCCTCGACGCCGAGGCCGTCCGTGAGATCCGGCGCATGAAGGCGCGCATCGAGGCCGAGCGCATCCCGCCCGGTGAGGACCCCGACTTCCACCTGAAGCTGGGGCGGGGGTCGCTCTCCGACGTGGAGTTCACGGCCCAGCTGCTGCAGCTGCAGTACGGCGTGAAGGCCACCGGCACCCTCGACGCCCTGCGCGCCCTCACCGAGGGCGACGTGCTCACCCCGGAGGACGCCACGGTGCTCGCCGAGGCCTACACCTTCTGCGAGCGGGTCCGCGACCGCTGGTTCCTGGTGAGCAGCGCCCCTGGTGACTCGCTGCCCACCCAGCCCGAGCCGCTGCTGTGGCTCGCTCGGTCGCTCGACACCTCTCCGTCGCGCCTCAGGGACGACTACCGCCGCGTCACCCGCCGGGCCCGCAAGGTGGTCGAACGGGTCTTCTACGGGCTCCCCGTGCGCTGACGGCGCGCCAAGATGGGTCGGCCACGACCCGAGGGGGACCATGGACGCGACCACCATCCGCGCCGGGCTCGACCATCCCGTCGTCGACGCCGACGGGCACATCATCGAGTACCTGCCGGCGCTGCTCGACCTCGTCGGCGACGAGGCCGGCGGCGCGGTCGCCGACCGCTTCGCCGCGCTGGCGTCCTCCTCGGCCCTGCGCCGTGGCCTCGACGTCGAGACCCGGCGGGCTCACGGCGTCGCCCGCACCGGCTGGTGGGGCGTCCCCGCCCGCAACACCCTGGATCGGGCCACCGCCATGCTGCCGCGGCTGCTGTACGAGCGCCTCGACGAGCTCGGCATCGACGTGGCGGTCCTCTACCCCACCGTCGGGCTCACCGTCATGGCCGTCGACGACGAGGAGCTGCGCCGGGCGCTGGCCCGAGCGTGCAACCGCTACTACGCCGAGGCCTACGGCCCCTACGCCGACCGGCTCGTCACCGTCGGCGTGATCCCGACCTACGACCCGCGGGAGGCGATCGCCGAGCTGGACCACGCCACCAGCCAGCTCGGGCTGCGGGGGTTCCTGTTCGGTGGCCTCGTGCTGCGGCCGGCCCCGGGCCACGAGGGCGACCGCGCCGCCCGCTGGGTCGACGGGCTCGGCCTCGACAGCGCCTTCGACTACGACCCGCTGTGGCGGCGCTGCGTCGAGCTCGGCGTGTCACCGACGTTCCACTCCACCGGCATCGGCTTCGGGAGCCGTGTCTCGCCGACCAACTACGTGGCCAACCACATCGGCAACTTCGCCGCCGGCACCGAGGCGGTGTGCCGGTCGCTCTTCTTCGGTGGCGCCATGGCCCGCTTCCCGGAGCTGCGGTTCGCCTTCCTCGAGGGGGGCGTGGGCTGGGCCTGCAACCTCCTGGCGGACCTCGTCGGCCACTTCGAGAAGCGCAACGTCGAGGCGCTGGCCCACTACGACCCAGCCAACCTCGACCGGGCCCGGCTCGACGAGCTGGTCGACCGCTACGCGGACGGCCTCATCGCCGAGCGACGAGACCGGCTGGACGAGACGCTCGGGTTCCTCTCGGACCCCGACGAGGACCCGGCCACCCTCGACGAGTGGGCCTCCAGCGGCATGGGCTGCGTCGCCGACATCGTCCGGGTCTTCACCGAGCAGTGCTTCTTCGGGTGCGAGGCCGACGACCCGATGAACGCACTGGCCTTCGACCGCCGCATCAACCCCGAGGGCGCCCGCCTGCGGGCCATGTTCGCGTCCGACATCGGCCACTGGGACGTGCCCGACTTCACCGCGGTGCTGCCCGAGGCGTGGGAGCTGGTCGAGGACGGCCTCGTCGACGCCGAGCACTTCCGGGACTTCACGTTCGGCAACGTGGTGCGCCTCTTCGCCGGCACCGACCCCGGGTTCTTCGCCGGCACCGTCGTCGCCGACGAGGTGGCGGAGCTGCTCACCAGCTCCGTGTGAGGGATCGCCTGGGCCGGGCCGGTGCGCGCCGGGCGCCCGTGGGTCGCCGGTCGAGCCGATGCCGTTCGGCCCTGGGCACCGTCGCTCGCCGGGCGGACGATGACCTCAGGACGACGATCGGAAGGGGGTCGCCATGCCGTCACCAGCCGTCATCGAGGACTTCCTCGCCCAACAGCACCTCGCCTTCGTGGGCGCCTCCCGCGACACCAAGCAGTTCGCCAACTCCGTCTATCGCAAGCTGCGCGACGACGGCCGCACCATGTACCCGGTCCACCTCGAAGCGGACGCCATCGAGGGGGACACGGCCTATCCCACGCTCGACGCCGTACCGGACCCCGTCGACGGGGTGGTGATCATGCTCCCGCCCGAGCCGATGGTCGACGTGGTGCGAGCGGCCGTCGCTCGAGGCGTACCCCGCGTGTGGCTGCACCGCGGCGCCTGGGGCAAGCCCGTGCCCGAGGAGGCCGTCCGCCTGTGCCGTGAGGCCGACGTCGCGGTCGTCGACGGGGCCTGCCCGTTCATGTTCGACGAGCCCGTCCGCGGCGTCCACAAGCTCCACCGGGTGTTCGTGCGCCACCGCCTGGCCGCCTGACACGCCAGGAGCACCGTGGCGCGTGCGCCCGGGCGAGAACGGCGACAACGGGGCTGACCGCCGGAGGGCCAGACCTGCGGACGGGAGCAGCACGGACCTTCTGCCCTTCCGGGGCAGGTGGGTCGGCGGTTTCGATGGCGGCGTGGAGACGGGGATGACCCAGCAACGAACCGAGCGAAGCGTCCTCGACCAGTTCTGGCAGGAGCTGGTCGAGTGCCACCACGATCTGCACGCCGTGCTGCGGCTCATCGCCGAACGGGTCTGCGAGCTCGTCGGTGACGGCTGCGTCATCACGACCGTCACCGAGGACGGCGCGGCGCTGCACCCCACCGTCTCGTTCCACACCGATCCGCGTGCCGCCCAGTCGCTCCAGGCGGCGATCGAGAGCGGCGACACGCCGCTCGGCGAGGGCATCGCCGGTTCGGTGGCCGTCGACCGCCGCTCGGTGATCCTGAACGACCTCCCGGGCGAGGGTCGCGAGACCACCCCCGAGGAGTACCTGTCGTTCGTGCGCACCTACCCGATGCGGGCGACCATGGTCGTGCCCATGATCGCCGCCGGCGAGCTGGTCGGCACCATCGCCGCCATCCGCACCACCAGCGCCGATCGCTACACGCTGGCCGACCTGCGCTCCTTGCAGGCGCTGGCCGAACGGGCCGCCCTCGCCGTCGCCGACGCGGTCGCCAGCCCCCGGTCGGTCGCCGGCGCCGACTTCGAGGCGCTGTACCGGCACAACCTCGACGGTGTCCTCGTCACCACGCCCGACGGCCACATCCTCGCCGCCAACCCCGCAGCCTGCGACATCCTCGGCCTCACCGAGCGGGCGATCATCCAGGCGGGAAGAGAGGGGGTCGTGGTCGCCGACGACCCGCGGCTGGCGCAGGCCCTCGCCGAGCGGTCCGCCACCGGGCGGGTCCGGGCCGAGCTGACGATGCGGAAGGGCGACGGCACCGTGTTCACCGCGGACCTGTCGTCGATCGTGGTCACCACGACCGAGCAGAAGGTGCGGTCGCTGGTGATCTTCCGCGACGTGAGCGTGGCGGCCGCCGCCCGGGAGGCGGCTCGCTCCCGCGTGGCCGAGCTCGAGCAGGCGGTGCAGCGCGACCCGCTGACCGGGCTCTGGAACCGGCAGGGGTTCGCCGTCGCCGCCGAGCACCTCCTCGCCAGCGCGGACAGGGAGGGGCGGGTCGTGCAGGTGGTGTTCCTGGACATGGACCGCCTCAAGGAGCTCAACGACGACCAGGGCCACGCCACCGGCGATGCAGCGCTCGGGGCGCTGGGGGCGTCGATCCACGAGCACGTCCGCGAGTCCGACGTCGCCGGCCGGTTGGGCGGCGACGAGTTCGCCCTGTTGCTGTCCGACGCGTCGGCGGGTGACGCCGCCGACGTCGTGCGGCGCATCTCCGATGGCCTCGAGAAGGCCGGCGCGCCCCCGGGCACGACCATGAGCCACGGCGTCGTCGAGCGCCTCCCCGCCGACGACGCCACCCTCCACGAGCTGCTCGACGCCGCCGACCGGGCCATGTACCAGGAGAAGCTCCTGCAGCGGCTGCGCCCGAAGCGCCCGGACGACGCCTGAGCCGCCGCTCGTCGGTGGCCCGGGGCTCCAGGCGGTCGACCGGGTCGCGACATTTGCTTGACATAGTCAGAGATCGTCCCTACCGTGCTCCCCGTGCCGGGGGAACCGTCCGACGTCGCCGCCGCCGAGCAGGCCCTCGAGCGCCTGTTCCGCCTCACCGTCTCCCGCAGGATGTACTCGCGGCAGTCGGCGGCCGTCGGCGCGGTCGTCACCCGGGCCGGGTACGCCGTCCTCCGCAGCCTCCACGCGTCCGGTCCCCTGAGCATGGGCGACCTGGCCCGGGAGTGCTCGATGGACCCGGGGGCGGCGGCCCGACAGGTCAAGGCCCTGGAGGACGACGGCTTCGTCCACCGGGCACCCGGCGCCGACGCTCGGGTCACGATCGTCGAGCTCACCGAGGCCGGCAGCGAGGTCCACCGCCGCATCGTCGAGGTGCGCACCGCCCACCTCGAGGAGGTGCTCGCCGGCTGGTCCGCGGCCGACCGGGCCGACCTCACCCGGCTCGTCGACCGCCTGGTCGAGGGCCTCAAGTCCGTCCCGTTCCGCCCTCAGCTGAAGGAGCGCGCATGAGCCGCATCCAGTCCGAACGCCGCATCGAGTACGCCGGCTCCGTCCACGACGAGCGCGAGGTCGACGCCGTCCTCGAGGTGCTCCGGGGCGGGCCGACCGCGCTGCGGATCGGCAAGAACGTGAAGGCCATGGAGCAGCGCGTCGCCGGGCTCTTCGGCAAGCGGCGGGGGGTGATGTGCAACTCGGGCAGCTCGGCGCTCTACCTGGCGATCGAGGTGCTCGACCTCGAGCCGGGCGACGAGGTGGTCACCGGCGCGGTCACGTTCTCCACCGACATCGCCCCGATGGTGCGCAAGGGCGTGGTCCCCGCCTTCGTCGACGTCACGCCGGACACCTTCCAGATCGACGTCGACGCCATCGAGGCCATGATCACCCCGAGGACGAAGGCGATCCTCACCCCGAACCTGATCGGCAACGCCCCCGACTGGGACGCGATCCGCGCCGTCGCCGACCGCCACGGGCTGAAGGTGGTGGAGGACTCCTGCGACGCCCTCGGCCTCACCCTCCGCGGCACGCCCACCGGCACCCGCGCCGACATCTCGCTCACCAGCTTCGCCCTGTCGCACATCATCACCGCCGCCGGCACCGGCGGCATGGTGTGCTTCGACGACGACGACCTGGCCGACAAGGCCCTGCTGTTCCGCCGCTGGGGCCGCCGCTCGGAGCTGCAGCTCTTCGGCTCGCTCAAGGGCAAGGTCGACCGCTTCTTCAGCGCCATCGACGACGGCCTCGAGTACGACAACCTGTTCATCTTCGACGAGAACGGCTGGAACTTCGAGCCCTCGGAGATCTCCGCGGCGTTCGGGTTGGTGCAGCTCGACAAGCTCCCCGACAACCTGGCCCGCCGCCAGCGCAGCTTCGACATCACCAGCGGGTGGTTCGCCCGGTGGCCCGAGCTGTTCGCCCTCCCCCGCCTCACCGACGGCGTGGAGACCGGGTGGCACATGTTCCCGGTGATCATCCACCCCGACTCGGGCATCAAGCGGGCCGAGTACCAGCAGTGGATGGAGCGCCACGGGATCGACACCCGGATGGTCTGGACCGGCAACGTCACCCGTCAGCCCATGCTGCGGGGCAGGCCCCACCGGGTGCCCGAGGGCGGGCTGCCCAACGCCGACCGCGTGATGGAGTGGGGCCTGATCCTGCCCAACAACCACTCGCTCACCGACGCCGACTGCGACTACATCGGCGAGACGACAGAGGCCTTCCTCACCGAGAAGGGGCTGATCTGATGGCCGGCCGGTTCCAGGGCCGCCGAGCCGTGGTCACGGGCTCCAGCCGCGGCATCGGTGCTGCGATCGCCGAGCGGCTCGCCGCCGAGGGGGCCGACGTGGTGCTCACCGCCCGCACCCTCGAGCGCCACGAGCACCTCGCCGGCAGCCTCACCGAGACCGCGGAACGCCTCGCCTCCTACGGCACCGCGGTCGGCGTGGTCGTGGCGGACCTGACCGACCCGGTCGACCGCCAGCGGGTGATCCCGGAGGCGTCGGAGCTGCTCGGGGGCCCCGTCGAGATCCTCGTGAACAACGCCGCCGCCTCGATCCAGGCACCGCTCACCGGGTTCTCGGTCAAGCGGCGCAACATCATGTTCGAGGTCAACGCCAACGCCCCGCTCGACCTCGCTCTCGCCGCCGCACCCGCCATGGTCGAGGCCGGCGAGGGGTGGATCGTCAACCTGTCGAGCGGCAGCGCCAAGCTGTGGCCCGGGCCGCCTGCGCCGTTCGCCCCCACCGCGCTGAACATCGCCGCCTACGGCGCGTCGAAGGCGGCGCTGAACCGCATCTCCAACGGCCTGGCCATGGAGCTCTACGGCACCGGGGTGCGGGTCAACACCGTCGAGCCCCGCGCCGCGGTGCTGAGCGAGGGCGCCGCGGCGCTGGTCGGCGACCGTCTGCGCCCGGACCAGATCGAGACGATGGAGGAGATGGTGGAGGGCACGGTCTGCCTCTGCGACTGCCCCGAGGACGTCACCGGCCAGATCACGGTGAGCCTCGACAACATCGAGCGCTTCGGCCTCACCGTGCACGGCCTCGACGGGTCCCCCCGGTGAGCCCGCTCGAGGGGCGCACCGCGCTGGTCACCGGCGCCGGCCAGGGCGTGGGTGCCGGCATCGCGCGGGTGCTCTCCGAGCACGGCGCCACCGTGGTCGTGAACGACCTGTTCGCCGACCGGGCCGAGCGGGTCGCCGACGCGGTGGGCGGGCGGGCGGTCGCCTTCGACGTCACCGACCTCGACGCGGTGCGAGCCGGGTTCGCCGACGCAGGGCCGGTCGACGTCCTCGTGAACAACGCCGGCATCCCCACCGCCGGCTTCCCCCAGGTCGACTTCAAGGACAGCGACCCGGAGCTGTGGGCCCGGTTCGTCGACCTGAACCTGTACGGGGTCATGAACTGCACCCACACCGCCCTGCAGGGCATGTGCGAGCGACGCTGGGGCCGCGTCATCACGATCGCCTCGGAGGCCGGACGGGTCGGGCTGCCGATCCGGGTGGCCCTCTACGGGGCGGCCAAGGCCGGCGCCATCGGGCTCATGAAGCACCTCGCCCACGAGGTGGGGCCGCTGGGCGTCACCTGCAACGCGCTGGCCCTCGGCAGCATGGAGAACATCCCCGGGCCGGCGAAGTACCCGGTGCCGCGGAAGGGCACCGGCGCCGACGTGGGCGCCACCTGCGCCTTCCTCGCCTCCGACGGCGGCGAATGGATCACCGGCCAGGTCATCGGCGTCAACGGCGGCGCCGTCACCTGACCGCTCGGCCGAACCTGCCCGCGAGGCGCACGCTGGAGCGTGCACCTCGCGGACGAGAACCGACGGTCTCACCACACGAACGAGAGGGAGCACGCCGAGATGGCGACGCGTGAGGAGCAGCTGGACGCGGTCGAGCAGTTCTTCGAGGGACCGAGGGAGCTCGACCGGCTGTCGCTGATGAGCGAGGACGTCGAGTGGTGGAACGGGCTGGGCAAGTTCCCCGCCGCCCCGGGGCAGACGGTCTTCCGGGGGAAGGAGGAGATCGGCCGCATCGTGCTCGGCCGAGCGCCGTCTCCTCCGCAGCCCAACGGCCGGCCCGTCGACCGCTACGACCTGGCCACCCGCACCTTCGACGACGTGCGGACCATCGCCGACGGCCCCTTCGTCTTCCGCCAGCACACCTACCGGGCCACCACCGTGCGGGGCCGCCCCTACGAGAACGTCTACGGCTTCCTCTTCCGGTTCACCGACGCCGGCCTCATCGACCGGATCTGGGAGCACTGGGGCACCCTCGAGGCCTACGAGACCCTCTTCCAGGGACCGCTCGTGGTGCACGACCCCGACCTGTTGCTGCAGACCACGCCGTCGGTGCGCAAGCGGCTCGACCTCGATCGCCCCGTGCCGCGGGAGGTGATCGAGGAGTGCCTCGACCTGGCCGTGCACGCGCCCAACGGCTCGAACCAGCAGCCCTACCGGTTCCTCTTCGTCGACGACGCCGAGCGCAAGGCCGCGCTCGCCGACATCTACCGGCAGGCCATGGCGGACTTCGTGAACCGGCCCCGCACCGACGCACCCGAGGACAACATCGACCGCAGCGACCCGGCGTCGAAGCGCATGACCGAGAGCGTCATGCACCTGGCCCGGCACATGCAGGACGTGCCCGTGCTGTGCGTGCCGCTCGTCGCAGGGCGCACCGACGGGCTCGGCGAGGGTGCCCACGCCGAGCGGACCGGCGCCCTGTGGCAGGCCAACCGCTGGGGCTCGGTGATCCCGGCGCTGTGGTCGTTCATGCTGGCCCTGCGCTCACGTGGGCTGGGCTCGGCGTGGACGACGCTCACCCTGGTGCGCGAACGGGAGGTGGCCGAGCTGCTCGGCATCCCGTTCGCGAAGTGGATGCAGGTGGGCCTGTTCCCGGTCGCCTACACCAAGGGCACCGGGTTCGCGCCGACGCCTCGTCGCCCGGCCCGCGACGTCATGGCCTGGAACGGCTACGCCGGCGAGCCCGAGTAGCCGTCGACCAGCCCGGTGAGGCCGGTAGGCGCGTGCGGGCCGAAGGCCAGCTGCTCGAGCACGCCCACGCCCTCCTTGTCGCCCATGCGCACCTTGCACAGCGTCTGGATGTGGATCGACGAGGGCTCGGTGGGCACGAAGTCGTCGAGGGCGATCGACTCGCCGCCCACCTCGAGCTCACCGTGGTTGGAGCCGTGCGAGAAGTGCGGGTGCATGTAGCCGATCCCCCGCATGCGGAAGGTGAAGAGCTTCTCGAGCTCGATGGTGGGCAGCGACGTGCCGTCCTTGCGGTTGAGCGTGATGCGGGCCGAGGCCATCTCCCGACGGCCGGGCATCCACTCGATCTCGTACTCGCTGCGAGCGAGGCGCTCGGGTTCGGAGGTGTCCGGCAGCAGCGGCACCACCAGCGCCTGCTCCAGCCAGCGCTCGCCGTCGGCCCGCTCGAACAGGGCCAGGTGGGTGCAGCAGTCGTCGAAGTTGAGCGGTGCCCACAGCCAGAAGATCTGCATCTCCGCGGCCTCGAAGTTCGTGGGCGCCTGCTGGCCCACGCCGCGCACGCCCCAGGACCGGTCGCGGGTGGCCCGGGTGCGGGACGGGTCGACCTCGAGGGTGACGCCGGTGGGCAGCGTGATCGTGCCCTCCCACGTGCCCCACTGGGTGAGGCGCGTGTAGTCCATCATCGGCACGTTGTTGCGCACGATCTGCTGGCGGGGCTCCTCGATGGCCTCGGTGCGCGCCCGGAAGGTGACGTCGGCGGTGAGGCCGAGGTCGTTCTCGGCCACCACGTAGCGGATCGCCCGCAGCGGCTCGACGACCTCGATCCCCAGGGGCCCGACCCGGGTGGCGCGGTCGGTGGGCATGCGACCCGAGGCGAACACCGAGTGCTCGACGCCGTCGTGCACCACGGAGAAGGCGGCGTCGATCACGCCCCGGTTCGGGTAGTGGCCCATGGCGCCGCCGAGGAAGAAGCCGCCGTCGACGTCGTAGCCGTTGAACCAGTAGCGGTCGTAGTGGTTCGGGTCGGCCGACACGGGCTGGGCGATGGGAGCCGGTGTCTGGTGGATGGGGTAGTCGTCGAAGGGCGAGAGCACGGGCTAGGACTATCAGACCAGCGAGGGTGACGCCCTCCGGCGCCACCGTCGGCACCCGCGCCGGCCGACGAGGAAGGGGAAGGGCATGTCCACCGTCGAGGTGCTCGCGCTCGAGCCACACATAACCACCATCCGGCTGAACCGGCCCGACCGGCTCAACGCCATCAGCTTCGACCTCGTCGCTGAGCTCCACGACGCCCTCGACCGCGTCGCCGCCGACCCCGACTGCAAGGTCGTCGTGCTCACCGGCGCCGGCCGAGGCTTCTGCGCCGGGCTCGACCTGAAGGACTTCGGCACGCCGCCCGGCCCCGGCGAGCACCCCCACGTCAACGCGGCCATCGACGGGCAGACCTTCATGTCGAACCTGACGGTCCACATGCGCGACCTGCCCCAGGTGATCGTGGCGGCGGTGAACGGGCCTGCCTTCGGAGGCGGGCTCGCCATCGCCTGCGCCGCCGACATCCGGATCGCCTCGGGGTCGGCGCGGTTCTGCTCGGCGTTCATCCGCACCGGCCTGTCGGGGACCGACATCGGGATCACCTACCTGCTGCCCAAGCTGATCGGCAACGCCCGCGCCTTCGACCTGATACTCACCGGCCGGGACATCGACGCCGCCGAGGCCCTCCAGATGGGGCTGGTCTCGAAGGTGGTGCCCGACACCGACCTCGACGAGGCGGCGCTCGGCTACGCCCGCCAGATGGCGGGCTACACGGCCACGGGGCTGCGGACCACCAAGGAGGTGCTGTGGCACAACACCGAGGCCCCCAGCCTCGCCAGCGCCCTGGCCCTCGAGATCCGCAACCAGAACCTCATGCAGCACGCCCCGGACGTGAAAGAGCACATGGCTGCCTACCGGCAGCGCACCACCGGCGGCGGTTGAGCACCACCCGAAGGCCGACGGACCGAGGGCGGAGGGGAAGAGAATATAACGATGTTCTCGGCTACCGTGGTGGGCCGCACCGAGCGGGCACCGGCTCGTCGGCCCGAGGGGAGATGAGGGATGTACAGCGACCAGGACATCGCCGGCCGCACCGAGAAGCTCGTCGAGGAGTGCCGCGACTTCCTCGACGACCAGGTGCGCTTCCGCAGCGCCCAGTGGGACGCAGGCTTGGCGCTGGTGCACTTCCCCGAGGGCTACGGCGGCCTGGGCGGCACGCGGGGCCAGCAGGGCGTGGTCGACGAGGTCCTGCGCTCCCACGGCGTGCGCTACGAGGACCTGCGCATCAACCCCATCGGCATCGGCATGGGCGCGCCCACGGTGCTCGCCTACGGCAGCGACGAGCTGAAGGACAAGCACCTGAAGCGGATCTTCACGGGCGAGGACATCTGGTGCCAGCTGTTCTCCGAGCCCACCCACGGCTCCGACGTCGCCGGCATCCCCAGCCGAGCCGTGCGCGACGGCGACGAGTGGGTCGTCAACGGCCAGAAGGTGTGGACGACGCTCGCCCACGTGTCGAGCTTCGGCATGCTGCTCGTGCGCACCAACCCCGAGGTGCCCAAGCACAAGGGCCTGTCGTACTTCGTGCTCGACATGCACGCCCCCGGCGTCGAGGTGCGGCCGCTCTTCCAGATGACCGGTGAGGCCGAGTTCAACGAGGTGTTCCTCACCGACGTGCGCATCCCCGACTCCGACCGGCTCGGCGCCGAGGGCGAGGGCTGGCGCGTCGCCACCACCACCCTCATGAACGAGCGCGTCGCCCTGGCCGGCGGTCCCGCGCCCCGAGGCTCGGGCCCCATCGCCGACCTGGTCAGGGTCTGGGAAGAGCGGCGCGACCAGCTCGACGGCGCCGAACGGGCCGTCTGGCGTGACCGGGTGGCCCAGCTGTGGCTCGAGGCCGAGGTGGGTCGGCTCACCAACGCGCGGGCCAAGGAGTCCGCCCGCGGCGGCAACCCCGGGCCGGAAGGCTCGGTGGCCAAGCTGGCGTCGGCCGAGCTGAACCAGGCCATCCAGTCGGCGATCGTCGACCTCGAGGGCGCCGGCGGCATGCTGCACGAGCCGGGCTACCCCATGACCCGCAGCTCTGAGTCGATGAAGAGCCGCACCGGCCGCTTCCTGCGCTCGCGGGCCAACACCATCGAGGGCGGCACCTCGGAGATCATGCGCAACATCCTCGGTGAGCGCATGCTCGGCCTGCCCGGCGACATCCGGGTCGACAAGGACGTCCCCTGGAGCGAGATCCCGAAGTGACCACCACACCCGTGGAGGGGAGGTCGCGTCCCGCGACCTCCCCTCCACGGGTGCGCCGCGGTCTCGTGCGGAGACCGACGCGGCGGCGGGTCCTCAGAGCGGATGCTGGCCGGCGGTGACCGGCACCTCCACGCCGGTGATGCCCCGAGCCCGGTCCGAGCACAGGAACAGCACCGTCTCGGCGATGTCGTCGGGAGTGACGTGGCGGCGCAGGGCGGCGGTCCTGGCCATGCGCGCCGACACGTCCTCCAGCGGCTCCCCGGTCCGCTCGGCGACGCCCTGGAACAGCGCGTCGAGGTTGTCGCCCTCGACGTAGCCGGGGGTCACCACGTTCACCCTGGTGCCGGACGGACCGAGCTCCTTGGCCAGGGTCTTCGACGCCGAGAGGGCGGCCTGCTTGGTCGCGGTGTAGGCCGCCTGGCGGGCGGGCAGGGCGTGGGTGCCGAAGGTGCCGACGTGCACGATCGCGCCCGCGCCGCGCTGGGCCATCGACCGGGCGGCGAGCCGGCTGACCTCCATGGTGCCGATGACGTTGACCTCGAAAGCTCGCCGCCACTGGTCCCAGTCGGCCTCGTCGACGGCGACCTGGCCGCCGCCGGCGGTGGCCACCGTGACGAGGGCGTCGATGCCCCCGAGCCGATCGACCGCGGCATCGACCAGCGCGACGCACGAGCCGACCTCGGACAGGTCCGCGACGATCGGCTCGACCTGTCGACCGGTGAGGCTCGCGACGTCGCCGGCCAGGGCGGCGAGGGGCTCTGCTCGCCGGGCGGCCACCACGACGTCGGCCCCGGCGCGAGCGAAGGCGAGGGCGCAGGCCCGCCCGATCCCGGGCCCGGCGCCGACGACCAGAGCGACCCTGCCCTCCATGTCCTTTGCACTGACAAGCATCGTCCGATGGTGGCAGCCCGGCACCACCCGCACAACCCGCACAGGCCGAAGGGCACAGCGAGGCCACCTACGCTGCCTGCCCATGCGAGCGGTGGTGTGCAGGGAGTGGGGCCCGGTCGACCAGCTGGTCGTCGAGGAGCGACCGCCAGCGCCGCTGGAGCCGTTCGACGTGCGCGTCGCCGTGTCGGCGTGCGGGGTGAACTACGTCGAGGGGCTCATGGTGCAGGGGCTCTACCAGGTCAAGATCCCGGCGCCGTTCACGCCCGGCATGGAGCTCGTCGGCCACATCGTCGAGGTCGGCGGCGGGGTCACCGACCGGCACGTGGGCCAGCGGGTCTTCGCCAACGTCGGCATCGGTGGCTACGTGAGCGAAGCAGTGGTGCGGGCCGACCGCTGCCTCGCCCTCCCGGAGTCGTTGACCGACGGGCAGGCCGCCACGTTCATGCAGAGCTACCTCACCGGCTGGTTCGCGCTCACCCGCCGGGTGCAGACGTCGCCTGGCCAGCGGATGCTCGTGCTCGGCGCCGGCGGTGGTGTGGGGCTGGCGGCGGTCGACATCGGTGTCGCCCTCGGGCTCGACGTGTACGCCGCCGCCTCCACCGACGACAAGCGGGCGCTGGCCGCCGAGCGCGGTGCGAGCGCGCTCATCGACTCCTCGACCGAGGACGTGAAGGCGAGGGCCCGGGAGCTGGGCGACGGCGGCGTGGACCTCGTCTACGACCCGGTCGGCGGCGAGCTCGGCGAGCGCTGCCTGCGGGCCCTGGGCGACGAGGGCACCTACCTGGTGATCGGCTTCGTGGCCGGCATCCCCCAGCTGCCGGCCAACCAGATCCTGCTGCGGAACCGACGGGTGGTCGGCGTGGAGTGGGGCGGATGGGCCGGCCGCCACCCCCGGGAGAACGACGCGCTGGTGGCCGAGGTGCTGGCCCTGATCGGCGACGGCCGGCTGCACCCGGTCGAGCCCACCACCTATCCGCTGGAGGAGGCCGGCCGGGCCCTGGCGGACCTGGCCGAGCGGCGGGTCGCCGGCAAGGTGGCGCTCATCCCCTGAGCTGGCGAACAGCCGCGGGCAGGATGATCAGACGCCGAGCCGCACGGTGGCCATGCGCATCGCCTCGGCGCCGAGGGGCTGCCAGCGGTGGTCGGTGCCCCGCTGCACCACCACGTCGCCCGGTTCGAGCAGGACCGGTGGCAGGTCCCGGAGGTGCAGCTCGAGGCGGCCGGACAGGACGAGGTCGACGTCGATGGTCTCGGTGGCGTGCCAGTGGGCGGCGGCCGAGTAGTCGCCGGGCGGGAGCTCGACCGTCCCGACGGCGACACCCCGCCCGACCGGCTCGACGCGCCAGCCCTCGTCGCTGTCACCGCCCTGGTCGAGCGCTCGCAACGGGCCGCCTGTCTGCCAGACGTCGGCGAGCACCACCCCGGACCCGCCAACGAGGACCTGGGCCGGCTCACCGTCGTGGCGCACGCTGGAGCGCCCGTCGGGGCCGACACCGACCACCACCCGGCGCACACCGCTGGCGCCGTCGCCGCCCTCTCGCACGGCGAGTCCGACCGGCGCTCCGGCCCCTGGCGCCAGGTGCGTCGTGAGCACCCGGCACGGCCCGCCGAGCGCCCGGAGCCGGTGCCGGGCGCCGAGGTTCACCAGCGTGTCGCCCGGACCCAGCTCGACCTCGCCGCCGTCCAACCCCGCCAGCAACCGGCCGGACGCCACGACCGTGAGGTCCTGGGTGCCGGACCGGCGCCAGCCGCCGCCGTCGGGCCAGCCGTCGCCCGGCTGCCGCTCCACCACCTGCACCGAGACCCCTCCCGGCTCGAGCCGGCCCGCGGCGGCTCGGGGAGCCCCGTCGTCGTAGCCCCGAACCGGCCCGGCCAGGTGCAGCAGCGGCCACACGGTGACGCCCGGCAGCGGCTCGCTCCCATCGACCGCCGCGTCGGAGCGGACGACTGCGACCCCGCCGTCGATCCCGGTCACCACGCACCTCACGCCAGGTGCCACCATCGCCCTCCTCGCCGTCGGCGGTCGGAAAGGTAGCCGAGGGCCCGGCTCCTGACACCCACGTCAGCCTGGGTACGATGCCCCTCACGCGCACCGGCGGGCCGACCGTCCGGGCAACCGCCCAGGGCCCCGCCCGCCGGCGAGGGGAGGACATCATGCAGCTCGAGGACATGATCCTGGTCAGCATCGACGACCACTTCATCGAGCCACCTGACATGTACGAGAACCACGTGCCGAAGGCGTACCTCGACCAGGTGCCCAAGGTCGTGCGCAACCCGAGCACCGGCATCGACGAGTGGGTCTTCCAGGGCGAGGCGTCCTCGACCCCGTTCGGCATGGCCGCCACCGTCGGCTGGCCCCGCGAGCAGTGGGGCTTCAACCCCGGCACCTACTCGGAGCTCCGCCCGGGCTGCTTCGACGTGCACGAGCGGGTGCGCGACATGGACGCCAACGGCATGCTCGCCTCGATGAACTTCCCCACGATGGCGGGCTGGAACGCCCGCACGTTCGCCGAGTCGCACGACAAGGACGTGTCGCTCGTGATGCTCCGCGCCTACAACGACTGGGTCCTCGACGAGTGGTGCGCCGCCTACCCGGGCCGCTTCATCCCCCTGTGCATCGTGCCCATGTGGGACGTCGAGCTGGCCGCCGAGGAGGTCCACCGGGTCGGCAAGAAGGGCTGCCGCTCGATCAGCTTCCTCGAGACTCCCCACGTGCAGGGCTACCCGAGCTTCCTCTCCGGCTACTGGGACCCGATGATGAAGGCGATGTGCGACGAGAACATCGTGCTGTCGCTGCACATCGGGGCTGGCTTCGACGTCATCAAGCGGGCGCCCGAAGCGCCCATCGACCACCTCATGGTGCTGGCCTGCCAGATCAGCGCCATCACCGCCCAGGACCTGCTCTTCGGGCCCACCCTGCGGCAGTTCCCCGACCTCAAGGTCGCGCTGTCGGAGGGCGGGATCGGTTGGATCCCCTTCTACTTCGACCGGATCGACCGCCACTACACGAACCAGGCGTGGCTCAACCATGCCGACGACTTCGGCGGGAAGCTGCCCTCCGAGGTCTTCCGCGAGCACGTGCTCGCCTGCTTCATCACCGACCCGTCGGGCCTGGAGCTGCGCAACCGGATCGGCATCGACAACATCGCGTGGGAGTGCGACTACCCCCACACCGACACCACGTGGCCGGAGTCGCCGGAGTTCGCCTGGAAGGAGTTCCAGGACGCCGGGTGCACCGACGAGGAGATCAACAAGATCACCTGGGAGAACACCTGCCGGTTCTTCGACTGGGACCCGTTCGCGCGCACCCCCAAGGACCAGGCCACCGTCGGCGCCCTGCGGGCCAAGGCCACCGACGTCGATGTCACCCGCATGCCCAAGGAGCAGTGGCGCGAGCGCAACGAGGCCGCCGGCATCGGCGTCTTCTGACCCGGCTCCGACCCTGATGCGGGACATCGAGCCGACCGAAGCGTCAGCGGCTACAGCGCGCTGATCACGACCTCGGGATGGCCGCTCGCGAGCGGCTCGAGATCGTCGGGGTCACCCGTCAGCACGACGCCGCCTCCCAGCTCGATCGCCTACCGCAAGTAGGAATTGATGGCGGGCCGCTGACCCACGTCTCCGCAGGTCAGCGGCCTTGCCCGTCAGATGTCGTAGTAGAGGTTGAACTCGTAGGGGTGGGGCCGCAGCCGGATGGCGTCGATCTCGTTGACCCGCTTGTAGCCGATCCAGGTCTCGATGAGGTCGTCGGTGAACACACCGCCGGCCTTCAGGAAGTCGTTGTCGGCCTCCAGGGCGAGCAGCGCCTCGTCGAGCGACGACGGCACCTGCGGCACCTTGGCCAGCTCCTCCGGCGGCAGGTCGTAGAGGTCCTTGTCGACCGGCGCGGGCGGCTCGATGCGGTTCTGGATCCCGTCGAGGCCCGCCAGCATCATCGCCGAGAAGGCGAGGTACGGGTTCGAGGTGGAGTCGGGGCACCGGAACTCGATGCGCTTGGCCTTCGGGCTCTGCGAGGCGAGCGGGATGCGGCACGACGCCGAGCGGTTGCGCTGGCTGTACACCAGGTTGACCGGCGCTTCGTAGCCCGGCACCAGGCGCTTGAAGCTGTTGGTGGTGGGGTTGGTGAAGGCGATCACCGCGTGGGCGTGGTGCAGCAGGCCGCCGATGTACCACCGGGCGACGTCGGAGAGTCCGGCGTAACCGGCCTCGTCGTAGAACAGCGGCTCGCCGCCCTTCCACAGCGACTGGTGGGTGTGCATGCCCGAGCCGTTGTCCTCGAAGATCGGCTTCGGCATGAACGTCAGCGACTTGCCGGCCTGCCAGGCGATGCCCTTGAGGATGTACTTGAACGTCATCAGGTTGTCCGCCTGGGCCAGCAGGGTGTTGAACCGGATGCCGATCTCGCCCTGGCCGCCCGACGCCACCTCGTGGTGGTGCAGCTCGGTCTCGATGCCCACGTCGTGGAGGGCGACCGACATGTCCGAGCGCAGGTCCTGGTAGTGGTCCATCGGCGGCACCGGGAAGTACCCCTGCTTGGTCCGAGGCTTGTACGAGAGGTTGCCGCCCTCCTCCACCGCGCCGGTGTTCCACTGGCCCTCGATCGAGTTGACCTCGTAGAAGGAGCCGTTGGGCTTGGTGTCGAACCGCACGTCGTCGAACACGAAGAACTCCGACTCCGGACCGAAGAAGGCGGTGTCGGCGATGCCGGTGGACTTCAGGTACGCCTCGGCCTTCTGGGCCACGTAGCGGGGGTCACGGCTGTAGCTCTCACCCGTCACCGGGTCGGCCACGAAGCAGTGGATGACGGCGGTCTTCCGCTTCATGAACGGGTCGATGTAGACGGTGTTGGGATCGGAGATCAGGACCATGTCCGATTCCTGGATCTCCTGGAAGCCCCGCACCGAGGAGCCGTCGAAGCCGTGGCCGTCGGTGAAGTGGTCCTCGCTCAGCACGTGGGCGGGGATGGTGACGTGCTGCATGATGCCCGGCAGGTCCGAGAAGCGAAGGTCGACGAACTCGCAGCCTTCGTCCTTCACCAGGGCGAGAACTTCTTCGGGTGTGCGTTCCGGCACGGTTCCTCCTGTGGGGGTGCGGTGGCGACTCGGACTCGAGCGCACCGCGGATCGACGTGGGCACCGCCCGTGGCCGTTCCCGGCCCGGGTCGCTGAGCCGACGGCAGACTGCCAGCGCGGGTTTTCCCGCCTGTTGCCCGAATGTGAACGGTGCATGAACCGGATCTTGGCGGGCCTCGCACCCGGAGGAACCGGCGAGCCCGTGTGCGAGGATCTTCGCCATGGAACGACAGCAGGACTACGTGCTCAGGACGGTCGAGGAGCGCGGGGTTCGCCTGATCCGGCTCTGGTTCACCGACGTGCTGGGGCAGCTGAAGTCCGTGGCCATCTCGCCGGCCGAGCTGGAGAACGCCTTCGAGGAGGGCATGCACTTCGACGGCTCGGCGATCGACGGCTTCAGCCGGGTGCAGGAGAGCGACGCCCTGGCCAAGCCCGACCCGAACACCTTCGAGCTGCTGCCGTGGGGCAGCGGGTCGGAGATCTCGGCCCGGATGTTCTGCGACATCTTGAGCCACGACGGCACCCCGTTCGAGGGCGACCCCCGCCAGGTGCTCAAGCGCAACCTCGACCGGGCCCACGAGCGGGGCTTCTCGTTCATGGTCGCCCCGCAGATGGAGTTCTTCTACTTCGCCAACGCCGACCCGTCCCAGCCCCTCCAGCCGCTCGACACCGGCGGCTACTTCGACCTCACCACCGCCGACGTCGCCAGCGACCTGCGCAAGCGCACCCTCCTGGTGCTCGAGGCGATGGGCATCCCGGTGGAGTACTCGTTCCACGAGGACGCCCCCAGCCAGCACGAGATCGACCTGCGCTACACCGACGCCCTCACCATGGCCGACAACGTGATGACGTTCCGGCTGGTGGTGAAGGAGATCGCCATGGAGCAGGGCGCCTTCGCCACGTTCATGCCCAAGCCCCTCGCCGGCGTGCAGGGCTCGGGCATGCACACCCACATGTCGCTGTTCGAGGGCGACGAGAACGCCTTCCACGAGTCGGGCGACCCCTACGGCTTGTCGAAGGTCGCCCGGGGCTTCATCGCCGGGCTGCTCCACCACAGCCACGAGATCACCGCCGTCACCAACCAGCTGGTGAACTCCTACAAGCGCCTCATCGCCGGCTACGAGGCGCCCGTCTACGTCACCTGGGCCCGCAACAACGAGTCGGCGCTGGTGCGGGTGCCGGTCACCAAGCGGGGCAAGTCGTCCTCGACCCGCATCGAGTACCGCTCCCCCGACCCGGCCTGCAACCCCTACCTGGCCTACTCGGTGATGCTCGCCGCCGGGCTCAAGGGCATCGAGGAGGGCTACGACCTCCCGCCGGAGACCACCGCCAACGTGTTCGAGATGACCCCCGAGGAGCGAGCCGCCGAGGGCATCCGCCCGCTGCCCCAGTCGCTGTCCGACGCCCTCGACGTGATGGAGGGCTCCGAGCTGGTGGCCGAGGCCCTCGGCGAGCACATCTTCGAGTGGTTCCTGCGCAACAAGCGCTCGGAGTGGATGGACTACAAGTCCCAGGTCACCCAGTTCGAGCTCGACCGGTACCTGCCCACCTGGTGAGGCGCTGATGGAGCCCATCCTGCTCTTCCCGGACCCGGTGCCCCCGGAGCTCGCCCAGGCGCTCGACCTGGCCGGCTACCCGTGGAAGGCCGCGGCCGACGAGGCCACCGCCGACCGGGAAGAGCCCGACGACGGGTGGGCGGGCGCCATCGTGTGCGCCCACGTCGAACCGGAGCGGGCCTTCGCCCTGTGCCGGGCGCTGCGCAAGCGCGACGCCCCGCTCGAGCCCGTGCTGCTGCTCGTCAGCGGCACCCAGCTCGGCGACCTCGAGCTGCGCGAGGACCTCTTCGACGACTTCTGCCTGGCGCCGTTCCACCCGCGGGAGCTCGAGGCTCGCCTCAAGCACCTGTTCTGGCGCACGGGCCAGGGCACCCGCCCCGAGCTGATCGAGTACGGCGACCTGGTGCTCAACCTCGAGACCTACCAGGCCGCCATCGCCGGCAAGCCGCTCGACCTCACCTACATGGAGTACGAGCTGCTCAAGTTCCTGTCGTCGCACCCGGGCAAGGTGTTCACCCGGGAGACGCTCCTCAGCCGGGTGTGGGGCTACGAGTACTACGGCGGCGCCCGCACGGTCGACGTCCACATCCGCCGCCTGCGGGCGAAGCTGGGCGAAGGGCACGCTGGTCTGATCCAGACCGTGCGCAGCGTGGGCTACCGCTTCGGCCAGTCCCGCTGGAGCCTCTGACCCAGCACGCGAAGAGGCCGCCCTCGCGGGCGGCCTCCCCTTCACGTGCTGTGCGTCCGGTTCAGACCGGGCGGACGTCCTGCGCCTGGTCGCCCTTGGGACCCGAGGTCACCTCGAACTCCACGGCCTGGCCCTCCTCGAGCGAGCGATAGCCCGAACCCTGGATCGCGCTGTAGTGCACGAACACGTCGGGGCCACCCTCGCGGGAGATGAAGCCGTAACCCTTCTCGGCGTTGAACCACTTGACGGTACCGGAGGCCACTCCGACACCCCTTTCTCTAACTGCGGGGTCGGACAACCTTCCCTGCACCTACTTGGTGCGGGGCACGCTAGCGGCAAACCGCGCCCGCGTCGATGGTCTCTTCGCGAACAGCCGGTGACGCCTGTGCGCCGCGGGCCGGGCCCGGCACCGATCAGAGGCGACTGACGGTGAGGTCCTCGGTGCCCTCGAAGGTGTCGTCGACCTCGGTCTTGAGCGTCCAGCCGAGCAGGCCGGCGACGACCGACATGGTGATCAGGAACCCCACGGGGATGACGACCACCAGGGTGAGGATGATGAGCGCTGGGCCGAGCACGTCCCAACCCTACCGGTCGGACGGGGCGTAGGCCCACGCCTCGATCTCGACCAGCGCCACCATGGGCAGCTCGGCCACCGCGAACGCCGAACGGGCGGGCCGGTGGTCACCGAAGGCCTCCGTGTAGGCCTCGTTCATGATCGGGAAGTCCCGCATGTGGCGCAGGAACACGGTGGTCTTGACCACGTCGGTGAGCGACGCGCCCTGCCCTTCGAGCAGTCCGGCCAGGTTGGCGATCGCCTGCTTGGTCTCGGCCACCACCCCACCGGCCACCATGGCGCCCTCGACCAGCCCGAGCTGGCCCGACACGACGAGGAAGTCGCCGGCGCGGACGATGGGCGTGTAGGGACCGACCGGTGCGCTCATCGCCTCACTGTGGCACAGCACCGGCAGGGCGCAGCAGCTGGCCGGTGGGCCAATCGGTCGGCCAGCCCTGCGACGACCAGACCGCCGCAGCGACCGCCGCGAACACGGCGTCGGACCCGTTCACCGGCTCACCATCGGACTCGTGCAGCGTGACCTCGACCAGCGGCATGTCGGCCGCCCGGAGGACGCCGAACGAGCGCACGGTGAGGTCGCCGATGGTGCCGTCGGCGTCGACCGCCAGGCCCTCGCTGGTGACCCACCCGAGGGCCATGTGGGCCGCCCCGATGGCGTAGGACCGCAGCACGATCGGGTCGAGCACCGGACCGCAGCGCACCTCGACGCGGATGGCACCGTCGAGGCCCACCGCCGCCACCGCCTCGCCACCGGCCGGCGACACCACGCGGGCCACGTGCGCGGCGCTGCCTCCCGGTGCGCCGTCGAGCGCGGAGCGGGCCTCCAACGCGGCGAGGAGCACGGCCGCCTCGACCCAGCCGGCGCCGCGGATGGCGACCGAGGTGGGTGGGCCGGCGAGGTCGACCTCCTCCACGACGAGGCCGGGGGCGACGGCGTGGACGGCCTCGGCGAGGCCGGCGGTGCGCACCGCTCGCAGCACCCCGGTGCCGTTCGCCCTGACGCCGGCGGCGACCGGCGGCCGTTTGGGGCCGAGCCGCACCGTGTCCTCCCTGGACAGCAGCACCCGCACCGGGCGACCGTGGCGATCGGCGAGGTCCCGGACGGCGCCGACGACCAGCGAGCCGACCTTGGCGCCGAACGCTCCGCCGTTGGCCAACGGGCTCACCGGCTCGCCGCCGGGCACGCACCACGAGGCGTCGGTCTCCAGGTACGCCGGCTCGACCCAGCTGGTGCGCAGGGCGAGGGCCCACTCCCCCTCCGGCAGGTCCAGCGGCGGCACGGGCTCGACGGTGCCGTGGCGACCCTGCACCTTCCCGGCCGCGGCCCGGGCCTCGGTGAGGGTCTCGCCCACCGCCCAGCCTCCGTCGCCGTCGGGCACCGCCACCAGTGCCCCTTCCGGAGCGGTGTCGTCGGCGAAGCCGGCGCGACCGAGGACGACGTCGGCGCCGACGTGCTGCGGGCTTCCGCCTTCGAGGGTGGCCCGTCGACCGGCGGCCTCGAGGTCGCGATCGGCCCCGAGGGCGAGCGCGGTGCCGGCCGCCCCCGTGGTGGCGAGCGCCCATGCCTCGCCGATGGTCTGCCATCCGGTGCAGCGGCACAGGTGGGCCGCCAGGGCCCGGTCGACCGGCGCCCGGTCGTCGGCGGCGGTGCCCTTGGAGCGCAGGCCCTCGAGCCGGCAGACGATGCCGGGAGTGCAGAAGCCGCACTGGCTGGCGCCCGTGGCGAGGAAGGCGCCCGCCCAGCGGGCCCTGTCGTCGTCGCCCAGGCCGTCGACCGTGGTGACCACCCGTCCCGCGATCCGCCGCACCGGGGTCACGCAGGCGACCCGCGGGGCGCCGTCGACCAGCACCGTGCAGCAGCCGCACTGGCCCTGGGGGCTGCACCCGTCCTTGGCCGAGCGGACGCCGAGGTGGTCGCGCAGGGCGACCAGCAGCGACGAGCCGTCGTCGGGCACCTCGACGGGCCGGCCGTCGACGGTGAAGGCCACCTGGGCGGGCGAGGTGGGTGAGGGAGGCGAAGAGGGGGCGACCGGGTCCGACATCGGCCTCACGATAGGTTCGACGCCCGATGGCTCCCGCACCGCCTCGCTCCCACCTCGACCGGCGGACGTTCCTGCGCCGGATGGGTCTGGCCGGCGGGCTCGGTGCCGTCGCCATCTCGGCTCCGTCGCTGCTCGCCGCGTGCGGCTCCGACGCCGCCTCCGGCCCCGACGACGCCGGGCGGCTCACGCTCTCCACCGACCTGGGCGGTCGGCAGCTGGTGGGGTTGTTCAACTACACCGGCGGCTACGCCGAGGCGGGCACGCCCCAGCGGCTCGCCCTCGCCGTGGCCACCGCGGAAGGGCCTCCCGACCCGGACGGTCCCGACACGCTCACCGTGCAACTGGCCCGGGAGGGCGCCGACGTCGGCGGGCCGCTCACCTTGAGCCGCCACCGCGACGGCGTCCCGATCGGCTACTACCCGCTCGTCACGACGTTCGACCAGGCCGGCACCTGGACCGTGTCGACCGAGCTCGACGGGCGGCCGGCCAGCCAGGCCTTCCGCGTGGAGGCGCCAGGCGGCTCGCCCGTCACCCAGGTCGGGGAGGCGATGGTGGCGGTCGACACCCCCACCACGACGGACGCACGAGGCGTCGACCCGATCTGCACCCGCTCACCCCGCTGCCCCTTCCACGACCTCACCCTCACCGAGGCACTGGGCGCGGGCACGCCGGTGGCGCTGATGATCAGCACCCCGCAGTTCTGCCAGACCGGCGTGTGCGGGCCGGTGCTCGACCTGGTGATGGAGCAGCAGGCGAGCTTCCCGGGCATGACGTTCGTGCACGCCGAGGTCTACGCCGACCCGAACGGCGGCGCCGACCCGGCCGCCGGCGGCCTCGCGCCGGTGGTGGGCGCCTACGGGCTGTCGTTCGAGCCGAGCCTCTTCGTGGCCGGGGCGGACGGCACGGTCACGGCCCGCCTCGACAACGTCTTCGACCGGGGCGAGCTGGCCGCCGCCCTGCGTTCGGCGTTCAGCTGAAGGACTGGCCGCAGCCGCAGGTCTTCTGCGCGTTGGGGTTGTCGATGGCGAACCCGGCGCCCTGCAGGCCGTCCTTGTAGTCGAGGGTGGCACCGGTGAGCAGCTGGGCGCTCGACGGGTCGACCACCACCGGCACACCGGCCTGCTCGGCGAGGAGGTCGTCGCTGTCCTTCTCGCTGTCGAAGAACATCTCGTAGCTGAAGCCCGAGCAGCCTCCCGGACGGACGGCCACGCGCAGCATGAGACCGTCCTGGCCCTCCTGGGCGAGGAGCTCCTTGACCTTCGTTGACGCGGTGTCGGTGAGGGTGATCACGTGTGGTGTCCTCCGTGGAACTGCGGTGGATGGGAAGGGTAGCGGTCCGGGCACGGCACGCGACAGGGGCCGGGGGCGGGGCCGACGGCACCGGCGGTCATCGCAGCACCAGGTCGACCTGGCAGGGGGAGCGGTCGACGAGGGCGTGGAACCGTTCGACCGCGCAGCCCGGCCAGGACCCGACGAACCCCTCGACCAGACCACCGTGGAGGGCGCACACCAGATCGGGGTGCTCGGAGGCCAGGTCACGGAACGGGCAGTGGGCGAAGGCGACGGTGGCGCGGCGGGGCTCCTCGACGGTGGCCGGGTCGAACCCCAGGCGGGCCTGCTCGACCACCAGGCCGTCGAGGCACTCGGTGCCGTCGGGCCACTGGGCGGCGTCGAGCTGGCCCTGCCGTCGCCCGGCGTCGGCGAGATCGTCGGACGCCAGGCCACCCTGGGCGGCCGCGTCGAGCAGCGTGCGGGCGAGGGTCGGCCACGGCGAGGGCTCCAGGCCGAGCGAGGGGGCATCAGGGCTGAGCGACCACCGGTGCTGGGGACGGCCGACGCTGCCGCGCGCCTCGGTGTCGACCGCCAGCAGGCCGACGTCGCGCATGCGCTCGAGGTGGGGCCGCACCGTGTTGACGTGCAGGCCCAGCAGGTCGGCGACCTCGGAGGTGGTGAGCGGCAGGGGCGAGCGCGCCAGCTCCAGGTAGATGGCGTAGCGGGTGTTGTCGCCGAGCGCCTTGAGCACGTCGAGGCGGGGAGAGCGCTCCGGTCCCCCACCACGAGGCGGTACGGGACGATCCTGGGCCGCCGACGGTTCCACGAGCCGAGTTTACACGGCACCCGCCGTTAGAATCGGGGTGTGGCCACTCTCCCCTCCCCCGACGACGTGCTCGCTGCGCTGCGGGGCGTCATCGACCCCGAGCTCGGCGCCGACATCGTCGAGCTGGGCATGGCACGCGCCGCCGACGTGCGCGACGACGGCTCGGTGGTGGTCACCGTGGCCCTCACCACCGCCGGGTGCCCGTTGCGGGCCCAGCTGAAGCGTGACGTGATCTCCCGGGTGGAGGGCCTGCCCGGCGTCACGACTGTGCGCATCGAGTGGGCCGAGATGACCCCCGAGCAGCGCTCGGCCGCCATGGACGTCGCTCGGCGAGCTGCCCAGGGCTCGGCCGGCCCCAACGCGGTGCCGACCGGAGCGAGGGTGCTCGCCATCGCCTCGGGCAAGGGTGGGGTGGGCAAGTCCTCGATCTCCGCCAACCTGGCGGCGGCGCTGGCCCGGCGCGGGTTCGCGGTCGGGGTGATCGACGCCGACATCTGGGGCTTCTCGATCCCTCGCATGCTGGGCCTCGAGGGCCGGCTGGCCGCCGAGGCCGCCCCCGACGGCGGACGCCGCATCACGCCCCACTCGCTGGCGGTCGGCGCCGGGCGCCTCGACGTGGTGTCGATGGGCCTGCTCGTCGACGACGAGACCGACGCCCTGATGTGGCGGGGGCTGATCCTGAACCGGGCCGTGCAGCACTTCCTCGAGGACGTGGCGTGGGCCGACGACCTCGACTACGTCGTCGTCGACCTGCCCCCGGGCACCGGCGACGTCCAGATGGGCCTGGCCCGGATGCTGCCCCAGACCGAGATGGTGGTCGTCACGACCCCCGCCCTGGCCGCCCAGCGCGTCGCCAGCCGGGCGGTGACCATGGCGCGCAAGAGCCACCTCCACGTGCTCGGGGTGATCGAGAACATGAGCGCCTTCCGCTGCGAGCACGGCGAGCTCCACGCCGTGTTCGGCGAAGGTGGCGGCGCCGCCCTCGCCGAGGAGGCCGGCGTGCCGCTGCTGGGGTCGGTGCCGCTCGAGCCGGCGGTCTCCACCGGGGGCGACACGGGAGCACCCGTCGCGCTCGGCACCGGACCGGCCGCCGAGGCGTTGCGCAGCATCGCCGACCGCCTGGTCGACGAGCTGGCGCCGCCGATCCCCATGGCCGGGTGCTCGGCCCGCATGCTGGCCGCCGCCACCGCCGCCCTCGACGCTGCGGGAAGCTGACCAGGCCCTACCGTGGCGGCCATGCCCACCGGCCGCCGCGCTCTCGGCCTCGCCGCCGCGGCCGTCGTGGTGCTGCTCGCCGCGTGCGCTGGCGGTTCCGGCTCGCAGGTCCGTGGCGTCGGCACGCAAGGCCCGCTCGACGCGGAGGCGGGCAGCCGAGCGGCGACGCCGGTGCTCGACCTGGCGGTCCGCCTCGAGCAGCACCTGGCGGCGGCCAGCCCCGGCTCGGACGTCACCGTGGCGCCGTTGCCAGTGGCGTCCTCGCTCGCCCAGGCCCGGGTCGGCGCGGCGGGCACGACGGCCGAAGAGCTCGACCGCGTGCTCGGAGCCGCGTCGGTCGAGGGCGGCGCGGCCACCCTGGCCTCCGGGGTGGCGTCGCTCGACCGGATCGTCCGCTCCCGCTCGGGCACCCAGCGCGACGCCAGCGGTCGCACGGGCACGGTGTCGGTCGACCTCGTCGACGGCCTGTGGCTGCCGAAGGACACCCCGTTCGAGCAGGGGTGGCTCGACGAGCTGGCCACCACGTGGGACGCCGGGGTCCACACCACCGACTTCCGCTCCGATCCCGAGACCGCCCGCCGGGCCATGAACGACTGGGCGAGCTCCGCCACCCGCGGCCACATCGACCAGCTGGTGCCCCGGGGCTCGGTCCCGCCGACGACCCGTCTGGTGGCGGCCGGCGCCGCCTACCTCAAGGCCCCGTGGCTCACGCCGTTCGACGAGGCCCGGACCCGCCTGGCGCCCTTCCGCCACCTCGACTCCACCACCACGACCGTGCCGATGATGCGCAACCCCGGGCTGCGCGACGTGCGCCTCGGCACCGGCGACGGGTGGACCGCGGTCGACCTGCCGTACCTCGGCCGGGACCTCTGGATGACCGTCATCGTGCCGGCCGACGGCCGCTTCGGCGAGGTCGAGGCAGGGCTCGACGGGTCACGGCTGGGCGACCTCCTCGCCTCCCTCACGCCCGCCACGGTCGACCTCTCGCTGCCCCGCTTCGGCTTCACCACCGACGCCCCGCTCACCGACGCCCTGCGCGACCTGGGCCTCGCCGACGCCATGGACCCCCTCGCCGCCGACCTCACCGGCATCAGCCCAGAACCCCTCTCGATCTCCTCGGTGCTGCAGCAGACCTACCTCGCGGTGGCCGAGCAGGGCACCGAGGCCACCGCCACCAACCCCACGCCGCCGGCGCCCAGCACCACGGCGGGACGGGCGAGCACGTCCACGTCCACCGGCACCACCGGCACGACCGGCACGACCGGCTCGACCGGAGGAGGTGGGTCGGCGGTGGCGCCGTCGGGGGTGGCGCCGTCGACGCCGAGCGCCACGGTCGTCACCGTCGACCGGCCCTTCCTGGTGGTGGTTCGTGACCGCTCGAGCGGCGCACCGCTGCTCTACGGGCGAGTGCTCTCACCCAACGGCTGAAGGCGGGCCGTCACGTGGGCGGTGCCTCCGTCGCCCGACCAGAGCGTGACCACCCGAGCGGGCCCGTCGGCCGCGTGGGCGACGACGAGCGGCGCCCCGGCGTCGGCCACCACCCGCTCCACTGCCTCGCGGAACTCCACCTCGGCGCGGAACGCCGACGCGAAGGGGTCGCCCGGCGCGCCGCGCCCGACCCCGGCGGCGACGAGCAGACGGGCCCGTACCTGCTCGAGCACCGCCCACGCCACGGCGTTGTTGACGTGGTCGAGCACGTCGAGGTCGGCCGCCCGGGGCAACCACTCGAACCGGTCGACCGCAGGGGTGTCGGCCGAGACCGGCTCGTGGACCTGCCGGGCCAGCACCTCGCGACCAGCCGCTGCCGGGCCGTAGACCTCGTGGAACCCGAGCGGCAACGAGCGCGGGCGCCCCGTGGCCGGATCGACGTGGACCCACACCGTCGCCGCGTCGAGCACCGCACCGGACCGCCCGCGCACGGCGACGCGGCGTTCGGCCCACCGGCTGCCGTAGCCCGTGCAGAAGGTGGTCAGCTGCAGCTGCTCACCGAGAGCCGCGGCCCGACGGTGCTCCACGACGGTGCGGCGCACCACCCAGGCCTGGGCGTCGGGCAGCCCGGAGTCCTCGCTGTCGTCGCTGCTCACGTCCTGCAGGTAGCGGGCCAGCGCGTCGAGGCGCAGCCGCCCGGCGGGGTCGACGTCACCCAGGCGCACGCGGCGAGTGCCCCGGAAGACCCGGCCCGCCGACGGCGGGGGCAACAAGACGTCGGCCCCGTTCGGCCTGCCGGGCCTGCCGGGCCTGCGGGCGGGGCCAGGCCCGGGGCCGCTGTCGGAGAGCGCCATGACGGCGCACGCTACCGCTCACCACGTTCCGGCCAGAGTCCCGGCGCCGGGCCGTCAAGGGCCGTTCGTCGATTATTCCGTTGACCGATCCCCCGAGCTGTGGTTGGGTGGCTCACATGTTCACGACCGCCCTCGCCTCCGCGCCCGCCGCCTGCGGCGCCCGCGGGCGTGTGCGCGCCCTCGGGGCGAGCCCGGCCGTGACCACCGACGCCACCATCAACTGGTACGTCCCGGCCATGGGTGCCGCCTCCGGCTTCGGCCACAAGCATCCCGCCCGGCGACCTCCGAGCCGCACGTAGCCACCGCTGCGTACGACGCTTCCGAAGGCCGCCGGGTTCCCCCGGCGGCCTTTCTGCGTTGGCCGCAGCCCGAACCGCTGAGCTTCCGGCCGCCCACCGGTCGAACCACCAGCGGAGCTGTCCAGCACCCACCACCACCCGACCCATCCCCGCACCGAAAGGGACTCCGATGCTCGCCGAGGCCATCGACGACATCTCGCCAGCCGTCCGGGCGAACGCCGCCTGCAACGACCTGCAGGGTTCGCTCACCGGCGTGTTCTTCTCCGAGGAGCTGCAGGACATCGCCGCGGCCAAGGCCATCTGCGCCACGTGCCCGGTGATGCTCGAGTGCCTCGAGGGGGCGATCGAACGCCACGAGCCGTGGGGCGTGTGGGGTGGGCAGATGTTCCTCAACGGGAAGATCCTGGCCACCAAGCGTCGCCGGGGTCGGCCCCCCAAGCAGCCCCGCCCGGAGGACCAGCTGCCCGACATCCCGGTGCCGCTGCACCTCCAGGGCCACCTCCGGTCGGCCTGACCGCACCCCAACCCGCCCACGAACCCCGGGCGGGGCCGCCGCCTCGTGCCGGCCCCGCCTGCCGGGAGCGCGGACGGGCGGCGGCGGATCGACGTGGCGGACCGGCCCCGGGCCAACGCCCCGAGAGGCGTTCGGCCCGGGGCCCAAGGGGCCTTCCGGCGGTTGGGACGGTGACGGACCCACGGCTACCGTCGAGCGTGGCCACGTGACGGGACCCCGCCACGGGGGCCGGCCCCGCCATGGACACCACCTCGCTGCCACCCGACGACCAGCCACCCGCGGCATCGCCTCGCCGGAGGAACCGGGGCCTGCTGTGGGCCGCGGCGCTGGCCACGGTCGTGCTCGCCATCGCCACGGTGGTGGCCTTCGCGTCGGGCGGCGACGACGGCTCCTCCGACGTCCAGCAGCTCGATCCGAACGCCACGCTCCCCACCGGCGCGGACGGCCTCGAGGCGGGCGCCGACCCCACCGGGCAGGCGCTGCCCCAGGTGAGCTTCGTGACCTTCGACGGCGAACAGGTGCCGCTGTCGACCGATGGTCGCCCCATGGTGCTGAACTTCTGGGCCGCCTACTGCGGGCCGTGCATCAAGGAGATGCCGGCCATCGAGCAGGTGTACCAGGCCAACCAGGACCGCGTCGCGTTCCTGGGCCTCGACGTGGCCGAGCGAGCCGAGAGCGGCAAGGAGATGCTCGACCGCACGGGAGCGACCTACCCCGTCGGTCGCGATCCCAAGGGCGAGGTCTTCCGCGCCTTCGGGGGCATGGGCCTGCCCCGGACCGTGCTGGTCGCGGCCGACGGCACGATCGTCGCGGTGCACAACGGCGAGCTGTCGCAGGCCGAGCTGCAGGCGCTGATCGACGACAAGCTGGGCGTGTGACGTGAACCCGTCGCTCGTCTACGCCTTCGGCGTCGGGATGGTGGCGACGTTCAACCCGTGCGGCTTCGCCATGCTGCCCGCCTACCTGTCGTACTTCCTCGGACTCGAGGGCGCCGACCACGCCGACGACCACGACACCGGCCGCACCGTCGTGCGTGCCCTCACCGTCGGGGCGGCCATGACCGCCGGCTTCGTGGTGGTGTTCGGCCTGCTCGGCATCGTGCTCGAGCCGCTCCTCAACCGCATCAACGACCGCTTGCCGTGGCTCACCATCGTGCTCGGCATCGTGCTCGTGGTGCTCGGTGTCGTCATGCTCACCGGGCGCACGATCACCGTGCGGCTGCCCAAGATGTCGAAGGGCACCGACTCCCGCGAGCTCACGTCGGTGTTCCTGTTCGGCGTCTCCTACGCCCTGGTCTCGTTGAGCTGCACGTTCGCGCTGTTCACCGCCGCCGTCTCCACCACCATCGAGAACGAGAGCGTCGTCGTGGGCATCGGGGCGTTCCTCGCCTACGCGCTGGGCATGGGCCTCGTGCTGATGGTGCTCACCCTCGCCATCGCTCTGGCCCGCCAGTCGCTCGTGCGCCGGCTGCGCGGCGTGCTGCCCTACGTCGGGCGCATCTCCGGCGCCCTGCTGGTGCTCGCCGGGCTGTACGTCACCTACTACGGCTGGTACGAGCTGCGGGTCTACAGCGGCGACACGAGCGGCGGCGGGGTGGCCCAGTGGATGTTCGACCTCAGCGGCCGCATGAGCGACTGGATCGACTCGGTGGGCCCCACTCGCATCGGCCTGCTGCTCGCCACGGCGATCGCCCTCACCGTGTTCATCGTGCTCGCCCGGCGGGGCACCGAACCTCGCGACGACACCCGGACCGGCCACACCGCAGGCTCCGGGCGCACCGGCAGCACGACCGGGAAGCCCTGATCCACCGCGCCGGTAGCCTCGGCCCGGCCCCCGACACCAGGAGCACCCATGGACCTGCGCGTCTTCGTCGAGCCCCAGCAGGGGGCGTCGTACCTCCAACAGCTCACCGTCGCCCAGACGGCCGAGGAGCTCGGCTACGACGCCTTCTTCCGCTCCGACCACTACCTCAAGATGGGTGAGGTCAGCGGGCTCCCCGGTCCGACCGACACCTGGGTGACCCTGGGCGCCATCGCCCGAGAGACCGTCACCATCCGGCTCGGCACCCTCGTGACGTCGGCGACGTTCCGGTTGCCGGGACCGCTCGCGGTGGCCGTGGCCCAGGTCGACGACATGAGCGGCGGCCGGGTGGAGCTCGGCCTCGGGGCCGGCTGGTACGACGACGAGCACGTCGCCTACGGCATCCCCTTCCCGACCACCAAGGAGCGCTTCGACCGCCTCGAGGAGCAGCTCGAGATCATCACCGGCCTGTGGCACACCCCGGCCGACTCGCAGTACACCTTCGAGGGCCAGCACTACGGGCTGGTCGGATCGCCGGCCCTGCCCAAGCCGCTGCAGCCGGGTGGCCCGCCGATCATCATCGGCGGGCACGGACCGACCCGCACGCCCCGGCTGGCGGCGCACTACGCCCACGAGTTCAACGTGCCGTTCGCCCCGGTGGAGGTGTTCGCCGCCCAGTGCGCCCGGGTGCGGGCCGCCTGCGAGGCGCGCGACCGTGACCCCGACTCGTTGGTGTGCTCGGCGGCGCTCGTGCTGTGCTGCGGCGAGAACGACGCCGAGGTGGAGCGCCGGGCCGGCAACATCGGACGCGCCGCCGACGAGCTGCGGAACAACGGCGCCGCCGGCACGCCCTCGGAGGTGCTCGACAAGATCGCCACCTACGTCGAGGCCGGCGCCGAGCGGGTCTACCTGCAGGTGCTCGACCTCGACGACCTCGACCACCTCCGCCTCGTCGCCGAGCAGGTGATGCGCCTCCTCCCCTGACCCCTCCCGACCCCTGACCCTCGCGACCCCTGACCCTCCCGACCGGTGGCTCGATCCATCACCTCATGAGGCCACCGATCGAGCCAGCGAAGAGCGGCGGGGAGGGGCTCGGAGCGTCACAGGGCGCGGCCGACCGCCACCCCGGCGCCGGCGGCGACCAGCCCGGTGAGGAGCATGACGGCCGCCCACCGGACCGCACCGGCGCGGCGTCCGCTCTCGAGCTGCTCGGCGAGCTGGGCCACGAAGGTGGAGAACGTGGTCAGCCCGCCGCAGAAGCCGACGGCGACGGCCAGGCGCACCCCGGGGTCGACCACGTGCCCGGCCGCCCACCTGGTGAGCACTCCGAGCACGAGCGAGCCGGCCGCGTTGGCCACGAGGATGCCGATCGAGGGGCCGTCGGGGAACCGACGACGCAGCCCCACGTCGAGCAGGTGCCGGCTCACCGCCCCGACGGCCCCCGCGCCGCCCACGACGAGGAGGCCGTTCACGACGCCGTCGGCGGCGGAGCGCCGAGCAGCCGGCGGACCAGGACCATGGCCGCGAGCACGGCCGCCAGCCCGAGGGCGACACTCGCCGTCAGGTAGGCCGCCGCCACCGGCCAGTGGCCGGTGCGCACGAGCTCGACCGCCTCGACGGTGAACGTCGAGAAGGTGGTGAACGCACCGAGCAGCCCCGTGCCGAGGAAGGCGTGCAGGTGGGTCCTCGGTGGCGGCCGGTCGAGCAGGGTCACGAGCACCGCTCCCAGGACGGCCGATCCGACGACGTTGATCGCCAGCGTGGTGACCGGGAAGGTGCCGCCGGCCACGGGGAAGGCGGAGGCCACCCCCCACCGCAGCCAGCTGCCCACGACGCCGCCGGCGGCCACCGCCAACGGGCGCGGCGGAAGCCGCACGGCCACGGCCGTCAGCGGATCTCGACGGCGCCGCGCATGTACGGCAGGAGCACCTCGGGGATGCGGACCGAGCCGTCGGGTTGCCGGAGGGTCTCCACCAGCGCGGCCCACACACGCGGCACGGCGAGCGCCGAACCGTTCAGGGTGTGCACGATCTCGGTGCCCTTCCCTTCGGCGGGCCGGTAGCGGATGTTGGCTCGGCGGGCCTGGTAGTCGCTGAACCACGACACCGACGACACCTCGAGCCACTGGCCCACCCCGGGCGCGTACACTTCGATGTCGAACGTGCGAGCGGCGGAGTTGCCGAGGTCGCCGGTGCAGAGGTCGAGGACCCGGTAGGTGAGGCCGAGGTCGGCGATGAGGGCCTCCGCCCGGGCGAGGATGTCGCGGTGCACGGCCGGCGCCTGCTCGGGCGTGGTGTAGGCGAGGATCTCGACCTTGTCGAACTCGTGGACGCGGAGCAGCCCGCGGGTGTCACGGCCGGCCGAGCCGGCCTCCCTTCGGAAGCACGGCGTGTAGGCCATCAGCCGCATCGGGAGGTCGGACTCGGCGAGGATCTCGTCGCGCGCCAGCGAGGTGAGCGGCACCTCGGCGGTGGGGATCGCCCACAGGTCGTCCCGCTCGAGGTGGTAGGCGTCGTCGATGAACTTGGGCAGGTGGCCGGTGCTCACCATCGTCTCGGTGAGCACGACCGTGGGAGGGCGCACCTCCTCGAAGGCGTCGCTGTTGCGGTCGAGCGCCGCCTGGCACAACGCCCGCGCCAAGGTCGCGCCCTGCCCGCGGAACATGGTGAACATCGCCCCCGACAGCTTCACGGCCCGTTCGAGGTCGAGGATGCCCAGCTGCGAGCCGATGTCCCAGTGCGGCACCCGCTGGTGCTCGCCCCACGCGGCGGGATCGTCGCCCGGGCCGACCACCTCGACCACCGGGTTGTCGTCGGGGCCGGCGCCGTCGGGCGCGTCGTCGGCCGGCAGGTTGGGGATGCGCAGCAGCAGGTCGCGCACGGTGCCGGAGAGCTCGTCGGCTTCTGCGGCCAGCGCCTTCTCGGTGTCGCCGAGCTGCCGGCTCTCGGCCTGCTTGGCCTCGGCGGCGGACGCGTCGCCGTCTCGCCGCAGCTGGGCGATCGCCTTGGAGAGGGCGTTGACCCGGGCGCGCAGCTCGTCGCGCTGGGAGGAGACCTGCCGGGCCCGCTGGTCGAGCTCGTGGACCCGGTCGAGCTCCTCGGTGCCGTCGCCCCGACGGGCGAGAGCAGCTCGGACGGCGTCGTAGTCGGTGCGGATCCGGCGGACGTCGATCACGATCTGAACCGTAGTCGTCGGCCCGGTAGCGTCCGATCGTGCCTTCCGCCGACGCGTCCCGGCCCCCCGACCCGGCGGTCGAGGTCGACGACCTGACCATCCGCTACGGCGACCACGTCGCCGTCGACGGCCTGTCCTTCCGGGCCGAGCGGGGCCGCATCACCGCGCTGCTGGGCCCGAACGGGGCCGGCAAGACCTCCACCGTCGAGACGCTCGAGGGCTACCGCCGACCGAGCTCGGGGACGGTGCGCGTGCTCGGCCTCGACCCGGCGGCCGACCACGGCCGCCTCGTGCCCCAGATGGGCGTGATGCTCCAGGCCGGCGGGGTCTACACGGGCATCCGCCCCCTCGAGGTGCTGCGGCTCTTCGCCAGCTACTACGACGACCCCGCCGATCCCGAGGCGCTGCTCGAGCGGGTCGGGCTGGCGGATCGGCGAGGAGCCACGTGGCGGTCGCTGTCGGGTGGCGAGCAGCAGCGCCTGTCGCTCGCCCTGGCGCTGGTCGGCCGGCCTCAGGTGGCCTTCCTCGACGAGCCGACCGCCGGCATCGACCCCGCCGGCCGCCAGCTGATCCGCCGCATCGTGGCCGACCTGCGCGACGACGGCGTGGCGGTGCTGCTCACCACCCACGACCTCGACGAGGCCGAGAAGCTGGCCGACCGCGTGGTGATCATCGACCACGGGCAGCTGCTCGCCGACGCCACCCCCGCTGAGCTCATGGCCACCGGCCAGGGCGAGGAGCTGCACTTCGGCGCGCCGGGCGGGATCGACGTCGCCGCCCTGGCCGAGCACCTCGGCGCCGGCGTCACCGAGGAGAGCCCCGGCGAGTACCGGGTCGCCACCGCGGCCGCCCCGGCCACCGTGGCCGCTCTCACCGCCTGGTTGGCCGAGCGCGACCTGCCGTTGGCCGACCTGCGCGCCGGGCGGCAACGGCTGGAGGACGTGTTCCTGCGCCTGACCCGCTCCGCCGCCGATGCCGACGCCGCAGCCGGAGCCGCCCCGCCGCTCGACGGCGCCGACCGGCGGGGCGGTGGCAGCCGGCGACGCCGTCCCGGCCGAGGGGCGGCACGACGATGAGGGCGCTGCTCACCCAGACCCGCACCGAGCTCACCCTCAGCCTCCGCAACGGCGAGCAGCTCCTCGTCAGCATCGTCATCCCGCTGCTGCTGCTCGTGTTCTTCTCGCTCGTCGACGTGCTGCCCATGCCCGAGGGCGTCACCGACGCGGTCGACTTCCTCGCACCGGGCGTCCTGGCCCTGGCCGTCATGTCGAGCGCCATGGTGAGCCTCAGCATCGCCACCGGCTTCGAGCGCCAGTACAAGGTCCTCAAGCGGCTCGGCACGACGCCCCTCGGGCGCACCCGGCTGGTGGCGGCCAAGATCGCCATGGTGCTGGTGCTGCTGACCATCCAGGTCGTGGTGCTGGTGGGCGCCGCTCTCGCCCTCGGATGGGGCCCCGGCGGCACGCCGGCGCTGACACCGCTGGCCCTGCTGCTCGGCACCGCCGCCTTCGCCGGTGTGGGCCTCCTCATGGCCGGCACCCTGCGCGGCACGCTCACCCTCGCCCTGGCCAACGGCCTCTACCTGGTCCTGCTGCTCCTCGGCGGCATGATCATCCCGTTCTCGGAGATGCCCGCGTGGCTGGCGACGCTCGGCAAGGCGACTCCCGCCGGGGCCCTCAGCACGGTGGTGCAGAGCTGCCTGCGCGACGGCGCCCCCGCGGCGGGGCGCGCCTGGATGGTGCTGGCGGTGTGGGCGGTGGCGGCGCCGCTGGCGGCGGCCCGTTGGTTCCGCTGGGAGTAGCGCCCGACCCGGCGCCCGCTCGGGTCAGTTGTGCTGGTCGGACCACCAGATCCGGAACGTCGACAGCACGGCGATGTAGACGAGCAGCGCCACGACCAGGCCCGAGTAGAAGACCCTCGTGAGCAGCGGCTTGTCGAAGCGGAGGTGCATGAAGATGTAGGCGACGGTGAAGAACTTCACCGCCATCAGGATCATCAGCACCGGCACGATCAGGTTGTGCTCGTGGCTCCACAGGGGGAAGTCCGGGGCGGCGTAGGTGAGCACCTCGACGACCGTGATGGCGGCGAGGAAAAGCGCCGTGAGCACGTAGATCTTGTCGCGCGAGTAGGGCTTGACCGCACCGTCGAGGACGTCGGTGGGGATGTCATCGTGGGACGTGAGGGCCATGGTGACTCCTACGACGGGACCAGGTAGACGACGGCGAAGATGAAGATCCAGACGATGTCGACGAAGTGCCAGTACAAGCCGACGACCTCGACGGTCTCTGACCGGTGCTCGGGCAGCTTGCCACGCAGCGACAGCACCAGCAGCGACACCAACATGATGATGCCGACGGTGACGTGCACGCCGTGGAAGCCGGTGAGGGTGTAGAAGGCCGAGGAGAAGCGGCTCGTGGTGAAGCCGAGGCCTTCCCGGTAGAACACCGTGAACTCGTAGACCTGCCCGGCGATGAACGTGGCGCCCAGCAGGGCGGTGGCGCCGAGCCACACCCGCAGGCGCTGGTGGTCGCCCCGCTCGATGGCCGAGACGGCCAGCACCATGGTGAGCGAGCTCATCAGCAGGATGAACGACGACGTCGACGTGAACGGGATGTCGTAGATCTCGTGCGGGGTGGGGCCCTCGAGCGGGTTGCGGTAGAGGATGTAGGTGGTGATGAGGCCACCGAAGAGCAGGCACTCCGAGGCCAGGAACAGCCACATCGCCAGCTTGGTGTTCGAGATGCCCGTGTTGGTGTCGTGCTCGATGTGCGCGGCAGCGGCGTGGGCGTCGGCCTGCGCCACGCTCTCGTGGGCGTAGACGGTCTCAGCCAACGGTCTCGGCCTCCTTCTCGGCCTCGGCCTCGGGCAGGGCCTCGGTGGTCTCCTCGACGGCGGTGCCGTCGTCGGAGGTGTGGCCACCGGGGCCGTGGTCCTCGTGGGCGGCGTCGGGGTCGTCCGGCGGCTCGAGCGCCCAGCCGTAGATGCCGGCGACGGTGATGATGCCGCCGATGAGGCACAGCCACAGGCTGAAGATCAGGCCGTAGGCGACGAGGGGCAGGCCCAGGGCCGCCACGATCGGCCAGTACGACGGCGACGGGAGGTGGATCCCCTTGCCGTCGCTGCGCTGCTGCACGACGTCGTCGGTGGCGGCGATGCGGACCAGCTTGCCGTCCTTGGTCTCGCCGTACTTGCGGTACCAGAAGTCGTCGACCCGCGTGACGGTGGGGATCGGGTCGTAGTTGTACTCCGGCGTGGGCGAGGGGGTCATCCACTCGATGGTGCGGGCGTCCCACGGGTCGGCCCCGACCGGCGGGAGCGACTTCGCCTTCACCTTGCTGTAGATGATGTTGAACACGAACAGCAGCACGCTGGTGGCCAGGATGAAGGCGCCGATGGTGGCCACCTTGTTCCAGAGCTCGAAGCCGTAGCCGGCGTCGTAGGTGTAGACCCGGCGGCTCATGCCCTGCAGGCCCAGGATGTGCATGGGCGCGAAGGTCAGGTTGAAGCCGAGCAGCATCATCCAGAAGTTCGTCTTGCCCAGGGTCTCGTTCAGCATGTAGCCGAACGCCTTGGGCCAGTAGAAGTAGAACGCCCCGACGAAGCCGAAGAACGCCCCGCCGAACAGCACGTAGTGGAAGTGGGCGACGATGTAGTAGGTGTCGGTCTGCTGGGAGTCGGCCGGGGCGATGGCGTGGGTCACGCCCGAGAGGCCACCGATGGTGAACATCGTGACGAGGCCGATCGAGAACAGCAGCGGGGACGTGAAGCGCAACTTGCCGCCCCACATGGTGGCGGTCCAGTTGAGGATCTTCACGCCGGTCGGCACGGCGATGAACATCGTGGTCAGCGAGAAGGTCGTGACCGAGATCGGGCCGATGCCCGACACGAACATGTGGTGGGCCCACACGCCGAAGCCCATGAAGCCGATGGCGACGCCCGAGAAGACGATGAACGGGTAGCCGAAGATCGGCTTGCGGGAGAACACCGGCAGCATCTCCGACACGAGGCCGAACGCCGGGAGGATCATGAGGTACACCTCGGGGTGCCCGAAGACCCAGAACAGGTGCTGCCAGAGCAGCGGGTTGGCGCCCTTGGCGACGTTGAAGAAGTTGGCGTCGAAGAGCCGGTCCATCATCAACAGGACCTGGGCGGCGGTGAGCACCGGGATGGCGAACAGCAGCAGGAACTGGGTGACCAGGGTCATCCAGGTGAACACCGGCATCTTCATGAGGGTCATGCCGGGGGCCCGCATGTTGAGCACGGTGACGATGAGGTTCACCGCGCCGGTGAGCGAGGCGATGCCCGTGATGATGAGGCCCAGGTTCCAGAAGTCGATGCCGTGGCTGGGCGAGAAGATGACGCCGTTGTTCGGGGCGTAGTTGAACCACCCGCCGTCGGCGCCACCGCCGAGGAGCCAGCTGGTGTTCAAGAAGACGCCACCGAACAGGTAGCACCAGTAGCTGAACGCGTTGATGCGGGGGAAGGCGACGTCGCGCGCGCCGATCTGCAGCGGCATCAGGTAGTTGGCGAAGCAGGCGCCGATGGGCATGACGACGAGGAAGACCATCGTCGTGCCGTGCATCGTGTACACCTGGTTGTAGAGGTCGGCGCTGAGCAGCGTGCCCCGAGGCGCCCACAGCTGCAGGCGGATCAGCAGCGCCTCGAGGCCGCCGATCATCAGGAACGCCAGCGCCGTGGCGCCGTACATGATGCCGATCTTCTTGTGGTCGACCGTGGTGACCCACGAGCGCCACCCGCGGCTGGCGGTCGGGCGGGCGAAGACGCCGCCCGGCCGTTCGATCGTGTCCTCCTCACCCGACGGGAGGGCGAGGGGACGGGCTTCAGTGAGTGCCATGGAGTGCTCCGAAGATGGCGAGGGAAGCTCGGGTCGTCATCGATCTAGTTCAGCGTCGTGAGGAACGCGACCAGCTGGTCGATCTGTACCTCGGTCAGGCCCAGGTTCGGCATGCCTCGCCCACCCTGGGCGTACATGGGCTTCTGGGCCGGCGGGTTGCGCAGCCACGCCTCGAGGGCGGTGCGGTTCACGGTGGCCTCGTCGACCTTGCCACCGGTGAGGGCGGCGCCGGGGTTGCCCGCCGCGGCCACGTCGGTGGGGTCGGTGCCGAGCTGGTCACCGTTGCTGTTCGGTGAGGTCGACTGCACGTCGGCGTAGAGGTTGAAGATCGAGCCGGCGAAGGTGCCGCGGGTCATCAGGTGGGTGAGGTCAGGGGCCACACCCGACACCAGCGGGGGCGGGTTGTCCTTGATCTTGGCGTCGTTGATGCCCTTGATGACGTGGCACTGGGCGCACAGCGACTCCCAGGTCTTGCGGCCCTCCTTGGCCAGCTCGCCGGACGGCTGGGCCTCGTGGCCCTTGAGCTGGTTCTTCACCCAGGCGTCGTACTCCTCGCTGGGCAGGGCCCGCACGAGCATGCGCATGTTGGCGTGGGACAGCCCGCAGTACTCGGTGCATTGCCCCCGGAACACGCCCGGGTCGTCGGCCTCCAGCTTGAGCGGGCTGTGCAGCCCCGGCACGGCGTCCTTCTTGCCGTTGAGGCCGGGGATCCAGAACGAGTGGATGACGTCGTTCGACGTGGTGGTGACCTCGATGGGTCGCCCGGCGGGGATCACCATCTCGGTGGCGGTGGTGATGTCCTCGGCCCCGTCGAAGTTGCCGTCGCCGTTGAGGTCGTACTTGTACTGCCACCACCACTGCTGGCCGGTGACCTCGACCTGGATGGCCTCGGGATCCTTCTTGTTGAGCTCGAGGAGGGTGACCACGGTGCCGACCGCGACGCCGGCGAGGATCAGCGCCGGCAGGATGGTCCAGCCGATCTCGAGCACGGTGCGCCCGTGCACCTGCTCGGGGAACTCCTCGGGATCGTCCTCGTCGGTCTCGCGGAACTTCCAGCTGATGAAGACCACCGCGCCCATGACCCCGACGAACACCACGCCGGCGATGGCGAACACCGGGAGCACGAGGTTCTGGATGGACTGGGCCGACGGGCCCTTGGGCACCAAGGTCGTGAGGGGCTTGCCGCCGTTCATGAAGGCGTTCACGATCAGCGCGGCGAACAGCACCGTCACCACGGCGAAGACGATGGTGCCGAAGATGCGCACGAAGCGGGAGTGGCGGCGGGGCATCTACTCTCCTCGGGAGGCGGGGCGGCGCCCACCTCGGGGCGATCGAGCCGGGGCGGACGAAGCGGCCGAGCCGGCGTGGTTGCGGCGATGCTGGACGAGGTCGGTGCAGTGTCGCCCACCACGGTGACGGCGCGCCAACCCGACGCCGTCAGGCGTCACGGCGTGCGTCCGGAGCAGGCGACCGGTGGTCATGCGGTGCCCGGGACCCCGGGAACGACCACCGAGACCGTCCCGCCGACCGCCTGTGCTCCCTCGGTGGTGGCCCCGGCGCCGGCGTCGCCGTGGTGCTCGATCTCGCGTTCACCGTGGACGGCGCCGATGACGCCGGCGACCAGGATGACGACGGCTCCGACGACCACGAGCACGGTCGTGACGATCCGGGTGGAGCGAGGCCACAGGGCGAGCACGGCGGCCACGCCGAAGAACAAGGCGCCGGCGACCGCGAACACGACGACCGAGCCGGTCTTCGACAGGGCGAGCAGCACCCGCGACAGCCCGAGCACGACGAAGCCGACGCACACCAGCGAGATGACCGGCGTGCGCAGCGGGTCGACGAAGCGGTGGTAGAGCTCGGCGTTGACGGTGTCGTCGCCCGTGGCCCGCTCGGCCCACGCCCGCAGGGTCCACACGAACGCCACGGCCACGATCACCCCGAGCCCCCCGAGGGCCAGACCCGGGCGGCTGGTGGCCAGGCCGATGATGCCGAGCACCACGCCGAAGGCGCCGAGCGCCGGCAGGTAGTTGTCGCCCGCCGGAGCACGGGTGAGCGGGACGCTGTCGGCCCGCACGACCTCGGCCTCGGCCTCGGGGTCGGCGTCGCGGAAGGCGATGAGGATGCCCGCGAGGCCGGCGGAGACGCCGAAGAGGCCCACGAAGAACGCGTAGCCCAGGTGGTTGCCGACGCCGCCCTTCCAGCCCAGCGTGAGCGGACCGAGGATGCGGTCCATCGGGGTCTGGACGTCGCTGCTGAACCCGAGGACGAAGGCCGCGACCAGCGAGAAGGCGGCCAGGCCGGCGAAGAACCGGAAGGCCGTGGTGAACATGCGCGAGCGGATCATGGCGGCCTACTTCGTGACGTAGATGGTGATCCAGATCAGGGCGTAGACGGCGACCATCGCGTACCAGAAGATGGCGGCTGCGGTGATGCCGTCGTGCTGTCGGGCACTGAACCCGCCGGCGAGGGCCCGGAAGGCCATGAGCGCCACGAAGGCCACGGCGAGCACGACCATGACCAGGTGGGCGCCGGTGATCGTGTAGATGAGCACCGACTGGGTGTTGGCCGTGATGTCGAGGCCCATGAGCCCGTAGAGGTAGGTCGTCATCACGATCACCGCGAGGCCGAAGACCAGCGTGGTCCCGAGCGCCAGGTAGCTGTTGACCCGGTCGTTGTTGGAGATCGCCGAGACGGCCCACTGCATGGTGACCACCGACATGGCCAGGGTGAACAGCATGGTGTTGGGCTGGTGCAGCGAGATCTGAGCGCCCTTGGGCAGCCACGTGTCGCCGGAGGCGAGCGTGTCGGCCCGCTCGGCGAGGTAGATGGCGATCATCCCGATGAAGACCATGACGGCGGCGGCCGAGGCGAAGGCGGCGCCGACGACGAGCACGCGGGGGCGCTGGATCGGCGCTGCCGGGGGGAGGGCGTGGGTGGCCGCCATGTCAGGCCTCCTCGACGGGCTCGGCCGCATCGAGCAGCGGCTCGGGGGAACGGACGACGGCGAGCTCGCCGAAGTTGCCGGCGGGCGGGGGCGAGGGGCAGGCCCACTCGAGGGTCTGTCCGGTGCCCCAGGCGTCGTCGGCGACGCTGGCCCCACGAGATGTGCTCACCAGCGCCACGATGGTGAGCAGCACGCCGAAGGCCAGCACCACGTCGCCGGCGACGGCGATGCCGTGCAGGGTGTCGGCGGCGTCGGTGAGGCCGTCGAAGCGGTTGGCGAAGCCCAGCACCAGCAGCGGCACGCCGGCGAGCACTCCGCCGCCGAGGAACACGAGCACGTTGAGCTTGCCGATGCCGTCGGCCGCCACCCGCCCCGTCATCTTGGGTGCCCAGTACATGACCCCGGCGGCGCCGGCGGCCAGGCCGGCGGCCACCACCAGGGCGAAGACGCCGGCGCTGTAGACGTCGCTCTCGCGCAGGCGGAGCGGGGTGAAGACGTAGAGGGCGCCCGCCACGACGGCGAGCAGGAGCAGCAGCCCGGAGGCCAGGCCCAGGCCGAGAGGGCTCTTCGCCGTCGGCGTGCCCTGGCGGATGGTGGTGATCCACCCGGCGAGCAGCAACAGCACGGGCAGCACGATGAGCAGCGACATGGCCGCCCACACCGCCTCGTCGTGCACCTTCGGGTAGAAGTACGGCTGGGCCCAGGCTCCGACGCTCAGCACGGCGAACGAGCCGATGCCGAGGAGCAGGAACCCCCGATTGGCCTGACGGGCGCCGGTGAGGGTGGCCACGACGTCGGAGATGATGCCGAGGCCGGGGATCACGAAGGCGTAGATCTGGGGCTGGCCGACCAGCCAGGAGATCTGGCTCCACTGGCTGGCGCTCACGCCGTAGTCGCTGGGGCGGCCGTAGTGGTGGTCGACGTAGATGAGCACCACGTTGGCCACCAGCACCGGCAGGGTGAGCAGCCAGATCGACCCACCGGTGAGCGTGGCCCAGGTGAACAGCGGCACGCGGTCGAGGGTCATGCCCGGGGTGCGCAGCGCCACGGCGGTGGTGGCGACGCAGACCGTGGCGATCACGATGGCCAGCACCAGCCCGACGATGGAGAGCAGGCACACGTCGACGGCCTCGGTGCGCCCGCCGCCGATCCCGCCGTCGATGCCGTTGGCGATGATGAACACGCCCGCCGACAGCAGCCACGTCCACAGGGCGCCGGCGGCGGCGCGGGGGAAGGCGACCGTGTTGGCGCCGACCTGCAGGGGCACGACGTAGGTGGCCAGGCCGAGCATCAGCGGCACCATCACGAGCAGCACCAGGCCCAGGCGCCCGCCGGAGAAGAGCGTGGTGGCGGCGTCGTCGCTGAGGAAGCCCTGGTCGCCGAGCTGGTGGGCGCCCCACAGGGCGGTGACGATCCACCCGGCGACGCCGAAGACCAGCGAGGCGACGATGTACACGATGCCGATGACCTTGTGGTCACCGGTCCCGAGCAGCGTGGCGGAGCGGGCGAGGGCCGGTGCGGGCGCCGTGGCGCTCCCGGTGCCGGACTCGGGTCTCGTGTCGGTTAGCGCCATGTCAGATGCGACCTCGTTCAGCGACCACACTCGGCCGGCACAGGCCGGGCCGGACCAGGGATCGTGCACCCCGAGATGAGGCGCGCGTACGGATCGGGACTCTACACACGGCTGTCCGACTGATCGAAAACCGAGCTAAAGGAGCGGTCACGGCCCGAAGCGAACCAGCACGTCGAGGGCCATCGCCCCGAAGAGCAGGGTGACGTAGGTGATCGACCAGCTGAACACCCGCATGGCCCGCTTGGGTGTGGGGTCCTGGTGGAGCCGCACCGCCAAGGCCGTGAACACGGCGCCGAGCACCACCGCAGCCGCCCAGTAGATGACGCCCATGCCGGCGACCGGGGCGAACAGCAGCGTGAGGAACCACAGCCAGACCGTGTAGGCCAGGATGCGAGCGGCGGTCGATCGCAGCGAGGTGACCACCGGCAGCATCGGCACGTCGGCCGCCGCGTAGTCGTCCTTGTACCGCACCGCCAGCGCCCAGAAGTGCGGCGGCGTCCAGAAGAAGATGATGGCGAACAGCACCACCGGCGGCCACGCCAGCGTGCCGGTGACCGCGGACCAGCCGATGAGCACCGGAGCGGCGCCCGCAGCCCCGCCGATCACGATGTTGCTCTTCGAGGTGCGCTTCAACCAGAGGGTGTAGACGAACACGTAGAAGAGGCAGGCGGCCACGGCCAGCACGGCGCTGAGCAGGTTGACGAAGCCCCACAGCCAGGCGAAGGCCACCATCTCGAGGCCGACGGCGAAGACCAAGGCGTTGCGCGGCGCGATCAGCCCGGTCACGAGCGGTCGGTTGCGTGTGCGCTTCATGACCGCGTCGATGTCCCGATCGACGTACATGTTGATGGCGTTGGCCCCGCCGGCGGCGAAGGTGCCACCGACCACCGTCGCGACGATGAGCCACACCGACGGCAGCCCCTCCTCGGCGACCACCATCGTCGGGACGGTGGTGATGAGGAGCAGCTCGATGATGCGGGGCTTCGTCAGGGCCACGTAGCCCCGGAGGCGCGCCGTCAGGGGCGGGCGCGCGAGGGTCTTCATCGCAGGCGATGGTAGAGGCGGCCGGCGCGGGCTCGACAATCGCGCCCGGGGGCGATTGCGGTCGGCGCCGAGCGCTCCCGTACCATCGCCGTCGTGCGGCTGCCTCGCCTGTCCCCCAGGGCCTACCAGCGCATCACCCTGCTCGCCATCGTGGCCCAGGTCTTCATCACCGTCACCGGTGCGGCGGTCCGCCTGACCGGCTCGGGGCTCGGCTGCTCGGACTGGCCCACCTGTGAGCAGGGGCGCGTCGTGGCGCCCATGGGCGACCTGCACGCCTGGATCGAGTTCGGCAACCGGCTCGTCACCGGCCTCGTCTCGATCAGCGTGATCCTCGCCGTGCTCGGCGCCTTCGCGCGCGTGCCCCGACGCACCGACCTCTGCTGGTGGGCCTCCGGACTGGTGGGCGGCGTGCTCGCCAACGCCGTGCTGGGCGGCATCACGGTGAAGACGCACCTCACCCCGCAGATGGTGATGGCCCACTTCCTGCTGTCGGTGCTGCTCATCTGGAACGCCGTGGTCCTCCACCACCGGGCCAGCCACGACGGCTCCGCCGGCCTCCCCCTCGTGGCGAGCCGGGTGCGCACGCTCGGCCACGTGCTCGTGGGCCTCGGGGCGGTGGCGCTGTTCACCGGCACGGTGGTCACCGGCACCGGCCCGCACGGCGGCGACGAGTCCGTCGAACGGCTGCCCTACGAGATCACCCAGGTCGCCCGGGTCCACAGCGTCGCCGCGTGGGCCTTCCTGGTCGTGGCGGTGTGGGCGCTGAGCGAGCTGCGCCGGCGGGGCGCGCCGGCCGGCGTCGACCTGCGGGCCAAGCTGCTCGTCGGTGCCATCGTCGTGCAGGGCGGCATCGGCTACCTCCAGTACTTCACCGGCGTGCCTCCCGCGCTGGTGGTGCTCCACGTGCTCGGCAGCACCCTGGTGTGGATCGCCGCCGTCGAGTTCGCGCTGTCGATGGTGGCCCGTCCGGTCGAGGCTCCGGTGCGCCAGACTGTGGGCTGATGCGCGAGCTGCTCCCGTCCGGTCGGCACCGCGTGGCGGTGGCCTCCTCGACCGCTCCCGCCGAGGTCGAGCTCGACGAGCCCGCCGCCGACGAGGCCCCCGAGGTCGACCGACCGTGGATCGTCATCGTCTGGAACGACCCGATCAACCTCATGAGCTACGTGACGTTCGTGCTCCAGAAGCTCTTCGGCTACAGCCACGACAAGGCCGAGGCCCTCATGCTCGACGTGCACCACAAGGGTCGCGCGGTGGTGTCCTCGGGGACCAAGGAGAAGGCCGAGCTCGACGTGTTCCGGCTCCACGAGCACGGCCTGTGGGCCACCATGCAGCAGGACTGACGTGGCCTTCCTGTTCCGACGCACCATCCAGGCGAAGGGCCCGAACCGCTTCGTGGTGCACCTCGGGCGGGAGGAACGGGCGGTGCTGCGGGCGGTGTGCGAGGACCTCGCCGCCGCCCTCGAGGAGGGCGACGACAACCCGAACGTCCGGCGGCTGTTCCCGGCGGGCCACGCCAGCGACCCCGACGTCGACCGCCAGTACCGCGAGATGGTCCACGACGACCTCGTGCGCTCCCGGCGGGAGATCCTCCTCGCCGTCGCCGCCTCCGCCGACGACCAGGAGCTCGACCGCCCGACCCTCGAGCAGTGGATGGTCGGCCTCAACGCCGTGCGGCTGGTGCTCGGCACCGCCCTCGACGTGAGCGAGGACGCGCCACCGGACCTCGACGCCGACGACCCCGAGCTGCCCACCTGGGCCGTCTACGAGTTCCTGGGCAGCCTGGTCGACGCCAGCGTCCACGCCCTGTCGGCCACCTTCGAGGGCTGAGCGGCCGGCCGCGCCACCGAGGGGCCGGCGGGCGCGCCTCGGCGACGGACCCTGCTAGTCCAGGCAGGCCCGCGCCGCGGCGGCGCCGAGCTGGCGACCTTCTGCAGGGTCGTTGGCCACCCCCGCCTGCATCTGCTCGACGGTGATGCCGTGCACCACTGAGTTGCCGAAGCAGGTCGCCTGGTCGAGGTCGTAGCCGGCGGAGAGCACCTCGACCATCGCCTGCAGCCGCAGCGCCGGGTACTGCAGCGCCACCTGCGAGCGCCCTGCCACCGCCGGGCCGGGGGCGCCGGCGGCCGCCTCGCAGGAGCGCAGGATCGCGTCGTCGCCGACGCGCTCCACGGTGGCGTCGAGGCCCGGCGAGGCCGCCGCCCAGCTGGCCATCACGTCGGCGGCGGTGGCGGTGTCGGCCGGGAACTCGCCCCGGTAGGCCGCGGCGTTGCAGATCCGGCCGTCGAGGCGGTAGGTCACGCTCTGGTCGCCGTCCCAGCGGTCGACCACGTCGAGGGCCTGCCGGGGGTCGACCCGCTCGGACAGCGTCAGCAGCCACGACACCGCGCCGAACGGGCCGCCGTCGAGCCGCTCCCCGCCCGCGGGCACCGAGGGCTCAGCCACCTCGACCGGCTCGACGCTGTCGAGGTAGCGGGCGGGCTCCACCAGGTCGGCCTCGGCCGGCGGCAGGTTCGACATGGCCTTGTCGAGCTCGCCGTTGCCGCCTCGCTCGTCGAGGAGCTGGGCGAAAGGGCCACCGAGGGCGTAGGGGCTGGAGAACGAGGCCACCAGGACGTCGGGCACGCCGTGGAGGTCGGACTGCGCCGCCTGCTGCCGGGACTGCTCGTCGTAGGCCGACCGGTCGCCGGTCGAGAGCGAGTCGACGTACTTCTGCTGGATGCGCATGGCGTCACCCTCGGCCAGGGACTGGAGGGTGAAGGCACGGGCGTCGTCGAGCTCGTCGAGCCGGTCGAGGTAGCCGTGCTGGTCCTGCCAGGCGTGGGTGAGCTCGTGGACGAGGGTCACGCGGTGGGCGACGTCCATCTCGGTGCCGAGCACCTCGATCTCGTTGGCGTCGGGGTCGTAGAAGGCGAGCGTGCCCTCGCCGTAGAGCTGCTCGGTGGCGGCCTGCAGGTCGGTGCCGGGGGCGACGAGCCCCAGCGCGCGCAGCGTGCCCTCCCAGTTCTCGAGGTCCTGCTGCTCCTGGGCGGTCATGTCGTGGCTCTTCGCCGAGGCGGCGGCCTGGTAGTCGGCGTCGGCGAGGTAGTGGATGGGCACCGGGTGGTCGAACGCCCCGCCGCGGTGCTGCTCCACGAAGTCGACCAGCGGCTGCACCTCGACCGGCCACGACTGCGGCGGCGCGGCGGTGGTCGTGGTCGACCCGCTCTGCCCGGGGGCGGCTTCCGGAGCGGCCTCGGTGGCGGGCGCAGCGGCGCTCGACGAGGCGTCGTCGCGGGTCCAGCGCCACACTGCGACCGCGGCGAGGACCGCCAGGAGGGCCAGCACGACGACCGCGGCCAGGACGCGGTCACGTCGGGGGACGCGGGGCGTGGGAGACGACGGAGAGCCTGGCTCGGGGGCCGGGCCGGGGCCGGCGGCAGGGGGCAGGTGCACGGTGATGGCGCCCACGGTAGACCGCTGTGCATTGGCGGAGGTCCCAGGGCCTGCTGCTAAGGTGACCGAGCCCTCACGGCAGGAGAGCCCCCATCGTCCAGTGGCCTAGGACGCCGCCCTTTCAAGGCGGTAACACGGGTTCGAATCCCGTTGGGGGTGCGCAGCACCGGCCTGCCGCGAGGCGGGCACGGCAACAGTGGTCCCGTGGTGCAGTTTGGAGTGCACGCCGGCCTGTCAAGCCGGAGGTCGCGGGTTCAAATCCCGTCGGGACCGCCACCGCCGCCTCCGGGCGGCGCAGTCCACCGCCTCGGCGGCGGACGACCGGGTCGGGTAGCTCAGTCGGCAGAGCGATCGCCTGAAAAGCGATAGGTCACCGGATCGACGCCGGTCCCGACCACCTGCGAAACCCCTGCTCCGCAGGGGTTTCGTGCGTTCTCGGCCCGAGATCCCCGTACTGGTGGAGGTTTCACCCCCGGATCGGGGGTTGAACCTCCACCAGAACGAGATGGGGTGGGGCGCCCGGCCCCGGTCGGGGAGGTGGCGCTCGGCCAGGCCGTCAGCTGCGGCCGGCGAAGGCCTCCTTCAGGGCCTTGGCCACCTGCTCCTGGGCGTCCTTGGCCGGGTCGAGCGCCATGTCCATGGAGAAGAAGCCGTGGAACATGCCCTCGTACTCGCGGTGGTCGACCTCCACCCCGGCAGCGGCGAGCGCCTCGGCGAAGGCGTTGCCCTGGTCGCGCAACGGGTCGTACTCGGCGGTGATCACCACGGCCGGGGCCACGCCCTCGAGGTCGGCGAAGATCGGCGAGTACCGAGGGTCCTCCGGGTCGGTGTCGGCGTCGGCGTAGTGGCCGTGGAACCAGTCCATCCCTTCGCGGGTGAGGAAGTAGCCCTCGGCGTTCTCCTCCATCGAGGGCCGGTCGCAGGTGGCATCGGTGACCGGGTAGATCAGCACCTGCTGGATCACCTCGACGTGCTCGGAGTCGCGGGCCATGACGGCCACGACCGCGGAGAGGTTCCCACCCGCGCTGTCGCCCGCGACCGCCACCCGGTCGGGGTCGACGTGGAGCTCGGCCGCGTTGGCGACCACCCACTCGAGGGCCGCCCACGCGTCGTCGACGGCCGCGGGGAACTTGTGCTCCGGGGCGAGCCGGTAGTCGACCGCCACGACCACGCACTCGGCCTTCGAGGCGATCACCCGGCAGGCGTGGTCGTGGGATTCGAGGTTGCCGATCACCCAGCCGCCGCCGTGGAAGAACACCACGACCGGCAGGCCGTCGTCGTCGGAGGGCCGGTAGATCCGCACCGGGATGTCGCCCGACGGCCCGGGGATCGTGCCGTCGGCGATGCTGGCCAGCTCGATGGGGCTCGGCACCGCCACGTTGCCCATCTGGCGCAGCTCCTCGGGCTCCACCCCACCGAAGGTGAAGCCGCTCTCGGCGAGGAAGTCGATGATGGGCTGGGCCTGAGGATGCAGCGGCACGGTTCCCCCTCGGTTCGCTGACGTGCGCCGGCCACTGTGGCACATCACCGGCACGCTGGTGACGGCGCCGGCTCAGCCGGCCAGGCCGAGCACCCCTGGCAGCTCGGCGTGGTCGGTGACCACCACGTCGGCCTCGGGCCCGTGGGCGGGGTCGTCGTCGTTCACCCCCGCGTAGCGCAGCGCGAGCATGCCCATGCCCTTGGCCCCGGCCACGTCGGTGCGCCGGAGATCGCCGATGTGGGCGGCCTCCGCCGGCGCGACGCCACCGAGGCCGTCGAGGGCGTGCTCGAAGATCGCCGGATCGGGCTTGTAGACGCCCACCTCGTCGGAGAACGACCAGTGGTCGAACAGGCCGAGGGCACCGTGGCGGTCGAGGATCTCCCGCAGGGCGGTCGACGGGGTCAGGCCCACGTCGCAGATGATGCCGACGCGGAGACCGGCCGCCTTGAGCTGCTCGATGGCGTGGACCACGTTCGGGGTGAGGTCGGTCTGCACCTGCCCGTTGGCGCCGATGTAGGCCTCGACGATCCGCTTGCGGGCCTCGGGCTCGGGGTCGTGGCCCAGGACGTCGAGCACGACCTCGGCGGCGTGGTGGCCGGTGAACTGCTCGTTGCTCCCCCATGCCGCGTCGAAACGCTGCCAGGCCGCGTCGAAGGCGGCCTCGATGGCGTCGTGCTCGGCCGGCAGGCCGTGACGGGCCAGCTCCTCGGCCACCGCGATGCGCCGGGCCAGACGGAACGCCGGCGTGTCCGAGCGGACGAGGGTGTCCCAGAAGTCGAAGGTGATGGCGCGGACGCGCCCGCCGGGGGACGCCCGCGTCACCGCTGGCGGACGACGCCGTCGCGCACGGCGGCCTCGGCCGCGGCGGCCGCCACCATCGGGCCGACCCGGTGGTCGAACACCGACGGGATCACGAAGTCGGGAGCCAGCTCGGCCTCCGGCACCGCCGAGGCGATGGCGCCGGCGGCGGCCAGCTTCATGTTCTCGGTGATCGCCGTGGCCCCCGCGTCGAGCGCGCCCCGGAAGATGCCGGGGAAGCACAGCACGTTGTTGATCTGGTTCGGGAAGTCGCTGCGACCGGTGGCCATGACCGCCACCACGCCCGCGGCCTCCTCGGGCCGGATCTCGGGGTCGGGGTTGGCCATGGCGAACACGATCGGGTCCTTGGCCATGGTGAGCACGTCGTCGCGGGTGATGAGGTTCGGGCCGCTGACGCCCACGAAGAGGTCGCTGCCCCGCAGCAGGCCACCGAGGTCGCCGGTGCGCTTGTCGGGGTTGGTGTTCTCGGCGAACCACTGCTTGGCCACGTTCAGGTCGTCGCGGCCGGTGTGCACGGCGCCCTTGCGGTCGGCGCCGATCACGTTCGGCACGCCCGCCTCCATGAGGATCTTGGCGATGGCCACGCCGGCGGCGCCGACGCCGGCGATGACGACGGTGAGGTCGTGCATCTTCTTGTCGACGATCTTCAGCGCGTTCTCGAGAGCGGCCAGGGTGACCACGGCGGTGCCGTGCTGGTCGTCGTGGAAGACCGGGATGTCGAGCAGCTCCTTGAGCCGCTCCTCGACCACGAAGCAGCCCGGGGCGGCGATGTCCTCGAGGTTGATCCCGCCGAAGGTGGGCGCGATGCGCACGACGGTGTCGATGATCTCCTCGGGGTCCTTGGTGGCGAGGCAGATCGGGAAGCCGTCGACACCGGCGAACTCCTTGAACAGCAGCGCCTTGCCCTCCATCACCGGCATGGCACCGAGCGGGCCGATGTCGCCCAGACCGAGCACCGCGGTGCCGTCGCTCACGATGGCGACGGTGTTCTTCTTGATGGTGAGCTCGTGGGCCAGCGCCGGCTCGGCCTCGATGGCCTTGCACACGCGCGCCACGCCCGGGGTGTAGGCCATCGACAGGTCGTCGCGGTCGCCGACGGGCATGCGAGAGATCACGTCGATCTTGCCGCCGTCGTGCATGGCGAAGGTGCGGTCCTGCCAGCTCAGCAGCTCGATGCCCTCCTGGGCCTGCACGGCCTCGATCACCTGCTGCTGGTGGGCCTCGCTGGTGCAGTTCACCACGACGTCCTCGTCGAGGTGGGAGCGCTTGGCCTCGAAGCCCTCGAGCGACCAGATGTTGCCGCCGGCCGACCCGATCGCGCTCGCCAGTCGGCCGAGGGCGCCGGGGACGTTGTCGAGGCGCACGCGGAGGCGGATGCTGAACGCAGCGGTGGGGGTGTCGGCCATAGGGCGACCACGGTAGTGGCCCCGGCACACCCTCCCCACTCGGTTGCGCCGCCCTCGCCGACGCGGTGCGGCTCAGGCGCCCTCGTAGTCGAAGCCGAGGTCGGGGGCGGTGACGAGGGCCCGGAACTCGACGCCCTCGGCCTGCGCCATCGCCGCGCACGTGCCGCCCCGGTCGACCAGCACGAGGACCATCACCGGCTGCGCGCCGAGCTCGCGCACGACCCGCAGCGCCTCCATCGGCGAGGCACCGCGGGTGACGGTGTCCTCGGTGATGACGACCCGGTCGCCCGCCTCCAGCGCACCGGCCAGCCGCCCGGCGACGCCGTGGTCCTTGGCCTCCTTGCGGATGGTGAAGGACCTGAGGGGTCGGTCCCGTGTGGCCGCCACGGCGGCGATGCCATAGGCGACGGGGTCGGCACCGACGGTGAGCCCACCGATGGCGGTCACGTCGGCAGGGATGACGTCGAGGGCGAGGTCGGCCATGAGCAGCAGCCCCTCGGGGCGGCACGCCGTCTGCTTCGAGTCGATGAACCAGCTGCTGGTCCGACCGGACTTGAGGGTGAAGTCGCCCCGCCGCACGGAGTGGGCGAGGAGGTGGTCGATCAGCTGCTGCTTGGCCCCGGGCGCACTCACCCGACCGACGCTACAAGACCCTCCCGCACCCGTTCTGGTGGAGATCTACTGGCGCATGTGACCGCGGATCTCCACCAGAACGGGGAGGGTGGTCAGACGAGGCGGACGGTGCCGTCGCCGGCGACGATGCGGCCCACCTCGACGGCGCGATGGCCCTGGGAACGGGCGAGGTCGAGCGCCTTGAAGGCGTCGCCGGGCGGCACCACCACGATCATGCCCAGGCCCAGGTTGAACACCCGGTCCATCTCCTCGGGGGCGACCTGGCCGAGCCGCTGGATCTCACCGAAGATGCGCGGCTGCTCCCAGCTGCGGCGCTCGACCTCGGCCGCCGTGCCCTTCGGCAGCACCCGGTTGAGGTTGCCCGGGATGCCGCCACCGGTGATGTGGGCGACGCCGCGCACGTCGACCGCCCGCGCCAGCGCGGCGATGGTGGGCGCGTAGATCACCGACGGCGCGAGCAGCTCATCGGCCAGGGAGTGCTTGGCGCCGTCGTAGGCGGGGCCGTCGAGGGGCCTGCCGGCGCGCTCCAGCAGCACCCGGCGGGCGAGCGAGTAGCCGTTCGAGCGCAGGTTGGGAGAGGGCAGGCCGATGAGGACGTCGCCGACCTCGATGGTGGAGCCGGTGATGATCTCGTCGCGCTCGGCGACCCCGACGGCGAAGCCGACGAGGTCGAACTCGCCCGCCTCCATGGCCCCTGGGTGCTCGGCCATCTCGCCGCCGATCAGCGCGCAGCCGGCCTGTCGGCAGCCCTCGGCGACGCCCTCGACCAGCTGCTCGATGTGGTCGGGGTCGAGGCGCCCCACGGCGATGTAGTCGAGGAAGAACAACGGCTCGGCGCCCTGGCACACCAGGTCGTCGACGCACATTGCCACCAGGTCGATGCCGATGGTGGTGAAGCGGCCGGTGGCCTGGGCCACCAGCGCCTTGGTGCCGACGCCGTCGGTGGACGACACGAGCACGGGCCGGCGGTAGCGGGCCAGGTCGAGCGCGAACAGGCCACCGAAGCCGCCGATGTCGCCGATCACCTCGGGCCGGAAGGTGGAGCGGACCTTGCCCTTGATGCGTTCGACGGCCTCCTCGCCGGCGTCGATGCTGACCCCGGCGCCGGCGTAGGTCTCCCCGCCCCTTCCGGGCGTCTGTGCGTCAGCCACCGAAGTGGTCCACACCGAGTCCGCCGGCACCGTCGTGCACCACGGTGACCGGCGCCGACGGCACCCGCCCGAGCGCGTCGTCGACGGGCAGGCGCTCCTCGCCGTCGAGCAGCGTGGCGAACCGTGACGACGCGGGCGCGCTCGGCACGGCGTCGCTCGGCTGCTCGAGGACGTCCTTGCTGAGGCTCACGGGCACGGCGACCGGGTAGTGGCCGGTGAGGCAGGCGTCGCAGAAGCCGGCCCCGACCGCACCGGTGGCGGTGAGGAGCCGGTCGAGGGTGAGGTAGGCGAGGGAGTCGACGTTCAGGTACTCCTGGATCTCCTCGAGGGCCATGTTGGCGGCCAGCAGCTCGCCGCGGGCGCCGGTGTCCATGCCGTAGAAGCAGGGCCACTTGTAGGGCGGCGACGAGATGCGCATGTGCACCTCGAGGGCGCCCGCCTCACGCAGCATCGACACCATCGCCCGGGTGGTGGTGCCCCGCACGATCGAGTCGTCGACCACCACGAGGCGCCGCCCGGTGATGTTGTCGCGCAGCGGGTTGAGCTTCATCCGCACGCCGAGGGCGCGCATCTCCTGGTTGGGGGCGATGAACGTGCGTCCGATGTAGCGGTTCTTGACCAGCCCCTGGCCGTAGGGGATGCCGGTGCGCCGAGCGAACCCCTCGGCGGCGGGGATGCCCGACTCGGGCACGCCCATGACGAGGTCGGCGTCGACCGGTGCCTGCTCGGCGAGCTGCTCGCCCATCCGCACCCGGGCCTGGTGGACGCTCTGGCCGTAGAGGCGCGTGTCGGGGCGGGCGAAGTAGACGAACTCGAACAGGCACAGCTTGGGGTCGATGCGCTCGGCGTCGTGGGCCCGCACCGAGCGGGGGCCGTCGACGTCGATCACGACCATCTCGCCCGGGTCGAGCTCGCGCACGAAGTGGGCGCCGACGACGTCGAGGGCCGGGCTCTCCGAGGCGAGCACCCAGCCGTGGTCGAACTTGCCGAGGCAGAGGGGCCGGAAGCCGTTGGGGTCGCGGACGCCGACGACGTGGTTCTCGTCCATGGCCACCACCGAGAACGCGCCCTCGAGGCGGGGCAGCACGGCCATCATGGCCCGCTCGAGCGCCCGGCGGTCCTCGCTCGTCTCGGGGTGCTTGCCCAGCTCGGCGGCGATGAGCTCGGTCATGACGTCGCTGTCAGAGGTGATCGTGCCCGGCAGCATGCCGAGCTCGTCGGCCAGCGCCTCGGTGTTGACGAGGTTGCCGTTGTGGGCCAGGGCCACGGTGTGGGCGGCGACGTCGCGGTAGACCGGCTGTGCGTTGCGCCACGTGCTCGACCCGGTGGTGGAGTACCGGGTGTGCCCGATGGCCAGGTGCCCGGTGAGGGCAGCGAGCGTGCGGTCGTCGAAGGCGTTGGACACCAGGCCCATGTCCTTGACCACGGTGACGGTCTGCCCGTCGCTCACGGCCATGCCGGCAGACTCCTGACCCCGGTGCTGCAGGGCGTAGAGGCCGAGGTAGGTCAGGTGCGAGACCGGCTGGCCCGGGGCGAACACCCCGAACACGCCGCACGCCTCTTTGGGGGTGTCGTCGTCGAGCGACGGGGCACCGAGGTCGACTCCCGCCTCGCGTCGGTCGGGGCACCCACCATCGGCCGGCTCGCTCACGCGGCCATCGTATCGACCCACCCGACCCGGTCGGTCGTGGCGGTCGTCGCAGCGGCGCCGTGGCCGCGTCGGCGAGGCGTCAGTCCTGGGCCGTGCCCGATCCGAGAGCGGCCGGGATCCGGTCGGCCCAGGCCGCGGCGGCGTCGGCGAGGGCGACGTCGAGGAGGCCCTTGACCGTGATGCGGTCGCCGCCGGCCACGCCGATGCGGCTCACCGGCGCACCGGCGTGCTGGCACACGTTCTCGACCGTGGTGAGCAGGTCCGGCTCGACGCAGAGCACCACCCGCGACGGGCTCTCGGAGAACAGCTCGGCGGCGTCCGCGACGCGAGCGACGCTCACCCCGAGGCCGGAGCGCACGGCCATCTCCGCCAGCGCCAGCCCGAGGCCGCCGGTGGCGACGTCGTGGGCACCCGCCACGAGGCCGCCGGCCACCAGCTGGCGCACGACGCCGGCCACCGCCAGGTGGATCTCGTGGTCGAGCACCGGCAGGTGCCCACCCCGGTGGCCACGGTTGCGGGCCCAGCGGGAGCCGGACACCTCGGGCTGGGTGACCCCGACCAGCAGGAGCCGTCCGCCGTCGACGAGGCCCACCCCCGGTGGGCGGCGCTCGAGGCGGTCGACCACACCGAGCATGCCGATCACCGGTGTGGGGTCGATGTCGGCGCCGAGCGACTCGTTGTAGAGGCTCACGTTGCCGCCGATGACCGGGATGTCGAAGGCCCGGCAGGCTTCGGCCATGCCGTCGACGGCCTCCGACAGCTGCCACATCACCTCGGGGTGCTCGGGGTTGCCGAAGTTGAGGCAGTTCACGACGGCGAGGGGCCGGGCGCCGACGCAGGCCAGGTTGAGCACCGACTCGGCGACGGTGAGGGCGGTGCCGGCTCGAGGGTCGACGGCGCACCACCGGTGGTTGCCGTCGGTGGTGAGGGCCAGGCCCCGCCCGGTGTCGGCGTTGGTGGCCGGGTGCTTCAGCCGCAGCACGGCGGCGTCGCCGCCCGGGCCCTCGACGGTGTTGAGGAACAGCTGGTGGTCGTACTGCGACCACACCCACCGGGTGTCGGCGAGCAGCTCGAGCAGCTCGGCACCGGGGTCGTCGCTCTGGGGCACCGGTTGGTCGGTGACCAGGACCCGCCCGCCCTCGTCGAAGGCCGGCGGGGCGACGCACGGGCGCTGGTAGAGCGGGGCGTCCTCGTGCAGGGACGCGGCGGGGATGTCGGCGAGGACCTCGCCGTCCCAGCCGTCGAGGATGCGCAGGCGGCCGCCGTCGGCGTCGCCCGTGGCCGGCCCGGGGGTGACCTTCCCGATCACCGAGGCTCGGATCTCCCAGCGCCGGCAGATCTCGAGGACCCGGTCGAGCCCCTCCGGCTCGACGATGGCGAGCATGCGCTCCTGGCTCTCGGAGGTCATGACCTCGAACGGCTCCATGCCCTCCTCGCGGCGGGGGACCTGGGTGACGTCGACGTCCATGCCCATGCCGCCCCGGCTGGCGGTCTCGGAGGTGGCGCAGGTGAGGCCGGCGCCGCCGAGGTCCTGGATGCCCACGACCAGCCCGGCGTCGAGCAGCTCGAGGCACGCCTCGATGAGCCGCTTCTCCTCGAACGGGTCGCCGACCTGCACCGACGGCCGCTTGGCCGAGTCGGTCTCCTCGTCGGAGAACCCGGCCGAGGCCAGCACGCTGACGCCGCCGATGCCGTCGCGGCCCGTGGTCGAGCCGAGCAGCACCGCCAGGTTGCCCACGCCGGTGGCCTGGCCGAGCACGAGACGCTCGGTCGGCAGCAGGCCGAGGCAGAGGACGTTCACGAGCGGGTTGCCCTTGTAGGTCTCGTCGAAGACGGTCTCGCCACCCACGTTGGGCACGCCGACGGAGTTGCCGTACCCGGACACGCCGCTGACGACCCCTTCGGCGATCCATCGGCTGCGGGGGTCGTCGAGCGGTCCGAACCGCAGCGGGTCCATCAAGGCGATGGGCCGGGCGCCCATGGTGAAGATGTCGCGCAGGATGCCGCCCACCCCCGTGGCCGCTCCCTGGTAGGGCTCGATGGCTGACGGGTGGTTGTGGCTCTCGATGCGGATGGCGGCGGCGATGCCGTCGCCGACGTCGACGACGCCCGCGTTCTCGCCAGGTCCCACGAGCACCCACGGCGCCTCGGTGGGAAGCCGCTTGAGGTGGACGCGCGACGACTTGTAGGAGCAGTGCTCCGACCACATCACCGCATACATGGCCAGCTCGAGGTGGTTCGGCTCACGACCCAAGATGGCGATGATGCTGTCGAGCTCGTCGTCGGTGAGCCCGAGCGACCGGTGGATGCCGTCCTCCATGGCCCCGACGCTACCCCGGCCCACCACCGCATCGATCGGGCCGCAAATGGCTGGCGGAGCCCTCCGCGGAGATGCCCGGACGGACCTGTGGGGCAATCGACCAAATGGACCGGCTCGGATGACGACAATGCCCCCGGCGAGACGCTGGCACAATTGCCCTCTGGCCGCGATTGCCAATTCGGTGCGCCGTGTGGTCATATTCTCGTCTATGGCAACGGCAAAGCGCACCAGAAGCGCCATGAGCGACGAGCACAAGGCGGCTCTCGCCGAAGGAAGGAACCAGGGCCGAGCGGTCCGTCGGTACCTCGAGGCACTCGACCAGAACCGCCCGAAGAGGGGCCGGAAGCGCACTGCCGACTCCGTCCAACGCGACCTCTCCCGCACCGAAGAGGAGCTGCTCAGCGCCGATCCGCTCCGCCGCCTCGAGCTGGTGCAGCGCCGCCTCGACCTGCAGGCCGAGCTGGAGCGGATGGGCACCACGGTCGACATGGACGCCCTCGAGAAGGAGTTCGTCGAGGTCGCCAGGCCCTACGCCGAGCGCAAGGGCATCTCCTACGAGGCGTGGCGGGAGGCCGGCGTCTCCGCCGCCACCCTCAAGGCGGCCGGCATCGGTCGCGGCCGCTCCTGACTCAGGCCACCAGCGACCGCAGCAGGGGCAGGCCGTCGGACGAGCCGAGCAGCTCGCTGGCGGCCCGCTCCGGGTGCGGCATGAGGCCCACCACGTTGCGGGCCTCGTTGCAGATCCCGGCGATGTCGTCGATGGAGCCGTTGGGGTTCTCGACGTAGCGCAACACGACCCGCTCCTCGGCGTTCAGCCGAGCCAAGGTGTCGTCGTCGCAGGTGTAGTTGCCCTCGAAGTGGTTGACCGGGATGCGCAGCACGGCGCCCTTGTCGGCCGAACGGGTGAGCGGCGTGTCGGTGGCCTCCACCCGCACGGGCACGGTGGTGCACAGGAACTTCAGCCCTCGGTTCTTCTGCAGGGCGCCGGGCAGCAGCCCCGCCTCGGTGAGCACCTGGAAGCCGTTGCAGATGCCGATCACCGGGCCTCCCCCGGCGGCGAACTCGGCGACGGCCGACATCACGGGCGAGAACCGGGCGATGGCGCCGGGGCGCAGGTAGTCGCCGTGGGCGAAGCCACCGGGCACCACGACGCAGTCGACGCCCTTCACCGTGGCGTCGCCGTGCCAGAGCACCTCGGGCTGGCCCTCGACGAGCGACACCCCCTCGAGCACGTCCTGCTCGCAGTTCGAGCCGGGGAACAGCACCACGCCGACCCGTCGGCTCACGACGACGCCCCCGCGGCCTCGGCGGCGGTGAGCTCGACGACGGCGTCCTCGATCACCGGGTTGGTGAGGAAGCGCCGGCACATGTCCTCCACCTCGGCCCGGGCGGACGCCTCGTCGGCGCCCTCGACGGTGAAGCGGATGCTCTTGCCGACCCGCACCCCGGTGACGCCGTCGAACCCGAGGCTCGGCAGGGCCCGCTCGATGGTCGACCCCTGCGGGTCTGCGATGCCGGGGCGGAGCCGGACCTCGACGTGCACCGAGAAGATCATGGCCCGATCATCCCACACCCCCTGGGTGGCAGCGACCGCCCCCGAACGGCCATCGCTGGCTCGATCGATGACCTCATGAGGTGATGGATCGAGCCAGCGAAGGGGTGGGGGTCCGGGCGAAGGGGGGCGGGCGGGTCAGCCGTGCCAGTCGGCGAAGGAGCGGCCGGTGATGCGCTCGTAGGCCTCGACGTAGCGGGCGCTGGTGGCGCTGACGACCTCGGGCGGGAGGGGCGGGGGCGGCGGCTGCTTGTCCCAGTCGAGGTCGTCGAGGTAGTCGCGCACCGGCTGCTTGTCGAATGACGGCGGCGTGGTGCCGGGCTCCCAGCGGTCGGCCGGCCAGAACCGCGACGAGTCCGGGGTGAGGACCTCGTCGGCGAGCACCAGCTCGCCGTCGATCAGGCCCAGCTCGAACTTGGTGTCGGCGATGAGGATGCCGCGCGCTGCGGCCCACTCCGAGCCCCGGGTGTAGAGCTCGAGCGAGATGTCGCGCACCTGCTCGGCCAGGTCGTTGCCGATGAGGGCGCTGGCGGCCTCGAAGGAGATGTTCTCGTCGTGGCCCTCGGCCGCCTTGGTCGAGGGGGTGAACACCGGCTCGGGCAGCTTCGACGACTCGAGCAGACCGCCGGGCAACGGCTCACCGTGCATCGTGCCGTTGCGGGAGTACTCCTTCCAGGCCGACCCCGTGAGGTAGCCCCGCACGATGCACTCGATCGACAGCATCTCCGCCTTCTCGCACAGCATCACCCGGCCCTCCCACTCGGGGATGCGGGCGGGCTCGGGGAGGTCCTCGAGGCGGGTGGAGACGAGATGGCTGCCGACGACGCCGGCGAGGTGCTCGAACCAGAACGCCGACATGGCGGTGAGGACCCGGCCCTTGTGGGGGATGGGCTCGGCCATGACCACGTCGAAGGCCGACAACCGGTCGGAGGTCACCATGAGCAGGCGCCCGTCGCCGGCGTCGTAGATGTCGCGCACCTTGCCCGAGTAGACGTGCGGCAGTCCATCGGTCGTCACGTGGCCTCCCGCGGCCTCGGCGGCCGGCGCCCGAGGGCCCGGCCGGGTCGTCAGAGGATGTCGCCCGGACGGTACCCGGCCGCCATGGGGTCCGCGGCCACGAGCTCCTCGACGGTGGCGACGAAGGCCCCCACCTGCTGCGGGGCGGTGCCGACGAAGTCCAGCGGCCGGGCGAGCACCCCGGCCAGCTCGTCCGGGTCGAGGCCGAGGCGTTCGTCGGCGGCCAGCCGGTCGAGCAGGTCGTTGCCCTCCGCGCCCTCCTCGCGCAGGCGCAGGGCGGCGGCCACTGCGCTCTGCTTGATCGCCTCGTGGGCCTGCTCGCGCCCCACGCCGTGGCGCACCGCGGCCATCAGGACCTTGGTGGTGGAGAGGAACGGCAGGTAGCGCTGGAGCTCCCGCTCGACCACCGCGGGATAGGCGCCGAAGTCGGCGAGCACGGTGAGGAAGGTCTCGAACAGCCCGTCGACGGCCAGGAAGGCGTCGGGCAGGGCGACGCGCCGCACCACCGAGCAGCTCACGTCGCCTTCGTTCCACTGGTCGCCGGCCAGCGCCCCGACCATCGTCAGGTGGCCGCGCAGGATGGTGAGGAAGCCGCCGATGCGCTCGCAGCTACGGCTGTTCATCTTGTGGGGCATGGCCGAGGAGCCGACCTGGCCGGGTCGGAACCCCTCGGTGGCGAGCTCCTGGCCGGCCATCAGGCGGATGGTGAGGGCGAGGTCGGCGGGACCGGCGGCGGCCTGCACCAGCGCGCTGACCACGTCGAGGTCGAGCGACCGGGGGTACACCTGGCCGACGCTGGTGAGCACCGCCTCGAAGCCCAGGTGACCGGCGATCCGCCGCTCGAGCTCGTCGAGGCGCGCCACGTCCCCGTCGAGCAGGTCGAGCATGTCCTGCTGCGTGCCCACCGGGCCCTTGACGCCCCGCAACGGGTAGCGGGCGAGGAGGTCGTCGACCCGGTGCAGGGCCTGGAGCAGCTCCTCCCCCGCGTTGGCGAAGCGTTTGCCCAGGGTGGTGGCCTGGGCCGGCACGTTGTGGGTGCGGCCGGTCATCACGAGCGTGGCGTGCTCGGCGGCCCGCTCGGCCAGGCGGGCCAGGGCCGCCAGCATCCGGCCTCGCACCAGCACCAGGGCCCGGCGCACCTGGAGCTGCTCGACGTTCTCGGTGAGGTCCCGGGAGGTCATCCCCTTGTGGATGTGCTCGTGGCCGGCGAGGGCGCAGAACTCGTCGATGCGGGCCTTCACGTCGTGGCGGGTCACCAGCTCCCGGGCCCCGATCGACTCGAGGTCGACCTGCTCGAGGACCTTCCGGTACGCCTCCAGGGCCTCCTGCGGCACGGCCACACCGAGATCGCGCTGGGCCTCCAGCACGGCGAGCCACAGCTCGCGCTCGAGGACCACCTTGTGCTCGGGGGACCAGAGCCGGGCCATGTCGGTGCTGGCGTAGCGGGCGGCGAGCACGTTGGGCACGCTCGTGCGGGGCATCGGTTCCTCCTCGGCTGTGACCCACGGCACGCCACGGTCGGCCGGCAGATCGGGACGTTTGCCAGGGTAAAGCAACGGCCCCGATCGGCCGACGAGAGAGGGAGACATCCGCGCCTGCGGCGTGTCCCCTCTCTGCCATGGCCGACCACCACGCCGCCCACCGCCGCAGCCCGCTCGACGAGCGCTGCGTGCGGCACCAGTTCGAAGCGGCGATCGATCGTTGCCGTCAGTGCGGCAACGTGTTCTGCGGGGAGTGCCTCGTGTACTCCTTCGGCGAGTCGCAGCCACCGTTCTGCGTGCCGTGCGCGCTGTCGGCCTCGGGGGTCCGTTCGAACGCCGGTCGGGCGCCGGCCATGGCCAAGAAGGAGCTGCGTCGGCGCGAGAAGGAGGCCCGGCGCATCGCCCGCCAGGTGGCGGCGACGCCCGAACCGGTCACCGAGATCGACTGGAGCCTGCCGGTGAACGGTCGGGACCCGAACACCGACCCGGCCTACCCCAGCTTCGAGGACGTGCCCTCCGGGGGACGCCCCCAAGCCCCGGCCCCGCCGGCCCCGAAGGACAAGGCGAAGCTGGGGCTGTTCGGCCGCAAGAAGAGCAAGGTCGTCCCGTTCTGAGCGACCACGGACGCTGACCCACGGCCCGCGTGGGAGTCTGGGCGCATGAGCGACGGCGCCGACGAGATCCTCCCGCCCGCGACGATCGGTGTGATGGGCGGCGGGCAGCTCGGGCGGTTCTTCGTCCACGCCGCCCAGGACCTCGGCTACCGGGCCTGGGTGCTCGACCCGGACCCCGACAGCCCCGCCGGCCGGGTCGCCGACCGCCACATCGCGGCGGCCTACGACGACCACAGCGCCCACGACGAGCTGGCGGGCGGGTGCGCGGCGGTCACGACCGAGTTCGAGAACGTGCCCACCGAGAGCCTGGCGTACCTCGAGCAGCGCACCCGGGTGCGCCCCGGACCCGACGCCGTCGCCCCCAGCCAGGACCGGGCCCGAGAGAAGGGGTTCCTGAACGACAACGGCTTCGCCACCGCCCCCTACGTGGCGATCGACGACGTGAGCCGGTTCGCCGAGGTCCCCGCCGCCCTCTTCCCGGCCGTGCTCAAGACGGCCAGGGAGGGCTACGACGGCAAGGGCCAGGTGCGGGCGGGAGACGTGACGGAGGCCCGCCAGGCGTTCGAGTCGCTCGGCTCGAGACCGTGCGTCCTCGAGAAGCTCGTGCCGCTGAGTGGGGAGATGGCGGTCGTGCTCGCCCGGGACGCGCACGGCAGCGTCGAGACCTTCGCCGCCGTGCAGACCGTCCACGTGGGCGGCATCCTCGCCCGGGCGTCGCTGGGTGACGCCGAGCCGCAGCTGTCGTCCCAGGCCCGGGCGACCGCCTCGCGCATCGCCGAGGCGCTGGGCTACGTGGGCGTCCTGGCCGTGGAGTTCTTCGTCGTCGACGGGGAGCTGCTGGTCAACGAGCTGGCGCCGCGGCCGCACAACAGCGGCCACCTGACCCTCGACGCCCACAGCGTCAGCCAGTTCGAGTACCAGGTCCGGACCCTCTGCGGGCTCCCGCTGGTGCCTGCGGTCGCGCACGGTGACGCCGTGATGGTGAACCTGCTCGGCGACCTCTGGTTCACCGCCGAGGGCGAGCGGGAGCCGGCGTGGCCGGAGCTGCTGGCCATGCCGGAGCTCCACCTGCACCTCTACGGCAAGGCGACGCCTCGGCACGGCCGCAAGATGGGCCACTTCACGCTGGTGGGCGCGTCGGCCGCCGTCCTGCACCAGCGCGCCGACGAGGCCTTCGCGCTGCTCGCCGCCCGGGTCAGCCCGGAGGGAGGCGGCTCTCCAGTGCTGCCTTCGACTGCCGCGACCTGAACGCCTCGAGCCGCGCCCGGAGGGGTTCGTCGGTGAGCCCGAGCATGGCGACGGCGAACAGCGCGGCGTTCGCCGCACCGGCCTCCCCGATGGCGAACGTGGCCACCGGCACCCCTCTCGGCATCTGCACGATGGAGCACAGGGAGTCGACACCGGACAGCGCCGAGGAACGGACGGGCACCCCCAGCACCGGCACCGTGGTCTTGGCGGCCAGCATCCCGGGCAGGTGGGCGGCACCCCCGGCACCGGCGATCACCGCGCGCAGGCCCCGCGCTGCGGCCCCCTCGGCGTACTCGAACAACAGGTCGGGGGTGCGGTGGGCCGACACCACCCCCACCTCGTGGGGCACCCCGAACTCCTCGAGCACGTCGACCGCGGCGTGCATGGTGGACCAGTCCGATGTGGAGCCCATCACCACGCCGACGCTCACGTCTGTCCGAGTTCCGAGGTGCATGGCGCCGACTGTACGGCGCTCGGCTGCGCCCTGTGGTCGCTCGCCCGGCACGCTCAGGGGCGACCGCCAGGGTGCTGGCCGGCGGCGTCGGCCACGGCGCCCGACGCGATGTCGTTGCGGTGGTGCATGCCCGGCCAGGAGATCCGGCCGACGGCCGCGTAGGCGCGCTCGCGTGCCGCGGCGAGGTCGGGTCCCTGCCCGGTGACGGCGAGCACGCGGCCGCCGGCGGTGACCAGCGCCCCGTCAGGCCCGGCGCCGACCCCGGCGCAGAACACGCTGACACCCTCGATCTCGCGTGCCGCGTCGAGGCCCTCGATGCGGTCGCCGGTGCGAACGTCGCGCGGGTAGCCCTCGGCGGCGCACACGACGGTGACGGCGGCTCCGTCGTCGAAGGTCGGGGGCTCGCCGAGCGCCCCCTCGGCCGCCGCCGCCAGGAGCTCGCCCAGGTCGCTGGTGAGCCGCGGGAGCACCACCTGCGTCTCGGGGTCGCCGAAGCGGACATTGTACTCGAGCATCTTGGGGCCGTCCGGCGTGAGCATCAGGCCGGCGTAGAGCACGCCCCGGTAGTCGATGCCGCGCGCCCGCAGGGCGGCGAGGGTCGGGGCCACGGCCCGGTCCATCACCATCGTCACCACGTCGTCGGTGGCGACCGGGACGGGCGAGTAGGCGCCCATGCCTCCGGTGTTGGGCCCGGCGTCGCCGTCGCCCACCCGCTTGAAGTCCTGGGCCGGCGCCAGCGCGACCGCCCGCCGGCCGTCGCAGACGGCGAGCACGGACAGCTCAGGGCCGGTGAGGCCCTCCTCGATCACGAGGGTGCGTCCGGCGTCGCCGAAGGCGGCGCCCGAGAGGTACTCGGTGACCGCTCGGCGGGCCTCGGCGAGCGACTCGGTGACCACCACGCCCTTGCCGGCGGCCAGTCCGTCGGTCTTGACCACGTAGAGGCCGTCGAGGCTGTCGAGGAAGGCGAAGGCGGGCTCGGCCTCGGTGAAGGTCCCGTGGCGGGCGGTCGGCACCCCGGCCGCGAGCAGCACGTCCTTCATCCATGCCTTGGAGCCCTCGAGCCGGGCCCCGTCGGCCCCGGGACCGAAGACCGGTCGGCCCATCGCCCGCAGCTCGTCGGACAGGCCCGCCACCAGCGGCGCCTCCGGACCGATGACGAAGAGGTCGGCCTCGATGGCGGTGGCCGGCGCGTCGACCGACCCGGGGATGCCGGGGTTGCCCGGCGTGACGACCACCTCGTGGTGGCGACCGAGCACCGTGGCGAGGGCGTGCTCCCGCCCCCCCGAGCCGACCACGCAGACCTTCATCCGTCCTCCCGTCGGGGTCGCGGCGCCACGGCGTTCAGGCGTCGAAGTGCAGGAACTGCTCGCGGCCCGGGCCGACCCCCACGAGGGTGATCGGCACGCCCACCTGCTCGGCCAGGAACGCCACGTAGTCGAGCGCCGCGGGCGGCAGCTCGTCGCGGCGGGTGGTGGCCGTGAGGTCGCTCTTCCAACCGGGCAGCTCGGCGTAGACCGGCGTCGCCTTGTGCAGCACCGACTGGTGGTACGGCAGGTGCTCGAGCCGCTCGCCGTCGACGTCGTAGGCGACGCACACCTTCAGCGAGTCGAGCTGGTCGAGCACGTCGAGCTTGGTGATGGCCAGCTCCGACAGCGAGTTGAGCCGCACGGCGTGGCGCAGCATCACCGCGTCGAACCAGCCGGTGCGGCGGCGGCGCCCGGTGTTGGTGCCGTACTCGTGGCCCACGTCGACGAGGTGCTCGCCGACCTCGTCGAACAGCTCGGTGGGGAACGGCCCGGCCCCGACCCGGGTGACGTAGGCCTTGGCGATGCCGATGACCCGGTCGATGTAGCGGGGGCCGATGCCTGCACCGGTGCAGGCGCCGCCCGCCACGGGGTTCGACGAGGTGACGAACGGATAGGTGCCGTGGTCAAGGTCGAGGAAGGTGGCCTGGGCCCCTTCCAGCAGCACCTGCTGGCCGGCCTCGAGCGCGTCGTGCACCAGGTTCACCGAGTCGGTGATCATCGGCTCGAGCCGCGGCGCGCACTCGCCCAGGTAGACGTCGGCGATCTCGTCGGCGTCGAGGGGCAGCTGGTTGAAGACCTTCGCCAGGATGGCGTTCTTCTCCTTCAGCACCCCGTCGAGCTTCTGGCGGAAGATCTTGGGGTCGAGCAGGTCCTGCACCCGCAGGCCGACCCGCGAGGCCTTGTCGGCGTAGGCGGGCCCGATGCCCCGCTTGGTCGTGCCCACCTTGTTCTTGCCGAGGCGGCGCTCGGTGAGCTTGTCGATCTCCTGGTGGTACGGGAGGATCAGGTGCGCGTTGCCGCTCACCTTCAGCCGACTGGTGTCGACGCCCTTGGAGGCCAGCACGTCGAGCTCGGCGAGCAGCACGCGGGGGTCGACCACGACGCCGTTGCCGATCACCGGGGTGATGTGGTCGTAGAGGATCCCGCTGGGCACGAGCTGGAGGGCGAAGCTCTCACCGTCGACGACGATGGTGTGGCCGGCGTTGTGGCCGCCCTGGTACCGCACCACCAGGTGCATCTCCTTGGCCACCAGATCGGTGAACTTGCCCTTTCCCTCGTCACCCCACTGGGTTCCGACGACGACGGTGGCTGGCACGGCGTGCTCCTTGATCGCTGGGCGGTGCGGGCGCGTGCGACCGCACCTTCTCCCGAGGGAACCGGGAAACACTAGTCGCGCGACCGGGCGGCCCCACGAGGGGCCGCCCGATGACCGGTGTCAGCGCAGGACCAGACCGCCCTCGGCGTCGGCGTCGACAGTGACGGTGTCGCCCTCGCCGTAGGCGCCCTCGAGCAGCGCCAGGGCCAGCTTGTCGGCGATCTCCCGCTGGATGACCCGCTTGAGCGGGCGGGCGCCGAAGGCCGGCTCGTAGCCCTCCGCCGCCAGGGCCCGCTTGGCGCTCGGGGTGATCTCGAGCTGGATGCGCCGCTGGGCCAGGCGCTTGACCAGCGCCGTGAGCTGGATGTCGACGATGCGCTCGAGGTCGTCCTCGGTGAGCGAGCGGAACCGGACGATGTCGTCGATGCGGTTCACGAACTCGGGCTTGAAGAAGTCCCTCGGGTCTCCGGGCAGGTTCGACGTCATGATGAGCACGACGTTGGTGAAGTCGACCGTGCGACCCTGGCCGTCGGTGAGCCGCCCGTCGTCGAGCAGCTGCAGCAGCACGTTGAACACGTCGGGGTGGGCCTTCTCGATCTCGTCGAGCAGCACGACCGCGTACGGGCGCCGGCGGACGGCCTCGGTGAGCTGGCCGCCCTCGTCGTAGCCGACGTAGCCGGGAGGGGCACCGATGAGCCGGCTCACGGAGTGCTTCTCCATGTACTCGCTCATGTCGATGCGCACCATCGCCCGCTCGTCGTCGAAGAGGAAGTCGGCGAGCGAGCGGGCCAGCTCGGTCTTGCCCACGCCGGTGGGGCCGAGGAAGAGGAACGAGCCGATGGGCCGGTTGGGGTCGGACAGGCCGGCCCGGCTGCGGCGGATGGCGTTGGCCACGGCCACGACCGCTTCGTCCTGGCCGACGACCCGCTCGTGGAGCACCTCCTCGAGGCGCACGAGCTTGGCCATCTCGCCTTCCATGAGCCGGCTCACGGGCACGCCGGTCCACTTGCTGACGACCTCGGCGACGTCTTCCTCGTCGACCTCCTCCTTCAGCATCTTGTGGGCCGACTGGAGCTCGTCGAGGGCCTTGGACGCCTCGGCGACCTGGCGTTCGAGCTCGGGCAGCTGGCCGTAGCGGATCTCGGCGGCCTTCTCCAGATCGGCCTCGCGCTCGAGCTCGAGGCGCTTGTTCTCGAGGCTCTCCTTGAGCGCCCGGATGCGGTCGATGGCGTCCTTCTCGGCCTGCCAGTGGGCCTTCATCCCCGACATCTGCTCGTTGAGGTTCGCCAGCTCCTCGTCGAGGGCGGCCAGGCGCTCCTGGGAGGCGGCGTCGGTCTCCTTGGCCAGCGCCACCCGCTCGATCTCGAGCTGGCGGATGCGGCGCTCGACGACGTCGATCTCGGTGGGCATCGAGTCGATCTCGATGCGCAGCTTGGAGGCGGCCTCGTCGACCAGGTCGATGGCCTTGTCGGGCAGGAACCGGCCGGTGAGGTAGCGGTCGGAGAGCACGGCGGCACCGACCAGGGCGGCGTCCTGGATGCGCACGCCGTGATGGACCTCGTAGCGCTCCTTGAGGCCCCGGAGGATGGCGATGGTGTCCTCGACCGACGGCTGCTCCACGAACACCTGCTGGAAGCGGCGCTCGAGGGCGGGGTCCTTCTCGATGTGCTTGCGGTACTCGTCGAGGGTGGTGGCGCCGATCATGCGCAGCTGGCCCCGGGCGAGCAGCGGCTTGAGCATGTTGCCGGCGTCCATGGAGCCCTCGGCGGCGCCGGCGCCCACGACGGTGTGCATCTCGTCGATGAAGGTGATGACCTCGCCTTCGGCGTCGGTGATCTCCTTGAGCACCGCCTTGAGGCGCTCCTCGAACTCGCCGCGGTACTTGGCGCCGGCCACCATCGAGCCCAGGTCGAGGCTGATGAGCCGCTTGTTCTTCAGGCTCTCGGGCACGTCGCCCTCGACGATGCGACGGGCGAGGCCCTCGACGATGGCGGTCTTGCCGACCCCCGGCTCGCCGATCAGCACGGGGTTGTTCTTCGTGCGCCGCGAGAGCACCTGGATGACCCGGCGGATCTCCTCGTCACGGCCGATGACCGGATCGATCTTGCCCTGCCGGGCCGCCTCGGTGAGGTCGGTGCCGTACTTCTCGAGAGCCTGGTACTGCTCCTCGGGGTTCTGGCTGGTGACCCGGTGGCTGCCCCGCACGTCGCGCAGGGCGGCCAGCAGGTCCTCACGGCCGACGCCCACCTTGTCGGCCAGCGCCAGCAGCAGGTGCTCGGTGGAGAGGTACTCGTCGGTGAGCTCGCGGCGCACCTCGTCGGCCCGATCGAACAGGGCCGTGAACTCACGGCCCACGCGGGACTCGCCGCCGTAGGCCTTGGGCAGGGCGGCCAGCGACTCCTCGACCTTGTTGCGCAGGGGCAACGGCGCCACGCCCACCTTCTGCAGGATCGGCAGGACCACGCCTTCCTCCTGGCCGAGCAGGGCCAGGAGCAGGTGGTCAGGGGTGACCTCGGGGTTGCTCGCCGAGCGGGCCGAGGCGAGGGCGGTGTTCACCGCCTCCTGGGTCTTGAGGGTCCAGCGGTTCGGGTCGAGGGCCATGTCGGTGGCGGGTCTCCTGTGACGAGGGGTCGGTCCCCAAAGTTAACAATCCCATTGTCAACTTTGATTCCCGGATCGGGACACGAACTGCCGCTTCTGGGGGAGGTTCTCCCCCCGATTCGGGGGGAGAACCTCCACCAGAACGAAGAAGGACGGGGGATGGCAGGCCGGAGGGGGGAGGGAGAGATCGGGAGGGCGGGGCTACTGCTGGCCGGCGAGGCGACGGAGGACCTGGGCGGCGTCGTCGTAGCGGGTCACGGCCTGGCGCACGGGGACGATGTCGCGGCGGTAGGAGCGGTGGGCGGCGGCGACGGCATCGGCGGCCTCGAGCCGCACCCGGGCCAGCTCGGCCTCCAGCTCGGCGACGCGGGCCTCGAGCTCGAGCACCCGCTTCACGCCGACGAGGTTCAGGCCCTCTTCGGTGAGGGACTGGATCCGGCGCAGGTGCTGGATGTCGGCCTCGCTGTAGCGGCGGCTGCCGCCCGAGGTCCGGGCCGGCTCGAGCAGTCCCTTGCGCTCGTAGATCCGCAGGGTCTGCGGGTGCACGCCGGCCAGCTCGGCCGCCACCGAGATGACGTAGACGGCCCGGACGTGGGTCCGTGGTTCGGCGGGCTCGGCCATGGCTCAGACCCCCAGGTGCTGTCGTGGCGCGGCGGGCAGGGTGGCGGCGAGCGCCTCCACCGCTTGGCGCTGCTCGTCGGTGAGGTGGGACGGCACCGCGACCTGCACGCTGACCAGGAGGTCGCCGGTGCCCTTCTTGGCCTCGACGCCGCGGCCCTTCACCCGGAAGACCTTGCCGGTGGGGGTGCCGGCCGGGATCTTGAGCGTGACGGTGCCGCCGTCGAGGGTCGGGACCGTGAGCCGGGTGCCCAGGGCGGCCTCGGCGAAGGTGACCGGCACGGTGAGGGTGAGGTTGCGGCCGTCGCGCCCGAACACGGGGTCGGGGTCGACGTGCACGACCACGTAGAGGTCGCCGGCGGGCCCGCCGTTGCGCCCGGCCCCGCCCCGGCCCTTGAGCCGGATGCGCTGGGCGTCGTCGACGCCGGCGGGGATGCGCACCTTGACCTCACGGGGACGGCGTTCGATGCCCGAGCCGCGACACGTGGGGCACGGGTCGGTGACGACCGTGCCGGCGCCGCCGCACGCCGGGCACGGCGTGGAGAACGAGAACATCCCCTGGTTGTCGTCGAGCACGCCTCGGCCGCCGCAGTTCTGGCAGACGACCGGGCCGGTGCCCGGCTTGGCCCCGGTGCCGTGGCAGGTCCCGCACGGCATGTCGCTCGTGAGGTGCAAGGTCGTGGTGACACCGGCGACGGCCTCGCGGAACGGCAGGTGCAGCTCGGCCTCGAGGTCGTTCCCGCGCTGGGGACCGGTGCCCCGAGCGGGCCCGCCGCCTCGCCGGCGCCCGCCGCCGAAGAGCCCGCCGAGCAGGTCCCCGAGGTCGGCGCCCTGGAAGTTGAAGCTGCCGGCGCCGGGGCCGAAGCCGCCGGCCCCCGCTCCGCCGGGGGCCCCGCCGAAGCCCATCCCCCCGAGGGGGCCGAGCTTGCGGACCTCGTCGTACTCCTTGCGCTTGGCCTCGTCGCCGACGACGTCGTAGGCGGCCGAGACCTCCTTGAAGCGCTCCTCGGCGGTGGGGTCGTCGGGGTTGGCGTCGGGGTGCAGCTCCCGGGCCAGCTTGCGGTAGGCGCGCGTGATCTCCTTGGCGCTCGCCGTCTCCGGCACGCCGAGGATCTTGTAGTAGTCCTTCTCGAACCACTCGCGCTGAGGTGCCACTAACCCCTGACCTTCACCATGGCCGGGCGCAGCACCCGGCCCTTCCACTCGTAGCCGGTGCGGAGGGTCTCGACCACGACGGCCTCTCCCTCCTCACCGGGCTCGTGCATGACCGCCTCGTGGTGGTTGGGGTCGAACGGGTCGCCCTCGGGCGCCAGGCGCACCAGGCCCTCCCGCTCGAGCAGCTCCACCAGCATCTTGGCGATCGGTTCCACGTCGGCGGCCCCGTGGCCGATGGCGGCGTCGCACGCGTCGAGCACCACCAGCAGCTTCTCGGCGAGGGCGGCGGCGGCACGCTCGCGCTGCTCGACCTCGTCGCGGGCCACGCGCTTCTTGTAGTTGTCGAACTCGGCCTTCACCCGCAGCAGCGTGTCGCGGTACTCGTCGCGCTCGGCGGCCACGGCCACCGGGTCGAGGTCGGGAGCGGCCCCGACCTCGACGTCCTCGGCGGAGAAGTCCTGCTCGGCGCCGGCCGCGGCCTCGAGCAGCTCGTCGTCGGTGGGCTCGGTGGCCGGTGCCGGCGCGTCGGCCGCGCCCTCGGTGTCAGCCACGGCTACTTGCCCTCGTCGTCGACGATCTCGGCGTCGACCACCTCGTCGTCGTTGGGCGCCGAGGTGCCACCGGCGCCGCCGGCGCCGCCGGCCGCGCCGGCCGAGTCGCTGGCGGCCGCCTGCTGGTAGAGCTTCTGGGTGAACTCCTGGCTGGCGGTCATGAGGGCCTCGGTGCCGTTCTTGATGGCCTCGAGGTCGGAGCCGGCGACGGCCGTCTTCAGGTCGGCCAGCTTGGACTCGACGTTGGCCCGCTCCTCGGCCGAGATCTTGTCGCCCTGGTCCTTGAGCAGCTTCTCGGTCTGGTAGACGAGCGTGTCGGCCGAGTTGCGGACATCGGCCTCCTCCTTGCGCCGCCGGTCCTCCTCGGCGTGGGCCTCGGCGTCCTTGACCATTTGGTCGATGGCGTCCTTGGAGAGCGACGACTGACCGGTGATGGTCATCGACTGCTCCTTGTTGGTGGCCCGGTCCTTGGCCGACACGTGCACGATGCCGTTGGCGTCGATGTCGAAGGTGACCTCGATCTGGGGCACGCCACGAGGGGCCGGCGGCAGGTCGACGAGCTGGAACTTGCCGAGCGTCTTGTTGTACTGGGCCATCTCCCGCTCGCCTTGCAGCACGTGGATCTCGACCGACGGCTGGTTGTCCTCGGCCGTGGTGAAGACCTCGGTGCGGCGCGTGGGGATGGTGGTGTTGCGCTCGATGAGCTTGGTCATCACGCCGCCCTTGGTCTCGATGCCGAGCGACAGCGGGGTGACGTCGAGGAGCAGGACGTCCTTGACCTCGCCCTTGAGCACACCGGCCTGGACGGCGGCGCCGATGGCGACGACCTCGTCGGGGTTCACGCCCTTGTGGGGCTCGTTGCCGGTCATCTCCTTGACCAGCTCGGCCACCGCCGGCATGCGGGTGGAGCCGCCCACGAGGATCACGTGCTGGATGTCGCCCTTGGTGAGTCCGGCGTCCTTGATCGCCTGCTCGAAGGGCCCCTTGCAGCGGTCGAGGAGGTCGGCGGTGAGCTCCTGGAACTTGGCCCGGGTGAGCTGCTCGTCGAGGTGCAGCGGGCCGTCGGGCGTGGCGGTGATGAACGGCAGGTTGATCTGGGTCTGCTGGACCTGCGACAGCTCGATCTTGGCCTTCTCGGCGGCCTCCTTCAGCCGCTGCAGAGCCATGTTGTCCTTCGAGAGGTCGACGCCGTGGGCCGTCTTGAACGTGTCGACGAGCCAGTCGATGACCCGCTGGTCCCAGTCGTCGCCGCCGAGGTGGGTGTCGCCGTGGGTGGACTTGACCTCGAACACGCCGTCGCCGATCTCGAGCACGGACACGTCGAAGGTGCCGCCGCCGAGGTCGAACACGAGGATCGTCTGGTCGGCGCCCTCCTTGTCGAGGCCGTAGGCGAGGGCCGCGGCGGTGGGCTCGTTGATGATGCGCAGCACCTCGAGCCCGGCGATCTGGCCGGCCTCCTTGGTGGCGGTGCGCTGGGCGTCGTCGAAGTACGCCGGCACGGTGATCACCGCCTGGTTGACGGTGTCACCCAGGTAGGCCTCGGCGTCACGCTTGAGCTTCATCAGCGTGCGGGCCGAGATCTCCTGGGAGGTGTAGGCCTTGCCGTCGATGTCGATGGTCCAGTTGGTGCCGACGTGGCGCTTCACCGACCGGATGGTGCGGTCGGGGTTGGTGATGGCCTGGCGCTTGGCGACCTCGCCGACGAGGACCTCGCCGTTCTTGGCGAAGGCGACGACCGAGGGCGTCGTGCGGCTGCCCTCGGCGTTGGGGATGACGACGGGGTCGCCGCCCTCGAGGACGGCGACGACCGAGTTGGTGGTACCGAGGTCGATACCGACGGCCTTGGGCATGGCTGGGCGCTCCTGTGGGTCGGGGGATGGGGTCGGACACGGGCGGGCAGACAGCTTCACGCGTGGCTGCCAGGAAACTTGAGTGCCATGGTAGCAACTTCTGGCGACGCCTCCGCATTCCCGGATTCCAACCCCTTCAGGGTGGTTTGGCAGACTGCAGGCCATGACGTCGACGCTCGTGCTGGTCCGCCACGGCCAGAGCACCTGGAACCTCGAGAACCTCTTCACCGGCTGGTACGACGCCGACCTGTCCGAGCGGGGCCGGGCCGAGGCGGCCGCGGCCGGCACGGCGATGCTCGACGCCGGCCTGCACCCCACCGTGCTGCACACGTCGCTGCAGACCCGTGCGATCCGCACCGCCGACATCGCGCTGGACGAGATGGGGCTGCTGTGGCTGCCGGTGCGGCGCCACTGGCGGCTCAACGAGCGCCACTACGGCGCCCTGCAGGGCCTCGACAAGAAGCAGACCACCGAGAAGTACGGCAAGGAGCAGGTGTTCGAGTGGCGGCGCAGCTACACCACCCCGCCGCCCCCGCTCGACTGGGACGACGAGCGCCACCCTCGCTTCGACGCTCGCTACGCCGACCTGCCCCCCGACGTGCTGCCCGCCTCGGAGTGCCTCGCCGACGTCGTGGCCCGCATGCTCCCCTACTGGTTCGACGGCATCGTGCCCGACCTCAAGGCCGGCCACACGGTGCTGGTGGTGGCCCACGGCAACAGCCTGCGGGCGCTCATCAAGCACCTCGACGGCATCTCCGACGACGACATCGCCGAGGTGAACCTGCCGACCGGGGTGCCGATGCTCTACCAGCTCGGCGGCGACATGCGCCCCACCGAGGCCAAGCCCCTCGTCGAGCGCTACCTGGGCGACGCCGACGCGGCCAAGGCGGCGGCCGAGGCCGTCGCCAAGCAGGCCGGCTGAACCGACCCCCGACCCCCGACCGCCGACCGCCGACCGCCGACCGACCCGGCTCGGGCCGGGACAGGTCAGGCGGGCCGGCGCTGCTCGATCGAGGGCGCGAACTCCAGCAGGTAGCCGCGCGAGCGGACGGTCTTGATGACCAGGCCCAGCGGGGCGATCCGACGGCGGACGCGCAGCATGTGCACGTCGAGCGCGTTGCGGCCCGGCGCGCCCTTGGGCCACCCGGCGCGAGCCAGCTGCTCGCGGCTCACCACGGCCCCGAACCGCTCGAGCAGGGCGGCCATCAACCGGCCCTCCACCGGAGGCAGCGACACCCAGTCGGCCCCACAGCGCAGGACGCCGTCCGGGTCGAGCTCGGGCCGCGCCGGCAGGTGGCTGGCCGCCCGCCGGGCGACCGACAGGCAGCGGGCGTCGATGTCGGCCTCGGTGGCCGGGAGGCGCACCCAGTCCTCCAGGCAGTCCATCACGGCGGGCGCCAGGTCCTCGGGCTCGACCAGCAGGACGCGCGGCCGGCCCTGGGCGGCGAGCCCCTCGCGACGATCCTGTTCGAGGGGCCAACGCAGGAGCACGACGTCCACGACTGCCGACCGTAGGGACCCACTGTTGCCCGACTGTTTCGTGCAGGTGAAGAGATCGCCGGCGCGCCCGCCGGTGGATGGCCGGCACGGGCCGTGGTTGGTCCGTAAGCTACGGCGATGGCACGAGACGCATGGCTGAACCACCTCGCCCAAGTCCCGCTCTTCTCGCAGTGCACGAAGAAGCAGCTGCAGTCGGTGGCCGCCGCCTCGATCGAGCTGACCGTCGAGGCCGGCAAGGTGCTGGTCACCGAGGGCGAACCCGGCCACGAGTGCTTCGTGATCGTCGACGGCACCGCGAGCGTCAACCGCAAGGGCGAGCAGATCGCCACCTTGGGCGCGGGCGACGTCGTGGGTGAGCTGGCGCCGCTCACCGGAGGCCCCCGCACCGCCACGGTCGTCGCCGAGACCCCGATGGAGGTCCTGGTCATCGGCCAGCGGGAGTTCGCCGGCCTGCTCGAGGACGTCCCCGGCTTCGCCGTGCGGGTGCTGCACAACCTGGCCCACCGCATGGTGGAGCTCGAGGAGCTGGCCTTCAAGTAGCCGGCGCGCCCGGCGCGGGCCCGGGCGCGGTTGGGGTCTCAGAGCGACCGCGCGAGTAGCTTGTCGGCTCGTATGGATCGCAAGCGCATCAAGGGCCCGGCCCTCGTCCTGATCATCGGCGTGGCCTTCGCCACGGTCACCGCGCTGTCGGGCATCGCCGGCGCCGTGTTCCAGCAGCACGACGACTCGCCGGTCGCACGCGAGGTGTTCGTCGGGGTGCCCGACGCCCTGGAGATCGCGTTCTACGTGCTGACCCCGCTGCTGTTGGTCTACGGCGCCGTCGTGTTCTCCCAGCGGGTGAAGAACTGGACCCGCGGCAAGCCCGACAACCGGGCCACCACCCCCGAGAACGTCAAGCGCCGCCTGGGCGACTTCCGGGCCGGTGTCTACATGCAGACCCTGCTGCGCGACCCCGCGGCCGGCGTCATGCACTCGCTGATCTACTTCTCGTTCCTCGTCCTGCTGGCCGTCACCACGATCCTCGAGATCGACCACCAGCTGCCGGAGGGCATGAAGTTCCTCCACGGCACCGTCTACCAGGCCTACTCCTTCATCGGCGACGCCGCCGGCGTGGCCCTGCTCACCGGTCTGGTGTGGGCCATCGTGCGCCGCTACGTCCAGCGGCCCTACCGCATCCGCATCAAGACCAAGCCCGAGCACGCCGTGATCCTCGGCGTGCTGCTGTCCATCGCGGTCACCGGCTTCTTCACCGAGGCGTTCCGCATCGCCGACGAGGGCATGCCCTCGTTCGAGAAGTGGTCGTTCGTCGGCTACCCGCTCGGCCTGCTGTTCGACGGCAACACCCACCTCGCCGGCTGGCACCAGGCCGCCTGGATCGTGCACGTGCTGAGCTTCTTCGCCTTCTTGGTCATCCTGCCCGTCACCATGCTGCGCCACATGTTCACCTCGCCGCTGAACATGTACCTGCGCGACCGCGACCGGCCGAAGGGCGCCATGAAGCCCATGCCGAACCTGATGGAGACCGAGCTCGAGAGCTTCGGCGCCTCCACCGTCGAGGACTTCACCTGGAAGCAGCTGCTCGACACCGACGCCTGCACCATGTGCGGCCGGTGCACCGCGGTGTGCCCGGCGCACGCCACCGGCAAGCCGCTCGACCCGCGCGAGATCGTGCTCAAGACCGGCGAGGTCATGGCCGCCACCGGCGATCCCAAGGTGTCGCCGCCGATCGGGGTCGACAGCGAGATCGTCGTGTCGGCCGACTCGGTGTTCGAGCGCATCACGCCCGAAGAGGTGTGGGCCTGCACGTCGTGCAAGGCCTGCGACGAGAACTGCCCGGTCAACATCGAGATCCTCGACAAGATCCTCGACATGCGGCGCTACCTGTCGCTCATGGAGTCGAACTTCCCGACCGAGCTGGGCAACGCCTACCGCTCGATGGAGAACTCCGGCAACCCGTGGGGCATGAGCCAGGGTGAGCGGGCCGACTGGGCCGACAAGCTCGAGGGCATCGAGATCATCGACGGCACGAGCCCGCTGGAGGCCGAGTACCTCTACTGGGTCGGCTGCGCCGGGTCGTTCGACGACAAGAACAAGAAGGTCACCCAGGCCATGGCCCAGCTGCTGCAGCGGGCCGACATCTCCTTCGCCATCCTCGGCCCGTCGGAGATGTGCACCGGCGACCCCGCCCGCCGCTCGGGCAACGAGTACATCTTCCAGATGCTCGCCATGCAGAACATCGAGACGCTCAACGGCATGGGGGCCAAGAAGATCATCACGCAGTGCCCGCACTGCTTCAACACGCTGGCCAACGAGTACCCGCAGCTGGGCGGCCACTACGAGGTCGTGCACCACAGCCAGTTCCTGGAGTGGCTGATCGAGCAGGGCAAGCTCGACCTGTCGCAGGCCCGGCTCGAGGAGCGGGTCGTCTACCACGACTCGTGCTACCTGGGCCGCCACAACGACGTGTACCTGGCGCCGCGGAAGGTCATCGGCTCGCTCGGGGGCATCGAGGTCGTCGAGGCGCAGCGCAACGGCACCAAGGGCATGTGCTGCGGCGCCGGCGGGGCCCGCATGTGGATGGAGGAGCACACCGGCAAGCAGGTGAACGTCGAGCGCTCCCAGGAGCTGCTGGCCACGGGCGCCACGAAGATCGCCGTGGCGTGCCCGTTCTGCTACATCATGATCGACGACGGTGTGAAGGGTCAGGGCGTCGACGAGGACGAGGTGAAGGTCGCCGACATCTCGATGCACATCCTCGACGCCATCGAGCGGGGCGAACGGGAGGGATCGCAGATCGGTGCCGGAGCCGTGGACGACTGAACGACCGAGGGTCCTGGTGGTCGCCGACGACCAGGACGCCGGAGAGCTGCTGGCTCGCCTGCTCGACCGGGCGGGTTGGACCACCGACCTCGCCTTCTCGGCGGCGTCGGGCCTGAACGAGCTCGGCGGCGCCTCGCCGCCGTATGTCGCGGTGGTGCTCGACATGGCCAGCACCGCCGCCAGCATCGACGTGCTGCGCTCGATCCGAGAGAACCCGGCGATCGCCGGCACGCGCGTCGTGATCTGCGCCAAGGAGGACGGCAGCAGCCGGGGCGCGGCGTGGATCACCGGGGTCGACGGCTACCTGGTCCACCCCTTCCACGCCGACGAGTACGTCGCCGAGGTCGCCGCGGTCGTGGCGCGGCCCGACGACGAGCGCGACGACCACCGCCAGCGCCAGATCGGCCTGTCGATCCCCGACTCCCCCGCCTGAGCCGGCGCGCACCCGCGCCGGGAGCGGGAGGCTGCTACTGGAAGTTCTCCCAGTACCGGCTGGGTCGGGGGCCGACCTGGCCCTGGTACTTGGAGCCGACCTCGGCCGAGCCGTAGGGGTGCTCGGCGGGCGAGGTCATGCGGATGAAGGAGATCTGGCCGATCTTCATGCCCGGGTAGAGCGTGATGGGCAGGTTGGCCACGTTCGACAGCTCGAGGGTGAGCTGGCCGTCCCAGCCGGCGTCGACGAAGCCGGCCGTGGAGTGGATGAGCAGGCCCAGGCGCCCGAGGCTCGACTTGCCCTCGAGGCGGGCGACCAGGTCGTCGGGCAGGGCCACGCGCTCGGAGGTGGAGCCGAGCACGAACTCGCCCGGGTGCAGCATGAAGGTGTCGTCCTCCCCGATCTCGACCAGCTCGGTGAGGTCCTCCAGGTTCTGCTTCACGTCGATGTGGCCCATCGTGTGGTTGCGGAACACGCGGAAGTACCGGTCGATGTGGAGGTCGACCGACGACGGCTGGATGCAGGCCTCGTCGAGCGGGTCGATGACGATGCGGCCGGCGGCCAGCTCCTCACGGATGGTGCGGTCGGAGAGGATCACGGACGGGCAGGCTACTCGCCGCCAGGCCGGGGCCGGGAGGCCGCTCCTCGGGGCGCGCAGCCGTCGACAGCTCGTTCGACGAGCTGTCGGATCCACCGCTCGGTGACCGGCCGCCGGCTCACGAAGAGCCGGTGGAACAGCGGGGCGACGACCATGTCGACGAGCAGCTCGGGGTCGAGGCCGGCGTCGAGCTCACCGCGGTCGACGCCCCGCTGCACGGCGGCCAGGGCGACGGTCCGGCGGGTGGCGATGTAGGAGCGCAGCGCCTCGCCGACCTCGTCGTGGCGCGAGGCCGCGGAGATGACCGCCGGCATCGCCCGGCCCAGCTCGGTGGTGGTGAGCGAGCGTCGTAGCCCCTCGGCCACCGCGACGAGGTCGCCAACCACCGTGCCGGTGTCGGTCTCGGGCACACCGACGCAGCAGGCGTGCTGCAGGACGGTGACGAGCAGCTCCGGCTTGCCCGGGTAGCGGCGGTAGACGGTCGACTTCGCCACACCAGCGCGGTGGGCGACGGCCTCCACGGTCACGCCCTCGAAGCCCGACTCGGCGAGCACGGCCAGCGCAGCGCTGGCGATGGCCTCGTCGGCCTCAGGGCTGCGGGGCCGGCCCAGCGGGGCGCGGGGCGAGCCGGCGTCGATGGCCATCAGAGCTCCGACGCCGGCTCGGGCACGGCCGGGCCGGGGCTGGCGACGTCGAACTCGTCGGCGTGCTCCTCGACGTACTCGGCGAGCTGCTCCTCGCGGTCCTCGGCCCGGGCTGTGGCCGGCAGGAACACGAGGGCGACGAGCACGCCGAGCCCGGTGGCCAGCGCGGCCACGGCGACGCCCCAGTGGGCCGCTTCCACGAAGGCGGCGTTGGCGGTGGCCTGCAGCTGGGCGGCCACGTCGCCGAGCCCGTTGTCGGCCAGCCCCTTGGCCACCTGCGGGATGGCGCCGATGCTGTTGCGGGCGGCGTCGACGGCCTGGGGCGGCACCGGTGTGCCGGCGAAGAAGCTGGCGATCTTGTCGCCGTAGGTCGAGGCCAGCACCGATCCGACGACGGCGACACCGAGGGCGCCACCGACCTGCCGGGTGGTGTCGTTGACCGCGGAGCCCACCCCGGCCTTGAACAGCGGCAGCGACCCCATGACCGAGTCGGTGGCGGGCGCCATGGTGAGGCCCATGCCGGTGGCCATGAGCATGAGGCGCCAGAAGATGTTCGAGTACGAGGTGTCGACCTGCAGCTGGGTCATGGACAGCAGCCCGGCGGTGACCAGCCCGAGGCCCGTGGCCACGGTGATCTTGGTGCCGATGCGCTCGACGACCTTGGCGCTCAGGGGCGACACGACCATCATGGCGGCGGCCCAGGGCAGCATCCGGATGCCGGTCTCGAGCGGTGAGTACCCGAGCACGTACTGGAAGTACTGGGTCAGCAGGAACAGCGACCCGAACATGGCGAAGAAGACCAGGGTGATCGAGGCGCTGGCCGCGGTGAAGCGGGGCTTCTTGAAGAACCGCACGTCGAGCATCGGGTGGTCGGTGCGCCGCTCCCACCAGACAAACAGCAGCAGCAGCACGATGCCGACGCTGCCAGGGACGATGATCTGGCTGCTCCCCCACCCCTTGGCCGGAGCCTCGATGATGGCGTAGAGCAGGCCGGTGAGCCCGGCGATGGACAGCACGGCGCCGAGAGGGTCGAGCTTGGCGGCGTGGGGATCTCTCGAGGTGGGGATCACGAAGAACCCGGCCAGCAGGCCGAAGATCACGATGGGGATGTTCACCAGGAACACCGAGCCCCAGTAGAAGTGCTCGACCAGGAACCCGCCGGTGAGAGGCCCGAGGGCGCCGCCCAGGCCGGCCACGCCGGCCCAGGCGCCGATGGCCTTGCCCCGCTCGTTGGCCGGGAACAGGTTGGTGATGATCGACAGCGTGGCGGGCATGATCAGCGCGCCGCCGATGCCCATGAACGCCCGGGTGGCGATGAGCTGGCCCGAGGAGGTCGCCAGGGCCGAGGCCACCGAGCCGATGCCGAACAGCGCGAACCCCGCCTGGAGGGCGCCGCGCCGGCCGTAGCGGTCGCCCAGGCTGCCGGCGGTGAGCAGGAGCCCGGCGAACACGAGGGTGTAGGCGTCGACGATCCACTGCAGCTGGCTCGACGTGGCGTCCAGGTCCTTCTGGATGGTGGGCAGGGCCACGTTGAGGATCGAGTTGTCGAGCACGATCACCAGCAGGCTCACGCAGAGCACGACGAGGATCAACCAGCGGCGCTCGAACGCCTTCTCCTGGATGCGCTGGGCGTGTGTGCTCATCGTGGCGCTCCCTCGATGTCTTTCCGCGACGTGGACGTCTCGGTAGTCAACCAGCACCGACCGGACATCCGCAACGTCGGCGTCGCGGAACTCGCAGTTCCCGGGCGCGACGGCGGCGTCACCACGTAGGGTCCCCGCCGTGGCCGACCCTTCCCGCCGCCTCCGCATCGGCACGCTCGGCGCCGCCGCCATCACGCCGGCCGCGCTCGTGAAGCCGGCCCGTTCGGTGCCGAGGGCCGAGGTCGTCGCCGTCGCCGCCCGCGACCGGGCACGGGCCGAGCGCTTCACGGCGAAGCACGCCATCGCCCGGGTCCACGGGTCCTACGCCGAGCTCATCGCCGACCCCGACATCGACGCCGTCTACAACCCCTTGCCGAACTCGCTCCACGGCGAGTGGACCATCGCCGCGCTCGAGGCCGGCAAGCACGTGCTGTGCGAGAAGCCCTTCACGTCGAACGCGGCGGAGGCCCAGCAGGTGGCCGACACGGCCCGCCGGACCGGCAACGTGGTGATGGAGGCCTTCCACTACCGCTACCACCCGGTCATGCAGCGAGCGGTCGAGGTGGTCCGCTCGGGGGAGATCGGCGAGATCCGCTGGGTCGACGCCTGGATGCAGGCCCCGCTCATGAAGCGCCAGGACATCCGCTACGAGCTCGACCTCGCCGGCGGGGCCACCATGGACCTCGGCGCCTACACCACCCACCAGGTGCGCACGCTCACCGGTCTCGAGCCGAAGGTCTCGGCCGCTCGGGCCAAGGAGCGCTCCCCCGGGGTCGACCGCTGGATGCGGGCCCACCTGTCGTTCCCGTCGGGCGCACTCGGGCGCACGACCGTGTCGCTCTACGGCGCGGTGCCGCTCAGCCTCGGCTTCCACGCCATCGGCAGCCTGGGGCAGCTGAAGGTGGTCAACCCCACGCTGCCGTCGATCTACAGCCGCTTCACGGTGAAGGTGGGTGGGCGGCGCCGGCGTGAGCGGTTCCCCCGTCGACCGACCTACACCTACCAGCTCGAGGCCTTCGTGGCCGCGGTGCTCGACGGCGCTCCGGTGCTCACGCCTCCCGAGGACTCGGTGGCCAACATGGCCGTCATCGACGCCATCTACACCGCTGCGGGGCTCTCACCACGCGCCAGCTGACCTTCGGTCAGGAGTCGCCGATCCCCGGCATGTTGTGCACGTAGGACTTCTCCTCGACGCGCTTGGCGATGCGCCAGCCGTCGGCCGTGCGGACGAGGTCGTCGACGTACCAGAGGCCGCAGTAGAAGACCTGCACCTTCTCGTCGCCGACGGGCATCACCATCGGGTTGTGGCAGATCGTCTTGGCCGTGGCGGTGTCGCCGTCGATCTCCACCTTGCTGGTGGCGACCATGTGCTGGAACGACTGGAACATGGGCATGGCCTCGGCCAGGAACTTCTTGGTGTCGGTGAGGTTGCCGGCGCTGCCGCCGAAGGCCGTGTAGTCGATCCAGGCGTCGGGGGTGAAGACCTGGTCGAGGGCGTCCCAGTCGCGGGTGTCGATGGCGTAGCTGTAGGCGACGAGCAGGTCCTGGATCTCCAGGCGGTCGGAGATCTCCTGCAGGCTCATGGTCATCGGTGCGTCCCCCTCGTCGTGGTCAGGGCGAGACCGTAGCGGGCGCGACCCGTCCACTCCACGGACGCCGGCCGTTGACGGAGCGAGCTCGCGGGCGTACACCGGTCATGACGCCCGGTCGCGAGTGGGGGAGGCCGGCATGGCCGAGATCGAAGCGGACTACCTCGTCGTCGGCGCGGGGGCGGCCGGGTTGGCCTTCGTCGACGCACTCGTCGACGCGTCCGACGCCGACGTGGTGATGGTCGACCGCCGCGAGCGGCCCGGCGGGCACTGGAACGACGCCTACCCGTTCGTTCGTCTCCACCAGCCCTCGGCGTACTACGGGGTGAACTCGCTCCCCCTCGGTTCGGACTCCATCGACGAATCGGGACCGAACGCCGGCTTCTACGAGCGGGCCTCCGCGGCGGAGATCTGCTCCTACTTCCAGCGGGCGCTGGACCACCTGCTCGACACGGGCCGGGTGAGGTTCCTCGGGGCGAGCACCTGCTCCTTCGAGCGCTCGGACGGCCACACCGTGACCGACCTCGCCACCGGCGACGCCACGGCGGTTCGCGTCCGACGGCGGCTCGTCGACGCCAGATACCTGGAGACGTCGGTGCCGTCCACCCACGTCCCGACCTTCGGCGTCGACGAGGGCGTGCGCGTCGCACCGGTGAACTCCCTCGCCGAGGTGCCCGACGCCGACGGCTTCACCATCATCGGCGGCGGCAAGACGGCGATGGATGCGTGCTGCTGGCTGCTCGACAACGGTGTGCCGGCGGAGGCCCTGCGGTGGGTCCGCCCTCGTGAGTCGTGGGTGCTGGACCGCCTCTACACCCAACCGCTCGACCTGCTCACGCCGACCATCGACGGGCTGTCGCTCCAGCTCGAGGCGGCCGCCGAGGCCGAGACGGTCGACGAGCTCTTCGAACGCCTCGAGGCCACCGGACAGCTGCAGCGGCTCGATCCGACGATCGAGCCCACCATGTACCACTGCGCCACCCTGAGCCAGGCCGAGATGGAGCAGCTCCGGCGCATCGACGACGTCGTGCGGCTGGGGTACGTCCGCCGGATCGAGCCGGACCGGATCCACCTGACCGACGGAGAGATCCCCACCGGGTCGGGCCAGCTGCACGTCGACTGCTCGGCGTACGGCCTGCGGCGCTCACCGGCCCGACCGATCTTCGAGCCCGGCCGCATCACCCCTCAACCGGTGCGGAGCTGTCAACCCACGTTCAACGCGGCGCTGGTGGGGCACGTCGAGGCCACCTACGCCGACGACGCCACCAAGAACCGTCTGTGCCCGCCGAACCAGTACCCGAACACGGCCATGGACTGGATGCGCACGACGGCCGTCGGCCAGCAGGCCCAGAACGAGTGGGGGCAGGACCGGGAGCTGACCGTGTGGATGGAGGGCATCCGTCTCAACACCGGCCGGGGGCTGCGGAGCCACTTCGGCGAACCCGCCATGGTCACCGCGATCGAGCGCATGATCACCCACGGCGAGAGCTCGGTCACCAACCTCGAGCGCCTCATGGCCGGCCTGCCCACCGGCTGAACGCCGGGGTGCCGAGCCGATGGGACGGCGAGCACAGCGGATCGCTAGAGTCGCGCCGCAACCCCGCCACCGGCGGGTGTTCGCGGGTGTAGTTCAGAGGCAGAACATCAGCTTCCCAAGCTGAGAACGCGGGTTCGATTCCCGTCACCCGCTCTCGCTGCGAAGGCCCAGGTCAGCCGGTGAATCCGCGCCTGGGCCTTCGTCGCGCACAGCCCGAGAGCGGGGCGTGCCCGTGACGTGACCCACGGATCGGGCGGTTGTCGCACCAAAGTTAGTAGCAGTTAGCTGATAACTGCTACTAAAGTGCGGAAACGATGGCAGAACCTGCGGCCTGGCCGAGCCTCGGGCACGAGTCGGTTCCGTGGACGTTGCCCGACGACGGCTCGGTACCCCGTGCGCGCCGAGCCAGGCACACTGGCTCCTACGACGCCGCCGTCCCGCCGTCCATCGCCGACCTCGATGTTCCGCTCTCCAGCGAGGTGCTCGCGCTGGCGGACGAGGCCTCGGCCGAGATCGCCCGCTTCGACGCCGAGCTCGGCGCCGACATCGCCCCCTACGCTCCTCTGCTCCTGCGCTCCGAGTCGGCCGCATCGTCGAAGATCGAGAACCTCACCGCGTCGGCCAAGGCCATCGCGCTCGCCGAGATCGGCGACCCGACCCGAGCGAACGCCCGCCTCATCGTCGCCAACACCCGCGCCATGCAAGCAGCTATCGCCCTCGCCGACGATCTCGACGAGCAGGCGATCCTCGACATGCACGAGGCCTTGCTCGGAGCATCCGACCCCGAGCACGTCGGTCGCTGGCGTGACCAACAGGTGTGGGTCGGGGGCAGCAACTACGGGCCCCACGGCGCCGCCTATGTCCCGCCCGTCCACGAGCGGGTGCCTGCCCTCATGGCGGATCTGGTCGACTTCATGCGCCGCGACGACGTGCCGGCACTGGTGCAGGCGACCATCGCCCACGCCCAGTTCGAGACCATTCACCCGTTCCCCGACGGCAACGGCCGCACCGGCCGGTCGCTGATCCATGCGCTGCTGCGAGCGAAGCGCCTCACCCGCACGGTCACCGTGCCGGTGTCGGCGGGGCTCCTGACCGACACCGACGCCTACTTCGAGTCCCTCACCGCCTACCGGCGCGGCGAGCCGGGCACGATCGTCGAGTTGCTCGCCGAGGCGTCGTTCCGAGCGGTCGACAACGGCCGACGACTCGTCGCCGACCTCGGTTCGGTCAGGACGGGTTGGGACGAGCGGATCACCGTGCGGCGAGGTGCGTCGGCGCATCGCCTCGCCGACCTGCTCGTGCGCCAGCCCGTGGTCGACTCCCCGCTCGTCCAGCGGGAGCTGGGGGTAGCGGCTTCGAACGCCAACACTGCGATCGACCACCTCGTCGAGAAGGGGATCCTCCAGAAGGTCTCGGGCAACCACCGCAACCGCAAGTGGGCTGCATCCGAGATCCTGGGCGAGCTCGATGCCTTCGCCGAACGAGCCGGCCGCCGAGCCCGAGCATCGAGGCGCTGATCACCCGGCCACGTCTGGGCCGATCGACGGTGACCGCCGCGGGCGCGGATCGGCCATCCGGGCTCCTTGCCAGGTCCTGACACCGATGTCAGTGTGGACTCACCATGGGGGATGTGCCGCTGACTCGTCGACAACTGCTCGCGGGCGGACTCGGCCTGGGCGCCTCGTTGGCGCTGGACCCGACGCTCCTGGGGGGGTGCACCAGCTCCGGAGGCTCGACCGCTCCCGCGCCCAGCGCCTCACCGACCCCCGTCGACTCTGGGGTGCTGGACCCGCACCAGCTGGCCGTCGTGGAGGCGGCCACGGCCCGGCTGATCCCCGGGCCCGGTGACGATCCGTCCGAGACGGGTCATCCGGGGGCCCGCGAAGCCGGGGTCACGGCCTACATCGCTGGCTTGCTCGGCGCGTTCGACCTCGATCCGCCCCGTGTGTACGCAGGCGGGCCGTTCTCGGGTCGCAACGGCGGCGATGCCGCGATGAGCCGTTTCCTGCCCTTGCCCGAGCCGGTGACCCAGGCCTGGCGGGCACGGATCGAACAGCTGCAGTCGTGCTACCGAGCAGGGCTCGCCGAGCTCGACCGCCGGGCCGGCGCCAGCCCGGCGGCGAGCGCGACCACCATCGCCCCCAGCGGGTTCGTCGAAGCACCGGCCGAGGAACAGGACCGGATCCTGGCGGAGAACCCGGTGGTCGCCGATCTGCCGGCCGGGTTCGACGGGTTCACCGACCTGCTGTTCGCCCATGCCATCGAAGGCTTCTACGGGGCGCCCGAGTACGGCGGCAACCAGGATCTGGTCGGCTGGCGAGACATCGGCTGGCCCGGTGACGTGCAGCCCCAGGGGTATCCCGACTCCGAGGTGTCGGCGCCCGGCGATCGCACACCGCTGGACCCGACCGCCGCGGTGGCGGCGGTGGTCACCCTGGTGAGCGCCACGGCACCGGCGCCACTGCCGCCGGGAACGAGCGCGAGCCGCTGATGGCCACCAAGGCCATCGTGGTCGGCAGCGGCGCCGGTGCGTCGATCGCCGCGATGGTCCTGGCCGAAGCGCACCACGACGTGGTGATCCTGGAGAAGGGTGCCAACTGGTTCGGCGACCTTCGCACCCCGACGCCCGCGACCGCGTTCGCCAACGACGACATCAAGCGGGACCGGGCGTTCGCCAAACCCGACCCGGTGGCCGAGCCCCGCACCTACCGGTGGCATGACACCGACGCGGATCCGCGCCACGTCGGCTCGTTCCAGCCTCTGTTGCAGACCGTCGGCGGCGGCACGGTGCACTGGGGGGCCGACACCCCGCGGTACTGGGACATCGACTTCTCGAAGGCCTCGATGCTGGGCCCCATGCCAGGTGCCGAAGTCATCGACTGGCCGTTCACCTACGAGGAGCTGGCCCCCTACTACGACCGGGTCGAGCAGCTCATCGGGGTCGCTGGTGACATCGGCTCCCTGCCGACCGCGCCGACGCTCGCGCACGCGCCCCGCTCGGGGCCGCTGCCCATGCCCGCCGGGCCCGCGCAGCACTCCTCGACGCTGGTGGCCGAGGGGTGCGCCAAGCTGGGCTTGCACCCGTTCCCGGTACCGATGGCGATCAACAGCCAGCCCTACGACGGCCGGCCCGCGTGCAACAACTGCGGCTTCTGCTCCGGGTACGGCTGCCCGATCCACGCCCGCGTCGGGTCCCTCGCCCCCCTGCGTCGCGCTCTCGACGCCGGCGCCGAGCTGCGCCCCCTGTCGTGGGTCACCAAGATCGACGTGGTCGGCCGCCGTGCCACCGGTGTCAGCTGGATCGACGCTCACGGCGACACCCACACCGAACAGGCGGACCTCGTCGTCGTGGGCGCCATGGCCATCGAGACGGTGCGCCTCGCCCTGCTCTCCGACCTGCCCGACCCGCACCAGACCGCGGGCCGCTGGTTCATGATGCACTGGTTCACCGACGGCATGGGCGTGTGGTTCGACGACGAGCCCCATGCCTCGAAGGGTCGGTCGATCACCCACGACGCCGACGACTTCGCGGATCCCGACTTCCCCGGAGCCCGCGCCGCCGCCCAGGCCGCGGGACTGCCCTACTTCCGGGGCGGAACCCTCGAGCTCGGCGGATCCCAAGGTGTCCTCGACGAAGCGGCGACCTACCGGCGCCTGCTGTCGACCATCCAGCCCCACAAGCCGTTCGGCACGGAGCTCAAGCAGCTCATGCGAGCCAGCGTGCTGCGTGAACGGCTGGCCGGCATCAACATGATCGGCGAGGACCTCCCCTACCGCCGCAACAGCGTCGATCTCGACCCGAACATCACCGACTACCGCGGGCTTCCCGTCGCCCGCGTCACCTACGCCCCCGGCCCCCACGAGATCGAGGCGCAGCGCTTCTACCTTCCATGGATCGCGCAGATCCTGCGCGAGGCAGGCGCGACCCATGTCACCGCCGTGTCCGACGCTGCGTCGCCCGACAACCCGGTCGCGGGCGGCGACGTGCCCAGCACCCAGCACGTGCTCGGCGGCATGCGCATGGGAGCGGACCCGGCGCTCAGCGTCACCGACGGAAGCGGCCGCCACCACCAGCTCGACAACGTCGTCATCGCCGACGGATCGGTGTTCCCCACATCAGGTGCGCACAACCCGACCCTCACCATCATGGCCACCACCTGGCGCAACGCCGAGAAGTGGATCTGAGCGACCCGTCGACGAACGACTCCTGATCCGAGGCGGATCCCCGCGGTGCGACGCGCCCGTCGGTCGCGGTCGACGCCAGGACAGTGACGACCGCTCACTGATGGCGATCCTGCTCAACCACATGGTTGACAACAGACCGGTGCACCTGTCACGCTGCAGTTCAACCAACCAGTTGAATGAGGTGCATGCGTGGACGAGGACGACCGGGTCTCGCGGGCGTTCGCCGCTCTGGCCGATCCGACCCGGCGCGACATCGTGGGCCGCCTCGCCGCGGGCGACGCCACGGTCGGCGCGCTGGCCGAGCCCTACGACATCTCCATCCAGGCCGTTTCCAAGCACATCAAGGTGCTGGCCGATGCGGGCCTGGTGAGCCAGCGCCGCGACGCGCAGCGACGGCCCTGCCACCTCGAGGCCGAGGTCCTGGACCTGATGACGAAGTGGATCGAGCGCTACCGCCGACAGGCGCAGGAACGCTACGAGCGCCTCGATGCCGTCCTCGCCGAGATGCACGACGACGAACGACCCATCCACCTGCCACGACCACACCAAGGAGCAGCGTCATGAAGGCAACCAGCCGCCACCAGGTCTCCATCGAGGCGGACCCGACGGTGCCCGTCATCCGGATCACCCGGGACTTCGACGCCACCCCCGCACAGCTGATGCGGGCCCACACCGACCCGGAGCTCTTCGCCCGCTGGGTCGGTCCCGACGGCATGGACACCGAGATCCTCGACTGGGAGGCCACGACCGGCGGCCGCTGGCGCTACGTCGCCCGCCGCGACGGTGCCGAGTTCGGCTTCCACGGCTGCTTCCACGAGGTCGGCCCGGACCGCATCGTGCAGACCTTCACCTTCGACGGCCAGCCCGACCACGTGGCGCTCGAGACCCTGCGCTTCGAGGACCTCGGTGACGGCCGCACCCGGCTGCACGCCCAGTCGCTCGTCGACAGCTTCGAGGCACGCGACCAGTGGCTGGCCAGCGGCATGGAGACCGGCGTGGAGCAGGGCTACGCCAAGCTCGACGCCCTGGTGGCCGAACTCTGATGGGCAGCGGCGAGTCGCACCGACGCATCGCCGCCGAGTTCACCCGGACGGTGGAGGGCACTCCTCCTGAGGCGTGGGGCGATCCCGCGCCGCCCGAGGGCTGGGTGGCCCGCGACGTCGTGCGCCACCTCGTCGAGTGGTTCCCCGCGTTCCTGCAGGGCTCGACCGGGATCACCCTGCCCGTCGGGCCGTCGGTCGACGACGACCCGGTCGGCGCCTGGCGCACCCAGACCGACGCCGTGCAGGCGCTCCTCGACGACCCGGCCACGGCCGAGCGCGAGCACGACCTGGCGAACATCGGCCGGATGCCGCTCGGACAGGCCATCGACATGATCTACACGACCGACGTCTTCCTCCACCGCTGGGACCTCGCCCGGGCGACGGGCCAGGACGAGACGCTGGATCCGGACCGCTGCGCCGAGCTGCTCGAGGCCATGGCGCCGATGGACGAGGCGCTGCGTCGCAGTGGGCACTACGGACCACGGGTCGCGGTCCCCGACGATGCCGACGCCCAGACGCGGTTGCTCGCCTTCATCGGCCGCACGCCGTAGGCGGGACCGGCCGGTCTGGCGGGGCGTGCGTCAGCCCGGGGCCGGGTTCGGTCGCCACACGGGATAGCGGATCCCCGCCAGGCGGTTGATGACGAAGCCCTGCACCACCAGCAGCACGACCGCCAGCATGAGCACGGCCAGCTGCACCGGCTGGCGCAGGATGCCGAGCGACACGATCAAGGTGGTGGCACCCGCCGGCGGGTGGGGCACCCGGCACCACACCATGAGCCCGCTCGTGAGCCCGAGCGAGAGCGCGGCCGCGCCCACCCGACCCCAGGTGACGCTGGTGGCCAGCGCCGGCGGGGCGTCGGTGAGGCCGAACACCACGAGCGCGAGGTAGCCGGCAGCGGCCCCGATGGCGTGGCCGAAGATCGTGTTGCGAGGGCACGCCGCCGGCACCGTCGGTGTGTAGAAGAGCAGGAACGCGGTGGGGCCGAGAGATGGGAAGATGAAGGGCTCGCCCGTGACGGCCGCGGCGGCGGCCATGAGCCCGATGGCGACGACGCCGTTCACGAAGGCGAACAGGCCCATCACCGAGGTGGAGGTGTGGCGCTCCATGAGGGCGGGCAGCCGGAACCGCTGGCCGAAGCCGTGGACGACCGCGGCGATGTCACCGCCGATCGGCCCCGGTCGGACCGGGCCTTCGCCGGGCGGCGACGGGCTGGCCGGGCGGGCTGGGCGTGCGGGAGGTCGCTCGGGGCCGACGCCGTCGTCAGTCGTCACGGAGGAACCACCTCGTCAGCGCGGCCATGGCCAGCACCACCAACGAGAGGATGGCGGCGTTGCGGGCCAGCGCCGGCTCGTGGCCGAGGACCCCCTCGACGGCCACGACCAGCAGGAAGACCTGCAGCGAGACCAGCAGGAGCAGGTAGACGAGCACGGCGTTGGTGCGCTTGGCGGCGGCTCGCCGTCGCTCCGGCACGGCGAAGGGGCCACCCGACGGGGTGCGGGCCGGCCCCTCCAGGGCACCTCCCGGCTCCGTCGGTCCCCGGGGAGGGCGCTCGGGGTGGGCCGCGGCGGTCACGCCGTCACCCCGGTGGCCCACACCACGCCCTGGCGCACCTCGACGTCGATGCGGCTGAGCGCCCGCACCGGCGGGCCGGCGGTGGGCTCGCCCGTGTCGGGGTCGAACACGCCCTCGTGGCACGGGCAGAAGACACGGTCACGGTCGGGCTGCCAGACCACCACGCACCCCAGGTGGGTGCACTTCTGGCTGAAGGCCCGCAGCTCGCCGCCGGGGAGGTGCAACAACATGGCCGGGTCGTCGCTCGTCGGGTAGGCGAACAGGTACGAGGCCCCCTCCGGCACGTCGGCCAGCGCCACGATCTGCTGAGGCCCCCCACTCGGGGCCGATTGCACGGTGGCCCACACCCCGGCACCCACGGTGCTCACCGCGAACGCGGCCGAGGCAGCGAGGAGGTAGCGGGTGAACTCCCGCCGGGTGATCTGCTCCTCCCCCGCCGAGGTCAGCGGGAAGTCGCGCCGCCACAGGGCCTCGCCGCCGGGCGCCTCAGCGGGAGCGGGGCCCCCGGCCACGGCTGCCTCGACCGGGTCCCCCGCCCGGTCGGGGCCCTGCCGCTCGACGTCCCTCGGCTCCATCAGACGACCCCCGCCAGGCCGAACGGGTCGTCCTGCCAGCGGAAGCCGCCGGGGTCGCCGAGCACGTCGAGGGGACCGTCGTCGGCGCGGTCGACCACGGTGGCCACCTTGGTGGGCACCACCTGGTTGCCGAAGCGGAACTCGAACAGCAGCTCCCCTCGCCGCGTGGCGGCGAACTCCTCGGGCGTGCCGAACCACAGCGCCTGGCTGGGGCACACCGACGCGCACATCGGCTTGAGCCCGGCCGAGCTGCGGTCGTAGCACATGTCGCACTTCATCATCTGGTCCGGGAGGGCGAAGTACTTCGGCACCCCGAACGGGCACGCCAGCACGCAGTTCGAGCAGCCGATGCAGCGGGGCTTGAGCGACGACTGCACCACGCCGTCCTCGTTCTGCTTGATGGCGTCGGCCGGGCACACCTCGGCGCACGTCGGGTCCTGGCAGTGCATGCAGACCTGGGGCGCGGTCTGGGTGGACGTGGTGCGGTCGACGAACTCGAGGTGGATGAGCGACGTGCCCCGGTGGGTGCCGCACTCCTCGCACGCCTGCACGCAGGCCTCGCAGCCGATGCAGCGGCTCTGGTCGATGACGAACACCTGGTCCGACACCAGGTGGGCCGACAGCGGCGAGGTGACGGTCATCAGCGGCGCTCCTCGTGCAGGGTGGTGACCCGCTTGTCGTGCACCTCGCGGTGCTCGCCGGTGCGCTCGATCCGCACCGCGGACACCTTGAACTCGGGGATCTTGGAGATGGGGTCGAGGGCCCGCTGGGTGAGCTGGTTGGCGGCCTGCCGGCCCGGCCAGTGGTACGGGATGAACACCGTGTCGGGCCGGATGGTCTCCACCACGCGCGCCGGCAGGTCCATCGACCCCCGGCGGGAGGTCACCCGCACCACGTCGCCGGTGACCACGCCGAGCTGCTCGGCCAGCCGGGGGTGCATCTCGCAGAGGGGCTCGGGGTACTGCTCGACCAGCGGCCCGATGCGCCGGGTCTGGGTGCCCGACAGGTACTGGCTGATCACCCGGCCGGTGGTGAGCCAGATCGGGTACTCGTCGTCGACCTCTTCGGCCGAGGGCCGGTAGGGCGCCGGGAAGAACTTGGCCTTGCCGTCGGGGTGGTAGAAGCGTCCGCCCTCGAACAGGCGAGGCGTGCCGGGGTGGCCGATCTCCGGGCACGGCCAGAACACGCCGTGCTGGGCCTCGATCTGCTCCCAGGTGATGCCGTAGTAGTCGGCGGTGCCGCCGTGGGACGCCACCCGCATCTCGTCGAACATCTCCCGCGTGTTGCGGAACGGGAAGTACCTCTCCCGGCCCAGCCGGCGAGCCAGGTCGAGGACGATCTCCCAGTCGAGCCAGGCGTTGCCCGGCGGCGCCTTGGCCGCGTTCAGCTTGCAGACCCGGCCCTCGGACGACGTGGCGGTGCCCTCGTCCTCCTCGTGCAGCGAGCCGGCCAGCACCACGTCAGCGTGCTGGGCCGACTCCGAGAGGAAGAAGTCGATGGCGGCGTAGAACTCGAGGCGGTCGAGGGCCTCCTCGGTGAAGCGCGTCTCGGGCAGCGACACCAGCGGGTTGAAGCAGATCGACAGCAGGCCCTTGATCTCGCCGTCGTGGATGGCGTTCATGATCTCCTGGGCGGTGAGGCCCTTGCCGGGGATCTCGTCGACGGCGCACTGCCACACCGAGGCGATGTAGGCCCGGTGCTCGGGGTTGGTGATGTCGCGGTTGCCTGGCAGCTGGTCGCACTTGTGGCCCTGCTCGCGCCCGCCCTGGCCGTTGCCCTGGCCGGTGATGGTGGTGACGCCGCAGCCCGGCTTGCCGTACTTGCCGGTGGCCAACCCCAGGTTGATGCAGGCCGTCACGTTGTCGACGCCCTTGGTGTGGTGCTCGATGCCCCTGGCGTGCATGAGCATGCCGGTGGCCGACGTGCCCCAGAGCCGGGCCGCCTCCACGATGCGCTCGGCGGGCACGCCGCTGAGCTTCGCCGCCCACTCCGGGGTGTGGTCGGCCACGGACTGCGCCACCTCGTCGAAGCCGACGGTGTGGGCGGCCACGAACTCGTGGTCGACCCAGTCGTTCTCGATGATCACGTGGAGCATGGCGCCGAGCACCGCCGAGTCGGTGCCCGGGCGCACGCCGAGGAACAGGTCGGCGGTGCGGGCGATGGGCGTGACCCGGGGGTCGATCACCACGAGCTTGGCGCCACGGTCGCGGGCCCGCCACACGTAGCTCGTGGTGATGGGCGCGCACTCGGCCACGTTGCACCCGACGAGCATCACCACGTCGGCGAGGGGGATGTCGCTCCACGGGTTGGCGGCCCGGTCGAGCCCCAGCGCCCGCTTGCCGGCGGCCCCGGCCGACACCATGCACAGCCGGCCGTTGTAGTCGAGGTTGGCGGTCTGGAGGCCGAGCCGGGCGAACTTGCCGATCAGGTAGGACTTCTCGTTGCTCAGCGAGACGCCCGACAGCAAGGCGAAGGCGTCCTTGCCGTACGCCTGCTGGATGCGCTGGATCTCGCTCACCGTGCGGTCGAGGGCCTCGTCCCAGGACACCGCTCGGAACCCGCCCGGGGCTCCGGGGTCGCGCACCATCGGGTCGAGCAGGCGGTCCGGGCTCTCGTTCTGCAGGTAGCGCTTGACGCCCTTGGGGCACAGCTTGCCCTCGTTGAACGGGAAGTCGTACCAGGGCTCGAAGCCCACGACCTTGTCGTCCTTCACCTTCAGCTTGATGCCGCACTGCTGCCCGCAGAAGCAGCAGTGGGTCTCGACCTCGCGGTCGAAGTCGATGCCGGCGTTCCAGCCGCCGGCCGGTTCGACGTTGAGGTGGGGACCGAAGCGGTCGATGAGCTCGGCCTCGGTGACGGGCAGCTCGGCCATCAGCCGAAGCCTCCCACCCTGGCGGACTGGGCGAGCGTCACGAGGTTCCTCCGGCAGCGCGGGCAGGTCTCCTGGTAGTTGCCCCCGGCACCGTCGCCGTAGTCGAAGCCGAGCTGGGGCAGCACGGCCTCGAGGTCGCCGATCTGCAGCGCCGACGCGAACGGCTCACCGCAACGCCGGCACTGCTGCTGGGGGCCCTCGGCGCCGGCGCTCTTGTAGAAGTGCACCCCGATGTTGGCGGGGCGCTGGAAGATGTGGAAGAGCTTGCCGAACGGGATGTAGAGCAGGCCGAGGATCACGGTGAGGGCGTGGAGGTTGTTGAGGAAGCTGTAGTACTGGCCGTCGAGCCACATGCTCGACGCGGTGAGGAACATGCCGGTGATCGACACGGCGAACAGCCCGGCGAGGGCGAGGAAGTCGCCCGAGCGCTCGACGGCCAGCGCCCCCGGGTCGCGCAGGCGCCGGTAGAGGAAGACGGCCACACCGGCGATCACCAGCACTGCGGCGATGTTGAGCAGGTGGAAGATGGTGAAGCCGACGACGCTGGTGGCGTCGAAGGTGCCGCTGCCGACGCCGAAGAGGTAGGCGCGGTAGTGGCTGCCGTCCTGGCCGACCGAGCGGAAGTGCACCCACCCGAACGTGAGCGGGAAGGTGACGGCGGCCGCCAGCAGGCAGCCCCAGAACACCAGCTGGTGCGCGGCCCACCGGGTGGTGGACCGACGACGGATGAAGCCCTGCGCCAACAGGTTCGTGCCGACCTCGCCCACCAGGCCGACCGCGTTGCGGCCCCGTCGGCCCCGAGCCCGGAAGGCCTGCCAGCCCCGGCGGTTCAGGCAGGCGGTCGGCGGGCGCTGGAGCCAGACGAGGTAGCGGTAGACCGTGGCGAACACGGCGAGCAGCACCCCGACCAGGTAGCCCGCCAGCGCGGCATCGAACCAGCGCAGCCCACCGCTGCCGAGGTACACCCCGACCAGCACCACCCCCACGGCGACGAGGCCGATCGCGGTCGCGCGCACGTCGACCCGGTCGCGCCGGGACGCGGAGGCCCTCGTGGTCGCCGCGGTGCTCGAGCTCACCCCGGTTCGCCTCCCCTCGCGCGGCCGGGCCGCCGCCCTGGCGCGCCCCGAGCGTAGCTACCCCCTCGCCGGCCAGCATGTGCCGGCACACCGGCGCGTGGGCTCGCCGGCACGGCTCAGCCGGAAGGTGACGACGGCTGGAGGTTCGTCGGCGCCACCCACGAGTGCAGCACCCGGCGGTAGTTGGCCCGCTCGAAGGCACCCGGATCGTCGCTGGTGGCGTAGCTCATCGAGCCCCTCAGCTGGCTCACCGACTCGTAGTCATGGTGGTCGAGCCAGCGCTGCAGCTCGTCGAGGGCACGGGTGATGGCGACCGGCCCCTCGGCCAGCACGGCGGAGGTCATCATGGCCACGTCGGCGCCGACGGCGATGACCTTGGCGGCGTCGAGCCCGGTGCCGATGCCGGAGGTGGCGGCGAGCGACGCCTCGGGCAGCAGCGGGCGCAGGATGGCGACCCAGCGCAGCGGCAGGCGCAGCTCCCAGTGCGACGACAGCTCGAGCTTGGGCACGACCTCCATGGTGCCGAGGTCGACGTCGGGCTGGTAGAAGCGGTTGAAGACCACGAGCCCGTCGGCGCCCACCTCGCAGACCTGGCAGGCGAAGTGGGCGAACGACGTGTAGTACGGCGACAGCTTCACCGCGAGGGGCACGCCCACCGCGGCGCGGACCTGGGCGATGACGTCGAGCTTCTCGGCCTCGATGTCGGCGGCCGAGCGCGACGGGTCGGCGGCCACCGAGTAGAGGTTGAGCTCGATGGCGTCGGCGCCGGCGTCGGCCAGCCGGCTGGCGTAGCCGGCCCACGACCCTGGGTGCACGGCGTTGAGGCTGGCGATGACCGGCACGTCGACCGCGGCGCGCAGCACCTCCAGGGCGCGGACGTAGCGGTCGGCGACGGTGGGGATCTCGGCGAAGTCGGGGAAGTAGTCGAGCGTCTCACCGACGTGCTCGGAGCCCACCTCGAGCGCCTCGTTGAGCGAGATCTCGTCGTGGAGGATCTCCTCCTCGAACAGCGACGGCATGACGACGGCGGCGGCTCCGGCGTCGACGACGGCCTTGGCCGTGTCGGCGTGCTCGTTGAGCGGGCTGGCCGAGGCCACGAGGGGCGCTGCCAGCTCGAGGCCGAGGTAGCGGGTGGTCAGGTCGGCGCTCACGGAGAGCCCTCCTCGGTGGTGTCGCCGGCGTCGGAGCGGACCTCGACCGGCACGGGTGCGCCCTCGAAGTCGGCCGGGTCGGCAGGTTGGGCCATGTGCGGGACGGTGCGCTCCACCCCGGCGAGCTGGGTGTAGTACCGCCAGCGCTCGTCGATGTCGGCCTGCAGCAGCGCCGCCAGCTCGCGGGCCCGGGGCGGGTCGGTCCGCTGCAGGATGGCGAAGCGGGCCTCCGACGCCACGAAGTCGTGCACGGGGATCGAGGGAGGCTTCGAATCGAGGGTGAAGGGCCGCCCCGTCTCGGTCTCGTGGGGGTGGAACCGGTAGAGCGGCCAGTAGCCGGAGCGGACCGCGTCCTTCTGGTGGGTCATCGACTTCGACATGTCGATGCCGTGGGCGATGCAGGTGGAGTAGGCGATCACCAGCGACGGGCCGGGCCAGGCGTCGGCCTCGAGCAGGGCCTTGGTGGCCTGCACGTCGTTGGCCCCCATGGAGATCTGGGCCACGTACACGTTGCCGTAGGCGCGGGCGGTGGCGCCGAGGTCCTTCTTCGGCACGCCCTTGCCCGAGGCGGCGAACTTGGCGACCGCCGAGCGCGGCGTGGCCTTCGAGGACTGGCCGCCGGTGTTGGAGTACACCTCGGTGTCGAGCACCAGGACGTTGACGTCGCGACCCGACGCCAGCACGTGGTCGAGGCCGTTGTAGCCGATGTCGTAGGCCCAACCGTCGCCGCCGATGATCCACACGCCCTTGCGCACCAGGGTGTCGACGATGGTGAGGAGGTGGCGGCTGGCGGCGGCCCGGGACCCGTCGGCGCCCTCGGCGAGGGCGGTGAGCCGTCGCTCCAGCTCGACCACCCGGGCCCGCTGCGCGCCGATCTCGGCCTCGGTGCCCTGCTCGGCGCGCAGGACGGCCTCGGCCAGGTCGGTGCCCACGTCGCCGGCGAGCGACTCGAGCAGGCGGCGGGCGAGGGTCTGCTGGGCTTCGAGCCCCAGGCGCAGGCCGAGGCCGAACTCGGCGTTGTCCTCGAACAACGAGTTGTTCCAGGCGGGCCCCCGGCCCTCGGTGTTCACCGTCCACGGGGTGGTCGGGAGGTTGCCGCCGTAGATGGAGGAGCAGCCGGTGGCGTTGGCGACGATCATCCGGTCGCCGAACAGCTGGGTGGCGAGCTTGATGTAGGGCGTCTCGCCGCAGCCGGCGCACGCCCCGGAGAACTCGAACAGCGGCTCGAGCACCTGTGAGCCCTTGACGGACTCGTGGGGGAGGGCGTCACGGGCGAGCGGCGGGATCGACCGGAAGAAGTCCCACCGCTCTCGCTCCACGGGCCGGTGCTCGTCGGCCGGCTCCATGTTGATCGCCTTGTGGCGCACCTCGCTCTTGGACTTCGCCGGGCACACGTCGACGCACACGCCGCAGCCGGTGCAGTCGTCGGGCGCCACCTGGATGGTGAGCAGATGGCCCGACAGGTCCTTCGAGCGGAAGGGCTTGGACGGATAGTGCTGGGGGGCGCCGTCGAGGGCCGACGGCTCGAACACCTTCATGCGGATCGTGGCGTGGGGGCAGACGATGGCGCACTTGCCGCAGTCGATGCACACGTCGGGGTCCCAGATCGGGATCTCCTTGGCGATCGAGCGCTTCTCGTACGCCGCCGTGCCCGACGGGAACGTGCCGTCGACCGGCAGCGCCGAGACGGGGAGGCGATCACCGTCCCCGGCCATCATCACCTGGGTCACGCGGCGCACGAACTCGGGGGCGTCGTCGGGCACCGCGATCTGGCGGTGGCGGCCGGAGCTGACGGTGCCCGGCACGTCGACCCGGCGGAGGTTGGCCAGCGAAGCGTCGATGGCGGCGAAGTTGCGCTCGACGATGGCCTGGCCCCGGCGGGCGTAGGCCTTGACCACGGAGGCCTTGATGGCCTCGATCGCCTCGTCGGAGGGCAGGACTCCGGACAGGGCGAAGAAGCAGGGCTGCATCACCGTGTTGATGCGGTTGCCCATCTGCGCCTGCCGGGCCACGGTGGCCGCGTCGATCGCCCAGACGGCCAGGTCCTTGTCGATGATCTGTTGCTGCACCTCCACCGGCAGGTGGTCCCACGTCTCCTCGGCCGGGTACGGACTGTTGAGCAGCAGGGTGCCTCCGACCTTGGCGTGCTCGACGACCTTCATCTTCTCGAGCAGCCCGAACTGGTGGCAGGCGACGAAGTCGGCGTCGTCGATGAGGTAGGTGGAGCGGATGGGCCGGGGACCGAAGCGCAGGTGCGACACGGTGACCGACCCCGACTTCTTGGAGTCGTAGACGAAGTAGCCCTGGGCGAACAGGTCGGTGCCCTCGCCGATGATCTTCACCGAGCTCTTGTTGGCGCCCACCGTGCCGTCGGAGCCGAGGCCGAAGAAGACGGCCTGCACCTCGCCCGGCGGGCGGGGGAAGGCCGCCTCGGGGGTCGGCAGGCTGAGGTGGGTGACGTCGTCGACGATGCCGACGGTGAACTCGCGCCGGGGCCGTTCGGCGGCGAGCTCGGCGAACACGGCGGCGACCATCTCGGGGCTCAGCTCCTTCGACGACAGCCCGTAGCGCCCGCCGACCACCCGCGGCGCGGCGGCGAAGGGCGGCTCGTCGCCCTCCATCGCCTCGTCGAGGGTCGCCCGCACGTCGAGGTAGAGCGGCTCACCGACGCTGCCCGGCTCCTTCGTGCGGTCGAGCACGGCGACGCGGCGCACCGAAGGCGGGAGGGCCCGCACCAGCGCCTCGGCCGGGAAGGGCCGGAACAGCCGGACGGTGACCAGCCCGACCGGCTCGCCTCGGGCGACGAGGTGGTCGACGACCTCGGCTGCCGCCCCGGCGGCGGAGCCCATCACCACGATCACCCGCTCGGCGTCCGGCGCGCCGTGGTACTCCACCAGCGAGTAGCGCCGACCGACCCGCTCGGCCAGCTCGTCGAACACCTCCTGCACCACCGCCGGCACGGCGGCGTGGAAGGGGTTCGACGCCTCGCGGGCCTGGAAGAACACGTCGGGGTTCTGCGCCGACCCCCGCAAGAAGGGCCGATCGGGGCTCATGCCGCGCCCGCGCAGGTCGAGCAGGTCGCTGTCGCGGATCAGCGCCCGCAGGTCGTCGTCGGCGAGCAGCTCGATCTTGGCGACCTCGTGGCTGGTGCGGAAGCCGTCGAAGAAGTGCACGAACGGCACCCGCGTGCGCAGCGTGGCGGCGTGGGCCACGAGGGCGAAGTCATGGGCTTCTTGCACCGACGCCGCCGAGAGCATGGCCCACCCGGTGGTGCGGGCGTGCATGACGTCGGAGTGGTCGCCGAAGATCGACAGGGCGTGGGTGGCGACGGTGCGGGCGGCCACGTGCATCACGCACGGGGTGAGCTCGCCGGCGATCTTGAACATGTTGGGGATCATGAGCAGCAGGCCCTGGCTCGACGTGAACGTCGTGGCCAGCGCCCCTTTCTGCAGCGCTCCGTGCAGCGCCCCGGCGGCCCCCGCCTCCGACTGCATCTCGACCACGTCGACGACCGACCCCCACAGGTTGGTGCGCCCCGCCGAGGCCCAGTCGTCGGCGTGCTCGCCCATCGGTGACGACGGCGTGATCGGGTAGATCGCCGCCACCTCGCTGAGCGCGTAGGCGACGCGCGCGGCCGCCTCGTTGCCGTCGATGCAGGCCCACTCGCGTCCCACGTGGCTCCTCCCGGGCCCGGATCGGCGCACGCGGCCCGGGCCGAGCCAACCGTCGCGCCGTCCGACGGCGGGGGGAAGGGCCTGAGGTCAGCCCTCCAGGCCCTGGTGGAGGCGCTCGGTGGTCTCGATGTACTCCTCGACCAGCTGGTACATCACGTCGCGCACCGGCCGCACGTCGTTCATGCGCCCCACCACCTGGCCGACCGGCGCGAACTGCAGGTCGGGCCGACTCGAGCGGGCGATGCGGGCGTTGGCCTCGGAGGTCAGGATGTTCTGCAGCGGCATGCCCAGCGGGCCCGGTCCCTCGGGGTCGGCCCACGCGTCGGTCCAGGCGTTGCGCAGCATGCGGGCCGGCTTGCCCGTGTAGCAGCGGGACCGCACCGTGTCGGCCGAGGTGGCCCCCAGGTACGCCTCGAGCACGGCCGGGCTGGAGCCGCTCTCGGCGGTGGTGAGCCACAGCGACCCGAGCCACACCCCCTGGGCGCCGAGCGCCATGGCCGCCGCGATCTGGCGCCCGGAGCCGATGCCGCCCGCCGCCAGCACGGGGGTGGGCGCCACCGCGTCGACCACCTCGGGCACGAGCACCATGGTGGAGATCTCGCCGGTGTGGCCCCCGGCCTCGTAGCCCTGGGCGACGACGATGTCGACGCCGTTCTGCACGTGGCGGTGGGCGTGCACCGCCTTGCCGGCCAGCGCCGCCACCTTGACGCCGTGGTCGTGAGCCTGGTCGATGACGTCCTTGGGCGGCGAGCCGAGGGCGTTGGCGATCAGCTTGATGGGGTGCGCCAGGGCGATCTCGACGTGGCGGTGGGCGACCTCGTCGGTCCAGCCGATCACGCCGCCGGGCTTCTCGCCCTCGGGCAGCGGCGGCAGGTCGAAGCGGTCCATGAGCTCGTCGACGTAGCGCCAGTGGTTGGCGTCGATCATCGAGCGGATCTGGTCGAGCACGTCGTCCGCGCTCTCGCCGTGGACGTCGACGGCCTTCTGGGGCATCACCGTGTCGACGCCGTAGGGCTTGCCGTCGATGTTGTCGTCGATCCAGTCGAGCTCGATCTCGAGCTGCTCGGGGCTGAACCCGACCGCGCCCAGCACGCCGAACCCGCCCGCCTTGCTCACCGCGGCGACCACGTCGCGGCAGTGGGTGAAGGCGAAGATCGGGTACTCGATCCCGAACATGTCACACAGCGGCGTCCGCATCTGGTCCCCCTCGCGATCGGTGCGGCCGTCACCGTAGGGCGCGAGGCGCAGGGCGCGCCACGGGCCGTCCTCGCGACGTCGCCTCAGGCCCCGGGCCGCTCGGGCCCTTCGACGAGCAGGTCGTGCAACCGGGTCGCGTCGTGCGGACGTTCGGTCGTGGCGATGAAGTCGAGGAGGACCTCGACGAAGCGCTCCGGTGCCTCCGACTGCGGGAAGTGGCGCACGCCGGGGAACACCTCCAGGCGGCTCCCCGGGATGGCCTCGTGCGCCGCGTAGGCATGCGCCACCGGGATGATGTCGTCGTGATCGCCCCACAGGATCATCGTGGGCAGCGCCGCCGCCAGGTAGAGGCGGTCGTTGGCGCTGACGGTCTGTCCGCCGAGATCGACCACCGAGCGCAGGGTCCGCACGAAGGCCCGGCGGTTCTCGGCGTCGGCCAGCGACGCGTACGCCCGCCACATCTCGGCCATCCACGAGGTGCGGATCCCCTGGTCGCGCAACCACCGGTTGACCGCGGTGCCCTTGTCGCGCACGAACGCCGGCGCGACCAGCGGCAGCACCAGCTCGCTGCCGGGCAGCGAGAGGAGCCGCAGGATCGGGCTGACCTCCCGGCCGAGACCGCCGCTCGACACCAGGACCAGCCGGTCGCACAGCTCGGGGTGCTGGTACGCGAGCTGGAGCGCGATGCCTCCCCCGAGGGACTGGCCCACGACCGTGGCCCGCTCGATCCCGAGCCGCGCCATGAGGTCGCGCAGGCCGCTGGCGTGGGCGCCGAGGGAGTAGTCGCCCATCGGCTTGGCCGACTCGCCGTGGCCCATCAGGTCCGGCGCGAGCACCCGGTACCGACGAGCCAGCGCCGGCATCACCTCGCCCCACGTCCGGGAGCTGCCGGCCATGCCGTGGATGAGCAGGATCGCCTCGTCGCCGTCACCGTCGATGCGGTAGGTGACGCGATGGCCGTGGAGGACGACCTGGGAGCGACCGACCATGCATGTCGGTGTAGCCCAAAGCGCCTCCCGTGCAAAGAGGCCGGGGTCACTACGGTCGCCCGCGGGCGAGCAGCTCCTCGAGGGCGGACAGCACGAGCTCGAGGGTGGCGTCGTCGATGGCGTGGCTGAGCGGCAGGAGCACACCGCGCTCCATCACCAGGTCGGCGTTGGGCAGGCCGTCGTCGGGAAGGACCAGGCGCCGTCCGCGCAGCATCGGCTGGCGGGCCACGTTGCCGGTCCAGATGGTGCGGGTGTCGATGCCGCGAGCGTCGAGGAACTGCTGGACGTCGGGGCGCTCGAGCCCCGCGCCCTCGCGGATGACGAGCGGATAGCCGAGCCACGCCGTCTCCAGCTCGGGCAGCACCCGCGGCAGCACGACGCGGTCGGCGTGCTCGGAGAAGAACTCGGTGTAGCGGTCGAAGGTGCGCCGCCGACGGGCGAGGTTGGCGTCGAGCTTCTCGAGCTGGGCCAGGCCGAACGCGGCCCCCATCTCCGACGGCTCGAAGTTCCAGCCCAGCTCGTCGAAGATGAACTGGTTGTCGTAGCGGATGCCGTCGAGGTCCTCCCAGAAGTCGCGCTCACCCCGCTTCGACCCGTAGAACTGCAGCTCGGACCGGCGGCCCCAGCGCCGCAGCATCAGCGCCCGGTCCCGAAGCGCCTCGTCGTCGAGCAGCAGCATCCCGCCGTTGCCGCCGGCGGTGAGGATGTGGGAGTTGGCGAAGCTGGTGACCGTCATGGTCGAGCGCTCGCCGGTGGGCCGACCGCGCAGGACCGGGCCGAGGGTGTCGGCCGAGTCCTCGATCACCGGCAGGCCGTGGGCCTCCGCGATGGCGGCGATGGCGTCCCAGTCGGGCGTGTTGCCGATGAGGTTGGGGAAGAGCATCGCCCCGGTGCGGGGGGTGATCATCTCCTCGATCCGGCGCACGTCGACGCAGTACGTGTCGGGCTCGCAGTCGACCAGCACCGGCACCAGACCGGCCCGGACCATGGGCGCGATGTCGGTGGAGAAGGTGAGCCCGCAGGTGACGACCTCGGTGCCCGGCTCGAGGTCGAGCAGCTCGACGGCGAGGTAGAGCGCCGAGGAGCCGGAGTTGACCATCACCCCCCGGCGCTTGCCGAACAGGGCGGCGACCCTGCGCTCCATGGCGTTGACCCGCCGGCCCGGCCACAGGCCCTGGGGCCCCGATCGCAGCACCTCCACCACCGCCGCGATCTCGGCCTCGTCGTGGACGCTGCTGGAGTAGAAGACGCGCTCGCTCACCGGGCGATTCCACCACGCGGGGGCCGCGGCGGCGCCCCGTTCAGCCGACGGTCTTCGGCAGATCCGACGTGCGGATGGCCTCGGCCCACGGGTAGCGCATCGGGTCGATGAGCAGGAAGGGCGCGTCGAGGAGCACCTCGACGGTGTGGGGCACCGCCTCGCGGATGGCGACGGCCCGCCCACCGGGGTCGTCCTCGACGAAGATCACGTCGAGGTACAGCCCGGGCCGGTTGCGCGACGCCAGGGTCCACGTGCCGGTGACGCCGTCGAGCTGGGCGATGCGGGCGGCGCGTCCGTCGTCGTCGCCGCGCTGAACGACGATCACACCGGTGTGCCCCACGAAGGGCACGTCGCGCTGCTCGAGCTGCAGCTCGGGCCGGCCGAACGCGGTGGTGCCGGCGAAGACGTCGCCCTCGCGCACCGCCTTCTTCTCGGCCGGGAAGCGCATGCGGCCGGTGTCGTAGAGCTTCGGGAGCTCCACGCTCATGGCGTCGAAGGCGCGCTGCGGGTCACCCGACAGCACGTAGGTGGTGAGGAAGGTGGCCCGGCCGCCGGCGAACGGCGAGCCGGGCCCGGTGAGGCGCACGGCGTGGAGGTCGGGGGTGGCGACGTAGCGCCGGCTGAGCATGACCCCGTCGAGGCACACGTTCATGGGCGTGTGCTCGAGGTCGTACCAGCGGTTCCACTCCTCGATCGCGTCGGCGTCGCAGTCGAGGGCGGCGAAGATCAGCCCGGACGGTTCCACGCGGTCCTCCTCCCACGGCCGGCACCCGCCCCACCGCCGTTCTGGTGGAGATCTGCGGTCACCACGACACCTGGATCTCCACCAGAACCGGAAGCGCGGCGGTCAGCCGACGATCTCGCTGGTCTGGGTGACGGCCTGGATGGTGGTGTAGTTGGCCACGTCGGCCATGACGTCGCCGGTGCCGGGGTTGCCGAGGGCGGCGCCCATGGCCTCGAGCGAGTCGAAGGTGAAGTGCACGGCGGCCTCGTAGGGGCCGTCGATGCCCTTGTCGATCTCGGCGCGGTCGAGGCCCCAGGTCTTCAGGGCCAGGGGCACGTGCTTGTTGGCGTAGTAGTCGTGGTCGAACGACGCACCTTCGGTCTTCGGGTAGAAGACGCTGAAGCGGATCATGGGTTCCCCCCGGGTGTGTTGGTCAGGTCTGGTCGGTGGTGGACGCCGTGATGATGTGCTCGAGCCACCACTGCGGCGCGTTGTCGGTGATGTTCGGGATGTTCGAGTAGTCGTGCCAGCGGCAGATGCGGCCGTCGCGCAGCTCGGTGACCGACACGAAGGAGTGGTCGATCACCTCGCCGGTGTGGAAGTGCCAGCGCTCGGTGTGCTCGGTCATGACGAGGTCGCCCTCGCCGATCATGTTGGTGCCGGGCAGGTGCTCGTAGCCCGAGAGCGGCTCCAGGCCGATCTTCACCCGCCGCACGACGCCGTCGGGGCCGGTGCCGCCCTCACCGGGTGTGCCCACGTCGGTGTAGTGGGCGTCGTCGGTGAGCAGCGCCTTCATGCCGTCCCAGTCGCGCGCGGCCAGCGCGTCCCAGAACCGCTGCACGACCGCCTTGTTGGCCTCGACGTCGCTCACAGCCCGGCCGCCTCGGCGAAGGCCCGCAGCTCGCGCCCGACGTCGGGTCCGCTGGGCGCGTAGATGATCTCGGTGGTGCCCATGGCCTCGGCCTCGGCGATCTTCTGGCGGATGCCGTCGGCCTCGGCGATCCAGTTCATGCCCACGATCCCCTCGCCCGCGGCGTCGACGAGGATCCGGTCGAGCTCGGTGACGGTGGTGGCGTGGCCCTCGTGGACCTCGAGGTGGCGCTGGCCCTCCGGCCGCATGGCGTCGAGCCTGGCACGCCACTCGGCGCCGCCCGGGAACCCGTCGACGAGCTCGGGCCCGCTCTCCCAGGCGCCGTGGGCCATGATCGCGTACCACGGTCCGGCGGAGAGCTTGACCCGCTCGGAGGTGAGCTCCTCGCCCGGGTCGAGCACGGTGCCGAGCACGAGCTGGGCGCACCAGTCGTAGCCCGGGAGGCCGAAGCCGACGGTCATGATCCCGTCGGCGACCTCCTTGGTGAGCGCCTGGCCCTTGGGTCCGAGCGCGCTCAGCAGGATCGGCACGTCGATGGGCCGGGGAGGGGCGAACTGCGGGAGCTGCATCATCTGCACGGCCTCACCGTCGACCTCGACGACGTCGCCGTCGAGCAGGCCGCGCAGCTGGCGCAGGAACGTGCCGGTCTCCTTGAGGGTGAGGGCGCCCTTGCCGAGCGTCCAGCGGGCGGTGGCGCCCGTGCCGAAGCCCACGGCGAGGCGCCCGGGCGCGATGCCCTCGATCGTGGCGATGGCCGACGCCGTCGCCATCACGCTGCGCAGGCTCGGCACCAGGACCGCCGTGCCCAGCCCGATGCGGTCGGTGTGGTCGGCGATCCGGGCCATGGTGACCCAGATGTCGGCGTAGATCGCAGGGGAGTCGTAGAGCCACGCCCGGTCGTAGCCGAGCTGCTCGGCCAGCTGGGCCTGCTCGACCGACGTGAGGGACGGCACGATGCCGCACGAGATCTTCACCTCGCGCCGCTCCTGTCGTCGTCGCCCAGCCGCTGGAGCAGCTCGATGCTGTAGCCGTCGGGGTCGAGCACGAAGGCGACGATGACCGGCCAGCGGTCGAGGCGCTGGGGCTCCATCGTGGACGTGTAGCCGGCGTCGACCGCCCGCTTGTGGGTGGCCTCGCAGTCGTCGACGTTCATGTAGATCTTCCACAGGGCCCGGCCGTGCTCGACGGGCTGAGGGTCCTCCCAGGCGTGGGCCAGCTGCAGGCGCCCTCCCCCGGACTCCGCGGCCAGCACCGCCTCGTTGACGCCCGGGATCTCGGTGCGGCTCTGCACCTTCAGGCCGATGATGTCGGTGTAGAAGCCCACCGAGCGCTCGAGGTCGCTCACCCAGATGCAGTACTGCCCGACGGTCGTCGCCATGTCGCCTCCCCCGTGCCCGAGCCCGGGTCGGCCCCGGACCGGCGCCCGAACGTACACGGTCGGGCCCGGGCCGCGGTGCGGCGAGCGCCGAGGCGGCGCTGCTGGCAGACTCCCGCCCATGTCACGTCGCTCGGGGGGCGCTGCGGCGGCCCTGGTCCTCGCGTCCGCCCTCGTGGTGGGTTCCTGCAGCTCCAGCGGCGACGGCGGCCAGGCCACGCGGCCGTCGACGACCGTCGTGGTCGACCGGCCCGCCGGCCCCGCCGCCGACCTCTCCCAGGAGCTCACCGGCGGCAACGGGGTGTTCATCGGCGAAGCGACGCCGGCGATCGACCTGGCCGCCAACGGCTACGTCCAGCACGAGTACGTGGCCGCCGGCACCGCCACGTCCTACACGTCGCCCACCCCGCAGCCCGCCGACGGTCGCTTCACGGTGACCGAGGGCCCGACCGCCGACTACCGCACCCGGGTGCTGGTGCGCCGGCCGGAGGACCCGGCCCGCTTCAACGGCACCGTGGTGGTCGAGTGGCTCAACGTCAGCGGCGGCGTCGACGCCGGGCCCGACTGGACCTTCACGGCCGAGGAGCTGGCGCGCGAGGGGGCCGCCTGGGTCGGCGTCTCGGCCCAGCTGATCGGCGTCGAGGGCGGGCCGGTGGCGGTCGGCGTCGACAGCGACCTCGCCGGCAAGGGGATCAAGGCCATCGACCCGGCCCGCTACGGCACCCTCACCCACCCGGGCGACGCCTTCTCCTACGACATCTACACCCAGGTGGCACGCGGCCTCCGCGAGGGCGACGCCATGGGCGGCCTGCCCGTCGAGCGCGTCCTGGGCGTGGGCGAGTCGCAGTCGGCGTTCGCCCTCACGACCTACGCCAACGCCGTGCAGCCCCTCGCCGGCGCCTACGACGGGTTCCTGATCCACAGCCGGGGCGGCGCCGCCATGCCCCTCGGCGAGGCGGGCAAGCCCATCTCCATCGCCGACGCCATCGCCCTGCCACCGGTGCAGACCCGCGCCGACCTCGCCGTGCCCGTGCTCACGCTGGTCACGGAGACCGACGTGACCTCGGTGATCGGCTACTACCCGGCCCGTCAGGACGACACCGACCGCTTCCGCCTGTGGGAGGTGGCCGGCACCGCCCACGCCGACCGCACCCTCCTGGGCGACCGCGCCGACAGCGTCGGCTGCGGGGTGGCGGTGAACGACGGCCCCCAGCGCTTCGCCGTGCGGGCGGCCCTCCACGCCCTCGACGCCTGGGTGCGCGACGGCGAGGCCCCGCCCGAGGCGCCCCGCCTGCAGGTCGACACCAGCAGCGGCAGGCCGACGATCGTGCGCGACACCGACGCCAACGCCCTCGGCGGCATCCGCTACCCGCAGGTCGCCGTCCCCGTCGCCACCCTCTCGGGGGAGAAGGGCCCGTCGAGCAGCACGATCTGCCTCCTGCTCGGCTCGACCATCCCGTTCGCACCTGAGCGCCTGGCCCAGCTCTACCCGTCCGCTGATGCCTACGAGCAGGCCTACGCCGCCGCCACCGACGAGGTCGTCACCGCCGGCTTCGCGGTCGAGGGCGACCGCCCCGAGATCCTGGCCGACGCCCAGCCGAGCGTGATCCCCTCGCGCAGCGGCGGCTGACGCCATGACCTCCGGCGCTCACCCTCCGCACGGCAGCGGCCCCGTCGCCGACCTGTCCGAGCAGCTCACCGGTGGGCGCCACGTGTTCCTGGCCGCCGCCACCCGCGGTGGGGTCGACCTGGCCGAGGCGGGCTGGGTGGAGCACGAGCTGGCGGCCTGCGGGACGGCGACGTCGTACCAGGCCGAGACGCTCCCCGCCGACGGTCGGTTCGAGCTGCAGCCGCGTGGCACCGCGCCCTACCGCACCCGGGCCATCGTGCGCTGCCCCGCGGATCGGGCCGCATTCTCGGGCACGGTCGTGGTCGAGTGGCTGAACGTCAGCGGGGGGCTCGACGCCAACCCGGACTGGGTCTACCTGGCCGAGGAGCTGGTCCGGCAGGGCACCGCGTGGGTCGGCGTCTCGGCCCAGTTCTTCGGGGTCGAAGGGGGCGCCGTGGCGGTGGACGCAGGCGCCGGTGAGGGCGTGGCCGGCCTCGGCCTGAAGCACGTCGACGAGGCGAGGTACGGCTCGCTGGCCCACCCGGGCGACGCCTTCGCGTACGACATCTTCAGCCATGTCGGCCGGGCGGTCCGGGCCGCCGAGGTGCCCGCGCTGGCCGGTCTGGAGGTCGAGCAGGTGCTGGCGGTGGGCGAGTCGCAGTCGGCCTTCGCGCTGGTCACCTACATCGACGGGGTCCACCCGCTGGCCGGGGTGTACGACGGCTTCCTGGTGCACAGCCGGGGCCGGGCCGCCCTCCCCCTCGGCGAGCCGGGCACGGGCGCCACGGCCGTCGAGTCGATCGCCGGCCCACCCGCCCGGCTGCGCACCGACCTCGACGTGCCCGTGCTGGTGGTGCAGACCGAGACCGACCTCACCGCGGTGCTCGGCTCCTACGACGCCCGCCAGGACGACACCGAGCGGCTGCGGCTGTGGGAGGTCGCCGGCACCGCCCACGCCGACGCCACCATCCTCGGCGGACTAGCCCACATGGTCGACTGCGGGGTGCCGATCAACGACGGGCCCCAGCGCTTCGTGCTGCGCGCCGCCCTGCGCCACCTGGTCCGCTGGGCCGGTGGCGGCGAGCCACCTCCCGTCGCGGCGCGGCTGGTCGCCGATCCGGGGCCCGACGGCGCCGTCATCCGGCGCGACGCCGACGGCATCGCCCTCGGCGGCATCCGCCTGCCCCAGGTGGAGGTGCCCGTGGCGACGCTGTCGGGCGAACCGGGTCGAACCGACAGCCTCATGTGCCGCCTGCTCGGCTCCACCGTGGCCTTCACCCCCGAACGGCTCGCCGAGCGCTACGCGTCCCGGGCCGCCTACCTCGCGGAGTACCGAGCAGCCGCCGACCGGGCCATCGCCGAGGGCTTCGCGCTGGAGGACGACCGCCACGAGATCGTGGCCGACGCCCGGCCCGAGGTCGTGCCGGGCTGAGGGCGCCGGGCACGCGTCGTGCATACCCTCGGGGGTAGTCGTCGGATACCCCTCGGGGTATAGTCCTGGCGGTGAACTGGCGAGCCGTCCTCACCTCTCCCCTCGGCTTCCTGATCGGGCTCTCGCTGGGCGCCCTCGGCGGCGGCGGCTCCATCCTCGCCGTCCCCGCCCTGGTCTACGGGGCGGGCCAGACGCCCAAGCAGGCCACGACCACCTCGCTGGTCCTGGTCGGGGTGACCGCGCTGATCGGTGTGGTGCCCCACTGGCGGGCCGGTCGGGTGCGGGTGGTGCCCGGCCTCGTGTTCGGCCTCGCCGGCGTCGGCGGGTCCCTCCTCGGCTCGAGCTGGAACAAGGCGGTCGACCCCGACGTGCTGCTCCTCGCCTTCTCGGTGCTGATGCTCGCCGCCGCCGCCGCCATGTGGCGACGCAGCAGCCGACCCGCCGCCGCGGCGGCGCCATCGGTGGCGGGCGGTGCCGGCCACCAGATCGGCGCGCCCGACAGCCTCACGCTCACCGAGGTCCGGGTGGAGCCGGCGGTGGTGGCCAAGGTGGCGCTGGCCGGCACGACGGTGGGGCTGCTCACCGGCTTCTTCGGCGTCGGCGGCGGCTTCGTCATCGTGCCCGCGCTCGTTCTGGCCCTCGGCTTCACCATGCCCGAGGCCGTCGGGACCTCGTTGCTGGTCATCGCCATCAACTCGGCCGTCGCCCTGTCGACCCGCCTGCACGGCGGCACCCTCGACTGGTCGGTCATCGTGCCGTTCATGGTGGCCAGCCTGCTCGGCATGCGGGTGGGGTCGAGGCTCGCCGGCACGAAGGATCCCACGCTGCTCCAGCGCTGGTTCGTCGCCCTGCTCGTGGCCGTCGCCCTCTACACCGCGGGACGGTCCCTCGTCGCCATCGTGTGACGCGCCGGCGGGTCCGTCCAACCCGCCACCGGCTCAGCAGTCCGTCGAGCGCTCGCCTGCCCTGGTGGCCACGAACGTGTGTTCGTTATGCTCGAGCGGTGGCTCCCCGGCCCGCCAGCATCCTGCACGCCGACCTCGACGCCTTCTACGCGTCGGTCGAGCAGCTGCTCGACCCGCGCCTGCGCGGCCGGCCCGTGGCCGTGGGAGGCGGCGTGGTGCTGGCCGCGTCGTACGAGGCGAAGGCGTTCGGGGTGCACGGCGGCATGTCCGGTCGACGGGCGAAGGAGCTGTGCCCCGAGCTGGTGTTCGTGGGCGGCCACTTCCGCGAGTACCAGCGCCTGGGCGATCGGGCCATGGCCGTCCTGCACGACATGACGCCGCTGGTCGAGCGCATCTCGATCGACGAGGCCTTCGCCGACGTCACCGGCTCGGTGCACCTGCTCGGCCCGCCACCGCACATCGCCGACACCGTCCGGCGGCGGGTGCGCGACGAGCTGGGCCTGGCCATCTCCGTGGGGGTGGCCACGACCAAGCACCTGGCCAAGGTCGCCTCCCAGGTGGCCAAGCCCGACGGCCTCGTGGTGGTCGAGGCGGGGACCGAGCAGGCGTTCCTCGAGCCGCTGCCGGTGCGGCTGCTGTGGGGCGTGGGCCCGGTCACCGAGGCCAAGCTGGCCGCCGCCGGCATCACCACCATCGGCCAGCTCGGCGCGTCGGCCCCCGAGGCGCTCCGCCTGCTCCTCGGCCACGCGGCCGGCGCCAAGCTCGGGGCGCTCGCCGTCAACGCCGACCCCCGCCGCATCGAGACCACGCGACGGGCGTCGTCGGTGGGCGCCCAGTCCGCCCTCGGCCGGCGGCGCGCCACCGACGAGGTGCTGCGCAGCACCCTCGGCTACCTCGCCGACCGCGTCGCCACCCGCCTCCGCGCCAAGGAGCGAGCCGGGCGCACGGTCACCGTCCGGGTGCGCTTCCGCGACATGCGCTCGGTCACCCGGTCACGCACCCTCCCGGCGCCGGTGTCGGCGACGCTGACCCTCACCGAGGTGGCGGTCGACCTGGCCCGGATGGCGCTCGCCGACCACCCCGGCGAGCGCGACATCACGCTCCTGGCGGTCTCGGTGTCGCACCTGGACGACGAGGCCGTCCTGCAGCTGGAGCTGCCCCTCGCCCTCGAGGGCGAGCAGCTGCGGCCCGGCACGCCCACGGGCGCGGGGCGGTGGGCGCTCGACCGGTCGGTCGACCGGGTGCGCCAGCGCTTCGGCCGGGGCGCCGTCGGCTACGCCGCCGTCGCCCTGTCCGACGACCGTCGGGTCCCCGAGGAGTTCCGCGAGCTGGCCGAGGCGGAGCGGGTGGCCGACGAGGACCATCTAGCCTTCGGCGGGTGACCCACGGGCTGACGGCGCAGGCGGTGACCGAGGCGGCCGCCCGCCTGGCGCCGGTGGTGCGGCGCACACCGCTCGAGCGCAGCGACCGGCTCAGCGAGCGGCTGGGCGCTCCCGTGCTGCTCAAGCGCGAGGACGTCCAGCTGTGCCGGTCGTTCAAGGTGCGCGGCGCCTACAACCTCATCTCGTCGCTCACCGACGACGAGCGGGCCCGGGGCGTCGTGTGCGCCAGCGCCGGGAACCACGGGCAGGGTGTCGCCTACGCCTGCCGGCGCCTCGGGATCGAGGGGCGGGTGTTCCTGCCCACCAACACGCCGCGCCAGAAGCGCCAGCGCATCGCGGCCATCGGCGGCGACCGGGTCGAGCTGGTCATCGGCGGCCGGTCCTACGACGAGGCCAGCGAGGAGGCCCACCGCGACAGCGCGGCGACGGGCGCCGTCTACGTCCACCCGTTCGACGATCCCCGCACGATCGCCGGCCAGGGGACGGTCGCGACCGAGCTCGTGGAGCAGGCGGCCGAGGGCCTCGACACCGTGCTGGTGCCGGTGGGCGGAGGTGGGCTGATCGCGGGGATCGCCGTCTGGTTGAGGGCGTGCGGGTCGCCGGTGCACATCGTCGGCGTCGAGGCCGCCGGCGCGCCGAGCATGGGCAGCGCCCTCGCCGCCGGGCACCCCGTCACGCTCGGGGCGGTCGACACCTTCGTCGACGGTGCCGCCGTCGGACGGGTCGGCGAGGTGACGTTCCCGATCGTCCGGGACCTCGTCGACGAGGTCGTGGCCGTGCCCGAGGGAGCGGTCTGCTCGGAGATGCTCGACCTCTACCAGTCCGAGGGCATCATCGCCGAGCCGGCCGGGGCCCTCGCCAGCGCCGCGCTGCGCTTCCCGCTCGACCGGGCACCGAAGGGCCCCGTGGCCTGCATCGTGTCGGGCGGCAACAACGACGTGAGCCGCTACGGCGAGGTGCTCGAGCGTTCGCTGCTCTACGAGGGGCTGCGCCACTACTTCCTCGTCACCTTCCCCCAGGAGCCCGGCGCGCTGCGGCACTTCCTCGACCAGGTGCTCGGCCCGGGCGACGACATCGTGCTGTTCGAGTACGTGAAGAAGAACAACCGTGAGACGGGCCCGGCCCTCGTCGGCGTCGAGCTCGAGCAGGCCGCCGACCTCGAGGGGCTGGTGACCCGCATGGACGCCAGCCCCCTGGAGATCGAGCGCGTGCCGCCCGGATCACCGCTCTTCACGTTCCTGCTGTAGCCGTCCGCCCGGGAGCACGGCGAGCGGCCTCACGTCCTGCCGAGGCCCTGACCGCTCGGCTCAGCGAGGCGCCCGTTCGCGCCGCCAGCGGCTCCAGGGCCAGGTGCCGTCCATCTCGATCTCGAGCGAGAAGCTCAGCACGATCCGGATGGCCACGATGAGGCCGAGCACCGTGACGCTCTCGATGGTGGGGTCGACCACGATCGTGCGAACGATGTCGCCGATGATGAGCACCTCCAGGCCGAGCAGGATCGCCCGTCCGAGGTTGTTGCGGGTGGAGGTGTAGGCCTCGCCTCGCCGGGCCGGGTCGAGCCAGACGAGGAGCCCGAGGACCAGCGCCATCAGCCCGCCGAGCACCATGATGACGGCGCCCAACGCCTCCACGCCCTTGACGACGTCCTTGACGAAGTCCTCGTAGGCCATGCCCGACGCTAACCCGCTGACGACGCCGGCGGCCGCCACCGCGAGGACCAGGAGCGCGGCGTGTCTCGTGCCTGCACGACGCTCCGGTGGCGTCAGGTGGCGGGCCGCAGCGAGGTGAGCTCGAGCTGTCCCCGGTCGGTGTAGACGGCGGTGCCCACGGGGCTGTCGCTGGTCGACCGCACGTCGAACACCAGCTTGAGGGGCAGGCCGGTCCGCGCGTCGATCCACCACTCGTCCTGCTCGGTCCCCGGCTGGGCTCCGGTCAGGGTGTCGAGGGTCGACAGGTGGAGGGCCTCGACCTGCTGCCCGTCGATCGTCAGCGTCTCCGTGCCGAGCACCTCGACGGTCACCCTGTCGTCGGTGACCCCGGCGATGGTGTCCGCCGTGCCGGTGCCGGCACCCTGACGGGTGTCGCCGGCGGCCTGGCCCGGCCACACGAACGGCACGGGCTGATGGAAGACGTAGGTGTTCACGCTGCCGAAGTCGAGGCCGGGCAGCTTGCGCAGCGTGCCGCCCTCGGCACCGGTGAGGGCGAAGGTGGTGCCCTCGGTGGGGCAGAAGGTCCAGGTCCGCCAGTGGTGGGTGTTCAGGTCGGCCCGGTACGTGAAGCACCCTCCGTCGCCGTGGGTCACCGTCACCGGGGCGTTGGGGCCGAGGGTCTCGTCGAGGCCGGGGATGCCCACCGACTCGGTGCCGCTGGCCACCGCCGGGTACACGCCCGCGTCGGGCCGGCCGGCCGCCTCGGTCGTGGCGCCCGCGCTCGACCGGAAGTCGCGCAGCGCCTCGTCGGACGTGCGCTCCCGGGCCACGTCCCGACCGACGAGGAACCACACGGCCCCGGCGCCGACGAGCACGACCACGGCGAGGCCGAGGCCGATCAGGGCCCTGCGGAGCCGGCGACGCGGACGAGGGCGCTCCGAGCCGGGCCCGGGCGCGGCGTCAGTGGCGGGCGGCCCTGCGGAGATCGTCTGCGCCATGACCGATCATCGGGTCATCGGGGGCCCGGCTTGAGCCACCGTGGTGGTCGTCGTCGCCGATGACGACGGCGAGCCCGTGGGCGTGGTCGTCGGCGTGGCACCAGGCGTGGGCCGGGCCACGGCGGTCGTCGTCGACGTCGTGGTCGACGCCGTGGTCGACGTCGTCGGGCTGGTGGCGGGCGTCGACGAAGTGGCCGCCGGGGCGCCGACCGAGCTGGCGCGTGCCGTGGCAGGGGTCGCCGCGGGCACGGTCACCGTGGCGCACTTCAGCGTGCGGTTGTAGCCGGTGCCCGAGACGTTGATGGCGTACACGCAGACCTGGTGGCGGCCGGGTGAGGCCGGGATCGTCGTGGCGAACCCGTGCGGGGCCTTGGCGTACAGCGGGTAGGCGGCCCCGACGTCGGCTCGGGGCTGGTTGGCCGTGATCGGCACCCCGGAGGTGTCGACGTAGACGTGCACCGGGATGGACGCCACCTGGTCGGGATCGATCGCCCAGCCCGCCACCTGGACCGCGCCCGCCTGGGCGGCGATGACGTCGACGTTGCCGAACGGCAGGCCTCGGGGCTCGGCCAACGGGGCGTTGCCGAACCCGAAGTACTTGCCCAGGTACATCTTCCCGCCGTCGCCGACCCACTCCCAGTGCCAGGCCTCCGGCACCGGGCCGTCGGCCTCCATCGTCCGGGGGTGGATCCAGCCGAAGTAGCCCGCCCAGGTCTTCAGCCAGGTGTACCCGACGCTGTCGAAGCCGAGCGAGCCGTTCTGGTCCGCGAAGTCGATGGCCTTGCCCCAGCCGTGGTTCGAGGTGCCCGGCACGGCCGCCATCTGGCAGGCACCTCGGTTGCACCACGACTCCCGGGCGGCGACCTGGCCGGCGTAGTCCCGGTAGCAGCTGACCGGCTTGAGCTTCACGCCGTCCTTGGCCGCCTGGGCGATCATCGCCTTCAGCGACGCCAGCGCCTCGTCGTACACCGCGCAGCCCCCGCCGGGCGAGGCCAGGTACGACATGGGCAGGCTGCCGTTGGTGACGGCCGGCACCGCGGCCGCCCGGTTGTCCGGGTTCAGCTGCTGGCACGACGCTCCCACCAGCGCCAGGAGGGCCGCCAGCAGGGCGATCGCCCCGGCCGCTCGGCGCCGACGGCTCCCCGAGGTGGCCCGGGCGGGGGTGGGATCGGTCGGACGGGAGATGACGGGCATTGACAGCTGCCTTCGATGCTGATGGGACGGGCTGATCGGAGGGTGACGGCCGCTCCACCCGCACCGGCAGGTGGCGTCGGAGCGCGCACGCTGTGGTGCATCGGCACGTCGCGCCACGTTCAGTAGCCGTTTCTCCCGTCAGCCGGTGGAGCGGCTCCCGCGGCTCCACGTGGTCACAGCCGAGGCACGACCTCGTGCTCGACCAGCCGGAGCGACGACCACCCCACCTCGGGCGGCAGCCCGCCGAGCAGCGGGTGCAGCATCACGAAGGCGAACGGCCCCTTCTCCCGCAGCTCCTCGACCAGCTCGTCGGGCGTCACCACCCGGTAGCGGCCCGAAGCCCGCAGCTCGTCGGGGTCGGTGAACGGCACGTAGCCGCCGTCGGCGCCGAGCCCGGCATCGGCCTGCCACTCGCCGTACGCGTTCACCTCGTGCATGGCGTACGGCGCGATCTCCTGCCACCCGCGGTCGGCGTCCTCGGCGACGTGCACCACCGACGTGTCACCGCCGAGGTAGGGGCCGGGATCGGGCTTGCCGAGCCGGCGCAGCTCGTCGGCGTAGAACTCCCAGATCTCCGGGGTCGAGGGCAAGAAGCCGTCGGCGATGCGGGCCGCCCGGCGAGCGGCCTTCTCGGTGGAGCCGCCCAGGGTGATGGGTGGGCCTCCTGGGCGGGCCGGCGTGGGCAGCACCTGCACCGTGCGGCCCTCGTGCTCGAACGGCTCACCTGTCCAGGCCTGCTTGAGGAACCGGACCATCTCCGTGGTGCGGCGGGGCCGCTCGGCGAGCGGCACCCCGAACATGGCGAACTCGCGGGCCACGTAGCCGTTGGCCAGCACCAGGTCGAGCCGTCCGCCGCTCACCAGGTCGACGACGGCGACGTCCTCGGCCAACCGGACAGGGTCGTGGAACGACGGGATCATGGCGGCGATGTTGAGCCGCACGGTGGAGGTGCGCGCCGCCATGGCGGCCGCCACCGGCAGGGGCGACGGCAGGTAGCCGTCGGCGGAGCCGTGGTGCTCCGACAGGGTGATCAGGGGCACGTGGCCGAGCCGGTCGGCCCACTCCGCCATGTCGATCGCCGCCGCGTACCGCTCGGCGCGGGTCCCCGGCGCGAAGCCGGGCACCCGGAAGTCGAAGCGCAGGCCGAACAACGCCATCCATCCCCCCTCGGTGCCAGTCGCCGGATCGTAGGCCGAGACCACTCCCGGCGCCCCTTCGTCGGGGGGGGTGACCCCCGTCGCGACCGGCCACCCCCTAGCTTCTGGGTCCGGTGAACCCCCCGAAGCCGCCCCGACGCCAATGCTGACCGAGCCGGCCGACACGTCGGACCTCGGCGAAGCCCTCCAGTCCCACGAGCCGGGCGGCGCCGGTCCCGGTCCGCGCAGGCAGCGGAGACGCCGCTGGCTGTGGAGACGCCGCCGGCACGAGCCCCGGCCCCGCTGGATGACCCTCACCGCCTACGTGGCGGTGGTGGTGCTGCTCGTCCCGGTCCTCTCGCTGGCTCGCGCCGTCGCCACCTCCAACAACATGACCGTCAGCGAACGGGCCGCGGAGTGGATGAGGGACAACCACCTCGGCGGTGTCCTCAACCGGGTCGAGAACTGGTGGTACAGCCACCACGCCCCCAAGCAGGGCGGCGCCCCCGACCGCGCCATCGGGGTCGACGAGCCGTCCGGCACGACCCCGAGCACCTCGACGCCCGGCCCGACGACGGCACCCCACCTGGCCGCTCCCCCACCGGTGGCCGTGCCCGAGGGGGTGACCCCCGTGCCGAACGAGGGCCAGTGGATGCCCACCGGCCCCACGGTGGGCGGCGCGCCCGCCATGTACATGACCCAGGTGCGGCCCGACTCGGTGCACACCAGCCTCCTCGCCGGGCTGGCGTGGATGGACCCCCAGCTGGCGCGCTTCGAGGTGCACCCCGGCACCTCCGAGCCGGGCGGGCGGTGGAGCGAGCCCACCGAGGTGCCCACCCCGGAGCGCCTCGACCTCATGGCCGCCTTCAACAGCGGGTTCCGCATGCGCGACGCACGGGGCGGCTTCTACCTCGACGGCCAGACGACCGGGCAGCTGCGCGACGGCGCCGCCTCGTTCGTGGTCTACCGGGACGGCTCGGCCACGGTCGGGCAGTGGGGCCGCGACGTCACCATGACGCCCGACGTCGTGGCCGTCCGGCAGAACCTCGACCTGATCATCGACAACGGCGGTGGCCCGCCGAACGTGGCGGGCCGGCCCGCCGCCACGGCGGCGGGAGGGGTGCCGGCGGCGGGCCTCGACGACAACGCCAACGGGGCCTGGGGCGCCACGCTCGGCAACAAGGTCCTGGTGTGGCGGTCGGGGGTGTGCGTCACCGGCTCGGGCGCCATCGTCTACGGCTACGGCGACGGGCTCGGCGCGCTCTCCCTCTCCGAGCTGCTGATGCGGGCCGGGTGCGTGCGGGCCATGGAGCTCGACATCAACAAGTCGTGGACCACCTTCGACGTCTACGGTGCCTCGACGCCCGGCGACGCGTCGTCGGTGCACGGCACGAAGCTGCTGCCCGAGCAGTCGAAGGGCGCCGACCGGTACCTCACCAGCGACGCCCGGGACTTCGTCGCGGTCCTGGCCCGCCGGCCCTGACCGGGCGTCACGCCGGCGCCGTCGGACCGGCGACGATGGGGTCAGCCGTCGGCGCTGCCCGTGGTCGGCGCCACCCCGTCGGCCCGGAGCTGGTCGCCGAGGGCCTCGGGCACCTGGACCTCCCAGCCACCTGATCGCAGCTCCTGGCGGCTGACGGCGACGTCCTCGGTGTGGCCGGCGTAGGAGTAGCGGATCACCCAGTCGCTCCCCTGGTCCGGGACGGCGAGGAACTCGTTGCTGCCGTCGCGGGCGACGGCGCCGACGCCGGTCCACGACGTCTGCGACGCCGGGCGGACCGCCACCTCCGCCCTCCACGGCAGCCGGTTGCTGACCCTGAGGTCGACGGTGTCGGGCATGCGGACGGCGAGGGCGGCGACGAGGAACATGGCCGCCACGACCACCCCGATCACGATCGCCGGAACGAGCTCGGGCCGCCGCGCCCGCATGGCCGGGCGGGTCAGGGTGAGCAGATCGTCCACGCGCGGGCCTCCCGTGCAGGCGGGTCGTCGGCCATCCACCCTAGGTCCACACGGGCCGGGGCGAAACCTCGTCGGCGCACGAGCCGACCGCGGCTCGCTCTCAGCGAGAGCGCGGGAACCCGAGGCCGAACATGGCGATCAGGTCACGTTGCAGCTCGTTGGTGCCGCCACCGAAGGTGAGGATGATCGCCCCGCGGACCATCATCTCGAGCCGGGCGTGCAGCACCGCGGCCGGCGAGCCCAGCTTGGTCGACGACCGGGGCCCCAGCACCTCCATCAACAGGCGGTAGGCCTCGAGGTAGAACTCGGTGCCGAACACCTTGACGGTCGAGGCGTCGGCCGGCGCCAGGGTGTTGTTGGCCGCCGACCACGCCACCTTCCAGTTGGCGAGCCGCAGGAACTCGAGACGGGCGTGCACCCGCGCCAGGTTGAGCTGCACCCACTCCTGGTCGATCACCCGGCGCCCGTCGGGCAGGCGGGTCTGCTGGGCCCAGGCCCGCACGTCGGCCAGCGTGCGCTCCGGGCTGCCGCTCGAGCAGAGGGTGACCCGCTCGTGGTTGAGCTGGTTGGTGATCAGCCCCCAACCGCCGTTCTCCTCGCCCACGAGGTACTTCGCCGGCACGCGGACGTCGTCGAGGTAGGTGGCGTTGATGTCGTGGGAGGCCATGAGGTGCAGCGGCTGGAGGGTGATGCCCGGCGTGTCGAGCGGGACGATGATCACCGAGATGCCCTTGTGCTTCTTGGCGCCGGGGTCGGTGCGGCACGCCAGCCACAGGTAGTCCGAGCCCCGGGCCAACGAGGTCCACATCTTCTGGCCGTTGATGACGTACTCGTCGCCGTCGCGCACGGCGCGGGTCTGCAGGGCCGCCAGGTCGGTGCCGGCCCCCGGCTCGGAGTAGCCGATGGCGAAGTGGATGTCGCCGGCGAGGATCTTCGGCAGGAAGAACTCCTTCTGCCACTCCGAGCCGTAGTTCATGATCGTGGGGCCGACGGTGTTGAGGGTCAGCGTGGCCACGGGCGCACCGGCCCGCATCGACTCGTCGAAGAAGATGAACTGGTCGATGGGGTCGCGCTCCTGGCCGCCGTACTCCTTCGGCCACCCGAGCCCCGCCCAGCCGTCGGCGCACATCTGCTTCCAGATGGCCTTGCCCTCGGCGCTCACCGTGTCGCCCTGCAGGCGAGCCCTGGCCTCGTCGTCGATGAGGCCCTCGAGGTAGGTCCGCAGCTCGCGGCGCAGCGCCTCCTGCTCCGGCGTGTAGCTGATCTGCACGGTGCCCCCCGTTCGGCCAGTGGCGGGCCCGACACTACCGAGCCGGCCGGTGGCCTCCGCCCGCGGCCGACCGTGGGCGCCGGTCAGGCGAAGACGCAGGTGCGGTTGTCCCACACCAGCACCCGGTGCTCGAGGTGGAGGCGCACGGCGTCGGCGAGGGTGGTGCGCTCGACGTCACGGCCCTTGCGGACGAGGTCGTCGATCTCGTCGCGGTGGGTCACCGCCACGACCCGCTGGGCGATGATGGGGCCCGCGTCGAGCTCGGCGGTGACGTAGTGCGCGGTGGCCCCGATGAGCTTCACGCCTCGCTGGTGGGCGCGGTGGTAGGGCCGGGCGCCGGGGAACGCCGGCAGGAACGAGTGGTGGATGTTGATCATCCGGCCCGTCCAGGCCGTCGTGATGGGCTCCGGGAGGATCCGCATGTAGCGGGCGAGCACCACGAGGTCGGCCGAGAGCTCGTCGAGGGCGCCGGCGAAGGCCGCCTCCTGCGCGGCCCGCTCCCCGCCCGCCAGCCCACCGGTGACCAGGACGAACGGCACGCCGTGGCGAGCCGCGAGCGGCGCCGCCACCTCCTTGTCGGAGACCAGGCCCACCACCTCGGCGTCGAGCTCGCCCAGCTCGACCCGGTTGAGCAGGTCGGCGGCGCAGTGCAGCTCTCCCGAGCAGGCCACCGCCACCCGGGCGCGGGTGCCGGGGTGGTGCAGGGCCCACTGCAGGCCGAACCGCTCGGCGAGGCCGGTGAGGCCCCGGCGGAAGGCCTGCCAGCCGATGGGACCGTCGATCTCGATGCGCTGGAGGAACACGCTCGACTCGCGGTCGGTGTGCTGGTCGGCGTTGGCGATGTTGCCACCGGTGCCCGCGATCAGGTTGGCCACGGCGGCCACGATGCCGGGCTGGTCGGGGCACTGCAGGGTGAGGACGGAGGGGGCGGCGGTCGTCACGGCGTCACGGCGTCACGTCAACAGGGAGGCCAGCCCCCAGACGGCGGCCACCGTGCCGATCACGATCATCAGCACGCTGCGGGGCAGCGGCGGGCGTGAGAGGTCACCGGTGCGGGGGTTCTTGGGCGGGCGCACGAGCGCCACGACGGTGCCGATGGCCAGCGCCGCCCCGATGGCCAGCACCAGCCACGGCAGGAGGTCTTCGCCGAGGAACACGGCTCGTCTCCTAGGGAACGGTGGGAGGGACCGTCCCGGTGTCGGCCGGGACCTGCGGATCGTAGGTTGGGTCCGCGTCGAGGTCGAAGTCGGCGTCGGTGACCTCGGCGGTGATCCGGGTGGCCAGCATGACGTCGGTGGCGCCGCCGTCGTGGTGCACCTCGAGGCGGCGCAGCGCCCCGACGGTATCGTCGAAGCACAGCCGGGCCCGCTGGCCGAAGCTGGCGTCGGGTTCGGTCCGGCGCCGGACCAGCACGAAGCAGCCCTCCTCGCCGGTGACCTCGTAGACCGGGTCGTCGCCCCGCACGTAGGCGCCGAGCGCGTCGAGGGTGCGCCGGCGCTGGGCCTCCCAGGGCTCGGCCGTGCCGGCCGTGCCACACGTGTAGGTGCCGCCGGCGGGAGTGGAGCAGTTGACGCTGCGGCCGCCCACCTCGCCGGTGGTGGACCCGAAGGAGCGTTGGAGGTGGTCCGGCGGGCGCTGCACGATCAGGTAGGCGGACGTCAGCGTGCGGCCGTCGTCGAGGGTCCTGGTGAGCTCGCCGTCGACCAGGAAGGTGGCGTCGACGTTGCGGGTGTAGGCAGCGACGAACGCGTCGACGGCCGCCTCACCCTGGAGGCGGTCGGCCCCGTCGTCACCGGCCCGCCACCGCACCAGGCCGACCACGGCGCCGACGACCACCACCACGACGGCCGCAGCGGCGGCCACCGGGCGCCACCAGGGTCGTCGGGCCTCGGCCGCACCGGGCGCGGACTGGGTGTCGGTGGCGTCGTCGCTCACCGCTCGGACCGTACCGCCCACGACGGGCCGGGCCGGTGGACGGTCACACCTCCAGGACGTGTCTCCGCGGGCGGGTCGCGGGGGTAGGTACCAGGTCACCCGCTACGGCAAGGAGACCGAGATGGCGAACATGGACGAGATGAAGGGCCGGGTGAAGCAGGCCGCCGGCGACGTCACGGACGACGACCGCATGAAGACCGAGGGCAAGGCCGACGAGACCAAGGGCAAGGTGAAGGAGACCGTCGACAAGGTCGGCGACAAGATCAAGGACATCACCAGCTAGGGCGGTGGCGCAGCGGTGTGCCCGTCAGCCACACGGCGAGGCACACCGCGGCCCAGAACACCACCGAGAGGCCAACGACGGCTCCCGGTGGTGACGCCGACCGGCTCGGCGCGAGCCCGGCCAGGCTGAACACCAGCACCGCCCCACCGACCGGGAGGGCCCGCCGGCTCCAGGCGTCGTCGGCCTCGGCGCCCGGGGCGGCGTGGCCCGTGCGCACGACCCACAGCAGGTCGGCCACCACGATCAGGCCGGTGACGACGGCGTTCAGCGGATGGCCCATGCGGAGCCACTCCACCGTCACGGCGGTCCACACCACCGCGAGGACGCCGAGCAGGACCCGCGCCACCCGCCGCAGCACCGACCACCGGCCTCCGCCGCCGACCCCGTCCATCAGCGCTCCCGAACGTCGTGGTGGAACGTCTTGGTGGAACGTTGCTTAGCAGGCGGACCCACCGGTCCGGAGGACCGCACGGGGTCCGGCCGTCGCCGCCTCAGCCGAGCAGGGAGCGCACGAAGCGGTCCGCTGCCGGCTGCTCGATCCGGCCGCGCCGCCGAGCCACCACGAGGCGACGGGTGGTGAGCACCGGACCGCGGTCCTTCGCCGGCGAACGACGCCGAGAACGGCTGATCACCTGGGCCTCGGGCAGCACGGTCCAGCCCACGCCGAGGCGCGCCATCTCCCGCAGGACCTCGGGCTGGTGCGACTCGGCGACCACGTGCACCGGGGCACCCACGGCCCGGAGCCGGCGCTCGATCACGTCGCGGGTGTGCGACCCGCTCGGGAACAGCACCCACGGCCCCCACTCGGCTGCCGGCCCGACGGTGCGGCCTTCGGGCGCCACGACGACCAGGGGCTCGTCGAGCAGCGCCTCGAGCTCGAGCGACGGGTCCGGTGCCGAGGGCTCGACCACCACGGCGAGGTCGAGGTCACCGCTGCGCAGCGCCTCGAGCAGCTCGCCCGAGGGCCCCACGACGAGGTGGAGCTCCACGTCCGGGTTCGCCCGCCGGAACGCCCGCAGCGACCCAGGGAAGTGCTCCACCGCCGCGGCATCGATCATGCCCACCCGGAGCCGGCCGGTGCGCCCGGTGCGGGCGTCGGCGGCCCACCGGGCGAGGTCGCGCGTGTCGGCCACCACCCGTCGGGCGTAGGCGAGCACCTCGGCGGCATCGGCGCGCAGCACCTGCCGCCGGCCCACCCGCTCGAACAGCTCGATGCCGAGTCGGCGCTCCAACTCGGCCAGGCCCTGGGAGAGGGCGGAGGTGCTGACCCCCACCGACGCCGCCGCCTCCGAGAAGGTCGACGAGGACGCCACCGCCACCAGGTACGACAGCTGGGCGACGGTCAGCCCCGGCAGCGGTGGGTCGTCACGACGTCGAGGTGGTTCGGAGGTGCGGGGGCGAGCCACCTGACAACCCTATCGTTCAGTGTTGCTGAACTGACCGACCTATTCATGAAGCGGCGCCTAGGCTCGGGGCCATGACCGAACCTGTCACCATCGCTCCCGCCACAGGCCGCCTGGGGGTCCTCACGCCCGGCATGGGCGCCGTGGCCTCGACCTTCATCGCCGGGGTCCTCGCCACCCGCGCCGGCACCGCGGTGCCCGTCGGTTCGCTGAGCCAGCTCGCCCACATCCGCCTGGGCCAGCGCGAGGAGGGCCGCAACCCCTTGATCCGAGAGTTCGTGCCCCTCGCCGACCTCGGCGACCTGGTGTTCGGCGGATGGGACCCGATCAGCCCCAACGCCCTCGAGGCGGCCCGCACCGCCGGCGTGCTCGAGGACCGCGACCTCGGCCCCATCTCCGGCGAGCTCGAGGGTGTCGTGGCCATGGACGCCGTGTTCGACCAGCGGTGGGTGAAGCGCCTCGAGGGCACCCGGGTGAAGGCCACCACCGCCAAGTGGGAGCAGGCCATGGCGCTCATCGCCGACATCGAGGCGTTCCGCACCGAGCACGGCTGCGACCGGCTGGTGATGGTGTGGTGCGGCTCCACCGAGGCCTACCAGGAGGCCTCCGAGGTGCACGCCACCATCGAGAGCTTCGAGGCGGGCCTCAAGGCCGACGACGACAACATCTCGCCCAGCCAGATCTACGCCTACGCCGCGCTCATCTCCAAGGTGCCCTTCGCCAACGGCGCCCCGAACCTCTCCGTCGACCTGCCGTGCATGCGCGAGCTCGCCGCACGCGAAGGCGTGCCCATCGCCGGCAAGGACTTCAAGACCGGCCAGACGTGGATGAAGACGCTGCTGGCGCCCGGCCTGAAGGCCCGCATGCTCGGCCTGCGGGGCTGGTACTCGACCAACATCCTCGGCAACCGCGACGGCGAGGTCCTCGACGACCCCGAGAACTTCAAGACCAAGGAGGTCTCGAAGCTCGGGGTGATCGACTCGGTGCTGCAGCCCGACGTGTATCCCGACCTCTACGGCGACATCGACCACGTCGTGCGCATCAACTACTACCCGCCCCGCGGCGACAACAAGGAGGGGTGGGACAACATCGACATCTTCGGGTGGATGGGCTACCCGATGCAGATCAAGGTCAACTTCCTCTGCCGCGACTCCATCCTCGCCGCGCCGATCGTGCTCGACCTGGCCCTGTTCATGGACCTCGCCGCCCGCGCCGGGCAGTCCGGCGTGCAGGAGTGGCTGAGCTTCTACTTCAAGAGCCCGCAGGCGGCCACGCCGGTGCCGGCCGAGCACGATCTGTTCATCCAGCAGACCAAGCTCAAGAACACCCTGCGCGAGTGGATGGGCGAGCAGCCCGTCACCCACTCCGAGGCCGGCTGAGCCGGCCCAGCAGGGCGACGTTGCCCTGGACCTCGGCCACCTCGCGCGCCCGGGCCAGGTGGCCGGCGGCCTCCTCGGGCCGTCCGGCGGCAGCCCGGACCTCGGCCAGCCGGCGCAGCGCGTCGGGCAGCCACCGCGGCTCGGACCGCTCGGCTCCCTCGACCGCCGCCCGCAGACGCGCCTCGGCGGCGTCGACGTCGCCGAGCTCGAAGCGGGCCGAGCCGAGGTGCGACCACAGCAGGGGCAGGGTGACGCGCAGGCCCAGCTCCTGCAGGCCGTCGGCCGCCGCCTGCATGCGATCGAGCCCGCTGGGGTCGCCCTGCCGGTGGGCGAGCCACGCCTGGCCGAAGGCCATCACGCCCGACGGGTAGCGGAACTCCTCGTAGAAGGTCTCGGCCAGCTCGAGCCCGATGGCCTCGCGCACGGCGCCGGCGTCGTCGGCCATGAGGCCGAGCAGCACGCCGTAGCGCCGCACGAACCCGCCGGAGGTGCGGAACACGTCGTCCCAGGAGGCGTCGAGGGCCCGCTGCATCGACCGCCGGGAGCCCTCGCCGTCGCCGACGTGCCACAGGGCCATCGCCCGGATCACCTCGAGGCGCACCGTCGGTGACTGCAGGGCGCGAGCGGCGGCGTCGAGATCGAGCTCGGGTATGCGGACCTCGTTGCGGGCGGCCCGCTCGAGCGCCTCGGCGAAGCGGCCGGCGGTCATCATCGTCACCGCGCCCTGGTCGTCGGCGAGCAGGGCGACGGCGTCGCTCCCCGCGGCGCGCGCCAGGTCGTCGAGCCGCGCCACCTGGACGAGCGACCGGTCGAGCTCCCCTCGCTGGTGGTGGTGGAGCGCAGCGTTCCAGAGCACCTCGGCGGCGTCGACGGTGGGCGGCGGGTCCCACCGCGCGGCGTCGACGAGGAACTCCGCCACCGGCGCCGCGGCGAAGCCGGCCCGCCACACCTGCAGGTAGGCCAGCCGGCACTCGACGAGGAGGGCTTCGACGGTGCGCCCCGGGTCGGCCGCCGCGCCGCCACGTCCGGGGCGGGCGTCGGCCAGCAGCTCGAGGACCTGGCCGAACAGCAGCTCCGCCTGCTCGAAGGCCCCCGAGCTCATGGCGTGCTGGGCGGCGCGCTGCAGCCACGGGACGGCCCTCTGGGCGTCGTCGCGGTCGTTCGACGCCAGCAGGTGGGCGCCGATGGCGGCCCACCGGCCCGGGTCGTCGCCGTGGCGCTCGATGAGCACCCGCGCCGCCTGCCCGTGCCAGCGGGCCAGGCGAACGCTGGACACCGAGAAGCGCACCGCGTCGGCGACCAGCGCGTGGCTGAACCGCCAGTCACCGCTGGCGGACTCCTGCACCAGGCCGGTGGCGGCCACGAGGTCGAACAGGTCGAGGGCGGCGTCGACGTCGGTGCCGCTGATCGCGGCGACGTCGAGGGCGTCGAAGGACGTGCCCACGATGGCGGCCACCGTGAGCAGGCGGCGGGCCTCCTCGGGCAGTCGGTTGAGGCGCCGGCGCAGCACGTCGCGCACTGCGATGGGCACCGACGTGCGGGCGGCGTCGACCCTGTCGGTGGTGCCCTCGGCGCTCAGGAGCCGGGCCAGCTCGGTGGCGAAGTAGGGGTTGCCGCCGCTGCGTTCGCGCACGATGGCGGCCACCTCGTCCGAGAGCTGGGCCTCTGAGGCCAGCAGCTCACCGAGCGGCTCGGGGTCGAGCGGGCCGAGGGCCACCCGCTGCACGGCGGGGATGGCGGCCAGCTCGGCGAGGGCATCGGCCACCGCCGGCGTGGCCTGCACCTCCTCGGGCCGGAGGGTGCACACCAACACGGTCGAGGAGCCCTCGATGGCGCGGGCCAGCGCCCCCACCAGCTGCAGGCTCGACGGGTCGGCGAGGTGGAGGTCGTCGAGGACCACCACCGTGACCGGCGGCCGGTCCGGGGCAGGGCCGAGGAACACCGCGGACAAGGCGTCGAACAGGCGCAGCCGGAGCAGCTGCGGATCGGGCGGGGCCGGCGGCGGTGGCCCGACCAGGTCGGGCACCAGCTCGCCGAGCGGGTTCGGCGCCGGGGCGAGGGCGTCCCGGCACGGCTCGGGCAGCGCGGTGAGCAGCGCCCGCAGGGCCTGCACGACCGGCCAGAACGGCGGTGACGCCGCCCCGTCCTGGCACCGGCCCCACGCGGCGACGCCGGCGACGGCCAGCGCCAGGCCCGACACGGCCTCGGCCACGGTGGTCTTGCCGATGCCGGCCTCGCCCTCGACGAGCAGCACCCGGCCGCGGCCGGCACAGGCCGACCCCACGACCTCTTCGAGCAGGGCCGTGACCTCCGGTCGCCCGACCAGGCGGGAGGCCGGTCCGGGCGCCGCCTCGGCCGACCGTTCCGGAACGCCGACCTCGGCCGGGCCGGAGCTCGGGGTGAGCGGCCCACCGAAGAGCGCATCGCCGCCGAGGGCCGGGTCGTGGTCGAGGATCGCCTGTTCGAGCTGGCGCAGGCCCGGTCCCGGCTCGAGGCCCAGCTGCTCGCGAAGCTGCGAGCGGATCGTGTCGAGGGCTCGCAGCGCCTCCGCCTGGCGCCCGGACCGGTAGAGGGCCAGGGCCAGCAGGGCGTAGGGCCGCTCGCGGAGCGGGTGGCGCCCCACGTGGTGCTCCAGGGCGCTGGCCACGGCCGGGTCGCCCCGGCGCAGGGCCAGCTCGAGGAGGTCCTCCTCGGCGCCGAGGCGCACGTCCTCCAGGCGGGCGGCCTCCCCCGCGGCCCACGGCTCGTGGGCGAACTCGGCATAGGCGGGCCCTCGCCACAGGCCCAGCGCCTCGGTGAGGCGGGCCTCGGCGACGGTGGGGTCGTCGACCGCGACCCGACGGGCCTCGGCGACCAGGTCCTCGAAGCGGCGGGCGTCGAGCTGCTCGGGTCCGAGCACGAGGCGGTAGCCGGGGGCCTGGGTGACCAGCACCGTGGCCGGGGTGCGCGGCGCCCGATCGGGCTCGAGCACCCGGCGCAGCCTGGAGATGTGGGACTGCAGGGTGGCCATGGCCTGCTCGGGCGGCTCACCGGACCACAGCAGCTCGGCGAGGCGGTCGGCCGGGACGACCCGGCCCGCCTCGGTGGCCAGGAGGGCGAGCACCGCCCGCTGGCGGGGCGTGCCCAGGCCGACGACGCCCGACCCGTCGACGAACTCGATGCTCCCCAGGACACGCAGCTCCATGCAACCGCAACACTACGCTCGCAGCTGCCGGCGCAAGTCGGCCGCCAGCGGGCCGCCAGTGCCCACGTGCACCGTGAGCGCATGCAGACGATGACGAGACCCGACGCCACCTCCTCGCCGGCGACCAGGATCGCCGTGCCCACCGCCAGCGCCGAACCAGACCGCCGGCGCCCCCGGGTGCTGGTCGTGGTCGCCCACCCCGACGACGAGACCTTCGGCTGCGGCGCCGCCATCGCCCACGCCGTGGGCGAGGGGGCCGAGGTGGTCGTGTGCTCGGCCACGGCCGGGGAGCAGGGCGAGGACCTGAGCGGCGGCCCGAGCCACGACCTCGCACGCCGCCGCACCGCCGAGCTCGCCGCCGCCGGCGCCGCTCTCGGAGTCGGCCGCACGACGGTGCTCGGCTTCGGCGACTCGGGATGGGACGGCGAGCCTGCGCCCGGCTCGCTGTGCGCCGTGCCGTTCACCGACGTGGTCCGAGCGGTCGCCGGGCTGCTCGGCGAGCTGGTCCCTGACGTGGTGGTCACCATGGACCCCGCCGGCAGCGACGGCCACCGCGACCACGCCCGGATCGGCGCCGCCACCACCGTGGCCACCCGCCAGCTGGCGGGCGCCGGGGCCCCGGTCCGCCTCTACCACTGGTTCCTCCCCCGCTCGCTCATGGACGACTGGGCCCGCCACATGGCATCGCTCGATCCCGACAGCGTCTACCTGGGCACCGAGATGGGCCGACCCGACGCCGACACCACCACGGTGCTCGACGCCCGCCGCCACGTGGCCCGAGTCCGCCGGGCGATCGTCCGCCACGCCAGCCAGCGCTCCCCCTACGAGGGGATCCCGGGCGAGCTCGAGGAGGCGTTCCTGGGCACGAGCCACCTGCGCCGCGTGATCCCCGCGTGGCGAGGCGGCCCACCGGAGACCTCCCTCTTCGGCTGACAGTCCCCCCTTCCACCCTCTCCTCCCCTCCCCTCCCCCCTTTCCGAACCTGTGCCCGTTTCTGTCCCTCCAGGGACAGAAACGGGCACAAGAACCGCGGGTTGAGGGCCGCGATCGGGTGGGGGGTCGGGTGGAGGCGGTCGGTTGGGGGGGTCGGGTGAGTCAGGCTGGGACGGGAGCGCCGGCCTCACCGCCGGTGCTGGCGAAGGCCTGCCACAGCTGGGCGTAACGGCCGGCGCGGGCGACCAGCTCCTCGTGGGTGCCCTGCTCGACGACCCGGCCCTCGTCGATGACGACGATGCGGTCGGCCCGGCGGGCCGTCGGGAGCCGGTGGGCGACCAGGATGGTCGTGCGGCCCGACGCGGCGGCGTCCATGGCCCGCTGCACCCGGGCCTCGCTGGCCAGGTCGAGCTGGGAGGTCGCCTCGTCGAGCAACAAGATGGCGGGATCGACGAGCCGGGCCCGGGCGAGGGCGATGAGCTGGCGCTGGCCCGACGACAGCGAACGGCCCCGCTCGCTCACCGCCGTGCGGTACCCGTGGCGCAGGCCGACGATGAACTCGTGGGCGCCCACGGCTCGTGCCGCCGCCTCCACCTCGGCGTCGCTGGCGCCGGGACGCCCGTAGGCGATGTTGTCGCGCACCGTGCCGGTGAACAGGAACGCCTCCTGGGGCACCACGCCGAGCTGCTGGCGGTAGGCGTCGAGGTCGAGGTCACGCAGATCGGCGCCGTCGACCTGCACCTGCCCGTCGGTGGGGTCGTAGAAGCGGGCGAGCAACTTGACGATCGTCGACTTGCCGGCGCCGGTCTCGCCGACCAGGGCCACCGTCTCGCCCGCGGCCACCGTGAGCTCGACGCCGGCGAGCGCCTCGCCGGCGGCCGCGCCCGGGTAGGAGAAGTGCACGCCGCAGAGGCGGATCTCGCCGTCCAGCCGACCGACCGGCAGCGGATGGGTGGGGTTCGGCGTGGCCGCGGGAGTGTCGAGCAGCTCCTCGATCTGGCTGACCGAGGCAGTGGCCTGCTGCCAGGTGTCGAGCACCTGGGACAGCTGCTGGATCGGGGAGAAGAACTGGTTGAGGTAGAGCAGGAAGGCGATCACCGTGCCGGCGGTGACGACGCCTCGGGCCTCGAAGGCGGCCCCGGCGCCGAGCACGAGCGCCGAGGCGAGGTCGCTGAGGAGCAGCACGAACGGGAAGTACAGGGCGACGAGCTTCTGGGCGTCGAGGCGATGGCCGAGGTAGCGCTCGTTGACGGAGCGGAAGCCCGAGATGTTGCGGCCCTCGCGCACGTAGGCCTGGGTGACCCGCACACCCGAGAGGCTCTCCTGCAGGTTGGCGTTGACGTCGGCGATGGCCTCCCGCGCCTGCGCATAGGCCTGTGCCGAGCGCCGGCGGTACCACCACGTCGCCAGGGCGAGCGGCGGCAGCACGGCCGCGGTGACGAGGGCGAGCGGCGGCGAGAGCACGACGAGGAACACGAAGACCCCGACGCAGGTGAGGACGCCGACGACGCCGTTGACCAGCCCGGTCTGCACGAGCTGGGAGAGGGCCTCCACGTCGGTGGTCATGCGGGTCATGATCCGACCGTCGAGCTCACGGTCGTAGTAGTCGAGCGACAGCCGCTGGAGGTGGGCGAAGATCTTGACCCGCAGGGCGAACAGCGCCCGCTCGGCGGTGCGGCCGGTGACGAACGTGTAGGCCCACACCACGCCCCAGTCGACGAGGCCCACGACGGCGAACAGGGCGACCGAGCTCCAGAGCGCCGACCGGTCTCCCGCGGTCACGCCCGTGTCGATCCCCCGGCGCACCAGTGCCGGGCCGAGCAGGGTGAGGACGGTGTCGACGGCCACCAGCAGGAGGCCGAGCGCGAACCACCACAGCCACGGGCGCACGAAGCGCCGCACCCGGAACGGTGGCGGTTGGAACGACGCCGCCGCCGCCACGTCGACCGCGGGGCGGTCGTCGGCTGGGGGGAGCGTCTCGAGGGCGGCGAGCATCTGCGGCGTGGCGCTGAGCACCGCACCCATGGGCCCGGCCCCCCCGCCGCCACCGGGTGGCCCGATGCGGGGAGGACCGGCCTCCGACGCGGTGGCCACCGGCCGCTCCACCTCCTCGGGTGCGGGCCAGGCCGAGGCGGTGACGCCCGTGCCGATGGGAAGGGCTGGGACCCCGGCGAGGCCCTCGCCGAGGCCTTCGCCGTCGAGGTCCTCCTCGCCGACCGAGAGGTCGACGTCGTCGGGCCCGGCGAACAGGTCCCGGTACACCGGGCTGGTGGCGAGCAGCTCCTCGTGCTCGCCCTGGGCGACGACCCGCCCCGCGTCGAGCACCACGATGCGCCGGGCGAGGCGCAGCGTGGAGCGCCGGTGGGCGATGAGGATCGTCGTGCGGTCCGCCATCAGGCGGCGCAGCGTGGCGTGGATGGCCTCCTCGGTGGCGGCGTCGACCGCCGAGGTGGCGTCGTCGAGCACCAGGATGCGCGGGTCGGTCAGGATCGCCCGCGCGAGCGCCAGGCGTTGGCGCTGCCCGCCGGAGAGGGTGACGCCCCGCTCGCCGACCAGCGTGTCGTACCCCTCGGGGAGGGAGGCGACGAAGCCCGCGGCGCCGGCCGCCGCGGCCGCCGCTTCGACCTCGGCGTCGGTGGCGTCGGGCCGGCCGTAGGCGATGTTGGCGCGCACCGTGTCGGAGAACAGGAACGCGTCCTCGAACACCACCCCGACCTGGCGGCGGAGCGACTCGAGGGTGACGTCGCGCACGTCGTGGCCGTCGACGGTGACCCGCCCCTCGGCCACGTCGTAGAAGCGGGGCAGGAGCGCGGTCACCGTGGACTTGCCCGAGCCGCTCGTGCCGACCAGGGCCACCACCTCGCCCGGGGCGACGCGCAGGTCGAGGCCGTCGAGCACCGGCTCGCTGCGCGAGTAGCCGAAGCGGACGCCCTCGAAGCGGACCTCGCCGCGCACCGGCGGCAGCTCGGCCGCTCCGGGGGCGTCGACCACCTCGGCGTTGGCGTCGAGCACGTCGAGGATCCGCTCGGCACCCGCCCGGGCCTGCTGGCCGACGGTGAACAGCCCGGCGAGCATCCTCACCGGCGACACCAGCTGGACCAGGTAGGAGGAGAAGGCGAGGAAGGCGCCCAGGGTGAGCCGTCCCTCGAGGGCCAGCCAGCCGCCGAGGCCCAGCACGGCGACCTGGGCCAGGGTGGGGATGGCCTGCAGCGTCGAGGTGAACCTCGCCTGGAGCCGCACGAGCCGGGCGCGCGAGCTGTACAGGCCGGTGGCGACGTCGGCGAGGTGCTCGAGCTCTCGTTGCTCCTGCCCGAAGCCCTTGACCACCCGCACTCCGGTGACGGCCTCGTCGACCACCCCGGCCACCTCGCCGGCTCGCTGCTGGGCGTCCCACGTGGCGGGGAACACCCGGCCCCGGAGCCGCAGGGACGTGACGAGCAGCAGGGGCAGGGTGGCCAGCACCACGAGGGTCAGCAGCGGTGAGAGCACCACCATGACGACCAGCGCCACCAAGAGCAGCACGACGTTGCCGAGCATGATCGGCAGGAAGGCGAGCAGGCCCTGCACCAGCCCGAGGTCGGTCGAGGCCCTGGAGACGAGCTGGCCGGTGCGCAGCTGGTCGTGGCCGGCGAAGTCGAGCCGCTGCAGGCGCTCGTAGATGGCGTTGCGCAGGTCGAACTGGACGTCGAGGCTGACCCGCCCGCCGACCCACCGGCGCAGGAACGCGCAGCCGAACGAGCCGAACCCGGCCGCCACCAACGCGAGGAGCCAGGGCCACACCGGCCGGGCCTTCGACGTGATGGCGCCGTCGATGATCACCGCTGCGAACACCGGCGTCAGCGCGGCGAGTCCCTGGCCCACCACCGCGGCACCCAGGGCGAGGGCCACGTTGCGCCGGTGCGCCAGGAGGTAGGGGCTGAGCCGACGGATCCAACCGCCCGGTGGGCTGGTCGGGGGATCGGTCGGCAGGCTCACCCCGACGAGGCTAACGACCGAAGCGGGATCCGCGTCCCGCATCGGGCCCACCCGACCGGGGCGGGAGGCGCAGGGGAAAGCCGGCTCATGTCGTGAGGACGTGCCTCACGACATGAGCCGGCTGGGGGGAGTCCGATCAGGCCTGGGCCTGTTCCTTGACGTCCTGGCCCGCCTGCTTGGCCGTGTCGGTCACCGACCCGGCGCGCTCCTGGGCCGTCTGCTGCACCTCGCTGGCCGCCTGCTTGGCGACCTCACCGAGCTGGCTTCCTGCCTCCTGGACGGCCGGCTTGAGCTCTTCGGCCACGTCCTTGCCCGCCTCCGCGGCGGTCTGGGCGGCCTGCTCGAGCTGGGGCTGCAGTTGACGGGCGAGCTGGCGCTCCTTGCGCGAGGAGGGCAGCACGGTGGCGGCCAGCAGCCCGAGGCCGAAGGCGACCATGCCAGCTGCGAGCGGGTTGCCCTGGGTGCCCTCCTCGATGCGCTGCGGTGCCTCGGAGACCATGCCGCTCACGTTGCCGGCCATGTCTCCGGCGGACTCGCGCACCGAGCCCATGCGGTCGGCGGCCGCGCTGCCCGCGTCGTCGGCCGTGCCCATCACGGCGTCGCGCATCCGGCGCACCCGCCCCTTGGCCGCCTCGGTGCGGCGTTCGACGATGCGCGACGGGCTGACCTTGTCACCGATCATCTCGAAGTCGCGGGTGAGGTCGATGCGCTGCTGGACGATCTCGGTCCTCAGCTCTTCAGCTGTCTTGCCCACTGGGCGTCCTCCTCGAGTGTGCGTGTGGTCTGCGGGGCGACGGGCGTCACCTCGCTCATGCGGGTGCGGCCGATGCGGAACAGCACGGCGGCGACGACGGCCACCACCACGGCCACGATCAGGAAGGCCACGCCGGTGGGCATCACGACGGCGAGGCCCCAGGCCGCCGCGAACAGCGCCAGCAGCAGGGCCAGGTGGCCGAGCACCCCGGCGGCGCCGAGCATGCCGCCCGCCTTGGCCGCCTGCGTCGCCTCTTCCTTCAGCTCGAGCTTGGCCAGGTCGATCTCGGCCCGGACCAGCTCGGAGAAGTCCTGAGTCGTGGCCGACAGCAGCTCGGCCAGCGACGGGTCGGCTCCGGGCTCGGGGCGATGGCCGTCGGACGTGCCCGGCTGAGGCCGTTGGGTCACCGTCATCAGCGCACCTCTCCCTCGTAGCCGTCGCCGCCGCGGCCGGCGGGCGAGGCACCACCAGCGACCAGGCCGGTCAGCTCGTCGGCGCCGATGCCGGGCGGCTGGCGCAGGTCGACGTCGGCCGGGATCGCGGAGGTGGCATCGAGCGACGGCTGGGTCCACTGCGAGCCGGTGGACCCGACGCTGCGGTGCCCGTCGCCCTCGGGTTGCCCGTCGCCGCCACCGCCGCCTCCCTCACGGGCGGCCCGGGCCAGGGCCCCGGTGTCGGCGTTCTTCACGAGGCGACCCACGGCGAAGCCCGCACCGGCGGCGGCCAGCAGGAACATGCCGGGGCTCTGGCGGGCGAACCCCGACGTGTCCCCTGCCAGGGCGCGGTAGCCGCCCTCCTGGAAGCGCTGGCCCATGCTGGTGGCCCGCTCACCGATCTGTCGCACCAGCCCGGTCATCGGCCCGTCGGGCTGCTCCGAGCGGTCCGCCATGGCCGTGAGCTCCCGACCGGCGCTCACCAGCGCCTCGGCGAACTGGTGGGTGCCCTGGTCGGCCTGGTCGCGCACCTGCCTTCGTGTCTCGTGCACCAGGTGGTTGGCGTGGCTCATCGCCTCGTCTCTCACGTTCGAGATCTGGGCGGAGGCCTCACCCTTCACGTCGGTGACGGCACCCGAGACCTCGTCACGCACGTCGTGGGCGGCATGGGTGGCCCCCTGCCTCACCTGGTCGACCTTCGACCGGTCACCCGGGGGGGCGGTGGGGGTGTGTGTCGCGCTGTCGGTCATCGAGCTCTCCTTTCACGCCCTGCCACAACCGTCCGGCGAGGTCCGACTCTGGGCGTACGCCAGCCTCTTCCCGGCTGCGCCCCGGGTAGACCGGGTCCGACCGGATGTTCAGGCGGCCACCCCTGCGGATCACGCCACCGTGAAGTTGCTGACCATGCCGAGCAGGGCGTGGGGCGTGCCGTCGGCCGCAGGGATGAAGCACACCGCCATGTAGGTGCCCGGTGCCAGGTCGAGGTCCACCCAGCCGGTCGCTCCGGCGGGCAGGGCGGCGACGCCGCCGGTGAAGGCGAACGGCTGCGGTCCCTGCTGCCCCGAGCCGTACCAGGCGAAGACGTCGGCCGGCGTCTTGCCGTCGGCCACCCGCAGGAACACGACCTCGTGGCCCACGGTGCCGTCGTTGCGCAGCTCGACGGTGCCCTTGCCGTCGAACCCGGGCGGGATGGCGAGGCTGAAGTCGGCGGCGACGATGGTGGCGTCGGCGTGGGGCGCGGCGTGCTGCTCACCGCTGCGGGTCACCTCGAAGCTGTCGACCATGCCCTTGAGGATGTGGCTCTGGCCGTCGGCGCTCGGAAAGAAGCACATGAGCAGGTACTCGCCGGGGTCGAGCACGATCGGGCCCTCGACGGTCGTTCCCGGCTGCACGCCGTGGAGGCCCCCGACGAGGTCCACGGTCTTCATGGCGGCCTGCTCGCCCTGCTGCTCGTAGGTCTGCCGGAACGACTCGGCGGTGACCCCCGCCTTGGGCCGCGCCACCTGCACCTCGTGGGCCTCGTGGCCGTCGTTGACCGCCCGCAGCTGGACCGTGCCGGCGGGCACCGCGGCCTCGATCGGGGCGTACGACCAGTCGTCCATGGTCACCGTCACGACCCCGTCGGCCACGGCAGCCGAGCCCGACGCCTGGTGCACGTGGGTGGTGCCGGGGTCGCTCGAGGCCGAGGCGTCGGACCCGCAGGCCGACGCGCCCAGCGCCAGGGCGGCGGCGCCGGCGAGGACCGCCACGCTGGCGGCGGCGCCGAACCTCGACGCCGCCCGCACCGGCGTGGCCGCCGCACCCGAGCGCGACCGGCGCACCAGGGCGGCCCGCCGCTCGTAGCGCCGGCGCCACGGCCCCTTGACCAGCGCCCGCACCACCCACGGCACGGCGGCGTACAGCCGCTGGGCCTCCAAGGGCGTGGCGTGGTCGGCGAGCCACGGGCCGACGAAGGGCAGTGCCCGCTTGTCCGTCGAGGCGGTGGCGCGGGCGCCGAGCTCGTCGTGCAGGTCCCGCGGCATGGCGGCCATGATCCGACCGAAGGCGGCGTCCTCCTCGCGGTCGAGGTGGTCGTGGAGGGTGCCGGCGAAGGCGTCGGCGGCGGCGACCGCCCGCTCCTTCTCCGCCAGCCCGGCACCCACCGCACCGAGTGCCTCGAGGGCGTCGGCGACCTCGGCCATGCGGGCGTCCAGCTCGTGGTGGTCGTCCTCGAGGTCGCGACGTAGGGCGGCGAACGACCCGTCGCAGCCGACCAGCGCCGGCCAGAACAGCGCGTCCTCGACCGTGTGGTGGTGGACGATGATCTCCTCCAGCCCCCGGAACCAGTCGGCGAGGCGGGCCGCCCCGAGGTGATCGGTCGCCGGCAGGCGCAACAGCGCCTCGTGCAGGGCCAGGCTGTCGACCCGCATGCCCCGGTGCATGAGCCGGAACACGGTCAGGTCCTCCTCGGTCACGTGCTCGATGGTCTCGCCGGAAGGGGTGTCGACATCAGAAGTGCGTCGCATCGGTGCTCCTTGGTCGGTCCGCCACGTGCGGCGGGTACCGGCACACCGTGCGGTGCGGTACTTGTCGCCGGCTAGGACGCCCTCGCCAAGTCGTCGCCAAGTCGACCGCCCCACGCTGGCGACCATGTCCCCCGCCTCACCCACCGTCGTCGCCCGGGCCCGGCACGACGGCCCGGACCTCGAGGTCAGCCTCGTCGACCTGGCCGAACCGGACCGCCGCCCCCTCGCCACCTTGCAGGTCCGCCTCCCCGACGGGCACGCCGCCCTGATCGTGGGCCTCGACATCGAGCGGGAGTTCGACCTGGCCACCGCCGGGACCGCCGCGCGTGCCGAGCTGGCCGCCCGGCTGCTCGCCGCCTGCGCCGACGAGCTGCGCGCCCGAGGGCGACGGCGGGTGAGTGTGACCCTCCAACCCACCGACGGCGAGCACCTCGAGCTGCTCCTCGCCAACGGGTACCGGTCGCTGCGCGACGCCGACGGGCGGCGGGACCTGGTGCTCGAGCTCTGAACCGCCGCGCGGGGCGCTCGTACACTGCGGACGAACGGGATGGGTACATGGTTCGCGATCCTTGGGCCTCTGGTCGTCGAGCGGGACGGGACGCCGCTCGACCTCGGCGCGCCCAAGCAGCGCGCCGTGCTCGCGTTCCTCGCCGCCCATGCCGGTGAGCCGGTCTCCCTCGATCGCCTGATCGACGAGCTGTGGGGCGACCAGGCGCCGCCCCGGGCCACCGCCTCGCTGCAGGCCTACGTGTCGAACCTGCGCCGGATCCTGGAACCGGAGCGGCCGGCGCGCAGCCCCGCCACCCTGCTCGTCTCCCGCCCCCCGGGGTACGCCCTCGACGTGCCGCCCGGGGCGCTCGACGCCGAGCGCTTCGAGCAGCTGACCGCCGAGGCCGCCGCCGCGCTGGAGGCGGGCGACCCGGCCGGCGCGCTCGTCGCCGCCGACGAGGCCGTGAGCCTCTGGCGCGGCGAGGTCCTCGCCGACTTCCCCTACGAGCCCTTCGCCGAGCCGGTCCGCGCCCGGCTCGAGGAGCGACGGCTGCAGGCCGAGCAGGTCCGGGCCGAGGCCCTCCTCGCCGCCGGCCGAGCCGACGAGGCGGCAGCGGTGCTCGACGAGCTCACCCGCACCCACCCCCTGCGGGAGCGCCTCTGGGAGCTGTTGATGCTGGCGCGCTACCGCAGTGGGCGCCAGGCCGAGGCGCTGCGGGCCTACGGCGAGGCGCGGCAGGTCCTCACCGACGAGCTGGGCCTGGAGCCGGGTCCGGCGCTGCGCCGCCTCGAGCAGCGCATCCTCGAGCACGACCCTGGCCTCGACCTGGGCGCCGCCCCGCCCGCCACGGACCGCAGCGGCGCCAGGCCCGCTCCCGCCCCGCTCGCCAGCGCCGCGCCGCCGACGGCCACGGCCTCGGTGGCCGCCACCGCGACGGGCGACGACCTCGTCGGGCGCGAGGCCGAGCTGGCCGCGCTGTCGGGCGCCTGGGCCGACGCCCTCGACGGCCGGCCGCGGTTCGCGGCGGTGGCCGGCGAGCCCGGCATCGGCAAGACGTCGCTGGCGCGCACCACGACCGCCGCCGCCGAGCAGGCCGGCGCCACGGTGGTGTGGGGCCGCAGCCACGAGCAGGCCGGCTCGGCTCCCTTGTGGCTGTGGGTGCAGGTGGTGCGGGCCCTGGTCGGCGCGGTCGAGGCCGACGGACCGGGGTTGGCGCCGGGCACCGACGCCGTCCTCGCGCCACTGCTCGTCGGCACCGGTCCTGCGGCCGGCGACGGCGACCCCGACGCCGCCCGCCTCCGGCTGTTCGACGCGGTCACGCGCCTGCTGGAGTCGGCGTCGCAGCACCGACCGGTGCTGCTGGTGCTCGACGACGTGCAGTGGGCCGACGCCGACTCGCTCCGCCTCCTCGACTACCTCACCACCGAGCTGGGCGACAGCCGGGTGCTGGTGCTGCTCACCTACCGGGCCGAGGACGCGCGCCCCGGCACCGCGCTGGCGGCCGCGCTGGGCGGGCTCGCTCGCCGCCCCGACACCGTGCGGCTGTCGCTGAGCGGCCTGTCCGCCGGCGAGGTCGAGCAGTACACCAGCCGGTTGACGGGCCACCGGCTCGACCCGGCCACCATCGACCTGCTGGTCGACCGCACGAGCGGCAACCCGTTCTTCCTCGGCGAGATGGTGCGCCTGCTCAGCTCCGAGCGGCGCCTCGGACCCGACGACGTGCGGTCCCTCGACATCCCGAGCGGCGTGCGCGACGTCGTGCGCCGACGGGTCGACCGGCTTCCCGAGGACTCGCAGGCCGTGCTGCGGGTGGCGGCGGTGATGGGACGCGAGTTCACCGTCGACGAGCTGGCGGCCGCGTGCGACCTCGACATCGACCGCCTGCTCGACGCCCTCGACCCGCCGGTGCTGACCGCTCTGGTCGAGGAGACCGGCGCCCGGGGTGATCGCTTCCGGTTCTCCCACGCTCTCGTGGGCGAGACGCTCGCCGACGACCTGGCCCCCACGCGGCGCCGCCGGTTGCACGCCCGGATCGGCCGGGCGCTCGAGCAGGTCCACGCCCGGGACCTCGAAGGGCAGAGCTCCAGGCTGGCCCACCACTACGCCCAGGCCGCGGCCCTCGGCCACGCCCGCACGGCCACCCGCTACGCCGTCCTGGCCGCCCGCGAGGCGCACCGCCGGGCCGCGTTCGACGAAGCGGCCCGGCTGTGGGGGCTCGCCCACGACCTGGCCGTGGCCGACGACGAAGCCGATCCGACCGAGGTGCTCGACATCACCATCGAGCTGGCCTCCGCCCTCGCCTGGGTGGCCGACGCCGAGGGCCGGTCCCGCAGCGTCGAGGCCATCGACCGGGCCCTGGCCCTCGACGACCTCGACGCCGCCGTGCGGGCCGCCTGCTGCCTCACCGAGCACAGCACGACGTGGATGTCGGCGGCCTTCCGAGATCCCGAGCACGAGGTGGTGGGCCGCCTCGACCGGGTGCTCGACCGGCTGGGGCCCGACGACTCGCCGGCCCGGGCGAGGGTCCTCAGCGTGCGCTCGTCGGTGGGCTACTACCAAGACCCGCACCGGGCCGACGAGATCATCGGCGAGGCCGTCGCCATCGCCCGACGCCTCGACGACGACGCCCTCCTGGCCGACTGCTTGTTGCAACGGCTGTGCGTGCACCACCGCGACAACCACGACACCCTGGTCAGCGCCGACGAGCTCATCGAGGTGGCCCGGCGCCTCGGCTCCCGCACCCTCGAGGCGGCCGGGCTCGTGTCGCGGGTCCGGGCCCGGTTCGCCCTGGCCGACCTCGCCGGCGCGGACGCTGACGCGGAGACCACCCGGAGGCTCCTGGCCGAGCACCCCGCCCCGCCGCTGGCCGTGCAGTTCGGCTACTACGCGGTGCTGCGCCTGCTGCTCGACGGGCGCTTCGACGACGCCGAGCGGGCAGCCTGGGAGAACGACGTGCGGGGCCGGCGCATGTCGCTGTGGGGCGACGAGCGCTACCTCATCCAGCTCTTCGACATCCGGTTCTTCCAGGGCCGCCTGGGGGAGCTCGGGCCCGTCATCGACGCGCTCGCCGAGATCCCCGACTACGGCACCCGCAACTTCGCGGTGCTGGTCCGGCTGGAGGACGGCCGGCGCGACGAAGCGCTCGCGCTGCTCGACCGGTGGGGCGGCATCGAGGCGCCCCGCGACGACTGGCGGTTCACCACCGAGGCGGTCATGGCGACCCTCGTCGCTGCCCAGGTGGGCGACGCCGCGTTCGCCCGGGCCCTCTACGACGAGTGGTGCCCTCGCCGCGGTGAGCTGGCCAACTCCGGCGACCTCAACTCCGAGGGCCTGGTCGACACCTACCTGGGGCTGCTGGCGCGCACCTTCGGCGACACGGCCCTCGCCCGCCGCCACCTGCACGACGCGCTGGCGCTGGCCGTGCGCCTCGGCTCGCCGACCTTCGAGGCCCAGGCCCGCGCCCACCTCGCCGACGTGGTCGACGGCGACGAACGGCTCGAGCACCTCGGGTGCGCCCTGGCCATCGCCTCCGACCTCGGGATGCGGCGCATCGCCCAGCAGGTGTCGGAAGCCCTCGACGCCACCGTCGGTTGACCCCGGCCGTCAGCCACCCGGCCACACCAGCGGCAGGCCGAACAGCGGGAAGACGGTGGGGGTGTCGAGGAAGTAGTCGATCCGCTCGATGCGCCCGTCACGCACCTGCACGACCTGCAGCGCCCAGGCGCGGTGCTCGCCCGAGCCGTCCGCGGCCGGCTTCCACTGGGCGTAGCCGGGGGCGCCGTTGACGTCGACCCGCTGCAGACGGGAGTGGCGGCAGGCCAGCGCGGGAGGGGACGCCCAGAACCGCCCCGCCTCCTCGGCGCCCCGGAGCCAGAAAGGGAAGGGCGGCATCGACAACGTGGCGTCCTCGTGCAGGAGCGCGACGAGCGCGTCGACGTCGTAGCGGAGGAAGGCCTCCTCGTAGCGGTCGAGCAGGTCGCGGTGCGCGTCGTCGAGCTGGCCGACACGGGCGCCGTCGCTGATGTCGGCGCGGGCCAGCGTCGCCCGCGCCCGCTGGAGGGCGCTGTTCACCGACGCCACCGTGGTGTCGAGCAGGCGGGCCACCTCGCTCGCCTCCCACCGCAGCACCTCCCGCAGCACCAGCACGGCCCGTTGCCGGGGTGGCAGGTGCTGCAGCGCGGCCACGAACGCCAGGCGCACCGACTCCCGCACCAGGGCTTGCTCCTGCGGGTCGGCGTCGGACGGCACCACCCGTCCATCGGGCACGGGCAGCACCCACGACGCCTCCGGCAGCGGCGTGCCGATGCCCTGGTCCCAGCGGTTGGCCGGCCCCAGGTCCATGGGCAGCGCCCGCTTGCGGCGGCCGTCGAGGGAGTCGAAGCAGACGTTGGTGGCGATGCGGTAGAGCCACGACCGCAGGCTGGAGCGGCCCTCGAACCGGTCGAGGGCCTTCCACGCTCGGGTGAGCGCCTCCTGCACCGCGTCCTCCGCCTCGAAGGGCGACCCGAGCATGCGGTAGCAGTAGGCGGTGAGCTCGGCCCGGAACGGCTCGAGCTGCGCCATGCGGTCGACGGAGGCCGTCTCCGTGGCGGTGGCCGAGGCTGGTGTGTTCACGCGTCGTCTCCCCCTCTTCGGCGGCGAGCGGTGCCCCGCACCACCGTGAGCCGTGCCGGCGAGGGTACCCGTGCCCTGCGACAGGGGCCGGGCGATGAGTCGAGGGGCCCGGCACGGTCGTAGTGCCCATGGGAGCCACCACGTTCACCATCGACGGCCTGCGACGTGTCGACCGGATCGTCACCGCCCACGTCGAGTCCGGCACGGTGCCCGGCGCCGTGTGGCTCCTGGCCCGCGGCGACCACGTCCACGTCGGGTGCGCCGGGGTCGCCCACCTCGGGAGCGGCCAGCCGATCGGCCGAGACGCCCTGTTCCGCATCTCGTCGATGACCAAGCCCGTCACCGCGGTGGCCGCGCTGAGCTGCGTCGAGGACGGGCTCCTGCGGCTGGACGAGCCGGTCGACCGGTTGCTGCCGGAGCTGGCCGACCCCACGGTGCTCGAGCACGAGGACGCCCCGCTCAGCTGGGTCGTCCCTGCCCGCCGCCCGATCCTCGTGCGCGATCTGCTGACGTTCACCATGGGCCTCGGCATCGTCATGGCCCCGCCCGGCACCGTCCCACTGGCCGACGCCCTCGTCGAGCTCGAGCTCGGGCAGGGACCGCCCGCACCCGACGGCCTTCCCGAGCCCGACGAGTGGATCCGGCGCCTCGGCACCCTCCCCCTCCTGCACCACCCGGGCGCACGGTGGATGTACGGCACCGGCTCCGACGTGCTCGGGGTCGCCCTCGCCCGGGCCACGGGCCGCCCCTTCGAGCAGGTGCTCCAGGAGCGGGTGCTCGAGCCCCTCGGCATGGGCGACACGTCGTTCTGGGTCGACCCGTCGAAGCGAGACCGGTTGGTCACCGCCTACCGCACCGACTCGGCGGACGGGTCGCTCGTGGCGTTCGACGAGCCCGACGGCCAGTGGAGCCACCCTCCGGCGTTCCCCTCGGGAGCAGCCGGGCTGGTGTCGAGCATCGACGACATGTTCACCTTCGCCCGGATGCTCCTCGACGGCGGCGCGGCGCCTGCGGGTCGTGTGCTCTCGCGCGCCGCCGTGGAGGCGATGACGACGGACCAGCTCACCGCCGAGCAGGCGCACGGCGCCGGCCTGGTGGACGGCTGGTTCGCCAGCCACGGATGGGGCTTCGGGGTCTCCGTCGTCACCCGCCGCGCCGACATCGCCGGCTCGGTGGGGTCCTACGGCTGGGACGGCGGCCTCGGCACGTGCTGGATGAACGACCCGGGCGAGGGGCTCGTGACGTTGCTCATGACCCAGGGGGCGTGGAGCTCCCCCGCCCCTCCCCCGGTGTGCACGGACTTCCGCGCCGCGGCCTGGGCCGCGCTGGCGGGCTGATCGCCTCCGGCCGGGCCGACCCGGATGCGGGCCGGGGCGCTGGCCACGGCCCTCGGGGACGACCAGACTGCTCGCCATGGGGTGCCTGGTCGTGCTGGTCGCGCTCGTGTCGCCACGTTTGGCGCTGTTCCTCACGTGGCTGTTCAGCGACCGTCTGTCGATCGCGTTCGACGGCTGGTTCCTGCCCTTCCTGGGCTTCCTCTTCCTGCCGTGGACGACCCTGGTGTGGACCTTCGCCTACCAGCCGGTCAAGGGCGTCACGGGCATCGGCTGGCTGTTCGTCGTGTTCGCCTTCCTCGTCGACCTGGGCGCGGTCGGCTCCGCGGGACGAGCCCGCCGCGACCGGGACTGAACGAGAGGCGACCCTCGGCCGGGTGTGGGACGTCCGGTTGACGGCGACGGACGGCGCCGTCGTCAGCCCTCGGCCAGGCGAGCAGGGAACCCGCCCTTGGCGATCGGCCCCCAGCGCTCGATCGTCAGACGGATGAGGCACTTGCCCTGGTCGACCATCGCTTGGCGGTACTCGTCCCAGTCCGGGTGCTCGCCGCTGATCCAGCGGAAGTAGTCGACCAGCCCGTCGACGGCTTCGGGCACGGACGTCACCGTGGCGGTGCCGTCGACCTGGACCCACTCGCCGTTGAACTCGTCGGACATCACGACCATCGAGGCGGTCGGGTCCCGCACCAGGTTGTGGACCTTGGCCCGCTCGGGGTAGCTCGACACGAGCAGCTCGCCGGCGTGGAGGCCGACGGTGACGAGCGACGCCTGGGGCCGGCCGTCGTGCCGGGTGGTGAGCAGCACGCCCCGGTGGCGCACCGCGAGGAACCCCTCGAGCTCCGAGCGCTCGACGCGGCGGTTGCTGGCGATGTTCCTCACCCGCTCGACGCTACCCACGGCTGTGCGGGCGCCGACCTCGCCGGGCCGCGATCGCCTCGCGATGGTCAGTAGGTGGTGAGGGCCCGGCCGACGCGATCCAGGGTGGACACGGCGCCGGGGTCGCGGGCGATGCGGCGGTAGAGCCGCTCGGTGAGGCCACCCGCGTCGCGCTGGTGGGCGGCGGCCTCGAGGCCGTCACCGAACTGCTCCGCGATCTCGGCCACCTTGGCCAGCTCCTCGGGGGTGGGCTCGCGGTCGGGACGATCGGCCGGCAACCGGTCGAGCTCGCCCGCGTCGAACCACACGAACTGGTTGGCGACGTCGACGTCGATCTCCACCGAGCCGGTGTCGGGCGTGTCGCCGTCGGTGCCCTCTGGAGCCTCGTCGTCGTCGTAGGGCAGGGCCAGGCGGCGCATGGCGGTGCCGTCGAAGGGGCTGGGGAGCGGCCCCGGCGCGGCGTCGCGGGCGAGCTGCCACAGACGGGTGATCTCGTCCTCCTGGAGCCGCTCGTAGGACTCCGAGAGGGTCATGGCCAGGCCGTGCCCGGCGGTGCAGGACCACCGGTCGAGCGGGCCGGAGCTGCCGAGCTGCAACTCGACTCCGCAGACCGGGCAGCGAGGCATGGACACGGGCACCGAGGGGCGCTGGACGGAGAGCTCGTTCGCCACGGACAGATCGTCGGCACCGCCGGGGGCGACCTGTAGCCGAATCTCCCTACGGTCGTCAGCCGTCCGGGATGATGGCGTAGGTCGAGAAGCACATCTCGTCCTCGGTGCCCTCGGCGAACACGATGTACTTCGACGGGCGGTTGGGGTCGATCGAGCGGTCCCACGTGCAGGTCATGCGGATCGTCTGGCCTTTCTCGACGTGCAGCGGGGTCTCGAGCGCGTAGTTCATCTGCCAGTCGAAGTCCCACTCGGGGATGTCGAGCAGCACCTGTTGGCGGTCGGTCCCGGGGTCGAGGGTGAGCCGGAAGGTCTTGCCGAGGGTGTGCATGTGGCCCATGGCGGCCACGATGCGCCCCGACTCGGGCACCTCGTAGTCGCAGGTCGAGCTGGCCACCCCGGTGAACCCGGCGGTCATCAGCTCGGGCAGCTGGCCGCAGAGGCGCAGCAGGCCCGTCTCGATGAGCGCGCCGGTCGTGCCGTAGAGCCGCACGTTGTCGGCCAGGGCCGCCCCCCGGTCGCACAGCGGCGCCGTGTCGCCGGGCATGCACGGGATCTCCACCGGCGCCAACGGGTTGATGATGTCGATGGGCTTCACCGCCGCCGTGCCCGTCTCGGTCTGCAGCGCCACCGTCGTGCGGTCCGGGGTGGGGTCGTGCTCGTAGTGGTAGTGCACCTGCAGCACGAGGGCGTCGCCCGGCTGGAACAGGATCCCGGAGCCGTCGGGGTACACGCTCGGGTCCTGCCCCGGCACCCACCCGGCGATGAGCCCGCCCTGGCCGGTGAACCCCCTCAGCTTGCCGCCCGGACGCTCGGGGTCACGGCCCGACAGCGAGGGGCTGCCGTAGCACGACCACCCCGGCGAGCCGTCCGCACCTGAGCGCGTTCGCCCGTCGGCAGCCTGCTCGGCGGAGATGTGGAAGATCTGCACGTGGTGGATCTCCTCGCGCACGCCCGGGGTGACCTCGTAGCCGGTCACGTAGGTCGGCTGGGAGAAGCCGGGGTCGAGCACGAAGCAGCGGTAGTCGTTCGGTGAGCCGAGCGAGCCGGCGTACGGCTCGGTCATCTCCAACGTGACGTCGTGGCGCACCTGCACGGCGTCGGGGTTCGCGGTGGCCACCACGGGCGTGTCGTCGGCGACGTCGAGCGGGCCCCCGGCACGCGACCAGGCGACCAGCGTGTCGATGTCCTGCTGGCTCAGCTTCTTGCTGTGGGCGAGCGGCACGCCGAGGTCCGACGCCGGCCACGGCGGCATGTACCCCGAGGCGGTGACCGTGGCGATGCCGTCGGAGATGCGAGCCGCGTCGGCTGCGGTGTCGAGCTGCCAGTGCGCCGAGCCGACCTGCCCGGAGGCGTGGCACGAGGCGCAGTTCCCGGCGAGGATCGGCGCCACGTCGTGCTCGAAGGAGGGGGCCGAGCCCGACGCCCTGGTCGACACGGGCGCCGCGATCTGGTCGGGCACACGGCCCTTCGACGGGTCGAGGGCCACCAGGTCCATCGTGAGGGTGACGTCGTCACCGGTGCTCACCAGCCCGGCGAGGGAGATGGGGCCGATGCCGAGGTCGGACATCTTCACCACGGTGGTGGCGCTGCCCTCCAGGCGGTCGGGCTGCAGCGTGGCGTCGACGGTCCAGCTCACCGGGACCGTCCGCCCGTGTGCCTCCAGGTCGCCGTCGATGGTGAACCGGTAGCTCTGGCCCTCGGTGATGCTCGCCGGCAGGCCGGCGACCGCACCACCGGTGAAGCGGGCCAGCGGTTGCTCACGGGACTCGAGGAAGTCCTGGCGGATCCGGGCGTCGCGCAGGTTGTTGTCCGAGTGGAGCTGCGCCACGTCGACCACGATCTCGCCGACCCTGCTCGTGGACGGGGCCTCTCGGTTCAGCGCCAGGTCGCCGGCGATGCCCTGGGTCGACCCGCTCGCCCGGCCGGCGGACTGGCCCACGATCTTCTCGTCGACCGCGTAGGTGACCTTCGACTGGGTCGGGTCGATGCGGTAGACGGTCTCCCCGGGTCGCGCCACCAGGCGCGGCGCGTCGGGGACCACGTAGCTCACGTCCGACGCGTGCACCGCGCTGACGATGGGCTCGACCTGCGACCAGACCCACCAGCCGCCGGCCGCCACCACGACGGCGAGCGCGACCGCGCCCCAGCGCAGCAACGGTGACCGCAGCGCCCGGCGCACCGTCCCACCACGAGGTGGGTCGGCCTCGACGGCCGTCTCGTCAGGTTGTGCGGGCTCGGCCTCGCCGCTCGGCTCGGTCACCGGCCTCCCCTCCTACGATCAGCCGGCGAACGATACCGCCCCGGAGGTGGCCCCAGGGGTCTTCGCGTTCCGGGGGTGCGACCCGACCCCGGGAGAACGGCCGGCCTCTGCTCGGCGTGCGACTCGTCGGAGGGATCCCGGGCCGCGGAGCCGGGTAGGGGCGAGTGATCCCCCTTGCGAACCCCAGGAGGCTCCGATGGCCCACGCTCAGGCGATGCTCGACACGTACCCGAGAGACTTCAACGTCGACGCCAGGCAGCTGGCCGACACCATCGAGACGCTGATCGACTGCGCCAACACGTGCACCCAGTGCGCCGACGCCTGCCTGTCGGAGTCGAACATGGCGGAGCTGGGCAAGTGCATTCGGCTCAACCTCGACTGCGCCGACGTGTGCAACACCACCAGCCGGGTCGTCTCGCGACAGACCGAGTACGACGCCAACGTGACGCTTCCCCTCCTCGAGGCCTGCATCGCCGCGTGCCGGTCCTGCGGCGACGAGTGCGACCGTCACGGGAGCCACATGGAGCACTGCCGGATCTGTGCCGACCAGTGCCGGCGCTGCGAGCGGACCTGCAAGGAGCTCCTGGCCACCATGAGCTGACCGGCTACGCGCCTCGGGCCATGTTGGCGAACTTGGTGTAGTGGTCGAGGAAGGCGAGGCGCACCATGCCGGTGGGTCCGTTGCGGTGCTTGCTCACGAGGATCTCGGCGGTGCCGCGGTCGGGCGAGTCCGGGTTGTAGACGTCGTCGCGGTAGATGAACATCACCACGTCCGCATCCTGCTCGATGCTGTTGTGCACGACGATGCCGTCGGCGACGAAGTTGTGCGTGCCTTCGACGGTGGCGTCGAAGACCTCCCGCGGACCGAGCGGGACGATGTCGACGATCTCGTCCCACAACACATCGGACTCGGCCAGGTCGGCGAGCCACGGGTCGTTCGGCAAGGCGGCAGCGAGCCGCTGCATGCGGGCGCGGGACACACCGTGCTCGTAGAGCCTCGATCCGCAGGACTGCATCCCCAGGCGCTCGGCGAGCTGACGCGTGGTGACCCCCTGGTCCGGCATCGACTTGAACCGCACATGGTCCCAGACCCGGGCCGGAATCGAGTCGGTGTTGGGGTTCGAGGTCCTGAGGCGGTGCCACTCGAGCAATGGCTCGAGATGACGCCCCCGTTCACCGTGGCAGCCGATGCGCTCGGCGAAGCGCACCTGGTTCTCCGAGCCCTGCACGATGACGTGGTAGCCGGTGCGGTGATGGCCCTGCGGCACACTGCGCACAGTGCTGCTGATGCCGATCCGAAGAAGGAGTGTCTGGACGTCGCGCGCGAGGCGGTGGCTGGTCGTCGCGTAGTAGACGCGGGGTTGCTTCGCGAGGTTCGGATCTGCCCACACGCATCCGTCGGTGGCCCAGATGTGATGCAGGAACAGGGCGACCTGCCGGTCGATGAGGCCGAACACACCATCAGGCACGAACTTCTGCCACGAGCGCTTCTCCCACAAGCCCATGCCGTCGAGCCACGACGCGATCGGGTTGCGGACGCCGTTGCCGAGCCTGCGCGTGGCAGGCAGGTAGACCTGCATCCAGTTCCGCTCCTCGACCACCCTCGGACTGACCTCGAAGATCGAGGCGGCCTCGGTCACCGCGGCTGCATTGGCCGGATCGGTGGTCGTGTACTGGAGACTGTGCCGCTGCACGTGGCAGCCATCACCCAGCAGGTGGGCGAGGAGGATCACGTGCCGGTCGTCCCAGTGGCTGGTCGACCTCGGAGCGTGAAGGGCACGAGGGACGGCGATGCGGTCGCCCACGACGAGGTCGTCGAGCGGCGTCCAGCCCGAGAGGCGGAGGAACGGGTGGTTGCCCGACGCCTTGACCGCCCGGCCGGAACGGAGCTTGAGCTCGTAGGTCTCCTTGACCCCGCTCGGGAAGACGTGGGTCATGTTCCCCACCACGAGCTTGTAGTGCTCGTCGAGCGTCCACACCGGGATGTCGGTGGCGCCCTCGGCGAGCAGCTGCCCGATCGGCACCTGCGCCCCGGTGTCGGCCCGTGTGATCAGCGTGTCGGACGTGAGGCAGCCCGACTCGCGGAGGTCGGCGAGCATCGGGCGCTTGTCGGCGCGCATCTCGAGCTGGCGGGACAGCTGTGACAGGGCGAGCACCGGGCACTCGAGCTCGCGGGCCAGGATCTTGAGGCCGCGGGAGATCTCCGACACCTCGACCTGGCGGTTCTCGGCCGACGAGCGGCCGGTCATCAGCTGGAGGTAGTCGACCACCACCAGGCCCAGGTCGCCGAGGCGGCTCTTGAGCCGGCGGGCCTTGGAGCGGATCTCCATGATGGTGAGGTTGGGGTTGTCGTCGATCCACAGGGGCGCCTCGGCCAGCCGGCCGGTGGCGTGGGCGATCTTCCCCCAGTCGGACTCGCTGAGGTTGCCGGTGCGCACCCGCTTGGAGTCGACACGGGCCTCGGAGCACAGCATGCGCTGGGTGAGCTCGAGCTGGCCCATCTCGAGCGAGAAGATGAGCGTCGGGCGGTTGCCCTCGATGGCGGCGCTGGAGGCGATGCCGAGGGCGAGCGCCGTCTTGCCCATCGACGGGCGGGCCCCGAGCACGTAGAGCGCGTTGGGCTGCAGGCCCGACAGCAGCTCGTCGAGGTCGAGGAAGCCGGTGGGCGTGCCCGTGATGACGTCGCCCTTGTCGTAGAGCGACTCGAGCCGGTCGAGGTTGTCGTTGAGCAGGTCGTGGATGGGCGCCATGGTGTCGGTGACCCGGCGCTGGGCCACCTCGAACACCAACGACTCGGCCAGGTCGACGGTCTTGGTGACGTCGTCGGGGAGGTCGTAGCTCATCTCCGCGATCTCGCCGGCCACACCGATGAGGCGCCTCAGCAGGGCGTGCTCCTCGATGATCCGGGCGTAGCGGGCGGCGTTGGAGATGGCGGGGGTGGCCGCCTGCAGGGTGACCAGGGCGACCGGGCCCCCGACGGCGTCGAGCAGGCCGGCCCGCCGCAGCTCCTCCGCCACGGTGACCGGGTCGGCAGGCTCGCCTGCGGCCGAGAGGGAGGTGATGGCCTCGAAGATGTGCCCGTGGGCCGGCTTGTAGAAGTTGTCGGCGTCGAGCACCTCGGAGGCCACCGCGATGGCGTCCTTGGACAGCAGCATGGCTCCGAGCAGGGACTCCTCGGCCTGGAGGTTGTGCGGAGGGACCCGCCCGGGGCTGCTCGGACGGGACGGTCGGGGCTCGTCGTCGGGGAAGCTCATGGCCGGACCACTCTCACCCGAGCGGCCTGGGGATCGGAAGGGGAACAACCCCGGATTTCCGCGTGGAGAACCCTGTGGACGAGGTGTGGACGACGGCACGGGGCTGTGGAGTGCTCGACCCGTGCCGAACCCTTGTGCGCCATGGGCGGAACGCTACGCAGGGGGTACGACAGCGGACCGTCGACCGATTGTGGACAAGGCCTGGCCACGCAGCGCGGTCGCCGACCACTCGCCCGACCACGACGCCGGACCGCACACCGGACGCGCACGAGGGGCCGCAGCGCGGCCCCTCGTGGAACATCGGTGACGTCGGCGCCGTCGCGAGAGCGACGGCACGGGTCAGCTCGGGCTGACCTCGACGGTGACCTGGAACTGCACGTCGGGGTGCAGCTTGGCCGCGACGTGGTGGGTGCCGACGGTCTTGATCGGCTCGTCGAGGTGCAGGTGCCGTCGCTCGAGCTCGATGCCGGTCTGGGCCTGCACCGCCTCGAGGACCTCCGTGACGGTGACCGAGCCGAACAGCTTGCCCTCGCCGCTCGCCCGTGACGACACGGCGATGACCGCCGGCACGAGCGTCTTGGCGATCTCCTCGGCGGCCGACCGGTCGGCGGCGTCCTTCAGGTCGCGTGAGCGGCGCATCGCCTCGGCCTGCTGCTGCACCCCGGGGGTGGCCTTGATGGCGAACCCCTTCGGCACGAGGAAGTTGCGGGCGAACCCGTCGGCGACGTCGACGATGTCGCCCCGCTTGCCGACGCCGTCGACGTCGGAGCGCAGGAGCAGCTTCATTCGGTCACCTCCACGGCCTCGGTGCCTTCGGCCTCGGTGGCCTCGGTGGTCACCGGCGCCTCGGTCGGGGTGGCCTCGGCGGCCTCGTCACGACGGGGCCCGCGATCACCCCGATCGCCGCGGTCACCGCGATCGCCGCGGTCGCCACGATCGCGGCCGCCGCCGCGCTGGGTCGTGACCCTGTTGGTGTAGGGCAGCAGCGCCATCTCACGGGCGTTCTTGATCGCCCGGGCGATCTCCTTCTGCTGCTGGGAGTCGTTGCCGGTGACGCGCCGGGCGCGGATCTTGGCCCGGTCGGACATGAACCGGCGCAGCAGGTTGACGTCCTTGTAGTCGACGTACTCGACCTTCTCCTGGACGAGGATGCTGATCTTCTTCCTGCTGCGGCGCGCGTTGTCCTTGTTCTTGCCGCGCTTGGGTGCTGCCTTGGCCATCAGAACGGCTCCTCATCCATGTCGTAGCCGGCCGGGGGCTCGTTGGGCACGGCTCGAGAGCCGCCGCCCCCACCGCCGCCGCCCTCGAAGCCGTCGCGGCGTTCGTTGCGGACCACCTGCGCGGTGGCGTAGCGGAGGCTGGGGCCGATCTCGTCGGCGACGACCTCGACCTTCGACCGCTTCTCGCCGTCCTGGGTCTCCCAGGACCGCTGGTCGAGGCGGCCGGTGACCACCACGCGGCTGCCCTTGGTGACGGACTCGGCCACGTTCTCGGCCATCTGCTGCCAGCAGGTGACGTCGAAGAACGACACGGCCTCTTCCCACTCGTTGGTCTGGCGGTTCTGCCAGCGACGGTTCACGGCCAGCCCGAACGTGGCGACCGCCTGGCCGCTCGAGGTGAACCGCAGCTCGGGGTCGCGCGTGCAGTTGCCGACCAGGGTGACGCTGTTCCCAGGTGCCATCTCGGATCCTCCTGGTGTGCCCGGCTCAGGCCGGGGTCGCCTCGCCGATGAGGCCGCGGCGCTCGGCCTCGGCCTCCGGCAGGCGAATGGTCTTGTGGCGGACGACCTCGTCCGCGAGGTGCAGCACCCGCTCGACCTCGGAGAGGTCGCGGCCCTCGGTCACGATCTCGAGGACGACGTAGATGCCTTCCCACTTGTGGTTGATCTCGTAGGCGAACCGGCGCCGACCCCAACGGTCGGTCTTGGCCACGGAACCGCCACCGGCTTCGACGAGGCGACCGACAGCCGCGAGCTGTTCGTTCACGGCGGTGTCGTCGACATCGCCGTCGAAGATGATCATGAGCTCATACGCTCGCATCGGAGCGCATCACCTCCCTCTGGACCCGATCCCTGGGGATCCGGGGCCCCGTACGCACGGGGCAGGGCTTCGATTGACCGGGGGACCCTAGCGGACGCGAGGCCGTTTTCCCAAGAGCCCGGGCTCACACGGCCCTGGCCGGCGCGTCGCAGCGGTCACCGACGCTGATCGTGGACCCCTGGACCAGGCCCGAGGCCCCCAGCTGGCCCTGGGGCACCTCGATGGCGTCGCGGTAGGGGCCGGTGGCGCCGTAGGTCGGGCAGGTGGCGGCGTCGCCCGGGCAGGGCGCCATGTCGGTGCTCGACACGAAGCGGCCGGAGGCGTCGTACCAGGCGATCGACAACGCCAAGGGGGTGTCACGCATCCAGAACCGGTCGGTCGAGTCCTGGTCGAACCGGAACAGCATCCCCGCCAGGCCGCCCAGCTCGGGGTCGGTGACCCCCATGAGGCCGCGCTGGCGCAGCAGCTCGGTGTCGGCCAACCACACGCACCAGCGGCTCGTGGTGCCGTCCGCCGCGGTGACCACCAAGGTGACCGCGGTGAAGCCCTGCGGTGGTTGCGGCGCCGTCGTGGGTGTGGTGGGTGAGGCGGTGCTCGCCGGCGGGGGCGCGGTCGAGCCGGCCGTGGCACCGGGCGCGCGGGAGCCGCTCGAGGAGCACCCGGCGAGGACGAGCGCGGCGGCGGCCACCAGGCCGACCAGCGGGCCGCGCCGAGTGCGCCCCGACGCCCGGCTCACGCCAGAGGGGCGGGGCTGCCGTACAGCCCGAGCGCCTCGGCCTCGTCGGCCTTGAGGTGGTAGCTCTCGGCCGGCGAGGGGAAGGCGCCGGTGCGCACGTCGTCGGCGTAGGCGCCCAACGCCCGGGTGCCGTCGACACCCAGCTCGGCGTAGCGGCGGACGAACTTGGGCAGCACGCGGTCCTCGATGCCGAGCACGTCGTGGAAGACGAGGACCTGGCCGTCGGTGCCGGGCCCCGCTCCGATGCCGATGGTGGGGACGTCGATGGCGTCGGTGACGAGCCGCCCCACCTCGTCGGGCACACCCTCGACGACGATGGCGAAGCACCCGGCGTGCTCGAGCGCCTTGGCGTCCTCGACCAGGGCCAGCGCGGCGTCGTGCTTGCGCCCCTGCACCTTGAACCCGCCCATGGCGTTCACCGACTGCGGGGTGAGCCCGATGTGGCCCATCACCGGGATCTCGGCGTCGAGCAGGGCCTCGACCATCGGCAGGCGCTTGCGGCCCCCCTCGAGCTTCACCGCCTGGGCCCCGGCCCGCACCAGCGCGGCGGCGTTGCGCACGGTGTCCTCGACCGACACGTGGTAGCTGAGCCACGGCAGGTCGGCCACCACGAGCGCCGACGGCTTGGCCCTCGCCACGGCGGCGGTGTGGTGGGCCATGTCGTCGACGGTCACCTGCAAGGTGTCGTCGTAACCGAGCACGACCATGGCGAGGCTGTCGCCCACCAGGATCATGTCGATGCCCGCGGCGTCGGCCATGCGGGCACCCGGCGCGTCGTAGGCCGTGACCATCACCAGCGGGACGTCCCCACGGCGGACCTTGCGGCCCTGGACCGAGGGCACGGTGGTGCGTGCGCTCATCGGAGCCTCCTGTCCCGTCCAGCGCCCCTCGGCTGCCGGCGGTACGGGTCACGGTAGCGGGACGGCGTCACGACCGGCAAAGGCGCGAACCGCCGCTAGGGCGGACCGGCCGCCGGCGCCGCCAACGCGGTGGAGGTGGTGCTGCTCGACGGTCTCGTCGTGGTGGTGGACGGCCGCGTCGTGGTGGTCGTCGGAGCCACGGTGGTCGAGCTGGCCGGCGCCTCGCTGGTGGAGGTGGAGCTGCTCGACGCGGCCGGTGACGTGACGCTCGGTGTGGGCCCGGCGTAGGGCGCCAGCGCCGGCTTCGGGAAGGGGCAGGAGTCGAGGCCCTTGGTGGCGTCGGTCATGTACTTGCGCCAGATGGTCGCCGGGAACGTGCCGCCGGTGACCGACTTGCCGTGCACCGACTTCATGAACCGGTTCTCCTCCGGGTAGCCCATCCACACGGCGGTGGTGAGCTTGCAGGTGAAGCCGGCGAACCAGGCGTCGCGGTAGTTCTCGGTGGTGCCGGTCTTGCCCGCTGCCGGTTGGGCGATCTTGGCCCCGGTGGCCGTGCCGCCCTCGACGACCTGGTTGAGCGCGTAGCTCACCTTCTGGACCACGTCGTCGTCGAGGACCTTCTCGCGGGTGACGTCGTGCTGGTAGAGGATGTTGCCGGCCGCGTCGGTGACCTTGGTGACCACGTAGGGGTCGATGTGCTCGCCGCCGTCGGCGAGGGTCGAGTAGGCGGAGGCCATGTCGAGCACCGACACCTCGCTGGTGCCGAGGGTGAGCGCGGGCACGGGGTCGAGCTCGGAGCGGATGCCCATCCGGTGGGCCAGCGCCGCCACGTTCTGCGGCCCCACGTCCATCATCAGCTGGGCGTAGGCGGTGTTCGACGACTTCATCGTGGCCTGGACCAGGTCGAGGGTGCCGAGGCCGGCGTCGGCGTAGTTGCCGACCTTCCACGGGCCGCCGTTGTCGGCCTTGGGGATGGTGATGGTGGACGGCGCGTTGTAGGTCTTGTTCAGCGGGATGCCCTGGTTCATCGCCTCGGTGAGCGTGAACACCTTGAACGACGAGCCGGGCTGGCGTCCGGCGCCGCCACCCTCGGCGCCCACGGCCAGGTTGACCTTGGCGTAGGGCGTGTCGCCGTTGTAGTCCCTGCCGCCCACCATCGCCCGCACGGCGCCCTGGTCGTCGATCGAGACGAGCGCGGCGGCGGGGTCGTCCGGCTGGTCGAGGGTCGAGGTCACCGCGTGGGACGCCGCGCCCTGGTCGTCCATGTCGAGGGTGGTGTAGACGCGCAGGCCGCCCCCGAACACCTCGGCGTCGGAGAAGCCGTCACCGCCCTCGGCCTTGGGCGTGGCCAGCCAGTGGCGGACGTACTCGACGTAGTACTCGGTGCCCCACTCCGGATGGGCGACGTGGCCGAAGTTGCGCCGGTCGGCCCGTGGCAGCACGTCGTCCCATCCCGCGGCCGCGGCGATGTCGTACTGGGCCTGGGTGATGTCGCCGGTCTCGACCATCGCCTTGAGCACCGAGTTGCGCCGCTGGGTGGCGGTGGCCCGGTTGGTGCCGGCCTTCGGGTCGCCGGCGGGCAGCTGCGCGTCGGCCGTCTCCGGGGAGCGGATCAGCCCGGCCAGGTAGGCCGCCTCGGTGAGCGTGAGGCCGCTGACCGGCTTGCCGAAGTAGGTGCGCGACGCCGCCTCGACGCCGTAGGCGCCACGGCCGAAGTAGATGGTGTTGAGGTAGCGGGTGAGGATCTCCTGCTTGGGCAGCTCCCGCTCGAGCTTCACCGCGAGGGCGGCTTCTTTCACCTTGCGGGTGACCGTGCGCTCCTGGGAGAGGTAGACGTTCTTGACGTACTGCTGGGTGATGGTGGACCCGCCCTGTTGCACGCTGTCGCTGCGCAGGTTGGCCCACAGGGCCCGCACGATCCCGACCGGGTCGACGCCACCGTGGTCGTAGAAGGTGCGGTCCTCGGCGGCGAGCACCGCCTGGACGAGCACCGGCGGGAGCTCGTCGTAGGTGACCGAGATGCGGTCGACCGCCCCCGAGAGCTGGGCGATGGAGTTGTCGGCGTTGCACCCGGTGGTGACGTCGGAGGCGCAGAAGAACGACGTCTGCACCAAGGGCGGGTCCTCGGCGGGCAACGGCACCTGGGTGAACAGGTAGCCGGCGCCGGCGACGCCCAGCACGAACAGCAGGCCCGCGGCGTAGAACACCCGGCGCATGCGCCAGACGACGCTGCGCCTGGTGCCGTCGGGCTTCAGGTCCTGGCGCCGGGCACGGCGGGCGGAGCGGCGCTCGCTCCTCGTGGTCGAACCGGCCGCGCCGGAGCCTCGTCGGGTCACGGGCGGCCTAGGCGGAGCGGGCGGGGTTCAGGAGGAAGGTCCTCGCCAGGTGGTTCCAGCTGCAGCTCGGGCACACCTCGACCACGTAGCAGGCGAACTCGCCGGACCGACGCGAGAGGCTCTTCAGCTCCTTGGCCGAGGTGATGCAGCGCCCGTGGCTCGGCAGGCGCGGGCCGAACACGTACGACACGAGCACCAGCTTGTCGACCTCGCAGATGGGGCAGTCGCGATCGGAGGGCTGGGAGGCCTCGCGCGCGGCACGGACCAGCTCGGGGTGGGCGTCGCACACCTCGTGCTGGGCCAGCCGGCCCTTGCGGTACTCCGAGATGAGGTGCTGGCGCGCGAGGCGGTAGTCGACCTCGCCGGGGGCGCCCGCACCAGCGCCCCGCACCGACCCGGGACCGAAGCTCACGGCACACGAGGGTAGCGAGGCCGCGCCCCGAGCGAGCCGCGCGGACGCCCGCACCGGTCCACCGGACGATCGACCCGGCGAGCGAGACTGGCCCGGTGAGCGAGCAGACCCGCCTCCCGGTCGACCCTCCCACGCCGGTCGCGGCCTTCCCTGCCGACGCCGAGCTGCCGACCGACGTGGTCGTCTACGGCCCCGACATCCCCGACGAGTCGAGCCTGCGCCTCCTCGGCCCACCCGAGGGCAAGCGCCTGCTGGTGCTCGGCGCCGGTCGCGGCCACACCGCCGTGGCGCTCGCCGCCCAGGGCGCCCACGTCATCGTCGTCGACGCCCACCACCCGCGCCTCGAGGCCGCTCGCGGCCTGGCCGACGCTCACGAGGTGAGGCTCGAGCTGCACCACGGTGACCTGGCCGAGCTGGCCTTCGTGCGGGCCGACACCGTCGACGCCGCCATCTCGGTGCACGAGCTGGGGCGGGTCGAGGACCTCGACCGGGTGCTGCGGCAGGTGAACCGGGTCCTGCGCACGGGCGCCCAGCTCGTGTGCAGCCTCCCCCACCCCGCCCACCTGATGCTCGACGACAGCGAGCCGGGCCCGCCGCGCGTCGTGCGGCCCTACGCCGAGCGCTCCCCCCGCTCGGTCGGCGAGCTCACCGTGCACCCGCGCACCGTCGCCGACGTGTTCTCGGCGTTCCACCGGGCGAACTTCCGGGTCGACACGCTCCTCGAGCCGCCGGTGTGCCACGACCTGCCCAGCCCGTTCTGGTCCGAGACCATGACGCTCGTGCCGGCCACCCTCGTGGTGCGGGGCCGCAAGGAAGGCGTCTGACGAGCTAGTCGGCGTCGCCCGCGCCGCGCCGGTCGGCCCACCAGGCGTCGAGGCGGCGGTAGGCCTCCTCCTCGCCGAGCGGCCCCTCCTCCAGGCGCAGCTCGAGCAGGAAGTCGAGGGCCTGGCCGACGTCGCGGCCGGGCGCCAGGCCCAGGTGGGCCATCACCTGGTTGCCGTCGAGCTCGGGGCGGATGGCGGCGAGCTCCTCGCGCGCCTGGAGCTCGGCGATGCGGGCCTCGAGCTCGTCCATGCGCCGGGCCAGCGCCCGTGCCTTGCGCTCGTTGCGGGTGGTGCAGTCGCAGCGGGTGAGCTCGACCAGCTCGGGCAGCAGGTCGCCGGCGTCGCGGACGAAGCGGCGCACCGCGGCGTCGGTCCAGCCCATCTTGTAGGTGTGGAACCGCAGGTGGAGGAACACCAGCTTGCTCACCGCGTCCACGTCGTCGGTGGAGTACTTGAGCGCCTTCATCCGCTCGCGGGTCATGCGGGCACCCACGACCTCGTGGTGGTGGAACGACACGCCGCCCTCGCCGATGGAACGGGTGCGGGGCTTGCCCACGTCGTGGAAGAGCGCCGCCAGGCGGACGAGGCGCTCGGGCCGGGTCTTGGCGACCACCGCGATGGTGTGGGTGAGGACGTCCTTGTGGCGGTGGATGGGGTCCTGCTCGAGGCGCATCCGGGAGAGCTCCGGCAGGAACCGCTCGACGAGGCCGGTGTCGACGAGGAACCACAGCCCGGCGCTGGGGTCGTCGACCACCATGAGCTTGTCGAGCTCGTCGCGGATGCGCTCGGCCGACACGATCTCGAGCCGGTCGGCCATGGCCTGCACCGCGGCGACCAGCTCGGGCACCGGCTCGAGCCCGTAGCCGGCGACGAAGCGGGCGGCGCGCAGCATCCGCAACGGGTCGTCGGAGAAGGACTCCTCGGGGGCCAGCGGCGTGCGGAGCCGGCCGGCGGCGAGGTCGTCGGCGCCTCCGAACGGGTCGATCAGCACCGGCTCCGGAAGAGCCAACGCCATGGCGTTCACGGTGAAGTCGCGGCGCGACAGGTCGGCCTCCACCGCGTCGGAGAACTGCACGACCGGCTTGCGGGAGCCCGGGTCGTAGGCATCGGCGCGGTGGGTGGTGATCTCGAAGTCCCAGCCGTCGTGACGGCAGCCGATGGTGCCGAAGCGCTCGCCCTGGGTCCACACCGAGTCGGCCCAGCCCTTCACCAGCTTCTTGGTCTCGGCCGGCACGGCGTCGGTGGTGAGGTCGATATCGCGCCCCGAGGTCATGTCGCGGCCGAGCAGGAGGTCGCGCACCACCCCGCCGACCAGGTACAGCCGGTGGCCGGACGCGGCGAAGCGCTCGGCCAGTGGGGCCGTCCGCTCCAGCACGGGGCGCAGCCGGTCGGGGATCACGGGCGAGGAGGCTACCGGCGCCGTCGGCCGGCCCCGGCGGGGGCCGCGGGCTTCAGCGGTGCGCCGCCCGCAGCCGGGCCACGGCGTCGACCACCGTGCGCCCCGGCCCACCGCTGGAGGCCTCCTCGGGCCGGTAGCCGCCCTCGACCAGCGCGCTGAGGGCCGCCCCGGTGCAGGTGGCGAGGGCGTCGAGGTCGTAGCCGCCCTCCAGGTAGACGATGCAGCGCCCCTTGGCCACGAGCGCCTGCAGCTCGCGGGTGAGGTCCGCGTAGTCGCCCGCGGTCAGCTCCAGGCCGGTGAGGGGGTCGCGCCGGTGCGCGTCGAAGCCGGCCGAGATGATCAACCAGGTCGGCTCGAACTGCTCGACGACGGGGCGCAGCACCTCGTCGATCGCCAGGCGGTACACGTCGCCCGTGGTGCCGCGCGGGAACGGGAAGTTGATCGTGGTGCCCGCTCCCTCTCCCCACCCGGTCTCCTCCAGCGCTCCGGTGCCCGGGTAGAGCGGGTACTCGTGGAACGACACGTACAGGACCCGGGGATCGCGGAAGAACACGTCCTGGGTGCCGTTGCCGTGGTGGGCGTCGTAGTCGACGATCAGCACCCGCTCACCGCGGTCGGCGAGCGCCATGGCGGTCACCGCAACGTTGTTGACCAGGCAGAAGCCCATGGCCTGGCGCGGGGTGGCGTGGTGGCCGGGCGGGCGCACGGCGCAGAACGCCACGTCGCCCTCCCCCGCCTCCAGGCGAGCGACCGCCTCGAGGCCGGCGCCCGCCGCCCGCAACAGGGCCGCGAACGAGTCCTCGCACACCACCGTGTCGGCGTCGAGGTGGCCCCCACCCATCGACGTGAACTCCTCCAGGGCGAGCAGGTAGCGGCCCGGGTGGACCTTCTCGATCAGGTCCCAAGGGGCCGGATCCGGCTCGAAGCGCACGATGGCGTCGCGCAGGCCCGCCGTGTCGATCCCGTCGAGCACCGCCGTGAGCCGCGCCGGCCGCTCGGGGTGGCCCGGACCCGTGTCGTGCAGCAGGAACTGCGGGTGGGCGGCGAGCAGGATCGTCATCGCGCCACGCTACCGCCGGGGGTGCTCGGCGCCCCAAGGGCCGCACGGCCCGAGCGCCCGGGTCCGACGACCGATCGGTCGTAGTGTGGCGGGGACGGCCATGCGACGACTCGACACCATCACCGGGGGCGCCGACCGGCTCCGGATCGGCTCGTGGCGCGGCGACCCCTCCGTGGCGCTGCTCAGCCCCACGCCCGGCGTCGTGCCGTCCCCGCACGGCCTGGCCCGCGCCCTCGCCGAGGCCCGCCGGCGGGGCTACCGCTCGGTGCTCACCCCCGCCTTGACGACGGCCGAGCAGCACCCGTTCGAGGCGGCGGGGTTCACGGTCCACGAGCGGCTCCACCTGTTGCGCCACGACCTGCGCCACGTGCCCGAACCGAAGGCCGCGGGCAGCCGCCAGCGCCGGGGCCGCAACCGCGACGTCACTCGGGTCCTGGCCGTCGACGCGCTGGCCTTCGACCGCTTCTGGCGCTTCGACGCCAACGGGCTCGCCGACGCCCGGACCGCCACCCCCCACGCCCGCTTCCGCGTCGCCACGGTCGGTCCCACCGTCGTCGGCTACCACGTCACCGGCCGGGCCGGCAGCCTCGGCTACCTGCAGCGCCTCGCCGTGCACCCCGACCACCACGGTCACGGCATCGGCACCGCCCTGGTGGGCGACTCGCTCGACTGGTGCCGACGCAAGGGCTGCACCTCGGTGCTGGTCAACACCCAGGAGGCCAACCGACGCGCCCTGTCGCTCTACGAGCACCTGGGGTTCCGAGCCGAGCCGTCCGGCCTGGCGGTCCTCGAGCGGCCCCTCGACGACGGACCGGCGGGGTGAGCCGGCACCACCGTCGACGACGACCGGCCGTCAGCCTCCTGCTCGCCCTCGGTCTCGTCCTGACCGCGGCGCGGACGTGGGCAGGAGGCCCGTCGATCGCCGGCGCGCAGGCCAGCACCGCCGAAGCCGGCCTCCAGTTGGTCCAGCAGACGAGCTGGGTCGGCCCGAGCGGCGTGTTCCAGGTCGTGGTGAGCGGCAAGGGGCTGCCCGCGGGGGCCCAGATCGCCACCGAGGTGCACAGCCCGGTGCGCACCCCCTCCGGCTTCGAGGCCACCGTCCGCGGCGACAGCCTCGGCCCCACGCTCTACCGCACCGCCCCCACCCCGCTCAGCCAGCTCGACCCGGCCGCCACCGGCACCGTCACCCTCAGCCTGCCCGTCGACACCCGCACCGCACCCGAGGGCGGGGTGCGGTTGCAGAGCGCCGGAGTGTACCCCTACGTGGTGCGCGCCTACGACGCCGCCGGCGCGCCGCTCGCCAGCCTCACCACCCACCTCCTGCGGCTCACCGAGGCCTCGACGTCGGGCCTCAGCCCCCTGGCGGTCGGGATGGTGGTGCCCCTGGCGGCCCCGGCGGTGCCCGGCCCGGACGGCACACCGACCCTCGAGGCCACCGCCGCCACGGCGCTGGAGGCACGGATCTCGGCCGTCACCGCCCGGCCCGAGGTCCCGATCACCCTCTCCCCCTCCCCCGAGTCGCTGCGCCTCCTCGCCGGCAGCGACGCCGGCGGTGCCGACTCGGTCACGCAGCTCCGCTCGGTGCCGGCGGGGCGGCAGGTGCTGGCCGATCCGTACGCGGCCATCGACACCGGGGCGTGGGTCGACAGCGGGCTCCTCGACGAGATGGACGACCAGTACGCCGCTGGGGCCGAGGCCATCCAGGGTCTGCTCGGCTACCGCCCTGACGGGCGATCAGCAGTGGTCGACCGCACGGTGACCCCCGAGGCGCTGAGCCGCCTACGCCAGCTCGGCGTCGACTCGGTGGTGGTCCCGTCGGGCCAGCTGACGCCGCTCGGCGACCGCACCGCCACCACCACCTTCGCCGAGCAGTTCGACCTCGCCGCCTCCGACGGATCGACCGTGCGAGCCGTGCTCGGCGACGACCGGGTGGCGGGACGCCTCGCTGCGCCCGGCGACCCGGTGCTGGCCGGCCACCAGGCCCTCGCCGAGCTGGCCGTGCTCGAGCTGGCGCAGGGCGCCAGCTCCCGCGGCCTGGCCGTGGTGCCCCCCGACTCCACCGACCCCAGGGCCCTCTCGACCCTCCTCACCGGCCTGGCCGAGCGCGACGGCGCGGCGAGCGGGTCGGCCGGGACCCCGATGCTCAGCCCGGTCACGCTGGAGAACCTCCTCACCGTCACCGACCCGGCCACCACGACGACGGGCGGGCGGACCACCACGCTCGTACGGGGCTACGAGTCGGATCCACCGGCCTCGCTCGGCGCCTACCCGGACCTGCTGCGCCGGTCGCGCCGGTCGCTGGCCGGCCTCCGCAGCCTGGTGCCGAGCGCCCCGGAGCTCACCGATCCGGTGGCCCGCACGGTGCTCAGCTCGGGCGCCCGCACCCTCGACGCCGACCAGCGCACCACCATGCTCCAGGCAGCCGACAGCGCGATCGCCGACGTCACCGGCGAGATCGTCGTGCCCCCCGAGCAGGTCGTCACGTTGACGTCGAGCTCGGGCAAGGTGCCGCTCAACCTCGAGAACCGGCTGCAGGTCCCGGTCACCGTGCGCATCGTGCTGAGCAGCGCCAAGCTCGACTTCCCCGAAGGCGACGTCATCACCCAGAACCTCGACCCCGCCACCACCACGCGCCTCGACCTCGTGGTCGAGACGAGGGCGTCGGGCGCCTTCCCGCTCGACGTCGCCATCACCTCGGCCGACGGGTCGCTCCCGGTCGCCAGCACGCGGTACACCGTGCGCTCCACCGCCATCTCGGGCGTGGGCCTGGTGCTCTCCGTCGGGGCCGGTCTGTTCCTCCTGGTGTGGTGGGCCCGGCACTTCCGCACCGCCCGCCGCGCCCGCAAGCTGGTGGGGTCGAGCCACCCCGCCCTCTCGGGCAACGAGCCGGATGGCTACGCTCCGCCCGACACCGACCCAACGGAGCGCCGATGACCACCGTCCGCATCGTCACCGACAGCTCGTGCGACCTGACCCCCGCCGAGACCGAGCAGCTCGGCATCGGGGTGGTGCCGCTGAGCATCCGCTTCGGCGCCGAGGAGTACGTCGACCGCGAGCAGCTGAGCGTCGAGGACTTCTACGCCAAGATGGCCAGCACCGGCCTGCTGCCGGAGACGGCCGCCCCGTCGCCGGGGCGCTTCGAGCAGGAGTTCCGGGCCGCGGCCGACGCCGGGGCCGGCGCAGTGGTGTGCATCAACCTGTCCGGCGAGCTCTCGGCCACCGTGCAGTCGGCCCGCACCGCGGCCAAGGCCTTCGACGGCGAGCTCGACGTGCGCGTCATCGACAGCCTCTCGCTCACGGGGGGGCTGGGCACCATGGTGCTCGGCGCCGCCCAGCTCGCGTCCGACGGCGCCGACGCCGACGCGGTCGAGCAGCTGGTGCGGGGCATGATCGCCCGCACCGAGATCTACGCCGCCCTCGACACCCTCGAGAACCTCAAGAAGGGTGGCCGCATCGGCAGCGCCAGGGCGCTGCTGGGATCGATGCTGTCGGTGAAGCCGATCATCCGCATCACCGACGGCGCGGTCGAGGAGGCCGGCAAGCAGCGCACGCGCCGGCGGGCCCTCGAGTGGCTCCGCGACAAGCTGTTCGCCGAGCCGACCGTCGAGCAGCTCTCCGTGCTCCACGGCCAGGCACCCGACATCGACGACTTCCTCGAGATGATCGCCCCGCGCTACCCGCGGGAGTCGCTCCGGTTGGGCACCATCGGGGCCGTCATCGGCACCCACGGTGGCCCCGGCGTGATCGGCATGTGCTACCTGAAGGCGTGACGGTCCACGGTGGCCGTCCCGTGACCGGTGATGCCCCGACGGGTGGCGGCCGGCTGCTGGCCGGTCGATACCGGCTGGTCGGCCACCTGGCCAGCGGCGGCATGGCCGAGGTCTGGGAGGCCACCGACGAGGTGCTCGGGCGACCGGTGGCCGTCAAGCTGCTCCACGGCCACCTCGCCGACGACCCCGTCCTGCGGGCCCGGTTCCACCACGAGGCGGTGGCCGCCGCCCGGCTGGTGCACCCCAACATCGTCGCCATCTACGACACCTGCGACGAGCCGACGGGCGAGGCCATCGTCATGGAGCTGGTCCGGGGACGGACCCTTCGGCAGTTCCTCGACCAGCGGGGCCGGCTCGAACCGGTCGAGGTGGTGCACGTCGGGGCCGAGGTGGCCGCGGCGCTGGCCTGCGCGCACCGGGCCGGCATCGTGCACCGCGACGTGAAGCCGGCGAACATCCTGCTGTCCGACGACGGGCGGGTGCTGGTGACCGACTTCGGCATCGCCAAGGTGCTCGACGAGCCCGACCTCACCCGCACCTCCCAGCTCCTCGGCACGGTCAAGTACCTGGCCCCCGAGCAGGTCGAGAGCGGGCCGATCGACGCCCGCACCGACGTCTACGCCCTCGGCGCCGTGCTGTACGAGGCGCTCTGCGGCGAGCCGCCCTTCCGCGCCGACAACCCGGCGGCGTTGGCCCTCGCCCGCCTCCAGCGCGACCCCCTCCCGCCTCACGACCTGGTGGCGGGCGTGCCCCCGGAGCTCGACGCGGCCCTGGTGCGGGCGCTGGCCCGCCGCCCCGACGACCGCTTCGGCGGAGCCGACGACCTGCGAGCGGCGCTGCTGAGCACTCGCATCGACCGCGCCGGCGACCTCAGCGACCTCACCGTGCTCACCACCAGCCCCGCGGCCGCCGGTCCGGCTCAGGGCGCCCACCCGATCGCACAGCCGCCCGTCGCGGACCACACCTCCATGGGCGGGCCGGCCGCGGCCCCCGCTCGAGCGAGGCGACCCGGCACGGGCCTCGTCGTGAGCCTGGTGGTGGTGGTCGCCCTCGTCCTGGCGGCACTGCTCGTGGCCACCACCGACGTCGGCCACGACCTGTTCTCCAGCCCGTCGACCACCGCGGCCGCTCCCGGCCCGCAGCTCGTGCCGGTGCGGGCCGTCCACTCCTTCGATCCGCAGGGCGACGGGGCCGAGGCCGACCAGCTGGTCGGCAACGCCGTCGACGCCCAACCCTCGACCTCCTGGCACACCGAGACCTACAACAACCGCAGCTTCGGCAACCTCAAGCAGGGCGTCGGCCTGACCCTCGACCTCGGCGCCGACCACGCGCTCGGACGCATCGCCGTCACCTCACCCACCACCGGGTGGGCGGTGGCGGTCTACGTCGCCGATGGCCTCCCCCGGGACCTCAGCGGCTGGGGACGCCCGGTCGCCACCGCCGCCGGCATCCCCGGCGACGCGACCCTCGACCTGGGTGGCGCCAAGGGCAGCTCGGTGCTGGTGTGGATCACCGACCTGGGCGACGGCAACCGGGTCGACATCGACGACATCCTCGTGTCGTCGTCGTGAGCGACCCTCCACCCACGCACCACGAACGTCGCGCGCTCGGGCGGCGGGACGACACCGAGCTGCTCAGGGCGGCCCAGGGCGGGGACCGAACGGCCCTCGACGCCTTGCTGCGCGCCCATGTGGACCAGGTCCACGCCCTGTGCCGGCGCCTGTGCGGGAACGAGGACGACGCCGAGGACGCCACCCAGGACGCCCTGCTGGCGGTGGTCAGGGGCCTCCCGCGCTTCGACGGCCGGTCGGCGTTCTCCACGTGGGTGCACCGGATCGCCACCAACACCTGCCTCGATCAGCTGCGGCGCCGGAGCCGCCGCCCGCACGTGGTGCGCTCCATCGGTGCGCCCGACAGGGATCACCCGGCGGGCGCGGCGGCGGCCCTCGAGCCCGCGGACGGCCACCCGGGCCCCGACCAGCGGGTGCCGGAGCGGCTGGCCATCGACGAGGCCCTCGCCGCGCTGCCCGAGGAGTTCCGGGTGGCGGTGGTGCTGCGCGACCAGTTGGGGCTCGACTACGCCGAGATCGCCGAGGTGCTGGGCGTCCCGCCGGGCACGGTGCGCTCGCGCATCGCGCGAGGGCGAGCACGTCTCGCTCAGCTGCTGGAGCCCGTCACCGACGGGAACCGGAGCGCCGGCGGCGACGTCCAAGGAGACCGGCGATGAACGAAGACCCCCGACCCGACGACGAACTGGTGTCCGCCGTGCTCGACGGCGAAGCCACCCTCGAAGAGCGCGCCCTGGTCGAGGGCTCGGCCGAGGGTCGACGACGCCTCGAGTCCCTGCGCTCGGTCGCCGCCCAGGTGGGCCACCCGGTGCCGCCGCTCAGCGACGCCACCATCACCCGGCTCGTCGACCGGGCCGTCGCCGAGGCGCAGCCCGCGCCCTCGAGCGGGCGATCGGGTCGACGTTGGCGAACGTGGGTGGCGGCGGCCGCCGCGGCGGTCGTGCTGCTCGGCGCCGTCGCCGCGCTGGTCCGGGGTGTCGGCCCCGCAGGTCGCAGCGACGACACGGCCAGCTCCGCCTCGCCCACCGTGGCCGACCGGGAGGCGAGCGGTGGCTCGATCGCCGCCCCCGCGGCGGAGGCCACCCCGACGCCGGAGCCGGTGCTCCCGCGCGTGGCCGACCTGGGCCCCCAGCCCGACGCGACGACGGCGCTCGACCAGGCCCTCGTCCTCACCGGTGCTCGCAGCGGCGCCAACGCATCGGCGAGCAGCTCCCCGGCACCGTCCGCCAGCTCGGCCGAGTCGCCGCTCGGCGCCGACGAGGCAGGTGCGGGCAGCGTCGCCGCTGACCAGAAGGCCTGCCCGCCACCCGACGAGGCGCTCGGCGATGCCGCGGGGTGGGACGCGGTCGCCACCGCCGAGCTGCCGACGGGCCCGATCGTGGTCTGGCGCGGCCCCGATCCCACCGGTGCAGCACGCCTCGTGGCCGTCGACCTCACCACGTGCGCGGTGCTGGCGCACCGCACGGGGTGAGCTCCCGAGGGCCTACCGTGCGTCGATTCGGGAAGGGCGTCCGGGCGCGCGGGTAGGATCCCCCGCCATGGACACGCCGGGAGCCGACGACTCGCGCCCCACCCCGGAGCCGGGCGGGCCGATGCCCTCCCCCGCGTCCGCTCCCCGGCCGGCCTCCGGGCCCACCACGTCGGGTCTTCCCGTCGAGGGGACGGACGCCCCGTCGGCGCCTGAGGCCGAGCCCATCGTCGTCGGCGACCCGATGGGGGGCGCCACCGCGACGGCGGCGATCACGAGCACCGGTGCTGCTGCCGCGGGCGCCATGCCCCCGACCTCGGGACTCCACGGCGACTGGCCGGCCCAGGCGACCGACGCCATCGTGAACGCGGTCGGAGCGGTCCGCGACCGCACCACCGGGCCGATCATGACCGCGGCTCGCGCACTGGTGTTCGGGCTGTTCGCCGTGGTCCTGGGTCTGGTCGTCCTCGTCATGGTGCTGATCGCCCTGATCCGGCTGCTCGACGAAGCGCTGCCCTCCGGCGTGTGGCTGCCCTACCTGATCCTCGGGCTGCTGTTCGTGGTCGTCGGGGCCGTGGTCTTCCACAAGCGCAAGCAGCAGCCGGCCTCGCCGGCCAGCGGTGGGAATACGCGACGGCGCTGAGCCGTTGACGCCACATACCCACAGGGGTATGTCAACCTCCGGAGCCCTGCATGACCCAGACATCGGACGTCCGCAACGTGATCATCATCGGGTCCGGTCCCGCCGGGCTCACAGCGGCCATCTACACCGCCCGAGCCAACCTCGCTCCCCTGCTGATCGAGGGTGAGCCGTCGTCCACCAGCGACCAGCCCGGCGGCCAGCTCATGCTCACGACGGAGGTCGAGAACTTCCCCGGGTGGCCCGACGGCATCATGGGTCCCGAGCTGATGGCGCGCTTCCGCGAGCAGGCCCTGCGCTTCGGCACCGAGGTCATCACCCGCAAGGTCAGCCGCGTCGACCTCTCGAGCCAGCCCTTCGGCGTGTGGGTCGGCGATCCCGACACCCCCGAACCGACCTATCGGGCACGGTCGATCATCGTCTCGACCGGTGCCCAGTCGCTCATGCTGGGGCTCCCGGAGGAGGACCGACTGCTCGGCCACGGGCTGTCGACCTGCGCCACCTGCGACGGCTTCTTCTTCCGTGACCACGACATCGCCGTGGTCGGTGGCGGTGACTCCGCCGTCGAGGAGGCGCTGTTCCTCACCAAGTTCGCTCGATCGGTCACCATCGTGCACCGTCGAGACGAGCTGCGGGCGTCCAAGATCATGCAGGACCGGGCCTTCGCCAACGACAAGATCCGCTTCGCCTGGAACTCGACCGTGGTGGCCATCGCCGGCGAGCAGACCGTCGAGGGCGTGACCCTGCGCGACACCGTCACCGGCGAGGAGCGCGAGCTCGCCGTCTCCGGGCTGTTCGTGGCGATCGGCCACAAGCCCAACACGGATCTGTTCAAGGGCCAGCTCCAGCTGGAGGACAACGGGTACCTCGTCACCCACGACGGCACCCGCACCGACGTCGATGGCGTGTTCGCCTGCGGCGACGTGCAGGACCACGTCTACCGCCAGGCGATCACCGCCGCCGGATCCGGCTGCATGGCCGCCATCGACTGCGAGCGGTGGCTCGAAGCCCAGGGCGAGCACTGACGCTCGCCCCCCGTCACACGTCCCGTCGACAACGAGGAAGGCCATGGCCGACAACATCAGCACCCTGACCGACGCCACCTTCGACGAGCAGATCGGCTCGGCGTCCGAGCCCGTCATCGTCGACTTCTGGGCCGAGTGGTGCGGCCCGTGCAAGATGATCGCTCCGATCCTCGGTGAGATCGCCGACGAGCAGGCCGGCAAGCTCAGCGTGGCCAAGCTCAACGTCGACGACAACCCCGACACCGCACGACGCTACGGGGTCATGTCGATCCCCACCATGATCGTGTTCAAGGACGGCCAGGAGGCGGCCCGCATCGTGGGCGCCAAGGGCAAGGGCCAACTGCTCGAGGACCTGCGTCCGTTCCTCTAGACCCACCGGCGCCGCTCACCGCGGCGACTACTCACCCCAACGAGGCCACCCCGCAGCCGCGGCGGTGGCCTCGTCGCGTCCGGGCCGAAGCCGCAGAGCTCCCACCGCGACCTGCTGGAGCGACGGATCCGCCCACCACAGGCACGACCCTCGAGTGCTGGTCGCGCCTGGCGGTCGGCCTCAACCCACATCCTTGACCATACATGCCATGCAACCGTTGACCACAGGTTTGCACACAGGCTGTGGAGAACGCTGCAGCAGCACTATGGGTGCAACGTGAGGGCACAGCGTGGCCATAGGTCGAGACGTTCAGTCGCTGGCCTCGCGCCCTTCGACGATGACCCGGTAGATGCGTTCGAGGTCCTCGAGGGTGGCGAAGTCGACGACGACGCGTCCCCGTTTGGCGCCCATGGACACCTGCACCCGGGTATCGAGGTGGCCGGAGAGGAGCTCTTCGAGCTCCAGCAGGGCCGCCGGGCGGACCACCGCCACCTTCTCGGTCGGCTCGTCGAGCTCGGGCTCGGCGTCCTCGGCGGCACCGTCGGCTTCACCCTGATGGGCCCGGACCCGCTCTTCGACGTCGCGAACGGTGAGGTTCTCACCCACGATGGCGCGGGCGAGCTCCTCTTGGAAGACCCGGTCGGGTGTGCCGAGCAACGCTCGCGCGTGGCCAGCCGAGATGTGCCCGTCGGCCAGGAGCCGCTGGATGCTGGGCGGGAGGTGCAGCAGGCGCAGGGTGTTGGCCACCGAGGACCGGCTCTTGCCGACCCGTTGGGCGACCTCCTCCTGGGTGTGGCCGAACTCCTCGACCAGCTGCTGGTACGCGGCGGCCTCCTCCAAGGGACCGAGGTCCTCGCGGTGGAGGTTCTCGACCAGCGCCTGTTCGAGCGAGCGCACGTCCTCGGTCGGACGGACGATGGCCGGGACGGTCTGCAGACCGGCCCGCCGCGCCGCGCGCCACCGACGCTCACCGGCGATCAGCTCGTACTGCTGGGGACCGACCTGTCGCACCAGCACTGGTTGGAGCACACCGACGGCCTGGATCGACGCCGCCAAGCTCACCAGCGCCTCCTCGTCGAAGTGGCTCCGCGGCTGGTAGGTGTTGGGACGGATCTCCGACACCGGCAGCTCGCGGAAGGCGGCGTCGGCGTCCTCCAAGCGCTCGGTGGTCGGGATCAGTGCCCCGAGACCCTTGCCCAGCCCGCTACGACGGCCCACCGCTGACCTCCTTGGCCAACTGCCGGTAGGCGATGGCGCCCCGGCTACTCGGATCGAACGTGATGATGGGTTGACCGAACGACGGCGCCTCGGACAACCGGACGGTACGGGGCACGATCTGCCGGCACACCTTGTCGCCGAAGTGATCCCGGACCTCGGCCGCGACCTGGTCGGCCAGCTTGGTGCGAGCGTCGTACATCACCAGCACGATGGTGGAGATCTCCAGCCGGTCGTTGAGGTTCCGCTTGACCAGGTCGACGTTGCGGACGAGCTGCCCGAGGCCCTCCAGGGCGTAGTACTCGCACTGGATCGGGACGAGCACCTCGGTGGCGGCGGCGAAGGCGTTGACCGTCAACAGGCCCAACGAGGGCGGGCAGTCGATCAGGACGTAGTCGTAGTCCTCCTTCACCGAGTCGATGGCGTTGCGCAGCCGCAGCTCCCGGCTGAACGCCGGCACCAGCTCGATCTCGGCGCCGGCGAGATCCAGACTGGCCGGCGCCACGAAGAGGTTCCGCACGGAGCTGCCCTCGATGCAGTCCTCCAACGGGGTGTCGCCCAGGAGCACGTCGTACATCGACGCCTCGAGGGCCCTCGGGTTGATGCCCAGACCCGTCGACGCGTTGCCCTGCGGGTCCAGGTCGACCACGAGGGTCCGGTAGCCGAGCTCCGCCAGGCACGCACCGAGGTTCACGGCCGTGGTCGTCTTCCCGACGCCACCCTTCTGGTTGGCGATGGCGATGACGCGGGGGAGTGGCCGGGGAGGAACCGTCGCCGCGCCGGCCGCCACCGGACCCGGGTCAGGCGGGCGAGCGTCGACGGCCGCGTCGTCCGCCGGTGGGGGTGCCGCTGGCGGCATCGATGCGGGAACCTCGGCCTGCACGAGGCTCGTCGCGGACGGGTCAGGTGGGGCGATGGACGGCTGTACTGCAGCGGCATCGGGCGCGGCCGGCGGCGGCGGCGGCGTGCCAGCGGCGTCATCCGGCCACTCGTGCCCCACCGGCGGCGCCGGTGCCGTCCCGCCGTCAGGGGCCGGACGGTCAGCCGGTCGGGGGAGAGGTGTCCCGCCCACGTCAGTGTCAGGCCGATCGGGGTGGTGGTGCACCGGGGTGGTGCCGGCGTTCGGTGGTGCTGACGGTTCGACCGGTCTCGCCGGGTCGACCTCACCGTCGGGCAGGTCGTAGTCCATGCACCCCACTCGGGTCAGAGGCGGAGCATCCACCTCGCGATGTCGTCGAACGACGCACGTTCGCGACTCGGACGCACGCCATCCTGCCCCGCGGGGTCGCGAGGGTCAAGCACCCTCCACCGATGCGGTGTTTCACGTGGAACACTGGCGAGCGCACCGGGCAGGGCGTCCTGCGCTGTTTCACGTGAAACATGACGGTGAGACCGCCGCTACGGGCACGGCCGGCGCGCTTCGTCAGAACACCGGGCGCTTCGCTGGCACGCCGTCCCGGCGGGGGAAGCGGTCAGGACACGGGGCGGCCTGTCGTAGCACGCGCACGGGCCCTTGCTCCGGCTGGTTGACGACCTCGAGCCCGAACTGGGAGAGGGCCGCTCGAGGCCATCGGTCGACGGCTCCCGGCGGCTCACTGACGATGAGCAGGCCACCGACACGGAGCAGCGGTGCGGCGCACTCGGCCACCGTGGCCGGCGGACCGAACGATCGGGCCGTCACGGCATCGGCCTGCCCGCGCAACGCCTGAGAACGTCCGACCACCTCGGCTCGGCCGTGCAGCACCTCGACTCGTGCGCCCAGACCCAGGGCCGCGACCGCGTCGACGAGCAGCGCACACCGCCGCTCCATGGCGTCGAGCAGCACGAGGTTCAGGTCGGGCCGGGCATCGGCCACGACCAGGCCGGGCACACCACCACCCGATCCCAGGTCGACCACCAGCGCTCCCGCCGGCACGGCCTGCAACGCCTCGACGAACGCCGTGGCGTGGCGCACGTGGTCCTCGACCGGTCCCGGTCCGAGCACCCCCAACCGCCGAGCGCGCTCCAGGGCGTCGTAGAGGGCAGGGGAGTGGCTCATCGGCCCCGCGCCTCACCAGCACCGGGAAAACGACGATGGCCCCGCCGAAGCGGGGCCGTCACGTCGTGCGGATCGCTCGGCATCATGCCGGGACGATGACCACCCGCCGCCGGGGCTCCTCGCCTTCGGAGATCGTGCTGACCCCGTCGAGCTCGTTCACCGTGTCGTGCACCACCTTGCGGTCGGCCGGGTTCATCGGCTCGAGCGCCTTCTGGACGCCACTCGCCCGCACCTCGTCGGCCACGGAACGGGTGAACCGCTCGAGCGCGTCGCGGCGGCGCTGCCGGTAGCCGGCGACATCGAGACGCACACGTCCGGCCGCCGTCCCGGGCACCCGGCGGTGCACGACCGTGCGGGAGAGCTCCTGGATGGCGTTGAGCGTGTTGCCCTTCGGGCCCACCAGGACGCCGAGATCGGTGCCGTCGACTCGCACCTCGGCGGTCTCGTCATCGAGGAGCTCGGTCTCCACCCGGGCGTCGACGCCGAAGGCGTCGACCAACCCGATCAGGAACTCGTTGACGATGGCGGTGTGGGCCTCGAGGTCCACGTCGTTGTCAGACACCTTGCTGTCTCCCTGCTCGGAAGGCTTGCCCTTCCCGCTACGACGGCGGGGACGGGAGCCGGTGGAGGAGGGCGTGCCCTCCGTGTCGGTGGTGTCGGTGGTGTCGTTGACCGCAGCGGCCTCGACGGCCGGTCCCGGCACGCTGGTCGGCGCGTCGGTCGGGTTCTGGTTCGCCTTGTTGCCACCGTTGCGGCGTCGACGGTCGCGGCGCTCGACCTTCGGCCGCGGCACCGTGGGGCGGATGCGGGCCCTGACCCGGGCCTGCCCCCTCACGCGACCGAAGAGCCCCTGCTTGGGCTCCTCGAGGACCTCGAACTCGGCGTCGTCGTTGTCGACACCGAGCTGGTCGAGTGCCGCTTCCATGGCCTCCTCGACCGTGCGCCCGGTGATCTCCACCCACTCCATCGCGCGCTACCTCTTCTTCTTGCGCGCCCGCGGCTGCAACGTGGGTGCAGCGCCTTCGGTGCCGGCGCCACCAGGAGCCTTGGGCTGCCCACCAGCGGCGGACCCGGCCTCGGGGCTGGCTTTGCGGGAGGGTGTCGTGGCCCGGCCCGCTGCGCCGGCACCCCCCTTGCTGCCACGGGAGCTGGTCGTCGAGGGCGCCGGTCGGCCGCCCTTCGTGGTGCCGGCCTTCGCCTGGGGCTTCGCCGGTGTCTTGGCCGGTGCCTTGCCCTTCGAGGCCGGGCGGGACGAGGCCGGGATGGCCTTGCCCTTGGTCTTGTCCTTGGGCGCCGACTTGGCCTTGGCCGGCGCGCCGCCCAGACCGAACATGTCCTTCCAGGTCATCCCCTGGGCCTTGCCGCCGTAGATGCTGTGGGAGATGAACGCCTGCTGCCCGATGCGGTACAGGTTGGAGACGGCGAAGTACAGCACCAGGCCCGCCGGCAGGCCGAACGAGATGACCGGCAGGAAGATCGGCATGATCTTCATGATCATCTGCTGCTGGGGGTTGACCTGGGCGTTCGGGTTGCGGCCCTGGATCTGGCGCTGCTGCATGAAGCCGGTGGCGGCCACGATGGCGATGAGCACCAAGAAGGGCAGGGCGTGGACGAAGCCCGACTGCAACGCCTTCGAGGCGCTCTCCGACAGGTCCATGCCGAACGCCTTCATCTGCGTCGACACCGACAGGTTCTGGTACATCTTGGTCGACGGGTTGATCCAGGCTGGATCGAACACTCGTACGAGATCCGGTGGCTTGGTGATGTTGCCCGGGAACTGGGCCGACATCCAGCCCGTGCCCGCCCCCAGATCGCTCACTCGCCGGGTGAGGCCCCGCAGAACCTGGTAGAGCACCAGGAACACCGGCATCTGCACGAGGAGCGGCAGACATCCCCCCAGAGGGTTGATGTTGTTCTCCTTGTAGAACTTCAGCAGCTCCTCGTTGAGCTTCTGCCGGTCGTCCTTGTAGCGGGCCTGGATCTTGCGCATCTCCGGCTGGAGCTGCTGCATCATCATCATCGAGCGGGTGCCCTTGAGGGTGAGCGGGGTCACCACGAGCATCACCACCAGGGTGAGGGCGATGATGGCGAGGGCGTAGTTGCTGGTGATCGCATAGAAGAAGGCGAGCACCGAGGCGAAGACCTTGAAGAACGGGTCGAACATCGAGGCGGCGAACATGGGCTTAGGAGGCCTTCCGCTGGGGGACGGGGTCCCAGCCGTGGCCACCCCAGGGATGGCAGCGGCCGAGGCGGCGGATCGAGAGCCAGGACCCCCGGACGAAGCCATGGACCTCGAGGGCTTCGAGGGCATAGCTCGAGCAGCTGGGGACGTAGCGGCACGGTGACACCCGTCCGGCGGTGGCCCACTGGTAGGCGCGCACCAGCGCGTGGACCGCTCGGGCGGCGAGCGACCGTGGCCGCGGATGGGCGCAGGTGGCGCTCACGACGCCTGGCCCGAGACCCGGTCGAGGCAGCGGTCGAGGTCGGCGAGCAGCCGATCGCTGTCGTGGTCGGCGGCGCCGGGGCGGAGGGCCACCAGGTAGGCGCCGGGGGGGAGCGATCGACCGCTGCGCTGGCGCGCGGCGAGATGCGCCCTCACCTGGCGGCGCAGGCGGTTGCGGACCACCGCAGTGCCCACCTTGCGCGTCACGGCGAACGCGACACGGGGCGGCTGAGGCCGGGCGGCCGGGTCGCTGGGGAGGTGAGTCACCGACACGGCACCGTGGCGGGCGCGACGCCCTTCGCGACGAAGGTCGGCGAAGGTGCGTCGGTCACGGATCCGCCAGATCAGGCCGACAGGCGGTGCCGACCCTTGAGCCGGCGGTTCCGCAGCACGTTGCGGCCGGCACGGGTCGCCATGCGGTGACGGAAGCCGTGCCGCTTCGCCCGGCGGCGGTTGTTGGGCTGGTAGGTGCGCTTCACGGGGTGCCTCCTCGACCATCGGGCCTCCTCGGTGGGCCGTCGGTCGATCCTGGGTCGACGTCGCTTCCGGTGATGACGGGCATCGGCACGCTCGCGACGAAGCGGCGAGCCCCGCACCGGCTCGCAGCCACGCTAGAGGCTGGGTGCCTGGTGCGGCAACATCGCACCCGTGCTACGGTCCGGCACCCGCCCGGGACGGCGTCAGCCCAGGCCTGGCGGGGCGTCCGATCGTTCTTTTCCACACGTGTGGACGCCGCTGTGGAACGTAGCCCGCCGATCAGGGGCGTAGGTGCAGGTGGACCGAGCCGAGCAGCTGTGGACAGAGTGCGCCGCGGCACTGCGGGAGCAGGTGTCGGAGGCCGTCTGGCTCACCACCTTCTCGGTCGTGACGCCGCTGCGTGCCCAGGGGACCACGCTGCACGTCGCGGTGCCGAGCTCGGTCGTGAAGGAGCGCATCGAGAACCGCTACCACGCCCTCGTGAAGGGCGCCCTGGCCGACATCGGCGAGGAGGCTGTCGAGCTCTCCATCGGCGTCCAGACCGGCGCTGCTGTGACATCAGCCACAGGCGACACCGAGATCTCCACAGGCGTCCACAGGGAAATCCCCAGCGACGGCGGAGCGGGGAGCGCCGCCGAGACGCTCGAGGCGGTGGTCGCCGCCGACCCCAGTGCCTCGGCCACGGGGCTCCTGGTCAATCCCCGCTACACGTTCGACGCCTTCGTCACCGGCACGTCCAACCGCTTCGCCCACGCCGCCGCCCTCAGCGTGGCGGAGACGCCGGCGCGCTCGTACAACCCGTTGTTCATCTACGGCGACGCCGGGCTGGGCAAGACCCACCTGCTGCAGGCCATCGCCAACTACGTGGGGGAGAACTACCCCACCTACCGGGTGCGCTACGTCTCCACCGAGCAGTTCCTCAACCAGTACGTCGACGCCATCCGCCAGGCCACCCTCGGCGAGTTCAAGAAGCGCTACCGCGAAGTCGACGTGCTGCTGCTCGACGACATCCAGTTCATCGAAGGCAAGGAGGGCCTCCAGGAGGAGCTCTTCCACACCTTCGAGTCGCTCTACCAGGCGAACCGCCAGATCGTGCTGTCGTCGGACCGGCCCCCGGACGCCATCTCAACGCTCGAGGACCGCCTGCGCAGCCGGTTCAAGATGGGCCTCACCACCGAGATCAACCCGCCCGAGCTCGAGACCCGCCTCGCGATCCTCCGCAAGAAGTCCGAGCGAGAGCCGATCGCGCCCTCGCCGGAGGTCCTCGAGTTCATCGCCACGCACATCACGAACAACATCCGCGAGCTCGAGGGCGCCCTCATCCGGGTGTGCGCCTACGCCAGCCTCACGGGCGAGCCGCTGTCCATCGATCTCGCCGAACGGGTGCTCGGCGACATCCTCTCCGACACCCAGCCCCGGCCCATCACCCCTGAGCTCATCTTGTCGAGCACGGCCGAGATGTTCGGCTTCACCGTCGACGACATCTGCGGGAAGAGCCGGCGCCGTCCCCTGGTGACCGCCCGCCAGATCGGCATGTACGTGATGCGTGAGCTCACCGACCTCAGCTACCCGGCCATCGCCCGGGAGTTCGGCGGCCGCGACCACACCACGGTCATCCACGCCGTGGAGAAGATCGGCGCCCTCATGAAGGAGCGGCGCCAGATCTACGACCAGGTCACCGAGCTCACCCAGCGGATCAGGAACGGCTGATGGCGTCGCTCGTACGCTCGCGCGGTGGACAAGCCCGTGGACGGCGGCGCGCCGCCCCGTGGACCCACAGTGGAGAACGCGCCGGTCATCCCCCGGCCCTCCGCGGCGCCGTGGGAACCTGTGGGCGGCTGTGGATCGGGGTGGGACGAACAAACCGCAGCCACGCTGGGGCGATGCGGCGCTGTCCACAATCCACAGCACCTATTACCGCTACTACCAGAACTTCGTTCTTTTTTGATGTAACAGAAAGCGAGACGGCGTGAAGTTCCGTTGCGAGCGTGATCCCCTGGTCGAGGCGCTGAACGCCGCCTCCCGTGCCGTCACCACCCGCGGCAGCTCCCTACCCGTCCTGAGCGGCCTCAGACTCGAGCTGCACGGCGACCAGCTGCAGGTGACGGGGAGCGACCTCGACCTCACGATCTCGGTGCGCGCAGCGGTGAGCGGGGACGCCGACGGTGTCGCCGTCGTCCCGGCGAAGCTGCTGTCCGACATCGTGCGAGCGCTCCCGCCCGGTGCCGTCACGGTGGAGATCGACGACGACGAGGCCCGCATCGGTTCGGGACGCTCGCAGTTCGCCGTGCGCACGATCCCCGCCCACGAGTACCCCCAGCTGCCCGAACCGGCCGAGAGCTCGGTCAGCCTCGACGCCGGCGCCTTCGCCGAGGCGCTGCGCCAGGTGGTGGCCGCCGCCAGCAACGACGAGTCGCGCCCCATCCTCACCGGCGTGCTCATGGCCGCCGAAGGCGACGGGCTGCGCCTGGTCGCCACCGACTCCTACCGCCTGGCGGTGCGTGACCTCCCGGGCACGTCGGTCCTCGCCGAGGGACAGCAGGTGCTGGTGCCCTCCACCGCCCTGCGGGAGCTGTCGCGGCTGCTGTCGTCGGCCGAGGCGGTCACGCTCCGCCTCGGCGAACGCGACGTCGCCTTCGAGGTCGACGACGTGCGGGTCACCAGCCGCCTCATCGAGGGCGACTTCCCGAACTACCGCGGCCTGATCCCCAATGCCCACCCCAACCGCCTCACCGTCGGTCGCGAGCAGCTGCTCGAAGCGCTGCGCCGCGTGCGGCTGCTGGCCCGGGAGGCCACGCCGGTCCGCCTCGTGCTCAAGGCCGACTCCGTCGAGCTGCTCGCCATCACCCAGGACGTCGGTCAGGCCCACGAGGAGCTCGACGCCAAGCACGACGGCGACGAGCTGACCGTGGCGTTCAACCCCGAGTACCTCATCGCCGGCATCGACGTGACCCCGGGCGACGAGATCACCCTCGAGACGATCGACGCGCTCAAGCCGGCGCTGATCCGGGGGGTCGACACGCCGGAGTTCCTGTACCTGCTGATGCCCGTCCGGGTCTCCTAGCGGCCGCGGGAGGCGCGTGCAGCTCCAACGCCTCTGGCTCCGCGACTTCCGCTCGTACGCGTCGGCGGAGCTGACCTTCGCCCCCGGGCTCACCGCCCTGCTCGGCGCCAACGGCGAGGGCAAGACCAACGTGATGGAGGCGATCGGGTACCTGGCCACCCTCTCGTCGTTCCGGGGGGTGCCGAACGAGGCCCTGGTGCGGCGAGGCTGCGCGACCGCCGTGGTGCGCGCCGAGGGGGAGCGAGACGGCCGCCAGCTGCTGATCGAGGCCGAGATCACCACCAGCGGACGGGGTCGGGTGCAGGTGAACAAGCAGCGCCTGGCCCGGGCGCGGGACCTGCTCGGCGCCCTGCGGGTGTCGGTGTTCTCGCCCGACGACCTCGAGCTGGTCAAGGGTGGCCCGGCGGAGCGCCGCCGCTACCTCGACGACACCCTCGTGAGCCGCCAGCCCAAGCTCGACGCAGTCCGCAGCGACCTCGACCGGGTCCTGCGCCAGCGCAACGCCCTGCTGCGCCAGGCCGGCGGCCGGGTGACCGCCGAGATCGACGCCACGCTGGCCGTGTGGGACGCCAAGCTCGTCGAGGCGGGGGAGGCGCTCGGCGACGCCCGTGCCGCCCTGGTCGACGACCTGGCGCCGGTGCTCTCGGCGGCCTACGACCAGGTGGCCGGCCGGGCCGCCCACGTGCGACTCGGCTACCTGGCCCCGTGGCGGGAGGCCGGGCTGGCCCGGGCGCTCGAGGACGTCAGGGCCGACGAGCTGCGACGGGGCATCTCGCTGGTGGGTCCCCACCGCGACGAGCTGGTGGTGACCCTCGACGACATGCCCGCCCGCACCCACGCGTCGCAGGGCGAGCAGCGCTCGGTGGCCCTGGCGCTGCGCCTCGCCGCCCACCGCGTGGTCACCGAGGCCACCGGCTCACCACCGATCCTGCTGCTCGACGACGTGTTCTCCGAGCTCGACCCGGACCGCAGCGCAGCCCTGCTCGCGCACCTCCCACCGAGTCAGACGGTGCTGTCCAGCGCCGCCGGGCTGCCGCAGGGCGCCGAGCCGGAGCTGGTGTTGCGGGTCGCGGGCGGCACGGTGGCGGCGGCCGATCCGGGGCTGTCGTAGGGGCTCCCTACACTCGGCACCATGCCGTGGGAACCGCTGCCGGGAGCACGCGAGGCCGGTCCGTCACGCGTCGCCGACAGCCTCGACCGCCTGGTGCGCCACCTCGGCGGCCCGTCGGCCGACGTCACCACCTCGCTGGTCCGCCGGTGGCCCGAGCTCGTCGGGCCCAACGTGGGTGCCAACAGCCGACCCGTCCGCCTTCGCGACGGCACGCTCACCGTGGCCGTCGCCGACCCGGCCTGGGCCACGCAGCTCCGGTTCCTCGAGGCCACCCTGCTCGAGCGGCTGCAGGCCGAGCTGGGTGCCGACGCCGTCTCGGCCATCGAGGTCCGCGTGCGTGCCGGAGCCCTGCGCGACCGGGCGGGGAATGCTCGGGATCGCACGTGAGCGCTGGTAGAATCACTCCATCGTGATGCAGGCCGTGTGGCGGCCATCGGGGGGCGGACCTCCCGGTGCGAACGCCTCCTCCGGCCGGTTCGGTCCACCGGGCGCGGCCCAGGGCCGGGCCTGCCGGTTGGCGCATCTCCGTTCACCCATCCATCGAGAGGGGAAGCCCGCGTCGTGGCGCAGACCACCGAAGAGTACGGCGCAAAGGACATCACCGTCCTCGAGGGCCTGGAGGCCGTGCGCAAGCGGCCCGGCATGTACATCGGCTCGACCGGCCCCGCCGGCCTGCACCACCTCGTCTACGAGGTGGTCGACAACTCCGTCGACGAGGCCATGGCCGGCCATGCCACCCGCATCGACGTCACCCTGCTGCCCGACGGCGGCTGCGAGGTCGTCGACGACGGCCGTGGCATCCCGGTCGACAAGCACCCCGACCCGAAGATGAAGGGCCTCACCGCCGCCGAGGTGGTGCTCACCGTGCTGCACGCCGGTGGCAAGTTCGGCGGAGGGGGCTACAAGGTCTCCGGTGGCCTCCACGGGGTGGGCATCTCGGTGGTCAACGCCCTCTCGCGGCGGGTCGAGGTGGAGATCGACCACGGCGGCAACCGCCACTACATGGACTTCGAGAACGGCGGCAAGCTCACGACCCGGCTGTCGGTCACGGGGAAGGCGCCGCGGGGCCGCACGGGCACCACCGTGCGCTTCTGGCCCGACCCGACCATCTTCGAGGACACCAACTTCCAGGCCCGCACGCTGCTCGAGCGCTTCCAGATGATGGCGTTCCTCAACAAGGGCCTCGAGATCCGGTTCATCGACAAGCGCCCGGGCGCCGACCGTCCCGAGCCGGTCTCGTTCAAGTACGCCGGCGGCATCGTCGACTTCGTGAGCCACCTCAACGCCTCCAAGGAGGCGCTGTTCAAGCGGGTCGGCTACTTCGAGCAGGCCGAGGCCACCCAGGAGGTCGAGGTCGCGTTCCAGTGGAACACGGGCTTCAACTCCGACGGGCTGCACAGCTTCGCCAACGGCATCGCCACCATCGAGGGCGGCATGCACGTCGAGGGCTTCCGCTCCGCGCTCACCAGCGTCGTCAACAAGTACGCCCGCTCCAGCGGCCTGCTCAAGGAGAAGGAGGAGAACCTCCAGGGCGAGGACATCCGGGAGGGCCTCACCGCCATCATCTCGGTGAAGCTCCAAGAGCCCCAGTTCGAGGGCCAGACCAAGGGCAAGCTGGGCAACGTCTCCATGCGCTCGCTGGTGCAGAAGGCCACCAACGAGAAGCTGGGCGACTGGTTCGAGGAGAACCCCACCGAGGCGCGCAAGGTGGTCACCAAGTCCATCAACGCCGCCCGGGCCCGCCAGGCCGCCCGCCACGCACGCGAGGCGACCCGCCGCAAGAGCGCCCTCGAGGGCGCGGGCATGCCCGAGAAGCTCAAGGACTGCTCGAGCCGCAACCCCGACGAGTGCGAGCTGTTCATCGTCGAGGGCGACTCCGCCGGCGGCTCGGCGGTGGCGGCGCGCGATCCGCGCACCCAGGCGATCCTGCCCATCCGGGGCAAGATCCTCAACGTCGAGCGGGCCCGGCTCGACAAGATGCTGAAGAACAACGAGATCCAGGCGCTGATCTCGGCCATCGGGGCGGGCGTGGGCGAGGAGTTCGACGTCGCCAAGATCCGCTACGACAAGATCATCCTGATGTGCGACGCCGACGTCGACGGCTCCCACATCCGCACGCTGCTGCTCACGTTCTTCTTCCGCCAGATGCGCGACCTCGTCGAGCGCGAGCACGTCTACATCGCCCAGCCGCCGCTGTACTCCACCGTCGTGGGCAAGGAGAAGACCTACCTCAAGGACGACGCCGCCAAGGCGGCGTTCCTGGAGGAGCACCCCAACCACAAGAAGGAGTTCCAGCGCCTGAAGGGCCTGGGGGAGATGGACTACGACGAGCTCGGCGACACCACCATGGACGCCACCAAGCGCACCCTGCTCAAGGTGTCGGTGGAGCAGGCGGCCATCGCCGACGAGGTCTTCTCGGTGCTGATGGGAGACGACGTCGAGCTCCGCAAGCACTTCATCCAGCAGAACGCCAAGGACGTGCGCTTCCTCGACATCTGAGGCGGCTCACGATCCTGTCCCGACCCAGAGGCACCAGCACATGAGCGACGTCCAACCGCCCGACGACGGCGAGGGCACCGGCACCGCGTTCGGCGGCATCGAGCCCATCGAGATCCAGGAGGAGATGGAGCGCTCCTTCCTCGACTACGCGATGTCGGTGATCGTCTCGCGCGCCCTGCCCGACGCGCGCGACGGCCTCAAGCCGGTGCACCGCCGGATCCTCTGGGGCATGTACGACCTGCGGGCCCTGCCCGACCGGCCCACCATGAAGTGCGCTCGCGTCACCGGCGAGGTCATGGGCAAGTACCACCCGCACGGCGACAGCGCCATCTACGACGCGCTGGTCCGCATGGGCCAGAACTTCAGCCTGCGCCACCCGCTGATCCACCCCAAGGGGAACTTCGGCTCCCTCGACGAGCCGCCCGCTGCCGCCCGCTACACCGAGTGTCGCCTCGCCCCCATGGCGATGGACATGCTGCGCGACATCGACGAGGACACCGTCGACTTCGTCGACAACTACTCGGGGGAGTTCACCGAGCCGGTCGTGCTGCCCAGCCGGTTCCCGAACCTGCTGGTGAACGGCTCCCAGGGCATCGCCGTGGGCATGGCCACCAACATCCCGCCCCACAACCTGGCCGAGGTCATCGACGCCGTCGACCACCTGCTCGCCCATCCCGAGGCCACCTCCGACCAGCTCATGGAGTTCGTCAAGGGCCCCGACTTCCCCACCGGCGCCATGATCATGGGCCGACAGGGCATCATCGACGCCTTCCGCACCGGCCGTGGCTCCATCAAGCTGCGGGGCAAGGCCGAGATCGAAGAGGGCGCCCGCTCGGACCACATCGTCATCACCGAGCTGCCCTACCAGGTGAGCCCCAACCAGTTCATCGTGAAGGTCAAGGAGCTGGTCGACAGCCGCGAGCTCGAGGGCATCGCCGAGCTGAACGACGAGTCGGCCAAGGGCAAGCTGCGCCTGGTGCTGCGCCTCAAGCGCGACGCCCCGGCGCTGGTGATCCTCAACAACCTCTACAAGCGCACCCCGCTGCAGACGAACTTCGCGGTCAACACCGTGGCCCTCGTCGACGGCGTGCCCCGCACCCTCAGCCTGCGCGACGCGCTGGTGGCCTACATCGACCACCAGGTCGAGGTGATCACCCGGCGCTCGGAGTTCCGCCTGCAGAAGGCCAAGGACCGCGCCCACATCGTCGAGGGCCTGATCAAGGCGCTCGACCTGATCGACGAGATCATCGCCGCCATCCGGGCCAGCGCCGACCGCGCCGCGGCCAAGGACGCGCTGATGGCCGCCCCGTTCGAGTTCTCCGAGGTGCAGGCCGAGCACATCCTCGACATGCAGCTGTCGCGCCTCACCCGCCTGGGCCGGGCCAACCTCGAGGAGGAGCTCGCCCAGCTGCGCGAGACCATCGCCGAGCTCGAGGCCATCCTCGCCGACGAGGGCAAGCTGAAGGCCGTCATCAGCTCCGAGCTGGGCGAGATCAAGGAGAAGTACGGCGAGCCTCGCCGCTCCCAGATCACCTTCGACGTCGGCGACCTCGACATCGAGGACCTCATCGAGGACGAGGACCTCGTCGTCACCATGAGCGCCAAGGGCTACATCAAGACCGTCGCCGCCGACGCGTTCAAGGTCCAGGGCCGCGGCGGGCGCGGCGTGGCGGGCACCAAGCTCAAGGACGAGGACTGGGTCAACCACATCATCCACACCTCGGCCCACGCCTACCTGCTGTTCTTCTCCAACCTGGGTCGGGTCTACCGGCTGAAGGCCCATGAGATCCCGATGAAGGAGCGCACGGCGCGCGGCACCGCCATCGTGAACCTCCTGCCGCTCCAGCCGGGCGAGACCATCCAGGCCATCATCGACACCCGCGACTACGAGACCAACCGCTTCTTGTTCTTCGCGACCCGGCAGGGACAGGTCAAGAAGACCAAGTTCACCGAGTACGACTCGTCGCTGCGAGCCGGGCTCATCGCCATCAACCTCAAGGACGGCGACGAGCTGGTGCGGGTCATCCCCACCAACGGCGGCGACGACATCTTCATGGTCTCCAAGGCGGGCATGACCATCCGCTTCGCCGAGGACGAGGTGCGCGCCATGGGCCGGGCCGCGGCCGGTGTGCGGGGCATGAAGCTGCGGGCCGACGACGAGGTCGTGTCGTGCGACGTGGCCCGCGACGACGTCGCCATCTTGATCGTCACCGACGCCGGCTACGGCAAGCGCACCCAGCTCGACAAGTTCAACAAGCAGGGTCGAGGCGGCCAGGGCGTGCGCGGCATCAAGCTCACCGCCCGCAAGGGATCCGTCGTCGCCGCGTTCATGGTCGGCATCGACGACGAGATCTTCGTGATCAACAGCGCCGGCACGGTGATCCGCATGCCGGTGCGGGAGATCTCCTCGCAGGGTCGCGACGCCACCGGCGTGCGGGTGATGAACCTCGACGGCGACCAGACCGTGGCCTCGGTGGCCCCGGTGCTGGGGCCCGACGAGGAGTAGCACCACCTCCGGCCCCGCCATCGGGGCCGCTCCTTCGCTGCTGCGGTAGCCGCCTCGCGGGTGACGCCCGCCCACAGGTCGTCCCGGGGGTCCCCGGGTGCAGGAGGGAGAGCGCGGTGCGCGCACGAGGAGACGAGGGGCAGGCCGTGCCCCTGATGGCGGGGGTCCTGGCCCTGGCCGTGGCGGTGCTGGTCGGGCTGGTGGCCCTGGGCCACCTCACCGACGACCGGGCCCGGGCCCAGACGGCGGCCGACGCCGCCGCGCTCGCCGGCGCCGCCGACGGGCGCGGCGCGGCAGGGGCGGCGGCCGCCGAGAACGAGGGCCGCATCGAGCGCTACGCCGTCGACGGCGCCGAGGTGGAGGTCACCGTGCGTGTCGGCGATGCGCGGGCCACGTCCCGTGCCCAGCGGGAGTGGTGAGTGACGAACGCGCAGCGTGAGCGGTGACGGGGGAGCGGGGCGCCGGGTGCCTACACTGCCCGGTGATGGCGATCGAACCCGTTCCCGGCACCGACGCGACCCACGCGGCGGTGGGAGCGGCCCCGGCGGACATCTCGGCGCCGGTCGTCTCGAGCGAGCGGACCGACGCCGCGCCACCGCCCCCGCCGCCGGTGGCGGCTGCGCCCGCCGAGGGGCGCCGCCGCGGCACCAAGCGGATCAAGGCCCGCCAAGTGCAGCGCGTCGTCACCCGGGTCGATCCGTGGTCGATGCTCAAGGTGTCGCTGCTGTTCTCGCTCAGCCTGTGGCTGATCGTCGTCGTCGCCGGCGTGCTGCTGTGGCGGGTCGCGGTGGCCACCGGCACCATCGGGAACTTCGAGAACTTCCTCGCCCAGATCCTCGCCGAGGACTCCTTCACCATCGACGGTGGCCGCATCTTCGAAGGGTCGGTGGTGGCCGGACTGGTCCTGTTCGTCACCGGCGCCGTGTTCGCGGTGGTCACCAGCGTGCTGTTCAACCTCATCGCCGGTGTCGTCGGGGGCATCCGTTGCACGGTGGTGGAGCTCGAGACCGCTCGCCCGGTCGACGACGACGAGGCGCGCTGAGCAGTCGGTTTCCCGCAGGCTTCGGAGGTCCGGTATGGTGACCAGCCGGCTCCGGGGCTATAGCTCAGTCGGTTAGAGCGCACCCCTGATAAGGGTGAGGTCGCTGGTTCGATTCCAGCTAGCCCCACGATGAAGATGATCCGACGGGCCCTGGTGGCGATCGGCATGGCGGGCCTCGTCGCTGCCGCCCTGCGGTTGCGCGGCGTCGGCGGCACGCCACCCCAGTCGGGCGGCTGGCGCGAGCTGTCCGGCCCAGAGCTGGGCTGAGCCGTGACCCGGGTCGGCATCGTGGGCGTCGGCGCGGTCGGAGCCCGCCTGGCCCGCCAGCTGGTGTCCACCGAGGTCGAGCAGGTGCTCATCCGCGACGAGAGCCGCAACCGGGCCGAGCTGGTGGCCCGCAGCCTGGGTGACACCGCGATGGTCGACCGCGGCGAGATGACCGATCCGCTCGACGTCGATGTGGTCGTCCTCGCCGGACCGGGCCGGTTGCAGGCGACCCACGCCGCGGTGTTCGTGCGCAACGGCCAGCACGTCGTGTCCACCAGCGACGACATCGACGACGTGCGGGCCCTGCTCGCCCTCGACCACGAGGCCCGCGAGCGGGGGGTGCACCTGGTGGTGGGCGCCGGGTTCGCTCCCGGCCTGACGTGCGTGCTCGCCGCCCATGGCGCGGCCCGCTTCGACCACGTCGACGAGATCCACGTCGCCAAGTCGGGCACGGGTGGCCCGGCGTGCGCCCGCCAGCACCACCGGGCGGTCGGCCGGGGCGCCCTCGATTGGCGCGACGGCGGCTGGGAGCACCGGCCGGGCGGCTCGGGGCGCGAGCTGTGCTGGTTCCCGGACCCGATCGGCGCCCAGGACTGCTACCGGGCCGCCCTCCCCGACGCGCTGGTGCTGGTGCCCGCCTTCCCGGGCATCCGGCGGGTCACGGCAAGGGTGTCGGCCACCCGTCGCGACCGGCTCACGGCGCGGCTGCCGATGTTGTGGCCCACCCATCCCGAAGGCGGCCCCGGAGCGGTGCGGGTCGAGCTGCGCGGGGTGCGGGGGGCGTCGCGCGACGTCGTGGTCTTCGGGGCCATGGACCGTCCCGCGGTGGCGGCCGGGGCGGTGGCCGCCGTGGCGGTGGGCTTCGCCGTCGACGGGATGTTGCGCCGGCCGGGCGCGGCCGGCCTGGCCGAGCTCGTCGAGCCGGTGCCCTTCCTGACCGAGCTGGCTCGCCGAGGGGTGCGGGCCGCCATCTTCGAAGGCGACGTCGCCCCCAGCACCTCCGGCGGCCTCGGCGCCTCCTGACGGCGAGCCAGGGCCGCGACGGCGGTCAGGTCCGGCCGGTGCCGCGGTGGCGCAGGTAGAGGAGGGCGCCTCCACCGAGGATCACCACGACCACCACGATGAACACCACCAGGCCACCGGTGTTGGTGGAGCTGCCCTCCTCGGTGACGGGGGTCTGGGGCAGGGCCATGGTGGCGGTCGTCGTCGGGCCCGCAGCGCCGGCCGTGGTGCTGGACGCCGCGGTGGTGGTCGGGGTGGTGGCGTTGGCGGGCACCACGATGGAGGGCGCGGGCGTCTCGAGGTTCTCGCCCGGGCTCGCCGGCACCTGGATCCAGGCGATCTCGGCACCGTCGGGGCACTGTTGGATGGCGGGCAGGTAGACGGTGGTGCCCGCCGGCTGGGCCAGCACCATCTCCACGGTGAAGGTGGCGGTGCCCGGTGGGGGCGAGGTCGCCGCCCACGACACCTCGGCGGCGCTGACCTGGGTCGACCAGCCGCCGTCGGCGGACGGGACCACGTCGGTGGCGCCCTGTGGCAGCTGCACCCGCAGGCCCGAGGTCGGCAGGGCACCGCCGCCGCACTCGGCTTCGGCGCGCAACGTGATCCGGGTGCGCCCGGCGGCGGCGGCGGTCGCCTCGGCCTCCGTGTGGGCCGACGCGGGGCCGGCGAGGGCGACGAGGCCGATGGCGACGCCGGCCAGGGCCATGGTCAGTCGGCGAAGGATCGATGTCATGTGGTGCTCCGGTTTCGGTGGGCGGCGTCGGGGGCTGGCGACGGGGCGCGGCTCAACCCGCGACGGGGACCTCGAACGCGGTCCGCTGCTGGCTGAAGTCGCCGGTGCGGGCGAGGAGGGTGACAGTCCAGGTGCCCGGCAGGGAGAGCTCGTCGCCCTCGAGGACGAAGTGGCCCGGTGACAGCTTGGCGACCTGGCGGGTGATGGGCCCGAGCTGGCGCTCGGGCAGCGACAGCTCGATGGTGACGGTGTTGGCCACGTCGAGGGGTGCCCCGTCGGGCCCGGCGTACTGCACGTGCAGGGTGTTGTGGCCGGCGGTGGCCGGGGTGACCACCAGGTTCACGGTGCCGGTCGCCACGTCCTCGGTGAGGTTCACGACCGCGGCCTCGGTCACCACCGCGTTGCGGGCGGGGGTCACGTTCACCAGCACCGCGGTGACGCCCAGGACGGCGACGAGGGCGAGGGCCTCGTACGCCACCGTGCGCCGCAGCTCGATCCACCGCCACGACTGCTGCTCGCTCTCGCTCGGCTCGCCATCACCCTCGTCGAGCCCGTCCGCCCCTCCCTCGGCCCCGTCGAGGTGGTCGTCGCCCTCGTCGCCCTCGTGGGCCTCGTGGGCCTCGTCGGTCTCGGCGGGGTCGGCGGGGTCGGCGGGGTCGGCGGGGTCGGCGTCGGCGCCGGCGACGATCGCCGGCACCAGGCGGAACCGGTTGAACGCGGCCATGGCGAGCACGGCGAGGGTGACGGCCACCTTGAGCAGCACCAGCCGCCCGTAGGTCGTGGTCCACAGGGCGTGCAGCGAGCCGGACTCGATCCAGGCCATGGCCCCGCCGGCGACGGCGAGCAGGACCACGCTGATGGCGGCCGCCGTGGAGAACCGGCCGAGGATGGCGGCGGTGGACCGGACCGGGTGCGGGGCCCGGCGGCGCAGCACCAGGAACAGGCCCACCAGCCCGCCCAGCCACACGGCCGCGGCCGTCACGTGGACGACGTCGGCGGTCACCGCCAGCCAGCGGTCCGGCGCCTCGGTGTCGTGGCCCCACAGCGCGAACGAGCCGGTGACGGCCAAGCCGCCGTAGAAGGCCAGGATCTGGGCCACCAGGAGCCGGTTGGTGTCGGTGGAGAGGTGCACGGCGGCGAGGCCGAGCAGCAGCACCGCCGACGCCCAGCCGAGGCGGTCGGTCAGCACGCTGCGGAGCACGTCGCCGTCGGTGGCCGCCGACAGGCCCCGGCCGGTGAGGAGGGCGGCCTGGGCGACGATGGTGCCGGCGACGCCGAACAGCGCAGCGAGCGAGCCCATCCGCACCACCGGCGCCAGCTTCCAACGGTCGGCGCGCTGGTCGTGCAGGAACGCCAGGAAGAACGCCACGCCGGCGGCGAGCAGGGCGCTCAGGTAGGTGACGAACCGGGCGACGGCCCCCACCACCTCCCAGGTGCGGTCGCCGCCGGCGCCCGCGTCGGCCGTCGGGTCGACCGGGCCCGAACCTACACCGAACACCCACGAGCCGCTGACCGGGTGGCCGTCGGCCGACAGCACCCGGTAGGTCGCGACGTAGGTGCCGTCGGGCAGGTCGGTGGGCACCGTGACCTCGAGGGTCGTGCCGCGGGCCATGCTGTTGCCCTCGTCGACCCGCTCACCGGCGCGGTTGCGCACGGTGAGGCCACCGACGTCGGCGGTGACGGTCTCGCTGAAGGTTGCGCTGACCAGCTGGGGGGCCTGGCCGACCGACGCGCCGTCGGCCGGGGTGGTGGACACCAGCGTGGCGTGGGCCGAGGCGACGCCGGTGCCGGTGACGAGGACGACCACCGCGAGCGCCAGCCCGGCCAGGCCGCGCCGCACCAGGCGGGTCACGAGTCGTCTTCTGGCCATGGGCGTGGGTGCTCCATCGGGCGCGATCCCCGGCGGTGACCGGTTCGTCGAGCGGGGGGTCGTGGGCCACACTGGGGGCTCGACGGGCGGGAAGCGTACCCAGCCCGGAGCGGGGAGGCCGGACGCGCCGTCTTCGCGGAAGGGGCCGATCGATGGCGATGGCCGAGCGGGTCCGGTCGGGTGCGGCGGTCGTGGGCGTCGGGGTGGGCCTGGCCTACGGCCGTCACCCCGTGCTGGCCGATGCCTCCTTCGCCGTGCCCGCCGGCGCCGTCACGTCGCTGGTGGGGCCCAACGGCGCCGGCAAGTCGAGCCTCCTCAACGCCATGGTCGGCCTGCTGGCGCTGCGCCGCGGCGAGCTGCGGGTGCTCGACACCGACCCCGAACGTGCCCGACGCCGCGTCGCCTACGTGCTGCAGGCGGCCAAGGTCAACGAGCAGCTGCCGCTGACGGTGCGCGAGGTCGTGACCATGGGCCGCTTCGCCGAGCGCGGGCCGTTCCGCCGCCTCCGACCCGCCGATCGGGCGGCGGTCGACGACGCCATCGAACGGCTCGAGATCGGCCCGCTGGTGAACCGGCACGTCGACGAGCTGTCCGGTGGCCAGCGCCAGCGGGTGTTCGTGGCCCAGGGGCTGGCCCAGCAGGGGGAGCTGCTGTTGCTCGACGAGCCGGTCACCGGCCTCGACGTGGTGAGCCGGCACCGGATCCTCGAGGTCGTGGCCACCGAGCGGGCCGCGGGCCGTACGGTGGTGATGACCACCCACGACCTGTCCGAGGCCGCCGACACCGACCACGTGCTGCTGCTGGCCGGGCGGGTCGTGGCCCAGGGCGCCCCGGCCGAGGTGCTCACGGCCGAGCACCTCGGCGCCGCCTACGGCGGCCGGCTCCTGCGCCTGGCCGACGGAGCCGTGCTGCTCGACGACCCGCACCACCACGCGCCGGGCCACGATCACACCGTCTGCGACGACGACGACGAACCCGGCCACCCCACCGGCTGACGCCTGGGGCCGGGGCTGCCCTGGGCGGGGTCAGGCCGCGGGCGCGCCGAGCGCCCGCACCACCGCGTCGTGCACCAGCCCGTTGCTGGCCACCCCCGACAGCCGGCCTCCCGGCTCGAGGAGCGCCGCGCCGCCGTCGAGGGTGGTGAAGCGTCCACCGGCCTCGGCCAGGATCACCGGCATGGGGGCGACGTCCCACAGCGACACCTCGGGGTCGACCATGGCCTCGATGGCCCCGCAGGCCACCAGCGCGTAGCCGTAGCCGTCACCCCAGGTGCGCAGCTGGAAGCCGGCCCGCTTCACGCCGAGCAGCGCCGCTTCGGGCCACCCGGAGTAGCCGCTGGTCGACAGCACCGCCTCGCCGGGCTTGGACCGCTGGCTGACCTGCACGGGCCGCCCGTCGCGGAAGCAGCCCAGACCCCGGCCGGCGTAGACGGTGGTGGCGAGGGCGGGCAGGTTGATCACCCCGACCACCGGCCCGTGCTCGTCGAGCACGGCGACCAGGTTGGCGTACAGCGGCACACCCCGGGTGAACGCCTTCGTCCCGTCGATCGGGTCGATCACCCAGGTCAGGCCGCTGGTGCCGGCGACGTCGTCCTCCTCCTCGCCGATGACGGCGTCGTCGCCGCGCTCGGCGGCGAGGCGCTCGCGCACGAGCCGCTCCGCCGCCCGGTCGGCCTCGGTCACGGGGGTGCCGTCGCCTTTGCGGTCGACCGCCAGGCCGGCCCGGTCGAACCACTCGAGGGTGACCTCCCCGGCCGCCCGGGCCAGGGCCACCGCCTCCTCGAGCAGCGACGGGTCGGCAGCGGTCATGGGCGCCATGGTGGCACGGGCCGCGGTCAGCTCGTCGCGGTGGGAGCGCCCAGCTCGTGGAGCTGGTCCCACCAGGCGCCGGCCACCACCGCGCCCACCGCTCCGGCCCCGAGGTCCGACGGCGGCGAGAGGTCGAGCACGTGGACGGTGCCGTCGTGGGAGACGACGAGGGCGGGCCGCCGCCACGAGGGTCGGGCGCCGAGCACCAGCTCGCGTGGAGCGGCGTCGAGCACGGTCATGCCGGCCAGGGGGTCGTCGCCCACCGACTCACCGCCGGCCGGGGCAGACGTGCGGGGCTCCACGGTGAAGCTGAGGCGGCCCCCCTGGTAGGCGAGCGTCCCGGCCCGCTGCTGGCGATCGGAGCCCCATCGCCGGGCGCCACGCCGCGCCGGCACCGCCACGCCGTCGCGGTCGGCATCAGCCCGGCGCAGCGCTCCCGCCTCGAGGGCGTCCTCCTCCGGGCCGGTGTGGCGCACGAGCACGACGGTGTTGGCCACCACGAGCACCCCGACCACCCCGACCGGCAGGACGAGGATCCAGGGGCCGCCGGCGACGAGCAGCAGCAGCCCCACCAGCGCCACCGCCCACCACACCAGCAGCACGGCCATGCGCCGGGCCCTGGCCCGGGTGCGGACGGGGTGGGTGCCGGGCGGGCTCGCCACGTTCAGCGGGCCCCGAGCGCGCGCAGCTGGTCGCACCACTCGCCGGCCACCACCGGCCCCACGATGGTGGCGCCCAGGTCCCACAGCGCGAAGAAGCGGATGGTGTGGGTGGCGCCGCCGACGTCGAGGTCGAGCTGGGGCCGCCAGAAGCCCGGGACGGCGGCCAGCCGCACCTTGCCGACAGGAGCGTCGAAGGCGACGTCGCCAGCGTCGGTCGTGAACGAGATGCGCCGGTCGGCGACCCGCAGCAGGCCCTTCTGCGCCGCCCTGCCCCCGGCCGCGGACCCCGACGTCCACGTGCCGTGCACCTCCACCGGATCTCGGCGAGTGGCGGCCTCGAGGGCGCCGGGCGCCAGGGTCTCGGCGTCGGGCCCGGTGGGGGACCGGGCCTGGAGGGTGGTGGCCACCGCGGCCGCTCCGAAGGCGACGGCGGGCACGACGAAGATCCAGGTCCCGAACGTCACCGGCATGACGAAGAACACCACGATGAACAGCCACGACGCGGCGATGGCGTAGAGGCGGCGACGTAGGACCCGCACCCGAGCGGTCGGGGCCGGTGCGGCGGCGGGGTGCGGTGGTCTCGGCGGCATGCGCCAGGAACCCTACGCCCGACCAAGGAGTGAGCAGAACGGTCGCGGACGTGGTAGAGAACCACGCAGTGCGGTCGTCGTCGGACGCGCACCGCGGTCGAAGGGGAGGGGACGTCGTGACCGAAGCGACCACACCACGCCAGGGCCTCGAGCCGGTGCTCGACCCGACGGACACCCCCGTGCCGGTCGAGGTGGTCGACGGCGAGCTCGTGATCGACCTGCGAGACGGCGTGGTCGAGGTCGCCCCGCCGCCCGGGCTCGTCGTCACCGAGGCGGTCCGGCGGCCGCGCCGGGTGCCGCCCGCGCTCACCCTGGTGCTGCTGGTGGTCGCCGTGGTGTGGCTGGTCTGGGCCGGTGCGCTGGGTGCGGCCCTGGTGGTGGCGGCGGTGCTGGGCTCGATCGCCGCCCACGAGCTGGCGCACCTGCTCGCCGCCCGGGCCGTCGGGGTGGGGTCCAAGGAGTTCTTCGTCGGGTTCGGACCCCGGCTGTGGTCGATCGAGCGGGGCGGCACGGAGTGGGGGATCAAGGCCATCCCGGCCGGCGGCTACGTGAAGCTGGTCGACGAGCACGACGCCGCGCCGTGGCGCAAGACGGTCATCGCGCTGGCCGGGCCGATGGCCAACCTGGCGATCGCCGTGCTGTTGATCGTGGGCGTGTCGGCTGCCGGTCAGCTGCCCACGGCCACCGGCACCAGCGGCGACCTGCCGCTCGGCGAGCGGGTCACGGTGGGCGCCGAGCGCTTCGCCGACGCGGCGAACGCCTCGGTCGAGCCGATGCTGCAGCTGCCCTCGACGATCGCCTCGATGGGGCGGGCGGTGGCCACCGGCGACGACGTGCCCGCCGACTCCGACCGGCTGGTGTCACCGGTGGGCATCGGTCGGCTGGCCGACCAGGCGTCCGGGGCGGGCTGGTACGTCGCCGTGCTGCTGATCGCGGTGATCAACCTGGCGTTGGGGCTGTTCAACCTGCTCCCGGTCCCGCCCCTCGACGGCGGGCGGGTGCTGGCCGCGGCCGGTGAGGCGGTCGGCAGCCGGCTCCGGCATCGGCGGGTGGTGCTCACGGGCAAGGCCTTCGAGCGGATCGGCATCGCCGTGGTCGGGGTCTTGCTGGTGGCCAGCCTGTCGGCGCTGGTGCTCGACCTGCTGCACCCGCTGGGCAACCCCTTCGGGGGCTGAGCCGTCCTCAGCTCGGAGGGGCCGGCGCCTCGACCCACTGCAGGTCGGGCTCCGGCCGGGGAGCGGCGTCGGGCGCACCGACCGGCCACCCGAGGTACACGAGGCCCACGACCGTGTCGGCGGGGTCGAGCCCGACGAGCTCGGCCACACGGGGCGAGCGGGCCGCCGCCCCGGTGGACCACAGCGAGCCCAGGCCGGCCGCCGTGGCCGCCAGCAGCAGGGTCTGGATGGCCGCGGCCACGGCGTCGCGGTTCTCCTCGGTCATGACCTCGTGGGTGCCGGCGGCGGCGGCGGCCACCAGCACCACCGGGGCCCGCCGGTACTTGACCCGGGCCTTGGCCACCTTGGCCGGGTTCTCCTCCCCGGCGGCGATCAGGTCCTCGGCCAGCGCCTCGCCGAGCGCCGTGCGGGCGTCGCCGGTGACCACCCGGAACCGCCACGGGAAGGTCTTCTTGTGGTTGGGAGCGGTGGCGGCGACGCGCACCAGGCGCGCCACCAGCTCGGGCGGCACCGGACGCTCGGGGTCGACCCGCAGGCTCGACCGGCGCTGCTCGGCGACCCGCTCCAGGACCTCGAGGACGGCGTGGTGGTCGGAGGCGGCGGTGTCGGTCATGATGCCTCGACCGTATCGCCCGGCTCCGCGCTCCGCCCCTGGTCAACGGCGTGGTGTGGCGGTATGGTCACCCTCAGCTCGCGGGCGGATGCCGGGCCTTCCTCGACGTGACGCGTCAGAGGACCCATGAGCTCGACCCCGCGCTGCAACCGACGCACCACCACGGTGGCCCTCGTGGCCGCCGTCGTCGCGTCGGTGCTGGCGACGGTGTGGGTGGTGGCGCCCGCGAGCGCCCAGGCCGAGAGCGCCCGGGAGCAGCGGGCGCAGGTGCGGGCCGAGCAGGCCCGGGTCGCGGCCCAGGTGGATGCCTTGAAGGGCGACCAGCAGCAGGTGGCCGCCGCGCTCGGCACCCTGGACGAGAACGTCCGGGGCCGGCAGGCGGCGCTGACCGACGCCCGCCGCCAGGTCGAGCTCAGCACGGCGGAGGCCCGAGAGGCGGAGCGGGCCATCGCCTCGACCAGCGCCCAGGTCGACGAGCTGCAGGCCCGGGTGGTCGCCTACGCCGTCGACGCCTACGTGTCACCGCCGGAGGAGGACGTCCTGCGCCGCCTCGAGGCGAGCAGCGCCCAGGAGGACGCCACCCGGCGCGCCCTGCTGCAGATGCGGTCGGGGACCGACGCCGACGTGCTCGACGAGCTGCGAGCGGCCCGCCAGCGCCTCGACGACCAGCGCCAGCGCGCCGTCGACGCCCGCAGGAGCGCGGAGCAGGCGGCCGCGGAGGCCGAGCAGGCGCTGCACTCGCTCGATCAGGCCCGCACCGAGCAGCAGGCGTTCGCCGAGCAGGTGCGGGCCCGCCTCGACGACCGCCTCGCCGACGCCGCCCACCTGGCGCGGGTCGACGCCGACCTGGGCCAGAGGGTCGCCGAGGAGGAGGCGGCGCTGGCGGCCGCCGTGGCCCGGGTGCCGGTGGCGCGGGGCGGTCCCTCCACCGGAGCGGCCGGGGGCTCGTCGCGCCTCGAGGTGGCCAGCGTGAAGAACGCGCCCCGACCCCCGCTGGTCACGGTCGGCGGCATCACGGTCGCGGCGAGCGTCGGCCCGAACCTCCGGCAGCTGCTGGCCGCGGCGGCGGCCGACGGCATCCACCTCGACGGCTACGGGTGGCGCGACAGCCGCAACCAGGTGGCGTTGCGGGGGCAGAACTGCGGGTGGAGCGACTACCAGCTCTACGAGATGCCCGCCGACCAGTGCTCGCCGCCGACGGCCCGGCCGGGCGCGTCGCTGCACGAGCAGGGTCTGGCGGTCGACTTCAGCGTCGGTGGGGCCTTCATCGAGTCCCGGTCCAGCCCGGCGTTCCGGTGGCTCGCCGCCAACGCCGCCCGCTTCGGCTTCGCCAACCTGCCCAGCGAGCCCTGGCACTGGTCGACCACCGGGGCCTGACGTGGGTGTTCGACGAGCTTGCGGGCGAGCCAGCGGGCGGGGATACCCTTCGGGGTGTGAGCAGCGAGGTCATCGAACGCCCCGACACCCGTCCTTCTGATCCCGATCTCGAGGACGGCAAGGTCGCTCACATCATCCGCAAGGACGACCAGATGCGCGGCTACGTCCTGGGTGAGGAGATCACCGCCCTCTGCGGTGAGCGCTTCATCCCCACCCGGGATCCCGACCGCTACCCCGTGTGCGAGGCGTGCCGCCAGGCCCTGGCCGCCACCTACGGGGTCGACTGAGCGCCGCGGCGCGCCGTTCTGCCGCCCCGCCCCCTGTCCGTGACGTCCCGCCTCGACCCGCTCGGCTCCTCGGAGTGGTCCACCGTGGTCGTGCGCGTCCTCGCCCGCGACGTCGACGTGGTCAGCGGCCTGCTCTGGGAGGCCGGCGTGGCGGGGGTCGAGGAGCGCGCCTGTGCCGGCAACGGCCATGTCGAGCTGCGCGCCGGCGTCGCCGCCGCCCTGGCCGAGCAGGTGGCCGACCGGATGCGCGGCTGCGGCCCGGTGTCGGTCGAGCCCATCGACGGCGATCGGGACCTCGACGCGTGGCGCACCTACGCCCGTCCGTGGCGAGCGGGCAGCCGGTTCGTGGTGGTGCCGGCCTGGCAGGAGCCGCCCCCGTGGGCCGACGACGACGACGTGGTGCTGTCGATCGACCCCGGCCGGGCGTTCGGCAGCGGCGCCCACCCGACCACCCGGATGTGCCTGACCGAGCTGGAGCAACTGGTCGAGCCGGCGAGCGCGGTGGCCGACGTGGGGTCGGGCAGCGGGGTCCTGTCGGTGGCTGCCGCCCGGATGGGTGCGGCCGTGGTCGTGGCCGTCGACGTCGACCCCGAGGCGGTCCGCGCCACCGCCGACAACGCCGAGCGCAACGGGGTGAGCCACGTGGTGGTGGCCTCGGCGACCCCCGCCGAGGAGCTCGAGCCGGGCGCCTACGACGTGGTGGTGGCCAACATCGCCGCCGGCACGCTGGTCGAGCTGGCGCCCGCCCTCGCGCGCGTCGTGGCCGACGACGGCACGCTGGTGCTGAGCGGGGTGCTCGGCGTGCAGGTCGGCGACGTGCTGCCGGCGTTCGAGGTGCTGGGGTTCGACCTGTGCGGCACCCTGGCCGACGACGAGTGGCGGACGCTGCTGGTGCGCCGCCGATGATCACCCCCGCCGGCGCCGGCCGCTGAACGTCGAGGGCTCGGCCGGTCCCGGCCCGGACGGCACTAGGTTGGCCCGATGGCCGACACCAAGCCCGACGTGACCATCCCCGAGGGCGAGCCGCCCGCCGACCTCGTGGTCGAGGACATCGAGGTAGGCGACGGCGCCGAGGCCGTGGCCGGCGCGGTGGTCACCGTCCACTACGTGGGCCACGCCTGGAGCGACGGCACGCAGTTCGACGCCTCCTGGGACCGCAACGACACCTTCGCCTTCCGGCTGGGCGCCGGACAGGTGATCGAGGGCTGGGACGAGGGCGTCGCCGGCATGAAGGTGGGCGGCCGCCGCCGCATCACCATCCCGCCGCACAAGGGCTACGGCAGCCGAGGCGCCGGCGGCGTGATCAAGGGCGGCGAGACGCTGGTGTTCGTGGTCGACCTGCTCAACGTGGGCTAGCCGCCCGCCGGGCCCGGAACGTCGAGTAGCGGCTCGGCCGGGGCCAGGAGGTGAGCTCGGGCACGAGCGGCTCGGCGGTGCCCGAGCGCAGCGCGCCCACCCAGACGCCGGCGCTGTAGGCGACGTCGTCGGCCAGGCGGAGGGCCACGTACGCGAACGGCCCGAGCGGTGGCCTCTCCCGGGCCCAGTCGTACAGCGGCGGGCCGAGGACGGCTGCGGCCACCACCGCCCGCAGCCGGCGCGACGGCACCACGGCGAGCAGCGCCCCGGTGACGGGCCACCACGGGCGCACCAGCGCCTGGGCGAGGAGGCGACCGGCGCCCAGGTGACCACGGCCCGCGACCCGTGCCGCCAGCGCGGGCGCGCTCTCGACCGCACCGAGCTTGCGGGCCAGGGCCACGGTGGTCGCCCCCGCCACCCCCAGGCCGGCCACGGGGTGCCCGGCGGCGACCAGGCCCCACGCCGCCACGCTCCACGGCGAGGCCTCCACGGGCACCAGGGCCCCGGGATGCCGTCGGGCGAGCGGCCCGGCCGAGGTGCCGTAGTCGAAGCGCCGGGTGGCCCACGCCGCGAGGGTCGTGCGGTGCCGGTGGGCGACGTGGGCCGCCGGCTCGTAGCGCACCGACCGTCCGCCCTCGTCGAGGCGCCACACCAGGTCGACGTCCTCGCCGACGGCCATGGTGGCGTCGAAGCCCCCGATCGCCCGCAGGGCCTCGGCGCGGGCCAGCAGGGCCGCCGACGGCACGAACGACACCCTCGTGCGGGCCCGGACCCGGGCCGGCCGACCGCCCAGGTCGAGCGCCGAGCGGCTCTGCTCGTAGCGGGCGAGCCGGGAGGGCCGTCGGCGCCGGCCGGGCCGCGGGCCGACGTCGGGCTCGGCGGCCACGATGCGGGGCGCCACCACCGCCACCTCCGGGTCGGCGAGGTGCCCGAGCAGCCCGTCGAGCCAGCTCGGCGAGGGCTCGCAGTCGGCGTCGACGAAGGCCGCGAGGTCGGTGGTGACCTCGGCCAGGCCGGTGTTGCGTGCCGCCGCCGGCCCCCTGCCGGTGGGGTGGCGCACGACCCGGACCGGCGTGCCGTGGGGTGTCGAGGCCGGGACGGCCACCGGCACGGGTGAGGCGTCGTCGACGACCACCACGGCCGCCACCGGGCCGACGCTCGCCAGCAACGAGGCCGGCACGGTGCCCCGCACGGGCACCACCACGGTCACGTCGCCCGGGCCGTAGGGGCCTTCCCCGGGGACGGGGTGCACCAGGCCACCGTCGAGCAGCCGCCGCACGAGCGCGCTGGCGGCGCGGCCGGCGGGCACGGGCTGGCCGTCGAGCACCCGGCGCACGAGCTGGGCGCCCGCAGGGGTGAGCCGCACGACCCGCAGCGGCGACCCGCCGAGCAGCACCCGGCCCTCGGCGTGGACCTCCATCGTGGTGTCGGCCGTGACCCGCAGCCCGGCCAGCGCTCCCGGGGCGCCAGACGGCGTGCCGTTGGGCTCGGGCGTCACCGGGGGAACGCCACCTCGACGGCGGCCACGAGGGCGGCGACGAGCCGCTCGCACAGCACGGCACCCTCGGCGGCGGTGGCGCCGGTGGGGTCGCCGAGCACGCCGTTGGGGGCGACCGCCGCCACCCCACCCGAGCGCAGCTCGCCCATCAGCCGGTCCAGGGGAGCGGTGGCCCCGCGCTCGGCCCGGTCGAGGTGCACGCACGACGGGTCGAGGGCGAGCAGCAGCGAGGTCTCGGTGCGTCCGGCGTGGGCGTCGCCGCCCTCGACCGACGGAGACCAGGCGAGCACCGACCGACCCTCCCGGTGGAGCACCCTGGAGGCGGCGTGCACCGCGTCGTGGTTTCCACCGTGGCCGTTGACCAGCACCACCCCGGCGAAGCGGTCGGCCGAGCGGACGAGCTCAACCAGGGTCGTGGCCAGCGCGTCGGTGCCGATCGACAGGGTGCCGGCGAACGCGGCGTGCTCGCCGGACGCGCCGTAGGCCAGGGGTGGCGCCACCAGCGCGTCGGGGCGGGCGGCGGCCAGCCGGTCGGCGAGGGCGACGGCGATGCGGGTGTCGGTGTCGAGGGGCAGGTGGGGCCCGTGCTGCTCGACGCTGCCGAGCGGCACGACGAGCAGCGTGCGGTCGCACCGGTCGACCTCCGGCCAGGTCCGGTCCCCCAGATCGTGCGCGCCCACCCGGCCATCGTCGCACCCTTCGTCCCCCTCGCACCCCCGATCCCGCCCGCCACCCTCGTTCTGGTGGAGATCTACGACCACATGCGCACGTAGATCTCCACCAGAACCGGGCGAGGGGGGTGGGGGAGGAGGGGGGCGGACGAGGTGGGACGGCGGGGTGGCGAGCGGCGCGTACGGTGGCTGCATGGCCATCCGTGTGGTCCTCGCCGAGGACAACCTGCTGGTGCGGGCAGGTGTGGAGCGCGTGCTCGCCGCCGCGCCCGACATCGAGGTGGTGGGCACGGCCGGCGACCTCGGCGACACCCGGCGCCTCGTCGAGCAGCTCGAGCCCGACGTCGTCGTCACCGACATCCGCATGCCCCCGAGCGGCACCGACGAGGGCATCCGCCTGGCGGCCGACCTGCGGGCCGAGCGTCCCGGCGTGGGCGTGGTGGTGCTGTCCCAGCACGAGGAGCCGGCCTACGCGCTCGCCCTGCTGGCCGAGGGCTCCGGCGGGCGGGCCTACCTGCTGAAGGAGCGCGTGGCGGAGGCCGACGACCTCGCCGACGCGGTTCGCCAGGTGGCCGCGGGCGGCTCGGTGATCGACCCGCGGGTGGTCGAGGGGCTGGTGTCGGCCACCCGACCGGCGCGCCGCAGCGAGGTCGATCGCCTCACGCCCCGCGAGCGGGAGGTGCTGGGGGAGATGGCCCAGGGCAAGAGCAACGCCGCCATCGCCGCCTCCCTCGTGCTCTCGGAGCGGGCGGTCGAGAAGCACACCAACTCGATCTTCTCCAAGCTGGGCCTGACCGAGGAGCCCGACGTGAACCGTCGGGTGAAGGCGGTGCTGCTGTGGCTCGACGACGCGGGGGGAAGCTAGCCACACCCCCGCCCACCGGCCCGCACCCTGGTCGCCCCGCAGGCCGCCGGTCAGACTGATCTGGTGGCCGCCCCCTCCGAGATCACCGTGCTGGTCGTCGACGACCAGGCGCCGTTCCGCACCGCGGCCCGCTCCGTGCTCGACCGCACGCCCGGCTTCCGGTGGGTGGGCGACGCCGACACGGCCGAGGGGGCGGTGGCGAAGGCCGCCGAGGTGGAACCGGACCTGGTGGTGATGGACATCAACCTGGGCGCCGTGAGCGGCATCGAGGCCACCCGCCGCATCGTCGCCGACAACCCCCGGGCGGTGGTGGTCCTGTGCTCGAGCTACGACCACGCCGACCTTCCCACCGGTGCCCGCGACTGCGGCGCCGTCGCCTACGTGCACAAGGAGGAGCTGAGCGGGGAGGTCCTCCACCGCCTCTGGTGGCACCGCCACGACGGCTGGGCCGCCGGGGTCTGATCCCTCGGTCCCCCACCTGCTCGGTGACCTACTCCGCCCGGAGCAGCTCACCCGGGCGCAGGCGGCCGGCCCGGACGGCGGGGAGCGCAGAAGCGACGAGGGCGACCACCACTGCGCCGGCGACGACCAGGACGAGGCCGGCGGTCGGCACGGCGACGTCGGTGGCCAGGCCCACCCGATCGGTCACCGTCCACCAGACCAGCCGGCCCACCGCCAGCCCGAGAGGGACGCCCACGACCAGGCCGATGCCGGTGGTGGCGGCGGCCGCGGTGAGCACGGCCGCCACCGTCTGGCCGGGCGTCAGGCCGATCGTGCGCAGCGCCGCCAGGTCGCGCGACCGGCGGCGCACCACCACGGCCAGGCCGTTGGCCAGCGCAGCCAGCGCCACCACCCCGAGGTAGGCCACGAGGAGGTCGGGGATGCGGTCGAGGTCGAGCACGTCCTGCACCGGTGTGGGCGGCGCGGGCGTGGTCAGCTCGTAGCGGCCGGAGAGGTCGTCCACCAGCGCCTGCGCGTCGTCGCCCGACCCGGCCCGCACCAGCAGTCCGTCGATGGCGCCGCTCACGGCGGCGCCGTCGAGGGCGCCCGGCTCGACGAGGGCGCTGTCGGCGAATCCGTCGCTGGCGTCGGTGGGGCCGAGGCCCAGGCCCACGACCCGCAGGGGGCGGGCGGTGCCGTCGGCCAGGCCGAGCGCGACCTCGTCGCCGACGCCGGCTCCGAGGCGGCGGGCCAACTTCGGTCCCATCACGACCTCGGCGGGCCCTGAGGGCGCCGAGCCCCGCAGCAGCGTCCAACCGGTCCCGGCGCCCGCGGTGGGCTCGTAGCTGAAGAGGGTGGCGTCGGCCCCGTCGAGCGTGCCGGTCACCTGGTGCAGCCACACGGCGCTCCGCACGCGCGGGTCGGCGGTCACGTCGGCCACGACCTCGGCACGGGCGTCGACGACGATGACGTCGCCGTTCCAACCCCAGCGGGCCGGCTGGTCGCCCAGGCGGTGGAGGGAGGCGGCGAAGGTGAGCGCGGCGGTGACCCCGGCGACCCCCACGACCACCGTCGCCAGGGTGGCGCGCACGGGCAACCGGCCACCGCGCCGGCCCCGGCCGAGGGCCAGGGAGAGCCCGGTCGACACCACCGGCCCGCCCACCAGGGCCCGTCCGGTCCGTCGGGCCGAGCGGGCGCCCACGCCGCCCGCGGCACGGCGCCGTCCCGCCCGCCACGCGGCGAGGGCCGCCAGGGCCAGCGTGGCCACCGCCACCAGGACCGCCCCGCCGAGGGCCACGGCGACGTTCGGCGCCCACCCGGGGTGGGGCTCGAGGGCGGCCAGCGGGCCCAGCGGCTCCACCGTGGCGGCGAGCCCGGCGCCCGCCAGGGTGACCACCGCGGCGACGACCGCGGTGGCGAGCGACGGGACGACCCGGCCGAGGCAGCGCTCGAGCGGGGTCAGGCCCAGCGCCGCCTCGACCTGCTGGTCGGCGGCCTCGGCCTCGAACTGGCGGCCGAGGGCCTGCCCGATCAGCAGCAGGCCCACCACTGCGGCCACCACGGCGCAGACCACCAGGCCGCCGACGAGCACCCGGGCGGTGGCCGACGCCGACTCCCGCGTGGCTCGGGGGCTCGACACGGAGGCGACCGGGAACTCCTCGGCGCCGGCCGCCGGGGGATGGTCCGCCGCGATCGCCGCGACCTCGTCGCTGAAGGCGCCGACGGCGGCCGCGCCGCCGGCCAGGCGCACGTCGACCACCCGCCCGGCGACGGTGCCGGCGCCGTAGCGGTCGGCGAAGGCGGGCCCGGCGTAGACGTTCGTGCTCTGGTCGCTGCCCGCCCGGCGCCCGACCCCCGTGACCCGCAGGGTGGCGCAGGGGCCGTCCGGCTCGCCGAAGCCGGTGTCGAAGCTGGCGAACTCCTGGGTGGTGAGCAGGCAGTAGGAGAAGCTCGACCCGAACCGGACCTGCATCCGGGCGGCGAGCTCCTCGGTGACGACGACCTCGTCGGGGTCGTCCGGGTGGGGGAGCCGGCCCTCGACGAGCACGGGCCGACCGAGGGCGTCGGGTGGAGACGAGCGCAGGCTCAGGTAGGCGACGCCGTGGCCCGTGATGGCACCGACGAACATGGTGCTCACCGACGAGCGGCGGACCTGCGGCAGCGCCCGGACCTCGGGGACGACCGCGGGGTCGCCGAAGACGGACACGCTGGCGTCCTCCATGTCGGTGGCCGCGGCCAGCCGGTCGAAGGCGGTGGCGGCGCGGCGGGCCACGACGGCGACGCCGACCACGGCGGAGCCGAGCACGCCGGCGGCCAGGCCGAGCACCAGCAGGCGGCGCCAGTACCGGCGCAGCTCGCTGCGGGCGACCGCGCCCACCGCGCCGGTGGCCAGGGCGGAAGAGGTTCGCCGGCTCATGATCGTGCGCCGGCGGGGACCCATCCGTCGACGGTGGTGCCCTGCCCGGGGGAGGAGTGCCACTCGACCGAGCCGCCCAGCGCGCCGGCCCGGTCGGCCATGTTGTGCAGGCCCTGCCCCGGGCTGGTGGTCGCCGGGTCGAAGCCGGCACCGTCATCGGTGACGCGGAAGCAGACGACGGGGCCGCTGGGGCGCTGCTCGTGGTGCACGTCGACGGTGACGTGCGCACCAGGGCTGTGCTTGGCGGCGTTCTGGAGCGCCTCGACGCAGCAGAAGTACACCGCCGCCTCCGACTCGGGTGCGAAGCGGTCGACGTCGGCCCGCACCGCGACGGGCACGGGGCTGCGCTGGGCGGCGGCTCGCAGCGCGGCGGAGACCCCGCCGTCGACCAGCAGCGGGGGGTAGATGCCGTGGGCGAGGGCTCGGACCTCCTGCACCGCGGTGCGCAGGTCGGCGGCGAGGGCGTCGAGGAGCGCGGCGGCCGCCTCGGGATCGTCGGCCACGGCGTCACGAGCGAGGCGGGCGTTGACGGCGAGCGCCACCAGGTGCTGCTGGGCGCCGTCGTGGAGGTTGCGCTCGATGCGACGCCGCTCGGAGTCGGACGCGGCCACGATGCGCATGCGGGACGCCTGCAGCTCGGCGTTGGTGGCCCGCAGGTCGGCGAGGGTCGCCTGGAGGGCGGCGTCGAGCTCGCGGTTGTGCAGCACCACCCCGAGGCGCCGGCCGAGCTCCACCAGGGCCCGGTCGTCGGCGTCGTCGAAGGGCTCGGCGCCGGGCGGGCGACGCACCGCCACCAGCCCGACCAGCGCCTCCGAGTGCACGGTGGGCACCACCCGCGTCGGTGGCGCGTCGGCCGCCGCGCTCTCGAGCAGCGCGGGGGCCCACAGCTCGAGCCAGGCCGGGCCGGCGGTCGAGGTGCGGACCAGGGCGGCCACCTGTCCGGCGTCGAGCGCCAAGGTGCCCGGGGGCCGGGACGGCACGGCCATGGCGAGCTCGAGGTGCGGGCCCGAGCTGGTCCAGATCTGCACCGACTCGAGCGAGAGGGTGGCGTGCAGGGCCTCGGCGAGCTGGCGCAGGAGCTCCTCGAGCGGCAGCCCGCGGGTGGCGCGGTCGCCGAAGCGCTCGACGGCTTCTTCGGGCAGGAGCCGCTCGCCCCGCACGGCGCGCAGCAGGGTGGCCCGCAGGCGCCGGTGCAGCGGGGCGAAGGCCACCGCCGCCACCGCCAGGCCGACCAGGACCGGGATGACGGCACTGGTCTGATCGCCTCGGGGCGGGTGGCCCACCAGCAGCACGACCAGGGCAGCGCAGGCGGCCACGACGACCAGCAGGGCGAGCGCGGGTGCGACGGCGATCGCGGCCCGGCGCAGCCGCCGTGACGCGCCCGACGTGGGTCGCCGCCCGCTCACCGGACCACCTCGCCGTCGCGCATGGCGACCACCCGGGTGGCCGCGGCGGCGACCTCGGGGCTGTGGGTGACGACCACGAGGGTGCGCCCGGCGGTGTGCAGGCGGGTGAGGACCTCGAGCACCTCGGCGCCGCTCTCGGAGTCGAGGGCGCCGGTGGGCTCGTCGGCGAGCAGCAGGTCGGGGTCGTTGGCCAGCGCTCGGGCGATGGCCAGGCGCTGGCGCTCGCCGCCCGAGAGCGACGGCGGCAGGGCGCTGGCCCGGCCGAGCAGGCCGAGCAGGTCGAGCAGCTCGTGGGCCCGTTCGACGGCCGCTCGCCGGCTCGCTCCGCCGGCCAGCGCGGCGAGGGCCACGTTCTCCACCGCCGTCATGCCGTCGAGCAGGTTGAAGAACTGGAACACGATGCCGAGGTGGCGGCGCCGGATGCGGGCCAGCTCCGTCTCCGACGCGTCGACGAGGTCCCGGCCGAGCAGGCGCACGCTGCCCTCGTCGGGCCGCTCGAGCCCGGCCACGATGTTCAACAGGGTGGACTTGCCCGAGCCCGAGGGCCCGGTGACCGCCACCAGCTCGCCGGCCTGCACGGCGAGGTCCGCGCCCCGCAGGGCGCGGACCGGGGCCGCGTCGACGTCGTAGCTCTTGCGCAGGCCGACCGCCACGAGGAGGTCCTCGTGGCGGTCGGCCACCGTTGTCGCTGCACCCACCACGGGGCCAGCGTCGCACGGCGGCACAGGCTCAGCGGACCACGAAGGTCTGCTTCATGCCGGCGGTGTGGTGCGGGGCGCCCTGCTCGCCGCCGCCGATCGGGATGTTGCACAGGGCGAAGTAGGTGCCCGGCTCGAGGTCCATCGAGGTGTAGCTCGTCTCGCCGGGGCTGCCCCACGTCCCCGCGACCGGCGTCACGTGGGAGAACGCCTCCTCCTGGGGGAGGGCCAGCACCTGGTCGAGCGTCAGGTTCTCGCCCTGGTTGAGCTTCACGATCATGATCTCGTGCTGCTCGGTGCCACCGTCGGTGAACGACAGCTGCACCCGGCCGGCGGGCACCTCGTCGGGCAGGCCGTGGTAGGCGTAGTCGACGCCCGTGACGTCCAGCGCAGTGCCCTCGCACCCGTCGTGGAGCGCCTTGCCCACGGTGGCCTGGGCCGAGACCAGCTCCGGGCTCTGGAGGGCCTCGGGGTTCCCGGTGGTGGCGGCCTGGGTGTAGGCGTCGAGCACCTGCGCGCCGGCGCCGGCCGCCTCGTGCGGGAGCCCGGTGGTGATGGTGCGCACGACGGGGAGCACCTGGGCATTCAGGAAGCCGGGGATCTCCTCGGGGGCCTCCGGCATCTGGAAGGTGAGGGCCGACAGCTGGACGAAGGCGTCGCACGCCTCGGTCGGCACGGCGACGGCGTGGGTGTCGGCGGTGGTGGGGCTGGGGGCGGCGTCGCTCTCGTCGTTGCAGGCGGCGAGCCCGCTGCCGAGGGCGGCGGCCAGCAGAAGGCCGGTGCCGACGTGCCCGACCCGGCGGGCGAGCGAGGAGCGGGCGGGGCCGGGCAGCGTGCCGGTGCCGGTGGTGCGGGCAGTGGTGCGGGTGGCGGTGGTGCGGTTCATGGTCGTGGTCCCTTCGTGAGTGGTCGGTCGGGGTGGCTCCATCGGAACCCGACGGCCCCGGGCCGTTGAAGGGCGCCTCCATGTGGATCGGGGTGGTGCTGGCCACACCCCCGGTTCGCAGGGCAGCACGGTTCCGCTCGACGGGCCCGCGGCGGATCGTGAGGGCTGCCTCGACCACACGATCCCAAGGAGCACACCATGACCTCGACCGTCGACCCCCAGGACCACTCGCTCACCCTCAGCGTCACCGAGCTCCACGACCCCCGCTCGGCCCACCCCGCCGGACCCGCCTCCACTGCGACCTCCGCCTCCACCGCCAGCCGCACCACCTCGACCTCCGCCCGGTCGAGCGGCTCCCGCCGTCCGACGTGGGCGCTGTGGGGCGCCGTGGCCGGGGCGGCGGGCTTCGTCGCCACCTTCCTCACCGACCAGTCCGGCCAGCTGCAGGAGGCCGACTACCTCACCGGCGGCGCCGTCGTCGACAAGCTCGAGTCGGCGCCGTACCACGTCGGCGTGGTGGCCGGCTTCGTCTGCGTGCTGGCCCTGCTCGTCGCCGCCGCCGGGTGGCGGCGGTGGGCGGCCCGCACGGCACCCGACAGCCTCGCCGCCCGGGTGGTGTCGATGGCCTTCGTCGCCAGCGCCGGCGCCATGATGATCGGCTACGGCCTGAAGGGCTCGATGTCGGTCTACCTGCCCGGCGGCATGGACCACGACATCATGTCCCAGGAGGGCCTCTACTCGATCTTCATGTTCCTCGACCTGGGGGCGTGGATGGTCTGGTGGGGCGGCACGGTGGCGGCGCTCGCCTCGGTGTGGCTGGCCTTCCGTGAGCGGCTGCTGCCCCGGTGGGTGGGCGTGGTGAGCGTGCTGTTCGCCGGTCTGCCGCTGGCGGTGCTGGCCGCCACAGGCCTGCCGGGCCTGCCCGCCCTGAGCACGATCTGGCTCACGGTCGTGTCGGTCGGCCTCGCCGTCAGCCGCCGCTTCGACCGCTCGGGCGAGCCGGCGGTGGCCTGACGGACTAGGAGGAGAGCACCTCGGCGACGGCCTCCGGGACGGCGCCGGGGCCGCTCACCTCCACCCAGCGGGCGCCCAGGGCGCCGGCCAGCTGCTCGGCCTCGACGCTGTCGCCGGCCGGGCACACGATCACCAGCTCGTCGAGGGCGGCGGCCTCTGCCAGGGGGTCGCCGCCCTTCGTCGCTCGGGCGTCGGACAGCAAGATGGTGATGCGCCGCGCCGCCGACGACCGTTCGAGTTGCTGGCGCGCCACCCGCAGCGCCAGGGCCAGGTCGGTGGGCCCGTGGCCCCGCATCCGGAACAGGTCCTCCACCACCTGCTCGGCGGGACGGCCCGACCCCTGGCCGGCGAGCACCACGGCCTCGTCGCCGAAGGCCACCACGCTCGTGTCGAGCGGCGCCCGCCACAGGCAGGCGGCGGCCGCCACGGCGGCGGTGGCCAGGCGAGCGCCTCCCATCGAGCCGCTTCGGTCGACCAGCAGGCACACGGCGAGGTCGGGCCGGGACCACTCCCGGGCGTGCAGCTCGTCGAGGGCCGGCGCGACCCCGTGCGCCCGGGAGGTGGCCAGCGCCTCGAGGCCCCGGTCGAGGTCGAGCTCGCCGCTCGACCGGTCGGCGGGAGCGTGGCGGAGGCGGCCGATCCCCCGGCGCCGGGGCGTGCCGGTGCGGACGGTGTCGACCACGACCCGCCCGGCGAGGCGGCGGGCCAGGTCCCGCAGGCGCTCGTCGGTGGCACCGGTCATGTCGGCGAGCAGGGCCATGGCCTCGTCGGGGTCGGCGCGGAGAGCATCGTCGAAGGCGGCCTCGTCGAGCTGGCCGACCTGGGGGGACACCTGCTCGAAGCCGCGGTGGCGGGCGAGCGCCTGGCGGGAGGTCGTGCGCCGGGCCGCCTCGGCCACCGCGTCCTGGGCCGCCCCGTCCTCGAGGGTGCGCTCGTCGTCGGTGCGGCGCTCGTCGGCCCGCACGCCCCCCGCACGGGGGGTCAGGCTTTTCCCGGGGCGCCGCTCTGGTCGGCCGTCTCCGCGGGTTCGGCATGATCCTTCGCCGGCTCATCATCGGGGGCGAGCGGATGGGCGGCCCACAGCTCGCGGACCACGTCCTCGGGGGAGCGGCCCGAGCCCTCGCGCACCCGGATGCGTCCGGACAGGGCGGCCAGGGCGGCGTCGAGGCCGACGGCGTCGTCGGTGGGCGTCGTGGCCCGCAGCTCGGCCAGCTGTTCGGCGAGCAGCGACAGGTCGATGGCGCCGCGCACCGAGCTGCCGACGCGCACGTCGGGGTGGTCGCGCGTGGCGCGCACCACGCGGACCGCCCGATGCCCGAGCGGGCCCGGACCGGCGACGGGTGCCTCCCGGGCGACGATCTCGGCCTCCTCGTCCTGGGCCTGGTAGCCCATCGCCACCCGGCACACCCGGTCGTACACCGCCGAGGAGATGCGCGCCGTGCCGATGGCGTCGAAGGGGTTCATGGCGGCCACCACGCGGAAGCCGGGAGCGGCCTCGACGCGTCCGAGCCGGGGCACGTGCAGCTCTCGCTCGCTCATGGCGGTGATGACGACGTTGAGCGTCTCTTCGGGCACCCGGTTGATCTCCTCCACGTAGAGGAGCGAGCCGGTGCGCAGGGCCTCCACGAGCGGCCCGTCGAGGAAGACCTCGGGCGAGTAGCCCTCGGCCAGCACCCGGGCCGGGTCGAAGGTGCCGACGAGGCGGGCCGGGGTGAGCTCGGCGTTGCCCTCCACGAACACCAGCTCCACGCCGGCGGCTTCGGCGAGGGCCCGCAGCAGGGTCGACTTCCCCGTGCCGGGCGGGCCCTCCAGCAGCACGTGGCGGTCGGCCGCCAGGGCGGCGACCACGACCTCGATCTCGGCGCGCCGCCCGACGATGGTGCGGTCGAGCGCGTCGACGACGCTGCGGGAGAAGCCGCTCACGCCCGGAACCCGCCGTCGACGTCGACCACTGCGCCGGTGAGGGCGTCGGGGGCGTCGAGGCCGAGCCATTCGATCGTCGCCGCCACCTCGTCGGGGTCGATGAGGCGCTCGATGCGGGCCTGGCCCGCGAACACCGAGGGGTCGTCGATGCCGTAGAGGGCGGCGCTGGCCTCCAGCATCGGGGTCGCGGTGGAGCCCGGAGCGACGGCGTTGGCCGTGACCCCCGTGGCGCCCAGCTCGGCGGCCAGGGCCTTCACCAGCCCGGCGACCCCGTGCTTGGCCGCGGAGTAGGCCGCCATGCGGGGCAGGCCGTGGTGGGCCGCCGCCGAGGCCACCGCCACGAAGCGGCCTCGCCGGGGGAGGGGCGCGTCGAGGAGGTGGGGGACCGTGGCGCGGGCGAGGTGGAAGACGCCGGTGAGGTTGACGCCGAGCATCGCCGACCACACCTCGTCGGAGGTCTCCCACGACGGCGCGCCCCCCGCCACCGCCCCGGCGGCGGCGACGGCGACATCGAGGCGACCGTGGCGCTCGACCACGGCGTCGACGACCCGGCCGAGGGCGGCGGCGTCGCGCACGTCGGCCGCCCACGCCTCGCCGCGGCCGCCGCAGCGGGCGGTGGCCTCGTCGAGGTCGGTGCCGTTCGCCGGCCGGTAGGGGCCGGGCACCTCGGCGACCCGACCCGGCGGTTCGGCGGGCACGTCGACGAGGGCGACGGTCAGGCCCCGGGCCGCCAGGCGGCGAGCGACGGCGGCGCCCATGCCCCGCGCCGCGCCGGTGACCACGGCAACGCCCTGCCCGCCGCTCGGGCTCATGGCTCGAGGTAGCCCCAGGCCCGCAGCTGCTCGACGATGGCGTCCGCCGCCTCCTCGGGCGAGCCGGTGACCGTGCGGGGCGGGGTGCGCTCGGTGAGCGCACCGGTGAGGGCGACGATGCGGTCGCGCACCGGAGCGTGGGGATCGGGGCCGGGCAGCACCCGTGCCCGTGGGCGGTAGGGCCGGCGGTGCTCGACCCGCACGGCCGAACGGCGGTCGGCCGGACCGCCGGGCACCACCGTGATCGGCAGCGAGGCGGCGGCCAGCACGCGAGCGAGAGGGGCCCGACGCAGCTCGGCGACCCCGCCTTCGAGCGACACCACCGCGGGCGTGGTCACTCGCAGGCGCTCCCGCCGGCCGAAGTCGAGCCGGCGCTCGACCATCACCTCGCCCGGCACCCCCGACGGGCGCATGCCGAGGGCGCCGAGGGCCTGGGCGGCGCCGAGGTGCGAGGCCAGCAGGGCGGGCACCGAGCCCGACCCGCGGTCGAGCGAGTGGACGCCGCAGAGCACGAGGTCGGCTCCTCCGGTGGAGGCGAGCGCCCCGGCGAGAGCGGCGGCGACGTGCTCGCTGGGCCGGTCCGGCGGCAGGTCGGCTCGCACGGCCTCGTGGGCGCCGGCGGCGAGCGCGTCGCGCAGGACCGCCTCGGCGGCTGGCGGGCCGGCCGTGGCGGCGACCACGGTGACGCCCCACACCTCGGCCAGGCGCAGCGCCCACTCGAGCGCCGCCTCGTCGGCCGCGGAGGCCCCGAAGAAGCGCTCGTCGTCGGTGACGTCACCGGACAGGGCGTCGACCTCGGGCCGGCGGTCGGCCCACTTGAGGCACACGACGACGCGCACGGCGGGACCGGGACCCTCAGCTGCGGCGGAACACGACGCCGTGCCCGCCCTCGGGATAGGACCAGGTGATGGCGCCCTCGCCGTTGCACACGAGGTAGCAGGTGCCGCACTCGAAGCACTGCTCGTAGTTGAACAGGATCCCGCCGTCGCTCGTGGGGACGAAGAGGTTGGCCGGGCAGGCGGTGACGCACTGCTTGGCCGGGCAGCCCTTGCACACGTCGTTGTCGACGGTGATGTGGGCCTGGGGCGCGACGCGGAAGTCGACCGTGGCCATGCGGTCCTCGAAGCTGACCGGCGCCCACCGGGGGGCGCCGGCGGGGCGCACCGCGGTGTGCGGGGTCGTCACGGGGACGGTCGTCGAGGCCACGACGGCGATCCTACGGCGCTCCCGCCGTGGCGGTCACCCCGCGCCGGGGGGCTCGCCGGGCACGGTGAACAGCGGCTCCCACGGCGACTCCGCCCCGACCGGGAACAGGGTGGACGGGGCGTCGCCCTTGGTGGACCAGCGCGCTTCGTAGGGCAGACCGTCGAAGTCCACGCGATCACCGCGCTGGTAGAGGGCCGTCGGGCTCCACGAGGCGTAGGTCCCGGCCGGCACCGTGGTGATCGTCGGCGCCACGTCGTCGGGGCCGACCGGGCCGATCAGCGCCCACGGCGTCTCCCACGGGTTGGCGGCCGCGATCGAGGGGTCGGCGCCCTGGTTGAACCACTTGGCCTGGTACACCGAGCCGTGCCACACGACCTTGTAGCCCTCCGGATACTGGGCGGTCGGCCGCCACACGGGGTACGGGCTGCGGGCCGGGTCGTCGGAGGAGGGACTGCGGTCCGGCACCACGATGGCGTCGGTCGCCGACGCGGAGGGCGCCCGGCCGGGCAGGGCGGCGAAGACCTGGGCGAAGGCCAGCGGCTGCTGGGCCACGCCGCTGCAGGTGTTGGAGTGGACCGCCACGTCGGCGAACGTGGCGCCGCACGCCTGGTCACGGTTCAGCGACCACATCGACACCCGGCTCAGGCCCCGCTGCTGGGCGAAGCGGGCGAAGGCCTGGGCGTCGTCGACGGTGAAGACCTCGCCGTCCACGTCGTTCTGGCCGATCATCGGCGTGGCCCCGATCCGGGCGTAGGCCTGGGCGTCGTCGAGGCGGGTGCCCCGCCGCCGGTAGAGCTCGCGCAGCTGGCGGGCGGTGGCGTCGACCGCCGCTTGTGCCGCTGACGACATGTCCTGCGTGGGGTGCTGCGCGGTGGCGAAGTTCATCGTCATCACGTTCACGCCGAGCAGGTCCACACCGCCGTCGACGGTCGCCTCCACGGCCGCCGTCCCCTCCTCGGTCAGCCCGCTCGGCGCGACGGGCAGCGTGAGCCACACGTCGAGGGCCTTGCCCGCGCCCCGGCGCTCCTGCTGCACGGTCGACAAGGCCGCGGCCCGGCGTTGCATGGCGGCCGGGTCCGACAAGGCGTCGCCCTCGAGGTCGAGGTCGATCATCGTGGCGTCGTAGCGCTCGACCACCGAGCGGTAGGCGTCGGTCAGGGCGGACTGGTCGGTGCAGGCCACCGCCAGCTCCTGGTTGTCCCGACCACCGAAGGACACGACGGCGTCGCCGCCCGCTGCCCGCAGCTGGGCGATCCGGCGGTCGAGCTCCAGACGGTCTGCGGCCTCGTCGAGGGTGTCGTGGCCTCCCCAGCTCGGCCGGCAGGGGCTCGTCGGGTCGGCGACCACGAAGGCCAGCGCCACGTCGCGCGACGGGTTCGTCTGCGGGTCCTGGAACTGGTACGTCGGCGTCAGCGTGACGTCGACGTACGGGACGCTCCACGAGCGGGCACGGGGCGGCACGCCGGCCACCGCCCGGCGCACGCTCACCACGCCGGCGCCGACCACGGCGACCACGACCAGCACCACGATCGCCAGGCGCACGAGCGACAGGCGCTCGGTCGGGCCCTCGGGCGCGGCGGTCGTCGCCGCTCCCTCGGATGCTGCTGGCATGGCGCGCTCCTCCGACCTCGTGCGTCGTGGCCGCCGCAGGGAGTCGCGTGGCCCGGAGCCGGTTGTCGACCGGTGAGCGAGCCACCTGAAGCCGATGGGCCGGACGGCTCATCGTGGCCAGAATCCGCTGAAGCCGGGCCGGTGCCGGGCCGAAACCACTGCGCGGTGCCGTGCGGCCGAATCGCCGCCGGGCCGTCCCGCACGGGGACGAGCGAGGTTCGGAGAGAGGGTCGATGCACTCGACGACGGAGTCCACGACGGACCGCAGCCCGGCGCGCCAGCGGCGCCAGTGGGGCAGCGACCGGCGCGACCAGCCCCTGCCCACGGTGCCCCCGCCGGTGTCGGAGCGCCGCATCCGGATGGGCCGCCTGGCGATCGTGCTCACGGTGTCGGCGTGGTTCGCGTACCTGTGCCTCACCATCTTCCAGCAGTTCATCGAGGGCCGAGCCGACAGCGCCCGCCTGGTGATCGAGGCCATCGTCTACATGGTCGTGGTCACGGCCCTCACCGCGTCGGCCATGGCCTACCTCATCACCCGAATCGGCTTCTTCTACCGCAGCCGGGTGCACCGCCGGGCTCCCCGGGCGGCCCTCGACGACTTCTTCGACCAGGCCATGCCCACGGTCACCGTGCTCGTGCCCTCCTACCAGGAGGACGAGCGCGTGGTGCGCACGACGCTGCTGTCGGCCGCCCTGCAGGAGCACCCCTACCTGCGCATCGTGCTGCTCGTCGACGACCCGCCCGAGCCGTCGTCGGACCACGCCCGCGAGCTGCTCGAGCAGGCTCGGGCCCTCCCTTCCCAGGTGGAGGACCTCCTGCGGGAGCCCTTCGCGCGCTTCCAGGCCGCGCTGGAGGACTTCGAGGACGCCCAGACCAACGAGCGCCAGCCCACCGTCGACGACATGCGTGCCCTCGCCGGCCACTACGCCAGCGCCGTCGAGTGGCTGAGGGAGCTGGCCGCGGCCCAGGAGATCGTCGACCACGCCGACACGTTCTTCGCCGACCACGTCGTCGGCGCGCTGGCCGACGACCTCGAGGTCATCGGGCTGGCCCTGCAGGCGGGCGCCGACGAGGGCGAGGCCCTGCCCGCCCGGCGCATGCTCCAGCTGCACCGCCGGCTGGTCAACACCTTCCGCGCCGAGCTCACCAGCTTCGAGCGCAAGCAGTACGTGTCGCTGTCGCACGCGCCGAACAAGGCGATGAACCTGAACAGCTACATCGGCCTGATGGGAGGGAGCTACAAGGAGGTGGGCACGCCGCTGGGCACCGCCCTGGTGCCGTGCGCGCCCCGCTCGGCCGACCTCACCGTGCCCGACCCCGACTACGTGCTCACCCTCGACGCCGACAGCGTGCTGCTGCCGGAGTACACCGTGCGGATCCTGCACCTGATGGAGCAGAGCGCCCACGCCACGGTCGGCGTGGCCCAGACGCCCTACAGCGCCTACCCGGGCTCGGCAACCCGCATCGAGCGCGTCGCCGGCGCCACCACCGACCTGCAGCACATCGTCCACCAGGGCATGACCCACTACGACGCCACGTTCTGGGTGGGCGCCAACGCCATCCTGCGCAAGCGGGCCCTCGAGGACATCGTCGAGATCGACTACGAGGGCGACTGGGAGATCCGCCGCTACATCCAGGACCGCACCGTCATCGAGGACACCGAGTCGACCATCGACCTCGGCATCCACGGCTGGACGCTGCTCAACTACCCCGAGCGGCTCGCCTACTCGGCCACGCCCCCGGACTTCGGCTCGCTGTGCATCCAGCGCCAGCGCTGGGCCAACGGCGGCCTGCTCATCCTCTCGCGGCTGCGGCGCCAGTCGAAGGCCCGGCGGTCCCGAGGTGAGCAGAACCGCTTCGGCGAGCTGTTCCTGCGGGTGAACTACATGGCGTCGATCTTCTGGTCGTCGATATGCCTGCTGATCATGCTGTGCTACCCGTTCAACAGCGGGCTGCTGAACCCCGTGCTGTTGCTCGTCGCCGTGCCCTACTTCGCCATGATGGCGAACGACCTGCGCTCCTGCGGCTACAAGCGCCTCGACGTGGCCCGCATCTACGGGTTCAACCTGATCCTGCTGCCGGTCAACCTGTCGGGCAGCTTCGCGTCGATCCTCCAGCTGGTGACCGGCGAGAAGAGCGCCTTCAAACGCACCCCGAAGGTGCGTGACCGCACGACGGCACGGGCGTTCTACATCCTCGCTCCGGTGGCGCTGATCGCACTGGCCGTCTACACGATCGTGCTCGACGTCAGGCTCCACCGGTGGGAGAACCTCGCCTACGCCGCGCTCAACGCCGTGCTGGCCACCTACGCCATGGTGGCGTTCGTGGGGCTGGGCAACTGCGCCGTCGACCTGTGGCTGCAGCTGCGGGCCTGGCTCTACCGGCCGGTGCCCGCCCCGGCGCCTCGGGTCGTTGTGGCGGCTGCGGGCTCCGCCGGCGGCGGCGCAACGATCACGGACTGGGCGTCGGTGCTCTACTACGGCACGACCGACGCCGCCGAGACGGCGGTCATCGCCCGGCGCCCCACCCGCGAGGCGGAGGTCGAGGCGCGTGCCGACGGGGCCGCGCCGGCGGAGGCTCAGCGCACGTCGAGCTGGGCGACGCTGGGTCGGTCCGGCTCGGCCAGCTTCGACGAGTTCGCCTTCTTCACCGTGTTCCAGCCGATCGTCGAGCTCGAGTCGGCCGACCCGATTGGGTTCGAGGCCCTCACCCGCTTCGCCGACGGGCGCACTCCCGACGTCGCCCTGGCCGACGCCCAGGCCACCGGCCGGGCCCTGGAGCTGGACCTGGCGCTGGTGCGGGGCGCGCTGGCGTCGGCCCGCTCGCTGCCCACGGGGGCGTGGGTGTCGGTGAACGTCTCGGCCACCCTCGGCGCTCACCCGGAGCTGCTGGCGCAGGTGCTGGGCGACGCGCCCTGCCCCGTGGTGGTCGAGTGCAGCGCCGACCCGTCGATGGACCCGGTCGCGTTGGCGTCGTCGCTGCCCCCGGGGGTCATGCTGGCCGTGGACGACGCCGGCGCCGGCTACGACAGCCTCGCCCTGGTCGAGCAGCTGCGCCCGTCGTTCGTGAAGCTCGACCGCACGACCATCAACGGCATCGACATCGACGCCGCCCGCCAGGCCTTCGTGGGCACGCTCGTGAGCTTCGCCGAGGGCCACGGGTGCCGGGTGATCGCCGAAGGGGTGGAGAACGACGCCCAGCGCGATGCCCTGCGCGACGCCGGGGTGCACCTCGGCCAGGGCTACCTGTTCGGCCGCCCGATGCCCGTCGAGCGCACTGGAGAGCTGGCGAAGTAGCCCTCGCTCGACGGCCTTCCGGTCCTGCGCCCTCCGGCGGCGCGCCGGTCGACCCGCCCCTTCCCTCTCCTCCTCAGGGGCGCAGGTCGACCGGCGAGCCGTCGGCGTCGACGGCGGTGGCCGTGCGGGGGTCGCTCGGCGCCCCGGCGACGGTGAGGGCGGCGAGGACCTCGAACGCCACGTCGGTGGCCGGCGTGCCGGGAGGCTGGCGCAGCGTCGCCCCCTCGCCGTCCTCGTCGAGCTGCCAGCCGCGCCGGTGCAGGGCGTCGGCGACGTTGCGCAGCCGGGACATGCTCAGCTCACCGAAGCGCACGACCAGCACCGTGCTGCCACCGGGCTTGTTGGTGGCCACGACGCGGTGCCAGCCCTCCGGGGCCGAGATCGTGGCGGCCACGTCCTTGTCGGTGGTCATGGTGTGGGCCCGCAGGTTGACCACCGCGTCGGACAGCACGCCCACGGCGTCGAAGTCGGCGGGGTCGATGGTCAGCGGTTCGGGCTCGGCCATGGTCAGAGCCTGCCAGGCCGGCAAGCCTCCCAGGCCAGCGACGGTGGGCCGGCGGGAACGCCGGGTGTGCGCGGGCCCGGCGGTGGCTCAGTCGGCGCCGGTGCCGGGGCCGTGCGACTCGCGCTCGAAGCGCTCCTCGGCGGTCCGCACGTCGCCGCCCTCCTCGGCCAGGAGGCGGTCGGCCAGCTCCTGGTCCTGGTTGGCGGCCTGGCCCAGCGACTTGTCCTCGTAGCCGGGCTGCTCGTAGCGAGCGTCGGGGTCGGTGCCCGTGGCGGTGTCGGTGCCGGTTGGTGGCGTGTTCTCGGTCATGCCCAGGACCTACCCCGTCGCCTGCCCGCCTCGCGCGCCGGCCCCTCCGCCCCGCGCTCCCACACCCTCGGCGCCGCAGACGGCGCGCCGCGCTCCGACACTCTCGGCGCCGCGGACGGCGCGCCGCGCTCCGACACTCTCGGCGCCCTGATGTGCGCCCCGTGCCCACCACGCCGGCGACCTCGCACCTCCGCGGAAACCAGGCGTGGTGGGCGCGGACGGCTGCCGCAGGGACGGGCTTTCAGTCGGGCGCGTCCGCCTGTACCGGCGGTCCGTTCAGGCGCTCTGGTCGAAGAGGTCGGGTTGACTGGGTGGGGGCCCGTTGCCGGGCCCGGGTGGTCGGGTGGTGTGGGTGCGCCCGTCGGGGTCGGTGACGCGCAGGGTGCCGTCGGGGGTGAGCTTGGCGTCCCAGCCGTCTCTGTGAACGATGTGATGGTGCCTCGCACAGAGCAGGACGCAGTTGTCGACGGCGTCGGGGCCGCCGTGCTCGCGGTGCACCACGTGGTGGACTTCGCACCAGTCGATGGTGCGCGGACAGCCCCGGAACCGGCAGCGCCGGTCGCGGAGGATGACGGCGTCGCGCACCGACCGGGGCAGGGTGGCCATCGGCCGGCCGTAGTCGAGCACGGTCGACCCGGTCGACAGCACCCGGCGCATGGTGGCGTCGCAGCAGAACGCGGCCGCCAACGCCGGGGAGATCTCATGGCCTGACAGGGTGGTCGCACCGCCGCCGCCGGGTTCACGTTGGCGGTCGAGGCCGGTCTGGTACCAGGCCCGCTCCGCTGCCGTCGTGGGGTGTGAATCGAGGTAGGCGTCGAGGGCGTCGGTGCTGGTGATGCCGAGTTGGCGCAGTGTGGTGGCGGCGAGGTCGGCGGCGTCGATCACGACGTTCACCCCGGGCCGTTGCCGGCCGGGGTGTGCTCTGGGGGTGTCGTGGTCGTGCAGGAACCGGGCGCACAGCTCGACCAGGGCGTCGGCGAGGCGTTCGGCGCGGGTGCGGCGGCGGCCGTCGAGCTCGTCATCTGAGCGTCCGGCCAGGCGCAGCGCGTCGGCGACGATGGCCCGGTCGTCGCCCACCAGCTCGCCGCGGACCCGGCTGCGGTCGTCGAGCAGCTCGTCGAGGTGCACGAACGACCGTCGGCTGTCCTCGGCTGGTGCGTTCTCGATGAGGGCGTCGGCCTTGGTGAACCAGTCGCGCAGCACCGTGGTGGTGCCCTCGATGTCGAGCCACGGCCACGTGCGCGCCATGCCCGCCTCGATGTCGGCGAACAGCTCCACGTGGCGGGGCTTGACCGCCTTGGCCAGCAGGTCGACCTGACCACCCGACACCGCCCCGGCGGCATACGCCTCGGCCATCGCCGGCAACTGCGTCAGCCGCTTGGCGGTCCGCACCTGGCGGCGGGCCATCGAGTCGCTCATGCGGCACTCGGCCACCAACCAGCGGGTCATCGACGTCGCCCCATCGGCGTCCCACAGCTCCGCCGCGTCATAGGCCGCCACCGCCGCAGTGATCTTGGCGTCGAGCCGGTCGCGCTGGGCGATGGCGGCCACGATGGCGTCGCGATCGACGGGCACGTCGAGCGCCTCGATCGCCTCGCCCAGCCGGGCCACACCCCCATCCATGCGAACAAGCCTATTCAGGGGGTGTGACAGCCACCGGTCCGAAAACCCAACGAAAACAACATCGAACGCTCAACCCACCCCCACCGCGCCGGAGATTCCAGGTTCCACATCCCGACCCGTGGACGGAAGGGCGCCAGAACGCCACATCTGTCCACCGGTACGCGTCGAAGCGGCGACCCGGACCCGGGACCGGTGGACGACGGTCCGCCATCAAACGACCAACCTCCACCGATCGAACCGGGCGCGAACAGCAGAGACCGCCAGCACCTGCTCGACGGGAACCGCGTGCGGCTGGGTCACTCCACCGGCCGCATCGCACCTTCGAGACGGACGACGCCGGTGCCGTAGCGTTCGTCGAGCAGCGACTGCACCTCCGGCTCGGCCACCATCACGCGGAGCTCGACCACCCCGTGCACCTCGTCGATCGACGACGACACCAGGCTGACCCCCAGCTCGTCCGCCGTGGCCTGGTTCGACATCTCCTCCCCGATGACCTGCAGCTCCCGGAGCGTGTGGGGAACCTGTACGACGCACAACGGGCCCGGCCAGATGGCCTCGAGCGCGGCCCGGTGCGCCTCGGGGTCACCGGTGTAGGCCACCGTCACGACGTCTCGACCGGGGTCGGCGACGTTCGTTCGCTGGTCGACCCAGGTGCTGGCGAAGTCGGCAGGCTCCTGGAGGGCGGTGCGGAACGCCTGCCACTGCTCGAAGGTGACCGTGGCCGTGGGCCAGCCACCTTCGGGCTCCGGGCAAGGTGGGCTGAAGTCGACCGGTGAGTGATCCTCTGCCGGTCGCGGCGCCCCCGGCTGCCCGGTCAGCGAGAACGACGTGCCGTCCCACGTGCCGAGCAGGTGGTAGGTGCCCCAGCGCACGTCACCCGCCGCGTCGTGGTCGACGCTGGCCCAGTCGAAGCCGTGCACGGCCGGCCCGTGGCACTGCGGCGGCATGCTGGTCGCGACCCCGCCCGCGCACAGCTCGGGCCCGGTGCCCGAGTCCAGCACCACGGTGTCGATCTCGTAGCGCGGGCTCGGCTCGTCCGCCGCCGGGGAGGAGCCCGACCCACAGCCGGCCAACGCCGCCCACGTCAGCGCCCCGATGCATCCCACGGCGCGACGCCCCGTCGCTCGTCGGGGAGTCGGTTCGACGGCCATCGCTCGATGATGGCCGATCGGAGCATCCCCTCGACGTCCGCGCAACCTGCCGCGCCGCGGCTACCGGCGCCGCGAGCGGGTCTGCTCGGCCGCCCACTCGGCCCAGCCGACGTTCGTCTCGGTGGAGCGCAGGCCGCTCTCGAGCGCCAGGCGGGCGAAGCGGTTGAAGTCGTTCTTGTCCCAGTCCGTCGAGTCGGCCACCTGCTGGAGCCGCTCGTGGTGCGAGCGGGACAGCTCGGCCTCCCGCTCCAGGTACCGGCGGGCCTCGGCCGGCGTCACCAGGCCCAGGAAGAACACCCGCAGCAGCGAGTCGTTGCGCTTGACCCGCTCGGGCTCCTCGTCGAGCAGCCAGCGGCGCAGCTCGGTGCGCCCGTCCTCGGTGATGTCGTACACCTTGCGTCGGCGGGGCCCGGTGTCGGTCACCTCGATGAGCCCGGCGTCCTCGAGCCGCCCGAGCTCGCCGTAGAGCTGGCTCTGGGTGGCGGGCCACACGAAGGCGAGCGACCCGTCGAACCACCGCTTGAGGTCGTAGCCGCTGGACGGGAAGTGGGCGAGGAGGCCGAGCAGGCCGTGGCGCAGGCTCATGTCCGGCAGCATATTCCACCCTTGACATGTCAACGGTGGAGCCGTATGGTGCGACAGGTCACTTGTGGAATGTCACTTGTGGAACATCATGTCGGCAACGTCGAGGGGGGACCACGGATGAGCCACCTGCACACCTTCGCCAGCTGGATCGCCCATCCCGCCGCGTCCCTGGTCGCCGGCCTCGGTGCCACCGCGGTGGCCGCCCGAGCAACGGGTGGAGGGCCCGACGAGGTCGTGCTCTCGGGCCCCACCGCCGTCGACCCGTGGGAGACCGAGCTCTTCCCCAGCGTCGACGTGCGCACCTCGCCGGTCTGGGCCGGCAGCTTCTGGTGACCGGCGGAGACCCGCAGCGCGATCATCGCGAGCGATCGAGAGGAGGCGTCATGTCGAACCCGTACCTCGAGGGGAACTTCGGACCCGTGGCCGAGGAGGTCACCGCGGTCGACCTGGCCGTCACCGGCACCGTCCCGGCCGAGCTCGACGGCAGCTACTTGCGCAACGGCCCCAACCCGATCACCTCCCCCGACCCGGCGACCTACCACTGGTTCACCGGCGACGGCATGGTCCACGGCGTCCGCCTCCGCGGCGGCAAGGCCGAGTGGTACCGCAACCGGTGGGTGCGGTCCGGCCCGGTGGCCGAGGCCCTCGGTGAGCCCGCCCGCCCCGGGCCCGTGATCGGCGACCGCGACGTGGCGCCGAACACCAACATCGTGCGCATCGGCGAGCGGCTGCTGGCGTGCGTCGAGTCCGGGCCGCGGCCCTACGAGCTCACCGCCGAGCTCGACACCGTGGGCGCCAGCGACATGGGCGGCACGCTCCCCGCCGGCTTCACCGCCCATCCGCACTTCGACCCCGTGGCCCGGGAGTGGCACGCCGTCAACTACTTCTGGGGCTGGGGCGACCAGGTGCAGCACGTGGTGATCGGCGAGGGCGGCGAGGTCACCCACTCCCGGATGATCGCCACCCACGGCAGCCCGATGCTGCACGACTGCGCCATCAGCCAGCGCTGGACGGTGGTGTTCGACCTGCCCGTCGCCTTCGATCTCGACGCGGCCATGGCCGGCGGCCGCTTCCCCTACTACTGGCAGGACGACTACCCCGCCCGCTTCGGGCTCGTCGACCGCCGCGACCTCGACGGCGCCGTGCGCTGGGTCGACGTCGACCCCTGCTACATCTTCCACCCCCTCAACGCCTACGACGACGGCGACACGCTCGTCGTCGACGCCGTGCGCTGGCCCCGCATGTTCGACGGCCCCAACAACGGCCCGATCGAGAGCGGTCGGCCCTCGCTGTGGCGCTGGAGCGTCGACACCGTCGGGCTGACCAGCAAGGCCGAGCAGCTCTCCGACGTCGACGAGGAGTTCCCCCGGGGCGACGAGCGCCTCACCGGGCGTCGCCACCGCTACGGCTACGGCGCACTCGACCTGGCCGGGCGAGGCACCGGGCGGGGTGGCATCGTCAAGCACGACCTCGACCGGGGCACCAGCGAGGTGCTCGAGCTCGGCGTCGGGTGCGGCCCCAACGAGTTCGTGTTCGTGCCGCGGGAGGGGTCGACGGCGGAGGACGACGGCTGGCTCGTCGGGCTCACCTACGTGGCCGAGAGCGACACGAGCGACCTGGTCGTGGTGGCCGCCGACGACCTCGCCGCCGGTCCGGTTGCCCGGGTGCACCTGCCCCAGCGGGTGCCCTTCGGCTTCCACGGGAACTGGATCCCGACGGCGGGCTGAGCGTCAGAGGCTGCGCAGCTCGATCTGCGGCAGGTCGAAGACGACCTGCTCGTGCTCCGGTCCGGGGACCTGCGTGCGGGAGAACGACGCGTAGCGGCGACGGGCGAACCACCAGCGGCCGTCGGCGTCCTGCTCGAAGCGGTCGTGGTAGACGCCGAAGGCGTTGGTGCGCCGGCCGTCGGACACGTTCTGGCGCAGCTCCTGCATGAACATGCGAGAGCGGGCCACCCCGGCATCGAGGTCGAGCTCGACCACCGTGTTGAGGATCACGAACTCGAAGAACGAGAACTGCTCGAGCTGCCCGCCGATGAACTCGCCGATGGCGCCGGGCCCGTCGAAGGACAGCTGCCGGTCGCCGAGGTCGAGCGACAGCGTGCACCCCGGCTGCATGATCTCGTGCAGCTCGGCCCACGCCCGGCGGGTGACGACGTCGGCGTAGCGGTCCTGCACCCGGCGCACGGCCACGTACTCGACGGTCTCGGCCAGCCTGCGGTCGTCGATCGCCACCTCGTCCCCCTCGTCCGGTCGTCGGCGTCCGGACCGTAGCGGTCGGCGCCGCAGGAGGTGGCGGCGCGTGCGCCGGGCCGACGAGTCCGCGAGGATGCGGCGTCCATTCTCGAGGGGGAACCTGATGACCGACGCACCGCTGTCGCGGGCCAAGTACGCCGAGCTGGTCGCGCTCCTCCAGCGCGCCGGCGACGAGTGGGTGGTGCCAGGCCCGGGCATGTCCGACGACGACGTGGCCGAGGGCTTCCGCAACCTGACCCACATCCTGCAGAGCGCGCTCTACAGCCACCAGGAGTTCGACCCCGACCGGCCGGTGTTCCACCGCATCGTGTCGCCGACCCGGAGCTTCACGGGCGACAACTCCGACGCCCTCTACTACGAGACGCCGGTGGCACCGGGCCGTGAGTACGTCGTGCGGGGCAACCTCGCCGGGGCGGTGTACACGTCGTTCACCATGGAGTCCGGCGCGGCGGGTGGGGCCTACGCCACGCAGACGTCGGGCGTGCTGCGCGACGACGACATCGACGTCGACGCCGAGGGCAACTACGAGATCCGCCTGGGCGGCCCACCCGCCGAGCGCAACTGGCTCGGCATCCCCGACGACGGCGGCCGCATCACCACCCGCCACTACTTCGAGTTCCCGTGGTCGGCCGCCGCGTCGCAGACGCTCCACGTGCCGCTCAGCATCGAGGTGGTCGACCCGCCGCCGGCGCCCCCGCGCTGGAACGACGAGCGGGTGGCCGAGAGCCTCCAGCACGTCATCAACCACGTGCAGCAGAAGACGGTCGACGCGCCCAAGCCCCAGCCCGGGGTGTCACCCGCCCCGTTCGTGTCGATCACACCCAACGAGTTCCCCCAGCCCGTGGTCCCCGGCAACATGGCGTTCGCCGCCTTCGACGCCGCCTACTCCATGGCGCCGTACCTCATCGGCCCCGATGAGGCCCTGGTGATCACCGGGCGCTGGCCGGAGTGCCGGTTCGCCAACGTGTGCCTCTGGAACCGCTGGTCGCAGATGTACGACTACGTGAACCGCCAGGTGAGCCGCAACCGGGCCAACACCACACCCGAGCCCGACGGCAGCTTCCGGATGATCCTGGCCCACACCGACCCGGGCCTGCCCAACTGGATCGACACCGAGGGCCGCCCGCTCGGCACCGTGTTCTGGCGCTTCTTCCTGCCCGAGGGCGACATCGAGACCCCGAAGGCCGAGGTGGTGAAGTTCGCCGACCTGAAGGCCTGACCGTCGCCTCGGTGCGGTGGCGGGGTGGCCTCCGGGCCGGCCGTCGCCGCGCTGGCGGCACGGTTGTGCGGCAAACCTCTCGATGTTTTGACTACCGTCTGGTGCTTCGTCCTCCCCGGAGGTGACCCCCCATGTCCTGCACCCGTACGTCTCGCGCGTCCGCTCTGGCGGCGATGCTGGCCTGCCTCGGCCTCCTGGCCGCCGCCTGTGGTGGCGGCCGCAGCTCGACCACCGGCGAGACCACGCCGAGCACCACTGGCGCAAGCAAGGGCGAGGTGGTGCAGTTCGGTGACCTTCCGAGCCCGTGCGGGCCGGGCACCCCGACGGGGGCACCCGACTTCGGCATCACCGCCGACATGATCAACATCGCCTACGGCGACGACGCCGGCTTCCTGGCCACGCCGGGTCGGGGCCACGAGGCCACGGACGCCATGCGGGCGATGATCGGCTGGTGCAACGAGCAGGGCGGCATCAACGGCCGCCAGCTCGTGGGCGACTACTACGACGCCAAGATCACCGAGGTCAACAACGTGATGACCGAGGCCTGCGCCAAGGACTTCGCGCTGGTGGGCCAGGCCTGGGCCCTGATCGCCGGCGCCGAGCCCATCCGCCAGGGCTGCGGGCTGCCGACGGTGCCCGCCATCACCACCGGTGCCGACGTCGTGAACGCACCGCTCATGGCCACGCCCATCCCCCAGCCGGTCGACTACAACAACGTGGCCGGTTGGGCCCAGATCGCCGAGAAGTTCCCCGAGCAGGTCAAGAAGACCGCCATCATGCAGCCCAACTTCCCGGCGGTGATCGACTACACGCAGCGCTTCACGGGCACGGTCGACACGGTGGGCTGGGGCTTCCTCGACTGCACCCAGGTGTACCCCATCGGTGGCGTGGCCGACTACCGGCCGTACCTGCAGAAGATCAAGGAGTGCGGGGCCACCGCCGTGTTCACCACGGACGTGGGCACCAACTTCTCGAACATGCTCGACGCCGCCCAGCAGATCGACTTCCACCCGATCTGGACCAACACCACCACCGCCTACGAGCAGCAGTTCGCCGACTGGAACGTGAACGGCAACGGCGACCAGCTCTACGTCGGCAACGTCATGGTCCCCCTCGACCACACGCCCGAGGGCTCGGCCAACGCCGCCTACGTCGACCTGGTCACCAAGGCCGGGGGCGACCTCTCCTACTCCGGCCAGCAGGCCACCTCGGCGTTCCTCCTGTGGGCCACCGCTGCCGCGGCCTGCGGCAACGAGCTGACCCGCAGCTGCCTGATGGACCAGCTGCACGGCATCCACAGCTGGACCGCCGGTGGCCTCCAGGCCGCGCAGGACCCCGGCGCCAACATGCCGGGCAGCTGCGCGCTGGTGATGAAGCTGACGGGGACGTCCTACGTGCAGTGGGCCCCGGCCGAGGAGGGCCAGTTCGCCTGCAACGACGCCTGGCTGGTGAAGGTCGACCCCCCGATCGACTCGGCCGCCGCCCTGAAGCTGGTCGACCGAGTCGCCACCAACCACACGGCAGGCTGATCTCGGGGCGAGCGGTCAGCTCCCGAGCGAGTCGAGCGGCACGACCTCGGTGTCGAGGTCGTGCAGCGGCTCCTCGGGCAGCAGGAACCGCCAGAACATCGTGCCGTGGGGCAGCCCTCGGGTGTCGAGCCAGTTCGGCACGCCCGGGTCGCGGTGGGCCAGCACCATGCGGAACGAGCCGTCCGGCTCGTGCACGGTCTGAACCCGGTTGAGCGACACGAGGCGCCGGTCGTACGGCGGCGTCTGCATGTGGTTGTTGAACAGCACGATGTTGGCGAAGCGGCATCGGGGGAACCGGCCCCGGATCACCAGCGCCTCGTCCGGGCCGAGCTGCCAGCGGGCGCTGCGGTAGACGTTGTCGGCGGCGGCGTAGCCGATGCCGAGGTTGCCGTCGTCGGGCGGCGGGTTGGTGAACACGTTCGGCTCGGCCGACACCCACGGGATGGCGCCGGGCGGAACGGGCTGGTGGCCCCAGCCGACCGTGACCGAGCGCAGGAAGGTGACGGCTCGGCGGAGGTTGGCGGCCGTGGCGTCGTCGTCGGGCACCGGCGGCGGGCCAGGGTCGTCGAGCGGGACGATCGAGAGGGGCACGTCGAGGTTGGGGTCGAGGGCGGCGCAGCGCTCCCACTCGAAGTAGTGCCGGGTGGTGATGGAGCCGGCGTCGGGGTCGAGGCGCAGCCAGTTGCGGGGGCCCGTCGGCGGCTCGTCGGGGCCGGCGATCAGCTCGAAGTCGCCCGCCGCGTCGATGTCGAGCTCGGTGTCGTTGAGGGTGTGGCCCAGCTTCTGGCTCATGGCGCCGCCGGCCGTGCCGAGCTCGACGGTGAACGAGGTGTAGCAGGCGTTGGCCGTGTTGCCCCGGATGCGGTAGCGGCGGGTCGGGTCGATCACCGTGCCGTAGTAGACGGTGTCGGGGTTGTCGCCGAGCAGCTTCTTGGTCGGTGAGAACCAGCGGTACCAGCGGGGACGCACCGGGTCGGCTTCCAACCAGAACTGCAGGGCGTGGTGCAGGGCGTGCATGGCGAACTCGCGGTACGAGGCGCGGTCCTGCACCGACTCGAACTTCCATCGCGGGTGGAAGGAGTCGGCCTCGATGTCGGCGATCAGCGCGGCCAGCTCCGCCATGGCGGCGCTCGACGCGTCGCCGCCCTCGTCCGGTGCCATCGGTCCCCCTCCGTCGTCGCGGAGGCGCCACTCTTCCAGATCGCGAAGTTCGTGCGCCACGATGTCGAGGACCGTCCGTCGGCTCCGACCGAGGGGTGAGCGGCACCGAGGGGGTGCCCCGACGCCGGGAGGCGACCACCGATGAAGTTCCTGCTCAGCATCTACGGCAACGACGAGACGTGGGGCGGCCTCGGCCCCGACGAGCTGGCTGAGCTGATCGCCGGCACCGACGCCCACAACAAGGCCCTCGTCGAGAGCGGCGAGCTGATCGGCGCCTTCGGCACCTCCGACCTGGTCAACGTGAAGCGGGTCCGCAACGGAAGCGGCAACCGAGTCGTCACCGACGGCCCCTACATCGAGTCGAAGGAGTACCTCGGCAGCTTCTACATCGTCGACTGCGAGAGCCTCGAGCGGGCCCTCGAGATCGCGGCCGAGATGCCGTCGGCCGACCTGACCGACATCGAGGTGTGGCCCCTCATGCACGGCGGCACGGCCGACGAGCTCTGACCGCCAGGCCGTGAGCACCGGCTGGACCGTCGAGGGCCTGCTGCGCGAGCTCGCTCCGCAGGTCCTCAGCGCGCTGGTGCGGCGACACGGCGACTTCGCCGCCTGCGAGGACGCCGTGCAAGAGGCGCTGCTGGCCGCCGCCCGCCGGTGGCCCGTGGACGGTCTCCCCGAGCGGCCCCGAGCCTGGCTGACCACCGTGGCGACCCGGCGGCTCACCGACGAGGTCCGCTCCGCGTCGGCGCGGCGGAGACGGGAGGACCTCGAGGCCGCCCGGCGTCCGGCCGGCGCCGAGGTCGTGCCGGGCCCCGACGAGCCGCCGGTGTCGGACGACGAGCTGGCCCTCCTCTTCCTGTGCTGCCACCCGGCGCTGACGCCGCCGTCGCAGATGGCGCTGACCTTGCGGGCGGTGGGCGGGCTGACCACCGCGGAGATCGCCGCCGCCTTCTTGGTGCCGGAGCCGACCATGGCTCAGCGGATCAGCCGGGCCAAGAAGCGCGTGGTGGAGGCGGGAGGCCGCTTCGAGCTCCCGTCGCTGGTCGAGGTGGAGCAGCGGGTCGCGGTCGTGCATCGGGTGCTCTACCTGGTGTTCAACGAGGGCTATGCCGCGTCTCACGGCGAGCAGGTGCAGCGGCGCGAGCTGGCGATCGAGGCCGTGCGGCTGGCTCGCCGGTTACGAGAGCTGCGGCCGGACGACCCGGAGACGGCCGGCCTGCTGGCGCTCATGGTGCTGACCGACGCTCGCCACGCGGCCAGGGTCGGCGACGACGGCGCGCTCGTGCCTCTGGCCGAGCAGGACCGGTCGCGATGGGACCGGGGACTCATCGACGAGGGCGTCGCCCTGCTGATGCCGGCCCTCCGCCAGGGAAGGGTCGGCCCCTACCAGCTGCAAGCCGCCATCGCCGCGGTGCACGACGAGGCGCACACGGTGGAGGACACCGACTGGGTGCAGATCGCCGGGCTGTACCGCCTGCTCCAGCAGGTCGACCCTGGTCCCGTGGTCACCCTGAACCACGCGGTCGCCGTGGGCATGGTCGAGGGCCCGGGGGCAGGGCTGGCGATGGTCGATGACCTGCTGGCCCGAGGCGAGCTGCGAGGCCACCACCGGGTGCACGTGGTGCGAGCCCACCTGCTCGAGCGCGCCGGCGATGTCGACGGCGCCCGGCGGGAGCTGAGGGAGGCGGCCCGTCGGACCACGTCGATCGCCGAGCGACGCCACTTCGAGCGGCGCCTCGCCACCTTGACCGACCCGCCACGTTGACCGACCCGCGCTGAACGGTCGGCCGATGCCCGCCCGCCGCCGCCGTTGTGGCACATGAAAATCTATGGCACACTAGAAATACGCTCAGGTTCTCACGGGACGGAGGCAACGGCATGGTCGGCATCGTCGGGATGGGCCGCGCACTGGTCGTCGGCAGCGTCATCGGGTTCGTGCTCACGATGGCGGTGACCAGCGGCATCACCCTGCTGGCAGGCGGCGGATGGGGACCGGCGATCGTCGTCGGTGCGTTCGCCGGCTTCTGGGGTGGTCCGGGCTTCGGTGGCATGCTCGCCGCCGTGCTCTGCTCGGACCGGACGCCCGCGGAGCAGACCTGACGGCGGGCCCTCCGAGCGAGCCTGCGCCGAACCGCTGAACCGGCTGACCATGCCCTCGCCTCGTCCGGCTCCGCAGGACGATCGCTCCGCCCGGCGGGTGGCGGTGGTGCACCGGGAGGCCGTGCAGGGCCTCCGGCTGGCCGGGTCGCTCGCCGTCGGCGCGGGCTTCATGGCGGTGCTGCCGCACCGGACCGGGACGTGGCTGCCGCTGCACCTGGCGCTGGGAGCCGGGCTGGTCGTGGTGTGCGCCGTCACGCAGCTGCTGGCGGTCACCTGGTCGAGCGGCCCGGCACCGTCGCCGCGGTGGGCGGCGGGGCAGCGGTGGCCCGTCGCCGCCGGCATGGTGCTGGTCGCCGTGGGACGGGAGCGGGAGGCGTCGTGGGTCGTCGCCGCCGGCGCCACGACCGTGGGTGTCGGGCTCGGCGCACTCGCCGCGATCCTCTGGTGGGTCCGCCGCCGGGCCCGCACGCCGAGGTTCCACCCGGCGATCGACGCCTACCTCGGGGCCGTCGTCTTCGGGCTGCTCGGGATCGCGCTCGGTGCGACGATGGCCGTTCCGAGCACCACGTTCGACGTGTCGAGGATCCGCCAGGCCCACGTGATCGTGAACGTCCTCGGACTGCTCGGCCTCGTCGTCGCCGGCACGGTGCCGTACTTCTCGGCCACGCAGGCCCGCATGAAGATGGTGCGGCGGGCCACCCCGAGCGCCATCCGGGCGACCACGGCGGCGCTGGCCGTCGGCACCGCTGCGGCCGCTGTCGCCGCGCTCGCCGGCGCCGGGCGTGCCCAGGCCGGCGCCCTCCTGGTCGACGCGGCGTGTGTCGTCGCGCTGGCCCGCCTCGTCGTCGTGCCGGGGCGGCGTCAGCTGGCCTGGGCCGGCCCCCGACTGCTGCAGATGGCCGCCGGCGGGGCCTGGTGGGTGGTCGGGCTGGTCATGCTCGCCGCTTCGGTCGGGTGGGGTGCACCGACCGGCGACCGCGCTCTGGTGGCGATCCTCCTCGGTGGCTACGCCCAGATCGTCGTCGCGTCGCTGGCCTACCTCCTGCCGGTGCTGCGGGCGGGCGGCCACGTGGCGCTCGGCCGCGGCTTCGACGTCACCCGCTCGTGGCCGTCGCTCGTGGTGGCCAACGCTGCGGCCGTCGCCGCCGTGGCCGGGGCGACGTCGCTCGCCGTCGCCTTCGGTGTGGTGTGGGTCCTCGACGGTGCCGTGCGCGTCGTGCGCCTGGCCCGTGCGCCCCTGGTGACGGAGCCAGCCGCGGCGACCACCGCCCGGTCGTGACCCGGGTGGTGTCCAGTCGACGGTAGAATTTCACCGAGCCTCCCGACGGGGAGGCGTTCCGCACCCGCCGGCCGACCGGTAGCACGGCACCCGCCTCGGGGAGGTGGTTCGATGAGCTCACTGCAGGAGCAGGCCCGGGCCCTCGGGGACCCGACGCGCTTCGCGGTGTTCCGCCACGTCGTCGACGCCGACCGCCCCGTCGACGTGCCGGAGCTGACGGCGCACTTCGGCCTCAACCACAACGCCATCCGCCAGCACCTGGCCAAGCTCGTGGGCGCCGAGCTGCTGGTCGAGGGCAAGGCGGAGGCGACCGGTCCGGGGCGCCGCCGGCTGGTGTACCGGCTCGACCCCAGGGCCGAGAGCCGGTGGGGCGTGGTCGGACCCTACGAACGGCTGTCGCTGTGGCTCGCCGAGATGGTGCGCACCGGGGCCTCGCCCGTCGAGATCGGCCGGCGGGTGGGTCGGCGCCAGCGGCTGGGCCACCCGACGGTCGCCGACCCGGTCGGGGAGCTGGTCGACCAGATGGCCCGGCAGGGCTTCGACCCGGAGGTCACCACGACGGGCACGCAGGTGCAGATCACGCTGCGCTCGTGCCCGTTCGCCACCACCGCCCTCGCCGACCCCGACACGGTGTGCGGGCTGCACCTCGGGTTGGCCCAGGGCGTGGCCGAGAGCATCGACGGCCTGGTGGTCGACGAGCTGGTCCCGCGTGACCCGCGCCGGGCGAACTGCCGCCTGCGCTGCCACGTCGCCGCCGCCCCGTAGCGCTCGGACGTGGCTCAGCCGAAGGTCTTGAGGCCGGCCCAGGCGTCACGGGCCAGCTCGCTGAACTTCAGGCCCGCCCGCTTGCGACCCTGCAGGAACGCCTTGAGCGCGCCCTTCTTCGGCAGGGGATCGGTGACGGTGAACAGCTGCTCGACCAGGTCGCACGCCAGGGCGGGGTAGCGGGTCTGCACCCGGTCGGAGAGCACCAGGTGCGGCGCCGCCCGCAGCTTGCGATGGTTCTTCAGCACGAAGGTGGACTCGAGGCGCTGGCGGTAGCCGGCCAGCCCGGCCGCGGAGGTGTCGCCCGCCTTCAGCGCGGCGTCGACGGTCAATCCGGCGGCCTCGCCCGAGCCGATGGCGAAGTTCACGCCCTCCAGCCAGATCCCGGCGGCCAGGCACATGCACGCGGCGTCGCCGGCCACGAGGATGCCGTCGCCCACCAGCTCGGGCATGGTGTCGTAGCCACCTTCGGGGATGAGGTGGGCCGAGTACTCCTTGAGCTCGGCGCCCTCGACCAGCGGGGCGATCATGGGGTGGGCCTTGAGCCCGGCGATGAGCTCCTCGGGCCGCTTGCCGCTGGCGGCCAGCCCGGGCAGGGACACGACGACGCCGACCGCCACGGTGTCGAGGTTGGTGTAGACGAACCCGCCGCCGGGGATGCCCTGGGTGCAGCCCACGATCTCGAAGTCCGCGCCTTCGCGGCCCGAGAGCACGAAGCGCTTCTCGATCTCCTCGCGGGGGAGCGCCAGGACCTCCTTGGCGCCGAGGGTGAAGTGGTCGGGCTCGGTGTGCGGGTAGAGGCCGGCCTCCTTGGCGAGGAAGCTGTTCACCCCGTCGCAGGCGACCACGGCGCGGGCGGTGAGGTCGCCGTCGGGCCGATCGGTGCGCACTCCGCACACCTGGCCGGTGGCGTCGTCGACGAGCAGGCCGAGGGCGGTGGTGGAGGTGACGAGCACGGCGCCGGCCGCCTCGGCTTTGGAGGCCAGCCAGGCGTCGAAGTCGGGCCGGTAGGCGGTGGCGCCGTTGTAGGGCGCCTCGCCCCAGGCCGAGGTGCGGTAGTCGACGGTGAGCGCCTGGTGGTCGGTCATCAGCACGGTGGCGCGCCGGGTGACCCAGCGCTGCACCGGTGCCTCCTCCCACCACTGCGGAACGAGGTGGTCGAGCACGCGGGCGTAGACCACCCCCCCGTACATGTTCTTCGAGCCCGGGAACGGCCCCCGCTCGAGCAGGCAGACCCGGCGCCCGGCGCGGGCGAGCACCAGGGCGGCGGCCGAGCCGGCGGGGCCGGCCCCCACGACGATGGCGTCGAAGTCGTAGCTGCCCGGGCTGGGCACGCGGGTGGGCCTGCGGTCGGGGGCGTGCTCAGGCATCGGTGGCCTCCTCGGCCAGGTTCGCCGGCGCCTGGCCGGTGCTGGTCGGCCCGTCGCCCGTGAGGCGCGCGGCCAGGGCAGCCACCGTGGCGGGGGCGTCGGCGACCACGGCGAGGTCGGCCATGGCCATCATCGGGCAGCTGGCGTCGAGGTTCACCGAGATCACGTGGGCGGGCTGGCCCAGCCCGGCGGTGTGCTGCACCGCCCCGGAGATGCCGAACGCCAGGTACAGCTCGGGGTCGACGGTGACACCGGTGGTGCCGATCTGGCGCTCCAGGGGCACCCACCCCCAGTCGGTGACCACCCGGGTGCCGCCGGTGGACGCACCGAGGGTGGTGGCCACCCGGCCCATCACCTCGACGGCCTCGGGCGACCCGAGCCCGGCGCCGGCGGCCAGGATGCGGGGCGCCTCGGCCAGGTCCATGGTGGACGGGTCGGCGGGCAGCAGCTCGACGAGCTCGGCGTCGCAGGTGGCCGAGCCGGCCGTTGGCTCGAGCTCGAACGGGGCGGTGGCGGGCTCGGCCGGGGCAGGGCCGCGCCCCGGGTGGCGCTCGACGCCGCGCACGCCTGGCTGCAGGGTGGCCACGAACGGCCCGTCGGGGACGTGCACCTCGGTGACCAGGCCGCCGCGCCGGGCGACCGTCGCCCCTTCGGCGGTGATGCGCACGGCGCCGGCCAGCAGCGGGCGGCCGAGCACGGCGGCGAGGCGCGGCGCCAGGTCGCGCCCGTCGGGCGAGGCAGGCAGGACCACGACGTGGTGCCGCGCCACCTCGGCGCGCAGGCCCTCGGCCCACGCGGCGGGGGCGAAGGAGGGCTGGTCGCACACGAGCACCGAGTCGGCCACCCCCGCCAGGGCCTCGACGGCGTGGCCCGCACGGTCGCCGATGAGCAGCGCCGCGCCGCCCGCCTCGGCCACGGCCTCGTCGCCCCCGAGGGGCAGGTGACCGTCGCGCACGGGCACCACGGCGAGCATCGACGGCTCCGTGCCGGGGGTGGGCGCGCTCACAGCGCCGCTCCGACCCGGCGGCCGTCGATGACGGCGGCGTGGGCCCGGCGGGGCGCCACGCAGTCGCCCACGCGATGGACCTCGACGCCGGCGGCGAGCAGGTCGCGGTAGAGCTGGTCGGCGGGGGAGGACGGCACCGCCAGCACGACCCAGTCCGGCTTCCGGCTCGTCACCGTGCCGGTGGGATGGTGCATGGTGACCAGCCCGTGCTCGTCGACGCCGTTGACGATGGTGTCGACGGTCTGGCGGATGCCCTTGGCGTGGGCCCGGATCCAGAAGTTCTCCTGGTCGAGGGTGATGCCGAGGTCCTGGCCCACGACCATGCCGTTGGTGACGATCTCGACCTGGCAGCCCCGGTCGGCGAGCAGCTCGGCGACGCTCGTGGCCTGGTGGAAGCCCAGCTCGTCGTAGACGACGACGTCACCGGAAGGGGCGGCGTCGCCGCGCAGCACGTCGAGCACGTCGACGATCGGGAAGGCGCCCTCGCCGGGCGGCGGCGCCCACCACGGGCGGCTCGGCACCGAGCCGGTGGCCACCACCACGACGTCGGGGGCCAGGGCGGCGACCAGCTCGGGCGTGACCTCCTGGCCGTACTTCAGGTCCACGCCGAGGCGCTCGCACTCGTGGGTCTGGTTGCGCACGATGTCGCCGAGCTCGGCCCGGTTGGGCACCGAGGCGGCGAAGCGCACCTGGCCGCCGGGCTCGTCGTCGCGCTCGTGGACGGTGACCCGGTGGCCCTTGGCCGCTGCGGTGATGGCGGCCTGCAGGCCGGCCGGCCCGGCGCCGACCACCAGGACGTCGCGGGGCTTGCCCACCCTGACGAGCGGGGGCAGCACGGCTTCCCGCCCGGTGCGGGGGTTCTCGATGCAGCCCAGCCAGCGGTTCAGGCCCATGCGGCCCACGCACTCCTGGTTGCAGGACAGGCACAGGCGGATCTCGTGGGCGTGGCCGGAGCGGGCCTTGGCCGCGAAGTCGGGGTCGGCGATCTGGCCCCGCACCACGCCGATGAGGTCGGCGTGCCCCTCGGCCAGCGCCTTCTCGGCCTGCAGGGGGTCCTTGAACCGGCCCACCCCGACGACGGGCAGGTCGACCGCCTTGCGCAGGGCGCTGGGGATGAACATGGCGTACTCGGGCGGGATGTGCATCGACGCCTCGATCATGAACAGCGAGGCGGTGGCCACCCCGATCGAGGTGTTCAGGTAGTCGACCTGGCCCCGGGCCTCGACCGCCCGGGCCACCTCGACGGTCTCGTCGAGGGTGATGCCGTCGTCGATGAGCTCGTCGCCGCAGAGGCGCACGCCGAGGGCGATGTTGCGCCCGATCGCCTCGCGCACGGCGGCCACGATCTCGTGGAGGATGCGCGTGCGGTTCTCGAGCGAGCCGCCGTAGGCGTCGGTGCGCTGGTTGGTTGCCCGGCTCAGGAACCCGCGGACGATCGAGGAGTGCGAGCACTGCAGCTCGATGCCGTCGAACCCGCCCTCCACGCACCGGGCGGCCACGGTGGCGTAGCCCTCGACGATCTCGGCGATCTCGCGGGTGTCGACCGCCTTCGGCACCTCGCGGAACAGCGGGTCGGGCACCGGCGACGGTGCCCACACCGGCAGGCGGGTGTACATCGACGACGCCTGGCCGCCGTTGTGGTTGATCTGGGCGAAGATCGGCACCCCGTGGCGGTGGACGGCCTCGGTGATGCGCTTGTAGCCGGGCACGACCTCCGGGTGGAAGGCGTGGATCATCTTCTCGTAGGGCCAGTCGGTGGGGTGGACCGAGTGCTCCTCGGTGATGATGAGCCCGGCCCCGCCCGCGGCCCGCGCCTCGTAGTAGGCGGCGTGCTGCTCGCTCGGCATGCCGTCCTCGGCGTAGTTCGTGAGGTGGGCCGAGAACACGATGCGGTTGGGCACGGTGACCGGCCCCAGGCGCAACGGCGAGAACAGGTAGCGGTACTGGCCGCCGCCGGACATCAGTGGCTCCCCGCGCTGGTGGCGGGCGACGCGGTGGTGGCCCCGGCGAGGGCGGTGGTGCCGTGGCCGGGGTCGGGGCCGATGCCCTCCACGGCCAGCGCGGCCCGGCGAGCCTCGAGCACGGCCTCGTGCACGGTGCGGGGGGCGATGGCGTCGCCGGCCCGGGCGTGGCGGGAGCCGGTGGCCGCCCACAGCGAGTCGTCGGGCACCCGGTGGCCGGCGTCGACCACCGCCGCGCAGGGCACCACGGTGCGCTCGCCGGTGTAGCGGTCGTGGAGGTGGGCGCCCTCGGCGTCGACCCGTTGCAGCACCACGCGCTTGTGCACCACCACCCCGGCCTGGGCCAGGCGCACGTTGGCCGGGGCCAGGTCGCCGGTGCGCGAGAGCAGCTGGCCGGCGATGACGTCGGGGGTGGCCAGCTCGACGTGGCGCCCGGCGTGGGCGAGCGTCTCGGCGATGGCCACGCCGACGGGGCCGCCGATCGGGTCGTCGACCAGCACCGGCCCGGCGGGCAGGGCGCCGTGGGCGTCGCCGGCCGCGACCGCCTCGAGCACGCGGGCGACCGGCACCACGACGGCGTCGTCGGCGACCTCGCACCGGGGTCTCAGGTCGTGGCCGCCGGTGGCCAGCACGATGCGGGTGCCGGCGGCCGAGGCTGCCTCGACCTGCTCGGGTGACGCCTCGGTGCCCGTCTGCAGGTCGACGCCGAGGCGGCGGCACTCGGACTCGAGCCAGTCGGCGATGCGGGCGAGCGGGGCCCGGCCGTCGGCCGCCGCCGCCACCCGCAGCACGCCGCCCAGCGCGGGCGAGCGCTCGGTGAGGCGCACGAGGTGGCCACGCGCAGCCAGCACCCGGGCCGCCTCGAGGCCGGTGACGCCGCCGCCCACGACCCACACGTCGGAGGGGTGCGCCGCCCCGCCCGCCTCGGTGTCGGGATCGAGCGTCTCGTGGCCCGAGCGGGGGTCGACCACGCAGGTCACCACCGGGTTGCGGGCGTCGCGCACCTGGCAGGTCTGGTTGCACAGGATGCAGGGCCGGATCGCGGTGGGGTCGGCCGCCGCCTTGCGGGCCAGGGCGGCGTCGGCGACCTGGGCCCGGGTCATCTCCACGAGGTCGCACCGGCCATCGGCCAGCGCCTGCTCGGCCATGGCCACGTCGACGATCGAGCCCTGGGCCACCACCGCGGCGCGGCCGTCGACCGCGGTGCGGATCGAGGCCACCAGGTCGAGGTTGAACCCGGCCGGCACGTGGGTGTCGGGCCGGGTGGCCTGCACCGAGAAGATGGAGCCGGCCACCACCACGAGGTGGTCGACGTGCTCGGCGAGGACGGCCGCGACCTCGGCGGCCGACTCGGGGGTCAGCCCGGCCCAGGGGGCGAGCTCGTCGCACGACAGCCGCAGCCCGAGCACCTTGCCGGGGCCGATGGCGGCCCGCACGGTGGTGAGCACCTCGCGCGCGAAGCGGAGCTTGTCGGCGCCGTAGTCGTCGCCGCGCAGGTTGGTGAGCCCGGAGAGGAACTGCCGCACCAGCGAGTGCTGGCCGGCGTTGACCTCCACACCGTGGAGCCCCGAGCGCACCGCCAGCTCGGCGGCCTCCCCGAAGCCGGTGACCACGGCGTCGATGTCGGCCTGCTCCATGACCTTCGGGACCTCGCGAGAGTTGACCTCGGGCACCCCCGACGGTGCCCACAGCTCCCGTTGCGAGTAGGCCGACGAGCCCTGGCCGCCGGTGTGGCCGAGGGCGGCGAGGGCCACCGACCCGTGCCGGGCAGCGGCCTCGGCGACGGCGCTCCAGCCGGCGCCGCAGTTGGCGGCGAGGGGCGAGTGCTCGTAGGACCAGTCCGACGGGTGGACCGCCGCCTCCTCCACCACGACCACGCCGCAGCCGCCGGCCATGCGCCGCTCGTAGTAGGCGGTGTGGCGGTCGGTGAGCGCCCGACGCCGGCCCAGGTTGGTGACGTGGGGGCCGAACAGCAGCCGGTTCGGGGCGGTGACCGGGCCGAGCTCGACCGGCTCGAGGAGCTTCACGGCGGTCGGCCCGTCAGCGCTGGACGACGGAGACGGGGATGCGCCGCCGGCCGACGCCGAGGGGCTTGGAGTGGTCGGCGCTCACGGTGGGGCGCACTGCGCCACCGGCCGCGTCGAGCGCCCTGAGGGCCTCCTCGCCGTGGCCGAACACGCACTCGGGGTCGGGGGCGTCGAGGGGAAGGCCGGTGAAGAACTTGGCCGCCATGCAGCCGCCGCCGCAGGCGTCGAAGCTGCCGCACGAGGCGCACGCCCCGGGGCTCGACGGCTCGCGCAGCGAGCGGAACAGCTCGCTGGAGCGCCACACCGCGGCGAACCCGCCGGGGTCGCGCACCGAGCCGGCCCGGAACTCGTCGTGCAGGACGAACGGGCAGGCGTAGACGTCGCCGACCGGGTCGATGAGGCACACCACGCGGCCGGCGCCGCAGAGGTTGAGGCCGGGCAGCGGCTCGCCCAGCGCCGAGAGGTGGAAGAACGAGTCGCCGGTGAGCACGTGGGGCCGCTCGAGCAGCCAGTGGTAGAGGCGCACCTGCTGCTCGGAGGTGGGGTGCAGCTCGTGCCAGGTGTCGATGCCGCGGCCCGACGGGCGGAAGCGGGTGAGGCGCAGCTCGGCGCCGTACTCCGCGGCCAGCGCCTCGTAGGCGTCGACCTGCTCGACGTTCTGGCGGGTCATGACCACCGACAGCTTGAACTGCGGGTAGCCGGCCGCCTTCAGGTGGTCCATGGCCCGGCGCACCCGGGCGTGGGTGCCCTCGCCGCGGATGACGTCGTTGGTCTCCTCGTCGACGCCGTCGAGGGAGATCTGGATGTCGACGTAGTCCATGGCCGCCAGGCGGCGGGCGTTCTCGGCGGTGATGCGTCCGCCGTTGGTTGAGAACTTCACGCCCACGCCCTTGGCCACGCAGTGCTCGACGATCTCGAAGAAGTCCGGGCGCAGCATCGGCTCGCCGCCGCCGATGTTGACGTAGAAGACCTGCATCTCGGCCAGCTGGTCGACGATGGCCTTCATCTCGTCGGTGGTGAGCTCGCGTGGGTCGCGGCGGCCCGAGCTCGACAGGCAGTGCACGCACTGCAGGTCGCAGGCGTAGGTCCACTCCCACGTGAGGCAGATGGGGGAGTTGAGGCCGAGGGCCAGCTGGTCGGTGAGCGCGGTCATCGGTGGTCCTGTGGCTCGGCGGGCTCGTCGGGGACGATGAACTCGCCGGCGGCGAGGGAGGTGAGGGCCTTCTCGAACGACGGCCAGCGGCGGGCGTCGATGCCGGCCGCGTCGAACGCCGCCCGGGGGGAGGGCTGCTCGGCGAGGCGCTCGACGACCGCCACCAGGTCGGGCGAGCGCAGGAAGGTCAGCCGCCGGTTGCCGTAGTGGTAGGCGAGCGCGCCGAACGGCTCGGGCCGCAGGGCGACCCGGTCGTGGAGCCGCCAGCGCCGGTCGGCGTCGAACGCCGGGCCGGTCACGAGCGGCGGGCTCGTCGCGGTGGAGGTGGAGGCCAAGGGAGGGCCCGGTGGGGTGCCGGGGCTCAGCGGTGGCTCAGTAGACGCCGCACATGCCGTCGATGGAGATCTCCTCGACGAGGAGCTCCTCTTCGGCGAGGTCGTCGGTGTCGGCCACGGCGTCGGCCTCGAGCTCGTCGTCGCGGGTGTGCTCGAGCGTCTGCTCCATCGTTCCCTCCAAAGGAAGCATCGGTCCTGCGATCCTACCGGTGCTCGCCGGTTCGGCCCCAAGGCGAGCACTCCCGCCCCGATCCCGACGGTTGGCGAAGACGTCAGTCGAACTGCGGGCGGCCTCGGATCGAGCGCTTGAGCTCGGAGAACCACGGGTTGGCGCCGAGCTCGGTGACGGCGTCCCACAGGCGCAGCGCGTCCGCGCCGGTCGGAGCCTTCGAGATCACCGGCCCGAAGAAGCTGGGCCCGTCGGGCGGGGACCACGAGATCACCGGCGTGCCGATGTTGCCGCCGGTGCGGGCGAGGGCCTCGTCGGTGTCGGCCCGCACGACCGGGTCGAACTGCTCGCTGTAGGCGGCCTCGCCCAGCGACTCGGGCAGCCCCAGGGCGCGCAGCACGGCCCGGGCGCCCTCGGGGTCGTCGAACGCCTCGGGGTTCCCGGCGTTGTGGATCATCGTCCCGAACCCGATGTAGAGGTCGCCGACCCGGTCGGCGTGGCCGCCCTCGCGCGCCGCGGCGGCGATCCGCAGCAGCTCGAGGCCGCGCATGTGGCCCCGCTTGTAGCGGGCCGGGAACTCGGTGTCGTAGTCCTTGGAGTCGTTCACCATGCGCAGGCAGATGAACCGCCAGTCGACCTCGAGGGGCCGCTCGGCCTGCACGTTGCGCACCCAGCGAGAGGTGATCCACGCCCAGGGGCACACCGGATCCCAGAAGAACTCGACGTCGGCCATGCCTCCTTGCTACCCGGTTCGGGGCAGACGCAGGTTGTCGCGCGTTTCTGCGCGCGGCATCCACCACGCTGTCGCACCCTCTCGGTACGGTCGTCGGGTGGCCCGACCCCGTCTGTCCGACGAGCCCCGCGTGCCCACCGCGGTGCGGCTCCCCGAATCGCTGCACGAGCGCCTCCACCGGGAGGCCGACGCGCGCGACGTGTCGGCCAACCTCCTCGTCACCCGTGCCGTCGAGGCCTACCTCGACCAGCTCCCGCCGGTCGAGGAGGTGGCCCCGTGAGCACCGCCGACGAGCCCCGTCCGAGCCGGCGCCGAGGTCCGACCAGCACCGCTCGCTTCGGCTCCGGGCGGCGCGAGAGCCACGACGCCACCGCCTTCTACGAGCGGTTCGTGGCGCCGGAGCTGTCGGCCGACGACACCGTGGAGCTCAACGATCCCGCGGTGGTCGACACCGTGCACCTGGGCGACATCAGCGAGCTGCAGAACCTCAAGCCCAACTCGGTGGCGCTGGTGGTCACCTCGCCGCCGTACTTCGCCGGCAAGGCCTACGAGGAGAGCCTGGGCGAGAACGGCGTGCCGGGCGACTACTTCGAGTACCTCGCCATGCTCGAGCGGGTGTTCGCCGAGTGCGAGCGGGTGCTCGAGCCGGGCGGGCGCATCGCCGTCAACGTCGCCAACCTCGGCCGCCGCCCCTACCGGTCGCTCGCCGGCGACGTCACCCAGATCCTGCAGGACCTCGGCCTGCTGCTGCGCGGCGAGGTGGTGTGGTGGAAGGGCCGCGCCGCCGGCGGCTCGTGCGCGTGGGGCACCTTCCAGCGCCCGTCGAACCCCGTGCTGCGCGACGTCACCGAACGGGTGGTGATCGCCAGCAAGGGCCGCTTCGACCGGGCCCTCACGCCGACCGAGCGCGAGGAGCGGGGGCTCCCGTCGCGGGTGAGCATCTCGCGCGACGAGTTCCTCGAGGCCACCACCGACCTGTGGGAGCTGCCGCCCGAGAGCGCCACTCGCGTCGGCCACCCGGCGCCGTTCCCGGTCGAGCTGCCGGAGCGGCTCGTCCACCTGTACACCTACGTCGGCGACCTGGTGCTCGACCCGTTCATGGGCTCGGGCTCCGCCGCGGTGGCCGCCGTGCGCACCGGACGCCGCTTCGTGGGCTACGACACCGATCCCGCCTACGTGGCCCGGGCCGCCGAGCGCATCGCCGCCGAGCAGGCGCGTCGAGCGGCGGCGCCGGACGACGAGCGGGCAGGGCCGCCGGTCGACATCGCGGCCGCCGCCGGCCGCGCCCGCTCCCGAGGCGGCGATCCCTCGCTGGCCACCGCCGTGCGCGAGGGGCACGGCGTCAAGGAGGTGGCGGCCGCCCTGCTGCGCGACTGCGGGTTCGGTGACCTGCGGGCCGGTGTGAAGGTCCCCCGGGCGGGCACCGAGGTCGACCTGGTCGCGACCGACGCCACCGGCGTCGAGTGGGCCTTCGACGTGTCCGGCGCCTTCACCACCAGCCCGACCGGGATGCGACGAGCCGACACCCTCTGGAAGGCGCTCGGCGAGGCGTCCGTGCTGCACCTCGACCCGGCGTTCGGCCTGCCGCTGGTGCTGCTCACCACCCACGCTCCCACCCCGGGCAGCGCCGGCGCGAAGGCGCTGCGCACCGCCACCGGCTGGCCCGAGAAGCCGGTGGCCGCCCTGGTCGAGCTCCTCGACCCCGAGGGGCGCGCCCGGCTCACCCGGCTCGCCGCCGAGGGGCCCTCCGCCCTCTGACGGCGGGGCGCGCACGTGGCGGCCGACCGCACCTTCGTCACGGAGCTGGCCACCGGGCTCGGCATGGTCGGCGAGACCGACGTGGCCACCACCCTCGCCGCCCGGCCGGGTGTGCTGGCCAACCTCGAGCCCGCCGACTGGGACCGACTCGAGCGGCTGTGGAGGGAGGGGACGTATCGCGCCGACTTCGAGCACGGCTTCGCCAACGGCCGGGCGTTCCCTCGAGGCACCCGACGCGCTGAACGGGCGGGTGCCGCGGATCATCGAGTGGACCGGTGCCCGCCGGGCCCCCGGCGACGAGGTGGTGCCCTCCGACCTGCGCGTCGACCACGTCTACCTGGTGAGCTGCAAGTACCTCTCGAAGGTGCTGCACAACGCCAGCCCGCAGCGGCTGGTCGACGGCCTGCTCTCGCAGGCCCCGGTCGAGGAGCGCGGCGACTGGTACGACGCGGTGGCAGCCAGGGAGCACCACGACCTCTACGGAGCGTGCGTCGACGCGGTGGGCGGCACCGGCTGGCCGGTCCGCCCGTCCGACCTCGACAAGGGCCGCCGCCGGCAGCTCGCCGCAGCCCTCCGCGGCGCCTGGCCGGCCCCCACCGTCGAGCCCTACGCCCGGCTGTGCCAGGCCGTGGCCGAGGCGACCGCCGCCCGCTGGTCGGGGCAGGTCACGGCCCGCAACCGCGAGGCGGTGCTGTGGCGGCTGCTGCGCATCGGCTCGGCGCCCTACTTCGTGCTGGGCGCCAGCCCGACCGGTTCGGTGCGCCTGCGGATCGACACGCCGTGGGACTGGCGCCAGCGGTTCTCGCTGCGAGGCTTCGACGTGGTGGCCCAACCCGGCGGCCAACCCCGGGTGGGGTGGCGGGCCGCCTACCGGGTGCTGGCCACCGGCGAGGACCGGGCCGTCGACGGCCACGTCGAGCTGCGTTGGAGCCACGGCCGCTTCGGCGGGCTGCCCGAAGCGAAGGTCTACCTCGACACGCCCCACGACGACGTGCCCGGCTACCACCCGCTCGACGTCACCACCGCCGAGGAGGCGCCCCAGCCCGCTGACGCCTTCGAGGCCACCCTGTTCGACCCGTAGCCGCCGCCTCTACGATTCGCCGCGCCGGGGGCGAGCGCGTCGTCGGCCGCAGCCAACCACCACAGCGAGGACTCCCCCCATGGGCTACCCCGACGGCATCGGCGCCATCGACTTGATGATCGGCTTCCCGTTCCAGGACAAGAAGGCCACCTACGAGTACCTGCGGGCCGGCATCAAGGACAAGGGCGAGGACGCCTCGGTGATGCCCGCCGGCTACATGTTCAAGGACACGCCCGACGAGGCCGGCGAGCGCGACCCCATCGACGTCACCTTCGGCGAGATGGACAAGTGGGGGGTGGCCGCCGGGCTCTTCGGCGTGAACGACAACGCCATCGAGGCCCGCAAGCGCCATCCCGGCCGGGTGTTCCTCAGCCTGGAGGTCGACCCCAACGACATCACCGGCACCGTGCGCAAGATCCGTGACACCCACGCCGAGCACGGCCTCACCGCCGTGACGACGTTCCCCGCCGGCTGCATCCCCCAGGTGCCGGTGAGCGACCGTCGCTACTACCCGATCTACCAGACCTGCATCGACCTCGACATCCCGATCATCTCCAACGCCGGCATCCCCGGCCCCCGGGTGCCGGCCGCCTGCCAGGACGTCATGCACTTCGACCAGGTCTGCTATGACTTCCCCGAGCTGCGCATCGTGATGCGCCACGGCGCCGAGCCGTGGGAGGAGCTGGCCGTCAAGCTCATGCTCAAGTGGCCCGGCCTCTACTACATGCCGTCGGCGTTCGCCCCGAAGTACTACCCCGAGGCGATCATCAAGTACGCCAACAGCCGGGGCGCCGACAAGGTCATGTACGCCGGCTACTACCCGGCTGGGCTCACCCTCGAGCGCATCTTCACCGAGCTGCGCAACGTGCCGCTGAAGGACGCGGTGTGGCCCAAGTTCCTCCGGGAGAACGCCATCCGGGTGTTCAAGCTGGAGGACGTGTACTCCTTCGACGGGGCGGCCTGATGCCCACCGCTGTGGTCACCGGCGCGGGGAGGGGCCTGGGCCGGGCCACCGCCGAGCGCCTCGCCCGTGACGGGTTCACCGTCGCCTGCCTCGACCTCGACGGCGCCTCGGCGGCGGCCACCGCCGAGGCGGTCGGCGGCGTGGGCTTCGCCTGCGACGTCACCGACCGCGACTCGGTGCTGGCCGTCGCCGCCCAGATCCCGGAGTGCCACGCCCTGGTGAACAACGCCGGCATCTGGCGCTTCGAGTCGATCCTCGACATGGGGCCTGAGGCCGCCCAGGCGGTCATCGACGTGAACGTCCTCGGCATCGTGTGGTGCGCCCAGGCCTTCGTGCCCAAGCTGCGGGCCGCCGGCGGGGGCAGCATCGTGAACCTGTCGTCGGGAGCGGCGCACACCCACTCACCCGGGCTGGGGATGTACCCCGCCACCAAGACAGCGGTGGAGTCGCTCACCAAGACCATGGCCCTCGAGCTCGGCCCCGACGGCATCCGGGCCAACGCCATCGGGCCCGGCCTCATCGTCAGCGACGGGACCGCCGCCAACTACGAGGGCGAGAAGGGAGCCAAGCGGGCCGCCGGCGTGCCGCTGCGGCGGGTCGGCGCACCGGCCGACATCGCCGACGTGGTGTCGTTCCTGTGCGGCGACGACTCGCGCTACGTCAGCGGCCAGGTGATCTACGTCGACGGCGGGCTCACCGCCGGCGCCGCCGCCCGTTGATCCTGTGACCGACCCGGCCGTCGAGGCGTTGCTGGCGGAGCGGGTCGAGAAGCACGGCGAGGTGCCGGTCAGCTCGGGCGACGTGCTGCGCTGGTCGGAGGCGCACCGTGAGACCTCGGCCCGCCACTGGCCCGACCGCACCGCCGACTGGGTCGCCCCGCCGCTGATGGTCACCAGCCTCGTGCGGCCGCTGGAGTGGCGACCGGACCGCCCGGGCCCGCCCGCCCACCGCGGGTCGGGGTTGCACGAGCAGCTCAAGGCGGTGCTCGGCTACCCCCTCGGCATCGCCGTCGGCTACGAGCTGGAGCTGCACGGGCTGCTGCGCGAGGGCGACCGTGTCGACGCGGTGGAGCGCATCGCCTCGGTGGCCGAGGAGGAGCCGACCCGTCTCGGACCCGGACGCCGGTGGGTGGTCGAGAACCGCTGCACGGTGGCCGGCACCGACGAGCTGGTGGCGATCGAGCGCTTCACCATGCTCGGCTACGACCCGGCCCGCGCCCCCCACCACCCCACCGAACCCCGCCCCGACCCCAGCGAAGCCCGCCCCGACCCCACCGAAGCTGGTTCTGATCGTTCCGGGTCCCGGAACGATCAGAACCAGCTTCGGGTGGAGGAGCTGGAGGTGACCGCGGTGGTCATCGCCATGGGCGCGTCGGCCAACCGGGTCTGGACCCCCGCCCACCTCGACCGCGACGCGGCCCGGGCCGCGGGCGTGCGCGACGTGTTCGTCGACACCTCCACCCAGGTCGGGCTGTTGTCGGGCGTGGCGTGCCGGGCGGCCGGCGACGACGCGCGGCCCGGCCGGGTCGTGCTGCGGATGTGGGCACCGATCTGCCCCGGCGACCGACTGTGCATGGAGGCCCGGGTCGCCGACGAGCAGGTCGACGACGTCGGGGTGCGATGGCGGTCGGTCGACGTGAGGGCCCTCGTCGGCGGTGCGGTGCACAGCACCCTCACCGCCCGGGTGGCCGTCGCCGGCCCCGACGGCGCCGTGCCCTGGTCGCTCGGCGCCGACCGCTGGCATCCCTGAACTCCGGCCCCCTCCACCGAACCTTCGCGTGCACTGGTCGTGGGAGCGACCAGATCGCGCGAGAGATCGAGGAAGGAGGAGGACGCCCTCACCTAGCCTCACCTGGCATGTCGCCGGAGCCGTTCACCATCCACGTCGACGACGACGTCCTCGACGACCTGCACCGCCGGCTGGACTCGACCCGCTGGCCCGACCAGGCCCCCGGCGAGCCGTGGTCGCTCGGCATCCCCGTCGACGTGGTGCGCGAGGCGGTCGACCACTGGCGCCGCCGCTACGACTGGCGAGCCCGGGAGGCGGCCATGAACGCCTGGCCCCACTTCGTCACCGAGGCGGCGGGGGAGCGGGTCCACTTCGTGCACGTCCGCTCGCCGGAGCCCGACGCCACCCCGATCGTGCTCACCCACGGCTGGCCCGGCTCGTTCGTGGAGTTCCTCGACGTGCTCGGCCCGCTGTCCGACCCGGCCGCCCACGGCGGCGACCCGGCCGACGCCTTCCACGTGGTCGTGCCCTCGATGCCCGGCTACGGCTTCTCGGGCCCGACCCGCCAGACCGGCTTCGACGTGCACCGGGTGGCCGACGCCGTGGCCGAGGTGATGGCCCAGCTGGGCTACGAGCGCTACGTCGCCCAGGGCGGCGACTGGGGCGCGGTGGTCACCCGCCGCCTCGGCGAGGCCTACGCCGACCGCCTGCTCGGCGTGCACGTCAACATGCTCTTCTCGTTCCCCGACCCGGACGACCCCGACCCCATGGGCGGGGTCACCGAGGCCGAGCTCGAGCGCTTCGGCGCGGCGGCCGCCCGCATCGCCGACGGCACCGGCTACATGGCGATCCAGAGCACCAAGCCCCAGACCCTCGCCTACGGCCTCACCGACTCGCCGGCGGGGCTGGCGGCGTGGATCCTCGAGAAGTTCCAGGCCTGGAGCGACCTGGAGCCGGGAGGCCTGCCCGACACCTTCGGCTGGGACCGCCTGCTCGACAACGTGATGGCGTACTGGGTCACCAACACGGCCGGCTCGGCGGCCCGCCTCTACGCCGAGTCCGAGCGGGCCGGGCACGGGCCCGCCCAGCCCTGGGCCGGCCGGGTCGAGGTGCCCACCGGCTACGCCAACCACCCCTTCGAGCTGCTGCAGACGCCCCGGGCGTGGGCCGAGAAGCGCTACCACGTCGTCCACTGGGTCGAGCAGCCGCGGGGCGGGCACTTCGCCGCCTTCGAGCGGCCCGAGCAGTTCGTCGCCGACCTGCGCGCCTTCCGCCGGGTGCTGGCCGCTCGGAGCTGACGCCGCTCAGCTGCCCGCGGTGGCCCGCTGCGCGGCGAGGGGGTCGTAGTACTCGCGCTGGCGGCAGATGCGCCCGTCGCGGAAGCCGTACACGATCACGTAGCGGTTCTGGTACGCCGCACCGGTGGGCCGGTAGGTGCCGGTGCCCGAGGCCTCGACGATGAGCTCGTCGGGGTCGGTCGTCTCGTGCACCTCGGTCACGGTGAGGTGCAGCTCGAAGGCGCCGAGCGCGGCGGTGAGGTAGGGGAGGACGACGTCCTTGCCCTCCAGCCGCTTGGGCGGGTCGGCGAACGGGAACTCGAGCACGAGGTCGTCGGTGTAGTGGGCCATCTGCGCGGCGGCGTCGCCGGCGTTGACGGCGGCCAGCGCGGCCTCGACGGCCGCCCGGTTGCGGGCCCTGGTCTCGTCGTCCCCCATGTCCCCCCCTCGAGGCGTCGCGTGCGCCGTGCGGACGTCAGCCGCGGGCGCGGCCGCCCTTGCCCCGGTCGGGCACGAGCGCGAGCAGGTGGGCGCTCACCGAGGCGATCACCTCCTCGGATGGGGTGACGTCGTCCTCCACCAGGTCGATCAGGGCCTCGTGCTCCTCGGCGGTCAGGGCGAGCAGCCGACCCTGGTAGCGGGCCGCGCTCGTGCGGGTGAAGACGCGCGGCGAGCGGAGCTTGGCGGCCACGGCGTCGAGCACGTCCTCGTCGGCGTCGCCCGGTGTGTCGTTCACCAGGTCGAGCAGCTCCCAGATCTGGCGCGGCGTCAGCACCACGCCGAGCAGCTCGGCATCGGCAGTCGTGGTCATGCAGGTCTCCGTGGATCTGGTGCAGTCGCTTTCGAACGGACAGGACACCGGAGCGCTGCGGTTCATTCCCACCGGGCTTACCCCGTGCCGACCCCGTTCCTAGTTCGACCGCGCCACCCCGTGCACGTCGGGAGCCCTCGGCGCCCCTGCCGGCGGTGTCACAGGGCCTGCTCGGCGAACTGCCGGGCGCCGGTGTCGAGCACCCAGTCGTGGCCGCGGTGCACGACCGGCCGGGCGACGTTGGCGACGGCGCGCAGCACCGGGTGCCGGGGCGCGAGGGCCGACACCAGGTGCAGCCGGCAGCCGGACCCCTGGCCCTCCAGCTCGAGCTCGGCCCACCCGGTGATGTCGCCGGCCACGGTGGCCCGGATGCGACGAGGCGGCTCGACCTCGTCGAGGTGGAGGCTGAAGCGCACGACGTAGGGGAGCGGAGGTGACACGGCGCAGCGCCAGCGGGCGCCCGGACGCAGGTCCGAGCCGGTGAAGTCGTCGAGCCACGGCCACCAGGACCGGTAGCGGGCGGGGTCGCTGAACGCCGCCCACACCTCGGGTGGGGTGGCCGGGAAGTCGTACCAGCGGTCGGAGCGGACGTCCACGCCCCTCACCTCCCCCGAGGCGCCGACGGTCGGGGCCGCCGGGCCCGCTGACCCCGCCCGGCCCGGACGAGGGCGACGGCCGCCACGGCGACCAGCACCGCGACGATACCGCCGGCGTACCACCGCCCGCCCGAGTGGCCTCCCTCGCCGGGGACGTGGTCCGCCAGGAACGCCACGGTCGAGCCCCACGTCGCCGGTCCCAGCTGGGACCCGTGCAGCTGGCCCTGGACCACCTTCAGCCGGTGCGCCACCCCCGCGTGCTGCAGCGCGTCGACGTAGGCGCGGGCCTGGGTGAGCGGCACGAGCTCGTCGGTCGAGTTGGCGACGTAGGTGGGGGCGGTGGAGGGCGACACATGGGAGATGGGGGACGCGGCCTGGTAGGTCTGCGGGCAGGCGTCCGGCGGGCAGCCGACGTAGTCGGTCACGGTCGGCCCGCTCCACAGGCCGTCGCAGGCCTGGTTGTCGCCGCAGGCGGGCGGCTCGTCCCCTGGTCTCGGGGCGAGAGAGGCCAGGTCGGTGGGCGGCGACCACAGCGCGACGGCCCGGACCGGCACCGCCACCGACGGCTCGACACCGACGGGCTCCCCGCTCACCGGGTCGGCGGTGCCGACCGAGGACACCATCGCCACCAGGTTGGCGCCGGCGGAGTCGCCGAGCAGCACGAGCTTGGAGGTTTCGATCCCGTAGGTGGCCGCGTCGGCTGCGATCGCCCGGATCGCGGCCTGGACGTCGTGCAGCGCGGCGGGCCACGCGTCCCGGGTGGTGGCCTCGGTCCGGTAGTCGATGGTGAAGGCGGCCCAACCCCGCTTCTCGGCCACCTCCACGGCGTACGGGGCCAGCTCGGACCGGTCGCCGCCCCGCCAGCCGCCGCCGTGCACCAGCACGAGCGCCGGCCGATCGGTCCGCTCGTCGGTGGGGAGGTAGGCGTCGTAGGTGGGGCCGCCGGGGTAGGCGGCGTGCCCGGTGCTCACGGTGACCTTCGGGCTCGAGGGGGGCACGGTCGAGGCCACCGGCGCCGCGGAGGTGGCGAAGGTGGCGGCCGCGGCCGCGAGGGCGAGGAGCAGGAGGTCACGGGGCCGGTCGGGCATGGCCCACCTCTACCCAAGGGGTCCGGCGGAGTCCCGCGGCGGCTGGGCGTGGGGCCGACGACCCTGGGCGCGGGCCAGCCGGCCGCACGACACTGGGCCCATGGCCGTGATCAGCCTCGACGGTGTCGGCCGGCAGTTCGAGACCTCGGCCGGCGTCGTGGACGCGCTGGCCGACGTCGACCTCCACGTGGAGGAGGGCGAGCTGGTCGTCGTGCTCGGCCCCTCCGGGTGCGGCAAGACCACCCTGTTGAACCTGGTGGGCGCCCTCGACGCGCCGACCTCGGGCCGCTTGGCCGTCGCCGGCCACGACCTGACCGGCATCAGCGGGGGCGACCTGTACCGGTACCGGCGGCACACGGTCAGCTTCGTGTTCCAGAACTTCAACCTGTTCCCCGGCCTGACGGCGCTCGAGAACGTCCGCTTCGGCGCCGACGTGGCCGGGCGGCGACAGGGCGAGGCTGTCGCCGAGGAGGTGCTGGCGAAGGTCGGCCTGGCCGAGCGGGCCACCCACTTCCCCGCCCAGCTGTCGGGGGGTGAGCAGCAGCGGGTGGCCATCGCCCGCGCCCTGGCCACCGGCAACCCCGTTTTGCTCGCCGACGAGCCCACCGGCGAGCTCGACTTCCACACCGGCGTGCAGATCCTCGGGCTCCTCGAGGCCCAGGCCGAGGCGGGCCGCGCCGTGCTGGTGGTCACCCACAACCGCGAGATCTCCCGCATGGCCGACCGCGTCGTCGAGCTCAGCGGGGGACGGGTGGTGTCCGACGGCCCACCCGCAGGTGGGCGGGCCCCGGCCGGCTCGCTGCGGTGGTGAGCGGTGGCCCGCCTCGGCCTCTGGTTGCGCTGGTCGCTGCGCGACCTGCGGGCCCGGTGGCTCCAGGTGGCGGCCATCGCCGTGGTGATCGGCCTGGGCACCGGCGCCTACGTGGGCCTGTCGAGCTCGTCGGCCTGGCGCCACGACTCGGCAGCGGCGAGCTACCAGGAGCTGGCCAGCCACGACCTGCGCGTCGACCTGGCCAAGGGCACGACGGTGGACGCCGACCGGCTGCGGGCCGCCCTGCGCGCCACCGAGCACCCGGGCTGGATCGAGGCGACCACGGTGAGGCTCCTGGTGCCGGTGCAGGTCGACGCGTCCCGCGACGGCGAGCCCCTGCTGGTGTCGGGCCGGCTGGTCGGCGTGCAGCTCGACGGACCCGGCGGACCGGCGGTCGACGCGCTCTGGTCCCGGAGCGGTCGCGCCCTCGGCCCGTCCGACGACGGGCGGCCGGTGGTCGTGCTCGACGACCACTTCGCCGCCGAGCACGACCTGCGCGGTGAGCAGGAGCTGACCCTCGGCGGAAGCGTCGCCGTCACCTCGGTGGGGAGCGCCATCTCGCCCGAGTACTTCGTGGTGGCCGGCGACGGCGCGACCGCCGGCTTCTTCGGGGCCCGGACCTTCGCCACCATGTGGACCTCGCTGGCCACTGCCCAGGAGGTGGCGGGCCTGCCCGGCGCCGCCGACCAGGCCGGGGTGCTCGTCGCTCCCGGGGCCGACGTGGCCGCGGTGCAGGCCGAGCTGGAGGCCGCGCTCGCCGCGGCCCTGCCCGACGCCGCCGTCACCGTCACTCCGCTCACCGAGCAGCGCGAGTACCGGCGGATCTTCGACGACATCGACGGCGACCAGAAGCTGTTCGACGTGTTCGCCCTGCTGGTGCTGGGCGGCGCCGCCTTCGCCGCGTTCAACCTGGTGGGCCGGGTCGTCGAGGCGCAGCGGCGCGAGATCGGGATCGGGATGTCGCTCGGCGTGCCCCGCCGGTCGCTGGCCGTGCGCCCGCTGCTGTTCGCCCTCGAGGTGTCGCTGGCCGGTGTGGTCCTCGGGGTGGCCGTCGGCTGGTGGTTCGGCACCGCGCTGGCCGGGCTGGTGGAGCGCGTGCTGCCCACCCCCGTGTGGGACACCGCCTTCCAGCCGGCCATCTACGTCCGTGGCGTCCTGTTGGCGCTGGCGCTCACCTTCCTCGCCGCGTCGTGGCCGGTCTGGCGGGCGGTCCGGGTGACGCCGGTCGAGGCCATCCAGGTCGGGCCCCGGGCGACGCGGGGCGGCGGCCTGGCGCCGCTGGTGAGCCGCCTCCACCTGCCGGGCGGCAGCCTCGGGCAGATGCCGGTGCGCGACGCGCTGCGACGGCCGCGGCGCACGCTGCTCACCGCGCTCGCCATCGCCGCCGCGGTCGGCCTGCTGGTCGGTGTGCTCGGGATCCTCGACTCGTTCGTCGCCACCGTCGACGCCGCCGACGTCGAGCTGTCCGGCACCTCCCCGGAACGGGTCACCGCCACGTTCGAGTCGTTCGAACCGGCCGACGGCCCGACCGTGCGGGCGGTGGGCGAGTCCGCCGAGGTGGGTCGCGTCGCGCCGTTCCTGCGGGTGGGCGGCGAGCTGGCCGCGGTCGACGGGCGCGAGCGCTTCGAGGCACTCGTCGACCTCCTCCCGCTCGACGACGCCGTCTGGCGACCGGGGCTCGTCGCCGGCTCCTACGACCACGACCGGCCCGGCGTGCTCATCGCCCAGAAGGCGGCGAACGACCTGGGTGTCGGTGTCGGCGACGACGTCGTGCTGCGCCATCCGGTGCGGGAGGGGACCGGCTACCGGTGGGAGGAGTCGGCCCTGCCGGTGCTCGGCGTGCACCGCGACGTCTACCGCGGCCTGGTGTTCATGGACCTCGCCGACGCCTCGCTGATGAACCTCGACGGCATCGTCAACGCCGCCCAGGTGGCGCCCGTCGAGGGCGCCACCCACGAGGACCTGCAGCGCTCGCTGTTCGGGCTCCAGGGCGTGGCCGCGGTGGTCCCGGCCGGCGCGTTCATCGAGGCGGTCAGGTCCGGCTTCCAGCAGATCATGGGCGTGCTGCAGCTGGTGGAGGTGGTGGCCCTGGTGCTGGCCGTGCTCATCGCCTTCAACTCGAGCAGCATCAGCTCCGACGAGCGGGCGCGCGAGCACGCCACCATGGTGGCGTTCGGCGTGGCGCCGAGGACGGTGGTCGGGCTGACGATGGTGGAGAGCGCCCTGGTGGGGGCGGTCGCCACCGTGATCGGGCTGGGGCTCGGCGCCGCCCTGCTCGGCTGGCTCATCCACGTCCTGCTGCCCTCGACCCTGCCCGACGTGCAGCTCGACCTCGCCATCTCGCCGCGCACCTTCCTGCTGGCCGCCGGCATGGGGGTGGTCGCCGTCGGGCTGGCGCCCCTGCTGACGTTGCGCCGGGTGCGGCGCATGTCGGTGCCGGACACGCTGCGCGCCGTGGAGTGACCCCTCGCCGAGCGGTGTCACACGCCCTTCGTAGGGTCATCGGTGAGTCGGGACCGGCACCCTACGATCGGCGGGACGATGCGCATCCTCCACACGAGCGACTGGCACCTCGGGCGCAGCTTCGGCCCCGTGCCCCTGCGCACCGACCAGGAGCGGTTCCTCGACTGGCTGGTCGGCGTGGTCGAGGAGGAGCGGGTCGACCTCGTCGTCGTCGCCGGTGATCTCTACGACCGCGCCATCCCGCCGGCCGAGTCGGTGGCCCTGCTGCGCGAGACCCTCGACCGCCTCGTGGCCCGGCGGGTGCGGGTGGTCGCCATCGCCGGCAACCACGACGGGCCGGAGCGGGTGGCGGCCTACGACGGGCTCACCGAGCTCGCCGGCGTCGTCGTGCGCGGCGGTTTCGCCCGGGCCGGCGTGGTGAGCACCCTCGAGCTCGACGACGGCCCCCTCGACGTGGTCGCCCTGCCCTACCTCGACCCCGTGCTCGCCCCGGCCTCGTGGCACGGCGACCTGCCGGCGGACGGTCCCGGGGAGGGCCTCCCGGCGCCTGCCGCCGGCCTCGACGACGACGGGCCGAGGGAGCTGTCGCTGTTCGACCAGCTCGAGGCCGAGCGGCCCGTGAGGCGCACCCACCACGGCGTGCTCGAGCAGGCGCTCGCCCGGGCTCGCGCCTCGCGCCGGTCGCCGCGCTCGCTGGTGGTGGCCCACGCCTTCGTGTCCGGGGCGCTGCCCTCGGAGTCGGAGCGGGTGCTCAGCCTCGGCGGCACCGGCGAGGTCGGCCTCGAGCTGTTCGACGGGTTCGACTACGTGGCCCTCGGGCACCTCCATCGGCCCCAGCGGGTGCGGGCCGGGCTCGACACCGTCCGCTACTCCGGCACCCCGCTGCCGTACTCCTTCTCCGAGACCCATCCCAAGCAGGTGGTCCTCGTCGACATGGCCGCCGACGGCCGCACCGAGGTCCGCACCGTGCCGGTGCCGGTGGGTCGGCCCGTCGCCACGGTCACCGGCCGGCTCGACGACCTCCTCACCGACCGCGCCCACGACGCGGTCACCGGCCACTTCGTGCGGGCGGTGCTCACCGACCCGGGCTACGTCGTCGACGCCAAGGTCCGCCTGCAGGCCCGCTTCGCCCACGTGGTCGAGGTCGAGCTCCGCCCCGACGTCGCCCACCGCGACGACGCCTCCACCGGAGCCAGCGCGCCGGCACGGGGCCGGTTGGCGCCGCTGGAGGCCGCCGTCGGCTTCTGGCTCGACATGACCGGTGAGGCCCCCGACGGGGCCGAGCGGTCGCTGCTGGAGTCGGTCTTCGCCCACGTGGCCAGCGCCGAGGCCGGCCGATGAAGCCCCACCGGCTGTGCCTCACCGCCTTCGGCGCCTATCCCGGCTCGGAGGTCGTCGACTTCGACGAGCTCGCCGCCCTCGGGCTGTTCGCCGTCACCGGCCCCACCGGCGCCGGCAAGACCACGCTGTTCGACGCCATGGCCTTCGCCCTCTACGGCGAGCTCCCCGGCGACCGGCCGGGCACCGACGTCCGCTCCCACCACGCGCCGGCGGGCGAGCTGTGCTCGGTCGAGCTGACCTTCAGCGTCGAGGGCTGCACCTACCGGGTGCGACGCACGCCAGAGCAGCAGCGGCCCAAGCGGCGGGGCACCGGCACCACCACCGAGGCGGCCGCCGCCGAGCTCCACCGGGTCGACGCCGACGGCACCGAGCACCCGGTCGCCGCGGGCGTGCGGCCAGTCACCGACGCGTGCACCCGCCTGGTGGGCCTCGACGCCGACCAGTTCGAGCGGGTCGTCCTGTTGCCCCAGGGCAAGTTCCAGCAGTTCCTCCTCGCCGGCACCAAGGAGCGGCGCCCACTGCTGCAGCAGCTGTTCGGCACGGCGCTCTACCGCGACGCGGTCGAGGAGATGAAGCGGCGGGCCGGCGACCTGCGCCGCCGGCTGGCCGCGGTCGACACCGAGCGCGACCACCACCTGACCAACGCCAAGGAGCACCTCCGGAGCGTCGCCGCCGAGCTCGAGGATGAGGGCCTCGACGGCCTCGAACCCGACGACGACATCGAGCTCCTCGACGCCCTGTGGCAGAAGCTCGCACCGGCCGTCCTCGAGGCACAGCAGGCCGCCAGCGCCATCGCCGAGGAGGCCGAGGCCGCCACCGAGAAGGCCGTGGGGGCCGGGGCGCTGGCCCGGCAGTGGGACACGCGGCACGACCTGGTCGTGCGTGCCGCCGAGCTGGCCGTCCGGGTCGACGCGATCGAGTGGGCCCGCGCCCGCCTCGGCGCGGCCCGGCGCGCCGCGCCGGTGGTGGCCGCCGCGGCCGACCTCGACCGGTGCCACGCCGCCGTCGCCGACGCCGACGCCGAGCTCGATGCCGCCGTCGGGCGGCTGCGCACCGCCGCCGCCGACCTCGGCCTCGGCCCGGAAGGCGACGGTACGGGGCTCGACGACCCGGATGCGGTCGACCGGGCCGCCCAGGCCGTCCGCTCCGAGCTCGACCGCCTCGGTGAGCTCCTGCGCCGCCGCGACGACCGGCGCCGCGCCGTGCGGGTGGCCGAGCGCGCCCTCGCCGAGGTGGGCCAGCGCCGCACCGAGCTGCGCGCCGAGCAGGCGTCCACCGCCGAGCTGCGCGCTCGCCTGGAGCGGCGCCGCATCGAGCTCGAGCCGCTCGCCGCCGAGGCGGCGGTGCTGGCCGCCCGGCTGGGCCCGTCGGCCGAACGGGTCGACGCTCGCCGGCGCGTCGAGGCCCTCACCGTCGACGTCGCCCGCCGCTCGGGCGCGTACGACGACGCGGCCCGCGAGCTGAGAGCCGTCACCGACGCGTTCGTGGCCGGGGCCGCGCCCCGGCTGGCCGCCACCCTCCAGCCCGGTGGGGCGTGCCCCGTGTGCGGCAGCCACGAGCACCCGGCACCGGCCACCGCCGGCCCCGGTGCCGACGTCGACGCCCGGGCCCTGGAAGCCGCCCGCCGGGCCGAGGCATCGGCCCACGCCGCGCTGGTGAGCGCCACCACCGCGCTGGCCGAGGTCGCCGAGGCCCTCGGCCCCGACGCCGAGCGGCCCCTCGACGAGCTCGTCGCCGAGCACGAGCTCCTCGTCGGCCACGAGGCCGCAGCACGCGCCGCGGCGGCCGAGCTCGAGAAGGTCGCGGCCCGCATCGCCAAGGGCGCCGAGCACGACGCCCGGCTGCAGGCCACCGCCACCGAGCTGGCCGCCGAGGAGGCGGGCGCCCAGGTCGCTGTCGACACCGCCCGCGCCGCGCTGGCCGAGCTCGACGCCCAGCTCGACGGCGTCGGTCCCGACGTGCTCGAGCAGCGCCACGGCGCGGTGGTCGCCGCCTGCGCCGCCGTCGTTGCGGTGCGCGCCGCCGCCGTCGCCAGGGTCGGGGCCGCCGGCTCGGCCGAGCAGTCGTCCCTGGGCCTGGCCACCGCCCTCGCCGCGTCGGGTTTCCCCGACCGGAGCGCGGCGGAGGCCGCGGCGTTGCCCGCCGCCGAGCTCGCGGCCCTCGAGCGCCAGGTCGACCAGCACGACCGGGCCCGGGCCGAGGTCGACGGCGGGCTGGCTGCCCTCGCCGAGGTCGACCTCCCCGACGAGCGGCCCGACGTCGACGCCCTCGAGGCAACCGCCGCCGAGCTGCGCGAGGCCGCCCAGCTGGCCGCGGCGCGGGTCGAGCGGCTGCTGCAGCGGGGTGAGTGGGCCGAGGAGTCCCTGGCCCGGGCCCGCGAGGTCGACGACGCCAGCACCGGCCTGCGCGAGCTGCACGAGCGGGCCGAGCGGGTCGCCGGCCTCTGCGACGGCCAGGGCCCCCAGCGCGTCGGGCTCGAGACGTGGGTGCTCGCCGGTGAGCTGGAGCGGGTCACCGAGGCGGCCAACGTCCACCTCGCCCGCATGACGGGAGGCCGCTACCGCCTCGAGCGCACCGACGTCGCCGGGCACCGCGGCAAGCAGGCCGGCCTCGACCTCGCCGTGCTCGACAGCCACACCGGCCGCTCCCGGGCGCCCGCCACCCTGTCGGGCGGCGAGCAGTTCCAGGCGTCGCTCGCCCTGGCCCTGGGCCTGGCCGACGTCGTGAGCCTCGGCGGGTCCGGCTCGGGCCGCCGGTTCGAGGCCTTGTTCGTCGACGAAGGGTTCGGGTCGCTCGACCCGGAGGCGCTCGACCAGGCGGTCGACGCCCTCCACCAGATCCACGCCTCGGGCCGGATGGTGGGCGTCATCACCCACGTCGAGGCCATGAAGCAGCAGCTCCCCACCGGCATCGAGGTGCACCGCCGGGCCGACGGCCGGGGCTCGACCCTGGTGCCGACCTGACCTCGCTGCGCCGTCGGGCCGCGCCGGCCGCCCCGCGCGGCCAGGATGGACCGGTGCACGACGTCGCCATCAGCACCGACACCATCCGCCTCGGCCAGCTGTTGAAGCTGGCGGGACTGGTCGACAGCGGCTCGGACGCCAAGATCCTCCTCGCCGGCGGCGAGGTTCGCGTGAACGGCGAGGCCGAGACCCGCCGCGGTCGCACCTTGCGCGCCGGCGACGTGGTGGAGCTGGGACCCGACTCGGTGCGCGTGGTCGCCTCGTCCTGAGCGCTCCGGCGCTACCGTCGCCGGGCGTGGCTCCCCCGGTCGGCACGACGCGCCTGAGCGTCACCCCGGGCTCGGTCTTCCGGGCCGTGGTGCTGGTCGCGGGCTGGCTCGTCGTGCTGGTGGTCGTGCAGCGAGCGCGGGGCCCGTTGGTGCTGTTCGGCCTCGGCATGGTCGGAGCCGCGCTGACCCTCCCGCTGGTCGGCTACCTCGGCCGTTGGGTGCCCCGGTGGGTGGCGGTGATGGCCGTCTCGCTGCTGGCGGTCGGCGCGGTGGGCCTGGTCGCCTACCGCACCATCGACGAGGTGGACCGCCAGACCGACAAGGTGGCCGACGCCATCGACGAGAGCGTCCGCAGCGTCGAGTCGTCGCCCCGGTACTCGAACCTGGCCGACCGCCTCGATCTGTCGTCGCGGGCCGAGCAGGTCACCACCCGCCTGCGCGACGACGTCTCGCTCGACGCGTCCCGCCTGACCGAGCTCGCTCCCGAGCTGGCCTCGGGCGTCAGCGAGGTATTCATCATCTGGTTGTTCGCGGTGATGATGCTCGCCGCCGGGCCGCAGTTCGTCGACGCCTTCGTGCGGCTGTTCCCGTCACCGGTCACCCGGGCGAGGGTGAAGCTGGTGATCACCGTGGCCCACCGGCGGACCACGCGCTACGTCGGGCTCATGGTGCTGCGCGCCGCCGCCGTGTTCGCCGTGACCTTCGCAGCGGCCGCCGCCGCCGGGTTGCGGGTGCCCACGGTGCTCGCCCTGGTGGCGGGGTTCCTCAGCCTGTACCCGTGCTTCGGGCTGTTCCTCGGCGGGGTGCTGCTCGCTCTCGACACCGCGCTGCGGTGGCCCGACCTCGTGGTGCCGGTCATCGTGCTGGCCGCCGTGCTGCAGGCCCTCGACGTGGTGTTCGTGCAGCGCCGGATCGAGGCCCGGTCGGTGGCGGTCCGCTCGTTGCTGCTGGTGGTGGGGACCCTCATCGGGTGGGAGCTCGAGGGGGTGCGAGGCGTGATCATCGCCACCGTGGCGCTGACCTTCGTGGTCGCGGCCGTCGAGGAGGGCCTCGCCATCCGCGACGGTGACGCGCTCGACCCCGGTTCAGTGCTCTCGCCGGCGGTGGCCGAGCCGGCGGCGCAGGTGGTCCCACCGCTCCCGTAGCGGCACGTGGCGCCTGGGCGCCGGTGCCTCCGGGGCGAGCCCACCGCGCAGGGCCGTCACCACCGCCTTGCCCGCCCCGATGACGGGGATGGCGAGCAGCGACCCGGCCACCCCGGCGACGGCGAACCCGGCGATGGCGCCGAGCATGGTGACCGGGGCGGACACGTCGACGGCACGCCCCACGAACAGCGGGAGCAGGACGTTGTTGTCGAAGGTCATGTAGACGGCGAAGGCGACACCCATCACGACGGCGACGCCCAGGCCCTGGGTGAGCGACACGGCCACGATCAGCACGAAGCCCAGGGCGCCGCCGATCTGGGGGATGAGCGAGGTGATGGCGGCCCACACCGCCAGCACGGGGGTGAGGGGCACCCCGAGCAGCGTGCCCCAGATGGCCACCCAGAGGCCGTGCAGGAACGACAGGAACACGTTGCCGACGAAGTACCTGGCGATCACGTCGTAGGCGACCCGGCCGAGCTGCTCGGCTCGGGGCCGGTTCTCGGCCGGGATCAGCCGCCGGACGCGGGTGACGAGGAGGGGACCGTCGAGCAGGACCGCGACCATCACGGCCAGGGCGAGCAGGGCCCGCACGATGCCGCTGCTGACCGTCTCGGCGACGTCGGCGAGGTTCGAGGAGGGCCCGGCGAGCCGTTCGGGCAGCGTGCCGAGGAAGTCCTGCACCTTGGCCGGGACGTCGTTGCGGGCGAGGGAGGGGCCGATGACGGGCAGCTCGACGAGCGAGTCGACGACGCGGGGCAGGTCGTCGGGCAGCGCGGTCGTCTGCTTGGCGAGCTGCGGGCCGACGAGGGCGAGGAAGGCGACCGTCACCACGGCGAACACGAGCAGCACCACGGCAGCGGCCCACCCGCGGGTCAGGCGGAGCACCCTCCCTGCGCCGTTGACCAGCGGGTCGAGGGCGAGGGCGGCGAAGGCGCCGATCACGACGAGGGTGAGCGCCTCGGGGGCGGAGCGGGCCAGCCACATGAGCACCACCAGCACGGTGATGGCGCCGAGGACCGTGAGGACGGTGGTGGTGGAGAGCTCGACGGTCAGGGTCGCCGGTCCGGCAGCCTCCTCGCCGGCCGGGAGTGCCGGCAGGCCGGGCGGCTCGGAGGCCGGACCGTCGGTCGTCGCGGGCATCGCGGGAGTCTCGCGCCGCCCTGCGCCGCGCCCGCGGCATCGGCCTGACCGGAGGGAGCGGGCGGGGGAGCGGTGGTGGGGGCGGCTCGAGCGTCGGGGCCACCCCGGGGTTGCGTGGCGAGTTATGACGATGTATCGTGAACGGTAACGAGTGGTCCGCCACCGGTCGGACCGAGGACATGAGAACCAGAGAGAACGAGACGAGGAGCGTCTGATGCGAGGACGACGAGACGAGACCCACCGCCACGGACCCGACGTCGAGGGGGATCGGCGCCGGCGCCACGCCTTCGACGACGGGCGGTGGGCCGGGCCGCCGTGGGGCGGCCCCGGGCGCGGCGTCGGCGGGGGGCGGGGCCGCGGGCGCGGCCGGGCCCGCCGGGGCGACGTGCGGGCGGCGGTCCTGGCCCTGCTGGCCGAGCGGCCCATGCACGGCTACGAGATCATCGGGGAGCTGGCCGAGCGCACCGACGGCGTGTGGAAGCCGAGCCCCGGCTCGGTGTACCCGACCCTCCAGCTCCTGGAGGACGAGGGCCTGGTGGTGGGAGAGGAGCAGGACGGCAAGCGCCGTTTCTCCCTCACCGACGAGGGCCGGCAGAAGGTCGCCGACCGCGGCGGCCCGCCGCCGTGGGACCAGATCACCCAGGGTGTCGACCCTGGCGAGCGCGACCTGTGGGAGGCGTTCCGGCACGTGGTCATGGCGTGCCGCCAGGTGTCCGCCGCCGGCTCGCCCGACCAGCGCCGGCGGGCGGTCGAGATCCTCACCGAGGCCCGCAAGAAGCTCTACGGCATCCTGGCCGAGGACTGATCCTGGGCGGGGAGGTCCGGGTGCCACCCCGCTTCTGCAGCTACTGCGCCACGACCCGCTGCACCCACGCAGCCGCGGCCAGCACCATCCCGAGGGGCACGAGCAACCACGCCGGTGACGCACCGGCGGCCGCGGCCAGCGCGGCGCCACCCGCGTAGCCGACCAGCACGGCGCCGAGCACCCGCACCACCTCGAGGTGGCCGTGGCGCTGGGCCGGCTCCGTGCGTCGCACGGCCAACGCCGACTCCTCACCCACCCGGGCCACCGCACCGGACTCGTAGGTCGTGGCCACCGCCACCCGCCCGACCCGGCCGACGACGACGGTCTGCAGGCCCATGGCGAGCGCCCCGAGGGCGATCACCGGATAGTCGAGGGCGTCGACGGTGAGCCTCGGGGTCGGCCCGTCGACCACCCGCAGCACGATCAGCAGGGCCAGCAGGGCGGCCTCGGCGAGCAGGAGCAGGTCGGGCCGGAGCCGCCGGCCGGTGTCGCGGCGCCGGTCGTGGACGATCGTGCCGACGGCCACGCCGACGGTGAACATGGCGATCGACAGCAGGTGGGCGGCCACCTGGGGCCAGCGGCGCTCGCCGACGAAGATCCCGAACAGCACGACGTTGCCGCTCATGTTGGCCACGAACACGCCGGTGACGTGCACGAACACGTGGGCGTCGACGAACCCGGCGGCGGCGGTGAGCGCCACCGCCAGCGCCAACGTCGCCGCCAGGTGGGGCACACCGTCGTCGCTCACGCGGGAGACGCTACGGGTCTCGCACGTCCGGACGTGCGAGACCCGCGGCCGGCTCGGCCTCCAGCGTGGGTCGGGCTCAGTGTGCCACGCCGAAGCGCACCACGTCGTCGGGGTCGAGCTCCTGCTTGAGCCGCCGCAGCGCCGCCACATCGTCGCCGTCGAGGGCGTCGCCCGTGCGGGCGCGGCGCTCCTCGCCGTCGAGGAAGTTCAGGTAGGCCCGACCGGTGTCGTGGTCGGCGAGGGCCTCCCTGATCTCGCCGAGGCGGGCGGAGATGCCCTCGGCCATGCCGTCGGCCATCGGGACGCCCAGCGCGTGCCACACGAACTCGTGGTCACGGTTGCCGAGCACGGTGGTGGCCCGGTCACCCCGGCTCACCGCGCCGCCGATGTGGCGGACCTCGCTGAACATCAGCAGCGGTGGCCCGTCGACCGGGAAGGTCAGACCGGCCAGGGTGCGGCCGACCCCGCCGTCGATGCCGTCCAGCCAGCCGCCGGTGAGCAGGGCGGGCAACGGGTGGACCGGGTCGTTGCTGATGGTCGCCACCTCCGAGAAGGGCATCTCGTGCCACATGTCGGCCACCGGGGGCAGCTCGGCCCGGAACCGGTCGAGCAGGGCCCGGCCCTCCTCGAGGTCACCGCACCAGCAGCCCCGCACGATGGTGAACGACTTCCCCCGGATGGGCTCGGGCAGGTCGGGGATCGGCGGGAAGTTCATGAGCACGACCTCGGAGGTGAGCTCGTCGGGCGCGTCGGCGACCCACCGGGCGTAGCGGTCCATGACCGTCTCGGCCATCTCGGCGGGGTAGAGGAGGTTGCCGCCGTAGACGGTGGTGACGGGGTAGAGCTCGATCTCCATGCCGGTGACCACGCCCAGGCTGCCGCCGCCACCGCCGCGCAGGGCTCGGAACAGCTCGAAGTTCTCGTCGGCCGAGGCCCGTAGCAGGCGGCCGTCGGGGGTGACCAGCTCGAAGGCCCGGGCCGAGTCGGCGCCCGAGCCGTACCGACGGGCGAGCCAGCCGAAGCCGCCGCCCAGGACGTAGCCGACGGCGCCGACGTGGGGGGCCGAGCCGAGCAGCGGTGCCAGGCCGTGGACCTGGGCCTGCTCGAGCACCGGACCCCACTGGGAACCGGCACCGACCCACGCGGTGCGGGCCGCGGGGTCGACCCGCACGTCGTCGAGGCGGCGGGTGAGCAACAGCACGCCGTCGTCGGCGGGCAGGGCCATGCCGTGGCCGGTGGCCTGCACGCCCAGCCCGACGCCGGTAGCGGCGGCGAAGCGCACGGCGAGCACGACGTCGTTCGCGTCGGCCGCCTCGACCACCACCAGGGGGCGGTGCTGGGCGGCCCGGTTCCAGGCCAGGGTGGCCTCGGCGTAGCCGTCGTCGTCGGCGGTGAGCACCGGGCCGGTGGCCCGGCGGCGCAGCTCGTCGACGGTGGTGACCGGCTCGGACGGGGCGCCGTCGCGGGCCGCGGGGTTCAACACGTTGGTCATCGGGGTTTCCTCGCTTGGTGGGGCCGGCCGGCGCCGGCGTTCGATCCGGTGGATGGGTCCGCTGGCTCGATCGATGACCTCATGAGGTGATGGATCGAGCCAGCGGAGGTGTGGTCGGGGTCGGGGCCGGGACGGATCACTCCACGACGAGCTCGGCGAACATGCCGTGGGCCAGGTGCGGCGCACCCGCGTCGGGGATCTCCGGCTTGCCGCCGCCGGCCGCCTTCACCGCGTCGAGGTAGGCCTGGGGGGCGATCCCGGTCGGGATGGCGCAGATCAGCACGTAGCGGCCGGGCTGGGTGAGGGTCCCGTCGCCGACGGCCTGGATCTCCTGGCCCCCCGGCGGGGTGAGCAGCACGGTCGCCGGGGCGACCGACTCGAGCGAGGCGGGGTCCTTCAGCAGGTCCTGCAGCGAGCGGCTGTCGCCGTCGGGCACCCGGAGGGCGACCAGCTCGTGCAGCTCCACGTTCGAGTCGTTGACCAGCTGCAGCTGGGTGCCGGCGGGGACGCTGGCGGGCAGGCCCTGGAAGGCGTAGTCGGTGGCCGTCACCACCACCGGCCGGTGGGCGTCGTGGGTGGTGGTCGCGGCGGCGGTGTCGTTGGTGCTGGCGCCGGCGTCGTCGGTGCTGTCGCCGCAGGCCGTGAGGAGGGTGGCGCCGAGCAGGCCGGCGGCCATGGCGACGCCGGCCGCCGCAGTGCGCAGGCGGCGGGCGCGGGGCGAGCCGGGGGCGGGGGTGAGCTGGGTCGTGTCCATCGGTCGTCTCCTGGGGTGGTGGGCCGTGCGGCGGTTTGCCACCGGCGGATCGGGTGGGCCTGTGGGGGCACCGTGCAGGAGGGCACTGGTGGCTGACCTGTGGCCGGCTTGCGGGCGGCTGCAGTCCGAGCCTCAGGGCGCGGCGATGGAGATCGTGGCCACCGTCGTCCCTCACGACGCGGCGTGCTGGGGCAGCGTCGACCCGGAGAGCCACATCCTCACCAGCGCCGAGATACCGCCGCTCCACCTCGGGGCGGCGTGCTCAGGTCACCAGTCGAGGGGGCCGGTGTCGAGCAGGGTCAGCTTCTCGGGGGCCAGCACCATGCGGATGTCGGCGATGCGCCCGTCGCCGGTGGGCTCGATCACCCACACCACCGGCGCCTCGCCGGGCGATCGGGTGATGAGCCCGGGGGCGCTGTTGATCTCGGCGACCTCCGCCGCGGTGCCCGGGGCCCGCCGGGACGCCACGTTCACCAGGAACCGGGCGACCCGCTCGGCGCCCACCACGGGCCGTCGGGCGGCGTGGCGGTTCGGTCCGCCGTCGCTCACCAGCGTCACCTCGGGAGCGAGCAGGGCCAGGGTGCCGTCGAGGTCCCCGGCGCCGACCGCGGCGGCCAGGCGGGCGGCGAGGTCCCAGTCGGCGGCGGCGGGACCGGTGCGCTGCGGTGCGCCCGCCGCTCGGATCCGCCGTCGTGCCCGGCTGGCCGCCTGCCGGCACGCCTCGGGCGAGCGGCCCACGACCGGGGCGATCTCGGCAAATGGCACGGCGAACACGTCGGCCAGGAGGAACACCACCCGGTCCTCCGGCGGGAGCGTGTCGAGCACGACCAGGAACCCGAGGGTGAGCGTCGCGGCCCGGTCGACCAGCTCCTCGGGGCCGTCGCCGAACCGGGTCCGGACCGGCTCGGGCAACCACGGTCCGACGTAGCGCTCCCGGCGCACGGGTGCCGAGCGCAGCACGTCGAGGGCGATGCGGCTGGTGACGGTGGTGAGCCACGCCGCCGGGTTGTCGGGCTCACCGGGCGACGCCGCGTAGCGGATCCACGCCTCCTGGACCACGTCCTCGGCGTCGGTGCGGCTCCCGAGCATCCGGTAGGCGAGGCCCACGAGGCGGTCGCGCTCGGCGGCGAACCGCCGGGCCCGATCCTCGGCCGCGGTCGGGCTGGGGGCGCTCACCGACGGGCCCCTGCCGGCCGACGGCCGGGCCCGGCCTGCGCAGCAACGGCGGCGTGCCGGGAGGCGGCGGCGCCGGCGGCCTCACCGCTCGCCAGCGAGGCGTCGGCGAGCCAGCCGTCCGGTCCCACCCAGTCGCCGGCCACCAGCAGGCCCGTGTGCCCGGTGTCGTCGATGCCGGGACGCCCGGTGAGCCCCCCGCCGGCCGGGGTGACGGAGGCGGACACCACGTGCATGTGGTGGAGGTAGCGGGCGACCACCACGTCATCGTCGGCGATGCCCGCCCGCCGCGCCAGCGCCTCGAGCTCGGCCCGCAGCTGCGCCGGCCGGTCGGCGTCGTCGTGGTGCAGGTTCCGCATGACGTGCACCACGGCGGAGCCGGGAGGCGCCAGCTCGGCGCCGGGTGCGTGGGCCACCAGGTAGTGGGGCCGGTCGACCCCGAACCAGCTGCGCACGGCCGGGGGCCGCCGCAGGCCCAGGTCGAGGCAGGAGGCCAGCACCGGAGGCCCGAGGCGAGACCAGGAGGCCGGGGCGGGCCCGGGCAGGAGGGCGGCCGCGGCGGCCGGGGAGCCGGCGGCGACCACCACGGCGCCGGCCCGCACGGTGCCCCGGTCGGTGGTGACGTCCCAGCCGCCGCCGGTCGGGCGGACAGCCGTCGCCGTCCCCGGGTGCCACTCGACGGTCGGGCCGGCGGCGGCCCGCAGGCCGTCGGTCAGCTGAGCCCACCCACCGTGGAGGTAGCGCACGCCGCGGGACGAGGCCCGCAGTTGGGTGACGGCGACGTCGGCGGACACCGAGCGGGTGTCGGCGCAGTAGCTGCTGACGCGCACGAGGGTCCGCACGAGCGGCCGGGCGCTCGGGGGCAGGGAGCGCTCGAGCCACCCCTCGACGGTGAGGTCCGCCACCGAGGCGGGATCGAGGCGGGCCACCCGGGCGAGCAGGTGCCCGATCCGGACCTTGTCCCGCGCCGTCACCACCGAGCTGGTGAGCATCCCCCCGATGCCTCGGGGCAGCCGGTGCACCTGGTCGCCGCAGGCCAGCACGCCCGTCGACGGTGGGCGCACGCCCTGAGGGTCCACGCCCAGCCGGGCGAGCACGGCGCGGCCGGGGCCGGTGTCGTAGAGCGCGTGCGGACCTCGGTTGAGCAGGAAGCCGTCGCGTTCGTCGGTGCGGGCCCGACCGGACCGGGCCGGTCCCTCGACGACGGTGACGCGGGCTCCGGCCCGGGCCGCAGTGGCGGCCGCCGCCAGGCCGGCCAGGCCCGAGCCGAGCACGGCGACGTCGACGGCGGTGTCGGCGCCGGCCGTCCCGTGTTCCCGACCGGGGAACGCAGCGGCGGTGGGGGTGGTGGAGCGGATCTCGGTCATGGTGGGGAACCTCCTCACCCACCTCGACGAGGCAGCGCCCGCGATCGTGACCGCCAGGTGGGCTACGCGGCGGCCGCCATCCGTGCCACCAGGCGGTCGAGGCGATCGTGCAGCTCCGCGGCCGGCAGGTGGGCCCGGGCGCCGTGGCCGGGCAGGAGCCACTCGAACGAGCTCGTGGCGGCCAGGGCCCGCAGTGAGCGGGTCTGCTCGGGCCACGAGTACCAGCACGCACCCCGGAAGGCGGTGAGGTCGCCGCGCTCGTGGCTCCACGCCAGCGAGTCGCCCGAGAAGCAGAACCGGTCGTCGACCACGAACACCACGCTGCCCTTCGTGTGGCCGGGCGCGGGATGGGCGACGACGCCCGGGGCGACGGTGGTCGGCTCGCCGGCACCGCCCTCGAGCAGGTCGGTGGCGAAGGGGGCGGCGCGGCGGTCATCGGTGTGGATCCACACCCGGGCGCCGAAGCGCTCGGCCCAGCGGCCGGCGTCGGCCACGTCGTCGCGGTGGGTGAGCAGCACGTGGGCGATGCCGCCCATCTCGGCGAACGGGCCGGCGAGGGCGTCGGTGAAGCGGGGCGAGTCGATGAGCAGGTTCCCGTCGGGCCGCACGACGAACCAGGCCGACGCCCCGAACGAGCTCTCGGCGCAGTAGCCCACGTCGAACACGCCGCTGCCGGCCTCGACCTCCCGGGGGTAGAGCCGCCCCGGGCGGGGCCGGTGGTCGACCGTGCCGATCGACGAGGTGGGGCACGCCTGGGCCGCCAGCCACGCGTCCCGCTCGGCGCCGTCGTCGCCGGCGGCCGGCTGGCGCACGACGACCGACTGGCCGCCGGCCACGCCGAAGGTGCCCGGCGCGACCTCCCGGCAGGTGCCGCAGTCGATGCAGCGGGTGTCGACGAACCACGCCCCCTCGGCGTTGGCCGTGTGCCGCAGCGCCACGCGTGCCATGGGGGCGAGGGTATCGGCGGCTATCGGCGGCCGTCGGCCCGTTTGGCCCGGTACATCTCGGCGTCGGCCCGCCGCAGGATCGAGGTGGCGGTGTCGCCGGGCACCGAGGTCGCGGTGCCGATGCTCGCCGACGGCGGCCACAACGAGTCGTCGAAGTGCACCGGCTCGGACAGCACCGCCTCGACCCGGGCGCGGAGGTTGGCCACCGTGGCCGGATCGACGGTGGTGCACACGATGACGAACTCGTCGCCGCCGTAGCGGCCGACCTCCTCCGAGCCGCGCACCGCGTTGCGCAGCCGGCGGCCGATCACCCGCAGCACCTCGTCGCCGGCGTGGTGGCCGAAGCAGTCGTTGACGTGCTTGAAGTCGTCGAAGTCCACGAACATGACGCAGACATCGCCGCCGGCGCGCAGCACGGCGTCGAGGTGCTCGTTGAGCGCGGTCCGGTTCAGCAGGCCGGTGAGCGAGTCGGTGCGGGCGCGTGTGCGCAGCTCGACGGTGGGGGTGGCGTCGATGAGCACACCCACCACCGTGCCGCCGGGCTTGCCGGGGTTGCGCACCGCGCCGAGGCGCAGCAGCAGGGTGCGCCCGCCGTCGCGGGCCCGGAACTCGACGTGGATCCCGTCGTGGGCCGCTGGCCCGCCCGTGGGCTGCGCACCGGGGTCGGGGTCGGGGCCGGGGCCGCGGCCGGGGTCCGGGTCGGCGCCGAGCGCCGCGCCGAGGGCCTCGTCGATCAGGGCGCTGTCGGCCGGGGCGGCCAGCTCGTGCAGCCGGGTCACGTCGCGGGTGCCGGCGAGGGTGTGGAAGCGGGCGTTGGCGAACAGGATCGACCCGTCGGCGTCGGCCCGGAAGGCGCCCGAGGGGATCTCGTCGGCGAGCAGCCGGAACTCCTCGGCGAGCTCGAGGGTCTCCTGGCGGCTGGCCTCCAGCGCCGCCTCCTGGGCCAGGCGGCGCGAGACGTCGACGAGCAGCGCCGTCATCTCGCCGGTGGCGGCGTCGTAGGTGAGCGTGGCCTCGACCCACACTGCGCTGCCGTCGGGGCGCACCACCCGGTGGTCGGTCGAACGGCCGGCACCGGGCTCGGCGCGGGCGGCCGCGCCGAGGGCGCGGCACAGGTCGACGTCGTCGGGGTGGATGATGCCTACGAGGGTGCCGCCCACCAGCCCGGCCGCCGAGCGGCCGAGCAGCGCCTCACAGGTGCCCTCGAGGGACACCACCGTCGCGTCGGCGGCCATGCGGGCCAGCAGCCACGCCGCCGGATCGCCCTGCGATGGCCTCCCGAGCTCGTCGTGCTGCATCGCCCCCCGCCGTGCCCGCCGACCGGCGCCGCGAGGCCCGGGGACGGCTCCCTTGCTGTGATCTCGTGTGGTGCCGGCTCCGCCAGCCGGCGATCGGGACCATCATGGCTCATCCACGGCCGGTCGCGGCAACGGAAGTCCCTCGTGACGAGCGTCGACAGCCCTCACGGCCCTGCACCGTCGGGGCCGGGCCCGCGGCCGCCGGCGCCGGCGTGGTGGTGGGGCGCGCTGGCCGGCCTGACCGCGGTCGGCGCCGCCCTGGCGCTCGGGACCTTGGTGACCGGCGTGGTGGAGGGCACCTCGTCGCCGGTCGTGTCGGTCGGTGAGGTGGTGGTGGAGCACGCCCCGGCGTGGCTCAAGGACTTCGCCATCGCCACGTTCGGCCAGGACGACAAGCCGGCCCTGGTCGCCGGGACCACCGTCGTGCTGGTCGTGCTGTCGGCCGTGGTGGGCGTGGCCTCGACCCGGCGGTGGCGAGCCGGCGTGGTGGGCACGCTGGTGCTCGGCGCCGTCGGTGTGGTGAGCGCGGTGAGCCGCCCGGACGCGCCCGCCGGTGCCGCCCTGCCGTCGCTCGTGGGCACCGCCGGCGCTCTCGCCGTGCTGGCGCTGCTCGTCGGGCCGCGGCGCACGAGCGCACCCCCCGTGCCGGTCGCCGAGCGCTCGCGGCCGGCGCCGCCGCCCACGGGGTTCGACCGCCGGCGGTTCCTGCTCAGCGCCGGGCTGGTGGCCGGTGGCGCGGCGGTGGCGGGCGGCGTGGGGCGGGCCCTGCAGCGGCGCTTCGACGTGGCCGGCGCGCGCGAGGCGCTGGTGCTGCCGTCTCCGAGCTCGCCCGGCGAGGCGCTCGCCGCCGGCGTGGACCTCGCCACGGAGGGGGTCACGCCCTTCACCACCCCGAACGGCTCGTTCTACCGGGTCGACACCGCGCTCGTGGTGCCCCGCATCTCCCCGGAGCAGTGGAGCCTCGACATCGGCGGCATGGTCGAACGACCGCTGCGGCTCTCCTTCGAGGAGCTGCTCGACCGAGAGCTGATCGAGCGCGACATCACCCTGGTGTGCGTCTCCAACGAGGTCGGCGGGCGCTACGCCGGCAACGCCCGGTGGCTCGGCGTGCCGTTGCGCGGCCTGCTCGAGGAGGCGGGGGTGCAGCCGGGCGCCGACCAGCTGGTCAGCCGCTCGGTCGACGGGTGGACGGCGGGCACCCCGACGGCCATCGCCATGGACGGCCGCGACGCCATGGTGGCCGTCGGCATGAACGGCGAGCCGCTGCCTGTCCAGCACGGCTTCCCGGCCCGGCTCGTCGTACCCGGCCTCTACGGCTACACGTCGGCCACCAAGTGGCTCACCCGCCTGGAGCTGACCACCTTCGACGCCTACGACGCCTACTGGGTGACGCGGGGATGGGCGCCGATCGCGCCGATCAAGACGATGGCCCGCATCGACACGCCCAAGGGCTCGGGGCGCCTCGACGCCGGCACGGTGCCGATCGGTGGCGTGGCGTGGGCCGTCCACCGAGGCATCAGCGCGGTCGAGGTGCGGGTCGACGACGGGCCCTGGCTCCCCGCTCGCCTCGGCGACGCGCCCGGCGACGACACGTGGCGCCAGTGGGTGCTGCCCTGGGACGCCACCAGCGGCCGCCACACCATCACCGCCCGAGCGCTCGACGGCCGCGGCGTCGTGCAGACCGAGCAGCGGGCCGATCCCGCACCCGACGGAGCGACCGGGTGGCACTCGGTGGTGGTGGAGGTGCGCTGACGGTGGCGACCGCCGCGCTCGTCGACCGGCCGGGACCCAGCCCTAGGGTGGGGCTCGTTGCGCCGGCACGGGCGCGCCGCGACCACCGACCGGGCGCGAGGGACATGGAGCCTCCGATCCACCAGCTCGACGACGGGGCGCTGGTCGACGCCGTCGGCCGGGCCGACCAGGACGCCCTGGCCGAGGTCTACCGTCGCCACGGTGACGGGGTGTTCGGGCTGGTGCGCCGGGTCCTGGGCGACGAGGCGATGGCCGAGGAGGTGACCCAGGAGGTGTTCCTGCGCCTCTGGCACCAGCCGCAGCGCTTCGACGCCGGCCGGGGCGCGCTGCGGTCGTTCCTGCTGCGCCAGGCCCACAGCCGGGCCGTCGAGCGGGTGCGGTCGGAGGAGGCCCGCCGCCGGCGCGAGGCGCGCGCCGAGCGCGAAGCGGTGCCGGACCCCCCGGACGTCGAGCGCCAGGCCCTGGCCGCCCTCGGGTCGCAGGCCCTGGCCGAGGCACTCGCCACCCTCTCCGAAGGCGAGCGGGAAGCCATCGTGCTCGCCTACTTCGGCGGGCTCAGCTACCGGGACGTGGCCGTCCGGCTCGACCTGCCGGAGGGCACCGTCAAGAGCCGCATCCGCCTCGGGCTGGCCAAGCTGGCCGACCGGCTCGAGGCCACCGGACCGGGGACCGACCGATGACCGAGCGCGAGCCCCACGGCCACGCCGACCGCCGGACCGGGCCGGGCGCCGACACCGAGTCGCTGCTCGGCGCCTACGTGCTCGACGCGGTCGACGGCGACGAGCGCCGGCGCGTCGAGCAGCTGCTGGCCACCGACCTGCGGGCCCGGCTCGAGGCCGACCGGCTCTCGGCCGCGGCCGACCGGCTCGCCGCGGCCGCCGCCGAGGGTGCGAGCGCCCCACCGCAGCTGTGGAGCTCGATCGCGGCGCGCCTCGGCGAACGGACGGAGCCGGCTCACGCGGCCCCGGCGACCGTCACGCCGCTCGCCGCCGCCCGTCGCCACCGCGGGGCGTGGCTCCTGTCGGCGGCCGCGGTGGTGGTCCTGGCCGTCGTGGGCGTCGTCGCCGCCGTGCGCTCGGGCGACGGGGGCGGCACCGACCGGGCGGCGAGCATGGAGCAGATGGCGAGAGAAGCCGCCACCATGCCCGGCGCACGCACGGCGGCGCTCACCGACCCGGGCGCCACCATGGCCGTGGAGGTCGTGGTCGATCCCCAGGGCCACGGCTTCGTGATGTCGGCCGCGCTCCCCGCCCTCGACGACGCCCACACCTACCAGCTCTGGTCGGTCGACGGCACCACCATGGTGTCGCTCGGGCTGCTCGGCCCCGACCCGCACATGGCGATGGTGGGCGTCGACGGGCAGGTGCACCAGCTCGCCATCACCATGGAGCCCGCCGGCGGCTCGGCCGAGCCCACGACCGCGCCGATGGCCAGCGGCACCCTCGAGCAGGTCTGACGCCGGCCCGCCCGGCGTTCGCTCAGCGGCCCAGGTCGTCGGCGGCGCGCAGGGCGTCGCGGACCTTGACCCGGCCACCGGTGCGCAGCAGCGCGCCGGCGTACACCCGCCCGGCGACCACGATCGTGGCCCAGATGAAGGCGAGCGAGAGCGCCACGCACACCACCACCTGCCAGGCGGGCACGTCGCCCAACTGGAGGCGCAGCGGCATCTGGACGGGCGCGGTCAGCGGGAACAGCGACAGCACCACGCTGACCCCGTTGTCGGGTTCGCTGATGGTCGTGAGGGCGACCATGTAGGCGGCGAGCAGGGGCAGCAGCACCGGCCAGGTCACGGCCTGGGCCTCCTCCTGGCGGTTCACCAGCGCCCCGGCCGCGGCGTAGAGGGTGGCGTAGATGGCGAAGCCGAGCACGAAGAACCCGACGGTGCTCGCCACCGCGCCGAACCCCACCGACGGGACGGGCACCGTGCCGGCCCACTGGCCGGCGGCGAGCACGGCCACGCCGAGGGCGAGCAGCTCGGCCAGGGCCAGCGAGCCGATCCCGAGCACCTTGCCGGCGAGCAGGTGGGAGGGCTTGACCTGGGAGAGGAGGACCTCGGCGATGCGGCTGGTCTTCTCGGTCACGACGCCGGTGAGCACGTAGCCCCCGAACATCGAGATGGCGAGGAACAGCACGACGGTGCCACCGAAGGCCAGGGCGGTGCGGGTGCCGTCGTCGGCGTCGGCCGGCTCGAGCGAGCGCTCGCCGGTGGCGGGTGGCGCGAGGAGCTGCTGCTGTTGCTCCGGGGTGAGCCCGAGGGCCTCGGCGGTGGCCTCGAAGCGGCCCTGGGCGGCGGCGGCCCGGACCCGGGCGGCGAGCGTGGGGTCGTCGTCGCGCTTCCACACCAGCTCGTCGGCGGTGGGGTCCCACAGCACGTCGATGGCGCCGTCGCGCAGGGCCGTCTCGCCGCTCGCCACGTCGGGGTAGGAGGAGGCACGGACCTCGTCGTCGCCGGACGCGGTGGCCTGGAGCGTCTGCTCGAACCCCGCGGGCACGGTGCCGACGACCCCGACATCGGTGGAGGTGGTCGGGTTGATGTACTTCGGCGCGACCGTGAGGGCCACCACGCCCAGCAGCACCAGCCCGAAGGCGATGCGGAACCCCTTCGACCGCCAGCGCTCGGTGATCTCTCGGCGGGCGACCAGCCGGACGGCGCGCAGGGCGCTCACCGCGCGGCCTGCTCTTCGGTGCCGGTCGAGCGGGCGACGGCGTTGCGGAACACCACCGACAGGTCCGGTGGCTCGAAGCTGAACCGGCTCACGGATGCCTCGGCGGAGGCCAGGCCGAGGGCGGCTGCCAGGTCGAGGTCGGCCGGCACCTCGAACGTCTGCCGGTCGGCGGTCGCCTCCAGGAGGGTGGTCGAGGGCAACCGCTCGGCCCACGCCGGCGTCACCTCCGGACGGTCGAAGGTGACGGTGAGGGTGCGCACCGGCTCGTCGGACCGGAGCCGCTCGACGGGGCCTGCGGCCACGACCCGGCCGCGGTGGACGATCACGACGTCGCGGCACAGCTCCTCGACCATGTCGAGCTGGTGGGAGGAGAACAGCACCGAGGTGCCGGCAGCCGCCTGCTCGTGCAGGAGCTGCTGCATCGTCTCGGCGGCGATCGGGTCGAGGCCGGAGAACGGCTCGTCGAGCACGAGCAGCTCGGGGCCGTGGGCCAGCGCCACCGCCAGCTGCACGCGTTGCTGGTTGCCGTGCGAGAGCGTGCCGACGTCGGCGGTGAGGCGGTCGGCCACGCCCAGGGCGCCGAGCCATCGGCGAGCCGAGGCGTCCGCCTCGCGGTGGCCCACGCCGGCCAGCTCGGCGAACCACGTCACCTGTTCGAGCGTGCGCATGGGGCCGTAGAGGCCTCGCTCCTCGGGCATGTAGCCGAACCGGCGCCGGTCGACCTCGGCGGCCGGCGTGCCGCCCCAGCGCACTTCGCCGCCGTCGGGCCGCAGCAGCCCGAGGATGGCGCGCATGGTGGTGGTCTTGCCCGACCCGTTGGGCCCGAGGAACCCCACCAGGCCGCCCCTCGGCACCTCGAAGGAGACCCCGTCGAGCGCGACGACGGTGCCGAAGCGCTTGGTCAGGCCCTCGACCTGCAGGCCGGTCCGGTCCACCACCCGGGCGACCCTACCGGCGCCGCTCCACCTGGTCCCGACCCGTCCCGAGCCGTCCCGAGCCCGCCGCTCAGCGGACGACGGGGCTCGGCGGGGGCGGCACCTCGATCCCGAGCAGGCGGGCGGTGAGCATCGACACCGGGTTGTGGGTGGCCATCGGCCCCACGGCCTCGGGGCCATGCTCCATGGTGAACATCTCGGCCAGCTTGCACATCACGAGACAGAACTGGAAGCCGGCCAACCTCTCGTAGAAGTCGACGTGGGTGGCGGGGCGGCCCATGAACCGCTCCCACGTGGCGATCGTCTCGGCGCGGTCGAGCATGCCGGGCAGCAGCTCGGCGCCCACCCCCTCGGTGCTGTAGCTCTGCAGGAAGATCCACCAGCCGAGGTCGGACTCGCTGTTGCCGAGCGACACCATCTCCCAGTCGAAGACGCCGATGACCTCGGCGCCGTCGTACATCTGGTTGCCGGGTCGGGCGTCGCCCCAGCACAGCTCCACGTGCTCCCCGTCCTCGGGCCAGTTGGCGACGAGCCAGTCCCAGGCCGGGTCGACGACGGGGTGGGGCTCGCCCTTGGTGGCGAACTCCTTGTAGAGGTCGAAGTAGCCCTTGCGCTGCTCGGGCCCGAGCGGGCCGAGGTAGTGCTTGTCGAGGTACTCGAGGCCGGCGGCGCGCCAGTCGACCTTGGCCACACGGGTCATGGCCTCCACCCCGTTGACGGCCCACTGGTGGCGGGTGGCCTCGTCCATCTCGACGACGAAGCCCTCCTGGGTGTACGGCGGGCTGTCGCCGGGCACCAGGCCGTCGAGGCGGTCCATCACGAAGAAGGGGCCGCCCAGCACCGTCGGATCGGGCTCGGCCCAGCGGGTGCGGGGCACGGGCACGTTCGAGTGCCGGCCGAGCTGGCGCATCACCGTGTACTGCTGGGCGATGATGTCGATCTCGGGGAAGAGGTGGTGCAGCGCCGGCTGGCTGCGCAGCACGAGCCGGGCCTCGGTGGGCGTGCCGTCGGGCTCCACCCAGCGGGCGTCGAGCAGGAACGTCTCGTTGGAGAAGCCGCTCGACTGGGGCACGACGAGGTCGGTGATCTCGACGTTGCTCGCCTCGGGCACCTGCTGGCCGAGCCACGCCTCGAGCACGACCTTCACCTGCGCGGGATCGCGCTGACCGGCGACCGGCATGTTGTCCCCCTTGCGTGCGTCACGTCCGAGGCGGCCCGAAGCCCCCCGGATCTCCGACTGTACGCGCCGGGGAGCGGGCTCAGCTCCGCCGCTGGCGCGGCACCGCGCAGGCCCGCATCGGCTGGCCGAACAGCGGGTTCACCGGGCACAGGCCGAACAGCCCGGTGCCGATCGGCAGCAGGGCGAACAGCCCGAGGACGATCCCGAGCGCGCCGCCCACGGCGAGGGCGACGCCGATGAGCACGAGGCCCATCACGACGCGGATGGCGCGGCCGGCGCCGGTGTTCATGAACGAGAGGAACGCCACGATGGCCTCCGTAGGGTGGGGGTGGATGGAGCATACCCCCAGGGGTATGACGTGGCAACCTCGGGGCCGGCGCGCCCGCGGGGGCAGACGACACTCCGCCATGCTGGAGGGCATGGCATCGCAGGGCGATGAGGTGAGCGACGCGCTGGAGCAGGTGCGGGGTATCTGCCTCGCCCTGCCGGAGGTGACCGAGCGACCGAGCCACGGCGCGCCCACCTTCTTCGTGCGCGACAAGAAGACCTTCGTGATGTTCCACGACGACCATCACGGCGACGGCATCCTCGGGCTGTGGTGCGCCGCCGCGCCGGGCGTGCAGGAGGAGCTGGTGCGCACCGAGCCCGAGCGCTTCTACCGGCCGGCCTACGTCGGCCACCGCGGGTGGATCGGCGTGCGCCTCGACGTCGAGGTCGACTGGGAGGAGGTGGCGGCCATCTGCGCCGACGCCTACCGGTGCGTGGCGCCCAAGACGCTGGTGGCGCGCCTCGACGAGGGGTGACCTGGTCGCGGCCCGGCCGGAGCCACTCGCGGGCGAGGGCACCCATGGGGTAGGAGCACCGGGTGTTCGTCTTCTTCTCCAACCGGCTGGGCTGCGCCGGCTCCCTGCTCGTCACCCTCGTCGGCACCGTGGTGCTGGTGCTCCTCCTGCGGGCGTGCGCCGTCGCGGGCTGAGCATCAGGAACCAGCCAGGGCCTCGCGCAGCCCCTCGGCGGTGCCGCGGTCGTAGGCCACGAGGAGCACCTCCTGCAGCCGGCCCTCGTGGGCGGTGACCTCCCGGGCGGCGATGGCCGCGGCCCGCTGCTGGGGGAACCCGTAGATGCCGGTGGAGATGGCGGGGACGGCGACCCGCTCGACGCCGAGCTCCTCGGCCACCGCGAGGACCGAGCGGTAGGCGGAGGCGAGGAGCCGGTCGGATCCGTCGGGGTCGTCGGCCCGGAAGGCGGGTCCCACCGCGTGGATGACGTGGCGCACGCCGTGGGCCTCGAGGCCGAAGGCCGGCGTGGCCACTGCCGAGCCGGTGGGGCAGCCACCCACTGCCCGGCACGCGGCGCTCAGCTCGGCGTGCCCGGCGGCGGCGAAGATGGCGCCGCACACCCCGCTGCCCGCGGCCAGGTGCTCGTTGGCGGCGTTGACGATGGCGTCGACGGTGATGCCCTGCTCGTCGAGGCGGGTGATGTCGCCCACCACGACCCGTGCCGTGGTCATGCCGGAACGGTACCGACCGTGCCGGTCAGGCGAGCCCCTCGGCGAGCAGGGCGGCGAGGCCGGCGCCGAGCTCCCACGCGGCGTCGAGCTCCGCCCGGCCCGGCGTTCCGGTGACCGACAGCACCGGCTGGGCCAGCTTCCAGCGCAGCCCGGTGGTGATCTTCTCGACGGCCCTCACCGCGCCGACGGTGTCGTCGTTGCCGTGGACGTACAGCCCGTAGGGGCGCCCGGGGGTGTCCTCCAGGCACGGGTAGTAGATCTGGTCGAAGAAGTGCTTGAGCGCTCCCGACACGTAGCCGAGGTTGGCCGGGGTGCCCAGGAGGTAGCCGTCGGCCTCCAGCACGTCGACGGCGGTGGCGGCCAGCGCGGCGCGGGCCACCACCTCCACGCCGTCGATGCTCGGGTCGGTCGCACCCGAGCGCACCGCCTCGAGCAGGGCGTGGGTGGCGGGCGAGGGGGTGTGGTGCACGACGAGCAGGCGGGGCACCCCACCAGCGTCGCGCCGCTCGGCGCGTGCACCGATGAGTTCGCCGGCCGCCCCCGGTCTGACCCATCGACGACGCAAGCCCCGACCACCCCGACCACCTCGACCAGGAGACGCCCGATGTCCATCCGTGAGAACGCCCCGATCGGCAGCCCGTGCTGGGTCGACCTGATGTCCGGCGACGTCGACCGGGCTCGCACCTTCTACGGCGGCCTGTTCCGCTGGGAGAGCGAGGACCCCAACCCCGACTTCGGCGGCTACACCAACTTCACCTTCCAGGGCGTGCGCATCGGCGGGCTCATGGGCAAGCAGGACGACGCCATGCCCGACGTGTGGTCGATCTACCTGGAGGTGGCCGACGCGGCGAAGACCATCGCCCGGGTCGAGGAGCTGGGCCTGCCCGTCATCGTGCCGGCCATGCCCGTGGGCGACCTCGGCGTGATGGGCGTGGTGGGCGACCCCACCGGCGCGGTGATCGGCATGTGGCAGCCCGGCGAGCACCGGGGCTTCGGCCGGTGGATGGAGCCGGGCGCGCCGGGCTGGTTCGAGCTGCACACCCGCGACCTGCCGACGGCCACCGGGTTCTACGAGGACGTCTTCGGCTGGACCACCCGGGTGGAGAGCGACACCCCGGAGTTCCGCTACCGCACGATGGTCGAGGGCGAGCTGCAGTACGCCGGGATGATGGACGACACCGGCCACCTGCCCGACGACGTGCCCCCGCACTGGACCGTGTACTTCGACACGGCCGACATCGACGCGTCTCTCGGGCGGGTCGTCGAGCTCGGCGGCACGGTGCTGATGCCGGCGGAGGAGACTCCCTACGGCCGGCTGGCCGCCGTCGCCGACCCCATGGGCGCGGTGTTCAACCTGCACCAGTAGCGCCGGCTCCGAGCCGCCCTCCCGAGGCAGATCTGCCGCCAGCAGCAGCCGATCTGCCTCGGGGCGGGCCTCGCCCGGGGCTGTCACAGGGGGTGGGTAACCTCGCCGACGTGGCGTTCCACCTGACCGTGGCGGGGTCGCTGGAGCCGCTGGCCGACCGGTTGGCGGCGGTGCTGGCCGACCCGCTCGACGACCCCTTCACCCCCGAGCTCGTCGCCGTGCCCGGCGGCGGTGTGCAGGCGTGGCTCACCGCGCAGCTCGCTCGCCGGCTCGGGTCCAGCGGTGCGGCCGTGCCCGACGGCGTGGTCGCCAACGTGGAGTTCGTCTTCCCCGCCGGCATCGTCGAGCGGGCGGTGGGCGAGGGCGCGGGCGTGGGCCGCTGGTCCACCGGGCCGCTCACCTGGGCCGTGCACGCCGTGCTGCAGGAGCTGGGCCCCGAGCTGGGCCAGCCCACCGACGCCGTGCGGGCCCGGGCCATCGCCGACCTGTTCGACCGCTACACCCTCTACCGCCCGCAGATGGTCCGCAGCTGGAGCGACGGGCGCGACCTCGACGGAACCGGCGCCCGGCTCGGGTCGCACGAGCTCTGGCAGCCGCGCCTGTGGCGAGCCGTGCGCGAGCACCTCGGCGGAGCCACCGACGAGGAGCTGCTGCGTCGGGCGGCCGAGCGCCTCCGGGCCGGCGAGGTGCCGGCCGCCGTGCCGGCCCGGGTCTCCGTGTTCGGCCTGGCGTCGCTGCCCTCGCCCCACCTCGAGCTGCTCGCGGCCCTGGCCGCCCACCGCGAGGTGCACGTGCTGGCGCCGGTGGCGTCGGCTCGCCGGTGGGCCTGGGTCACCGAGCAGCGCGACGCCCTCGGCCCGCTGCACCTGCCCGCTCGGCGCACCGACGAGGACGTGCCGGTGGGCGATGGCAACCGGCTCGTCACCGGGTGGGGCCGGGCGTCGCGCGAGGCCAACCTGCTGCTCGTCGACACCGCCCGCACGGTGGGCGGCACGCTCGCGGGCCCGAGCGACCCGCCGCCGCTCCCCGCGTCGCCCACCTTGCTGCAGCGCCTGCAGCACGACGTGCGGGCCGACGTCGAGCCCCCGGTCAGCGCCGACCGCCGGCCGCTGCTCGAGCCCGCCACCGACCCCAGCGTCCGGTGGCACCGGGCCCACGGCCCGGCGCGGCAGGTGGAGGTGCTGCGCGACGCCCTGCTGCACCTGTTCGAGGAGCTCGACCTCGACGGCCGGCCCCGCTTCGAGCCGCGCGACGTCGCTGTGCTGTGCGCCGACCCGAGCCGGTTCGCGCCCCTCGTCGAGGCGGTGTTCGCCGGCGACGAGCGCCACGGGGTCCCGGCGGTGCCCGTGCGGGTCGCCGACCGCAGCCTCCGCCAGGACGACCCGCTGCTCGACACCGCGGCCGCGCTGCTCGACCTGCTCGAGGGGCGCTTTCGGGCCAGCTCGGTGATCGCCTTCGCGTCGCGGCCGCCGGTGCGCCTGCGCTTCGGCCTCGACGCCGACGCCCTCACCCGCATCAGCGAGTGGGCCGAGGCCACCAACGTGCGGTGGGGCCTGGGCCCGGCCGACCACGAGGCCTTCGGCCTCCCGCCCGATCTCGACGTGCACACCTGGCGCGCCGGGCTCGACCAGCTCCTCCTGGGCGCGACGATGGCCGTCGACGTCCCTCGCCTGGGTCCGGGCGACGTCGCCGTGCACACCGGGCCGGAGGGCGGCGACCTCGAGGTCGTGGGGGCCCTCGCCGAGCTGGTCGACCGCCTCGGCGCCGCCGTGGCTGCGCTGAAGGCGGCCGGCACGGTCGACGAGTGGTGCTCGGCCCTCGCCGCCGCCCTCACCGACCTCTGCCACGTCCCCGACGCCGAGGCGTGGCGGTGGCGTGGCGTCGAGGACCTGGTGCAGCAGCTGCGCGACGACGCCTCCCTCGACGGGGCGCCCCGCGCCACCCCGGTCGACCCGTCCGACCTGGCCGTGCTGGTGCGGGCGCGGCTGTCGGTCCCGGGGCGTCGGCCCCGCTTCAGCAGCGGCGCCGTCACCGTGTCGTCGCTCACCGCCCAGCGGGGGGTGCCGCACCGGGTCGTGTGCCTGCTCGGCCTCGACGACACCGGCGTCGGCGGCCTCCCGTCCTCGGAGGACCTGGTGGCGGCCGAGCCGTGCGTCGGCGACCGCGACCCCCGCAGCGAGCAGCGCGCCCAGCTGCTCGACGCGGTGCTGGCCGCCGAGGAGCGGCTCCTCCTCTTCAGCACCGGCCGCGACCTGCGCACCAACGCCGAGCTCCCGCCGGTGGTGGCGCTGGCCGAGCTGCTCGACGTGGTCGACGCCACCGTCCGGCTGCCCGACGGCACCCCGCCGAGCCGGGCGATCACCGTCGAGCACCCCCGCCAGGCCTGGTCCGACGACGCGCTGCGCCCCGGTCGCCTCGGCCTCCCCGACCGGCCCTGGAGCTTCGACCGGGGTGCCCTCGCCGCGGCGCAGGCGCGCCGGCGCCGCCGCCCGGGCACCGTGCCGTTCCTCCCGGAGCCGCTGCCTCGCCCGGCCCTGCCGGAGGGCCGCGTCCCCGAGCTGCCCGTCGACGAGCTCGTCATGGCCTGCACCAACGCCCCCGAGCTGCTCTTGCGCCACCGCCTCGGCGTCTCGCTGCCCGGGGTCGACGAGCAGCGTGACGACACCATCCCGCTCGTGCTCGAACCGCTCGAGGAGTGGAAGGTCACCGACCGGCTCCTGGGCGTGCGGCTGGCGTGCGACCCCGACGCCGTCGACAGCGCCGAGCGGGCGTGGGAGGCCGTCGAGCGGCGGCGGGGCGCGGTGCCGCCGCGCGCCTTCGGCGCCGACGCGCTCGGAGAGTCCCGCCGCCGGGTGGAGGCCCTGCACCGCGAGCTGCTGGCCCAGCTCGGCGACGTGGCCCACGACCCCCGGCCCCTGCCTCTCGACGCCGTGGTCGAGCTGCCCGCCGGACCCCGGCGGCTGTCGGGCACGGTCGGCGGCGTGTGCGAGCACCTCGTGGTCACGGTCACCGCCTCGCGGGTGCGGGCCAAGGACCACCTGCGGGCCTGGGTGCGGGCGGCGGTGCTGGCGGTAGCCCGGCCCGACGTGCTGTGGGAGGTCGTCACCGTCGGGCGCGACGGCGACGCCGCGGACAAGGCGACCCCGAAGGTGATCCGCGTCCGCACCATCGACACCGAGGCGGCGCTCTCGGCCCTGGCCTTCCTCGACGACCTCCGCACCCGGGCCCTGTGCGACGCCGTCCCGCTCGTGGCCGAGACCTCCCTGGAGGTGTGGCGCAGCGGTGGGGGGCTGGGCAGGGCCCGCTCCGGCTGGTCGAACGCTCGCGGGGGCGACGGCACCGACCGGTGGGTCGTCACCGCCCTCGGCGCGGACTTCGACGAGGTCCTCGCCCTCGAGCCGCGCCCCGACGAGCCCGTCGCGCCCGGGCCGGGCGGGCGCCTGCGGTGGTGGTCCGAGCAGCTGTGGTCGACGTTCGAGGCCACCACCGGGCTCGACCTGCGAGCCACGGCGGAGGTCGCCTCGTGAACGACGCGGCCTCGGACGAGTTCCGGATCGACGGGGACCTCCCGTCCGGCCTCACCGTCCTGGAGGCGAGCGCGGGCACCGGCAAGACCTACTCGCTGGCCGGGCTCGTCACCCGCTTCGTGGCCGAGGAGGGCGTCGAGGCCGCCCAGATCTGCGTCGTGTCCTTCACCGAGGCGGCCACCGCGGAGCTGCGAGGCCGCATCCGCGACAAGCTGGCCCTCGCCCTGCACCACCTCGTATCGGGCGAGAAGAGCGACGACGACGTCGTCGGGCACCTCCAGGCGGACCCCGAGCGGTGCAGCACCTTCCGCGCTCGCCTCGAGGGGGCGCTGGCCGACTTCGACGCGGCCACCATCTCCACCATCCATGGGTTCTGCTCCCGGGTGGTCGCCACCGGCGCCGGCACCGGCGTCGACGTCGCCTTCACCAACGACGACTCCGACATCGACGAGGTGGTCAACGACCGCTTCCTCGAGCGCTTCGGCACCACCGGCGACTGCCCGACCACGCCGGCCAAGGTGGCCGAGGCGGTGCGGCTGCGGTTGCGCATCCCGGACGCCACCCTGTTCGTGCCCGACCGCTCGCAGATGAACCGAGCCGGCCAGACCGAGCGGGCCGATCGCATCGACCAGGTGATCGAGCTCGTCGACGAGGTCGTGGCCGAGGTCCGCGCCCGCCGGGCCGCGCTGCGCCGCCGCACCTTCGACAGCCTGCTGGTCGAAGCCCGCGACCTCCTGCGCGGCCCATGGGGGGAGGCCACGCGGGCTCTGCTCCAGCAGCGCTTCCGCGTCGTCATGATCGACGAGTTCCAGGACACCGACCGGGTGCAGTGGGACATCTTCCGCCTCGCCTTCCTGGAGGGACCCGCGCCGGCCACGGTCGTCGTGGTGGGCGACCCGAAGCAGTCCATCTACCGGTTCCGGTCGGCGGAGCTGTCGGCCTACCTCGACGCGCGGGCTCGGGCCGACGCGGTCACCAGCCTCGGTAAGAACTGGCGCTCCGACGCGCCGCTCCTCGCCGCGCTCGAACGGCTCTTCGAGGGCTTCACGTTCGGCGACGACGACGTCCGGTTCCAACCGGTCACCGCCGCCGATCCCGACGCCGACGAGGCTCTTCTCGACCCGTCACCATGCGCCGCACCGCTGCAGCTGCGCGCCATCGGTCCCGAGCTCACCGCGGCCGACGCCAACGCCGCCGCCCGCCGCGACGTCGTCGCCGAGGTGGTGCGCCTGCTCGGCGAAGCCACCATCGCCGATGCCCGCGCCCCGGGAGGGCGCCGCCCGCTCGCCGCGTCCGACATCGGCGTCCTCGTTCGCTCCAACGCCGACGCCACCGCCGTCGTGGCCTCGCTGTCGGCCGCCGGCGTCCCGGCGGCGTCGTCGTCGAACGACTCCGTCCTCGACAGTGCCGCCGCGGGCCAGTGGCGCATGCTGCTCTCGGCGCTGGAGCGGCCATCCTCCGCACCCCGGGCCCGAGCGGCCGCGCTCACCTGGTTCGGCGGCATGACGCCTGCCGAGCTCGTCGCACTCGATGCGCTCGACGACGACGGCCCCGACGGCTTCGGCGGGCTCGTGGAGCGGCTTCGGGGCTGGGCCGCCTGCGTGGCTGGCGGCGGGCTGGCCGCGCTGATGGCGGAGATGCGCGCCGGTGGCCTGCTCGAGCGAGTGCTGGCCCGCCCCGGCGGCGAGCGCGACCTCACCGACCTCGACCACGTGCTCGAGCTGTTGCAGGGTGTGGTGGGCGGTCGCCCGGCCGCCGCGTCGGCCCTGCTCGCCGCCCTCGATGCCCTCACCGACCCCGACCTCACCGACGAGGACGCCATCGCCCCCGAGCTGCTGGCCCGTCGCATCGATCGCGACGACGACACCGTGAAGGTCCTCACCGTGCACCGGGCCAAGGGCCTCGAGTTCCCGGTGGTCCTGTGCCCCACCCTGTGGCGCCAGCGCCCGAACCTCGTCGGCCTGCCCCACGCCCAGCTCGGCGCCGGACGCGTGATCGACACCAACTGCCTGCTGCCGTCGAAGTCGACGGCCAAGGCCTTCGTCCCGGTGCAGGCGGCCGACAAGGAGGAGCGCTTCGGGGAGGACCGCCGCCTGCTCTACGTCGCCCTCACTCGGGCCCGCCACCGCCTGGTGGTGTGGTGGTCGGAGAACCCCAAGGTCGCCAACGCGCCGCTCGGCGAGCTGCTCACCCACGCCGGCGGCGGCACCCTCGACCCGGTCGCGCTGGCCAAGGCGTCCGACGGCACCATCGGCGCGCTGGCCGCCGAGGTGCCCGAGCGCCCGCCGGTGCTCACCCGCGCCGCCGGTGACGACGAGCCGCTGTCGGTGTGCACGGCGGAGCGGCACCTCGACCGCACCTGGTACCAGTGGTCGTTCAGCTCGATCAAGGGCCGCATCGACGCCCTCGCCGAGGCGGCCGCCGACGCCACCGCGTCGGCGGCCACGGCCGAGCGTCCCGCCGTGGGCGGCGTCGACGAGCAGGCCGAGGTGGTGCCGCCCCTCGACGTCCTCGGGGCGCCCGCACCGGGCACGCCGCTGCAGTCGGCACCGGCGGGCACCGGCTTCGGCACCCTCGTCCACTCGGTGATGGAGCGGGTCGACTTCGCCGCCGCAGACGTGGCCGACCAGCTGCGGGAGCGAAGCGCCGAGCTGCTCCACTACCGGCGCCTCCCCGTCACCCCCGACGCCCTGGCCGAGGGGCTGCTCGTCGCCCTCGCCACCCCGCTCGGCGGCTGCATGGGCCAGCACAGCCTGCGCGACCTCGAGCGACGCCACCGGCTCGACGAGCTGGCCTTCGACCTGCCGCTCGGGCGCCTCGACGCCCGCACCATCGCCGGGGTCGTGGCCCGCCACCTGCCTGCCGTGGACCCCCTTCGGGCCTGGTTCGACGATGCCGCCCGGCCCGGCGCCGAGCCGGTCGATGTGGCCGGCCTGCTCACCGGCTCCATCGACCTGGTGGCCCGGACCCCCGATGGGCGCTACTGGTTAGCCGACTACAAGACGAACCTCCTACCCGACGGCGACTACCGCCCGGCGGCCCTGGCCGTGGCGATGGCCCACCACGGGTACCCGCTCCAGGCCACCCTGTACCTGGTCGCCCTGCACCGCTACCTGCGCTGGCGCCTGCGCGGCTACCGCCCCGACGAGCACCTGGCGGGTGCCGCCTACCTGTTCCTGCGGGGGATGGACCCGGCGGCCGGCGGCCCGGACGCGCCCGGCATCGTGTGGTGGCGTCCGCCGACGGCGGCCATCGAGGAGCTCGATCGGCTGCTCGCCACGGGGACCGCGGCGTGAGCGCCGGCCAGGGCTCGCTCTTCGGCCCCGAGGTGGGCACCGCCGGCCCCGAGGCGGCGGAGGCGGCTGCGTCTGCCCCGAGCGGCCCGCCGGTCGCAGTGCCTGTCGACGCCCGGGCGCTGCTGCAGCCGTGGCGCGACGCCGGCGTCCTCAGCGCCGCCGACGTCCACCTCGCCACCACCCTCGCCCGGTTGGCCGGCCTCGGCGACGGGAGCGGCGGTCCCGACGGCGCCGGCGTCCTGACCCCCGCCGAGGCCGACGTGGTGCTCGGCGCCGCACTGGCCGCCCGGGCGCCGCGCCTGGGCCACGTCTGCCTCGACCTTGCCACCGTGCGCCAGTCGGTCCCCGCCGAGGTGGAGGGCGACGCCGACGTGGCCGCCGCCGAGTCGATCGACGCCCTGCCGTGGCCCACCGACGTGGACGCCTGGCGCCGCTCGCTGGCGGGCTCGCCGCTGGTGGCGGTTGCGGTCGACGGCCAGGTGCCCGCCGCGGAGCCCGGCCGTGGTGTGCCGCTCGTGCTCGACGGCACCCTGCTCTACCTCGAGCGGTACCGGGTCTACGAGGAGCGGGTGGCGGCCGAGCTGCGCCGCCGGGCCGAGGCAGCCGCGGCAGCTCCGTCGGGCGGGGCCGACCTCGACGCGCTCTTCGCCGTGTTCGGGTCGTCGCCCGAGCAGCGGGCCGCGGCCGAGGCCGGGGCCAAGGGCCAGCTCTCGGTCGTCGTTGGTGGCCCGGGAACGGGGAAGACCACCACGGTCGCCGCCCTGCTCGCCGTGCTGCTGGCGGCCGAGCCCGACACCCGCATCGCGCTGGTGGCACCCACGGGCAAGGCCGCGGCGCGCATGCAGGAGAGCATCGTGGCGCTCGCCGCCCGCCTTCGAGGCAGCGACGTGGCCGACGCGGCGTCGCTGGCCGACCGCCTCGCCGCGGCCGACGTGTCCACCATCCACCGGCGGCTCGGGTGGCGCCCCGACGGCTTCCGCCATCGGCGGGCCAACCCGCTCGTCCACGACGTGGTCATCGTCGACGAGACCTCCATGGTGTCGTTGCCGTTGATGGCCCACCTCCTCGACGCCGTGCGGCCCGACGCCCGCCTCGTCCTCGTCGGCGATCCCGGCCAGCTGGCCAGCGTGGAGGCCGGCTCGGTGCTGGGCGACGTGGCCGGCCCGGCGGTCGACGCCGCCCTCGCCGGCGCTGCCGCGCCCGTCGGGCCGCTGTCGGGCTGCGTCACCGTGCTCACCCAGAGCTACCGCTTCCCGGCCAGCTCGCCGGTGGGCCGCTTCGCCGTGGCCGTGCGCGCCGGCGACGCCGACACCGCCGTCCACGTGCTGCAGACGGCGGCCGACGACCCCACCGCCACCGGCGTGACCCTGCACTGGCGAACCGCCGGGGCCGACACCGACCCCGGTGCCGACGCCGTGCGCGCCGCCGCGCTGGAGGGCGCCCGCCGAACCGTCGACGCCGCCGAGGCCGGCGACGCCGACGCCGCGTTGGCGGCGCTGGCCGAGGTGCGGGTGCTGTGCGCCCACCGGCGGGGGCCGTTCGGCGTGGCCCGCTGGAACTGGCAGTTCGAGGAGTGGCTCGCCGCCGACGGCCGCCACCCGAGCGGGTTCTACGTGGGTCGACCGGTGCTGGTCACGGCCAACGACCCGTCGAACGAGCTCTACAACGGCGACCTCGGCGTCGCCGTGGCCACCGACGACGGGGTGCGGGTCGCCTTCCCCCACGCCGGCGCTCGCCGGCTGCTCGCTCCGTCACGCCTGGAGGACGTCGACACGGTGCACGCCATGACGATCCACAAGAGCCAGGGCTCGGAGTTCGACGAGGTGGTGGTGGTCCTGCCGCCGGAGGGGTCGCGCCTCGCCACGCGCGAGCTGCTCTACACCGCCGTCACCCGGGCCCGTCGGGCGGTCACCCTCGTCGGCAGCGAGGACGCCCTGCGACGCGCCATCGACAACCGGGTGGTGCGTCAGACCGGTCTGCGCCAGCGCCTCTGGCCCACCTGACGGCCTGAGCTCGACCGGCACCGACGGTGGCCGGCGAGGTCGGCGGCCGTGCTAGGAGGGCCGAGTCGGGGAAGGGACCAGCGAGCGGCCGGACGGCCGCCGCCCGCCGGACCCACCGCGAGGAGACCCCCGTGCCCGACGACGACGCCCCCGCCCGCTCCACCGGCCGCCGAGCAGGTGCCTCGGCCGCGAGCCCGAGGGTGGCCAAGAAGTCCGCCACCAAGAAGGCGGCGGCGAAGAAGGCCGGCACCGCCAAGGCGGTGGCGAAGAAGGCGCCGGCCAGGAAGGTGCCGGCCAAGAAGGCGGCGGCCAAGAAGGCGGCGGCCAAGAAGGCGCCGGCCAAGAAGGCCTCCGTGTCCAAGGCGTCCGCCAGCCGGGCCCCGGCTGCCGAGCGGGCCGCCGCCAAGGCCGCAGCCACGCCGGCCGCCGCCGTCGCCCAGGCGGAGAAGGAGCGGGTGGCCGGGCTCGTGCAGGCGCCGCCGGACGACCGGCCCGTCGCCGCCGCCGTGGCCCGGCCGTGGGCCCAGTCGGGCGACGCCATCACCACCAACAGCGGCGTGCGCGTCGACGACACCGACAACAGCCTCACGGCCGGCGAGCGGGGCCCGACCCTCCTCGAGGACTTCCACCTCCGGGAGAAGATCACCCACTTCGACCACGAGCGCATCCCCGAGCGGGTGGTGCACGCCCGCGGCGCCGGCGCGCACGGCACCTTCGTGGTGCACGACGGCCTCGAGGACATCTGCCGGGCGGCGTTCCTGCGCACGGGGGCCCGGACGCCGGTGTTCACCCGGTTCTCCACCGTGGTGGGCTCGCGCGGCTCGGCCGACACGGTCCGCGACGTGCGGGGCTTCGCCACGAAGTTCTACACGGAGGAGGGCATCTTCGACCTCGTCGGCAACAACATCCCGGTGTTCTTCATCCAGGACGGCATCAAGTTCCCGGACCTCATCCACGCCGCCAAGCCCGAGCCCGACCGCGAGATCCCCCAGGCCCAGACCGCCCACGACACCTTCTGGGACTTCGTCGGCATGCAGCCCGAGACGCTGCACATGGTGATGTGGGCGATGTCGGACCGGGCCATCCCCCGCTCCTTCGCCACCATGGAGGGCTTCGGCGTCCACACGTTCCGGCTGGTGGACGAGGCGGGCGACACGGTGCTGGTCAAGTGGCACTGGAAGCCGGTGGCCGGCGTGCACTCCCTGGTGTGGGAGGAGGCCCAGCTCATCGCCGGCATCGACCCCGACTACCACCGGCGCGACCTCTACGAGCGCATCGCCAGCGGCAACCCGCCGCAGTGGGAGCTCGGGGTGCAGGTCATGCCGGACACGCCGGACCAGACCTTCGAGGGCATCGACCTGCTCGACGCCACCAAGATCGTCCCCGAGGAGCTGTGCCCGGTGCGCCTGGTCGGCACCCTCACCCTCGATCGTCAGCCGACGAACTTCTTCGCCGAGACCGAGCAGGTCGCCTTCCACCCGGGGCACGTGGTGCCGGGCATCGACTTCGTCGACGACCCGCTGCTGCACGCCCGCCTGTTCTCCTACATCGACACCCAGCTGACCCGCCTCGGCGGGCCCAACTTCGACCAGATCCCGATCAACCGGCCGCTCGCGCCGGTGAACAACAACCAGCGCGACGGGTTCATGCAGCAGGCGGTGCACGAGGGCATCGCCCCGTACGCGGTGAACAGCCTGCAGGGCGGCTGCCCCTTCGCCGGCGCGCCCGACAGCTACACGCACCGCCCGCGGCCGGTCGAGGGCGAGAAGGCGCGGCGACGACCGCAGAGCTTCGACGACCACACCAGCCAGGCCGCCCTGTTCCTGCGCTCGCTCACGCCGCCCGAGCAGGAGCACCTGGCCAACGCCTTCACCTTCGAGCTCGGCAAGTGCACCAGCGTCGACGTGGTGGCGCGGGTGGTGGCCCATCTGGCGAACATCGACGCGGAGCTCACCGAGTTCGTGGCCGCCCACCTCGGGCTGGAGGCGCCGCCGGGCACCCCGGTCGAGGAGGAGTTGCAGTCACCGGCGCTGTCGATGGTGCCGGCCGAGCCCGGCCCGGTCGACGGTCGCAAGCTCGGCCTGCTCGTCGCCGACGACACGTCGCCGGCGGTCGTCGACCGGTGGCGGGCGGCGGCCGACCCCTTGGGGGTCGAGGTGGTGGTCGTCGGGCCCCGCTTCGGCACGTTGGCGGGCGGCGTCGAGGTCGACCGCTCGCTGCACATCACCCACTCCACCGAGTACGACGCAGTGGTGCTGGCCGCGCCGCCCGACGCCGGCATGGCGGTGGTGGTGCAGGAGGCGTACCGCCACCACAAGACGGTCGGCGCCGACGCGTCGCTGGGGCCCGACGTGCTCACCTCGCTCGGCATCGACCCGTCGTCGCCGGGCGTGGAAGCCGATCCCGACGCCTTCTTCGACGCCATGGGCCTGCACCGTCACTGGGACCGCCCCCGCCTCGGCCCGCCCGGCCTCGTCTGACCCCCTCGACCCGCCTACCGAGTCCCCGGCCCCCCGACCCTCCCGAACCCCCCACCCTCCCCGAACCTGTGCCCGTTTCTGTCCCGGGAGGGACAGAAACGGGCACAGGTTCGTCGGGAGGGGGGTGAGGTTTCGGTCGGGGAAGGGCAGGATGAGGAACATGGCCGAGCACGTGGTCACACGGGAGCAGGTGGTGCGGCACCGGTTCTGGCGCCACCAGCTCGACCGGGCGGCGGCGAGCGCGACCGGCCCCACCGACGCCGACCTGCTCGACCTCGGCGTGCAGGACACCGGGCCCGACGGCGCCGCCTGGGCCCTCGTCGTCCGCGGCGTCGAGCTGGCCGACCTCACCTCGGTGTCGGACCAGCTGGCCCTGGCGTGGACCCTGCGGGGCGCGCCGCACGCCTATCGCCGGGCCGACCTGGCCGCCGTGGCGGTGGCCACCGCCCCGTGGTCGGAGGACGACGCCGCCACGCGGGTGTTCGACGCGTCGAAGCCGCTCCACGCTGCCGGTGTGGCGGTGCTCGACGCCCTGCGGGTCGTGGCCGACCACGAACGGGAGCTGGCCGCCCGCCCGGCGGTGAAGGGCGAGGTCTCCGGTGGCCTCACCCCGCGCCTCGCTCCCGAGTACCTGCGCTACTGCCGGCCCTGCGCCACCACGCACGTCTACGAGCAGCCCTTCCGGCTCTCCGCCCTGCAGGCCGGGCTCGAGCTCGAGCCCGGCACCTCACCCCCGGTGCTGCGCCGGGTGCCGAGGCTGCGACCCAACCGGCTCGCGCACCTCGCGGGCGAGGCCGACCCGCGCTTCGACGTGGTGCGGGGCGCGCTGCGGTTCTTCGGTCCGGCCACCCGCAAGGAGGTCGCCACGTTCCTCGACGCCAACGCCAAGGACGTGGCCGCCCACTGGCCCGCGGACGTGGTCGAGGTGGAGGTGGAGGGCCAACCGGTGCGCACGGCGGCGAGCCGGCGGTTCGTGCTGGCCGACGACGTCGACGGCCTGCTCGCGGCGGCCGAGCGCCCCACCGCCGACGCGGTCGCGGTGCGGCTGGTCGGCCCCTACGACGCCTTCCTGCAGGGCCGCGACCGCCAGGTGCTCGTGCCCGACGAGGCCCGCCGCAAGGCGCTGTGGCCGGTGCTGGGTCGGCCCGGTGCGGTGGTGGCCGACGGCGAGATCGTGGCCCTGTGGCGCCCGCAGACCAAGGCCAAGGCGTTCACCGTGCGCGTCCAGCCGTGGCGGCGCCTGAGGAAGGGCGACCGGGCGGCGATCGAGGTCGAGGCCGAGCGCCTCGCCGCCTTCCGTCGCCTCCCCCTCGCCGCCGTCACCACCGACCCGTGATGCTCGAAGGGTTGGTCGGTCAGGCGGGGTGAGGCTCGCCGTCGAAGCCCTGTCGGAGCAGGGTGAGGATCTCGGTGATCATCGGCATGCGGGGGTTGGTGCGCAGGCTGGGATCGGCGAAGGCGGTGCGGGCCAGGTCGGGAAGGGCCGCCTCGAACTCCGCCTCCACCACCCCGGCGTCCTTCAGCGTGCGGGGGAGGCCCACCGCGTCGATCAGCTCGTCGACGTGCTCGAAGAGGCGCTGCCGCCGCTTCTCCTCGGTGCTGCCGCCGAAGAGGACCCACCCGAGGGTGGCGTACTTCTCGGGGGCCACGTAGGCCGAGTAGCCCGGTGCCGGCATGAACTTGGTGGGGATCGACGCGTTGTAGCGCATGACGTGGGGCAGGAAGATGGCGTTGGCCCGGCCGTGGGGGAGGTCGAAGCGGGCGCCGACGGCGTGGGCGAGGGCGTGGTTCACCCCGACGAAGGCGTTGGAGAACGCCAACCCGGCGATGGTGGCGGCGTTGGCCATGTCGGCCCGGGCCTGGAGGTCGGAGCCGTCGGTCACGGCGCGGGGCAGGGCGTCGAAGATGAGCCGGGCGGCCTGCACGCAGAAGGCGTCGGTGTAGGGCGAGGCGAAGATCGACACCGCCGCCTCCAGGGCGTGGGTGAGGGCGTCGAGGCCGGTGTCGGCGGTCATGCCCGGGGGCATGGTGACGGTGAGGGTCGGGTCGACGATGGCCACGTCGGGCACGAGCGAGTAGTCGATGAGGGTGACCTTCTCGTGGCCGACGGTGAGCACCGCCGCCGGTGACACCTCCGAACCGGTGCCCGAGGTGGTGGGGATGCCGACGAGCTTCACCGTGTGGTTCTGCTGGGGGTAGTCGGCCACCCGCTTGCGAGCGTCGAGGAACGGCAGGGTGAGCTCGCGCAGGCTCACCTCGGGGTGCTCGTAGAACAGGCGCATGGCCTTGGTGGCGTCGAGCACCGAGCCGCCGCCGAGGGCGATGAGCAGGTCGGGCTGGCTGCTCTCCAGGAAGGCCACGCCCGCCCGGATGATCGACTCGTCCGGCTCGGGGGTGACCCCGGAGAAGACCCGCACCGACGCACCGTCGAGGTGCGCCCTCACGAGCTCGACGGTGCCGCGCTGCTCGGTGTCGGCGCCGCACACCACCACCACGTTCCTCGCCGGGATCTGCCGGAGGTTCTCGAGCGCACCGACGTTGAAGTACGTGTCCGACGGCACCCGGAACCACTGGGGCGGGGTGCGCCGGCGGGAGACGGCCTTGAGGTTCATGAGGTTCCGGTAGTTGACGTTCTCGGTGGTGCTCGACCCGCCCCACGTGCCGCAGCCCAACGAGAACGTCGGCGTCATCGAGTTGTAGACGCCGCCCAGCGCGCCCACCGCGGTGGGCGCGTTCACCAGGATGCGCCCGGTGCGGACCCGCCGGGAGAAGCGGTCGACGACCGCCTGGTCACGGGCGTACACAGCCGAGGTGTGGCCCAGGCCGCCGTGCTCGGTGACCATCTCGCACACGGCGATGCCGGCGTCCTCGTCGGGAACCCGGACAAGCCCGAGGATGGGCATCAGCTTCTCCCGCAGCAGCGGGTGGGCGGCCAGCGCGGCACGATCCGACGGCAGGGGAGCGACGAGCACCTTGGCGTCGGGGGCGGCGTCGATGCCGGCCAGGGCCGCCAGCTCGCCGGCCGGGCGCCCGAGCGCGGCCAGGTTGACCGGCCCGTCGCAGCCGAACACGAAGTCGGCCAGCTTGTCGACGTCGCCGGGGCGCAGGAGGTGGGCGCCCATCCGCTGCAGCTCGGCCGACACCTCGTCGTAGATGGCGTCGTCGACCACGCAGGTCTGCTCGGCCGGGCAGATCACCGAGGCGTCGAAGGTCTTGGAGATCAAGATGTCGACGACCGCCATGCGGACGTCGGCGCTGCGGTGCAGGTAGACGGGGGCGTTGCCGGGCCCGACGCTGATGGTGGGCTTGCCGGCGGCGTTGGCCGCCTCCACCACACGAGGTCCCCCGGTGGTCCAGATGAAGTCGATGCCGCGGTGGTGGAACAGGTACTGGCTGGTCTCGTACGGCGCGTCGGGGACGACCTGCAGGGCCCCGGCCGGGAGGCCGGCCGCCTCGCCGGCGGCCTGGAGGATCTCGACCACCCGCTCGGCGCAGCGCACCGCTCGGCTGGAGGGGCGGAACACCACCGCGTTGCGGGTCTTGGCCGCCACGATGGCCTTGAACAGCACGGTGGAGGTGGGGTTGGTGATGGGCGTGATGGCGAGCACCACCCCGATGGGCTCGGCCACGTAGTCGATGCCCCGGTCGGGGTCGGAGTCGACGACGCCGACCGTGCGCTTGTCCTTCAGGTAGTCGTAGAGGAACTCGGTGGCGACGTAGTTCTTGACCACCTTGTCCTCGAGCACCCCGAAGCCGGTCTCCTCGATGGCCAGCTCGGCCAGGTCGATGGCCGACTCCAGCCCGGCGACCACCATGGCCCACACGATGGCGTCGACCTGCTCCTGGTCGAGCTCGCGCAGGGCGGTGGCGGCCCGCTGGGCCCGGTCGACGACCTCGTCGAGCTCGACCGCGCGCTCGGCGCTGACTCCGTGCAGGTCGCGGCCCGCTGTTGCGTCCGTGCCCATCGGCCACCCCCATCTGGTGCGTCGGCCCGGCGTTCGTGCGCTCCACGGTAGGGAGGCCGCGCCCGGCTCACTAGGGCCGAGCGTCCCGGTGGCCGGAGGTCAGGGCAGCTGGTGCACGACGAGGGGCATCACCGAGGTGGCCCCGGCGTCGCGCAGCAGGGCGGCGGCGACGGTCATGGTCCACCCCGAGCGGTAGGTGTCGTCGACCAGCAGCACCGGCCCGTCGGGCAGCTCCACCCCCGGCCGCACGCTCAGGCTGCCCAGCAGGTGCTCGACCCGGGGCTTGGCCGCGGTGTCGGCGGGCGGGGGTGGGCCGTGCACCTCCAAGGCGTCGAGGACCGGCAGCTTGCCCACCGCGCCGATCCGCTCGGCCAGGTCGGCGACGCGCACCGGGAAGCGCCGCGACGGCATGGGCACCACCGCCACCGGCCGGGCCGACCACGAGCCTCGCCAGCGGCCCAGCACCTTCACGATGCCGTCGACCAGCTCGTCGGGGAGCGGCCCGTCGCGCCCGGACAGCGCGGCGATCGCCTCGCCCCAGCCCGGCGTGTCGGCGAACACCAGGGCCCGTCCGGGCTCGCAGGCCTTGATGGCGCCCTTGCGCGCCACGCCGGCCGGCCAGCGCTTGCGGGGCTCGATCACCACGTCGGCGCCGCGCAGGAACGTGCGGGCCGCCTCCACGTCGGCCGGGTCGAGCTCCCGGCCGGGCTCGGGCAGCTCGCCGGTGCAGACCGAGCAGCGTCCGCACGGCCGCGGGTCGGGGTCGTCGAGGGCCTGCTGCAGGAACATCATCAGGCAGCCCCGGCCTCGGGCGTAGGCCCGCATGATGTCGGCCTCGGCGGCCCGCACCGAGCGCACCTCGTCCCACTTGGCCTGGTCGTGGGTGTAGCCGGCCCCGGTGGGCACCCATCCGCCGTCGACCCGCTCGACGACGCCCTCCACGGCGACGACCCGCAGCAGCTGCTCGATGCGCCCCCGGCGCAGCCCGGTGGCCGACTCCAGCGCCGGCACGCTCATCGGCGCTCCCTCGGCGTCGAGCACCTCGAGCACGGCCGCCACCTCGTCGCGCTTGGGGATGGACGCGGTGGCGAACCACTCCCACAGCCGCTCGTCGGTCTCGGCGGGCAGCAGCACCACCACGGCGTCGTCGAGAGCGCGGCCGGCCCGGCCGATCTGCTGGTAGTACGCCACCGGCGAGTCGGGCGACCCGAGGTGCACGCAGAAGGCGAGGTCGGGCTTGTCGTAGCCCATGCCCAGCGCCGAGGTGGCGACCACCGCCTTGATCTGGTTGGCCCGCAGGGCGTCCTCCGTGGCGGCCCGCTCGGTGGGGTCGAGCTGGCCGGAGTAGGGCGCCACGTCGTGGCCCCGGTGGCGCAGGTAGGCGGTGAGCCGCTCGGTCTCGGCGACGGTGGCGACGTAGACGATCCCCGACCCGGGGAGCGAGCGCAACGCCCGGTCGGTCCAGGCGTAGCGCTCGAGGGGCCCGAGCCCGTCGATGACCGCCAGCCGCAGCGACGACCGGGCCAGGGTGCCGCGCAGCACCGTGGTGTCGGCACCGAGCTGGGCGGCGACGTCGGTGGTGACCCGCTGGTTGGCGGTGGCGGTGGTGGCCAGCACCGGGACGCCCGCCTCGGCCTGGTGGGTGAGGATGCGCGAGATGCGCTGGTAGTCGGGCCGGAAGTCGAAGCCCCAGTCGGAGATGCAGTGGGCCTCGTCGATCACGATGAGCCCGGCGCGGGCGAGCATGGCGGTGGCCCGGCGGGCGAACCTCGGGTTGGCGAGGCGCTCGGGAGAGATGAGCAGCACGTCGAGCTCGTCGGCGGCGAGCGCCTCCAAGGTGGCGTCCCAGTCGTCGACGTTGCTCGAGTTGATGGTGGCGGCGCGCAGGCCGGCCCGGCCGGCGGCGTCGATCTGGTCGCGCATCAGCGCCAGCAGCGGCGAGATGACGAACGTGGGGCCGGCGCCGTCGGCCCGCAGGGCCGCGGTGGCCGCCCAGTACACCGCCGACTTGCCCCAGCCGGTGGCCTGCACCACCAGCACCCGGGCCCGGTCGACCACCAGGGCCCGCACTGCGGCGCGCTGGTCGTCCCTCGGCACGGCGTCGGGCCCCGCCATGGCGGCGATGACCGCATCGAGGTGCTCGTCGGCGAGGGCGGTGAGGCGGTCGTGGTCGGTGGCGGTCGGGGCCATCGGGGATCTCCGGGGTGAGGCGGCGGCGGTGGTGGCCTCGTCGACCACGAGCACGCCGCAGCCTACGGAGCGGGTGCGACAGCGCGGCGGGAGCCGCCGCCGGTGGTTGGCGCTCTGGCGGCTGCGGACCGCTGTCGCCGACCGCCCCCGGTTGGAGGCAGCGCAGGCCAGGGTCGTCTCAGCGTCCCCCGGCCCGCGCTGCGGTCTGGGGCCGGCGGGTCGGCGCCGGCTGCTCGTGGGGCGGCCGCCGCCCATGGTCGGACGGCACGCCCGCCGCCGGGTGGCGTCGTGTCCGACGTCGTTCCCGCACGGCACCGTTTGGTCGGCGCCCCCGCGCCTCGCCTTGAGCCCTTCGCCGGCAAAGGGACGAAGGGCCCATCGCCTGGTCACCCGTCCGGGGGTCGGGCCGGACGGCGGGGCCGCCGTGCCAGGATGGCCAGCGACGGGTGGGGAGGTCAGATCGATGGGGAGCGTGCAGCGGTGACGGCAGATGGGCGCCCGGCGTACCCGCCCGAGCGCCACTTCCTGCGCGACCTCGACACCCGCTCGCTGCAGGTGACGCGGGACCGCAACCTGATGCTGGCCCCGGTCGTCGACGGGGTGCGCAACGCCGCTGGGTCGGCCGCCCTCGGCTTCCTCGCCGCCCTCATCGACATCGCCGCCGCTCCGGTCGCGCTCATCGCCGGCGCCCCGGACTGGACGGCCACCCAGGACATGTCCGTGCACGCCACTGCCGGGCTCACCGACGGCCCTGCGGTGGCCGACGCCCGCTTGGTGCGCCTCGGGCAGAACACGGTGGTGGTGGCGGTGAAGGTGTTCGACGGCCACGGGGTCGACGACCTCGACGAGCTGGCCGGCGGCCTCCAGGCTCCGGTGGCGGGCGGCGCGGGCCCGACCCTGGCCGCCAAGGCCCTGCTCACCTTCGCCCGCATCCCCCGCACCGCCTCGGCGTCGGCCGGCACGTTCGATCCCGCGCAGCTCGTCGGCCAGCAGCGGGCGATGGCGCCGCTCGAGCCGCCACGGGGCCACATGCTCGACCGGCTCGGGCTGCACGTGGTCGACGCCGAGCACGGCGTGGTCGAGATCGCCCGCAGCGACTACGTGCGCAACAGCTTCGGAACGATCAACGGGGGAGTGCTCGGCGCGCTGTTCCAGGCGGCCGCGGAGGCGGTGTGCCCCGGGCTGGTCGCCACCGACGCTCAGATCCACTACCTGGCCCAGGTCGCGGCGGGGCCGGCCCGCACCCGCGCCGAGGTCTCCCGCGTCGCCGACGGCCACGCCGTGGTCACCCTCGAGGCGGTCGACGCCGGCCACGACGAGCTGCTGCTCGACCTGGCCACCGTGGTCCTCCAGGCTCCGTGAGGCGAGCGCAGAGCGGGGAGCACACCGGGTCGCCACACGCACGGCGCTGCATGTAGCTCGTGCACTAACGTCGTGCCGTCACGCGGGGTCGGGCGAGGGGCCGCGGTGGCGGGCGGCTCGATCTGCAGACCACCGGGGGTGGCCATGAGCGAGATGGTGGGCGGAGCTGGTCCCGGAGGACCGACGGAGCACCCGTGGCGTCCGTCGGACCCTCCGCTGTCGTCGATTGCCCCGCCCAGCACCATGTGGGTGCCGTACCCCTCGAGCCCGACCGCCCTGCCGCCGAAGCCGGCGGTGGTGGTACGTCGCAACCGCCTGGCGGTCGCCGCGCTGGTGCTCGGCATCTCGTCGTTCGTGCTGCTCGGGCCGGTGGGCGGCGTGCTCGCCGTCGTGGTGGGCAGCTTCGGGCTGCGCCGCGCCCGCCGGGTGGGCAGGGGTCGGTCCGCCAGCCTGGCCGGCGTGATCCTGGGGGTGCTGGGCACCGTCGTCTCCACGGTCGTGATCGTGGCGCTGGTGCCCAACGTCGGATCGTCGGGCGGCGACGCCACGAGCGCCGCCGACACCGGCCCCTCTGCCAGCAGCGCGTCCGCGGAGCCCGCGCCGGCGGCCAAGGGGGTCGGCGACGAGGGCACGACCGGGGACTGGACCGTCACCTTCAACGGCGCCATGGACCCCTACGTGTCGCCCAACCCGTTCGCCCAGCCGATCGAGGGCACGCACTTCCTGGCCGTCGACGTCTCCATGACCAACGCGGGCAGCAAGGAGCTGATGGTCGGTGCGCTGGTGATGTACGCCCTCTACGACGCGCAGGGCAACCGGTTCGAGGTCGTGCCCACCGACGACGACCTGCCGCCCGTCGACGGCACCGTGGCGCCCGGCGCCACGGCTCGGGGGTGGACGGTGTTCCAGGTGCCGGACACCTCGACGGGCCTGGTGCTGCAGGTCGCCGGCGACGCCAGCACCACCGGCGTCCGGTTCGCCCTCCCGTAGCCCTGGCGCTGGCCGGGTCCGGCCGGCCCGCACCTGCCTGCCGGCCGGGCTGGGAAGCGTCGGCCCCGCGGGCTGACTTGAGCGTTAGAAACCGCGGCGGCCACCATGGGTCCCATGGTGCAGATCGAGAGCACGGGCGCCGAGGCGCGGGCCGACGGCGAGCGCATCGTCGTGTCGCGCGAGCGCAACTTCGTGGGCGACCTCGGCCTGTCCACCGTGCTGCTCACGAGGGAGCGGGCACTGGCCAGCGCGCCGCTCGCCGACGGCGTCCGCAACGCTGCGGGTGCGGCGGCGCTCAGCCTGCTCGTCACCATGGTCGACGTCGCGGGCTCCGACCCTGCGCTGGCCAACTGCCGCCCGGACTGGACCGCCACCCAGGACCTCGCCGTGCACGCCGGCGGCTGGATCACCGACGGCCCGGTGGTGGGCGACCACCGCCTGGTGCGCCTCGGCAAGCGGGTGGTCGTGGTCGGCGCCGACCTCTACGACGGCCACGGCGTCGACGACCTCGCCGAGGTGCAGGCCGAGCTCGACGGCGGAACGGGCCCGCACGGCACGGGTCGGCTGACCTTCGCCGGCCGCGCCCTGCTGACCTTCGTGCGCCTGCCGTCCAGCGCCCCCGATCCGCAGCACGCCGACGACTACGACCCCGCCCACTGGATCGGTGAGGTGAGGGAGCGAGCGAGCGGCCTGCCGGTGGAGGGCACCATGCGCAGCCGGGCCGGTCTGCGGCTCGTCGACGTACCCGCCGGCGTGGTGGAGGTGGCCCACGCCCCCTACGTGGCCAACAGCATCGGCACCATCAACGGCGCGGTGCAGGCCCTGGCCGTCGAGGCGGCCGCCGAAGCGGTGCGCCCGGAGCTGGTGGCCACCGACGTGCAGATCCACTACCTGTCACAGGTCCGCACCGGCCCGGCCCGCACCCGGGCGTCGGTCGTGCGCGACGCGGCCGACCACAGCGTGGTCACCGTCGAGCTGCTCGACGCCGGCGCCGACGACCGCCTCGGCGCCCGGGCCACCGTCACCCTCCAGCGCCCGCCCGGCTGACGAGCTGAGCGGGCCCGGCGAGCTCGGGTTCAGGCGCCGTTCGACACGCAGCGGCGCTGGATGGCCGAGGTGAGCTCGCTGGGCAGGTTGCCCGTGCGCTGGTAGCGGTCGGAGAGGTCCTGGAGCTCCTTGGCGTCGTACATGCTCTCGACCGTGTCGAGGGCGCACTGGCACTGCGACGGGCTGCCGCCGGACTGCGTGCAGCCGGCGACGAACACCTGCTCCATGGTGTCGGAGTAACCGCCCGACGAGCTGCCGGTGCGGGTCGCGGTGTCGCTGCTCGAGGTCCGTCCGAGGAAGGTCACCGCCACGACGCAGACCAGGGCCACGACCATCAGCGACACCATGACGACCAGCACCGGGCTGGCCTTGCGTGCCGGCGGCGGCGGCGCCCCCGCCGGCGTTCCCACCCGGTGGGCGAAAGGCCCGGGCGGCGGGGGTGGGGCCGGTGCCCCGGCTGCGGCCGGCGGCCGGTCTGCGGTAGCGGCGGCGCCCGGGGCGGGGGCGACGGGTGCGGGGGGCGGGGAGACGTGGCGCTGCTTGCCGCACACCGGGCACCTGGCGGTGTGGGCACCGAGGATGGTGCGGCAGATCTCGCAGCGCGCCATCTGCCCCTCGACGGGCTGGCTCCAGGGAGTGGCGGGCAGTGGCGTCCACGCCGGCTCGGGAGCCGTCGGCGCCCACGACGTCGGGGCGGGGCGAGCGGCGGTTCCCGCCGAGGTGGCCCCGCCGGTGTTGGTCACGGACAACCCGGCGGGCGTGAGCGGGCGCGAGGCCTTGCGCACGAACAGCGCGCCGCACGCCGCGCTCACCGCGCCGAGCCCGTAGGCGGCGACGAGGTTCAGGTAGTAGCCGCTGATGACGCTCTGGTCGGGGTCGACGCTCAGGTCGATGTGGGTCAGCCCGCTCCTCACCCGCAAGAGGGCGACCACCACGAACAGGCCCCACCACACCCAGCCGATCGGCGAGGTGCGCGCCGCCTTCCAGTCGACGGCACGGCCCTGCGAGCGGGGCGCCACCGAGATGCGCTCGGTCTCGTCGATGACGAGCTTCGGCAGCACGAGGCTGGCGACGGGGACGAACCAGGCGCCGATGGCCCAGCCCGAGCTGTACTTGCGCGGCCCGGGCTGGAGCGAGTCGGCGGCCCGGTGACAGCGCCAGGTCCAGATGATCATCACCACGGCGAGGGCGACGGCGGCCAGGGTGTACAGCCCGGCCACGCCGGTGAGGCCGTTGTCGGCGTCGAGCCAGCGCTGGTAGCGGTCCGCGCTCGGTGGGCCGCTCATGAACTGCTCGAAGGCGCTGCGGGCACCGATGACGACCACCGCACCCAGCGCCGAGGCGCCGGCCACGACCCAGAACAGCACCTGCAGCCATGCCGACAGGGCGGTGCTGACGGGACGGACCGGGCGCGGCGGCGGCCCGTAGGGCGACAGGTAGGGGGTGGCGCCGTAGGCCACCGGCTCAGGCGGTGGGGGCCACAGCGACGACGCCGGCGGGGTGGGCGGTGGCGGAGGCGGGGGTGGGGTGGCCGAGCTGCCCGGCGGCGCGAACGGCGGCGGTGCGAAGGGCGGCGCGCCGGGTGGGGGAGTGGGAGCGGCCGGGCCGGGCGTCGACGCGGGGCCGTCGGGCGCAGGGGTGCTGCCCGGTCCCTGCCACGGGTCGCTCGTGTCCATCTCGCTTCCGCCTTCCGGCCCGAGGGCCACTGCCTCTCCCGAGTCGTCGGCGCATCGCGCTCGACCCTTGAGCGGGCTCGGCCGCGGTGGTCGAGCGTCGATCCCGAGCACGGCCGGCGGGGCGTGGCTACCTTCGCGGCATGGTCGCTCCCGCGTCCGGCGGCGACGGCGGTCCAGCACCGGACTTCACCGGGCTGCGGGCGTTGTACGTCAACTGCACCCTCAAGCGGTCGCCGGAGATCTCCAACACCCAGGGCCTCGTCGACGCGTCACGCGAGATCATGGACCGCCACGGCGTGGCGACCGAGTGCATTCGCCTCGTCGACCACGACGTCGCCCCGGGCGTGTGGCCGGACATGACCGAGCACGGGTGGGAGGTCGACGAGTGGCCCGCCATCCAGGAGAAGGTGTGGGCGTCGGACATCCTGGTGATCGCCGGGCCGATCTGGCTGGGCGACAACAGCTCCGTCACCAAGCGGTGCATCGAGCGGCTCTACGCCTCGTCGGGTGAGCTCAACGAGCAGGGCCAGTGGCGGTACTACGGCAAGGTCGGCGGCTGCCTCATCACCGGCAACGAGGACGGCATCAAGCACTGCGCCATGGACGTCCTCTACAGCCTCCAGCACATCGGCTACGTCATCCCGCCGCAGGCCGACGCCGGCTGGATCGGTGAGGCGGGGCCCGGTCCGTCGTACCTCGACCCCGGCTCGGGCGGTCCGGAGAACGAGTTCACCGCCCGCAACACCACCTTCATGACGTGGAACCTGATGCACCTGGCGTCGATGCTGCGCGGCGCCGGCGGCATCCCCGCCTACGGCAACCAGCGTGCCGCGTGGGACGACGGCCAGCGCTTCGACTGGGAGAACCCCGAGTACCGCCGCTGACGGCGCCGCCTACGACGACTTCGTGGGCCTCTTCCTCGTCGCTGGTTCCGGTCGGAGGGTGGCCTCGATCAGCGTGCGGGCGGCCCACTCGGCCACGTCGACGGCCTGGTCGGCGTCGAGTCGGGCGACGTCGCGCAGGGCGGTGATGGCCTCGGGCCCGCAGAGCATGGTGAGGGCGGCCAGGAGCCGTTCGCGATCGGTAGCCGGCAAACCGGCGAGGGCCGGGCTGAGGGTGTCGGTGATCCAGCGGCGCCGGCGGCCCTCCCGCACGACGGGCACGTCGTCGCCGTCGGCCACGGCGGCCAGCCACAGGTCGAGGTAGAGGCGGTGCACGGTCCGGTAGCGGACCTCCTCGTCGACCACGTGCTCGTTGAAGGCCCGCAGCACGGCGACGACGCGGTCGACCGGTGACTCGTCGCCGAGCGGTGAGGCCACCAGCTCCTCGATGTCGTCGACGTCGACGTTCACGGCGACCTCGAGCAGCAGCGACTCCTGGGTGGGGAAGTAGCGGTAGGCGGTGGTGCGCGAGACCTCGGCCGCCTCGGCCGCCTGGGCCACGGTCGGCGTGGTGCCCTCGGCCAGCAGCGCCTTGGCCGCCTCGACGATGGCGGCGCGGGTGCGGCGCTTCTGGTTCACCCGACCCGTGGCGACATCACCCCCTTGACGTGGAACGCTCATGCCGTCATGGTACACGAGTCCCACGAACCTGGCTCATCGGGTGGGACACCGGGGCGACGCCGGCGTGGACGAGCGCGCCCTGGCCCACGAGCCGACGACCCGCGGGCCGAGCGCTGGACGCGCGCGGCCTCGTACGACCAGACACAACGGAGGAACCGCCATGGACACGACCAAGACCCTCATCCCGCCCACCCGCATCGCGCCCGAGACGTTCCTCGTGCACGACCACGACGGCGAGGGCCAGGACCCGGTGCTGGTGCCCCTGAACTGCATGGTCATCCGCAGCGCCCAGCCGGTCGTCGTCGACACCGGGGTGCCGTGGAGCAGCGAGCAGGTGGTGGCCGACGTGTTCTCGCTGGTCGACCCGGAGGACGTGCGCTGGATCTATGTCTCCCATGACGACATCGACCACACCGGCAGCGTGAACACCCTCATGGAGCGATGCCCGAACGCCACGCTCGTCGTGAACTGGTTCATGACCAAGCGGATGGGCCTCACCCTCGAGTGCGGGCCCGAGCGGTGGCGGTGGCTGGCCGACGGCGAGACGCTCGATGTCGGCGACCGGGTGCTGCACGCGGTGCGCCCGCCCATCTTCGACAGCCCCACCACCCGAGGCCTGTTCGACCCCACCACGGGCGTCTACTGGAGCTCGGACTGCTTCGCCACACCGATGCTCACGCCGACCGTCGACGTGGGGGAGCTCGACCCGACGTTCTGGCTCGACGGCGTGGCCATGTTCGACAGCTACATCAGCCCCTGGCTGGAGATCGCCGACCACGCCCGGTTCCAGCGCACGGTCGACCGCATCGAGGCGCTCGATCCCAGGGTCATCGCGGGCTGCCACACCCCGGCCATCACCGGGGCGAACGTGGCCCGGGCCATCGCCAACTGCCGGCGCATCCCCGGTGCCACCGTGCCGCCCCCGCCCGACCAGGCGGTGCTGGAGACGATCCAGCGGAGCCTCTCGATCGTGGCGTGACACGGATCAGCCGCCGCCGAGCGCGACGACGGCCTTCGGGTCCAGCCGGGCCAGTGCGTCTCGCCGGCGAGGTGACCGCTGACGAAGCCGACCACGACCCGGAAGGGCCGGTGCGGGGTCGAGTTGTCGTGGACCCGACACTGCCGTCACGGCGCGGAGTGGGCGGCCTGGTAGGCGGCGACCACGGCGCCGGGGACGCGCCCGCGGTCGGAGACCTCGATGCCGTTGGCCGCCGCCCAGGTCCGGATCTCGGCGGGTGTCGGCGGCGCCGGCGCCACCACCGCGGCGTGGGGCAGCTCGGCGAGGGCGGCGAGCAGGTAGCGCAGCTTGCCGCCGGTCATGGTGCTGACCAGGTCGGCCAGGCTCTTGCGCTCGACGGCGGCGACGATGCGCCCGTCGACCTCCACCGCATAGTCCCCGGCCGGCAGCGCCCGGCGCTGGGTGGTGGCCTGCTGCTCGTTGAACCGCCAGGCGTAGCGCTCGTGGCTGTCGATCACGATGTCGGGAACCTGGCCCGACGCCCGCCGGCTGGGCACGGCCACGTTGGGCCGGGCCTGCTTGGCGGTGCGGGCGCTCTGCCAGAAGATCACCTCCCGCCCGCGGGCCTGGGCGAACACGAACTGCGAGCGGTTCTCCCGGCCCCGGTCGAGCACGAGGTCGATGGCGGCGCCCCGGCGCACGCACGACCGCACCGGCACCCGCTCGACCACCTCGGGCTCGGCCGGCCAGTCGGTGGAGGGATGGCAGTAGACCTTGGCCGTGCGGGGCCAGGTGTCGCGGGCCTTGAGCACCACGCCGTGGGGGCCGAGGGGCAGGCGGACGAGGTAGGGGAGGGTGGAGGCGTCGTCCGGGTTGCGGGCCACGACGAAGTCGTCCATCGCCGTCCAGTGTGGTCGCTGGCTGCTGGCGATCGGCGCTACCCGGTCCGCCCGTCGGCCTCGTGCCCATCGCCCTCGTGCCGGGCGGTGGCGAGCACCGGGGGTTGGGGTGCGGTGGCGTCGAGGTTCCAGCCGGCGGCGTCGAGGCGGTCGGCCTTCCACCGCTCGGCGACCCGGCCGTCGACCACCACCGTGTAGGAGTCGGCGTGAGGCCACGAGACCGCCACCGGCGCCGAGGCGCACACGGCCACCACGTCGCTGGCTGTGACCACCTCCATGGGGCCGAGCTGTGCCCGGACGACGGTGCTGCCGGTGTCGTCGGCCACCGTCACGTCGTCGGTCAGCGGGCACGACGGGGCGCCGTCGGTCGATGCCGCGGTGGCCCAGACGCGCAGCGCGCCAGGGCGCGCGCCGGACAGGCTGCCCGGCAGATGCAGCACGACCGCGCCCGCTGCGACGACGGCCACCGCCCCCAGCGAGGCGGTCCGTCTCATGCGGTCCACGGTGGCACGGCCAGGTCTCGATGACCGAGCGAATATCGCCCCGATCGTGCCAAGTGATGAACCGGCGAACCATCCTGGGCCAGCTTCCGGTCGCGAGTGCGCCGAGCCAGCGCCTCGTGCGGTCCGCTGGTTCGCCGCCGCCGGGTGGACTTCCTGAGTGGCAGATCGTTCGCCGGGTAAGTCAACGCGGCAGGGCGCGCCATCGGTGGCAGGAATTGCGGGCATCCGTCACGTCGCTCGTCGTCGGGTGGTAGACGGGGGAGATGGCTGATCCCGTGCGGTACGAGGTCGAGGAGCGGGTCGCCACCGTCACCCTCGACCGTCCCGAGGCCCGCAACGCGCTGTCCGCCGAGGTGCGGCGCCTGCTGCCGGCGCTGGTGCGCCGGGCGGAGGATGACCCCGAGGTTGACGTGGTGATCCTCACCGGTGCCGACCCGGCCTTCTGCGCGGGGCTCGACCTCAAGGAGCTGGGGGCGGGCACCATGTCGCCGAGCGGCGACGCCGGTTCGGGCATGGACGCTGCCGTGCTGGTGCGCCCGTTCCTGTCGATCTCCAAGCCGGTGATCGGCGCGGTCAACGGCGTGGCGGTCACCGGCGGGCTGGAGCTGGCGCTGGCGTGCGACTTCCTCGTCGCCTCCGAGCGGGCCCGCTTCGCCGACACCCACTCCCGGGTCGGCATCCAGCCGGGCTGGGGGCTCACCGTCGAGCTGCCGGCGGCGGTGGGGGTGCGCCGGGCCAAGGAGATGTCGGCCACCGGGAACTTCGTCGACGCCGAGACGGCGCTGCGGTGGGGGCTGGTGAACCACCTGGTGGCCCACGACGAGCTCCTGCCGTTCTGCCGCCGGCTCGCCGCGGACATCGCCTCCAACGACCAGCCGGGCGTGCGCCGGCTGTTCCAGACCTACGACGAGGGGGCGCTGCTCACCGGCGCCGACGCGGCCGTGCTGGAGACGAAGGTGAGCAGCGAGTGGCTGGCGTCCCAGGGCGACCGGGCCGCCGAGGTCGAGGCCCGCCGGCGTGCGGTCATGGAGCGGGGTCGCTCACAGACCAGCTGAGGCCAACCGCTGGACGACGCCACTCAGGTGGTGTCTGGCGCCGTGACGGTGTAACCGAGCCGGACGAGCTCCTCGACCGCGGCGCTCGGCTGGTTGCGGACCGCCGAGGCGAGCTGTAGCCGTTGCCAGCCGTTCAATGAGTTCTCCACCTCGGCTCGCCAGTTCGGGTCGACCCAGTCGGTGAACAACTCCTCGTCGTTCAAGAACAACAGGAGCTCCTCGAGGGAGGGTCGAAAGCGGCGACCGCCTACCGGAAAGTGGATCTCCGACTGTCGTGGCAAGGAGCGGCCGGCGGTGCCGAAGACCCAGCCCAGCTCGACCGACTCGGCGTGGAGGTGCAGGTGGGCAGCCGGCCTGCTGCGTGCCTCCCGGTCGTACTCGGTGCGAGCCACCGGACGGGGCGACCGCAGCGGGTCGGACTGTACCCAGAGCCCGAACGTGGAGTGGAGAACCATGAGGTGAAGCTGCTCGGCGTCATCGAGCTTCAGGTCGAACTGCACCTTGAGCCACAGGCGAGCGGGCTGACTCGGCGGATCGACGCTCCGATACATCGGGATGAGCTGAAAGCCGCCCCGTCCTGGCTCGAAGGGGCCTGGACCGATCTTGACGCGGTCTTCGATCGGTAGCACGTCGAAGCGCGTGGTGCCGCCGAAGCTGGCTCGCATGAGCTGGGTGAGCGTCGTGGCGAAGGCGGTGGCCTCGCCCTCCAGCCGTTCGCTCACCGATGGGTTGGCGTGCGCAGGTCAGCCTCGGTGATCACGTCGCCCCAGATAAGCCAGAGATCACGTAGTTCGGGGTCGTCGAGCTCGTCGTTCCTGCCGAGCTCGTAGAAGCGGGCGAGGTCGAGCCCGCAGTCCTCTGCACGCCGGGCAAGCATGTCGATGATGTCGGCGTGCTCGACTCGCTGGACCACGTCACGGCCTCCTGCTCGACGACGGCGGAGAAGCGAGACTCACGATACCGGGGGCCTATGACAACCACCGCACGGCTCAGCGACGAAGGCAAAGGACCGTACAGTGGCGCCGCCTCATGGAGCGTCCTTCTCCGTTCAATCCCGAGTGACCTGCGTTCTGCGTCAGGTGGTGGCCGGCAGGGTCTCGACGTCGTAGGGCTGGATGGCGGCGTCGGCGGTGACGAGCACGAGGGACTCGCTCTGGGCCTGGGCGACCAGCAGCCGATCGAACGGGAAGGTGCCGGTTGCGTGGCGGGCTCGCCGGAGCGCGGCCGCACGTAGCCTTGGCGCCATGGCGACGATGTTCGACCCGGCCGAGCTCCCACGGCACCTCGACACGTACGGCCGCCGGGCCACCGTCGTCACGGTCTCGGCCGACGGCCGCCCCCACGTCGGCACGTCGAAGGTGGAGCTCGACGGCGACCGGCTCGTGGTGCGGGTCGGGCCCAGCGCCGCCCGCCACCTCGGCGAGCACCCGGACCTGTGCCTCACGTGGACGCCGCCCGCAGGCGAGGACTACCAGCTCATCGTCGACGGCCACGCCGACGAGGTCCGTCCGGAAGGGGAGGCGTTCACCGTCGTGGTGGCGCTGCGCTCGGGGATCCGCCACCGGGTGGCCGGCGCGCCCGGCGAGGGTCCCTCCTGCGTCGCCCTCGGCGACTGAGCGCCGACGCCTCCGGGGTGCGGCCGCGCTCAGGTGCCGGCCGGGCTCAGGTGCCGGCGATGCCGGGTGACAGCACTGCCACGAGGAAGTCGGAGTCGGACCTGAACGGCCGCAGGTCCCAGGTGGAGAGCAGCAGGTCGGGCGACAACCCCACGGCGGCCACGTCGTCGAGGAACTCCTCGAACGGGTAGTCGCGTCCCGACCCGAACCCGGTGACGATGCGGCCGCCGTCGCGCAGGTGGGCGCGCAGCCGGGCGAGGACGGGCCGGCGGGTGGCCGGGTCGAGGAAGGTCATGACGTTGCCGGCGCAGACGATTGCGTCGAAGCCCTCGTCGATGCCGGTCGCCGGCAGGTCGAGCCCGGCGAGGTCGGCAACCAGCCACGTGGGGCCGGGGTGGTCCTGCTCGGCGGCGGTGATGAGCTGCGGGTCGAGGTCGACCCCGACGACCTGGTGGCCGGCCCGGTGGAGGTGGCCACCGACCCGCCCCGGACCGCAGCCGGCGTCGAGCACGCGGGCGCCGCGGCCCACCATGGCGTCGACGAGGCGGGCCTCGCCGTCGAGGTCCGCGCCCTCGGCCGCCATCGACCGGAAGCGCTCGATGTACCAGGCCGAGTGGCCCGGGTTCTTCTCGGTCAGCTCGATCCAGCGGTTGGGCGACATCGCCCCGACGCTAACCGCAGCGGTGGCCAGGGTCGCCCCGTCTCCCGCCGGCGAGGGAGCGGACGGACGCTCGGGTCGTACGGCCTGGCATCCTGGCCCGATGGCACGACCGAAGAAGAAGTGGAAGGACCTCACCACCGGCCAGAAGCGGGCGATCGTGGCCGGTGCCGCGGTGCAGTTCACCCTCCTGGCCGTGGCCGCCACCGACCTGGCCCGCCGGCCGGCCGCGCAGGTGCGCGGCCCCAAGTGGGCATGGGCCCCGGCGCTCGCCGTGAACTTCGTCGGCCCGGTGGCCTACCTGACGTGTGGGCGCGTCCGGTCCCGCCCCTCCGCGTAGCGCGCGAGGCCGTGGCCGCGACCGACGAGCCGAGCGAGGCCGACCCCGGCGACGGCGTCCAGGGCGTCGGCGACCGGCGCCGGCGGGTGGTCGCTCGCATCGCCGACCACCTCCTCGCCGTGCGCACCGACCGCCCGTGGCGGGTCGCGATCGACGGCATCACGGCGGCCGGCAAGACCACCTTCGCCGACGAGCTGGCCGCCGCCCTGCGTGCCCGTGGCGCTCCCGTGGTGCGGATCTCCATGGACGGCTTCCACCACCCCCGCGCCGTGCGGCACCGCCGGGGGCGGCACGACCCCGACGGCTACTACCTCGACGCCTACGACTTCGGCGCCCTCGCCGAGCACGTGCTGGGACCGCTCGGGCCGGGCGGCGACCGCCGCTACCGGCCCGCCGTCATCGACCTGGCCACCGACACCGTGCTCGACCCGCAGTGGTGCGAGGCTCCGGGCGACGCCGTGGTCGTCGTCGACGGCTCGTTCCTCCAGCGCGAGCTGCGTGCGGTGTGGGACGACGTGGTGTTCCTCGACTGCAGCCCCGACGTGGCCCTCGCCCGGGGCGTCGAGCGCGACGCCGATCTGCTCGGGGGTGCGGGCCGGGCCCGGGAGCTGTTCGCCGCCCGCTACCACCCGGCGTGTCGTCGCTACCTCGACGAGCACGACCCGGCGGCGAGCGCCACGGTCGTCGTCGGCCACGACGACCCGGCCCGCCCCGAGCTGCGCCGCATCGGCGGTCGGGCCGGCACCACCACGTCGCTGTTCTCCTACGGCACCCTGCAACAGCCCGAGGTGCAGGTGCACACCTTCGGTCGGCACCTCGCCGGCCGCCCGGCGGCTGTGACCGGGTTCGCGCAGAGCTGGATCGCCATCGCCGACCCGGCCGTCGTGGCCGCCAGCGGGCTCGACCGCCACCCGGTCGTGACCCGCAGCGACGACCCGCACGCCGAGGTCACGGGCACGGTGTTCGAGATCACCACCGACGAGCTCGCCGCGGCCGACCTCTACGAGGTCGACGACTACCGGCGCACCCTCGCCTCGTGCACCTCGGGTGAGGCCGCCTGGCTCTACGTCGCGGCCGAGCTGCTCGCCGAGGACGGGTGACGACGAGCAGAGGGACCGTCGGAGGGAATCAAGCTCCGAGCTGTCGATCCCCAGCAGGATCGGATCACGCGAGGTTGAGCTGCCAGGGCACGCCGAAGCGGTCCGCCAGCCAGCCGTAGCGGCGACTGAAGCCGTAGTCGCCCAGCGGCATGAAGACCTGCCCCTCCACGCCCAGCGCGCCGAAGAGGCGCTCGAGCTCGGCGTCGTCGTCGCACTCCACGAACAGCGAGATCGACGGCGTCATGTCGAACCCGTGCGACACGGGGCTGTCGAAGAACGTGACCCGCTGGCCGAGCAGGGTGCACACCGCCAGCTGGACCTGACCGGTCAGGCCGGCGGCGGCCTCGTCGTAGAGGTCGAGCTCGTCGACGGAGAACCCCTCCCCGAAGACCTCCTCGTAGCGGCGCACCGCCTCGAGCGCCCGCCCGTTCTGGAACATCAGGTGTGTGTGGACCGATGTGGCCATCCCGCCTCCTCCGTCACAGTCTACGGAGCGGCCCCGCCTCCGGCCTCGGAGCGAGCGTGACGGCGGCCGATGGTCAGGTGGTGGAGCGCTCGTCGGTCGCAGCGTCGTCGGTCTGGTCGACGGGCTCGTGGTGGGGCGGCAGGGAGATGGCGCAGGTCGCCGTCGTGCCCCGGACCTTCGCGGCGACGGCCAGGACGGCCACGGTGATCCCAGCCGCCAGCCACCCGGCCAGGTCGCTGCCGGTCAGGGTCGACGTCGCCACCCCGACGAGCATGGCGGGCAGCAGCAGGCGGCTCAGCCCGCACATCGGCTCAGCGCCGTGCCCGGGAGCGACGGGGCGGGGTGGCGTCGCACCGGCAGCGCTCGGTGGGCGGCACGTCGCCGAGGACCTGCTCGACGTGGTTGCCGCAACCGGCGTAGGTGGGACGGTGGCAGGAAGGGCACTCAACTCGGCTGCACATACCCCCGAGGGTATACGGACGAGCGGGACGGGCCAACCCCGAGACGCAGCCCACCGACCGGGCGATCGCCCGCTGCCGATCAGGCGGGCTGGCCGTGGCGGCCCTCGCCGGCGGCGAAGCGGGCCGCGCCCTCCAGGCTCTCACCGGAGCGCAGGACCTCGAGGCCCAACCGGGTCTCGTGCTCCAAGGCCTGGGCGAGCGGCAGGTCCCACTGCTCGTGGGCCGAGCGGCGGTCGCTGCGCAGGCAGCCCTGGGGGAGCGCGGCCAGCTCGCTCGCCAGCTCGACGGCGGCGTCGAGCGCCCGGCCGGGCTCGACCAGGCGGTTGGCCAACCCCATGCGCTGGGCCTCCTCGCCGCTGACGCCCCGGCCGGTGAGGATGAGGTCGAGGGCATGGGAGTGCCCGATGAGGCGGGGCAGGCGGATGGTGCCGCCGTCCACCAGCGGCACACCCCAGCGCCGGCAGTAGACCCCGAAGGTGGCGTCGCTCGCCGCCACCCGCAGGTCGCACCACAGCGCCAGCTCCAGCCCGCCGGCCACGGCGAAGCCCTCCACGGCGGCGATCACCGGCTTGGCCAACAGCATGCGGGTGGGGCCCAGCGGGCCGTCGAGGCCCATGTCGGCCTCCACCCGGTTGCCCTGGCCCTCGCTGATCGCCTTCAGGTCGGCGCCGGCGCAGAACGTGCCGCCCGCCCCGGTGAGCACCGCGGCGTGCAGCGCGTCGTCGGCGTCGAAGCGTCGGAACTGCTCGGCCAGGGCCCGGGCGGTCGGCCCGTCGATGGCGTTGCGCCGCTCGGGCCGGTCGATGGTGACGACCACGACGCCGGGCCTCACCACCTCGCTCGTCACGCTCGTGCTCGTGGCGTCCACCTCGTCACCCCTTCACGTAGGAGAGCTTCTCGCTCACCCGGCCGTCGCGCACCCGGAACAGGTCGACGCCCCGCACGTGGCCGTCGCCCCAGTCGTAGCGCCACTGCTGCACCACGGCGTCACCGCTTGCGAAGTGGGTGTCCTCCACGGTGAAGGTGGCGGCCGGGTCGTCGAAGATCGGAAGCCACGCCGACCGCACCGCGTCGCGGCCCTCGTGGCGCACACCGTCGGGCGCGGGGCCGGTGCTCTCGAACACCACGTCGTCGCTGACCAGCGCCAGCGTGGCGTCGAGGTCGTGGGCCGCCCACGCCGCCCCGAACCGCTCCACCACCTCGATCGGCTCCATGCGCCCTCCCTCGCTCGAACTCCGCGTGCCACTGTGCCCGCCCGCGGCCGTGAGCGGAAGGGTGGCACTGTCGCCGGCACCCGCCGATTGACGGGTCACCCGACGCGGCCTACGTTCGCCTCGCATGTGTCGTCCGTCACACTCACGTCGTGGGGCCGGGGATGCGTGCGCCCGCTCCGAGCCCTGTTGACCGGGAGGTTGCCGTGGGGCGCCCACATCTGCGCCGGCGTTGGGGTGCGCTCCTCGCGGCCATGACCCTCGTGGCGGTCGGTTGCAGCGGCAACCGAGACGGGCTCGGCACCGACGACACCGGTCCGGGCGGCGGCCCGACCACGCCCGCGGCGAGCACCTCGTTCGGCACCCTGGCCTCGCCGTGCGGCCCGGGCGACGCGGGCGGCGCCACCCAGCAGGGCGTCACCGACACCCAGATCACCATCGGCTACGGCGACGACGCCGGCTACCAGGGCGCGCCGGGCCTGAACCACGAGATGGCCGACGCCATGAAGGCGATGATCGACTGGTGCAACGACCAGGGCGGCATCAACGGCCGCAAGGTCGTCGGCAACTACTACGACGCCAAGATCCTCGACGCCGCCATCGCCATCCAGAACGCCTGCGGGCAGGTGTTCATGATGGTCGGCGAGGGGTTCGCCCTCGACGGTGGCGCCGAGTCCGCTCGGGTCGGTTGCCGCCTCGCCGCCGTCCCCGGCTTCACCGGCACGTCCGACTTCGCCATGGGGCCGTTGATGGTGCAGCCGGTGCCGAACCCCATCGACTACAACTCGGTCCAGCAGGCCGCCGCGCTGGCGCGCGCCTACCCCGACGAGGTGAAGAAGGCGGCGGTCGTCTACAGCAGCCTGCCCGCCACCGTCGACACGACCGAGAAGGTGCTCGGCACCTACACCTCGCAGGGCTTCACCTTCCTCGACGCCTGCACCCAGACCTACGCCGTGCAGGGCGAGACCGACTGGAAGCCGTTCGTGCAGCGGCTCAAGGACTGCGGCGCGCAGATGGTGTACTTCTCCGGCTCACCGAGCCCCTACTTCGAGAACTTCCTCGACGCCGCCGCTCAGCTCGGCTACGACCCGGTCTGGTTCACCGAGGCCAACTTCGTGACGCCGGAGTTCTCGGACTGGAACGTCTCGGGCAACGCCGACCGGGTCTACTCGAAGATGCTGTTCACGCCGCTCGAGCAGGCCGACCTCAACCCGACGACCCAGCAGTACATCGACATCGTGACCGCCCACGGCGGCGACGTGTCGCTGCTCGGGGCCCAGGCCACCTCGGCGTTCCTGCTGTGGGCCACCGGTGCCAAGGCGTGCGGCTCGAACCTCACCAGCCAGTGCGTGCTCGACGAGCTCCACCAGGTGCACGACTGGACCGGCGGGGGCCTGCACTCGACCATGGACCCGGGCCGCAACGTGCCCGGTGCGTGCGGGATGGTCCTGAACCTGCAGGGGACCGAGTTCGTGCAGTGGTCCCCCGAGCAGCGTGGGCAGTTCGAGTGCGATCCGAGCTTCGTCGTAAAGGTCGACCCGCCGGTGGCGTCGGCCGCTGGCCTGAAGCTCAACGCCGACCGGGTCTCGGAGAAGAACGGCGTGGTGGGCTGACCCCGAGGGGCCGATCCTGGTTCCGGGACGGATCAGCCCGACCGCCGGAGGAGGCGGCTGGAGCCGAGCACCAGCCCGACAGGGTCAACCCGATGGCCGTGGCCCGGGAGAGCATCCGCGCTCTCCCGGGCCGTCAGCCCGTCAGCCGGTCAGGCCGTGAGGCCGGCGCACTCGCCGATGGCGTTGCCGGCGACCTGGTTCGGCTTGCCGCCCTCGAGGGGGTTGACCTGCGCGGGCGGCGTGTTGTGCTTGCAGATCAGGTTGCCGCCGATGACGTTGGTCTGGACCTCGGTCGAGTCGGTGTCGACGCCCGGGGCGATGCCGCTGCACGGGTTGTTGGGATCCTCGGGGTCGCAGCCCGCCGGGGTCTCGACGACGACGCTGGCGTTCTTCGACACGATGACGTTGCCGCCGACCCGATTACGGATCACGCCGAGCCACCCGCCGTGCCAGCCCTGGATGATCAGGTTCCCGTCGATGACGTTGTCCTTGGTCGGGAAGTTGCGGAACTCGGTGGACGAGCCGCCCCCGTTGGACACGACGTTGCCGTGCACTGTGGTGTAGCCCAGGTACAGCGTGAGCGGCTTGTTGGCCACGATGTTGCCCTTGACGGTGGTGTCGTGGACCGCCCCCGGGTTGTAGGTGCCGAGGCCGAGCACGGCGCCCCTCTCGACGGTCACGTTGCCCATGATCAGCACGTGGTTGGCGAGGGAGAAGGCGTGGTCGTTGAGCACGGCGTGCTCCTCGACGTGGACGTTGCCCCGGACGGTCACGTCGCCACCGAACATGCAGGTGCCGGTGACCTTGAGGCTGGAGTAGGTGCCGGCCGGGATCTGGCCCCCGGTGCAGACGTAGCCCCGGTGCTGTTCGGCCCCGGCCGCCGACACACCGACCCCCAACGCCGCCACCAGGGCGACGGAGGAGAGGATGGCCAGCAGCCCGAGCCGCACGCCACCACGACGAGACAGTGAAGTCCCCATCAGATTGCTCCTCGAGTGTGAGCGCGGCGACGTCGTCGCCACCGGATGGTGGCGACCAGACCCGATCCCGGCGGAGCGCCCCCCAACAGCGTTCGCGCACTCGGCCGCGATCACACCGCAGGCGAATGCCTAACACGATGGTGGTGCTTTGTGAACCCCCTCGATGGGTCGCCAACCATGGGTCTCCAGTGCCCCACGTCGGGCAGCTCCGTGATTGAGCCCGACGCCGCTCCCTTCTCAAAGGACGAGGATCTGGGATGGTGACGGGGTGAGCGACGACCTCTTGCTCGAGCGACTGCTGCAGGTGATCGACGAGGGCCGGCGCACGGCCACGTACAAGCTCGCGCTACTCAGCGCCCTCATCGAGGCTGTCGCTCTCGCTCCCGGCCGGGACGACATCCCGACTCGGGCCATTGCCGGGCTGGTGCTCGAGCGGTACCTCCGACAGGTCCGCACCTACGTCAGCAACGACGGCACCGCGCATGAGCTGCGCCAGATCACGAACAAGCAATCAGCGGTGATCACCGCAGTGGCCGAGCTGCACAGGGCGGCAGAGGAAGCCAATGCCAGGACCTTGGCCGACATCCAGATCAGGCTCGGGACGGAGTACGAGCACGCGGTGCAGAGGGTCGAGGAGACGTTCGTGCGCTACCCGATCCCGTTGCTCCAGGTCATCGGGCGCCAGACCGTGCCCTTCCTCTACGAGCCGGACTGGCCGGAGGGCACTCGGGTCTCGCAGCTCCGAGCGGAGGGTCGTGACGCCGTCCGCCTGCTGCCCGGTGTGGCTGACCGCCTGGTGGTGCTCGGGCCGCTGCTCCGGCCGTTGATCGAGGTCCACTGGGCTGCCGATGTGGCGAAGTGGTCGGGGATCACCCTCGAGGACGAGCGACTCCACGCTCACCTCTTCGGCGCCGAGCGCGTCGGCTTCCCGGCGGCGCTGCGCAAGGGTCTTGTCGACTTGCAGGACGGGCGGTGCTTCTACTGCGACGAGCCGATCAAGGGAACGGCCGAGCTCGACCACTTCCTCGCGTGGTCACGATGGCCGAACGACGCCGTGGAGAACCTGGTCGCCGCCGATCGCTGCAACGGCATGAAGAGCGCTCACCTGGCGGCCAAGCCGCACCTCGACCGGTGGCGGGATCGCATGGACTCGTCCTTGTCGGATCTCACGTCGATCGCCGAGTCCGCCCGGTGGGTCAGCGACCCTTCCCGCAGCCGTGCGCTCGTGACGTCAACCTACGGGCACCTCGCCGCTGGGACACCGCTGTGGGTCGAAGGCGTCGAGTTCGTTGCTGCGGAAGGGCCGATCGCAGTCTGACGTCGCTCACGCCGGCCGAAGGGCCCGGTCCAGCACTTCCGCGATCGTCGCCACCGTCTCGGCAGCGGCTGGGCCCGGTGCCGCCACCTCCTTCTGCAGGGCACGTGGCCAGGTGACGCCGACGCCTCGCACGACGAACGGTCGGGTGAACATCCCCACGTTCGGGTTCACGAAGCAGAGGATCGACCAGATCGGGACGCTCCGATGCTCCTCACCGAGGGCGGCTCTCACCACGGCCGTCTGCTCGATCACGCCCTCGACCAGGCCCGTTCGATCGCGTCCGGCGACGTAGAGCCGTTCATCGGTGCGGAGCCAGCCGCCAACCTCGCGCCGCTCGATCCGACCCTGGTAGTGCTTGGCGTCCACGACGTAGATGCCTGACGGGGCGATGGCGATGTGGTCGATGTTCGCCCGGGTTCCGTGCCGGCGCCGGTCGTGGAGGGTGATCACGCCCTCCTCAGCCAATGCCTGGAGCCGCTCACCCACCAGCCGTTCGCCGGCCGCGCCGCTGGCCCACGCCTTCGAGGACTGGGGCTCCCCGGCCACGCGCAGCAGCAGGGGACCCATGCGCGGGAAGCGGTCCTTCACCCGCGCCTGCCGAGCGTCCTCCCTCTTGTCGTGCTCGCGCTGGGCGGAGCGACCGGCGGTCGGCTCGGATCGGGCGCCGGCCGGTGCCGGTTCCTCGTGGCACACCAGGCAGGAGGCCTGCTTGGCGTCCGGGCTCCACCACGCCTCGGTCCCTGGTGGTAGCTCGCTCGAGCACACCGCGCACGTCGCCGGGTACCTGAGCTTCAGCCGTCGTCCCGCCATCGTTGTGTCCTCGGCCATGCCACGTGGTGCCTTGAGGCTGCGTGTCGACACAACAACGCACAGTCGAGCGGGTTGAGTACGTTCCCTCGGTGAGAGCGCCGGCGGGGGCGGTGGGATCGAGTGGCAGACGTGGCGGAGCTGTGCACGTTGTGGCGTGGGTCGACATCGAGCCGAGCGGGCTCTGCTGCCGCATCGAGCTCGACCCGAAGGCCGTGCGGTGAGGTGCTCCGGCCGCAAGTCCGTCCCGCACGACACACGCGCACCACTCCGCGGACGTTGGGCGAGTGCGCGAAATGCCGCCCGCCGGCGCGGTCGTGTCTGTACTGTCTGTGGCTGCAGCTCCATGGTGGGGGCACTGTGAGTAGGGGAGCGAGATGAAGAGGAACGTGCGGGTCATCGCGGCCGTCGTGGCGGCGATGCTGGCCATCTTCGCCCTGATGGGCGAGGGGTCGGAGGACAACAAGTCGTCGTCGAGCCAGGAGAACGGCGGCGCGGTCCAGGGCTCGTCGGAGGGCGCCAGCTCGTCCAGCGACGTGGGGAAGTCGCAGGGCAACCCCGCCCCCGTCGGCGGTGCGATGCAGGTGGCGAAGGGCTGGGACGTGAAGGTCAACTCGGCCACGCTCGACGCGAACGCCATCGCGGCGCAGGCCAACCAGTTCAACCGACCGGACCAGGGCAACCAGTTCGTGATGGTGAACGTCAGCGTCACGAACAAGTCGAGCGACCCGCAGTCGCCCATGATGAACATCAAGCTGTCGCTGCTGCCACCGACCGGGGTGGCAATCGCCTCGTACTCGGCGTTCGTGGCGCAGCTGCCTGACGCTCTGGACCTCACGGCACAGATGCAGCCGGGTGCGACGGCCACGGGCAACGTCGTCTTCGAGGTCAAGTCCACCGACGTGCCCGGCTCGGTGCTGTTGGCCGAGCCGCAGTTCACGATGGACACGGCGAAGGACCAGCGCTTCTTCGCCATCCAGTAGCGCAAGCGGTCGCAAACGAAGCTGAACGGGGCCGGTCGCCCGGCCCCGTTCAGCGTTCGGCCACCTCACGATGGTGCACCGCGTTCGCCACGACGAGCGGCACGGGCAACACGACCAGGGCGATCAGATCGGTGGGGTCCTCGACGTGGAGCGCGCGGTGGAGCGTCGGCAGGCCGCCGGTCATCGCCGCGCCGGGAAGCTTCACGAGCCACAGGCCCAGGCCCACCACCACCCGGTAGGTGTCCGCTGCCGGAGCCCACACCTTGATCGAGGTGAAGAGAAGTGCCTCGATGAGGACGAGGGCGAGGAGCACGCGCCGGTCGAGCTCCCAGTCGTCCCGCCACCGCGATCGGGCCAGCTCGGCGATGCCGACGACCATCAGCGGGAACATCACCAGGCCGGCGAAGTCCGAGAGCTTCCCGGACACCGGGCTCGGGTGGTTCGTCTTGAGCAGGCGGTCGTTCAGGATCACCACGACCACGGCCCCGAGCGTGATCGGGTGCAGGAGGATGTCGCCCGGTTGCCGCCCCCGCATCTGGCCGAGGCTAGATCGACCGCATCGCCGCCCGCCGATCAGAGGTCGTAGGAGCTGACGGAAACCCAGGGGACTGGTATCTCGGCCTCACCGGCTGACGCGTCGAACGGGCTGACCCGCGGAGCCCGACAGCGACGGCCGTAGGGTGAAGGCGGTGACAGGGTCGTCGTGCGCCGCCAGGGTCGGGCCAGGGCTCACCGTCGCGGTCACCGGTCCGACCGGTGACATCGGCAAGCCGTTCGTCCGTGCTCTGGAGCAGTCGCCTGCGGTCGGGCGGGTGCTCGCCATGGCGCGGCGGCCGTTCGACCCGGCGAGCCTCGGCTGGTCGAAGACCGAGTACCGGCGAGGCGACGTCCTCGACCGCCAGGCGGTCGACGATCTCGTCGCCGATGCCGACGCCGTGGTGCACCTCGCCTTCGTCGTGGTGGAGGCCTCCGACCGCAGCAACGACGTCAACATCGACGGATCCCGCAACGTGTTCGAGGCGACCGTGGCCGCCGGCGTCCCGAGGCTCGTCTACACCTCCTCCGTCGCGGCCTACGGCTACCACGACCACGAGGGCCTGCTCACCGAAGAGACGCCGGCTCGCGGCACCGACCGCCACGCCTACTCCCGGCAGAAGGCCGCCGTCGAGCGGGTGCTGCACGACGTGCTCGCCGGTTCGGCCACCTCTGCCTACGTGTTCCGCCCCTGCGTCGTCGCCGGGCCCGACGCCCCGACGCTGCTCGACCAGCTGCCGTACGTGCGGGTGGAGCAGGCGCTGCCGGCCGTCCTGCGCCGAGCGCTCGTCCGGGTGCCGCTGGCCAAGCCGGTGCTGCCCGACCATGGCGTGCCGATCCAGCTCGTGCACCACGACGACGTCGCCGCCGCACTGCTCGCCGGCGTGCTGGGCGCGGGTGAGCCGGGCATCTACAACCTCGCGGGACCGGGCGAGGTCAGCCTGTCCGACCTCGCCGACGCGCTCGGCTGGTACTCCGTCCGGGTCCCGAGGCAGGCCATCGGCGTGGCGGCGACGGCGCTCCACCGCATCCCGCCGCTCGCCGTCGAAGCCGGCTGGCTGGAGGCGCTGCGCGTGCCGATGCTGATGGACTGCTCCCGGGCCCGTCGGGAGCTGGGCTGGCGGCCGGAGCACGACGCCCGCCAGACCCTGCACGAGCTGGTGGCCGCGCACCGCTCAGGACGGTGAGATCACCGCGACTCCGAGCAGCGCGGCGGCATCTGAGAGGCGCTCGTCGTAGGTGACGATGCCGTCGAGCTCATCCCCGAGCTCGAGCGCGGCTGCGAGGTGGATCGCGTCCAGGCTCCGGAGCAGCAAGGGCATGAGCCGGACGATCGCCCGCGCTGCCGTGGGCTGGCGGGCCGGGCCCGCGCGCCCCGATCATGGGGCCCGACAGCTACGGGGTCGGCCCGGCGCGGTCGGGGAGGTGGTCGTGGTGCCGGGATCGCTCGACGAGGCGGACGTGGTCGTGGTCGGCGCCGGCATGGGCGGGCTGTGCACCGCTGCGTACCTCGCCGTCGCCGGTCAGCGGGTCGTCGTGGTCGACCGCCACTCGGTGGCCGGCGGCAACGGCACCGTGTTCACCCACCACGGCTACGAGTTCGACGTCGGCCTCCACTACATCGGCGACTGCGGGCCGGGCGGCGCCATCCCGTCGGTGCTGGAACCGCTCGGCATCGAGCTCACCTACCGGGAGATGGACCCCGACGGGTTCGACACCTTCGTGTTCGACGACGGTGCCCGCTTCGCGGTCCCCAAGGGAGTCGACCGCTTCCGCCGCCGCTTGCACGAGGCGTTCGGCGACGAGACGGCGGGGATCGACCGCTACCTCGAGGTGGTCGTCGGCATCGACGCCGAGCTGACCGGCGGCGGCCCCGGTCCGATGGTCGTCGAGCACCTGTCGAGCACGCTCGGCGAGCTGTTCGACGCCCTCGGCCTGTCCGCTCGCCTGCGTGCCGTGCTGAGCGGCCAGCACGGCACCTACGCCCTCCCGCCGTCGAGGGTGTCGCTGCTGCTGCACGCGGCGCTGGTCATGCACTACCTGAAGGGCGCCTACTACCCGCAAGGCGGCGGCCAGGTGATCGCCGACCACCTCGCCGAGGTGGTGCGCCGCCACGGCGGGTCCATCCTGCTGCAGACCCCGGTCGAGGAGATCCTCGTCGAGCACGGCCCCGAGGGCCCCGCCGTCACCGGGGTGCGGCTGCACGTGCCGTCGTCGAAGCGGGCCGCGGGCGTGCCCGAGATCGTCCACGCCCCGGTCGTCGTCTCGAACGCCGACCTGCAGGCCACCGTCACGCGGCTCGTGCCGCCCGGGTCCCTGCCCGACGACGTCGTCGACACGGTGCGTCACCACGAGATGACCCTGCCGCTGTTCGTGCTCTACCTGATCCTCGACCGGGACCTGACCGCCGAGCTGCCGAACACGAACCTGTGGCTGCTCGGCGACGACGTCGAGGAGCAGTACGCCACATTGTTCGCCGGCGAATTGTCGGACCGGCCGATGACCTACATCACCTCGGCCAGCCTGAAGGACCCCACCAACCCGCGCCTCTGCCGGCCCGGCCAGACCAACGTGCAGATCATGACGCTGGTCCCCGCCGACCACAGATGGTGGGGCCTGCACGGCGACGGTCCTGCCGCCGGCGAGCGCTACCGCACCAACCCCGACTACCGGGCGCGCAAGCAGCAGGTGCGCGACCTGCTCGTGGCCCGCGCCGAGACGGTGCTGCCGGGGCTCGGAGCGTCCATCGTCTACGAGGAGTGCGCCACGCCGGTCACCCACGAGCGGTTCGTGCGCTCCACCGGGGGCACGTCGTACGGCATCGCGGCAACGCCCGAGCAGTTCGGCCTCAACCGGCCCGGGTACACGACGGCCCTGCCGGGGCTGTTCCTGGTCGGCGCCAGCACCACCATGGGCCACGGCATCGGCGGGGCTCTCGCCGGTGGCCGCCGGTGCGCCAAGGCCGTCCTCGGACGAGCGCGGTGAGGGCGCCATCGGCGCGGCCACGCGAGGTGAGGAACGCCTCGCTCCCCTAGGTCGGCGGACTGTGATCCGCTCGCCAGGTGGCGCAGGCGCCGATCAGAAGTCGTAGGAGCTGACGGACTCCTCGTCGTCCACCGCTCGGTCGCAGGTCGGGCACCAGGGGCGAAGCTCGAGGGCGGTGCCGCAGCTGTCGTGGAAGCGCTCGCCCCGCCGGCCCTCGTTGGCCGCCCCCCACGCGGTCAGCGCCGCCAGGGCCTCGGCCAGCTCCCGGCCGGTGGCGGTGAGGTCGTACTGCACCCGCAGCGGCCGCTGCGAGTAGGGCGTTGCCACCACCAAGCCCTCGGTCTCGAGGCGGCGGAGCCGGTTGGTGAGGATGTTCGGCGCCGCCCCGACCCGCTCCTGGAGGTCGCCGAAGCGCTGGGGTCCGTCGGCCAGCGCCTCCACCACGAGCAGGATCCACCGGTCGCCGATGCGGTCGAGGGCGGCCCGCAGCGGCGAGTCGTCGTGGGAGGGCAGCGGTGCGGCCATGGCTCGAAGTCTGCCGGTTGTGTTCGCCTTCGGCAGGCGTAGAGTGACTTGCAACTCGCAAGTCACTTCCTTTGGAGGAGCCCTGTGGCCGTCACCGACTCACCCCTCGCCGCCATCGGCGCGGCCGCCAAGGCCGTCGCCGCCGCGGTCGGACCGTCCACCGTCGCCATCGGCCGCCACGGCCGGGGGTCTGGGGTGGTCGTGGCGCCCGACCGGGTGCTCACCAACGCCCACAACCTGCGCGACCGCACCACCGAGGTGACCTTCGCCGACGGCCGAGCCGTGCAGGGCCGGGTGGTCGGCACCGATCCCGACCACGACCTCGTCGTGCTCGAGGTGGAGACGCTCGACGCCCCCGCGCTGCCGTGGGCCGACACCACGCCCGACACGGGGGACGTGGTGTTCGCCGCCGGCCGCGGCCTGCACGGCCTGCGCGTCACCTTCGGGCTGGTGTCGGCCGCCGGCCGGTCGTTCCGCGGCCCCCGAGGCCGGCGGGTGAAGGGTGCCGTCGAGCACTCGGCCCCGCTGGCCCGGGGCTCCTCGGGCGGCCCGCTGGTCGACGAGCACGGGCACCTCGTGGGCGTCAACACCCACCGCCTCGGTGAGGGCTTCTACCTCGCCCTGCCCGCCGACGACGACCTGCGCCAGCGGGTCGACCGGTTGGTGGCGGGCGCCCACCTCGGCGGCCGGCGCCTCGGCGTGGCCGTCGTCGGGCCCGACGAGACGGCCCGGCTTCGGCGCCGAGTCGGGCTGCCCCCGCAAGACGGCCTGCTCGTGCGCGGCGTGGTGGACGGCTCCCCGGCGGCGGTGTCCGGCATCGACGGCGGCGACCTGATCACCGCGGTCGGCGGCCGCCCGGTGGCCGACGTCGACGACCTCTGGGACGCGCTCGACGCCGCTGGCGACTCCGTCGAGGTCGAGCTGCTGCGAGGCACCGACGCCCGCACAGTCACCGTGTCGTTCGCCGAACCGCCCACCGACCCCGACGCGGAGGCCGACGCGCCCACCCCCAGCTGATCGCAGCGCCAGCTCCTGCAGACGGGCGGTTAGCCGACCAACTATGCGCCGTTGCCGGGTGGGCTGGTGCGACGCGGGCGACGAGTGCGTTCGAGGGGCTTCGGGTGCTCGGTAGGCGCGGGAGGGTGTGACGTTGGGCCCTTGCCGGCCGCGAGCGACGGACCGACGTTGCGTCGTGGACAAGGTGGTCGAGCTGCCGTCGGGTCGAGCGTCGAAGTGCGCTCACAAGACCTGCGGGCTTCGAGGCGAGGACGACGACGGCTCGCGCGTGGCTGCTTGGAGGTGGTCGCCATGGCGGTTCTGGTTCGACGCGTGATCGCGGCGCTCGTCGCACCGTTGCTGGTGCTCTCGTTCGTCGGGGTCGGTGGTGCGTCAGCGGCGGCGGCCGGCGCGGGGACGAGCGTGACCGCCGGCACGGTCGTCGCCTGGGGCAGCAACGGCTCTGGGCAGTCAGGTATCCCGGCCGGCCTGTCGGGGGTGATCGCCGTGGCGGGCGGGGGCTCCCATTCGTTGGCCTTGAAGAGCGACGGCACCGTCGTGGCGTGGGGGGACAATACGTATGGGCAGTCGGCTGTGCCGGCGGGGCTGTCGAGCGTCGCTGCGATCGCCGCCGGGTATGGCCATTCGCTGGCGTTGAGGAGTGACGGCACCGTCGTCGCCTGGGGGTCCAACCACTCCGGGCAGACCGACGTCCCGGCCGGGCTGTCCGGTGTGACGGCCATTGCCGCCGGCGGGAACCATTCGCTCGCACTCAAGAACGACGGCACCATCATCGGGTGGGGCTCCCCCGTCGCCGCCAACGTGCCGCCCGGGTTGTCCGGCGTGACAGCCATCGCCGGCGGCTGGGCTCATTCGCTGGCGTTGCGGAGCGACGGCACCGTCGTCGCTTGGGGGCTCAACGACCGGGGGCAGACCGACGTCCCGGCCGGGCTCGCCGGCGTGACCGCCGTCGCTGCCGGGGTGTTCCATTCCCTGGCCCTTAGGAGTGACGGCACCGTCGTCGCTTGGGGGCTCAACACCTACGGGGAGACGACCGTGCCGCCCGGGCTGTCGGGGGTGACCGCCATCGCGGCCGGCGTGGAGCATTCAATGGCGTTGCGGACCAACGGCACCGTTGTCGCCTGGGGGCCGAACACGTACGGGGAGACCACTCTGCCGGCCGGGCTGTCCGGGGTGACGGCCATCGCGGCGGGTCTCTACCACTCGCTGGCGATCGTTCCCGGGGATGTGACGCCACCGAGCGCCTCACCGGTGGCGGTGCCGGAAGCGAACGCCGGCGGCTGGAACAACTCCGACGTGACGGTGTCGTGGAACTGGAGCGACGACCCCGGCGGGTCCGGCATCGACCCGGCGAGCTGCACGCAGTCCTCGACGTCGTCCGGTGAAGGTGCGCTCACGCTGACGGCGACCTGCAGCGACCTGGCCGGCAACCAGGGTTCGGCGACCTACCAGGTGAACGTCGACAAGCGCGCCCCGGCGGTCACCTACAGCGGGAACGCCGGCGTGTACACGGTGGACCAGACGGTGGCGATCACCTGCACCGCCGCCGACGCCGCAGGCGGGTCCGGCCTGGCCGCCACCACGTGCGCCGACGTGAAGGCGCCCGCGTACACGCTGCCGCTCGGCGCGACCACGTACTCGGCGTCGGCGACCGACACGGCCGGCAACGTGGGATCGGCCTCCACCACCGTCACGGTGAAGGTCACCCCGTCGAGCCTGTGCGCACTCACCGCACGGTTCGTGCAGGGCAGCGCCGCCTACCAGCGGCTCCCGGCGACGTTGCGGCAGAAGATCGACGCCAACACGACCAGCGCCTGCAACGCCATCGCGGCCATCACGGCCAAGGCCACGCCCCAGCAGCGGGCGTTCCTGGTCCTGGTCTACAAGGGCGCCGTCAAGGGCCTGGCCGCAGGCAACGTGCTGACCCCGGCACAGGCCACCCTGCTGACCGGGCTCGCCCAGGCCCTCTGACCCGCAGGTTCTCTCGAGGAGGGGCGGGGTTCTGCCCCGCCCCTCTTCTGCGCGCTGCACATCGGGCGACCTCGGTCTGTCCCGATGGGACGCTCTCCCCGCGATCGGCTCGCAGACGGCGCCGGGCGGGCCGCCGTCGACCGAGACGGTCCGGCGGCCCCCTGGCCTCACGCCTCGGCCGCGGCCAGGGCGCCGAGGGCCTCCAGGGCGTCGGCGCGTCCGGCCGCCATGTAGCGGCCCCAGCTCCTGGTGTCGAGGAACTGCTGGTAGAAGCCGGTGCCCTGCACCTCGGTGTAGGGCACCGGTGCGATCTCGGTGACCCGGTCGACCTCGCCGCGCAGCCGGTCCAGGTTCTCCCGGGCCAGGGCCACCTGCTGGCTGGTGCGCACCTGGCTGGCGATGTGGAGGATGCTCAGCCGCCGGTCCTGCCAGCCGGTGGCGTCCTCGCCGGCGAACCCGGGCGGGTAGAAGCCGTTGACCGTCAGCACCACGTCGCACGGCGGCTCCAGGTCGAGCACCGGGTGGACCGGGAAGATGTCGACGAGCCCCCCGTCGCACCACGACGAGCCGTCGAGCGGCACCGGCTCGATGAACAACGGCAGGGCCACCGCGTGGCGCACCGCCCGGGCGACGGGCAGGTCGGGCCGGGTCGCCGGGCCCATGTACTCGAGCTCGTTGCGCTCGATGTTCCAGATCGGCGCGTAGGCGGGGATCGGGAGCTCGCCGAGGGTGATGTCGCCGAGGAAGCGCCGGTAGCTCTCCTCGAGCCGCTCGCCGCGCAGGACGCCGCCGAAGCCGCGCAGGCCGCTCGGGACCGAGGACAGGACCCGCCGCCAGTCGGGGTCGACGTAGTCGCTGGGGCGCAGCCCCGACACGAACCGGGCGACGTCGTCCGCCGACCGCCCGGCGGCCAACGGGAAGCCGAACAGCGCCGACCCCGAGCACAGCGAGAGCACCGCCGGGCGCAGCCCCGACTCCTCGAACGCCCGCCCCACCCCCACGACGGACGCCAGCGCCCCGCTGCCTCCGGTGGCGATCAGCCCCACGCGCTTGTCGGCCAGCGCCGGCAGCGGATGGTCCTGGGCCGGCGGGAACGGGGAGCGGTCCGGGTCGGGCCACGAGTCGCTCGGCAGGGGCAGCAGGGCCCGGCGCAGATCGTTCACCAGCAACGCGTCGTCGCCGAGGCTCGTGGCCATCTCCCGGCCGCGGGCCAACAGGTTGAACACCTGGCGGACACGGAACACGTCGAGCACCGGCGAGAGCATGGTCCGATCGTCCCGTCACCTCCCGTCGATGGCAAGGACGCGCGGCCCGTGTGCGGTCCCTCATCACGCCAGGCCTCGGGCGAGCCGCGCCGGTCCCGTTCACCGTGAGCCGCTCTCGTCCTACGGCCGCTCGAGGCCTCTGGCGTCCCGGTTCAGGAGCACTGCTGCAGCACGTTGCGCACCCGGCCGGCCTCCGACCGGTCCATCGACAGGCCCCAGCGGGCCTTGATGTGCACCCAGTCGCTCACGTAGCGGCACCAGTCGCTGCGTCGGGGCGGGAGCCAGTTGCTGGGGTCGTCGGCGCCCTTGTCCTCGTTGACCTGGGCCGAGGTGGCCCGCAGCGTGCGGGGGTCGTTCAGGTCGTTGGCGAAGTCCCTCCGGCGGGCGTCGTCCCACGCCCAGGCGCCGGAGTCCCACGCCTCCTTCAGCGCCACCACGTGTCGACGGTGACCTCGCCCACGCTCGTCAGCACCGCACCGTCGTAGGGCGACACCCACTCCCCGCCGGTCAGCCAGCACCCGTCGCCGACCTGCACCGGTGTCACCGAGTCGCGGATGAGCACCTCCCCTCGGGTGTCGCACCCGTCGCCGTCGGCGTCGATCCAGTGCTCGAAGCGGTCGCGGTCGTACCCGCCGCGGTGCTCGTTCTCCACGGGCACCCCGTCGAGCAGCGTGAGCGCGGCGGCGACGTCGGCGTGCGCCTCCGGCGCCGCTGTCGGCGCCGGCCCGCGCGGCCCGCCCGACCCACCCGGCCCGTTCGACGCGCTCGACGTCCCACCCGACGCGCACCCGGCGAGCCAGCCCACCACGGCGAGGGCCACGACGGCGCCCCGGAGCGCAGCCACGACCAGCGGCCCGTTCCGGCGAGGCACGAGGCAGCGGGACATGGCACTGGCCAGCATGCCGTCTCCGCCGGCCCGCCACATCGACCCTGGCGTCGCCCGCGGGCCGGCCCTACCGTCGACCCCACGGCGACATCGGAGGTGGTGGCCATGGCCGACGACAGCAGCGGTGGACCCCAGAGCGCGGTGGCCGACAACCTGCGCGGCACCCGGGAGGCGATGACCGTCCGGGGCGTGTTCGGTGAGGCCTACGAGCTCGACGGGGTGACGATCATCCCCGTCGCCCGCATCTCCGGTGGCGGAGGTGGTGGCGGCGGCGAGGGAGCCGGCCCCGAGCAGCAGGGCGGGCAGGGCTCGGGCTTCGGCACCGGGTTCGGCATCAACGCCCATCCCGTCGGGGTCTACGAGGTGCGTCACGGCACGGTGGAGTGGAAGCCGGCCGTCGACGTGAACCGCCTGGCCAAGGGCGGCCAGGTGCTCGCCGGCATCGTGGCGGTGTGCCTCACCCTCGTGGTGCTGCGGCGGCGTCGCTGAGCGACCCGTGCTCGGGCAGCACCAGCTGCTCGGGAGCGGTCAGCACGGTGGCCTCGTGCACCGTCAGCGGGGTGGTGGGCCGGTGGGTCGACGGGTGGCCGTGGTGGTGCCGGCCGGGGTCGAGCAGGTCGAGCACCGGCCGCCGCAGCGGCTCGGGGAGGAAGGCGACCGAGCGCCGGGCAACGTCGTCGAAGGTGGTGTCGAGCAGGTGGAAGGCCACCAGCTGGTGATCGCCCTGCGGCGTCGTCACGAACTCGAGCACGGTGTCGTCGTCGGGGGAGGCCTGGTGGCGCCGGCCGTTCGGGTCCACGCCGCGCACCGACCCGGTGAGCACCCCGCCGACGGGCCGGTAGCGCAGGCGCACCTCGAGCAGCTCGGGGCTCATGCCGCGCTCAGCGCCTGGCGCAGCTCGGCCCGGATGCGGGTGAGCTCCCGGTTGGCGTAGGCCCGGCTCAGCCCCACCCGCTCCGCCGCCTCGCCGACGGTGAGGCCCCAGCCGTCGACCAGCAGGACCAGCCGGCGCGACCGCAGCGGGAGCCGGTCGAGGGCGGCGCGCACGGCGGCGACGTCGGCCACCCGGTCGGCCACGTCGAGGTCGGGGTCGGGGAGCGGGCCGCCCGCCGTCTCGTACCGCTCGAGCGCCACCACCTCCCGGCCGGGGCGGCGCAGGCCGTCGGCGCCCACCGTGAGGCGGGCGCCCTGGCCTCGCTGGATGCGCTCGGTGCGCCGGTGCTCCTCGGCGCGCGACCGCAGGGCCACGTTGGCGAACCTCTCCGGGGTGTAGGAGGCCATGTAGTGGGCCCGGCGGGCCCAGAACTGCTGGGCGACCAGCTGCACGAGGTCGTCGGCGGCGTCGACGCCGTGGCGCCGGGCCGCCTGCCGGGCGACGATGCGCACGACGGCGGCCAGGAACCGCCGGGCCTGGTCGTCGTCCGCGCCGGGACGAGGTGAGGGGGACGTCCGCACGAGGTGCCTCCTGGTCCGCCGATGGGGAACCTCGACATCGTCCCCAGGGGGTACGACAGCGGGGCACCCGGCGCGGGCCAGCGAGCCGCCCCTCAGGCGGGCCGGGTCAGCGCCCGGCGGCCCAGTCGTGCTCGAGCACGTCGGTGAAGGCGTCCTGGTAGGGGTCGTAGCGGTACCACTTCTCGGCCAGCCACTCGTGGGCCCGGCGGTGGTCCCAGCCGTTGGCCCGCATGGCCCACGCCTTGAGCACCAGCCCGGTGCGGCTGCGGCCGCCGTGGCAGTGCACGACCACCGTGCGGCCGTCGGCGAGCAGCGCGTCGACGGCGTCGACCGCGTCGGTGAGGGCGGTGAGCAGCTCGGCGTTCGACGGGCCGGGCTGGTCGATGAGGTGCACCTCGCGTCGCACCGGGTGGTCGGCGAAGCAGCCGCCGGTGCGGCACAGCGACACGACGGCCCAGTCGGTCGGCACGCCGGTGGCCGCCGCGAGGTCAGCGGCGAACAGCCGGGGCGCCACCTTCACCGGGCCGGCTGGCTCCTCCGGGGGCGTGGGCGGAACCGGCGGCTTGCCCATCAGCCGCCGGGCCAGCACCTGCAGCCCGGCGTTGTCGTAGGTGGCGGTGCCGTCGGGTCCCTCGACCGTGCCGTGCACGTAGGCGGTCCAGCGCGACGGGATGCCCTGGATGCTGTGGCGCGCCCCGGCGAGGGCGCCAGTAACGGCGGCGACGGTGTCGGTGTCGTGGCCGAGGTCGATCGCCGTCACCACCGCCTCCTCGAACGAGGCGGTGCGCCGCAGCGCCCACACCGCCCGGCCCAGGCAGCCCCACACCGTCTCCGACGGCGCGGCCCCGGCGGCCGTCGGGTCCCACGCCGGGTCGAGCGCCGCCCGGAACGGCCCGACGTGCTCGGGGTCGACGGTGCCCAGCACGTGGTCGAGGCCGGCGAGGGGGTCGTGGCCCAGCACCGCGAGGCGGACCATCTGGGCGGCGATGGCCGCGCCCCAGCCGGCGGCCGGGTCGTGGTGGGTGAGCGCGGCCTGGGCCCGGGCGGCGCTGGTGAGCTGGGCCGGGTCACCGAGGGCGAAGGCCACGGCCAGTCCGGTCACCCGCATGAGGGCGCCGTTGGCCGCGCTGCGGCCCTGGCGGTCGGCGTGGGCCGCGGCGGCGGCGCCCCGCCAGCTCGGGTGGCGCAGCGCGATGGAGGTGAGCACCCCGACGTCCCTGGCCGACCTCGCCCACGCCCGGAAGCGGGCCCACACGTCGTCGGCGTCGAACCCACCCCTCGCGACGAGCGACTCGGCCAGGGCCACCGCCATCTGCGTGTCGTCGGTGAACTCCCCGGCTTCCCATCCGAACCCGCCGCCGCCGATGAGCTCGCCGGTGCCGCCCCTCTCCGGCGTCGGGAAGCGGCGCCGGTACTCGCCGTGCGGGCCGAACTCGAACGGCGCGCCGAGGGCGTCACCCACCGCCGAGCCGACGAGCGCCCCCACCAGGCGCTGCTCGGTGACGCGGTCGACCGCGACCGGTGCCGGCAGGGGGAAGCGCGCCGGCAGCCCGGGCGCGACGAGCTCGTGGTCGGGTTCGGGTCCAGCCATGTCCGCCGCCTTTCGTGATGCTGACGACAGCCAAACACACCATCGCTCCCTCGATGTGCACACCACCCGCACGGCCCAGCCCTTGACACCGGCAGCTGAGGGCGCCACGCGAGCGGGTGCCGGCACAGGGTCGGTCGGCCCTTGTCCGGCGCGGGGATCGGGGTGACGGTGGGAGTCGTCGGCGCTGTGGGCGCCGTGCCCGTCCGGGGGTCGCCATGGGATCGAAGCGAGTGGTGGTGGTCGGCGCCGGCCTGGCCGGGCTGTCGGCCACCTACACGCTGTGGAAGAAGGGCGTCGACGTGGTGGCCTTCGAGGCCAGCGGGGAAGTGGGCGGCCGGTGCCGCACCATCCACGAGGACGGCTACGAGCTGATCGCCGGGGCCGGGGCCACCGAGCCGCAGTGGGCCACCACGTTCCAGTACATCCGCGAGCTGGGCCTGCAGGACCGCGTCTTCCCCATCGCCCGGCAGCGCTATGGGATCGTCCGCGACGGCGAGGTCCGCACCGTGGTGCTCGACCCCACCCTGCGGGGGATGCTCGGGGCGCTACCCGAGAACCTCAGGTTCCTTACCGGCGGCCCGCCGCTGCGGACCTACGTGCAGGTGGCGAAGGCGGCGCGCCGCGTGCGCCGCCACATGAAGGTGGTCGACACCGCGACGATGGACTTCTCGGCGCTGACCGATCTCTCCACCACCAGCGCCGCCGAGTTCGTCCTCGACCATGGCGGGCCCGAGGCGCTGGAGTGGGTCGTCCACCCGTTCCTCGCCACCATGATCCTCGGGCGCCCGTCGGAGATCTCGGTCGTGCACCCCCTCACCCTGTTCTCGCTCATGAAGGGCATGTGCACGCTGCGGGGCGGGCTCGGGGCGATCTCCGCCGGGCTGCACGAGCGGGTGGCCGACCGGGTGCACCTGCGCACGCCGGTGGAGGAGATCGTGATCGACGGCGGTCGGGTCGTCGGCGTGCGCACCGCCGAGGGCCTGGAGGAGGCCGACCACGTGATCTGCGCGCTCGATGCGCCCACCGCGCTGAAGGTCGCGCCCGGCCTGCCGCCCTCGATCCGCATCCCGCTCGAGACCTGCCGCTACTCCTCCACCTACTACTACCAGTTCGGCCTCGACCGGCCCCTCGACCTGCCCACCGACACCCCCTGGTACGTGGTGATGATGCCGGCGAGCGCGCAGACGGTGTTGAACTTCGCCTCGCTCGGCTCGACCGACCCGGTCCACCCGGTGGTCATCGCCTCCACCCGCGGGTGGGAGGACGAGCGGCTCCGCCAGCTCAGCGGCGAGCAGCGCCGGCGTCTGGTGATCGACGAGCTGCAGCGCATCGAGCCGTCGTTCCCATCGGAGCCCAGGCTCACCAAGGTCTTCCGGTGGGATCGGGCCGTGAACCTCGGTGCGCCGGGCCAGTTCGCCGCCATCCAGCAGCTGCTGCGCCACGACATCGGCGACGTCGCCGGGCTCTACCTGGCCGGCGAGTACCTGTTCCCGATCGCCAGCACCGAGGGGGCCATGCGGACCGGCAAGCAGGCCGCCGAGCGGGTGGCCGAGGACCGCCGCCGGGCGGCCTGAGCGCGGTGGCGCGCAGCCCAGGCAGGGCAGCCGGGGCGGGCGGGCCCATCGGTCGCGCCGTCGCAGCGACCGTCACCCGCCGCCGGCGTCGGCGGCCCGCACGAGCTCGTCGAGCGCCGCGGGCAGTTCCTCGGCCACGAGCCACGGGTCGGGCACCAGGTCGGGGTCGACGGTGATGCCGACGTCGACGCGGTCCTCGGCGCTGATGGTCGTGAAGTCCAGCCCCATGTAGCCCATGAGCACGTTGGTGGGGTACATCCCGACGAGGCGGGCACCGGCGGCGTAGAGCGGGAAGGGCGCGCCCCGCACGGTGGACACCATGGTGTTGGCCACCACCGGGATGTGGGGCACCAGCGGCGGCAGCGCCCGGGCCACCGCAGTGAGCACGAACGGCGACGCGATCTCGCCGACGGACGGGAGCCGGGTCCCGGCGAACCGGGCGGCGAGCTGCTTGAGCCGCTCGGTCTCCTCGGAGACGGCGTGCAGCCGCTCGAGCGGGTCGGCTACGTGGGTCGGCACCCGGATCGGGTAGGCGGCGACACGGTTGGTCAGCTCACCATCGTCACTCGGGCTGCGCATCGACACCGGCACCGCCACGGTGAAGGGCTTGTCGGGCAGGCCCTCGCCGGTCGCCTCCACGTAGCGCCCGAGGGCGGCCACGCACACCGCCACGATGACGTCGTTCACGGTGGCGCCGGTCCGGCGGCGGACCGCCTTGAGGTCGCCCAACGGGAGCGTCTCGAACGCGATCGAGCGGCGGTCGCCGACCGCGCCGTTGAACGACATGCGAGGGGCGGGCGACGTCAGCGCGGACGGCACGCCGTTGCTGAGCACGTCGGGCACCAGCTGCGCGGCCCGCCGTCCGCAGGCGGCCACGAAGCCGGGCAGCTTCAACGGCGTGGTGGCCATGTTGAGCACGCTGCGCGCCAGGTGCTCGGGGTCGGAGGGGTTGCGGCCGCCGGGACCGAGGCGGGGAGCGGGCGGGACGGGGGCCGGCTCACGGTCGACGTCGAACAGCACCGAGGAGATCGACGCGCCGGACGTGCCGTCCATGAGGCAGTGGTGGTTCACGGTGAACAGGGCAGCGGTGCCCTCCGGAAGGCCGTCGAGGAACCACGACCTCCACAGCGGCTGGTCCCGGTCGAGGCGCTGCTCGAAGAGCCGACCGATGACCTCGCCGATCTCCCGGGGCCCGGCCGGTGCCGGCACCGTGACCCGGTCCAGGTGCTCGTCGATGTCGAGGCTGCCGGCGTCGATCCACGACGGCCGGTCGATGCCGAGCGGCACCGGCTTGATCTTCCAGGTGAACTTCGGCACCATCGCCGCCCGTTGGGCATACCGCTCGCGCAGGCGCTCGAAGCTGAAGTCGGGCGCGTCGGTCGTGTCGAGCACGATGAGCGCGCCGACCTGCATGGCGAACGCGTCGGTCTCGAACGACAGGAACAGCGAATCGGTTCCCGTGTGCCGCCTCATCGCTCACCCCCTGAGCATGGCCACTCGGCCTCGACCCGACGCTGCGGCGGTGCTCCCCTCCCGTCAAGGGCCGTCCGGCTCCCTGCGGGCCCCTTGTGACCCCCGGCCCTTGCCGCACGGGACTCCCGGGCGAAGCGTCTGAGGCATGAGGATCGATGACCTCCCGTGGCGCGGCGCGTCCCTTCGACGGGTGGTGGGCCGAGCCGGCGCCGCCACCGTCGACCTGGCCGGAGTAGGTCACCGCATCTGCGCGTTCGCCCGGCCGCTGGCCTCGGCCGAGCCGCCGGTGTCGCTGGTCGACCGGGCTCGGCTGGTCGCCGCCGCCGGCGCCGACGAGGTCGTGCTCACCCTCATGCGCCAGCTGCACACCCCCGGCGGCGACGACGCCTTCACCCCGGCCGCGGTCGAGGTGCCGCCGCTGGTCGAGCTGCTCGAGGGCGCCGGCGTCTTCGCCGACCCGGCCAGCTACCACCAGGCGCCCCGCGTCCCCGACCTGGAGTGGACCAGCCGCTCGGCGATCGGGCGCCCCTACGAGCACGTGACGTTCCGCAGCCCCTACGCGCCGCCGTCGTCGGTGCCCGGCGCCAGCCGCTACGCGGAACAGACCGACAACACCGTCGCCCACGCGTGGATCGTGCGGCAGGACGGCCCCGCACCGTGGGTCGTGTGCGTCCACGGCGCCGGCATGGGCGATCCCGTCATCGACCTCGTCGTGTTCCGGGCCCACGCCCTGCACCGCCAGGGCTTCAACGTCGCCATTACCGTGCTGCCCCACCACGGGCCACGGGGCGTCGCCCGCTTCGAGGGATCGTTCCCCAGCGTCGACGTCGTCATGAACCTGCACGGGGCCGCCCAGGCCATCGCCGACGTGCGCGCCGTGCTCGCCTACATCACCGCCCGCGGCGAGCGCGCCGCCCTCCACGGGCTGTCCCTCGGGGGCTACGTCGCCGCCGCCGTCGCCGCCCTCGAGCCGTCGCTGCGCGCCGTCGTCGTCGGCGTCCCGGTGGTGAACCTCGCCCGGCTCATGCGGTCGCACACGCCCGCTCGCAACGCCGACGACCCCGACTACGCCGAGATGTTCGAGCGCGCCGCCGGCTTCGAGGCCGTCACCTCGCCGATCCACCTGGGCCGCCCGGCCACGGCCGTGCGGCGGATCTACGCCGGGCGCGCCGACCGGCTCGTGCCCACCGACCAGGTCGACGAGCTCGTCGAGCACTGGGGGATGGACGACGCCGCCTGGTACACGGGCGGGCACCTCGGGTTCATGACCGCACCCACGGCCCGGCGCTGCCTCGAGGACGCGCTCGTCGACGCCGGCCTGGCCCAGCCCCACGACGGCCGCCTGGTGGCGGCGAGGTGAGCTGAGCGGCGGCGCCGCCCCGGCTCAGGGGGTCCAGGCCGGGTCGCGCCCGAGGAAGGCGACGAGCTCCTGCAACGGCGCGGCGCCGGTGGGGGCGGCCACCTCCGGGCCGAACATCCCCGGCACCCGTACCGAGTCGTCGACCCACATACGGGCGCCGAAGAGCGCGGCGGGCGCGACGTCGTCGTCGAACGCCGGGTCGACGCCGAGCCCCCGGGCGATGTCCCAGCCGTGCACGACCACCTCGATCAGCTCGAACCCCAGCAGCTGGGCGCCGGTGGTCGGTCCCCACGGCATGGCGTAGGTCGCGTCCACGCGCCCCGCCGGAGTGAAGGCGGCCACCAGGCCGGCGACGGCGGCCGCGAAGGCCGACGCGGCCGGCTCGGCACCGAGGTCGGGGTCGAGGTCGGCCTCGAAGCGCAGCTCGCCGCCCTCGGCCACGACGGTGAAGCCACGCAGGCCGCCGACGAGGTGGGCCGCCACCTGGGCCACGGTCATCTCGGGGCACGGGGTCGGGCGGTCACCGTCGGCCGGGCCGAGCCCGGCAAGCACCGCCTCGGTCGTGCGGGCGGCCCGGGTGAGCAGGTCGACGAGATCAGGTTGCATCCCTCGATCGTGACGCCTCGCCGCTTCCGAGCCCAGGGCCGAGCGTCCTTCCCGCGCTCGCGCCCTGGCCGGTGCGGCGCCCGGGTGGGCCGCGTCCACCGAGGCCCGCAAGGGGCGATCGTCCGGATCTTCTATCGAGCGCTAGATTTACGCCGCAGGACGGCCGGCGGACGCCGGGCGCGTCGGAGGGAGACCAGCATGGACGTCGAGGTTCGCATCGATCGCAACCGCTGCATCGGCTCGGGCCAGTGCGTGTTCGTGGCGCCTCGGGCCTTCGACCAGGACGGTGACGCCAAGGCCTACGTCACCGATCCCCAGGGCGAGCCCGAGGAGAAGATCGTCCACGCCGTCACCGCCTGCCCGGTGCAGGCCATCTCGCTCCACCTCGGCGGCAGCCGCGTGGGGCCCGACGACCTGAAGGACTGGATGCTCGGGATCCGCTCCGACGATCCCGTCGTCGAGCTGCTCGGGCAGTTCTCCGACGAGCACCACGAGCTGCAGGCCGCGCTCGGTGCGGCGCGCGCTCACCACGGGTCCGAGCGCATCGACGAGCTCAGCTCGCTGACCCGTACCCACCTGCGCACCGAGGAGGAGGCCTACTCGGCCATCACCGCCCTGGTCGACCCCGACCTCGTCGCCGCCTTCGACGCCGACCACCTGCGCATCGACCAGGCTCTCGACGCGCTCGGCGCCGAGGAGTCCGACGCCGAGCAGCGAGCGCGCGCCATGGGCGACCTCACCCGGGCCGTCAGCGAGCACATCCGGCTCGAGGAGACGGTGCTGTTCCCGGCCGCCCTGGCCGCTCTGGGCCGGCGGGTCAGCCGGTGAACTGAGGCGCGGCCACGGTGGCGGCCGCCACCGCGGGGGCCACGTCCGGGGTCACGTCGGCGGGCACGACCTCAGGCGGGGGAGCCGGGGTGGTGGTGGACGACGACGTGGTCACCGTCGCCGGGGCCACGCACACCAGGTCGACCGTGCCGCCTGCCGAGAAGACGCCGTCGGCTCCGAGCTGGACCGCCACCGTGATCGTCGTGCCGAGCGTCAGCGGGCCTCCGGCGGTGGTGGTGCCGCCAGCAGTGCGCTCGACGTCGGGGACGGTGACCTCGTCGGACCCGGAGGTGACGATGAGGTCGCTGCCGGGGTGCACAGACTCGTTGTTGTCGGCGGTCACCGACACCGTGCACTCCTGGCCGGTGAGGGCGGCGGGCACGTCGCTCGACGTCACCTCGTGGACGGTGCCCGGGTCGCCGTAGACCACGGTCGTCAGCGGGAAGCTGAGCGACGGCGCCACGTCGGAGGCCCCGTCGGCCCCGAGCGCGGTGGTCGCGCCGCCGAACGCCAGCACGGCGCCCAAGACGCCGATGCCGCACGCGACGGGAAGACGTCTGGTCCTGGTCATGGCACTCACCGCCTCGCAGTCGAAGAAGACCTGCAGTCGAGGAAGACCTTGCGTGGGCAACATCGCGCCGCCTCCCGTGCTTGCCAAGGGGCTTAATCCCTTGGAGAGCCGCCAGAGGGACGGTGCGCGGTCGCCGCGCCGCGGCCCGCGTCGACAGGCGGTGACTCAGGTGCGGGTGCCGAGCTCGAAGTCGTCGAGGTCGACCTCCGACACCGCCTCGCGGAAGGTGTACATCGACCACGGGTACTGCGTGACCACCCGGCCGGAGTCGCTCAGGTAGTAGTGGCTGCACCCCGCCTGCCACACCTCCACCTGGTCGATGCCGGCCTGCAGCTCGGCGTTGTAGGCGTCCTCCACCTCGGGCTTGACGTCCATCCAGTCGACGCCGGCGGCGTCCATGGCCTGGAGCGCCTTCACCGCGTACTGGGCCTCGTACTCGATCATCGGGATCAGCGAGCCCTGGTTGGTGTTGGGGCCGTAGAGCATGAACAGGTTCGGGAACCCGGCGGTGGTGATGCCGAGGTAGGCCCGGGCCCCGTCGGCCCACGCCTTCTCCAGGGGCAGGCCGCCCCGGCCGGTGATGGGGATGCGCGACGCGAACTTGTCGACGACGTAGCCCGTGGCGAACACGATCACGTCGACCGCCCGCTCGGTGCCGTCGGCGGTGACGACCCCGGTGGGGGTGATGCGCTCGATCGGGTCGGTGACCAGCTCCACGTTGGGCCGGTTGAACGTGGGGTAGTAGTCGTTGGAGAACAGCGGGCGCATGCAGCCCCACGGCGTGGTGGGCGTGAGCTTCTCGCGGACCTCCGGGTCGTCCACCACCTCGATGGCGCAGGCGGCGACCCACTCGGCGATGGCGTTCATCTCCGGGTTGGAGAACGGGATGCTCGGCCCCACGAACGCCATGATCCCGTCGTGGTAGGCCTGCAGCTCGGCCGGGTCGAGGAACTGCTCGAGCTGCTCGGACGTGTGCTCCTTGTCGTCCTTGGGCAGCACCCAGTTGGCCGAGCGCTGGAACACGTGGAGCTGCCCGGCCACCTTGGCGATCTCCGGCACCGACTGCACGGCGCTCGCCGCGCTGCCGATCACCGCCACCCGCTTCCCGGTGAGGTCGAGCGACTCGTCCCACGCGCCGGTGTGCACGGCCACGCCCTCGAAGCTGTCACGGCCCTCGATGTCGGGGTACTTGAGCTCACCGAACATGCCCTGCCCGCTGATGACCACGTCGGCCTCGATCTCCTCGCCGGCCTCGGTGGTGACCCGCCAGGTGCCGGTGTCGTCGTCCCACGCGGCCGAGGCGATGCCGGTGTTCAACCGGATGTGGGGCCACAGCCCGAGGTCGTCGACCGTGCGGCGCATGTAGGCCAGGATCTCCGGCTGGGTGGCGTAGGAGCGGGTCCACCCAGGGTTCAGGGCGAAGGTGAAGCAGTACACGTGGCTCCACACGTCGCACGCCAGGCCCGGGTAGCGGTTGCGCTGCCACGTGCCGCCGACGTCGCCGTCGCGCTCGAACAGCGTGAAGTCCGTGTAGCCCGCCTGGCGCAGGTAGTGGCCCGTGCAGATGCCCCCCGGCCCGGCGCCGATGACGACGATCCGCCGCTTCCGGACGGCGCTGCTGTCGTTCACGTCAGTCGTCTCCCCCATGGGCGACCATCCTGCCGCGAGCGAGCGGGCTCGGCCATCGCAGGCAAGGCGCCGTTCGGCCCGTCACCGCCGGGCGCCACCTCGGTAGCCTCCGGCGTCGTGAGCGAGCCCACCTTCGTCGACCTCTCGAACCCACCCGCCAAGGCCCTCGTCGTGGTGGCCCACCCCGACGACATCGACTTCGGCATGTCCGGCACCGTCGCCGCCCTCACCGCCGCCGGCACCGAGGTGGTCTACGCCATCGCCACCTCGGGCGAGGCCGGCCCCCCGGAGGACCTCGACCGGTCCGAGCTGGCGGTGCTGCGGGAAAAGGAGCAGCGGGCGGCCGCCGCGGCGGTGGGGGTGAGCGACGTGCGGTTCCTAGGGCTGCCCGACGGCCACCTCGTCGCCGACCTCGAGCTGCGCCGCTGCATCAGCGCGCAGATCCGGGTGGTGCGCCCCGACCTGGTGCTGCAGCAGACGCCCGAGCGTCGCTACGACCGCATCTACGCCAGCCACCCCGACCACCTCGCCGTGGCCGAGGCCACGCTGTGCGCCGTCTACCCGGACTCGCGCAACCCCCACGCCCACACCAACTTGATGATGGAGGGCCTCGAGCCCCACGTGGTGCCCGAGGTCTGGATCGGCGGGCTCGAGCCAGTCGACGTGTTCGTCGACATCACCGACGTGTTCGACCGCAAGCTCGCCGCGCTCTCGTGCCACCAGAGCCAGGTGGGCTGGATCGACGACGTGGAGGCTCTCCTGCGGGGGTGGGCCAGCGGGATGACCGCCCAGCACGGCCTGCCCGAGGGCCGCCTCACCGAGGGCTTCCGGCGGGTCGTCACCACCTGACGCGGGCCTGACGGCCGGTCAGGGCAGGGGTCGGGCGGTCGGGAACGACCGGTGGATCTGCATGATGACGCCCGGCAGGGCTCGCAGGTGGGTGCCCAGGATCGGCTTGCCGGTGGTGAGCAGCGCCACCACCAGCTCCCGGTCCGGGTCGGCCCACGTGAACGAGTTCGACATGCCCACGTGGCCGAACGCCCGCGGGTGGTTCCACCCGTAGAGGCTGAGGGTGCCCGTGCCGTGCATGAACCCGGCGTCGCCGTAGCGGAACGGCAGCCCGATCATGCGGTCGAAGGCGATGCCGCCCCCGGTGTCGTCGGCGAGGGCGGCGACAACGGTCTCGGGTGCGAACACGCGCGTCCCGTCGAGCGTGCCACCGTCGAGCAGGCACTGGTAGAACGCGGCCGTGTCGGCCGCGGTGGCGATCACGTTGCCCGATGGGATCACCCCGGAGATGAACCGGGGGTCGTTCGACAGCTCGATCACGTCCTCCCAGCTGCGGCCGAGCAGCCGGCGGATGTGACGGCCGAGCAGGGGGGTGGTCGGGAAGCCGGTGATGACGTTGTGGGCCACACGGTGCGCGTCCTCGGGGGCGACGCCGTAGTCGAACCAGCGCAGGCCGAGCGGCTCCTTGACCTCGGTGCGCAGCACGTCGCGCAGGCTGCGCCCGGTGGCCCGGCGGGTGACCGCCTCCATGACGAAGCCGCCCGTCACCGCGTGGTAGGCCGGCGCCCCGCCGATCGACCGGGTGGGCCGCAGGTCGCACACCACCTGGGTCACCCGGTCGGGGTCGGAGAGGATGTCGAGGTCGAAGGCCTCCGGCGGCAGCGACGGGATGCCGGCGCGGTGGGTGAGCACCTGGCGGATGGTGATGTCGTCCTTGCCGTGCCGGGCGAACTCGGGGAGGTGGGCGGCCACCGCATCGTCGAGGTCGAGCACGCCCTGCTCCTCGAGCTTGTGCATGACCATGGTGGTGACGGCCTTGCCCGCCGAGAACAGGTTCACCGGCGTGTCGATCCGGAGCGGGACGGCCTCGGACGGGTCGAGGGGCTTGCCCGCCGCCACGCCGCGGGCGTGGCCGATCGAGCGGTGGAGCACGACCTCGCCCCGGTGGCGGACGCAGACCTGGATCGCCGGGTGCACCCCGGTGCGGTAGAGCTGCACCACGTTCTGCCACAGCGGCTCGGTGGCGTCGGTGGGGGACTCCTCGCCGATGGACGTGACGGCGTCGAGGTCGTCGGGCACCGGGCAGCAGCGGGTCACCGCGTCGCTCGCCCGCTGCAACGTCGTCACCGGCAACGTGGTGAGCTGGCAGAGGGGCCGCAACGGGCTCAGGACACCGGCCGCCCCCGACGGGCGCTCTGGTGGTTGCTCGGTGGCGGTGGCCATGGCGCTGGCGCTCCCCGGTCGTCGACCCTCACCCGGCCACGGTGACGCTCGCCCGCCCGAGGCGCTAGAGGCGTCGGACCCGCTCGGCGCTCACCCGGGGGGACCAGGCCCGCGACCGGCGGAGCCGCCGCGCTCAGCCGAAGTGCGCCGTGTTCGAGCAGACCTGCGCCGGCTCGGGCGTGAACGCCGGGAGGGTGATGGGGGCGCGGGCCGTGGACAGGTCGAGGGCGTCGGCCAGGTTCTTGGCCGAGGCGTCCCGCCGCGTCATCGGTTCGAGCCCCCAGCGCCACTCGATCATCCGCAGCACCGAGCAGTGCTCGTAGGGGCCGGCGGTCTCCACCTTCTGGGGGGCGAACGGGCTCACCACGATCGCCGGCACCCGGAACCCCAGCCGCGTCAGGTCGGGGAACGGCCCTTCGCCGGCCAGCACCGTGTCGTCGGCGACCGTCGGCGGCACCACGTGGTCGTAGAAGCCGCCGTGCTCGTCGAAGCTGATCACCAGGACGGTGCGCTCCCACTGGGGGCTCTGCCGCACCGCCTCGTGGACCTCGGCCAAGAACGCCTCCCCGGCGTGGACGCTGCCGTAGGGGTGGTCGTCGTTGGAGGTGCCGAGGAACTCCGCCACGCCGGTGTAGTTCGGGTCGACGAAGGCGACGTTGGGGATGGACCCGGCGGCGGCGTCGGCCAGGAACCGCTCGTACGGGAACGTGATGTCGTCGTAGCGCCCGCTGGCGAACAGGCCGGTCATCGGTTCGCCGGGCGAGTAGTACCCGGCGCTGAGCCCGGCGGCGCGGGTGCGGTCGAAGATCGCCGTCTGGAGCTGGCACGGGCGGGGGTCGCCGGGCGCCGGGAACACGCCGGTGGCGACCAGGTCGGTGGTGCCGCACAGCTGGTACAGCCGGTTGGGCCAGGTCGGGCCGAGCATCGAGCAGAAGTAGTGGTCGAGGGTCGTGTACCCGCGGGCCAGCGCCGCCATGATCGGCAGGTCGGCTTCCTCGTAGTACCCGATCGGGAACTGGTCGCCGACGGGTTGGGTGGCCAGGAAGCCGTCGACCTTCCCTCCGTTGAACTGCTGGGCGACCGCCTGCCAGAAGTGCATGGGGTCCTGGTAGGCGCAGCCCTGCCAGTCGGGGGCGAGGTGCCAGGTCGGGTGGCTGGTGCCGGCGGCGTCGACGTAGCTCAGCCCGGCCTGCGCGCCGTCGGCGCCCGGCAGCCAGCCGAGCATCGTGTCGAAGGAGCGGTTCTCCATCATCACCACGATCACGGTGTCGAACGGGGCGTCCCTGCCGTCCGCCGCGGCGGAGGTCACCGCGCTCGCCGTCGTGGCGCCGCCGGCCGGCCCTCCCCCGGAGCTCCCCGACGAGCTGCACGCCCCGAGCCCGAGCGCCCCGAGCCCGACCACCCCGGCCGCGCCGGCGGCCCCTGCCAGGAAGTCCCGCCGGCTGATGCTGGCCATGGGTCCACCCCTCTCCGGCTCGGTGGTGCACGCCCCCCGGTCGGCACCCCACCCGCTGCCATGGTGGCAGACGGATGCGTCGGCGGGGGCCTTGTGCTCTACTGCCCGCAGCGCGGGGAGGGGACGCTGCGGCGAGGAGGAGGCGAGTCATGGACGACGAGCGGGAGCTGGGTGCGGGGATCCTCGACGAGGTCATCGAGACCGTGGACCGCGAGGAGCGGGCCGCCCTCGACGCCATCCGCACCTTCGTGGAGGCAGTCGACGACGCCCTGCCGAGCGTGGGCTGGGAGGCGGCGCGACGCCGCCGGGCCGAGATCGTGGAGGCCGGCCTCAAGATGATCGAGCAGATGCTCGACGTGTCGACCGACGCCGCCCGGCGCCTGGCCGAGACCGTCCGCCGAGCCCTCCCCGAGCTCGACCGGCGGGCGAGCGCAGCCACCAAGAAGGCGTCGGCGAAGAAGGCGGCCTCGAAGAAGGCGGGCTCGAAGAACAAGGCCGCGTCCAAGAAGAAGGCGTCAAAGGCGCCCGTCGCGACGAAGGCGGCGACCACGAAGAAGGCCGCGGCCAAGAAGGCGTCGGCCAAGAAGGCCGCCAAGAAGGCGGCGGCCAAGAAGCCGGCGGCGCCCACCGTCGAGTGACGGTGGAGGGCCCGGCGCCGAGCGAGGGGGGCGATCGACATGTCCGGTAGCGCCACCGGCGCCGGGCTGCGCACGGCGAGCGTCGACGACGTCGACGCCATCGCCGAGGTGCTGGCCGACGCCTTCTTCGACGACCCGATCTTCGTGTGGCTGTTCCCCGACCCCGCTGCGCGCCCCCGCCTGGCGCAGGCCATGTTCGCCATGCTCGGCCGCCACGTCTACGTCGGCCACGGCGAGAGCCTGGTCGGCCCCGACGTCGCCGGCTACTGGGAGCCGCCCCACGCCGAGGCCGACGACGACTTCTGGATCGAGCACGGCGACGCCTTCGTCGCCGCCCTCGAGGGCCACGTCGAGCGGGTCGGTGCCCTGGGGCTGGCCATGGCCGAGCACCACCCGCCGGAGCCGTGCTGGTACCTGCCGCTGCTCGGGGTGCGCCCGTCGGCCCAGGGCCGTGGCCTCGGGGGTGCGCTGCTCGCCCGCAAGCTCGAGCAGATCGACGCCCTCGGCGGCGCCGCCTACCTCGAAGCGTCCTCGCCGCGGAACCGGGCCCTCTACGAGCGGCACGGGTTCGAGCTGGTCGAGCAGTTCTCGGCCGAGGGCGGGCCGCCCATGTACGCCATGTGGCGCGAGCCCCGCTGAGCCGGCAGCGAGGTCGCCACGCCGGTGGTCGCGCTGCGGGAAGCTCTCGCTAGCGCCCGGGGTGCAACGTGCGCAGCACGTCGTTGGCTCGGGCCCCGACGTGGTCGAGGATCACCCAGCGGTCGCGGCCCTGGCGCTTGGCCTCGTAGAGGGCGGCGTCGGCCTCGGTCACCAGCTCCTGCAGCGAGGCGTCGGCCCGGCCCGGGGCGATGCCGAAGCTGCAGGTGAAGGCCGGCGTCGAGCCCTCCATGTTGGCCAGGGTGAGGGCCTCGGCCAGCCGTTCGCACACCCGGGCCGCCGCGTTCGCGTCGCAGTCGGGAAGGGCGATGACGAACTCCTCGCCGCCGTAGCGGCACGCCAGGTCGGTGGGGCGCAGCGTGGAGCGGAGCACCCCGACGAACATCCGCAGGGCGCGGTCGCCGGCGTCGTGGCCGTGGGTGTCGTTGAGCGTCTTGAAGTGGTCGAGGTCGGCCATCACCACGCTGAACGGCGTGCCCTCGTGCTGCAGGCTGCGCACGTTGTGCTCGAACGCCCGGCGGTTCATCAAGCCGGTGAGGTGGTCGGTCGTGGCCTGCAGCTGGCTCTCCGAGACGATGCGCAGCATGCCGAGGCGGGCACCGGTCTGGTTGGCGAGCACCTCGAGCTGGCTCACCGCCAACGGGTCGAGCCGGTTCGGCACGGGCTCGGACCAGTGCACCACGCCGGTGGTGCGACCCATGATCGACACCGGCACGCACACCGCGGCGCAGCGGCCGTGAGGCCGGCCGACGAGGTGCGGGCAGGCGTCGAGCTCACGATCGTCGTGGAACACCTGGGTCTGGCCGCGACGGGCGGCCACGCACTGCTCGGGGGACTGCACCCCGCAGCCGGGGCCCGCCGGGTCGGAACCGGAGACCAGGGCCCGCTGCAGGTGGGCGTGGCTGTTGTCGGCCAGCAGGATCTCGACCCGGTCGTCGCCGGTGACCATCGACAGGGCCCGACCGGCCACCGTGAGGACCTCGCCCTCGCTGGAGGCCATCTCGAGCGCGTTGCCGAGCCGGGTCTCGAACTCGCGTCGGCGGGCGTCGGCGGTCATCTCGCGCTCGCGCGCCTTGCTCTGGGCGAGCTGCTCGGCGCTGCGGTCCTTGGCCCGCGCCGCCAGCACCCCCACGACCGGCCCGAGCAGCGACACGGTCATGACCAGGACGGCGGCCACGAGGGCCAGCCCGCTGAGGCTCGGCCACAGCCGCATGGTGACCAGCGCGACCAGCATCTGGGTGACGACCTGCAGCCCGAGGGCCAGGGGGACGATGCCGCGCGAGCTCCGCTTCACCTCGGCGGATGCCTCGCGCCGGTCGACGTCGGAGACGTGCGCCGGTCGTGCCTGGTTGTGCGTCGCTTCTTCTTCCCCGCGCCCCACGGTCGTGCCATCGGCACGGGGGTCGCCACACTTGACCTCTGGCCCCTTGACGAAGGGTCTACGGTCACGAAAGGGGCCGTACGGCCCATGGGGAGAGGGCGATCGTGGGGCACCGGCTGTGCTCGTTGCGCCGGTGCGGCGCGCCCGAACGGAGGGGACCATGACCGAGCTCACCACCACGCCGGCCGAGGCGCGCGCCCCCGAGGGGGAGGGGCCACCGCCGTGGATCAGCCCGTACATGCAGCAGAACATCCGCTGGCGCGACGGCGACGTCGTCATCTCGGTGCCGGCCAAGAGCGGGACCACGTGGACGATGAACATCGTCCACCAGCTCCGCACCGGCGGTGACGCCGACTTCGAGGACGTGTACGCCGAGGTGCCGTGGCTGGAGTTCGTGCCGGCGCCCGGCACCGACCTCGACGAGCTGGTGGCCGGCTTCGACGCCATGGCCCACGACCGGCGCCGGGCGTTCAAGACCCACTCGGCGCCGCCCGACCTGCCGTACCTGCCCGAGGGCCAGGGGCCCGACGTGCGCTACGTGGTGGTGGCCCGCAACCCCGAGGAGGCCGTCGCCTCCTTCCGCCCGTTCCTCATGGCCCACTCCGACGCCTGGTTCGACCTCTGGGACGCCCCGAAGGACATGATCGTGGGGCCCGACCTGCCGACCTTCGTGGAGGGCATCGGCCAGATGATGCTGGCGTGGACGTTCTCGTTCCTCGCCTCCTGGTGGCCGCTGCGCCACGCCGGCAACGTCCACCTGGTGCACTACGCCGACCTGAACCGCGACCCGGAGCCTCAGATCCGCGCCCTCGCCGACTTCCTCGGGTTCGAGGTGGCCGACGAGGACTGGCCCACCATCCTCGAGCACGCCTCGTTCGGGTGGATGAAGGCCCACGAGAGCAAGTTCGAGCTCGCCACCACCGCACCGGTGCCCGTCCTCGACCGGGGCGCCATGATCCGCAAGGGCCAGGTCGGCAAGGCGGCCGACGACGGCGTCACCCCGGAGATCGCCGCCGCCGTGCGAGCCATGGGCGAGCAGATCGTCGGTGACGAGCAGGCGCTGGCGTGGATGTACGGCGGCGGTCCCGTCCCGGCCTGACGTCCGTGGCGCGCGGTGGGCGTCGCTACTCGCCGCTGCCGATGTCGTAGTTGTAGGACTCCCAGATCAGGTCGGCGCCCCGGTGGCGATGCCGGCTGATGTCCATGAGCAGCTCGAGGCCGCGGCTGCGCAGGTCGTCGACGGTGGTCTTGCGGCTGTCGAGGGCGTCCTCGAAGCCCGTCACCTCGTCGCGCATCGTGCCGTGCTCCTCACGGAGCTTGGTGATGGCGTGCGAGAGCCGGGGGCTGCGGGTCATGATCTCGGTGTAGAGGCCCTCGGGGGCCTCCACCTCCTCGATGTGGGCGTCGAGCGCGGCGTGGACCTCCTCGAGCGCCGACTGCACGCCGTCCTTCCACGCCTCCTGGTCGCCGGCCGACCGGGTGATGGCCCGTTCGAGGTCGTCCGCGGCCTCGCCCAGCCGCTCCCGTCGTTCCTTGACCCGCTCGATCGTCGGTGAGGTGTTGTCGGCCATGGCGGGATCCTCGCGCCACCCCAGGGGGCCCGGAAGGGTCCACCGTCCCGTCTCGGGGCGTCCCGCCGTGCCGGCTCCATCGGCCCGGGTCGTGCGCACCGCAGGGCCGTAGCATCGGTGACGAGAGGCGGCACGGAGGAGCCGATGGACACCGACAGCGCCCAGCTCGAGCAGTCGCTGCTGCTCCCGCCCGCCCAGGCCGCCTTCGCCACCGACGAGGTCGAGGGCCTGCCCGGCCCCGTGCAGCGCTACCTCCGTTGGGCCGTGCTGCCCGGGACACCCCTGGCCCGGGCCGCCCGCCTGCGCATGCGGGGCCACATCAAGCTCGGTCGCTGGTTGCCGTTCTCGGCCGAGGAGACGCTCGCTCCCCACGCCGGCTTCGTGTGGCCGGCGTCGGTCCTGGGGGTGATGGCCGGCTCCGACCGTTGCGTCCACGGCGACGGCGGCATGGACTGGAAGCTGCTCGGCCGTCGCACCGTCGTGCACGCCGAGGGGCCCGACGTGTCGCGCTCGGCCGCCGAACGGGGCGCCGCCGAGGCCATCTGGGTGCCCACCGTGCTGCTGCCCCGCTTCGGGGTGACGTGGGAGGCGATCGACCACAGCCACCTCGTCGCCCGCTACGGCATGGGCGAGCACCCAGTGGAGAACCATCTCCACGTCGACCCCGACACCGGCAGGCTCCTGCGGTTCCACCTCGACCGCTGGGGCGACCCGGACGAGACCGGCACCTGGCGGCCCGTGCCCTTCGGCGGCGACGCCACCGGCTGGCGCACCTTCGGCGGGGTGACCGTGCCCAGCGCCGGGCGGGTCGGCTGGTTCTACGGCACCCGCGACTTCGTCCCCCGGGGCGAGTTCTTCCGCTACGAGATCACCGGGCTCGAGCTCGTCGGCTGACGGAGGCCCACGCCGGGACCTTCGACCGTGGCGCCGGCGCCCCCGGCGCGAGATGGTCGACGGACCGCACCGCCAACCACCCCAGGGGGACCGATGAGCGATGCCTCTCCCGTCACGCCCGTCGACCGGGTCACCGCCGTCTTCGAGCCCGATCCCGAGCCGGTCCTGCGCTGCTCGCACTGCGCGGCGGTGATGAGCGACGACGACGCCCACTGCCCGACGTGCGACTCGCCCATCGACTGGGGTGCCTCGTACACCGCGCTCAACGACTGGACCAAGGCGGTCCGCTGAGCGCGCCGCGGAGCCTGCGCCGACGCGGCTAGGCCCCTCCGGCCGGCGCCTCCAGCACGGCGAACTCCACCGTCCGCCGCTCGGTGAAGCCGAGGCGCCGGTACACCGCCCGGGCCCGGTCGTTGCCCTCGGCCACGTGCAGGAACGGGACCTCGCCCCGGTCGAGGATCGCCTGGGCGACGCGGCGGGTGAGCGCCGTGGCCAGGCCCTGACCTCTCGCGTCCGGGTGGGTGCACACCGCGGAGATCTCGGTGTGGCCCTCGAGGTGCATGCGCTCCCCGGCCATGGCGAGGAGCCGGTCGTGCTCGTCGAGGTGGCCCCAGTAGCGGCCCATCTCGAGGGTGCGCTCGGCGAACGGGCCGGGACGGGCGACCTCCACCAGGGCCAGCACCTCACCGATATCGACCATCGTGAGCCGGCGAACCATCTCCAGGGCGACCGTGGGATGGGTCCGGCTGGTGGGGGTGGCGGCGAGCTCGTCAGCGAGGCCGTCGGCCCGGTCGTCGGCCAGGGCGTCTGCCGTGGCGGCCAGGGCGTCGGCCGTGACGGTCATCTGGCGGCCGCGTCCGCGATGGTGCTCGGTCCACCCGGCGGGCGGAGGCGGGATCTCCGCCCGGAACAGCGCCGCCGTCCCCGACGGCCCGACGAGCGTGGCCAGGTCGGCCCACCCGCCGGCGTCGAGGACGTCGACACCAGCGAACACCGACACGTCGGCGGGGTAGCGCCGGGCCCGCCCCGCGACCTCGGCCAGCTCCCGCTGTTCGGTGCGCAACGCCCACCACACGGCGTTGGCGAGCGGGTCGAGGTCGTCGGGCGCTCCGGTCGGGGGCCGACCGGCCTCGGTTGGCTCGGAACGCGACGCCACGGATCGGATCTTCTCACCTGCGGCGGCACGTCCCCGATCGTCGAGGGTACGGTCCCGCACGTGAACAGCCTGCTGAAGAGCACGAGTCCGAGCCCCGGTGAGCGAGGCGCGTGGAAGGTCGTGTCGACGCTGGCCGCGGTGCTGGGCACCCTCGCCACCCGCAAGGTGCTGCTCGTGGTCTGGAACGCCGTGCGCGGGCCCGATGCGCCGGAGCCGCCGCTCAACCCGGCCGACCGCAGCGTCTCGTGGCCCGACGCCCTCGCCTGGGCGGTCGCGGCCGGAGTGGGAGCCGGCATCGGCCGGCTCGTCGGCCAGCGCCTGGCCGCCGAGGCGTGGGAGGTCGCCACCGGCGACACACCGCCGGGCATCGAGGGTTGACCGCCGAGTCGCTCAGCGCCGTCACCCTGGCCACGGCCGACATGGCGGCGTCGGTGGCCTTCTACGACGCCCTCGACCTCGACCTGGTCCACGGCGGGGCCGCCGCCGGCTTCACCACCTACCGGCTCGGCCCGACCAGCTTCCTCAACCTGCAGCTCGACCCCGGGTGGACGCCGCTCGAGCGGGTGTGGGGCCGGTTCATCGTGTGGGTCGACGACGTCGACGCGGTGCACGCCCGCCTCGTTGCCGCCGGCGTCCGACCCCAGTTCCCGCCGAGCGACGCGCCCTGGGGCGAGCGGTACTTCCACGTCCGCGACCCCGCCGGCCACGAGGTCAGCATCGCCCGACCGCTGAGCTGACCGGAATCGTCGGGTGGCACCCGGCGTTGGCCCCACCCATGGAGCTCGACACCGCCCTCGCCTTCGCCCGGTCGCACCGCAACGGGGTGCTGATCACGCTCAAGTCCGACGGACGCCCGCAAAGCTCCAACATCATCCACACCGTCACCGACGACGGTCGGGTGCGGATCTCCATCACCGCGACCCGGGCGAAGTACCGCAACCTCCTGCGCGACCGGCGAGCCTCGCTGCACGTCAACGCCGACGACTTCTGGTCCTACGTGGTGCTGGAGGCGGACGCCGAGCTGAGCCCGGTCGCCGCCGCCCCCGGCGACGCCACCGTCGAGGAGCTGGTCGAGATGTACCGGGCCATGGCCGGCGAGCACCCGGACTGGGACGACTACCGGCGCGCCATGGTGGCCGACCAGCGGGTCGTGCTCACCCTGCGCCCCACCCACGCCTACGGCATGGTCCGCGGCTGAGCCGTGCCAGAGTGAGGCCATGACGGCGCCGCAGCTCTCGATCTCGATCACCACGTTCGCCAACGACGACCCGGGCGACTTCGGGTTCCTGCTCGACCGGGCCCGGGCGGCCGACGTGGCCGGGGTCGACCGCATCGTGTGCTCCGACCACGTCGTCTACGGCGAGGACCTCGACGCCTACGGCGACCCCAAGAAGGGCGGCGCGGCCGGCGGCAAGCAGCCCACCGGCCCCGACGGCATCTGGCTCGAGCCGCTCACCTTCCTCACCGCGGCGGGGGCGGTCACCGAGCGGGTGAGGCTCGGCACCAACATCTTGCTGGCCGCCCTGCGCCGTCCCGTGGTGCTGGCCAAGACGGCGGCCACCATCGACGTGCTCACCGGCGGCCGGCTCGACATCGGCGTGGGCGTGGGATGGCAGCGCGAGGAGTACGTCGCCGCCGGGCTCGACTACGACACCCGCGGCCGCCAGCTCGACCACACCCTCGAGGTCTGCCAGCTGCTGTGGCGAGAGCAGGTCGCCGACTACGACTCGCCCGAGCTGCGGTTCGAGCGCATCCACCAGATGCCCAAGCCCCGCCAGCACGGGGGCGTGCCCGTCTGGGTGAGCGGCACGGTGAACCCGCGCTCGGCCCGCCGGTTGGCCCGGTTCGGCTCCGGGTGGATCCCGTGGGGCGCCGACGCCGCCGCCCTGGCCGACGCCATCCCCCGCATGCGGGCCCTGGTGGAGGCCGAGGGCGGCGACCCCGGCTTCGGGGTGGTGGGCACCGCCGCGCTGGTGCGCGACGCCGAGGGGGCGGTCGACCTGGCCGCCACGTTCGCCGGCGCCGCCCCCTTGGTGGAGGCGGGGGTCACCGACGTGCGGGTCGGCGGCATCCCCATGGCCGGCACCTACGACGACGACCTCCACATCCTCCAAGGCGTCGTGAAGGCCTTCCGCGCCGCCCTCCACTGACGCTCCCGCTCGCCTCCCCGCCTCCCCTCCTCCACCCGTCCCAGCCTGAACCTGTGCCCGAATCGGTCCCTCCGGGACCAGATTCGGGCACAGGTTGGGGACGTCGGGGTGACATGGCTCGTCGGGCTGGGGGTGGGCCGTAGCGTGGCCGGCATGGCAGAGGCGCCGGCGATCGAGTGCGACGGGCTCACCAAGCGGTTCGGGAAGCTGACCGCCCTCGACCGGCTCACCCTCGAGGTGCCCCGGGGGCAGGTCTTCGGCTTCCTCGGGCCCAACGGCGCCGGCAAGTCCACCACCTTGCGCCTGCTGCTCGGGCTCATCCGGCCCACGGCCGGCTCGGCGCGGGTGCTCGGCATCGACGTCGGTGACCGGAAGGCGGCCCACCGCCACCTCGCCTACGTGCCGGGCGACGTCAGCCTGTGGCCCCGCCTCACCGGCGCCGAGTGCCTCGAGCTGTTCGGTCGGCTCCACGGCGGGGTCGACGAGGCCTACCGCGCCGAGCTGGTCGAGCGCTTCGAGCTGGAGCTCGACCGTCGCAGCCGCACCTACTCCAAGGGCAACCGCCAGAAGGTGGCGCTGATCGCCGCGTTCGCCACCCGCGCCGACTTGCTCCTCCTCGACGAGCCCACGGCCGGGCTCGACCCGCTGATGGAGCGGGAGTTCCAGCGCTGCGTGCACGAGGCGTCGGCGCGGGGCCAGACCGTCTTCCTGTCCTCGCACATCCTGAGCGAGGTGGAGGACCTGTGCACCCGCGTCGGCATCCTCCGCCGAGGGGTGCTGGTGGAGGTCTCCGAGATCGAGCGCCTGCGCACCCTGCACGCCACCGAGCTGGAGGTCGACCTGGCCGGCCCGGCGCCGGACCTGCACGCCGTGCCCGGGGTGCAGGCGGTGGCGTCGACCCCCGAGGGCATCCGCATCACCCTCAGCGGCCCGCCCGGCGCGGTGCTGGCGGCGTTGGCGGTGGCCGACGTGCAGGCGGTGCGCACCCGCGAGCAGTCGCTCGAGGAGATCTTCCTCACGTACTACGGCGATGGGCAGCGCTGACCGGGCCGTCCTGCGGCTCGCGGTCCGCGAGCTGTGGCGGGGCATCGTGGCCGTGGTGGTCGGCTCGGCGCTGCTGTTGCAGATCGTCGTGTCGAGCTACAGCGCCGCCCTGTCGAACCAGGCCGTCGCCGACCTCGACAGCCTCACCGGGAACCCCGCCGTCCGGGCGCTCTACGGCCGGGCCTACGACCTGACCACCTCCGGGGGCTTCGGCGTGTGGCGCGGCGGCTCGTTCGTGGTCGTGGTCGCCTCGCTGTGGGGCGCCCTGGCCGCGGTGCGGGTGCTGCGCGGCGAGGAGGAGCTCGGCCGGTGGGACCTGCTGTTGGCCGAGCCGCTCGACGGCGCGCGGGCCGTGGCCCTCCACCTGGTGGTGCTGGCGGTGGGCTGCGCGGCGGTCGCCGTGGCCGTGGCGGGGGTGTTCGTCGGTGCCGGGCAGGAGAGCGCCGGGGCCGTGCTGTTCGGCGCCGGCGTGGGGCTCACCGCGCTGGTGGGTGTCGGTGTGGGAGCGCTGAGCGCCCAGCTCTTCGGGCAACGACGCCGTGCGGCGGGCGCGGCCGGTGCCGCCATCGGGCTGTTCTACGCAGTGCGCATGCTGGCCGACTCGGTCAGCGCGCTCGACGCCCTGCGCTGGCTCACACCCTTCGGTTGGGTGGCTGCGCTGCAGGCCTTCGCCGGCGACCACCCCTTCCCGCTCGTGCTCTCGCTCGGCCTGGCCGTCGTGCTGCTCGGCGTGGCGCACCACCTCTACCGGCGACGCGACCTCGGCAGCGGCCTGGTGCCCGAGCGCGACCGGGTGGCCCCCCGGCTCCGCCTGCTCACCTCGCCGCTCGGCTTCGCCTGGCGCGAGCGCCTGGGCGGCGTCCTCGGATGGAGCGCGGGGCTCGTCGTGTACGGCGCGATCGTGGGCGCCATCACCGCCACGTTCACCGACTACATCTCGAACAACGAGCAGTTCCAGCAGTTCGCCAGCACCTACGGCATCGGCGACCTGGGCTCACCGGCCCGGTTCGTGGGGCTCATGGCGAGCGTCATCGGGATGCTGCTGGTGCTGCAGGCGGTCACGTCGTTCCACCGGGGCTGGGAGGACGAGAGCGCTGGCCGGTTGGAGCTGCTGCACGCCCTGCCGCTCACCCGGTCGGGCTGGCTGGGCGGGGAGGTGGCGACGTCGCTGGCGGCCGTGGTGGTGACCGGGGCGCTCAGCGGCGTCGCCCTCTGGGCCGGCGCCGTGGCCGGGGGAGCGGAGCTCACCGTCGCCCAGTCGTTGGCCGCTACCGCCAACACCGCCTCGGTGCTGGTGCTGTTCGTGGGCCTTGCGGTGCTGCTCCACGGCGTCGCGCCGCGGGTCGCCCTGCCCTTCAGCGCCGGCTCGGCCGTGGTCGTCTACTTCCTCGGCTTCCTCGGGCCCGCCGCCGACCTGCCCGGCTGGGTGGTCTCGCTGTCGCCGTTCCACCACCTGGCCTCGGTGCCGGCCGACCCCGTGGCATGGCCCGCTGCAGTGGCGATGGGCGGGGCCGGGCTGGTGCTCGGCGCGGTCGGCTTCGCCGCCTACGCCCGGCGCGACCTCGCCTGATCAGGCGGCGGTGGTGGCCGGCGCGGGCGTCGGCTGGGACGGCACCGCAGGCGACCACCCCGGACCCCGGAACACCCGGCCCAGGCGCTCCCGCCACGACGTGGAGCGGGCGACGTCGCGCAGGATGGCCGCGTGCTCGTGGGTGGCGACGCGCAGCGGGTTGAACGTGCGGATGTTCTTGGTGAGCCCGTACACCACCGGCTCCTCGTCGAGCTCGCGCTGGAACGTGCCGAAGAGGCGGTCCCAGACGATGAGGATGCTCCCGTGGTTGCGGTCGAGGTAGCGGCGGTTGCTGCCGTGGTGCACGCGGTGGTGCGACGGCGTGTTGAACACCTCCTCGACCGGGCCCAGCTTGGAGATCGCCTCGGTGTGGATCCAGTACTGGTAGAGCAGGTTGACGCCCCGGGCGGTCTCGATCAGCGCCGGACGGAAGCCCAGCGCGCCGAGCAGCCCATAGGGCACGAACATCCCGAAGTTGTCCGCCACCGGCTGGCGCAGCGCGGTGGAGAGGTTGTAGCGCTCGCTCGAGTGGTGCACGACGTGGATGGCCCACAGCCACCGGCTCTCGTGCTGGATGCGGTGGTTCCAGTAGTAGATGGCGTCCCAGGCGAAGACCGCCCCGAGGGTGGCGAGCAGCCCCGTGCCGAGGTCGTGGGAGCGGCCGTACCGGTCGAACAGCCGCCGACCGGTGGTGCGCGCCGCCCATCCGGTGCTGGCTGCCACGACCCCGGCCGACACCGCGGCGACACCGGCTGAGGGCCTCACCTTGCGAGCCCAACGAGCCAGGCGGCCGTCGCCGTCGTGGCGGGCGGCGGCGTCGGCGACGGTGGTGAGCGCGGCCGCGCCCACGGCGGTGCCCACCAGCGCCTTGGCGTAGCGGCCCCGGCCGGGCGTGACCGGCTCCAGCAGCTTGGCCATGGCCAGCGGGATCACCAGGCTGCCGACGCCCATGCTCAGGCTGGCCAGGGTGTCGTTGCGCTCGTAGTTGCCGGCGGTGGCGCCGCTGCGTGCCGCCCGACGCTCGAGCACCCGGTGCTCGATCCCCATGGTGGCGAAGAAGCCCGGGATGGCGGCGACGGTCAGGTCGATCACGGTGCGTGGTCCTCTTCCGTGTTTGGGCCGGTGCCCATCATCGCAGCCGCAGCTCGGTGACCGCATGGTCGCTGCCCTTGTGCAGCACGACGTCGGCGTGCTCGCGGCTCGGCTCGATCGCCTCGTGCAGGTTCGGCAGGTTGACCGCCTCCCACACCCCTTCGGCGAGGGCGGCGACGGTGGCGTCGTCGAGCGCGGCCACCGGCGCCAGGTGGGCGCCGGGCACGTCGGCCGCCTCCGTGCGCAGCTGCAGCACCCGGTGCACGAACCAGCGGCGCATGTCGGGCTCGGCGGCGTCGACGTAGACCGCCAGGTCGAGCCGGTCGGCGAAGTGCAGCACGTTCACGCCCTCGAACAGCACGACGGGGCTCCGCGCGACCGAGCGCCGTTGGTCCAGCACGTCGTAGAGGAGGTGGTCGTAGACCGGCACCTCCAGCGGGTCGCGCCCGGCCCGCACGTCGGCCACGAACCGCTCGATGGCCGCGGTGTCGTAGCTCTCGGGGAAGCCCTTGCGCGCGGCCAGGCCGAGGGCGGCGAGCTCGGCGTTGGTGTGCAAGAAGCCGTCGCTCGACACGACCGCGGCGGCCAGTCCGTGGTGCGCGTCGAGCAGGCCGGCCAGCTCCGCCGCCACCGTGCTCTTGCCGACGGCCACGCCGCCGCCGATCCCCACCAGCAGGCTGTCCGGGGCGGTGCTCGCCCGCCGAGCGGCCACCAGCGCCGCCAGCTGGGCGATGGCGGGGGCCGGGCCGGGCGCCGGTCCCGCGGCGGGTCCGGAGGCGGGCGTCGGGCCTGCGCCGGGCTCGGGGCTCGGGACGGCGTCCATCGGGCTCCACGCTAGGTGCCCGGTGCGGGGGAATCCCTCCGGCCCGGCGTCCCGGGCCGCCCGGGAGGCGTGGTAGGCAGGACGGCCGTGACCGCCCTGCTCGACCAGGAGTGCCGCCTCCACGCCGTCGGCGACGGCGTGTACGAGCGAGACACCGGCCGCGTCTGGTGGGGCTACCAGGCGCAGCACGGCGGCTACGTGCTCGGTCTCGCCCTCACCGCCCTCGACATGGAGCTGGCCGGCACCGGCATGACCGTCCAGCACGTCTCGATGCAGTACCTGCGGCCCTTCGTCGACGGGCCGTTCCGGGCCGAGGTCACCGTCGAGCGCCAGGGTCGCACCATGGCCAACTGCACGCTGCGGCTGCACTCGGGCGGCAAGCTGGCCGGGCTGGTGCTCGCCTCTGCGGCCGTGCGGCGGCCGGTGGGCGAGCTGGCCTCGGCGCAGATGCCCGACGTGGCGCCGTTCGACCCCGACGCCGAGCCCCACGAGTTCGGCATGGGCCTGGCCGTGCTCGAGCGGGTGTGGTTCCAGCCCCGCATCCACGACGTCGACGGCCCCGGTCCCGGCCGGGTGGGCGGCTGGGTGCAGCCCCGCGACGCCGAGGTCATCGACCACCGGTGGGGCGTGGTGCTGGCCGACCTGTGGATCCCCGCCGTGTACCACATGTGGCCATCGCCCCACGTGGCCCAGACCGTCGACCTCACCTACCACGCCCGGGTCGAGCTGCCGCGCGAGGACCTGCCGCCCGGCACGCCGCTGCTGGTGGTGCTGAGCACCCGCGAGTCCAAGGGCGGGTTCGTCGACGAGGACGCCGAGATCTGGTCGCCCTCGGGCGAGCTGCTCGCCCTCGGCCGTCAGGCCCGCTTCGTGCACGGGTCCTAAGCTCCGCCGGCACGCCGGTCCCGCCGGCCCCGCCCGCGGCCCGGGCGCGCAGGGGCCGGCACCGTCGCAAGGGGGAGCAGCACATGAGCATGCCGACCGACATCGGCATCGTGGACCTCGGCATGGGGTTCCCGTACCGCAGCATCGAGCAGAAGAAGGCGGCCTACGACTTCTTCAAGGCGAACCTGAAGGACCGCGAGTCGCTCCAGGAGATGGAGTTCCCGGCCCAGTACATGTTCAAGGACGTCCCCGACGTGGTCGGCCCCGACGTCGACCCGGTGCAGTGGATCGTCGAGAAGATGGACGCCTTCGGCATCGAGCAGTGCATGACCGGGCTCAACGACGACTCCATCCGGGCCAAGGCCGAGCACCCCGGCCGCTTCCACCTGTGCGCGTCGGCCGACCCCAACCAGGGCATGGACACGGTGCGCCGGCTGAAGCGCCTGAAGGCCGAGCGCGGGATCGTGGCGGCCATGACGTTCCCGTCGGGGATGGTGCCCCAGGTCGGCATCGCCGATCCGAAGATGTACCCGATCTACGCCACGTGCGTGGAGCTCGGCATCCCCATCTGCATCAACGGCGGCATCGTCGGGCCCCGCATGCCGAGCTGGCCCCAGCACGTCGAGCAGTTCGACGAGGTGCTCTACGACTTCCCCGAGCTCACCATGGTGATGATGCACGGCGGAGAGCCGTGGACCGAGCTGGCCGTGAAGCTCATGCTCAAGTGGCCGGGCCTGCACTACATGACGAGCGCCTTCGCCCCCAAGCACTACCCGAAGGCGATCATCGACTACGCCAACACCCGCGGCGCCGACAAGGTCATGTACTGCGGGTACTTCCCGGCCGGGCTCACCCTCGAGCGGCAGTTCCGGGACATGCCCGACGTGCCGTTCCGCGACGAGGTGTGGCCCAAGTTCCTCCGCGAGAACGCCCTCCGGGTCTTCGCCCTCGACCAGGACGTCTAGCCGCGAGCGCCTACCCGGTCCCCGCCCGTCCCCTGTCCCTCCTCCCGTTCTGGTGGAGATCTACGACCACATGCGACCGTAGATCTCCACCAGAACGGGGATCGGCGGCCGGCTGCGGCGGCCTCCGGGCGCGGCCACCTGCTCGGTCATCGCCCTAGTCTGCGGCCATGCAGATCGAGCGGGGCATGGTCGCCGTCGTCACCGGAGCGGGCAGCGGCATCGGGCGGGCCCTCGTCGAGACGGCCGCGTCGCGAGGCATGAAGGTGGTGGCGGCCGACGTCGAGCAGCCCCGCCTCGACGACACGGTCGACGCCATCGTGCGGGCCGGCGGGGAGGCCATCGGCGTCGCCACCGACGTGTCGGTCGCCGAGGAGGTCGAGCGGCTGGCCGACGAGGCGTGGTCGCGCTTCGGTGGGGTGCACCTGCTGTGCAACAACGCCGGCGTGTTCAGCGGCGGGCTGCTGTGGGAGCGCACCCTGGCCGACTGGCAGTGGGTCATGGGGGTCAACCTCTACGGCCTGGTGCACGCCATCCGCACCTTCGTGCCCCGCCTGCTGGCGGCCGGCGGCACCGCCCACATCGTCAACACCGCCTCGATGGGCGGGCTCGTCACCAACGCCTACTCGGGCCCGTACTACACGTCGAAGTTCGCTGCCGTGGGGCTCACCGAGTGCCTGGCCCACGACCTGCTCACCACCGGCGCGCCCATCGGCGTGTCGGTGCTGGTGCCCAGCCTGGTGGCCACCGGCATCGCCAGCTCCCAGCGCAACCGCCCCGAGCGCTGGACCGACCGGGGCCGCGAGCGCACCGCCGACGAGGAGTTCGTGCTGGCGGCCATGGAGGACGCCACCGTCGGTGCCGGGATGCCGCCCGCCGAGGTGGCGGCCCTGGTGTTCGACGCGGTGGAGCACGAGCGGTTCTGGATCCCGACCAAGCCGAGCTACCACGACCAGATCCGGGCTCGCCACGACGACATGCAGGCCCTGCGCCACCCTGCGTCGGCGCAGCTCGACTGACGGGGCTCAGCCTCGGGTCGTCTCGCGACGAACGTACCAACCGCCGATCGCCCACCTCGGCGGTCGGTCCGTATCCTCGGATTCCTATGGCCCGCCGTCCGTCGCCCGAGCTCGTCGAGCGGCGCCGCCGGTCGGTCCCCCGCCTCACGTTCCCCGACCAGCTGCCCATCTCCCAGCGGCGCGACGAGATCGCCGAGGCGATCCGCGACCACCAGGTCGTGATCGTCGCCGGGGAGACCGGCTCGGGGAAGACCACCCAGCTGCCCAAGATCTGCCTGGAGCTCGGCCGAGGCGTCGAGGGCACGATCGGCCACACGCAGCCCCGCCGCCTGGCCGCCCGCACGGTCGCGTCGCGCATCGCCGAGGAGCTCGGGGTCGAGGTCGGTGGGGCCGTCGGCTACGCCGTGCGGTTCACCGATCGGGTGGGCGACGCCACGCTCGTGAAGCTGATGACCGACGGCATCCTGCTCAACGAGCTGCAGCGCGATCGCATGCTGCGGGCCTACGACACGATCATCGTCGACGAGGCCCATGAGCGCAGCCTCAACATCGACTTCATCCTCGGGTACCTGCGCCAGCTGCTGCCCCGGCGGCCGGACCTGAAGGTGATCGTCACGTCGGCCACCATCGAGACCGAGCGCTTCTCTGCCCACTTCGGCGGGGCGCCGGTGATCGAGGTGAGCGGTCGCACCTATCCGGTGGAGGTGCGCTACCGGCCCCTCGAGGCCCAGGGAGGCGACCAGGTCGCCGGCATCGTCGACGCCGTGCGGGAGCTGCGTCGAGCCGGGCCCGGCGACGTGCTCGTGTTCCTCTCCGGTGAGCGGGAGATCCGCGACGCCGCGGACGCCCTGCGCGCCCTCGACCTGCCCGACACCGAGGTGCTGCCGCTCTACGCCCGGCTCTCCACCGCCGAGCAGCAGCGGGTGTTCCAGCCCCACCGGGGCCGGCGGGTCGTGCTGGCCACCAACGTGGCCGAGACATCGATCACCGTGCCGGGCATCCACTACGTGGTCGACACCGGCCTGGCCCGCATCTCCCGCTTCAGTCGACGGTTGAAGGTGCAACGGTTGCCCATCGAGGCGGTGTCGCAGGCGTCGGCGAACCAGCGAGCCGGCCGCTGCGGGCGCGTGGCCGACGGCGTCTGCATCCGTCTCTACGGCGAGGACGACTTCGAGAGCCGACCTGAGTACACCGACCCCGAGATCCTGCGCACCAACCTGGCGTCGGTCATCTTGCAGATGACGAACATCGGGCTGGGCGACATCGAGGCGTTCCCCTTCCTCGACCCGCCCGACCGGCGGGCCATCACCGACGGCATCCGCCTGCTCGAAGAGCTCGGTGCGCTGGCGCCCGACGATGAGCCGGCGAAGGACCGTGCGAAGTCCGGGCGCGGCGGCCGTCGGCTCACCCCCGTCGGCCGCCGGCTCGCCCGTCTGCCGATCGACCCCCGCTTCGGGCGCATGGTGCTCGAGGCGGGGGAGCGGGGCTGCCTGCGCGAGGTGCTGGTGATCGCCGCCGCCCTGTCCATCCAGGACCCGCGGGAGCGCCCCGCCGACGACCAGGCACGGGCCGACCAGCTCCACGCCCGGTTCGACGAGGGCGGCAGCGACTTCCTGGCCCTGTTGAACCTGTGGCGCCACGTGCGCCAGCAGCAGCGCCAGCTCTCGGGCAACCGCTTCCGGCGCCTGTGCCGCGACGAGCACCTCAACTTCCTGCGCATCCGGGAGTGGCAGGACGTGCACAGCCAGCTGCGCCAGATCGTGGCCGGCCTCGGCATGGCCCAGAACCGGGAGCCGGCCGATCCCGACGACGTGCACAAGGCCCTGCTCGCCGGCCTGCTCAGCCAGTTCGGCCAGAAGGACCGCGACAGCCGGGAGTACCTCGGCGCCCGCAACGCCCGCTTCGCCATCTTCCCCGGCTCGTCGCTGGCCCGGAAGCCACCGGCGTGGGTGATGGCCGCCGAGCTGGTGGAGACCTCGCGGCTGTTCGCCCGCACCGTGGCCCGCATCGAGCCGCAGTGGGCCGAGGAGCTGGGGGGCCACCTGGTGAAGCGCTCGTACTCCGAGCCGCACTGGTCGGCCAAGCGGGGCAGCGCCATGGCCCGGGAACGGGTCACGCTCTACGGCCTCCCCGTCGTCACCGACCGGCTCGTGCCGCTGGGGCGCGTCGACCCCGACCTCGCCCGGGAGCTGTTCGTCCGCCACGCCCTGGTGGAGGGCGACTGGCCCACCCACCACTCGATGTTCCGGCGCAACCGGGAGCTGCTCGAGGAGCTCGACCAGCTCGAGCACCGGTTCCGGCGACGCGACCTGGCCGACGGTGAGGCCGCCCTGGAGCGCCTCTACGACGAGCGCCTGCCGGCCGCGGTCGTGTCGGCCCGGCACTTCGACTCGTGGTGGAAGAAGGAACGCCGCCGCCGGCCCGAGCTGCTCTCCTTCACCCTCCACGACCTGCTCGGGGCGGCCGGCGACGAGCTGCGCGACGAGGACTTCCCCGCCGTGTGGGATCAGGGTGCGCTCGTGCTGCCCCTGTCGTACCTCTACGAGCCGGGCTCGCCCGACGACGGCGTGGCCGTGCACGTGCCGGTCGGCGTGCTCAACCAGCTCCGGCCCGACGGCTTCGAGTGGCTGGTGCCCGGGCTGCGCCAGGAGCTCGTCACCGCCCTGGTGCGCGGGCTGCCCAAGGACCTGCGTCGTCCTCTGGTGCCGGTGCCCGACCACGTCGAGGCCTTCCTGGCCGCGTGCGGGCCCGACGACGGCCCGTTGCTGCCACTGCTGTCACGCCACATGGGCCGGGCGGCCGGCGTGCCGATCGCCGTCGAGGCGTGGGACCTCGCCGCTCTCCCGCCGCACCTGCGCATCACCTTCCGCGTCGAGGACGACGACGGCCGGGTGCTCGGCGAGGCCAAGGAGCTCGGCCCGCTCCAGCAGCGCCTGGCCCCCGACGTGCGCAGGGCGCTGAGCGAGGCGAGCGCGAGCTTCGAGCGCCACGGCCTCGTCGACTGGGACCTCGGTGAGCTGCCCCGCAAGGTGCGCCACACCGTCGGCGGCCAGCCCGTGGAGGGCTACCCGGCGCTGGTCGACGAGGGCGAGTCGGTCGGCCTGCGCCTTGTCGACTCGGCGGCCGAGCAGGTGCGCACTACGTGGCGCGGAGAGCGGCGCCTGCTGCGCCTCACCGTGCCGCTGTCGCTGAAGGGCGTGCAGGGCCGGCTCACCAACGCCCATCGGCTGGCGCTGGCGTCGAGCCCGTACCCGTCGCTCGACGCCCTCCTGGAGGACTGCGTCACCTGCTCGCTCGACGCGCTCATGCGCGCTGGTGGGGCGCCGGTGTGGGACGCAGTCGCCTTCGACGAGCTGCGGGCCGGGGTGCGCGCCGGGCTGGAGGGCGACGTGCTCGCGGTGGCGCGCCTCGTGGGCGACATCCTCGTCGAGGTGCGCGGCATCGACCGGCGCATCGAGGAGCCGGCCCCGCCGGCGTTCGGCCCGGCCCTCGACGACGTGGCCGAGCAGCGGGGCACCCTCGTCTACCCGGGGTTCGTCTCCGCCACCGGGCGCGACCGCCTGGCCGACGTGCTGCGCTACCTGCGGGCCGTCACCTTCCGCCTCGACAAGCTCGGCGAGTCCGTCGCCCGCGACGCCACGCGCATGGCCACCGTGCACGCCGTCGACCGCCGCTACGCCGAGGTGCTCGAGGCCGTCCCGCCCGGCGGCCCGGCCGACGCCGAGCTGAGCCGCATCGGGTGGATGATCGAGGAGCTGCGGGTCAGCCTGTTCGCCCAGCCCCTTGGCGCCGCCCCGGGCACCTCCGAGAAGCGCATCCTCGACGCCCTCGACGCGGTGGGCGCCTTCGTCACCCGCTGACCGGCCAAGGTGGTTCCGAACGTTCCGGGAACCGGAACGTCGTGAACCAGCTAGGAGGGGCACTGGGCGGTCAGCATCACCGCCGCGACCCGCGCCGGCTCGTCGCCCACCGCCACCCAGCGGTGCTCCGTGCCCCGCTGCACCACCACGTCGCCGGGGCCGAGCTCGGTCGACGAGCCGCGCAGCTCGAGGCGCACCCGGCCCGACAGCACCACGTCGACGTCGACCGTCGCGGTGGCGTGCCATGCCCGCTCGTTGGGGGGAACGGCGGACGACAGCTCGGCCAAGCGGAACGCCACCCCGCCGCCCACCGGGTCGAGGTCCCACTCGTCGCAGCGGTCGCCGCCCTGGTCGGGCCGGCAGAGCGGCCCACCGGTCTGCCACAGGTCGGTGAGGCTGGTGCGGGCGCCCGTGACGCCGACGCGGGCCGGTCCGTCGAGGGTCGGCGTGCCGGTGACGACCCGGCGCACCGGTCGGTCGCCCTTGCGGGGCGGGCGGATCAGAGGGCTGGGCAGCGGCGCCGCGGGGAGCCCCGGCGCGGGCCGCAGCATGGCGACCAGGTAGGTCCAGCCGTGCTCGTCGGCGGGGCGCCACCGGTGCCGGGTGCCCCGCTGCACCACGCACTCCCCGGCGCGCAGGGTGCGCTGGCCGTCGTCGAGGCCCAGCACCACCGACCCCTCGAGCACCACCATGAGGTCGAGCGTGTCCGTGCGGTGCATGCCCGGCAGCTCCTCCTCGTCGTTCTCCACCCGCAGCCAGGTGTCGTCGGGCCTCGTGGTCGGCGCCGCCCCCGGCATCCGGATCACCCGCACGCTCACCCCGCCCGGCGGCGGCTCGAGCGGGAAGCCGGGCGTCGAGCGGTCAGGGTCGTCGTCGAAGCGCAGCGTCGGCCCGTCGGACCACAGCACCTCGCTGACGGCGAACGGTCCGTGGACCACGGTGTTCGGGGGCCTGCCGTCGTCGCTGATGACCGGTGACCCGGTGGGATCGGTTCCGGTCATCACCCTCCGCACCCGGAGCTCGGACATGTCGCGGAGCCTACCGACGGGGCACCTGCCGCCCGGCCAGCCGCTCAGGCCTCCCCCGCCCACCGCTCACCGACGGAGCCGAGCGCGCCCGAGCACGGGGAAGTGAGCCGGACAAGTTCTCCAAGCATGCGGGTGCACGTCGTGGGTAGAGACCGGGCCGTGCCGCGCACCGGCGCGGCCCGAGGGAAGGCGGACCACCATGACCCGACGGACGCTCGATCTGATCTTCAGCGTCGGAGGGCTCGTGCTCGCCGTGCTGATCCTGGTGCTCGGACTGGTGCTGCAGAACCAGGCCAACTTCGCCGACGACTACGTCCACAACCAGCTCAGCCAGCAGCAGATCACCTTCACGCCGGCGGACAAGCTCACCGACGAGGAGAAGCAGGCCGACTGCCTGGTGAAGTGGGCCGGTGAGCAGCTGACCACGGGCAAGCAGGCCGAGTGCTACGCGAACGACTACATCGCCTTGCACCTGAGCGAGATCAACGACGGCAAGACCTACTCCCAGACCTCCAACGAGGAGCGGGCGGTGGCCACCCAGCTGAAGGCCGACCCCACGAACGCCGACCTGCAGGCCCAGGACGAGAAGCTCACCGGGCAGGTGCAGACGCTGTTCCGGGGCGAGACCCTGCGCGGCCTGCTGCTGACCTCTTACGGCTTCAGCATCTTCGGCGAGCGGGCCGCCCAGGCCGCGCTCGTGTGCTTCCTGGTGGCTGCCGTGCTGTTCCTCGCCAGCATCGCCGGGTTCATCCACGCCTTCACCACCCCGAAGGACGAGAAGGTCCACCTGCCCTGAACGACCCCGGGCGCGGCTTGCCGTCAGCGCGCTCGTGGAGGCGTGACCAGCCCGTTCAGGTCCGCGGCTGCAGGGAGCGCAGGGTGAGGGTGGTCCTCTCCGAGAAGCGCCCGGGACCGTCGAGCAGCAGGTCGCGCACGGTGCGCACCTGCAGGAAGTCGTCGGTCAGCCACTGCTGCTCCTCGAGGTGGCCCTGGAAGTCGCCGCTCGCGTCGAGCCGGATCGTGAGGTGGCGGGTCTCGACCGAGGTGGAGCCGACGTCGATGGTGCCGCCCGGCTCGGACCTCGCCGTGCCGTCGAGGCGGATGGTGAAGGTGATGCCGCTGACGTCGAGGTCCATGGTGCAGTGGACGGGCAGCTCCGTGGCCGTCGGTGAGATCACCGTGCCCGGACCACAGGTGGTGTGGGTCTCGACGTGGAAGCCGGGGACCTCCTCGCGCTTCACCTGCTCCTCCATCACCAGCGAGCCGTCACCGCCGACGCACCACGACGACTCCTCGGTGTGCTCGGCCATGAGGTTGAGGTCGATCCGGAAGCACGCGCCGTCGGGCGCGATCACGGCGGTCACCATGTCGGGGATCTCCCTCGTGGGGAGGGGCAGCGGTCCCATCTTGATGTCCTCGCGACCGTCGGTGTCGTAGGTGTAGACGCCCGACGGCGGCCCCACCGAGGCCGGTCCGACCGACGTCGTGGTCGACCCGCGGAAGCGCTCGAGGGCCTCATCCTCGGTGATGGCGGTGGGCGTGCGCGGCCACAGCAGGTAGGCGGCCCCGGCGCCGACGACCACGATCAGCAGCGCGGGCACGATGAGCAGCCAGCGCCACCACCGGTGCCGTCGCTCAGCCATGGGGACCTCCTCTGCCCTCCGGCGACCAGTCTCGGCGCGCGGCTGGACGAGGGGGAGGGGCCTTCGTCGGTCGCGCGCGGTCCGAGAGGCACGCCGCGCGTGTGGCGGTGCCTCCCAGAGCGGGGGTTGACGCGGCTAACTACGTTAGCCATACTGGCGGCTAACGCAGTTAGCCGACGTGGCCGACGAAGGAGACCCGCCGTGGACACCAGCACCACCAGCACCACCATGACCGGCAGCACCACCGGAGCCGGCACGACCGGTACCGCACCCGCGGCCGCGGGATCGCCGCGCGCCCACTACCTGCGCCCCGGGTGGTTCACCCGCAAGGTGATGAACCGTGCCGTGCTCGGGCTCACCCGCCTGGGCGTGAGCGTCTGGGGCTCGCGGGTGCTCGAGGTGAAGGGCCGGCGCAGCGGGGAGCCCCGCCGGGTGCCGGTCAACCTGCTCGAGCTCGACGGGCGCCGCTACCTGGTCTCGGCCCGGGGCGAGGGCGAGTGGGTCCGCAACGTCCGGGCCGCGCAGGGCGAGCTGGACCTGCTCGTCGGGCGGCGCCGTGAGCACCTCAGCGCCGTCGAGCTGTCCGGGGCCGACGCCGTGCCGGTGCTGCGCGCCTACCTGCGCCGGTGGAAGGCGGAGGTCGGGGCGTTCTTCGACGGGCTCGGTGCCGACGCCTCCGACGCCGAGCTGGCGGCCATCGCCGAGCGCCACCCCGTCTTCGCCCTGTCCGGGCGGACCACGGCGTGACCGCCGGCCGCACCCGCATCGACGCCCGACGCCCGCCCCCCGTCCCGCGTGCGCTCGGGTCCCGGGCGACGGAGATCGTGAGCGTGGCCCGCCGGTTGCTCGAGGACGAGGGGCCCGAGGCGCTGACCATGCGCCGCCTCGGCCACGAGCTGTCGATGAAGGCCCCGTCGCTCTACAAGCACGTCTCGGGGAAGTCGGCCATCGAAGTGGTCCTGATCGAGCACGCCCTGCTCGAGATGGGCACGGCCCTCCGCCAGGCCGTCGACGGGCTGACCCCCACGGCAGCGGTGCGGCCGCTGCTCGCCACCTACCGGGGCATGGCCGGCCAGCACCCGAACCTCTACCGGCTGGCCACGCTCGGCCCGCTGCGCCGCGACGAGCTGGTGCCGGGCCTCGAGGACTGGGCCGGCGAGCCGTTCCTGCTGGTCATGGGCGAGCCCTACCTGGCCCAGGTGGTGTGGTCGGCGGCCCACGGCATGGTCGTGCTCGAGCTCGACGGCCGCTACCCGCCCGCCACCGACCTCGACCGCACCTGGGCCCAGGCCACGTCGGCCTTCACGGCCGCCCTCCCCGGCCGGCGGCCGATCGGTCGCACCTGAGCGGCTGCGGCCGGGTAGGTGCCGGTGAGACGAGTCGACGAGAGGTGGCCCCCGACATGCGAGCTCTGACCTGGCACGGCAAGCGAGACGTCCGGATCGACGACGTGCCCGATCCCACGATCCAGGACCCCGACGACGTCCTCGTCCGGGTGACCACCACGGCCATCTGCGGCTCCGACCTGCACCTCTACGAGGTGCTCGGCCCGTTCCTCGACTCTGGCGACATCCTCGGCCACGAGGCCATGGGCATCGTCGAGGAGGTGGGGCCCGAGGTGACTGCGGTGCGGCCCGGTGACCGGGTGGTCGTGCCCTTCAACATCTCCTGCGGCACCTGCTTCATGTGCGGGCAGGGCCTGCACTCGCAGTGCGAGACGACCCAGGTCCACGAGCACGGCACGGGCGCCTCGTTGTTCGGGTACACCAAGCTCTACGGACAGGTCCCCGGCGGCCAGGCGGAGTACCTGCGCGTGCCGTTCGGCAACACCCTGCCGATCAAGGTCCCCGAGGGCCCTGTCGACGACCGCTTCGTCTACCTCTCCGACGTGCTGCCGACGGCCTGGCAGGCGGTCGAGTACGCCGGCGTGCCCGACGGCGGCACGGTGGCGGTGCTGGGGCTCGGTCCCATCGGCGACATGGCCACGCGGATCGCCCTGCACCGCGGCCTGCGGGTGATCGGCGTCGACCTCGTGCCCGAACGCCTCGAGCGGGCCCGGGCCAACGGCGCTGAGGTCGTCGACGTCGCCGACGTGGAGGACAAGCTCGGTGAGGCGATCCGGGAGATGACGGGTGGCCGTGGCCCCGACTCGGTGATCGACGCCGTCGGCATGGAGGCGCACGGCTCGCCGACGGCCAAGCTGGCCCACCAGGCGGTGGGGCTGCTGCCCGACTCGCTGGCCAAGCCGTTCATGCAGAAGGCCGGCCTCGACCGGTTGGCGGCGCTGCTCAGCGCCGTCGACGTGGTCCGCCGCGGCGGCACCATCTCGGTGTCGGGCGTGTACGGCGGCGCGGCCGACCCGCTGCCGATGCTGCAGATGTTCGACAAGCAGCTCCAGATCCGCATGGGCCAGGCCAACGTGTGGCGCTGGGTGCCCCAGATCCTGCCGCTGCTCGAGGAGGGCGACCCGTTCGGGGTGGAGGGGTTCGCCACCCACCGCATGCCGCTCGACCGCGCCCCGGAGGCCTACGCCATGTTCCAGAAGAAGGCCGACGGAGCGGTGAAGGTCCTGCTCACGCCGTGAGCCGGTAGGGTGGTCGGCATCGTCCCAACCCCGGGGCGGCGCCGCTGAGCCGCTGCAGGCCCCCGACCCACCGGTCGGGCGAGGCCGGTGCCCATCCAGCGGACCTTTCAGCAGGAGACATCCCCCATGGCGGACCCCCGCCCCACCTTCGCCGCCCTCGGCGTGCCCGCCGAGCTGTGCGCCGTGCTCGCCCGCGACGGCATCACCACCCCGTTCCCGATCCAGGCCGCCACCCTCCCCGACTCGCTCGCCGGCCGCGACGTGCTCGGTCGGGGCCGCACCGGATCGGGCAAGACGCTCGCGTTCGGCCTGCCCGTCGTCGCCCGCCTCGCCGGCAGCCGCCGCGACCGCAAGCCGGGCGCGCCCCGCGCCCTCATCCTCGCCCCCACCCGGGAGCTCGCCCTCCAGATCGACGCCACCGTCGCACCGCTGGCCAGGGCCCTCGGCCTCCGCACCACCACCGTGTTCGGTGGGGTCGGCCAGAACCCGCAGGTCCAAGCGCTGCGCAACGGCGTCGACGTCGTCGTGGCCTGCCCGGGCCGGCTCGAGGACCTGATCGGCCAGGGCCACTGCCGCCTCGACCGCGTCGAGATCACCGTGCTCGACGAGGCCGACCACATGGCCGACCTCGGGTTCCTGCCGCCGGTCAAGCGCCTCATGGACCGCACGCCCGCCGACGGCCAGCGCATGCTGTTCTCGGCCACCCTCGACAAGGGCGTGGATGCCCTGGTGACGCGCTACCTCGACCAGCCCGTCACCCACAGCGTCGACTCGGCCCAGTCGCCGGTCGAGGCCATGGACCACCACGTCCTCCACGTCGCCACCGACGACCGCCTGCCCGTTCTCGTCGACCTCACCTCGGCGCCGGGCCGCACCATCGTCTTCACCCGCACCAAGCACCGGGCCAAGCAGCTCACCCGCCAGCTCAACGCCCACGGCGTGCCGTCGGTGGAGATGCACGGCAACCTCAGCCAGAACGTGCGCACCCGCAACCTGTCGGCGTTCTCCGAGGGCCGGGCCACGGTGCTCGTCGCCACCGACATCGCCGCTCGCGGCATCCACGTCGACGACGTCTCTCTGGTGATCCACGCCGATCCGCCGGTCGAGCACAAGGCCTACCTCCACCGCTCCGGTCGCACCGCCCGGGCCGGCAACGACGGCACCGTCATCACCCTCGCCACCGAGGGCCAGCGCAAGGACGTGAAGGACCTGGCCCGCAAGGCCGGCATCGCTCCGACCGTCACCGCCCTGAAGCCGGGGCACCCGCTCCTGCAGGAGCTGGCCCCGGGCACCCGCTCGACGCTGTCGAAGGCAGAGGTGGAGAAGGTGCTGGCGGTGCCCGCGACCCACCCGGTCGGCGCCGCGAGCAGCGGCACCGGCCCTCGGCGCCACGTCGGCGGCAGCGGGCGTGGCCGATCCGGTCAGAGCCAGAGCCAGGGCTCGAATCAGCGGTCGGGATCCGGTCGCGGCCAGCGGACGGGCTCCGGCTCGGGCACCCGTGCCCGCACGGTCGGCGGGCGCTCCGGTCCCTCCCGTGGGCGCTCCAGCGGCAGCGGCAGCGGCGGACGCCGGGGTCGCGGCTGACCGTTCCGTCGGCGCCGGGGGGCCAACCGGTGCCCCGGCCGAGGTGCCGCCGCGAGAAGCCGGCCCCGAGAACGCACGCTCGCGCCCGCGTGGGGCAGACTCGTCGGACGACGAGGGAGAGGATCCATCGGTGGCCACCACACTGCTCAGGTTCAACTGCGTCCAGCCGGGCCTCGAGCCCAACGAGATGCACCAGCGCTACAACGCCATGCTCGACATGGCCCAGGCGCTCGACGAGCTGGGTGGGGGCATGGTCTCGCTCGAGGAGCACCACGGCGCGCCCGACGGCTGGAGCCCCTCACCGCTGGTGATGGCGGCCGCCCTCTTCGGGCGCACCAAGGACATCTCCATCTCCATCTCGGCGTTGCTCGTGCCCCTGCACGACCCGTTGCGCATCGCCGAGGACATCGCCGTGCTCGACCTGATCTCCGGCGGCAAGCTCACCGTGATCGGGGGCCTCGGCTACCGGCCCGAGGAGTACGCGGCCCACGGCAAGTCGTGGGCCGACCGGGGCCGCCTCATGGACGAGTGCGTCGACACGTTGCTCAAGGCCTGGACCGGCGAGCCCTTCGAGTACCGCGGCACCACCGTGCAGGTCACCCCCAAGCCGCTCACCCAGCCCCACCCGATGTTCCTGTTGGGCGGCACCTCGAAGCCGGCCGCCCGGCGCGCTGCCCGCTTCGGGTTGCCCGTGATGTTCGCGGCGTCGGTGCCCGAGATCGAGGCGTACTACTACGAGAAGTGCGCCGAGCACGGCACCCAGGGCTTCGCCATGGCGCCGCCCGCCGAGTTCTCCCACGTCTTCCTGGCCGAGGACGTCGACGCGGGCTGGGAGCAGATGGGCCCCTACCTGCTCCACGAGGCCAGCACCTACCACTCGTGGCAGACGCCCGACATCAAGTCGGCCGTGCACTCCCACGCCGGCACCGTCGACGAGCTGCGGGCCGAGGGCATCTACCGCGTCGTGTCGCCCGCCGAGGCGGTGGAGGAGGCCAAGGCGGCCGGCGACTTCGCCATCTTCAACATGCATCCGCTCTGCGGCGGCATGCCGATCGAGCTCGGCTGGAAGCAGTTCGACCTGTTGCGCCACGAGGTCCTGCCAGCGCTGGGCTGACCGCCCGCCGCCCGCCGCCCGCCGCCCGCCGCCGAGCCCGGCGCCCGACAGCGGCGGCACCGGGCCGGCCGCGGTGTGTACCGTTCGAGGCCGACCACGTCCTCAGGGGGAGAACGACGCTCATGGCCACCACCGACACGACCGCGCAGACCGGCAACTGGGGCCGGTGGGGCGACGACGACGAGCGCGGCGCCCTCAACCTGCTCACGCCCGAGGTGGTGAAGGCCGCCGCCGCCTCCATCACCCGGGGCCGGGTCTACAGCCTCGGCATCCCCATCCAGGGCCACGGCGTCCCGCTCATGGACTACCGCGGCACCCCGATGCGCCTCACCCTCCAGGACTCGACCGACGACGGCATGTACGCCCCGATGGGCTGTGCCGAGGGCACCGGCGCCCACGAGGACGTGCTCGTGATGGCGTCGCACACCACCTCGCACATGGACGCCCTCGTGCACGTCTACAGCGACTACAAGCACTACAACGGCGTCGGCCACGACGAGATGAAGGCGCTCGGCGGGGCGCAGCGCCTGGGCATCGAGAAGGCCGGCGGGTTCGCCGCTCGTGCCGTGCTGCTCGACATGCCCGCCTACTTCGGCGACGACGAGTTCGTCGAGCCGGGCCGCATGATCATGGGCGCGGACCTGGAAGGTGCGGCGGCCAGGCAGGGCGTCGAGGTGCGCGCCGGCGACATGGTGCTGCTGCGCACCGGCTACCTGCAGATGTGGTGGGCGGCCCAGGCCGAGGGCCGTGACCCCGGCTTCGCCGCCGCCGGCATCGGGGCCGACGGCGCCAACTGGCTGGCCTCACGGGACATCGTCGCCATCGGGTCCGACAACCCCGCAGTCGAGGTCATCCCCTTCGACGAGAACGACTTCCTGCGGGTCCACCGCATCTTGTTGGTGCACCACGGCATCTACATGCTCGAGTTCCTGAACCTGGCCGAGCCGGCCGCTGACGGGGTCTACGAGGGGCTCATCGCCGTGGGGCCGCTGAAGGTCACCGGCGCCACCGGCAGCCCCGTGAACCCCATCTTCATCGGCTGACGAGGGGCTGCTGCGTGGGTGTGGTCCCGGCGGTGAGCGCCTGACAGGGCCTCGTGTCCGGCAGGTGGGCGCGACGGGCTCATACTGCCCTGCGCCGGTGGCGGAGCGCCGCTCCGGCGCATCCGACACGACACCGAGAGGGAACGATGACGAACCGCTTCTGGCGGGCCGGCGTGGGAGCGCTGCTGGCCGGCTCGCTCTTCGCGGCCTGCTCCTCAAGCAGCTCCAGCACCCCGCCCGACACCACGACCGGCGAGCGGGTGACCGCCACGCGCACCTCCACCGACGACCCCGGCCAGTGGACGGTGATGGTCTACATGGCCGCCGACAACAACCTCGAAGGCGCCGCCCTCGCCGACCTGGCGGAGATGGGTCAGACGACCGGCACCGACTTCGTGGTCCTCCTCGACCGAGCGCCCGGCTACGCGTCGGCCGACGTGCTGGGGCTGGGGGACTTCACCGACACCGTGCTGCTCCACGTCGCCGACGGCCAGGCCGAGGTCCTTCAGACGCCCGGCGAGCTGAACATGGGTCAGGCGTCGGTGCTCGAGCAGTTCGTCTCGTTCGGCCTCCAGAACTACCGCAACGACAAGAACGGGCTGGTGATCTGGGACCACGGCGGATCCTGGCGGGGTGCGGCATGGGACGAGACCGACGGCGACGACAACCTGGGCCTCGACGAGATGTCGACGTCGGTGCAGGCCGGCCTCCGCGACGCGGGTGTGGACCGGCTCGACCTGGTGGGCTTCGACGCCTGCCTCATGGCGACCTACGAGGTGGCCTCCGCGGTTGCCCCTTCGGCGGACTACCTCGTGGCCTCCGAGGAGGTCGAGCCCGGCAACGGCTGGGACTGGTCGGCCCTCTCCACGCCGGCCGGCGGCAGCACCACCCAGGAGCTGGGCGAGGCAGTGATCCAGGGCTTCACCGACCAGTCACAGCAGAACAAGGAGAGCTCCACCACGCTGTCGCTGGTAGACCTGACCCAGCTGACCGAGCTCGACGCCGCCGTGTCGAAGTTGGCGTTGGCCATGACCGACGAGGCGCGGGCCGAGATCGGTCGCATCGGCTACAGCCGCAACCAGGCCATCGGCTTCGGCAAGGACCCGAACCCGGAGAACGACTACTTCTCGGTCGATCTGGGCGCGTTGGCGGCCGGCCTGCAGTCGTTGACCGGCCTCGAGGACGCGGCTGGCGACCTCCGAGACGCCGTCGACTCCGTCGTCGTCTCGCACCTCGACGGCCCGGTGGCGAGCGCCGCGACCGGCCTAGCGGCCTACTTCCCGCCGGCGAGCGACCTGCACAAGGCGGCCTACGACCAGCTCACCGTGGCGCCGTCGTGGGCCCACCTGCTCACGACCTACTACGAGGGGGGCGACTCGGTCAGCGCGGCCAACCTGCCGACCTTCGTCGACGAGGACCGCTACATCGAGGAGGACCACACCCAGACCTCGACCGACGGGCTCTACATGGAGACCGACGTGCAGGCCGGCACCGGGGGCAACATCGTCGAGGCTCGGTTGTTCTGGGGGCAGGTGTCCGGCGAGAACCCCGACCTGGTGACGTGGTTCGGTGAGCTCAACGCCGACGTCGCCGGTGACACGGTGTCCGGTGGCTACAACTGGCGCTACCTCACCATCACCGACGGCACCACACCCACGTACGCGTACGCCTCGATCAACTACGACGCCAACGGCGACGCCGACAAGATCATCGTCCCGATCCGGTTCCAGCGCGGCGGCCAGCAGGCGACGGGCAACCTGACGCTGTCGCTCGACGGCGAGTCCATCATCGCCGAGACGTTCTACCTCCGCACCGGCGAGGGCATCGCCGCGGTCACCCCCGAGGTGGGGGACACCTTCGTGCCGCTGATGAAGCAGGAGAACCTGTCGGACTTCTCGGTGAACTGGGTGCCCGGCAGCGGCGGCGTGCTCGATGCTCGCACGGAGCTCCTCGAGTACACCTACGGGCTCATGCCCGCGGCCTCGCCGATCATCGTCGGCCTCGGCATCGACGACGTGGCCGGCAACCAGGACCTCGTGTTCACCGGCACGGCCACCCCGGCCGAGCTCGGCTGAGCCGACCCACCCGCCGCTGACGGCGTCAGGTGCCCCGGCCTTCGTGGCCGGGGCACCATCGCGCCCGGGCACGGTCGGCGCCCGTTTCAGGCGCCGAAGGCGGCACGGAAGACGGCGACGAGCCGGCGCACCGCTCGGTGCGGGTCGGTGCCGAGGCCCAGCACAGGGTCGAGCTCGGTGTGCACGGGAGCCAGCGCCAGGTGGGGGAGCACCAGCAGCTGCAGCGCCAGGAAGGCGTCGAGGTCGGCGTCGGGCCGCAGGGCGCCGTCGGTGCGAGCCTGCTCGAGGAGCGGCCGCAGGAACGCCACCTCGCGCGACTCGATGACGGCGCGCACCACGCGGCGGATGGTGGGGTCCGGCTCGAGGGTGACGGCGGCCGAGAGCTCCCGGTCGATGGGGTGGGTGCGGAAGTGCTCGACCCAGCTGTCGAGGAACTCCTCGTACGCGGCGAAGAAGTCCGACGACCAGTCGTGGTTGGAACCGTCGAGGGCGGCGCCCACCCGGTCGGCCGCCCGCTCGCACAGGTAGGTGTACAGGTCGGCCTTGTCGTCGAAGTACTGGAACAGGCTGCCCTTGGCCACGCCCGCCTCTCGGGCGATGACGTTGAGGCTGCCCCTGGAGAACCCGTGGGCGGCGAACTCCGCTTCCGCGGCGGCGAGCACCGCGGCGCGGCGCGCCTCGGGCAGCCGGTGCCAGGTGTCCTTGGGCATCGGCCCTTCCCTACCGCAATGGAAGGCCGAGCGGTACCGGCCTCAGGCCGTGGCCCGGTCCTTGGCCACCTCGTCGAGCAGCTCGTACTCCTCGCCGGTGTCGACCCAGTCCTCGAACTGGGTGACCCCCAGGGTGTCGAAGCGCTTCCGCAGCCAGCCGTCGTTGGCGTCGAGCAGGCCCAGCTTCTTGCAGTTGGGCACGATCTTGGAGAACAGCAGCTGCTGGAACGGGTCCTGGTTCTTGAGCTCGGGGTCGTCCTGCTTGAACACCCGGATGGCGTCCTTCACCGGCACGCCCATGCGCTCCCAGACCTCTTGTTGCAGGAAGCGGTCGCGCATGCGCACGGCGGCCTCGAAGGCGAACTCCTGGCGGTCGAGCAGCTCCGCCTCGGTGAGCTCGGCGTAGAACTCCTTCAGCGACAGCACCCCGAAGGCCACGTGGCGGGCCTCGTCGCTCATGACGTAGCGCAGCAGCTGCTTGAGGAGCGGGTCCTGGGTGGTCTGGTGGGCCATGCCGAACGCGGCGAGGGCGAGGCCCTCGACCATCACCTGCATGCCGAGGTAGGTCATGTCCCAGCGGCTGTCGTTGATGATGTCGTCGAGCAGCATCTTGAGGTGCTGGTTGATGGGGTAGTGGCCCTCGAGCTTGGTGTCGAGGTACTTGGCGAACACCTCGACGTGGCGGGCCTCGTCCATCACCTGCGTGGCGGCGTAGTACTTGGCGTCGATCCACGGCACCGTCTCGACGATCTTGGCCGTGCAGATCAGGGCGCCCTGCTCGCCGTGCATGAACTGCGAGAGGGTCCAGTTCTGGCGCTGCACGGCCCAGGCCATCCACTCGGCGTCGGTCCAGGAGGCCAGCGCCGTGCCCGAGAGGTCGAGGCCGAGCGCGTCGATGCCGGCGACCGTCGGGGTCATGGGACTGGCGGCGACGTCGCGCGCCGGGTCGACCTCGGTGTCCCACGGCAGGTCGGTCTCGCCGTTCCACTGCGAGGTCTTCGCCTTCTCGTAGAGCTTCACCAGCGCGGGGCGGCTGCGCTCGTAGTCCCAGGTGAAGATGGCGTCGGCGTTGTCCTGCACCACGTGGACGGCTTCGTCGATCTCGCTGTTGGTCATGGCGAGGATGGCGTCGAGGTCGTTGACGTCGTCGCGGCCGATGATCTCGGCGTCGGTACGGGCCATGGGTCCCTCCCCTGGGACGACCGGCGGAGGCCGGATGTGACGCCGGTCATGGTATGACCGCTGGTCATGAGACGCAACGCGCCGATCTGTCGCATCGGGAGGGCGACGGACAAGGAGGTGGTCTGGCGGCGCGAGCCGGCCGCGGGCGTGGGTAGGTCTCGGAGGACGCCGACGACACCCCCACGAGGTGACCCATGAGCTCTCGCAACACCGTCCTCCGCACCGCCAACTCCTTGAGCCTCGCCGCCTGGTTCGGCGGCTCGCTGATGGGGCTGGTCGGCCTGCCCCGGGCCAGCCGTGACGCGGCGGCAGGCCCCGGCGACGACCAGGGCGGCCCGGCCGACGCAGCCGCCGGCGCACGCCTCGAAGGTGGCGCGTGGTCGTCGTGGCAGCCGGTGCAGGCCGGCGCCATCGCCTCGCAGCTGGCCAGCAGCGCGGCGCTCACCTTGACCAACGCCCACCGGGTGGTGGGCCAGCGAGGCGTCGCCAGGGCATCGATCGCCCGCACGGCCCTGACCGGCGCGGCCATCGGCGCCACCGCCCTGGCCGCCCGCTCCGGCAAGCAGCTCGAGCACGCCCTCTCCCAGCACACGACCGCTGAGCACGGCGACGGCGCGAACGGCCGGCCGGGCAACGGTACGGACGCCGACGACGGCACGACGCCCGGCGCCGCCGGGGCGACCGTCGATGTCGCCGGCATGGAGCGCCGCACCCGTGTCCTCCAGGCCGCGGTCCCCGTGCTGACCGGAGCGATCATCGCCATGGACTCGCTCATGGGAGAGCAGCAGCGGCCTTCTCAGGTGCTGCGCGGCACCGCCCAGCGCCTGTTGCCCGACGCGCTGGCCGACCGCCTGGCGGCATGACCGCCACCGGAGCGGCGCCGACGGCCCCGACCGCCGACGCCGCTCCGACGGCGCTCGACGGCGTCACCGAACCGGCCTTCCGCCTCGCGGCCCGCCTCCGCCGAGCGCGGGCCTTCCACCCCGTGGGCGTCGGGTTTGGCGGCCTTTCGCAGATCGACGAGCACGCGCCGGGCGACCTGGCGCCCGGCGTCTACGACACGGTCGTGCGGTTCTCGCGGGGTGCCGGGCTGCCCGACGCCCTGCCCGATCTCCTCGGCATCGGGCTGCGGCTGCTCGACGCCCACGGCGCCGGCGCCCACCAGGACCTGCTGCTCACGTCGAGTGGCAGCGGTGCGCTGGGGCGGCGGGTGCTGCGGCCCCGCCGGTCGTTCGCGTCGGGCCGGTTCGGGACGATCCTGCCGTACCGCACCCCGGCCGGCACCGTGCTGCTCTCCGCCCGAGTGGTCGGCTGCGGACCCTGCGGACTGCCCGAGCTGCGCCACCTCCCGAGGCGGGAGCGCCTGGTCGTCGAGCTCGACGTGGCCTCCCTCGCGGGCCCGTGGCAGCCGTTCGGCCGGGTGGCGGTGCACGAGCAGCTCACCCGTGACGACGAGGAGTCGCTCGACCTCGACCCCTTCCACACGTCGACCGGGCTGGTGCCCGCCGGGTTCCTCAACCGCCTGCGCCGACCGGCCTACGTCGGCTCGCGGCGCGGGCGGCGGGTCTCCGAGGGGAACACGCCGCCGGCTCCATGCTGCTGACCCGGCTCGGCTGAGCGACGCCTTCCCTCGCCACCTCCGAGCGAGCTCGCTCGACCGGCCCGTCAGTTGGGGTTGGGTGGCGTGGGGCCGTAGCGGGGGACGGGTGGGGTCTTGGTGGGTTGGGTGCGGCGCAGGGCGAGGTGGCGGCGGGCGAGCACGGCGTCGATGGCGTCGCCGAGCAGGAGCACGTCGCCGTGCCAGCGGGGTTGGCGGGCGGTCTCGGCCGGGTCGGCACCGAGGGCGAGGCGCCGTTGGGCCAGTGTGTCAGGTGCGGTGAGGGCGTCGGGGCCGGGGTCGCGCCCGGTGTGGGGGTTGGCGAGGATCTCGGTGCCGTCGGCTCGCCAGTGGTGGAACCCGCCGTGGTCGTCGATGGTGATCCACACCCCGTGGAGGTGGATGGTGCGGTGGTGGGCGAAGCACTCGGGGACGAGAGCTTCGACGTCGTCGTGGCCGCCGGCTCGGCGGTGGTGGAGGTGGTGCATCTGCACCGCGGTGGCGGTGCAGCCGGGCCAGGCGCAGTGCCGGTGACGGGCCATCACCGCCCGCCGCAACGACGCCGGCACCGAGCTGGTCCGTTTCCCGAGGTGCAAGGGGTTGCCGTCGGTGTCGTCGATCACGGTGAGCAGCCCGGCGTCGCAGGCCAACCAGCGGGCCACGTCACGACGCACCCGCACCCCGGCCGGTTCCAACTCGGCCATCTCGTCGCGCGGCGACGGCCGCCCCACCGGTGGTGGCGGTTCCGGCGGCGGATCGCCGCGGCCGGCGCGCCGCTCGCAGGTCCTTTCGCCGTCTCGCTGGGCGGGGTCGGGCAGGTCGGGGCCGTAGAGGGTGTCGATGCCGACGTGGACCACCACGGTGGTGGCGAAACCCGACGCCCGCACGCCGTCGGGCACCTCCGTGGCGGAGCGTTCGGCCAGGCGCAGCAGCCCCTCGGCCCGCCACTCGGCGGTCGAGAGCTTCTCGATCGGCCGGTCCTCGTCGCACGCCGGCCGCCCGCCCGGGTCGTTGGCGTGCGCCGGGTCCACCACCGCCGCGGCCTCGCGCTCGCGACGGGCCTGGCGGGCTTCGGCGTCGATCGAGGCCAACACCAGCTCACCACGCACGTGGTCGAACCGGCAGGTGATCTCGATCCCGTCGTCGTCACGGAACACCACCACCGTCGGCCGCGGATCATCCACCACCATCGCGGCGTCGTCACCGGGCTGGTCGCCGGGCTGTTCGGCGGCGTCTCGGGTGTCGACCTTGCGCCACGCCCCACAGATCCGCTGGGTCTGCGCCACCGTGGCATGCACCGCCAACTCCACCAACGCACCCTCGGTGTCAGGGGCGGCAACGCGGGCCACGGCCTTGGCCTTGTCGAAGCTCAACGTCCCATCGGCGACCGCTTCGGCCAGCACCGGCAACTCCCCCAACGCGCGACCCACCGCCACCAACGCCTTGGTCCGCGACGGGTTCATCTCGCAATGCCACCCGGCGAAGCGCTCCACCGTGTGGCACTCCCAGCGCGAATGGATCCCCCGCCGCTCCACCTCGGCCATCACCGCCGCCAGGTTCGCCTCCGCCGCCGAGATCTCCCCAGCCAGCTCACGAGCTCGCTCGATGAGGGCCTCGTCCTCCATCCGAGAGACCTGCTCGAGGAGCCGAGACGCCACCCCACCCCGCTGCTCGGGGACCACACAGATCGGGTCGGCAACGTCACTGAACATCAGTTCGATGATAGCCGGACGCTGGCTACTCCTGCAACCGGAAACGTCAAGTTCTCTCGGGATTTCTCGAGGGCGTGAGCGAGTGGTTGCGCGGCCCCCGGTCTCAGCCGGCTCGTCGACCTGCCTGGTCAAAGCCGACGGCGTCGACCGGTGTGATCTGCGCCGCCAGTTGCACGAGCTCATCACCAGTCAGGTCGTAGGCGAGCAGCTCGAGGGTCATGTCGCAGACGGAGAGCGCCACCACCACAGGGTGTGCACCGGCCTCCGGACTGGTGCCCACCAAGGCCGGGCCGAGGCGCGAGGTCGTGCTCTCGAATGCGAACCCGAGCGCTTCGAGTGCCGTGCGGTAGGTGTTGAGCTGGACGGGTAGGCCGGTGAGCTTGACGTGCAGCGCTTCGGTGCCATTCGGGGCCGGCTCGAATGACTCGTACTCTGCGTACCAGTCCGACGGTACGGGTTCGACGTCGGCCAACAAGTGGTCCGGTGGCAGGTCGATGGCCTCGACGAGGGTCCAGCCGGCGGCATCGAGGATGGCATGGGGAACAGACGCCGTGCCGGGCGATCGGTCAGGGGCTGGGCAGTCGACCACCGTCGAGGTGACAGTGGTGGCGTCGTTGTCCCCGTCGCCGCAGGCACCTCCTGTGAGCAACACCGTGACCATGAGAACGGTCGGGAGCGCTCGGCGCACCGACGCGGCCGGGTGTCGCGGCGGTGCTCGCCGCGCCGCCAGCGTCCCGTGACCACAGGGCTCGCGCCGCATGGCCTGAGCTTCGCACCACGCGCCTTGCTGCGCCGTCCGCCGACGGAGGAGCTGCCTAGCATCGGCGGGCATGGCCGCGACCCCCGTCCCGCCGAGCGCCCCGACGTCCGTTGCCGAACCGCCCCCCGACGGCCTCGCCATGCCGCGGGACTTCGGCGCCGGGTACGGCGAGGGCCTCGCATCCGGGGTCTCGCTCGGCGGTGGTGGCGTGTTCTTCGTGGCGTGGCAGGTCGCGTACCTCCACGAGCTGAGCCTGCGAGGCGTCGACATCGCCGGCGCCCAGCGGGTGGTCGGCACCTCGGCGGGCTCCCTGGTGGCCTCGGTCCTGGAGGCCGGCAACATCGGGCGGATGGCCAAGGAGATCGCCGTGCTGTCCAAGGTGCCGAAGCTGCTCGGCGCGCTGGCACCCGCCGCCGACCTCCACCCGAGCCAGGAACGGGCCCGGGACGTCTTCTTCCTCGCCCAGGACTGCGAGCCCGACACCATCCGGGCGATCGGCCACGCCGCCCTGGCGGCGAGGGCGCCCGGGCCGTCGGTGATGCCCCGCAACGTCGGCATCATCCTGGCGTCACGGCGCTGGCCGGCTGCGGCGCTGCACATCACCTGCGTCGACGCCTACACGGGCGAGCGCTGCGTCGTGACGCAGGCCGCGGGTGTGCCCGTCACCCGGGCGGTGGCGGCGAGCAGCGCGGTGCCCGGCCTCTTCACGCCCCAGCCGATCCTCGACCGGCGGTGCATGGACGGCGGGGTGAGCGGCAGCGGCACCCACCTCGACCTGCTGGTCGGGGCTCGCCGGGCGGTCGTGCTCAGCCTCTCCGACGGTGCCGGGTTCGACACGGGGGCCATGACGGTGACGCCCAGCTCGTTCCTCGACGAGGTCGCCGCCCTCGAGGATGGGGGCACCAAGGTGTTCCACCGCATCCCCGAGACCATGGACCTGCTCACCCTCATGGACCCCGCCGCTGTGCCTGAGGCCATCGCCATGGGGCGGCGCCAGGCCGCGGCCGACGCCGACGAGCTCCGCACCTTCCTGGCCTAGCGGTCCCTCCGCGCATCACCGGCGGTCGCGGTCACTCCCGGTGCCGCGACGGGTAACGACAGGTCCATGAGGCTGTCGATCCGCGGCACCCGGCCCGCCCGCTGGCCGGCGGAGCTCCTGCTCGTTCGCCACGGCGAAAGCGCGGGGAACGTCGCCCGCGAGCTGGCCGAGGCCGGCGGGTTGCCGATCATCGACATCGCCGAGCGGGACATGGACGTCGAGCTGTCGGCGCGCGGAGAGCGCCAGGCCGAGGCCCTGGGACGGTGGCTGGCCGGCCGCCGCGACCGACGCCCGGACGTCGTGCTCACCTCGCCCTACCGGCGAGCGCGGCGCACGGCCGAGATCGCGGTGGAGGCGTCGGGCCTGCCCGTCCCGGTGGTGCTCGACGAGCGCCTGCGTGAGCGCGAGTTCGGCGTGCTCGACCGGCTCACCAAGGCCGGCATCGTCGAGCGCTACCCCGAGCAGGCGGAGCTGCGGGCCCGGGTCGGGAAGTTCTACCACCGGCCACCCGGCGGGGAGAGCTGGTGCGACGTGGGGCTGCGCGTCCGCAGCGCCCTCGACAGCATCTCCCGTGCCCATCGCGGCGAGCGCGTGATGGTGGTGGCCCACCAGGTGGTCATCCACATGGCCCGCTACGTGCTCGAGAACCTGACCGAGCAGGAGGTGCTGGCCCTGTCACGCGGTCGTGAGCTGGCCAACTGCTCGGTCACCACCTTCGCGGCCGAGCGGGCACGGCCCGACGGCATGCGCGCCGTCGGGGTCGACGACGTGGGCGCGCTGGTCGACGACGACGTGTCGGTGAGCCGGGAGCCCGACGTCGCGGTGGCGCCCCGATGACGGCTCGTGCCAGCCGGCCGCCCACCATCGTCACCCCGCCGCTGCTGCGCGACCGGGCCCTCCCCAGCGCCGGGGCCGCCACCGACAAGGGCGCCCGCGGGGTGGTGCTCGTGGTGGGTGGCTCCGACGAGACCCCGGGTGGCGTGCTGCTGGCCGGCCTGGCCGCGCTGCGCAGCGGTGCCGGCAAGCTGCAGCTCGCCACGACGTCGGCGGCGGCCGCCTCGCTCGCCATCGCCGTGCCCGAGGCACGGGTGATCCCGCTGCCGGCGAGCGACGGCGCCATCGATCCGGTGGCGGCGGCCGAACGGTTGGCCGGGCCCGCCGGTCGTGCCGACGCCGTCCTGGTCGGTACCAGCACGATCGACGCCGACGCCACCGGTGAGCTGCTGCGCACAGTCGTCGGCACCGTCGGCCGGGCCACCTCGGTGGCGGTCGACGCCGGGGCCCTCCCCGTGCTGGCCGACGAACCAGGCCTGCTCGGCCCGGTGGCGCACCGCTGCGTCGTGGTGCCGAACCCGGGCGAGGCGGCCCGGTTGCTCGACGTGGCGCCCGACGTCGTCGACGCCGAGCCCGAGCGGGTGCTCGCCGACGCCGTGGAGCGCCTGGGGTGCGTGGTCGCCCTGCGGGCACCGGAGACGCTCGTCGCCGGACCCGGCTCGCCGACCTTCCTCGACCGCAGCGGCCACCCTGCCCTCGGCACCTCCGGGTCGGGCGACGTGTTCGCCGGGGCGTTGGCCGGCCTGCTGGCCCGCGGCGCCGAGCCCCTCGACGCCACCTTGTGGGCTGTGCACCTCCACGGTCGGGCCGGCGAGCAGGCGGCGGCTCGCGTCGGCGGCCTGGGGATCCTCGCTCGCGAGCTCGTGGACGAGCTGCCTCGGGCCCTCGTCGCCGTCGCCGGCACCGCCCCCTGACCGCCCCGCCCCCTCCACCTCACCGCCCCGTGACCGCACCGGCGCCCTGACCGCACCGCCCCCTCCACCTCGAACCTGTGCCCGTTTCTGTCCTCCCAGGGACCGAAATGGGCACAGGTTGGGAGAGGGGCAGGGACCGAAATGGGCACAGGTAGGGAGAGGGGCAGGGACCGAAATGGGCACAGGTTCGGAGGGCATGGTGGTAGGCCAGGGGTCGGCGGCGGCCGTCGCCGTGGTCTGACGGAGGTGCACCATGGCCCGCTTCGAGATCGTGGAGCTCGACCCCAACCCGGCGGCGGTGGTCACCGACGAGGTGCCCCTCGCCGAGCTCACCGGTTTCTTCGCCGGCGCCTTCTCGGCGGTGATGGCCGCTGTGGCCGAACAAGGCCTCACCTTCACCGGCCCGCCGTTCGCCTACTACCCGGCGGCGCCGACCGACAAGGTCCGGGTCACCGCCGGGCTGCCGGTCGACGGGGAGATCGCCCCGTCCGGCGAGGTGCGGCCCTTCACCCGGCCGGGGGGTCGGGCGGTCGTGGCGGTGCACGTCGGCCCGTACGAGTCGCTCGAGTCCACCTACCACGACATGCTCGAGTGGATGGGCGAGCAGGGCGTGCGGCCGGCGGCGGGCATGTGGGAGGAGTACCTGTCCGATCCGGCGGCCCAGCCGGACCCGGCGACGTGGCGCACCCGTGTCGTCTGGCCGGTGGTCGACGGCTGAGCCGAGCCGAGCGTTGGGCAGGCCCGCGGGGGAGTGAGAGACTGCGACGTCCGCGCCCGCCCCACGGCGGGCGCCCCTCGACGTCGAGCGGACCGCACCGACACCAGCCCACGGGAAGAGCACGGGAACACATGGCCGACACGACCCACACGATCATCTACACCCACACCGACGAGGCGCCGGCGCTGGCCACCGCGTCGCTGCTGCCGATCATCAAGGGGTTCACCGCGGCGGCGGGCGTCGAGGTCGAGCTGCGCGACATCTCGCTGGCGGCGCGTGTGCTCGCCGCCTTCCCGGAGGCGCTGTCGGAGGCCCAGCGGGTGCCCGACGACCTCGCCGAGCTGGGCCAGCTGGTCGAGCGGCCCGAGGCCAACGTCATCAAGCTGCCCAACATCTCGGCCTCGATCCCCCAGCTGAAGGCCACCATCGACGAGCTGCGGGCCAAGGGCTTCATGGTGCCCGAGTACCCCGACGAGCCGAAGGACGACGCCGAGGCCGACGCCAAGGCCCGCTACGACAAGGTGAAGGGCTCGGCGGTCAACCCGGTGCTCCGCGAGGGCAACTCCGACCGGCGGGCCCCGGCGTCGGTCAAGAACTACGCCCGCACCCACCCCCACCGCATGGGCGCCTGGTCGCCCGACTCCCGTTCCCACGTCGCCCACATGGACGGTGGCGACTTCTACGGCAACGAGCAGTCCGTCACGGTGGAGCGGGCCGGGTCGCTGCGGGTCGAGCTGGTCGGCGCCGACGGCACCACCACGGTGCTCAAGGAGTCGATCCCGGTGCTCGAGGGCGAGGTCGTCGACGCCACCTCGATGAGCGCCAAGGCCCTCGACGAGTTCCTGCAGGCCCAGCTGGCCGACGCCCGCGAGAAGGGCGTGCTGTTCTCCATCCACCTCAAGGCCACGATGATGAAGGTCTCCGACCCGATCATCTTCGGCCACGCGGTGAAGGCGTACTTCGCCGACGTGTTCGCCAAGCACGCCGACACCTTCGAGCGCCTCGGCGTCGACGCCAACGACGGGCTCGGCGACGTGCTGGCCCGGGTGGCCACCCTCTCGGAGACCGAGCAGACCGAGATCGAGGCCGACATCGCTGCGGCCATGGCCCGGGGCCCGCACCTCGCCATGGTCGACTCCGACCGCGGCATCACCAACCTGCACGTGCCGAGCGACATCATCATCGACGCGTCGATGCCGCCGATGATCCGCGACTCCGGGAAGATGTGGAACCCGGCGGGCGAGCTCCAGGACACCAAGGCGGTCATCCCCGACCGCAGCTACGCCCGGGTCTACGAGGCGGTGATCGACGACTGCCGGGCCAACGGCGCCTTCGACCCCGCCACCATGGGCTCGGTGCCGAACGTCGGGCTCATGGCCCAGAAGGCCGAGGAGTACGGCTCGCACGACAAGACCTTCGAGATCCCCGCCGACGGCACCGTGCGGGTCGTCGACCAGGGCGGCACCGTGCTGATGGAGCACCGCGTCGAGGCGGGCGACATCTGGCGGGCCTGCCAGACGAAGGACGCGCCGATCCGTGACTGGGTGAAGCTGGCCGTCACCCGGGCCCGGGCCACCGGCGCCCCGGCCGTGTTCTGGCTCGACGCCGCCCGGGCCCACGACGCCCAGCTCATCGAGAAGGTGAAGGCCTACCTGCCCGAGCACGACACGACCGGGCTCACCATCGAGATCATGGCGCCTGCCGAGGCCACCCGGTACAGCCTCGAGCGCATCCGCCGCGGCGAGGACACCATCTCGGTCACCGGCAACGTGCTGCGCGACTACCTCACCGACCTGTTCCCCATCCTCGAGGTGGGCACGAGCGCCAAGATGCTCTCGATCGTGCCGCTGATGAACGGCGGCGGGCTGTTCGAGACCGGCGCCGGCGGCTCGGCGCCCAAGCACGTGCAGCAGTTCGTGAAGGAGAACCACCTCCGGTGGGACAGCCTCGGCGAGTTCCTGGCCCTGGCCGCGTCCCTCGAGCACCTGGCCACCGCCGCCGGCAACCCCCGGGCCCAGGTGCTGGCCGACGCCCTCGACCGGGCCACCGGCACCCTGCTCGACGAGGGCCGGTCCCCGTCGCGCAAGGTGGGCGAGATCGACAACCGGGGCAGCCACTACTACCTCGCCCTCCACTGGGCCGAGGAGCTGGCCGGGCAGGGCGATGACGCCGAGCTGGCCGCCCGGTTCGCGCCGGTGGCCGAGGCGCTGCGCGCCAACGAGGCCGCCATCGTGGCCGAGCTCGACGGCGTGCAGGGTGCACCGGTCGACATCGGCGGCTACTACTTCCCCGACCCGGCCCGGGTGTCGGCGGAGATGCGACCGAGCACCACCCTCAACGCCATCATCGACGGGCTGGCCGCGTCGGCGTCCTGACCGTGGCCGCGGCCGAGTCGCACGGGGTGCACTGGTCGATCGGGGGGCGGGTCGCCCAGGTGGTGCTCGACCTGCCCCCGGCCAACGTCGTCGGGGCCGACCTCGTCGTCGGGCTCATGGCGCTGCTCGACGCGCTCGGCGACGCCGAGATCACCGTGGCGGTGTTCCGCAGCGCCGACCCCGACTTCTTCCTCATGCACGGCGACGTCGAGGTGCTGGTGCAGGTGCCGGCCACCGAGCCGGTCGAGGCCAGGGAGCCCAACGTGGCCGCAGCGCTGTTCCAGCGGCTGCACACGGCGCCGTACCTCACCATCGGCGCCATCGACGGAGCAGCGCGCGGCGGAGGCTGCGAGCTCCTCTCGGCGCTCGACCTGCGCATCGGCACGCCCCGCACGGTGATCGGCCAGCCCGAGGTGCCCATGGGCATCATCCCCGGCGCCGGCGGCACCGTCCGGTGGCCGTGGATGGTCGGGAGGGGCCGCGCCCTGGAGGTCCTCCTGACCGGACGGGACCTCGATGCGGAGGAGGCCCTGGCGATCGGATGGCTCGACGAGGTGGTGCCCGTCGACGAGCTCGACGCCAGGGTCGACGCCCTCGCCGCCCGGGTCGGGGCCATGCCGCCGGCGTCGGTGGCGGCGGTGAAGCGGGTCGTCGACCGGTCGCTGCGAGCCGGCGTCGGCGACGAGGCGCTCACCCTCGAGTCCGACGAGCTGGGCCGGCTCATGGCGGCCGGTGCCCACGTCGGCCCGATGCGGCGCTTCCTGGCCGCGGGCGGTCAGACCCGGCCGGCGGAGGTCGGCTCCTTCGAACCGCTCATCGACGCCATGCTCGCCGATGGTTAGCCGGCGGTCCGTCTGCGGTCAGGGCGCCGATGGCGGCACGCTCACGCCCGCCTCGCGGTCGAGCAGCACCCGCTTGCGTTCGACGCCCCACCGGTAGCCCGAGAGCGCGCCGTCGGCGCGCACCACCCGGTGGCAGGGGACGAGCACCGCCACGCGGTTGGCAGCGCAGGCTCCGGCCACGGCCCGCGCCGAATCGGGGGCGCCCACCTGCCGGGCCAGGTCTGCGTACGAGACCGTGGCACCCGGCGGGATCCGTCGCAGGGCCTGCCACACCCGCTCCTGGAACGCCGTGCCGGCCACGTCGAGGGGCAGGTCCACCGAGCGGCCGGGCCGCTCGACGGCGGTGACCACCGTGGCCACGAGCTCGGCGAACTGCCGGTCGTCGGCCACGAGGCGGGCGGCGTGGAACCGACGCTGGAACGCCTCGACCAGCTCGTCGGGCTCGTCGCCGAGCTCCACGGCGCACACGCCGCGGCTGGTGGCCGCCACCAGCACCGCGCCCAGCGACGAGGACCCCACCGCGAACCGGATCTCCTCGCCGCTGCCGCCGGCCCGGAACTGGCTCGGGGTCATGCCCAGGCGCCCAGCCGCGGCGGCGGAGAGCCGCGACGTCGAGCCGAACCCGGCGTCGTACGCGGCGTCCGACACACCGGCGCCACCCGCGAGCCGCCGTGCGACCCGGTCCGCCCGCAGCCGCTCGGCGTAGGCGCGAGGTGACACACCGGTGGCGGCAGCGAACACCCGCTGGAGGTGCGAGGGGCTCACCCCGACCTCGGCCGCGAGCGTGGCCAGGGTCGGCACCTCGGTGCGCTGCTCGATGGCTCGGCAGACGGCGGCGACGAGCCGCGACGCGGTGTCACCGTCCGGCTGGTCGGGTCGGCAGCGCCGGCAGGCCCGCAGGCCGGCGCGGGCGGCGTCGGCGGGCGAGTCGAAGAAGGCCACGTTGCGGCGCAGCGGCCGTCGGGCCGGGCAGGACGGCCGGCAGTAGACGCCGGTGGTCACCACGCCGTAGACCCAGCCCCCGACCGGCCGAGCCCTGTCGAGCACGGCGGCCCAGCGATCGTCGTCGTCCATGCCGACATCGTGCAGGACGTGGGCGTCGTGGCGCACCCCGTTCCTTGTCGCCGAATCCCGGTTCGGGAGGGCGTGGTCAGGAGACGGCGGTGATCTCGAGCTGGCCGCCGGTCACCTCGAAGGTGACGGTCTGGTCGGAGTTGGCCTCGCAGGTGAAGGTGAGCCCGTCGACCACCTCGACGATCTGGCTCGGCAGGTCGCAGCGGGTGACGGTCACGCCCGACGCACGCTGGTCGACCAGCTGCTGGGCCGCCTGGATGGCCAGCTTCTCGTCGGCGAGGTTGTTGGTGGTCGAGGCGTTGAAGGTCACCTTGTCGTCGCCCACGTTGCCGTCGACCGTGACCTCGGCGGTGCCCTGCAGGCCGTCGATCGTGAGCCGGCAGGTCGTGGTGAACGGACCGTTGGAGCTCGGCACCTCGTCGCAGTCGGCCTTGGTGACGTTCACGTCGAGGCCCTTGGCGGAGAAGTCGCTCTCCATCTCCTGGGGGAGCTTCTTCTCCAGGCTGGCGGTGTTGTCGGAACCGCCGGAGAGGACGAGGGCGATGATGACCCCGATGCCGATGAGCACGACGAGGGCCACGATGACCAGGCCGATCCACAAGCCCCGGCGCGACGGCTTGGTGGGCGCAGCACCGGGCGGCGGAGCCCAGGACCCACCGGGCGGCTCCGAACCGATCGGTGGCGGCGGAGCAGCCGGGCCCCCTGGCGGCACCGAGCCGGCCGAGGGAGCGGGTGGCGGCATCGGGCCGGGTGGGGGAGTGGGAGCAGGCGCCGGGCTCGCCGGAGGCGCCGCGCTCGCCGGAGGCGCCGGCGCTGGGGCGGGGGACGGCTGCACCTCGCCCTTGGGAGCGCGCTGCGCGGTCCAGGTCGTGCCGTCCCAGTACCGCCACTGGGCGGGATCGTCCGGGTCGTCGTACCAGCCTGCTGGCGTGCCGTCCATCGGCGCATCTTAGGAAGGCCCGGGGGGCCGGGCCGGCATGCGGCGGGCGCTCAGTGGGCGAGGGCCAGGCCCGAACGGGGCCACTCCAGCCGGCCCAGCTTCCCCCCGGCCGACAAGGTGACGTAGGCCGTGCGCCGGTCGGGCCCGGCGAAGCACACGTTGGTGGTCATGGCGTCGGGCATGGCCACGTGGGCGACCTCTCCGTCGGGGCGGACGACGCACAGGCCGTGGTTGATCGCCGCCACCACCACGGTGCCGTCCTCCTCGACCGCCATCGAGTCGAAGTGGTCGGCGGTGGCCACCACCACCCGGTGCTGGCCGGCCACCTCGCCGGGACCGGCGACGTCCCACGCCAGCAGGCGCCCGGTGTAGGTCTCGGCCACGTACAGGGTCGAACCGTCGGGCGACAGGCCGATGCCGTTGGGTCCGATCAGGCCGGCCGCCACCCGTCGCAGCCCCGTGCCGTCGGCGCGCGCCCAGTACACCGCGCCGCGGTCCATCGATCGGAGCTCGGTCTTGCCGAAGTCGGTGAACCAGAAGCCGCCGTCGGCGTCGAACACGATGTCGTTGGGGCCGAGGAACCGCTCGCCGTCGAGACCGTCGAACAGGCGCGTCACCTCGCCGCTCGACAGGTCGACCCGCTCGACCCACCCGCCGGTGAACCCGGGCGGCCGGTTGCCGCCGTCGGTGCCGAACGGGACGGTGAGGCCGTTGATCTCCGACCAGGAGAAGCCGCCGTTGTTCACGACGTAGACGGCGCCGTCAGGCCCGATGGCTGCCCCGTTGGGGCCGCCGCCGAGGTCGGCCACCACCTCCAGCGCGCCGTCGGGGCGCACACGGGTCAACCGGCCGCCCTTGACCTCCACCACCAGCACCGACCCGTCGGGCAGGGCGATGGGCCCTTCCGGGAAGCCCAGCCCGCTGGCGACGATCTGCACCGACTCCTCATCCCCCATGCGCTGACCCTATTCCGTCGTAGGAAGGGGATGCCGGGCCGACCGCGGGGTAGGTCCGAGGCGTCGAAGGAGGCCGCGCCATGGTCGACCGCATCGCTGACCCGTGGGGGCCACGCACGCCCTACCCGTCGGACGCCGCACCTGCGGCCTCCGGCGGTGACGCCCGCTGGCCGGTGCGCGTCGACGAGTTCCTGGCCGACGGCGTCGGTGCCGACGACGTCGACCGGTGGGTGCAGAGCGCGTCGATCCTGCACTCCAACGGCGACGCCATGGACGTCGCCGTGAAGGACGGCCGCATCGTCGGGGTGCGCGGCCGAGCGGTCGACCGGGTCAACCACGGCCGGCTCGGGCCGAAGGACCTGTTCGGCTGGCAGGCCAACGGCTCGCCCGACCGGCTCACCCGCCCGATGGTCCGCCGCGGGGGCGAGCTGGTGGAGACCGACTGGGACACCGCCATGGAGGCCGTCGTGCGGCGCTCGCGGGAGCTGCTCGACACCGGCCCGGGCGGGTGGGGCCACTTCGGCTTCTACACGTCGGGCCAGCTCTTCCTCGAGGAGTACTACACGCTCGGCGTCATCGGGAAGGCGGGCATCGGCACACCGCACATGGACGGCAACACCCGGTTGTGCACGGCCACCGCCGCGGCCGCGCTGAAGGAGTCGTTCGGCAGCGACGGCCAACCCGGCTCCTACACCGACATCGACCACTGCGACGCCCTGGCCCTCTGGGGCCACAACGTCGCCGAGACCCAGACGGTGCTGTGGGCGCGGATGCTCGACCGGCGCTGCGGACCGCGGCCGCCGCGGATGCTGGCGGTCGACCCTCGGGCGACGGCGGTGGCGCGCGAGGCCGACATCCACCTGGCGGTGCGCAACGGCACCAACCAGGCGCTGATGAACGGCCTCATCCGGCTGCTCCTGCACCACGGGTGGGTCGACGAGGCCTACGTGGCCGCCCACGCCATCGGGCTCGAGGAGCTGGCCGAGGTGGTGGAGCCCTACAGCGCGCCTCGCGTGGCCGCCATCTGCGACGTGCCGGCCGCCGAGGTCGAGGCGGCCGCCGAGCTGCTCGGCACCTGCGAGCGGCTGGTGTCCACCGTGCTGCAGGGCTTCTACCAGTCGCACCAGGCCACGGCCGCCGCCTGCCAGGTGAACAACGTGCACATCCTGCGGGGGATGCTCGGCCGTCCGGGGGCCGGGCTCTACCAGATGAACGGCCAGCCGACGGCGCAGAACACCCGCGAGACCGGGGCCGACGGCGACCTGCCCGGCTTCCGCAACTGGGACAACCCCGAGCACATCCGCCAGCTCGCCGAGCTCTGGGGCGTCGACTCCATGAAGATCCCCCACTGGGCGCCCCCGACGCACGCCATGCAGCTGTGGCGCTACGCCGAGCAGGGCTCGATCCGGCTGCTGTGGATCTCGGCGACCAACCCGGCGGTGTCGCTGCCCGACCTGGCCCGCATCCGGCGCATCCTCGCCGCGCCCGAGCTGTTCGTGGTGGTGCAGGACCTGTTCCTCACCGAGACCGCCCGGCTGGCCGACGTGGTACTGCCCGCCGCCACCTGGGGCGAGAAGACGGGGACGTTCACCAACGTCGACCGCACCGTGCACCTGTCGGAGAAGGCGGTCGACCCGCCCGGCGAGGCCCGCGCCGACCTCGACATCTTCCTCGACTACGCCCGGCGCATGGGCTTCTCCCGCAACGACGGGTCGCCGCTGGTGCACTGGCACGACCCGGAGTCGGCCTTCGAGGCGTGGAAGCAGGCGTCGAAGGGCCGGCTGTGCGACTACTCGGCCATCACCTACGACCGCCTGCGGGGCGGCAGCGGCATCCAGTGGCCCTGCACCGACGAGGCGCCCGACGGCACCGAGCGGCTCTACGTCGACGGCCGCTTCACCACCGACCCGGACCGCTGCGAGACCTACGGGCACGACCTCGCCACGGGGGCCGTGCACACCGAGCAGGCCTACCGGGCGTTCGAGCCGGACGGTCGGGCGTTCCTCAAGGCGGCCCGCTACCAGCCGCCGCCGGAGCAGCCCACCGACGACCGGCCGTTCCTCCTCACCACGGGCCGCACCGTCTACCACTTCCACACCCGCACCAAGACGGGGCGGGCCCCGCAGCTCGATCGGGCGGCGCCCTCGGTGTGGGTGGAGCTGAGCTCGGCGGACGCCGAGGCGCTCGGCGTCGAGGAGGGCGACGTGGTCCGCCTCGACAGCGCGCGCGGGTCGCTGGAGGGGCCGGCCCGGATCTCGGGCATCCGCCCCGGTGTCGTGTTCGTGCCGTTCCACTACGGCTACTGGGACGCCGACGCCGACGCCGCCGGCCCCGACGGCCGACCGGCCACGGCGGCCAACGAGCTGACCGAGACCGTGTGGGACCCCGTGTCGAAGCAGCCGCTGTTCAAGGTGGCGGCGGTGCAGGTCACGCGGGTGGCCGCCGGCGACGGGCCGGCTCCGGCCCCCACGGTGGGCGGCCCGGCACCCGTCGGCGGTCGCGTCGTCCCCACCACCGCAGGCGGCCCGGCGGCCGACGCTCGCTCGACCACGGAGGGCTGACCCGTGCACCTCGCCCACTACCTCGGCCTGCTCCACCGCTCGCAGCTCGACCTGGCCAAGGCGTTCCGCCAGGTGGCCACCGACCACCGCGAGGAGCCCGACGTCTTCCACGAGTGCCACCTGCTGGCCTCGCAGTGCGAGGACCACGCCGAACGGCTGAAGCCGTTCGTCGAGCGCTACGGGGAGGACGCCCCCGACGAGCCCGACCGGCTGCACGGGGAGCTGTTCTCGGGCACCCGTCGAGGCCCGCTCGCCCTGCTGCGCGACCTCCACGACCTGTACCTGATGGCTGCCGAGTGCGACGTGTCGTGGACGATGATCGGCCAGGCGGCCCAGGGGGCGCGGGACCAGGCCCTGCTGGACACCGTGCACCGCTGCGAGGGCGAGACGGCGATCCAGCAGCAGTGGGTCCTCACCCGCATGAAGCAGGCCGCACCGCAGGCGCTGGTCGTGGCGTCGTGAAGGCCGACGCCGACCTCGGCGCACCGCCGGTCACCATCGCCCTGCGCCCCATCGCCAACCCTCTGCCCCTCGGCTTCCTGGCGCTGTGCGGCGGCACGTTCGTGGTGGCCGGGCTCAACCTCGGGTGGGTCGACGCAGCCGACGGCCGTCAGGTGGCCCTCGTGCTGCTGGCGTTCGTGGCGCCGCTCCAGCTGCTCGCCGCGGTGCTCGGCTACCTCGGGCGCGACGTCGTGGTGGGCACGGCGATGGCGATCCTCACCGGCACGTGGGCGTCGGTCGGTCTCGTGGTGCTCGCCGGGGCGCCCGGAGCCACCAGCACGGCGCTGGGCCTGCTGCTGCTCGTGTCGGCCGTGGGCATCGGCGTCGCCTTCGCCGGCGCCGAACCGGTGAAGGCCGTTCCCGCGGTGGTGCTGGCCACCACCGCGGTGCGCTTCGCCACGACCGGGCTCTACGAGCTCACCGGCTCCGACGGCTGGAAGCTCACCGCCGGCTGGGTCGGCGTGGTGCTCGCCGTGGTCGCCGCCTACACGGCCTGCGCGATGCTGGTGGAGGACGCTCGCCACCGCACCGTGCTGCCCCTGGGCCGGCGCGGACCGGGCGAGGCGGCCATCAGCGGCGGTCCCGCCGACGAGGTGCGGGCCGTCTGGCACGAGGCAGGGGTGCGCAACCAGCTCTAGCGCTGGTTGAGCGCCCTGCGCAGCGGGCCTTCGGCCGCACCCCACCACCGATCCAGCACCGGCGTGAGGTCCTCCAGCTCCGCCTCCTGGAGGTAGACGCCGCGCGTCGGCAGGCTCGCGCCCAGCTCGACCAGCACGGGGCGCAGGTGCACCTCCACCGCCAGCGCGTGCGCGGCGCCGGCGCCGAGCATCACCGCGACGGTGGTGACGCCGCCCAGCTCGTCGGCGCCGATCTGGTCGAGGAACAGCTTGAGCAGGCCGGTGTAGGTCGCTTTGTAGGTCGGTGAGGCGACGACCAGCAGGTCGGCGGCCTTCGCGGCCGCGATCGCCTCGGCCACCGCGGGGTCGCCCCAGCCGAGCAGGCCGGCGCCGAGGTCGGGCAGCTCGACCTCGGTGACGGCGGGGCGGGCTCCCAACCGGGCCGCCACGAAGGCGGCCACGTCGTGGGCCGCGGCCGACGTGCGCGACCTGGCCTTGGGGTTGCCGACGACGATGGTGGTGCGCTCCAGCACGGTCCCTCCTACTGGCGATTGCCCTACCGTACGACCTCTGGTAGACGTGCCCGGGTGAGCCGCGCCGAACGGTCAGCGAGCACCCGGGCCCGCACCAGGGTCTCGCGCGGCACGCTCTCCCGGGAGCACATCGTCGAGGCCACCCTCACGCTGGTGCGCGACGAGCCGGACGCCCCGATCACCATGGAGCGGGTGGCCGCCGTGCTCGGCACCCGGCCCATGTCGCTCTACACGCACGTGCGCAACCGCGACGAGCTGGTGGCCCTCGCCGCGGAGCAGGCGCTGCGGGAGTGGGACGCCAGCGTCCCCAGGGGCGCTCGCTGGGACAACCAGCTGCGGGCCTGGTGCCGGTCGCTGCGCGAGCACGTGCGCGCCTACCCGCCGCTGCTGCTGGAGATGACCGCCCAGGGCTCGTTCCAGCCGGCGCTGGTCGAGAAGGTGGCCGTCCTGGCCCGGATCCTGCGGCGGGCCGGGCTGCAGGGCACCGACCTGGCCGAGGCCCTGCGCTGGGTGCCCCAGACGGTGCTCGGCGCCGTGGTGCTCGAGCTCGCCCGGCCCGCCGGGCTCGAGACGCCGCAGCACGAGGCGGCGGCCATCCTCGGGGCGCTGGGCTCGCTCTCGCCCGACGACCGGGCGCAGTTCGACGACGTGCTGCCCCACTTCGCCAGCCCGGCGCTGGCGGAGCTGTTCGAGTACTCGATCGACCGCCTGGTCGACGGGGTGAAGGCGCTGGCGGCACGAGGCTGACCGGCCCGAGCTGATCGGGCACCGACGAAGGGGGACGAGGGTGGCTGGTGACGGGCAGGAGACGATGCGGGCCTGGCGCGTGCACCGCTACGGCGAGCCGCTCCAGGTGCTGCAGCTCGACGAGGTGCCGGTGCCGGAGCCGGGACCCGGCGAGCTGCTGGTGCGCGTCGAGGGCATCCCGCTCAACCTCAACGACCTCGAGCGCATCAACGGCGGCAACATGATGGTGCGCCCCGAGCTGCCGTACAGCCCGGGCATGGAGGTCATGGGCGTGGTGGCCGTCGCCGGCGAGGGGGCCGAGGGCTACGTGGGCCGGCGGGTGGCGGCCACCACCAAGACGGCCATCGGCGGGTACGCCGAGCACGCCGTCTGCCCGGCGGCGGCGGCCTTCGACGTGCCGGCCGGGCTCGCCGTGGCCGACGCCGCCGCGCTGTTCTTCCCGTTCCATCTGGCGTGGCTCGGCTTGTTCGACCGGGCCGAGCTGAAGCGGGGCGAGACGGTCCTGGTGCACGCGGCCGCCGGCGGTTCGGGATCGGCCGCCGTGCAGCTGGCCAAGGACGCAGGGGCCACGGTGATCGCGGCGGCCGGCAGCGAGGAGAAGCTGGCCCTGTGCCGCCAGCTCGGCGCCGACGTCACCGTCGACTACACGACCACCGACGTCGCCGAGGTCGCCCTGGCCGAGACCGGCGGTCGTGGCGTCGACGTGGTGTTCGACAACGTGGGCGAGGCGGTGTGGGAGGCCTCGCTCAAGAGCCTCGCCTACAACGGCCGCTACGTGATGATGGGCTTCGCCTCGAACAAGGAGGTGGCCGACGAGCCCTTCGTGGTGCCCCGCCGCTTCATGCTGGCCAACGCCCGGCTGTGCGGCGTGATGCTCAACTACCAGTCCGACGAGATGGTGGCGTTCCTGAAGAGCGCCCTGGGTTGGAACGTGGCCCCGTCCAGCCTCGGCGCCCGCATCCAGGCCGAGATCCTCGAGCGCCACGCGGCCGGGCGCATCCGCACGGTCGTGGGCGAGGTGGTGCCCTTCGAGGAGCTGCCGCGCGCCGTCGACGCCATGGCCAACCGGGCCACCGTCGGCCGGGTGATCGTCACCACCTGACGCCCCCATCCGCCTCCACCCGGCCCCACCCCTCCCTGGCGCTTCTGGTGGAGATCTACGTGCGCATGTGGTCGTAGACCTCCACCAGAACGGGGAGGGAGGAGCGGGACGATCAGTCGGGGAGGGAGGAGCGGGGCCGTCAGCCGGGGAGGGTGTCGACGCCGGGCCGCTCCTCGGCGGGGAGCCCGAAGTGCTCGATGTACTCGGCGAAGTCGGCCCGCACCCGGTCGGGCACCAGGCCGTAGTCGTCGGACTGGTAGCGGTGCACGCCGTGCTTGCCGGGCGGGTTGTCGTCGATGAACGCCCTCATGGCGCGTGCACCCTCGTCGCTCATCGGCAGGCCGAAGGCGTCGTAGATCGCCTCGACCACGGCGAACTGGTCCTGCACGAAGTCCGTGAACAGCACGTCGTAGAAGACGGCGTCGGGGTACTCCCTGGCCTGGCGCACCCGGATGCCGTTCATGAGCACCCGGTGCAGCCGCGGCGTCCAGTCGGCGGCCACCTCGTGGGGGTCGACCGAGTCGCTGCCCACGCCGCGCACCAAGGTGGTGAGGCTGGCGTAGGAGGTCATCGACGTCACCGGGTCGCGGTGGGTGAACACGATCCGGGCGTCGGGGTACGTCTCGAGCAGGTGCTCGAGGCCCCACAGGTGGGCGCCGGTCTTGAGCACCCAGCGGTCGCGGGCGTGGTGGGCCTGGAGGTGCTGGAGCTGCCTGCGGTGGAACGCGTAGACGGGCGACCAGTCGGCCTCCGTGTCGACCCAGTCCTGGTAGGTCGGCACCCGGAACTGGTTGTGGAACAGCGGCGTGCACATCGACTCGCCCATCATCACCACGCACTCCTGGGAGAGCTCGGCGCCCATGGGGTGGATGGCCTTGAACTCGGGGATCTGCTCCTCCTGCGGAGGGAACGTGGCGGCGCACACCTCGATGCGCGGATCGGTGGTGCAGGTCTCGGCCCGGGGCGGCGGGGAGGGGAACATCACCTCCCAGGTGAGCGGCGCACGGTTGGCGGGGTCCTGGGCGAGGATGTCGTGGAGGATCGTCGTGCCGGTGCGCGGCATGCCGATGATGAAGACAGGCCGCACGATCTCCTGGGCGGCGATGGCCGGGTCGTGCGTGCGGTCGTCGACGTAGTGCAACCGGTTGACCGTGTGCAGGACCATCCGCTCGCGTGCGATCACGTGGCCGAGGTCGTTGAGGTCGGCCTCGGTCCGCAGCGAGTCCAGCACCAGCGCGAGCGGCTCGACGAACGGCCCGTCTCCCAGGTCGGTGAGCCCGCCGGCGCGCGCGCTCGCCTCCTCGAGGATCGCATCGGTGCGCAGGTCGTCGTGATCAGCCATCGGCCCCTCCCCGAGCGCCGGCCCCCACGTCCGACCGCGCAGGGACCGTACCACCTACGGTAGAGGGGTCGGCGACTGGACGGGCCTGCTCGGGGAGCGCCCGGGCCGGACCTACGCTGCGCCCATGGACCCCGGGGTGGCCGCCGAGCTGGCCGGCCAGCTGGGCGCCGAGGTGGTCGGCGCCGAGCCCGTCCGCGGCGGCGACGTGGCCGCGTCGTACCGGGTGGCGCTCTCCGACGGCCGGGTGGTGTTCGCCAAGACCCACCACCGGGCCCCTCCCGAGTTCTTCCTCACCGAAGCGGCGGGCCTCCGTTGGCTGCGCGACGCCGACGCCGTGCTCCTGCCCGAGGTGCTCGCGGTGGCCGACGACCCCCCGCTCCTGGCCCTCGAGTGGATCGAGGAAGGAGCCGCCCGAGCCACGACGGAGGCAGAGCTCGGCCGGGGCCTGGCCGCCCTGCACGCGGCCGGCTCGCCGTGCTTCGGCCGGGAGGACCGACGGCCGACCGGCTCGCGCTCGCTGCCCAACGACCCCGCCGCCTCCTGGGCCGAGTTCTACGCCGAGCGGCGGCTGCGACCGCTGGCCGCCATGGCCGCCGCCACCGGTTCGCTGCCCGAGCGCTCGGTGGTCGCGCTGCGGCGGGTGGCCGACCGGGTCGACGAGCTGGTGGGCCCGCCCGAGCCGCCGGCGCGCCTGCACGGCGACCTGTGGGCCGGCAACCGGCTGGTGGACCGCCAGGGCCGCAACTGGTTGATCGACCCGGCCGCGCTGGGCGGCCACCGCGAGTACGACCTGGCCATGATGCGCCTGTTCGGCGGGTTCGGCCGGCAGGCGTTCGACGCCTACGCCGAGGCGGCGCCGCTGGCCGACGGGTGGCAGGAGCGCGTGCCGCTGCACCAGCTCGCCCCGTTGGTGGTGCACGCGGTGAAGTTCGGTGGCGGCTACGTGGGGGCCGTCGCCGAGGTCCTCGCCCGCTACGGCTGAGCGGTCGCGCTCGCGTCGGCCCGAGCCCGACGCCGGTCGCGCCGGGCCAGCCGCAGCTTGTAGAGCTCGAACCACGTGACGCCGAGCGCGGCCGCCGCCGTCACCACCACGAGGTCGACCAGCGACACCGGGCCGAAGGCGAACGCGTCGCGCAGCGCCGGCACGCTGAGCAGCAGCGCGAGCAGGCCCACGGCGAGCACCACGATCCACTTCAGGGTGGGGTTGGCCCGCTCGGCCAGCGTGCGCCGCAGCGGCAGGCGCCACGAGCGGTTGACGAGGATGAGCCCCAGGTTGGCGAGCACGAGGGTGGCGAACGTGACCGAGCGGACCTCGACGTCGGGCCGGCCGCCCTCGACGCACCAGAGGTAGACGGCCAGCACGGCGACCAGCACGGACAGCCCCTGCAGGGCGGCGATGGTGAGCACCCGGCGGCTGAACATGGCCTGCCCCACGGGGTGGGGCGGCCCGTCCATGATCCGGGGGTCGATCTGCTCGGCCTCGAACACCACCGAGCAGGCGGGGTCGATGATCAGCTCGAACAGCGCGATCTGCACGGGCAGCAGCACGAGCGGCCAGTCCGGCACCAGCAGGGGCACCAGGGCCATGCCGATGATGGGGATGTGCACGGCGATGACGTAGGCCATCGCCTTGCGGATGTTGTCGAAGATGCCGCGGCCCTGGCGCACGCCGCCGGCGATCGAGGAGAAGTCGTCGTCGGTGAGCACGAGGGCGGCGGCCTCTCGGGCCACGTCGGTGCCCCGCTGGCCCATGGCGATGCCGATGTCGGCAGCTCGCAGGGCCGGCGCGTCGTTCACCCCGTCGCCGGTCATGCCCACGACGTCGCCGTTGGCCCGCAGCGCCTGCACGAGCTGCAGCTTCTGCTCCGGCAGCACCCGGGCGAACACGCTGACACCGGGCACCCTGCGGGCCAGCTCCTCGTCGTCCATGGCGGCCAGCTCCGGGCCGGTGAGCCAGCGGGTGTGGTCGAGGCCGACCTCCCGGGCGATGGCCAGCGCCGTGCCCGGGTAGTCGCCGGTGATCATCACGGTGCGGATGCCGGCCCGCCGGCACTCGGCCACGGCGTCGGCCACGCCGGGTCGCACGGGATCGTGAAGCCCGACGAGGCCGATCCACTCGAAGTCGAAGTCGTGCTGCTCGGGGGGCAGCTCGTCGGTGCCCTCGAACAGCGCCCGGGCCACGCCGATCACCCGGAGGCCGTCGGCGGTGGCCGCCTCCACCTCGGCGCCCACCGCCGCCCGGTCGGCGGCATCGAGATGGCACAGGTCGGCCACCGCCTCCGGTGCGCCCTTGGCGGCCACGACGTGGTCCGCGCTCCGCGGTGAGCGCCAGACGTGGGACAGGGCCAGCAGCCGCTCCGACAGCGGGTACTCGCGCTCGAGCACCCAGTCGGCGTGCAGGTGCTCGGTGCCGGCCAGGCCCTGCTCGCCCAGCCGCTTGAACGCGGTGTCCATCGGGTCGAACGGGTCGACCGGCGAGGCGAGCACGCCGTACTCGGCGACGGCATGGAAGGCCTCGGGGAGCGGGCCCTCGCCGACCTCGTGCACCACGCCGTCGACGACGAGCCGGGCGACGCGCATGCGGTTGGTCGTCAGGGTGCCGGTCTTGTCGACGCAGAGCACCGTGGCCGAGCCCAGGGCCTCGATGACCGGCGGGCGCCGGGTGAGGACGTGGCGCTGGGACATGCGCCATGCGCCGAGCGCCAGGAACACCGTGAGCACGACGGGGAACTCCTCGGGCAGCACGGCCATCGCGGTGGCGATGCCGGCGAGGAGCGCCTCGAGCCACTCGCCGCGGACCAGCCCGTAGAGCACCACGACGCCGACCGCCACACCGACGCCGACGACGGCCATGACCAGCACGAGCCGGTCGATCTCGCGCTGCAGCGGCGTGCGCTCCGGCTCGATGGACCCCAGCGTGGTGCCGATGCGGCCGAGCGCGGTCTCGGCCCCGGTCGCCTGCACGAGCCCCACGGCGTGGCCCTTGACCACCAGCGTCCCCGTGAACACCCACGGCGTGCCCTCGCCGCCGGGCGCGCCCATCGCCACCTGACCACCCGCCAGGGCCCCCGGCCCCGCCCCCGCCCCCGCCTCCGCCTCCGCCTCCCCCAGCGACCCTGGCCCGGGCGCCGGCGCCTTGCGCACGGGCACCGACTCGCCGGTGAGCGCCGACTCGTCGACGGAGAGGTTGACGCAGTCGACGAGGGTGGCGTCGGCCGGCACCCGGTCGCCCTCGGCCAGCAGCACCACGTCGCCGCGCACGACCTCCCGGCCGGCGATGCGGACCTGCTGGCCGTCGCGGACCACCAGGGCCCGGGGCGAGGAGAGGTCGCGCAGGGCGGCCAGGGCGTTCTCGGTCTTGTGCTCCTGGTAGACGGAGATGGTGATCACCACGATCACGAACGACATGAGGATGGCGCCGTCGAGCGGCTCGGCCAGCAGGAAGTTGATGGTGCCGGCGCAGAGGAGCAGCAACAGCATGGGCTCGCGCACGACGTCCCAGGCCTGGCGCAGCAGCGGGCGCTTCCGGGTGGTCGGCAGCTCGTTGGGCCCGTCGTCGGCCAGGCGGCGGGCCGCCTCCGACGCGGACAGGCCCGGGCCGATCGCCGCGCCGATCGTGCTGGCGCTCACCGCCATGGTCGTCGCCCGGGCGCGTCCACCCCACCTCGGTCCCGGAGCCGGCTCATCACCTCAGATGATGTCGCGCCGAGGCCGCCGGGGCCGCCGGAGCCGCCGGTCGGCGACGTGCACCCGACCGTCCTGACGCAAAGGTGACCGCCGAGCCGCTCGGATGGGTAAGGAGCGGGCCATGCGAGTCGGACTGGTTCTCGGAGGCGGTGGTCTGGCCGGCGTGGCCTACCACGCCGGTGTCCTGTGCGCCCTCGAGCACGACCTCGGGTGGGACCCGCGGGAGTCCGAGCTCGTCGTCGGCACCTCGGCCGGCTCGCTCGTGGGCGCGCTGCTGCGCAGCGGCCTGCGGGCCAGCGACCTGGCGGCGCTCAGCGTCGGGGCCGAGGCGCCCGACGTCCCGGCCTCGCTCACCGCCTGGCTGCGCGAGCACGCCCCCCTCCCGCAGTTCTCGACCCGTCACATGCTGCGGCCGCCCCGAGCGCCCCATCCGTCGCTGGTCGGCGCCGTCGTGCGCCGACCCTGGTCGCCCGAGGTGCTCGGGTCGGCCATGAGCCTGCTGCCGGACGGCCACCTCGACATGGCCGAGCACATGGGTGAGCTGCTCGAGGCCATCCCTGACGAGTGGCCCGAGCGCGACCTGTGGCTGTGCGGCCTGCGCCAGCGGGACTCCTCGCTCGTCGTGTTCGGGCGGGAGTCCCAGCCCCGGCTGCGCGCTGCGGTGGCGGCGAGCTGCGCCATCCCCGGGTACTTCGCCCCCGTGGTGATCGACGGGCACAAGCACATCGACGGAGGCGTCCGCTCGCCGACCAACGCCGACGTGCTGGCCCGGGAGGCCGAGCGCCTCGACCTGGTGGTGGTCTCGTCGCCGATGTCGGGACGGGCCCTGGGCCGGTGGGGGTTCGACAGCTGGATGCGCCGCTTCGGGGCCAGCAAGCTCTCCACCGAGCTCGGCGCCCTGCGCCGGGCCGAGCTGCCGGTGATCGTGCTCGAGCCGGGGCCGAGCGTCCGCTCGGTGATGGGCACCGCGTTCATGGACGAGCAGCGGATGCGCGGCGTGGTCGGGGCGGCGTTCCTCGACGCGGGTGAGGAGCTGCGACGATCCCGCCACCGGGCGCTGGCCGCGGGGCTGGCGCGCCGCCCCCGCTGGATCGGGGTCTGAGGCCCGACGCGGGGTGGGCCATCCTGGTGCGGAGGCCGTTCAGTCGGGTGTCAGGTGAGGGGTCGACACTGCACCCATGACGCCGCACGGAGCGGCGGACGAGACCCCTCACCAGGAGGACCACCCATGAAGCGCACGTCCCTGATCGCCACGGTCGCCCTCGGCTCGACGCTCGCCATGGGCGCCGTCGGCGCCTCTGCCGTCCTGCCGGCGGTGGCCGGGGCGCAGACCAGCCAGACCCAGAGCGCCGACCCGACCGGTACCTCGATCCTGGCCAAGCACCCCCGCCTGCGGGCGCTGCTGCGCCACGAGGGCAAGGTCGCCGCCAACACCATCGGGATCCCCGGCAGCGAGCTGCGCCAGGCCCTGAAGGACGGCCAGTCGGTCGCCGACGTCGCCCAGGCCCACGGCGTCGAGCCTCAGACGGTGATCGACGCGATCGTGAAGGACCTCGACGCCAGGATCGACAAGGCCGTCCAGGACAACAAGATCTCGAGCGAGCGTGGCGCCACGGTGAAGGACAAGGCACCCGAGCGCGTCACCCGGGCGGTGAACTGGCACCGGGGCCAGAACCGGGCGGCCGCCACGAACTGAGCACCTCGCCGTGCTGGCCGGGCCGGTCGCGCCCCGCCAGCACGGCGGGGGCGTGGGCCCCCCCCACCAGGGCCCGGGCCGCG
>JAKOVH010000023.1 GCA_029782145.1 Actinomycetes bacterium | reverse complement strand
CCCCCCTGATCGGGGGGCAGACCTCCACCAGAACGACGAAGGAGGGAGGGACCGGACCAGAGGGGGGCGGGCGCGAGAAGGCCCCGGCCGCAGCCGGGGCCCTCGTCAGGTGCGTCGTGCGGGCGCCGGAGGCGCCGGTGTCATTCGGCCTCGATGAAGATGCACTCGCCGGGGCACTCCTCGGCGGACTCGATGACCGAGTCGAGCTGCCCGTCGGGGATGTTGGCCAGACCGGCGGCGCCGCCCGGATCGGAGAAGACCTTGTCGCCCTCCTTGACGTAGGCGAGGCCGTCGTCGAGCAGGGTGAAGACGTCAGGGGCGATCTCCTCGCAGAGCCCGTCGCCGGTGCAGAGATCCTGGTCGATCCAGACCTTCATTCGCCGTGTACCTCTTCGTGAGGGGAGTGGGGGTGGGGCGTTTGGCTGCAGCATCGAGCTGCACCAGCCACTGTAGTGCCACGCCGGATAAACACGGGGCATCCTGGGAGAATCCCGGACCCCGGTGCGCGCCCGGGCGATCGCCCCGAAGCATCCTCGTCGCGGCGACGACGACGCAAGTTCCGAAAGTCCCTGTTACAGCACGTCGAAAGCGCCCGTTCCGCGGGGGCGGCACGGTAGGGTCGCCCTCAGGCGAACGAGGAGGTGGGTGCCGTCAACGCACACGACGACGAAGCCAACCGGGACACCCAGCCAGGTGAGGTCGACGACCTGCACGAGCAGGTCCGGGTCCTCGAGGAGGAGGTCGCGTCGCTGCGCCGCCGGCTCCAGGACGCCCCCAAGCGGGTGCGCACCCTCGAGGAGCGCCTGCTCGAGACCAAGGGCCAGCTCGCCCAGGCCGTGAGCCAGAACGAGAAGCTCACCTACACCCTGCGCGAGGCGCGCGAGCACATCGCCGCCCTGCGTGAGGAGGTCGAGAAGCTCACCCAGCCGCCGGCCGCCTACGGCACCTTCCTCGGCCGCAACGACGACGACACCGTCGACGTGTTCTCCGGGGGCCGCAAGATGCGGGTGTCGCTGCACCCCGAGATCCGCGCCGAGGAGCTCGCCCGCGGCGCCGAGGTGGTGCTCAACGAGTCGCTCAACGTCGTGCTCGCCCGCGCCCCGGAGCGCACCGGCGAGATCGTCACGTTCAAGGAGATGCTCGACGACGGGCATCGGGCGATGATCGTCGGCCGGGCCGACGAGGAGCAGGTCGTCGAGATCAGCGAGGACCTCATGGGCGTGAAGCTGCGCGCCGGCGACTCGGTGCTGCTCGACCCCCGGGCCGCGCTCCTGCTCGAGAAGCTGCCCCGTCCCGAGGTCGAGGAGCTCGTGCTCGAGGAGGTGCCCGACATCTCCTACGCCGACGTGGGCGGCCTCGACTCCCAGATCGACCAGATCATGGACGCCGTCGAGCTGCCGTTCCTGCACCAGGACCTCTTCGCCGAGCACAAGCTGCCGGCCCCCAAGGGCATCCTGCTCTACGGGCCCCCCGGTTGCGGCAAGACCCTCATCGCCAAGGCGGTGGCCAACTCGCTGGCCAAGAAGGTCGCCGAGGTCTCCGGCGACAAGGAGGCCCGCAGCTACTTCCTCAACATCAAGGGCCCGGAGCTGCTCAACAAGTACGTCGGCGAGACCGAGCGCCAGATCCGCCTGGTGTTCGAGCGGGCCCGGGAGAAGAGCGAGGAGGGCTGGCCGGTCATCGTCTTCTTCGACGAGATGGACTCGCTGTTCCGCACCCGTGGCACCGGCATCAGCTCCGACATGGAGTCCACGATCGTGCCCCAGCTGCTGGCCGAGATCGACGGCGTCGAGACGCTGAAGAACGTCATCGTCATCGGCGCCTCCAACCGCGAGGACCTCATCGACCCGGCCATCCTGCGGCCCGGCCGCCTCGACGTGAAGATCAAGATCGAGCGGCCCGACGAGGCGGCGGCGGCGCAGATCTTCGCCCGCTACCTCACCGCCGACCTGCCCCTCGACGCCGGCGAGGTCGACAGCCTCGGAGGGGGCGACCCCCACAAGGCCGTCATGGCGATGATCGAGGCCACCGTGGCCGAGATGTACCGCGACGACGAGGCCAACCAGTTCCTGGAGGTCACCTACCAGAACGGCGACAAGGAGGTCATGTACTTCAAGGACTTCTCGTCGGGGGCGATGATCGAGAACATCGTGCGCCGGGCCAAGAAGCTGGCCATCAAGCGGTTCCTCGCTGCTGGTGTGCGCGGCATCCGGGTCGACGACCTCATCGAGTCGATCCACCAGGAGTACAAGGAGCACGAGGACCTGCCCAACACGACCAACCCCGACGACTGGGCGAAGATCTCGGGCAAGAAGGGCGAGCGCATCGTCTACGTCCGCACGCTCGTCAAGAAGCCCCACACCGACCCCGAGGGCGGCCGGGCCATCGAGCGGGTCGCCACCGGGCAGTACCTCTGACGGCCGGCGCGGTGCCCGTCACGCCCGCCCGCCGACCCGGGACGGGCCGGGGCCCGTCGGTAGGCTGACGCCGTGGCCATCCAGAAGATCTGCGGGATCGAGACGGAGTACGGGATCGTGCTCCGGGGCACCGACGACCCCAACCCCATCGCCGCGTCGTCGGTCCTCATCAACTCGTACCTGCACGAGCTGGAGCGCCGCTCCGCCAGCGCCGGTGCGGCGCCCAAGGTCGGGTGGGACTTCGAGGACGAGCAGCCGGGCACCGACGCCCGGGGGTTCTCGCCGCTGGGGGCGATGGCACCCGAGGTCGAGACCCACCTCGTGAACGCCGTGCTCACCAACGGCGCCCGCTACTACGTCGACCACGCCCACCCCGAGTGCTCGACGCCCGAGTGCTCCGACGCCCGCTCGGTGGTGGTGTTCGACCGGGCCGCCGAGCGCATCCTGCAGACCTCGATGGACGCGGCCCGGCGGCTGCTGCCCGCGGGGCAGGAGATCGTCGTCTACAAGAACAACTCCGACGGCAAGGGCAACTCCTACGGCTGCCACGAGAACTACCTCATGGACCGGGCCGTGCCGTTCGGGCGCATCGTCAGCCACGTCACGCCGCACTTCATCACCCGCCAGATCTTCTGCGGCGCCGGCAAGGTCGGCTGCGAGGCCGGCCTCGGGCCCGACGAGGTGCCGTTCCAGATCAGCCAGCGGGCCGACTTCTTCGAAGAGGAGGTGGGGCTCGAGACCACGCTGAAGCGCCCGATCGTCAACACGCGCGACGAGCCCCACGCCGACGCCCAGAAGTACCGCCGCCTCCACGTCATCATCGGCGACGCCAACCTCTCGGAGGTCGCCACGTTCCTGAAGGTGGGCACCACCGCCCTCGTCCTGGCGATGATCGAGGACGAGTTCCTGCCCCGCGAGTTCGCCTTCGCCTCGCCGGTGGGCGCGCTGCGGAGGGTGAGCTACGACCTGACCCTGCGCCAGCCGATCGCCCTCGCCGACGGCGCCACCGTCACCGCCCTCGAGGTGCAGTGGGAGCTGTTCACCCGGGCCCGCAAGTACGCCGACGACGTCGGCCTGGCGTGCGTCGGCGAGCAGGTCGGGAACGAGGTGCTGCGCCGATGGGAGGCGGTGCTCAACGGCCTCGAGTCGGACCCGTCGGCCCTCGCCGGCCAGCTCGACTGGGTGGCCAAGCACCGGTTGGTCGACGCCTACCGCGAGCGCCACGGCCTCGAGTGGGGCGACGCCCGGCTGGCCGCGCTCGACCTGCAGTACCACGACCTGCGCCCCGACCGGTCGCTCGCCGCCCGGGTGGGCCTCGAGCGGCTCACCACCGACGACGAGGTCGAGCGAGCGATGACCGAGCCGCCGCCCGACACCCGGGCTTACTTCCGGGGCAAGTGCCTGCAGAAGTACGCCACCGACGTGGTCGCCGCCAACTGGGACTCGCTGGTGTTCGACATCGGTGAGGAGCCGCTGCGGCGCGTCCCGATGATGGAACCAACGCGCGGAACGGCCGCCCATGTGGGTAGCTTGATCGCCGCGAGCGAGACCTCGGCCGAGCTGCTCGAGCGGCTCGGGTCCTGAGGTCGACACGCCACCCGAACGAACCGAGGTCCCATGGCCGAACGTGAGCAGATCCGCAAGAGCCCGAGCGAGAAGGCCGAGGTCGAGGTCGACGACGCGCCTGCGACGTCGGAGAAGGGCGAGAAGCTGAAGGCCGAGCTCGACGACCTGCTCGACGAGATCGACGAGGTGCTCGAGACCAACGCGGAGGACTTCGTCCGCAGCTTCGTGCAGAAGGGCGGGCAGTAGCGGCCCGCCCGGCGCCCGCCGCGGAGCCGGTAGCCTCACCGCCCGTGACCATGCCCTTCTTCACCCCGGGCGACGACCCGGGGCCGGACTTCGCAGCGCTCGTGCGCCGGCTGGGCCTGGCGCCCGAGCCGCCCACCGCCGACGTCACCGACCGCCTGGCCATCACCCACGGCACCACGGTGGTCGCCATCCGCTACGCCGACGGCGTGGTGATGGCCGGCGACCGTCGGGCCACGGCAGGCAACCTGATCTCCCATCGGGCCATCGAGAAGGTGTTCCCGGCCGACCGCCACTCCGGGGTGGCCATCGCCGGGGCGGCCGGCCCCGCCATGGAGATGGTGAAGCTGTTCCAGCTCCAGCTCGAGCACTACGAGAAGGTCGAGGGGTCGTCGCTCTCGCTGGAGGGCAAGGCCAACCAGCTCGGGCAGATGGTGCGGGGCAACCTGCCGGCCGCCATGCAGGGCCTGGCCGTGGTGCCGTTGTTCGCCGGCTACGACCTGCGGCGCGGCGCCGGCCGGCTGTTCCAGTATGACGTCACCGGCGGCCGCTACGAGGAGTCGAACTTCGCAGCCAGCGGTTCGGGCAGCCTGCACGCTGGCACCGTCGTGAAGCTCGGCTTCCGTGAGGGGCTCAGCCGCGGCGACACCGTCGACCTGGCCATCACGGCGCTGTTCCAGGCTGCCGACGAGGACTCCGCCACCGGCGGCCCCGACGTCGTGCGGGGCATCTACCCGGTGATCGCCACCATCACCGCCGAGGGCTTCTCCCGCCTCGACGACGCCGAGATCGCCGAGCGCTTCGCCGCCCTGCTCGAGGTCCTCGCCGGCCGCGAGGCCGGCACGAGCCGGGTGCCCGAGACGAGCGTCGAGACGAGGAGCGACGAACGATGAGCATGCCGTTCTACGTCGCGCCCGAGCAGGTGATGAAGGACCGGGCCGACTACGCCCGCAAGGGCATCGCCCGGGGCCGCTCCCTCGTGGCCACCGTCTACGACGGCGGCATCCTCATCTGCGCCGAGAACCCGTCGTCCACCCTGCGCAAGGTGAGCGAGATCTACGACCGCATCGCCTTCGCCGGGGTCGGCAAGTACAACGAGTTCGACCAGCTCCGCATCGCCGGGGTGCGCGCCGCCGACATCAAGGGCTACGCCTACAGCCGCGAGGACGTCGACGCTCGCAGCCTCGCCAACAACTACGCGCAGATCCTCGGTCAGGTCTTCACCCACGAGATGAAGCCCATGGAGGTCGAGATCCTCGTGGCCGAGGTCGGCGCCGGCCCGGCCGACGACCAGCTGTTCCACATCCTCTACGACGGCACGGTCATGGACGAGGACCGCTTCACCGTGCTCGGTGGGGAGGCCGAGGCCATCGCCGCACGGATGGAGGACGCATGGTCGGAGGGCCTCGACCTGCGCGCCGCCCTCGCCGCCGCGGTGGGCGCCCTCGCCGGCCCCGAGCGCACGCTCTCGGCCGACGACCTCGAGGTCGCGCTGCTCGAGCGCACCGCCGAGCGCCGAGCGTTCCGCCGCATCGAGCGCAGCGACCTCCCCGCGCTGCTCCCCGTGGCGCCGGCGCCGGCCGAGGCGCCCGTCGAGGACGGACCGGCCGAGGCCCCCGAGAGCTGAGCACCCGGGCGCGGCGAGCCGGTCGGCCACCCGATCGCGCCGCCGTCGGGCGCGGCTCGACGAGGGTCGCCGGCCGGGCGGCGACCGTTCGCCGCGCCGGCGGGCGGGGCCGGTAGCGTGCGGGCGATGGAGCGGCGCATCTTCGGCCTCGAGAACGAGTACGGCGTCACCTGCACGCTCCGCGGCCAGCGCCGCCTCAGCCCCGACGAGGTCGCCCGCTACCTGTTCCGGCGGGTCGTGTCGTGGGGCCGCAGCTCGAACGTGTTCCTCGCCAATGGGGCGAGGCTCTACCTCGACGTCGGCTCCCACCCCGAGTACGCCACCCCCGAGTGCGATTCCGTGCACGACCTGGTGGTGCACGACAAGGCGGGGGAGCGCATCCTCGAGGGGCTGCTCTCGAGCGCCGAGCAGCGCCTCGCCGAGGAGGGCATCCGGGGCGACATCTACCTGTTCAAGAACAACACCGACTCGGCCGGCAACTCCTACGGCTGCCACGAGAACTACCTCACCAGCCGCCGCGACGACTTCGCCCACTACGCCGACGTGCTCATCCCGTTCCTCGTCACCCGGCAGATCTACGCCGGCGCCGGCAAGGTGCTCCAGACGGCCCGCGGCGCGATGTTCTGCATCTCCCAGCGGGCCGAGCACATCTGGGAGGGCGTCTCGTCGGCCACGACCCGCAGCCGGCCCATCATCAACACCCGCGACGAGCCCCACGCCGACGCCGAGCGCTACCGGCGGCTGCACGTCATCGTGGGCGACTCCAACATGAGCGAGTACGCCACCTTCCTCAAGGTGGGCGCCACCGCGATCCTGCTGCGCATGCTCGAAGAGCCCAACGTCGTGCTGCGCGACATGACCCTCGAGAACCCGATCCGGGCCATCCGCGAGATCAGCCACGACATCACCTGCACCCGCAAGGTGCGCCTGGCCAACGGGCGCGAGGCCAGCGCCCTGGAGATCCAGACCGAGTACCTCGACCGGGCGCTGCGCTACGCCGAGCGGCGCGACCTGTCGCCGCTCGAGAAGCAGGCGCTCGGCATGTGGGAGCACGCCCTCACCCAGATCGAGGACGACCCCCTCGGCCTCGACCGCGAGGCCGACTGGGTCGTGAAGTACAAGCTGGTCGAGGCGTACCGCGCCAAGCACGACCTGCCCCTCAACCACCCGAGGGTGTCGCTCATCGACCTGCAGTACCACGACGTCAACCGCGATCGGGGCCTGTTCTACAAGCTCCAGCGGCGTGGGCTCGTAGAACGGGTCTGCGACGACGCCGAGATCAACGAAGCCGTCGACACGCCGCCGCAGACCACCCGGGCCCGGCTGCGGGGCGAGTTCATCCGGCGGGCCAAGGAGCGCAAGCGCGACTACACGGTCGACTGGGTGCACCTCAAGCTCAACGACCAGGCCCAGCGCACCGTGCTGTGCAAGGACCCGTTCCGCTCTCACGACGACCGGGTCGAGAAGCTCATCGCCTCGCTGTAGACGACATGGCCCAGTCCGACAAGCTCGAGCGGCTGATGAACCTCACGGCCGCCCTCCTCGACGCCGACCGGCCCCTCACCGCCGACGACATCGCCGAGCGGGTCACCGGCTACGCCGAGGGCAAGGAGGCGTTCCGGCGCACCTTCGAGCGCGACAAGGACGAGCTGCGCCAGCTGGGCGTCCCGCTCGTCATGGAGGTCATCGCCGGGTCGTACCCTCCCGAGCACGGGTACCGCATCGACCGGGCCGACTACGAGCTGCCCGATCCCGGCCTCGCCCCCGACGAGCTGGCCGCGCTGCGCCTGGCCCTGCAGGCGGTGCGGGTGGGCGAGCAGACCGGCGACGGCTCCGAAGCGCTGTGGAAGCTCGGCGGGGTGGTCGACCCGGGCGACGACGTCGGCGTCGGCGCCCCGCCCGGCGACGCCGTGGCCTCGCTGCCGCCCGACCCGTCGCTGGTCCCGCTGTTCTCGGCGGTGCTCGAGCGCCGGGTCGCCCGCTTCGCCTACGCCTCGGCCGGCGGCGACGCCGAGCGGGTGGTGGAGCCGTGGCGGCTCGAGTACCGCCGAGGGCGGTGGTACCTCACCGCCTACGACCACGACCGCGGCGAGGGGCGCAACTTCCGGCTCGACCGCATCCGGGGCGAGGTGGCGCTCGATGCGCCCGGCACCTTCGAGGGCCCCGAGCCCACCGCTCCCGAGGGGCTCGACCAACCGTGGACCTACGGCGAGGGCGAGGCCGTGACCGCCGTGCTGAGGGTCGACAACGAGCAGGCTCGCTGGGCCCGCGAGCAGCTCGGCGACGACTCGGTGCTCTCCACCGAACCCGACGGCGCCACGACCTTCGCCGTGCCGGTCACGTCCTGGCCGGCGTTCCGCTCCTTCGTGCTCAGCTTCCTCGACCACGCCGAGGTGCTCGAGCCTGCGGAGCTGCGGGCCGACGTGGTGGCGTGGCTGAGCCGCATCGCCGGCGAGGCGGTGCGGTGAGCCCGCTCAACGCCCAGGACCGGTTGCGGCGCATGCTCGCCATCGTGCCGTGGGTGGCCGCCCAGCCCGACGGCGCCACGATCGAGGAGATCTGCCGGCGCTTCGAGCTCGACGCCGAGCAGCTCCAGGCGTGCCTCGACACCGTGTTCATGGTGGGCGTCCACCCGTACACCCCCGATGCCCTGGTCGACGTGCTCGTCGACCACGACCGCGTGCAGATCCGCCTGCCCGACTTCTTCACGCGGCCCCTGCGGCTGACCCCCGCCCAGGCGTTCGCCCTGCTCGCGGCGGGCCGCAGCCTGCAGTCCGTGCCCGGCGCCGACCCGCAGGGCCCGCTCGCCCGGGGCCTGGCCAAGCTGGCCGAGGCGCTCGGCGCCGACACGTCCGAGGTCGTCGAGGTCGACCTCGGTGAGGTCTCCGGCGACGCGCTGGCGGTGCTGCAGCGGGCGACCGCCCAGGGCCGCACCGTCGAGATCGACTACTACAGCTACGGGCGCGACGCCCAGGGCGTGCGTCGGGTCGACCCGTGGCGGGTGCAGGCCGAGCAGGGCCGCTGGTACCTCGAGGGCTACTGCCACAGCAGCGACGCCGTCCGCGTGTTCCGCGTCGACCGCATCCGGCGGGTCAGCGTGCTCGACGAGGTGTTCGAACGGCCCCAGGGGGCCGGGCCCCTCGAGGTGTTCCGGCCCGAGCCGACCGACCCCCGGGTGGTGCTCGACCTCGCCCCCTCGGCGGCGTGGGTGGTCGGCCAGTACCCCGTCGAGGCGGTGGCGGAAGCACCCGGCGGGCGCCTGCGGGTCACCCTCGCCGTGGCCGCCCGGCCCTGGCTCGAGCGGCTCCTGCTCCGGCTCGGACCCGACGCCTCGGTGGTCGACGCGCCCGACGAGCTCGCCGGCGCCGGAGCCGATGCCGCCCGTCGGGTGCTGGCCCGGTACGGCGAGTAGGTTGACCGTCCCCGGCACGACGTGCCCCTCCCCACATCCGGATGCCCTGTGACCTCACCGCACGATCCGCAGGCGGATCCCATCGCCGAGCTGAACGACCTCGTCGCCGGCGGGTCCGGCGCCACGTCGTCGGGCGGGGGCGCGGGGAGCGCTCCGGCCGGGTCGTCCCCCGACGACCGCCCTCGTCGCCGGCGGGGCCGCCTGGCCCGCCGCATCGGGCCCACCTGGGCCAACGTGGTCGAGTGGGGGCTGGTCTTCGGCGGGGCGATCCTGCTGGCGATCGTCGTCAAGGTCTTCCTGCTGCAGGCCTTCTACATCCCCTCGGCCTCGATGTACCCGACCCTCCAGAAGGACGACCGGGTGCTGGTCAACAAGCTCAGCTACAAGGTGCACGACGTGAACCGGGGCGACGTCGTGGTCTTCGAGCGGCCCGCCAGCGAGACGGCCACCGACATCCCGGACCTCATCAAGCGGGTCGTGGGGCTGCCGGGGGAGTCGTTGGTCATCGAGGCCGGCCACGTCTACGTCGACGGGCGCATGCTCGACGAGTCGTACCTGCCCGACGGGGTCACCACCAGCACCGACAACTCGCCGTACAAGTGCACACGTGCCGATCCGTGCGTGGTGCCGGAGGGCGACGTCTGGGTGATGGGCGACAACCGCAACGACTCCAAGGACAGCCGCTGGTTCGGCCCCATCGAGGACCACACCATCGTGGGACGAGCCTTCTTCGTGGTGTGGCCGTTGAGCCGATGGGGGATCCTCTAGCTCAGGCGTCCCTCGCGGGCGGCGGCCGGCGTCAGGCCATCCGGTCGAGCACGGCCACCATGCGGTCGACGTGGTCGCTGTAGACCGCGTCGATGCCCGAGTCGAGCAGCTCGTGCAGGATCCGCTCGTGCTGGGCGTCCCAGCCGAAGGCCAGCACCTCGAAGCGGTGGACCATCGCCACCAGGCCGCCGTTCCAGTCGGTGTGGTGCATGTTGAGCACGTCGATGCCCGCCTCGGCGCTGCGGGCGAGGTGGCGCTCCGGGCCGCCCTCCAGGCGCTTGAGCCGCGTCGACTCGACGAGCTTCACGTGCGGTGACAGCTCCCGCCACGACGCGACCGTCCGCCACTCGTGGTGGCACAGCCAGAGGCGGTGCTCGGCCCCGGCGTCGCGGGCGCTGGCCACGACCTCCGGGGCGGCGGCCGGGTCCTTGACGTCGAGCGACACCTCGAGCTCGGTGCCGACCTCGGCGTAGAGCTCGGCCAGCGTGGGGATGTGCGGGGGCAGCTCGTCGCGGCGCAGCTCGGCGATGGGGCGCCGGCGGGGGCGGCGGCCCACCACGCCGTCGTGGTCGAGCACGGCGTGGCCGTCGGCGGTGAGCCACACGTCGCTCTCGAGGCCGGTCGCGCCGAGCCGGGCCGCCAGCCGGAACGCCTCGATGGTGTTCTCCGGGGCGTGAGCACGGGCCCCCCGGTGGGCGAAGCCGATCGGCGGGCGCAGCGAGGGCAGGCGGGGCACCTCTCCAGCATGCCGCCCGGGGTCGGCGGTGGCACGCGCCGCCTCTCCGAGCGGCCCCGACCCGGCGCGGCGCAACAGGTCGAACGGCCCACCACGGGCCGCTCAAGGATCGGCCGGGTCGCGACGACAACTTGTGCCGGGGAGGGACCCCGATGCGAAGGAGCTGCGAGACATGGCGACGATCCGGGCAACGTGCACGGTCTGTGGTGACGTCGAGCTTGGTACCGCCGACGTCCGCGTCCGCGTCGACCCGACGAGCCACCAGGGCACCTACTCCTTCGTCTGCCCCCGCTGCGACACCCTGGTCGTGAAGCCCGCGCAGCCCCGCACCATCGACCTGCTGCTCGCCTCGGGCGTGGAGTACGACGTGGGCACCGCCCCCATGGAGCTGGTGGAGCGTCGACCCAGCGGTGCGCCCTTCGGGGAGCGTGACATCCACGCCTTCAGCAGCCTGCTCGACGACGACGGGCGGCTGTGGGAGGCCTTCGAGGCGGCCGACAGCCGCCGCTGAGCCGCCCACCCGGCGTCCGCGGGATCGGTACGGGGAACCGGCTGGCTACCATCTGATCCCATGTTCAACGTCGGTGGCGGCGAGATCATCGTCATCCTGCTGCTGGCGCTGCTCGTCCTCGGCCCGGACAAGCTGCCCGACGCGGCCCGCAAGGCCGGTCGCTACCTCAACGAGTTCCGGCGCATGACCTCGGGCTTCCAGGAGGAGTTCCGCCAGGCCATGGACCTCGGCGGCACCGATGCCGAGAGCTCCGAGGGCGACGCCGTCCACCGCACCACCGAGGGCCCCCGCCTCCTGCCCCAGCCTCCCGAGAGCCCCGTGGCCCCGGCCGCGTCCGACAGCCCGGTAGAGCCGGCGCCCCCGCCCGCCACGCCGCCGGCGCCTGCGACCTTCGCCGTCGACGTCACCCCGGCCCCGGGCACCGGACCCGAGCTGATCACGCCGCCGCGTCCGGTCGCCGAGACCGTCGCCGAGCCCGACGGCGAGCCGGGCAGCTCCAGTGCGGCCTGATCCCGGGCGCGCCGGGTGAGCGCGCAACCGGTCGCCGATCCGGTCACCGGCGGCCACATGACGATCTGGGAGCACCTGGCCGAGCTGCGCGCCCGGCTCATCAAGGTCATCATCGCCGTCGGCGTCGGCGCCCTGGCCGGGTGGTTCTTGTTCCCTTACGTGCTCGACGTGCTGAAGCACCCGTTCAACGAGATCCAGCCGGGCACCCCGCTGATCGCCACCGAGCCGCTGCAGACCTTCGGGCTCCGGCTCAAGATGTCGGGCTACCTCGGCATCGCCTTCGCCATGCCGGTGATCCTGTGGCAGCTGTGGCGCTTCATCACCCCCGCCCTCTACCCCCACGAGAAGAAGTACGCCGTGCCGTTCACGGCCAGCGCCCTGGTGCTGTTCGCCATGGGGGCGGCCGTGGCCTACTACGTGCTCAACCCGACCCTCGAGTTCCTGGTGCACATCGGCGGCCCCGACATCCAGCCGTACTACACGGCGTCGAGCTACATCACCCTCATCGTGTGGATGATGCTGGCGTTCGGGGTGGGCTTCGAGTTCCCCGTCGTCATCGTGGCGCTCCAGCTGATCGGCGTCGTCACCCCCCGCCGCCTGCTCGGCTGGTGGCGGATCGGGCTGGTCGTCATCGCCGTCATCGCCGCCGTGATCACCCCGAGCGGCGACCCCATCTCGATGATCGCCCTCGCCGTGCCCATGGTGATCCTGTACTTCCTCTCGATCGCGGTGGGCGCCGTGGTGCTGGCCCTGCGGGGCCGCAAGCAGCGCAAGGCCGCCGAGGCGTCGGCCTGAGCCGAGCAGGTCCCGCCCTAGCCTGGGCCGGGTGACCGACACCTCCGCCCGGGGCTTCACGCTCGACCGCTTCCAGCGCGAGGCGATCGCCGCCATCGACGCGGGCCGGTCGGTGCTGGTCAGCGCCCCGACCGGGTCGGGCAAGACGGTCGTCGCCGAGCACGCGGTCGCGGCGGCCCTCGCCTCGGGCGGCCGGGCCTTCTACACCACGCCCATCAAGGCCCTGTCGAACCAGAAGTACCACGACCTGGCGCGGCTCCACGGCGCCGAGCAGGTCGGCCTCCTCACCGGCGACACCTCGGTGAACGGCGACGCCCCGGTGGTGGTCATGACCACCGAGGTGCTGCGCAACATGATCTACAGCCGGTCGAGCGCGCTCGACCGGCTGGAGTGGGTGGTGCTCGACGAGGTGCACTACCTGCAGGACGCCTACCGCGGCCCGGTGTGGGAGGAGGTCATCGTCCACCTCCCGGCCGCCGTGCGCCTGGTGTGCCTGTCGGCCACGGTGTCGAACGCCGGCGAGCTGGCCGACTGGATCGAGACCGTGCGCGGCCCCACCTCGGTGGTCGTCGAGGACCGGCGGCCGGTCAGCCTCGACAACTGGTACCTCGTCGACGACCGGCAGTCCGACCAGCTGGTGCTCGTGCCCACCCTCCTCGACGGCCGGGCCAACCCCGACGGCAGCCGGTTCGACACCGACCCCCGCGACGCCTGGCGGGCCCGCGCCGGCGGAGGGCGCCCGCGGCGCCGCTACGCCACGCCGCGGCGGGTGGAGGTGGTGGAGCTGCTGGCGGCGCGCGAGATGCTGCCCGCCCTGTACTTCATCTTCAGCCGGGCCGCGTGCGACGACGCCGTGTCGGCCTGCGTCGGCGCCGGGCTCCGGTTCACCACCTCGGAGGAGCGGGAGCGCATCCGCACGGTGGTGGAGCGCCACGTCGAGAACCTCACCGACGACGACCTGCACGTGCTCGAGTACGACCGGTGGCTCGCCGGGCTCGAAGCCGGCATCGCCTCCCACCACGCCGGCATGGTGCCGCCGTTCAAGGAGGCCGTCGAGGCGTGCTTCGTCGAGGGACTGGTGAAGGTGGTGTTCGCCACCGAGACCCTCGCCCTCGGCATCAACATGCCCGCCCGCACGGTGGTGATCGAGAAGCTCACCAAGTTCACCGGCGAACGCCACGAGTTCCTGACGCCGGGCCAGTACACCCAGCTCACCGGGCGGGCGGGCCGGCGGGGCATCGACGACCACGGCCACGCCGTCGTGCTGTGGTCGCCGTTCGTGACCTTCGGTGAGGTCGCCGCCCTGGCGTCGAGCCGCAGCTTCCGGCTCACCAGCGCCTTCCGCCCCACCTACAACATGGCGGCCAACCTGGTGCGGCGGTACCCGGCCGACGAGGCCCACCGGCTGCTGAGCCTCTGCTTCGCCCAGTACCAGGCCGACGCGGACGTGGTGCGGCTCGAGCAGCGCCTCGAGCAGCGGCGGGCCACGCTCGACCAGCTCCGGGCCGAGGCTTCCTGTGAGCTCGGTGACGTCGCCGAGTACCGGGCCGTGGTCGAGGGCGAGCGTGAGGCACGCGGCGGGCCCCCCGGCGGGCGGGCGACGGCGGTCGAGGAGGGCCTGCGCTCGTTGCGGCCCGGCGACGTGCTGTGGCTCGACGGCAGTGGGGGACACGGCCGGGTCGCGGTCCTGTCGGTGTCGCACCGCAAGGGCGGGGCCGTGCGGGTGAAGGCGCTCACCGCCCAGCGGCGGCTGCTCGCCCTGGGCGCCAGCGACTTCGAGGAACCACCGGAGGTCGTGGGCACGCTCGCCCTGCCCACGCCGTACACGTCGATGAAGCCGGCCTTCCAGCGCCAGGTCGCCGCCGACCTCGAGCGCTTCGCCGGCGGGCGGCCCGGCCGGGACCGCACGACGAGCGGGCGCAGGGGACGGGGAGAGCGTGGCCGCTCCGCACGCCGGCCCGGCGCCGACGGCGGCGCCGTCGGCGAGCACCCGGTGCACGCGTGCCCCGACCGAGACCGGCACCTGCGGGCCCTGCGGCGCGCCGAGCGCCTCGAGCGGGAGCTGGCCGACACGGAGCGCCGGGTGCGCAGCCGCACCGGGTCGCTGGTCGACACCTTCGACCGGGTGCTCCAGCTGCTGGAGGGCTGGGGGCACCTCGACGGGTGGGCGCTCACCTCGCGCGGCGAGCAGCTGGTCAGGATCTACCACGAGTGCGACCTGCTCATCGCCGAGGCCCTCGAGGAAGGCCTGCTCGACGACCTCGACGTGGCGTCCACGGCGGGGCTCACGTCGGCGTTCGTGTACGAGCAGCGCAGCTCGGGGCCCGAGCTCGAGCCGTGGTTCCCGAGCCGCAGCGTCGCCCACCGGGCCGAGCGCCTCGAGGTGCTGGCCGCGGAGCTCAACGCCGACGAGCGGCGCCTCGGCCTGCCCCCGACCCGGGTGCCCGACGCCGCCTTCTTCCCGCTCGCCCACGCCTGGGCGGCCGGCGACGACCTCGACCACGTGCTGGCCGACGAGGAGCTCTCCGGCGGCGACTTCGTGCGCACGGTGAAGCAGCTCATCGACCTGCTGCGCCAGCTCGGCGACGCCGCCGCCGACCGCTCCACCGCCACCACCGCCCGCCGGGCCGCCGACGCCGTGCACCGCGGCGTGGTGGCGGCGTCGTCGGCCATCGCCACCGGCACCGCCGACCCCGCCGACGACACCGGCGGTGCCGGCACCGACGACACCGCGGGCGGGGTCGACCGGGGCGTCGACGGGCTGGCCGAGGACGCCAGCCGGTGACCATCGAGAAGGGCTCGCCCTACGGCGAAGCCGGGCCGCTGCCGCCGGGTGGGGTCGTGGTGGCCACCGACGCCGAGGCCCGGGCGGTGGTCGGCGCCGCCCGCAGGGAGCACCGGCCCGTGCCGCCGCTCGGCCTCCTCGGCGGCGACCTGTGCCGCACGCTCGGGGGGCTCGGCGACCGGGAACGCCTGGGCTCTCCCGAGGCCACCACCTTCCCGGTCGACCTGGGCTGTGTGCTGCTCGACGGGCGGCTGCACCACTTCGTCGCCCACCTGGCGGCCCACCGCCGCGCCTGGCGCGGCCACTTCGCCGTGGTCATGAACGCCGAGTGGCTGGGGGAGTGGGACCTCGGGCCGCGGGCCCACCCGGGCGACGGCCTGCTCGACGTGACGGAGGGCTCGCTCGGCCTGCGCGACCGGCTCGAGGCCCGGCGCCGGGCGCGCACCGGCGCCCACCTGCCCCATCCCGGGCTGCGGACCCGACGCACGGCCGCCGTGACCCTCGAGTTCGACGACCCGTTGCCGGTGTTCCTCGACGGCGAGCGGGTGGGCCGCGCCCGCCAGCTCGCTGTGCGGGTGGAGCCCGACGCGCTGACGGTGGTCGTGTAAGGGCGCTCCCGGACGGTCGGTGGGCCCACGGGCGGTAGCGTGGCCCGGTGGATCTCGAGCAGGCCAAGGCGCGCATCTGCGAGGAGGTCGACCGGCGGGCCGGCACCCTGATCGCCGCCTCCCACGACATCCACGACCACCCCGAGGAGAACTTCGCCGAGCACCATGCCCACGACCTGCTGGCCCGGCTGCTCGAAGCGGAGGGGCTGTCGGTCGAGCGGCACGCCTACGGCCTCGACACCGCGTTCGCGGCCACCGCCGGCACCCGCGGGCCGATGGTGGCCGTGCTGCTCGAGTACGACGCGCTCCCCGGCATCGGCCACGCCTGCGGGCACAACATCATCGCCGCCGCCGGGCTGGGGGCCGGGCTGGCCGCCGCCCGCCTCGCCGACGAGCTCGGTGGTCGGGTCCGCATCCTCGGCACGCCCGGCGAGGAGGGCGGCGGCGGCAAGGTGTTCATGGGCGAGCGGGGTGCCTTCGACGGCGTCGACGCCGCCATGATGGTGCACCCCGCCGACGCCGACCTGCGGTGGATGACCACGATCGCCATCCACCGCCTGGACGTGGTCTACACGGGGCGGTCGGCGCACGCCGCCGCTGCGCCCTGGGAGGGCCGCAACGCCCTCGACGCCGCCGTGCTCGGCTACGTGAACGTCGCCGCCCTGCGCCAGCACATCCGGCCCGAGGAGCGCGTCCACGGTGTGTTCACCGACGGTGGCGACAAGCCGAACATCGTGCCGGCGCGAGCGGCCATGCACTGGTACGTGCGGGCCGCCACCCTCGCCACGCTCCAGCCGCTGAAGGAGCGGGTGCTCGCCGCCCTGCGGGCCGGAGCCGACGCCACCGGCTGCGACATGCAGCACACCTGGCTCGAGCCGCCCTACGCGGACCTGCGGGCCAACGCACCGCTGTGCGAGCTCTACGCCGCCAACGCCGCCCGCCTCGGCCGCACCCTCGCCGCACCCGAGGCCGGCCACGAGGTGGTGGGCTCGACCGACATGGGCAACGTCAGCTACCTCGTCCCGAGCATCCACCCGATGATCGCCGTGGCGCCCGAGGGGGTGGGGATCCACACCCCCGAGTTCGCCCGCCACGCCGCCGGCCCGAAGGGCGACGCCGCCGTGCTCGACGGGGCCAAGGCCATGGCCATGACCGTGGCCGACCTGTGGCTGTCGCCCGAGGCTCTCGCCCGTGCCCACGCTGCGTTCGAGGCCGCCGCCACATGACCCACACCGCCGCCGGGATCCGCGAGGGGACCGGCCGCCTGACTTACGCTCCCCGCCCGTGAGCGTGTACGTCGCCGAGGACTTCAGCGCCGAAGAGGCCGACATCCTCCGGCGGTACTTCACCAACCTCGACGGCCCGGTCTTCGCCCTGGTGAACCTGCCGGAGGTGGTGAAGGGGGCGCTCTTCGCGCGCTACTCACGCTCCCCGAAGAGCCTGCGGAGGCTGTTCCTCGACGAGTTCGTCGGCGAGCTCGACATCACCGGCGACGCCTCCATCGACGCCACCGTGGGCCTGCGTCGCGCCGAGGAGCTCTACGACCGGGTGTTCTTCGAGTACGGCGACGACTCCGTCGCCCAGCTCGGCGGCGTGCACCTGGCGTGCGAGCAGGCGTCGAACCTGCTCACCAAGGTGCTCGAGTGGGGCCGGCTCATGGCCTACCTCGAGCAGTCGACCCGCTACATCGCCTACGACGCCCGCATCGGCGGCCGCTACCGCTTCTTCCGGCCACCCGAGGTGCTGCAGTCGCAGCTCGGCACCCGCTACGTGGGCGACATGGACCGGTTGTTCGACACCTACGCCGAGCTGCTGCCCGTGCTCGTCGACCACTTCCGCGACACCATCGCCAAGGACCCCGCCGACAGCGACTTCGTGTACCGCCAGGCGATCCGGGCCAAGGCGTTCGACGCGCTGCGGGGGATCCTGCCCGCGGCGTCGCTGTCCAACGTCGGCATCTACGGCACCGGCCAGGGCTACGAGGCCCTGCTCCTGCGCATGCGGGCCCACCCGCTGCCCGAGGCCCGCGCCTACGCCGACCTCATGCTCACCGAGCTGCGCAAGGTCATCCCGTCGTTCCTGAAGCGCGTCGACCTCGACGACCGGGGCGTGGCGTGGAGCACGTACCTCGAGTCGACCGACCACGCCATGGACGAGGTCGCCGCCCGGCTGTTCCCCGCCGGCACCGACGTGCAGCCCGCCCCGGTGGTCACCCTCGTCGACCACGACCCCGACGCCGAGGTCAAGCTGGTCACCAGCGCGCTCTACCCGCACCTGTCGCTCCCGGAGGCGCAGATCGAGGCCAAGGTCCGCCGCATGGGCACCGCCGACCGGCTGTCGGTGCTGCGGGCCTACGAGGGGGAGCGCTCCAACCGCCGCCACAAGCCGGGGCGGGCGCTCGAGCGGCCCTCCTACCGCTTCGACGTGCTGGCCGACTACGGGGCGTTCCGAGACCTCCAGCGCCACCGGATGCTCACCATCGAGTGGCAGCGCCTCACGCCCCACCACGGCTACACCCGGCCGGAGGCGGTCGAGGCGGCGGGCGCCGCCGACCGCTTCGACGAGGCCATGGCCCGCTCCGCGGCGCTCCACGAGGTGCTGTCCGAGCCGTTCCCGGCAGACGCGTCCTACGCGGTCGCCCTGGCCTACCGCGTGCGCTTCGTGATGCAGATGAACGCCCGGGAGGCGATGCACCTCATCGAGCTGCGCACGACCCCGCAGGGCCACCCCGCCTACCGGCTGGTCGGCCAGGAGATGCACCGGCTCATCGCCGAGGAGGCGGGCCACACCGCCATCGCCGAGATGATGCGCTTCGTCGACCACAGCGCCGAGCCCGAGCTGGAGCGGCTCCAGGCCGAGCGCAGGGCCGAGAGCCGCCGTCTCGGTCGCTAGTCGGTCCTCGGGCCGGTACCCTCGCCGCCGCCACCGCTCCGCCCGGTCGCTCGAGTCGCGACGTGCCGCCGTCGCCGACGGGGTAGAAAGCGGTCCCGCGAACCTGCCTATCATCCGCCCACCCCCGAGCTGCCGACGGGCCCGACCGGCGCACGAACTTCAAGGACACCATGGCTGACGACGACGCGATCGACGACGAGGACTTCGACGAGGCGATCGACGAGGAGATCGACGAAGACCTCGACGAGGAGCTCGTCGAGGAGATCGACGACGAGCTGGCCGGCGACGAGGACGAGTCGGTGGCCATCGAGGAAGAAGAAGAGGAAGAGGAAGAAGAAGCCCTCCCGGCGCGCGCCAAGCGGGAGGACGAAGAGGACGAGGACGAAGAGCTCAACCCCGACGACGTCGAAGCCGACCTCGACACCATCCTCAAGGACCGGATCGCGGCGGCCGACGACGACGAGGAGGAGGACGAAGAGGTCGTCCCCGAGCCCCGCACCGCGGGCGACGTCGCCGAGGGAGTGACACCGAAGAAGGCGAACGAGTTCATGTGCACCGGGTGCTTCTTGTTGGTGAACCCGGGGCAGTTCGGTCCCCCCGGCCACATGACCTGCCCGGTCGGCGAGGCGGTCTGCCCGGCCATCGAGCAGCTCGAGGCGAAGGTCAAGTAGCGATGCCCGACGAGCCCACCGCCGATCAGGATCCGTTCGAGCGCCTGCTCGACCTCTGCGTCTACGCGCCGCTGGGCTTCGTCGTCGACGCGCGCCGGGTCGTACCCGAGCTGGCCGAGCGCGGCCGGGCGCAGGCGGGCGTGGCCCGCATGGTGGGGGAGTTCGCCGTCACCTGGAGCAACACCAAGCTGCAGACGGTGCTCGTCGACGCCCAGCACCAGGCCGTCGACCTGCTGCGGCGGTTCGGTGTGGCGCCCGCCGAGCGCGAGCAGGCGCCGGGGGTGCCCGCCGAGCGGCTCGCCGCCGAGGCCCCCGACGGCAGCAGCACCGACAGCCATGGCCTCGACGCGGCGGGCCACCACGCGGCGGGCCGCGCCGCCGACAGGGCGCTGACGCCGGAGAAGGGCGAGCGCACTCCTGCCGACACCGCCGAAGCGGCGGCGCTCGCCATCCCGGAGTACGACAACCTGTCGGCCTCGCAGGTCGTGCCCCGACTCGACGGGCTCACCGCCGACGAGCTCGAGGCGGTCCGGCGCTACGAGCGGCGCAACCGGCACCGCAAGACGATCCTCTCTCGCATCGCGCAGCTGCAGGCCGGGTAGGCCGGCAACCGTGGAGGGTGCCCGACCGGCGCAGCCCGAGGACCTCCCCGAGTTGGCGCGCCTCGCGGCCGAGGCGGTCGCCGAGCTGGTGCAGGAGCGGGGCGGGGCGCTGTGGGCGCGCACGATCGGGCGGCGCCCTCCCTTCGCCGAGGGCCTCGCTCACGCCCTCGACGACCCTGACGTGCTCGTGCTGTGCGGGACGTTGGGTGCCACGTCGGGCGGCACGGTCGTCGGCTACGCCGTGGCCCGCCTCGAGCCCATCGCCGACGGGGCCCACCTCGTGGTCATCGACGACCTCTTCACCGAGCCGGGGGCCCGCCAGGTGGGGGTGGGGGAGGCCATGCTCGAGGCCGTCCTCGCCTGGGGCGCCGAGCGCCACGCCGTCGGGGTGGACGCCATCGTGCTGCCGGGCGCCCGCGACACCAAGAACTTCTTCGAGGCGTTCGGGCTCAAGGCCCGGGCCATCGTCGTGCACCGGGAGCTGCCATGAGCGAACGGCCGGAGCTGTGCGTCGGAGCGGTCGTGGTGCACGACGGCTCGCTGCTGCTCGTGCGGCGCGGCCACGGGCCGGCGGCCGGCGAGTGGTCGGTGCCCGGCGGTCGCCTCGAACGGGGTGAGACGGTCGCCGAGGCGGTGGTGCGCGAGGTGCGGGAGGAGACCGGGCTCGAGTGCGTCTGCGGCGAGCTGCTCGGGTGGGTCGAGCGCATCGGCGACGACCACCACTTCGTGATCCTCGACCACGTGGCCACCGTGCTCGAGCACGGCGAGCCGGTGGCCGGCGACGATGCCGCCGAGGTGCGCTGGGTGCCCCTCGACGAGCTCATCGAGCTGCGGTTGGTCGACGGACTGGCCGAGTTCCTCCACGAGCACGGCGTGCTCGACGCCTTCACCTGACCCTGGCTCGATCCATCACCTCATGAGGTGATGGATCGAGCCAGCGATGGTCAGCGGGCCTTCCATTCGGGGGCGCGCTTCTCGATGAAGGCGGTGAGCCCCTCCTTGGTGTCCTCCGACTGGAGGATCTCCATGAACGCCTTGCCGGTGTTCTTCTTGATGGTCTCCTCGTCGTCCCAGTCGGCGGCGATGACGAGCTCCCGGCTGGCCCACACCGCGAGGGGTGCGTTGGCGGCGATCTTCTCGGCCAGCTCCATCGCCCCGGCCAGGGCCTCACCCGGCTCGGTGACCCGGTTGACCAACCCGAGCTCGTAGCCGCGCTGGGGCGAGAGCGGCTCGGCGGTGAGAGCCACCTCGAGGGCGACGTTCTTGCCGATCACCTTCGGCAGCCGGTAGAGCCCGCCGCCGGCGGCGACCAGATTGCGCTTCACCTCGGCCAGGCCGAACGCGGCGTTGGTGGAGGCCACGATCATGTCGCAGGCCAGGGCGATCTCGCAGCCGCCCGCGGTGGCGAGGCCGTCGACCGCGGCGATGACCGGCTTGCGGCGGGGGAAGTCGACGAAGCCGCCGAACCCGCCCTTCGGGGTGGCCAGCTCGCCCGCCCGCCCGGCGTTGATGAACTTCAGGTCGGCGCCGGCGCAGAACACCGGGCCGTTGGCGGCCAGGACGATGACCCAGACGTCGTCGTCGGCCTCGGCCTTCTCGAGGTTCTCCGTCATCGTCTGGGCGACGACGTCGTTGACCGCGTTGCGGGCTTCCGGACGGTTCAAGGTGAGCAGGGCGACGTGGCCCCTGACTTCGTATTCGACCATGCGGTGACCTTAGCCAGGGGGTGCACCGGCAGCGGCAGCCGCAGCGGTACCCTCTGGGGGAGGGAGATGCAGGACACCGACCACGACACCGACGCCGGGCACCTGCGTTGCCCCTTCTGCGGCGCCTACGAGGTGCAGCGCCTCTACCTCGGCTCGCTGCACCTCGACTCGTGCCAGTGCGAGTCGTGCGGCGCCCGCTGGGACCAGGACCCCCGCAGCGGCGCGTACCGGGGTCGGCTCTCCCGATCCCGGTCCTGAGCGGCCGTGGCCGCCGTGGCCACCGTGGCCGTCTGCGATCTCGACGGCACGCTGCTCGACTCCGACGAAGCGCTGCTCGCGCCGTTCCTGGCGTTGGGCGTGCCGCGAGACGGCATCCGGTTCGGGCCCCCGGTGGCCGAGGAGTGCGCCCGGCTCGGCGTGTCGGTCGACGACTACGTCGCCCGCTACGACACCGAGGTGGTGCAGCCCTTTCCGGGGGTGATCGACATGGTGCGCCGGCTGGGCCGCTGGGCGGTCTGCTCGAACAAGCACCCCGTGTCGGGCCGCGCCGAGCTGGCGCGGCTGGGGTGGCGGCCGGAGGTGGCGCTGTTCACCGACGCCTTCGACGGCCCCAAGGAACTGGGGCCGGTGCTGGCCGCTCTCGACGTGCCGGCGCAGGAGGTGGTGTTCCTGGGCGACACCGGGCACGACCGGGCGTGCGCCCGCGCCGTCGGCGCGCCCTTCGCCCTGGCCGGGTGGAACCCGCGGGCCCGACCTGAGCCCGGCGACGTGGTGCTGGAGCACCCGGTGCAGCTGTTGGAGCTGCTCGGGGCGAGCTGACGCCCTTCAGGCGTCGGGTTCCGCGGAGCCCTCGGCCGCCGGCGCCCCGTCGGGCTCGGCGCCCTCGTCGGCCGGGCCGGTGGCTCGTCCCTCGGTCTGGTCGGTGGCGGGCTCGAGCTGCGCGGCCGGCCGCTCCCCGGCATCGAGGCTGCCGGCAGGTGCCGCTCCCGCCTCGAGCTCGACGGGCGCGAGCGCGGGCTCCTCGTCGGGCGTCTCGGTCGTGGTGGCCGGCTCGGTCGCCGTCGGTTCGACGGCCTCCGGCTCAGCGGTGGTCGAGTCGGCGGTCGTCGTCGGCTCGGCGGCCTCCGGCTCGGCGGGGGCCGGCTCGGTGCCCGGGGGAGCGGGTGCCGTGGGCGGGGAGGGTGGGGCGCCGGTGCCGGGCCGGCCCTTGGCCCGGGGACGGCCTCGACCAGAACGCGCCGGCGCGGCGGGCGCCTCGACACCGAACATCGCGGCCACCGCCGGCAGGCGCGACGCCAGCTTGCGCACCGCCGTGAGCAGCTCCTCGGTGGGCTCGGCCGGCACCCCGCCGGGGGTGACCTGGCCGCGCACGGGGGAGTAGGCGAGGGCGTCGAGCACTGTTGCGTAGCGGTCGGAGCCGGTGTCGGCGGTGAGCGACTTGGCGGTCTCGTCGGCCAACCGGGACGCCAACTCGGCTGGGAACGGGGCGCCCGCCTTCGGGGGACGCGAGCTGACCCGGAGGGCCCGCACGACCCGGCCGGCCGACAGCGTCTCGTCGATCTCCGACAGCCAGGCGGCGTGCTCGGTGTCGACGCGCTCGGCGAGGCCGACCCGGAGCTTCTCGGCCAGCTCTCGGGTCTGCTCGTCGCGGGCGGCGGCGTCGGCCGCCACCACGACCGAACGCAGGTCGCGCAGGTCGAGCTCGGCCATGTCGGCCAGGGCGGCCTCGGCCTTGTCGCGCCACTCGGCGGTGCGCAGCGCCGGCATGAGCTGCTCGGCCAGCGTCAGGAGGGGACCGGCGCTGATCTCGGGCTTGCCCTCGGCCCGGTTGGTCTCGTTCTGCTTCTCGACGGCCTGGCGCACCGCGGGGATGCCGCCGCGGAGCACCTGCTCGGCCACCGGCTTCTGCTCCTCGGGCAACCCGGCGAGCACCTCGTTGCGGTGGGTGCGCCCCGCTCGGAGGCGCTTGGGCTTGGGGCGGGGCTCCGGCGCCGGACGGGGCGGACGGGGCCGCCGCTCGCGCCGCTCGCCGGACGGCGCCTCACCTTCGCGCCGGGGTCGCCGGTCGCGGTCGCCCCCGGGACGACCCTCGCGGTCGCCGTCGCGTCGGGGACGACGATCGCCCTCCCGGCGGCCGCGACCCTTGGGGGCGAGCTGCGTGGTGACCAGCTGCTCGTCGCGGCGAGGCGGTCCGAGGATCTCCAGCCGCTCGGGCTCCTTGCGCGAGCCCTTGGGCGGGAGCACGCCGGTGATCACGATCCCGTCGATCAGGAAGTCGGCGTCGGCCCGCACGACGTCGCCGACCTTCGCCCCTTCGTAGAGCAGCGAGCCGTCGAGGTCGCCCTTGGGCTGCTTGGCGCCAGCGGCGCGCCAGGTCCAGGTGCCGTCTTCTCGCTTGCTCGTGAGCTCGACTTCGATCCTGCGGGACATAGGGACGTCACGCTATCCGCCCACCGGAGGGGGAGCGAACGTCCGTCGGCGGGTCGGACCGGCTGGTAGCGTGCGGCCGGCGTCGGGAGGGGACCCGGCGTCGGCCGACGCTCATGGGGACCTCTCGACGCCACTTCCTGGCCACGATGGCCGGCACCGGGCTCGCCGTCGCGGGCGGAGCGCAGCTGGCGACCCTGCTCGGCGGGTGCTCCTCGGGGTCGCCGGTGTCGGAGCCGAGCGCACCCGTCGCCACCTTCGCTCCGCCCGACCCGTCGGTGCCGTGGTGGATGCAGGGCGTCTTCGCCCCCGTCGACGTCGAGACGACCAGCACCGAGCTCGAGGTCGTCGGTTCGCTGCCTCCGGAGCTCCACGGCACCTTCGTCCGCAACGGCTCCAACCCGGCCCACGGCCCGTCGACGCACTGGTTCCTGGGCGACGGGATGGTCCACGGGGTGCGGCTGGAGGGCGGCCAGGCCCGCTCGTACCGCAACCGGTGGGTGCGCACCCCCATCCTGGCGGCCGGCGGGGGGCTCACGAGCGCCGGTGTCCCGGGAGGGCCCAACAACCAGAGCAACGTGAGCGTGCTGCACCACGGCGGGCGGCTGCTCAGCCTGGGCGAGGTCGGCTACCCGTTCGAGCTCGACCCCGAGACGCTCGACACCGTCGGCCCGTACGACTTCGACAGCCGGCTCACGACCGCCATGACCGCCCACCCGAAGGTCGACCCGACCACCGGTGAGCTCCACTTCTTCGGCTACGGCTTCTTCCCGCCGTACCTCACCTACCACGTGGCCTCGCCCGACGGCACCCTGCGGCTCAGCCAGGAGGTCGACATCGGGCGCCCGGCGATGATGCACGACTTCGCCGTCACCGACCGCGACGTCGTCTTCTGGGACCTGCCGGTCATCTTCGACCTCGATGCCGCCACGAGCGGGAGCGGGATGCCGTTCGCGTGGCGGCCCGAGGCCGGGGCCCGCGTCGGGGTGATGCCCCTCGGCGGTCCCACGTCCGCCATCCGCTGGGTGGAGGTCGAGCCGTGCTTCGTCTACCACTCGGCCAACGCCCACCGCGAGGGCGACACGGTGGTGGTCGACGTGTGCCGCCTGCCGTCGGCGATGACGGCCACCACCGACACCCGACCGAGCCGGGTCGAGCGGTGGCGCATCGACACCTCGGGCCCGCAGCTGCGCCTCGACGCCGAGACGCTCTCGGACAACCGGATGGACCTGCCGACGATCGACCGTCGCCTCACCGGTCGGGCCTACCGCCACGGGTGGTACGCCGAGGTGGCGTCCGACGGCCCCGACGGCTCGCAGTTCCCCGGCATCGCCCACCTCGACTCCGGCACCGGCCAGCTCGAGCGGTGGGCGCCCGGCCCGTGGCTCGCCGCCGGTGAGGCGGTCCTGGCGCCGACCGGCGCGGGGGAGGCGGAGGGGCACCTGCTCGCCTTCACGACCGACCGGTCCACGATGCGCAGCAGCCTGGTGGTCCTCGACCCGCTCGACGTGGCGGCCGGCCCGGTGGCCGAGGTGCGTCTGCCTGCTCGGGTGCCGGTCGGGTTCCACGGGGCATGGATCCCCGACGAGCCGACCGCGCTCGCTCCGTAGGATCTCGCCCATGAGCGGTGCGAGCGGCGAGAAGCCCGAGTACGGACAGCGAGCCTTCCAGGCGCCCGAGGGAGCAACCGAGATCCTGCTGGTGCGCCACGGCCAGTCGGCGCCCTACCGCGACGGCGAGCCGTTCCCTCTCGTCGACGGGCACGGCGACCCGCCCCTGTCGCCCCACGGGCGCTGGCAGGCCGAACGGGTGGCCGATCGGCTGCGCCACGTCGAGATCGACGCCGTGTACGTCACCACCCTGCGGCGCACCCACGAGACGGCGGCACCGCTCGTCGCCCTGCTCGACCTCTACCCCCTGGTCGAGCCGGACCTGCGGGAGGTCCACCTGGGGGAGTGGGAGGGCGGTGTGTTCCGGGCGATGGCTGCGCAGGGCCACCCGGCCTTCGCCCAGATCGACGCCACCCAGGACTGGGCCGCCATCCCCGGCGCCGAGACCGCCGCCGCCCTGCGGGCGCGCGTGCGCGCGGCGATCGAGCGGATCCACGAGGCGCACCCGGGGGAGCGCGTGGTGGCGGTGAGCCACGGCGGTGCCATCGGCGCGGTGCTGGCCGAGGCGAGCGGTGCGCGGACGCTGGCCTTCGCCAGCGCCGACAACGCCTCCATCAGCCACCTCGTGGTGGTGGGCGACCGCTGGATCGTTCGTCGGTTCAACGACACCGGCCACCTCGCCGGCGAGCTCTCCGCTGCCGCCGAGGCCCCGACCTGAGCGGGCTCGCCTCTCGCGGTGAGGCGCCCGCCTGCTCGGGGCCGCCTCGCTGTCTCGCGGGCCCTGTGAGGCAGATCCGCCGCGGCGAGCGGCAGATCTGCCTCGGGTCGGCCTGGTGGCGCCCTTGCTGAGGCAGATCGTCCGCCGAGAGCGGGAGATCTGCCTCACGACCGGGGGCGGTCCGGGGGCCTGCAGGCTGCGCTGCCAGCGCCGATAATCCTCGTTATGTAAAGTGACACGGCCCGCATCGGGCCCCGGCGGTCGGGGCTGCCTCGGCGGGGCCGCGTGGCCTTGAAAGGCCGGTGAGCCCGTCGCCCGTCTGCAGCGTGAGCTGCGTGGCACTGCACGCGTGCTCCGGACTGCTCGGCCGGCGTCGCCGCAGTCGCGTCCTGAGACGCCCGGCTCCCGTCGCCCCTGCAGCTCGTCGCCGTCGCCGGCAGCCCGCACACCCAGGCCAGACCGGCGCACTGCACGGAGAGCAGCCCAGTTCCGCTCATCGCGGCCGCTGCCCCGGCCCCACCCGCCCACACCCGATAATGTCAACTGACGAAAAGCACGGGAATCCCGCCCTGCCGAGCGCCGGCATCTGCGCTGGCTGACGCAGCGCACGAGTGCGCCGGACCACGGCGCCGCGACGTGACACCCCGACCGGCCCGCGACGCGCCGCCTGCTGGCGCCCCCCCTCGAGCCAGCCGAGCCCGCCGGACCGATCGCCGCCGGCCCGATCGCCGGCCGACCCGATCGCCGCCTGGCCCGATCGCCGCCGGCTCGATAGCCGCTGGAGAGCCCTCACCAGGTGTTCGATCGACGGTACCGAACCGAACGGGGCTGATATGTCCCTCACCACGGATAGTGCTCAAGTTCCCACTTCTTGCCGCCGACCGTGACAAGCGAAGGTGCTGGCCGAGCTCGCCGAACCCGTGCGACGTCGGCACCCTGTTCTCGAGCCTTCGGCTACATCGGCCAGGGGAAGGTCACGATGGATCCCGGCACCACAACCGACACCGAGGCGCCGTCCCGGCGCACGCTCGACCGCCGCAGCCTCCTCGTCGCTGGCGGCGTCGCCGTGGTGGCCGCCGCCTGCGCCGCCCCGTCGTCCACTTCGGAGCCGGCGTCACCGTCCACGACCCCCGCCCCGGGCCCGACCACGACCACCACCCGGCCGCCGGCGAGCACCACCACGACCGCCGCTCCGGCGGCGCCGACGACGCCGGGGACGCCGGGGACGCCGGCGGTCGACCCGCTCGCCGACGGCGACGCCCAGTTTCTGCACCACGCCCGCCGGCTCGCCTTTTCGCCCACCCCCGAGGTGCTGGTCGAGCTCCGTCGCCTCGGGACCACGGGGTGGATCGACAGCCAGCTGGCGTGGTCGACGATCGACGACAGCGCCGCCGACGCCATGGTCGCCGCGGGGTACCCCCGCGCCCTCTGGACGCCGGAGAGGATCGCCGACGACGTGACGCCGTGGCGGGCCCCGTTCGACCTGGCCACGGCCACCGTCGTGCGAGCCACCTGGGGTCGCCGCCCGCTCTACGAGCTCCTCGTCGACTTCTGGGGCAACCACCTCAACATCGACGCCAACCGGTGGCCCCTCATCACCCACATGCCGGCGTTCCACCGTGACGTCATCCGGGCCCACGCCACCGGCACGTTCAGCGACATGCTCGTGGCGTCGGCCCAGCACCCGGCCATGCTCATCTACCTGGACCAGGCCAGCTCACGGGCCGACGGGGACCAGCCTCCCATCGAGAACTACGCCCGCGAGCTGCTCGAGCTCCACACCGTCGGCCTCGGCGGTGGCTACGACGAGACCGACGTGAAGGAGGTCGCCTACCTGTTGTCGGGCTGGACCGTCGCCGACGCCCGCAGCGGCGGCTTCGCCTTCCGGTCGGACTGGCACGACATGGGCCCGCTCGCCGCCGGCGGCGACGTCCTCGGCTGGGCACCGGGCGGGCTCACGGGCCGAGCGGCAGGCGAGTCGTTCCTGCGCCACCTGGCCCGGCACCCGAACACGGCCAACCGCCTCGCCCACAAGGCCGCCGTGCGCTTCATCGGCGAGCACGTCACGCCCACCGACGCCGTCGTCACGAGCGCCGCCAAGGCCTACACCGACAACGACACCGCGATCGTGCCGATGATCCGCACCCTGCTCACCTCGAGCGCGTTCCGTTCGTCGGCCAACCTCAAGGCCCGCCGCCCGTTCGAGTACCTGGTGGCCTGCCTCCGGGGCGCCCGGGCGCGGTGGGAACCGGACATGGCGGCCGACTTCCTCTGGTACTGCAACGCTCGGCTCGACCTGCTCGGCCAGCGACCTCACCGGTGGCCCGCGCCCAACGGCTACCCCGACGCCAACCGGGCCTGGCTCAACGCCGGCGCGATGGTGAACCGCTGGAACCTCGCCTCGGAGATCGCCCGTGGCGCCTGGTGGGGCGCGTCGTTCGTCGACCCGCCCGGGGTGCTGGGCAACCCCGCGCCGGCCACCGTCGGGCAGGCCGTCGACCGGCTGGCCGACGCCGTGCTGGGCGAGCCCCTCGACGCCGCGAGCCGAAGGGCGATCCTCACCACGACCGGCCTCACCCAGGACGCGCCGTGGGAGTCGTGGTATCCGGCGAACTCGCTGCTCGCCTACGTCCTGCAGTCCCCCCAAGCGCAGATGCGGTGAGCGCCATGGCCCCTGACCCCACCTCCGACCCCGTGCACGACCTCGCCGGTGCCGCGTCGCACGACACCGCCGTGGCGGTGCCGCTCGCGCCGGGCATGGGCCGTCGCCGGTTCCTCACCGTGGCGGCCGGGACGGCAGGCGCGGTGTGCGCCACCGCCTACCTGCGCCCGGGCTGGCTGGTCGGCACCGCGCACGCCGCCGAAGTCGCAGCGCCGTCGACCAGCAACGTCCTGGTCGTGCTGTTCCTGCGCGGCGGCGCCGACGGCCTCTCCCTCCTGGCGCCGGTGGGCGATCCGACCTACCCGGTCCAACGCCCCGACATCGCCGTGCCGGCGAGGGCTGCGCTCCCGGTCGACGCGACCTTCGGGCTCCACCCCGCCGCGCCCAACCTCAAGCGCCTCCTCGACGACGGCCGGCTCGCGGTGGTGCCCGCCGCCGGGTCGCCGAACCCGACGCGGAGCCACTTCGAAGCCCAGGACCTCATCGAGAAGGGCACGCCGACGAACGCGATGACCGTCGACGGCTGGCTCGGCCGCTACCTGCGCGCCAGCGCCACCACACCCGCGGCGACGCTGCGCGGCTACTCGAGCGGCCCGGGGCTGCCCGCCTCCACCCGTGGCGCCACGGTCGTCGCCTCCCCGGACCTGTCGTCCCTGCGCCTGCAGAGCACCGAGCGCTGGGCGTCCTCGACCGCCCAGATGTCGACCGCCCTGGCTGCGATGTACGCCAGCGGCGCCTCCGTGCTGCGGGCTCCCGCGGCGTCCGGGCTCGACCTCGTCACTGCGGTGGGCTCCGTCGTCGACGACGCAGAGCCGCCGGCGGACTGGCCGTCCGGCTTCGGGCCCGCCCTGTGGCCCATCGCCAAGCTGGTCAGCGCCGGGCTCCCGGTGGAGGTGGCCACGGCCGACCTCGGCGGCTGGGACACCCACGAGGAGATGGGATCGGCCACCGACCGCAACGGCCGGATGTCCAAGCTCGTCGCCGACCTCGACGCCTCCCTCGGTGCGTTCTTCGGCGCCCTCGGCCCCGCGGCCGACAGGGTCACGGTCGTGGTCATGAGCGAGTTCGGCCGCAGGATCGCCCAGAACGGCTCCGGCGGGCTCGACCACGGCCACGGTCAGGTGATGCTGGTGGCGGGCGGGGGCGTCTCCCCCGGGGTGAAGGGGGCGTGGGTGCCGCTGACCGACACCGACGACGGTGACGTGAGGGTCCTCAACGACTACCGCCTCGTGCTCGCCGAGGTGCTGGCCCGCCGCATGCGGCCCGTCGACATGAGCCTGGTCTTCCCCGGCTTCGACGCCGGAGCCCCCCGCTGGCTCGGCGTGACCGCCTGACCCAGGGCGCCTCTCGCGCTCGGGACACCGACCGACACCCGCTGCGATACGGTGCCGTGCCGTTCGCCCGGGCGGGGGCTCGCGGCGGGCACGAGAGGGGGAAGCACGTGGTCAGGTTCACCGAGAGCACCATCACGTTCCCGTACACCCGGTCGCTGGGGCCGGTCGTCGGGGCCTTCATGACGGCGCTCACCGAGAAGCGCATCCTGGGCATCCGCAACGGTGAGCAGGTGATCTGCCCGCCCATGGAGTGGGATCCGTCCACCGGCGCGGAGCTCCCTCGCGACCTGGTGGAGGTCGGCCCGGCCGGCACGGTCGATTCGTGGACCTGGGTGCCCGAACCCACCGAGCAGCACCCCCTCGACCGGCCCTTCGCCTTCGCCTTCGTGCGCCTCGACGGGGCGTCCACTCCCCTGCTGCACGCCGTCGACGCCAGCTCCCCCGACGCCATGTCCGACGGCATGCGGGTGGCCCCTCGCTGGAAGGGCCAGCGCATCGGCCACCTGACCGACATCGCCTGCTTCGTCCCCGGTGAGGAGCCGCAGGTCGACGGCGACGACCTCGGCCCGGCCGCCGAGCCGGTGCAGATGATGGACTACCTGGCCCGCATCACCTACCGGAACCCGGTGCCCCCGAGCAGCGACCTCGTGGTCGACGCGTCGCGCCAGCACCGACTCGTCGGCTTCCGCTGCCCCGGCTGCGGCAAGACCTACGTGGGTGGCCGGGGCGTGTGCCCGATCGACTCGGTGGAGTTCGGCGAGGAGCACCTCGTCGAGCTGCCCCACACCGGCACCATCACCAACCACGTGGTCATCACCCCGGTGCAGTACCCGGGCCAGACCGAGACCGAGCCCTTCGCCCGCGTGTTCGTGCTGCTCGACGGCTCCGACGCCGTGCTCGGCTACCAGCCGGTGATCGAGCTCCCGGTGGAGGACGTCGCCGTCGGCGTGCGGGTCTCCGCGGTGTGGGCCTCGCCCGGCGAGGAGAGCGACGAGGGCGGCGGCATGGGCGGCGCGTTCGGCAGCCTCATCGGCTGGATGCCCAACGGCGAACCGCCCGTCGACGACCCCGACCTCGTGAACAGGATCTTCTGATGGCCCCCTCGACCGACATCGCCGTGGTGGGCTGGGCCACCACCCCGCTGGTGCGCCGCACCGACCTGAGCGAGACCCAGCTGCTGCTGCGGGCCATCACCTCCGCCCTCGAGCCGCTCGGCCTCACCCGGTCCGACGTCGACTTCACCTGCCTCGGGTCGTGCGACTACATCACGGGCCAGGCGTTCTCCTTCGTCGGCAACCTCGACGCCATCGGCGCCTGGCCGCCCAAGCGCGACAGCCACGTGGAGATGGACGGCGCGTGGGCGCTGTACGAGGCGTGGCTGCGCCTGCAGGAGGGCGACATCGAGATTGCCGTGGTCACCGGCTCGGGCCGATCGTCCACCGGCAACCCGGCGCTCATCTACCCGATGGAGATGGACCCCTACTACCTCGCCCCCATCGGCGCCGACCCGGTGACCTTCGCCGCCCTGCAGGCCCGGGCCGTCATCGCCGCCGGGATCGCCGACGAGCGCACGATGGCCGAGGTGGCCGTCCGCTCCCGCGGCGAGGGCGACGTCGACGAGCTGCTGCGTGGCGAGTACGTCCGCGAGCCGCTGCGGCGCCACGACCTGCCGCCCATCACCGACGGCGCCGCCGCCATGGTGCTCGCCACCGGCGACCGGGCCCGCCAGCTCGTCGAGCGGCCGGCCTACATCACCGGCTTCGACCACCGCACCGAGTGCCACAACCCCGCCTTCCGGCGCCTCGACGACTCGCCCTCCACTCGCATCGCCGCCGAGGCGGCCGGACTGGGCGACGCGCCCGTCGAGGTGGCCGAGCTGCAGGCGGCGTTCACCCACGAGGAGCTGCTGCTGCGCTCGGTGCTCGGCCTCGGTGACGACGTGGCCGTGAACCCCTCGGGCGGCGCGCTGAAGGCCAACCCGATCATGGCCAGCGGCCTGTGCCGCATCGGTCACGCCGCCGACCACGTCTTCGCCGGCGGCACCCGGGCGCTGGCCCACTCCACCAGCGGGCCGTGCCTGCAACAGAACCTCATCTGCATCCTGGAGGGCCGGTCATGATCCCCGCAGCCGTCGTCGGCGTCGGCCAGACGCACCACAAGACCCGCCGGCGCGACGTCTCGTTCGGCGGGCTCGTGCGCGAAGCGGTCTTCCGAGCCCTCGACGACGCCCAGATGACGATGGCCGACATCGACGCCGTCGTGCTCGGCAAGGCGCCCGACCTGTTCGAGGGCGTCATGAAGCCCGAGCTGTACCTCTCCGACGCCCTCGGCGCGGTCGGCAAGCCCATGTTCCGGGTGCACACCGCCGGCTCGGTGGGCGGCACCACCGGCATCGTCGCCGCCTCCCACGTGCAGGGCGGCAAGCACAAGACGGTGCTGGCCGTGGCCTTCGAGAAGCAGTCCGAGGGCAACGCCCAGTTCGCCCTCGGGTCCGGCAAGGGCGCCTCGCTCGGCGCCGGCGGCTCGTTCGCGCCGTTCATCCGCTCCTACATCCACCGCTCCGGCGCCCCCGAGCACATCGGGTGGAAGGTGGCGGTGAAGGACCGGCAGAACGCGCTCAAGAACCCCTACGCCCACCTGAAGATCGAGGACATCTCGATCGAGAAGGTGAAGAGCAGCCCGATGATGTGGGAGCCGATCCGCTTCCTCGAGTCCTGCCCCTCCTCCGACGGCGCCTGCGCGGTGGTGATCACCGACGAGGAGGGCGCGAGGGGCCGCACCCCGGCGTGGATCCTGGGGGCGTCGTCGCGGTCGGAGCCGCCGGCCTTCCCGGGCCGTGACCCGGTGCGGCCCCTGGCGTGCCTCACCTGCGCCACCGACGTCTACCAGCAGGCCGGCATCACCCGGCCCCGCGAGCAGATCGACATGGCCGAGCTGTACGTGCCGTTCTCCTGGCACGAGCCCATGTGGCTCGAGGCGCACTTCCTCGCCGAGGAGGGCGACGGGTGGAAGCTCACCGACGCCGGCGACACCGAGATCGGCGGCTCGATGCCGATCAACTGCTCGGGCGGCGTGCTGTCGTCGAACCCCATCGGCGCCTCCGGGCTGCTGCGCTTCGCCGAGGCGGCCCTGCAGGTGCGCGGCGCGGCCGGGGAGCACCAGGTCGACGGGTGCCGCACCGCGCTGGGCATGGCCTACGGCGCCAACTCCCAGTACTTCAGCATGTGGGTGGTGGCCGACAGCCTCCAGCCCTTCGGCTGACCGGCGGACGCCTCGGCGTTCAGGCGTCGGCGGTGCGGGGCTCGATCCAGGCCCGGGCCAGGGGCTCGGCGTTCTCCCTGAGCCAGCTCAGGGCCTCGGCCACGTCGTCGGGCTCGCACGACGCGGCGAGGTCGCGCTCGACGTCCTCCAGCGCGGCCTGCAGGCAGTAGAGCCGGCTCTGGAGGTCCTCGAGCGCGTCCCGCGACACGATCACGTCGCCGTCGCCGAGCCCGTGGGCCGCGGCCAGCTTGCGGGCGAGGTAGGCCTGCTGGCGGCAGCCGTCGCGGCAGAACCGGCGGGGCCGCCCCGGGCCGGGGCTGACGGCGAACTCCCGCCCGCACCACCCGCAGCGGCGCCGGGCCTCGAGAGCGTCCCGCTTCGGACGCGGGCCGGCCGGCTCGCTCATCTGACGAACACGTCGCGGAGGACCTCGTCGGCCGAGGGGCCGGCCGGCCGCCGCGCCGGGGCGAACGTCGACCCGACCGTGTCGAGGGCGACGATGAGGAACACGAGGTAGGTGTACAGCTCCCCCATCTCGTCGAACCCGAGGATGTTGCCGCCGAGGAACGCCCGGGGGACGAACTGGAAGGCCAGCGCGACCAGCGCGATCGGCATGGCCCAGATCGGCGAGATCGGCACGTCGAAGCGGTCGTAGACCCACTCCCGCAGCAGCGGCCAGAAGCGGTAGGTGAGGGGGATCACGAAGGCGATGCCGAGGAAGATCATCAGCCCGACCAGCCGCTGGTGCTCGTGGACACCTCGGATGTTGTGCAGGTTCAGCTCGCCCTGCTCGTTGAGGCCCTTGCTGTTCGGGTCCCCGATGGTTCCGTTGCCCCAGATGCGGTCGCCCCAGTCGATCTCCTCACCGGCCACGACGAAGAAGACGAGGGCGTAGCCCAGGGTGAACCAGCGGCGGAAGCGGGTGCGGGCCCACGCCACGAACATCAGCACCGAGGCCGCGAGGACGAGCCAGAACTGCGTCCACTCGACGAGGTGGTCCTCCAGGGTGAGGTCGAAGAACGTGTCGAAGTGCGCGTTGTAGAGGTACACCGCGACCACGGCGGTGGCTGCCACCGCCGCGTAGACCCCGACCTTCACCGCTCGGACGCTCACTGGCCACCACGCATTCTTCCGCCGCTCCAGAGGCGTTCAACTCTCCCATGGCGCACGGTCCACTGTCCACACTCACGGTGACCCACAGCCACAGTGAGCGTTGTCGCCACGAGGGAGGCTGCCGAGCGGGCCGGCCTCGCGGCCGCCGGGGCGGCACCCGGTGATCAGCCGGTGAACGCCGGCGTGACGACCACCGGGGCCACCGCCTCGGCGGTCGCGTTCCCGGCGTCGACGGCGGACGGGCCCTCGGTGGGCGGCACCGACGTGCTGGGCGGCGTCGGCAGCGGCACCACCGGCAGCGGGAACGTCGCCCCCGCCAGACCCCACACCGCCTGGTGGGTGGCGAACAGGTCGGCCGCACCGCCGCTGTAGGGCGAGGCCAGGGCGCCGGCGTCGGCGCCGCTCGTGACGATCCAGGACCGCAGCGAGGACATCGGCGTCCCGCCGCCGACCTGCCAGGTCCCCGAGGCGGGATCCTCGCCGGCGGCGACGAGTGCCTGGACGACCACGGCCGTGGAGTTGGGGTCGGCGACGTCCCCCGGGCGCTGCCCGAAGCCGCCCGCCGCCGGACCGGTGGCCACCTGCATGCCCGAGAGCCAGGTGAGCGCGCTCGGCACCGCGGTGGTGTCGCCCAGCGCCGCCAGCGCCTGCACGGCGAAGGCGGTGCTGTTGGAGTCGGCGCTGGTGAAGTCGCTCGACACCGAGTCGGCGCACGCCGCCAGGCCGCCGCCGGACGGGGCGCGGTAGCCCTCCCAGGCGCCCGCGGCCGAGGCCGGTGCGGTGCACTGCTGGGCTCGCAGCCACTCGACGGCCGCCGCGGGCGGCGTCTCGCCGGCCGCGGTCAGCGCCAGGATGGCGAGCGCCTGGTTGGTGACGGGGGTGTACTCGTCGATCACCCCGTAGAGGCCCGCCTGGGCCACGCCGTAGCGGGCCTGGAGCGCGGCCACCAGGTCCGTCGACGACGAGCCGAACGCCCGGGGGTCGCCGCCGGTGGCCTTCACCAGCAGGATCAGCCACGACAGCCGTCCCGCCGGGTCCGAGGTGCCCTCGGCGATGTAGCCCGGGACGTCGGCCGCGACGTGGTCGATCGCCCGGCGCAGGACGTCGGGCTGGTTGCCGGTGGCGGCCAGCGAGAGCGCCACGTTGGTGGTCCACGTGAGCGAGGGGGTGCCCGGGGCGTAGGGGTTGTCGACCGAGCCGTCGGCACCGACTCGCCCGGCCAGCCAGGTGGCCGCCGCCTCGGCCTGGGGGTTCGACGCCGCGGTGGCCGAGCCGGCGGCGACGAGCGGTGCGGCCACGGCGGCCACGAGCAGGGCGGCGGCGGCCAGGGCGCGCGGCGAGCGCAGGAGCGGGCGGTGCAGCGGAGCGGTCACGTGGTCCTCGAGTCGTCCGGGGCGCCGACCAGGTCCTCCCCCGGCCGTCGGTCTCCGCCACCGAGGTGCGGGTCGTGACGCTCGGGCTCGGCACCGCAGTCCGCGACGGTGCAGGGTGAGCCTCGGCGCCCGGCTCGGTGGTCCGACTCGCAGCGACCGCAGCCCCTGCACACGGTTGCGGGACAGTGCCGGACTCACACCGGACTTCCCCTCACCAGGCACCCACTCGTTGTGGAGCGACACCCAACCACCTCCGGAGGGACGCGTCAAGCACGCGCCGTGGCACCTCTCGGGCGGTGGCGGCCGCGTCCTACACTGCCGATCGCGGCGAGGACGGGGGTCGTCCCGGCCGTCCACGGAGGTGCACCCATGACCGAGACCACCGGCGCCGCGGCGCGCGAGCACGAGGTCGTGCGCCCCTCCCCGAAGCCCCTCCCCTACGAGATCCCGACGTTCGACGACCCGGCCGAGGAGCGCCTGCACCGCAAGCAGCGCCTCGCCGCCGCGTTCCGGCTCTTCGGGCGGTTCGGCTTCGGCGAGGGGGTGGCGGGCCACATCACCGTGCGCGACCCCGAGTTCCCCGACCGGTTCTGGCTCAACCCCTTCGGCGTCGACTTCCGCCTCATCCGGGTCTCCGACCTGGTGTGCGTCGACCACGACGGCACCATCGTCGAGGGCGACTACGCCATCAACCAGGCCGCCTTCGCCATCCACTCCCAGGTCCACGCCGCCCGCCCCGACGTCATCGCCGCCGCCCACACGCACTCGGTGCACGGCAAGGCCTTCTCGTCGCTCGGCCGGCTGCTCGACCCCATCACCCAGGACGCCTGCAGCTTCTACGGCGACCACGTGCTGTTCGACGACTTCACCGGCGTGGTGCTCGACCCCCTCGAGGGCAAGCGCATCGCCCACGCCCTCGGCGAGCACAAGGCCGCCATCCTGCGCAACCACGGCCTGCTCACCGTGGGCCACAGCGTCGACGAGGCGGCGTGGTGGTACATCACCATGGAGCGCAGCTGCCAGGCCCAGCTGCTGGCCATGGCCGCGGGTGAGCCGGTGCTCATCGACCACGAGCACGCCGAGCTCACCCAGCGCCAGATCGGCCACCACTTCGCCGGGTGGTTCTCGTTCCAGCCGCTCCACCGGGTGATCCTGCGGGACGAGCCCGACCTGCTCGACTAGCGACTAACCTGGCCCGCACAACCGAGGCCGTCGCACCGCCTGCGGGAGAGCCCTCCACCGGCCTCGCCGGGCCACGGAGGCGCCGAAGGAGCAACCCCCCGGGAAACTCTCAGGCACCCGTACCGCAGGCGCAGGCCACTCTGGAGAGCAGTCGACCGCCCCGGCGGCCGGCTCACCGACGGGGAAAGCCCACCACCACCGCCGACCCTCGGGCCGGCACCGGGCGAAGCTCTCAGGTCCCACGACAGAGCGGGGTTCTCGAGACCCGGCGCCGCGCGCGCCCGCCCCCGGAGGATCCCGTGGCCCCTCTCCCCCGCCCCACCCTCGACGAGCTCGCCGCTCCCGACGCCTTCGTCGGGCGCCACATCGGTCCGTCCGAGCCCGACGTGGCCGAGATGCTCGAGGTGCTCGGGCTCGGCTCCCTCGACGAGCTCATCGACGCGGTGGTGCCGTCCGCGATCCGCGACGACCGCCCGCCCGCCGTGCCCGCGGCCCGCGACGAGGCCGCGGTGCTGGCGGCGCTGCGCGAGCTGGCCGAGGCCAACCGGCCCCGCACGTCGCTCATCGGCACCGGCTGGTACGGCACGGTCACCCCGCCGGTGATCCGCCGCAACGTGCTCGAGAACCCGGCCTGGTACACCGCCTACACGCCCTACCAGCCCGAGATCTCCCAGGGCCGGCTGGAGGCGCTCATCACGTTCCAGACGATGGTCACCGACCTCACCGGCACCGAGATCGCCAACGCCTCGATGCTCGACGAGGCCACCGCGGCGGCCGAGGGCATGGCCCTGGTGCACCGGGCCAACGCCACGGCGGGCGAGGTGTTCGTGGTCGACCCCGACACCCACCCCCAGACGATCGCCGTGGTCGAGACCCGCGCCGAGCCGCTCGGGCTCGAGGTCGTCGTCGCCGACCCGGCCGGGACGCTCCCGAAGGGCACCTTCGGGATGCTGGTGTCGCACCCCGGGTCGAGCGGCGCCCTGCGCGACATCGCGCCCGTCATCGCCGCGGCCCACGAGGCCGGCGCGCTCGTCGTGGTGGCCACCGACCTGTTGGCCTGCACGCTGCTCACCCCGCCCGGTGAGCTGGGCGCCGACGTGGTGGTCGGCTCGTCGCAGCGCTTCGGTGTGCCCCTCGGCTTCGGGGGGCCCAGCGCCGGCTTCCTCGCCACCACCGAAGCGCATCGGCGCAGCCTCCCCGGCCGCCTCGTCGGCGTGTCGATCGACGCCGCCGGACGCCCGGCCTACCGGTTGGCGCTGCAGACCCGCGAGCAGCACATCAGGCGCGAGAAGGCGACGTCGAACATCTGCACCGCCCAGGTGCTGCTCGCCGTCATGGCCGGGCTCTACGCCGTGTGGCACGGCCCCGAGGGGCTGCGCCGCATCGCCCAGCGGGTGCACCGCCTCGCCGCCATCTGCGCCGACGGCCTGTTCGGCAGCGGCAACGGTGAGCCGGTTCACGACCGCTTCTTCGACACGCTCACGGTGCGCGTGCCCGGCCGGGCCGCACAGGTGCTCGCCGCCGCCCGCGACCTCGACCTCGACCTGAGGCCGATCGACGCCGACCACCTCGGGCTCAGCTTCGACGAGACCTCGACGCCCGAGACGGTCGTCGCGGTGTGGCGGGCGTTCGGCGTGAGCTCCTCGTCGGTCGACGACGTCGTCGCCAGCGACGAGCGCACCCCCGACGCGCTCCCGATGGACCAGCTCCGCACCAGCGAGTTCTGCACCCACCCGGTGTTCCACTCCCACCGCAGCGAGACCGAGATGGTGCGCTACCTGCGGCGCCTCTCCGACGCCGACCTGGCCCTCGACCGGGCCATGATCCCGCTCGGCTCGTGCACCATGAAGCTCAACGCGGCGGCCGAGATGGAGCCGGTGAGCTGGCCCGGCTTCGCCGACCTGCACCCGTACGCGCCGGCCGACGACACCGCCGGCTACCGCCAGCTGCTCGCCGACCTCGAGGCGTGGCTCGCCGACGTCACCGGCTACGACGCCGTGTCGCTGCAGCCCAACGCCGGCTCCCAGGGCGAGTTCGCCGGCCTGCTCGGCATCCGGGCGTGGCACCGCAGCCGGGGCGACGACGAGCGCGACGTGTGCCTCATCCCCGCGTCGGCGCACGGCACCAACGCCGCCAGCGCGGCGATGGTGGGCATGCGCGTCGTGGTGGTGGCCTGCGATGGCGACGGCAACGTCGATGTCGACGACCTGCGAGCGAAGCTCGACCAGCACGCCGATCGGGTGGCCGCGCTGATGGTGACCTACCCCTCGACCCACGGCGTGTTCGAGGAGTCGATCGGCGAGGTGTGCGCCGCCGTGCACGACGCCGGCGGGCAGGTCTACCTCGACGGGGCCAACCTCAACGCCCTCGTCGGGGTGGCCCGTCCCGGCCGGTTCGGGGCCGACGTCAGCCACCTCAACCTCCACAAGACGTTCTGCATCCCCCACGGCGGCGGTGGGCCGGGCGTCGGGCCGGTGGCGGTGCGGTCCCACCTCGCCCCGTTCCTGCCGAGCCACCCGGTCGTGCCCGCCGCCGGTCCGCACCGCACGACCGGCGACGGCATGGGCCCGGTGGTGGGTCCGGTGTCGGCGGCGCCGTGGGGCTCGGCCGGGATCCTGCCCATCCCGTGGGCGTACGTGTCGATGATGGGGCCCGAGGGCCTGCGGCGGGCCACCGAGGTCGCCATCCTCAACGCCAACTACGTCGCCCGGCGGCTCGGCGACGCCTACCCGGTGCTCTACACGGGCAAGGGCGGCTGGGTCGCCCACGAGTGCATCCTCGACCTGCGGCCCATCACCAAGGAGACGGGCATCACCGTCGACGACGTGGCCAAGCGCCTCATCGACTACGGCTTCCACGCCCCGACCATGTCGTTCCCCGTGGCCGGCACGCTGATGGTCGAGAGCACCGAGAGCGAGAGCCGCCACGAGCTCGACCGCTTCTGCGACGCCATGCTCGCCATCCGGGCCGAGATCGACGCTGTGGCGGCCGGGCGCTGGCCGGCCGACGACAACCCGTTGGTCAACGCGCCGCACCCCGCGGCCGACGTCGCCACCGACACCTGGGAGCGTCCGTACCCGAGGGACCTGGCGGCGTTCCCCGCCGGCACGGGGCGGGCCAAGTACTGGCCCCCGGTCAGCCGCATCGACGGGGCCTACGGCGACCGCAACGTGGTGTGCTCCTGCCCGCCGGTGTCGGCCTTCGCCGAGTCCTGACCCGTCTCGCTCGGCGCCCTTCCCCGGGCGCCGGGCGAGCCACGTGGCGGTGCGCCCACGCGAAACGTCGTGGGTGCGCCGCGGCGTCGGGGCGTACCGTCGGCGCCATGCCCGTGCCCCCGACCTCCCCCGGCGAGGCGCCGGCGCGAGGACCGGTGCTGTGGCCCTACTTCGTGACGACCTTCCTCGTCTGCTCCGCCGGTGGGCTGGTCTTCCCGCTGCTCGCCGACCTGCAGGACGCCCACGGCCTGCCGACATGGGGGCTCGGCGCCATCTCGGCGCTCTACTTCGCCGGCGCCGTCGGCGGCCAGCTCGTGCTGGCGCCACTGGCCGACCGCGGCCACGCCCGCACGCTGCTCTTGGCCGGCGTCGGGCTCGCGGTGGCGGCGATGGTCGGCTTCGCCGTGGCCGGGGTGCTCTGGCAGTTCTGCCTGGCGCGCCTGCTCTCGGGGTTGGCGGCCGGGTCGTTCCTGCCCGCCACCCGGGCCACCCTCGTGCGCACCGACCCGGACCGGGCCGGGCACCTCCTCGGGCGCTACGCCGGGACCGAGACGGGCGGGTTCGTCTTCGGCCCGGTGGTCGGCACCGCGGTCTACGCGGTCGCTGGCCTGGCCATGCCGTTCGTCGTGCTCGCCATCGCTCTCGCCGCGGGTGCGGTGCTCCTCCTGCGCACGCCGGTGCCCGCCGCCGCAACGGTCGACGACCCGGCCGTCGGTCCCGGACGGGACGTCACGGCGGACGACGGAGCCGCCGCCGGGTCGTACGGGCCGTTCTCGTCGTTCGGGCTGCTGCGCCATCGCGGGGTCGTCGTGGCGGTGCTGCTGGAGCTGGCGGTCTTCCTCCCGGTCGGCATCTACGACTCGCTCTGGGCCCGCTACCTGCAGGACCGAGGGGCCAGCACGCTGCTGGTCGGCGTGGGCCTCAGCCTCTACGGCATCCCCTACGTGCTCTGGGCGCCGAGGGGCGGGCGGCTGGCCGACCGGCTGGGCCCGGTCCGTTCGGCGACCATCGGCCTCCTGGTCGTGGTCCCGACCACCTTCGTGTACGGCCTGCTCGCCGGCCCGCTGGTGATCACCGGCGTGGCCCTGGTCGAGGCCTTCGGCAACGCCACCGCGGTGCCCGGTGCCCAGACGGCCATGGCCCGGTCGTGCCCGCCCCGACGGCTGGCGGCCGGGCAGGGCCTGTCCGGCGCCATCAGCCTCATGACCGCCGGTGCGACCGCCGCCCTGGCCGCGCCCGTGTACGAGACGGCAGGGCCGGTGGTGCTCTTCAGCGCAGCGGCGGTGGCCATGGCGATGCTCGCCACGGTGGCACACCTCGTCGACCGCAAGGGCGGCACACGGGCGGTGCCGGGACCGCTGGTGGCGGTGACCGACCTGCCGGCCTCCGCCCCGGGGCCACGGGTCGAGCCCGCGATGTGACTACCGCTTCTTGACGAACGGCAGGGCCACCACGCGCGTCGGCAGCTCGCTCCCGCGCACGTCGATGGTGAGCTCGTCGCCCTCCACCGCGTCCGGCGGCAGGAAGGCCAGGGCCACGCCGTGACCGAGCTCCGGAGAGAAGTTGCCGCTGGTGACCTCGCCGATGTCGGTGCCCCGCCGGCGGACCGGCGAGCCCTCGCGAGGCGGCCGGCGGCCGTCGGTCACCAGCCCCCGCAGGCGGCGGACCGGCCCCTGCTCGCGCTCGGCGACCAGCGCGTCGCGCCCGCGGAACGGGCCCTTGTCCCAGGCGACCACCCACGCCAGGTTCGCCTGCAGGGGGGTGATGCCCGGACCCAGCTCGTGGCCGTGGAGGGGCAGCCCCGCCTCCAGCCGGAGGGTGTCGCGAGCGCCCAACCCGGCAGGCAGCACACCGGCGGCGAGCAGCGCGTCCCACAGCGCCGTGGCGTGGTCGGCCGGCACGGCGAGCTCCACGCCGTCCTCACCGGTGTAGCCGGTGCCGGCCACGGTGAGCACCGTGCCACCCCAGGGCACCCGGGCGACGGTGAACCGGCTCACGGCCGCAGCCTCGGGGCTCACCGCGGCCAGTCGCTCGCGGGCCAGCGGCCCCTGCACGGCGACGACGGCCCGCTCGCCGGTGACGTCGGTGGCATCGACCTCGGCGGTGCCGGCCGCGGCGGCCTCCTGGGCCAGCGCCTCGGTGACCCGTGCCGTGTTCGAGGCGTTCGGCATGACGTCGAAGCTCTCGGGGTCGACCCACCACACGATGATGTCGTCGAGCACCGACCCGTCGTCGGGGTCGAGCAGGTGGGTGTACTGGGCCCGGCCGGGGTCGATGCGGGAGAGGTCGTTGGTGAGCGCCCGCTGCAGGGCGGCGAAGGCGCCGGGACCGCTCACCCTCACCGTGCCGAGGTGCGACACGTCGAACACCACGGCGCCGTGCCGGCAGGCCCGGTGCTCGGCCAGCGTGCCGTCGGGGTACGACAGCGGCATCTCCCACCCGCCGAAGGGCACCATGCGCGCCTCCAGCGATCGGTGCGCGGCGTCGAGCGGGGATCGGCGGGCGACGGTCACGCCTCCGGACCCTACTGCGGCACCTCGGGCGGCGGAGCGAGCGGCCCCAGGGCCGCGAGGCGGTCGACGTGCGAGCCGGCCACCTCGACGTCGTCGCGCGCCGCGCCCCACCCGCAGAGCAGGTCCTCGGTGAGCGCCCGGGCCAGCGGTGGCGCCCGGAACAGGTGCCGATCGAGCCGGCCCAGCGCCTCCAGGCGCAGCACGCCGTGCAGGGCGGCCAGCCATCGCAGCGCGCGGGCCACCGGATCTCCCGGCGAGACCGCCCCGAGCCCGGCGGCCTCGGCGAGGCGGGACACCGGCGGGTCGAGCAACCGCAGCACGACGGGCAGCAGCTCCCGGGCCGGCTCCGGGCCGCGGGGCGGGGGCACCTCCCCCAGCAGCGCCCGCACCAGGCGGGTCTCGTCGGGGTAGACGACCGCAGCAGCGCTCACGAAGCCGCCGTAGGCGACCAGCTCGACCAGACCGGCGAGCTCGTCGTCGAGGGCCTCCAACGGCTCCTCCCACGTGGCCCGAGCCGCCCGGTAGGAGGCCTCGAGCAGCCCGACGGCCTCGGCCTGCAGGGCCCCGACCAGCTCGGCCTTGGAGGCGAACGCGGTGTAGAGGGTGCCCACCGCGCAGTCGAGCTCGCCGGCCACGGCCTGCATGGTGAGCCCGTCGAGCCCGTCGCGGTCGATGACCTCGCCGGCGGCGCCCAGGATGCGGGCCCGCTTGGCCTGCCTCGTCCGCTCGCGGCGGTCGTCGGGTACGACCCTCAGATGAACCACGTTCAGAGTATGAACCACGTTCACCGCGAGGTGGTGGACCCGGGGCTCGCCCAGGGACTGGCCCGAGCCCTCCTGGGGAGCCGGGACGCGTCGCCACGCGAGGGGCCGGACGCGACGGCGCCCGGGCCTGGGGCCCGGGCGCTGTGGGGCTTCGCTCCCCTCCCCTGCGAGGGAGGGCTGGTCTAGGAGCCGGCGGCCAGCCGGGTGACGGTTGCCGTGCCCGGCTCGGGGTGCAGCTCGCGGATCCGGGCGTCCATCTCCTGGCGCACCCCGGCCAGCGGTAGCACGTTGAGCACCCCTTGCCCACGCTTCACCAGGTCGATCAGCTCGCCGTCGCTCTGGATCAGCACGGCGGTGGCGCCCTCGATGACCAGGTTGGCGGAGGTGATGTCGCCGTCGAGGTGCTCCCGGAGGTTGGCGAAGATCTCCCGGACGTTCTCGAGCTTGATGCCGGCGTCGAGGAGGCTCTTGATCACCCGCAGCTCGAGCAGGTCGGTGTAGCTGTAGCGCCGCCGGGTGCCGCTGCCGTTGGCGTCGACCAGCGACGGCCGCACCAGGTCGGTGCGCGCCCAGTAGTCGAGCTGGCGGTAGCTGATGCCCACGATCTCGGCGGCGCGCGCCCCGCTGAAGCCGTCGGGGCCGGATCCGCCGCGCTGAGCTCGAGTGGTCATGTGGCCTCGCTTCTCGCTGGCCCTCGCGTCACCGGACGATCCCGGACCGTCGATGGCTCGGGGTGGTCGCCGTCGGTCGACTGGACCGGGACGACATCGGTGAAACTACGGGCGTGTGACCGTGGCGGAAGGGTAACCGGCTCCCGCGCGGAACGTCAATGGTCGAATGCGGGGCGCGCGGTGCCCAGCGCGCTGCGCGCTACTGCTCGTCGGCCACCTTGCGCAGGCCGGCCAGCTGGTCGGGGGTGCCGATGGCGATGAGGACCTGTCCGGCGCACACCGGCGTGTCGGGTGGAGGGTTGGCGACGAAGGTGCCGTCGACCTCCCGCACGCCGAGGACCATGGCCCCCGTGCGGTCGCGGATGCCGGCCTCCCGGATCGACCGTCCCACCAGCACCGAGCGATCCGGCACTTCGATCTCCTCGAGGCGGAACTCCATGTTGGCCTCGTGCATCACGACGTCGACGAACTCGACCACGTGGGGCTGCAGGGTGAGGGCCGCCACCCGGGAGCCGCCGATCAGCTGGGGGTTCACCACCCGGTCGGCGCCGGCCTGGACCAGCTTGGCCTCGGCGGACTCCAGACGGGCCCGGGCGATGATGAACAGGTCGGGCCGCAGGGCCCGGGCGCTGAGGGTGACGTAGACGTTGTCGGTGTCGGCGCTGAGCGCGGCGATCAGCGTCGAGGCGCGAGCCAGCCCGGCGGCGGCCAGGACGTCGTCGTCGGTGGCGTCGCCGAGCACGTACGGCTGCGAGCACTGCCGCACGCGCTCGTCGCGGTCGACCACCACCACCTGCCGGCCCGCGGCGGTGAGGTCGGCGGCCGCCCGCCGACCGATGCGGCCCCAGCCGCACACCACCACGTGGCCCGACATCTCGTCGATCTCTCGGCTCATGCGGCGGCTCCGGAGGTGGTCGGTGACGCGGCCCTCGACCAGCGTCTCGAGGGTGACGGTGAGTGTGTACAGCACGACGCCCACACCGGTGAGGATCAGCACCATCGTGAACGCCTTCCAGGCGCCGGTCGACTCCCCCACCTCCCGGAAGCCCACCGTCGAGACCGTCGTCACGGTCTGGTACAGCGCGTCGAGCAGGCTCAGGCCCAGGACGACGTAGCCGAGCGTGCCGGCGACGATGACCAACCCCAGCGCGACGAAGCCCCGCCGCACCGGCCGCCACGGGTCGGGCGCGTCCGGCCGCTCCACCCACGGCCGGCTCGAGGCGCCCTCGTCAGCTGAGGACGAAGTCACCGGGCTCGACATGGCGGGTCCAGTTCCAGTAGTCGACCAACCGGAACGGGCTGACGGTGTGGATCTCGCCCTCCGCGTTGCGGAAGTGCGTGTGCTTGATCAGCGGGCTCGACCACACCAGCTGGCGGATCTCGTCCTGGTGCTTGCGGTGGTACGCCTCGTACAGCTCGGGGCGCGGCTCCATCGCCGTCTTGCCGCTGCCCGCCAGGAGGTCGAGGCAGCCGCCGATGTAGCGCATCTGGCACTCCGAGTGGAAGATCAGGCTGCCGCCGTGGTTCAGGTGCGTGCTGGGCCCGTACATCATGAACAGGTTCGGGAACCCGGGCACGGTGATGCCGAGGTACGCCGACGGCCGATCGGCCCAGAACTCGTTGAGCGTCACCCCGCCGCGCCCGACGAACTCCATGGGGAACAGCACCTTGGTCATGGTGAAGCCGGTGGCCAGCACGATGATGTCGGCGTCGTGGTGCTGGCCGGAGGCCGTGACCACGCCGGTCTCGTCGATGTGGTCGATGCCCTCACGCACGAGCTCGACGTTGTCGCGCTTCAGCGCCGCCAACCAGCTCCCGTTGTCCTGCAGCGTGCGCTTCCCGGTGGCCGGGTAGTCGGGGATGACCTTGGCCAGCAGCTCGGGGTCGTCGCCCACCTGCTGGGTGATCCAGTCGGTGAACATCTGGCGGGCGAGGTCGTTGCGCTCGTTGACCGAGCGGTCCTGGTGAGGCCAGTCGGGGTCGATCCGGGCGCTGGCGAGCGAGCCGTCGGTGCCCGGCCAGAACAGCAGGAACCGGTACCAGCGGCCGTAGAAGGGAAGGTGGCGGATCGCCCAGGTCATCCCCGGCGGGACCTTCTCGTGGTAGTTGGGGTTGGGGAACATCCACTGCGCCGTCCGCTGGAACACGGTGAGGTGCTCCACGTCGGGGGCGATGGTCGGGACGATCTGGAAGCCGCTGGCGCCCGCCCCGATGACGACGACCCGCTTGCCGGTGTGGTCGACCGAGTGGTCCCAACGGGCGGAGTGGAACATCGGGCCCTCGAAGGTGTCGATGCCCGGGATGTCGGGGACGTGGGGTCGGTTGAGCTGGCCCACCGCCGTGATCACGGCGCGGGCGTCGAGCGTCTCCTCGCTGCCGTCGGGGGTGCGCACCAGCACGTGCCACACCCCGGCGCTCTCGTCCCACGTCGCCCGCAGCACCTCGGTGGAGAAGCGGACGTGCTCGACGATGCCGTGCTTGGTCGCCACGTCCTCGAAGTACCGCTGGATCTCCGGCTGCTGGGCGAAGTACTCGGTCCAGTGGTCCGAGGGCTCGAACGAGTAGCAGTAGAAGTGGTTGCCCACGTCCACCCGGCAGCCGGGGTAGGTGTTCTCGTACCAGGTTCCCCCGATGCCGGCGTCCTTCTCGACGATCGTGAACGGGATGCCGGCCTGCTTCAGGCGGATGCCCGCCAGGACCCCGGACTCGCCGGCCCCGACGACCACCACGGGCAGCGCGGCGCGGGCCTCCGGCGCCGAGGTGGTGACCACCGCTCGGGGGTCGCCGCCGTCGAGCTCCATCTCCTCGAGCACCATTGGCACGTACTCGTCCGGGACGGGCTCGCAGACGAGCCACGCCATCATCTCCTTGAGCAGCTCCACGTCGGGCGGAGGGGGCAGCACGCACCCGCCGTCGCGGAAGGCGGCGATGGCCTCCAGGGCCCGCGCCCGGACCTCGGCCTTCTGCTCCTCCGGCAGGTAGCCCTGGATCTCGTTGAGGAACAGGCCGAGCGGCCGAATCGGACCGCGGATCCACGACGGGTCACCGGTCATGTGGACCATCGACAGCACGAGCGTCGGGATGCTCACGTCCTCGAGCATCGCCGCGATCGCGGCGTCGTCGTCGGTGATCGGCAGGCCCACGTGCGGGTTGCCGGCGTACAGCTCGGCCTCGGTCATCCTCGCTCCCCTTCGGTCCTCGTGCGCGTGCGGGTGCGACCCTCCACCTTCCGGGTCATGTGCCTGGCTTACGCGCCAGCGCGTGTCGCTCGACAGGGCCGATCGGCCCCTGTGCCTCGCCTGGCCGGGTGTCAGATCGTCGTGGAGCCTACGGTGCCCCCGGGTGCCCGGAGACGCCGGAGGTGGATCGCCTTGTCGATCCCGACGAAGGTCGGGGTGAGCAGCGAGAGGCCGATCACGACCAGCCACTGGCCGCCCGTGAGCGAGACCGTGTCGAGCAGGCGCTGCAGCATGCCGAGCTCCACCGCTGCCCAGGTGAGCGTCCAACCGGCGATGAGCCACCCGAAGTACGGGAACATCGGCGCCGACCACGGTGCCTGGCGCTCCCTGCGCATGACCACCCCGAGGTTGACGGCGCTGAAGGCGACCACGGCGAAGGCCATCGTCATCGACACGGACCCGACCGAGGTGCTCGGCTCGTCCGGGCCCCACTGCAGGACGGCGAGCGCGCTCGCGGCCACGATGAAGCCGCTGATCGCCCACCGGACGATCTGCGGTGGGTTCACGATGCGAGTGCCCGGCTGGCGTGGCGGCAGGTCCATCACCCCCGGGTCGGGGACGTCGGCGATGAACCCGACGACGACGGTGACGACCACGAAGAACTTGCAGAACAGCAGCTGCATCGGGAACAGGGCGACGCCACCGTTGATGTTGAAGATGGTGGCCAGCAGCATCAGCTGCAGCACCGACGACAGGATCGTGAGCTGCAGCTTGATGTACGACGAGATGCGCCGGTAGATGTCCCGTCCCAGGTCGACCGCCCTGACCAGGGTGGCGAAGTTGTCGTCGGTGAGCACGATCTTGGCTGCCTGCTTCGACACCTCCGAGCCGGAGCCCATGGCCACACCGATGTCGGCCTGCTTGAGCGCGGCGGCGTCGTTGACCGCGTCGCCGGTCATGGCGACGACGTCGCCCGCCTCCTGCATCAGCTTGGCGAGCCTCAGCTTGTCCTCGGGCGCCACGCGGCCGAACACGTGCAGCTCAGGAAGCCGGCTCAGCACCTCGTCGTCGCTCATCCGCTGGAGCTCGGTGCCGGTGGCGACGCCCCGACCGAGCCCGAGCTGGTCGGCGATGGCCCGGGCGGTGATGGTGTGGTCGCCCGTGATCATGCGCACGTCGATGCCCGCGCCGAGCGCGGTGTGGACCGCGTCGACGGCCTCGGGACGCAGCGGGTCGATGATGCCGACCAGCCCGACCAGCACCAGATCGTGGACGGCGGCCATCGGGTCGCCCTCGGCCGCCGCCATCTCGGCGCCGTCGAGGCCGCGGGCAGCGAAGGCCAGGACGCGCAGGCCTCGTTCCGACAGCTGGCGGTTGGCGTCGAGGATGTCCTCGCGCAGGTCGTCCACGGGCACCAGCTCGCCCTCGCGGAGCGCGGTGCCGCACCGCGCCAGCACGACGTCGGGCCCGCCCTTCACCGCCATGAAGTGGGGTTGGTGCACGACCGGGCCGTGGATGGCGTCGGGCCGGTCGTGGAAGGTGGCCATGAACTTGTAGTCCGAGTCGAACGGCACCTCGAAGCGGCGGGTGATGGAACGGCGTGTCGCCTCCGCGTCGACGCCCATCTTCGCGGCCAGCACCACGAGCGCCGCCTCGGTCGGGTCGCCGATGACCGTGCCGTCGTCGGCGACGGTGGCGTCAGAGCACAGCGACAGGCCCAGGGCGAGCGGTGTGAAGTCCGGTGGCTCGCCGCCGGCCACCCCGAGGATGGCGCCGGTCTTCGCGTACCCGGAGCCCTCGACCCGGTACCAGCGGCCGCCGCCGTAGAGCTGCACGACCGTCATGGCGTTCATGGTGAGCGTGCCGGTCTTGTCGGAGTTGATGACCGTGGTCCCGCCGAGCGTCTCGACGTCGGCGAGGGACTTGACGACGGCCTTCTCCCGGGCGAGGCGCTGGGCCCCCGACGACAGCATCGTCTGGACGAACGTCGGCAAGCCGGTCGGGATCGACGCGATGGCGGTGGAGATGCACAGCAGGGCGAGCGTCTCGCCGTCTTGGTCTCGCGCCAGGCCGACGACGGCGATGACGGCGACCGCTCCCCACGCCAGCAGCCCGAAGACCTTCGTCATCCCGTCGAGCTCTCGTTGCAGCGGCGACTTGACCCGCTTGGTCGCCGTCACCATCTGGGCGATGCGGCCCATCTGGGTGTTCACGCCGGTGGCCGTCACCACGAAGGTGGCCGAGCCTCGGGTGACCTGGGTGTTCTGGAACACCATGTTGGTGCGGTCCCCGAGTGCGACGTCGCCGGCCGGCAGGACGCCCGGGTCCTTGGCGACCGGCGCGCTCTCGCCGGTGAGCGCCGCCTCCTGCACCTCCAGGGTCGCGGAGCTCGTCAGTCGTCCGTCGGCCGGGACGAGGTCACCGGCCTCGATCAGCACGAGGTCGCCGGGCACCAGATCGGTGGAGGCCAGCTCGGCGACACGGCCGTCGCGACGCACCCGGGCGTGGGGCACCTGCAGCTTGGCGAGGGCGTCGACGCTGGCGCGCGCCTTCAGCTCCTGGTTCGAGCCCATCACGACGTTGAACGTCACCAGTGCGGCCACCACGATCCCGGTCGCGATCTGGCCGATGGCGAAGCTGGCGACCGCCACGATGAGCAGCATGATGTTCATCGGGTTGGCGAGCTGGCCGCGAGCCACGACCCAGAGGCTCGGCGGCGGCTCGGCCGGCAGCTCGTTCGGCCCGTACCGCTCCAGCCGGCTCGCGCCCTCAGCGCTGCCGAGGCCCGCGTCGGGGTCCACCGCCAGGGCCGCCGCCACCTCGGCCGGCGGTCGGAGGTGAGCGTCGTCGATGGTGGCGGTCTCGGTCACCACGTCCATGGCAGTCCTCGTGTCGGATCAGAAGCGGGTGGGCACCCAGCGGTGCGCCAGCTCCGGGGTGACGTAGCCGTCGGGGGCCTGCCGTGCGGGCAGCACCACCGCTGGCTCTTGCACGTGCTCGTAGGGGATCACCTCGAGCAGGTGGGAGATGACGTTGAGCCGGGCGCGGCGCTTGTCGTTGGAATCGACGAGGAACCAGGGAGTCCTCGGGGTGTCGGTCGCGGCCAGCATCTCGTCGCGCGCACGCGAGTAGTCGTACCAGCGCCGGTAGGACTCGAGGTCCATCGGCGAGAGCTTCCACGTCTTGCGAGGGTCGTCGATGCGGTCCTCGAGGCGCCGGGTCTGCTCGTGCTGGGAGACCTCGAGCCAGTACTTCAGCAGGATGATCCCGGAGTGCACCATCGCCGCCTCGACGGCGGGGACCATCGACAGGAAGCGCTGCGCTTCGTCCTCGGCGCAGAAGCCCATCACCCGTTCGACGCCGGCCCGGTTGTACCAGCTGCGGTCGAAGATCACGACCTCGCCGGCCGCGGGGAGGTGCGGGACGTAGCGCTGGATGTACATCTGGGTCTTCTCGCGGTCGCTCGGAGCGGGCAGGGCCACCGTGCGGAACACCCGTGGGCTGACCCGTTCGGTGATGCGCTTGATCACGCCGCCCTTGCCGGCCGCGTCGCGTCCCTCGAACACGATGCAGACCTTGGCGCCCGAGTCGACCACCCATCGTTGGAGGTGCACGAGCTCGCCCTGCAGCGTGGCGAGCTCGCGCTCGTAGTCCTTGCGGGACATGCGCTCGGGCGGAGACGACGAGCGCTCGCCGGAGGGCAGGGGCCGCAGCTCACCCGAGAGGCCCACGGGCACGGCGTGTTCGGGTTCGCCTTCGCTGCGCTTCCGATGGTGTTTCTGCTTGCCCTTGTGCTTCGTCACCGCGCTCTCCTCAGGATGTCAACACGTGACAACAATCGCACGTGCCGGCGAGTACGGTCGACCGGGCCACCGACGAGCACGACCCGGAGCCGAGGTGCACGGATGGAAGGTCAGCCATGCTGCCCCTCGAGTGCGTTCGGCCGGTCGCGGTGGCGCGGGCTCGTGGCGACGGTGCTGCTGGTGTCCCTGATCGGCGGAGCATGCTCGAGCGGCAGCTCGGGCCCGTCGATGGAAGCGGAGCCCTTGCTCGGATGCGGCACCACCGCCACGTTCCAGTACGCGTCGATTCCGGGCGTCGACCCCGACCTCACCAGCGTCGACGTCTCCACACCGTCCGCCGGTGAACGAGGCACATGTGCTGGCCGCCCACTCGTGGTGTGGGTGCACGGCGGCGGATGGGCCGGTGGTGACAAGTCCGAGCACATGCTCGACAAGGTCGCGCTGTTCACCGGCGCCGGGTTCGTGTTCGCCAGCGTGAACTACCGACTGACCGACACGGCCCTGTCACCACCGAGTCCGCAGCACCCGGTCCACGACGACGACGCCGCCAGCGCCGTCGCGTGGCTCGTCCAGCAGGCTCCAGCGCTCGGGATCGACCCGACGCACGTGGCGGTGCTCGGGCACAGCGCCGGCGGTGGCATCACCGCCGCGATCACGACCGACGAGCGCTACCTCGGCGCCCATGGTCTCGGCGTGAGCGCCATCGAGTGTGCTGCCTCCATGGATGGCGAGGGCTACGACGTCACGGCCGGGGCCACCACCGCCCCCGACTGGTGGAGGGCCACCTACACCAACGCCTTCGGGACCGATCCGGCGGTCTGGGCCGACGCGTCCCCGGTCAACCACGTGGCGGCCGGCAAGGGCATCCCCCGCTACTTCATCGCCGCCCGGGGCGACGACTGGCGCATCGAGCAACACCGGGCCTTCGTCGACGCCCTCCGGGCAGCCGGTGTGGCGACGACCGTGCTCGACTCCCGCTCGCTCGAGCACGCCGACCTCACCACCCTCGTGGGCGCCCCCGACGACACCATCGTCACTCCGGCGCTGATGGACTTCCTCGCAGGTTGCTTCAGCGGCTGAGCCACCACCCACCGCCGAAGGATGCTGGCGCGCCCATGTGTGCCCGTGTAGACATTCTCCGCCGGCCGCATGGTCGGCCGTGCCCGGCCGACACCGGTGTGCGTCCTCGAGGAACCCAGGGGGTTCGGGTGTTCGCAGAGTTCGGGACCGGTCAGGTCCTCTGGTCGTTCGTCTGGTTCACGTTGTTCTTCATCTGGATCTGGCTGCTGATCGTCGTGTTCTCCGACGTGTTCCGGAGCCCCGACCTCAGCGGCTGGGCCAAGGCCATCTGGACCATCTTCATCATCTTCCTGCCCTACCTCGGCGTGTTCGTCTACCTGATCGCCCGGGGCCACAAGATGAGCGAGCACGCCGTGGCGCAGGCGCAGGCGATCGACGCCGCCCAGCGCGACTACATCCAGTCGGTGGTCACGACCTCGGCGAGCCCCACCGACGAGCTGGCCAAGGCCGCCGAGCTCCGCGACAAGGGCGTCATCGACGAGGCCGAGTTCCAGGCCATGAAGGCGAAGATCCTCGGCGGCTCGTGACGTTCGCTGCGCACATCGCCCGGCCGTCGCTGCGGCGGCGGCCGGGTGCCCACCACGACGCCATGCCGACCACCGAGGAGAAGACGCCATGACCGACGACGCTGCACTCGGACCGATCGACTTCCTGCTCCTCGAGCTCGACCCCGACCACATGGACGGCACCGTCGCCGCCGCCCTGCTGGACCTCGTCGATCGGGGGGTCGTCACGATCCTCGACCTGCTGGTGATCCGCAAGGAGGCCGACGGCACCGTCTCGGGCATCGACATCGAGGGCCTCTCCGCCGACGCGCTCGGCGGGTTCACGGCCTTCGCCGGGGCCCGCTCCGGGCTGCTCGGTGACGACGACGTCGTCGAGGCTGCGGCCGCGGTCGAGCCGGCCCGGGCGGCCGCTCTGATCGTGTACGAGAACACCTGGGCCCGAGGCTTCGTCGGCGCCGCGCTCGCCGCCGGCGCCGAGGTCGTGGCCAGCACGCGCCTTGCGGCCGACGCGGTGAACGAGGCGCTCGACGCCCTCGAGCGCGCCGACCAGACCACCGAGAGCTGATGAGGAGGACCCATGCCAGGTTTGCTGCGAGGAGTGGCCCGGACCGCGGTCGTCGCCGGGACAGCGTCGGCCGTCAGCGGCCGGGTGCAACGCCGACAGGCCGAGAGGTTCGCCTCACGCGACGCCCAGATCTACGCCGACCGCCAGCAGGCCTACCAGGCCCAGGCCGCCCCGCCCCCGGCGGCGGCGCCTCCTCCGCCGGCGGCGCCCGATCAGAGCGCCGTGATCGAACAGCTCAAGCAGCTCGCCGAGCTCCACACCCAGGGCGTGCTCACCGACGACGAGTTCGCCGCCCAGAAGGCCAAGCTCCTGAGCGCTTGACCCCGAGGGGCTGTGGCGCTCGGCTCGCGAGCATGCGACGCGCATGTGCGGGTCGTGGCGCGATCAGCCTCGCTTGTTGCGGACCTTGCGCGTGGTGGCCGGGGCCTCCCAGGGCATCGACCCGATCCTGCGGTGCAGCTCGGTGAGGGACTCGTGCAGGACGTCCACCGGGACGTCGTCCAGCCCGCCGGCGGCCAGCAGGTACGGCTCCAACAGCCGCCAGCCCAAGGCGGAAGCGAGGATCTGCGCGCCTCGCACCCGGGCCGCGAGCTCGCCGATCTGGTAGGCGTCGTCCGCGACCTGGGCGAGCGCCCGCACGGGGTTCCGCTCGGCCACCGCACTCAGGTCCCGACCGGTGACCGCGAAGTAGATCAGCAGCCTGGCCCAGCGCCCGAGTGGGGAGTCCGGGTCGAAGCTCTGTTGCTCCAACGGACGATCGACCACGCCCTTGGCGACCTGGTCGGCCAGGTCCGCCATCACCGCATCGATCAGCGCGTCGCGCGAGCCGATGTAGCGGCCGATCAGCGTCACCTGCACGTTGGCCTTGGCCGCCACGTCCCGCAGCGACACCACTCCGACGCCTTGGGTGGTGAAGAGCTCGGCCGCGGCGTCGAGGACCGCCCGACGGACCTCCTCGGGCCCTGCGGGCGCACCCTCGGGGCGTCGCGGCCCCGGTCGCCCTGATCGTTTCGGCCCTTCGCTCGTCGACATCGGCGTCGACCGTAAAGCAATCGTTCACACGAGTCTGAATCCGCGCGGACCAGAGGCCGGCACGGGGGTCTGCGGTCTGCTCCCGCGAGAAGGCCCTGGACGGCCTCCAGCCCGCTACGACGCGAAGTCGTCCGGGTTGACGTTGTCGATGAACTCGCGGAACTGCTCCACGACGTCGTCGCCGACCTCGTCGCCCTCGTCGCCGTCGTCGTCGGGCACCAGACCGGCCTCGGCCACCACCTCGTCGGCGGCGTAGATCGGGCAGTCGAGGCGCAGGGCCAAGGCCATCGCGTCGGAGGGCCGGCTCGAGACGCGGTGCTGATCTCCGCCCGCCCGCAGCTGGATCTCGGCGTAGAACGTGCCCTCCTCCAGGTGGGTCACGATCACCCGCTCGACCTTGGCGCCCAGCTCCTCGAGCAGGTCGCGCATGAGGTCGTGGGTCATGGGTCGGGGCGTCACCACGCCGTCGAGGGCGAAGGCGATCGCGGTGGCCTCCGGCTGCCCGATGAAGATCGGCAGGAGTCGGCCCTCACCTCCCACCTCGCGCAGCACGACCACCGGGGTGTTGCCGGGGAGCTCGACTCGCACGGCGATCAACTCCATCTGCACCATCCTCCGAACCCTACCGGTCGGCCGGGGCGATCGGCGACGGGATGGCGCCCTCGAGGGAGCGGGCCTTCAGGACCCCCCGAGGTACTCGCGCAGCGCGCTGCGCACCATGGCGGCACGCAGGTCGTCGGCGAGCTCGGCGAGCTCCTCGAGCATGTCGACGGCCTGCTGGCGGGCCGAGGGCCGACGCTGCTTGAGCAGCGGGCTGATGAGCTGCTCGAACAGGCCGGCTTCGCGCTCGGCCGCCACCTTGTACATGCGCAGGTGGCGCGGCTCGATCCCGAAGCGGTTGAAGCCGGCGGCCAGCCGGGCCACCACCAGCGCCTCCTCGTCGTAGCCGCCGTCGGGGCCGTCGTGCTCGGGGTGGATGAGCCCGTACTTCTCGAGCTCGCCGATCTCCCGAGGGGTCAGCCCGCTGCGAGCCGAGAGGTCCTCCAGCGACAGGAGGGCTGGGCCGGGCTCGGTGTCCGGTCCGGCCTCGGGCTCGTCCTCCGCCCCCAGGGCGGGGGTGGGTTCGCCCGGTTGGTGGCGGGTCGGGTGGCGGCGGCGGCCGGCCTTGCCGTGCCCTCCGCCGGGCGCGGTCTCGGTGTCGGTCGCGGCGGAGTCCGAGTCGGAGTCGGTGCCGGCCGGCGCGGCGTCGGCGGGCTGGGCGCCGGCCGGCTCCGCGGGCTCGGCCTGCTCCGGCGCCTCGACCAGGCGACCCACGCTCTCGGCGCGCTCGTGGTCCTCGGCTGGGCTCTCGGCGGCCGCGGCGGCTCCACCGGCCGTGCCGTTGTCCGACGAGTGGGCCGGAGCCGTCGGCTGACGGGCGGTGGAGGGCTCGGCGGGCGGCGGTGGGCTCGTCGCCGACCGCGCCGGCTCGGTGCCACCACGGCGTGCGGTGCCCGCCTGGGCGCTTGGGGTGCCCGACGGCGACGCGGCCACCGCCGCCGGCTCCGGCGCGCCGACCGACGACGTCTCCCCGAGGGGCAGCACGCCCTCCGGCGCCCCGGCGCCCAGGTCGCCAGCGGCGAGGCGGTCCTTGATCACCTTCAAGGGCAGGAAGTGGTCACGCTGCTGGGTCAGGATCCAACGCAAGCGCTCGATGTCGTCGTCGTGGAACTTCCGGTAGCCCGACGGCGTGCGCTCGGGGTCGAGCAGGCCCTGGCTCTCGAGGAACCGGATCTTCGAGATCGTGATGTCGGGGAACTCCGGCTGCAGCAGCGAGAGCACCTCCCCGATCGAGAGGTGGGTGCGTTCGGTCGTCATGACTCCTCGTCGCCCGCACCTCGGTAGAAGACCAGCTTGAACTTGCCGATCTGGAGCTCGTCGCCGTTGGTGAGCGGGGCGACGTCGATGCGCTCGCGGTTCAGGTAGGTGCCGTTCAGCGAGCCGGTGTCGCACGCCTCGTACCCGCCGTCGGGTGTGCGGCGGATCTCGGCGTGGCGCCTCGACACGGTGATGTCGTCGAGGAAGATGTCGGAGTCGGGATGGCGACCCGCGGTGACGCACGCCTTGTCGAGCGCGAAGCGGCTCCCCGCCTTCGGCCCCCGTCGCACCACGAGCATGCCGACGTCGGCCGGCATCTCCTCGAGGGGAAGGCTGACCTCCTCCTCGACAGGGTCGGCGGGCGACACCGGATGGAACGTGATGGTGGTGTTCTCCGGTGACACCGACTCGAGCACCGCGCCGCACGACGAGCAGAAGTTCGCGCCCAGTGGGTTGCGGTGCCCGCAGTTGTTGCAGAAGACCTCCGCCACCGCCATCACGACCCTTCGATCAACCGCCGGTACGCCTCGGCGTCGAGCAGCGCGTCGAGTGCGGAGGGGTCGTCCGGCTCGATCACGCAGATCCAGCCCTCACCGTAGGGATCGTCGTTGAGGCGTTCGGGGCTGTCCGCCAGATCGCTGTTGACCGCGACCACCCGGCCGGCGACCGGCGCGTAGATGTCGGACACCGACTTGGTCGACTCGACCTCGCTCACCTTGGCCGACGCCTCGAGCTGTGCGCCGATCTCGGGCATCTCGACGTAGACGACGTCGCCCAGCGCGTCCTGCGCGTAGTCGGTGATGCCGATCCGGACCTTGCCGTCCTCGAGGCGAACCCATTCGTGGTCGGACGAGTAGCGGAGGTCGTCGGGCAGGTGCATGGCGCGAACGCTACCCGATCGCCCTCGGGCCGGACACGGGGAGCGCGCATCGGGACGGCCGCGGCTCCCGCCGTGGTGGTCGACGACGTCATGGGGCGTTCAGCGGACCATCTGGCGGATGCGCCGGGCGTACTCCTGGGCCAGGCGCCGGGCGGCGTCGTTCGAGGTGCCCTCGGCCCAGATGTGGGTGACGGGCTCCTCGGGATCGGGCAGCGCCAGCGCCCACCCGTCGTCGTGGAGGACCTTCACGCCGTCGACCAGCACGACCCGGCGGTCCTTGCTCTGCTCCATCAGCGTGCGCATGACCGCACCCTTCTGGTCCCACGGGGTGACGACCTGCTCGTGGACCACGTGGCTCCGTGGCAGGTCGGCCACCACGTCGGAGAGCTTCACCTTGTGCTTGGCGAGCAGGTCGAGCACCTTCACGAACGTGGCGGCGGCGTCGAAGCCGGGCATGAACCCGGGCAGGATGAAGTTGCCGCTCTGGTTGCCGGCGAAACCGATGCCCGGCTCGGTGGCGGCGTCCATGAGGGCCGGGTTCGACAGCTTCGTCCACGTGACCGCGATGCCGTGCGGCTCGAGCAGCGACTCGGCGCGCGACGTGGTGTTGACCGGCAGCGCCACCCGGTCGCCGAAGAGGTTGCCGGGCAGGAGGGTGAGGATGGCGAGCAGCGCCTCGGTGTGGCTGAGCACGTGGCCCTCGTCGTCGATGAGGCGCAGCTGCTCGCCGTCGGGGTCGATCACGCCGCCGAGCTGCGAGCCCGACGTGCGCACCAGGTCGCCGACGCGCCGGGCGTGCTCGTCGATGTCGTCGCGCAGCACACCGGCGGTGGACACGAACGGGTTGACGGCCAGCACCTCGAGGCCGAGCTTGCCGAGCACGTTGGGCATGGCGAAGGAGGCCGAGCCGTAGGCGTAGTCGATGACCACCTTGAACGTGGCGGCCCGGATGGCCTCCACGTCGACGGTGGCCTCGAGCGCCGTGGAGTAGTGCTCGAGCGCCCGGGGCGCGAAGCCGATGTCGCCGATCTCCCCGGGGAACACCCGGCGGAAGTCCTGACGGGCGTACAGCCGCTCGATCTTGCGCTGGGCCTCCTCGGTGATGTCGAGGCCGTTCTCGTCGAAGAAGCGGATGACCACCGACTGCGGGTCGTCCTTCACCAGGCGCACGGTGATGCCGCCCCTGGCCGTCGGCCGGCGCATGATGAACCGGGTGACCGGCACGGAGGCCACCTCGAGGTCCTCGACGTTGACCCCGACGCCGTTGAGGCCGGCCATCAGCGCCCGCTTGAGCATGCGCGCGGACCGGCTCGAGTCGCGCGAGGTGATGACCGTGGAGCCCTTCTTGATGGTGCCGCCGAAGGCCATCGCGACGCGCGCCGCGAACTCGGGGGTGATGTCGACGTTGGCGAGGCCGGCCACGCCGGTGCCACCGAAGAGGCTGCGGGCCCCACGCGACTCCCACACGATCGATTCGTTGACGACGGCGCCGGCCTCGATCGTCTTGAACGGGTAGACCTTCACGCCCGGGCCGAGCTGGGCCTCCTCGCCGAGGAAGCACTCGTCGCCGATGACGACGCCCTCCTCGGTGCGCACGCCTGCGCGCAGGTCGCAGGAGCGGCCCACCACCGTGCCCCGCAGGCGCAGCCCCTCGCCGAGGTAGGCGTTGTCGTTGATCACGGTCCGCTCGAGGAAGGCGTCGTCGCGCACGCGCACGTTGGAGCCCAGCACCGTGTACTCGCCGATCGTGGCGCCCGGCTCGACGCGGCAGTTGTCGCCGATCACCGCGGGCCCGGCGATGGCGGCCTCCGGGTGCACGTCGGCGCTCTCCCCGACCCACACGCCGGGGCGGATCTCGAAGCCGGGGATCTCCACCGTGACCTTGCCGTCGAGGATGTCCTTGTGGGCCCGCACGTAGGCCTCGAGGGTGCCCACGTCCTCCCAGTAGCCCTCGGCGATGGCCCCGAACAGGGGCTTGCGGTCCTTCAGCAGCTGCGGGAACACCTCGCCGGAGAAGTCGACCGGCCGGTCGGGCTCGATGTAGTCGAAGATCTCGGGCTCGAGCACGAAGATGCCGGTGTTGATGGTGTCGGAGAAGACCTGCCCCCAGGTCGGCTTCTCCAGGAAGCGCTCGATCGAGCCGTCCTCCCGGGTGATGACGATGCCGAACTCGAGGGGGTTGTCGACGTGGGCCAGCCCGATGGTGGCCAGGGCGTCGTTGCGCTCGTGGAAGTCGACGATGGCGCCGAGGTCGATGTCGGTGAGGACGTCACCGGAGATCACCACGAACCGCTCGGTGAGGTGCTCCATGGCGTTGCGGACCGAACCGGCGGTGCCCAACGGGGACTCCTCGGTGGCGTAGGTCATCTTCACGCCGAACTCGGAGCCGTCGCCGAAGTAGTCGCGGATGGCGTTGGCCATGAACGCCACGGTCACGACGATGTCGTCGATGCCGTGGCGCGCCAGCAACCCGACGATGTGCTCCATCATCGGGCGGTTGACCAGCGGCAGCAGCGGCTTGGGGGCGTTGGAGGTGAGCGGCCGCAGCCGCGTCCCCTCACCTCCGGCCATGATGACCGCCTTCATTGGCTGTCTCCGTTCGTCGCGGGCCGCGTGCACGGCCTCCAGGTGTGAACCTACCCCCCGGCTCACCGGCTCTCGGCGGCGCCCCCGTGCGCTCGGCCCTGCCTGCCCTCCCGCAGGGCGCGCAGGGCGATCGGCACGTAGGTGACGGCGGCGTAGTACGACATCACCAGGCCGGGGACGGCGCAGAACCAGGCGGCGACCGCGGCCGTGTCGGCCCAGAAGGCGTCGCTCGAGCCCAGCACGAACAGCGGGAACGCGCACATCAGGCCGAAGGTGCCCGCCTTGCCGTACCACGTCACGTCGATGCGCCGCGCGCCGAGCGCGGCGAGGACGAGGGTCGCGCCCGCCACGAGCGCCTCGCGGGCGAGCACCGCGATGCAGAACCACCGGGGGGCGGCGTCGTCGATGATGATGGCCACCACGGCGGTGAAGAACAGCAGCCGGTCGGCCACGGGATCGAGGATCTTCCCGACGGTCGAGACCTGGTGCCAGCGCCGGGCGATGTACCCGTCGACCCAGTCGGTGGCGCCGAGCAGGCCGAGCAGGTAGCCGGCGGCGGCTCGATCGCCCTGGCCGAGCAGGAGCCACACGAACAGCGGCAGGCACGCCAGGCGCACCAGCGTGATGGCGTTGGGGACCGTCAGGATCCGGTCCTCGCCGGTCCTGGGCACCGCCGACGCGTCGGACGGACCGGCCGGCGTCGGGGGCGAGGGCATGGGCGGCACTCTACGATCAGCGGACCATGACGACGATCTTCAGCCGCATCATCGCCGGTGAGCTGCCCGGCCACTTCGTCTACCGCGACGAGCTCGCGGTGGCCTTCCTCACCATCGGTCCCATCACCACCGGGCACACCCTGGTGGTGCCGGTCGAGGAGGTCGACCACTGGCTCGACCTCGACGACGACACCACCGCCCATCTCACCGTGGTGGCCAAGAAGGTCGGCCGGGCGCAGGTCGCCGCCTTCGGGGCCGACCGGGTGGCGCTGATCATCGCCGGGCTCGAGGTGCCCCACACCCACCTCCACGTGCTGCCGATCCACAGCGAGAGCGACATCGACTTCAAGAAGGCGCGCACCGACGTGCCCCCCGAGGAGCTCGCCGCCGTCGCCGAGCAGCTCCGCAGCGCCATCGAGGCCCTCGGCTAGGGACGACCAGCGCTAGGAGAGCAACGGGGCCTGGCCGGGGAGCTCGCCCTCGCTGGTGGGGTCGACCCGGTCGAGCAGGTGGGCGCCCTTGGTGCGCACGTTGTTGACCTCGGTGCTCACCGGGTACAGGTCGATGATCGACGACGGTGCCGGCACGAGGAGCTTGCCGATCGTCTCGAGGTCCTGCACGGCGGGGTCGAGCCAGGTCTGCCATGCGTCGCGAGGCAGGATCACGGGCATGCGGTCGTGCACCGGGCGCACCTTGTCGTTCGCCTCGCCGGTGATGATCGTGCACGACAGCAGCGTGGCGCCGCCGGCCTCCCGCTCCTCTCGCGGCGCGTTCGGGTCCCGCCACACCGCCCACAGCCCGGCGAACGCCAGGGGCTCGCCGTCGTCGCGGTGGATGTACATCGGTTGCTTCTTCTTCTGGCCGGGCACGGCCATCCACTCGTAGAAGCCGTCGGCGGGGATGATGCAGCGACGCTTGGTCAGGGCCGGCTTGAACGCGCTCTTGGTGGCGAGGGTCTCGGCCCGGGCGTTGATCATGCGGTTGCCCACCGAGGGATCCTTCGCCCAGTGCGGGACGAAGCCCCAGTGCATCGGCTCGACCCGCCGGGTGCTGCCGTCGACGTGCACGACGTAGACGTCGTTGGTCGGCGCCACGTTGTAGCTGGGCTCGAGGGCTGCCTCCGGCGCCTCGGCGTCGAAGTACCGGGCGATCTGGTCGGGCGGTGACGCGCTGACGAACCGTCCACACATGGCGCCGACGCTACCGCCGCACTCCCATGAGCCCGGCCCGGGCCGTCCGCGGCGCAGCCCCGCTCCCCCGGTGCCGAGGCAGATCTGCTGTTGGCGGCGGCGGTTCTGCCTCACGAGCCGGTGGGTCGTGTCCTGCGGAGGCAGATCTGCTGCTGGCGGCGGCGGTTCTGCCTCACGAGCCGGTGGGTCGTGTCCTGCGGAGGCAGATCTGCTGCTCGCGGCGGCGGTTCTGTCTCACGAGCCGGTGGCTCGCGTCCTGCGGAGGCAGATCTGCTGCTGGCGGCGGCGGTTCCGCCTCACGAGCCGAGCGGGCAGACCGGGTGTCACACCCCTCGAGGCACAGTGCGCTGATGGTTGACCACGAGATGGACCGACGCATCGAGAGGATCGCCCGGCGCCAGCACGGCGTCTTCTCCGCAGCCCAGGCGTCCAGCGTCGGTGCGACGAGGCACAAGGTCGCGAGCCGTCGCCGCAGAGGTCAGTGGCTCCAGCTGGCGCCGTCGGTGTTCGCGCTGCCGAGCCATCCGCCCTCGTGGCCGCGCCAGATGATGGCCGCCCAGCTGTCGCTGGCCGGATCGGGCATCTCCGGCTTGGCGGCCGCCCACCTGCGCGAGCTCGACGGATGCCGGCCGGCGAGAGCCGAGCTGACGGTCGCACGCGGCTCGTCGCGGCGCTCGCCGCTGGCCATCGTGCACCAGAGCGATCGCTTCCAGGCTTCGCCGCTCGGGCCCTTCATGGTGGCCACGGTGGCCCAGACCCTCTGCGACTGCGCGGCGCGCCTCGGCCCCCGCCTGGGCGAGGTGCTCGAAGCAGCCGTCGTCGACGGTCGCGTGTCCACCGAAGTGGTGCTGGCCCGCTGTGAGTCGATGCTCCCGCGGCCTCCGGCCGGCGTGATCGACCTCGCCCGTCTGGCGACTGCGCTGGGGGATCTGCCGGCGGTGCCCACCAGCGTCCTCGAGGTCCCCCTCTACCGCATCCTCTCCGATCCCCGCATCCCGCCGTGGGAGGCCCAGGCGACCCCGGCATGGTGGCCGGCCGACGACGAGCGGCTCGACGCGTACATCCCCACCTGGTCGCTCATCGTCGAAGCCGACGGGCGCACCTGGCACACCCGGCGTGCGGACTTCGACCGTGACCGCCGACGTGACCACATCGCGCTGGCCAACGGCCACCGCACGGTCCGGTTCACCCACGGTCAGCTCGTCGAGGAGCCGCAGTACGTGCTGCGCGTCCTGCTCTCCATCGGCGCCTCGACCCTCCCGCTCGCCTCCTGAGGCAGATCTGCTGCTGGCGGCGGCGGTTCTGCCTCGGGAGCGGGAGGGGTGGGCTGTCGTGAGGCAGATCTGCTGTTCGGGGCCGCGGTTCTGCCTCGGGAGGGGGGCGGATCAGGCGGGCGGCTCGACCTCGACCGCCGCGGCCTGCTCGCTGCGACGGCGTCGGCGGCGCTCGGCCCGCGTCTCTCCCACCGCGTCGCCCTGCGCGTCGGAGCGTGGTCGCGACCGGCGGTCGCCCTCGTCGCCGCCTCGCGCTCCCTGGTCGGCGGTCGCCTTGGCAGGGCGCGACGGCCGAGGGTGGACGATCTGCGGGTCGGGCGGCACGATCGGGTGGCCGGGGTGGCCCACCGTGCGGGGCAGGAAGTAGCGGCCCACCACCGGCACGTGCAGGAAGCCCTCTGCGCTCGAGTACAGCAGCGCCACCCGGGGCAGGTTGCGGAAGTCGTCGTAGACGATGCAGCGCGGCACCCACTCGGGATGGAAGCGCTGGTTGAACTCCTTCAGCGACTTGATCTGGTAGAAGGGGCTCATCAGGTCGAGCACCAGCTTCACGGCCCTCTGGCGCAGCGAGTACTCGACGTCCTCCTCGAAGAAGCGGCCCCATGCTGCGAAGTTCATCGAGAAGCGGTCGTAGCCCAGCTCGTCGAGCTTCATGACCGTGCGGGTGAGGAGGAACTCGGTCATGCCGTTCGGCGTGTCCGGATCGCGGCGCATGAGGTCGAGCGTGTAGCCCGGCTCGCGCCCGAACACCGGCACGACCCGCAGGAAGCCTCCGGGCTCGCCGTGCTCGTCGAGGGCGATGGACAAGAAGAAGGCGGGGTTGGTGCCCTCGACGTCCTGGCTGAGCGTCATGGTGAAGCCCCGCTCCGGCGCCTTGCCCCGCCACTTCTTGGAGATGTCGTTGAGCTTGGCGATCAGCTCGGGGCTCGCCTCCGTCTCGGGCATCCACACGAAGCGGTAGGTGCGCTCGACCCGGCCCGACGACTGGCGGATGCTCTTCCAGCGCTTGCCCTGGAGGGAGAACCCCTCGCAGCGGACGATGGCCTCGTCGCCCAGGTACACGGTGTGCAGCCCGCGGTCGAGGTACATCTGCCGGTCGCCCTCGCGGGCGGCGAGGAACGCCACGCCCCAGGCCCGCCCCCGGCACATGGCCAGGAACTCGTCGACCACGAGGGGGATGGACTCGGGAGCGCCGATCGGATCGCCCGACGCCAGCGCGTAGCGACCGACGTAGGTGTAGGCGATCATCGCTCGACCGTCGGACGAGAAGAAGAACAGCTTGTCGTCGCGCAGGGCGAAGAAGTCGAGGGTGTCGTAGCTGTGCTCGCGCACCACCCGCAGGGCGTCGTCCCACGCCTTGCGGTTCGCCTCCGGCCTGGCGACGATCGGGCGGAAGACGAGCACGAGCATCCAGACCATGCCGCCCACGCCGAGCAGCAGCAGCGACGACGGGAACGCCCACTCGAAGAAGTGCCGCTGGTAGGTGTAGGGCCCGTCGATGCCCACCAGGCCGTACAGGATCGTCTGGACGCTCCCCCAGAACGTGGGCTCCGGATCGATGCTCTCGCGCTCGAGGTAGAGCGCGGCGAAGCCGTAGGCGAAGACCCCGAGCAGGTACCACGGCACGAACCGCAGCAGCTCGAACAGCGTCGGCGGGTCGCCCGGGGCCCGGAACTGCTTGCGGCTCACCGCCAGCAGGCCGACCATCACGAGCGAGTACGCGGCGGCGACGTCGTGGTGCACGCGCAGGATGTTCACCACCGCGCTGGTGACGAACAGCCCCAGCGCCACCAGCCAGGCCAGGTGGCGGCGGCGGGCCAGCTGCCCGGCCAGGTAGAGCAGGGCGATGCCCGCCCCCAACGCGATGACGTGGCTGGTGACCCTGACCCCGAACGGGGTGAACGCCTCCGCCACGTTCTCGACGCGACGACGCAGGATGGGCAGCGTCGACACCACCAGGAGCAGGCCGCCCAACGCCGTGAGCACACCGATGAGCCGCGCTCTGGTCAGGTCGTGCCGCACGGGTGCATCCTCCCCCACCGCGGCGCCCGAGCGGTGGCACCCACCACGAGGCGAGCGCGATCGCCCTACCGCTCGGGGAAGTCGCCGTCGCCCAGGCCGACCTCCGGCCGCAGGGTGGGGAACAGAATGACCTCTCGGATGCTCTCGACCCCGGCGAGCACCATGATGAGCCGGTCGATGCCGATGCCCAGCCCGCCGGCCGGCGGCATGCCGTACTCGAGCGCCCTGATGTAGTCGTAGTCGACGTCGCCGGCTTCGGGGTCCCCCGCCGCCTTGTGGGCCGCCTCTTCCCGGAAGCGGGCCAGCTGCTCGACCGGGTCGTTGAGCTCGCTGTAGGCGTTGGCCAGCTCGCGGCCGTCGACGATGACCTCGAAGCGTTCCACCAGGTTCGGGTCGCGGCGGTGGGGCTTGGCCAACGGCGACGTCTCTCTGGGGTGGTCGAGCACGACGGTGGGCTGCATCACCTTGGGCTCGACCAGCTCGTCGTAGACCTCGTGGGTGCAGCGACCCGCGCCCCATCCCTCCTGCCAGGCCAGGCCCAGGCGGTCGAGCACGGCGCGGGCCTCGGCGGTGGGCATGCCCGGGTCGACGTGGACCCCGACGACCTCCTCGATCAGCTCCACCATGGTGACCCGGCGCCACGGCGGCGCCAGGTCGACCGTCTGGCCTCGCAGCTCCACCACGGTCGTGCCGTTGGCGGCCACCGCGGCCGCGGCAACCAGCGCCTCGGTGAGCTCGATCATCTCGGTGTAGTCACCGAAGGCCTCGTAGGCCTCCAGCATCGTGAACTCGGGGTTGTGGCGGGTGTCGATGCCCTCGTTGCGGAACACCCGCCCGATCTCGAAGACCCGTTCGAAGCCACCGACCATCAGCCGCTTGAGCGGCAGCTCGAGGGCGATGCGCAGGTAGGTGTCGATGTCGAGGGCGTTGTAGTGGGTGACGAACGGCCGGGCCGTGGCCCCGCCCTGCTGGAGGTTGAGGATGGGTGTCTCGACCTCGAGGTAGCCCCTGCGGCGCAGTTCCTGGCGGATGGCGTCGACCGCGGCGAAGCGCACCTCGAACACCCGCCGGGCGTCGGGGTTGACGGTGAGGTCGACGTAGCGCTGCCGGTAGCGGGCGTCGACGTCGGCCAGGCCCTTCCACTTGTCGGGGAGCGGACGGAGGTCCTTCGACAGGAGCTCGAACGAGGTGACCTTGACCGAGAGCTCGCCCTTCTTGGTGACCATCACGGTGCCCTCGACGCCCACCCAGTCGCCGCGGTCGAGCTCGTTGAAGCCGGCGAACGCCTCGGGGTCGGGGCCGAGGACCTTGGCCGACACGAACAGCTGCACCTCGCCGCTGCGGTCGCGCAGCTGGGCGAAGGTGAGCTTGCCCTGCTCCCGCTTCAGCATCAGCCGGCCGGCGACGCGCACGACGTCGTCGGTCTCCTCTCCCGCCTCGAGGTGGCCGTACGCCTCCCGCAGCTCGCCGATGGTGCGGTCCCGGTCGAACCGGTAGGGATACGGGTCGACACCCTCGGCGCGCAGCCGCGCCACCTTCGCCAGCCGCTGGGCCCGGATCGAGGCTCGCTCCTCCGCCCCGCCCTCGAGGTCCTCCGGCGCCGAGCCGTGATCGTGGGAGCCGCCGTCGGCGGGCGCGGGGTCGTCGGGGGTCACGGTGTTCTCCGGGGCTGGATCGCTGGAGGGGCGCTCCACCATAGGGCGACGCAGGCGTCGGCCCCTGCGTCGATGGCAGCCCGGACGGCGTCTCAGGCGCCAGCGTGGTGCGATCGGCCTAGGCATATGCCGGGCGCGGCCTCGCGGAGCGCGTTACAACCACGTTGCAACTACCACCGAGCGTGGTACCAGTGCTGGGTCGCACGGCCCATACGGACGGATGCGAGCCTCCGCCAACGGAGGGTATCGGCGCCACAAGCCTCGAACTGTATTGCAGGTCCGTGACAGTCGCTCCGAGTGGTCGCTTGACGCTCAGCGCGTTCGGGGCTTCTCTTCACTCTGCGGCGTGGGAGCCGCCACGCAGAGCGAGCGGGTGCCACACCCCCTGACGTCGTGGGCCGGAGGTGAGACGGTTGAGCAGGCGCGCACGGGCACGGGTCCGATGCCGACGGGATGGCTCCGCCGGTCCCGGACGAGCAGTCCTCTCCGCACGAGAGGGGCGGCAGTGAGCACCGCCGCCCCCGGGACGCGGGCTGTGCTCATGGTCGGCGGCCAAGGGGTCCGGCTGCGCCCCTTCACCACGACCATCCCCAAGCCGTTGGTGCCGATCGGCGGCGAGTGCCCGATCCTCGAGGTGCTGTTGCGCCAGCTGCGCCGCGACGGCGTCGAGCAGGTGACCCTCGCCCTGGGCCACCTCGGGCACCTGATCCGCCGCTTCGTGGGCGACGGCTCCGCGTGGGACCTGCAGGTCGACTACTGGCAGGAGGACGCACCGCTCGGCACGGTCGGCCCGCTGCTCGCCCACCTCGACGAGCTGCCCGAAGAGGTCCTCGTCCTGAACGGCGACCTGCTGTGCAACCTCGACTTCGCCGAGCTCCTGGACTTCCACCGCGGCCACGGTGGCGAGCTGACCGTGGCCGCCTCCACCCAGGTCGTCGACGTCCAGTTCGGGGTCCTCGACCTCGACGGCACCGAGCTGCGGGGCTTCCGCGAGAAGCCGCGCATCGAGATGCACACCAACATGGGGATCTACGTCATCGCCCGCTCGGCGCTCGAGCGCCTGGAGGCGGGCCGGGCGGTCGGAGCCGACGAGCTGATCGCCGAGCAGCTGTCGCAGGCCCGCAGCCCGAGGGTGTTCACCTTTGCCGGCTACTGGCTCGACATCGGCCGACCCGAGGACTACGACCGCGCCAACGAGGAGTTCCAGCGGCTGCGGCACCTCTTCCTCGGCCGCACCGCCGCGGAGGTCATCGACATCCGCCAGGAGCTCGGAGCCGAACAGGCCGAGCCGGCGCCGATCGTCGCGGGCGTGGCGTCATGACACGGCCCGATCACCTCCATCACCGGCCCCGGCGCGCCGCGCCCGGGCTCGGTGCCCCCATCGACCACCGCGAGAAGGCGAGGCCCATGGACCCCAACCCCTCCACCCGGAGGCGACCGCTCGGAGGCCGACCCCTTCGAGCCCGTCGCCGCGCCCTGCTGGGCCTGCTCAGCGTGCTCGCCGTCCTCGCGGTCGCCCTCCCCCTCCACGAGGGGGTGGCCGCCGCCGCCGGCCCGACGCTCGACATGAAGGTGCTCGTCGTCTCCGCCGACGGCAACGAGACCGACCTCCCCGCCATCACGACGTTCCTCAGCCAGGTCGGCGTCCCCTACGACACGCTGGTGGCCAGCCAGCGCGACCTCACCGCCGACATGCTGTCGGACTCCCCGACCCACGGCCGCTACCAGGGCATCGTGCTCACCACCGGCAACCTGGTGTACACGCCCGACGGGGGCGCCACGTGGCCCAGCGCGTTCACCACCGACGAGTGGAACACCCTGCACGCCTACCAGGCGGCCTTCGGCGTCCGATCGGTCACCTCGTACACCTTCCCGGAGGCGGCGTACGGCCTCAGCTACACCGGCTACCAGAACACCCTCGGCGCCAAGCTGCCGGCGCAGGTCACCACGGCCGGGCAGACGGTGTTCCCGTACCTCAACCCCAGCGGGTCGGTGCCGTTGAGCGGCGCCTGGGTGTACCTCGGCACCGTGATCGACCCCACGGTCACGACGCCGTTGATCACGACGACCGTCGGCGGGGTCAGCTACCCCGTCGCCTCGGTGACGACGTATCCGTCGGGCTACCAGAACCTGGCGATCACGGCGGCCAACAACCCGAACCTGATCCACTCCATGGCGTTCTCGTACGGGTGGATCAACTGGGTCACCAAGGGCCAGTTCCTGGGCAGCCAGTCGGCCAGCCTCAACGTCCAGATCGACGACCTGTTCGCCACCGACGACATGTGGAACCCGACCACCCTCACCTCGTCGGGGACCTACCGCACACGCCCGGCGGACATCACGGCGCTGGTGCGGTACCAGAACACCCGCCGGGCCGACGCCGTCACGCCGGGCTTCATGGTCGAGTGGGCCTACAACGGTGAGACGGCCAACGCCTCCACCGACAACCTGACCAAGTCGGTCGTGGCGAACCGAGCGCAGTTCGGCTTCATCAACCACACCTTCAGCCACTTCAACCTCGACTGCGGCGACTGCGCCGACCCGACGGAGACGATCACCACGACGGCCCAGCAGATCCAGGACGAGATCACCCGCAACGCGCAGGTGGCGGCCAGCCTCAGGCTCCCGGTCCAGGCGGCGACGATGGTGCAGCCCGACATCTCGGGCATCAACACGCCGCCGAACCCGATGGCCCAGCAGGCCGCCGCCGCCCTGGGCATCCGGTACTGGATCGGGGACACGTCCCGGGCTGGGCTGGGCAACCCCTCGTTCAACACCGGCTTCACCACCGCCGGCGACTCCCGGCTCTACGTGGTGCCCCGCCACCCGTCGAACCTGTTCTTCAGCGTCTCGACGCCGGCCCAGTGGGTCAGCATGTACAACTACTTCTACGGCCCCGGCGGCTCGCTCTGCGGCATCACGACCTGCTTCTCCACCAAGCAGACCTACGCCCAGATCCTGGACCGTGAGTCGGACTACCTGGTGCGGTACTGGCTGACGGGCGACCTCGACCCGATGATGTACCACACGCCCAACGCCCGCACCTACGACGGCGTGCACAGCACGATGACCGACGTCATCGACGCCGCCCTGACCAAGTACAAGGCCATGGTGCGGTCGCCGATCCGGACCAACCGGTTCCAGGCGGTCGGCGAGGCCATGCAGGATCGAGCCGGGTACGACACCTCCGGGGTCACGGCCAGCGTCACGCCCTGCACCAGCATCACGCTGACGACGAAGAACGCCGCCAAGATCCCGGTCACCGGCGTCTCCTACACCGCCAGCAACTCGACGGTGAGCACCTTCGGCGGGCGGACGGTGTCGGTCGTCTCGCTCTCCGCCGGCCAGTCGGTCACCATCCCGCTCCCGGCATGTTGAGCGACCGGGTCGCCCAGGGGGGCGACGAGCAGCGGCGGCGGCACCGGCTCGCCGCCGTCGCCGGGGTGGCGGTGGCGCTGATCGCCGTGGTGGCGGCGGCCGCAGTGGTGACCACGAGCCGCACCGAGGGCACGCCCACGCCGCCGCCGGCCCCGGTGGCCTCCGAACCGGCCACCCCGGCCACCCCCGCCACCCCGGCCGCCCCGGGCGCGACCGAGGACGCGGCGCCGACCACCAGCCAGGCACCGACCACCACCACGACCATGCCACCGACCACGACGACCGCCGCGCCGGCGCCGGCCGAGCCCGTGGCGCCGCCCCCCGGTGCCGCACCCAGCGCCGCCGCCCCGGCGGAGACCGGACCGCCGTCGGCTCCGCCCGACGGCGCCACCGGCGGCTGACCCGACGTCCGACGACCCGACCGACCTCCTCCCGCCGGTCGCCTCGGCGACCCCTTCCCCCAGGACCGACGCCATGCACGAGACCACCGCACCGCGCCGGCCCGACGAGCGCCGCCTGCAGGGTGCCCCCACCCACGAGCTCGACCTGGAGCGGCGACCGGTCGTCGCGGTGCAGGGCCTGGGCTTCGTCGGCGCCGCCATGGCCATCGCCGCCGCCTCGGCGCTCGACGAGCAGGGCGAGCCCGCCTTCACCGTCATCGGGGTCGACCGCGACGACGAGAGCGGCCGGGCGCGGGTCGACGCCCTCAACGCCGGACGGTTCCCGTTCGAGACCACCGACCCGACCCTGACCGAGGCGCTCGCCGAGGCCCGGGCGCGGGGCAACCTGGTGGCGTGCGTCGATCCTGAAGCCTACGCCCTGGCGACGACGGTCGTCGTCGACGTGCCCCTCGACATCGACTGGCGGTCCGCCACGCCGCAGCTGCGCCTGGCCGGGTTCGAGGCCGCCATCCGGACCGTCGGCGACCGGGTGCAGCCGGGCACGCTCGTGCTGGTCGAGACGACGGTGCCTCCTGGCACCACCGAGCGGATCGTGGTCCCCCTGCTGGCCGAGCGCCTCGCCGAGCGGGGCCTCGAGCCGAGCTCGGTGCTGGTCGCCCACAGCTACGAGCGGGTCATGCCCGGTGCCGACTACCTCGACTCCATCGTCAACTACTGGCGGGTGTACGCCGGGCACACCGACGAGGCGGCCAAGGCGGCCGAGCGGTTCCTGTCGAGCGTCATCAACGTCGAGCAGTACCCGATCACCAAGCTCTCCAACACCACGGCCTCGGAGACGGCGAAGGTGCTCGAGAACACGTTCCGGGCCACCACCATCGCCCTCATGGACGAGTGGGGCCGCTTCGCCGAGATGGCCGGCGTCGACCTGTTCGAGGTCGTCGACGCCATCCGGATGCGGCCGACCCACGCCAACATGCGGACCCCGGGGTTCGGGGTGGGCGGGTACTGCCTCACCAAGGACCCCTTGTTCGGCCGGCTCGCGTCGGAGGTGCTCTTCGAGCAGCCGGTGGACTTCCCCTTCTCCACGGCGGCGGTGCGCACCAACGACGCGGCGCCGCTGCGGGTCGTCGAGATGGCCGCCGACCTGCTCGGAGGGCTCGAGGGGCGCCACCTGTTGCTGCTCGGCGTCAGCTACCGCCAGGACGTCGGTGACACCCGCTACTCGCCGGCGGAGACGTTCGCTCGGGCGGCCGTGGCCGCCGGCGCCCGCCTCACCGTCCACGACCCGCTCCTCGACACCTGGGAGGAGCTCGGCTGGGACGTCGCCTCGGAGCTGCCGCCGGTCGACGACGTCGACGCCGTGGTCCTCGCCGTCCCCCACGCCGACTACCGGGCGATCGACGTCCTCGGCTGGCTCGATCGCCACCAGCCCGTGGTCATCGACGCATGGGACGTCTGGACCCACGAGCAGCGCCGGCTCGCCGGCAGCCTCGGCTGTCGGGTGGCCGCCGTCGGCCGGGGCACCCCGGCGTGACCCTCCAGCACCACATCGCACCCGGAAGGACGACCCGATGAACCACGCACTCCTCACCGGCGGAGCCGGCTTCATCGGCGGGCACCTCGCCCGCCGGCTCCTCGACGACGGCTGGGCGGTCACCATGATCGACAACCTGAGCCGAGGGGTGAACGACGAGCTCGTGGCGTCGCTCGTCAGCGACGACCGCTTCGACCTGCGCATCGCCGACCTGCGCGACCCGTCGGCCCTCGACGACATCGGCGACCACCACACCCACGTGATCCACTTCGCCGCGCTGCTGGGCGTGCAGAACGTGCTCGATCGCCCCTACGCCGTGCTGCGCGACAACGTCTCGATGCTCGAGACGGTGCTCGACGTGGCCGCCCGCCAGAGGGCGCTCGCCCGCTTCGTGTTCCCGTCGACGAGCGAGGTCTACGTCGGCACCCAGCAGTCGTTCGAGCTGCCGATCCCCAGCCCCGAGACGACGCCCCTGGCGATCTCGCCCCTGGAGCACCCCCGCACCAGCTACATGCTCTCGAAGATCTACGGCGAGGCCCTGGTCCACCAGTCCGGCCTGCCGTTCACCATCGTGCGCCCCCACAACTTCTACGGGCCTCGCATGGGGTTGTCGCACGTGGTGCCGCAGCTGCTGGAGCGGATCCACGCCTCGGCCGACGGTGACGAGCTCGTCGTCTACTCGATCGACCACCAGCGGACGTTCTGCTTCATCGACGACGCCGTGGAGTACCTGAGCCGGCTCATCGACTCGCCGAACGGGCTGGATGGCACCTTCAACATCGGGGTGCAGTCCCCCGAGGTGACCATCGGGGAGCTGGCCCAGCTGCTGGCCGACGTCGTCGGTCGGCAGGTGCGCATCGTGGCCGGGGAGACCACCCCCGGATCCCCTCCCCGGCGCTGCCCGGACATGACCGCCACGATCGCCGCGACCGGCTACGAGCCCCAGGTGTCGCTGCTGGAGGGCACCTCGAGGACCTTCGCCTGGTACCGCGACCAGGTCTTCGAGGGCGACCGGGTGTCGGCGCGGTGAGCGCCCCCGCCTCGCACGTCGTGGTGCTGGGCTCGGGGTTCGTCGGCCACGCAGTGGCGGGCGCCCTCGCCGGGCACGCCACGACCAGCGTGCTCGACCTGCCGACCCACCCCGAGCTCGCCACCCGGGGTGCCGCCGGTCGTGCGCTGCTGATCCAGGAGATCGAGCGCACGGGCGCGGCGGCGGTCGTGAACTCCTGCGGCCGGCTCCGGGGCACCGATGAGGAGATGCTCGACGCCAACCACGCGTGGCCAGCCTGGCTGGTCGAGGCGCTCGACGGCACCGGCGTGCGCTTCGTCCACATCGGGTCGGCATCGGAGTACGGAGATCCGGGCAGCGCCGAGCCCGTCGCGGAGACCTCGCCGGCTCGTCCTCGTGGCCTCTACGGCGAGACCAAGTGGGCCGGCAGCCGGGCCGTGCTCGACGCCCGAGCCGCCGGCCTCGACGCGGTCGTCGCCCGTGGCTTCAACCTGGTCGCTGCCCGCGTGCCGGATGTCTCGCCGCTGCACCAGATGCGAGCCGACGTCACCGCCCTGCCGTGCGACGGGGGCGACGTCGAGCTGTGGTGGCCGGCGACGGTGCGCGACTTCGTGCTGCTCGACGACCTCGCCGAGGCGATCGCTCGGCTCGCGCTCGCGCCGCGGGTGCCCGACATCGTCAACGTGTGCTCGGGCGTGGGCGTCTCGTTCGAGCAGATCGTGCGGGCGCTCGCCGCGCAGCAGGGCAAGGAGGTGCAGATCCGCTCCCTCGACCGCCCCGGCATCGCCGCGGTCGTCGGCGACCCCGGGCGGCTACGCGCCTGCACCGGGCTCACGCCCCGCATGTCACCCGCGCTGCTCGCCAGCGTGCTGCTCTCGCTCGACGTGGAACCGGCCGGCTCGGCGCCGGCCGTGGCCGTGCCGTGAGCACCGGCGCGCTCGGCACGGCCGTCGGCGCGGCTCGGCCCGGCGGTGACGAGCGGGACGGGCGGAGCCGAGCGGTCGTGCTCGCCGGAGGTCCGGGGAGGGTGCTGGCTCCCTACACCTCGCCGTTCCCCAGGGCGCTGGTACCGGTGGGAGGAGGGCACGCCGTCATCGACGTCGTCCTGCGGCAGCTGCGCAGCCGGGGCTTCGTGCAGGTCACCCTCGTGGTCGGGCACCTCGGTGCGCTCGTCGAGGCCTACTGCGGCGACGGCAGCCAGTGGGGCCTCCACATCGACTACGTCGCCGAGGACGGATCGCTCGGCCCGGTGGGCCCCGTGGCGAGCCACCTGGGCGAGCTCGCCGACCACTTCCTCGTCATCGACGGCGATGCCCTGAGCGACATCGACTTCGGCTCGTTCCTCGACGACCACGTCCGGTCCGGCGCCGCGGTCAGCCTGGTCACCACGACGCGCTCCGTGGCGCTCGACGTCGGCGTGGTCGACCTCGGCGAGGACGGCGCCACCATCACCGCCTTCCGCGACCGGCCGGTGCAGCACCTGACCGTCTCCACGGGCACCTACGCGATGTCCGGTGACGCCGTGCGGCGCGTGCGACCGGCCGGGCCGCTGCGCTTCGAGGAGCTCGTGCGCGAGCTGGTGCGCCGCGGTGAGCGCGCCCGGGCGGTGCCCTTCCGGGGCCTGTGGCTCGACATGGGCGACCCCGACGACCAGCGCCGGGCCAGCGAGGAGTGGGAGCACCTCGCCGGGCGCCTGCTCCCCCGGCTCGATGCCGAGCCCTGGCCCGGCTGACCGGCGGCGAACGAGGCGCCCGCTACCAGGCGGTCGTCGGGTAGTCGACGCGACCGCCCGTGGGCAGCCCCAGCTCGTAGGTGGCCACGTTCCACCGGTGCGAGGCGGCGTCACGCTGGACGGCCTCCCAGTCGAAGGCGCCGGGTTCGTGCTGCGACGGGTACTCGGCGATCCACACCGCCTTGGCGGCGTCGCTGAAGTTGGCCAGGCCGCCCTCGTACTCGGTGCACTCCGCGTAGAGGTAGCAGTCCTCGTTCAGCGTCCAGTCGAAGTGGGGGGCGAGGTCGTGCGCCTGCTCGATGTCGCCCTTCAGCCCGACGGACAGCCCGGCGTCGTGGACCCACGACGCGACCGCCGTGTTGTAGGCGATCTGGTCGCCGTAGCCGAGAGGGAACCCGCTGTCGTTGCTCCAGCCCGTGATCTCGTCGGGCTCGACCGCGTCGTAGCCGTCGCGGGCGCACCGGGCGATGCGGTCGCGCATGATCGGCTCGAGCACGTCCACCTGGCGGATGTCGAGCCAGTAGGAGCCGTCCCAGCCCTCGTCCGGGCGGCCGATGGCCGACCGGGGGAACCGCGAGGCGTCGGGCCGGTAGTCCTCGTAGACCCCGGCGTCGATGTAGCAGACGACCTTCTTGCCGAGCCCGTGCAGCAGCGCCACCGTGCTCGGCGGGTTGTGCTCGGGGTCGATGTCGTAGACGTCGGCGGTGAGCGCAGCCGGGTCCGAGACGTCGAGGGGCCCGTCGAGCACCCAGGCCAGGCGGAGCGGCGACGCGCTCGACGGGCGCCACCATGCCGCCTCGCCGGCGCGCGGGCCCTCCGTCGTCGTGGAGGCAGCCGGCTCGCCGCGATCGGGGTCGGCGCTGGCGCACCCCGCGAGGGAGGCGGCGGTCGCCGTCACGAGCACCGTGGCGAGCGCAGCGACGAGGCGAGCCCTGGCCATGTCGCCAGACTACTCAGCGTGGGAATCTCACGCAGCGCGCGTGACAAGGGTGTATGGCCACTCTTAGTATTGGGTCCCCGACGCAGCGTCGGGGCGGCAGAGGGAGCAGACGTGGTTGCCACCGGAAGCAGCGCCCGGCACGAACCGGTGCTCGCCCTCCCCGCGGACCGGCTCACCGAGGTGGCCCTGGTCACCGAGGGCTCCTACCCGTGCAGCCCCGGCGGGGTCAGCGTGTGGTGCGACGAGCTCATGCGCAACATGCCCCACGTCCGGTTCCGGCTGGTGGCCATCACCCTGACCGACCGTGACCGTTGGATCTGGGCCCCGCCCCCGAACGTCGTGTCCGTGGAGCACTTCGGGGTCTGGGACCGCGTCCGCGACCGCCTGGCCAAGAACCGCGCGCCGAGCTGCCCACCGCAGCTCGAGGCGCTCATCAGCTTGCTCACCGGCCCGCCGGCCGCCACGCTCGACCAGGAGCTCGCCGCCTTCGAGCCGGTGCTCGACGGCCTGCTCGATCTGGCGACCGACGCGTCGCTGGGCCGCTACCTGCGGTTCGAGACGTTCTGCGAACCGGTGGTCGACGCGCTGTCGAGCTCCGAGCACCTCAACTCCCGGTACGAGGTCACCCTGGCCGACGGGCTCGACGTGGCCAGCTCCCTGGCCCACCTGCTCTCGCCGCTCACCATCGATCCGGGACCGGTCGACGTCGTGCACGCCACGGCGAACGGCCTGCCCGCGCTGGTGGGCCTCGCCGCGCAGGCCCGTCGCGGCACGCCGTTCATGCTCACCGAGCACGGGCTCTACCTGAGGGAGCGCTACATCGCCGCTCCCAACGAGCTCGGTCGACCGGTGCTCAAAGACGTCATGTTGCGCTTCCACCGGCTCGTCGTCGCCGTCGGCCTGCGCCGGGCGACGCTGCTCGCGCCGGCCTCGGACTTCAACGCCCGCTGGCAGCGGGCGATGGGCGCCGAGCCCTCGCGCGTCGAGACCATCTACAACGGCATCGACCCGACGGAGTTCCCGGCTCGGCAGGAGCCGGTCTGGCACACCAACGTCGTGTGGCTGGGCCGGGTCGACCCGCTGAAGGACCTGCACACGCTGATCCGGTCGGCCGACCTCGTCCGCCGCAAGGTCCCCGATGTCACGTACCGGCTCTTCGGCGAGGAACCGCCGTCGAGCAGGGGGTACCTGGCGAGCTGCCAGGAGCTCGTGCGGGAGCTGCGGCTCGAGCCGACGGTGACGTTCGAGGGCCGCGCCCGCCATCCGGCCGACGCGTTCCACGCCGGGCAGTTCTCGGTGCTGAGCAGCATCTCCGAGGGGTTCCCCTACACCGTGCTGGAGTCGATGTCGTGCGGCGTGCCCGTCGTGGGCACCTCGGTCGGTGGCGTGCCCGAGGCGATCGCCGACACCGGCTTCGTGGTGCCGCCCCGAGACCCGGTGGCGATGGCCGACGCCTCGATCCGCATGCTCGCCTCGGAGTCGCGCCGGCGGGAGCTGGGCCGGGCGGCACGGGAACGGGTCGAGCGGCTGTTCGCCATCGACGCCATGCTCAGCCGCCACGACGACCTCTACCGCGGGTGGGCCGCTCGTCGCACCAGGCCCACCGAGCTGGCGGTGGCGCAGGCGGGTGAGCGGTGAGCGGCGCCGGGTCCACCGTCGCCGAGCGGCAGGCCGAGCTGATCGAGCGCCTCCGCCCCGAGATCGAGCGGTCGGTCGACGACCTGGAGGTGGCCGTCGTGCTCGAGGCCGGCGGCGTTGACGACGCCGCGGCGCAGCGCTACGGCTCCTCCGACGTCTTCGAGCTGGCTCGCGCCCTGAGGCGCCAGGTCGGGCCCGGTGCTCGCCAGGCGGCGCCGCCCCGCAAGGACTGGTACCCGTCGGCCCCCGTCGCCGTGCTGCGCGGCCTGGTCTTCACGATGGGGGCCCTGGCCATCATGACCGCGGTCGGCCTCGGTGCCGGCAACGATGCCGTGGCCTTCGTCATCGTGGTGAACACCGTCGGCGTGGCCGTCATGCAGCCGGCGGCCTTCCTCGGCTACCTGCTGCTCGAGCGCTGCGGCGACCGCGACGACCCGTCAGCCATCCGGCCGCTGCTGGTGCTGTTCGCTCTGCCACCCCTCGTCACCCTGGTGGGCTGGCCGTTCACCGACTTCTCGACCGCGCTGTTCGCCGGGGCGGCCCTCGCCTACCTGGTCGCCATGGTGCTGCTCCTGGTGCTGCGCAAGGCCGTGCTGGTGGCGGCGATCGTGCTCCCGGTCGCGGCGCTGGCGATCGTCCACTCCGTGCGGCCGGCGACGTCTTCCGACGCCGTGGTGGTCGGCGCCTGGCTCGCGGCGGCCGGTGTGCTGGTGGCCGCCTGCCTCGCGCTCACCGCCCGCCGGGACCGCCCCGTGTCGGTCCGCCTGGGCTGGGTCGACGTCCGCGCCGCGCTCCCCTACACCCTCGCCGGGCTGGCCACCGGCGTCGTGGTCATCGCCAACCTCGTCGTGGTGAGCGGCTCGGTGCCGCTCGACGGGGCCGGCACCGCCCAGTGGCTCCTCGTCGCGCTGCCGTTCCTCGTCCCCGTCTCGTTGGCCGAGGTGCTGGTCGTGGGCCTGCGCCGGGGTCTGCACCAGGCCACCGCCACCCTCTCGAGGCCGCGGGACTTCCGGGTGCTGGGCCACCGGGCATCGATGCGCATGTGGTCCCAGCTCGTCGGCCTCACCGTCGTGCTCGTCGTGGTCGTCAGCCCGCTGGTCGAGCGGGGAGACGTCGCCGATCGCGTGCTCCTGTGCGCCTCGTTCGGTCTGGTCGGGCTGCTCCTCACCTCCGGCCTGGTCCTGTTGGCCGCCGAGGCCCTCGAACGCCAGGTCGTCGTGCTCGGCCTCACCGGGGCCGGCCTCTTCGCGGTGTGGCTCGGGCCGACCGAGCACGACTCGACCCAGCTGCTCGTGCTCGCCGTGGTCGTGCTCGGCGCCGGGGTCGTGGCCGGCATCGTCGCTGCGGTGCGCGCGACGAGCTGCTACCAGCGCTTCCGGTAGGCACCTGATCACCGGCCTGGCCCCGTCTGGGGGGTGACCACGGAGCGTCAGCGTCACGCTCTGCGCGTTACAGCCTCGCGACGATCGGTCACCTGAACCGCAGGTGAGGGTGAGGTGTACGGCAGGTGGCGACGCGGTGAACGCGCCGCGTCGCTCTCGCGAGGAGGGCTGCCACGCGCGCATCGTGCGCGAGCCGCCGTGCTCCGTGGACATACCACTCCATGTGGTGACCGCGCCGCATCGACGCGGGCGCCAGATGTTGCGAACGGGTTGCAACCGACGGACGGGCCGTGGTTGACACTCCGACCCGGTTCGTGGTCTCTGACGTGAGCGGGCGGGACGGCTCGAGCCGGCGGAGACGTCGGATCGGAGACGCTTCTCCCGTGTCCGGTCCACGTACGGCTCACGTGCCCGGGCGGCACCACGGCGCGGGGGGAGCCCCGCGGCGGGCGTCCCGACGACAGCGCGGTCCTCGGGTGCCGAACCAGCGGGCATCAATGGAGAGCCAGGGCCGGATGCGGTCCGGGAGCCGACCCACCGACGGGCCCGGTCGCCGCGCCCGGCCGACAGCCGGGCGGACGGACGACCCGGCGGTGACGGACCCCGAGCCCGGCCACGGCGGAACCGATCACGGGGTGATCGAAGTGAACCCAAAGACCGACCTGTTCGACATGACGTCTCTCGCTCCCCGCCTCGTCGGCGGGACGCTCGACCACACGAGGACGCTGTCGCGCGGTGCCGCCGTCGTAGAGCCGGCGACGGCGGCACCGCCGCCTCCTTCCGCCACACGGGGGGACGAGCAGATCGCCCCACTCGTGTCGGTGATCGTGCCGACCCGTCACGAGGCCGAGAACCTCCCCGTGCTCTTCGAGCGCCTCGGCCGGGTCGAGATCGGCTCGCCCATGGAGGTCCTCGTCGTCGACGACAGCGACGACGACACGCCACAGCAGGCGGCCAGGGCGGCCGCCCGGCTCCGCCGACCGGACTACCGCATCCGCATCGCCCATCGATCGCCCGAGGACCGCGAGGGTGGGCTCTCAGGGGCGGTGGCGGCCGGCATGGCGGCGACGAGCGCGCCGTGGATCTGCGTCATGGACGGGGATCTGCAGCACCCACCCGAGCTGGTGGCCGCGCTCGTCGCCGCCGCGATCGAGGGCGACCGCGACCTGGTCGTCGCATCGCGGTACTGCGAGGGCGGCTCCAGCCAGGGCCTGCAGCACCGGTACCGCCGGGCCACCTCGCGGGCGGCCACCGCGGTCGCCCACGTCGGGCTGCCACCGTCGCTGCGCCAGCTCTCCGACCCGATGAGCGGGTTCTTCGTGGTGCGCCGCGACGCCATCGACCTCGACCGGTTGCAGCCCCGGGGGTTCAAGATCCTGCTCGAGATCCTCGGTCGCCACCCCCACCTGCGGGTGGGGGAGGTGCCGTTCGAGTTCGGGGCTCGCCACGCCGGCCACAGCAAGGCGTCGGCCGGCCAGGCGCTGCACCTGGTGCGCCAGGCGGCCGAGCTGCACCGGGCCGCGGCGCCGCCGACGCACCGCTACGACATCCACGGCATCGTAGGGGTGGAGTCGGACCGGAGGCTCCCGGAGCTCACCAAGTTCGCGGTCGACCGGCTCGGCGACGGCCCGCGGATCACGGTGCGGGTGGGGTCGCTGAGGGGCCTCCCCAAGGGCGAGAACATCGACCTCACCGGCGACGTGCCCGCCGTGTCCTACGTCGAGCGGGCCGGGTTCGGCATGAGGGTGAAGATCCAGGGCACGAACGTCGAGGTCGACGTCACCCCCTCCGTCGCCCGGTCGCCGCACGTGCTGTACACGAACGTGGTCGAGCCGCTCCTCCGGTGGCTGCTGGTCAGCCTCGACCACGCCCTGGTGCACGCGGCCTGCATCGCCGACGGCGAGCACGCCTACCTCGTGACCGCTCGCACCGACACGGGCAAGACGACGACCATGCTGAAGGTGCTCGACCGGGCGCCGCTGTCGTTCATGTCGGACGACCTGGTGGTCGTGCGCCGGGACGGCACGGTGCTCACGTACCCGAAGCCGCTGACCATCAGCGCCCACACCGTCCACGCGCTGCGCAGCACCGACCTCAACCGCCGCGAGCGGATCGCCCTCGTCCCCCAGAGCCGCCTCCACAGCCGTGAAGGCCGCCAGTTCGCCTTCCTGCTGACCCGCTACCGGCTGCCGGTGGCGAGCATCAGCGCCATGATCCAGCGCCTGGTGCCACCGCCCAAGTACCACGTGGAGCGGCTGGTGCTCGGTGTCGCGAGCGGTCAGCGGGCCCGCATCCGGGGCATGTTCGTGATCCAGCGCGGTGGTCTCGGCGGCGAGCCCGTCGCCCACGACGAGGCCCTCGAGATCCTGCTCGCTAACTGCGCGGACGCCTTCGGCTTCCCGCCGTACGACTCGCTCGAACGGCTCGTGCTCTCCGTCAGCCCCGACGACCTGCGCACCAAGGAGCGCTGGATCATCGCCGAGGCGCTGGGCGGGGTGCCGACGGAGCTGATGCGCAGCGAGACCCTCGACTGGGCGGAGCGGATCGTCGACCGCATCCTGCTCGGATCGAACGGCAGCGTCGACCCACCGATGGAGATCTTGCAGGAGATCGTCTGATGGCAGTCGCCACCCGCCGGCTCGGGTGGCCCCGACTCGAACGGCTCATCAAGTTCGGCCTCGTCGGGGTGCTGGGCCTCGGGCTCAACATCGTCGTGCAGGCGGCGCTCACCGAGCGCCTCGGCCTCGGCTACGTGATCGCCGCCGTCCTGGCCACCCAGGTGTCGTCGACGGCGAACTTCCTGCTGGCCGAGACCTGGGTGTTCACCCCCGAGCACCGCGACGGCTGGGGCATGCGGTACCTGGCGTTCCTCGGCATGAACAACGCCGCGCTCGTGCTGCGGGTGCCGATCATGTGGGTGCTCACCTCGGTCTTCGGCGTGCACTACAGCATCTCGAACCTGGTCTCGTTGATCGTGCTCGTCCTGTTGCGCTTCGGTCTGGCCGACACGCTGATCTGGCGCACGCCGGCGACCAGCGAGGACGAGACAGAGGTGATGGACCCCGACCTGGCCCTGGCCATGGCGGCATCCGGCACGGTCGCTACGCCGGTGGCCCACCTCCACGTGCCGGACCTGCAGATCCGCCCGCCCGACGACGGGCCCCTCGACGAACGGCCTCAGGACCCCGAGCCGGAGCCGCTCGACGAGCCGGTCGAGGTCGCCGCCGATCCGTGGGCCCGGCCGTTCCCCGGCCAGCGGTTGCTGCTGGTGCTCGTGGTCGCCGCGGGCACGGTGCTGCGCACGTGGCAGCTCACCGCCGTCGGCTTCAACAGCGACGAGGCCGTGTACGCCGGGCAGGCCGCCTCGATCGCAGGTGACGCCGGCCTCTCGCCCTTCTTCCCGGTGTTCCGGGCCCATCCCCTGCTGTTCCAGGGCGTGCTCTCGCTCGCCTACCAGTCGGGGACGTCGGAGCTCACCGGGCGGCTGGTCGCCGCCGGCTTCGGTGTCGGGACCATCGTGGCGGCCTACGCCGCCGCCAAGGTGCTGTACGGCCCTCGCACCGCGCTGCTCGCCGCCCTGGTCGTGTCGCTGATGCCCTACCAGGTCATCGTGAACCGCCAGGTGCTGCTCGACGGCCCCACCACGTTCTTCGCCACGGTGACGCTCTACCTGCTGGCCCGCTTCGCCGTCACCCAGCGCTCCGGCTGGCTGGTCGCCGCCGCTGCGGGCGCAGGCGTCACCGTGCTCACCAAGGAGACCTACGTGGTGCTGGTGGCCGCGATCTTCGCGTTCCTGGCGCTCTCACCGACGATCCGGGTTCGGGTGCGCGACATCGTGCTGTCCGTCGCGGTGTTCGTGCTCGTGCTCGTGCCGTTCCCTCTCACCATCGTGCTCGCCGGCAAGCGGGAGACGGGCAACAGCTACCTGTCGTGGCAGCTGTTCCGGCGCCCGAACCACCCCGCGGACTTCTACGCGACCACCCTCCCCTGGTACCTCGGACCACTGGTGCTGGCCGGGGTGGTGGTCGCCCTGGTCGCCTGCATCCGGCGACGCTCGTGGAGCTGGCGCGAGTGGCTGCTCGTGTGCTGGTTCGGCGTGCCGGCCCTGTTCTTCCAGCTCTGGCCGGTGAAGGGGTTCCACTACCTGTTGGCCGCGTCGGTGCCGCTCGCCATCCTCGGCGCATCCGGCCTGGCGATCGTGCTGCGGTGGCTGATGGCGGCGACGACCGCTCCGTGGCGGGCCCTGGGAATCACCGCCGCGGTCCTCGGGGTGGCCGCGCTGGCCGTCTCGCTGGCCGTGCCGGCGTGGACCAACACCCAGGGCGACCGGGGCGGGTCCGCGCTGGCCGGCGCCGGCGGTGTGCCGGGTGGGCGCGAGATGGGTCGCTGGATCAAGGACAACGCCCCGGTCGGCGCCGAGGTCATGACGGTGGGGCCGTCGATGGCGAACCTGGTGCAGTTCTACGGCCAGCGCCGGGCGTGGGGGCTGTCGGTCAGCCCCAACCCGCTCAACCGCAACCCCTCCTACGAGGCGCTGCGCAACCCTGACCTGGCGCTGCGCTCGAGCGAGGTGCAGTACGTGGTGTGGGACGCCTACTCGGCCGGGCGGTCGAGCTACTTCAGCGACCGGCTCTCCGCCTACGTCGAGCGCTACCACGGCAACCCCGTGTTCACCTTCGGGCCGAGCGACCGCCCGACCATCGTCGTCTACGAGGTCCACCCGTGAAGGGGCGGGTCGCAGCGGCACTGGCGGCGGCGCTGGCCGTGGGGATGGCGGCAGTCGGGGGCCCGGCCGGGGCAGCGGGCGCCCCGACCGGCGGGCAGCAGGCCGGCACGGACGGCGGACCGCCCACCACGACACCGATCCGGCACTTCGTGTACCTCATGCAGGAGGGGCACAGCTTCGACGAGTACTTCGGCACCTACGACGGCGCCGACGGGATCCCGCAGGGGATCTGCCTGCCGAGGGACTTCACCGATCCGACGGCGGGGTGCCTGCCACCGACGCGGCGCGAGGGTGCCGACGCGGTGGAGGTGCGCCAGGTGCCGGGCCTGTTCGAGGCCCAGGCCAACGGGGGCCGCATGGACGGCTTCGCGTCGGCCGTCCGGGGTCAGGTCGGCGCTCCCGAGTCGGTGATGGCCCACTACGACGGGAGCACCCTCGGGTGGTACTGGAACGCCGCCGACCGCTACGTGCTGTTCGACCGCTTCTTCGCCTCGTCGGCCACCGGCCACGTCACCAACCACCTCTACTGGATGACGGGCGGCCGGGCCACGGACTCGAGGCTGGACGCCGTGCCCGACGGCGGGTGGGGCGACGGCGTGGCGACCGTGTTCGACGCCCTGCAGGCGGCCGGCGTGCCGTGGAAGGTCTACGTGGGCGGCTACGACGCGGCCCGGGCCGACGACGCCGGACCGAGCGCGGCGGAGATCGCACGCGTGCCGCTGCTGGGGATGCCCCGCTTCCGCGACGACCCGGCGCTCGCCTCGCGCATCGTCGACCTGTCGCAGTACTACGAGGACCTGCAGTCCGACTCGTTCCCCGCCGTGGCCTTCGTCGTGCCCTCCGGGACCACCACGGAACGGGCGCCCGCCGACGTGGAGGCCGGGCAGAGCCAGAGCCGTTCGCTGGTGAACGAGCTGATGCGCAGCTCGGCCTGGTCCAGCTCGGCGTTCCTGATCAGCTACGACACCGGCGGCGGCTCCTACGACCACGTCGCCCCACCGCCGGGTGCCGATCCGTTCGGCTCTCGCGTGCCGGCGATCCTGGTGAGCCCCTACGCGCCCGCCGGGGCGGCGGTCCACACACCCCTCGACCCCGGCTCGGCGCTCACCTTCATCAGCGAGAACTGGGGCGTCCCCCGCGTCGGCGACCCGGCTCGCGGCGCGACCTCGCTCGCCGTGGGCCTCGACCTGTCGTCGGCACCCCGAGGTCCCGAGCTGGTGCCGACCGAGCGCGACCAGGCCGCCGCCAAGGTCGTCTCCACGGCCTCCGTCTACCCGGCCTACGGGCTGGCCCTCCTCGTCCCTCTGCTGATCGTCGGCGTCACCGTCTGGCGGTCCCGGCGTCGGAGCCACGCGACATGACCACCAGACGCTGTCACCGCCGCCACGCCTGCGCCGTGCTCGTGTGCGCCTCTGTGCTCGTGGCGCTCGCACTGACCTCCGCCCCGGGTGCGGGCGCCGATCCGGTGCCCCAGCTCGCCCCCCGGGATGCCGAGCAGCGGTGGATCGACCTGCGCACGGTCCCGGCGATGGCGGGTGTGTCCTTCGAGGTCGACGGCCAGACCTACGCCACCTCCTACGACGGCACGGTGTCGATCCCCGTGTTCGGCCTCACCGAGCTGGCCGACCGGCTGCACTTCGTCGGCACCATGCCCGACCCATCGAGCAGGGTCCAGCTCGTGCGGTTGTCCTTCCCGCCCCAGCAGGGCTACCGGCGCCCGGTGGTGGCGGTGTTCTCGCTCCAGCACGCGGTGTCGTTCCGCTTCAGCGATCCGGCCGGCCGCCCGGTGCCCACCGACCGGGTGGCCTCCATGACCATCCGCTCGGCCACGGGCGAGGAGCGGACGCTGTCGGGGGCCGAGCTGGCGGCGCCCGTCATGCTGCCCGCCACCGACGTCACCAACGTCGACGGGGTGCTGACCCCGCGCGACATCCGCTACACGGTCCAAGACGTCCGGGTCGACGGCGCGAGCACGGTCAACCGCTCCCAGCAGGACTTCTACCCCGCCCGGACCTCCGAGCTCGACGTGGCCACCCTCTTCTACGACGTCCAGGTGTCGGCCCGTGACGGCCTCTTCGGCGGGGCGGCGGGCGACGCCGTGGTGCTGCGCCGCCCCGACGGCGCCGAGGTCCGCTACCCGATGACCGACGGCGAGGTGACCCTCGAGCGCCTGCCCCGCGGCGACTACGAGGTGATGGTCGAGAGCTCGGGCCTGAAGGTCCGCCAGCCGATCACCGTGACCCGCGACCAGGTCGCCCAGGTCAAGGTCGTCACCCGGCTCGACCTGCTGGTCGCCGCCGCGGTGGCCGTCCTCGTGGTCGGCGGCCTGGGGCTCGTGGGCGTGACGCGGCGTCGCCGGCGGGCCCGCCGGCGTGACGAGGAGGCGGCGCAGGCACGGCGGCGATCCGCGCCGGGCGGTTCCGACGTCGGTGCACCCGACCCCCGGCCGGCGGCCCGGGACCCGGAGCCGGTGGCGTGACCGCGCCGGCGCGCCGACCCCGACGGCCATCGGGCGCGCGCCTGGCAGCCGTCGGCGCGGTGGCGCTGGTGGGGCTGCTGCCGTCGCTGCTCGTCGGTGCCCGGCCGGCCGCGGCCGCCAACGGGCGACCGCTGGCGCTCGCCTACTACTACATCTGGTTCGACCCGACCTCGTGGAACCGCGCCAAGACCGACATCCCCCTCGCCGGGCGCTACTCCAGCGACGAGCGCTCGGTGATGGAGCAGCACGTGCGCCTGGCCAAGGAGGCCGGGTTCGACGGCTTCATCGTGAGCTGGAAGTCGACCGAGAAGCTCGACCGTCGCTTGGCGATGCTGGCCGACGTCGCCGAGGACCAGGACTTCAAGCTCGTCGTGATCTACCAGGGGCTGGACTTCGACCGGAACCCCATCCCGGTGCCCAGGATCGCCGCCGACCTCGACCACTTCCTCGCCGAGTTCGCGCCGCGCCCGGCGTTCCAGCTGTTCTCCAAGCCCGCGGTCGTCCTCTCGGGCTCCTGGGAGTTCTCGCCCGACGACCTCGCCGTGCTCGGCTACGGCCGCCGGGACCGGATGCTGCTGCTGGCGTCGGAGAAGTCCCCGGCCGCCATCCAGCGCCTCTCCGGCCTGGTCGATGGTGATGCCTACTACTGGTCCTCGGTGAACCCGGCGACGTTCCCCGACTACCAGGGGAAGCTCGACGCCATGTCGGCGGCGGTGCACGACGACGGCGGGCTGTGGATCGCTCCGGCGGCGCCCGGGTTCGACGCCCGCCTCGTCGGCGGCTCCTCCACCGTCGAGCGTGACGACGGCCAGACGCTGCGCACCGAGTTCGAGGCGGCGCTGGCCTCGGCCCCCGACGCCGTGGGCGTGATCAGCTGGAACGAGTTCAGCGAGAACTCCCACATCGAGCCCAGCCGCGACCACGGCACCCAGCCGCTGGAGACCGTCGCCGAGCTGCTCGGCGGCACCGTCACCGAGGACGTCGGGAGCGGGATGGACTCGAGCGAGCCCGGGACGCGGGGCGGGGGCAGCAGCCAGGTGGCGGCCCTCACGTTCGTCGGGGCCATCACGGTGGCGGCTCTCGTGGCGATGCTGGCCCGCCAGCGCCGGGCCGACGCCCGGCTGGCCCCGGCCCCGACCGTCGGGCCGGCGACGCCGGCGACGCCGCACGACCGCACCGACCACACCGATCACACCCACGACACCGGCTCGACCGAACAGGGGGGTCCGAGATGACACCACAGCACGCGCGCTCGAGGTGGCGTGTCCGGTCCCTGGTGGCCGCGGCGGGCCTGGCCCTGCTGACCGCGCTCGTGGCCCTCCCCGCCGCGGGGGCGTCGGGCTCCTCGGGCCGCAACGGCCCGGCGAACCTCGGTCCTTCGACGCCCGAGGGCGTCGACGCGGCGACGCTCCCCGGCGGCTCGGTGCGCATCGACTGGGGCTACTCCACCGCGGTGACCGACATCGCCCGCTACGTCGTGCGCCGCAACGGCAAGGTCATCGCGACGGTCGGCGGGTCGACGCTGACCGCCGTCGACCCGGTGCCCGGTAGCGGGCGCGCCGCCTACACGGTGGAGGCGGTGGACACCGAGGGACGGTCGTCGTCGCCCTCCGAGGCCGCCACCCCCGACGGTCAGGCCGCCCCGGTGCACGCGCCGGGACCGGGCAGCCCCGCACCGAGGACGCGGCGATGAGCGGGCGTCGGGTGGTCGACGAGCAGCGACGGAGGAGGGAACCGTCGATGGAGAGGACACGGTCGAAGCGGCGTCGGCGGTGGGCTCCGCTGGTGATGGCGATGGTGATGGTGCTGGTCGGGGCCTCGGCGCTGACCGCGTGCGTCGGCTACTCCTCGGCCCTGCGCCGGTACCCGTACCTGACCGACGTCGTGAACTCCGCCGACGGCACCACCGGCTACGCCACGGTGAACTGGGCGACGGACCGCTCGGCCGCCACCGGCGCCGTCGTCTGGGGCGAGGTTGTCAACGGCTCGTGCGTGCCGGGCACCACGGTGACCGCGACGAAGACCGCGTTCAGCGTGAACAACGTCGGGCTCTACCAGTGGAAGGCCATGCTGACCCTGCGGCCCGACACCGCGTACTGCTACCGGGTGAAGCTGGGCTCGGTCGACCTGCTCGGCACCGACGCCAGCCCGGTGTTCCGCACCCAGCTGCCCCCCGGCTCGACCCAGCCGTTCTCCTTCGCCGTGCTGGGCGACTGGGGTGCGGTCGACGACACCTCCTCGAACCCGTACCAGGCAGGCGTCATCCAGCAGATCGCCAGCAGCGGCGTGCGGTTCGCCCTGACGACGGGCGACAACGCCTACTCCTCCGGGAGCCAGGACAACTACGGCGACCTGGTGGCCACCGGGCCCAACCTGAGCGGGGTCTTCGGGCCGTCGTTCTGGGCCAAGGCGGGGGCCACCGTCCCGATCTTCCCAGCGATCGGCAACCACGGCCTGCTGCGGGGCGACGCCAACCACCCCCACCTGCTCAACTTCCCCCAGGACCGGGCGGTCGCCGAGTCCGGGGGGCGCTATCAGCGCGACACCTACTGCTGCCTCGACGGGACGGCCTCGCTCAACCTGCCCTCGACCTGGTACGCCTTCACGGCGGGACAGGCCAGGATCTACGTGCTGCAGTCGGCGTGGTCCGACACCAACGGCGGCGTGAACGGCAGCCCCTACCAGGTCGACGCCGACTACCAGTGGACGCCGTCGAGCCCGCAGTACCAGTGGCTGCAGAGCGACCTGGCGGCTCACCCCGACCAGGTGAAGCTGGTGGTGTTCCACTACCCGATGTACTCCGACCAGAAGCACGAGAGCTCCGACACCTACCTGCAGGGGCCGGGTTCGCTGCAGGGCCTGCTCGACACCTACGGGGTCAAGGTCGCCTTCAACGGCCACGCCCACATCTACCAGCGCAACCGTCCCGACGCCGCCGGGCTCGTCACCTACGTCACCGGTGGCGGCGGAGGCGCCCTGCAGTCGGTCGGCGAGGTCCAGCCCTGCCTGGCGATCGACGCCTACGCCCGCGGCTGGTCGAACACCAGGGGCGTCGGCAACGCGTGCGGAGCGGCGATGCCGGCGAGCTCACCGGACCAGGTGTTCCACTTCCTCAAGGTGACGGTGTCCGGCCGCCAGGTCACCGTGACGCCCATCGACTCGCAGGGACGCGCCTTCGACGTCCAGACCTACTGAGCGACGAGCACCGTCAGGCGTCCGTGCGCCCGGCGTCCGGTGCCCCCTGCTGGATGCCGGGCGCCGCCGGTGCCGGCTCGCGGCTCGCGGTGGTTGGCTCGGCGCTCGCCATGCGAGCCAGGAAGCCGGGGTCGTCGAGCAGCACGCGCAGGCTGACCACCTGACGCTCGGGTTCGGGGTCGGTCCCGCTCGCAGCCGAGGCGACGGCGGGCCGCTCCTCGACCCGGACCTCGGCGCGGTGCAGCAACGCCAGCCCGGCAGCCGATGCGGGAACCGAGCGGCGTTCGCCGCAGCCCGGGCAGGTGAACCCCACCGACTCCGCCACGGCGCCACGGCACTCCACCACCACGTCGACCGCACGCGCGACGACCGCACCGCATCGGGGGCACGGCAAGGTCACGGTGAGCTTGTGGGCAGGGCGGCTCGGCATCGGGGGGATTCCTCTCGCGCTCGCACGAGGGTAGCCATTCCCCCTCGTGACCCGATGGCACCCTCGTGAGGTCGGGACCTCCTCGGCCTTCGCTCTCGGTGAGACACGACGCCGAGAAACGGCTACTCTGCGTGGTGTCCCGCCGGGACCTGGGCCCACAGCAAGAGGTGGCCGCCATGACGCCAGTCGTGTACGAGACGGGGACTGCGCCGTTCGAGCGCCGGATCGGCAAGCGGGTGCCCACCGCCGGGCTCGACGTCCGATGGGTCGAGCCCCGATGGGGCCGCCCGTCGACCGAGCCGCCGCGGGAGTGGAACGGCCAGGTCGACGACGTGTCGGTCACCGGGGCGGCCATCCGCGGCCCCGCCGACCTGCCGGTGGGGCCCGGCACGAAGGCGGTGGTGCGCTTCTCCGGCCAGGACTCGGGCGTCATCGTGCGGCGCATCGAGGCCACCGACGAGCCGTCGGTCCTGCGCTACGGGGTGGAGCTGGCCGTCGTGCACCCGACCTTGCGGTCGCGCATCTTCGCCGCGGTGGCCCGCCACGACGACGCCGGCGGGGCGAGGTCCGACGAGCGGTCCTGAGCGACCAGACGGGTCGACGAGGGCCATGGCCGAACCGCAACACGGCTGCAAGGTCATCGCCATCTCCACTGCCTACCGTCGGTGCGCTGCCGGTGTACCCAGCCAGGAACCGTCAGCCAGCTGGTCGGTCGCTCCGTCGGGGACCGACCCGAAGGCCCCCGTCCACTCGCTGGGCGGGGGCCTTCTCACGCCCCCCCGCACCGCACCGCCCGCTCCTCGAGCGTCCCCACCACGCCCCCCTCCGCCGCCCGGTCGGCGGGGTCGTCAGCACCCGATAGGTTGCTCCCGATGGTCGACACGCCGAACGACCCGCCGCACGCCGAGGAGGCCGCACACGACCCCTCCGTGCTGGGGCACGTCTACCTCGGCCTGACGCTGCTCGCCATCGGCCTGGTGGTGTTCCTGCTGCGCGACTTCGCCAGCGCCAGCGGCATCCTCAACACCGATCTGACCGGGCTCGCCGGTGCGCTGCTGATGGCCGCCGGGGTCGTGGTGGCGGTCGGGGGCGTGGCGTCGCTGCTCGACCTGCGACGGGAGTCGCCCACGCCGCACGAGCCGGCTCGCCGGGCCAGCGCGAAGGGCTCGAGGCCGAAGCGGCGCTCACAACCGCCGAGCTCGCTCCGCGAGCCCGAGCGGGTCCACAGCAGCGCGGCGACCGAGCTCGCCCGCCTGCTCGAGGAGCTGACCGGCCCCGAGCAGCCGGGGTAGGTCCACCGCCGGCCGCGGGCCCCCGGCCCTCCGCCGACGTCAGCCGGCGAGGAGCCGGTGCAGGGCGTTCAGGGCGGCCCGGAGGTCGCTCCACGGTTCGACCAGGCAACGGGTGACCCGCTCGAGCTCGGCCCGGTCGTCGATCAACCGCTCGGCCTCGTCGAGCAGCCAGCGGACCTGGTCGGCCGGCAGCTGCGGGGCGATCGCCAACGACCGCCGCATGAGGGCGATGTCGTTGGTCGTCAGCCGCCGGTCCACGCCCCCGAGTGTAGCGAACACCTGTACGTTCGTGCCCACGCGAGCCCGCAGCGCCGGTCGCCCGCCGCGACGGCAGGGGCGGACCCGGTGGTCCGCCCCTGCACGGCCGACCTGCGCTCCCGAGTGGCAGGTGTCGCCACGGCGACCGGCGCGCAGCGCATGGCCTCGGCAACGCGGCGAGGCCCCGCGATTGCGGGGCCTCCACCAGGGTTCTTGGTCGGGCTGGCGGGATTCGAACCCACGACCTTCGGTCCCCCAGACCGACGCGCTAACCAAGCTGCGCCACAGCCCGTGGAGGGTCCACCTTAGCGAGCGGAGGCCGCTCCTCCGAATCCGGTCGGCACCTCGCGCAGCACCCCGGGGTCGAAGCGCCGCGTGCGCCACCAGTACTCGATGGTGGTGCCCGGCCACACCGTGTCGATGCGCCCGTCGGCCGAGCGGTACCAGCTCGCACAGCCCGACGACCACACGGTGCGCGCCACCCGGCGCTGCTGTTCGGCGTAGGAGGCCCGCTCCACGTCGGGGCGGAGCTCCAGCGGCACGCCCCGGCGGCGGCTCTCGTGCAGCGCGGCCATCGCCCACCGCAGCTGGGCCTCGATCATGAACACGATCGAGTTGTGGCCGAGCGCCGTGCCGGGGCCCACCAGCAGGAACAGGTTGGGGAAGCCGCTCACCACCACCCCGAGGTGGGTCGAGGCCCCGTCGTGCCAGTGGCGGGTCAGCTCGACGCCGCCGCGGCCGTGCACTCGCATCGGGGCCAGGAACTCGGTGGCGGTGAACCCCGTGGCCAGGACGATCGTGTTGAGCTCGTGCAGTGTCCCGTCGGAGGTGCGCATCCCGGTGGGCACCACCTCGACGATGGGCTCGCTCACCAGGTCGACGTCGTCGCGGGCGAGCGTCGGGTACCAGTCGTTGGCGATGAGCAGCCGCTTGCACCCGGGTTGGTGAGCGGGCACGAGGCGGGCGCGGAGCGCCGGGTCGTCGATGTGCTCGGCCATCTCGGCCCGCCCCGCCTGCTCGATGCCCGCGGCGATGCGCCGCTGCAGGCGCGGTGGGCCCACGAACGCGAGGGCGAGCAGCTCCTGGCGGGCGTAGACGCGCCAGCGGTGCAGTCGTTGGAGCCACGGCGCCCGGGCGTAGAGGCGGCGCCGCCACGGTGGGGTCGGCCGGTCGTCGCGGGGCAGCACCCACGGTGCGCTGCGCTGGAACACGGTGGTGCGGGCGGCGACCTGCGCCACCTGGGGCACGAGCTGGATCGCTGACGCCCCGGTCCCGATCACGCCCACCCGCTCCCCCGCCAGGTCGTGGTCGTGGCGCCACCGGGCCGAGTGGAACGTGGTGCCGGCGAAGGAGCCGAGCCCGGGGATGTCCGGGATCGACGGGCGGCTCAGGCCGCCCGTGGCCGAGATCACGGCGGCGGCTCGCAGCTCCTCGCCGCCGCCGAGCACGATGCGCCACTCGCCGGCGCCGTCGTCCCAGTGCAGCTCGGTCACCTCGGCGCCGAAGCGGATGTGGCGTCGCAGGCCGAAGGCGTCGGTGGTGCGCTCGAGGTAGGCCTCGATCTCCGGCTGGGCCGGGTAGCTGCGCGACCAGTCCGGGTTCTGGGCGAAGGAGAACGAGTAGAGGTGGCTCGGGATGTCGCACGCGCACCCCGGATAGGTGTTGTCGCGCCAGGTGCCGCCGACCGCGTCGGAGGCCTCGAGGATGGCGAAGCGGTCGATGCCGGCGCGCTGGAGGGCCACCCCGGCGCCCAGGCCGCCGAAGCCGGCCCCGATCACCACGACGTCGAGGCGGCGGGCAGGGTCGTGACGTGCGGCGGAGCCGGGCCGCGCGGGCGTCAGCGGTGCAGCAACCACTCGATCCCCTGGATGGCCCGCCATCCGAGGTACAGGGCAGCGGCGACGACGAGGATCCAGAAGTGCCACGGCACCTTGTCGGTCCGGGGCGGCTCCCCGATCACCCGGCCGCACGACGGGCAGGTGCCGTCGGGCGGCAACGAGTTGGGGTTCCAGAACTTGGCGCAGTCCTCACACCAGGGCACGGGAGGCTCCCGAGGTGCGGGGTGCGGCTCGCCGCGACCGGGGGTCAGTCGCGGCGGATGGCGAGGATGGCGATGTCATCGGGGAGAGGGCCGCTCGAGAAGTCACTGGCCGCTTCGAGCAGCGACTTGCACAGTACGTCGACCGACACGCCCGGATCACGCCGCACCGCGGCCGCCACCCGGTCCTCCCCGAACATCTGCCCGCCGTTGCGCACCTCCGACAGGCCGTCGGTGTAGAGCAGGCACAGGTCCCCCGAGTCGAGCGTGCGCTCGCGGCTGGTGTACTCCGCCCGGGGGTCCATCATGAGCACGGGACCGGTGGCCCGCAGCGGACGCACCTCCCGGCCGTGCCACAGCCAGGCGGCCGGGTGCCCGGCCGACGCGTGGCGCAGCGTGCCGGCGGCCGTGTCGAACACCACCACGCAGAGGCTGATGAACTCCTCGGGCCGGCCCACCGCCGACATCTGGGCGTTGAGCTCCTCCAGGGCCTGCGCCGGGTCGCGGTACTGGCGCAGGAACACGCGCAGCAGGTACTTGGCCTGGAAGGCGGTGATCGCCGGTTCGATGCCGTGGCCCGACACGTCGCCGATCACCGCGGCGAGGCGGCTCGGTGAGAGCCGGACGAGGTCGTAGAAGTCGCCGGCCATGAGCCCCGAGCCGGCCTGGTAGACGCGGCCGATCTCGAAGCCGGTGACGTCGGGCAGGTCCTCGGGCGCCAGGCGGGCCGCCCACCGGCGCGGTGCCAGCTCCTCCTGGTCGAGGACCTCCTGGGCCCGGCGCTCGAGCTCGGCGCGCGCTTGGGCGACGCGGGCCTCGGCCACGAAGTTGCGCCCGAGCACGACCGACACCACTGCGGGGATGGTGAGCACCAGCAGCACCACCGTGGCGCTGGTGTCGGTGCGGAACGACATGACCACGGCGGTGGCCGCGACCAGCACCCACAGCGCGGCGGCCAGGGCGTCCTTGCGGAGGTCGGAGCGGACCAGGGCCACCTGGTCGGGATCGGCCCCGGCCAGCTCGGTGCGCCGCAGCTGGCGCTGGCGGTAGCGGGCCGACCGGGCCCACACCGAGGCCGCCGCGACCGCCGCCACGGCCAGCACCAACAGCAGGGGTTGGTCCATTGCGCGGACTGTAGCCGTGTGCCCTGCGCCGATCCCGGGAACGGGTCAGTCCCGCTTGCGGACGCGGAGCTTGATGGGCGTGGAGCCCAGGTCGAACGACTCGCGCAGCGAGCGCTCCAGGTAGCGCAGGTACGACTGCGGCAGCTCCTTGTTGGCGAACAGGGTGAAGGTGGGCGGGTCGGTCGCCCCCTGCGTGGCGTAGAGCACCCGGGCGCCGTGCGGCGCCGGCTGGGCGGACTGGGCGGCCCGCAGCACCTGGTTCACCTTCCGGGTCGGCACCCGGCGGTGGTAGTCCTCGATCGTGCCGGCCAGGGTGGGCAGCAGCTTGTGGACCCCCTTGCCGGTGAGGGCGCTGATCTTCAGCACCGGCGAGTCGCCGATGAAGTGGAGGCGGTGGCTGATCTGGTAGCCGAGCTCCTCCCGGCCCTCGGCGTCGAGCAGCTCCCACTTGTTCAGCACCACCACGACGGGGCAGCCGGCGGCGTCGATGCGCTCGGCGAGGCGCTGGTCCTGGGCGGTGACGCCGATCGTGGCGTCGATCACCAGCAGGGCGACGTCGGCGCGGTCGATCGCCTGCAGCGCGCGGACCATGGAGTAGTACTCGGTGCCCTCGTCGATCTTGCTGCGCCGCCGCATGCCCGCCGTGTCGACGAACCGCACGGGCCCGTCGGCCGTGTCGACGACCGTGTCGACCGCGTCGCGGGTGGTGCCGGGCATGTCGTGCACGACCGAGCGGTCGTCGCCGATGAGGCGGTTGAAGAGGGTGGACTTGCCCACGTTGGGCCGCCCGACGATGGCCACCGAGAACACCTTGTCGGCCTCGTCGAGGGCGGCGGCCTCGTCGGGCCCGGCCGCCTCCGTCGCCCCGGCCGGCTCTCCGGGGAGCACCTCGAGGAGGTCGTCGAGCAGGTCACCGGTGCCGCGTCCGTGCAGCGCGCTCACCGCGTGCGGGTCGCCGACGCCGAGGCGCACGAACTCCCAGGCGGACGCCTCGCGGTTGGTGTCGTCGACCTTGTTGGTGACGAGCAGGACCGGTCGGCCGTTGCGGCGCAGGATCTGCGCGACGCGGCTGTCCTCCTCGGTGATGCCGACGGTGACGTCGACGACGAGCAGCACGGCGTCGGCCTCGGCGATGGCCTTCTCGCTCTGGCGGGAGACCTTGGCGTCGAGCGCGTCGCCGCCGGGCATCCAGCCTCCCGTGTCGACGAGGCGGAACTCACGGCCCTGCCACTCCGCCACGACCTCCTTGCGGTCGCGCGTGACCCCCGGCTTCTCCTCGACGATGGCCTCGCGGCGCCCGACGATGCGGTTGAACAGGGTGGACTTGCCGACGTTGGGGCGGCCGACGACGGCCACCACGGGCAGGTCGGGCGCGCCCGTGGGGTCGGTGGCGGTGGCGGGGGGTGTCATCGGCGCTCCAGGGCGGCTCGCAGGGCGATGCCGTCGGTGGCGACGACCTCGACCGGCCGGGGCAGGTCGTCGGGACTGGTGCCGTCGAGGAAGCGCCCCTGCGACAGGCACACGTCGGGGAGCAGGTAGCGGTGGCCGGGCGGCTCGTCGGTCAGCACCCGGGCCAGGTCGGCGCCGGTCAGCAGGCCGGCCACGCCGGTGTTGCCACCGAAGAAGCGGTTGTCGACGGCCACGACCCGGACGTCGTCGCGCCCGAGATGGGCGAGCAGCGGCTCGAGGATGCGGGCGCCGTAGGTGCCGGTGAGCACGCCCACCGGTGCGCCCCGCCGCGCCTGGAGCGCGACCGCCGTGCCGCCGCCGGCTCTCTCCGAAGCGATGGTGCGGGGCGCCCGGTAGCCCTCGGCCGGCGCCCCGTCGACCCAGCTGAAGAAGCCGGTGGCCACCCCGGTGGCCTCGGTCACCGCGCCCGTGAACTCCAGCTCGAAGGTGCGGGCCATGCCCACGCCGTCCTCGTGCATCGGGAAGCCCTCGTAGGCCTCCGGCGGCGGGAACTGCTGGCCGGCGAGCAGGTAGTACTCGTCGGCGGCGAAGACGAGCCGGTGCCCGAGGGTGGCGAGGTAGACGTCCTGCCAGTCGTGCACCGCCTCGAGCACCGCCCGGGCCTCCTCGGCCGAGTGGGGCCGCATGGCCGGCTCGGTGTTGAAGCGGCTCACGCCGAGGGGCACCACGCACAGGGTGGCCAGCTCGGGGAAGCGGTCGAGCACGCCGGCGAGGGTGTCGTCGAGCACGGCGCCGTCGTTGCGCCCCGGGCACACCACGACCTGGCCGTGCACCTCGATGCCGTGGTCGAGCAGGGCCCGCAGCCACCGCAGGCTGGTGGCACCCCGGCGGTTGCGCAGCAGCGAGGCCCGCACCTCGGGGTCGGTGGCGTGGATCGAGACGTGCAGCGGCGAGAGGCCCTCGGTGACCACCCGCTCGAGGTCGGCCTCGGTGAAGCGCGTGAGCGTGGTGAAGTTGCCGTACAGGAACGACAGCCGGTAGTCGTCGTCTTTCAGGTAGAGGCTCTTCCGCAGCCCCCGCGGCAGCTGGTAGATGAAGCAGAACTCGCAGTGGTTGTCGCAGGTGCGGAGCTGGTCGAACAGGGCGGAGCTGACCTCGGCGCCCAGCCGCTCCCCCGCCCGCTTGGGCACATCGAGCTCCACGGCCAGGCCACCCCGGGAGACCTCGAGCACCACGTCGGGCTCGTCGGTGAGGAGCCGGAAGGCGATGACGTCGCGCGGGACCTCGCCGTTGACGGCGAGGATCTCGTCGCCCGGCTGGAGGCCGGCCCGCTCGGCCGGCGACGCGGGCGCGACGCTGACGACGCGGGGCGCGGACATGGGCCGTCAGGCTACCGCCGGTCGTCCCCGATCCCGGCCCCCGGCCCAGCCCAGGGTGGGCCCCGGGTCGGGCCTCGAGGCGGGCCCCGGGTCGGTGACCGGCGCCGGTAGCCTCGCTGCGATGACCGATCCCCACGAGCCGCCGGCGCCGAGCGCGGTCGACAAGGTGCTGCTCGCCGCCCCCCGAGGGTTCTGCGCCGGGGTCGAGATGGCCATCAAGGCGCTGGCCTGGATGGTGCGGGCGTTCGACCCGCCCGTGTACTGCTACCACGAGATCGTGCACAACCAGCGGGTCGTGCAGCGCTTCGAGGACCTCGGCGTGGTGTTCGTCGACGACATCTCCGAGGTCCCGCCGGGCCGGCCGGTGATGCTCTCGGCGCACGGCTCGGCGCCCGAGGTGGTGGCCGCGGCCCAGGCCAACGGCGGCTACGTGGTCGACGCGGTGTGCCCCCTCGTCACCAAGGTGCACCACGAGGTGAAGGTGCGGGCGGGCAAGGGGTACCGCATCGTCTACGTCGGCCACGAGGGCCACGAGGAGGCGGTGGGCACCATGGCGGTGGCGCCCGAGGCCATCCACCGCGTCGAGTCGGTGGCCGAGGTCGAGGCCCTCCCCCAGTTCGCCGAGCCGGTGGCCCTGCTGGCCCAGACCACGCTGAGCCACCGCGACTGGGCCGACGTGCTCGACGCCACCCGTGCCCGCTTCCCCGGGATGTGGGTGCCCGGTCGCTCCGACCTGTGCTTCGCCACCACCAACCGGCAGTCGGCGCTCATGGAGATCGCCCCCCGCTGCGACGCCATGGTGGTGATCGGCTCGGCGAACTCGTCCAACACCCGGGCCCTCGAGAGCCTGGCCCGCCAGGCCGGCTGCCCACGGGTGCACCGGGTGAACGGCGCCGAGGAGCTTCCCGACGACCTCGCCGGCACCGTCGGGGTCACCGCCGGCGCCTCGGCGGCCGAGGAGCTGGTCCAGGGCGTGATCGAACGGCTGGCTCCCCGGGGCGGTGTCGAGGAGGTGCGGGTCACCGACGAAGACGAGTACTTCCCACCGCCGCGGAACCTGCGTGACCTCATCACCGCCGTCGATGCCGCCGCGACCTTCCTCCTCGGCGGGCCGGTCGACGCCCGGCCGCCCGCCGACGACCGCGCCGTGCACGCCAGCGACGTGCTGGCGTCGCTCACCTGAGCCATCAGGGCCCGGCCACTACCGTCCTTCGTCGTGCTCAGCGTCTCGTGGACCACCGTCCGGCTCTTCCTGCACGTCCTCGGCGCGACCGTCTGGGTCGGCGGGCAGCTCACCCTGGCCGGGCTGGTGCCCGCGCTGCGCCGGTTCGGGCCCGACGCGCCTCGGGTGGTGGCCCGGCGGTTCCGGGTCATCGCCTGGTCGGCGTTCGCCCTGCTGGTGGTCACTGGTGTGTGGAACCTGCTGGCCGTCGAGGTCGGCGATCGGACCACGGCCTGGCAGGCCACCCTCGGGCTGAAGCTCCTGCTCGTCGCCGCCTCGGGCATCGGGGCCGCCTTCCACGCCGGCGCCCGCGGCAAGGTGGCGCTGGCGGCGGGCGGCGCCGTCGGCCTGCTCGGCGGCCTCGCCGCGGTGCTGCTCGGGCTCCAGCTCTCCGGCGCCACCTGAGCGAGCGTGACGGGCGCCACGCGGGCACACTGGTGGGCATGCCCGCGACCTTCACCCGCATGGACGAGTCGACCCTCGAGGACTGGATGGAGATCGGCGCCGCCACCTCGGCCAACCAGGGCCGGGTCGCCGACCGCATGCTCGAGCTGCTCCGCTCGCTCGCCGACATCACCGACGGCTTCGGCACCGACCAGCTCACCCACTGCCTGCAGACGGCCACCATGGCCGAACGGGCCGGCGCCGACGAAGAGGTCGTGTTCGCGTCGCTGCTGCACGACGTGGGCAAGGCCATCAGCGTGCCCAACCACCCGGCCATCGCCGCGGAGATGATCCGGCCCTACGTGCGGCCCGAGGTCTACGAGATGATCCGGGTGCACCAGGACTTCCAGGGCCGGCACTACTACCACCACTTCGGCGGCGATCCCGACGCCCGCGAGCGCCACCGCAGCGCCCTGAGCGGCGACGAGTGGACGCTCGCCGAGCGCTTCGCTGACGAGTGGGACCAGAAGGCCTTCGACCCCGCCTACGACACCCTGCCGCTCGAGCACTTCGAGCCCCTGGTACGGCGCGTCACCGCCAGCGCCCGGTTGTAGCTCACGCCGCCGGTCCCCTCCCCGCCGACCACCACTCCTCCTCTTCGTTCTGGTGGAGATCTGCGGTCACATGGAGACGTAGATCTCCACCAGAACGGGCGGGAGCGGGGTCAGGCGAGGGGGAGGTCGAGGCCGAACCAGCGGATGGCGTTGTTGCGGCAGACCTTGTCCACCGTCTCCTGGTCGAGGTCGGCGAAGAGCTTCTCGGCCACGGTGAGGGTGTTCGGGAACGTGCCGTCCTGGTGGGGGTAGTCGGTCTCGAACATGATGTTGTCGCGGCCGACCCGGTCGAGCAGCTCCAGGCCCACGGGGTCCTTGAAGAAGCAGCTGGCGACCTGGCGGTGGTAATAGGTCGACGGCGGCTCGGGCGTGGCGGCGTCGCCCACCGACCAGCGGTGCGTCTCCCACACGTCGTCGACCCGGTCGAGCACGAACGGGATCCAGCCGATCTGGGCCTCGGCGTAGAAGAGGCGCAGGTCGGGGAAGCGGTGCAGCACCGGCGAGAACAAGAAGTCGATCATCGACGCCGCCGAGTTCATGAAGATCGACGTGGCGTGCACGGCGTCGGGGGCGTCGGTGCTGGTGCGGGTCGTGCGGGTGCCCGACCCGATGTGCATCGACACCACGGTGCCCGTCTCGGCGCAGGCGGCGAACAACGGGTCCCAGTAGCCCGAGTGGATGCTCGGCAGGTCGAGCCAGGCCGGGCACTCGGAGAAGGCGACGGCCTTCACGCCCCGGGCGGCGTTGCGCCGCAGCTCCTGCACCGCCAGCTCGACGTCCCACAGCGGCACGATGCACACCGGCACCAGGCGGCCGTCGCTGCCGGCGCACCACTCGTCGACCATGTAGTCGTTGTAGGCCTTGACGCAGAGGTGGGCGACCTCCTTGTCCTTGGCCCGCAGGAAGATCTGCCCGGCGAAGCGCGGGTAGTTCGGGAAGCACAGCGAGGCGTCGACGTGGTTCGCCGTCATGTCCTTCAGCCGCTCGCCGGGCTGCCAGCACCCGGGCCGCATCTCGTCGTAGCCGACGGCCTCGAGGCTGACCTCCTCGGCCGGGTAGCCGGCGGCGGCGATCGCCCGCTTGAGCGTGTACCAGTGGTCCTCGTAGCGCCACCACGGCACGACCTTCCCGGACGTGCCCGGCTTCTCGATGTACATGGCGCCGTCGAGGATCGGCTTCTCGTCGATGGGCGCCATCACGACGTGCGGGCCCTTCTCGCGCAGGCGCTCCGGCAGGCGGGAGGTCCACAGGTCGGCAGGCTCGACCAGGTGGTCGTCGACGCTGATGATCGGTGGGATCGTGGCCATCGGTGGTCCTCTCAGCGGGTCGGGTCGGTGGTGCGGACGGGGCGGATGGGCAGGTGGGCGAGGCCCCGCACGTTGCCGGTGCGCAGCCGGACGATCCCGGACTCCTCGAGCTCCCACTCGGGGAAGCGGGCCAGCAGCTCCTCGAAGGCGACCTTGGTCTCCATGCGGGCCAGGTTGGCGCCGAGGCACAGGTGCACCCCGAAGCCGAAGCTGAGGGGCCGGTCGTTGCGGCGGTCGAGGTCGAAGCGCTCGGCGTGGTCGTAGACGCGGGGGTCGTGGTTGGCGGCGCCCGTGATCAGGATGACCCGCTGGTCGGCGGGGATGGTGACGCCGTGCCACTCGGTGGCCTCGGTGGACCAGCGCCCCTGGTAGTGCGACGGCGCGTCCCACCGCAGCGTCTCCTCGACCGCGGCGGGCACGAGCGACGGGTCGGCCACCAGGCGCCGGCGGGCGTCGGGGGTCCAGGTGAGGGCCACGACGCCGTTGGGGATCAGCCGGGCCACGGTCTCGTGGCCGGCGAAGGCCAGTTCCTGGAACCGGATGGCGAGCTCCTCGTCGCTGAGCAGCTCCTCGTTGCCCTCGTCGTCGACGACCGGGCTGTTGACCAGGAGGTCGAAGACGCCGTCGGACGGGTTCCGCCGGTGCTCGGTGACCAGCTCGTACATGAGCGCCACCAGCTCGATCTGCGCGGCCATGGCGTCGTCGGTGGGCTTGCCGTCGTCGTCGCGGTCGACGAGGCGGTCGGAGGCCTCGTGGATCGGCTGGCGGTGGTCCTCGGGGATGCCGAGCAGCTCGGCCGCCACCCGCAGCGGCAGCTGGACCGAGAACTCCTCGATCACGTCGAAGACCTCGCGGTCGCGCAGGCCGTCGAGCAGCTCGCAGGCCACCTGGCGGATGTAGGGCTCGAGGCTGGCGACGTAGCGGGGGGTGAAGACCCGGCTCACCACCTTGCGGTGCCACTCGTGCTCGGGCGGGTCCTTCAAGATGAGCAGCGGTTGCCCCTGCTCGACGCCCTCGAGGGTGACGCCGTGCGACGACACGAACGTCAGCGGGGCGAGCGACGCGGCCAGCACGTCGGCGTGGCGGCTGAGCGCCCAGAAGCCGTGCTTCTCGCTGTGGTAGACGGGCGCCTCCTCGCGGAGCCGCTCGTAGGTGGGGTACGGGTTGTGCTGGATCTCCCAGCTGAACGGGTCGTAGGTGACGGGGGTGGTCTCGGTGATCGCCACGTCCGCTCCCCCTACGCCGTCGCCATCGGGGCGAGCTTGCCGAGCTCGATGCCGACGTGGTGCTCGTGGCGGCCCTGGTCGTAGGAGCGCTCCGACACGTCGTGGCCGACGACCTCGGCCCGCAGGGCGCTCACCGTCGACGACTCCGGCGACCGGTGTCGGAACGGGTCCCACGAGTACCACCGCAGCGCGTTGCGCCAGGCCATCTTCTCGATCTCGTCGTCGGGCACGCCGGCGGCGGCGCACTGCTGCAGCAGGTCCTCACCGGGGTTCGGCCACGAGGCGTCGGAGTGTGGGTAGTCCATCTCCCAGCAGATGTTGTCGACGCCGATCTTGTGGCGCAGCTCGATGCCCACCGGGTCGTTGATGAAGCAGGTGAGGAAGTGGTCGGCGAACACCTCGCTCGGCAGGCGCCCGCCGAAGTCCTGGCCGGTCCACTCGTGGTGGTACTCGAAGGTGCGGTCGCAGCGCTCCAGGAAGTACGGGATCCACCCGATGCCACCCTCGGTGAGGGCGATCTTCAGGTCCGGGTAGTGCCGCGGGATGTTCGACCACAGCAGGTCGGCGGCGGCCTGGCAGATGTTCATCGGCTGGAGGGTGATCATCACGTCGACCGGGGCGTTGCTGGCCGGCACGACCAGCTGGCCCGACGAGCCGAGGTGGATCGACACGACGACGTCGAGCTCCGAGCACGCCTCCCACAGCGGGTCCCAGTAGCCCTCGTGGAAGCTCGGGAAGCCCAGGGCGGCGGGGTTCTCGGTGAAGGTGATGGAGTGGCACCCCTTGGCCGCCGTGCGCCGCACCTCGGCCACGCACAGCTCGATGTCCCACAGCGGGGTGATCGCCATCGGGATGAACCGGTCCGGGTAGGCGCCGCACCACTCGTCGATGTGCCAGTCGTTGTAGGCCTGGAGCACCGCGAGGGCGAGGTCCTTGTCCGGCGTGTTGGCGAAGAGGCGACCGGAGAACGACGGGAAGCTCGGGAAGTTCATCGAGCCGAGCACCCCCGAGGCGCTCATGTCCTTGATGCGCTCGTCGACGTCGAAGCAGCCGCGCCGGATCTCCTCGAAGGCGGTGGGCTCGACACCGAACTCGCTGCGGGGCTTGCCCGCCACCGCGTTGAGCCCGATGTTGGGGATCACCGCGTCGCCGTAGACCCACACGTCGTCGCCCTTGTCGGTGCGCACCACCTTCGGGGCCTGGTCGCGGTACTTGGCGGGGATGTGGGCGTCGAAGAGGGTCGGTGGCTCCACCAGGTGGTCGTCGATGCTCACCAGGATGAGATGGTCCAGGTCCACGTGGTCCCCTCCGTGGCAACGGCGCCCCGGACGGGCGCGCTCAGGAGGAGACGTTGGAGGATCTCCGGCCCGAGCCCTAGGGACCTTGGTCCCGGGACCGGCAGGCTGATTGCATATTTTCTACACATCGGCCGCCGAGGCCCGTCGGGACGGCTCGTGGGCCATGCCTTCCGGCTCGGTCAGAGCCCGCGGTGGTCCTCCACCAGGCCCAGCGCCACCTGGGCCGACTCCAGGTAGGTCTTCTCGCTGATGAAGGCGTGCTGGGTGCCGGTGTAGAGGTCGCGGAAGGCCCGCTCGAAGCGGCTGCCCTCCCGGATGGCGGTGGTGCCGGCGGCCAGGTGCGCCCACTGGGCGACCTCACGGCACGCCTCGGTGGCGTAGGTGGCGGCCATGCGCATGTCGGCCCGGTGGCTGGCGGTCAGCGGCTCTCCGGCCCCCACGGCGGCCTCGACCCGCGTGAAGGTGTCGACCACGAGCAACCGGGCGGCCCGCCACATGGCCAGGTGGTGGGCGTAGCCGCGCTGGAACGACGGCTTGTGGGCGAGCGTCTCCATGTCGCCCATGCGCACCTTGGCCAGTGCGATGTCGCGGACGTCGTCGAGCATGCTCTCGGCCACCCCCAGCGCCCACGCGGCGTGGCCCGCTGCGGTGATCGCCATGAGCCCCATGCGGAACGCCGGCGACGAGCCGCGGTGGGGCTGGCGAACGAACAGGTTGAACACCCGGTGCTCGGGCACGAACACGTCGGTGACGCCGTAGTCGTAGGAGCCCGTGCCCTTGAGGCCCTGGACGTGCCAGCCGTCGGTGAAGGTGACCTCGTCGCGCGGGAGCACGGCGGCGAGCAGCTGGATCTGGCCGTCGGGGTCGAACACGAAGCCGTCGTCGACGATGGGCAGGAAGCCGGCGCACACGAACTGCGAGTGCCCCGTCCCCGATCCGAACTGCCACGAGCCGGTGAGGCGGTAGCCGCCGTCGACCCGGACGCCTTGGCCGTTGGGCGCGAACTGGCCGCCCATGGTGACCCGGTCGGCCGAGCCGAAGACCTCCCGGAAGCCCTCGTCGGGCAGGTAGGCCGCCACCGCCGCCGACGACGGCAGGTTGGCGATGCCGATCCAGCCGAACGAGCCGTCGAGCCACGCCATGCGCTGCCAGGTGTCGATCATCTCGGCGAAGGTCGGTTCGCTCCCGCCCGCCTCCGCCGGGTTCATGAACCGCATGAGCCCGGTGGCCCACATGCCTTCCACGATCGGCGCGCTCAGCGTGCGCGCCGCCTCCGACGGCCCGGCCTCGGCGGTGACGACGTCGGCCATCGCCGCGACCAGATCGGTGCCCTGCTCCCCCGTGACGGTCATGGACCTGATGATGCCCCACGGTGTGACGCGTGCCGCAATCGGCAACGGGCCGTTGGTCCCTGGGCACGTGCTCACCCCGCGTGCAGAAAATATCCAATCCGGCCGACGGCCGGCCCGCCGCCCGACCCGACCCGCCGCAGGAGCGTCCCGATGCCCGAGAACTTCCCCTTCCCGATGCCGTTCGGCTGGTTCGGTGTCGCCCGTGTCGACGAGGTGCCCGAGGGCGCGGTCGTGGCCCTCGAGCGGTTCGGCCACAAGCTGGTCGCCTGGCGCGACGGCGACGACCACCACGTGGCCGGTGCGATCTGCCCCCACATGGGCGCGCACCTCGGCGTGGGCGGGAGGGTGGAGGACGGGTGCCTGGTGTGCCCGTTCCACGAGTGGGCGTTCGGCCCCGACGGCACCAACACCGACATCCCCTACGCGGACAAGCCGAACCGCAAGGCACGCCTGACGATGTGGCGCACCGCGGTGGCCAACGGCCTGCTCATGGTCTGGTACCACCCCGATCCCAGCGTCGAGCCCACCTACGAGGTGCCCCACCTCGTCCCCGAAGGCGCCACCGAGACCGGTCGCTTCGACCGGGTCGTGCGCACCCAGTGGCAGGAGATCGCCGAGAACGGCGTCGACATGGCACACTTCAAGTCGGTGCACGGCGCCGGGCGGGTCTCCACGGTCGGCGAGCAGGTCTTCGACGGGCCGTTCCGGACCGTGCAGAGCGACCAGACCTTCGGTTCGAGCAAGGGCGAGCTGCCCGCCCACCTCAACAACAGCACCCTGGGCCCGGGCATCGGCGTGCAGCGCTTCACCATGCTCGACGCCACCGTCATCAGCGTGTCGTCGACCACCGCCATCGATCCCCACACGTGCCTGCAGACGTTCACCTTCTACAGCGACGGCTCGGTGATCGCCGACAAGATCGCCCCCAGCTTCGCCCTCGAGGTCGAGCGCCAGTTCGACCAGGACATCCCGATCTGGGAGAACAAGGAGTTCCTCGCCGTCCCCGCCCTGGCTCCCAGCGAGAAGCCCCTCATGGACTTCCGCAAGTGGGCGGCGCAGTTCTACGTCGGGGCGCCGTCCGCCTGAGCTCGTCGTGCGACCCCCGGCCGGCCCGGCCCGCCCTCAGTGGCGGTTGGGCCGGCCGGCGAGTGCCTGGGCCTCGTCGAACAGCGCCTGGATGGCGTGGCCGAGCTCGTCGGTGAGCTCCCGCACGGCCCGGCGCGACACCCGCCCGCTGTCCTTCGGCGGGGGCGGGATGAGCGGCGCGCCGATCACGATCACCATCTTCACCGGGCGGATGAACTTGGCGCCCTTGGGCATGGCGGCCTCGGTGCCGCCCATGCCGACGGGCACGATGGGCGCCCCCGTGCGGCACGCCACGTAGGCCGGTCCGTCGAACATGGCGGCGATGTCGGCGCCCTGCTGGCGGGTGCCCTCGGGGAACATCACCAGCGGCTCGCCCCGCTCGATGCAGGCCAGGGCCGCCTTCAGCGCCTCGCGGTCGGCGGTGCCGCGCTGGACGGGGAAGCCGCCGAGGGCGGTGAGCAGCCAGCCGAGGGGCCGGGAGCCCCACAGCGACTCCTTGCCCATGTAGCGCATGCGCCGGTGGGTGATGGGCCCGAGCATCGGCGTGTCCAGGTTGGAGCGGTGGATGGGCGAGACGATGAAGGGGCCGTCGGCGGGGAGGTGCTCGCGGCCGTGGACCTCGAGGCGGAAGTAGAGCCTGCCCACGACCGCGAGCAGCCACCGCACGACGCCGTAGAGCCGGTACTGCGCCCAGCTCATCTGCTCCCCGCGGGTGTGCCCGTGGGGCATGTGGATCTCGGGTCGGCTCACGGGAGCTGCTCCAGGATCGCGTCGACGATCTGCTCGACGGTCAGGTCGCTGGTGTCGATCACGAAGGCGTCGTCGGCTTCGCGCAGCGGGCTGTCGTCGCGGCCCTGGTCGAGGGCGTCGCGGCGGGCGAGGTCGCTGGCCACCGTCTCGTAGGAGAGGTCGGAGACCTCCTTCGACCGCCGGGCCGCCCGCACCTCGGGCTGGGCGTCGAGGTACACCTTCAGCACGGCGTCGGGGAACACCACCGTGCCGATGTCGCGGCCCTCCATCACGCCGCCCCCGTGCTCGGCCGCCCACGCCCGTTGCCGGCGCCGCATCTCGGTGCGCACGGTGGGGTTGGCGGCGACGATGCTCACCGCCCGGGTGACCTCCGGGCCCCGGATCTCGATGGTGGCGTCGGTGCCGTCGACGACCACCGTGCCGTCGGCGGGCATCTCCAGCTCCATGCCGCAGGCCAGGTTGCCGACCAGCTCGGCGTCGTCGGGGTCGACCCCCGCCCGCAGGGCGGCGAAGGCGACCGAGCGGTACATGGCGCCGGTGTCGAGGTACGGCAGGCCGGTGCGGGCGGCCACGGCACGGGCCACCGTGGACTTGCCGGAACCGGCGGGACCGTCGATGGCGATCACCTTCGGCGTGTCGGTCACGTGGTGCTCCTGGGTCGCAGCGTCTCGAGGACCTCGAAGAAGTCCGGGAAGGTCTTGGCCACACAGCCCGGGTCGGCGATGGCGATGCCCGGCACCCGCAGCCCGAGCAGGGCGAAGCTCATGGCCATGCGGTGGTCGTCGTAGGTCTGGATGGTGGCCGACCGCAACGGCCCGGGGTTCACGACGAAGCCGTCGTGCTCCTCCACCGCGTCGATGCCGGCGCGGCGCAGCTCGGTGACCACGGCGGCGATGCGGTCGGTCTCCTTGCGGCGGATGAAGCCGATGCCGCTGATGCGGGTGGGGCCCTCGGCGAAGGCGGCGACGGCGGCGATGGTCTGGGCCGTGTCGGAGATGGGCTCGAAGTCGGCCTCGACACCGTGGAGCGGGCCGCCGACCACCTCGATGGCGTCGTCGGCGCGGTGCACGGTGCAGCCCATGCGCTCGAGCACGTCGACGAAGCGCACGTCGCCCTGCAGCGACGCCCGGCCGAGGCCTTCGACCCGCACCCGGCCACCGGTGACGGCAGCCGCTGCGAACAGGTAGGAGGCGGCGGAGGCGTCGGGCTCGACCGCGTAGGCGCCGGCCCGGTAGCCGCCCGGTTCGACGGTGTAGGCACGGGGGCCGTCGGCGGTGGCCCGGGCGCCGAAGGCGGCCATCACCGCCAGGGTCATGTCGAGGTACGGACGGGAGACCGGCTCGGTGGAGAGCTCGATGCGCAGACCGCCCGGGAGGCACGCTCCGGCCAGCAGGAGACCCGAGGTGAACTGGCTCGACACGTCGCCGGGGAGGCGCACCAGGCCGCGCTCGCCGCCTGGCCCCACACCGGTGGCCCCACCCGACACGGTGACCGGCAGGTGCCCCGGCTGGCCCTCTTCGGTGACCGTGGCCCCGAGCTGGCGCACGGCGTCGAGCACCGGACCCATGGGCCGGGCCCGCAGCGGCGCCCCGCCGTCGAGGTGGAACGGGCCGGCGCCGAGGGCGAGCACGGCGGCCACGAACCGCGACGTGGTGCCCGAGAGCTTGGCGTGCAGGTCGACCGGGCCGGGGGCGAGCCGCCCGCCCGTGCCCTGCACCTCGACGGCGAGCGCCGCACGGTCGACCGTGACCTGCGCCCCGAGGGCTGCGATGCAGCCCAGCATGGCCTCGGTGTCGTCGGCGAAGAGCACGCCGTCGAGGCGGCTGCGGCCCGAGGCGAGCGCGGCGGCGACGAGCGCCCGGTTGGTGAGGCTCTTCGAGCCGGGCGGGCGCACGACCGCGTCGACGGGGCCGTCGAAGGGCCGGATCGGCAGCGGGTCGGGCAGGCCCACCGGGCCGGGGCTCACCGCTCCTCCGCCGCTTCGAGCGGCCGCAGCACCGGCTTGTGGCCACGCTCGGCCAGGCCCTGGCGGAGGCGCTCACCGAGCCCGGCCTCGACCAGCAGGATGAGCACGCCCTCGTCGCCCTCGACCGAGTGGGCGATCTCGATGTCGGCGATGCTGACGTCGAGCTCGGCGGCCAGGAGCAGGATGGCGGCCAGGGCCCCGGTCTGGTCGCGCAGCGGCACCCGGATCTCGGCGAGGTCCTCGGGGCGAGCGAAGCGGGCCGGCAGGGCCAGCCGGGCGGAGCGGGCCCGCTCGAGCACGGCGACGAGGCCGTCGCGGTCGCCCTCGGCCACCAGCTCGCGCACCTCGCCCAGGGTGGCGAGCAGCCGGTCGAGCTCGCCGACGATGGCGGTGCGGTTCTCGGCGCAGATGTCGGGCCAGATGCCGGGGTGGCCGGCGGCGATGCGGGTCATGTCGCGGAACCCGCCGGCGGCCAGGCGCAGCAGCCCCCGGTGCTCGGCGGAGCGCTCGTCGGCCAGGCCCATCAGGCTGGCTGCGGTGAGGTGGGGCACGTGGGAGACCACCGCGACCATCGAGTCGTGGCGTTCGGGCGGCAGCGACACGACCTCGGCGCCGAACCCGGCGACCACGGAGCGCACCTCGGCCAGGGCGTCGTCGTCGGTGCCGGGCACGGGGGTGAGCACCCACGTGCGGCCCTCGAACAGCTCGGCGCGCGCTCCGGCCACCCCCTCCTGCTCGCTGCCGGCCATGGGATGGCCGCCGACGAAGCGGGGGTCGGCCATGAGCTCCACGAGAGGGGCCTTCACGCTGCCGGCGTCGGTGACCAGCCCGGGCGTGTCGGCGAGGGCCCGGCGCACCTCCTCGGCGATGGCGCCGACCGGCGTGGCCACGAAGGTCAGCTCCACGTCGACCGGCCCGTCGAGGGGGGCCACCTCGTCGATCACGCCGAGGGCGAGGGCCTGCTCGAGCCCGGCGCGGTCGAGGTCACGGCCGAGCACGTGCCACCCCCGGCGACGCAGCGCCGCGCCGATGGAGCCGCCGATGAGGCCCACGCCGACCACCAGCGCCCGCCGGCCCAGGCCGTCCGGCGCCGGCCACTGGCCCGAGGGCCCCGGGACGGAGACGTCGGCCACCGCTACTCCGGCAGGTCGTCGCGCAGGGCGGCGGCGCCTTCGAGGTACACGTGGCGCAGCTCCCCGCGGCCCCGCTCGGTGGTGAGGTGCATGAGCACCCGGATGCACCGCGGGGTGGCACCGTCGATGTCGAGCTCGCGGGCGCAGATGAGCGGCACGTCACCGAAGCCGATGTCGCGCGCCGCGGTGGCCGGGAACATCGAGTGGATGTCGTCGGTGGCGGTGAACAGCACGCTGATGACGTCGTCGTGGTCGACGCCGTTGCGCTCGACCATCTGCTCGAGCAGGGCGATGGTGCGCTCCCGCACCTGCTCGGCGGTGTCGGCGTCGACGGTGGTGGCGCCCCGGAGGGCGCGGACGGCGGCGGTCACGGCCGTCGATACTAGGGGCGGCCGCGCGACCGGCCGTGAGGCGGCTCGGCGGGCTGCTCGAGCTGGTCACGGGGGCCGGCGGCCCGCTCCAGGGCGCGGACCTCCTCGGTGGTGAGCTCCCGCCACGCGCCCGGCTTCAGCTTGCGGTCGGCCAGCGGGCCGATCCGGGTGCGGATCAACCGGGTGACGGGGTGGCCGATGGCCTCGCACATCCGGCGCACCTGACGGTTGCGGCCCTCGTGGATCGTGAGCCGGATCACGTTCGGCCCGACCAGCGCGGCCTGGGCCGGCGCAGTGGGGCCGTCGTCGAGCCGCACGCCCTCCCGCAGGCGCCGCACCGACCGGCGCGACGGCGTGCCCTCCACCTGGGCGACGTACTCCTTGTCGACCCCGAACGACGGATGGGTGAGGCGGTGGGTGAGCTGGCCGTCGTTGGTGAGCAGCAGCAGGCCCTCGGTGTCCATGTCGAGCCGGCCGACGGGGAAGACCCGCGGCTCGGCGGGCACCAGGCCCAGCACCGTGGGGCGGCCGTGCGGGTCGTCGGCCGTGGTCACCACCCCGGCCGGCTTGTTGAGCACGTAGTAGACGAGCCCGGCCTTCACCCCGATCGGCGTGCCGTCGACCGCCACCTCGTCTCGCTCCGGATCGACCCGTCGCCCGAGGCTCGCCCGCTCGCCGTTCACGGTGACCCGGCCGGCGGCGATGAGGTCCTCGCAGGTGCGGCGGCTGCCGATGCCGACGCGGGCCAGCACCTTCTGGAGGCGCTCGCCGTCCTCGGGTGTGGCGGGGCTCAACCCCCGGTGTCCTCGTCGCGGAGGTCGACGTCGAGGTCTTCGCCGGCGTCGGGGCCGCCGCCCGTGCCCTCGGCCGCCTCGCCGAGGTCGGCCGCGGTGTCGACGCGCAGGCCGTGCTCGAGGGCCTCCACGACGTCGGCTCCGGGCACGAACTCGGCGATGGCGGGCAGCTGGGCCAGCGAGTCGAGGCCCATCTTCTCGAGGAACGCGGGGGTGGTGCCGAACAGCACGGCCTGGCCGGGGCCCGGGTCGCGGGCCACCTCGGCGATGTAGCCGCGCTGCTCGAGGGTGCGCACCACGCCGTCGACGCTGACCCCGCGGATGGCGGCGATCTGGGCTCGGCTGATGGGCTGCTTGTAGGCGACGATGGCGAGGGTCTCCAGCGCGGCGGCCGACAGCTTGGCGGACTGGCCCTCGAGCACGAAGCGCTCCACGTAGGGAGCCAGGTCGGGGTGGGTCTGGTAGCGCCAGCCCCCGGCGACGCGCACCAGCTCGAAGCCCCGGCCCTGCTCGGCGTAGCCGGCCGCCAAGGCGGTGAGGGCCTCGTCGACCTGTTCCACCGGCACCTCGACGAGCTGGGCGAGCAGCTGGCTCTCGACCGGCGAGTCGGCCACCAACACGATGGCCTCGAGGGCGCGGACGATCTCGGGGTTCATGGCGACCTCAGCCGTCGTAGGAGTCGATGCCGGCGAGGTCGGCCACGCCCAGGGCGGGCGAACCGACCCAGAGGATCTCGATGTCGCCGAAGGCACGAGGCTGGTCGAGCTCGATGAAGCCCTGCTTGAACAGCTCCAGCACGGCCAGGAAGCGCACGACGATCTCGAGGCGCTCGACGAGCTCCTCGGTGAGGCGCCGGAAGGTCACCCGGCCCATCCGGGGCAGCTCGTCGACCAGCTCCTCCACCGCTTCGGTGACGCTGACCCGGACGGCGTGGATGTGGTCGATGCTCACGACGGGCTTGGGCTTCGGCGTCATGGCCCGCAGGTAGGCGGCCCGCAGGTCGTGCACGTCGACGCCGGCGAGCAGGTCGGGCGCCAGCTCGAGGAACGGCTCGTCGAGCCCGGCGGTGCGGGGGTAGGACTGCGAGGCGGCATCGGCCAGCTGGCCCAGCACCTGGGCGGCGTCCTTGAACGTCTTGCAGTCGAGGAGCCGGGCGATGAGCAGGTCGCGCTCCTCCCACAGGGCGAACTCGTCGTCGAGGTCGACGTCGGCGTCCTCGGGCAGGAGGCGCTTGCACTTCAGCTCCACCAGGGTGGCGGCGATGAGCAGGAACTCGGTGGTGATCTCGAGGTCGAGGGTCTCCATGCGCTCGATCTCGGCCAGGTAGGCGTCGACGATGCGCGCCAGGGAGATCTCGTAGAGGTCGACCTGCTCGCGCAGGATCAGGTGGAGCAGCAGGTCGAACGGGCCCTCGAAGACGGGCGTCTGCACCTCGTACGGCATCGGATCAACGATAGAGGCGCCCGGAGCCCGCGTCGCGCACCTCGCCCCTAGCATCGGCGCCATGGCCGCCGGGTCGCGACCGACCGATCGACTCCCGTGGAGGGCGGTCCCGCCGTGGCGGACCGGTGTCCACCGGTGGTGCGCGGCCCGTGCCGGGCTGGCCGCCCTGTGCGCGCTCGCCGTGCTGGCGGCGGCGGCCTGCTCGAGCTCGGGGACGGGCACGGGCTCGTCGTCCGCCGAGGCGGCCAGCGATCGGGTGGTCGAGCTGTACCGGCTCGACGACAGCACCCGGTCGTGCCTGACCGGCCAGTTCACCGACAGCGCCGACGCTCGCGCCGCCGCCACCTCCACTGGCGACGTCTCGGGCGCGCAGCAGCGGGCGCTCGGTGACGCGCTCGAGGCGTGCATCGCGCCCGAGGTGCTGGCCTCGTCGGTGGCCGCACGCATCGGGGAGTCGCTGCCGCCGTCGGACACCGCCCGAGCCGGGGAGCAGGCGACGTGCCTGCGGGCGGCCGTCCTGCAGCTCGACGAGGCCGGCCGCCGCGCCCTGGCCGTCGGCCTGGTCGCGCTGGGTGTCGACCCGACGAGCGACCTCGGCCTGGCCCGCAGCGACGTGGTGAACGGCCTCTACCGAGCGTGCGGGGTGGCCGCCACTCGGTGACCGGCCGGGCGGAACCCGTTTCGGGGCCCGGCCGGGACGACCTCTACGATCGCCGCCCATGACCCGCGTGTTCTCGGGCATCAAGCCCACCGGCCCCGTCCAGCTCGGCAACCTCCTCGGCGCGCTGCGCCGCTGGGTGGCCGACCAGGACGACGCCGACACGGTGTTCTGCGTGGTCGACCTGCACGCCCTCACCGTGCCGCAGGACCCGGCCGAGCTGCGGACCCGCACGCTGGAGCTGGCCCAGCTGCTGCTCGCCGTCGGCATCGACCCCGACCGCTCGACGCTGTTCGTGCAGAGCCACGTCGTCGAGCACAGCGAGCTGTCGTGGATCCTCGAGTGCACCGCCGCGTTCGGCGAGCTGCGCCGCATGACCCAGTTCAAGGACAAGAGCGAGGGCGCCGACTTCGTGTCGGCCGGCCTGTTCACCTATCCCGCGCTGATGGCCGCCGACATCCTGCTCTACGACACCGACGAGGTGCCGGTGGGCGACGACCAGCGCCAGCACGTCGAGCTCGCCCGAGACCTGGCCATCCGCTTCAACCACCGCTACGGCGACACCTTCGTCGTGCCCAAGGCCACCTTCCCCGCCGCCGGCGCCCGGGTGATGGACCTCCAGCACCCCACCCGGAAGATGTCGAAGTCCGAGGAGTCGCCCCAGGGCACGATCCTCGTGCTCGAGCCGCTCGACCAGGTGGCCAAGAAGATCAAGCGGGCCGTCACCGACGCCGAGACCGAGGTGCGCTACGACCCCGAGGCCAAGCCCGGCGTGTCGAACCTGCTGTCGATCCTCGGCGCCTGCACCGGCGACGACCCCGCCGAGCTGGCCGGGCGCTTCACCCGCTACGGCGACCTCAAGGCGGCCACGGCCGACGCGGTGGTGGAGGTGCTGCGGCCCATCCAGCAGCGCTACGCCGAGCTGGCCGCCGACCCCGCCGGCACCGCGGCGGTCCTGGCCAAGGGCGCCGACAAGGCCCGCGCCGTCGCCGGACCCGTGCTCGAACGGGCCCGCGCCAACCTCGGGCTGCTCCCCCGGACCTGACGCTCCCGGCCCGCGAACCTGCGGTTGGCGAACCTGCCCGGCAGGCGCACGCCGGAGCGTGCGGATCGCGGGCACGAACGCGGTGGGTCAGGTGGCGACGGAGGTGACGTCGGCGAAGCCGGAGGGGTCGTGGCGTCCGATGCTGGCGTGCTCGAAGAGGCCCCAGCCCTCCTGGCCGTCGACGACGGCGCGCCCCACGTGGTCGAGCATGCCGAACGAGGTGGCAGCCGCGTTGGCTGGGTCGCACAGGTCGTAGACCGCGCCCTCGACCCAGCCGCGGCCGCGCCACTGGCCGTGGGTCCACTGCGGGTCGGCGCCGTAGCCGCAGCCGGCGGCCAGGGCGACGTGGCCCATGCTCTCGATCTCGCACACCAGCGGGGACCCGTCGGGCGTGGTGGCGGTGACGGTCGCGCCCGTGGGGATGCGGGTGCCGGGCCGGTAGCGGATCTCGTAGCGGGGGTAGCCGAGCGTCTCGACGCCACGGGGGTCGCCCGCCGGCCACACCCGAAGGGCGTCGTTCAGGAACCGGAAGCCCTCGGCGGTCTCTTGCGCGATGAACACCAGAGCGAAGTCCTCGAAGCGCAGCGGGAAGTAGCACCACCAGAAGCCGTAGTCGGGATTGGGCTCGGCCGCGGCCCGGCCTGGCGGCTCCGCCTCGCCGACGGGCCGGATGCCCCACGAGCGGTCGCGGGTGCCCACCCAGCGGTCGGGCGTGACGGTGAAGTCCTCGCCGGCCACGTGCAGCGTGCCCTCCCAGGTGCCGACCTGGGCGAAGCGCTGGGCGTCGAGCACGATGCGCCCGCCGGCCCGCATGACGTGGGGTGACTCCTCCACGGCGGGGAACGAGCCGCGCCAGTGCAGGTCGAAGGCCACGCCGTGGTCGGCGGCGTCGCACACCACCCGGAGCTCCTCCAGCGGCTTGACCACCTCGAGCAGGTAGGGGCCGACCGACTGGTCCATGCGGTCGTCGCCCAGGGCGTCGGACATGCGCACCACGTGCTGCAGGTCGCCGCGGCGGACGCAGGCGAAGGCGTCGATCACGCCCAGGTTCGGGTACACGCCGAGGCCGGTGATCAGGAACACCTCGCCGGTGCGGTCGTGGGCGTTGATGTAGCAGCGGTCGTAGAAGTTGCGGTCGCTGCTGGCCGGGTACGCCAGCGACAGCGGGGCCTGGTGGAGGGGGTACTCGTCGGCGGGGATGGGCGGCACGGGCGGGGCTCCGGGTCGGGGGACGAGGACGCCGTGCACCTTAGGGGGGCGCGCCGAGGGCCGGTGACGAACGCCACCCCCCGACGCACCAAGATGGGCGGCCATGAGCGAGATGACCTACCGCCGTCTGGGCGGCTCCGGGCTGGCCGTGTCCACCGTCGGGCTGGGCTGCAACAACTTCGGGATGCGCATCGACCAGGAGGCCACCACGGCGGTGGTGCAGGCCGCCCTCGACGCCGGCATCACCTTGTTCGACACCTCCGACTCCTACGGCGAGTCCGAGGTGATGCTGGCCCAGGCTCTGGGCGACCGGCGCGACGACGTGGTGATCGCCACCAAGTTCGGCAGCGACCTGCGGGGACAGAACGGCCCGGACTGGGGCGCCCGGGGCTCGCGCCGTTACGTCCGCAAGGCGGTGGAGCGCTCCCTGCGCCGGCTCGGCACGGAGTGGATCGACCTCTACCAGCTCCACCGGCCCGATCCGGCCACGCCGATCGACGAGACCCTCTCGGCGCTCAGCGACCTGGTGCACGAGGGCCTGGTGCGCTACGTGGGCAGCTCCAACTTCGCCGGCTGGCAGATCGCCGACGCCGCCTGGGTGGCGGAGACCAACGGCTTCGAGCGATTCGTCAGCGCCCAGAACCACTACAACCTCCTCGAGCGCGACGCCGAGGCGGAGGTGGTGCCGGCGTGCGAGCGCTTCGGCGTCGGCCTGCTCCCCTACTTCCCGCTGGCCAGCGGCCTGCTCACGGGCAAGTACCGCCGGGGCGACGCCGCTCCCGAAGGCGGGCGCATCGCGGCGTGGGGCATGACCCACCTGCTGTCCGACGCCAACTTCGACGTGATCGAGGCGCTCGAAGCTTTCGCCGCTGAGCGGGGCGTCGGCCTCCTCGACGTGGCCATGGGGGGCCTCGCCGCCCGTCCGACCGTGGCGTCGGTGATCGCCGGAGCCACCTCGCCCGAGCAGGTGCGGGCGAACGTGGCCGCCGGCCTGTGGGTGCCGAGCGTCGAGGACCGGACCGCTCTCGACACCCTGCTCGGCTGACGTCAGGCGGTGAGGTCCTCGAAGAGGTCGGGGTCGGAGCGGCGCAGCCGGGCCAGGTTGGCCCGCCACATCTGCGGCAGGTAGTGGCGGCGGTACATCGCCTTGCCGCCCCGCACCTCGGCCTCGAGGATCTCGCTGCCACCGGCGGCCACGCACTCGAGGTGGTAGCGGGCGGCGGCCTCGAGGGTGATGGCCTCGATCACCGCGTTCTCGACCGAGTCCGCCGCCACGATGGCACCGTGGTTCTTCATGAGCACCACGTGCTTGTCGGGCCCGAGGGCGTCGACCACGTCGGTGTGGGGCCTCACGCCGTCGTCGAGGTACGTCGCCTGCTCGTCGTGGAAGAGCACGGCCACCACGTTGTACATGCCGACCGTCTGGCCCTCGATCGACGACAGCACGGACACGAAGTGGGAGTGCACGTGGACGATGGCGCCCACGTCGGGGCGGCGCTGGTAGATGAGCGAGTGGAAGTTGACCGCGGGCGACAGCTCGTGGTCGCCCACCAGCGGGCGCAGGTCGAAGTCGAGCTTGGCGACGTCGCCGGGCCGGGTCTGGTCGAGGTACTCGAACCCGGTGACCCAGAACCCGTCACCCTCCGGCGCCCGGGCGCTCACGTGGCCGCCCACGTTCGAGTCGCACCCCTCCCGGTAGAGCATGCGCCGCCCGGCGGCGATGCGGAACCGCACGTCGTCGATGGTCATCGGCTCGTCGCTCATCAGGGGCCTCAGTACGCCTCGGGGTCGGCCTGCACGGCCTCGGGGACGGGGAACCGGAACAGCCGCGAGGCGTTCTCCCAGGTGATCTTGCGGACCTCCTCGGCCGGGAGGTGGCCGATCTGCTCGAACAGCACCTCCTGGCTGTCGGGCCATGTGCCGTCCTGGTGGGGGTAGTCGGACTCGAGCAGCAGGTGGTCGACACCGATCCGGTGGCGCAGCTCGATGCCGCTCGGGTCGTCGATGGTGCAGAACCAGAAGTTGCGGGCGAGCACCTCGCGCGGGGTGAGGTCGATGTCGACCCACGTGCCGTACATCTCCTGGTAGCGGCCGACGTGGTCGAGGCGGTCCATCAGCGCCGGCACCCACCCGATGCCGCCCTCCGAGAGGCAGATCTTCAGGTCGGGGAAGCGCACCGGAAGCCTCGAGTAGAGCCAATCCACCGCGGCGAACATGGCCCAGCCGAAGAACAGCACCCCGATGGTGTCGGCCGGGGCGTCGGAGGAGGTCATGGGGGCGCTCGACGACGACCCGACGTGCAGGCACACCACCGTGCCGGTCTCGGCGCACGCCTCCATGAGCGGGTCCCAGTGCCCGGTGTGCAGCGACGGCAGGCCCAGGCGCTCGGGGAGCTCGGGGAACGTGACGGCCCGGAAGCCCCGCTCGGCGTTGGCCCGCACCTCGGCGGCCGCGACTGCCGGGTCGAGGAGCCAGGGCAGCTGCACCGGGATGATGCGGTCGGGATGGCGCCCGGCCCAGGCCTCGAGGTGCCAGTCGTTGGCGGCGCGCACCACGGCGAGGGCGAGCTCGGGGTCGGACACGCCGAGCTGGAACCGTTGCCCGGCGAACCCGGCGAGCGACGACGGGAAGTTCAACGACGCGTAGACGCCGTTGAGGTCCATGTCGTGGACCCGCTCCTCGATGTCCCAGGCCCCGCGCCGCATCTCGTCGAAGCGGGTCGGCTCGAAGCTCAGCTCGCTGCGGGGTCGGCCCACCACCGCGTTGAGGCCGACCTTGTATTGCCGCTGGCCGTCGTAGAGCCAGTACTCCATGCCGGTGTCGTCGACCTCGACGCGGGGCGCCAGCTCGGCGAACCGGGCAGGCACCCGGCCCTCGAACATGTCGGGGGGCTCGACGAGGTGGTCGTCGACCGAGATGAGGGTGAAGTGCCGGCGGCGGCGCTCGGGGTCGGGCAGGAACGTGACCTGCTTCGGCTTGGTGGTGGCGAAGAAGCCCTCACGCGCCTCGAGGTCGTCGAAGTTGATGCTCACGGTGGGCCTCTCAGGTGATCGGGCAGCTGGCGCCGTCGGCCATGACGGTGAGGCCGTTGACGTAGCGGGCGTCGTCGGAGAGCAGGAATCGCACGACCGGGCCGATGTCGTCGGCGGCGTCGCCCAGGTGGCCGAGCGGGTTGCGGCCCAGCACCCGGGCGGCCATGGCCGGGTCGAGGGCGAAGGCCTGCTCCATGGCGGGCGTGGCGGCCAGGGGGGCCAGGCAGTTCACCCGGATGCCCTGCGGACCCCACTCTCGGGCGAGGGCCCGAGCGACGCCCCGCTGGGCGGCCTTCACCGCGGCGTACACCGGCAGGCGGGCCTTGCCCTCGAAGCCGGCCTCGGAGGTGAGCACCACGTAGGCCCCGCCCGCGTCGCGCAGCGGCCGGAACGCGGCCCGGGCCAGCAGGTAGGTGCCCCGAAGGGAGACGGCCACGTGGTCGCCGACGTCGACGAGCGGCACGTCGGCCAGGTCGGCGGGCCGGGGCGAGAGGCCGCTGGTGGCGTTGTGGACCACGCCGTCGAGGCGGCCGTCGCGCTCCACGACCGCAGCCACCACCGACGCCACCGACGTCGGGTCGGCCACGTCGCACACGATGGCCCGCCCGGCACCGCCGGCGGCGTCGACCTCGGCCGCCACCTCCGCCGCCTGCGCCTGCCGGCGGGCGGCGATCCACACCGTCCACCCCGCTCGCCCGCAGGCCACCGCGATGCCGCGGCCGACACCGCCGCTGGCCCCGGTGACCAGCACGACCCTCGGCCCGCTCACGGCCTCCCCCGCGCTCACCGCCACGACCGTCCGCAGTCGGCGTGCACGACGGTGCCGGTGAGGCCGATGGCATCGGGCTCGAGCAGCAGGCGCACCGCGCCGGCGGCCTCCAGCAGCACCGAGCCCGGGAAGGCGGCGAGCGGCGGGGCGGGGTCGACCACCGGCAGAGCGGTGAGACGAGCCGGGGTGGTCACGGCGTTGACCCGTACCCCACGGGGTCCCTCCGAGCGGGCGAGGGAGCGAACCAGCGCCTCCACCGCGTCGGCCACGCCCGTCTCGGCGGCCCAGCCGGCGCAGTCGAGAGGGGCCGCCCGGTCGACGAGCGCCACGACGGCGCCGCCGTCGGCGCAGCGGGCCTTGGCCACGCCGAAGGCGGCGACCCAGCGGGCGATGGCCACCTCGGCACGGCGAACCCAGTCGGCGAGGTCGAGCTGCACCAGCGGCGCTGGGCGGGCCACGGGCTCCCAGGGAGCGACCACGACCCGGCTCACCGGCGGTCGGGCGGTGGCCTCCGCTCGCCATGCCTCCAGGGCGGCGGCCCACGTCCAGTCGAGACCGTCGCCTTCGGCCTCGGCCGACGGCATGACCTCGGCCTCGGCCCCCAGCACGGCGGCCAGGTCGGCCACTGAGGTGTGCTCGGTGCCGATGAGCAGCGGGCTCCTCACGACGGCCGCACCACCACGCCGGGGGCGGCGCCCGTGCGCTCGCCGCCCTCCACCACCACCGAGCCGTTGACGACGGTGGCAGCGATGCCCTTCGGCACCGCCCGGAAGCGGCGAGCACCGGTGAACGGGTCGACCTCCTCCCGGCAGGTGCCCACGTCGACGCGCTCGGGGTCGAACAGGAACAGGTCGGCCGCCCGGCCCACCGCCAGCAGACCCCGGTCGTGCAGGCCGAGGACGGCGGCCGGGATGGCGGTGATGCGCCGGACCGCCTCCTCCAGGCGCCACACCCGCTCGGTGCGCCACCAGGTCGAGAGGAAGTGGGTGGACCACTCCTGGCCGTCGTCGCGGTCGAGGTGGGCCCCACCGTCGGACACGCCGACGATCATCTGTGGGTGGAGCTGCACCTCCTTGAGCAGCTCACGCCACGCCGGCGTCTCGTTCGACCAGTGGAAGACCGTGCCGAGGTCGTCGGCCAGAGCGATGTCGAACAGCACGTCGGCGGGGTGGCGACCGGTCTCGGCGGCGATGGCTCCCACGCTCCGGCCGACGTAGGGCTGGTTCTCGGCCGCGGAGGTGCCGGACACCCGCAGGCTCTCCCAGAACGGCGGTGGCAGCGTGGAACCCTTTGCCGGGTCACGGTTCGGCTGGTCGATGGCCTCGCGCAGCCGCGCCCTGTGCTCGGGGTCGCGCAGCTGCCGGCGCTTCTCGTCCGGTGTCGCGGCCATGAGCTGGTTCCACAGCGGCACGCCCTCGTAGCGCGAGGTGCCGGCCAGCACGGTGAACGGCCCGTTGAGCGGCCGGGTCATCAGCAGCGAGTAGACGGGCGCGCCCGCCGCCGCCGAGCGGTCGAGGAACTGGCGGGACTCGGCCCACGCCTGGGTGGGGGCGTCGACCTTGGAGCGCCCGCCGAGGCCCTGGGTGATGACCGGCACGCCGCCCCGTCGGGCCAGCTCGATGAGCAGGTCGCGGTCGACGGCGTCGATGCCCTCCACCGCGCTCTCGGGGGCGTAGGCGATGCTGCCCCGGGCGGTGCGCCCCTGGGCGTCGGCCAGCGCCCGCAGCTCGTCGCGGCTGGCCAGCCGGCTCGGCACCGGCCGGTCGGCCATGTCGAGGTGCGTGGGTGCGTGGGAGGACGAGAAGCCGAGGGCGCCGGCGTCCATGGCCGCCGCCACCATCTCGGCCATGGTGGCGACCTCGGCCTCGGTGGCGGCCCGGGCATAGGAGTCGTCGCCCATCACCCAGCGCCGCAGCGCCGAGTGGCCCACGTACATGCCGAGGTTCACGCCGAGCGACCCCGACCGGGTGGCCAGGAACTCCTCGAAGGTCTCGAACCCCCAGCCCACGTGGCCGAGGGCGGCAGCGTCCATGCCCTCCACCCGGGAGAAGACCTGGGCCACGTAGGCGTGGTCGTCGGCCCGGCACGGCGCCACCGAGAACCCGCAGTTGCCCGCCGCCACGGTCGTGACGCCGTGGAGCGCGGCGGTGTCGCACAGCGGGTCCCACGTGATCTGCGGGTCGTAGTGGGTGTGGGCGTCGACCACCCCGGGGGCCACCACCAGCCCGGTGGCGTCGATCATCCGACGGGCCCGCTCGCCGGCCATCCGCCCGATGGCGACGATGGTGCCGTCCTCGACGGCGACGTCGGCGATGCGGCCGGGCACGCCGGATCCGTCGACCACCAGGCCACCGGTGATGAGCAGGTCGTGCATGGAAGCCTCTCGTCAGGGCCGCCGTGCCGTCACCGGCGTCGGCGCTGCGCCGGTGGGGGTGGCACCGGCATGCCGGTGGCCGGTGGTCTCGGTGGCGTAGCCCTCGAGGGCCGCGGCGAAGCGGCCGAACAGCTCGGCGAACACCTCGACGCTGAAGGGGTCCCAGCCGTCGAGCACCTCGGCGAGCATGTCGCGCCAGCTCGACGACAGCTTCTCGAACAGGTCGCGCCCCTCCGGGCTGAGCCGCAGCAGCGACGTGCGCCGGTCGGTGGGGCTGGTCTCGCGCACCACCAGGCCGCGGTCCTCGAGCACCTTCACCCGCCGCGAGACGGTGGACAGCTCCAGCCCCAGCAGGTCGGCCAGCTCGGTGACGGTGCACCGCTCGACGAGGCCCAGGCGCGACAGCGTGCCGTAGTAGGGGCCTTCGAGCCGGTAGCCGACCCGGGCACCGAGGGCCTCGTGCAGCTCGAAGTCCTTCGCCCGCCGGGCCACCACGCCGAGGGCGGCCTGGATGTCGGCCAGGTGCCGGGCGTCGGCAGGGATGGGCTTGGTGCCGGTCATGGGTCTGTCTCCGTCAGCGGATGGCGGGCGGGCGCCCGGCGACGGCGCCCCCGTCGACGACGAACTCGGCACCGGTGCAGTAGGAGCTGGCGTCCGAGGCGAGGAACGCCACCACCTCGGCCACCTCTTCCGGCGCGCCGATGCGCGGGATGGGGAAGGCGTCGAACACGGCCTGCTTGTCGACGTCGTCGAACTGCGGGTCGTTGGTCATGAGCGTGTCGATCACGCCGGGGTGCACCGAGTTGACCCGGATGCCGTCGTGGCCCAGCTCGATGGCCGCGGTCTTGGTCATGCCGCGGATCGCCCACTTGGTGGCGACGTAGGGGACGGCCCCGGCCACCCCCTGCAGCCCGGCGATGGACGAGACGTTGACGATCGAGCCGCTCCCCTGCGCCTTCATGGTGGGCACGACGGCCTGCATGCCGAGGAAGCAGCCGAGCTGGTTGACCCGCACCGCCTCCATGAAGTCGTCGACCGGCACCGACTCGATCATCCCGGCCCGGACGACGCCGGCGTTGTTGACCAGCACGTCGAGGCGCCCGAAGGCAGCGAGGGTGGCGGCCACGGCGGAGGCCCACTGCCCGGGCTCGGCCACGTCGAGGGAGACGAAGCGGGCGGCGTCGGCCAGCGACCCGGCGACGGCGCGCCCCTCGTCGACGAGCACGTCGCCCAGCACCACCCGGGCGCCGCGTTCGACCAGGAGCCGGGCCTCGGCCTCGCCCTGGCCGCGGGCCGCGCCGCTGACGAGCGCCACCCGCCCGTCGAGGCGCGTGCGGTCGGCGCCAGGGGCCGGGCTCACAGCACCGCCACGGGGTTGACGGGGCAGCCGGTGCCTCCGGGGATGCGCAGGGGGGCGACCGAGAGGAGGAAGTCCCACCGCTCGGCCCGGGCGCAGGCCGCGAGGAGCTCGTCGAGGCGGAGGTTGTCGATGAGCATGAGCCCGATCCGGGTGATGCCGATCTGGTGGACCGGGAAGGGCCACTCGTGGATGCCGAGCCCGGGCATGGGATCGGAGATCCCGTCGCCGCCGAGCAGGGCGACGCCGCGCTCGTGCAGCCAGGGCAGGCACTCGGCGTGCAGGCCGGCCATGCCGTCGGCGATGGGGTCGAAGCGGCCCCGCTGCTCGGCCCGGCGCGCGTCGCGGCCGGTGGCCACGAGCAGCAGGTCGCCCTCCCCCACGTGCACGCCCTGGGCGGCGCACGCGAGGTCGAGCTGCTCGGGCGCGATGGCGGTGTTGCCCGGGAGGTGGGTCACGCCGAGCGCCCGCGGCACGTCGAGCAGCACCCCTCGGCCGACGATGCCGCCCGCCGCGGCCATGATCGTGTTGGCGGTGGCGCCGGTGCTCTTGACCGTGTCGGCCGTGCGGCCGTTGTAGGACCGACCGCGCACGAACATGTGGCACAGCGCGTCGATGTGGGTCGTGCCCAGGCCGTGCACGTCGGTGCCCACGTAGTCGCGGGTGGCCTCGTAGCCGGGGATGCCGTTGGCGTCGAGGGCGTCGCCGCTCGCCAGCATGTGGTGGTGAGCCGGGAAAGGGTTCTCGACCGACGGCACCTTGGGCAGGTCGTGGGCGAGGCTGATCGACAGCCCGGAGCGCACCGCCGCCATCGCGCCCACCCGGCGCTCGGGCGTGAGGAGGTTGAGGGCGCCCAGCTCGTCGTCGGCGCCCCACCGGCCCCAGTTGGAGCACTGCTCGTAGAGCTCCTCGAGCCGCTCGGGGCTGGGTGTGGGACGCGTGCCCGCCAGCTGTTCGCTCATGCCGCACCTCCCCGCAGCAGGCGCCCGGCACCGACGCCGACGAGCTGCTCGCCGTCGCGCCTGGTGCGCACCCCGCCGACCCACACGTGGGCGATGCCGGTGCTGTCGGCCACCAGCCGGTCGGCACCGGCCGGGAAGTCGCGCACGCGGCGGGCCCGGGTGGTGCCGACCGTGTCGGGGTCGAAGACCACCACGTCGGCCACCGCACCTGCAGCGAGGCGGCCCCGGCCAGTGAGCCCGTAGACCTCCGCCGGCTGGCCGGTGAGGCGCCACACCGCCTTCTCGAGGCTGATCGCCTGCTTGTCGCGCCACCAGTGCGACAGCAGGTGGGTGGCGTAGTTGGCGTCGCACAGCTGGCTGGTGTGCGCCCCCGCGTCGGAGAGGCCGAGCAGGAAGCGGTCGTTGCGCAGCAGCTCGGCGATCTCGTCGTCGTTGTCGTTGATCATGGCGATGGTGAAGCGGGTCTGGAGGCGCTCGGCCAGCGCCAGCTCGACCATCACGTCGATGGCGTTGACGCCCTTGGCCCGCGCCAGCTCCCCGAGGGCGGATCCCTCGACCAGGTCCGGGTGGGCGTCGGACTCGCTGACGTGGGCGTGGTCGAGGATGTCGCCCCACGCCGCCTGCATGTCGGTGTGAGCCTGGGCCCGCCAGGTGCCGGTGGCGTAGCGGGCCGCCCGGTCGGCGTGCTCGAGGCCGAGGATCTCGGCAAAGGCGGGCACGTTGGCGAACGGGAACGGGTCCGACAGGGCCAGCTGCACGACGATGGGGCGGCACGCCACCTGCGGGGTGACCGGCCCGCCGGCCGCCTCGACCCGGGCCGCCACCTCGGCGGCGTGGCCGGGCTGGCGGCGGCTGGTCATGAGCGCCGCCCAGCTGACGGGCCGGTCGATCTCGCGGGCCAGCTCGGCGAACTCGTCGACGAACAGGTCCGGTCCCCACGTCGACTCGAGGGTGCCCCGGTCGAGGCGGCCGAGCACCCGGGCCAGCGAGCGGATCTCGTCGAGGTCGCAGACCCGGCTCGGCACCGGCTTGCCGTAGGCGCCGAGGTGGCTCTCGGTGCGCGACGTGGAGAAGCCGACGGCGCCCGCCTCCAGGGCCTCGGCGACGAGGTGCTCCATGCGGGCCACCTCGTCGACAGTGGCGGCCCGCTCGGTGGCGTCGTCGCCCATCACGAAGAAGCGCAGCGGCGTGTGGCCGAGCAGGGCGGCGACGTTGATGCCGAGCGGCTGGCGCTCGACGGCGTCGAGGTACTCGGGGAAGGTCTCGAAGCCCCACGGGATGCCGGCCTCGAGCGCGTCGAGCGGCATGCCCTCCACGTTCTCGAGCACCCGCAGGATGGTGGGCCGGTGCTCGGGGCGGGTGGGCGCGATGCCGAACCCGCAGTTGCCCACCACGACGGTGGTGACGCCGTGCCACGACGACGGCGTGACCTCCGGGTCCCACAGGACCTGGGCGTCGTAGTGGGTGTGCGGGTCGATGAACCCCGGCGCCACGACGAGCCCGCCGCAGTCGACGACCTCGGCACCCGACGGGACCTCGAGGTCGGGGCCGACCGCGTCGACCCGGCCGCCGGAGAGCACGACGTCGGCGGCGACCGCCGGGGCGCCCGTGCCGTCGACCACCGTGGCGCCCTTCAGCACGGTGGTGGCCGTCGAGCCCATCAGCCGGCCACCCCGGCCGACGAGCCCGACCCGGCGCGGACCGCGTCGGCGAGCGGCTTGGTGGCGGCCTCCACCGCGGTGCCCACGAAGACGTCGGGGTTCTGGCCCAGCAGCAGCTTGGCCGGGTTCTCGAACACGAACTCGCGGAAGTCCCGCTCGGCGAGCACGCCCTTGCGGACCAGGCCGAACGCCTCGGCCACGACCTCGTCCATCTGCTCGACGTCCCAGTGCGCCAGGTCGGAGCTGAACACGGGCTGCAGGCGAGCGCCGAACGGGTTGGCGTTCGAGAACGCGTAGGCGATCGAGCGGTCGTCGGCCTCGCACCCGAAGAAGAACCGGGGCACGAAGCGGTCGACCAGCTCTCGCTCGGACGAGACCTGGAGGAAGCGCCAATCGTCCATGTCCTCGGGCGGCACGCCGGTGCCGGGCAGCGCCCGCATGGCGGCGTCGAGGTCGATGTCGCCCGCCTTGGCCAGCAGGTCCTCGGCGCCGTAGGTGCGGATGAGCTGCTCGAGCCGGGCCCAGTCGATGGTGGCCGGGTCGAGCGAGCGCAGCGCCTCGGGGTTGCGCTTCTCCCAGTGCTCGAGCAGGTCGGCGAGCAGGATGGCGGCCCAGCCCACACCGCACTCCAGGAAGGCGATGTTGAGGCGCGGGAACCGGGCGGTGACGCCGCCCATGAACAGCGACTTGCACAGGTGGTGCATGCGTTGGGCGAACGAGCCGATGTGGTTGTAGCTGTAGTTGGTGCGCGACACGAACGAGCCGGTGGGCATGTTGCCCAGGCCGCCGTGGCACGTGACGGCGAAGCCCAGCTCCTCGGCCTTGGCCCACACGGGGTCGTAGTCGTAGGCGCTGTCGATGCCGAAGTGGTCGAACCACCAGGCCTGGCCCGGGTACATGAACGGGCTGAGGTTCCCGGGGTCGGGGTTCGGGATCGGCCGGGTGACGCCTTCGGGGAACCCCACCACCTTGAGCCCGATGGCCTTGCAGTGCTCGAGCTCGGCGACGGCCTCCTCGGGCGTGTGCATGGGGATGACCCCGGCGGGCGCCATGCGGTCGGCGTACTGGGCGTAGGTGTCGGCGTAGTAGTCGTTGAACCCGCGGCACACGCCCTGGCGGATCTCGGGGTCGTCGATGCCGGCGATGCCGAAGCCCTTCGTCGGATAGAGGACCGAGAAGTCGATGCCCAGCTCGTCGAGGCGCTCGTACATGTACTTGGGGATGACCGCGGTGGCGAGGTCGTCGGTGTTGGCGGCGGGCGTGCCCCACCACGCCGACTGCGGCGTGCCGGTGGCGAGGCGGGTCTGCGTGTCGGCCTCGAGGATGCGGGCGATCGGCGACGGCTGGTTCACGTAGCGATCGAAGGCGGCCGGGCCCAGCGCTTCGCGGACGTACGGGAGGATCGCCGGCATGAACTCGATCACGTGGCCGTCGACGTCGATGACCGGGTGGTCGAGACCGGCTCGGACCCGCTGCGACTCGCCCATCAGGCACCCCCTGCGGCGCCCCCTCGACGCCGCCCGCCGACTGTAGGCCCAGTGCTTGCTTCGTGCAAGCAACCTCTCACTCCCCCTTTCCTGCCGCGATCCGCACGCCCCGGTGCGCGTGGCGCGGGCTGGTTCGAGCGTGAGGACCGTCAGGTGAGGGGGCCGACGTCGGTGAGCTCGACGGCGTTGCCGGCCGGGTCGGTGACGAAGGCGGCCCGCACCGTCCGCCCGAAGTCGACCCGCTCGCTCGGCGCGCTGAGGAAGTCCACGCCGGCGTCGCGCAGCGCGGCCACGGTGTCGTCCCACGCCGCGGTCGGCACGTGCAGGGCGAGGTGAGGGAAGCCGGGCCCCGGCACCGGCATGGTGTCGGTCTCGATGACGTGGAGCTGCAGGTCGCCCACTCGCAACCACATCCCGGGCACCCCGAACTCCGGTCGGGGCAGCTCCGTGAAGGCCAGCAGCTCGCAGTAGAACCGACGGGCCTCGGCCAGGTCGGTGACGGCGATGGCGACGTGGGAGTAGCCGGCCACGGTGGCGGTCGGTGCCCTCCCGTTCACGACACCACCCCCGCGACCCTCAGGTCGTCGATGCGGTCGGCCATGCCGATCTCCTCCATGATCTGCTCAGCGTGCTGCCGCGTGCGGCGGTCGGCACCGCGTTCCCCCTGGTGGCTCGGGCCGTCGGCCCGAGGGCCCGAGCATGCCACGGACCTCGGAGGGCCGCGCTCGGTAGCATCCGGCCGCCGACGAGAGGGGGACGGGTGGAGCTCACCACGATCTGCACGGGCCTGCACCTGCCCGAGTGCCCGCGCTGGCGCGAGGGCGCCCTGTGGTTCTCCGACATGTGGGGCCAGCGCGTGCACCGCTGGACACCCGACGGCGGCGACGGGGTCGTGCTCGAGCTCCCCGACGACGACCCCGGCGGGCTGGGCTGGCTGCCCGACGGTGACCTGCTGGTCGTCGGCATGGAGCAGGCCCGGCTCTGGCGCTGGGACGGCGCCGAGCTGCACCTCCACGCCGACCTCCGACCGTTCGGGGCCTGGCCCTTCAACGACATGGCCGTGGCGGCCGACGGCACCGCCTACGTCACCCAGTTCGGCTTCGACTCCTGGGGCGGCACCACTGGCACCCTGCCCTCCCCGGTGCTCGCCGTGGCGCCCGACGGCACGGTGTCGGTCGCCGCCGAGGAGCTGATGTGCCCCAACGGCATCGCCTTCGACGCCGACGAGCGCCTGCTCTTCGTCGCCGAGCCGGCGGCCATGCGCATCACCCGCTTCGCCGTGGCCCCCGATGGCTCGCTCGCCGACCGCACCGAGTTCGCCACCCTGCCCGTCGCCGAGGGCTCGCCGTACGCCCCGCCCGACGGCCTGTGCGTCGACGCCGAGGGCGGCGTGTGGGCATGCGATCCCATCGGCGGGCAGGTCGTGCGCCTCGACCCCTCTGGCACGGTCACCGAGGTGATCGACCACGACCAGCACGCGCTGGCCTGCACGCTCGGCGGCGACGACGGCCGCACCCTCTTCGTGACCAGCGCGGCGGAGCACCACAAGCCCACCCGCTCCGGGGTGGCCACCGGACGCGTCGACGCCTACCGGGTCGACGTTCCCGGCAGCGGGCGGCTCCCCTGATGCCGAGCGCCGGAGGTCAGATCGCCCGGCGGTAGCGCCTGACGGCCAACGGCATGAGGACCACGAGCAGGCCGACCGACCACAGCAGGGCGGGCACGACCCAGCGGGCGGTGGGGCCGCCCTGGGTGAGCGCCCGCACCGCGTTGACCACCACGCTCACCGGTTGGTGCTCGGCGAAGGGCCGCAACCAGCTCGGCATGGTGGCGGCCGGCACGAAGGCGGTGGAGGCGAACACCAACGGGAACAGCAGCGGGAACGACATGAGCTGTGCGGTCTCGCTGTTGGGCGCGGAGAGCCCGATGATCGAGAACCCCCACGACAGGGCATAGGCGAACAGCAGCATGAGCCCGATGGCGGCCAGGAAGGCGAGCACGTTCGTGTGCACGCGGAAGCCGACGAGGAAGCCGACGGCCGAGATCAGCACCATCACGAAGACGTTGCGCACGAGGTCGGCGGTGGTGCGCCCGGCGAGGACGGCCGACGACGCCATGGGCAGCGACCGGAAGCGCTCGATGAGGCCCTTGTGGAGGTCCTCGGCCAGCCCGATGCTGGTGCCGACGGCGCCGAACATCACCGTCTGCACGAAGATCCCGGGCATCAGGTAGTCGACGTAGGACATGCCCGGGGTGGCGATGGCGCCGCCGAACACGTAGCGGAACAGCAGCACGAACATGATCGGCTGCACGGTGGAGAAGAACAGCGCCTCGGGGATCCGCACGTAGCCGATGAGGTTGCGCTCGGTGAGCACCAGGGCGTCGCCCACGGCGCCGGCCAGCTTGGAGCGCCGCACCGGCGTGGCCGGCTCCGGCAGCACGTTCGTGGCGGTGGTCATCGGGCCTCCTCGAGCTCTTCGTCGGCGAAGGTGCGGTGGCCGGTGAGGTTCAAGAACACGTCGTCGAGGCTCGGCTCGCGCAGGGTCATGGTGCCGGGGGCGAGGCCGGCCTCGTCGAGCACCCGCAGGGCCAGCATCACCTGCGACGGGCCGCTGGTGACGTTCAGCTCGACGAGCGTGCCCTCGGCCGTGGGCGGGCCGGGCCAGTGGCCGGCGAGCACCGCGGCGGCCCGCTCGGCGGTGACGGGGTCGGCGAAGCCCAGGTCGAGGACGGTCTCGCCCAGCTCGGCCTTGAGCTCGGAGGCGGTGCCCTCGGCGATCACCGTGCCCCGGTCGACCACCACGATGCGGTCGGCCAGGCGATCCGCCTCCTCGAGGTACTGGGTGGTGAGCAGCACGGTGGTGCCCCCGGCGACGAGCTGCTCGATGAGCGACCACACCGCGTTGCGGCTGTTGGGATCGAGCCCGGTGGTGGGCTCGTCGAGGAACAGCACCGGCGGGCGGTGCACCAGGGCGGCAGCGATGTCGAGGCGTCGGCGCATGCCGCCCGAGTACGTCTTCGACGGCCGGTCGGCCGCCTCGGTGAGGGCGAAGCGCTCGAGCAGCTCGTCGGCGACCCGCCCGGCGTCGCGGCGCGACAGGTGCAGCAGCTGGCCGATCATCCGCAGGTTCTCGCGGCCGGTGAGGTTCTCGTCGACGGCGGCGTACTGGCCGGCCAGCCCGATGCTCTCCCGCACCTGCTGGGCCTGGCCCACCACGTCGAAGCCGTTCACCCTGGCTCGGCCCTGGTCGGGTGCCAGCGTCGTGGTCAGCACCCGCACGGCGGTGGTCTTGCCCGCGCCGTTGGGGCCGAGCAGGCCCAGCACGGTGCCGCGCTCGACGCCGAACGACACCCCGTCGAGGGCGCGCACCTCGCCGCCGAAGGTCTTCACCAGGCCCTCGGCCTCGATGGCGAACGGGCCGGCGGGCGTCGGGCTGGCTGTGCTCTTGGTCGTCATGCGGCGCGCTCCCCTCGTTCCCCCACCGACGGCACTAGCCGTAGCTGATCTCGCGGCGGGCGAGCTTCCACCCGTCGGCCGTGCGGCGGAACGCGTCGTGGTAGTGGCCCATGAGCTGCACGCGCGGCGACTCGTGGGTGTCGACCCAGTAGAGCCAGTAGCTGTCGGCCTCGGCGTCGTCGGGCCCGGTGAGCTCGACCGCCACCGAGGTGACGACGTGGCGTGAGTTGCTGCCCGGGCCCACGCCGCCGGCCGCACGCCGCTCGGCCGACCCGGCCCGGATGTCGTCTCGACCGTGGCGCTCGGAGCCCGGCATGAGCCAGGCGGCGTCCTCGGTGAACAGCTCGGCGTACTGGTCGACCGAGCCCAGCCCGTCGGCGTACTGGGCCACCCGCACGATCAGGTTGCGGATGGCCAGCTCGTCGGCCACCTGCTCGGCCGTGGCGCGTCCTTCGTCCATGGGTCCCCTCTCGTCGGACAGCTGCGATCTTGCCAGGCCGCGACGCCGTGCTCGGTCCCGCTGCGGATCGGGTGGCGTGGCAGGATGCAGCGCCGGTCGACACCGTCCGTCGGCGGCGACCACCCGTGAACCAGTTCCGCCCGCACCTCGCCGCCCGGTCGACCTGGGGCGCCGTCTTCGGCGTCGTGCCCGACCGCGGCCTGCGCCGCCGCCCGAGCGAGGTGGCGCGCATCGGCGTCGGTGCTGCGCTGCTGGCCGTGGGCGCGGCCGCCGCCCAGCACCTCTCGCGTTGGGAGTCGGTCTTCCGCGACCTCGTCACCGCCCTCCCCGGGCCGTTGCTCGACGCCCTCGAGGTGCTCAACGGGGCCGGTTCGATCATCGCCCTGCTCGTGGTCGCCACCGCGGCCCTCGTGTCGCGGCGGATCCGCTTCATCGGGTCGGTGCTGGTGGCCGCCGGCCTGGCCCTCGGCCTCGGCCGCGCCCTGCAGGCCTGGGTCGACGCCCCCGGGGCCATGGCCGCGGCCGGCGTGACGCCCTATCCCGCCTACCCGACCCTGCGCCTCGCCGTGCTCGCCGCGGTGTTCTACGTCGCCGCGCCCGAGCTCACCCGCCCGGCGCGCCGCCTCCAGTGGGCCCTGCTGGTGCTGGTCGCCATCAGCGTGGTGGCGGTGAACGACGGCTACCCGGGCGGGATCATCGGCTCGCTGGCGCTCGGGTGGGCCGTGGCCGCGCTCGTGCACCTGGCGTTCGGCTCCCCCGACGGCATCCCCGACCCGGCCTCGATCCGGGCCGAGGCCGCCGAGCTCGGCGTCGAGCTGGGTGACCTCGAGCCGAGCGCGGTGCAGGTGTGGGGTGAGCACGCCTTCGAGTCCACCGACGCGGGTGGGCCCGTCCGGGTGGTGGTGATCGGGCGCGACGCCACCGACGCGCAGTTCCTGGCCAAGGCGGTGCGGTTCCTCTGGTACAAGGACTCCGGCCCGACCGTCGCCTTCACCCGGCCTCAGCAGATCCAGCGGCGCGCCTACCTGCTCCTGCTCGCCGAGCGGGCAGGGCTGCTCGCGCCGCGGGTCGTCGCCAGCGGCTCGGTGGGCGGGCGCCACGACGCCGTGCTGCTGCTGCGCGCCACCCGTGGCCGGCCCCTCGACGCCCTCGCCCCCGACGAGCTCACCGACGACGTGCTCACCGCGGCCTGGGAGCTGCTCGGTCGGCTGCACGCCCTCGGCCTGTCCCACCAGGCGCTGGCCCCCAACGCGCTCACCCTGGGCCACGACGGCTCCGTGGGGTTCGTCGACCTGGCCACCTCCGACACGACGCCCTCCGACGACGCCCTGCTCGCCGACCGGGCCGCCCTGCTCGTGGTCACCGCCGCGCTCACCGACGACGACCGCGCCGTCGCCGCGGCCCGGCAGGCGCTCGGCGACGACGGCGTCACCGAGGTCCTCCCGCTGCTCCAGGCCGGCGCCATGCCCCGCCAGCTCCAACGCTCGGTCCCCGACGCGCGCCACCTCGTCGCCCGCCTCCGCGACCGCGTGGCCGGCGACCTCGGCGTCGAGCCACCGGCGCTCGTGCAGCTCCAGCGGGTGTCGGTCAGCAACATCCTCATGGCCGCGGGCGCGATCCTCGGCGTCTACCTGCTGATCGGCCAGCTCAGCGAGGTCGACTTCGCCACGGTGTTCGACGATGCCCAGTGGGTCTGGGTGCCGGTGATCGCGCTGTTCTCCCAGCTGCCCCAGATCGGCAACTCGATCGCCATGCTCGGCTCGGTCCACCAGCCGATGCCGCTGCGGCCGGTGGTGGGCGTGAACTTCGCCAACCAGTTCACCGGCCTCGTGGGGGGCAGCGTCGCCAACGCCGCGCTCAACATCCGCTTCTTCCAGCGCCAGGGCATGACCGCCGCGGTCGCCGTGAGCTCGGGCGTGCTGGTGTCCGTGGCGGCCGCCGTCGTCCAGGCCACGCTGGTCGTGGTCGGGCTCCTCGTCGTGGGCGACACCTTCTCGTGGAGCGGGTCCGGCGACTCCGGCAGCTCCGACGGGAGCAGCGGCAGCCAGACCTTCATCACCGTGCTCATCGTCGTCGCCGTGGTCGTGGTGGTCGCCGTGTTCGTCCCCCGCATCCGGCGACGCATCGGCCAGGTGCTCGTGCCGCAGCTGCACGCCGCCCGGGACAACCTGGCGGCGATCGTCAAGGACCCGCGCAAGGGCATGCAGCTGTTCGGCGGCAACTTCGTGAGCCAGCTCTTCTTCGCCCTGACGCTGTGGGCCGCGCTGGAGTGCTACGGGGAGTCGCTCGGCATCCTCCAGCTGATCGTCATCAACTCCTTCGCCTCGGTGCTCGGCGGGATCATGCCGGTGCCCGGCGGCATGGGCGTGATCGAGGCGGGCCTCATCGGCGGGTTCACCGCGGCCGGGGTGCCCGAGGACCAGGCGGTGGCCGCCACCTTCACCGCCCGGTTGTTCACGGCCTACCTCCCGCCGATCTGGGGCTGGTTCGCCCTGCAGTGGCTCCGCCGCAGCGAGTACGTCTGAGCGCCGGTCAAGGCGCCGGCGGCTCGGCCCCGGTCCGCGGGTCGGCGCCGGGCCCCGGATCGCGGCCGAGGCGGGTGCCGGCATCGGCCTCGAGCGGGGCCAGGCGGGTGGCCAGCAGCTGCTCGATGCGGTCGAGGCGCTCGTGCAGCGAGGCGTCGGCAGGTGCCGGGACGGGCTCGGACGGCGCGACAGCCGGGGCGGGTCGGGCGGCTCGCCCGGCGCCCGGTTGGCGCCGGCCCGGGTCGGCGGCGAGCGCGGCTCGCCGGGCGCTCGCCTGGTCCATGAACGTCGAGGCGATCTGGGCGGTGACGACCGCCGCGCTGACCAGCCCGACCGCCATCAGGCCAATGGCCGTGAGGCGACCACCCACCGTCACCGGGTAGAGGTCGCCGTAGCCGACCGTGGCCACGGTGACGGCCGCCCACCACAGCGACTGGCCGAGGGTGTGGATGTTCGCCCCGGGTGCGTTCTCCTCGAAGGCGAACACCATCACCACGCCGTTGAGGATCAGCACGAGAGCGACGAACAGGAAGTGCCCGAGGTTGCCCTTGCGGAACATCGAGTTGAGCAGCCGGAGGCTGAACAGGATGCGCAGCGTCGGGATCAGCACGGCGGCCAGCGCCAGCGGGTGGCTCGCCACGTAGGCGCGGGGACGGGCCGACAGCCGGGCCCGCACGATGATGTCGACGGCGTAGACCCCCGACAGCAGCAGGCGCCCCATGACCCACCAGGTGAGGCCCTCGGTGTTGGTGACGCTGGTGAACGGCAGGATCGTGAGCCAGATGGTGAACAGCGCCAGCAGGTCGAGCGGCGTGCGGGTGCGCGCCACCCACTGCTCGAGGCGCGGTGTGGTGAGGTGGTCCGGCTCCATCGCCGGCCAGTCTCACAGAGGGCCCCGCCGTCCCGGTGGAGCCTCCGCCGGCAGGGCGAGGACGGGCGCGATCAGGCCCGGCCCACGGCCCGGGCCGCCTCCTCGCGCCACCGCCGCTGGTCGACCTTGCCGTTCGGGGCCCGGCCGATGGAGTCGACCAGCACGATCCGCCGAGGGATCTTGTAGCCCGCGAGGTGCTCGCGCAGCGCCTCGGTGAGGCCGTCCTCGCTGGGTGCGGTGCCCTCCTCGGGCTCGACGACGGCCACCACCATCTGGCCGAAGCGGGGGTCGGGGACGCCGACGACCACCGCGTCGTGCACGTGGCCGTGCAGCTTGAGGGCCTCCTCGACCTCCTCCGGGAAGACCTTCTCGCCGCCGGTGTTGATGCAGCTCGAACCGCGACCGAGCAGCTGCACGGTGCCGTCGGCGTGGACGATGGCGTGGTCGCCGGGGGTGATCCAGCGGCGACCGCCGATGACGCGGAACGTGCGGGCCGACTTCTCGGGGTCCTTGTAGTACCCGACCGGCCCGCGCCCGGCCATGGCCACCAGGCCCTCCTCGCCCGAGCCGGGCTCGACCGGGGTGCCGTCGTCGCGGATCACCTGGGCGTCGGGCCCGAGCTTGAAGCCCCCGGTCCGAGCGGCCTTCTTGCGCGACGAGATGGAGCGGGCCAGCCCGACCGCCTCCGAGGAGCCGAGGGTGTCGACGCAGAGCAGGTCCGGGACGTGGCGCAGCAGGCCTTCCTTGATGGGCAGCGACCACATCACTCCCGAGGAGAGCATGACCCGCAGCGAGGAGAGGTCCCAGCGCTCCGGCTCGGCGTCGAGGGCGTCGAGCAGGGGCTTGGCGAAGGCGTCGCCCACGATCGACACCTCGGTGACCTCGTTGTCGGCCAGGGTGTCGAGCAGCTCCTCGACGTCGAAGCGCACGCCGGGGGTGACCACGACGCAGCCCCCCGAGCTCAACCCGCTGAAGGCCGAGAAGGCGGCGGTGCCGTGCATGAGCGGTGCCGCGGGCAGCACCCGCGTGCGCGGCTCGTCGGCCGCCGGCAGGGCGGCGGCGATGTCGGCGACGCTGCCCTCCTCGGGGTACTTCACCGGCGCGGTGCGGTTGAGCACCGAGAACAGGTCGTCCTGGCGCCACATCACGCCCTTGGGCTGGCCGGTGGTGCCGCCCGTGTAGAGCAGGAACAGGTCGTCGCCCGAGCGGCCCTCAGGGGCGCGGACCGGCCCGTCGACCACGGCCGCCACCACCTGCGCGTAGGGCACGGCCCAGTCGGGGCACGGGCCGCTGCCGTCGTCGACCCACACCCACGCCCGGATGCCGGGGAGCGCGGCGCGGGCCGCCTCGGCGTGCGGCGTGAAGGTGCCGTGGAACACGACGGCTTCCACGTCGGCGTCGCGCCACAGGTACTCGAGCTCGGTGTCGACGTAGCGGTAGTTGGTGTTGACCGGCACCAACGACGCCTTGAAGCAGGCGTAGAGCGTCTCGATGTACTCGGCGCTGTTGTACAGGTACTGCGCGACCTTGGCCTGGTGGCCGAGCCCGGCGTCGAGGAGATGGCGGGCCAGCGCGTCGGCTCGAGCGCTCAGCTGGGCCCACGGCCGCACGACGCCCCCGCGCACCACCGCGGGCAGCTCGGGCTGCAACCGGGCGATCTCGTCCCAGACGTCGGCGAAGTTCCAGTCGGACACAGCGGCTCTCCTGCGGGGTGGGGGCGGCTGCCTACGGTAGACGGGCGGTCGACGGGCGTCCGAGCTCCCCGTGCTATGACCGGGAGCGGTCGGCCGAGGGGCCGCCAACGAGGGGGACGACGACATGGCAGACACCGAGCGGGGCCGCCTGGCCGGCAAGGTGGCGATCATCACCGGCGCGGCCCGCGGCCAGGGCGAGGCCGAGGCCCGGCTGTTCGTCGCCGAGGGCGCGCAGGTGGTCCTCACCGACGTGCTCGCCGAGGAGGCCGCCGGCGTGGCCGCCTCGCTGGGCGACGCCGCCGTCTCGACGGCCCACGACGTCACCGACCCCGACGCGTGGGCGTCGGCGGTCGCCCTCGCCGCCGACCGGTTCGGCGGCGTCGACGTGCTCGTCAACAACGCCGCCGTCCACTGGGTCCGTCCCCTCATGGAGGAACGGGTCGACGACATGCGCCGGCTCATGGACGTCAACCTCATGGGCGCCGTGCTCGGCATGCAGGCGGTGGTGCCGGCCATGCAGTCCCGAGGCGGTGGCGCCATCGTGAACATCTCGTCGCTGGCGGCCCAGAGCGGCTTCTGGGGCCACGGGGCCTACGGCGCCACCAAGTGGGCGCTGAGAGGCGTGTCGCGGGTGGCGGCCGTGGAGCTGGGGCCGCTCGGCATCCGGGTCAACTCGGTGTACCCGGGCATGATCGACACGGCCATGCTGCCCCCGGCCGGCGACCCCGGCACCGACGCCGCCCGCACCGCCCACCTGCCCCTGGGCCGGGTGGGCCGGCCCGGGGAGGTGGCCGAGGTGGTGGCCTTCCTGGCCTCCGACGCGTCGTCGTACCTCACCGGCGCCGAGATCGTCGCCGACGGCGGCTCCCTCGCCGGCCGCGTCCCACCCCGCTGACGCCACAGCCCATCTCGCCACAGCCCATCTCACCGAAGCCGGTCCCCCGAAGCTGGTTCCGAACGTTCCGGGAACCGGAACGAACAGAACCAGCTTCGGGGGGGGCGAGGAGAGGTCCGGGTCAGGGCGTGGGCAGGACCTCGGCGGGCAGCGGGTGGCGGAACAGCTTCGCCGCGTTCTCGCACAGGATCATCCGCAGCTCGTCGTCCGGCAGGTGGCCGTAGACCTCCTCGACGAGGTCCTGGGTGTCGGGCCAGGTGCCGTCGCCGTGGGGGTAGTCGGTCTCGAACAGGATGTTCTCCACCCCGATGCGGTGCCGGGTGACGATGGTGGAGGGATCGTCGAGCGTGCAGAACCAGAAGTTGCGCTTCAGCACGTCGGCCGGCCGCTCGTCCCAGCCGAGGCCGTAGCCCGAGCGGTCGATGATGTTGTCGAGCCGGTCGAGCAGCATGGCCACCCAGCCGATGCCGCCCTCGGACATGGCGATCTTCAGGGTCGGGTGCTTGGCCGGGTAGCCCGACCACAGCCACTCGGCGCACGCCGCCAGCGACAGCTGCCCGAACAACGTGGCACCGAGCTGCAGTCCCGGCGCGCCCTCGGGGTTCTCGTACCCGCCGGACGAACCGACGTGGAGGGCGACGACGGTGTCGGTCTCGACGCACGCCTCGATGATGGGGTCCCAGTAGCCGGTGAACAGCGACGGCAGGCCGATGCGGTGCGGCCGCTCGGGGAGGGTGACCGCGGTGAAGCCCCGCTCCGCGTTGCGGCGGATCTCGGCGGCGCCCTTCTGCGGGTCGGACAGGAAGGTGATGCCGAGCGGCACGATGCGCTCCGGGTACGGCGACCACCACTCGTCGTGGAGCCAGTCGTTCCAGGCCTGCGTGGTGGCCCAGCCCAGCTCCTGGTCCTGGGCCTGGGCGAACACCCGCCCACAGAACCCCGTGATCATCGACGGGAAGTTCACCGACGCCCACACGCCGTTGAGGTCCATGTCGCGGATGCGCTCGTGGATGTCCCAGCACCCTCGCCGCATGTCGCCGAACCTGGTGGGCTCGAGGTTCTTCATGCTCTTCGAGCGGCCCGCCACCGCGTTCATGCCGACCTGGGTGAAGTGCTGGCCCTCGAACTCCCAGACCTCGTGGCCGCGGTCGTTGGTGACCACCTTGGGCGCCCGCTCCTGCAGCCGGGCCGGCAACCGCCCCTCGAACATGTCGGGCGGTTCGACCAGGTGGTCGTCGACGGAGATGATCGTGTAGCGCACCTGCGCCGGCTCGGGGTCGGGCAGCAGGATCGGCTCGTCGGCGATGGTCATGGCTCCCCCTGGGGCGAAGACGACGTCTCCACGCTAGGCGGGCGCCGCCGAGCGACGCGACGACGCGCTACGCGACGACGCACTCGTCGGGCTGGGCCGCCGCGGCGGCGATGGTCGCCACCATCTCCACCGCCTCGGAGGTGGGCACCACGTGGCGGTGGGCGCACGCCGCCAGGGCGCCGTCGACGAACGCCACCGCGCCGGGCTCCACCTCGCCGCGGGCGTCGAGGAGGGCGTCGACGAGGCGGTTGGACGACACGAGCAGGTCGTCGGAGGCCTCGGCCGTGGCGACGAGGTCGACGAGGGCGACGAGCCCGGGGTGGTCGGTTGCGGTGAGCGTGTCCTGCATGGTGGTGCGCTTCCGTGTGGTGGGGCGGGACCGCCGCCCGGCGGGGACGGCCCGGAGTCTCCGGGGGCCGTTGTCCCGTGCAACGTCCAGTCTCGGCCACCCGTTCCCCGATCCGGAGGGTCGGACGTCACGTTGTGCGGGGACCGACTGGTACCGTCGCCGCTGCCGGGCAGCTGCGCCCGGGCCAGGGGGACGCCATGCCGGAGACCTTCGACCAGGCCGCCGTGGAGGCGTGGCTGGCGCCGCGCCTGGGTGCCGACGGCGTGCAGGTGCACGACACCCGTCGCCCCTCGGGCCAGGGCTACTCGGCCGAGACCGTGATGTTCACGGCCCGGTGCCGGCGGGGCGGCCAGCGCAGCGACGAACGCCTGGTACTGCGCCTGGAGAACCCCGAGCCGCCGATCTACCCGCCCCAGGCCGGCGACGAGCTGGCCGAGATCGAGATCCAGCACCGGGTCATGACCGCCCTCGACAGCCATTCCGCGGTCCCGGTGGCGCCGCTGGTCGGCTACGAGGCCGACCCCTCGGTGGCGGGCCGGCCGTTCTTCGTGATGCGCTTCGTCGACGGCGAGGTGCCCATCGAGAGCCCCGTCTACACGCTCGAGGGCTTCTTCGCCGAGGCCGACCCGGCCGAGCGGCGCCGCCTGGTCACCGGCGGGTTGCGCACCATGGCCGCGGTGCACGCCGTGGACTGGCAGGCCGCCGGGCTCGGCTGGCTGGTCCCCGACGGTGTGCGACCGGGATCGCGGTCGCAGCTCGACCTGTGGGAGTGCTACGGCGCCCAGGAGCTGCGCGCACGCCACCACCCGCTGCTCGACCAGGCCTGGAGGTGGCTGCACGACCAGCTGCCCGACGACCGCGAGGTCGGCCTGTGCTGGGGCGATCCGCGCCCTGGCAACATCATCTGGCGCGACTTCGAGCCGGTGTGCGCCACCGACTTCGAGGCCACCTGCATCGGCCCGCCGGAGCTGGACCTGGGCTGGTGGCTGATGTTCGACCGCACCACCCACGAGCTGTCCGGCGTCACGCACCTCCCCGGGGAGCCCGACCGAGACGAGCAACGCCGCCTGTACTTCGAGCTGTCCGGTCGCCAGCCGGTCGACACCCACGCCCACGAGGTGTTCGCGGCGGCCCGCTACGCGGTGATCGTGGTGCGGGTCATGAACCGCTGGGAGCAGCGCGGCGACCTGCCGGCCGACCACACGATCTGGCGCGACAACCCGGCGACGGCCGCCCTCGAGGCCCTGCTCGACGAGGTGCGCTGACCCTCGCGCTGGCGGCTGCCCCGGTTCGCGCCACCGGTGCTGCTACCTTCCGCCGCGATGACCACCGGTGGCCGACGAGCCGGCGCGCGCCGCGCCGCATGACCCTCGCCCTGGAGCAGCCGGCCCCCCGGCAGGCTCCGCCCGCCGAGGTCGGCCTGCGGGGCGAGCGCATGCCGCACCTGCCCGGGCTCGACGGGCTCCGCGGCCTCGCCGTGATCGGCGTGCTGCTCTTCCACGGCGGCTTCACCTGGGCCAAGGGCGGCTTCCTCGGGGTCTCCACCTTCTTCACCCTGTCGGGCTTCTTGATCACCAACCTGCTGGTGCGCGAGTTCGACACGAGCGACACCATCCGCCTGGGCCGGTTCTGGATCCGCCGCTTCCGCCGCCTGCTGCCCGCCGCCCTGGTCACCATCGCCCTCGTCGGGGTGATCTGGTGGCGGGTCGGGACGCCCGAGCAGCTCGACGGGCTCCGGGCCGACATGCTCGGCGCGCTCGCCTACATGGCCAACTGGCGCTTCTACACGGCGGGCACCAGCTACGCGGACCTGTTCTCGGCGCCCAGCCCCTTGCAGCACTTCTGGTCGCTGGCCATCGAGGAGCAGTTCTACCTGTTCTTCCCGCCGATCGTGTGGGGCCTCGTGCGCCTCGGCGGGCGGCGGCTGCTGACGTGGGTCCTGGTGGTCGCCACCGCCGCCTCGGTCGGCCTCGAGCTGTGGCTCGGAGGCAACATCGACCGCGTCTACTACGGCACCGACACCCGGGCCGCCGAGCTGCTCCTCGGGTGCCTGCTGGCGGTGTGGTGGTCCGGGCGGGCGGCTCGCGGCACCGGCCGCCACGGCCAGCCCGGCGACGGGCGGGCCCTCACCGCGCTGGCCGACGTCGGCGGCCTGGTGGCCCTCGCTGGCGTGTTCACCGCCTGGTACGCGGTCACCCAGACCTCCGAGCGGCTCAGCCACGGCGGCTTCCCGGTCTACGCCCTCGGCACCACGATGATCATCTACGCCGCCACCCGGCCGGGCGTGGTGGCCAAGCTGCTGTCGGTCCGGGCGCTGCGCTGGGCGGGGCTGGTCTCCTACGGGCTGTACCTGTACCACTGGCCGATCTTCCTGCTCGTCGACCACGACCGCACCGGCCTGTCGACCGCCCCGTTGTTCGTGGTGCGCATGGCCATCACCACGACGGTCGCCGTCGCCTCCTACTTCCTGCTCGAGCAGCCGATCCGCAAGGGCTCGATGATCAAGACGACGCGCTCGCTGGCCACGGCCGGGGTGGCGGGCGCGGTGGTGGTGGCCGCCACGGCGGTCGTGGTCACCCAGGACCCGCCCCAGAGCCAGATCCCCTACGCCAACCAGAGCTTCGGCGACCAGGGCCCCACCGTCGCCGAGGCCGACCCCGGCAGCACGGTGGTGGTCGAGGGCCCGGTGGCCGCCAACGTCGTCTACTTCGGCGACTCCAGCGCCAAGGACGCCTCCCCGGCGGTCACGGCCATGTTCCAGGCCGCCGGCACCCGCACGTTCCTCAACGCCTCCGGGCCGGGCTTCGGGCTCACCAACCCCAAGCTCGACTGGCGGGGCCTGTTCGCCGACAACCTGGCCAAGGTGCCGCCCGACCTCGTGGTGATGATGGAGGGCTTCTGGGACCGTGACTACCTGGCGGCCAACGGCGAGGCCGCCTACGAGGCGGTGCTCGAGGAGGCCATCGCGAAGGCCACCGCCAACGGCGGCAAGGTGGTGTGGGTCGGCATGGTGAAGGGCGGCAAGTTCCTCGACGACCCGGTGAACCCGGTGGCCCGACGGGTGGCCGAGCGCCACCCCGACACGGTGCTCTACGTCGACGTGCAAGACGCGCTGAGCCTGCCCGAGGGCGCCACCGTGGCCGAGGCGGCGCCGGGCAGCGAGCAGTGGCCCAGGGCCTACGCCGACGCCGAGGGCCAGACGGTGCTGCTGCGCAAGCCCGACGGCTGGCACTTCTGCCCCGTCGGGGCCGAACGGCTCGCCACGTCGCTGAACCAGGCCGTGTCCCGCCGGGGCTGGATGCCGGTGGCCAGCGCCGGCTGGCAGGGCGGCGACTGGCGCCAGAGCGAGCTCTACGACGACCCCAAGGGCGGCTGCACCCTCGGTTGAGCCTCGGTGCGGTCGCCCTCCCCCGCGGCGACGACGGGGGCACCGTCGATGGCACCCTCGGTGGCACCGTCGGTGCCGTGGCCACGCCGACGGGCCCACCGGACCAGAGCCACACCCCCCACGGCGGCGAGCACCATGAGCAGCGGCTCGGCCGGGGCGCGGTAGCGCGACTGGCCGAAGGCGGTGACCGCCGCCAGGGTGACGATGCCGACCGGCACGAGCAGCGGCAGCAGGGGCTGGCGGCGGCGGGCCAGCACCACGGTGCCGCCCGCGGCCAGGGCCATCACCGGGTAGAACAGCACCAGGCCGAAGCGGGCGGCGTCCTCCGGGCGACCCTCGCCGTCCTCGATGCGCAGCTGCTGCACCGGCCGGTAGAGGTTCCACATCCGCCCGAAGCGGGCCGCGGCGACGACCGGGAGCCGGCGCAGGTGGCTGGTGGCGTAGTCCATGCCCACGGCGCGCAGGTAGACCTCGTCGTCGGACTGGTCGGCCGTGGCCCCGTGCTGCACGAGGAGCTCGACGAGCTGCTCGGGCGTGGCGTCGGGGGGCGCGTCGATGCCCGACTGGTCGACCCACTGGCGCAGGGTGGCCGGGTCGGTGGCCCGCAGCTGGTCCGGCGGGTAGGTCCACGGCAGCTGCGGGACGCAGGCGAAGGACCAGAACCCGAGCCCGCCGCCGTAGTAGGTGTCGTCGCAGTTGGTGTTGGCCAGCGTGATGCCGGTGCCGGTCGACATGGTGACGGGGTGGTCGTAGATGGTGAGGTTCCGGTAGAGCCACGGCGCCAGCACCACCAGCATGGCGACGGCCGCCACCGCGATGCGGCCCGCCTGCTGGCGCAGCGACAACGCCCTCGTGCGCAGGAGCATCGGCAGGATCAGCAGCGGCCCCAGCAGCACCATCTCGGCCCGCACCAGCGCCGCCGCGCCCGCCGCGGCGCCGAGGGCGACGACCCAGCCCCAGCGGCGATCGTCGAGCACCCGGTAGCACAGCAGGGCCACGGCGAGGTTGGCGGTCATGGCCAGCGTCTCGGAGAGCACCATGACGTCGCTCAGCCAGACGTAGGGGTACACGGCCATGAGGGAGGCGGCGACGAAGCCGACCCACTGCGCCGTCGCCTCACCCCAGAAGCGCCTTGCCACCTGGCGGCCGAGAAGGCCGGTGAGCCCGATGTTCAGCGCCCCGAGGGCGACCACCACGTGCTCGTGCCACAGCCAGCTGCGGGCCCCGACGTAGGAGAAGGCGGCGAGCACCAGCGTGAACAGCGGCGGGTGGTCGCCGTAGGCCCGGGCGACCGCTCCCCCGGTGACCCGGTAGTCGGTGGGGATGACGAATCCCTTGCCCTGCGCCAGCAGATCGGCTCCGTAGTGGTACACGTAGGAGTCACCGGGGCACCGTGAGGCGGTGCCCGGCATGGGGACGCCTCCCTCCCAGCCCGGGGCCGGGCACTGCGTCCGCTGCACGGCCCAGAGGTAGACGAGCCGGATGACCACCCCGACGACGATCGGCAGGACCACCAACAAGAGCCGTCGTCGGGCGCGCACGGCCGGGACTCTAGTGGTGGCCGTCCTGGCCCTCGGGGCGCTGGTGGTGCCGTCGTGCGGCAGCGACGCAGGCGGCGGGGCCGACTCGGCGCCCACCCAGGTGACCACCACGGGCGTGACGGCCCCTCCCCGGGCGATGCCTCGCCGCCCGACCGACGCCGACCCCCTGCGGCTGCTGCTCGTCGGCGACGGCCTCATGTGGGACGCCTCCCCCGCCATGGCGGCGGCGGCCGCCGCGGTGGGGCCCTCGGTGGTCCGCAACGACGCCTACTGGGGGTTCGCCCTCAGCCGCCCGCAGTGGCGGGACTGGCGGGCGCTGTGGCCCCAGGACGTGGCGACCTTCCAGCCGACCGTCGTCGCGGTCACCTTCGGGATCCACGACACCGAGCCCCAGACCGCCGACGGGGTGCCCATCGACCCCGACGGGCCCGAGTGGCCGGGCTGGTACGCGTCGCAGGTCCACCGGGCCATGCAGGACCTGACGGCGGGTGGGGCCGTCGTCTACTGGCTGGCCATGCCCCCGGTGGGCGACCCCGCCGCCAACCAGCGCATCGCCGCGTTGAACCAGATCACCCGCACCGCGGTGGAGGCCGACCCCCGGGGCCGCTTCGTCGACACGACCGCCGCCTTCGCCGCCCCCGACGGGTCGGCGAGGGCCACCGACGACACCGGGCTGCCGTTGCGCAAGTACGACCGGCTGCACCTGTGCGCCCAGGGGGCCGGGGCCCTCGCCCGCACGTTCAGCGACGCGCTGGGCGCCGACCTGGGCGTCGCGGTCGACCCGGGCTACCTCACGGGACCGTGGCGGGCCGACGGTCGCTTCGACCAGGACGGACCTCCGGGCTGCGCCGTGCGCTCCGCCACTCCCTGACGGCGTCGACGACGCGCGCCACGCCGATGCCGGCCAGCACGGCCAGCGCGCCGTCGGCCGTGGCGCGGTAGCGGGGCTGGCCGAAGGTGAGCATCACCGCGGCGGTCACCACCAGCGCGGGGGCGACCAGCGGGAGCACGACCGTGCGGTGGCGGCGCAGCAGCACGGCCGCCACCGCGGCCAGCGCCACGATCGGGTACAGGGTGAGCAGGCTGGCGCGGGCGGCCCACAGCGGCCGGCCCTCGAACGTCTCGAGGTAGGCGACCTGGTTGGGGTGGTACAGGCCCCACACCCGCCCGGCGCGGGCGGCCACGACGGCCGGCACCCGCCCCCGGTGGTCGCGCACGTAGTCGAGGGCCTGGGACCGCAGCCGGGCGTCGAGCACCGACTGGTCGACGTCGGCCTGGAGGTCGACGTCGCCCTTGCAGTCGTACCACCAGAAGCCGACCAGGTCCCCGTAGTACGTGCGCTCGCAGTTGGCGTAGGCCATGGTCACGCCCAGGCCGGTGGACAGCCCGGTGGGCTTGTCGAACGTGGTGAGGTTGCGGGCGACCCAGGGCGCCACCACGACCAGCGAGGCGAGCAGCGCCCAGCCCGCCAGCGCCAGGCGGCGGCGCACCGCGTCGATCGCCGACCGGCCGGGCGCGGGGCGGTTGCGCACGGCCACCAGGGCCAGGGGCAGCGCGACCAGCGGCACGAGCAGGGCGGCCTCGGCCCGGGCGAGGGCGGCCAGGCCGCACGCCGCGCCCATCAGCGCCGCTCGGCGGGCGCCGGGGCGGCGCCAGAACGCCAGCGCCGCCCACGCCGCGACCAGCACGGTGAGCACCACGGTGCTCTCCGAGAGCAGCAACCCGTCGTTGAGCCACACCGCGGGCGACACGGCCACCGCCACGGCGGTGACGGCGCCCAGCCACGGCGAGCCGGCCAGCCCGCCGAGGCCGCGCTCGCGCAGGGTGCGGCCGAGCAGCACCCCGACGGCCCCGGCGACGGGCACCGACACCGTGCCCAGCACGACGGTGGCGAACTGGTGCCAGCGGTAGGAGTCGAGCCCGATCTTCGAGAAGGCAGCCAGGTACACGATGTAGAAGGGCGGGTGGTCGGCGCTCGGGAACACGTTGCCGGCCAGCAGCCCGAGCGGTGAGATGAAGCCCCGCCCGTCGGCCAGCAGGTTGGCGCTGGTGTGGTACACGTAGCCGTCGCCGGCGCACCCCAGCAGCTGGTCGGGCGGGCAGGCGTAGGCGTTGCGCTGGGCGAACCAGAAGTAGGCCAGCCGGAGCAGGAAGGCGCCGACGGTCACGGCGCCGATCGCGAGCCACCACGGTGAGAGCCCCCGGCGCCGGCGTTCGGCGTCGGCTCGGGCGCCCCTGGCCCGGCCGGCGACCGATCCCGCGGCGGCGGCCCCGGCGGCGGCCATCCGGGCCCGGGCCTCCCCTGCGGTGCCGACCAGGCGGCTCCAGGCGGTTCGGTCGCGGCCGTCGGCAGGGCGCGACAGCTGCAGCGTCGGGTGCTCCACGAACAGGTAGGTCAGCCAGGCGAGGAACGTGGCGGCGAGGCAGACGATGGTGAAGATCTGCCAGAAGTCGCCCTGGAACAGCTCGTCGCCGGCCCACAGCTGGGCCTTCGGGATGAGGTCCTTGTGCCACAGGTAGACGCCGTAGGACAGCAGGCCGAGGTAGGCGGCGCCACGGGTCGAGAACACCACGCGGGCGCTGCCGACCGGTCGGCGGGTGAGCGCCAGGGGCACCAGCAACAGCACGGCGACCAGCCCGTAGAGGAACTGGCGGGCCAGCTCGCCGGCGTCGAGGCCGAGCGGGACGCCGGCGGCCTGGACGGTGCGCGTGAGCCCGAGCGAGCACACCAGGGCGAAGGCGGCGAGGGCGGCGAGGAACCACACGCCGGGACGGGCGACGGCGCGCTCGACCCGCTCCTGCCACGACGCCCGGCCCCGGGCCGCGGCGCCGACCGTGGCCACGGCGAGGCCCAGGGCGAAGTAGTCGATCTGCCCGGGCAGCCACAGCAGCCCCGCCCGGCCCCAGGACGGGTCGGCGGTGAAGATGAACAGCCGCCACACCAACCCCAGCAGGTACAGCCCGGCGCAGCCGGCGAGCAGCGCCCGGGCGCGGGCGGCGGGGTGCTCGACCCGGCGCAGCAGCCGGCGGGCGCCGAGCGCCATCAGGGGCAGCACCGCGTAGAAGCTGACCTCGGTGCACAGGGTCCAGGCCTGGACCATGCCCTTGAGGGCGAGGTCGGGGTCGTAGATCTGCAGCAGCCCGTAGAACACCACGAACTGGTAGAGCGAGGCGATGGTCAGCCCCGTGGTGAGGGCGAGCACGGTGAGCACGAACCAGTAGGTCGGGTAGATCCGCACGAAGCGACGCCACCAGAACGAGCGGAACGAGGCGAACGGCGTGCCCTCGACCAGGGCCGACACGAACGGACGGCCGAGCAGGTAGCCGGAGATGGCGAAGAAGATGGGCACGCCGATGTCGAGGCGGGCCAGCACCGCACCGGCGGAGGAACGGAACGTGGCGCCCGTGTCGAACCCGACGTGGTGGGCGACGACGGCGAAGGCCGCCAGGGCCCGCAGCCCGTCGATGCCGCGGATGTGCCGGGCTGGTGCGGTCGAGGGTGGCATGCGGGCGCCGATGATACGGGTGGGCGGGGCCCGTGGGGGGTGTCGCCAACTGGGGCCCCGCCGGACGCGAAGATGTCGGCGTCATGACCGGACTCACCGAACCGAGCCGGCGTCGCCTCCGGTCCGGTCTTCCGGTCGCGGCCCTGGCGCTCGTCGCGTACGTGCCGCTGCTGCTCTCCAACCAGGGAGAGGTCGGCGGCGACACCAAGGCCTACCTCACCCTCGACCCGTCGCGGTGGCTGTCGCGGGTCGCGTTCATGTGGAACTCCTCGATCGGCGCCGGCGGGGTCACCCACGAGAACATCGGCTACCTCTGGCCGATGGGGCCGTGGTACTGGGTGTTCGACCAGCTCGGCGTGCCCATGTGGGTCGCCCAGCGGCTGTGGCTCGGCACGTTGCTGTTCGCCGGGGGCGCGGGCGTGCTGTGGCTGATGCGGCGCTTCGTCGATCCCCGCATCGCGGTGGCGGCCGCCTTCTTCTACATGCTCTCGCCCTACGTCCTGCACTACAGCGAGCGGATGTCGGTGATGCTCCTGCCGTGGGCGGGGCTCCCGTGGCTGATCGGCCTGGCGGCCCGGGCCCGCGACGAGGGCACGTGGCGAGCCCCCGCGCTGTTCGCCCTGCTCACCGCCACCATCGGCGGCATCAACGCCACGTCGCTGCTGCTGGTCGGGCTGGGCCCGCTCCTGTGGCTCGTCTACACCGTCGTGCTGCCCCGCAGCGCCGGCACCTGGAACGACCCGCTGCGCCGGCGGGCCCGGCGGGCGCTGGGCGCGGCGCTGCGCATCGGGCTGCTCAGCCTGCTCACCAACGCCTGGTGGATCGCCGGGTTGCGCACCCAGGGCGCCTACGGCCTGCCCGTGCTGGGCTACACCGAGACCTACGAGACGGTCGCCAAGGGCAGCGCCGCCCAGGAGCTGCTGCGGGGGTTCGGCCACTGGTACTTCTACGGCTCGGACCGCATCGGCGCCTGGGTGCGGCCCTCGGTGACCTACACCGGGAACCTCGGCGCCCTGGCGCTGAGCTTCCTGGTGCCGGTGCTGGCGCTGGCGGGGCTGGGCCTGGTCCGCTTCCGACACCGCACCTTCTTCCTGGCCACCACGGTCGTCGGGCTCCTCGTCGCCGCCGGCGCTCACCCGTGGGCCGCCCCGTCGTTCCTCGGCGGCGCGTTCAAGGCGTTCACCCGCACCGCCTCGGGCCTCGCCATGCGGTCGACCCCGCGGGCCCTGCCCCTCATGGAGCTGGGCCTGGCCGCCGGCTTCGGCGCCGGCACCCTCGCTGTCGCCGGGGCGCTCTCGCGGTGGTGGGCCGAGCGGCCGTCGCGGGCCACGGCGCCCGAGGCGAGGCCGGCGGCCGGCGACGGCGGACCGAGGGCCGGGCGCGCCCGACGGACGGGACGGCGCGCCGGGGCGCCCCGGTGGGTCGTGCCCGGCGTGGTCGCGCTGGCGTGCCTGATCGTGGCCGTGAACCTGTCGCCGCTGTGGACCGGTGGTGTCGCCGCCGACAGCCTCACCCGTGACGAGCAGGTGCCCGACTACTGGCGGCAGGCGGCGGCCGCCATCGACGCCCGAGGCGACGCCACCCGCGTCCTCGAGGTGCCGGGCAGCGACTTCGCCGCCTACCGGTGGGGCAACGTCGTCGACCCGCTCACCCCCGGCATCACCGACCGCTCCTACCTCGCCCGCCAGCTGATCCCCGACGGCCAGCCGGCGTCGGCCGCCCTGCTCCTCGCCCTCGACCGCCGCTACCAGGAGGGCGTCGCCGAGGAGGCCGCCCTGGCCCCCCTCGCCCGGCTCTTCGGGGCGGGCGACATCGTGCTGCGCAACGACCTGCAGTACGAGCGCTTCAACACGCCCCGGCCGTACCAGATGTGGAACAGCCTCACCTCGACCCCCGGCCTCGACGCACCGCAGATGTTCGGAGCGCTGGGCCGCAACGACGCCCAGCCGCCCCAACCGCTGCTCGACGCCAAGGCGCTCGCCGAGCCGAGCGACCAGCCCGCCACCCCGCCGGTCGCCATCTTCCCGGTCCGCGACGCGCTGCCCATCGTGCGCAGCGTCCCGCAGGCCAACCCCATGGTCGTGGCCGGCGACGCCGAGGGCCTCGTCGACCTGGCCGGCATGGGGCTGCTCGACCCCGAGCAGGCCATCCTGTTCTCGGCCACGTACGCCGACGACCCCGACGCCCTGCGGGCACAGGTCGACAAGGGCGCGACCCTCGTGGTCACCGACACCAACGCCAAGCGCAGCCTGCGGTGGGGATCGGTCCGCGAGAACGAGGGGCACGTGCAGCGCGTCGACGAGGAGGCCCTGCGCTGGGACCCCTCCGACAACGGCCTGCCGGTGTTCCCGGGCCAGACGACCGACTCCCAGACCGTGGCCCTGCAGCACGGTGCCACCGTCGACGCCACGGCCTACGGCAACCCGGTGTCGTACACCCCGGAGAACCGGCCGTTCATGGCCTTCGACGGCGACGCCACCACGGCGTGGAGCGTGGGCGCCTTCGACGAGGTGGTGGGCGACCGCATCCGCCTGAGCCTCGACGCCACCACGACCATCGACCACGTGGCGCTGCAGCAGGCGGCGGGCAACCGCCACATCACCCGGGCCCGGCTCCGGGTCGGCGACCGCACCGTCGACGTCGACCTGGGACCGGAGAGCATGGCCGCTCCCGGCCAGACGGTGACCTTCCCGTCGACGACGGCCGACCGCATCGAGGTCGAGGTGCTGGCCACCGACCCGGGTGGCCTGGCCAGCTACGAGTCCTACAGCGGGGTCGGCTTCGCCGAGATCACCGTCCCGGGCGTGAAGGTCACCGAAGCCCTGCGCCTCCCGACCGACCTGCTCTCGGCGGTGGGCACCGACGACCTCGCCCACCCCCTCTACGTGGTCGTCACCCGCAACCGCACCGATCCGCAGGCCACCGGGCGGACCGATCCCGAGCAGTCGATGCGCCGGGTGGTCGAGCTGCCGTCGGCGCGCTCGTTCACGCTCCTCGGCGACGTGCGCCTCGACCCGTCGGTGAGCCCCGAGGTGCTGGCCGGCCTGGTGGGAGGCGCCGACGGCGCCACGGTGAGCGCCTCGTCGTGGCTCGCCGGCGACGTGGCCGACCGGGGCCGCGGCGCCTTCGACGGCGACCCGTCGACGTGGTGGACCCCCGCCATCGGCGACACCACGGGGGCGTGGGCCCAGCTCGACGCCCCCACCGAGGTCAGCCCCGGGGAGCTGACGGTGACCTTCGCCGCCGACGGGCGCCACTCGGTGCCCGCCCACCTGTCGGTGGCGGCCGACGGCACCACCGTCGCCGGCGTCGACGTGCCCGACGCCCCCGACGGTGGCTTCGGCTCCACCCGCAGCGTCACCATCCCCGTCCCGGCCGGCACCAGCGCCCGCTCGTGGCGGCTCACCGTCGACGACGTCCACGCCCGCATGACGAACCCGTGGCTGGGCGGCGCCGACTACGCCCTGCCCGTCGCCGTGGCCGACGTGACCGGGCTCGGTGTGGCCCCGGCGGCGCTTCACGACATGGTCGACACGGGCTGTCGCAGCGACCTGGTCAGCATCGACGGCCGCCCCACGCCGGCGCGAGTCACCGGCACCGTGGCCGACGCCCTGGCCCGCCGGCCCCTCGAGCTGCTCGGCTGCGCCGACGTCCAGGCCGGGCCGGGCACCGCCACCATCGCCACCGCCGACGGACGGACGACCGGCCTCGACGTCGACCGCCTGGCCCTGGCCAGCGTGGCCGGCGGGGGCGCCGTGCCCGCGGCGTCGTCGGGCTCCATGCCCCAGGTCATCGCCGCCCTGCAGCCACCGCCGCCCGCCGCCCAGCCCACGGTCACGGTGACCGACGAGCGGTCCGACCGGGTCGAGCTCGAGGTCACCGGCCTCGACGCGCCGACCTGGCTGGTGCTCGGCCAGAGCTTCAGCGACGGCTGGCACGCCTCGAGCGCCGAGCTCGGTGACCTCGGCGGCCCCACGCTGATCCAGGGCTACGCCAACGGCTGGGCCCTCGACCCGGCCTCGGGCACGGTCCACATCACCCTGGAGTGGACCCCCCAGAAGGTCGTGTGGGCGGGCATCGGGACCTCCGTCGTCGGGGTGGTGGTGTGCCTGGCCGTCCTCGGCGTGTCGTGGCGCCGGCGCCGCCGGGCCACCGCCAGCGTGGACGACGACGAGGACGACGAGCCGGCGGAGCCCGACGCCACCGACGACGCCGTGCGCCGGGCCCCGTCACGAGGTTGGACCGCCCCGGTGGCGCTCGGGGGCGCCATGGGGATCTTCGCCGCCCTCAACCTGCCCCACCAGAACGTGGCGGCCTCGTTGCTGGCGGCCGTGGTGCTGGCCGTGGCCACCGGCGCCGTGGTGCGGCTCGGCCGCGGCGACCGGGCGCTGGGGCTCGTGGCCCCCGCGGCGTTGGCGGTGGCCGGTGCCTACTCGGTGGCCAAGGAGTGGCGCGGCGGCTACCGCAACTTCGAGTGGCCCAAGGTCGTCGACGCGGCGCACGTCCTGGGCGTCGTCGCCGTCCTCGGCCTCGCTGCCGTCGCCGTGGTCAGCGCCTGGCGCGAGGAGCGCAGCACCGGGAGCTGACCGAGCGGCGCTCAGCCCGCGGGCGGCGTGTAGAGGATCTGCATCCCGTACAGCAGCGAGGGCTTCGCCGAGTCCACGACGGCCACCTCGACCTGGCTGGTGACGAGGGTGCCTCGAGGCTTGGCCTCGGCCTTCACCACCCGGCTGCGGGCGTGCAGCCGGGCGCCGGCGGGGACGGGCGAGAGGAAGCGCAGCGACTCGGCGCCGTAGTTCACCGCGCTGCCCTGGCCCTTGAGGGCGATGCCGCTCAGCGACATCTGCGGCAGCAGGCTGAGGGTCAGGAAGCCGTGGGCGATCGGGCCACCGAAGGGGCTCTCCTTCTTGGCCCGCTCCACGTCGACGTGGATCCACTGCCGGTCACCGGTGAGCTCGGCGAAGTCGTCGATCATCTGCTGGGTGACCTCGATCTCGGGGCCCCACTCGCCGAACTCCTCCGACGCCAGCGCGTTGATCGCGTCGATGTCGTCGAACTGCACTGCTTCCATCGGACTCCTCCGTCGGGTCGGTCGTGGGGCCGGTCGGGGGCCCGCGGCCGCGACACTACCGGTCGTTCTCGACCCGTCGGTCAGAGCTGTCGGCGGTGCGCCCGAGCGCCACCCGCATCACCACCCCGCCGGTGGCGCCACGCTCCACCCCGGGTGCCGGCTCGGGCACGACGCCCTCCTCCGGCCAGGTCGGGTCGAGGTCGTCGTCGCCGGCGAGCACCCTGCGCATCGACCGTGCCATCCGGTGGGCGCGGCGCTCGGCGAGGTCGGCCACCGGGCCCGACCAGCGGTCGTGCAGGGTGGTCGTGAACAGCTCGAGCCACCGCTCGTAGTGCGCCTCGGTGAAGGGCACCAGCTGGTTCACCCGTTCGTGGGAGCGCAGCGGCCGCCCCTCGTAGCGACGTCCGCCCAGCAGCTGCCACTTCCAGAAGGCGGTGACGCGGGGGATGTGGGCGGCCCAGTCGACGTCGGCCGCCTCGAACACCGGGCCCAGCACCTCGTCGACGGCGGCGTGCCGGTAGAAGTCCCGCACCAGCCGCTCGACGTCGTCCTCGGTCGCCAGGTCGGGGCGGGCCGCCTCGTCGGGCAGCGCGGCGTCGCTCATCCGCCCGAGGGTAGGCCCGCCGGCCGCCGGCGCGACCCGGTGTGACGTGCCTAACCTCGCCGGCGTGACGACGACCGACAACGCCACCGGGACCGTGCTCGTCGACCAGCGCCTCGACCAGCTCCTGTCCGAGCTCGACCCCCGCACGGCCGACGACGTCGAGCTGCGGGGCCGCCAGTACGACCTCGGCCTGGCCTGGGTCCACTTCCCCGAGGGGTGGGGCGGCCTGGGCCAGCCACCGAGCCTCCAGCGCACCGTCGACCGGAGGCTGCACGACGCGGGTGCGGCCAGCCCCACGTCGGCCCACTTCTTCGGGCTCACCATGGCCGGGCCCACGGTGGTGACCCACGGCAGCGACGAGGCCCGCCAGCGCCTGCTGCGCCGCATGTTCACCGGCGAGGACGTGTGGTGCCAGCTCTTCTCCGAGCCGGGTGCGGGCTCCGACCTGGCCGGGCTCGGGTGCCGGGCGGTGCGCGACGGCGACGAGTGGGTGATCACCGGCCAGAAGGTCTGGAACACCCTCGCCCACATGGCCGACCGGGGCATGCTCGTGGCCCGCACCGACCCCGAGGCGCCGAAGCACAAGGGGCTGACCTACTTCGCCCTCGACATGCACGCCCCCGGTGTCGAGGTTCGGCCCCTGCGGCAGATGACCGGCGAGGCCGAGTTCAACGAGGTCTACCTCACCGAGGTGCGGGTGCCCGACGCCGACCGCATCGGCGACGTCGGCGAGGGCTGGCGGGTCGCCATGACGACCCTGGCCAACGAGCGCACCACGATCGGCGGGGGCGGCGGGGCGCCCACCCGAGGCTCGGGCGCCATCGCCGAGGCAGTCCGCATCTGGCGTGAGGAGGCGGCCGACCGCTCCCCCGCCCTGAAGGACCTGCTGATCCAGCGCTGGGTCGAGGCGGAGGTGCTGCGCCTCACCAACCTGAGGGCCTCGGCCAACCGTCGGGCCGGCAACCCCGGACCCGAGGGCTCCATCGCCAAGCTCATGTTCGCCGAGGTCAACATGCGCATCTACGAGCTTAGCGTGGAGCTGCTCGGCGCCTCGGCCCTCGCCGGCTACGACTACACCATGCGCCGCTCCGAGCAGCTGGGCCTCGTCGGCCCGCCGGGGTCGGCCCGCAAGATGTTCCTGCGGTCGCGGGCGAACTCCATCGAGGGCGGCACGTCGGAGATCCAGCGCAACATCCTCGGCGAGCGGGTCCTCGGCCTGCCCGGCGAGCCCCGGGCCGACAAGGACGTGCCCTGGAGCAGCGTGCCCCGCAGCTGAGGGGCGGCCCGCACCACGGGCGGTCACCCCTACGGGTGTCAGCAGTACGGGCGGGCCAGGGTGAGCAGGAAGTCGCCGTCGGGGTCGGTCCAGGTGCCCTCGACGACGAAGCCGGCGTCGTGCAGCTCGGCGCTGACCTGCTCGGGCCGGAACTTCGAGGAGATCTCGGTGTGCAGCTCCTCGCCCTGCGCGAAGTCCACGTCGAGGTCGAGCGCCGCCAGGCGCGCCGAGTGCGCCTGGCGGGCGCGCAGGCGCATCTCGATCCAGGCGTTGTCGTCGTCCCAGAAGGCCACGTGGTCGAACGCGTCTGGTCGGAGGTCGCCCCGCAGCTCGGCGTTCAGCACGGCCAGCACGTTGCGGTTGAACGCCGCGGTGACCCCGGACGGGTCGTCGTAGGCGGCGACCAGGCGGTCGACGTCCTTCACCAGGTCGGTGCCGAGCAGGAGCCGGTCGTCGCGGGTCATCGCCGCGTCGAGGTCGAACAGGAAGCGGCGCCGCTGCGCGGGATCGAGGTTCCCGATGGTGGAGCCGAGGAAGGCGACCAGGCGGCCGTCGTCGGCGTCGGGGATGGCGGCGAGGTGCCGGTGGAAGTCGCCCACGACCGCGTGGACGCGGCAGCCGTAGGCCGACCCGATCGCCACGGCGGCGGCGGTGAGCACCTCCTCGCTCACGTCGAAGGGCACGAAGGACCCGAGCAGGTCGGCCTCCGCCATGGCGTCGAGCAGGAGCCGGGTCTTCTCCGAGGTGCCCGAGCCCAGCTCGACCAGCGTCGACACCCCGGCCGTGCGGACGATCTCGGCGGCGTGGCGCACCAGGATCTCGCGCTCGGCCCGCGTGGGGTAGTACTCGGGCAGCCGGGTGATCTCGTCGAAGAGCCGGCTGCCGCGCTCGTCGTAGAACCACACGGGCGGCAGGCTCTTGGGCCGCCGGGTCAACCCCTCGCGCACGTCGCGCTCGAGCGCCACCCGCCGGTCGTCGGGACCGAGGTGGACCTCGATGGTGAGGTCCGACATGGTTTCCCGGCTACTCGTCACGAGCCAGCCGCACCCCGCTGAACGCCCAGCGCGAGGCCGAGGGGAAGAAGTTGCGGTAGGTGAGTCGGGCGTGCCCGGGCGGCGTGGCCGAGCAGCCGCCGCGCAGCACGTGCTGGTTCACCATGAACTTGCCGTTGTACTCGCCCACCGCCCCGGCGGCCGGCCGGAAGCCGGGGTAGGGCAGGTAGGCCGAGCCGGTCCACTCCCAGACCTGGCCGACGGCCAGCGGTGACACCTCGGCGCCGGGCATCGTCGGCTCGAGCTCCTCCGGTGCGTCGCCGGCGTCGGGGGCGTCGGGGGCGTGCGCGAGCGTCCACGCCGCACGCCGCGCCGCGACCGCCACCTCCCACTCCTGCTCGGTCGGGAGCCGGCCACCCGCCCACCGGGCGAAGGCGTCGGCCTCGTAGTGGCTCACGTGGCACACCGGCCGGTCGGCGTCGACCCGCCGAACGCCGTGCAGGGTGTGGACCAGCCAGTCGCCCTCGCCGTCGGGGAACCAGTAGAGCGGCGCCTCCCACCCCGACGCCGTCACCGACGCCCAACCCTCGGAGAGCCAGAGCTCGGGGCGTCGGTAGCCGCCGTCGGCCATGAACCCGAGCCACTCCCCGCACGTCACCGGGCGGTCGGCGAGGAGGAACGGCCGCAGCACGGCGGAGTGGCGGGGTGACTCGTTGTCGAACGCGAAGCCGGCGCCGTCGTGGCCGACCTCGACGAGGCCCCCGTCGTGCTCGAGCCAGCCCAGCGGGCGGTGGGCGGCCGGGCGGGCGGGTCGCTCGTCGTAGGCGGGGTGCAGCGGGCTCACGCCGAGCACGTGCTTGATGTCCATGGCGAGCAGCTCCTGGTGCTGCTGCTCGTGGTGCAGGCCCAGCTCGACCAGTCCGGCGACCGCGTCGGAGCGAGCCGCCCCGAGCAGCTCGACCATGGCCGAGTCGACGTGGGCCCGGTAGGCGGCGACCTCGGCGACCCCGGGGCGGCTGAGCAGGCCGCGCTCGGCGCGGGGGTGCCGCTCCCCCATCCCCTCGTAGTAGGAGTTGAACAGGTAGGCGAAGGCGGGGTCGAAGACCTCGTAGCCCGGCTGGTGGGGGCCGAGCACGAACGCCTCGAAGAACCAGGTGGTGTGGGCCCGGTGCCACTTGGTGGGGCTCACGTCGGGCATCGACTGGACGGTCTGGTCCTCGGCGCTCAAGGGCGCGGCGAGCCGCTCGGTGTGCTCCCTGACCTCGCGGAACCGCGCATCCGTCTGGCGCTCGAGGCGCTCGGCGGTGATCGTCACCGGGTCGACCGTAGCCCTGTGGCCCTCATGCCCGCTCGCTCCTCACCATGGTGTCGGTTCCTCGTCGCCGGCTCCTCGTCGCCGGCCCCGCTGCGTCGGCGCCCGCTGTCCGACGCCGCCGGCCGGACCGGATCACCGAGGCCGTCGTGGTCCCGCGCCAGACTGCCACGGTGCGCATCGAGCTCGACCTCTCCGACGACCCTGCGGACTACGTGTTCCGACACCCCGTGCGGGTGCGGTTCGCCGAGACCGACGCCATGGGGGTCGTGCACCACAGCGCCTACGTGCCGTTCCTGGAGGAGGCTCGCGTCGAGTGGTTGCGAGCCCTCGGCCACCCCTACAGCGAGCTGCGCGACGAGGGCATCGAGCTGGCCGTGCTGGAGCTGGTGGTGCAGTACCGGCGCTCGGCCCGCTTCGAGGACGTGGTGGTGGTGCACACGCGGGTGTCGCGGTTCCGGGGCGCCACCTTCCAGATCGACTACCTGCTCACCGTCGACGGCGAGGTGGCGGCGCTGGGCGCCACGGTGCACGGCGTGGTCGACGCCGCCGGCCGGGCCACCCGGGCCCCTGCGTGGTTCAAGCAGCTCATGACCGGCCCCTCCTGACCGCCTTCCGGGCGAACGGCCCGCGACGTGCATGCTCGAGCGTGCGATCCGCGAGCGGAAAGCACGGGTCGAGCGAGAAGCCCGCAGTGGGTCAGGCGTCCGCGCTCAGCCAGGCGTCGATGCCGGCGAGGGCGGCGGCCTTGACGTCGTCGGGCGCCCCACCGCACTCCACCGACGACCGGGCCAGCGAGGCGAGCCGCGCGTCGTCGAGGCCCATCTCGCGGCGCACCAGCTCGTACTCCTCGAGAAGGTCCGCCCCGAAGAGCAGCGGGTCGTCGGCGTTGAGCGAGCAGCGCACCCCCGCCTCGAGCAGGGCCGGCAGCGGGTGCTCGGCCAGGCTGGGGAAGACCGACAGCATGATGTTCGACGTCGGGCACACGTCGAGGCAGACGCCGTCGGCAGCCAGGCGCTCGACCAGGCCGGGGACCTCGAAGCAGCGCACCCCGTGGCCGATGCGGCAGGCGCCGAGGAGCTCGATGGAGTCGGCGACGTAGTGGCCCCCCTCGAGCTCACCGGCGTGGGGGCAGATGAGCAGGCCGCCCTCGCGGGCGATGCGGAAGGCGTCGACGAAGTCGCCCGGCGGGTGCCCCACCTCGTCGTTGTGGAGCCCGAAGCTCACCACGTGGTCGCGGTGGGCCACCGCGAACCGGGCCAGGGCGATGGCGTCGTCGAGGCTGTCCTTCACCCGGTCGACCGGCACCATCCACCCGACGCTGAGGCCGTGGCGCGCCGCCGCCTCGTCGAAGACGTCCCACACCAGCTCCCAGCACTGCTCGTCCGACGCGAAGCGGTGGCGGTAGTTGCCGGCCCAGAAGGACGGCTCGAGGTAGACGGCCCCCTGGGCGACGTGGGTGCCGCACAGCTCGTCGGCGAGGCGCTCCCAGTCCTCCCGTTCCCGCAGGACGTCGGTGGCGGCCACGTAGGTGTCGGAGAACGCGGCGAAGCTGCCGTAGCCGCGGATCACCGGGACCTCCCGGTCGTACTTGGCCGACAGCTCCGCCAGCAGGGCCGGGGACATGCCCGCCTCGAGGTGCAGGTGCAGGTGGGCCTTGGGGAGCGCGGCGAGGTCTCGCATGGCCGCGAAGCGTAGGACGGGACCCGTCGCCCGTGACGGCCGTGCGACGGCCTCGGGGCCCGCCGCCGCTCAGTCCCGGAAGACGGGCTTGCGGCCCTCGGCCCGGGCGGCCACCGACTCGTCCCAGTTCTTGGTGGTGAGCCGCACGTAGAGCTGGGCGTTCATCTCGTGGCGCATGTGCGACCGGAAGCTCGACGCCTCCAGCCCGGCGAGCGCCATCTTCTTGGTGAGCTCCACACCGATGCGGCTGAGCCCGGCGATCTGCTCGGCGATCTCGAGGCACGTCGCCATGAGCTGGTCACGGCTGACCAGCCGGCTGAGCAGGCCGCACCGCTCGGCCTCCTCGGCGCTCATGTCCCGCCCGGTCAGCATCAGCTCGGTGGACCGCCCGGCGCCGATGATGCGGGGCAGCAGGTACGAGAGGCCGAGCTCGGTGGCGGTGAGCCCGTTGTTGATCCCGGCGGCCCGGTAGTACGACTCGGGCACGCCGACGCGGATGTCGCACGCCGCCGCCAGGCACAGGCCGCCCCCGATGGCTGCGCCGTTGATGGCGGCGATCACCGGCTGGGGCATCTCCTGGATGCCGAGCACGACGTCGTCGAGCAGCTTGGCGGCCCGGTGGGCGATCGTGGTCGGGGTCAGGCCCTCGATGTGGGGGATCGAGCCCGACTCCTTCTGGTCGGCCCCCGAGCAGAAGCCCTCGCCCGCCCCCGTGATCACCACGACTCGCGTGTCGTTGTCGCGGGCGACCTCCTCGAGCTGGGCCTTGAAGGGCAACATGACGTCGAAGGCCATGGCGTTCATCCGCTCCGGGCGGTTCAGCGTGATGACGGTGACGTGCGGCGCGGGCTTGTCGACGACGACGAAGGACACGGTTCCCCCCGAGAAGCGATCGGTGTGCGCACCCTAACCACCGCGGACGTGCCGGCGGCGCGGCCGGGGTCGCTAGGGTCGGGCGCTCCATGCAGGCGTTCCTGATCAGCTTCGGCGTCATCTTCGTCGCCGAGCTCGGCGACAAGAGCCAGCTCATGGCGCTGGCGTTCGCCACCCGCTACCGGCCGCTGCCCATCCTGGTCGGCATCACCATCGCCACCGCGCTGGTGCACGCGGTGTCCGTGCTGGTGGGCGTGGTGATCGGTGGCCGCCTGCCCACCGACGCCATCAAGGTGGTCGCCGGGCTGGCGTTCCTCGGCTTCGCGGCCTGGACCTGGCGCGGCGACACCCTCGACGACGACGACCAGGCGAGGGTCGAGCGCACCGGCCGCTCCGCCGTCGTGGCCGCCAGCGTGGCGTTCTTCCTCGCCGAGCTGGGCGACAAGACCATGCTGGCCACCATCACGCTGGCCACCACCCACGGCGCGCTCGGCACGTGGCTGGGGTCGACCCTCGGCATGGTGGCGGCCGACGCCCTGGCCATCCTGCTCGGCGCCTACCTCGGCGCCCGCCTCCCCGAGCGGGCCATCCGCATCGGGGCCACCGCCGCCTTCGTGGTGTTCGGCCTGGTGCTCGTGGTGGAGGGCCTGCGGGGCTGAGCGGTCCTGACCCGCCGGTAACGTGGCCCCGTGACCCGCCCCGCCTCCCGTCGCGCGAACCTGCCCGTCGCCCGCGCCGCCGTCACCGTGGCCGTCGTCGTGGCCCTCGCCGCCGCCCTCCTCGCCGGGTGCAGCGGCAGCGGCAGCGACGCAGGCGGCGGGGGCGACACCATCGCGTCGGCCGAGGTCACCCTGCCCGACTCGTGCGAGCAGGTCGAGCCGGGGCTGGTCGTGTCAGGCAGCCTGGCCACGGTGTACTTCGACCCCGAGACGGTGTGCCCGGGATGGATCACCGTGGAGCAGGGCACGCAGGTGACCTTCACCAACCGGGGCTCGCAGACCGCCACGGTGGTGATCACCGCCGACCAGATGCCCGGCTCGGACGAGGTGGCCCGCTTCACCATCCCGGCCGGTGGCTCCCAGCCGCTCGACACGCTGCAGGTGTCGCGGATGGGGTTCTCCACCGACGCCCTCCCCGGCTTCCGGGGCACGGTCGAGGTCGTCGAGCCCGGCAGCTCCAGCACCGACATGTCGCACTGAGGCGGCCCAGGCGGGGCGTCAGCGGGCGCCCGCCGGCTGGCGGGCGGTCAGCTCCGCCAACGCCGGCCGCAGCTCGCGCTCCCAGAACCGGAAGAAGCCGTCCTGGTCGGGCCCGATCTGGTGGAAGTACAGGTGGTCGTAGCCGGCGTCGAGGTAGGTCCGCACCGACTCGAGCACCGGCCCCACGTCGGGGCCGCACGGCATCGACGAGGTCGCCTCCTCCTCGCTCACCAAGGCGGCGGCGGCCTCGAAGTGGCTCCACGTCGGCAGATCCTGGGAGAGCTGGCCGGGCACCCCGGCGTTGGGCCAGATCTCGTGCACGGTGCGGCGGGCCGACGCGGCGTCCTCGGCCCAGCACACGTCGAGCTGCGCGTACTTCGGTCCCGTGCCGCCCGCACCGGTGTAGCGGTCGACCACCTCGGCGTCGGGCGAGGTGCCCCAGTAGCCGTCACCGATCCGGGCCGCCACCTCGGCCGCCTTGGGGCCGAAGGCCGAGACGATCACCGGGATCGGCTGCTGGGGCGCATCGAACAGGCGGGCGTTGTCGACCTCGTAGAACTCGCCGTCGTGGTCGACCGTCTCGCCGCTCCACAGCCGCCGGACGATGCCGACGGCCTCCTCGAGCATCGCCAGGCGCAGCTCCGGCCGGGGCCAGCGATCGCCGAGGATGTGCTCGTTGAGCGCCTCGCCCGTGCCGACGCCCCAGAAGAAGCGGCCGCCGAGCAGCAGCGACGTGGTGGCGGTGGCCTGGGCCAGCACCGCCGGGTGGATCCGCACGATCGGGCAGGTGACCCCCACGCCCACCTCGATCTGCTCCGTCGCGGCGCCGATGGCACCCAGGGTCGACCACACGAACCCGGCGTGGCCCTGGGCGCCGACCCAGGGGTGGTAGTGGTCGGAGATCGACACGAAGTCGAAGCCGAGCTCCTCGGCCCGGGCGGCGTTGCGCACCAGGGCGGGCGGCCCGTGCTCCTCGCTGGACAGGGTGTAACCGAAGGCGACCATGGCCGGCACCTACCCCGGCGGCTGCGGTCCTAGGCGATCTCGTCGCCGTAGAGCGCGGCCAGCTCGGCGGCGACGGTGCAGATGGTGCGACGCGCCGACGCCGGCGCGGTGATCTCGAGCAGGTCACCGAACCCGGCGAGCTGCCCGACGACCGACCGCTCCGACGGCCCGGCGACCACGACCTCGACGCGCCCGTCGTCGCTGGGCGGGCCGGTGCGCAGCCGGGTGCCGAAGACCCGCTGCAGCAGCTCCACGCCGTCGGCGCGCGCCAGGCCCCGCACCTCGGCGGACCGCCACGTGCGCTGGATGTGCTCGCTCACCGACCGCCACGCCGCCTCGAGGTCGAAGCCGTCGGGTCGCACCGCCGGCGCGCCCGTGGGCACGGCGTGCTCGATCCGGTCGACGCGGAAGGTGCGCAGCCCGGCATCGGTGTCGGCCAGCAGGTACCACACCGACCCTCGGGCGGCGAGGCCGAGCGGGTGCACGAGCCGCACGCTCGCCACGCCGTCGCGGGCCACGTACGACAGCTCGAGCTGCACGGCGTCGACGACGCTGCGCTGCACGACCGCCAGCCACGGCGGCCCGGGCGCGCCCGCCGACGGACGACCCCAGCCGTGGTCGACGACCACGGCCGCCGACGCCGCCTCGGCCTGGTCGCGCAGCGGCTCCGGCAACGCCTGCACCAGCTTGCGCAGCGCGGCGCGCACCTCAGGGGTGGCCGCCGCCGGGCCGGCCACCAGGAACAGCGCCCGAGCCTCGTCGGCGGTCAGCCCGCTCAGGTCGGTGCGGGCTCCGCCCAGCAGCTGCCAGCCGCCGTTGCGCCCCCGTTGGGAGTACACCGGCACGCCGGCCATCGCCAGGCCCTCGAGGTCACGCCGCGCCGTGCGCTCGGACACCTCGAGCTCCTCGGCGACCTCGGCAGCGGTGACCCGGCCACGCCGTTGCAGGATCAGCAGCAGGGCCACCAGGCGGTCCGCTCTCATGCGGGGCAGCTTCGCACGTCAACCGGCCAGGAGGTGACCGGTTCAGGGCGCGATGGTGGGTCCATGACGAACGACAGCGCCACACCCCTGACCACCACCACCGTCGCCGAGGCGACGACCCCCGCGCCCTTCCCCGCCGACGACCCCAGGGCGTCGCTCGCCCGCGCCGTGGCCCTCGCCTCGGCGGTGATCGGGGCCGTCCGGCCCGACCAGATGGCCCTCCCGACGCCCTGCGGTGACTTCGATGTCCGCGGCCTGCTGGCCCACTCGGTGAGCGTGCTCGACCGGGTGGCGGTGATCGGTCGCGGCGGCAACGTCTTCGAGGTGCCCGACCGGGCCGGGCTGGTGGCCGACGACGCCTGGCTCGACCGGTGGCGCCAGGCGGCCCACGCCGTGCAGGAGGCGTGGAGCGACGACGCGGTGCTGGCCCGCACCGTGCAGGTGCCGTGGACCACGATGAGCGGCGCCGACGCGGCGGCCATCTACACCAACGAGGTCACCGTCCACACCTGGGACCTGGCCACGGCCACCGGTCAGCGGCCGGCCTGGGACCCCGAGGTGCTCGAGGTGTGCCTGGCGTCGATCCACCGGGAGCTGCCCGACGCCGAGCGCTCGGCGATGTGGGAGCAGGTGGCGGGGCAGCTCCCCGACCCGGCGGGCTTCATCCCGCCTTTCGGCGACGCCGTGCCCGTCGCGGACGACGCACCGGCCATCGACCGCCTCGTCGCCTGGAACGGCCGCACGCCTGACGCCGCCGGGCCCCGGCGTGGCCGGCGGCGCCGGGCCGGTGACGGGAGCGGCCGTCAGCCGCCGCTCACCAGCTGCCACCACCCCCGCCGCCGGAGCCACCCCCGCCCCCACCGCCGAAGCCGCCGCTGAAGCCGGAGAACCCCGACGACCCGGAGCCGCTGTGCACGGGGGCGGGCGGGGTGGCCGCCCGAGCCATGGTCGACCCGTACACCCAGTGCGTGAGCACCGCCGTGTCGGCCGCCCCCATCCAGGTGAGGTCGGGCGCGTCGAAGGCGGCGACCCACCGGTCGACGGCGTCGAAGGCGACCGCGTAGCCGAGGTACTGGCGCAGCAGCCCGGCGTCGGCGGCCGCTCGGGCGTGCATCTGCTCGCTCTGGTCGAAGAAGCGCCGGAACCCCTGCGTGCGATAGGCCACGCCCAGACCGCGGGCCGTGAGGTCCCGGCCGGCCCGTCGGACCGCCAGCAGCCCCCGCACGGCCGTCACCGCCCCGATCACCAGGCCCGCCGCCAGCATGGCGAGCGCCCACGACGGCAGCATGCGCACCAGCATGCCGAGCCCGACGCCGAGCACGGCGATGCCCACCACGAAGCCGGCCATCGTGCCCACGGCACGGCTGGCGCACCCCGACGGCACGGTGCCCAGCCGGCGCTCGAGCAGACCCGCCCGCTTCAGGTCGTCGTCGAGCTGCTCGAGGATGCGGTCGCGGGCCGTGCCCATGGCCTCGGCCCGGTCCCCGAAGCGCACCTCGTCGGTGCCCTCGGGGAACAGCGCCGCCAGCAGCCGCTCCTCGTACGGTCGCAGCTCCCGGCCGGCGCCACCCCGACGGCGTCGGGCGACCCAGTCCTCGTCGTCGCGGGCCGCGACGAGCTCCAGCTCGCCGCCCGCCGCCAGGTCGATCACGGTGGCGGCGACGAGGCGAGGCGGCTCGGCCCGGGCGCCCTCCTCGACGCGCAGCAGCTCGGCGGGGCGCAGGCCCACCGGGGGGACGAACTCGAGCGGGGCGGCCACCCGGGGCGATGGCGGCACGAGCTCGGAGGGCGCGGCGTCGGGTGTGCCCCCGAAGGTGGCCACGACACCCTGGCGGGTGCGCGACCACAGCTGCCGTCGCCGGGCCAGCGCCGCGACCGCCACCACGACCACGCCCAGGAGCGACAGCGCGACGGCCGCCAGGCGCACCGGCCAGGTGCCCCGTTCGGGGCCGTGGGCGACGGTCGGCCCGAAGGTGCCGGCGGGCCAGTCGACCTGCACGGTGAACGACTGGCCGGGCAGCGACGGCACGACCGCGTCGAAGCGGCCCCCGTCGGGTGCCGGCGTGACCGAGGCGCACGCGGTGGTGGCCCCGGCGGGCCCCTGGAAGCACGCCTGGGCCGTCGCCCCCTGGGGTCCGGTCACGGTGTAGGTGGCGCCGTAGATCGGCTGGCGCCACTCGCTGAACGCGTCGAGGGCGACCCGCTCGACGGCCGGCCCGGCGGGCACCGTGACCTTGGTGGAGGCGCCGCCGGGCGAGGCCTGCACCACCTCGCGCGCCGGGGTCGGCGCGGGCAGGGAGACCACGTTCTCGAGCACGTAGGCCAGCCGGTAGCGGTGCAGGCCGGTGACGGTGGTGTCGGGGTCGCCGATGCGGACCGCCACGCCGGCGAAGCCGGATCCTTCGCTGAGCTCGACCGCGCCCGGCGTTCCGGCGTCGGTGGAGACCTGCAGCGAGCGCAGGGCGTGCTCGCTGGCTTCGTCGGAGAGCGGGATCTGCCGCTCGATGCCGTGGCGGGCCACGCCGAACCACTGGGCGATGTCCTCCACCACCTCGACGCTGTGGTCGTCGCGGACCGTGGCGGTGACGTCGAACCGGACCGTGTAGTCCGCGCCGTAGACCCGCCGGTAGGTGTCGTCGGTGACCCGGATCGAGCCGTCGGCCGACTGGTAGACCACGTCGGGCGCCACCGTGGGTTGCGGCGGGGGTCCGGTGAGGGGCGGGCCGTGGGTGACGTCGATGCCCGCCGTCCAGCCCCACGGCCCGATGACGAGGACGGCGACGAGGGTGACCAGCGCCGTCCCGACCGCCATCAGCAGGAGGCGGCCCGCCCCGATCACCTTCGGCATCGGCCAGAGGCTAGGTGGTCGGCCACGCCTGGCCGGGGGACGCCGCGGGCTGCACCGTCGACCCCGGAGCAGGCCGATGACGTGACGATCGCCTCATCGCGGCAGCGAACGGCTCACGAACCGCTACCGTGGCGAGCCGCCATCGGAAGGAGGCGCACATGGGTGCGCAACGGACCAGCTTCGAGAAGCTCCAGCGGGATCGCGCCAAGAAGGCCAAGCAGGCCCTGAAGCGCGAGCGTCGCCAGTCCGGGGAGTCGGTGCCCCGCGCGGAGGAAGAGGCACCGGTCGCGTCCGAGGGCGGTGAGCTCAGCGCCGCCGAGCTGCTGCAGGAGATCGAGCTCGTGCACCGCCAGCTCGAGGACAAGGTCATCACCTTCGAGGAGTTCGAGGAGCGCAAGGCCGACCTGATGGCCCGCCTCCCCATCGACTGACCGCTCCAGCGCTCCCCGCGCCATCATGGCCCGGTGCGACGGGTCATCGTCATGGGTGCGGCAGGTCGGGACTTCCACGTCTTCAACACCGTCTTCCGCGACGACCCGGGGTCGAGGGTGGTGGCCTTCACCGCCGCCCAGATCCCCGGCATCGACGACCGCACCTACCCTCCCGAGCTGGCCGGCCCCGCCTATCCCGACGGCATCCCGATCCGCCCCGAGGCCGAGATCGAGCAGCTCATCGAGGCCCACGCGGTCGACGAGGTCGTGTTCGCCTACTCCGACCTGCCCCACGTCGAGGTCATGCACGTGGCATCCCGGGTGCTGGCCGCGGGTGCGGACTTCACCCTCGTCGGGCCGAAGGCCACCATGCTGGAGAGCACCCGGCCGGTCGTGGCCGTGGTGGCGTCGCGCACCGGCTGCGGCAAGAGCCAGACGAGTCGGGTCGTGGCCGGGGTGCTGCGGGCGGCGGGCCTCCGCGTCGCCTGGGTCCGCCACCCGATGCCCTACGGCGACCTGGCCGCCATGGCCGTGCAGCGCTTCGCCAGCCGGGCCGACCTGGCCGCCGCCGCGCTCACCGTCGAGGAGCTCGAGGAGTACGAGCGCCCGGTCGACGACGGGTTCGTGGTCTGGGCGGGCGTCGACTACGAGGCCATCCTCCACCGGGCCGAGGCGGAGTGCGACGTGGTGCTGTGGGACGGCGGCAACAACGACTTCGCCTTCTTCCGGCCCGACCTCACCATCACCGTCGTCGATGCGCTCCGGCCGGGCCACGAGACCACCTACCACCCGGGCGAGGTGAACCTGCGGACGGCCGACGTGGTGGTGATCAACAAGGTCGACGCCGCGGCGCCGGGAGCGCTCGTCGCCATCCGCGAGGCGATCGCACAGCGGTGCCGACCCGGTGTGGCGGTCGTGGAGGCGGCATCCGAGGTCAGCCTCGCCGACGGCCCCCCGATCGCCGGCGCTCGTGTGCTGGTGGTGGAGGACGGGCCGTCGCTGACCCACGGCGGTCTGGCCGGTGGCGCCGGGCTGGCGGCCGCCCGGGCCGGCCACGCCGAGGTGATCGATCCCCGCCCCTACGCGGTGGGTTCGCTGGCGGCGGTGTTCGAGCGCTTCGGCCAGCTCGGCCCCGTGCTGCCGGCGATGGGCTACTCGCCCGAACAGGTGGCCGACCTGCGGGCCACCGTCAGGGCCGCCCGTCCCGAGGTGGTGCTGGCCGGGACGCCCATCGACCTGGCGAGCGTGCTGGATGGCGACGTGCCGGTGCGACGGGTGCGCTACGAGCTGCGGGAGCTGGGTTCGCCCACCTTGGCCGAGGTGCTCGCCCCGTGCGTCGCCGCCTGGTCCGGCTCCTCCGGCGAAGGCGAGGGCGACGGCGGATAGCGGACGGCGAGGTCGGCGATGACCCGCAGGCAGTCGTCGGCGCACTCGCGGATCACCTCGGCCACCGGCCGCACCCGGTCGATGCGCCCGGCGACCTGCCCGCCGAACGCCAGGCCCGCCGTCAGGTCGCCCTCGAAGTACACCCGGCGGTGGTCGGCCATGGCACCCATGGCGTTGCGCCCGGTGTCGAACTCGTAGGCCTCGCTCACCTCGGTGCGCAGCACCCGCACCGCCGGGGCGGCGTGGCGGTTGAGCAGCACGGTGCCGGTCTCGGCGGCGTCGACGATCGCCTGCTTCCAGTTCTCGTGGATCGGCGACTCGGCGCTGGCCACCATGCGGGTGCCCATCTGCACCCCCTCGGCGCCGAGGGCGAAGGCGGCGGCCATGGTGGCGCCGTCGACGAAGCCGCCCGCGGCGATGATCGGCACGTCGACCTTCGACGCCACCAGCGGCAGCAGCACCATGGTGGCGACGTCGCGGGGGTTCTTGAACCCGCCGCCTTCGGCTCCTTCGACGACCAGCCCGTCGACCCCCGCATCGACGGCCTTCAGCGCCGCCCGCAGTGTGGGCACCACGTGGAACACGACGAGGCCGGCGTCCTTCAGCTGGCGCGTGTAGCGGTTGGGATCGCCTGCCGAGGTGGTGACGAACCGGACACCCTGCTCGACGACGAAGTCGACGATCGACGGATCGCGCACGAAGGCCTGGGCGATGTTTGCAGTGAGGCACTTTCCCGGGGCCCACTCCTGCGCCAGCTTCACCTCTCGGCGGAAGGCCTCGAGGTCGCCCGAGGAGGTCTCGATCATCCCGATCGCCCCGGCGTTGGCTACAGCGGACGCCAACTGCGCCCGGGAGATGTAGCCCATCGGCGCCTGCATGATCGGAATCTCGCACCCGAAGAGTCGGGTGATCCGGTTGTCGAACATCCAAGGACCCTATGGCGGTGCAGGCGTTGATGTGGGGCTGTCCCGCTACGCCACCCAGAGGCCAAACGCCATCGCGAAGAGCCCTCCGGTCACCAGACAGCAGACGTAGGCCCACTTGAGGGCGGCACTCTCGGATCTCAGGAACGGGTAACTCCTGACCCGCATCCTTCCGAGCGCATCCGCTGCCTGTAGCGCAGCCGTAGCGAGCAGCACGACGCCTGCAAGCAGGGAAAGGAAGGCCATCAGCCGAGTAGTGACCCGAAGGCCCCCCGGATGACGTCGAGCTCGCCCGAGGAGGTCTCGATCATCCCGATGGCGCCGGCGTTGGCGACGGCCGAGGCGAGCGGCGCCCGGGAGATGTAGCCCATCGGCGCCTGCAGGATCGGGATCTCGCACCCGACCATCCGGGTGATGCGGTTGTCGAACATGCCGGGGAGCCTCGCGCAGCGCCCCGTCCGGCGCCGTCCGGCCCGGTCCGGGAGAGCGTGCCCCGACGGGTCAGCGGGCGTCGATCGCCTGGAGCCGCAGCTGGCCGGTGGCCACCAGGCGCCCGTCGTCCTCGCGCACGATGTCGATGTTCCAGAGCTGCTGGGTGCGGCCCCGCGAGATCGGCGTGCCGGTGGCCACGACCCGCCCCTCGCTCATGGAGGCGAGGAAGTGGGTGTTGTTGTTGACGCCCACGACGACCTTGCCCTCGGGCGCGTTCAGCGAGCCCGCGATGCTGCCGACGACCTCGACGAGGGTGCAGTAGACGCCGCCGTGGACGATCCCGTAGGGCTGGTGGTGGGTCGGGCCGAGGTCGACGTGGGCCACCACCCGGTCGGGTGTGAGCTCGTCGATGACGGTGCCGACCAGGCCGTCGAACCCCGGCAGGGGCCCGGGGGCGGCGCTGCGCGTGGGGGCCTCGCTCATCGGGACGCCTTCCGGTCGGCCAGGAGCCACGAGGCGGTCGCCGACACGGCAGCGACGCCGAGCACCGACGGCCAGGGCCCGAGCTTCTTGGAGAGCGGATGGCTGGCCCCGAAGCCGCCGAGGTACAGCGCCGACAGCACCGCGGTGGTGGCGGGCCCGGCGGTGCGCAGCCAGGTGCGCCCGGCGACCAGGCCGCAGGCGCCGAGGACGGCCCCCCCGAGGGGCCGGACCCCGGTCTCGCGGGCGACGAGGTAGCCGCCGACCAGGCCGGTCGCGACGATCGGGGCGGTGGGGACGGATGCCATGGCCCGGCACGGTACCCGCGCCGTCGTCCCCGACCCGCCCGGCCTGCCCGCCTCCCCCGGCCGGGTCACCCGGCGGCGGTGTCGGCTGGCCGGGTCAGCCGGCGGCGGTGTCGGTGACGAGGCTCGGCAGCGGGCCGTGCAGCGGGGCGTCCAGCACGCCGACGAGCACGTCGGTGAGGTTGGCCGCGAACGTGGCGTGGTCGAGCTCCTGCTCGGGCTCCTTCTCCAGGACCCGGGCCCGCTCCGACGCGGCGACGGTCATGAGCATGATGAGCTCGACGACGCGCTCGCGGCGCACGGCCTCGGGCACGTGCGACGGCCGCTGCTCGAGGATGGTGAGGATCTCGATGAGACGGGGGCCGGTGCCCGGACCGAGGACCCGCCAGTTCGAGAACGTGGCCGAGAGCTGGGCGACGATGCGCAGGTAGTCGCGGCCCTCCGGTGACTGGAGGTGGGCGGTGTACGGCACCACGAGGGCCGCCACCAGGTCGCGCGTGGAGGCGTCGCGGCCCACCACCGCCAGCAGCTCGCCGCGCGCGACGTCGGTGGGCTCGCCGTGGCGGGCGAGGATGGCCTCCACCACGCCTTCGCGGGAGCCGAAGTGGTAGTTCAGCGCCGAGACGTTGCGCTGGCCGGCCGCCTCGACGATCTCGCGCACCTGGACCTGGTAGAGCCCGCGCCTCGCGAACAGCCGCTCGGCCTCCCGAAGGAGTGCTTCGCGGGTGGCGGTGGCGTCGCGGGGCACGGGCTCTCGCGTGTCCAGGTGGACCGGGTGGTCCGGCTCAGTCCGGGGTGCCGGTGAGGTTGTTGGTGGGCAGCACGGTGGGCCACTCGACGTCGCCGGGGAGCGGCTTGGAGAACCTGCCGTACTTCGGCACGGCCTGCTCCCGGTAGTAGTCGGTGGAGTGCTTGCGGTCCTTGTCGAACTCGGGGATCACCTTGTCGCCGAACAGCTCCAGGGTGCCGAGGATCTCCTCGTGGTGCATGCCCTCGATGGGCAGGCCGAAGGCGAGCTGGTCCATGCCCACGTCGCCCCAGTTGGCGATCTGCTCGCTGACCTCGTCGGGCGTGCCGCACAGCATGTGGCCGGCTTCGATGATGCCGTCGAGCAGCTCGTCGCCGTCCATGCCGGACTGCACGATGTCGTAGAGCGACATGGGCTTGCTCGGCCAGGTGATGGCGTCCTGGGACTTCGGCATGGTGTCGTGGTAGAGGTTCACCATCGACACGAGGTAGCCGCGGCCCTTGCGCAGGGCGATCTCGCGTGCCTCTTCGCGGGTCTCGCAGCAGATCACCGAGTTGGTGATCATCACGTTGTCGTTCTTGAACTGGCCGATGGGCTCGGTGCAGTTGGCGATCCCCTCCTTGTAGGCCTCGATGCGGCCTCGCAGGGCGTAGATCGGCTCGAAGTTGAAGGCGATGGCGCCGATGCCCATCTGCCCGGCCGTGGTGAACGTGGGCGGGTTGCCGCAGGCGACCCAGATCGGCGGGTGGCCCTGGCCGTAGGGCTTGGGCAGCACGTTGTGCGGCGTGGGCACGGTGAAGGTCTCGCCCTGGAACTCGTAGTCCTCGAGCTCCCACATGCGGGGGATCTCACGGACGACCTCGTTCCACTCCGGCTTGGTCGAGTCCTTGTCCATGATGTTGAACGAGCGCATCTCGTGGGAACCGGCGCCCCGGCCGGTGCCCCACTCGAAGCGGCGGTTCGTGTAGTGGTCCATCGTGGCCGCCCGCTCGGCGTAGCGGACGGGGTGCTCCTTGCGGGGCGAGAGGCTGTTGATGGCCGTGCCCAGGTGGATGTACTCGGTCTGCGCGGCGATGTAGCCGATCGCCACCTCGGGCGCCGACAGCTGGGAGTACTCGGTGAGGGCGTGGTGCTCGCCGAACCACACGTACTTCCAGTTGTGCTTGTCGGCGAAGATGGCGTACTCCGCCTCGCGCAGGTACGACAGGTGCTGCATCTCTGAATCGTGGGCGTTCGGGCCCGGGATGTAGCCGTTCAGGAAGACGGCGAACTCCATGAGGTTCCTCCGGTGCGAGGCGGTTCTGGGCGCGTTCTAATGCTCCCCCTTACTCGGGCAGTGTGGCACAGCGGCCATGGATGTCGCACGACACCGCCCCGAAGGGTCGGTTGGACACGCGCTGCAATGCCCGTTCTGGTGGAGGTCTGCCACCGGATTCGGTGGCTGATCCTCCACCAGAACGGATGGGCGAGGCCGTCCGGCGTGCGGCCGGCTCCGCCCTGTCGAGGCGTTGCCCGGCCGGGGGCGCTGCTCGCCCTCGTGGCGTCGGCCTCCGATGGCGCGCGTGGGCTGAAAACACCAATGATTCTCAGCATTTCTCATTGCACTTCGAACTGGCGTACGCTACCCTCGTCGGCATGGAACCTGGCGTCGGCGGAGACCCGCTTCAGGACCTGCGAGCGACGATCGAGCGCACCTCCGTGCCCTCCCTCGGCGACAGCATCGCCGAGGCCCGAGAGCTGCTCTCGCTGCTCGACGCCAAGATCACCGCGGCCGAGGCGGAGTACTCGCGCCGGGGCCAGGCGGAGGTCGACGGGTTCGCCACCATGGCCACCTTCGTGCGCCATCGCTGCCGCACCACGCTGGTGGAGTCGCGCCGGCTCGCTCGACGGGCCGCACGGCTGGCGACCTGGCCCGAGCTGGGCGAGGCGTGGCGCGCCGGCCGTCTCACCGGGGCCCAGGTCGACCTGGCCTGCGCGGTGGTCCCCGAGCGGCACGTCGAGCGCTTCGCCGCCACTATCGACGACACCATCCACGCGCTCCGGCCCCTCACCGCCCACCAGACCGGCATCGTCCTGCGGCGCTGGGTCAGCCAGGCCGACGACTTCGCCCAACGAGAAGCGACCGAGGCCGGCATCGAGCCCACCGAGGCCGTGCCCGAACGCGAGCTGTCGGCGTCCCGCACCCTCGACGACGAGCTGGTGGTACGAGGCTCGTTCGACCCCGACGCCGCCGCGACCATCGAGAAGGCTCTCACCGCCGCCACCCGCGACGACGCCCCGGGCGAGCGCCGCACCCCCAAGCAACGCCGAGCCGACGCCCTCTTGGCGGTCTGCGAGGGCTACCTCGCGGGACTGGTGAACCCCGACGGCAACCGCCGCACGGAACGCCTCACCGTCACCGCCGACATCGTCGCCCTCTACCGAGCATGGCTAAAGGCGGTCGGCGTCGTCACCGCCGGTGACCTCCAACGGTTCCTGGCCAACCGGCCCGGGCTCGGAGAGCTCGACCGGGGCCTGTTCCTCGAGGCCTTCAAGGGCGGTGGCGGTGTGGCGACGACCCTCGACGGCAACCTCGTGACCGACGCGCTCGTGGCCGCCGTCGCTTCCGGGGGTGCCATGGAGCTGCTCCTCACCGCCGGCAACCGGTTGCTCAACCTGGGCCGGTCCAGCCGCACCTTCTCCCTCGCCCAGCGCCGAGCCGTGCTCGCACGCGACGGCGGCTGCCGAGGGTGCGGCGCCGACCCGTCGAAGTGCGACATCCACCACGTCGTGCCCTGGGAAGAAGGCGGCTGCACCGACATCGACAACGCCGTCGCCTTGTGTCGCCGCTGCCACCACATGTTGCACCGGCATCGATGGCACGATCGGATCGAACCCGACGGCACCTACACGTTGGTGCTCGAGGACGGCACGACCCGCACGACCCGACCGCCCGGCCTCGACGACCAGCTCCCGCGACTGCCTGTGGCGACCACCGCCGAGGCGGCCCGGCTGCCCAACGAACCGCCCCGAGGCCGACGCCCCGGATGCGACTGCCCGTGCTCCGAGCACCGCAGCCCCGCCGAGGAAGCCGAGCATCAACACCACCGCCGCATCGTGCTCGAACGCTGCCGCCGAGAGCTCTGCCCGCGCCTCTGACGGCATCGGTCATCCCCACCGAACCGTCGGTTGGACACGCGCTGCAATGCCCGTTCCGGTGGAGGTCTGCCCCCGGATTCGGTGGCTGATCCTCCACCAGAACGACGAGAAGAGGTCTCCCGCTGCCGACGGTCGGGGATGGTCGGCCGGCGCTCGTCAGCTGCCCTGGAAGAACTCGTACCGCACGCCGCCGTCGGCCACCCCGCCCCGGCCGAACAGGTGGAGCGCGTTGAGCCAGCGGTAGCGCTCGTCACCCGCCTCGAGCTCGGCGCCGACGAAGATCGGCCCGCGGCCCAGGCCTTCCGACCAGTCGGCCCTGCCCGAGTAGGCGAGGTACAGCACGGCGTCGTCGTCGGTCATGAGCGTCATGCGGATGTCGAAGGTGGCCACGCCTTGGGCGTCGATCGCGAGCCAGTCGGCGTTGGCCGTGCCCAGCAGCGACGCCTTCACACGGTCGCCGACGAGCTCGGCGCCGTGGATCTCCTGGATGATGCGGGTGCCGGCCGGTGTGGCCCCGAGCATGTACAGGCCCTCGGAGCCAGTGGTCAGGGTCAGCGTGGCGAAGGGGGTCAGCTCCATGGGCGGTGATCTTCGCACGGACGGCGGCGCAGGGCCCTCGACCCACCTGGCTGACCCGGTACCGGGGTACGGCCCGTAGCCTTGACCAGGTGGGCACGTACACCATCGGAGAGCTGGCGCGAGCCGCCGGCGTCAACGTGGAGACGGTGCGCTTCTACGAGCGCCGGGGGCTGCTGCGCCAACCTGAGCGCGGCCACGGCTACCGGCGCTACCCGCAGAGCGACCTCGACCGGCTCCGGTTCGTCCGCCGGGCCAAGGAGCTCGGCTTCTCCCTCGCCGAGCTCTGCGCCGGGGGTGACGACGGTTGTCTGACCCTCACGGTGCCGGCCGGTGCGGGGACCGGCGGCGACGGCGGCTAGCACGGTGGAGGGAGCCCGGCTCGATCGCTGGCTGTGGTCGGTGCGGCTGACCAAGACCCGCACCGAGGCCACCGACGCGTGCCGAGCCGGGCACGTGCGGCTCAACGGTCGACCGGCCAAGGCGGCCCACACGGTCGCCGTCGGCGACCGTGTCGAGGCCCGGCTGCACGGGCGCGAGCGCGTCGTCGAGGTCGTGCGGCTCATCGAGAACCGGGTCGGGGCACCGATCGCCGTCGAGTGCTACCTCGACCACTCGCCCCCACCGTCCAGCCGCGACGATCCGGGCGCGCTGGGCCTCCGTGACCGAGGCACCGGTCGCCCCACCAAGCGCGACCGACGCCAGATCGAGCGCTGGCGCGACCGCAACCGCTGACCCGACCGACGACCACCGAGGGCGGCGCAGGCGAGGATTCGTCAACCAACGCTCCCCGTGCGACCGTGGAGGAGGCGCTCGCGCCCGCGACCAGGACGAGGACATGACGCAGGAACCGCCGCAGGAACCCACCCACGAACCGGCACCCGCCCCGGCTCCCGACCCGGTCGGCGCGGCGGACGGCACGACCTTCGCCGACCTGGGCCTGCGCCCCGAGCTCACCGAGGCGCTCGCCGGGCTCGGCTACGAGGAGCCCACCCCGATCCAGGCCGAGGCGGTGCCGGCACTGCTCACCGGGCGGGACGTGCTGGGCCAGGCCGCCACCGGCACCGGCAAGACGGCCGCCTTCGCCCTCCCGATCCTCGAGCGGATGGCGCCGGGCGATCGGGGCACCGCTCCGACCGCCCTCGTGCTGGTGCCCACCCGAGAGCTGGCCATGCAGGTGTCCGAGGCGGTGCACCGCTACGGCCGTGGCCTGACGGCCCGCGTCCTGCCGATCTACGGCGGCCAGCCCATCGGCCGTCAGCTCCACGCCCTTCGCCGGGGGGTCGACGTGGTGGTCGCCACTCCCGGCCGCACCGTCGACCACCTGCAGCGGGGCAGCCTCGACCTCACGGGGGTGGAGGTCGTGGTGCTCGACGAGGCCGACGAGATGCTCGACATGGGCTTCGCCGACGACCTCGACGCCATCCTCGACGCCCTGCCCGAGGGCCGCCAGACCGTGCTGTTCTCCGCCACCATGCCGCCGCGCCTCGAGCGGCTCGCCCGCCGCCACCTGTCCGACCCGGTGACCATCACCATCGCCGCCACCGAGCCGGCCGCCGGGGAGGCGCCCCGGGTGCGCCAGTCCGCCTACGTGGTGCCGCGGTCGCACAAGGCGGCGGCGCTCGGTCGGGTGCTCGACGTGGAGGCGCCCACCGCTGCCATCGTGTTCTGCCGCACCCGCCACGAGGTCGACCAGCTCACCGAGACGCTCAACGGCCGCGGCTACCGGGCCGAGGCGCTGCACGGCGGGCTGAACCAGGAGGGCCGCGACCGGGTGATGGGCCGACTCCGAGCCGGCACCTCGGACCTGCTCGTCGCCACCGACGTGGCCGCCAGGGGCCTCGACATCGACGTGCTGACCCACGTCGTGAACTACGACGTGCCGTCGGCCCCGGAGGCCTACGTGCACCGCATCGGGCGGGTGGGGCGGGCCGGCCGCGAGGGCGTGGCCATCACCCTGGCCGAGCCCCGGGAGCATCGGCTGCTCGAGAACATCCAGCGGGTGACGGGCCAGGCCATCGCCGTGGAGAAGGTGCCCACCATCACCGACCTGCGCAACCGGCGGATGGAGCTGACGCTGGCGATGGTGCGAGAGGCGCTGCTCGGCGACGACCTCGACCGCTACCGCACGATCGTGGAGAGCCTGACCGACGAGGCCGACGCGTTCGAGGTGGCCCTGGCCGCGGTGAAGCTGGTCCACGAGGCCGCCAACCCGGCCGGCGCCGACGAGGAGGAGATCCCGGAGGCCAAGCTCCGCCCCCGGCGCGACAGCGGCGGCCGCGACGACCGTGCCGGGCGGGGCGACCGACCGGACCGGGGCCAGCCGGACCGGGGCCAGCCGGGCCGGGAGCCCGGCGGCCGGCGGACCCCCGGTCGAGACCGCGGCCGTGGCGGCGACGCGGTGCGGCTGTTCTTCCCCGTCGGGCGGGCGGCCCGGGTGGGCCCCGGCGACCTGGTGGGCGCCATCACCGGGGAGACCAGCCTGCAGGGCCGGGACATCGGCGCCATCGAGATCACCGAGCGCTTCTCGCTGGTGGAGGTCCCCGCCCGCTCGGCCGACGAGGTGATCCGGGCCATGAAGGGCGCCACGATCCGCGGCCGGCGGGTCAACGTCCGCCGGGAGCGCTACGACCCTCGCTGACGGCGCTGGCTCCTCTTAGCCTTGGTCCCATGACCGATCCCGTGCTCCAGACCGTCCCCATCGGGTTGCACTGGCCGACCATCGACCCGTTCCTGTTCTGCGCCCACCACGACGACGCCTATCCCCGGGGCAACGCCCACCTCGGACCGGCGGCGTCGCTCGAAGGACGCGACATCGGGATGGACTTCGCCGGCAAGGACGGCTGGCGGATGTACCACGGCGACGTCGTGCCGGGCTTCCCGCAGCACCCGCATCGGGGCTTCGAGACGGTCACCTACGTGCGCAAGGGGCTGATCGACCACTCCGACTCGCTCGGGGCCACCGCCCGCTTCGGGCGGGGCGACGTGCAGTGGCTCACCGCCGGGGCCGGTGTGGTGCACTCCGAGATGTTCCCGCTGTGCGACCGGGAGCGGCCCAACCCGCTGGAGCTGTTCCAGATCTGGCTGAACCTGCCGGCCAGCCACAAGATGGACGACCCGTACTTCACCATGCTGTGGGCCGACGACGTCCCCACCGTCGAGGTCGTCGACGACGCCGGCCACCGCATGGAGCTCACCGTCATCGCCGGAGCGGTGGCCGGGGTCACCCCGCCTGCGCCGCCTCCGAGCTCGTGGGCCTCCCAGCCCGGCTCCGACGTCGCCATCTGGCACCTCGCCTTCGAGCCGGGCTCGAGCTGGACCCTCCCGCCAGTCGCCGGGCCCGACACCGTCCGCACCCTGTACGTCTTCGCGGGGCGGTCGGTGCAGATCGGTGAGCACGACCTCGGGGTCGACACCGGCTCGGTGCTGCGCGGCCAGGAGCCCGTCGAGGTCTCGTCGGCGGAGGGCGCCGAGTGCCTGGTGCTGCAGGGCCGGCCGATCGGCGAGCCCGTCGCCCGGCAGGGCCCGTTCGTGATGAACGACGAGCAGGGGCTGCGCCAGGCGTTCCTCGACTACCAGCGCACCGGCTTCGGCGGATGGCCCTGGCCCGTCGACGGACCGGTCCACGCCGCCGACGAGGGCCGCTTCGCCCACCACCCCGACGGCCGCATCGACCGAGCCGGCGCCGCCCGGACCTGATCCGCGCGCGGCCCGACCGGTGACCGTTCGCCGGCTCACGAGCTGGCGGTCGCGTCGGCCAGCACGGCGTCGACGGTGCGCCGGCCGAGCCGGGCCATCGGTGGATCGTCCGACGAGTGGGCCAGCAGGGCCACCGCCAGGTTGAGGGCCCATCCCCGCGCCCGGGCCCAGGTGGCGTCGTCGGCACCGCCGGCCGCCTCCCGGAACCACGGCCGGGCTTCGGGCGGCAGGAGCATCCAGGCCACCGCCAGGTCGGTCGCGGGGTCCCCGGCGGTGAGGTCCCCGAAGTCGATCACCCCCACGAGGCGCCCGTCGCCGACCACCAGGTTCCCGGGGTGCAGGTCGCCGTGGAGCCAGATGGGAGGGCCGGCCCACTGCTCGACGGCGAGCGCGCCGTCCCACACCCGTCGCACCAGGGCGACGTCGAGGGCGAGGTCGGAGGGCAGCTGGCCGAGCCGCTCGTCGAAGGTGCCGGCCCGGTCGGCGAGCGGCACCCCCCGGTACGGGTTGGCCGGAGCGTCGGCGGGGGCCGGCCGGTGCAGGCCGGCGAGGAAGCGGCCGAGCGCGTCGGCGGCGGCCCAGGCGTCGGCCGGCCGCCGCTGCAGCGCCGTGTCGCCCGGGATCCAGCGGCAGATCGTCCACGCCCACGGGTAGCCGAGCGCTGGCGCACCGGCCCGCACCGGTGTCGGGACGGCCAGGGGCAGACGGGGCGCCAGCTCGGGCAGCCACCGCAGCTCGTGGGCCACCAGGTCGGCCCCGAGCTGCCGACGGGGCAGCCGCACGCACAGCTGCTCGCCCAGGCGGAACACGGCGTTGTCCCAGCCGCTGGCCACGAGCCGCACGGGGCCGGCCAGGTCGGGGTGCTGGTGGCCGACGAGGGCCGCGGCGAGCTCGTCCCCCACGTCGACCTCTGGGGCGGGTCGCGGCGCCGGTCCCACGTGCCCCACGGTAGGCACGCGGCCGGGCGCGCCCGGGGACCCGCTCGGGCACCGACCCGCCGGATAGCGTCAGGGCAGCTCCGCGGCGCCCGCCCGCGGACGGGGGAACCACACCGGGGGTGAGGGCCATGGCCCAGACGACGCGCGACGACATCGACCTGCTCGACGGCCGTTGGTACGCCGAGCGCCCCTTCGAGACGTGGGCGTGGATGCGGCGCCACGCACCCGTCTACCGCGACGAGGCCAATGACGTGTGGGGCGTCTTCCTCTACGACGACGTGCTCGCCATCGAGAAGGACCCGGCGCGGTTCTCCTCCAAGCGGGCGCCGCGGCCCCACGGCGACCCGCTGCCGATGATGATCTCGATGGACAACCCGCTGCACCAGCAGCGCCGTTCGCTGGTGAACCGGGGCTTCACCCCCAAGAAGGTGCAGGCCCACGCCGAGAAGATCCGCGAGATCTGCACCGGGATCATCGACGCGGTGTGCGAGCGGGGCGAGTGCGACTTCGTCTGGGACATCGCCGCGCCGCTGCCGCTGCTGCTCATCGCCGACATGCTGGGCTTCCCGCCGGATGCCTACGACGACCTGCTCCGCTGGTCCGACGACATGATCCGCGGCACCACCGGCACGCCCACCCCCGAGGTGCAGATGAAGGCCATGGAGGCGGGCATGGCCTTCCGTGAGTTCCAGCTCGGGGTGATCGCCGACCGCCGCTCCAAGCCGCCCCAGGCCGACCTGGTCAGCACCCTCTGCTACGCCGAGATCGACGGCCACCGCCTCGACGACGAGTCGCTCGTGCAGGAGAGCCTGCTCATCCTCATCGGTGGCGACGAGACCAGCCGGCACGTCATGACCGACGGGATGGTGGCCCTGCTGGCCCACCCCGACCAGCGCGACCGGCTGGCCTCCGACCCTTCGCTGATCGAGACCGGGGTGGAGGAGCTGCTGCGCTACGTCTCGCCCATCAAGAACATGGCCCGCACCGTCACCGAGGACCTCGAGCTGCGGGGCCGGCAGCTGCGCGAGGGCGACCAGGTCATGCTCTTCTACCCGTCGGCCAACCGCGACGAGTCGGTGTTCGACGAACCCGACCGCCTCGACGTGACCCGCAGCCCCAACCCGCACCTGGCGTTCGGGTTCGGCCCCCACTTCTGCCTGGGTGCCTCGCTCGCCCGCCTCGAGCTGAAGATCATGTTCTCCGAGCTGCTGCGGCGCCTGCCGGACCTCGAGCTGGCGGGCGAGGCCCCGCTGCCCTACCGGGAGTCGAACTTCATCAGCGGCCCCGAGTCGATGCCGGTGCGCTTCACGCCGGCGGCCCGAGAGGGTGCCGGGCGGTGAACGGACGCCTGGAGCTGTTCGATCCGGCGCTGCTCGAGCACGTCCCGGAGCAGCAGGCCCACAACCGCTCGATCATGGAGGCCACCGCCGCCATGGGAGGGCTCGACGCCGCCAGCTCCGAGGGCCTGGCGTGGGTGCGCGAGGCCATGGCCCCTGGCGGCCTGTTCGGCATGAAGGCCTACGACTTCCCCGAGGTCCGCGAGATCCCGGGGCCGGCGGGGCCGATCCCGCTGCGGTTCCTCGTGCCCGACGAGGTGCGCGGCGTGTACCTCCACCTGCACGGCGGGGCCATGACCGTCGGCTCGGCAGCCGCCATGGACCCCCGCAACTGGGACCTCGCCCAGGCGTGCCGTGTCGCGGTGGTGAGCGTCGACTACCGCCTGGCGCCCGAACACCCCTACCCGGCAGGGCCCGACGACTGCGAGGCGGCCGCCCGGTGGCTGGTGGACCACGCCGCCGAGGAGCTTGGCACCGACCGGCTGCTCATCGGGGGCGAGTCGGCCGGCGCCTACCTGTCGGTGCTCACCCTGCTGCGCCTGCGCGACCGCGAGGGCGCGCCGCCGCCGTTCCTCGGTGCCGACCTCTGCTACGGCGGCTACGATATGGCCGGCACGCCGAGCCGGCGCCTGCTGGCCGGCAAGGTGCCCTACGCCACCGGCGACGACGGCAACCGGCGGCTGTACCTGGGCGACCGCAGCGACGCCGAGTGCCGCGACCCGGCGATCTCGCCGCTGTGGGCTGACCTGCACGACCTGCCGCCCTGCCTCGTCACCGTGGGGACGGCGGACTGGCTGCTCGACGACAACCTGTTCCTCGCCGCCCGGCTGGCGGCCGCCGGCAACCCGGTGGAGCTCGCCGTCTACCCCGAGGGGCCGCACGGCATCGAGGGCGCGCCCACCACCATGGGGCGCCTGGCCCGCCAGCGCATCTACGACTTCCTCGGAAGCTGCCTCGACGCGCCCTGACCCTCCCGGGACGGACGACTACGGCATGGCACCGTTCTGGGCGGCCTCGTCGCCGGGCATGGTTCGCTCGTCGGCCTCCTTCAGCCCGATCGACTCCTCGATGGCGTCGGAGAACCGCCGGAAGGCGTCCTTGGTGCCATCGTGCTCCTCGGCGCCCTGCAACCAGTCCCACTGCTCCATCTGGCGCCGGACCTCGGTCTCGTGCTCTTCATCGCTGGCCATGGGGATCGTCTGCCCGCCCGGCGGCCTCCACAGACCAGGCTCCCCGATGGGCGAGCCTCGTCGACCTGCCGACCCGCCGTCGAACGGCGCTGCGCCGACCGGGCCACCGGGCGCTCAGCGGTGCAAGGGCACTCCGGCCGCCTCCGCCGCCGCCCGGTACCACGCGGCCAGGCTGTCGACCGTCTCGTGTGCGTTCAGGCCGCTGGGGTTGGGCAGCACCCACAGCTCCGCCCCCTCGAACCCGTCGGGGCAGTGGCCGACCGCCAGGTCGCGTCGCCCGAGCGCCTGGCGGAAGGCGGTGAGGCCGAGCACCGCCACGACCTCCGGGTGGTGGTGGCGCACGTAGGCCCGCAGCCGCTCGGCGCCCTGCGTCACCTGGGCCGCGGTGAGCTCGTCGGCACGTGCCGTCGCCACGTGCACGATGTTGGTGATGCCGATGCCGGCGTCCTGCAGCTCCCGCCGGTCGTCGTCGGGCAGTCCGAGCGAGGCGTCGACCGCCCGGCTGGTGATGCCGGCCCGGTGCAGCGCCGGCCAGAAGCGGTTGCCGGGCCGGGCGAAGTGGGCGTTCACCGCCGCGGTCCACAGCCCCGGGTTGATCCCGACGAAGAGCAGCCGCAGCGGGTCGGCCTCGAGGAGGTCGACGGTGGCCCCCTGGAAGCCGGCCAGCTCGTCCTTGGTGGGACGGCGCTCTCTCATGGCGTCGACGGCTCGCCGACCCCCCTCGGCGCCGTCGCCACCGGCGCGGCGGGGGCGATCATCGGCCACGGCCGCTCGCGCTCGACGGCGAGGGCGACGTCGAGCAGCAGCGCGTCGGCGTGGTGGCGAGCGAGGACCTGCATGCCCACGGGCAGGCCGTCGACGGTGCCGGCCGGGATCGACACCGCCGGGTTGCCGTAGACGTTGGAGATCATGGTCAATCCGCCCATGTTCACCAGCTCCGGGAAGCGCTGTGCCACCGCGGCCAGCAGCGCCGACGGCAGGCGGGGGAACACCGCGGCCGCGGCGCGCACACCGAACATGGCCCCGGCGAACGCCGTCCGAGCGGCCCGGGACCCCTTGGCCCAGTCGACGAAGCTCTCGTCGGGGTTGCTCATGGCCGCCTCGGCGGGGAACGCCGGTCCCGGGTTGGTGGCGGCGACGATCAGGTCGACCTGCTCGAAGGCACTGGCCATGGCTTCGTTGGCCTGCACCCGCAGCTCCTCGGCGGCGGCGGCGGTGTCGAGGTTGTAGAGCGCCTTCGACAAGCGCATCCCGATCTCGATCTCGTCGGTGAGCAGCGGGGCGCAGCCCGGCCAGCGGCGGCCCAGCTCGGCGACCAGCGTCGCCATGTTGCCGACCATCCACTGCGCCGCCAGGTTCGGCAGCTCCACCGACAGCGGCACCCGGACCATGCCGGTGCCGGCGATGAGCGCCTCCGCAGCCGCCTCGACCTGCTCGTGCACCCCCGGCTCGAGGGTGACGCCGGCCAGGTCGGGGATCACCGCCACCCGCAGGCCCCGCAGATCGTGCGAGCCGAGGTCGGCCTCCCAGGTGCCGGTGGAGGCGAGCGTGCTCGGATCCCACGGGTCGAGCCCGGCGCACACGTCGTAGTAGCGGGCGGCGTCGCGCACCGACCGGGCGAGGTTGCCGAACACCACCGTGTTGGGGCGCATGTAGGCGTGCGGCGCCCGGGTGATGCGGCCGAACGTGCCCTTCATGCCGAGCAGGCCGCAGTAGCCGGCGGGGATGCGGATGGAACCGCCCCCGTCGCCGCCCGTCGCCAGGCTGACCAGCCCCCCTGCCACCGCGGCGGCCGAGCCCCCGGACGAGCCGCCGGCGGTGCGGCCGTGGCGCCAGGGGTTGTGGGTGACGCCGTTGACGCGGGTGACGCTGACGTTGAGGCCGCCGAACTCGCTGGCCGTGCTGGCGCCGACCGCTATCGCGCCGCCCTCGCCGAGCAGCCGGCGGACGTGGTGCGACGTCGTCGAGGCGACACGGTCGCGGAAGACCAGCGACGCCTCGGTCCATGGCCACCCGGCGACCGGCTCGAGCTCCTTGACGGCGGTGGGCACGCCACCGAAGGGCCGCGACACGTCGGCGGTGCGGGCCGCGGCGCGAGCGCCCTCGACGTCGACGTGGGCGAAGCAGTTGAGCTCCGAGCGCTCGATGGCGGCGAGGGTGGCCTCGAGCTCCTCCACGGGTGACCGCTCGCCCCGCCGGAAGGCGTCGACGAGGCCGCAGGCGTCGCCCTGCCAAGGAAGATCGCTTCCGCCCATGGACGGCAAGGTTGCCACGGCCGCCCTCGGCGCTGCCCGCTCAGTCGGTCGTCAGGAGCTCGACCAGGTTCCCGTCGGGGTCCCGGCAGTACACCGACGACCCCAGGAGCCGTCGGCGGCGGGTCGGGCCACCGGCCCCTCGACGCCCATCCGAGACGTCCTCTCCTACTCGACGATCGCCCGGACGTCGGTGCGGTCGAGCTTGCGGTGCTCGATGCCGACGAAGCCGTCGGTGGCGGTGTAGGTGTCCTCGCCGACGAACAGGCCGTCCTCGCCGACCGGCCACAGGATGCACATGCGGGACTCGTAGAGGTAGAGGGCGTCGATGTCGTCGACCTCGATGCCACGGGCCGCCAGCGCCCGGCCCGGGTAGGCCATGCGCATGGTGCCCTCGGTGACGATGCAGTGCCGGTCGACGACCAGCCGCTCGGTGTCGAGCTGGAGCTTGTGGGCGCCCGAGGCGGCGAACGCCTCGTAGAAGGCCTGCACGGCGGGCTTGCCGACGAGGTCGGCCGAGCCGTCGGGCTGGGAGTACACGTGGTAGTGGGCCCGCTCGGAGACCGTGGCCATCAGCCGCTCCATGTCGAGGGCGGCCTCGGCCTGCTGGTGCTGGAGCAGCAGCTCGAGGTTGCGCCGCAGCACCGGGTCGGTCTCGCGGGCGAGCCGCTCCTCCACCTGCGCCCACGTCACCCGCTGGTCGATCACCGCCATCGCGTCCCTCCTGGCTGGCCCGGTCCCCCGACCGGCGCCCCAGTCTGGGGACCGCCGAGGTGGCCCCGCAAACCCCACGGCCCCCCGGCCTACGCTGCCGGCATGGATCACCTCGAGCTCCTGGACCTGGCCGCCGACGAGTTCCGGCGGCGGCTCCACGCCGTGCCCGCCGACGCGTGGGGTGCCTCGACCCCCTGCGAGGGCTGGGACGTCGAGGCGCTCGTGACCCACGTCGTCGGCGGCAACCACATGGCGGTGGCCATGCTCGGAGGAGCCGACCTCGACGAGGTGATGGCCACGGTCGCCGGCTTCGCCCTCGGCGAGGATCCGATGGCCGGCTTCGAGCAGAGCGCGGCGGCCCAACGGGAGGCGTTCCGCCGACCGGGTGCGCTGGAGGCGACGGTGCACCACCCCGCCGGCGACATCCCCGCCGCCCAGCTGCTGGGCTTCCGGATCGGCGACCTCGGCGTGCACGCGTGGGACCTGGCCCGCGCCACCGGCGGCGACGAGGCGCTCGATCCCCGGGTGGTGGAGGCGATCTGGCACGCCCTCGAGCCGATGCGGCCCGTGATCGGCCAGGTCGGGGTGTTCGGCAGCGGGCCGAGCGGCGAGCTCGGCGACGACGCGCCGCTCCAGCAGCGGCTGCTCGACCTGGTCGGACGCCGCCCCTGAGACCACGAGGCTCCGGGCCTCCATCCCGGCCGCCGCGCCGGCCGGCGCGGCGAACGCGTTCTCGTCCGGGTGGGCCCGGCCGGTACCGTGGCGGCGTGGACGCGTCCGGAGTGGTGACGACCGAGGAGCAGCTCGCCGAGCTCTACGGCGAGCCCCTCGCCAGCTCGATCACCAAGGAGGTCGACGAGGTCACCGACTGGCACCGCCGGTTCCTCGACGTGGCGCCGTTCGTGGTGGTCGCCACGGCCGGCCCCGAGGGGCTCGACTGCTCCCCGCGGGGTGACCCGGCGCCGGTGGCGAGGGTGCTCGACCCCCACACCATCGCCCTGCCCGATCGGCGCGGCAACAACCGCCTCGACACCCTGCGCAACATCGTGCGCGACCCGCGCGTCGCCCTGCTGTTCCTCATCCCCGGCATCGGCGAGACCATCCGGGTGAACGGCACCGCGGTCGTCACCACCGACGAGGAGCTCCGCGAGACCTTCACCCACGCCGGCAAGGTCCCCACCAGCGTCATCGTGGTGACGGTCGAGCGGGTCTACCACCAGTGCTCCAAGGCGGTGGTGCGTTCCGGCCTGTGGGACCCGGAGGCCCAGGTGCCCCGAGCGTCGCTGCCCACCACCGGCCAGCTGCTCGAGACGCTGACGGGCGGCGAGACCGACGCGGCGGCCTACGACGCCGCGTACCCCGAGCGGCTGCGGGCCACCCTGTACTGACGTGGCGTCGGAGCACGCCGACGTCCTCGTCGTCGGCGCCGGTGCCGGTGGTGCGGTGGCGGCCCTGCGCCTGGCGCGGGCGGGGGTCCGCGTCGTCTGCTTGGAGCAGGGTGGCTGGACGGAGCCGGCCGACTACCCCGGCACCGACCCCACGTGGGAGCTGCAGGCCGGCGGCCGCTGGTCGCCGTCGCCGGCGGTGCGGCAGGCGCCGGCCGACTACCCGATCGACGTCACCGCCTCCGACCTCGGCGCGCTCAACTTCAACGGCGTCGGCGGGGGCACGGTGCTGTACAACGCCCAGTGGCCCCGCATGCTGCCCGACGACTTCCGGGTGCGCTCGCTCGACGGTGTCGCCGACGACTGGCCGCTGGGCTACGACGAGCTGCAGCCCTTCTACGAGGCCACCGACCGGCAGTTCGGCGTGTCCGGCCTGGGCGGGAACCCGGCCTACCCGCCGGGCGCCGATCCGCCGCTGCCTCCCCTGCCGCTCGGCTCGGTCGGCCTGCGGGTCGCCCGCGCCCTGCACCGCCTCGGCTGGCACTGGTGGCCGCCGACCAATGCCATCGCCTCGGCGCCCTACGCGGGCCGTCACGTCTGCGTGCGCCGCGGCACCTGCGGGCAGGGCTGCAACGAGGGGGCGAAGGGCTCGACCGACGTGACCCACTGGCCGGCCTTCGCGGCAGCCGGCGGGGAGCTGGTCACCGGGGCCCGGGTGGTGCGCGTCGTGCTCGGGCCCGACGGCCTGGCCCAGGGTGTCGAGTGGCTCGACCGGGCGGGCGCGCTGCACCGCCACACGGCCGACGTGGTGCTGTTGGCGGCCAACGCCGTCGGCACCGCTCGCCTGCTGCTCGCCTCCGCCGACGCGCGCTGTCCCGACGGCCTGGCCAACTCCTCGGGCCTGGTCGGACGGCGTCTGATGCTGCACCCGCTGTCGACCGTCGCCGGCCGGTTCGACGAGCCCCTGCGCGGGTGGCGGGCCCAGAACGGGGCGCTGCTGCAGTCGCTGCAGTTCGCCGGCTCACAGTCGGAGCGGGGCTTCGTGCGGGGCGCCACGTGGAGCCTGGGCTCGGCCGGCGGGCCCCTGCGGGCTGCGCTCGCCCCTGGTGGTCGGGGGGTGTGGGGCGACGCCCACCACGCCAACGTCCTCGCCCGGCTCGGCCGCACGGCGCAGTGGGCCGTGCTCTGCGAGGACCTTCCCGAAGAGTCGAACCGCGTGGTGCTGTCCGACGCCGTCGACAGCGACGGGCTCCCCGGCGCCGCGGTGCGCTACCGCCTCTCCGACAACAGCCGCCGGATGATGGCCTGGATGGCCGAGCGGGCACGCGAGTCGCTGGAGGAGGCCGGGGCCCACGACGTCGAGGTGGCGCTCGGGCTGCCCAACGGGCACCTCATGGGCACCGCCCGGATGGGCGACGACCCGACGACGTCGGTCGTCGACCGATGGGGCATGTGCCACGACGTGGCCAACCTCGGCGTGGTCGACGGCAGCGTGTTCGTGACGGCCGGGTCGGCCAACCCCACCAGCACCATCGCCGCGCTGGCCCTGCGCACCGCCGAGCACCTCCTGGCCACCAGGCGCTGGGCCGGTCGTGCCCCGACCCCACCCCGATCTTCCGCCGTGGGCAGGCCGTCCACCCGGCCGGTGACGCTCGCCGCGCCCTCGTCGGGCACCGAGCGCAGCACCCTCACCGCCGAGCAGCGGGCGCGGCTCGCCGCCCTGGCCGATGCGCTGGTGCCGGGCACCGCGGACCGTCCGGCGCCGTCGGAGCTCGACATCGCCGGCGCCCTCGTCGACAGGGTGCTCGCCGTGCGCCCCGACCTGGGCGTGCCGCTGGGCCGGGCCCTCGACGCCGTTCCGCCCCCTGCTCCGTGCGCGGAGCCGCCGGGAGCGGCCGCCGTGGCGCTCCTGGACGAGCTCGACGGCACCGATCCCGACGCCGCGCGCGCCCTGCGGACCTGCGTCGCCGGCGGGTACTACCTCTCGCCGACGGTGCGCGCCGCCCTCGACTACGACGGGCAGGAGGCGGCACCCGTGCCGCCCTTCGCCTACCCCGACTACCTCGAGGAGGGCCTCCTCGACCACCTGCTCGACGGCCCCTGACCCTCCCCCGCTCGATCCTCCCCCACCCCTCGAACCTGTACCCGTTTCTGTCCCCAGGGGGACAGAAACGGGTACAGGTTCGAGAAGCGGTCGGCTCGTGGGAGGGGACGCGGGTCAGGCAGGGCCGTCGAGGAGGGTGGGGTCGGCGCGCAGCTCGGCGCGCACCATGGCCTCCCAGAAGCCGATGAAGCCGTTGCCGTCGCTGCGCCGCCCCCGCTCGAGCCACCACTCGGGCACGGGCGACTCGGCCCGGCCGCCGGCGACCCGGATGTGCCACGCCCGCTGGCAGCGCTGCTCGAGGGCCACGGCGCGCTGGTGCACCGCCCGCACGGTGGACCCGAGCACGAACACGCCGTGACCGGCGAGCAGCGCCAGCTCGGCGTCGCCCATGGCCACCACGGCGTCACGCGCCGCGGAGCCCACGTCGACGCCACCGCCGTACTCGTCGACGAGCACCAGGTCGCCGCCGCCTCCGAGCCCCGAGCTCTGGTCGTACACCGGCGGGATCTCCCCCATGTCGGCCCACACCGTGCCGTACAGGGGGTGGCTGTGCATGCTCACGGTGACGTCGTCGCGCAGCTTGTGCAGCTCGAGGTGCAGCGGGATGCCGAGCGGGGCGGGCCAGTCGCCCTCGAGCACGTTGCCGTCGAGGTCGATGCGTATGACGTGCTCGGGCCGCAGCTCGTCCCACGTGAGCAGCCACGGGTTGCACAGCAGCGTGTCGCCCTCGCGGATCGTGATGTGGCCGGCGAGGTGGTCGTTGTAACCCTCCCGCCACAGCGCGCGGGCCAGCAGCACCAGCTCCTCGCGGGGGGTGAGGTCGGGCAGCAGCTTGTCGGCGGTGGGTGTGAAGTCCATGGCGGTCCCCCTTCGGTCTCGCCTCATCATGGCCCCGGCCCGGCCACTACCGTGCCGCCATGCGATTCCAGGGGAAGCGGATCTTCGTCACCGGCGCGGCCAACGGCATCGGCGCGGCCACCGCCCAGCTCTTCCGCGAGGAGGGCGCCCGGGTCCACGGCGTCGACGTCGCCGACGCCGACGGGGTGCACCACTGCGACGTCACCGACCCCGCCTCGGTGCAGGCCGCCGTCGACACCGCCGCCGCCGAGATGGGCGGCATCGACGTGCTCGCCAACGTCGCCGGCGTCAACGTCTTCTCCCGGCTCGAGCACATGACCCTCGAGGTCTGGAACCGGCACCTGGCGGTGAACCTCACCGGGCCGATGCTCGTCACCCAGGCCGCTCTGCCCCACCTGCGCGCCAGCCGGGGCAACGTGGTGACGGTGGCCTCCATCTCCGGCATCCAGGGCCAGCCCTACAACTCCTCGTACTGCGCGTCGAAGGGCGGCCTGCGCCTGTTCATGAAGTCGTTGGCCGTCGAACTGGCCGCCGACGGCATCCGGGTGAACTGCGTGTGCCCCGGCGGGGTCGACACCGCCATGTCGGCCCACGCCCTCGACAACCTGCAGGGCGAGGTCGACATGAACCTCATCAGCCGCATGATGGGCGTGCTCGACTCGTTCATGCCACCGGTGAAGATCGCCGAGGCGCTGGCGTTCCTGGCCTCCGACGCGGCGAGCTCCACCACCGGCGCCGAGCTGGTGGTCGACAACGGCACGCTCTGGTAGGCGCCCGGGCCCGCCGCCAAGAGGACGGCAGGCGCGGCCCTGGCGCTCCGTCAGGCCAGCAGCTTCGCCTTGGCCGACAGGAACTCCGCGTCGCTCAGCGCGCCGGTGTCGTGCAGGCGGGCCAGCCGCTCGAGCTGGCCGGCGTGGTCGACGGCACCCTCGGGGGCGCCCCGGCGCAGGGAACCGGCCCCGCCCCGCACCGTGGTCGACACGCTGGTCCACGCCTGCTCCAACCGCTCCCTGGCCGCCCGGGCCGTGTCGCCCAGGTCGGCGTCGGGGAACTCGCGCAGGGTCTGGCGCCGCAGGAGCCACAGGCCGACACCGAGCACCACCGCCAGCCCGATGACCGACCCCCACTGCTGCAGGGCGACGAAGGGGGCCCAGAGCAGCAACAGGAGGTAGACGACGGACGCGCCGATGGCGACCTCCCACCACCTCTGGTTGAGCACCGGGGCGACCGAGCGCCGCACCCAGAGGGCGAAGCGGCTGGGGCCGGCCACGACGCACCCCACCACGAACACCAGCCCCCACGTCAGGATGACCCGTGACAGCGTGACGAGCAGCTGGCTGCCGATGGCGTACACCGCCTTGGCCGCGGGGCGCAGCGTCGGATCGCTCAGCAGCGACAGGACGTAGTTCCCCGTGAGGCGGCGGGTGATGGCGAGCAGCAAGCCGACCAGCGCGATCATCCACCCGATGTTGCGCAGGGTGCGTCGCCGGGCCCCCTTGGCGAGGTAGACGGCGAGCGCGTACAGGGCGATCACCACGAGGCCCAGCACCAGGCCCATCCATCTGATGGCCTTCACCGCCCGCTGGGCGTTGGCCAGCTCGTCGCTCTGGGCGAGCACGATGTTGCCGGCGTCGGGCGGGATCTTGTCGAGCGCCGCCTGGGGCAGGCCGAGCTGCCGGCCCAGGTCGCTGACGAGCTTCCCCAGCTCGAGCGTGACGGTGCCACCGGTGGTCGACACGTACGTGCCCTTGTCCTCGAGGACGGCCACCAGCTTCTGGTGGGCCAGCTCGTTCGCCTGGTGCCAGACCTTCTTGAACTGGTCGCTCGCCAACAGCTTCTGCACAGCCAGGGTGGCCGGCTGGCGCAGGCCGGCGGCGATGGGGCCGGCGATGCCCTGCCAGTTCTCCGGCAGCTGGTCGGCGAGCTCCTGCTCGACGTCGACGTTGGCGTAGAGCTGGTCGACGAGGTAGGTGGCCAGCGTGGTCTGGACCGCCGGGTTGGCCAGGACCTCGTCGCTCGCCCTGACCCAGTTGCCCGTGTCGAGGGCCTGGCGCTTCACCCACACGCTGGTGGCGGTGCCGACCAGCAGCAGCGAGGCCACCACGATGAGCGCCCAGACCCCGATCGCTCGCTTCCTCGTCATCTCAGCCACCTTGCTCGTCATGTCCGTAGGAGTCTCCTACCAGGCACCTCCGGCGCCGGGGATCCCCCGTTTGGGGTGACAGCTCGGCCCAGGGAGCGTCGCGGTGCGACCGGGCGCTACGCCGCCGGCGCCAGCCCGCGTGCAGCGAGCGCGTCGAGCACCTCCAGGTCGTCGAGGCACGCCTGGCACCGGGCCAGGAAGGCCTCGGAGAACACCCGCCGAGCCTCGCTCGCGCCCTCCGGGAACGTCACCACCTGGCAGCAGGCCGGCACGGTGTAAGCCGCCTGCACCCGGTGCATCGCCCAGGCGTCGTCGAACGACAGCGTCGGCCCGCCGTGGGCGGCCAGCGCCGCGACGTAGAGGCGCAGCAGGTCCGCTTCGGCGGCGCGACGCGCCTCGACGTCCATGCCCATGGTGAGCAGGTACCCCACGTCGCGCAGCGGTGAGCCGGCGTTGACGATGCCCCAGTCGAGGAACCCGAGGCGCCCGTCGTCGAGGAACAGGTTGCCGAGATGAGGATCGCCGTGGATCATCGTGCGCGGCCCGGCCTGCCACAGGGCGTGGAGCTCCGCGGTGCGCTCGCAGTAGACACCGGCCACGTCGACGAAGGCGTCGGTGAGGCGGTCGCGGTGGTGCTCGATGCCGTAGCGCAGCATGACCTTGCCGTAGTCGCCGCCGGGGCCGAGGACCGCCACCCAGGGCGCCTCGGCCGCCCGCACGGCGGGGTCGGCGAAGCGAGCGTGCACCGCTGCCAGCTCCTCGAGCGCGGCCGCCACGGCGTCGACCGGCATCCCCCAGGTGCCGTCGGAGACCGCGCACCCGGCGGCGACGAGGTCCTCCAGCACGAGCACGAACAGGCCGGTCTCGTCGTCGTGGCGGGCGACGTGGGGCACGGGCACCCGCAGGTCGAGCGACGAGGCGAGGGTGGCGTAGAAGAGCGCCTCGCGCTGGCCCATGCCGGTGGCCAGGATCGCCGAGCGCCGCTCGTCGGTGGGCGCCAGCTTGGCGAAGGCGGTGTCAGGGGCGCCTGACGACCGCGCCGCCTCGGCGTCGGCGTAGCGCAGCGCCAGGCGGGCGTGGGCGTTGGTGAGGTCGTGGCGGTCGATGACCTCGACGGCCTGCACCACCACCCCGGGATGGCGCCCGGCGAGCGCGGCGGTCAACCAGGGGGCGTCGAGCTCGTCGAAGGTCGTCGGGTAGCCGCGCTCCACGTCAGCGCTCGGGCGTGAACTCGATGTGCACCTCGTCGTAGGCCCGCGTGAAGGTGCCGCCCAGGACCTTGGGCTCGGTGCCCGGCACCAGCCGCCAGTCGGGGATCCGCCGCAGCAGCTCCTCGAACATCACCCGGATCTCGATGCGGGCCAGCGACGAGCCCAGGCAGAAGTGGGTGCCGAAGCCGAACGCCACGTGGTGGTTGTGGGCCCGGGTGACGTCGAAGCGGTCGGGGTCGTCGAAGGCGCGCTCGTCGCGGTTCGCCGAGCCGTACATGAGCAGCACCTGGTCGCCTTCGTGCAGCTCCTTGCCGTGGAAGGTGTGGTCGCGGGTGACGGTGCGCCGCATGTTCGAGATGGGCGTGACCCAGCGGATGAACTCCTCCACGGCCGTGGCCGCGAGCACCTCGGGCCGGTCGAGCAGGATCTGGCGCTGGTCGGGCTGCAGGGCCAGCTCGCGGATGATCGAGCCGATCACGGTGCGGGTCGTCTCCGCGCCGCCGTCGAGCAACAGGATGGTCTCGGACAGGATCTCCTCGTCGGTCCACCGGCGCCCGTCGACCTCGGTGGTCGCCCACCGCGAGATGAGGTCGGACCGCGGCTGGCGGCGCCGTTCGGCGATCAGCTCCATGGTGACCGCGGCGAAGTCGAGCATCGCCGAGATCATGCGCTCGCTCTGCTGCTGCGGCGTGCCGTCGGGCGGGTTCTGGCCCGACTCGTGCATGGTGACCTCGGACCACTCGCGCACCTTCGGCCACAGCTCGCGGGGGTAGCCCAGCTTGTCGCCGATGACGATGGCGGGCAGCGGGGAGGCCAGCGCCCCGATGGCCTCGCAGGTGCCGTCGGCGGCGACGGCGTCGACGAGCTCGGTGACGACGGCCCGCAGCTCGCCTTCGAGCTGCTTCACGGCCCGGGGCGTGAACTGCCGGGCCACGAGCATCCGCTGGCGCTGGTGCTCGGGGTCGTCCTTGTTGATCATCGACGTGTCCGAGAGCTGGTCGGTGGCCGGGCGGGAGCCCCACAACGACGAGTACAGGCCGGTGTCCTTCTCCACGGCGACGACGTCGTCGTAGCGAGACACGCCCCAGATCCGGTGGACCGGATCCCAGTGGACGGGGTCGTTGTCGCGCAGCCAGCGGTAGGCCGGGAAGGGGTCGACGTAGAACTGCGGGTCGAGCAGGTTGATCGTCGGCGCGTCGGCGGTGGTCATGTCTCCCCCTGGTCGTGGCCACGCACGGCTCGGCGAGCCGATTGTCGCGCGGCGGCGAGGGCGGCCCCGGCTCCGGATGAGGACCTTCGGCCGCTTGCGCCCCCGAGGTGCGGGCGGTTGGCTGGTGCCTCCGCACCCCCGGGAGACGCGACATGGACAGCACCGACCCCGTCCGCCAGCTCGACGCCGTCGTCGTCGGCGCCGGCTTCTCCGGGCTCTACATGCTCCACCGCCTCCGCCGGCTCGGCTACGACACCCAGGTGTTCGACGCCGCCTCCGACGTGGGCGGCACGTGGTGGTGGAACCGCTATCCCGGCGCCCGGTGCGACATCGAGTCGATGGACTACTCCTACTCGTTCGACCCCGACCTCGAGCAGGAGTGGGAGTGGAGCGAGCGCTACGCCACCCAGCCCGAGATCCTCGCCTACGCCAACCACGTCGCCGATCGCTACGACCTGCGGCGCGACATCCAGTTCGGCACCCGGGTCACGAGCGCCGTCTGGCAGACCGACCCGGGCCGCTGGCTCGTCACCACCGACCGGGGCCAGCGCCTCTCGGCCCGCTTCTGCATCATGGCCGTGGGCTGCCTGTCGGCCGCCAAGCGGCCCGAGATCGACGGCATCGACTCCTTCGCCGGGCCGGAGTACCACACCGGCGAGTGGCCCCACGACGGGGTCGACTTCACCGGGCTGCGGGTGGGCGTGATCGGCACCGGGTCGTCGGGCATCCAGTCGATCCCCCTCATCGCCGAGCAGGCCTCGGAGCTGGTCGTGTTCCAGCGCACGCCGAACTACGCGCAGCCGGCTCGGAACGCACCGCTCGACCCCGGCTTCGTCGCGGCCCGCAAGGCCGACTACCGCCGGCATCGGGAGCTGGCGCGGACCGAGACGCACGGAGGCGTGGTCATCCCGGCGCCGGAGGCGTCGGCCCTCGACGTCGGGGACGAGGAGCGGGAGCAGCTCCTGCGCGAGCGGTGGGAGGCCGGCACGTTGTTCGGCCTGCTCTCGTCGTACAACGACGTGATGGTCGACGCCGACGCCAACGCCAAGGTGGCCGAGTTCGTCCACGACCGCATCCGCGACATCGTCGACGACCCGGCGGTGGCCGAGAAGCTGGTGCCGACGAGCTACCCCTTCGGCACCAAGCGGGTCTGCCTCGACACCGGCTACTACGCCACGTTCAACCGGGCGAACGTGACCCTCGTCGATCTGCAGGAGACCCCGATCGAGCAGATCGTCCCCGAGGGGGTGCGCACCACCGAGAAGGTCCACGAGCTCGACGCCCTGGTGTTCGCCACCGGCTTCGACGCCATGACCGGGGCCCTCCTGCGGCCCGACATCGTCGGTGCCGGCGGGGTGCTCCTGCGCGACAAGTGGTCGGCCGGCCCGCGGACGTACCTGGGCCTGGCCACGGCCGGCTTCCCCAACCTGTTCATGATCACCGGGCCCGGCAGCCCGTCGGTGATGACGAACATGATGGTCTCCATCGAGCAGCACGTGGACTGGATCGCGGACTGCCTCGCTGCCATGGAGGAGCACGGCCACGCCGTCATCGAGGCCGAGCCCGACGCCGAGGACGCCTGGGTCGCCCACGTCAACGAGCTCGCCGGCTTCACCCTCTACCCCCGGGCCGCCTCCTGGTACATGGGGGCCAACGTGCCCGGCAAGCCGCGCGTGTTCATGCCCTACATCGGCGGGGTCGGCCCCTACCGTCAGGTCTGCGACTCGGTGGCGGCCGACGGCTACCGCGGCTTCTCGCTCGGGCCCGCGGGCTCAAGGGCGACGCCGGAGGCGGTCCGGGCCTGAGGCGGCCGCCACCCCGCCCCGCGGCGGCCCGAGCGCGGGACGGCCACCCCGCGGGAAGGGGTGGCCGTCCTCGAGGTGAGCGAGAGCCGGGGCCGGCCGGCTCAGGTGCTCACCCGACCGAGGCCTGCGCCGAGGCTGAGACGCCGGCCGAGGCGGCGCCCGGTGCGGGCACCCCTCCGGCGCCGCTGGGCAGGCCGGGCACGCCGCCGCTGGGCAGACCGCCGCTGGGCAGACCACCGCTCGGCAGACCCCCACTCGGCAGACCACCGCTCGGCAGGCCGGGCACGCCACCGCTCGGCAGACCACCGCTCGGCAGGCCGGGCACGCCACCGCTCGGCAGGCCGCCGGCGGGCACGGGCAGGCCGCCCGCGCTCGGTGGCAGGGTGATGGGGCACGAGACGGGCAGGGGCGGCACGCCGGTGGCGGCCACCTCGACGCACGCCTCCACCTGCGGGGCCGGCGCCGGAGCGGGCGCCGGACCGCTGCCGCCGGTGACCGCCGGGGTGGTGGTCGACGTGGCGCCCTGGCCGGCGTCCGCGGGCGCGGTGGTGGGCGTCGAGCCGCTCGTGCTCGACCCGCCGGGCCCGCTGGCGCCGGGGGTCGTGCCCGGGCTGCCACCCGTGATGGTGGTGGTGTTCAGCACGGCGCCGGGCTGCTTGGGCGTGCAGGTGGCGCTCCCGAAGCTGGTGTCGGCGACCATGCGGGACCACACCTTCCACTCGATCGTCCCGCTCGCACCGGACGCCACGGTCTGCTCGACGGTCACCGTGGGGAACTGCGCCTTGCTCGACGACTGCGGGCCGGTGTAGGTCAGCACGAGGTTCGAGCCCTCGACCGCGTAGGAGCCGGCGAGGTTCCCGCCGGTGAAGTGCACGGCGTCGGTGGAGGCGATCTGCGCCGGGATCGGCGTGGTGACCGTGACCTTGTCGATGGTCACCTCCACGGGCAGCGACGGGAGGCCCTGCTGGATGGTGAGCGTCTCCCGAGCGCCCGGGGCGATGGGGTCGACCGCGTCGTCGACCGTCATCGGCACGGTGACGTCCGTCGAGCCGCCGGCGATGGAGCAGCTGGCGGCGACGTCGGTGCGGGCCGGGTCGGCCGACGCGCCGTTCTCGAGCCACGCCGCGCCGGCCGCGCCGACGAGCAGCGACGCGCCGCCGACGACGGCGGCGGTGCGGGCGATACTCCGGCGTGGCCGCCGGAGATGGGTGGATGGGTTCACGTGCGCCTCCTCGGGTCGGGACGGGGCGCATGCTGGGGACCGCACGTGAGACGGCGATGAAGCGGCGATGAGGAACCTCTCATCTCTCCACGCGGTCGCGTGGCCATCGTGCGCGTTCTCGGCCCCGTCCGCTAGCTTCATGGCGCTGCACGGACACCCAGGCCCAACGGGGAGGCTGGAATGCACCGTCTCGCGGCGGCGCGTTGGGGCGCCGCCATCGGCGTGCTGGGGCTCGCCGCTGGCCTCACCGTGTCCGGGCTGCGCCTCGGCGACCTCACCACGCCGCCGCCCATCGACCTCGCCCGCCCCCCTCGCGCCGGAAGCGGCTCGGACTTCCACCTCGTCGAGCCCCAGCGCGTCGTGCCCGTCGGCACCACGGGCGGCACCCCGGGCACCGAGGCCCCGGCCGGGCCGGGCGCCGACGACGTGGCCGGGGCACCCGGCGCGGGCGCCACGGCAGCCGGCCCGGCCGGGGCGGGCGAAGCGCCGTCGGCGCCCGTCGCCGGCGTCGTGTCGTCGATCGTGCCCTCGACCCTGCCCGTGGCCGGCGACGTGACCGGCCCGCCCGCCACGTCGGTGACGGTCCTCGAGGCGCCGCCGCTGTCGCTTCCGGGGCTCACGCTGCCCGGCGGGCCGGTCGGGCTGCCTGCGCTGCAGCCCTCACCCGACGGGGGCTCCGGCACCGTGGCGCCCGTCGCAGTGGGGCGCTGAGCATGGCGCCCGGTCGGCGACGGCTCGGCATCCGCGGCCGCGTGGTCGCCTCGTTCCTGGTGCTGCTGGTCGGCGCAGAGCTGGTCTCGGTGCTGGTGCTGCACCGCGTGGGGACCGCCCGGATGGAGGACCGGGCCGATCGTGACCTCGCCGTGGCCGCCGAGGCGCTGCGGGAACGGCTCGGTCCCGCCGAGGGCACGCCCACCGACGACGCGAGCCTCGGAGCGGTCTTCGACGCTTACCTGCGGGCCCGGCCGGCCCGAGCGGACCAGGCGTATCTCGCCATCGTCGACGGCCGGCCGTTCGCCAGCTCGGCCGGCGCCCCGGTGGCGCTCCAGGACCTCGAGCAGGCCCCCGAGTGGGCGGCGGCCTCCGACACCCGCTCGGGCCAGACCCGGACGCCCGTGGGGCCGATGCGCTGGCTGGCCGTGCCGGTCACGAGCGGCGGCCGGGTGCTCGGAGTGCTCGTCACCGCCGAGTTCCTCGCCGACGAGCAGGCGGCCCTCGACGGCACGGTGGCCACCGTCGCCGCCGTCACCCTGCTCGTGCTGGTCGGCGCGTCGCTGCTGGCGTGGGGCGCGGCCGGCCGGGCGCTGGCACCGCTGCACGACCTGGCCGTGGCCGCCCGCTCCGTCACCTCCGGCACCGACCTCGATGCCCGCATCCCGGTCGAGGGCACCGACGAGGTCGCCACGTTGGGCCGGTCCCTCAACGGGATGCTCGACCGGCTCCGGGTCGCCTTCGACAGCCAGAAGCAGTTCCTCGACGATGCCGGCCACCAGCTGCGCACGCCCATCACGATCGTGCGGGGCCATGTCGAGCTGCTCGACGACGACCCGGAGGCGCGCGCCGCGGACGTCGCCCTCGTGCTCGACGAGCTCGACCGCATGGACCGCCTTGTCGGCGAGCTGCGCACGCTGGCACGGGCCGAACGCCCGGACTTCCTCGAGCTCGAGGAGCTCGACGCCTCGGAGCTGGTGGCGGAGCTGGGCCGCAAGGCCGAGGCGGTCGCCGACCGGCGCTGGGTCGTCGTCACTGCGCCGGGCACCCGAGTGCGTGCCGACCGGCACCGGCTCACCGAGGCCGTCCTCGACCTGGTCGAGAACGCCGTGCAGGTGACCGCCGAGGGCGACAGCGTCGAGCTCGGCGCGGCACGCCGCGACGGCGTGGTCGAGCTGTTCGTGCGCGACGAGGGCCCCGGCTTCTACCCCGACGACGTGCCCCACCTCTTCGACCGCACCGGGCCCCGGGGCCGCCATCGCCCCGGCGGCACCGGCTTGGGGCTGCCCATCGTGGCGGCCATCGCCCGGGCCCACGGCGGCGACGTCGACGTCGAGACGACCCCGGGCCGCGGTGCCCGGGTGGCCATCCGGTTGCCGGTCGCGGGCGGCACGCCGTGAACCGCGTGCTGGTGGTCGACGACGAGGAGCGCATCACCGCGTTCGTCGAGAAGGGGCTGCGCCGCCACGGCTTCACGACCCTCGCCGCCCACGACGGCGACAGCGCCGCGGCGATGGCGCGCGACGACGACTTCGACCTCGTGATCCTCGACCTCGGCCTGCCGCGCTGCGACGGGTTCGAGGTCATCCGGCGGGTCCGCCAGCGCGGCGACCGGCTGCCCATCATCGTGCTGACCGCCCAGGACGAGCTCGACGCGACCGTGCGGGGCTTCGAGCTGGGTGCCGACGACTACGTCGTCAAGCCGTTCCGCTTCGACGAGCTGCTGGCCCGGGTGCGGGCCCGGCTGCGGCCGCAGGGTCAGCCGGCCCCCGACCGGCTGCAGGCGTCAGGGATCGACCTCGACCTCAGGTCGAGGGTGGCGGTGGTCGAGGGCCGCGAGGTGGCCCTGTCCGCCCGCGAGTTCGCCCTCGCCGAGCAGCTCATGGCCAACGCCGGGCACGTGCTGTCGCGCGAGCAGCTGCTGAGCCGGGTGTGGGGCTACGACTTCGACGGCGCGTCGAACGTCGTCGACGTCTACGTCGGCTACCTGCGCCGCAAGCTGGGCCCCGACGCCATCGAGACCGTCCGCGGCGCCGGCTACCGCTTCCGGCGCTGACCCGCCCGGTCGCGGCGACGCCCGGCCGGAGCCGGGCGTCGGGTGACCGTGGTGGGGGGCGCTGGTCCGCCCCGGGTCGTCAGTAGTTGAGCCGGCCGTAGCCCGTGGGGGGCTTCCACCAGCCGTCGAGGGCGGTGGTGGCCACGCCGTGGCCCGAGCCGAAGGCGTGCACGAGCGAGTTGCCGCCCATGTAGATCGCCACGTGCTCGGAGCCCCCGCCGCCCCAGAAGACGAGGTCGCCGGGCTGGAGCTGGTCGCGGGAGATGCGGGTGGTCATGGCGTACTGGGCCCCGCTGTAGTGCGGCAGGCTCACGCCGACCTGTGCGTAGGCCCACGCCACGAGGCCGGAGCAGTCGAAGTCGACCGGCCCACCGGCACCCCAGACGTAGCTGCCGACACCCACCCGGCTGAGGGCGGCGGCGATGGCACCCGAGGCGCCGTGCCCGACGGGCGGCGGCGGGGCGCTCGAGGAACCCGACGAGCCCGAGGAGCTCGACGACCCGCCGGCGCTGCGGGCGCCGGAACGGGCCGTGGTCGTGGCCTGGGTGCCCTGCTGGGCTCGCTGCGCGGCGGCGGCCCGCTGCGCCTGGGCGGCCTGAGCGGCGGCCTCTTCCTGGCGCCGCTTCTGCTCGGCGGCGACGAGCGTCTGCAGCTCGCCCTGCACCTTGGTGTTCAGCGCCTGCTGGTCGGACACGGCCTTGTCGGCCGCCGACTTCAGCTGCTGCATCTCGCCGGCCTTGGTGTCGAGCGCGTCCTGGGCCGCCTGCAGGCGGTCGCGGTCCTCTTGGGCCTTCTGCTCGGCCGCGGACAGCGAGTCGATCTTGTCGCGGACGTCGCCGGTGCGGGTCTCGAGGTAGGAGCGCTTCTGCACCGCGGAGGTGGCGTCGGAGGTGAGGAAGGCGTCGAGCTCGGGGCTGTCGTTGCCGTTCTGGTACGCCTCGACGGCGACCTTGCGGACCTCTTCGCGCTTCTGGTCGAGGTCCTTGGTGGTCTGGTCGAGCAGCGCCTGGGCGGCGTCGACCTCCTGCTGGGCCTGCTGCTGCTCGTAGCCCACCCGCTCGGCCTGCGCCGAGATGTCCATCTGGCGGGCCTGCAGGGCATCGAGCTGGTCGGCGACCTTCTTGGCCTCGGCTTGCTTGTCGGCGACCTGGTCGGCGCCGCTCGTCGGGGCCAGCGCCGTGGCCCCGACCACCAGACCGGCACTGACGACCACCGCCACGACACCCCGTCGGGACGAGCCGCGCACGCGCTTGAGCAAGGACATGTTGCGGAATCTTTACAGATGGCGGGGGGTCACCGCAATGCACCCCGCGAGCCCTGCTCCGGCAAGGGATCGAGAGCCCCGATCTCCACCAGACGTCGAAGGTCCGCCTCGTCCAGGCCGAGCAGCTCCCGGCACACCCACTCCGTGTGCTCGCCCAGCCCCGGTGCGTGCCCGCACCGTGGGCGCCCCATGCGCGAGCCGGTGAAGGCGGTCCCCTCCAGCACCACCGGCCCGCAGCCGGGCTGGTCGAGGGCGATCGGGTAGCCACGCCCGACGAAGGCCGGGTGCTCCACCTGCACCCGAGGGTGCAGGACCACACCGGCCGCCACACCGGCCGCCTGCAGGGCCGCCTCGAGCTCGGCCGCCGGGCTGGTGCGGGCCCACGCCGCCACCGCCGCGTCGAGCCGCTCGACGTCGGCCAGCCGGCCCGCCTCCGCCCGCCAGGCGGGGTCGTCGTCGAGGCCTCCCGCCGCGACATCGAGCAGTGCCTGCCAGGCCTCGTCGCTCGTGACGCAGAGCGACAGCCAGCTCTCGCCACCGCCGTCGTCGGCGCAGCGGAACAGCCCCCACGGCGCGTGCTCGTCGCTGCGGTTGCCGGTCGGCACGGCCGCGCCCGGCACGAGGCTCTCGGCGAGCAGCAGGTCGCCCAGCAGGGCGATGACCGCCTCGAACTGGGCCAGGTCGACCCGGCACCCCAAGCCGCTGCGGCGGCGCTGGCGCAGCCCGGCCAGGGCGCCGACGGCGCACAGGCGACCGGCCAGGTGGTCGGGGTGGATGGTCTGCACCCCTCGTGGGGCGTCGGGCCCGTGGGCCCACAGCCAGGTCAGCCCGCCGGCTGCTCGGGCGCTCGGCCCGTAGCCCTTCCGCGACGCCCACGACCCCCGGTCGCCGTAGAGCTGCGTGCTCACCAGCACGATGCCGGGGTTGGCGGCCCGCAGCACGTCCCAGCCCAGGCCGAGGCGGTCGATCACGCCGGTGGCGTTGTTCTCCAGCACCACGTCGACCGAGGGGAGCAGGTCGCGCACCAGCTGACGGCCCGCCTCGGTGGCGAGGTCGGCGCCGAGCCCGAGCTTGCACCGAGCCACGGTGGCGAAGGCCGGGTTCATCTCGCTGCCCAGCACCATGCGCTGGAAGTCCGGGCGGCGCCGGCTCTCGACCTTGATGACCTCGGCACCCCACTCGGCCAGGAGGCGGCCGGCTTCGGGCGCGGCCACACCCGTGCCGACCTCGAGCACCCGCACGCCCTCGAGGGGCAGCCCCGCGGCGGGGCGTGGCTCGGGTGCCGGGCGGGCGGGCCACGACGGCGCCTCCGCGGGGTCGGTGGCCAGCGCACGCACCGAGCACCGGGTCCCGTCCGCGGAGAAGAGCCCGGCGGCCACCCGGCCGAGGGCACCCTGGGGCCCGATCGGCAGCTCCAGGAACGTGGCCCTCTCCCGCACGTGCGCGTTGACCAGGACCTCGCCAGGGGTGAGCACCGGGGTGATGCGGACCCCCGCGGCCTCACCCTCGACCGTCGCCTCCTCCCGGGTTCGGGTGGCGAACCGTTCCGGTAGCCGGCTCAGTATCTCGTTCCGCTCGGCCTCGCCGAGCATCGGCTTCTCCCACTCGGGGCCCGTCCACTCCGGCGGCGAGCCCATCCAGGCGATGAGGCTGCGCCAGTCGCCCGGCGTCATCGGCAGCACGAGGCGGGCCAGGCCGTCGGTGCACTCGAACAGCGGGTAGAGCCCGGCGCCGGTGCGGACCTGGTCGCTGCCCAGGAGGCTCCACAGCGGCAGCGCCATGTCGGTGCACTGCGCCAGGGCGAGCACCGACGACACGTCGATCACCTGCCCGCCGCCACCGTCGGCGGCCTGGTGCACGCCCAGCAGCGCGGCCAGGACGGCCACCACCGCGCCGACGTCCTCGCAGTAGCTGCCCGGTGCCGACACGGGGGGCAGCTCGGGCACGCCGGAGCGGTAGACGACGCCGGCGAGGCTCTGGGCCACCAGCTCGGTGGAGGACCACCCCCTCGCCTCGCCCTCGAGCCCGAACGGGGTGACGGCCACGACCACCAGGTGCGGGTGGCGGTCGCTCAGCGCCACCGGCGTGAGCTCGTCGATCCCGGCCCACCCATCGGCCACCAGCGCCACCTCGGCGCCGGCCAGCAGGCCGTCGAGCACGGCTCGGTCCGCGTCGAGCCAGAGGTCGAGGCGGACGATCGCCTTGCCGGCGTTGCGCACCGTGTGGTGCAGGCTCGTGCCGCCGGGGGCGCGAGGGCCACGGCGCCGGCCGGCGCCCCCGTCGGGCGGCTCGATCCGCACCACCTCGGCGCCCAGGTCGGCGAGCAGGCGCCCCGCCATGGCGCCGTAGCCGTCGGTGAGGTCGACGACCCGCAGGTCGCCGAGCAGCGCCGTGGACCGCTCCTCGTCGATCGGTGCCATCGCTCCCCCTGTCGTCGCACCCGTCGCCGGGCTCGTGCGGGCGCCGACCCTACCGGGCGGGCGCGGTCCCCTCGGGGTGCCGCACCGGCGGGCCCGCCGGTCCGGCCGACGCTCAGGCCAGCGCGCGGGCCATGTCGAGCAGCGTCGTGGCCGTGCGCCAGTTGCGCGTGGTGCCGTTCGGCGCGGCGATCCGGTCGAGGCGGGCGGCGAGCTTGCTGCGGCCGAGGCCGTCGGGCAGGAACAGGTGGAGCTCACCGCCGAGGGCCACGGCCTCGTCGGGGGCGAAGGCGGACATGTCGCCGGGGTCGGGCGCCTCCGACGGGAAGAAGGTGAGGTGCACCTTCGAGCTGTCCTCACCCCGGGCCACGAACGGGTCGCGGTCGAGGGCGGCGGCGAGCTCGTCGCCGGTGCGCACCACCACCGAGGGGCGCACCGACGAGGTGGCGGCGATGGCGGCCTGCAGCTTCCTGGCCACTGCGGTGGTCGACCGGGCCGACGTGCGGAACACGACGTTGCCGCTCTGGATGTAGGTGCGCACGTCGGTGTGGCCGAGGTCCTTCACGATGGTCCGCAGCGCGGCCATCGGGAGCTTGCCGGACCCCCCGACGTTGATGCCCCTCAGCAGCGCCACCATCACGGCCATCGGCGCAGTGTCGCGCCACCGCCCACCAGCAGGGCGCGCCGGAGCGCCGACCGCGGGCACGGGCCCGAGATCGGCGCTCCTGGCACCCCCCTTGGGTCAGCTGTCGCTCACAGCTGCGAGACCCGCTGGGCGTCGAGCTTGGCCCGCTCGAGCACCGGGCCGCTCGTCCGGGCGGCGAAGGCGGGGTTGCACTCGTGGCTCGCCGGCTCGCGCCTTCTTCACCTGGTCGGGGTAGAGCTGGGCCAGCTGCGACGCGGCTGACGCCACCGTGACGTCGGCCGGCACCGGCAGCGGTTCCCAGTGCAACGTCGACTCCCCTGATCCTCTCCCCACGCCGGTGCCGGCGCGGCCACGATGCTGAACTCGGTCAGTTACTACCATTCAGCGGTTGATGCGTGCGAATCGGCGGCGTGTGTGGGGTCCTGCGCGGCTGAACCGTCCTTCGATCGGCGGAGTCAATCGACAGCATCGGGACAATCGATCATCTGCGACGATCGGATATGCGCAGGACGATCTATCCTCACTATCCCGTCCCCTACACCGGAGGTAGCCATCCGATGGCGCTCATCAACAGCGAGATCAAGCCCTTCACCGCCACCGCCTACAAGAGCGGCGAGTTCGTGCAGGTCAGCGACGCCGACCTGAAGGGCAAGTGGTCGGTCGTCTTCTTCTACCCGGCCGACTTCACCTTCGTCTGCCCGACCGAGCTCGGCGATCTGGCTGACCACTACAAGGAACTGCAGGATCTCGGCGTCGAGGTGTACTCGGTGTCGACGGACACGCACTTCACCCACAAGGCGTGGCACGACACCTCGGACACGATCAGCAAGATCGACTACTTCATGATCGGCGACCCCACGACGCAGATCTCGCAGAACTTCGAGGTGCTGCGCGAGGGCCAGGGCCTCGCCGACCGGGGCACCTTCGTCGTCGACCCCGACGGCGTCATCCAGGTCATGGAGGTCACCGCCGAGGGCGTGGGCCGCAACGCCGCCGAGCTCGTCCGCAAGGTGAAGGCCGCCCAGTACGTGCGCAACCACCCGGGCGAGGTCTGCCCCGCCAAGTGGGAAGAGGGCGCCGAGACCCTCTCCCCCGGCCTCGACCTCGTCGGCAAGATCTGACCCCTCCCGTCCCCTTCGCTGGCTCGATCGGTGACCTCATGAGGTCACCGATCGAGCCACCGGTCCGAGTCCGACTCCCCCGCACCCGATGGAGCCTCCGATGCTCGATGCCAGCCTCCTCGCCCAGCTCACGACCCACTTCGAGAAGATCACCCGGCCGGTCGAGCTCGTCTCGTCGCTCGACGACGGCCCCACCTCGGCCCGCCTGGCCGAGCTGCTCGACGAGATCGCGGCGCAGTCGGACCGGATCACGGTGCGGCGCGCCGACGACGACGCCCGGCGCCCGTCGTTCCGGGTCGAGCGGGTCGGCACCGACGTGTCGGTGGCGTTCGCCGGCCTGCCCCTCGGCCACGAGCTGACGTCGCTGGTGCTCGCCATCCTGCAGGTCGGTGGCCGTCCCTCCACCGCCTCGGCCGAGGTGGTCCACCAGATCGAGCAGATCGAGGGCCCCCACCACTTCGAGACCTACTTCTCGCAGTCCTGCCAGAACTGCCCCGACGTGGTGCAGGCGCTCAACCTCATGAGCATCCTGAACCCGAACATCAGCCACACCGCCATCGACGGCGCCTCGTTCCAGGACGAGGTCGACGCCCGCCAGGTCATGGCCGTCCCCGCGGTGTTCCTCGACGGCGAGCTGTGGGGCTCGGGGCGCATGAGCCTCGAGCAGATCGTGACCCGGCTCGACGCGGGCGCCGCCGAGCGCCAGGCCGCCGCCATCGCCGACAAGGAGCCGTTCGACCTGCTCGTCGTCGGAGGGGGCCCGGCCGGCGCCGCCGCCGCCGTCTACGCCGCCCGCAAGGGCATCCGCACCGGCCTGGTCGCCGAGCGCTTCGGCGGGCAGGTGCTCGACACCGTGGCCATCGAGAACTTCATCTCCGTCCCCTACACCGAGGGCCCGAAGCTGGCCGCCGCCCTCGAGCAGCACGTCCACGACTACGACGTCGACGTGATGGACGGGCAGCGGGCGACCCGCCTCGTGCCCGCCGACGAGCCGGGCGGCCTGACCACCGTCGAGCTGGCCAACGGTGCCTCTCTGCGCTCGCGCACCGTCGTGCTCTCCACCGGCGCCCGGTGGCGTTCGATGGGCGTGCCCGGCGAGGCGGAGCACCGCAACAAGGGCGTCACCTACTGCCCGCACTGCGACGGGCCGCTGTTCAAGGGCAAGCGCGTCGCCGTCATCGGCGGGGGCAACTCCGGCGTGGAGGCGGCCATCGACCTCGCCGGCGTGGTGCGCCACGTCACCCTGCTCGAGTTCGACCCGGCGCTGCGGGCCGACGAGGTGCTGCAGCGCAAGCTGCGCAGCCTGCCCAACGTCAGCGTGATCACCAGCGCGCTCACCACCGAGGTGGACGGCGACGGCTCGAAGGTCACGGGCCTCACCTACACCGACCGCACGACCGACGAGGGGCACCACGTGGCCCTCGACGGGGTCTTCGTGCAGATCGGGCTGCTGCCCAACACCGAGTGGCTCGACGGGGCGGTGGAGCTGTCGCCCCGCGGCGAGGTCGTCGTCGACGAGCGCGGCCAGACCTCGGCGCCGGGCGTCTTCGCCGCCGGGGACTGCACCACGGTGCCGTTCAAGCAGATCGTGATCGCCCTGGGGGCCGGTGCCACCGCGGCGCTGGCGGCGTTCGACCACCTCATCCGCACGTCGGCCCCGTCGGGCGCCGCCAGCCCTGTCGGCGTCGCCGAGCAGGCCGTGGCCTAGGCTCCTCGGTGGGCGCCGCTCGGACGGCGTCCACGACGCCCCCGGGGAGGGCGCGCCGGCCACCGGCACCGGAGGTCACCCATGAACCTGCGCGACCTGCGCTACCTCGTCGCCGTGGCCGACCACCGGCACTTCGGCAGGGCCGCCGAGGCGTGCTTCGTGAGCCAGCCGACGCTGTCCACGCAGCTCAAGAAGCTCGAGCGGGAGCTCGGGGTGCAGCTCGTCGAGCGCAACCCCGGTCGCATCATGCTCACCCCGGCCGGCGAGCAGGTCGTCGAGCGGGCACGGGTGCTGCTCGGCGAGGCCGACGACATCGTCGACATCGCCCGACGCGCCCAGGACCCCGAGTCGGGCAGCCTCCGGATCGGCCTGTTCCCCACCCTGGCCCCCTACCTGCTCCCTCACGCGGTGCCCCACCTCCACGCCCGGTTCCCGAAGCTGGAGCTGCTGTTGGTGGAGGAGAAGACCGAGGTCGTGCACCAACGGCTGCGTGACGGCCAGCTCGACGTCGGCGTGCTGGCGCTGCCCATCGACGACGACCAGCTCCACGCCGAGCACCTCTTCGACGAGGACTTCGTGCTCGCCGTGCCCTGCGACCACCCGCTCGCCCGGACGGCGGGACCGGTCGACGTGTCGGTCCTCGCCGGTGAGAACGTGCTGCTGCTCGAGGAGGGGCACTGCCTGAGGGAGCAGGCGCTGTCGGTGTGCCGGCTGGCCGGCGCCGCCGAGCGGGCCGGCTTCCGGGCCACCAGCCTCGAGACGCTGCGCCAGATGGTCGCCGCCGGGGTGGGCATCACGCTCTTGCCGGAGCTGGCGGTGCGACCGCCGGTGCCGCCCTCCGACGACATCGTCCTGCTGCGCTTCCGTGAGCCGGTGCCGCGGCGGCACATCGCCATGTTCTGGCGGCGCACGAGCGTCTACCGCGACCTGCTGCCCGCCCTCGCCGGCGTCGTCCGCGACGTCGCCGTGCCCCTCGTCGGCGAGAGCGCGGCGGCCTGAACCACCACCACCACCACACGTGCCGCTCGGCGCGGCGGGGCGCGTGACCTTCGCCCCTGATCGCGACAGGGTGCGAGGGTCGACACTGGACGTGGGTCGGGGGCGACGACGGCCCGCCGGCCACCGGTCGGGAGGTGTCCCATGCTCTTCCACGATCGCCAGGAGGCCGGGGTGCGGCTCGCCCGTGCCCTCGAGCGCTTCCGCGGCCCCGACCTGGTCGTGCTCGGCCTGCCCCGAGGTGGAGTGCCGGTCGCCTACGAGGTGGCCATCGGCCTCGACGCGCCGCTGGACGTGATCCTGGTCCGCAAGCTCGGCGTGCCGTTCCAGCGCGAGCTCGCCATGGGCGCCATCGGCGAGGACGGGGTGCGGGTCATCAACGACGAGGTGCGCCGGGCGGCCCAGGTCACCGACGACGAGGTGGCCCGGGTGGAGGCCGCCGAGGAGGCCGAGCTCGCTCGCCGGGCCGGCCTGTTCCGGGCGCAGATCCCCCGGATCGACCTCACCGGCCGGACCGCCCTCGTCGTCGACGACGGCATCGCCACCGGCTCCACCGCCCGGGCCGCCTGCGAGGTGGCGAGGGCCCACGGCGCCGCGCGCGTGGTGCTGGCGGCGCCGGTCGCACCCGACGACGCGGCCCGCCGCTTCGCCGGCGTCGCCGACGAGCTCGTCACGTTGTCGACGCCGGCGGGGTTCATGGCCGTCGGGCAGTTCTACGTGGACTTCCACCAGGTCTCCGACGACACCGTGCTCGACCTGTTGACCCGGGCCCGGCGCACGGTGCCGGCCGCGGCCGACCCGCCCGAGGACCCGCCGCTCGTGAGCGAGGACGTCGAGATCCCGTCGGACGGCCTGACCCTGCAAGGGCATCTGGAGGTCCCCGAGCGCCCGATCGGGCTGGTCGCCTTCGCCCACGGCAGCGGCAGCAGCCGCCACAGCCCTCGCAACCGCTACGTGGCCTCGGTGCTCAACGAGTCGGGCATCGCCACGCTGCTGTTCGACCTGCTGACCACCTCCGAGGAGCTCGACCGGGCCAACGTGTTCGACGTCGACCTGCTCGCCGCCCGCCTCGTCGACGTCACTGAGTGGGTGCGCCGCCAGCCGGTGCTCGAAGGCCTGCCGGTCGGCTACTTCGGCGCGAGCACGGGCGCGGCCGCCGCGCTGTGGGCCGCGGCCGAGCCCGGGAACGACATCGCCGCCGTGGTGTCGCGCGGCGGCCGGCCGGACCTGGCCGATCGTCGCCTCGGGGCGGTGCGGGCCCCGACGCTGCTCGTCGTGGGCGGTCTCGACGACGTGGTGCTGGGCCTGAACCGGTGGGCCGCCGAGCAGCTGGGCTGCGAGCACGAGGTCGTGGTCGTTCCCGGCGCGACCCACCTGTTCGAAGAGCCCGGCACGCTGGGCCAAGCCGCCGACCACGCCGCTCGCTGGTTCCGCCGGCAGTTCGGCGGCCCGACGGGCTCGCCCTCGGCTCAGCCCGCGTGAGCGACCAGGTACTGGGCGAACCCGTCGAGGGTCGCGATGGCCGCGTAGTCCCGCTCGGGCACCTCGATGCCGGCCGCCTTGCCGACTCCCTCCACGAGGTTCAAGAAGTCCATCGAGTCGAGGTCGAACTCGAACTGCAGCTCGCCGCTCGGGTCGACCGTGCCCGGGTCGATCTCCGGGGCGATGCCCGACAGGACGCTCACGATGATGTCGGTGGCTCGGTCGCGCTCCATGGCTCCTCCGGATCCTGCAGCAGTCGGTCGATGGTGGCGAGCAGGCGGGCGCCTTCGTGGCCGTTGGTCGCCCGGTGGTCGGCGGCGAGGGTCACCGTGACCACGGGACGGACCTCGATCCGGTCGGTGACCACCCAGGCCCGCTCGACGACCTTGCCGAAGCCGACCATCGCCACCTGGGGCGGGTAGATGACGCCGTACACCTCCTCGACCCCGGTGTCGCCGAGGTTGGTGACGGTGATGCTCGGGTCGGCCATCTCGGACGCCTTGAGCCCACCGTGGCGGGCCCGCTCCGTGAGGTCCCGCAAGCGGCGCATGAGCTCGTCGGCGTCGAGGGTGTCGGCGTCGGGGATGACCGGTGCCAGCAGGCCTCCGCCGCGCAGGCTGACGGCGACGCCGAGCTGCACGCCCGAGGCGGGCCGGAAGCCGTCGTCGACCCAGTGCCCGTTGAGCCCGCGGTTGGTCGCCGCCGCGCGAGCCGTCGCCCAGCACAGCACCGCCGCGGGCACGACCCGGTCGCCGGGCGGACGATCGACGTTGACCCGGTCGAGCCACGACCGGACCAGACCGAGGTCGATGGTGGTGCGCAGGTAGTAGTGCGGGATCTCGCGCTTGGAGCGGGCCATGAGCGCCGCCACCGACGCCCTGAGGGCCTCCGGGCCCCGGCGGAGCGGTGCGCTCGCGGGCTCCGACGCCGAGGGGGCGGCCGCCGCGGCCGGGGTCGCGGCGCCGACGCCGGTCACGGAGACGCTCGGGGTCGCCGGCACGTCGCGGGCCAGCACGGCACCACCGGGGCCGGTCCCCGCCAGGTCGCACAGCTCGACGCCGGCCTCGGCGGCGCGACGGCGTGCGTAGGGCGAGGCGACCACCCGTGCGCCGTCGGAGGGCACCCTCGCACGGCGGGGACGACCGACCGGGCGGGCGGCGCTGGGCGGGGCCGGTGCAGCAGGTGGAGGTGGAGGTGCGCCCGGGCCGCTCGGCTGCGTCGCTGGTGGGACGCCGAGCCCGAGCCGGGCGGCGGCCACCACGTCGGCGCGGGTCACCACACCACCGGGCCCGCTGGCGGGCAGCGCCTCGGCGTCGACGCCGAGCTCCTCGGCCAGGTGGCGCACCAGCGGCGACACCACGTGCGCCCGGACGGGCACGGGGGATGCCGACGGCGGGGGCGGCGAGGGCGCTGGCGACCGGGACGGCGGCGACGAGGGCGTCGGCGGTGGCGCTGCCGACGCAGCCGGCGGGGACGCAGCCGGCGGGGACGGAGCCGGCAGAGGCTGGATCGCCTCGCCGCTGGCGATGGTGGCGAGCGGGGTGCCGACCTCCACCTCCTCCCCCACGGGCACCAGCAGCTCCTCCACCACGCCCGACTCGAAGACCTCGACCTCCACCGTCGACTTCTCGGTGTCGACCACGGCGATGATGTCGCCGCGCGAGACCCGGTCACCGGGCGCGACCCGCCACTCCACGACCGTGCCCCGGTCCATGTCGGCGCCGAGCGACGGCATGGTGAACGCGCCCATCAGCTCACCGCCTCGAGGGCGGCTGCCACGACGTCGTCGACCTGGGGCAGGGCCGCTTCCTCCATGTGCTTGGCGTAGGGGATGGGCACCTCGGCGCTGCCCACCCGCCCGACCGGGGCGTCGAGGTCCCAGAAGCACTGCTCGGAGATGCGGGCGGCCACCTCGGCCGACAGCCCCCCGGTTCGCCAGCCCTCGTCGACCACCACCGCCCGGTGGGTGCGGGCGACGGACTCGGCGAGCGTGTCGTCGTCGAGCGGGCGCAGGGTGCGCAGGTCGATGACCTCGGCCTCCACCCCTTCGGCGCTGAGAGCGTCGGCGGCGGCGAGCACCTTGGGCAGGCACCCGCCGTAGGTGACCAGGGTGAGGTCGCGGCCGGGGCGGCGCACGGCGGCGTGGTCGAGCTCGACGGGGCGGGTGTCGTCGGGCAGGTCGCCCTCCATGGCGTAGAGCGAGCCGTGCTCGAAGATGATCACCGGGTCGGGATCGGCCAGGGCGGGGGCGAGCATGCCCCGGGCGTCCTCCACGGTGGCGGGGGCCAGCACCCGCAGCCCCGGCACGTGGGCGTACCACCCCTCCAGGCTGTGGGAGTGCTGGGCGGCGAGCTGGCGTCCGGCGCCGGTGGTCATGCGGATCACCAGCGGCACGTTGAACTGCCCACCGGACATGTGCAGGATCGTCGCTGCGTTGTTCACGATCTGGTCGAGGGCGAGCAGGCTGAAGTTCACGGTCATGATCTCGACGATCGGTCGCATGCCGGCCATGGCTGCGCCCACCCCGGCGCCCACGAACGCCGACTCCGACAGCGGCGTGTCGCGCACCCGCTCCGGACCGAACTCCTCGAGCAGCCCGAGGCTCACCGCGAAGCAGCCGCCGTAGCGCCCGACGTCCTCGCCCATGAGGAACACCCGCGGGTCGTCGGCCAACGCCTGGCGCAACGCGGCGCGCATGGCGTCGCGGTAGGTCGTCCTCATCGCTGGTCCTCGCTCGTCACGAAGCGGGTCAGGTCCTCGACGGGCTCGTCGCTGCCGGCCTCGGCGAAGGCCACTGCGTCGTCGACCTCCGCGGCCACCTCCTGCTCCATGGCGGCGAGGACGTCGTCGTCGACGAGCCCCTCGGCCCGCAGCCTGCCCGTCAGCGCCTCGATCGGGTCGCGCTCGCGCCAGTGGGCCACCTCGCCCTTGTCGCGGTAGCGCTCCGGGTCGTACATCGAGTGGGCACGGAAGCGGTAGGTCTGCAGCTCGAGGAAGTGGGGGCCGTGCCCGGCGCGGGTGGCCTCCACGGCCATCGCCGCGGCTCGCCGCACCTCGAGCACGTCCATGCCGTCGACGGTCCACGCCGGCACCTCGTAGGCGGCGGCCTTGAGCGCCAGCGACGGCTGCGACTCCGACAGCTCCAGCGCGGTGCCCATGGCGTAGAGGTTGTTCTCGCAGCAGAACAGCACCGGCAGGCGCCACAGCGCGGCCAGGTTGAGGCTCTCGTGGAACTCCCCCTCGGCGACGGCGCCCTCACCGAAGAAGCAGGCGGTGACCCGGTCACGCCCCTGCATGCGGTCGCCCAGGGCCAGGCCGACCGCCACGGGCAGCCCGCCCCCGACGATGGCGTTGCCGCCGTAGAACCGGGTCGACGCGTCGAACAGGTGCATCGAGCCGCCCCGGCCACGGCTGCACCCTTCGACCCTGCCGAACATCTCGGCCATGATCGAGCGGGCCGGCACGCCGCGGACGAGGGCGTGGCCGTGCTCCCGGTAGGTCGCCACGACGGCGTCGTCGGGCCCGAGGCAGCTGACGACACCGGTGGCCACCGCTTCCTCCCCGATGTAGAGGTGCATGAAGCCGCGGATCTTGGTGCTGCTGTAGAGCTCCACGCAGCGCTCCTCGAAGCGGCGGACCCGCAGCATCTGGCGCAGCAGCTCGACGTCCGCGGCGGTCACGGGCTGCTGCCCGGCGGTGGGGATCGGCGCGGTCACGGGGCCGCCTCCAGGGTCGAGGTGTCACCGAGCGGCAGGCCGAGCTCTCGGGCCTTGAGCAGCCGCCGCATGATCTTGCCGCTGCGGGTGTGGGGCAGGTCGTCGTCGAACTGGATCGACTTGGGCGCCACCGCCGGGCCCAACCTGGCCCGGGCGAACCCGATGAGCTCGCGGTTCAGCTCCTCCGACGGCTCGGCCCCCGGCGTCAACGCGACGAACGCCTTGACCACCTCGCCCGCCACCGGGTCCGGCATGCCGATGACCCCGACCTCGGCCACCAGCGGGTGCTCCATCAGCGCGCTCTCCACCTCGAAGGGCCCGATGAGGTGCCCGGCCGACTTGATCACGTCGTCGGCCCGGCCCACGAACCACAGGTAGCCGTCGGCGTCACGGCGGGCGAGGTCGCCCGACACGTACCACCCGCCCGCGAAGCAGCGCTGGTAGCGCTCCGGCTCGTGGAGGTAGCCGCGGAACATCGACGGCCACCCCGGCCGCAGCGCCAGGTGGCCCTCCACGGACGGGTCATCGACCAGGACGGCCTGGCCGTCGCGCACCAGCGGTGCCCCGTCGTCGTCGGGGTCGCGGGCCACGATGGCGGCCTCGATGCCGGGGAGGGGCCGGCCCATCGAGCCGGGCTTGACGTCCGCGCACGCCAGGTTGGCGATCATGATCCCGCCGGTCTCGGTCTGCCACCAGTTGTCGTGGATGGGCAGCCCCAGCGCCTCCTGGCCCCACACGACGGCCTCGGGGTTGAGCGGCTCGCCCACGCTGGCCACGAACCGCAGGCGCGACAGGTCGTGCGCCGCCGCCATCTCGCCGCCGGCCCGCATGAGCATGCGGATGGCCGTCGGGGCGGTGTACCAGACCGTCACTCCTTCGTCCTCGAGGGTGCGGTACCAGCGGTCGGCGTCGAACTCCCCCTCGTCGACGATGGAGGTGACGCCGTTGACCAGCGGGGCGATGACCCCGTAGGACATGCCCGTCACCCAGCCCGGGTCGGCGGTGCACCAGTAGACGTCGTCGGGGTGCAGGTCGAGGGCGATGCGGCCCGTGCTGTGGTGGGCGACGACCGCCTCGTGCACGTGCAGCGCTCCCTTGGGGGTGCCGGTGGTGCCGCTCGTGAAGTGCAGCAGCGCCACGTCCTCGGGGTCGGTCGGGGCGATCCCGGGCCAGGCGGGCGCCGAGGCGAGGAGGTCGTCGAGGGCGTGGACGCCGTCGTCGGAGAGCGCCGCGCCCGACCCGTCGACCAGCAGCACGTGGGCCAGGTCGGGCAGCTGGTCGCGCACCGGCGCCACCTTGCGCCGGTACAGCGCCTCGGTGGTGACCAGCGCCCGGCCCGCGCCCAGCGCCATGCGTTGGCGCACCGGCTCGGGGCCGAAGGCGGGGAAGAGCGGCGAGACGGGGCAGCGAGCCTTCATGGCGCCGAGGGCGGCGACGTAGAGCTCGGGACGGCGCGGCAGCAACAGGAACACCGCGTCGGGGTGGCGCACACCGAGGGAGGTGAGGGCCGCCGCGAAGCGGTCGGTGGCCTCCTTGAGCTCGCCGTAGCTCAGGTCGTGGCGCCCGCCGGCGCGGCCGAGGCAGCGCAGCGCCACCTTGTCGGCACCCGGCCCGTCCGCCCACCGGTCGACCGCCTCGTGGGCGATGTTGAGCCCGGCCCCTCCCGGCAGCCCGTCGAGCTCGGCCCGGGCGGCCTCCCACGTGAAGCGGCGGCGCGCCTCGTCGTAGTCCGTGACGTTGGGGCGCACCGCGGGGTGCGGCGGCTTGCGGATCGTGGGCCAGGGCATCGCGCCTCCTCCCAGCGACACCTCCACCATCTTCCACCACCGCCGCGGCGCCCAAGGGCCGAACGTCACGCCCCGCGGCGGACGCCCCGGCGCAGCGAGGGACGACCGGCCCTGTCCCGGCGGGCACGACGGCGCGACGGTGCGAAGGAGCGCCAGGAGGAGCAGTGGAGGGATCGGGACCGGCCGGGTACTTCCACGCCGTCGTCGTCGACTACGACGGGACCATCGCTCGCGCCGGGGCCGTCTCGGCCGAGGCCCTCGCCGCCATCCACGACGCCCGGGCCGGCGGCATCCGCGCCGTGCTGGCCACCGGGCGCATCCTCGACGAGCTCGAGGCGGTGTTCCCCGAGGTGGCCGAGCACTTCGACGCCGTGGTCGCCGAGGACGGCACCGTGCTCGAGCACGCCGGGCAGCGCCGCCTGCTCGCCCCGCCGATCCCCAGCGAGCTGACCGACGCCCTCGACGACGAGGGCATCTCGTACCGGCGAGGCCTGGTCCTGTTGGCGTGCCGCGGGGAGGACGACGCCGCCATCCTCGCCGCGGTGCGGCGGTTGGGCCTCGACTGCCAGCTGGTGCGCAACCGCGCCGAGCTGATGGTGCTGCCACCGGGCTGCTCGAAGGGGACGGGGGCCGCGGCGGCGTTGGCCGAGCTGGACCTGTCCCCCCACAACGCGGTCGGCGTCGGCGACGCCGAGAACGACCTGGCCATGCTGCGGGCCACCGAGGTCGGCGTGGCGGTCGGCGACGCTGTCGAGAGCCTGAAGGCCCACGCCGACCTCGTGCTCGACGGTCCCGACGGGGAGGGGGTCGCGGCGCTCGTCCACGAGGTGCTCCTGCCGGGCCGGTGGTGCCCCCGCCCGGCGCGGTGGTCGGTCGAGCTGGGGTGCTCGGCCGACGGCACCGCGGTGTGCCTGCCGGCCTCACAGCTGCAGGTGCTGGTGACGGGAGGCCCGGGAAGCGGCAAGTCCTACGTGGCCGGGCTGCTCGCCGAGCGCCTCGTCGCGCTCTCCTACTCGGTGCTGGTCATGGACCCCGAGGGCGACCACCCCCAGCTGGGGCGGCTCCCCGGCGTCTTCCTCACCGGTGCCGGCGGCCGCCTGCCCGCCGTCGACAGCGTCGTGCACCTGCTGGGGCACCGCCTCGGCAGCGTGGTGGTCGACCTCTCCGCCACCGCCGAGGACGGGCGGTCCGACTACCTCTGGCGGCTCCGCGCCCAGGTCGAGGCCCAGCACCGCCGCAACGGGCTCCCCCACTGGCTGATCCTCGACGAGGCCCACACCATCCTCGGGCCCGGGCAGGAGCACGCCCTGACCCGGGCGCCGCGCACCGCCGGCTACTGCTTCGTCACCTACCGACCGCAGGACCTCGACCCGGAGGTGCTGCGCGGCCTCGACGCGGTGATCGCCCTGCCCCACCGGGCCGGTGTCCACCCCTTGCTGGTCGAGCTGGCCAGCACCATCGGCGGCGTGGCGCGGGAGTGGGTGGCCGAGCTGCTCGCCGGGGCGGAGCCGGGCGAGGCGGTGCTGGTGCGGCGGGACCGGCCCGGTGACGCGGTCGTCTTCCGACCGGCCGCCCGGGCCACCCACCACGTGCGCCACTGGCACAAGTACGACGACGACCGCCTCCCGCCGGACCGCCGCTTCCACTTCCGGGTCGACGACGCCACCCTCACGGGGGCCACCGCCGGGAGCGTCGCCGGCCTCGCCCGGGAGCTCCGTCGCTGCGCCGACGCCACCATCGAGCACCACTGCGCCGGCGGCGACCTGTCCCGCTGGGTCGACGAGGTGCTGGGCGACTGGTTCCTGGCTCAGGCGCTCGCCACCGTGGAGGTGCGCCTGGCACGGGGCGAGCTCGGCACCGGCGCCGCCCGGGGCCGCCTGTGCGCTGACCTCGAGGCTCGGGCCGGACGGGACGAGAGATCCTGGCGCGACGAGCGCTGACCGTCGCACCATGGAGTGAGCAGCTCCCACCCGATGAGGAGGTCACCCATGAAGGCCAAGGTCGGTGATCGGCTCGTCATCAGGGGCCACGCGGTCGGTCGCCAGGAGCGCACGGCGACCATCGTGGAGGTCCGCGGCGACGATGGCGGACCCCCCTACGTCGTGCACTGGCACGACGACCCCAACGACGTCCCGCAGGACCACCTCTTCTACCCCGGGTCCGACGCCGACGTCGAGCACGAGGCCTCGACCTGAAGGGCACCGGCGACAGCACCCCCGGGCCCTCGGGCCCGGGGTCGCGCGACCGGTAGGAGCCACCGGCGCCCGGTGGCCGGCGCTCAGTGGCCGGCGCGGACCAGTCGCCCCGGTCGGGCGCCGGTGTCGACGCCGTCGCGGCGGGTGACCACCCCGTGCACGATGGTGGCCACGTAGCCGGTGGCGTCCTGCAGCACGCGGCGCCCGCCGGCGGGCAGGTCGTCGACCGAGCGGGGCGGGTGCAGCGCCAGGCGGTCGAAGTCGATCACGTTCAGGTCCGCCCGCTTGCCCACCTCGATGGTGCCCCGGTCGGTGAGCCCCACCACCTCGGCGGTGGCGGCCGCCTGCTTGCGCACCACCGTCTCGAGCGGGAGCCGCTCGCCGCGTGAGCGGTCGCGGGCCCAGTGGGTGAGCAGGTAGGTCGGCGCCGACGCGTCGCAGATCATCTTCACGTGGGCGCCGCCGTCGGAGAGGCCCACGACCGTGTCCGGGTGGTCGAGCATCTCGGCGAGCGGGTCCTGGGTGATCTGCGCGTAGTTCGTGAACGCGCCGAGCAGGAGCTCGCCCGCGGCGAGGTGGTCGTAGAGCACCTCCCACGGGTCGCGGCCGGTGGCCTCGGCGATGCCGGCGATCGACTGCTCCGGCGTCGGCTCGTAGTCCGGCGGGTCGCCGAGCGGGAACATGCGCCCGAACATGTAGGGGGTGCTCTCGGTGAGCGTCTCGAACTGCCGGTGCGGGTCGGCCGGGAGGTCGTCCTCGCCCAGGATGGCGGCCTTGACCTCGGGCCGGCGCATCTCGGCGAGCAGCTCGTCGAGGGGCAGGCTGTCCTCGAGGCGGCGGAACGTGGGCCGGCGCATGAGGCCGTGGTAGCTCGCCACGCCCAGCAGCATGCCGCCCGGACGAGCCGCGACCTGGGGGATGAGCCGGGCCCCGTCGGCGTTGGCCCGGCGCACCGCGTCGAGCTGGTCGCGCCACAGGTCGGGGGCGCCCATGCTCTGCACGACGAGGAACGACACCGGCACCCCCGCCTCCTTGGAGACGTGGGCGAGCATCTCGATCTCGCCCAGCGTCATGCCGCGGTCGTCGCCGGTCTCGCCCATCGGCACGACCTCGAACAGCCCGCCGCCGGCCTCGACCATCGCCCGGGCCAGGCCGGTCAGCTCGTCGGCCGAGGCGAAGGTCCCGGGCACGAGCTCGCCGTCGAGGTCCTTGTGGTTCAGCGAGCGCGAGGTCGAGAACCCCACCGCGCCGGCCCGGATGGCGGCGGCGACGTGCTCGGCCATCTCGGCGATGTCGTCGGCGGTGGCCGGCTCGTTGCGGACGCCCCGCTCGCCCATGACGTAGACACGCAGCGGCGCGTGGGGGATGAAGGCGGCCACGTCGAGCGCGTACTCCCGCCGAGCCAGGGCGTCGAGGTACTCGGGGAAGGTCTCCCACTCCCACTGGATGCCCTCGTGCAGCGCGGTGCCGGGGATGTCCTCGACACCCTCCATGAGCTCGACGAGGCGCTCCTGCTCCCCCGGGCGCACCGGCGCGAAGCCCACCCCGCAGTTGCCGGCCACGACCGTGGTGACCCCGTGGCTGGCCGAGGGGTCGAGCACCGGGTCCCAGGTGGCCTGGCCGTCGTAGTGGGTGTGGATGTCGACGAAGCCCGGCGTGACGATGCAGCCGGTGGCGTCGATGGTCTCGGCGGCCTCACCGGAGATGTCGGTGCCGACGGCGACGATGGTGCCGTCGGTGACCGCCACGTCGCCCACGAAGCGGGCCCGGCCGGTGCCGTCGACGACGGTCCCCCCGATGATCTTCAGATCGAACATGGCCGAACGGTAGTGCGCCGTCGCGCGAGCCGACCACCACGCCACGGGGCCGGCGCGGCCTACAGGTGGGCGGCGCCTCTCAGGCTCGGCGCGGCCCGGACCTCGTCGGTGGCCATGGTCGGCAGACCGAGCATCTCCTCCCACGTGCGCAGCATCGCCGAGTGCCCGGCGCCGGCCAGCGTGACCGGTCCCGCCACGGCCGTCGGCGCCACCAGCAGGTTCGGCACGGGCCGGTCCTCGTCGTAGAGCACCATGACCGCGGTCGTGCCCTGCGTGTAGGCCGGGCTGGCGAGGATGCGGCCGACCCAGGTCCGCGCGAAGGCGTCGACGGTGGCGTTGTCGCAGTCGTGGCCGTCGTGGCAGGGGTCGGGGACCACCATGGCGAACGTCGGGAGATGCCCGACGTCGAGCTCGTCGAGGGGCCGGACCTCCTCCTCGCAGGCGTCGTGATCGTTGCGGGTGGCACCGGAGGCGTCGGTGTAGGTGCCCTGGTAGTAGAGCGCCGGCACGTGCTTGGCCGCGTTGTCCCCCGCCGAGCACGGGGCCGTGGCGCCCTCGACGTAGGTGCGAGCGGTCCCACCCGCCTGGCGCACCTGCCGGAACAGGTTGTCGTCGGTCGAGCGGCACCGCCGGCTCGGGGAGCAGTCGTCGACGGTCGCCGGGTTGGCCCGCCCGCTGGTGAGCCCGATGTACTGGGTCAGGCTGTTCTGGTCGGGATCGGTCTCGGTCCAGTCGGCGAAGGTGGTGCAGCGCGACGCCAGGGCGTGCAGGTACGGCATCGACGGGTCATCGAAGCCGACACCGCCCACCGCGCTCCACGTGCGGTTCTCCATCATCACGACCACCACGTGGTCGTACGTCGGTGGGGCCTGGGCCGACGAACCACAGGGCGACCCCACGTCCGTGCTCCCGTCGGAGCCGGCCACCGGCCCGGTCGCCCCGGCGCCGGTGCCGGTGCCCTCGGCCCGCCCGGCGGACCCCGACGTCCCGCACGCGCCGGCCAGCACCACGAGGGCGAGGGCCACCACGATGGTCCGTCCGGTCGATCTCATGGGGTCAACAGGTGACCGTCAGCTGCGGCACCTGGGCGAAGGTACCGCCTTCTTTGGAGAAGTAGCGGGCGCCGTCGCTGCTGGTGCTCTTGAGCACCACGCTCACCACGCCGTTGCCCGTCACCAGCGGCGTGAGGTCCCACGTGTAGCCGGTGCCCAGCGCCACCGCGCCGCTCACGCTGCTCACCTTGGCCCCCACCGACGCCGGGGCCGTGCTCCACGTGACGGTGCCCTCCGACCACGCCGAGCTGCCC
>JAKOVH010000014.1 GCA_029782145.1 Actinomycetes bacterium | reverse complement strand
CAAGCAACGCTCGCAGATCACGACGTGTCAGACGTGCTGGAACACGGCGCAGCGTCACCCGACGTGGGCCGACGATCCGGCTGGGCGGCTCGAGCGGGAGCTGGGCTCGTCGTGGGGCGGCGACACGCGCCGGCCTCGGGCGAACCGGGAGCTGCGAGCGATCGAGCTGCTCATCGCCGCGCACCGCGCCGAGTTCGACGCGCTGCTGGCCGGCCTCGACGACGTGGCCGACCTCGCGGCCCGACGGAAGGCGCGCCGGTGAAGCTCGAGGCCGTGGAGCGCCACGACTGCCCGGCCGGCTCGTGCGACCGGGCGATCCGGTGCGCCGGCTGCCAAGGCGACGGCACGCTGCTCGTGGTCCGGGGCCGGCTCGTGCAGCGGGACCCGTACAACTTCAACCCGTACACGGGGGAGGCGATGTTCGTGATCGAGGAAGCTCCGTGACCGCCGGCGTGCTGCTCGCCGTGGCCCTGGCCGGCCACTTCATCGGCGACTGGATCGTGCAGACCGACGCTCAGGCGGCCGCCAAGGCGTCGTCGTGGGCTGCGAACCAACGGCACATGCTCGGCTACCACCTCGCCGTGTGGGCCGTGTTCCTGCTCGTGTGCATCGCTCGTGGCGTGGAGGGGCCGGCGTGGCTGGCGGCGCGCGACGACGTGCTCGTGCTCATCGCCGTCTCGTGGGCTACGCACTCGGTCATCGACCGCCGGTGGCCGGTCCGGTGGCTCATGGAGCGCACCGGGTCGCGGCCGTTCAGCGAGACGCCGTGGGGGCCGCTCGTGGTCGATCAAGCTCTCCACCTGGCGATCCTGTGCCTGGCGGTGGCCGTGGTCGCCAACTAGGGGCTTGCGTAGCGTCGGGCTATGCGCTAAGGTGATGCCCATGAGCACCACCGACAACATCCTCGCCAACCTCACCGACTGCTCGGGCCGGGTCCTCCTCATGGGCGACACCGTGACCGTGCCCGATCCCGACGACGACGAGCGCGGCCGCTGCGGCACCCTCGTCCGGGTCCGCACCGACTTCGGCCTCGGCGTCGCCACCCCCACCGGGGTCGTGCCGCTCACCGCCCGCCTCGCCCGTGACCTCACCCTGGTCACCTGCGAGCCCCCGGTCGACCGCGCCCTCCGGGTCCTGGACGCTCGGCGGCGACCCTGATGGGCGCCGACCGGGCGCCAGCCCGCCCCCGCCCGTCCCGCGTCGACATCGAGGCCGCGGCCGACGGCATCGCCGAGCTGCTCGGCGTCGACCCCGAGGCCGTCCTCATCGACCCGTCCGTCGGCATCGTCCTCACCCCCGAGCAGGCCTTCGACCTGCTCGACCGGGCCGGAGGTGCATCGTGACCGCCGTGCTCGTCGACGACGACGGGCTCGTGCGCCGCTCCGCCGGCGAGGAACCCTTCGCCCTCATCACCCGCCTCAAGGAGCACCGCCTCTGGCGCGTCGCCTACCGCGACGGCGCCGGCTTCGTCGAGGGCGGCAACTGCTCGTTCCCCACCCGCGCCAAGGCCATCGCCGAGTGCGAGTGGGCCGCCCGCCGCCTCACCGCCCACCAGCTCGGCCTCGAGGGCCACCGGTGAGCGCCGGGTTCCGCCTCCGGGCCTCGTGGATCGAGTCCGGCGCCGAACACGGCCCCGACCTGCCGCCCGAGGGGCGCCCCTTCGTCCGCGCCCAGGAAGTCGGGATCAGCCCCGTCGGCTACGTCACCGCCGCCGACGCCCGCCGCGGCGCCCGCCGCTGGGTCAACCGCCAGACCGCCACCGACGGCTGCACCCTCACCTGCCTCGCGCCGTCCGGCGAGGTCGCCTGGTCGGCCGACTGGACCGAGGAGCGCGGCTGGCTCGACGCCGCCCCGGTGGGAGCCGGCTGATGGCCCGCCACTACCTCGGCTGCATCTGCCCCGGCACCACCACCGTCAAGCGGTCCCGGTGGGTCGTCCGGGTCCGCAACGGCAACCACTCCGCCTTCAACGGCTACCGGTTCACCCCCTCCCGCTACAGCGAGGTGTCCTGCCTCGGCTGCGGCCGCCGCTGGCGCACCGACGCCGGCTACGTCGCCGACCTCCCCGACCGCCCGTACACCGACCCCGCCTTCACCCGTGACCTCGAGGAGCCCGATGACCGACCCTGAGCCGCTGCTCTCCGACGACCGGTTCCGTGCCGCCGCCGAAGCTCTCCGCTCCGCCGCCGAGGGCCGCGTCCCTCGGGCCGCCCGCGCCGCCATGCAGGACGCCGCCACGCTGCTCGACGACGCCCGCGCCGCCGTCGACATGATCCGTGAGCGCCACACCGCCATGACCGTCGAGGCCGAGTTCTACTGTGGCGACGAGGACGCCTTCCCCGAGGACGCCGAGGGCTGCCCGCCGCGGCCCGGCGCCTCGTACCCCGACGACTGCCCCGGCCACATCATCGCCGTCGAGGTGTGCCAGGACTGCGGCCACGACCACGACGACGGCTACCCGATCTACCTCTCGTACCCCTGCCCCACGATCCGCCACCTCGAAGGAGCCCTGTGACCGAACCCGCCACCCCGCCTCTGGAGCGTCCCTCGTGGGCCGGCGTGCCCAGCACCGCCGTCGCCCGCACCTACATCGAAGGCCTCGCCGGCGACGACTGCCCCTGGATGCTCGTCGACGCCGCCCTCGACGAGATCGACCGGCTCCGCGCCGGCGCCACCCCGCTGCCCGTCACCGAGTCCGTCACGGCCGCGCTTCCCGCCTCGTTCGACTCGATGTCCCCGGTCGACGTGGTCGTGCAGCTCGCCGCCGGCATCTGCGACGTGCCCACCCCCGACGGCGCCGGCCGTGCCCTGCTCGACGCCGTCCGTGAAGCTGCCCGCCTGCTCGGCTTCCAGGTCGCCACGATCCCCTTCGGCCTCGACAACGAGTGCATCTTCCGGCTCAGGGCCGTCGGCGCCGACCCCGAGGTCGACGCGACCGCTGCCTGCGTCGGCGCGCTCGGCGCCATCGACCCCGACGCTCAGCGCCGCGTCGTCGCCTACCTCGCCGATCGAGCGGGAGTCGCGCCGTGACGCACCTGCTCATGGACTGCTCGGGCGACTGCTGGCCCATCGCCGCCCTCACCCCCGACCAAGCCGCCGCGCTCGACCTCGCCGCCGGCCAACACACCCTCCCGCCGCACCTGGAGGTCATCGAGGTCCCCGACCCGCCGTCGCTCCGCATCGAACCGGTCGGCGTCGCCGCCCGCGGCGCCATCACCGTCACCTGGGACGGCTCCGTCGCCGGCTCCGCCTCGAACCTCAACAACGGCTTCACCGTCGAGCGCCGCGCCCGCATCGTCGCCGGCGACCTCGTGCTCGAACCGCCCGCCCCGCCGACCGCGCTCACCGTCAACCGCTGGCCGCTCGACCTCGACTACAAGCCCTGGGTCACGCTCGTCGTCGAGGGGCCGGACCCCGACGCCACGCTCCACGCCTGGAACAGCGAGCGGGAGGCCCTGTTCGCCGACCCCGCCGGCGCCGTGCTCGCCGCCTGGGCCGGCCGCGCCCAGCAGCTCGGCTACCTGCTCGGCCGCCCCGAGAACGCTGGGCTCGTCGCTCGAGCCCGCGCCGCCGGCCTGTAGGGTCCGAGCCGTGACGCCCGCCGACTCGCTCCGCCGTGGCGGCCTGCTGCGCCGCTCCCGGCTCCGCCTCGCCGGCTACCGCTGGCTCGAGGTGCTCGTCATCGACGAGGTCCGCCTCGCGTCCGGGGGAGGGTTCCACGTCGTCCGCTCGCACCGTCAGTGGCAGTGGGTCCCGCCGGCTCGCGGCCGTCGCGCTCCCGCCCCGCCGCACCGCTGCGCCGGTCCCGTGGTGCTCGCCGCCCCGCTCCGCGACGGCTCCCCGCCCGTCGTCTAGGCTGGCCCGCATGGAGCCCACCGCCACCGCCACTGTCAAGGTCGTCCCCGACACGACCGAGTTCGCCGCCGAGCTGGGCGAGCTGCTCGTGTCGCCGGCGCCGGTCGCCGCCACGGTCGCGATGAACGCTGGCGTCGGCGTGTCCCCGCTGGCCTTCGTCCGGTTCGCCGCCGAGGCCGGCGACTGGAAGTTCGTCCGCCACGCCGACATCGAGTCCTCGATGGCCTGGGGCGACCTGCTCTCCACGGTCGTCGAGATCGGCGGTGAGGTCGTCATCGACGCCGAGGGGCCGCACGGCTGCGACGCCGTGGTGAAGCTCTCCACCAAGGAGGGCGCCGCGGTGGCGCTCTGCTCGTTCGCCCCGTGGGGCTCGGGCGAGTGGGAGTTCACGGTCGCCGCCGACACCGAGTCGGCCGCCTCGGCCGCGGCCGCCGCTCTCGGCGTGCTGCTCCCGCCCCGGCCGCGCGTCTCGTCGAGCGCGGTCGACGTGAACTTCTGGATGGCGCACCCGATGGCCGGCGCCGTGTCGCGCCGGCGTGCCGTCGACCTGCTGCCCTGGGAGGACGTGGCCGGCAACTACCCGGCGTCGATCCGCCCTCAGCTCGACGAGCTGATGTCGCTCCGCTCGGCGCCGGCCGGTGGCCGGATGATGGTGTTCCACGGGCCGCCCGGCACCGGCAAGACCCGGTTCGTGCAGGCGATCGCGGCCGCCTGGTCGGAGTGGTGCGACATCGACTACATCGTCGACCCTGACGAGATGTTCGCCACGGCCCTGTACCTCAACGCGGTGCTGCTCGACGGCGAGGCCGACGCCGGCCGGTGGCGGCTCATCGTCATCGAGGACGGCGACGAGTTCATCGACGTGAACGCCAAGGCCAGGGTCGGCAACGGCGCGGCGCGCCTGCTGAACGTGGCGGACGGCCTCATCGGTCAGGGGCTCCGGGTGATGGTGCTCGTCACGACGAACGTGGCGTCGACCTCGTTCAGCGAGGCCATCGTGCGGACGGGCCGCTGCGGCGCCCTCATCGAGTTCCCGCCGTTCACGGCGGAGGAGGCCGCTGCCTGGGCGGCCGAGCGTGGCGTGTCGGCCCCGCAGGGTGAGGCCACGCTCGCCGAGCTGTACGGGCTCGGGCGCTGAGCCCTGGGCCGGCGCTCCCGGCCCGCCTCGCGGTTCCCTCTTGCGTAGCGTGACGCTATGCGCTAGAGTGATGTCCATGAGCACCACCGACACCACCGCCCGCCCCAACCAGTGCCTCGTCTGCGGCCACCTCGCGTTCCGCCAGACCGACCAGTGGGCCACCGACGGCCGCCCCGGCGCCCACCCCGTCGTCGTCATCGGCGACGAGCCCGGCGACGACTTCGGGCCGGCCACCGTCCACAAGGGCTGCCGCCACGACGCCGCCTACTCCCGCAAGGCCTTCGCCGAGGACTCCGCCTGGGACGACGCCATCGGCGCCTACCGCTGGGTCACCTCGGGCAACGTCATCCCCGAGGAGGTCCTCCACCACTGCGGCTTCGACGCCGCCGCCGTCGCCCGCCAGGCCGAGGCCCGCCGGGTCGACACCGCCGAGTTCCTGGCCCGAGCCCGCACCAAGCCGCTCGTCATCTCCGAGGAGGAGATGTTCGAGATGCGGGCGGCCTTCGGCCCCGGCGAGCGCGTCGTCAACGTCCTGACCGGCCAGTCCATCCAGCTCTGAGGGAGCCACCGTGATCCAGGTTCGCATCACCCCCGCCGTCGCCCGAGACATCGCCTCTCGGGAGGTGCCCGACGCCCCGTTCGACCGCATCGACGGGGCCGGCACCTACGACCTCACCCCCGAGGAAGCCTCGAGCCTGCTCGGCGACGCCGAGTGGCAGTCCGACCCGAACGGCCCCGGCGAGGCCCTCTCGTTCGGCGAGCGCCGCGCCTACGCCGGCCTGGCCGCCCAGCTCAGGAAGCTCGGCGTCGAGCTGGCCCCCGCCGAGCGCCCCGCCGCCCTCGCCGCGGTCGACCGCCCGCCGGCCGCTCCCCGCCCGCCGGCGCCCGCCCCGGTCCCGGTCGCCATCGAGACGCTCCCCCTCGGCTCCCGCTGCCGCTACAAGGGCACCATCCTCACCGTCGACACCGACCAGGAGGACGCCGCCCGGCGCCAGTTCGTGTTCATGCTCGGCGGGCAGCGCGGCCTGGCGCTCCCGTTCGGCACGGAGGTCATCCCCGCATGAGCCCCGTCGAGGTGCCATCCGACCCCGAAGCTCGCGCCGTGCTCGTGGGCGGCTCCGTGTGCCGAGTGTCCGTCGACGAGTGGGTCGGCGCCCGCCTCGAGCGCGGCGAGGCCGTCGTCTGCGAGCAGAAGGGCCGCGGCAACCGGCCGCCGCGCATCTTCTACGGCGTGTTCCGGTCGACGTGGTTCTACGACGGCGTGATCGCCCGTGTCCTCGACCTCACCGACATCGACCACGCCACCGAGGAGTCGCTGTTCCTCTCGCACGCCGGCGACTCGATCTGGCCCGCCCGCGGCGTCGTGATGGTCGCCCCGGAGCAGGCGGTGGCGTCGTGACCGGCCTGCCGCCCATCCACGCCGAGCCCGAGGTCATCGTCGCCACGGCCGACCGGCTGCTCGGCCGGCTCCGCTACGAGGGCGGCTTCGAGGGCGGCCACAACGGCTCGTGCTACCGGTGCCCGTGGGCCTCGCTGCCGCTCGACGCCGCCGGCCGGGAGGTCCCCTTCGAGGAGGTCGCCAACGATCCGACCGAGGCGTACTTCCGGTGCTCGCTCCCCGGCCGCGATCCGGGGCGCCCCGAGTGGGGCGAGTACGCGCCGTGCTCGGCCGCCGAGTGGACCGCCGGCGTCGTCGCCTGGCGTGACGGCGCGCTGGCCGCGGCCCCGGTCGGGACGCTCACCGTCGCCACCGTGCTCCGCCTGCTCGACGCCGAAGCTCGGGCCGTGGCTGAGGACACCGTGCCTTGGTCCACCGAGGACGATCGGCGCCGCCACGCCGTCGACGGCACGCTGCGCCGGCTGAGGGCCGCCGTGCTGGCCGAGGCCGCCGAGCCAGGTGATCGTCCACCGGACGGCGCCGCGGCCCCGGAGACGGCAACTGAGCGGCTCTCCGGGCATCCTGTCGGCCCCGATCCGGCGGTCGTCGGCTGATGCCGAACGCTCTCGTCGGGTTCACGGTCCTCGTGGCGGCCATCAGCGCCGTCCACGGGCTGCGCCGCCCCGACCGCCGGTGGCCCTGGGACGCGGTGGCCGCGGTGGCGTGGCTCGTGCTCGGCGTCATCCACGCCACCGGGGAGCCTCCGTGGCTGCCGCTCATGGCCGTGGCCGACGGCTGGCTCGCCGGCCTGCTCACCCGCGCCGCGGTCGACTCGTGGGGGGAGGAGCGCCGTCGTGCTGATCGTCGTCGCCCATGATCGCCGTGAAGGCGAGGAAGCTGCTCGGGAGCGCGGTGTCGCGCCTCGGGACGCCTGGATCGTGTCGGCCTCGATCGGCGACGACCAGTTCCGTGACCTGGCGATCGGC
>JAKOVH010000012.1 GCA_029782145.1 Actinomycetes bacterium | reverse complement strand
CCGGGCCGTGGGGGCGGGGCGGGGCGCCCCCGCCCCCCACGGCGGTGACGTGGGCCCCCGCCACGAGGGCCAGGGCCGAGATCCACAGCCACAGCATGATGGCCACCACCGAGGCGAACGTGCCGTAGGTCGCCTCCAGCTCCGGGCCGCGCGCGAGGTACACCGCCAGCCCCGCCGAACCGGCGACCCAGAGGCCGGTGGCGACGAGCGCCCCTGACCGGGCCGGCCCCGTCGGCACGTCGCGCCGGTAGAGCCCCAGGCACCCGGCGAGGACGACCGCCGCGATCGCCGGGTAGCGCAGCCACGACACCGCGGGGGCGGAGTCCGGCGCGGCTGCCAGCAACGTCACCACCACCGCGCCGGCCACCACCAGCACCAGCAGGCCGAGCAGGCCGCGGGTGCGAGCCCACACCAGGCCCACCCGGGGACGCCCGAGGGCGACGTCGACGGCGTCGAGCAGGTGGCGCACCCCCGACGACCCCGACCACAGGGCCAGGAGGGCGGCCGTGACCGCGGCCAGCCCGAGCGTGCTGGCGTCGCCGGCGGTGAGGCGCTGCAACTGCTCGAGCACCCACTGGCGTCCCGGGCCGGCGTCGGGGCCGAAGAGGTCCGAGACCTCCTTGGCGACGTCGGCCGGGTCGGCGACCAGGCCGTAGACCGCCACCAGCGCCCCGAGGGCCGGCACCAGCGACAGCAGGGCGAAGAACGCCACGCCGGCGGACGCGAGGATGGCGTCGACGTCGCGCATGCGCCGCCACGCCTCGGTGCCGGTCGCGGCGGCGCCGGTGAACCGCCCCAGCTCCATGCCGGAATGGTGTCACGGGCAACGGTGCCGGCGGGCCCGTGGGCTGTACCAGCCGGACCGGGTCGCCCTAACCTTCTGCCCCACAGCCGGCACCTCGCGGCCGGACCGTTCCTGACAGGGGGACCTCGTGTTCGACGACGTGATCAAGGACCTCGGCTACCGGCCCTTCGACGCCGACAACCACTACTACGAGGCCGAGGACGCCTTCACCCGCCACCTCGACCCGAAGCTGGGCCCCCGCGTGATCGAGTGGTGCCAGATCGGCAAGCGGAGGTACCACGTGATCGGCGGCAAGGTGAGCCGTGCCGTGGTGAACCCCACGTTCGACCCGGTGTCGCCCGCCGGCGCCATGGCCGACTACTTCCGCGGCAACCCCACCGGCAAGCTGCCGATGGAGTACCTCGCCAACCCCGAGCCCATCCGCCCCTGCTACCGCGACCGCGACGCCCGCCTGGCCACGATGGACGAGCACGGCCTGCAGAAGGTGTGGATGTTCCCCACGCTCGGGATGATCTACGAGGAGCCCCTCAAGCACGACCCCGAGGCCGTCACCTTCCTCTTCACCGCCTTCAACCGGTGGCTGGAGGAGGACTGGGGCTTCGCCTACCAGGACCGCATCTTCGCCGGGCCCTACATCTCGTTGTGCGACCTCGACTGGGCGGTCGCCGAGCTCGAGTGGGCGCTCGACCACGACGCCCGCACCATCGTCATGCGCCCGGCACCGGTCCACACGGCCAACGGGGTGCTGCCCCCGGCCGACCCGGCCTTCGACCCCTTCTGGGCCCGGGTGAACGAGGCCGGCGTCACCGTCGTCGTCCACGCCGGCGACACCGGCTACTCGCTGCAGGGCTACGCGCCGGAGAAGGGCTTCTCGGCCAGCTTCAGCGGCATGGCCCGCCCCAACCTGGGCGCGCTGCACATCGGCATCGAGCGGGCGATCTACGACTTCCTCGGCTCGATCATGGTCGACAAGGTCTTCGAGCGGTTCCCGAACGTCCGCCTGGCGTCGGTCGAGAACGGCTCGACCTACCTGGGGGACCTGTTCCGCAAGATGCGGGGCGCGTCGTCGAAGATGCCGGGCTGGTTCGGCACCGACCCGGTGGAGCTGTTCCGCCGCAACGTCTGGATCAACCCGTTCTGGGAGGACGACGTGCGCGAGACGGTCGACCACATGGGCGCCGACCGGGTGATCTTCGGCTCCGACTGGCCCCACATCGAGGGCATGGAGCACCCGCTCGACTACCTCGCCGAGCTGAAGGTGTTCAGCGACGAGGACAAGAAGCGCATCCTGCTCGACAACGTCAGCGAGCTGAACGAGCGCCGCCCCGCCTGAGGCCGCGCCTCACGGTCGCCGACGGCGCGACCTGCGGCACCCCACCACCCGAAGCTGGTTCCGAACGTTCCGGAATCCGCAACGTTCGGAACCGGCTTCGTGGGTGGCCTGAGGGGGTGCGGTTAGAGGGTGCGGAACAGGCCGCCGTCGACGAGGATCTGCGCCCCGTTGACGTAGCTCGACGCGTCGCTGGCGAGGAAGAGGCACACGCCGACCATGTCGTCGGGCCGGCCGATGCGCTTCATGGGGTTCATCTCGCCGATGCGCGCCCTGGCGTCGTCGCCCCACGCCTTGGCGATGTCGGTGTCGAAGGCGCCCGGAAGCACCAGGTTGGCCCGCACCTTCGGCGCCCAGGCTCCGGCCAGGCCGAGGGTGAGGGCGTTGAGGCCGGCCTTGGCCATGGCGTAGGGCAGGTCGCCGGCGTCGGGCCGCAGCGTGCCGGCGGTGGTGACGTTGATGATCGAGCCACCGTCGCCCTCGGCCATGCGGGAGCCGATCAGGGCGCTGAGGCGGAACGGCCCGCGCGCGTTGACGGCGTGGACCTTGTCGTAGAGCTCCTCGGTGACCGAGGGGAGGCCGTCGTAGAGCGGTGACATGCCGGCGTTGTTGACGAGCACGTCGCAGCGGCCGAACTCGTCGTACACCGCGTCGGCCAGGGCGTCGCAGTCGTCCCACCGCCCGACGTGGCACCCGACCGGCAGCGTCCGGCGGCCGGTGGCGGCGGCGATCTCCTCGGCGGCGGTGACGCAGTTGTCGAGCTTGCGGCTGGCGATCACCACGTCGGCCCCGGCGGTGGCCAGGCCCTCGGCCACGGCCCGGCCGATGCCGCGGCTGCCGCCGGTGACCACCGCCACCCGGCCGGTCAGGTCGAACCGCTCGGCGGGGCTCGTCACCGGATCACCTCGTCGGCCCAGTCCACCAGCTGCGGCGCCAGCAGCCGCCACCGCTCGAACAGGGCGCCACCGTCGGCCGTGGCCTCCTGGCGCTCGATCCACTCGCGGTCGCCCCACGGCGGCTCGACCAGCCGGGCGTTCGGCAGCTCGGCGGCGAGCCGTTCCGACGTCGCCCTCGTGTGGTACATGTCGCTCACGCCGCTGCGGAACACCAGCACGGGAAGGGCCATGGCCGCCGCCTCCTCGTCGGACAGGCCCGGCACCAGCGGGTCGCCGCAGGCGCAGTAGGCGTGCATCCAGCGCTCCATGGTCGAGCGGAACTCGTCGCGGTCGTAGGCCAGGAACCGCTCGCGGTTGCGGGGGTTGCGGGTGACGACCTCCTCCCACTCGGGCAGGTCGGCCACGTCGGCCATGGTGCCGTTCCAGGACGCGGCGATCGAGCCGCCGCAGTAGTGAGGGCCGAGGGTCATGTTGCCGAACGGCCCGCCGCTGATCCACCACACGGCCACGCCGCTCGCCACGTCGGGGTGGCGGGCGGCGGTGAGCAGCGAGATGCGGGCGCCGCCCGACCCGCCGGCGATCACGGTCGGCCCGAAGTCGAGCTGGCGCAGCAAGCCGGCGAGCGAGTCGGCCTGCATGGCCGACTCCGACGGGCCGCTGAAGCACACCGCCGACTCGCCGCAGTTCAGCCGGTCGTAGATGAGCACCTTGCGGCCCCGCTCGGCGAGGGCCTCGGCCATCTCGCGGACGCCGCCGTAGTCCTTGCTGAACCGGCCGCCGGGGGTGATCACCCACGGCTGGCCCTCTCCGATGATGTCGTAGGCGACGTCGAGATCGCCCTGCTGCACGGTCGGCATGGTCCCCCTTCGGTGCGCCGCTCGACAGCACCTCGTCGAGGTGGCGCCACGGCGGGGTCGATCGTACGGGGCCGTCGTGGGGCGCGCGGTCCACTGCCTCCCGGGTGAGGAAGGTCATACCCGACGGGGTATGACCTTCGGCTCTGGAGAGGCCGGCCCGGCGGGCGGACCATGGACGCCGAGCACCGGTTCGCGCACGAGGAGCACCGATGGGCCACTTCCACGACGTCGCCGAGGACCTTCGCCAACCGACCCGCGACCTGCGCCGGGCCATCCCCGAGCAGTGGGCCGGCTTCGGCGAGCTGCACAAGGCCGCCATGGCCGAGGGTGCGCTCCCCACGCGGGTGAAGGAGCTGATGGCCCTGGTGGTCGGGGTCGTCAAGCACTGCGACGGCTGCGTCGCCTACCACGCCCGGGCCGCGGCAGCGGCCGGGGCCACCGAGGCTGAGGTCGCCGAGGCGCTCGGCGTCGCCCTGCTCATGGAGGGCGGGCCGGCGTCGGTGTGGGCTCCGCGTGCGCTGGCCGCCTTCCGTGAGTTCGCCGCGCCGCCGGTGGGCTGACCGATCCACGGCGACGAAGGCTGTCGCGCCCACCCCCCGGCCGGCGGGGGCACCGCACGTCCGGCGCACGCCCACCGGCCGGTCGGCCCCCCACGTCGTTAGCCTTCGGGGCGTGGCCAGGGGAGCGGGGGACGAGTCGCGCGACGGCGTGACGCTCACCAACCTCGACCAGCCGCTCTTCGACGGGTCGGGGGTGACCAAGCGCGACCTGGTCGACTACCTCGACACCATGAGCGAGCGCATCCTCCCGGTGCTCCGCGGTCGGCCCCTGTCGGTCATCCGCGTCCACCGCGGCCAGGAGGCGTTCATGCAGAAGAACGTGCCGGCCCACGCGCCCGAGTGGGTCCGCACCGTGAAGGTGTGGACCGAGGCGTCGCACCGGGAGGTCGCCTACGCCTTGTGCGACGACCGCCGGACGCTGCTGTGGTTCGCCAACCAACGGGCCGTCGAGTACCACCCGGCCCTCGTCCGCGCCGACGACTGGCGCCACGTCACCGACCTCGTGCTCGACCTCGACCCGCCCGAGGGCGCCCCGTTCGGCGCCGTGGTCGAGGTGGCCCACGTCGTGCGTCGGGTGCTGGCCGAGGCGGGCCTCACCGGGGCGGTCAAGACCAGCGGAGCGAAGGGCCTGCACGTCGTCGTGCCCATGGCGCCCGACGTGGCCGCCGACGACGTCGCCGCGGCGGCGCGGGCCCTGGCGGCGCGCACCGCCGCCGCGGCCCCCGGCATCGCCACCACCGCGTTCCTCAAGGACGACCGGGGAGGCAGGGTCTTCGTCGACTCCACCCGGGTGGGAGGGGCCACGGTGGTCGCCGCCTACAGCCCCCGCGTGCGGCCGGGCACGCCGGTGTCGTTCCCGCTGGGGTGGGACGACCTCGACGACGTCGAGCCGGCGCGGTTCACCGTGCTCACCGCCCCCGGCCTGCTCGGCGAGCGTGACCCGTGGGCCGAGCACCGCCCCGGCCCGCAGCCGCTCGACGACGGGCTCGTCGCCGAGGGCCACCGCATCCCGATCGCGCGGGTGCAGGCCATGCACGAGGGCAAGCGCCGGGCCCGCGCACGACGGGGCGGCACCGGCCCCGGCCCGGCGATCTGACGCCCACGTCAGCTGCCGGGGGCCGGGGCTAGCATCGCCGCGTGCGCCTGCGACGTGAGCCCGACGACGACCTGCTCCACGAGGCCGACGACGACCCCAACTACAACGAGAGCCGCTACTACAGCTTCTTCGAGCAGGGCGGCGGGCTCGGTGGCTGGCTGCGGATGGGCAACCGCCCGAACCAGGGCTACGCCGAGATGACGGTGTGCCTCTACCTGCCCGACGGGCGGGTCGGGTTCATGTTCAAGCGCCCCGAGATCCACGGCCACACCGCCCACGACGCGGGCGGCCTCCGCTTCGAGGTCCGCGAGCCCTACCGGGCCCACCACGTCACCTTCGACGGCACGCTGTGCGTGCTCGCCCAGCCCCGCGACATGGCCGACCCGAGCCGCGCCTTCCGGCACAACCGGCACGAGCCGTGCACGATCGACCTCGAGCTCACCGCGGTGGCCCAGCCGACCGGCGGCGAGCCGGAGTGGGAGCACGGCGAGGGCGAGCCCGCCGGGTTGCTCCACCAGTTCGCCCGCGGCCACACCGAGCAGCAGATGGCCGCCCGGGGCACCGTCACCATCGGCGACCAGCGCGTCGAGGTCACCGACGCCTTCGGCCTGCGCGACCACTCGTGGGGCCCGCGCGTGTGGCAGAGCATCCCGTGGTACCGCTGGCTCACCGCCAGCTTCGGCTCGCTCGGCATCGCCTGCACGCTGCGGGGCGACGACGAGGAGGGCGTGCGCCACCACAACGGCCACGTGCACGACGTCGAGCGCTACGGCGACGACCGCTCCGTGCCGGTGCGCTCCATCGAGCTCGACACCGACTACGACGACGAGTGGTTCGCCCTGCGGAACCGCGTCGTCGTCACCACCGACGACCACGCCTACGAGCTGCAGGGCGTCGTGTGGTCGTCGATCCCGCTGCGCAACCGCCGCGACGGCAAGGTCACCCGCATCACCGAGGGCGTCACCCGCTGGACCTGCGGCGACCGCGTCGGTGCCGGCATGTCGGAGTACCTCGACCAGGTCGTCGACGACCTCCCCGCCGGTGTCCGGGCCGGCGCCTGAGCAGCTCGCCGCCGCGCTCGAACCGGTGCTCGGCGCGCCGGTGGAGGTCTGCGACCTGCGGCGCCTCACCGGTGGGGCGTCACGCGAGACGTGGGCGTTCCGGGCCGGCGACGACGAGCTGATCCTGCGCCGGGACCCGCCCAAGCGGCCCAGCGCACCCGGCGCCATGCGCCTCGAGGCCGACGCCATGCGGGCCTGCGGCCGGGCCGGGCTGCGGGCGCCCGAGGTGCTCCTCGACGACGACGGCACCCGCCTCGGCACCGCAGGGCTCGTCATGCGCCGCGTGCCGGGGGAGACCATCGCCCGGCGGATCCTGCGCGACGAGGAGTTCGCCGAGGCCCGGCGCACGCTGGTCGGCGACCTCGGGCGCTTCCTCGCCGGGCTGCACGCCCTCGACCCCGCCGAGGTGCCGGGGCTGGAGGACCGCGACATGCTCCGCCCGCTGAAGGCGAGCTACGACCGCATCCCCGACTCGAGCCGCACCATCGAGAAGGCCTACGACTGGTTGGTCGAGAACGAGCCGCCCCGGTCGGCCACGGTGGTGGTGCACGGCGACCTGCGCCTCGGCAACGTCATCGTCGGGCCCGGCGAGCTCGAGGCGGTCATCGACTGGGAGCTGGTGCACCTGGGCGACCCCCTCGAGGACCTCGCCTGGCTGTGCGTGAAGGCGTGGCGCTTCGGCGCCCGGCCGGAGGTGGCGGGGCTGGGCACCATCGAGGAGCTGGTGAGCGCCTACGAGCTCGCCGGTGGCCGGCCCGTCGACCGCGAGGCGCTGCGCTGGTGGCTGGTGAACCGCACCCTGTTCTGGGGCATCGGCTGCATGGGCCAGGCGTCGTTCCACCTGTCCGGCGCGGTCCGCTCCATCGACCTCGCGGCGGTGGGGCGCAGGGCCTCCGAGCAGGAGTGGGACCTGCTCGAGCTGCTCGCCCCCGACGCCGTGCAGGCCGCCCTCGCCGCGCCGATGCCGGAGGCCAGGCCCGACGAGGCCGCGCCCTACGGCCGACCCACGGCCCGGGAGCTGCTCGAGGCGGTGCGGGAGCTGCTCACCGACGAGGTGGTGCCCCTCGGTGGCCCCGTCACCTACCAGGCGCGGGTGGCGGCCAGCGTGCTGGGCATCGTCGAGCGCGAGCTCGCCCGGCCCCCCGTCGAGCGGCCGGGCGACTCTTGGTACGACCTCGCCCTCGTCGTCCGCGACAAGCTCGCCGTCAACAGCCCGCGGCACCTCGAGCGCACCGAGACCGTCGCCCCGGAGGACCGGCCGTGACCACCGACGACGTGAGCGAGCGGCTCGCCGCCTGGTTCGCCGCCCAGCTGCCCGACGCCGAGCAGGTCCGGGTGGAGGGCCTGGAGAGCGTCGACTTCGGCCACTCGGCGGAGACGCTGCTGCTCGGCCTGGCGTGGCGGCACGGCGGCACCGAGGAGCGCCGGGAGGTCGTGGTGCGGGTCCGCCCGCCCGAGCCCGGGCTGCTGCCGCCCTACGACCTGCACCGCCAGTTCCGCGTGCTGCGGGCGCTCGAGGCCACGCCGGTGCCGGCGCCGTCGGCGCTGTGGCACGAGCCCACCGGCGAGGTGCTCGGCCGCGAGCTCTACGTCATGAGCCGCTGCGACGGCGAGGTCATCGAGCAGCAGGTGCCCGCCGAGCTGGCGGCCGCCCCGGAGCGGGTGCGGCGCCGGTGCGAGAGCTACATCGAGCACGTGGCCGCCATCCACTCGGTCGACCTCGACGCCACCGGCCTCGGCGACCTCGGCGACGGCACGACCTACCTCGACCGGGAGCTCGACCACTGGACGAGCGAGATCCGCCGGCTGCAGCGGGCGCCGCTGCCCGCCCTGGAGCGCCTGGCCTCGGAGCTGCGCCGGCGCCGACCCGAGCCGTGCCCACGGGTGACGCTCGTCCACGGCGACCCGAAGCCCGGGAACTTCGGCTTCGTCGGCGACGAGGTCGGCGTCGTCTACGACTGGGAGCTGGCCCAGCCCGGTGACCCGCTCGCCGACATCGGGTGGGTGGAGCTCATGTGGGCGTTCCCGGTCGGGCTGCCCACGGTGGACGGGGCGCCGACCATCGACGAGCTGCTCGACCGCTGGTGCGGGCTCACCGGCATCGCCCTCGGCGACCGGGCGTGGTACCGGGCGTTCCAGGGCCTGAAGATGGCGGTCATCAACCTCTCAGGCTCGATGCTGTTCGACGCCGGCCACAGCGACGACCTGCGGTTCGCCCTCCTCGGCCACTCCGTGCCCTGGATCACCCAGACCGCCTTGCAGGAGCTGGGCCTCGACCCCGACATCGAGCCGGGCCCGGTCGTGCCGCGCGAGGAGCGCGTCGCCGAGGTGACCGCCCGGGTCGAGGCCGAGGGCGCCCGCGCCGACGGCTGACCCGGAGGGGGGCGACCGGCTACAGGGCGCCGGAGCGCAGGGCGGCCACCACGCCTCCGTCGACCAGCAGGTCGGTGCCGGTGACGAACGAAGCGCCGGGGCTGAGCAGGAACTCGGCCGCGGTGGCGATGTCGTCGGGTGTGCCCAGCCGGCCGGTGCCGGAGGCGTCGACCATCATCTGCATGAACTGGCCGGACTCGCCCTGCAGCTCGGCCCGGCCCATGGGCGTCGAGATGACCCCCGGGCTGATGGCGTTGATGCGCGCACCCCGCCGCCCCCAACCCACGCTGGCCGCGGCCACCAGCACCGACACCGCCTGCTTGGCGAAGGAGTAGGCCATCCCGGCGTCGCCCTCGGCGGCGCGCTGCACGCAGGGCACGGCCAGCAGCTCGGCCGCTCGCGCCTGGCGGAGGGCGGCGTGGTCGTCGGGCTCCAGCGGCGGCACCATGTGCCCCGCCATCGAGGCGATCACCACGGCGGCGCCGCCGGGTGCCATCACCGCCTCGAACGACTCGATCATGTGGGCCACGCCGAGCAGGTCGACCTCGACCACGGCCCTGGCGGGGGCCTGCACCGGGGACAGCCCGGCGGTGTGCACCAGCGACCGCACGGGGCCCAGGCCGGCGGCCCGTCCGGCCAGCTCGGCGACCGAGGCGGCGTCGCTCACGTCGGTGCGGGTGGTGGTGACGTCGTAGCCGTCGACCCGCAGCGGCTCGGCCACCGCCTCGGCCGACGCCTCGCTCACGTCGGCGAGCAGGACCCGCGCCCCCGACCCGCACCGCCGGACGACGGCAGCTCCCATCGAGCCGCCTCCGACGATCACCAGCACGTCCCCACGCGTCGCCATCGAGCCCCCTTCGTTCGCCGGCACCCTAACCGGTGCCCCTACGGGAGGATGTTGTGCGACACCCGGTCGCTCCCGAGCTGGAGGGTCTGGGCGGCCGTGGTCGGAGGCTGGAGGGTCTTCGCCCACGACGGGTCGCAGTCGAACTGGCCCTCCTCGCTGGGCTGCCACTGGACGAACCGCGTGCCCTCGACCTTCATCACCAGGGTGCACTGGCCGACGAGGTTCTGGCCGGGGTCCTGCGGCGCGCTGAGACCACCGGCGGTCCACCGGGTGATGCCCTTCAGCTGGCTCATGACGCAGTCGCGGGTGAGCTCGTCGCCGCAGGCCTTCGCCGCGGTGGCCCACAGCAGGAACGCCGACGCGGACACCTGACCGCCGTAGGACACGTCGCCGCCGCTGCCCTCGACCAGCCGCACGTAGGTCGCGTTGGCGCTGCCGTCCGGGATGGAGGTGAGCGGCACGAACGCGTTGCCGAAGTACAGCTGGTCGGCGTTGCCGTTGACGTTCCCCCGGGCGAAGTCCTCGGTGTACACCGACGTGGCGTTCATCCACAGCGGGTGGTAGTCGATCTGGTTGGCCGCATCGAGGATGTTGAGCATGCTCTGGCGCAAGTCGAGGGTGAACACCGCCTCGACCCCGCAGTCCTTGAGCTTCTGCACGTAGGGCCGGTAGTCGGCCACGCCGGTGATGGGATAGGTCTGGTCGCACGGCAGCCAGTCCCATCCCACGTCCCGGGCGGTGCGCTGGAAGCGCTCGACGTAGTCCTTGATGCTGGGGAAGTCGGCGATCATGCCCGCCGCCTTCTTCACCGGCTCGGGGTGGTGCTGGGCGACCACTGCGGCGGGGCCGGCGTTGAACTGGTCGGCCGGCTGCGGGAACGGCGACACCATCAGCGGGGCGTTGGCCAGGTCGGCACCGGAGACCACTCCGGGCACGATCGGCAGGCCGCAGCCGAGGCGGGTCTGCTCCGCGCTGCCGGGCAGGGCCCAGAAGGTGCCGACCAGCATGAACACCTTCGAGCACGCCTCGGCCATCACGTTGCTGAGCTCGGTGATCTTGGCGTCGTAGTAGGTGCCCACCACCGTGCGGCCGTTGATGCCGCCCTGCTCGTTGCACCAGTCGATGAGCGCCTTGACCGCGTCGCTGGCCTCGTGGCCCAGGCCGGGGCTCCCCTGGTAGCCGGCGTCGTCGCCGTAGCCGATCGTGATGGTCGAGGCGTCGACCCCCTGGGCCGGCGCGGCCGACGCCTCGCCGGGCCCGCACGGACTGGCGAGATCGCCGAACTGCGGCGCCGACGACGACGCGCCGGCCGTCGTGGCCGGGGATCCGGGGTCGGCGCTGCCGCCACGGCCGCTCCCGCACGCGGACAGCACCAGCGCGCCGACGGCGAGCATCGCAGCCGTCCGGATCAACCACCTCGACATCGCCGGCCTCCTTGGCGGTGCCGCTCCCTCGAGCGGTCGTGGCTGCGCAGGTTAGGTGAGGCCGGGCGAGATGTCGACACCGACGTCGATTTCGGAACCGTGCGTCGGCACACGTCGACGGCGGCGCGGCCGACGCTAGGGTCCGGCCGAGCTCGACCCGGCCAGGGTGTCGCGAGGCCACGAATCGGGAGGCAGGAGATGAAGATCGACGGCGGCGTCCCGCTCACCCTCGCCGACGTGCCGGCGGCCGCCCGGGCCCTCGAACGCCGCGGGTACGACGGGGCGTGGTGCGGCGAGATCAGCCACGACCCGTTCCTGCCGCTCGTGCTGGCGGCCGAGCACACGACCGACCTCGAGCTCGGCACGTGCATCGCCGTGGCCTTCGCCCGCAACCCCATGACGGTGGCGAACCTCGGGTGGGACCTGCAGGCCTACTCGCGCGGGCGGTTCCTCCTCGGCCTCGGCTCGCAGATCAAGCCCCACATCGAGCGGCGCTTCTCGATGCCGTGGAGCAGCCCGGTGGCCCGCATGCGCGAGTTCGTCCTGGCGGTGCGGGCGATCTGGTCGTCGTGGAGCGACGGCACCCCGCTGCGGTTCACGGGCGAGTTCTACCGCCACACCCTCATGACGCCGATGTTCACGCCCGAACCCCATCCCTACGGCGTGCCGAAGGTGTTCGTCGCGGCCGTCGGCGACGCCATGACCGCCCTGGCCGGTGAGATCGCCGACGGCGTGCACACCCACGCCTTCACCACCGAGCGCTACGTGCGGGAGGTCACCCTGCCCGCGCTCGAGCAGGGGCTCGAGCGCGCCGGGCGCGACCGGTCGGAGGTCGGGGTGTGCTGCCCCGCCTTCGTGGTGACCGGCGAGGACGACGAGGCCATGGCCCGCAGCGCGGCCGCCATGCGACGCCAGATCTCGTTCTACGGCTCGACGCCGGCGTACCGCGGCGTGCTGGAACTCCACGGCTGGGGCTCGCTGCACGAGGAGCTGCACACTCTGTCGCTGAAGGGGCACTGGGACGCCATGGGGGAGCTCGTCGACGACGAGGTGCTGCACACCTTCGCCGTCGTGGCGCCCCTCGACCGCGTCGTCGACGAGGTGCGTCGCCGCTACCAGGGCCTGGTCGACCGCCTGATGTTCACCCTCCCGGCGACGCTGCCCGACGAGGCGGCCCGCTCGCTGTTCGCCGACCTGCGGTCCTGACACGTCGGCTCAGCGGCAGCGGCAGGTCGAGGTGGCCGATGAAGGAATGTACGTGCGTAGGAGGTCGCTGGGACCGGGTGCGTTTGGTGCGTTTGGATGAGGTGGGGTGGCAACCGTCACTGGTACCGTGATCCGACTGACGACCACCAGTCGCTCGACGGCCGGTGAAGGACGGTCGAGCCATGTGCGTGCGAGTCACCGGCATCAGCGATGTCGCTCCCCGGTTGGCGAGGGAGGTCCATCGCCTCAACTCGACGGCCGCCGACGTGCTGCCGGCCCGGATGATCTCCACGCTGAACCGGCTCCCCGGCGCCGACATCTTCCTGCTCGGTCCCCGCACCTCCCGCGTGGTGATCGACGTGCAGCACCCCGACCGGCCCCAGGACGCCCGCATCGAGCCGGTGACCCTGCGCACGGTGGCCGAGGCGCTGGTCGACGAGGTGGCGCTGGCCTTCCTCAAGGGCAACCAGGCCACCGTCGCCCGGGAGCACTTCGAGCAGGCGCTCGTCGACGCCACCCGCATCACCGAGCGCACGCAGGCCGGTGAGCTGGACTGGACCCCCGAGGCGGTCTGCCGTGAGCCGGCGGCGCCTCGCGTGGTGGCCCGGGTCGGCACCGTGCGCTTCCGCGGTGACGAGGGGTCGCACTTGACCTTCCCGAGCACGTTCGTGCCACCGGAGGGCCTCCCCGGCGCCGACACGTGGGGAGAGCACCGGGCGAACCTCAACGCCCACATGTTCGTGCTCGAGCACGACGCCGACGCCCCCTGGGTCGTGAACGTGCACGGCTTCAAGCAGGGCCGCCCCGCCGACCTGTTCCTCTTCCGCTCGGCGGCCACCCGTCAGCGCTTCGGGGTCAACGTCCTGCACCCGATCCTGCCCATGAGCGGGCCGAGGGCGAGCGCGCACGCGCCCCAGATCCCGGGCACCGACCTCACGGCCAACGTGATCGGCCTCGCCCAGGCGGTGTGGGACGTGCGGCGGGCCATCCGCTGGATCCGCCAGCGCTCCGACGCCCCGATCGTGCTGCACGGCGTGTCGCTCGGGTCCTACGTCGTGTCGATGGTCGCCGGCCTGGAGGACGGCATCGACGGGGTCATCGCCGGGCTGCCCGTGGTCGACTACCCGGCGCTGATGCGGCGCCACGCCAGCCGCATGGAGCTGCCCGAGGGCGACCAGGCGGTGGTCGACGATCCCGCGCTCGACGACCTGTTCTCGGCCGTCTCGCCGCTCCACGTCACTCCCAAGGTGGCGCACAAGCGCCGCTACATCTACGCCGGCAAGCTCGACCAGGTGTCCTCGGCGTGGCAGGCGTTCAGCCTCTGGGAGCACTGGGGCGGCTCGTCGATCCACTGGTTCGACGGCGGCCACCTCGGCGGCGCCCTCTGGGACCGCGGGGTGAAGCGCTACATCGACACCGCCATCGGCGAGGCGCTCGGTCGGACGCTCGCGTCGGCCTGACCGGGGCGGGCGAGAGGAGGCCCGTCGCAGCCGCCGCTCGGGCCTTTCGGCCCTCCAACAGCGGGGGTCCCGCGTGCCTACGCTGGCCTCCCGGAGGGGGACCACGCGGGTCGCAGGGGAGGCACCGTGGAGCGGATGTGCGGCGAGGATGCCAGCTTCATCCACCTCGAGCGGATGGACGAGCCGTGCCACACGCTCAAGGTCGTGGTGCTCGACACCGAGGAGCGGGGGCACCCGGTGAGCCTCGACGAGGTGCGCGCCGCGATCGACCGCTACCTGCCGCTCTACCCGCGTGCCCGCCAGCGGGTCGTGTTCGCCCCCTCGTTCAGGGGCCTCCCGTTCTGGGTCGACGACCCCGACTTCGACCTCGACCTGCACCTGCGCGAGCAGGTGCTGCCGGCCCCGGGCGGCCGGCGTGAGCTCGACGCCGCCTGCTCGACGGTGGCCAGCGCCCGCATGGACCTGCACCGCCCGCTGTGGGACGCGACGCTCCTGCACGGGCTGGAAGGCGGCCGCCAGGCGGTGGTGTTCCGCCTCCACCACTCGGTGTCCGACGGCATGGGTGTGGTCCGCCTTCTGGAGCGGGTCACCACCCCCGAGCCCGGTGCCCCCGAGCCTCCGCCTCCCGACACCTTCGCCCGGTCACCGATCCCGTCGGCGCGCGAGCTGCGCCGAGCGGCGCTGGCCGGCGTGCCCCGCACCCTGAGCGCGGCGGGCAGCCTGCTCGGCCACGACTGGCGCCACCGCAAGGCCATCGAGGCCGAGCACAAGGCGGTGCGCGAGCGTGACGACCTCTACGCCAACAAGCTGGCGGTGCCCTACACGTGGCTCAACGTGCGGTTCGGCACGAGCCGCCTGTGCGCCACGGGCTCGCTGCCCCTCGCCGACTTCAAGCGGGTCAAGGAGCGGGCGGGGGCGACCTTGAACGGGGTGCTGCTCGCCGTGCTCGGCGGAGCGCTGCGCGCCGAGTGCGAGCAGCGGGGCGAGGGCCTCGACGCCGACATCGTCTGCGGCCTGGGCATGGTGGGCGACGCGTCCGACAGCACCCGCATGTGGGGCAACAACCTCACCAACCTGTTCATCTCGCTGCACACCACCGAGCCCGACCCCGTGGAGCGCCTCCGGAAGGTCACGCGGTCGGCGTCGGACACCGTGGCGCTGCGCCGGCAGGTCACCGAGGGCCGCTCGGCGGCGTTCCCCGACGTGGCGGCCCGGTTCGGCCCGACCATGGGCCGCATGCTGGCCTACCGGGTCGACCACGGCCTCGGGAACCTGTCGGCGGGCAACGTGCCGGGCCCGCGCACGGCGCGCTACCTCGGCGACGTCAGGGTGGCCGACTTCTACAGCTTCGCCGTGCTGGTCCTCGGCACGGGCATGAACGTCACGGCCTACAGCTACGACGGCGAGATGAAGATCGGCGTGCTCGTCGCGCCGGAGGTCCACCGCCAGCCGGAGCTGTTCGTCGAGCGCCTGCGCAGCTCGCTCGCCGAGCTGGCCGACCGCACGGCCGACCAGCCGATCACCGCTCGGCGGAGCTGAGGCCGAGCGGGTCCTCCACCGGGGTCGGTGCCCCGAGCCCGGCCGCCTCCATGAGCTCGGCCAGGGCGACCGGCATCTGCTCGGCGATCAGCCACGGGTCGGGCACCAGGTCGGGGTCGACGTGCAGGCCCAGGTCGACGCGGTCCATGTAGCTGAAGAGCGTGATGTTCATGCCCATGGTCTCCATGATCACGCTGGTCGAGTAGACGCCGGTGACCCGGGCGCCGGCGATGTAGAGCGGGAACGGCGGGCCCGGCACGTTCGACACCAACGTGTTCATGACGGTGGGCGAGTGCGAGACGGCGCCGGTGCGGGCCAGGGTGGTGGCCGCCGCGCTGAGCACCACGGGAGGGGCCACCTCGCCCATCGACGGGATCTCGGTCGCCCGCACCGCCTCGGTCATCTCCTTGGCGCCCTGGGCGCTGGCGTGGATCGTCATGAGCCGCTCGGCGGGGTCGTCCACGTCGGTGGCGAGCGACACCACCATGATGGCGATCTGGTTGTCGGCCGACTGGTCGCCCTCGGCCCGCGTCGACAGCGGCACACCGGTGACGAGCGAGCGGTCCGGCAGCTCGCCGCGCGCCTCGAGGTAGCGGCGCAGCGCGCCCGACACCACGGCGAGCACCACGTCGTTGACCTTCACCCCGAAGGTGCCCTTGATCGCCTTGACGTCGTCCATCGCCAGCGACGCGAAGGCCAGCCGCCGGCGGGTGCCGATGGAGCCGTTGAACGAGGTGGTGGGCACCTGGATGGGCAGCAGGCCGTGGCCGCTGCGGGCCATCGACACCATGGTGACGCCGCGCTTGGCGGTGCGGGCCGCGTAGCCCACCGCACGCAAGGGCGCGGTGGCCAGCGACCAGGCCCCACGCGCCACGAGCTGGGCGTCGTTCGGCGGCGGCCCGGCCCGTTCGAGCTCGTCGTCGGGCGGGATGGTCGGCGGCGGGGCGTCGCGCTCGAAGTCCAGCAGCACCGACGCCATGCTCGAGCCGGCCACGCCGTCGAGCAGGCAGTGGTGGTACTTCATGACGATGGCCGCCCTGTCGTTGGGGAGGCCCTCGACGAACCACGCCTCCCAGAGCGGGTAGCGCCGGTCGAGCTGACGGCTGAGGATGCGGCCGGTCAGCAGGGCGAGCTGCTCCATGTCACCCGGCGCGGGCAGGGCGACGTGGTGCAGGTGCCGGTCGATGTCGAAGTCGTCGTCGTCGACCCACACCGGCCGGTCGAGGCCGAGCGGGACCTGGTGGAGCTTCCAGGTGAACTTCGGGGCGAGGGGCAGGCGGGTGGCGATGGAGTCGCGGACCGCCAGGTAGCCGAAGCCAGGGGCGTCGCTCGTGTCGAGCACGGTCAGCGCGCCGACGTGCTGGTGCCACGCCGGCATCTCCATGGAGAGGAACAGGCTGTCGGTGCCGCTCAGGCGCTTCATGGCACCAGCGCCGCCCGGGCCGTCTCGGCCGCCCAGCGGTAGTCGGGCTTGCCGTTGGGGTTGCGCTCGACCTCGTCGACCACCACCAGGTCGCGAGGCACCTTGTAGCCGGCGAGCTGCTCGTGGCAGTGGCGGCCCAGCTCCTCGAGGGTGGGCCGGGCGCCGGGGCGGGCGGAGACGACGGCGACGACCCTGCTGCCCCACCGCTCGTCGGGCAGGCCGACGACCACGGCGTCGAACACGTCCGGGTGCGACTTGAGGACCGCCTCCACCTCCTCGGGGAAGACCTTCTCGCCACCCGTGTTGATGCTGACCGAACCGCGGCCGAGGACGGTGACGGTGCCGTCGGCCTCCGGCACGGCCAGGTCGCCGGGGAGCACCCAGCGCTCGCCGTCGATCTCCACGAAGGTGGCCCGGGACTTCTCCTCGTCCTTGTAGTACCCGAGCGGCAGGTGGCCCCGGCGGGCCAGGTGGCCCACCTGGCCCGAGCCGGGCTCGATGGGCCGGTTGTCGTCGTCGAGCACGGTGGTGTCGGGGCCCATCACGAACGAGGGGCTCGGGGTCGTCGGGGCGTCGTCGCCCATGGTGGCCTTGGTGCCGGCCACACCGGTCTCCGACGACCCGAAGCCGTCGATGACGACCAGGTCGGGCTTGTGCCGGCGCAGGGCGTCGCGGACCGCCGGGCTCAGGATCGCCCCGCCGGACGCCACGACGAGCAGCGAGCTCAGGTCGAACGCGTTGCGGGCCGCGGCGAGCGCGTCGGCGAGGGGGCGGGCCATGGCGTCGCCCACCACGACGCAGATCATCACCGCCTCGCGCTCGATGGTGGCGAGCACCTCCATCGGGTCGAAGCGCCCGGGCGACAGCAGCACCGACGTGTTGCCGCACAGCATGGTGCCGAGGGTGCCCCACAGGGCGCTGACGTGCATGAGCGGCGGCGACTGCAGCTGGGTGCCGGGCACCGGGGCGATGCGGCTCGGCAGCTCCGCGGGGTGGGAGACGGGGCCGGTGAACCCGCTCGGGTCGCCACCCCCGAGGGCGCCGAAGAAGAGGTCCTCGTGGCGCCACACCACGCCCTTGGGCATGCCGGTGGTGCCGCCGGTGTAGGCGATGTAGAGGTCGTCGTCGCTGCGGGCGCCGCCCGGTGGGCGGTGCGGCTCGGCGTCGGCGAGCGCCGCCTCGTAGAGCACCCAGCCGGGTGGCACCGGCACATCCGACGGGTCGTCGACGACGACGACGTGGCGCAGCTGCGGGCACTCGTCGAGCACGTGCTGGACCCGGGGCACGAACTGGCGGTGGGTGATCAGCGCCACGGAGTCGGAGTTGTCGAGCAGGTACTGCAGCTCGCGCTCGACGTAGCGGTAGTTCACGTTCACCGGCACGGCGCAGAGCTTGAAGGCGGCGAAGGTGGCCTCGAGGTACTCGGTGCCGTTCAGCAACAGCAGGGCGACCTTCTCACCCGGTTGCACACCGGCCTCGACGAGGTGGTGGGCGAGGCGGTTGGCTCGCTCGTCGAGCCCGGCGAAGGTCAGCCGCCGCGCCGGAGTGACCACCGCGGGCCGGTCGGGGACGACGTCGACCACCGACTCGAACAGGTCGGCCAGGTTGTACGTGCCGGTCATCGCTGCTACACCCCCTCTCCGAGTGAGGGTCGCCGCGGCCCGGTCGCGTCGCTAGGGCCGTTCGTCCTGCCCCCGAGGCCCGGTCGGCCGCCCTGCGGGCGGGGTGAGCGCCGCCGCCGAGCACCCCCGCCGAGCGCCGCCGGCGGATGTCGTCATCGCGGCGGTGTTCGGCGCCTACCGCTGGCCGGCGCAACCCGGCTGACGCAGCTCGAGGCCCTCGAATCGGCCGTCGGTCCGCCACCGTTCGATGTGCTCGAAGTAGGCCACCGGGCCCTCGGGGTAGCGGGCCATGGCCAGGCGCTCGCGCCGGCCCGCCGGCCGGCCCTCGTTGTTGTAGTAGCCGGGCGTGCAGTCGGGGTCGCCGAAGGTGCCGAGGGCCGACGACTCGAGCAGATCGACCCAGGCCGCCTCGGCCGCGGCGGTGGCCTCGACCTCGACGGCCCCCACGTCGAGGGCGTGGCGGACCACGGCGGCGATGGTGGTGCCCGCCTCAACCAGGTTGTGGGTGATGTTGGAGATGAGGTTGGCGCCCTGGTTGGGCCCCACGACGAACAGGTTGGGGAACCCGTGGACGTGGATGCCGTGCAGGCTGGTCATGCCGTCGGCCCAGTGCTCGGAGAGCGCCTCGCCGCCGCGCCCGTAGGTCTCGTACCCGCTGCGCCGGCGGTACTCCGTGCCCACCTCGAACCCGCTGGCGAAGACCAGCACGTCGAGCTCGTGGTGGCGGTCGCCGACCCACACGCCCGTGGCGTCGATGCGGGTGACGCCCTTGCCCTCGGTGTCGACGAGGTGGCAGTTCGCCCGGTTGTAGGCCTGCAGGTACTCGTCGTGGAAGCACGGGCGCTTGCACAGCTGGCGGTACCAGGGCTTGAGGGCCTCGGCGGTGGCGGGGTCGTCGACGACGGCGTCGACCCGGGCCCTGATCTCGTCCATCTTCTCGTCGTCGCTGTCCTCGTACGCCTGTCGGAAGGTGTCGGGCCCGAGCTCGGCGCCACCCTCGACGGCAGCCACGATGCGGTCACGGATCCGCTGGGCGATGTCGGTCCAGCCGTCCTCCACCAGGTCCTCCTCGGCGAAGCCGAGGTTCTGCAGGGTGGCGAAGTTGACCAGCCACTCGTGCTGCCAACCGGGCTGGAGGCCGGCGAACCACTCCGGGTCGATGGGGTGGTTGCCGCGCACGTCGACCGAGGAGGGCGTGCGCTGGAACACGAAGATCTCGCCGCTGTCGCGGGCGAGCGGCGGGATGCACTGCACCGCGGTGGCGCCGGTGCCGATGATGCCGACCCGTTTGCCGGCCCACTTCTCCATCGGTGCGCCGGTCGGGTCACCACCGGTGATGCCGTAGTCCCAGCGGCTGGTGTGGAAGCACTCGCCCATGAAGGTCTCGAGGCCGGGGATGCCCGGGAGCTTGGGGCGGTGCAACGGCCCCGTGCCCATGGCGACGAACCGGGCCCGGAGGCGGTCGCCCCGGTCGGTGTGGACGATCCAGCGGGCCGAGCGGTCGTCCCACTCGAGCCGGGTGACGCCGGTGGAGAGCAGCGCCCCGTCGTAGAGGCCGAACTGCGTGGCGATGCGGCGGGCGTGGGCGTGGATCTCGGGCGCGCCGACGTACTTGGCCGACGGCACGGTGCCGGTCTCCTCCAGCAGCGGCAGGTACACCATCGCCGCCGTGTCGCACATGGCGCCGGGGTAGCGGTTCCAGTACCAGACCCCGCCCACGTCGCCGGCGCCGTCGATCAGCCGGACGTCGTCGACCCCGGCCTGCTTCAGCCGGGCCCCGGTGCACAGGCCGGCGAACCCGGCCCCGATGATCGCCACCGTGACGTCGTCATCGACGGGATCGCGCTCGGTCCGCTCGGTCCACGGGTCGTCGAGGAAGTGGGCGAAGCGGCCCGTGGGCTCCACGTACTGCTCGTTGCCGTCGGGGCGCAGGCGCTTGTCGCGCTCGCGCCGGTAGCGCCGTCGCAGTGCCTCGCGGTGCGCGTCCGCGCTCGACGCCGCGGCTCGCTCGTGGTCGGGCAGATCGTCCATGGCCACCCCTCCTCCGGGCATGCTCGCGCGCGCCGCGCCCTCCCCCCGCTCGTCAGGTCGAGGACGGGGTCGACCGCCGGTCCTCGAGCTCGTCGAGCAGGCGGACCATGGCCGCGGAGGCCTCCTCCTGGGCCGTGTCGAAGCCGGCGGCCTGGTCGTGGGCCATGGCGAACCCCGTGCCCTGGAGCGCGACGGCGACCAGGGCCGGGGGGAACCGCTCCCGGTCGATGCCGTACTCGTCGAGGATGGTGTCGAGCGCGTCGATCTGCATGCGCCGCACCTCGCGGGCGAACGACGCCACCTCCGCCTGCAGGGCGGGCCGGTGGTTGCCGGCGGCGGTCAGCTCCACCAGCAAGGTGTTGCCCCGCCGGTCGGAGGCGAGGCGCCACCAGGCCCGCAGCGGCTGGGCGGAGGCGAGGGCCTCGGCGAGCAGGGCGACGTTGGCATCACCCCGCCGCCGCACGACGGCGATGAGCAGCTCGTCGAGGGTGCCGAAGTGGTAGTGCAGCTTCAGCCCGGCGACGGCCTCCAGCCGGCGGGAGGTGACCGCCGCGTAGCCGTCGTCGAGCATGATCTGCTCGGCCGCGTCGAGGAGCCTGCGGCGCTTCTCGGGTGTCGCGGCACGGGGACGGCGGGTCGTCGGCACGGCGTGTGTTGTAGCCCACCGGAGAACACCTCGGCGGTGGCCCCCGGTGCCGCTGCCGGCAGCCGCCTACCCTCGGGCGCGTGACGCCGGAGGAGCTGAAGGACCTGGCCCACCTGCGCCGGGCGCGCGACCTCATGGACCGCGACTTCGCGCGGCCCCTCGACGTGCCCGCCATGGCCCGCGCCGCCGCCATGTCGCCGGCCCACTTCTCCCGCAAGTTCCGGGCGGCCTACGGCGAGACGCCCTACGCCTACCTCATGACCCGACGCATCGAGCGGGCCAAGGCCCTCCTGCGCCAGCAGATGTCGGTCACCGACACGTGCTTCGCCGTGGGGTGCACCTCGCTCGGGTCGTTCAGCTCACGGTTCACCGAGATCGTGGGCGAGACCCCGTCGCAGTACCGGGCCCGCGACCACACGCCCCTCGAGGTGGTCCCGCCGTGCGTGACCAAGGTGGCCACCCGTCCCCGGCGCACCGGGGCCGCCACCTGAGCAGGATCGGAGAAGCACCGGCGCCAGCGGTGCTCGTACCGTCGTCGCATGACCATCAGCGTGTCCACCATGTTCATCCCCGTCCACGACCCCGACGAGGCGCTCGGGTTCTACCGAGACGCGCTCGGCCTCGAGGTCCGCAACGACGTCGCCTCCGACGGCTTCCGCTGGGTGACCGTCGGCGCCAGCGGGCAGGACGTCGACGTCGTGCTGTTCCAGCCCCACGGCGGCCGTTCGCAGGCCGAGGGCGACGCCCTCCTCGCCCTGGTGACCAAGGGGGCGCTGCAGGCGGCGATCTTCCGGGCCGACGACCTCGACACCACCTTCGAGAAGGTGCGGGCGTCGGGCGCCGAGGTGCTCCAGGAGCCGGTCGCCCAGCCGTGGGGCGCGCGCGACTGTGCGTTCCGCGACCCGTCGGGCAACCTCGTCCGCATCGCCCAGGCGTGAGGCGCGCGTGAGCAGGACCAGGGGCCCGGCCGCCGGCGCACGACCGCAGGCCGCCGCCGACACGCACGACCTGATCCGGGTACACGGCGCCCGGGTGAACAACCTCCGCGACGTCAGCGTCGAGATCCCCAAGCGTCGCCTCACCGCGTTCACCGGCGTGTCCGGGTCGGGCAAGAGCTCGCTGGTGTTCGGCACGATCGCCGCCGAGTCCCAGCGGCTCATCAACGAGACCTACAGCGCCTTCGTGCAGGGGTTCATGCCGACGACCGCCCGGCCCGACGTCGACGTGCTGGAGGGGCTCACCACGGCGATCATCGTCGACCAGGAGCGCATGGGCTCCGACCCGCGCTCCACCGTGGGCACCGCCACCGACGCCAACGCCATGCTGCGCATCCTGTTCAGTCGGCTGGGCCGGCCCCACGTCGGGCCGCCCCAGGCGTTCTCGTTCAACGTGGCCTCGATGAGCGGCGCCGGCGCGGTCACCGTCCAGCGCGGCGGCCGGTCGGTCAAGGAGAAGCGGAGCTTCAGCATCCTCGGCGGCATGTGCCCGCGCTGCGAGGGGCGGGGGTCGGTCACCGACATCGACCTCACGCAGCTCTACGACGACTCGAAGTCGCTCAACGAGGGCGCTCTCACCATCCCCGGCTACAGCATGGACGGCTGGTACGGGCGCATCTTCCGCGGTTGCGGGTACTTCGACCCGGACAAGCCGATCAAGCGGTTCACCAAGCGTGAGCTGCACGACCTGCTCCACAAGGAGCCCACCAAGATCAAGGTCGAGGGCATCAACCTCACCTACGCGGGCCTGATCCCGACGATCCAGCGCTCGATGCTGTCCAAGGACGTGGACTCCCTGCAGCCGCACGTGCGGGCCTTCGTGGAGCGGGCGGTCACCTTCACCACCTGCCCGGAGTGCGACGGCACCCGGCTGAGCGAGCCGGCCCGCTCGTCGAAGATCGCCGGCAGGAGCATCGCCGATGCGTGCGCGATGCAGATCAGCGACCTGGCGGAGTGGGTGCGGGACCTCGACGAGCCGTCGGTGGCTCCGTTGCTCGAGGCGCTCCAGCAGACCCTCGACTCGTTCGTGCAGGTCGGGCTCGGCTACCTCTCGCTCGACCGACCGTCGGGCACGCTCTCGGGCGGTGAGGCGCAGCGCACCAAGATGATCCGCCAGCTCGGCTCGGCGCTCACCGACGTGACGTACGTGTTCGACGAGCCCACCGCCGGGTTGCACCCCCACGACGTGCAGCGGATGAACGAGCTGCTGCTGCAGCTGCGCGACAAGGGCAACACCGTGCTCGTGGTGGAGCACGAGCCGGAGACGATCGCCGTCGCCGACCACGTCGTCGACCTCGGTCCCGGGGCCGGCGCCGCTGGCGGCACCGTGTGCTTCGAGGGCACCGTCGAGGGCCTGCGCTCCAGCGGCACCCTCACCGGCCGGCACCTCGACGACCGGGCGACGCTCAAGGCGGCGGTGCGCGAGCCGTCGGGCGTGCTGGCGGTCCGCGGGGCGTGCACCAACAACCTCCAGGACGTCGACGTCGACATCCCGCTCGGCGTGCTGGTGGTGGTGACCGGCGTCGCCGGCTCCGGCAAGAGCTCGCTGATCCAGGGCTCGGTGGCCGGCCGCGACGGCGTGGTCACCGTCGACCAGACGCCCATCCGCGGGTCCCGGCGCAGCAACCCCGCCACCTACACCGGCCTGCTCGACCCCGTCCGCAAGGCGTTCGCCAAGGCCAACGGCGTCAAGGCGGCGCTGTTCAGCCCCAACTCCGAGGGCGCCTGCCCCAACTGCAACGGCGCCGGCGTCGTCTACACCGACCTGGCGATGATGGCCGGGGTGGCCACCACCTGCGAGGTGTGCGAGGGAAGGCGCTTCGACGCGTCGGTGCTCGACCACCACCTCGCCGGCCGCGACATCAGCGAGGTGCTCGCCATGTCGGTGACCGAGGCCGAGGCGTTCTTCGGCGACGGCGAGGCCCGCACCCCCGCCGCCCACAAGGTGCTGGCCCGGCTCGCCGACGTGGGGCTTGGCTACATCGCCATCGGCCAACCGCTCACCACGTTGTCCGGCGGCGAGCGCCAGCGCCTCAAGCTGGCCGCCCGGATGGGCGAGCAGGCCGACGTGCACGTCCTCGACGAGCCCACCACCGGGCTGCACCTCGCCGACGTGGAGCACCTGTTGGGCATGCTCGACCGGCTGGTCGACTCGGGCCGGTCGGTGATCGTGGTCGAGCACCACCAGGCCGTCATGGCCCACGCCGACTGGATCATCGACCTCGGCCCCGGCGCCGGCCACGACGGCGGCCGGGTGGTCTTCGAAGGGACGCCCGCCGACCTCGTCGCCGGCCGCTCCACCCTCACCGGCGAGCACCTCGCCGCCTACGTCGGGGCCTGACCGGCGACGACCGCGCCTGGGCGCCCCGGTGCCCGACCCCTGCAAAGCTACCCCGCAGGTCGCCCGCGCCCGCCGGAGGCCGCGACCGAGGAGAGCGAGCCATGGGAGATCTGAGCGGGCGCCGCGCCCTGGTCACCGGCGGCGGCACGGGCATCGGCTTCGGTTGCGCGGAACGCCTGCGGGCCGCAGGGGCGACGGTCACCATCGCCGGCCGGCGAGGCGACGTGCTCGCCGAGGCGGCGGCCCGCCTGGGCGACGACGTCACCACCGTGGAGTGCGACGTGACCGACGAGGCCCAGGTCGAGCACGCCGTGGGCGTCGCCGCCGGCGGCGGGAACCTCGACGTGCTCGTGGCCAACGCCGGTTCGGGGTTCCCGGGGGCGGTGCTCACCATGGACGCCGAGGCGTGGGAGTTCTGCCTGCGCCTCAACGTCGTGGGCACGGCGCTGTGCACCAAGCACGCGGCGATGGTCATGAAGGAGCACGGCGGCGGCAGCATCGTCGCCATCTCGTCCACGTCGGGCACCAAGGTGCAGCCGTGGCTGGCGGCCTACGTGGTGTCGAAGGCGGGCCTCGACATGTTCGTGCGGTGCGCGGCGATCGAGCTGGCGCCCCACGGCATCAGGGTGAACAGCGTGCAGCCCGGCTACGTGCCCACCGAGACCATGGCGGCCGCCACCAGCGAGCAGCTGGCCGCCACGCTCACCCGGGCCACCCCGCTCGGCCGTGCCGGCACGCCGGCCGACATCGGCAACGCCGTGGCGTTCCTGGCGAGCGACGAGGCGGCGTGGATCACCGGCCAGGCCTTCGGCGTCGACGGTGGCCTCAACGTCCCGGTCATGCCGTCGATGGCGTCGATCGCCGAGCGGCTCTACGGCCCCGAGGTCATCGCCGACGTCGCCATCCCCGACCTCACCGCCCTGGACGGCGCCGACGGAGCCGCGTCGTGAGCGGCTGGGACGACCAGCTGGCCGCCGCCACGGCGGCGTGGCGCCAGTTCTGCCAGGCGCTCGAGGCCACCGGCGTCGAGGCCCTCGCCGCGACGCTCACCCACGACGAGATCGACCTGGCCGAGGGGGTGCGCCACCTGGCCCGCATGTCCACGCTGGCGCTGCTCGGATCGCTGGAGAACAAGGATGCCGAGCACCCGTACCTGTGGCCGGCCCTCGACCCGCACCGCAAGATGGGCGGCGACAACCCGCAGGGCCTCTACCTCTCGGGCCCCATCAACGGCACCGACACCTTCCGCCTCTCCGGCACCCGCGGCTCGGCCCGCTGGGTCTCGATCATCGTCGGCCAGAACGGCCCACCGCCGTTCGGCGAGGCCGTGTTCCTGCCCGACCTCGAGGTGGCCGACGACGGCACGTTCGAGGTGCTGCTCGCCCCCGACCCGCAGCCCGGCACATGGCTCCCGACCGACGAGCGCAGCACGGGCGTGCTGGTGCGGCAGTTCTTCGCCACCCCCGACGACGTCGAGCCCATGGCGCTGACGCTCGAGAACCTCACCGCGGGCGACGCCCCGCCCCCTCCGCTCGGCCTGGGCACCGCGGTGGCCGGCCTGCAGCGGGCCACCGGCCTGTTCGCCGTGATGGTGCCGATGATGCAGGGGGAGCTGCTCGACAAGGGCACGGCCACGAACACCTTCGCGACCGACATCGGCGACCCGACGTCGACCAGCGGCGGCGTGCCCGGCGGCAACGCGGTGACCGCCCGGTGGGCGCTCGGGCCGGACGAGGCGCTCGTCGTGCGGGTCATGCCGCCCACCCCGTGCGCCTACTGGGACGTGCAGGTCGGCAACGGCTGGTACGAGTCGTTCGACTACCGGCACCACTTCTCGGGGCTGACCTGCGACGGCGTCCACCTCGAGCACGACGGCTCGGTCGTGCTGGTGGTGGCCGACCGCGACCCCGGCGTCGCCAACTGGCTCGAGGCGGCCGGGCACCGCGAGGGCCACGTCGCCATCCGCTGGCAGCTCACCGAGGGCAACCTGCCCCTCCCCGACACCACCGTGGTGCCGGTGGCCGACGTCGCCGCCGTCACCGGCCTGCCCACGGTGGCGCCCGGGGAGCGGGCTCGTCAGCGGGCGCTGCTGGCCTCGTCGTTCGACGCCCGCTTCCGCCGCTAGCGAGAGGCCTGCGGCCCAAGCCCGCCGGCCGCGCCGGGCGCGTCGGTGACGATCACCCGGCCTCGCATGATGGGGTGCAACGAGCACTTGTAGTCGTAGGTGCCCGGCTCGGTGAAGGTGTGCGACCAGGTGCCGTGGCGCATCCGCGGCGAGCGGAAGCCGTCACCGGCCACGTCGTGCTCGATGTTGTCGTCGAAGCGCCACGTCACGGTGGTGCCCACCGCCACCTCGACCGCACGGGGGCTGAAGCCGTCGAGGTCGACGGTCACCTCGGTGGCGCCGGCGACCGGAGCGCCGATCGAGCTGTGCTGGTGGTACACGACGACCCCGGCGATCACGGCGGCGGTGAGGGCCAGCACGCCGAGCAGGCCCTGCGCCACGCGCTTCACGACCCGCTCCGCAGCGCGAACCGGCGCACCGACGGCAGCGCCAGCAGGGCGGCGAGGGCGACGGCGAGGACGAAGAAGAGCGTGCTCTCGGTCTCGCCGTAGATGAAGACCTTGTAGGAACACCACGCCAGCTCGGCCGCGGCGAGCCCGACGGCGAGGCGGTAGACGCCCCGACCGCCCCGGTGGAGGGCGACCCCGCAGAAGGCCAGCCCGATGCCCCCGAGGATGAGCACCACGCCGCCCAGGTAGCCCGCCACCGTGCCCAGCGTGAAGCTGAACATCAACGAGCCGACGATGGAGATGAAGGCGAGGAAGCTGCAGATGGCGCTGGTGGCCCACAGGGCCAGGCGCGGTCGGCGCACCGTCGCGTCGGTGTCGGGAGATGGGATCACTTCGATCGTGGCCATGAGCTGCCTCCTTGTCCGGACGACCCGTCGTGGTCGTCCAGCGCATCGTCGGGGTCGCCGGCCCGGGCGTCATGACGTGGGGGTCCCTCCGCGGTCCCGAGCTCCGGGACGCGCCGGGGGACGCTCGCCGGGCACAGCTTCGTGGGGTGTCCCGCGCCTTCGGGACGTGGTGTCCCGTGACGCCGGGACGCCGGCGGAGCGAACATGGAGCGGTGAGGCGAGCGGGGAACGGGGATAGGCGGGGGCGGCGCCGGCTGGCGATCGCCCTCGGCGCGGCGATCGCCGCCGCCACGCTGGCCTCGCTGGTCTTCGAGGTCGCCCTCTCGTCCGTGCCGGTGGCCGGCTACGTCGACCGCTTCGCCCTCTACCGGCTCGTCGCCGCCCTCGGCTTCGCCGGCCTGGGCGCGGTGTGCGCGGCGTCCCAGCCCGAGAACCGCCTCGGCTGGATCTGGCTGGGCTTCGGCGCGGTGTTCGGCGGATCGCTGCTCGCCGAGGGGTGGGGCCTCGCCGGTGTGTGGGGCCAGTGGCCGATGCCCGGCGCCTCGATCGTGCTGTGGCTGGCGGAGTGGGCGGCGATCGCCGTGTACTGGCTGGTGCCCACCTCGGTGCTGCTCCTCTCGCCCGACGGTCGACTCCCCTCACGCAGGTGGCGACCCGTGGCGTGGACCGCGGTCGGCGCCGCCGCCGTGAGCGGGCTGGGGTGGCTGGTGATCGAGCCGTCCGCATCCGACGTGTCGTCGTACCCGCCCGGCTACCGCTCGCCGCTGCCCACCTGGTCGGGCGCCCCCGTGCTGCAGGGCGTGGGGGCGGTGCTCGGCCTGCTCGCCCTGGTCGGGTCCGTGGCCTCGGTCGTGGCCCGCTACCGGCGGGCCGACGCGGTCGAGCGGGCGCAGCTGCAGTGGCTGGGCCTCGGCGCCGCCGGCACCGTCGCCCTGCTGGTGGGGGCGTTCGCCGCCGGGAGCGGGGGCGGGGTGCTCATCGCCCTGTCGACGCTGCCGCTCGTCGCTGGTGCGGCGGTGGCCGTGGTGCGCCACGGGCTGTGGGACATCGACGTGGTGCTGAACCGCTCGCTCGTCTTCGGGGCGCTCACCGTCATCGTGGTGTGCACCTACGTCGCCGTCATCGTCGTGCTCGGGGGCGTCCTGGGCGCCACGACCGGCGCGCCGCTGCTGGCCACGGCGCTGGTGGCGGTGGCCGCCATGCCGCTGCGACGCCGGCTCGACAGCTGGGCGAACCAGGTCGTGTACGGCCACCGCGACGATCCGGCGGCGGTGCTGCGGGTGCTCGGTGAGCGCCTCGACGCCGTCGCCGACCGCGACGACGCGCTGCCCTCGGCGGTCGAGACGCTCGTGAGCGCGCTCCGGCTGGCGAGCGCATGCGTGCGGGTCGGCCCCACCGTGCTCGCCCGGGCGGGCGACGGCGCGGCCGGGGCGAGCGCGGTGGCGGCCGAGCGGTTCGAGCTGAGCTTCCGGGGGCGCGAGGTCGGCCTGCTCGAGGTGGTGCCCCTCCCCGGCGCCCCCCTGACGGCCCGGGCCCGCCGGACGCTGGCCGAGGTGTCGCGCCAGCTCGCGGTCATCGTGCACGCCCACCAGCTCACCGACGACCTGGTGCGCTCCCGCGAGCGGTTGGTGGTGGCGAGGGAGGAGGAACGCCGGCGCCTGCGCCACGACCTGCACGACGGGCTGGGGCCGTCGCTGGCGGCGATGGCCCTGCAGGCCGACCGGTCCCGGGAGCTGCTGCGGGCCGACCCCGACACGGCCGGGGCGATCCTCGAGCAGCTCGCCGGGCGGATCCGCGCCGCCGTCGCCGACGTGCGGGCCGTGGTGGAGGACCTCGGCGTCCCGGAGCTGGAGACCTTCGGGTTGCCCCGCGCCCTCGACCACCTGGCCGAGCGGTTCCGCGCCGGCGGGCTGGACGTGGCGTTCGACGTGGAGATGGCCTCCGGCGCGCCGCTGCCCGCCGCCGTCGAGGTCGCCGTGTTCCGCATCGCCGGAGAGGCCCTGGCCAACGTCGCCCGCCACGCCGACGCCGTGCGGTGCGACCTCTCGCTGCGGGTCAACGGCGACGTCGACCTGACCGTCCGCGACGACGGCCGCGGCTTCGAGCCCGGCGCGGCAGGAGGGGTCGGGCTGCGGTCGATGCAGCAGCGGGTCGACGAGCTCGGCGGGTCGCTCGCGATCGAGTCGTCGCCCGGCGCGGGCACCTCGGTCCGGGTGCGCCTGCCGCAGGGGGCGGGCGAGCGATGACCACGACCGTGCCTCGCGTCGTCGTCGACGACCACCCCATGTTCCGAGAGGGGCTGGTCACGTGCCTGTCGGGCGACGTCGCCGAGGTCGTCGGCCAGGCCGCGACCGGCGAGGAGGCCGTCGAGGTGGTCCGGCGGACCGATCCCGACGTCGTGCTGATGGACCTGCACATGCCCGGCATCGGCGGGATCGAGGCGACGCGCCGCATCGCCGAGGCGTGCCCCCGGGTGGCCGTGCTCGTCCTCACCATGCTGGCCGACGACGAGTCGGTGAAAGCCGCGCTGCGCGCCGGCGCACGGGGCTACCTGTTGAAGGAGTCGTCACCGTCGGAGATCCGCCAGGCGGTCGACACGGTGATGCACGGCAGCGCCGTGTTCGGTGCCGGTGTCGCCGATCGGGTGCTGGCGGCCGCCAGCTCGACGGGACGTGACCGGCCGTCGATCGACGGGTTGACCGAGCGCGAGGACGAGGTCCTGGGCCTGCTGGCTCGGGGCCTGACCAACGCCGAGATCGCCGCGCGCGCCTACCTGAGCGAGAAGACGGTGAGGAACTACGTGTCGATCCTCTTCACCAAGCTCGGGGTCAGCGACCGGGCGGCGGCGGTGGCTCGCGCCCGTGACGCCGGCTACGGCGGCGCCGGGTCCTCCGGCGACGGGCCGGGGTCCTGACCTACAGTCGCGGCCCGTGGACCGTCCGGTTCTGCTCGCAGTCGACGACGACGCGCAGGGCTTGGGCGCGGTCGAGCAGGAGCTCGACGAGCGCTACGGGCGCCACTACGACGTGGTGTGCGTGCGATCACCCGAGCAGGCGCGGCAGCGGCTCGAGGAGTGGGCCGCCGACGGCGTGGCCGTGGCGGTGGTGCTGGCCGCGCAGTCGCTCCCCGGCACGACCGGCAGCCAGCTGCTCGACGAGGTCCGGCCGTTGCACCCCCACGCCCGGCGGGCGCTGCTCGTCGAGTGGGGCGACTGGGGCCAGAACCCGACGGGCGAGGCCATCTTCGACGGTGTCGCCCATGGCCGCTTCGACCACTACGTCCTGCGCCCGATGGGCTCACCCGACGAGCTGTTCAACCAGTCGATCTCCGGCCTCTTGCTCGACTGGGCCGAGGCCCACCGGTCGGCGCCCTACACGGTGCACATCGTGGGCGAGTCCTGGTCGGGTCGGGCCTACGAGCTGCGCGAGGCGCTCCAGCAGTGCGCCATCCCGCACAACTTCTGCCTGGCGGACTCGGCCGAGGGCCGCGCCCTCGTGGCCGCGGCCGGCGACGGCGCCCATCTGCCCATCATGGTGTTCCCCAACGGCGCCGTGCTCACCAACCCCACCAACGCCGAGATCGCCATCGCCAGCGGCGCGCCGGTGACGCTCACCGACGAGGTGTTCGACCTCCTCATCGTGGGCGCGGGACCGGCCGGGCTGTCCGCCGCGGTCTACGGCGCCTCCGAGGGGCTGAGCACCGTGGTGATCGACCGCGGCGGCATCGGAGGCCAGGCGACGTCCAGCTCGCTCATCCGGAACTACCTCGGCTTCCCGAGGGGCGTCAGCGGTCGCCAGCTCGCCCGGGAGGCCTACGACCAGGCGTGGATCTTCGGCGCCCAGTTCGCCTTCATGCAGACCGTCCAGGGCATCGAGCGCGACGACGACCACGTCGTCGTGGCGCTCGCCGACGGCGACCGGGTCCGGGCCACCGCCGTGCTGCTCGCCATGGGCGCCCGGTACCGCCGCCTCGGCGTCCCCGCGCTCGAGGCGCTGAGCGGGGCGGGCGTGTTCTACGGGGGGCCCACGTCGGAGGCACCGGCGCTGGCCGGCTGCGACGTGTTCGTCGTGGGAGGGGCCAACTCCGCGGGCCAGGCTGCGTTGCACCTCGCCCGCTACGCCCGGCACGTCACCCTCGTGGTGCGAGGGGACTCCCTGCGCAGCGGGATGTCGGAGTACCTCGTCGGCCAGATCGAGGCCACCGACAACATCGAGGTGCGCGTGCGCACCGAGGTGGTCGGCGGCGACGGGGTCGGCCGTCTCGAGCACCTGGTCGTCCGCGACCTGCCCTCCGGTGAGGAGACGACCGTCGACGCCCAGGCCCTCTTCCTGCTGATCGGCGCCGACCCCTACACCGACTGGCTGCCGCCCGACATCCGGCGCGACGCCCAAGGGTTCGTCCTCACCGGGGCGGACCTCCCGCCGGGCGCGTGGCCGCTCGAGCGCAGCCCGTTCCCGCTCGAGACGAGCATGCCCGGCGTGTTCGCCGGCGGCGACGTCCGGCACGGGGCGGTCCGGCGGGTCGCGTCGGCCGTCGGCGAGGGCTCGATCGCCGTCCAGCTCGTCCACCGGCTCTTCGCCGCCGAGGGGCGCGAGCCGCGAGGCCGCGCCGCGGTCGGGCACCCCACCGGCCGCTAGGCCGCCGCCTCCGCCGCTCGACCGCCGACCGACCGGCCGGCGCGCTGGTTGCCGTCCGGGTCGGGGTCGATCGTCTCAGGCCTCGGCCGCGCAGCGGGCGCAGGTGCCGCCGATGGTGAGGTGGTGCGGGTTGGCGACGAAGCCGTGGTCGTCGAGCAGCTGCCGGCACAGCGGGTCGAGCACGCTCGGGGGCAGGTCGATGGTCGCGCCGCACGTCGAGCACACCGCATGGTGGTGGACGTCGTCGGTGAGGTGGTAGGTCGTCGGCTCGTCGCGGAAGCGGGCGACGGAGAGGATCCCGGCCTGGGTGAGGGCCTCGAGGGTACGGTAGATGGTCGACAGGTGGGTGTCGGGGTGCTGTGCCGCGATCCGCCGGGCCAGGTCCTCCGCCGTCAGGTGCACCGACCCGGCCGCCACGATCTCGGCGAGCACGGCCCGGCGAGCCGACGTCGCCCGCTGGCCCTTCGCCCGCAGGCGGGCCATCAGCTCGTCGACGGTGTCGGCCTGCGGGCGCATCGCCCGAGTATGCACGGCTCGTCCGGCCGAGGGGGTGTGCCAGACTCCTGCGAAGCGTTCGCAGGAGGGAGGGCGGTGCACGTACCGGACGGCGTCGTCGACGCGCCGACATCGCTGGCCGCCGGGGTGGCGGCCGTCGGGGCCGTCGCGCTGTCGCTGCGTGCCGCCCGCGCCGAGGCCCTCGAGGCCCGGGCGCCGCTGACCGGGCTCGTCGCCGCCTTCGTGTTCGCCGCCCAGATGCTCAACTTCCCGGTGGCCAGCGGCACGTCCGGCCACCTGCTCGGAGGTCTGCTCGCCGCCGTGCTCGTGGGCCCGTGGCTGGGCTCGTTGGCGGTCACGACGGTGCTGGTGGTCCAGGCCCTCCTCTTCGCCGACGGCGGCATCAGCGCCCTGGGGGTGAACGTCCTCAACATGGCGATCGTGCCCGCCGTGCTCGGCTACGGCCTGTTCTGGGTCGCCCGCAGGCTGCTCCCCGGCACCCGCAGGGGGCTCCTGGCGGCCACCGCCCTCGCCGCCTTCGCCTCGGTGGTGCTCGCCTCCGTCGCCTTCACCTTGGAGTACGCCGTCGGCGGCAACCACGCGGCGCCCATCGGCACGGTGCTCACCGCCATGGTCGGGGTCCACGTGCTCATCGGCCTCGGAGAGGCGGCCATCACCGCCCTCACCGTCGGCGCCGTGCTGAGCGCCCGGCCCGACCTGGTCCACGGGGCGGGCGAGCTCCGGCGAAGGGCGAGCGGGCACGAGGCAGTCGCCGCGTGAGCCGTCGCACGCTGGTGTTCGTGCTCTGCGGGCTGCTGGTGGCCGTGGGCCTGGCCTTCGGCGTGAGCCGCTTCGCCAGCTCCCAGCCCGACGGGCTCGAGAAGGTCGTCACCGACCAGGCTCTCGACGCGGGAGCGGCGCCCCACGCGCTGGCCGACGGGCCGCTGGCCGACTACTCGACCAAGGGCATCGGCGACCCGGGCACCTCGACGGGCGTGGCCGGCGTGGTCGGGGTGGCCGTGGTGTTCACCATGTGCGGCGGGCTGGTGTGGGCCCGCCGCCGGGTCGGTCGCCGCCGGTTCGCGGCCGTCGCCGAGGCCGAGGCGTGAGCGGGGGCCACGGCCACGCCGTGCGGGCCGGCGCCGTGCCGGCGTCGGTGGTGTCCCGGCTCGATGCGGGCGTGAAGGTCGTGTGCCTGGTGGCGTTCCTGTTCGCCGTCGTGGCCACGCCGGCTCGGCAGGTGTGGGCGTTCGGCGCCCACCTCGGGCTGGTGGTGCTCGCCGTCGTGCTGGCCCGGATGCCCTTCGGTGCGCTCCTGCGTCGCCTGGCCCTCGAGGTGCCGTTCGTGGCGTTCGCCCTGGCGCTGCCGTTCCTCGGGCGGGCGCCGTTCCACACCGTGCTCGGGGTGGAGCTGTCGGTGCCGGGCCTGTGGGCGGGGTGGTCGATCATGGCCAAGGCGACCCTCGGCGTGCTCGCCACCGCCGTGCTGGCGTGGTCGACCGCGGTGGCCGAGATCCTCGTGGGGCTCGAGGAGCTGCGCATGCCTGCGTCGCTCGTGGCGATCGCCGCCTTCATGCTCCGCTACCTCGACGTGGTGGCCGGCGAGCTGCGACGCCTCCAGCTCGCCCGGCTGTCGCGAGCGGACGACCCCCGCTGGATCTGGCAGGGCCGGGCGGTGGCCGCCACCGCCGGCTCGTTGTTCGTGCGGTCGTTCGAGCGGGGCGAACGGGTCCACCAGGCCATGCTGGCGAGGGGCTTCGACGGCCGCATGCCCGTGACCACGGCGCCCACCGCTCGCCGGTGGTGGCCCGCGCTCGCCTGGCCCGGTGCCGCCTGGGCCGTGGCCGCCGTGGCGATGGCCCGATGAACGAGCGGGCCGCCCTCGAGCTGCGTGGCGTCACCTTCGCCTACCCCGACGGCCACGTGGCGCTCCGCGGCGTCGACCTCACCGTGCACGCGGGGGAGCGGGTCGCCATCCTCGGGCCCAACGGCTCGGGCAAGACCACCCTGGTGCTCCACCTCAACGGCATCCACTCGCCCACCGCGGGCACGGTCACCGTCGAGGGGCTGGCCGTGAGCGGCGCCGAGCTGCGCGAGGTCCGCCGTCGCGTCGGCCTGGTGTTCCAGGACCCCGACGACCAGCTGTTCATGCCCACGGTCGGCCAGGACGTGGCCTTCGGTCCGGCCAACCTGGGCCTGCGCGGCGCGGCCTTGGAGGCCCGGGTCGCCGACGCCCTCGAGCGCGTCGGCATGGCCGACTGCCGTGACCGGGCGCCCCACCACCTCAGCCTCGGCCAGCGCCGCCGGGTGGCGCTGGCCACGGTGCTGAGCATGCACCCCGACGTGCTCGTGTTCGACGAGCCCTCGGCCAACCTCGACCCCGCGGCGCGCCGGGAGCTGGCCGACCTGGTGGTGGGGCTGGCCATGACCACGGTCGTCGTCACCCACGACCTGCTCTACGCGGCCGAGCTGTGCCCGCGCTCGGTGCTGCTCGACGACGGGGTGGTCGTGGCCGACGGGCCCACGCTCGACATCCTCCGCGACCGCGAGCTGCTCGCCGCCCACCGCCTCGAGCTGCCGCGCGGGGTGGCCCTCGTCGACTGGTGAACCGCGTCCGCCTCCCGGGGTCGCCCGGGCGGGCGTTGCTACGCTGCGGTCTCCGAAGGAGGATCGGGAGCGCTGGCGGGGAGCCGATCGGATGACCGAAGAGCTGCTGCACCGGATCCAGTTCGGCCTCACCATCAGCTTCCACTTCATCTTCCCGCCGATGTCGCTCGGCCTCGGGTTGCTGTTGATCGTCTTCGGCGTGCAGTCCGTGCGCACCGGCGACCCGAAGTGGCGACAGCTGTCGCTGTTCTGGACGAAGATCTACGGGCTGATCTTCGCCATGGGCATCGCCACCGGCATCGTGCAGGAGTTCCAGTTCGGCACCAACTGGTCGGTGTACTCCCGCTTCGTCGGCAACATCTTCGGCAGCCTGCTCGCCGCCGAGGGCATCTTCGCGTTCATGCTCGAGGGCGGCTTCCTCGGCCTGATGCTCTTCGGCGGCGCCCGGCTCGGCAACCGGCTGTGGCTGTTCGCCACCACGATGGTCGTGCTCGGCGCCACCTTCAGCGCCACGTGGATCGTCATGGCCAACTCGTGGATGCAGACCCCACGCGGCTACGACGTGCAGGACGTCGGGCACGGCCCGCAGGCGTTCATGACCAGCTTCCGCGACGTCGTGTTCACGCCGTCGTTCGGGCCCCGCTTCTGGCACACCATGGTCGCGTCGTGGATCGTGGGCTGCTCGCTGGTGCTGAGCGTGGCCGCCTACTACCTGCTGAAGAAGCGCCACGTCGAGCAGGCCAGGACGATGGTCCGGGTCGCCCTGCCGCTGTTCACCGTGCTGGCCGTGCTCCAGGTGGCGGTGTTCGGCGCCAACCAGGCCAGCGAGGTTGCCAGCGAGCAGCCGGTCAAGCTCGCCGCCATGGAGGGCGTCTACCCGACCGGCGACTGCGTCCCGATGACGATCATCGGCCGCACCGACCCGAGCTCGGCCACCACGTCCGGGCTGCAGGTGCCGTGCCTGCTCAGCATCCTGGTGGGCAAGAGCACCTCGACCACGGTGGAGGGCCTCGATCAGTTCCCCGGCGACGAGTGGCCGAACGTGCCGCTCGTGTTCCAGGTGTACCACCTGATGATCAACCTCGGGATGCTGTTCGTCGTCATCGGGGTGGTGGCCTGCGGCCTGTGGGCGTGGCGGCGCCGGCTGTGGACCTCCCGTTGGATGCTGTGGGTGCTCGTCGCGTCCATCGTGCTGACCCAGCTGGCCACCCTGTCGGGCTGGTGGACGGCGGAGTTCGGCCGCCAGCCCTGGATCGTGTGGCAGCTGCTGCGCACCGACGGCGCCCAGAGCCCGAACGTGAGCTTCGGGCAGGTGGCGTTCTCGCTCGGCATGTTCGCCGTGCTCTACACCGTGGTGCTGGTCGTGTTCCTGGTGCTGTTGAACCGCAAGATCCAACAGGGCCTGCCCGACATGCCCAACGACGACGAGCAGGAGTCGCTCCCCGACTCCTTCGGTGAGATCTTCGGTCGGCGGCGGCGGGCCTCGGGCTCGGTCCACGAGGTGATCTGACCCGTGTGGCTCAACACGACCTGGTTCGTGCTCTACGTCGCCATCATCGGCGGCTACGTCGTCCTCGACGGCTTCGACCTCGGGGTCGGCATGCTGTCCCCGCTCGTGGCCCGCGACGACCGGGAGCGCCGCATCGTGCTCAACGCCATCGGCCCTGTCTGGGACGGCAACGAGGTGTGGCTCGTGCTGGGCGGGGGCGCCCTCTTCGCCGCCTTCCCCCTCGTCTACGCCTCGCTGTTCAGCGGGTTCTACCTGGCGATGATGCTGGTGCTGCTGGTGCTCATCCTGCGCACCGTCGCCATCGAGTTCCGCTCCCAGCGGGAGAGCACCCTGTGGCGCCGAACGTTCGACTGGTTCTTCTTCGGCTCGTCGCTCGGCATCACCGTGCTCCTCGGGGTGGCCCTCGGCAACGTCATCCGGGGGCTGCCCATCGACGCCGACGGCAACATGGACATCGACCTCGTCTCGCTGCTGAACCCCTACTCGCTGGCCGTCGGGGTCACGGCGGTCGTCATGCTGTCGCTGCACGGCGGGATCTTCCTCGTGGTCAAGACCGACGACGAGGTCGAGGCGCGCGCCGCCCGCCTGGTGCCCCGCCTGATGGCGGCGTTCTTCGTGCTCATGACCGTGCTGATCGGCTGGACGTTGCTGCTCGACACACCGATCGCCGACAACTACCGAGAGCGCATCTGGATCGGCCTGTTCCCGCTGCTGGCCCTGGTCGCCGCGCTGGTGGCGTGGCGCTCGGTCGTTCGCCGGCGCTACCTGCCGGCCTTCCTCGCGTCGGCCACCACGATCGCCCTGCTGGTGGGCGCCGTCGCCGCCGGGCTCTACCCGACGCTGCTGCACTCCTCGATCGACTCCGCCTACGACCTGACCGTCACCAACGCCGCGTCGGCGGAGCCCACCCTGCAGGTCATGTTCGTGATCGCCCTGATCGGGATGCCCTTCGTGCTGCTCTACACGGCGGGCGTCTACTACTTCTTCCGGGGCAAGGTCGTGCTCGACGACGAGAGCTACTGACCCGTCGTGGCGTCCGGCCGAGCGCGCCGCAGGCCCGTCGACGTCGCCCTCCTCGCCGCCGACCGCCGCGTCGCGGTGGAGCTGGCAGGTGCCGTCGTCGCCCAGACCCTCGGCGTCGTCTGCACGCTCGGCCTGCTGCTGGTGGTGGCGGCCGTGGTCGACGGGGCGTTCCTGGGCGACGACGACCTGCAGGGGTCGCTGCCGCTGCTCGCCGCCGGCGGGGCGCTGCTGCTGGGGCGGGCGGGCGCCCAGTGGGGCGCCGAGGTGTGGGCCGACCGGGCGAGCGGGCGGCTCCGGGTCGGCCTGCGCGCCGAGCTGGTCGAGCACCTGGTGGCCGTCGGGCCGGCCGGCCTCGACCACGAGCGGGCCGGCGAGCTGTCGGCCACGGTCGGGGCCGGCGTCGACGAGCTCCACGGCTACGTCACCCGCTTCGTCCCTGCCGCAGCGATGGCGGTGGTCGGCCCGCTGCTGGTCGTCGTGGCCGTCGCGGTGCTCGACCCCTGGAGCACGCTCGTCCTGCTGTTCACCGGGCCGATGCTCGTGCTGCTCCTGGCCGTCATCGGCAGCCGCACCCGCAGCCTCACCCGCCGCCGCTTCGACGAGCTGGGGTGGCTCAGCGCCTTCTACCTCGACATGCTCCGCGGCCTGGGCACGCTGAAGGCCTTCCGCCGGTCCGAGGAGGGCGCGGCGACCATCGCCCGGGTCAGCCGCCGCTTCGGCGACACCACCATGGAGGTGCTGCGCACCGCGTTCCAGACGTCGCTCGTCATGGAGTGGGCCGCCACCGCAGCGACGGCACTGGTGGCCGTGCAGGTCAGCTTCCGCCTGGTCGCCGACGAGCTGCCCTTCGCCACGGCCCTGGCCGTGCTGGTGCTCACGCCGGAGTTCTTCGCGCCGCTCCGGCGCCTCGCCCTGGAGTACCACGCCGGGCAGGCCGGCGACGCCGCGCTGGCGCGGATCGAGCAGCTGCGGGCATTGCCCGCCTGCTCGCCGACACCGGTGGCGCGGCCGACCGCGGCCGGTCGAGCCGTGGTCGCGCCCGGACCGGAGGCGCCGCGCCCGCCGGCCGTGACGTTCGACGCGGTCGGCTTCCGCTATCCCGGGGCGGCGGCCGCCGCGCTGCACGACGTCGACCTGCGGCTGGCGCCCGGGGAGACCGTCGCGCTGGTCGGGCCGAGCGGGGCGGGCAAGACCACCGTCACCCGCCTGCTGCTGCTGTTCGTCGAGCCCACGAGCGGGCGCATCATCGTCGACGGCCGAGCGCTCGACCAGCTCGACGTGGCCGCCTGGCGTCGCCGCGTCGCCTGGGTGCCGCAGCACCCGACGATCATCGCCGGCACCGTCGCCGACAACATCCGCCTCGGCGACCCGGGGGCGTCGCTCGACCGGGTGCGTCGGGCGGCCGACGCCGCCCGAGCCCTGGAGGTGATCGACTCGCTCCCCGACGGGATGGACAGCTGGCTGGGGGAGCAGGGGCTGGCGCTGAGCGGAGGGCAGCGCCAGCGCATCGCCATCGCCCGGGCCGTGCTGCGCGATGCCCCCCTCGTGGTCCTCGACGAGTTCACCGCCCACCTCGACGAGGACCTCGAGCAGGACGTGCGGGAGGCCATCGGCGAGCTCCTCCGCCATCGCACCGCGCTGGTGATCGCCCACCGCGCGTCCACCGCGGCGATGGCCGACCGCACGGTCCACCTCGACGGTGGCCGAATCGTCCCCGAGCCGGGTGGTCCCCCCGGCACCCCGGCCGCGGACCGACCATGAGCGCGCGCACCGGTGGGGAGCTGCGCCGGATGCTGCGCCTGCTGGGCCGGCTGCGGTGGTGGATCGTGGCCACCGCCCTCATCAGCGGCGCCACCTTCGCCGCCGGGATCGGGCTGACCGCCACCGCGGGCGGGCTCATCTCCCGCTCGGCGCTCGTCGACACCACGGCGACGCTCACCCTGGCCATCGTCGGCGTCCGCTTCTTCGCCGTGGCCCGGGCGGTCGGCCGGTACCTCGAGCGCTACGTCGGCCACCTCGGCACGTTCCGCATGCTCACCGCGGTGCGCACGTGGTTCTTCGCCGGCATCGAGCCGCTCGCGCCGGCGGTGCTCGACCAGGAGCGGGGCGGCGACGTGCTCACCAGGATCGTCGACGACGTCGAGGCCCTCCAGGACCTCCCGCTCCGGGTTCTGGTGCCGCCGCTCGCCGCCGTGCTCGCCGCGGCCGTCGGCGCCGGTGTGCTCGCCGCGCTCGACCCGCCGCTCGCGGGCGTGCTCGGGGTGTTCCTCCTCGTGTCCGGGGTGGTGGTGCCGATGGCGTCACGGCGGGCCAACCGCGCCCGCCTCACCGAGCTCGCCGCCCAGCGCGCCCTCGCCAGCTCCGTCGCCGTGGAGGGCCTCGGCGCCCTGGCCGACCTCGTCGCCTACGGGCGGGAGGACCTCCTGGTCGAGCGCTCGGCCGAGCTGGACGCACGCCGGACGAGCACCGAGCGGGCGCTGGCCCGGGCCCGGGCCACCAACGTGGCGCTCAGCGGGTTGCTCGGTGGTCTGGCGGTGCTCACCACGTTGGCGCTGGCCGTCGCGCTCGTGCGCGGCGGGCGCATCGAGGGGGTCGTGCTCGCCGTCGTGCCCCTCGCCGTGATGGCGACCTACGAGGCGGTGGCCCCCCTGTCGGCGTCCTACGAGCACCTCGACCGCAGCCGGATCGCCGCCTCCCGGCTGTTCGGCCTCGTCGACCGGCCGGCCACAGTGGTCGAGCCGCCGGCCGACGTGGACCCGCCCGTCCCGTCGGGTCGTGGGCGCGTCGAGTTCGACGGGGTCGACTTCCGCTACCGCGCCGGTGGCCCCGACGTGCTGCACGGCACGACCTTCACCATCCCCGCCGGGGCCACCGTCGCCATCGTGGGGCCGAGCGGAGCGGGCAAGTCCACCCTCGCCGCCCTGCTGCTGCGCTTCTGGCAGCCGGACGCCGGCGCCATCCGCATCGACGGGGTCGACCTCGCCGCCCTCGGCTCGCAGGGCGCCCGCCGCGCCGTCGCCGTCGTGGCCCAGCACGACCACCTCTTCGACACCACCGTGCGCGACAACCTCCGACTCGCCGACCCCGACGCGGACGACGAACGGCTGTGGGCCGCCCTCGAGGCGGTCGGGCTCCATCGGGTCGTCGCCGCCCTGCCCGGAGGGCTCGACGCCCGAGCCGGGGAGGACGGGCGTCGGCTGAGCGGAGGGGAGCGCCAGCGCCTGATGATCGCCCGGGCGCTGCTCGCCGACGCGCCGGTCCTCGTGCTCGACGAGGCCACCGCCCACCTCGACCCGGCGACCCGGGCGGCGGTGCTCGCCGGCGTGCGGGCCTGGAGGCCGGGGCGCACGACCGTGCACATCACCCACGACCCCACGGCCCTCGGCGCCGTCGACCTCGTGGTGCATCTCGACGCCGGCCGCGTCACCCCGGCCGGTCGGCAGGATGGGACCTTCGGCGGGTCGACACTGCGCCCCTCCGCCTGCTAGAAGCGGGTTCTAGTGAGTCGGCCGCTCGATGGCCGGCAGGGGGAGCCACCATGAGCGACCAGCCCTACATCAACCTGCTCGACCCGCAGTTCTACGTCGACCCGTGGGACGCCTACCGGTGGCTGCGCGACAACTCGCCGGTGCACTGGGACCCGGTGCAGCAGCTGTGGGGCATCTCCCGCTACGCCGACGTCATGGCGATCGAGAACGACGGTGGGTTCTACAGCTCGTTCAAGGGCTCGCGTCCCAAGCTCGACCAGAGCGCCGACCGGTCGATGATCAACCTCGACGACCCCGCCCACCAGGACCAGCGCAAGCTCGTCGTCCGCCGCTTCACGCCCAAGGCGGTGCGTGACCACGAGGCCGAGGTGCACCGCCTCTGCGACGAGATCATCGACGCCGCCATCGCCTCGGGCTCGGGCCACATCGAGGTCGTCGAGCAGGTCGCCTCCCGCCTGCCGGCCATGGAGATCGCCCACCTGCTCGGCTACGGCTACGACGGGTGGGAGCTGATCCGGGAGGTCTCGGAGACCACCATGTACGCCGGCGGGCAGACCAACGCCGACGGCTCGCCGCAGACGTCGTTCGACGACCTGGCCGACGTGATGCTGCGCTGGGCCGGGGCCACCCTCGAGATCGTCGAAGCCCGCCGCCAGGAGCCCCAGGACGACCTCATCTCCATCTGGGCCCACACCGAGCAGGGCGGGGAGCGGTGGTCCGACGACAAGATCCTCGAGGAGTGCCTGCTCGTCGTCGACGGGGGCGCCGAGACCACCCGAGCCGTCATCGGGGCCATCTGCCGCGAGCTCGCCCTGCAACCCGACGTGCAGCGCCAGCTGCGCGACGATCCCTCGCTGCTCGCCACCACCGCCGTCGAGGAGTTCATCCGCTGGGTGTCGCCGGTGCTGAACATGCGCCGCACCGTCACCCGCGACCACGAGCTGCACGGCCAGCAGCTGAAGGCCGGCGAGGAGCTGCTGCTCATGTACCCCTCGGCGAACCGCGACCCGAGGGCCTTCGACGAGCCCGACGTGTTCGACGTGACCCGCGAGATCAAGCACCACCTGGGCTTCGGGTTCGGCACCCACGTGTGCCTCGGGGCCCCGCTCGCGCGCATGGAGCTGCGGATCATGTTCGAGCACCTCCTGGCCCGGCTGCCCGAGTGGCACCTGGCGCCGGGCACCGAGCCGAAGATCCTGGCGGCCACCTTCGCCCGGGCCTGGGACGCGGTGCACGTCGAGTTCGACCCCGCAGCCGTGAAGCCTGCCCTCGCCGCGGTCGGCTGAACCCCGGGCGGCCGCCTCGAGCCCGGTCGCTCCGGTCGTCCTTCGACGCCGCTGACGGAGGTCCCTTGTGGCGGGCGTCGCACGAGCGCAGCATCGCCACCATGAGCGATCGGCTGACGGCGCTGGACAACGGGTTCCTGGCCGCGGAGCACCCCGGCGTCCCGCTCCACATCGGTGGCATCGCCCGCTTCGAGGGTGGCCCGCTGCTCGACGGCGACGGGCGGGTGCGCATCGACGACATCCGGCGGGTGGTCGCTGCCCACCTCGGCGCCATCCCCCGCTTCCGCCGGCGGCTGGCCGACCCGCCCCTGCACTCGGCCCTCCCCGAGTGGGTCGACGCCGAGGACTTCGACGTGGCCGGTCACGTCGAGGCGGTGACCGTGCCTGCGCCCGGCGACCAGGAGGCGCTGATCGAGGTGGCCTGCGAGATCCTGCGCACACCGCTCGATCGCTCACGGCCGCTGTGGCACCTCACCTTCCTCGACGGCCTCGACGACGGCTCGGTGGTGCTCGTCGACCGGGCCCACCATGCCCTCGTCGACGGCGTCTCCGGGTCCGACTCGCTGATCACCATGCTCGACCCCGCCCCGGACAGCCAGGTGCCCGACGTCCCCGACTGGCGCGCCCAGGCACCGCCTGCCGGCACCCGGCAGCTGCTGGACGTGGCCGGCCGCCTCGCCCGCCTGCCGTTCGCCGCCGCCCGCAGCAGCGCCGAGCTGGTCCGCTCGCCCGAACGGTTGCGGGAGCTGTTCGACGGGCTGGTGGCCGTCGTGCGCAGCGAGGTGCCGGCGCCGTCGTGCTCGCTCAACGCCGAGGTGGGCCCGGCCCGGCGGCACCTCTCGGTGCGGCTCTCGCTCGCCGAGCTCAAACGGGTCGCCCACGCCCACGGCGTGACGTTGAACGACGTGGTGCTGGCCGCGGTCACGGGGGGCCTGCGCGACCTGATGGCCGGCCGCGGCGAGCTCGAGGGCCTCGACCACCTGGTGGCCCTCGTGCCGGTGTCGACCCGAGCCGTCGACGGCCGGGACGAACGCGCCAACCAGGTGAGCGGGATCTTCGCCAAGCTCCCGGTGGGCCTCGACGACCCGCTCGAGCGGCTGCAGGCCCTGGCCAGCCAGATGCGGGAGCACAAGGCCAGCCACGAGGTCGACATCGTCGCCGATCTGCTGGCGCTGCTCGACTGGCTGCCGCCGTGGGTGCTGCGCCCGCTCGCCGACCTGACCGTGAACCGCCAAGCGATGGTGAACCTGGTGATCACCAACGTGCCCGGGTCGCCGCGACCGCTCTACCTGCTCGGGCCCCGGATGCTCGAGTTCCTCCCGTACGTGCCCCTCGGGGGCAACACCACCGTCGGGATCGCCATCCTCTCCTACGACGGCCACCTCGACGTCGGGATCACCGCCGACCCCGACGCCGCCCCCGACGCCGACGTGCTCGTCGAGGGCATCCGCCGCAGCTTCGACGAGCTGCTCAGCTCGTCGGCGAAGGTGGAGACGGCCTGAGCGAAGGCTGCGGGCTGCTCGGCGTAGGTGACGTGGCCGCAGTCGTCGAGCTCGACGAAGCGGACGTCGGGAAGGTGCTCGGCGAGGGTTCGGGCGGTCGCTCGCAGCGAAGGGTGGCTGACCGTGCCGGCGATGACGACCGAGGGCACGGCGATCGTCTCGAGGTCGGTGGTGGTGATCTCCAGAGGTGGGCCCTGCAGGTCGGCGAAGAGCATGTCGGCGTTGGCGCGGTACCGGTCCTTGCCGCGCTCGTCGATGCGGTGCCACAGGCCCGGGCAGACCGCGGTGAAGAACGCGTCGACCGCCGCGGAGGGGCCGCCGTCGCGCAGGGCGCGCTCGACTCCCGGGCGGACGTCGGCGAGCAGGGCCCGTCCGGCGGCGGGGTCGATGCTGAACAGCGGCGGTTCGCTGAGCACGGCTCCGCGCAGCAGCACCGGGTAGCGGCGGGCCACGTCGACGGCGATGCGCGCTCCACCACTGGAGGCGACGAGCAGGACAGGTTCGAGCTGGAGCTCCTCGATGAGCGCGGCGGCGTCGTCGGCGTGGAGCGCGTCGGTGATCTCCTGCTCGCCGGGGGCGCTGCGGGAGTGGCCGCGCCTGTCGTAGCTGACGCAGTCGAACCGATCCGAGAGCCGGGCCACCTGGTCGGCCCACACGTCGGCGTCGCCGCACATGCCGTGGATGAACAACAGGGTGGGCCCCTGCCCCGAGCGTCGGTAGTGCAGGCGGGTGCCGTTGACGGTGGCGGTGGGCATGGTCGTCCTCCTCGGTCGGCGGGGTGAGGCGCTCCCCTCGGTGAGCGTGCGCCAGGTCGCCGAGGTCGGGATCGGGCGAATGCCCCATCTCGGCGGTCATCCCTGGCCGAGCAGCCCGTTCTCCATCGCGAACAACGTCGCTCCCGCACGGGTGCGCACGCCCGCCTTGGCGTAGATGCTCTCGAGGTGGTGGCCGACGGTCTTCGGGGAGATCCCCAGCTCGGCGGCGGCGGCCTTGTTCGAGCGGCCCCGGGCGACGAGGCGCAGCACGTCGATCTCCCGCTCGGTGAGCCGCGCTGGTCGGGCGATGGCGGGGGCGCGCCGGGAACCGTGGTGGCCGGCGGCGTCGAGGACGGCGTCGGCGTCGGTCCGCAGGAACCGTCCCTGGTCGACGAGGTCGAGCACGACCTGAGCGGCGTCGACCGCGGTGCGGGCCGGGCGATGGGGCCGCTCTTCGGTCAGCGCCTGGTAGCACTCGGCGACCGCGAGGATCCGCGCCGCGGCCGGGAGGTCCTGGCCGTGTGCGCCGCGGTGGTACCCGGAGCCGTCGGCTCGCTCGTGGTGCCGCCCCACCAGGGCTGCCGGCCCGGTCAGCCCGGAGCAGCGGGCGAGGACTCGCTCGCCGAGGTGGGTGTGCAGCTCGACCCGTTCGCGGTCGGGGACGGACAGCGGGCCGGGACGGTCCCAGACGCCGCTGGGCGTCCCGACCTGGCCGATGTCGTGCTGCAGGCCGGCGTATCGAAGGGCGTCGACGTCGCTGCCGGGCAGGCCGGCCGTCGTGCCGGCGGCCGCGGCGAGCTCGGCGACCCCGCGGGAGTGGCCCCGGAAGGACGGTGACTTGAGGTCGACGAAGTCGGCCACGGCGGCCAGCGCCGGCTCGAGTCGGTGCGGGGGCACCACGAGACCCGGCCCCGGCTCCTCGTCGAGGACGGCGGAGAAGACGTCGCCGAGGGCCTCGCGTTGGGTGAACCACTGCTCCCCCTCCCCTCGCAGGAGCTCGACGACGGTCGGGTCGTGGCTGCGCCCCCGTCGTGCCTCCAGCACCCTCGACGCGGTGTCCCATCCGTGGTCGCGGGCCCACAGGTCGGCGTCTCGCACCGCGGCCACGATCCGGATGGCGGCCGGGATCTCGTCACCGGTCCGCCCGTCGGGGAACCCGTGACCGTCCCAGCGCTCGTAGGCGTGGGCCAGCGCGGACGTCACGGCCTCGCCCAGGCCGAGGCGCTCCGCCAGCCGCGACGCGACCTCGCAGTGGCCGGACAAGCTGCGCCGCTTGGCGCCCGGATCCACAAGCCCCTGGCCACGAGGCCGACCCGGCGCCGCCAGGGCAGGCCCACCCCGACATGGCTGACGAAGTGCCGGGCGTCCTGGGTCGCGTCGGCCCCGAGCATGGGTGCCATCACCGCGTTGAACGCGACCTCGTCGCCGCCGACCATCGCAGCGGTGTCGGAGGCGTCGGAGGTGCAGCCGAGGAACCGCAACAACGCGGTGTAGTAGACGGTGGCGGCGTCGTCGGGGCCGAGCCCCAGCGCGTCGGCGACGCGGAGCGACACCCAGCACACGCCCAGTCCGTGCGCCAGGGGCTGGCCCGTGCCCAGGTCCGTCGCGAGTGACAGAGCCAGGCACAGCTCTGCCAGCCGCACGCGCTCGTTCGACGCCCCCATCCCCGGCCATTGTCGCAGGAACCGCACGCATGTCGCGGTCGGGCCGCACCCCCCGGTGCGCCGGCGGGGAGGCCCGGCCAGGGTCCGAGGAGGCTCACACGGCGGCGGCGAGCTCCTCAGCCGAGTTGAGCAGCGACGCGTTGGCCTCGGCCGGCAGCTCGATGAGGGGCTCGGCGATCTCCTCGACGGTGGGGCCCCACTGGGCCGGGCATGGCGGGGCCCGGCGAACTGGAATCAGGTTCTAGAGTGGCCGATGCCGGACGCGCGTCGTAGGGCAGAACGTCCCGAGTCCGGGTCCGAGGAACAGGGGCGCTCAGACGGTGCCGGAGGGCTGGATCTCGGCCCAGGCGTAGCCGTGCACGGTCCGGCCGTCGAGGGTGCCCGTCACCCGGTACAGGCCCTCGTACACCGTGCGGCCGGCCACCGAGAGCTCCTGGTCGTCGATGACCGCCTCGTAGGTGAGCGAGGCCGAGCTCGACCCGTCGTGGCCCGCCAGCTCCGCCGTGTAGCGCATCACGTAGGTCTTCCCGGAGCGGGGGCTCGTCCAGGTCGCCGACGTGTCGGGGGTGAGGGTGATGCTCCCGATGGGCCAACGGCGCGACGCCTCCAGGGAGCCGTTGGCGAGGTGGTGCCCGTCGGCGCGCAGCTCGATGGCGTAGGGCAGCGTGCCCACCGAGCTCTGCTCGACCACGCCGACCTTCATGGTGCGCCCGCCGAGCAGGGTGGAGAACTCGCTCCACTCGACCCCACCCTCGACGACCGCGGCGGCCGCGGCGTCGAAGCTCTGGGTGACGTAGTCGACCAGCACCTCGCCCCCGGTGCCGCTGGCCACCACAGAGCCGCCCTCGCTGATGGTGAACGACTCCACCTCGACCACCGGCGACGAGTAGTAGTAGGAGCCCTGGTCGGTCATCGGCTCTCCGGTGGCCGCCAGGTAGGCGCCGACGTCGCCGCCGTGCTCACCGGTCACGGCGGCGTGCTGGCCGGGGAGGAGCCATTGGGGGAAGAACCCCGACGGCCCGTAGCCCCACTGGCCCACGCCGGCCACGTCGCGGAGCCTCACCGACACCTGGAGCGGGACCGTCGGCCCTCCCGGTCGGGACATCTTCTCGGCGGTGAGCTGACCGGTGAGCTCGATGACGGCGCCGGGCTGGCCGAGCTGGCCCTCGACGACTCGGGCGTCGACGTACTGCGGCGCCGCGTCCGTCGTCGCCGACTGGGTGCGGAGGCTGAACGGGTTGGTGGTGTACGACACCGTCTCGGTGGCGCTGGGCACCCCGTCGATCCCGCCGATGGTGACGCCGTCACCCGTGTTGACGGTCATCGCCGACACCCGCAGGGCGGCCGAGCTGGTGGTCCCCAGCTCGGCGGCCTGACGCTGCGTCATCGTCGAGAACGGGATCACCTCGCCGTCGCTGGACTCGAGGTGCCCGTAGAAGACGTAGGACTGCAGGTCGAAGCCGGGCTGCGGCGTGGCCAGGAACGTCCGCATTCCCTCGCAGTCCTTCGCCTGGGCGGCGACGGCGTCGGAGGAGTAGCTGGCCGCTCGGGGCGACGTGTCCGTGGCGGGGGAGAAGAGCGGCTGGTCGACCATCGCGCCCGAGTCACAGCCCTTCGCCGAGGCCACGTCGGTGCCGGGCGTGCCCGACACCGCCGACGTCGAGCTGCACGCCGTGCCGAGCACGGCCGCGGTGGCCAGGGAGACGACGAGGGGGAGGAGCTTGCGCGGCACGAGGCGTCCTGGGGTGAGGGGGTCGACCCCCGCACTTCGGCATCGCGGTGGCCGGACTTGACCGGGCCGGCCAGAGCGGCCCGCTGCGGCATCGGTGCGCCGGGCTGAGTGGAGCGGCGTCGGCGGGCCCGAGTAGGAAAGCGCCGGTGGAGGCCATGTTCGTGCCCGACGGCGAGGACGCCGTGATCGCCACCGTGCTCACCCAGGGGCCGTGGGACCCGAACGCCCAGTACGGGGGCACGCCGGCCGCGCTGCTCACGTGGGCGGTGGAGCGGGTGCCCACGCTCGTGCCCATGCGCATCGCCCGGATCACCGTCGACATGCACCGGCCCGTGCCCCTCGGACGCCTGCAGCTGGGCGCCGAGGTGGTGCGCGAGGGCAAGCGCCTCCAGATCGTGGTGGCCACCATCAGCGACGAGCGCGGCCTCGAGGTGGCCCGGGCCACCGCCCTGCGCTTCCGGCTCGCTGATGGCCCCGACGCGCCGACCGATCCGGCCCTGCCGCCGGTGGCCGTGCCGCCCTGGGGTCCGCGGCGGACCGTCGAGCACCGGCGCGAGGGTCTGAACGGGTTCGCCGGGGCGCTGGAGACCCGTGACGGCGGTGAACGAGGGCAGGCGACGAGCTGGTACCACGCCACCCGACCGGTCGTCGCCGGTGAGGAGCCGTCGCCGACGGTCCGGCTGGCATGGGCCTCGGACTTCACCGCCAACAGCGGCAACTACCTGGACCTGGCCCGGTGGTCGGCCATCAACGCCGACCTCACCATCAATCTGGCCCGGACGCCGGTGGGGGATTGGACCGGTGTCGCCACCCGCGCCTGGTACGCGACCGATGGCATCGGCCACGCCCGGGCCGACCTGTTCGACGTCGACGGCTTCGTCGGCACGTGCACCGCCAGCCTGCTGGTCGACGAGGTCGCCGCGCCCTACGTGCAGATCCAGAGCGTGCCGCCTCAGCCGCCTGTGTAGGCGGTCGACCTGCGGTCGGCGTCGAGCTTGGCGGCGGCGATCGCAGGGATGCCGTCGACCTTGGTGACGTACTTCGGGTTGCAGGCGAACTGGCCTTCGGTGCCGGGCAGGGCCTGCACGAAGGCGGTGCCCTGCATCTGCAGCACCATGACGCAGTCGGGCGGGAGGTTGCCGGCCGGGTTGGTCTCGGCGTGCAGGCCGCCGCCGGTCCAGCTGGTGATCTTCGACAGCTGGTCGAGGACGCACTGGCGGGTGAGCTCGGCGCCGCATCCCTTGGCCGCGGTGGCCCACAGCAGGAACGCTGAGGTGGCCTGGGCGCCGAGCAGCGCCGGCTGTCCGCCCTCGCTCTTCACCAGGTCGATGTACTGCTTGGTGGCGGGGTTGGAGTCGGCCTGCTCGAAGGGGGTGAACGCCATGCGCATGTAGACCTTGTCGGCGTTGCCGGAGCTGTTGGCGTTGGCGAAGTCCTGCACGTAGAAGTTGGCGTCGGTCATGTACAGCGGCGAGTAGTCGGCCTGCTTGGCGGTGTCGAGGAAGTTCTGGAAGTTGGGGATCGGTGAGCCGACGAAGTACACGACGTCGGCGCCGCAGTCCTTGAGCTTCTGGATGTAGGGGGCCCACTGGGCGACACCGGCGATGGGGTAGGTCTGCTCGCAGGCGCCGATGAAGTTCCACCCCCATTCGGGATAGGTGGCCTTCACCTTGTCGGCCACCTCCACGTTGGCGGCGAAGTCGGCGTAGACGACGGCCGCCTTCTTGACCCGCTCGGGGTACTGCTGGGCGAAGAGGTCGGCGTTGCCGGTCGGGGTGTAGTCGACCGGGTTCGGCACGGCGACGTAGCTCATCGGGCCGTGGGCCACCGTCGCGCTCACCGTGTAGCCGGGCACCTGGGGCAGCTTGCAGTCGACGCGCGTCTGCTCGGCACCGCCGTCGAGGGCCCATCCCTGCCCGACGAGCATGAACACCTGCGAGCACGCCTCCTGCATGGCGTTGGTGGCGTTGAGGATGGCGGCGTCGTAGTAGTTGCCCTTGACCGTGCGGCCGTTGATGCCACCCTGGTCGTTGCACCACCCGATCATCGCCTTGACGGCCTCGGACATCTCCTTGTTGAGCCCCGGGGCGGCCTGGTAGCCGGCGTCGTCGCCGTAGCCGATCGTGACCGAGTCGGCGGTGACACCCTGGTCGCCCGTCGCCGCGTTGGCCGCCCCGCCCTCGGCGGGCCCGCACGGCGAGGGCAGCGTGCCGAAGGAGGCCCCGGAGGTCGTGGCGGTGGTGGCGCCGGTGGTGTCGGTGCCGCCCTCGCCGTCGCCCGAGGTGCTCGAGCGCCCGCTGCCGCACGCCGCGGCCAGCAGGCCGAGGGCCATCACGACGGCCACGAGCCGTCGACGGTTCTTCTGCATGTGCGCTCCCTGTGTCGTCCCGGCGGGAGCTGGCACCGAGCCGGAGGATCGGTGACTCCCGTCACGCCCGACCACTATGCCAGCAAGATAACGCCGATACAATCTGTCGGTGTTACATGCAGCAGGGTGACCGCCGCGACGACCCCGGCGGGCTCAGCGCGTGCGGCGGTTGGGCGGGGCGGGCGTGGCCTCTTCGGGCGGGAGGGTGATCCCTCGGCCGAAGCGGGCTGCCATGTCGCCCCAGCTCTTCCTGGAGCGGGGTGTGATGCCCAGCGCCTCGAGGACGCCGAGGCCGACCTCGGCCGCCCACGTGTAGAGCAGGGCGTCGTGCACGTCGACCGTGGGATCGATGCCGAGGCTGTCGCGGTGGGCCTCGTAGCGGGCGGCCCAGTCGTCGAGGTGGGCGAGCTGCTCGTCGCGGAGCCGCTTGCGCGTCTCGTCGTCGGTGAGCGCCGCCGCCGCCCCCTGGAGGATGAGGGCCCGCAGCTCGCGGCGCTCGGTGTAGCGGGTGCTCATGCGCCGGAGCGTGTCGATGTGCCGGTCCGACGCACGCCCGAAGAGGGCCTTGGCCTCGAGGTTGGTGGCCGTGCGCGAGCTGATGGCCTCCGCGAGCAGCTCGGCCTTGTTGCGGAAGTGGCCGTAGATGGCGCCGGTGGTGAGGTCGGCCGCCTTGGCCACGTCGCGGATCGAGGTCTGGATGTAGCCGCGCGAGGCGAACAGCTGGGCGGCCAGCTCGACGAGGGCGGCGCGGGTGGCCACGGCTTTGGCGCTGGTGCGCACGGGCGGTCGGCGCTTCGCAGGGTTCGGGGAGGGTGCCACGGTGTCGCCTCGCTCTCGATGACACCGCATTCTGTCCCACCAGCCTGACCCGGCCCGACGACCCCGCACCGGAGGCTCGGGTGCCGAGCGGGGCCAGCTCGAGCAGGTGGCGGCGGGGTCGGCGACGGCTCCCGCCTCTGCGTCGCCCTACTTCATCATCCCGCCCGACACCGAGATGTCGTCGGCGGTGACGAACGACGAGGCGTCGCTGGCGAGGTAGAGCACCGGGCCCACGATCTCGGAGGGGTCGGCGACGCGCTTCTGGAGGGTGCCGGCCGAGACCATGGCGAGGTAGTCGATCTCGCTGCGGGCCGCGGCGCCGGCGAGCATCTCGCTCATGAACGGGCCGGGGCTGAGGATGTTCACCCGGACGCCCCAGTCGGCCCACTCCATGGCCATGGCCCGGGTGAGGTTCTTGAGGCCGGCCTTCGAGGCGCCGTAGGCGCAGATGTTGGGACCCGGCCCGTACGCGGCCATGGTGCCGATGTTGACGATCGAGCCGCCGCCGCCATCGCGCATGATGGGGGCGACCTGCTGGCTCAGGCGCAGCGGCCCCTCGAGGTTCACCGAGAACACCTTGCGCCAGTAGTCGAGGGTCATGTCGCTGGCGGTCACCGGCGCTGGGTTGATGCCGGCGTTGTTGACCAGCACGTCGATGCGCCCGAAGTGCTCCCTCACCTGCTCGACGAAGCCGGGGATGGCGTCCCAGTCGCCGACATGGCAGGCCAGCGGCAGCACCTCGGCCCCGGTGGCGGCGCGCACCTCCTCGGCGACCTGGTCGCACAGGTCCTGCTTGCGGGAGCTCACCACCACCCCGGCGCCGGCGGCGGCGAGGCCCTCGACCATGGCCCGCCCGATGCCCTTGGTGGAGCCGGTGACGATGGCGACCTTGCCGGTGAGGTCGAAGAGGTCGGGGACGGGCATGTGGCGTTCTCCTCGGGGGCGGCCTCAGGCCGCGCTGATCCAGTCGGTGGTGGGGGCGATCGTGTACGTCGCGATGAGCGCCTTGATGAACTCGCTGTCGTTCATGGGGTCCGACGGCTCGGCCACGTCGACGCCCTTGGAGCGCATGTCGGCGAGCAGCATCTCGCACGCGCGCTCCTGGGTCAGGTCGTCGGAGTGCTCGAAGGCCTTCTCCGCTTCGGCCATGTCGGCGTAGAGCTCGGCGCTCCAGTGCACGAGCAGGCGCATCTCCTCGGGCTGGTAGCGCCGGATGACCTCGCCGTCGGTCGTGATCGCCCAGTCGTCGCGGTCGGCCTCGTAGCCGAGCAGCGAGCGGTGCTTGAGGCCGGGGATGTCGCGGTCCTCGGGGCGCCCCACCGGGTCGCCGCGGTGGAACATGACCTCGTTCTGCACGACGACGCCCTTGTTCCAGAGCGGGTGGCCGAGCACCTTCGGCGGGCCGTAGGGGCCGTCGGGCCAGTAGGTGAAGGTGCCGTTCTCGCCCTTGTACCACCAGGTGATGACCTGGGCCATCTTCACCATGTAGTCGGTGAACAGCCCGGACTTGCCCATCACGTTCATCAGCCACACGGGTGAGTTGTGCATGCGGATGCCCCGGAACTGCACGGCGTCGAGATGGGGGCTGAGCCCGCTGTGGTGGGCGCCGCAGAGGTTGAACAGCATGTGGGTGGGCTGGGCCATCTGGGCGCCCCAGTAGTCGCGCACGAGGTCGAGGAACCGGTGGTTGTAGAAGATGTCCTCGATCTCGGGGTGGAAGCACGTCGAGCCGTTGGCGAGGTAGCCGCGGAAGTGGCCCGTGGCGATGTCGTCCAGGGTCAGCGCCATCCCGCCGTCGCCATCGCGCATCGGGCCGGAGGTGGTCGCCACCAGCTCCTCGACGGTGTCGAAGTGGTGCGCGGTGATGGTGGGCCAGGGGCCCTTGTCCTCGATGAGCCGCCAGAGGCGCTCGTACTGGTCGTCGGTGTAGACGCCTTCGATGACGCGTGGCGGCGCCACCGGGGTGAGGATCCGGGCCATCTCGTCGTTGGTCGGCGTCATCGCCATCCCCCTCCGTGCCTGCCGGTCGGTCGACCGCGCCGTGGACGAGAATATAACGGCGATATCTGACCTGTCACGTCGGTCGGTCGGACGGACCGGTGCGTGACCGAAGATAACGCCGATATATGATGCCGCCTTCATCCCTGCGGCCTGGAGGCCCCGGGACCACCGAGGGGGAAGCGATGATCCAGCCGGCCGACGTCCAGCAGCTCATGGCGCACTGGTGGTTCGCCTACGACAACGCGTGCTTCGACGAGTGGAAGGACCTGTGGACACGTGACGCCCACTTCTCCTGCCGCACCGACACGGGCACGACCGCCTTCGAGGAGTTCGTCACCGCCGACGCCCAGGGGCTCGATGCGGTGATGGCGTGGCAGACCGACCACCGCCTGCAGAGCCCCGAGCCTCTGCGCCACGGCGCCGAGAACGTCCACGTGCTGAACGCCACCGCCACCACCGCCGACTACCGCTCCTACATCCGGGTCAGCCAGATCGTCGAGGGTCAGGTGTCCAACCTCTCCACTGCCATCGTCCACGGCTCGGTCGCCATCGAGGACGGCGCCCTGAAGATCGCCGACCTCAACGTGGTGCTCGACACCGAGGACTCCACGGTGCTGGCCGAGAAGCGGGCTGCCGCGTCCTGAGCCACGTGGAGGTCCCCCTCTCGTTCTGGTGGAGGATTGCCCCCCGAACCAGGCGGTAGACCTCCACCAGAACGAGCAAGGCGTAGCTCAGAGGTGGCGGATTCGGGTGCGCTCGAGGCGGTGGCTGCGTCGGGGCGGCGCCGGCGCTCCTCGTTCGATCAGACGGATGACGCGCTGGCGGTGGGGGCGGAACGGCTCGAGCAGCTCGAGCATCAGGTCGTCGTTCCCGCGGCGCTCGCCCAGGAACGCGTACGCCACCTGGTGAGGGAGGTGGTAGTCGCCGACGCTGACCGCGTCGGCGTCGCCGAGGGCGACGCGAGCGACCTCGGCCACCGTCCACGGGCCGATGCCGGGGATGGTGAGCAGCCGCCGTCGGAGCTCGGCGTCGTCGCACGAACCGACCTGGAGGCGGTGTGCGACTCGGCAGGCCCGGATGATCGTCTCGGCCCGGCGCCGCTCGACGCCGAGAGGGTGGAAGGCCCAGTAGGGCAGGCCGGCCAGCTGCTCCGCGGTCGGTGGCAGGCGCAGGCCGAGGTCGGGGCCCGGTGCGGGCGTTCCATGGCGCTGGACCAGGCGCCGGTAGCTCGCCCGAGCGTCGGCACCGATCACCTTCTGCTCGAGCACCGACGGCACGAGCGCCTCCACCAACGCGCCCGACCGCGACATCCGCAGCGCCGGTGAGCGTCGGCGCAGCTCACGCACCCGGCCGGCACCCACCGCGTCGAGGCCCTCGAGCAGCTCGGTGAAGGCCTCGGCGTCGTCGTTCTGGCCCAGCAGGTCGGGGACCTGGTCGAGCATCCACGCCGCGCCTGGGCCCCAGGCCTCCGAGACGGCCCGCCGGAGGCGCCCGTCGAGCGCCAGATGGAGCGTCGCCGGCCCGAGCGGTGTGTTGCTCGCCCACCACAGGTCGGTGGGGCTGCACGCACCGCTCAGGTCGCCACGTCCGCGGACCAGGCCGCCGGCAGTCGCCATCAGGTCGACCGGGTGGCTCAGGCGAAGGTCGTCGCGCCGGGCGGATGTGATGGTGGTGACGGCGGGCGCAACAGCCACCCGCCGACCTTCCCACACGGCCGGTCCGATCGCGTGGTCGCGGCCCGTAACACCTGCTCGAAGCAGCTCGGTCAACGGGTCTCTCAGGTCGGTCGAACACGATTGCCAGGCGGCCGAGAAGCCGACGGTCTAGTTGAACGGAACGCCGGGTAGACCGCTTGTGAACACGCATTCGGCTGCCGGCCCCTGCAGCACTGCGCCGTCCCGAGGAGGATGCTGTGAGCCCCTGGTTGGTGGTCGTGCTCAAGGCGGTTGCGGGGGGACTCCTCGTGTGTGCCTTCGCACTGGTGGGTGAGGTGACGGGACCGCGTCGTTTCTCTGGTCTGTTCTGCGCGGCACCTTCGGTCGCCATCGCCAGCCTCGCCGTGACACAGCTGGCCAAGGGCGCCAGCGACGTCAAGCTGGCAGGGCTCGGCATGATCGCCGGAGGCGTGGCGTTCGTGGCCTACACGGTCGCGACTGCGCCGGCGGTTCGTCGGTTCGGAGCCTTGGTGGGCACCTCGGCATCGGTGTTCGTATGGGTGACCGTCGCGGCGGCCGGGCTGGCGGTGATCCGGTGAGCGACGAGGCGATTCGTGTCGACCTGTCTCGACTGCGGGATGTCAAGCCCCTTCATCTCGCGATCCGTTTCGGCTTCGGCGCCGGTATCTCGACGCTGGCCGCGCTGGTGTCGATCTGGTTCGGTGCACGGGTCGGTGGTGCGCTCCTGGCCTTCCCTGCGATCCTTCCGGCGACGATCACGTTGATCGCTGAGCAGCAATCGCAGCAGGACGCAGATGAGACCGCCATCGGGGCGCTGGTCGGTGCGCCTGCGCTCCCCGCGTTCGCCGTCGTGGTGGCGGTTCTGACGACGGTGATCGGCACGGCTCTGGCGTTGGGCGTCGCCGCAGCGGCGTGGTGCGCGGTCGCGGCCGGGTTGTTCGTGATGAGCCAGCGGCTGCGCTTGGCCGCAGCTCGTCGTTGGGTCACTCGACGGGCGCCGGATGCCAGCGCCATGACCGGCACGTAGCGCCGCCCGGACGGGAGCACCCGTCGGCGGGCGGCGCGTGCCTTCTAGGCCTCGGGCAGTCCGAGCTCGCACGTGCAGAGCAAGTCCTCGAGGTTCGTGATCTCGAAGATGCGCCGCGGTGTCGGCAGGACGTTGTGAACGTGCAGGATGGCACCGACTCGGCGAGCTTCTTCCCTGCAGTTCACCAGGGCGCACAGGCCCGTTGAGTCCATGAAGCTGAGCTGGCCGAGGTCGACCACGACCGTTCGTGCGCCGTCCTCGAGTGCGCCTTCGACGAGCTCCTCGAGCAGCTCGGCGACCTGGAGATCGAGCTCTCCCTGCGGGGTGACGTGCGCGAGCGGGCCGCGGCGTTCAACGGCGATGCGGAACTGCGTTTCCATTCTTCCGTGACCTTCGTCCATGGCTGGCGTCAGAGTGAGGCGCCGGATCAGGACGGGACACAGAGACAACGAGTGGGTGGCGACGCAGCCGCTCACGGCCGACATCCCCAGCGCCCGGAAGGATTGACGGAAACGGTGATCCTGACCGACTTCCCGGCGCAGGTGCGACCATACGACCGTCGCGCGGATAGCGGTAGTGGTGATTCGGGTTCGTCGAGGGTCCCAACGAACTCCGGACCCACAGCGGTTCCACCGGCACAGGCCCACCAGCATCGACGGCTTCCCTCGCACTGCAGGCATCAACCTCCACCACGAAGAAGGCGCCCACCAGCAACCGGCCCGCCGGCGACTCGTGGTGAGTGGTTGGCGTCGACGAGCAGCTTCATGCGGTTCGAGCGACCGGGACCTCGCGCTCGTTGACGGTGGCGGCCGCGTACTCGAGAGCCGCCAGGACGCCGTCGCGCTCGAGGTTGGGGTAGTCGGCGAGGACCTCGTCGACGGAACGGCCGCTGGCGAGCTGTCCGAGGATCATCCCGACGGTGACGTGGGTGTCGCGGACCGTCGTTCTGGGTGAGGGGTTCAGCTGCCGCTCTCCCAGAACGTCTCCGAGGGCTTCCGGATGAGCAGGACGATGCTCACCAATGCGATCCAGGCTGGAACCAGATAGACGGTGGGAGCGTCGAGGGTGACGTTGACGAGCTCGTAGGCGCCTGCGACGAAGCTGACCACCACCAGCCACCTCGGCAGTGCTCTGGTGGCGCGGCCCAGGCTGGCGGTCGAGAACATGGCCAGTGTCGCGACGCGGGGAAGGAAGACCGAGAGCACGACCGCGGCCGCGGCCCGCAGCAGCGATGCCGCGCCCGGGTCGAGCCCGTGGCCGTCGGGTGCCGACTGGATCGCGGGCGCTGCGAGGAGCGCCGCCCCCAGGAAGAGCAAGCCGGCGAGCAGGATGCTCGACCCGAAGAACACCGTGCCGAAGAGCTTGGGCTCGCGGTCGCCGATGCGACCCCGTATGACGCCCACGAACCAGAGGAAGGCGATGGTCGAGAAGACGAGCACCTGCACCCAGACCATGGCGCCTCGGCGGTTGGCGGCGCTGGCGTAGAACGCGGTGATCTCGTCGTCGGTGGCGCCGAGGCCGGGTGCGCTCAACAGCCCCCGCAGCGACAGGCCCCAACCGATGGCGCAGACGATGCCGGCGACCGCGGCGGCTTCGATCGAGACCAGGCGGCGACGGAATGTGCTGGCCGGGAAGAGGGGCTCGCTCACAGGTACTCGTTGCCCTGGAGCGACCGTAGGGCGAAGAAGCCCCACAGCGGTGGGAGGTAGAAGGTGGCGATCCGATAGAGGATGACCGCCGCGAACGCGGACTCCTCGGGCATGCCGGCAGCCACCAGACCGAAGGTGAGGCCGCCCTCCACGACCCCGATGCCGCCCGGCACGGGAAGCAGGCCGGCCAGGAGCGAGACGCTGATGATGATCACGATCAGGTCGCTGAACGACACGCTGGTGCCGAGGGCTCGGGCGAACACTCCGAGCGCAGCGGCGAACAGGAGGGTCGACCCGAGGTTCCCTCCGAGGAGCAGCGAGATCCGGCGGGCGGAGAGGCCGCGGAGGGTCTGGCTGCCGTCGGTGAGCAGGTTGCGGGCCCAACGCGTGAGACGACTTCGGTGGTCGGGCAGAAGGATCGACGCGATGCCGATCACGATGGCGAGGAGGACCAGCCAGCGCAGCACCGTCGCCCAGTCCGGGAGTGAGGCGGCGTCGAGGTCGAAGTGGAGGGTCTGGGGCGTGAACAGAAGGAGGCCGAGCAGGAGGCTGGCCTCCACCACGAAGCCCGAGATGCCGTCGAGGCCACCGATGGCCAGCGCCGCACCGGAGCTGAGCCCCTGTTTCTGGAAGAAGCGGACGCCCATCGCGATGCGCGCCGCGCTGCTCGGGACGGCGAGCCCGATGTAGCTCTGGGCGAGCTGTAGCAGGTAGAGCGGTCGGTACGGGATCGGGGTGGGTGACGCGCCGAGCGTCGAGAGGGCCTGTGCGAGGCGGGGCATCTGGGCCACGACGAGGCCGATGGCGGCGAGGGACCAGGTGGCGTGGCGCAGCTGGTCGGCGATCTCCTGGAGATCGAGGCCGGTGATCGTCCGGATCAGGAACGAGACCGCCGCGATCAGGATGACGACCTGGAGGACCGACCAAACCGATACCCGTCGGAGGCGCTCGAGGGCTCGTCGCGGCGAGATCCTCGAGTCGGTGGTCGGTTCGGCGTCGATGGGCTCGGGACCCTCGGTCCCCTGATCGGCGGTCATCGGTGCTCCTCCACCCAAACGAGGGCGTCCGCGTAGGCCTGGCGGACCGTGGCGCCGACACGCTCGTTGCCCGGTACCACGTTGTCGGCGCCGATCACGTCGGTCACGCCGTTGACCTGGAGCTGGTCGGTGATCAGCTCGCCGGCGGACACAATGACCAGCTTGCTCCCAACGGCCTGGAGGGACTCGCCATAGCGTCGCAGTACGTCCATGAACGTCGTCCCCAGATCGCTCCGGCCGCGGAGCCTGAGCAGCACCACCGACGCCGCCGAGCCCGAGCCGACCGCAGGGAGCGCCGCTTCGAAGGTGGGGGCGGCGGCGAAGAACAGGCTGCCGTAGGGCTGCAACAGAACCACCTCGTGCGCCGGGAGCTCCGAGGGCGGGTCGGTCTCGACGAAGTGGCCGTGCTCGTCGGGCACGCGCCGGCGGACGGTGACCTGGTTCGACTGCCTCACGACGTGGAGGACGATCGACAGCCCCACGCCGACGAGCACCGCGTACTGGAGCGGCACGACCAGCGTGAGCACGAACGTCACGCCGAGGACCGCCTTCTGCACCGTGCCCGTCTTCCAGACCGACTGCAGGTCGCCGGGCTTGATCGTGCGGACACCGATGAGCATCAGCAGCCCGGCGAGGGCCGGCATGGCGAGCGACCCGACCGCGTCGCCGAACGCGACGATCACCACGGCCATCACGACGGTGGCGACGACGAGCGATCGCCGGCTTCGGGCCCCGGCTTCTTTGTTCAGCGCCGACGCCGACACCGACCCGCCCACGGGCATGCCCCGCAGCACGCCCGAGGCGAGGTTGGCGGTGCCCTGCCCGACGAAGTCGCGCGATGCATCGGGGTAGCTGCCGTCGGGGTTCGGGAAGTTGGCCGAGATGCCGGCCCCCTGGACCAGGCCGACGAACGCGAGCGACACGGCGGGCACGATCAGCACCGGGACCATCCGCAGCAGCGGCAGCTCCGGCGAGGGGAGCGAGTCCGCGACGACTCCGAGGTCGCGCAAGGTGGCGACCGTCGACCAGTCGGCCCAGTGTGTGAACGCGGAGGTGGCGATGACGGCCACGACCATCCCCAGGGCGCCGAGTCGGGTGCGCTCGAGCATGACGATCAGCAGCGCGGTGGCCACTCCGATCGCCAGGGACCGGCCGTCGAGGCGTCCGGGATGGATCACCGTGTTGAGGGCCCGGACGAGCCGGTTGGCGCCCTCGGCGGAATAGCCGGTGAGGTTGGCAAGCTGGCCGAGCACGATGTTCACGCCCACCGCGTTGATGAAGCCCACCATCACCGCGTTGGAGACGAACCGCAGGAGGGCACCCAGCTTCAGCAGGCCGGCGACGAGCATCGCGACGCCGGTGAGCACCGTGAGGGTGACGAGTGCGCGCGAGCCGTCGGACGAGTCGCGGAGGCCTGGCACGTCGGCGACCACCATCGCCATCGCACCGGTGCCCTGCACCGCCATGAACGTGGAGCTCGTCAGGAGTGCACCACCGGCCGTCCCCACCAGGTATCCGTACAGGCCCGAGAGCGGGTTGATGCCGGCGAGCAGGCCGGTGGCCAGCCCGTCGGGGACGGACTGGACCCCGAGCACCAGCCCTGCCACCGCGTCCTTGCCCGGGTGGGTGCCGAGGACCCGTCGCCGCAGCGATGTCACGGGACGGCCCGCCCGGTGTTCCGGAACGGCGGGGCGGGGGGCGATACGGTCGACCGGCGATGGGTGCGGACAGCGCAGCGGTGACCCGCGCCGTGCTCGACGCCGCGGCCCGCCTGCTCGAACCGGTGCTGATCGAGGCCGCCGGTGTCGAGCACGAGTCGATCGCCCAGGTCCGGGGCTGGCTGTGGCAGGCCACCCAGACGATCGCCGCCCTTCCGTTGGACGCGCCGCCGTGGGACGACCCCGACGGCGCCTGACCGCAGTTGCCCTACGGGCGACCGGCACATCTTGACGAGTCAGATGCCCAGGATCTGTGCCTTCTTCGCCGCGAACTCCTCCTCGGTGAGGATGCCTTGGTTTTTCAGCTCGGCAAGCTGAGTGAGCTGCTCGATGAGCGGATCCGACTGGCTGGTGGCCGGTGCAGGCACCGGGGGCTCAGCGGTCGGGGTCGCTGCCGTCTTGGCGGCTTTCGCCTGCTGGCCTTGGGCGACCTTGCCGGAGACCGCGGTCGCGGTGCCAACGACCACAGCCGTGGTTGCTGCCGTCCCCACCAGGCCAGGCCGGCCAGCGCGTCCGATGCCACGTCGTCTCATGATGTGCTCCTCTGTCTCATGGTGTGCTTCTCCGGTCCGTTGCGATGACTGCCTCGACGTCGATCAGTCGGTCACCGCAGCGAGCGCTGTCACGACGATGTCGTGGCGGACCCGACCGCCGGCGACCAGCTCGCCGCCGGCGTCGCGGACGGCCGTGGCCAACTCGGCGGCCCACAGGTCTTCCCAGACGATGAGCAGAGCAGAGGAGTCCAACGGGACGCTGGCGGCGATCTCGGCGATGTCTCGGTCGCTGATCACCCCGTCGACCTCGCTGTCGATGTGCCCGAACGTGGCCGTCTCCTCGAGGTCGTCGAACTCGAAGTAGGTCACGGCCCCGTCGACGTCCTTCTTGACGAAGACCAGATCGATGATCCTCACCACGCCACGGTCGACCAGCGACGCAATCGCCGGGGCGATCTCGCCTCTGAAGTTGTTCCCGGGAAAGTCGATGACGATGTACTCGACCGGTGCGATCTCCATGGTCCACTCCGTTCTCGGTGAAGTCGGGGAAGCTACCAGTCCCAGTCACCAACTGTCTACAGTTACTGTCGAGGTGATGCAGAGTCGGGTGCGCGATCTCAAGCGCGCTGAGACCGAGGCCGCCATCCTCGAAGCCGCCTGGCGTCGCTATGCGAGCGTGGGGCCCGAGGGGACGTCACTTCGCGAAGTCGCGAGTGACGCGGGCTGCAACCATGCGCTGATCGCGCGCTACTTCGGCTCGAAGGACGGACTCGTTGATGCGGTCGTTCGCGGGCTTGGACGGCGTGTGGATGCTGCCGCCGACAAGGCTCTCGCCAGCGATGGCGACCCCGTCCTCGAGATGCTCAAGGCCGCTCGCAGGAGTCGGCCCTGCACGCAACTCATCGTCAGGAGCGCATTGGGCGATCTGGGAGAACTCCCGTGCCCTGGTGTCGAGGCCACCACGCGGATCCTCATGCACACCAAGCCGCCGTCCGCGCACTCCCAGCACGGTGACGTGCGGTCCCGCCTCTGCATCTACGGCGCGGCCAGCCTCTTGCTGGGTTGGTTGACCTACGAACGCTTCGTGGCCGCCGCCGTCCGGATCGATGCTGTGAGCGGCCGACGCCGGGATCTCGCGATAGCGGCGTCGATCCAATGCCTGTTGGGCATTGCCCGCTCAGGCCTCAGCGTCACGGGATCCCTCGATGTGGACCGAGCCCTGGTCGACGTCGAGGACCACCGACCACCGTCGGCGAAGCGCGCGCTGGTCGCTGCTGCCGTCGACCTCTTCGCCATGCGAGGCCCCGCCTCGGTCTCGGTCCGGGACGTGGGACGAGCGGCGGGCGTGAACCAAGGCCTCATCTATCGGCACTTCGGTTCCAAGCAGGCCCTTGTCGCGGCGGCGTTCGAGCAGGGCAGCTCCGGGCTGTTCCCTGCAGCGCTCGCGCGCAGTGGCTTCGACATCGACACCGTGATCCACCAGGTCCACCACGGGTCACCAGCGCCCAAGCTGATCGCCCGCATCCTGGTCGACGACGTCGACATCGCCGAGGTCCGACATCAGTTCCCGATCCTCCGCCGGCTCTTGGATGCGTACGAACACGTCCCCGAAGGGGCGGAAGGAGCAGACCCGACCGATCCCAGAATCGCCGTAGCGTCGGTGACCTGCATGGCGATGGGTTCTCGGATCTTCGGAGCCGACCTCCTCCTGCAACTCGACCTTCCCGACGACGGTTCCGTCGAGGTTGCGATCGCCCAGTTCTGCCGGGTGCTGCTTGCGCAGCCATTGGGGTCCACAGGCTCATCGATGACGCCGAGTTCCAAGCCATGAAGACCAAGATCCTCGTTACGAACGCCTGAGGACGTCACCGTCCGGACCGTCGGCGACCGAGTCGTTCTCGAGATCGAACCAGCGAGTGACAACAGGGAACCGCCTCGGCACCCGTCGTAGGACGGGCGCACCGAAGACCAACCCGGCGATGCTTCCGATCCGTTCATACACCACGGCGTTGAGGATGAAGCTCGAGGCCATGGCGCGACCGATCAAGAACATCCCTCCAAGGGTGGCAACGGCTACCCCCGTGCCGCCGGCGATCGCCTGGGCTCGCTCCAACCGGCTCGGCAGGTAGAACTGCATGAACCACTGGAGGACACCGAAGACCACCCCCACCATCACTGCGCCTGGTAGCAGCGCGGCGGGGTCGCGAGTCGCCCGGGGCAAGGCCCACAGCACCGCGTACCAGCCGACTGCGAAGAGCGCGACCGCAAGGACCCAAGAGGTCGTCTGCACCGCGATGCCGAACTCGCTGCGGATCCGGTTGGTGAGCGCGGCCACCGTGAGGATCATGAACGCCAGGGCCGTCACGGCTCCCGCCGTCCGTAGTGTCGGCTGTCGGTCGCGTCGACCCAGTTGCCACGCAGCCCCGGCGCAGACTGCGAGCACCTTTGCCAGATTCCTTCCCGCCCACACGCTGACCGGCAGAGCGGCCAGCACGATCGCCAGCCAGGTCGAGCGAGACGCCGTTGCAGCCTGAGCCACCTCACCAGCCAACGAGCCGGTGACACCAGCTCCTTTCAGGAACTCATCGGCTCCGGCTGAGCCAGTCGCTGCAGTGATGAGGCCGACGCCCGTGATGACGGCTGGAACCATGAACAGGAAGAGGCGAAGGGCGATAGCCGCACCGAGAACTGCCGCGAACTGATCTCGGTCGCGCTCGTAGAAGGTGGTGGCGAGGTCGACTGCGCGAGTCGATCTCCGCGGCTCGAACCACGTCAGAGCACGCCGCTCGAGCGGTTCCGTCCGCCGGCGGAGGCGGTCGCCGAGTCGCACACGCCGAGCCGGCCCTTGGTCCCCGTCGTTCCTGTTCGTCACCGAGCTATGTGCTCGCGTCGGACAGGGAGCATCTCTTGGCACGCGTCGAAGGCCTACAGCTCATGGCTGGGTCCACGAGCGCTGAGTGTAGACATTTGGAGACCGATGTGCCGTGCCGAGGCAACGGGACCCAGCATGGGACGGAAGCCAGGACTTCTCCTCGCACCGTCAGCGCAAGGACTCAACCGACGGAAGGCGCCGACGCTGCCCTTGCTCGCCCGTTGGCAGCGCCCGCCTCGCAGAGGGGGGACCAACCTCGCGTTGCCGCCACGGCCCGTCGCATCCATGATCACGTGGTGTAGACAGTTGGAGACCAAACCCCTAGGGGTGCGGCCGTCCTCGAAGAGCACCGCGAAGGAGCCCGTGCGTGAGCGGACCCCCGGCACATGAAGGCCCTGGAGCACGAGCTTCGGCGGGACGCCCCCCGATCCCCGACGCGGACGCCTACCTGGCTGACGTCGTCCAGAAGTACCGCGAGCACGTCAACCCCTTCCTTGCGGAGTTCCTGTCCTTCGTCGGCTTCGGCGTGGAGGTGTACGGCGAGGGCTGCTACATCGAGGACCACGCAGGCCGTCGATACCTCGACTGCCTGGGGGGCTACGGCACGTTCGCGCTCGGGCACCGTCATCCCGCGGTCGTGGCGGCCGTCAAGGAGCAGCTCGAGTCGCTCGCGATGAGCGGAAAGGCGTTCTTCAGCAAGCCGGCTGCCGATCTGGCCGCAGAGCTGGCGTCGATCGCTCCGGAGGGGCTGCAGTACAGCTTCTTCAGCAACTCCGGTTCCGAAGCGGTCGAAGCGGCGCTCAAGTTCGCGAAGGTCGCAACCGGTCGCAGCCGGATCATCTCCACGGTCGGCGGGTACCACGGCAAGACCCTCGGCGCCCTCGCCACCACTGGTCGCGAGAAGTACCGCACCGGCGTCGAGCCGCTGATGCCGGGAGTCGAGTTCATCCCCTACGGGGACACCGCCGCGGCCGTCGCCGCGATCGACGATCGGACCGCAGCGGTCATCGTCGAGCCGATCCAGGGCGAGGGCGGCGTCCACGTACCCCCGGACGGCTACCTCCGGGCGATCCGAGAGGCCTGCGACCGCACCGGCGCCCTCATGATCGCCGACGAGGTCCAGACCTGCATCGGGCGCACCGGAACGATGTTCGCCTGTGATCACGAGGGCGTGGCTCCCGACATCATGACGTTGGCGAAGCAGCTCGGCGGAGGCGTCATGCCGATCGGTGCGACGATGGGAACGGCTTCGGTCTGGGAGAAGGTGTTCTCCGAGAACCCGCTGATGCACACCTCGACCTTCGGCGGCAACCCCCTGGCGTGTGCCGCCGGCCTCGCCGCCGTGCGCGTCGTGCAGGAGGACGACCTCGTGACCCGCTCGAGCGACCGCGGGCAGCTCATGCTGGCGCTCCTCAGGGACATGCAGGCCGAGCACCGCGACCTGGTGGTCGACGTCCGCGGCCGAGGGCTCATGCTCGGCGTGGAGTTCGCAGCGGACGAGATCGCAGAGCTGACGGTCATCCAGATGCTCAAGCACGGGATGTGCGCAGCGTTCACGCTGAACAACCCCCGCGTCGTGCGGCTCGAGCCTCCGCTCATCATCAGCGAGGACGAGGTACGGCTCGCAGTCGATACTCTCAGCCGATCGCTCGTCGAAGCGGCTGAGATGATGGCGACGCCGACGTAGTGCCTCGAACGCGAGAGGCGATGGAGGCCGACCACTCAGTTCTGACCGGGCGGAGGCCCATCTCGCCGTGCGGGGCGAGTCGCACTGGTGCTCTGCGGCGTGCTTCGTCCTCTTGTGTGAGAGGTGAGTCCGGTCAGAGATCCGAGAAGTACTTCCAGAGGAGGCATCCGCAATGAGCAAGAAGCCGAACATCCTGGTGATCTGGGGTGATGACATCGGGATCAGCAACCTCAGTTGTTACAGCGATGGGCTGATGGGCTACCGGACGCCGAACATCGACCGCATCGCCGAAGAAGGTGTGCGCTTCACCGACTACTACGGAGAGCAGAGCTGCACGGCTGGCCGCGCCGCGTTCATCACCGGTCAGAACCCGTACCGCACGGGTCTGACCAAGGTCTCGTTCCCCGGCGCGGATCTCGGTCTCCGGGCCGAGGATCCGACGATCGCCACCGCCCTCAAGCACCACGGGTACGCCACCGGCCAGTTCGGCAAGAACCACCTCGGCGATCGCGACGAGTTCCTGCCGACGATGCACGGGTTCGACGAGTTCTTCGGCAACCTGTACCACCTCAACGCCGAAGAGGAGCCCGAGCACCCCGACTACCCGAGCGAGGCCGATTTCCCGGGTTTCAGGGCCAGGTTCGGACCGCGCGGTGTGATCCACTCGTGGGCCAATGGCGACGGCACCCAACGCATCGAGGACACCGGTCCGCTGACAGGCAAGCGGATGGCGACCGTCGACGAGGAGTTCCTCGACGCAGCGACCGACTTCATCGGTCGGCAGCACGCCGCCGATACCCCGTTCTTCGTGTGGTTCAACACCACCCACATGCACCTGTACACCCACGCCCGCGAAGAGGACAGGGGCCGCGCCGGTCGTTGGCAGAGCGAGTACCACGATGTGATGTGCCGCCACGACGACGAGGTCGGTCAACTGTTGGACTACATCGACGAGCTCGGACTCGCCGAGGACACCATCGTCATCTATGGCACCGACAACGGCGTGCACATGAACTCGTGGCCGGACAGCGGCATGACGCCGTTCCGCAGCGAGAAGAACTCCAACTGGGAGGGCGCCTATCGCACACCGTGCGTCGCTCGCTGGCCCGGTCACTTCCCGGCCGGCAAGGTGCTCAACGGGATCATCAGCCACAACGACTGGTTCGTCACGCTCCTCGCCGCCGCCGGTGACATCGACGTCGCCGACCGCCTGAAGGCAGGCGCCGAGCTTGCCGGCACCGAGTACAAGGTGCACCTCGACGGCCACAACCAGCTCCCCTACCTGAGCGGGGACACCGAGGAGAGCCCGCGGAAGCACTTCTTCTACGTCAACGACGACGCCGAACTCACCGCCATGCGACTCGACAACTGGAAGTTCGTCTTCCTCGAGCAGCGTGCCGAGGGCACGCTGCGGCTGTGGCAGGAGCCGTTCACCGAGTTGCGCTTCCCCAAGCTGTTCAACCTGCGCACCGACCCGTTCGAGCGGGCGGACACCACGTCGAACACCTACTGGGAATGGCTGCTCCGCCGGTCGTTCCTGTTCATCCCGGCCCAGATGTACGTCGCGTCGATGATCGCCTCGTTGGTGGAGTTCCCGGCACGACAGGAGCCGGCATCGTTCACCATCGACAAGGTGCTCGCCAAGCTGCAAGCGAACGTCGGGGACTGAGCATCGAGATGGTCGATCAGGTCGCGCTCGCCGGAGGCGAGTTCGTCATGGGATCAGACCGCCACTATCCCGAGGAGGCTCCGACACGCCGCGTGCGAGTCGGAGCCTTCAGGATGGGGGCCGGCCCAGTGACCAACACCCAGTTCGCCGAATTCGTCGCCGACACCGGCTACGTGACCGTGGCCGAACGCCCGCTGGACCCGGCCGACTTCCCAGGCGCCCCCGAGGAGAACCTGCTGCCAGGCTCGATGGTGTTCACTCCCACCCCAGGCCCGGTCGACCTGCGCCACCTCAGCCAGTGGTGGACATGGACGCCAGGCGCGTCGTGGCGAGCGCCGGAAGGCCCCCGCTCCGGGATCGACACACGGCACGACCATCCCGTCGTCCACGTCGCCCACGAAGACGCCCTCGCTTATGCCACCTGGGTAGGCGGTTCCCTGCCGACCGAAGCCGAGTGGGAGTTCGCGGCGCGGGGAGGGCTCGAGGGGGCGGACTACACGTGGGGCGACGACGCCCGACCCGACGGACGCGTCATGGCCAACACGTGGATCGGCGACGAGTTCCCCTACCGCAATCACCGCACCGACGGCTTCGAACGGACCACACCAATCGGGTTCTTCCCTGCCAACGGCTACGGCTTGTTCGACATGGCCGGCAACGTCTGGGAGTGGACCGACGACTGGTACCGCGCGGTCGCCTCCACCACATCGGGCTGTTGTTCGGCCGAGAACCCCCGAGGCGGCACGATCGAGGACAGCTACGACCCTGCCCAACCGCAGTTCAAGATCCCCCGCAAGGTCGTCAAGGGTGGATCGTTCCTGTGCGCCGACACCTACTGTCGTCGCTACCGACCGGCAGCACGTCGACCCCAGATGACCGACACCGGCATGAGCCACATCGGTTTCAGGGTCGTGTGGTGAAGACCGGAAGGTTTGGCTGCACCAACGAGGCGTGGGTGCTGATCACGTGGCGCCGAGGCGGTCCGCCAAGAGGCCGAGCACGTCGAGGTCGACGATCGCCTGGGTGGTGCGCTCCGTCGCCCGCCGGCCGACGTCCACCGGCTGCCATCTGGATCCCATGGCGTACGTAGTGGTGGCGGAGATCCACGAATAGATCGAGAAGAGGCGGTACTGCTCCTGCGCGACCGTCGAGTCGAGCGTCACGCCCTCTCGCTCGAGTCCGTTGCGGTAGCGCTCGAGGAGCCGGCCTTCCTCAGCGCGTCGGATCTCGGTCGGGAGGGAGTTGCACAGGAAGTACGCGATGTCGCGCATGCCGGGGTAGCGACTGGCGACGGCCCAGTCGTAGAAGCCGGTGCGGGTTCCGTCGACGAAGAGGTTGCCGATGTGGTCGTCACCGTGGATGAGGGTGCGCTCGCCCTCGTTCCACAGCGAGCCGATGTCGCGGTTGCGGGCGATGTAGGTCTCACCCAGCTCCCGGAACTCGGGAGGGAGCTCGTCGGCGAACTGGTCGATGGCCGACTGGACGATCATCGACCCCATGGACATCCGCTCCTGGGCCTCGGGGCTGTCGCCGGGGGTCAGGGCGTGCGTACCGAGCCACGGCAGCTCCTGACCCCAGAAGGCGGCGTGGAGGACGGCCAGCTCGTCGACGAGCGACTCGGCGACCGCGAGAACGTCGTCGTCATCGGGCGTCGCGAACCGGCAGCCCGAAGCCTCGAGATCCTCGAGCACCATGATGAAGGAGCCGTCGCGCTCGTCGTAGGAGGCATGCCAGACCTTCGGCGTTCGCACGGGGAGCTCGTCGCCGACTGCTGCGTAGAGCTTCGCCTCGGAGACGCCGAGCCCGATCATCGAGAGGAACGCCCGCTGCTCCTCGTCGAAGGGCTGCAGCTTCACGAACAGGGTGTCCGGGAGGTCACGGCTCGTGACCCCGATCTTGGCCCGTCCGGTCGTGCCCGAGTGGGCGTCGAGCACCTCGACGGCACCGACCTCGACACCGAGCGCGTCAGAGAGCCAGCTCGGGGTGATCTCGTCGACGGACGCGGGGATCTGGGTCATCGCTGCTCCTCGACTGCGGGTTGATGTGTCGCCGAGTGCCGCTGGGCGAACGGACGGCGCTCTGCTAAGTTCAGACACTCTACCGGTCAGTGTCTGAAGTAGAAGAGTTGGGAGACGACGCATGACGAAGCCCCTCGAGTACGAGGTCCACATCGAGCCACCGACCTTGGATCACTACCGGTACGCGTGGACTCCTCGCGACGGCTTCGAGCTGGCGGCGAAGTGGCCTGCGCTGGTGGCAACAGGTGAGTCGGGCCGTGAGTACTTCGGCATCCGTGGCTACAGCGACTTCGTCCTCGGGATGACCCACTCCCAGTGGGTCGGCGGTTTCCGTCAGCTGAGTGACGGCCTCGATGCGCGATCGCGAGACCTGTACCCCGAGCTCGCCGCGCACGGCTGGTTCGAGCCGTTCCGCTATGTCGAGGAACCGGAGCAGGTCTCCTACATCGGCGAGACGAACCGGGTCGACGAGGATGCAACCGGGTGCCATTGGTCGGACGCCGACGGGCGCTGGCAGATCGACGGCCAGGTGATCAGCGACACGTTCTGGGTGTTCGTCCCCGAGCAGGAGGGCATCGACCGCCCCGTCTTCTACCGGCACGAGCTCGGCACGCTCACCGGGACGATCAACGATGATCCGGTCGAGGGCTACCTGCACCAGGACTTCTGCTACGGACCCCCCGGATACACCTACATGGAGCTCCCGATCATGCGGCAGCTCGAGGGCCTGTGGTTCTCCTGGATCCATGAGCACACCGACGGCACGCGCGGCGGTGGCTGCCTGTGGTCAGGACGGCGAGAGCTCGACTTCCATGCCGGCTATCTGCTGCACGACGGCGTCACGACGGTGCACAAGGAGAGCAGCCTTGACCTCACCTTCGGCGAGATCGACGGCAGGGAACGTCCCACCGAAGGTCGCGTGGAGATCGGCGGCCACTGGTTCGAGTTCGAGTACACCCGCCGGGGCGGCCCCTCGCACTACTTCGGGCGCCTCGTTGCCAGCGATTCCGGCAAGGAGATCGCGAAGAGCTGGTGCTGGCTCGAGTACACCGAGGTCATGACCGAGCAGATGCTCGGCTTCTTCGACGACCGGCTCCGGCTGGCCCGCCGGAAGTAGCGCACATGGCGCCGAGCGACCGAGTGGTCGTGGTCACCGGTGCTGGCGGCATCGCGGCCGCAGCGGCCAGGCGGCTCGCTCCGGGAGCGACCCTGCTGCTCGGCAGTCGCTCCGAGCGCAGCCTCGCCCGCCTCGCAGAGGAGCTGCGCAGCACCGGCTACGACGTCCACGCCCAGGTGCTCGACGTCGCCGACGCCGCAGCAGTCGACCGGTTCGCCGCCTCAGCCGACAGCCTCGGACGAGTCGACGTGGTCGTCCACACCGCCGGCGTCTCACCAGTGACAGCGACGACCGAGCAGATCATCGCCATCGATCTGATCGGCGCATCGCTCGTCCTCGACGCCTTCGGCGAGGTCATCAGCGCCGGCGGAGCAGGTGCCTTCATCTCCTCGATGGCAGGGGCGATGTTGACGTTGGCGAGCGAGGATGAGCGGCAGCTCATGATGACGCCCACCGACCTGCTGCTCGAGCTCCCTCTCCTGTCGTCGAAGCGCTTCACCCACCCACACCAGGCGTACCAGCTCGCCAAACGTGCGAACCAGCTGCGCGTGCGGGCGGCGTCCCAGGCGTGGGGAGCCAGACACGGCCGAGTGAACACGATCTCGCCCGGCCTGGTCATGACGGCGATGGGCGCAATGGAGCTGGCGCAGCCGGTCGAGGGTGGCTACTTGCGGAAGATGACCGAGATCAGCGCCCTCCGCCGCGCCGGCACCCCCGACGACGTCGCCGCGGTCGTCGAGTTCCTCGTCGGTCCTCAGGCGAGGTTCGTCACGGGAACCGACGTGCTGGTCGACGGCGGCGTCTTCGGCGCCCTCTCCGCCGGCCGACTCGCGGAGGTGTTGCCCTGACCGCCCCGAGCCGCCGGTGGGGCGAAGACGCAGCCCTCCGCGACGAGGCCGAGGCGCGCCGTCGACTCGTCGAGGCGGCGAGCCGCCAGATCGTCCGGCGAGGCGACACGAACGTGCCCATGGCCGAGGTCGCCGAGCTGGCCAACGTCACCCGGTCGACCCTCTACCGGTACTACCCCACTCGGGAGGCGCTCGTCCTGGCGGTGATCCTCGCTCGCTACGACGACGTCTACGACCAGGTCGTCCAGGGGCTCTCTGATCCGCTCGATCCTCGATCGAGCCTCGTTGAGCTCATCCTCGTTCCGCTGAGCATGCTCGAAGCTCACCCGCTGAACCTGGCCTTGCTCCAACCAGCGAGGGGAGCCGGCGACCATGCCCTGCGATCCGAGGCCCTCGTCGAAGCCGCCGCTCGCCACATCGGCCCGCTCCTCGAGTCGTGGCAACACGCCGGTCGCGTCCACGACGACCTCGACCCGCTCGAAGCAGTGCGCTGGTTGCACACCGTGTCGCTCACGCTCGTGTCTCCCGAGTGGCGGGACGCGCCGATGTCGGAGAAGCGGCGCTTCGTCGAGCAGTACCTCGTACGGGCCTTCGTGGTGACGGACCCGGCGGACGAGCCCGGCTGAGAACGCCGGCGGCACGATCGGCCTGGGTGCGTCCGGACGGGATGGGACATCTCCGGGTCACTAGCCGGGAAAGAGATTCCCATGGTGGCCACCCGCGAAGATGGCACGAGCGGCGGTCCGCTCGAGGGCATGGACCCTGTGGCCAGTCGTGAGAGCTCGGGGCGCCCGGGTTCGGGGTGGAGGGCGACGTTGCGGGCGCTCGGACCGGGCCTTGTCACCGGGGCCTCCGACGACGACCCATCGGGCATCGCCACCTACTCCCAGGCCGGCGCGAAGTTCGGCATGGCGACGCTGTGGACGGCGCCCATCACGTTCGTGTTGATGACCGTGGTGCAGGAGATCTGCGATCGCACGGCGCTGGCCACCGGCTCGTCGTTGGGGGAGCTGGCCCGCCGCCGGTTCACCCACCGTGGCCGTGTCGTGGTGGGGGGCTTGCTGGTGGCATTGCTCATCGCGAACGCCCTCAACATCGGCGCCGACCTGGCGGCCATCGGCGCGGGGATGAACCTGCTGCATCTCGGACCGGCACCGCTGTGGGCGCTCCTGGCAGGCATGGTCATCTCGGTCATGGTGGCCAGCGGTTCGTTCGCCCGGATCGCCAACGTCTTCAAGATCCTCTCTCTGGCGCTGTTGGCGTACTTCGTCGTGTTGTTCTTCGCCAACGTGCGCTGGGCCGACGTGTTGCACGCCACCGTCGTGCCGCACATCCGCTGGGACGCCGGCTACGTCGCCATCCTGGTCGCGGTGTTGGGCACCACCATCTCGCCCTACCTGTTCTTCTGGCAGACCGCCCACCGGGTCGAGGAGCTCCAAGCCGAAGACCTCGGCGGTGACGACGCAGTCCCCCTTCCGGAACGTCCGGCCGAGGACGCCAAGGTGAAGCAGCGCCGCAGCCGATTGGACGTGATCACCGGCATGGCGCTGTCCAACGGCGTCATGTTCGCCATCATCGTGGCCTCGGCCGCGACGTTGGGTGCCCACGGCGTCGGCTCGATCGACAGCGCCGCCCAGGCCGCTGACGCACTGCGCCCCTTCGCCGGTGACGTCGCGGTGGTGCTGTTCGCCTTCGGGTTCATCGCTACGGGCGCGCTCGCGGTCCCGGTGCTCGCCGGCTCCGCCTCCTCGGGCCTTGCCGGCCTGCTCGGACGCGACTGGGGGTATTCGAGGTCAGTGCGGGAGGCGCCGCTGTTCTACGTGCTCGTCGCCGTCGGCACCATCGGTGGATCGTTGGCGACGCTCATCGGCGCCAACCCGATCACCATGCTCGTCGTCGTGGCGATCATCAACGGCATCGCCGCCGCGCCGTTCCTGATCGTGCTCATGCTGGTCGCCGCTGACCGGCGCATCATGGGCGACCAGCGCAACGGCAGGGTCGCCACGACCATCGGCTGGGGAACCACCGCCGTGATGCTCGTCGCCGGCATCGCCGCCCTCGCCACCGCCTCTGGCCTGGTCAAATAGGACGACATCGGACCGCCCGAAACCTCCAGGGCGCTCTACGGGTCGGGATGTTGGGATCGACGGGCGAGGTACTCCTCGTCGGTCACCTTCTCCATCCAGGTCACGTTCTTGCCGTCGAGGGCTTCCTGGATCGCGACATGGGTCATCGACGATTCTGTCGTCGCGCCGTGCCAGTGGCGCGTGTTCTGGGGGCACAACACGATGTCCCCAGCAGTGAACTCCAGCACGGGCCCGCCCTCGACCTGCGTCCAGCCCACGCCGTCGATGACGACGAGGGTCTGACCGAGCGGGTGGGAGTGCCAGGCGGTGCGCGCGCCAGGTTCGAAGGTCACGATCGCACCGGTGACCCGTGAGGGTCCTTCCCGGGCGAACTGTCCCCGGATCGTGGCTCGACCCGTGAAGTACTCGGCCGGTCCCTCGACTTCCTGCTGGGCGTCCCTCGCCATGATCTCGGTCATCATCGTCTCCTCCTCACGTCGGTTGCATCGGCGAGGCACCAGCCCTGGCGGTCACCGCCTCTGGTCGTCGACTGCTTCACCTCGCGAAGACGGGGAACGAGCTCGCCTCGCCGTAGTCCTCGATCCGTTCCAGGCTCGTCAAGACCGCCATGTCCTCGTCGGAGATCTCGAAGTCGACCTCGGCGTTCGTGCGCATGTGGTCGGGGTTCGCCGTCTTCGGCAGCGGCAACAATCCGAGTTGGAGGCAGTAGCGGATCGAGAGCTGTGGCACCGAGACGCCGTAGCGGTCGGCCATCGACGCCACCTGGTTGTTCTTGAGCAGCTCGCCGTGCCCGATCGGCGAGTACGCCTCCACCAGCATGCCCATCTCCCGGCTGTCGTCGATGAGCTCGACAGGTGTGTTGGCGATGTGGGCGAGCACCTGGTTCACCATCGGTGCGACGGTGCACGAGCCGGCGATGTTGTCGAGATCTTGCCGCTGGAAGTTCGAGACACCGATGGCGCGGAGCTTGCCCGCGTCGTAGGCCTCCTCGAGTGCCCGCCACGCCGCACGGTTGCCGTCGAAGTACCGCTCGTCAGCGCCGAATTCGTCCCAGGGCTGGGGACTGTGGATGATCATGAGGTCGAGGTGGTCGAGACCAGTCCTGTGCAACGACTCGTCGATGGCAACCGTCGCCTCTTCGTAGGTCTTGATGTCGGCGGCCAGCTTCGAGGTCACGAACATGTGATCGCGGGGCACGCCGCACGACCGGATGCCCTCGCCGACGCCGGCTTCGTTGCCGTGACCGCGCTCAGGTGAATCTCCCCGGAGTTGCTCACTGAAGTTCCCCACCCGTAGGGCTCCACCAGATGGGGTGGGGCTCCCTCGAAGCTGACGGTCTCTGACCACCACCAGCTGACGAAGGAGCCCCGGCTCATGCTCACACGGGAGGACGACGTGGACGCACACAAGCTCCACGCGAAGGGCTGGACGATCTCCGCGA
>JAKOVH010000001.1 GCA_029782145.1 Actinomycetes bacterium | reverse complement strand
CGTCAGGGTGCCGCCGCCGGCAAGGTCGGCGACGGCCTGGGCCGTGGTCCGCACCGTGGCGCCGCCCTGAACGACGGGCACCAGTTCGCTTCCGTCGAGTGCCGCTGCGGCCGGCAGCGCCGACACCTTCACGTTGCTCATGGTCACGCCTCCGTGATGAAGAAGTCGCCGGCTTCGGTCAGCAGGAAGTCGCCGGCCTCGGTGACGAGGAAGTCGACGACGGGGGGCGGCGGCGCATCGCCGCACGGCGCGCACGACACGCAGCATTGGGCTTGTGCGGACTGGCGCATGGCGCTCCCTTGCCGGTCGACCCGACCGCCGGGGGACGCTCCCAGCGGTCGGGTCGACGAACGAGGACCCGGTCAGGAACCCTGAGCCGGCACGGTGATGAATCCGCACTCGGCGTCGGGGATCGACGAGTCGAGGAACCAACCGCCGGCGGTCACGATGCCGCCGGCAGCGGTGACGGCGGCCGGCCAGTCGTTGTACGGGCCGTGCGCCGGCAGCGACGAGTTCTCGTTGCTGAACCCCTCGACGGGGATCGTCATGACGTCGTTCTCCATCGTGATGTTGCCGAGGGTGAACGTCGCCTTCGGGAACACCCAATGGAAGTAGGCGGCCGCATTGGACAGCGACGCCGGGGTGGCCTGCTCGGAGCCGTCCCACGCCTTCGTCCACAGTTCGAGGCAGACGCCGTTCGACGGGTCATCGTCGAGGGACGGCAGGGCGAACCCGATGGTGTCGCCCGACGAGTCGATCACGGTGCCGCCGACCAGCAGGCTGATCAACTCGGAGTCGAGTTGGCACAGATCCATCTTCAGCGACAGCCGCTTGAGGCGGTCGCTGTCCTTGTAGGTCTGGCACACCGACCCGCACCCGTTCTTGAGGGTGAGTTCGTCGCCCTGCTCGATCTCGGTCGACACGTCGACCTTGATGACGGCGTCGGTGACGTAGCCGTTGTCGGCGCCCGCGACCGGGACACCGTTCGTCGCCAGTTCGGCGACCCGCAGGCGGCACACCTGCAGGGAGCCGAAGCAATGCGGATCGCTCATCTGCTTGACCTTTCGTCGGGGGTTGTTGGGAGGGTGGTCACGCCACGCACGGCGCGGCGAGGTTGACGTTGACGGCGGCGACGCCGCAGCCCGAGTGGTAGGCGGCGACGACCTTCGAGGCGGTGAACGTGCGGTCGTTGCTGGCCCGGTCGATCGCCTCGGCGTCGGCGCCGGGCGTGATCGTGACCTGGGCGTCACGCAGCACGTAGACGGTCGGGGTCACGAACGCCCACTCGGTGACGCCCGGGTCGGGGGCCTCGTCGTTCGGGCCGCGGCCGGTGTAGCCGCCGCCGGGGACGACGATGTTGTCGAACGCGTCGAGCAGCAGGTTGCCCTCGCGGCGCAGTTCGTCGTTCCGCCACCAGAACTCGACGACCCGTGGCCGGGCGTGGATCATGGCGCGCTCATCGAACGCGTCGGCCGCCCACTGCTGCAGTTCGGCGAGGGCGTAGAACCCGGGGACCTCGCCGAGGTCGGTGGCGCCACCGTCGGTGAGCCACTGGTTCGGGAACCCGGCGGCGTCAGCGAGGTCGCCGCCCCAGAACTCGGCTTCGATGAGGCGGGACTCGGCGGCCAGCATCGCTCGCCGCACCCGGGCGTCGAGGTCGGCGGTGCCGAAGTCGAGCGACGAACACGTCCCGGTGACGGTGACGGCAACGGGCCGCACCTGCACCGTGTCGGGCAGCGTCGCCGGGACGTTCGCCGGCGGGGTCGGGTCGTCGGGGGCGCACCAGTAGGTGCCGCCACCGGGGGCGCACCAGTCCGGCCGGAACGAGAACCCGTTGATCCAGCGGGGGTCGACGCCGTCGGGGAACTGCGCGGCGGTCAGCAGGCCGAGGCGCGGCGGCGTCGCGAGCGGCGCTGGGATCGGGACGTAGGTGCCGGCGGCTCCGCTCATGCTGGCGTGCTCCCTGCGGGTCGTAGATCGAACATGGACAGCGGCCGAGGCCGCGGCCCGGGGTGCGTCCTACCCCGGGCCGGTTCGGCCGTCAGCGGGTCAGGACCCGCAGGTGATGTTGGCGTCGACGGGGATCTGGAACTCGCCGTTCGGGCAGACCGCCGACGTGACCCACAGCGCCTCGACGCCGTGCTTGCCGACACCCTCGGAGGTCTCGGCGAAGGTCTCGGCGTCGTTGGTCTCGTTGAGGGTCGAGTCCCGCACGATGCCGAGGTCGAGGTTGCCGCCGTCGAGGAACAGGTAGTGGCCCTCGTCGAACATCGCCCACTGGACGTGGCCGGGCCACCCGTCGAGGGCGGCGGCGGCCTGCGCCCCGAACACCTGGCTGGTGCCGGTGCTGGGGGTGTCGAGGTAGAACGACACGTTCACGCCGGCGTTCGCCAGCAGCGACGAGAACACGTCCTGGGCGCCCATGAGGGTGTCGGCGTCGTCGCTGCCGCGGAACACGTCGACGGTGCCGAGCATCGGCACCCACCACGGCATCAGGACACGCAGCCGGGCGTCGGGGGCCCGGTGGCGGGACCGCCAGGCGACGGCGCCGCGGATGGCGGCCTCGGCGAGGTCACGGGACGCGCCGAACACGGTCGACGTGGTCACGTTCGTCGACAGGGTCTTGAGGGCGTCGAGCAGCAGGCCCTCGGCGAGCCGGGCGTGCGCCACGGTGGTCAGGCCGTTCCAGGCCGTCACCTGCTCGGGGAACGCACGGGCACCGAAGTTGCCGAACCGGAGGCGCTTCGTCACGGCGTACGTCTCGTACGTCGTGAAGTCGGCGCAGTCGATCACCTGGATCGGCTTCGTGGCGGCCGCCTCGTCCTCGGTGTTGGTGTGCTGGCCGACGGCGGCGTCGGCGCCGGCGGTGTCGACCGAGGCGAGCGTCGGCGGGGCCGGCAGTTGCACCGAACCACGGCTGGCCTGGAACCGGGCGAGGGCGTCGCGCACGGGGCGGGTCGTCACGCCGGTCGTGATGAGGTCGTAGTTGACCTCGGCGGGGGCGCAGAACCCGCCGGACGCCACGATCGCCTCGGGGGCGGTCACGGCGGTGATCCGGTCGAGGTCGGCGGTGCCGTCGAGGACGCGGTCGGCGGCGAAGTTGCCGGGGATGCGGGCGACCCGCACCTTCTCGGTGCCGCTGGTCGCGACGCCCAGGCCCTCGTTGACGCGCTCGGCCATCGCGGCGGCGACGTCGTCCATCGACGACAGCACCTCGCCGCGGGACCCGTAGATGACGGGGCCGGCGGGGGCGGGCGGGGTCGGGGCGGGGGCCCGGTCACGGATCGCGGAGAGCGACGGACGCACCCGGGGGCGGGCGGGGGCGGCGGCCGACACGGGCTCGGGCTCGCGCTCGGTCTCGGTGGCCTCGACCTCGTCGACGTCGTCGGCCTCGGCGGTCGGCTCGGTCGCGTCGTCGGCGTCGGCGTCGGGCTCGGTGGCGTCGTCGGCGTCGGCCTCGTCGGCGTCGGCGACGGCGACGCGCTCGGCGAGGGCGTCGATGGCGGCCTGGCGCTCGGCGGCGGCCTCGATTCGCTCGGCGGCGAGGGCCCGAAGGCCGTCGATGCCGTCGGCGATCTGGCTCAGGAGGTCGACGTCGGTGGCGTCGACGTCCTCGACGTCGCCGGCGCGGACGGCGTCGAACGCGGCCAGCAGGTCGGTCTCGGCCTGGGCGATCTGCTCGTCGGTCAGGTCGGTGGCGTCGTCGCTGGTGATGGCGGCGAGGAGGGCGAGGATGGCCTCACGGTTCATGGGTGCTCCCGGGGTGGGTAGGCGGGTCGGTGGGCTTCGATCGTGGTGAGCGACCGGCGCCGGCGACGCCCTACGGGCCCCGGGCCGCACCCGACCGGCTACGCCGCGGGGTGCTCGTTGACCTGCACAGTAGCGACCGGCCGAGACCCGTCAAGCACTAGGGCCCGGATCGGCCTCCGGTTTGCCCCCTCCGGGCCTCCCGGCCTCCGCCCGGGCGATCGGGGCCGGGGGCGCATCGACGCCGGGAGAGGGCCGTGTAGCGCCCCCAACGGAGCGGTGGCTGGCGGGGGCGGGAGGCGGGACCCGCCCGCCGCGTCCTAGCCGAACTGCAGGAGGTTGCGGGCGGTGTCGACCCAGCGGCGGGTGGCGTCGAACTTGACCCGGCGGAGGTCGTTGCCTCGGCCGGACCAGTTGTCGTCGGCGCCGACGATCAGCACGGAGTCGATCGTGTGCTTGATGACGAGGTCCAGCGCCTCGACGGCCGACCGCTCGCCGGAGGCGACCCGGCTGACGGTGTCCCACCGCTCGGAGGCGACCTCGGCCTCGGCGATCCGCTGGGCCTGGTCGGCGATGGCGGCGGCGTCGGACTCGGCGAGGTTGGCGGCGAGGGCGGCCCGGCGCTCGGCGAGGTTGGCGGCGGCGCCGGCGTGGTACTACCCTCGGCGCTGTGAGCTGGTCGGGGGCGACGCCTCCGTCTGGTTGAGCCCCTGTCGTTGTCGCGGCAGGGGCTCTTCACGCCCGTCACCAGCAGCGCGGCGGGCAAGACGCTGACGGCGGTGAACCGCATGAGGCGCCAGGCGATCACGTCGACGGTTTGGCGGACCCCGTCGCTGGCGGTGAACCGGAACGGGTCGGCCAGCCAGATCGACCCGGTAGGGCATGGGGCGGCGTCGGGCGTCAGGTACGGCGTCGACGGCATCGACGCTTCGGCGCCCTGCACGAACGTCGACCAGTCCCGGGTCGCCCACCACCAACGGCCCGACGTGAGCGGCGCGCCGACGAGGGCAACGCGGTCGGCGTGGCCGGCGGCCGGCAGCATCGGCTCGACGAACGTGTCGACCATGATCTGGCCGGGCTCGGTGACCAGGCCGGCGGCCGCGTCGACGGCGGCCTCGGGGACGCCGGCCGGCCCCGTCGGGTAGCGGCGCAGGCGGGCGGTCATCGCTCGACCGCGTCGACTCGGAGGACCCGACCGTGCTCGACCAGCCACCGCCAGTTCTCCCAATGGCTGGGGTCGTCCTCGTAGGTCCAGTGGGTGACCGGGCCATACTCGGGGTCGTGGTGCTCGCCGGCCACGATCCAGGCGGCCCGCTCGCGGGTGCCGTCGAGCAGCACCAGGGCCCGGCTGCCGGGCTTCGGCTGGACGCCGAGCCGACCGGGGCGGCCGACGGCGTAGAGGTTCCAGCCGTACAGCGGCAGCGCCACGGGGAGGTTCCCGTCGGCGTCGACGTCGATGTCGGCGGGGAGGTTGTATCCGGTGTAGGTGGTCGTCGTCATACAGACGACTCTACCCGAGGTCCGGGCCCGGGTCAACCCTCGGGGGCGGGGCGCCCGATCGACGCGGCCAACGCCTCGGCGGCCGCCTCGTTGAGCCCGAGCGCCGCCACGACCGCTTCGAGGGCGACGACCCGACGGCCGAGGTCGCCGGTCGCCTCCGAACGGGAGGGACGTGCTCCGCCGCACCCGCACGGCGCCGGCCCGTACGACGCGACGAGGGCGGCGACCATCCCAGACGCGACCCGAGCCCGCGGCACCGGGAACCCCGGCGTGTTCACCCCGAGCGCGGCGACCAGTTCGAGGCTGCGGCCGATCGGCCGCCAGTCGCCAGAGAGGGGCGCGGCGAGCGCGGCCCGCAGCGTGGCGTCGTCGACGTGCGGCCGGACGGCGCCGGCGATCCAGATGCCGTGCTCGTCCTCGCCGGCGGCGACATCGGCCCAGGCGGTCCCGGTGTGGTCGTAGTGGGCGGCGGCGGCCGGCCCCGAGAGGTTGAGGTCGGCGTGGCCGGTGTTGATCGTCAACTGGCCGACGGCGCGCCGCTCGCCCTCGGCGGTCAGCACCGCGCCCGTCAGGAAGTAGGCGTAGTCCGACGTCGAGTGCGGCGCGGTGCGGCACCCGGGGAGCCCCAGGTGGCAGACGTTCCACAGGGCCAGGTGGCCGTAGACGCGGCCGTCGTCGTCGACGGTGAGGGCGGTCGGTTCGGTCAGGCCCGGGTCGTCGAACCAGGCGGCCGGCGGTTCGGCCGGTGCCGACACAGCGGCCACGACGGGGGCCGGCTCGGGCGACCAGCACGGCATCGTGATCGTGTCGGCGGGGGAGCCGTCGGCGGTCGTGATGACGCGGGCCGATTCGATGGCCTGGAACGGGGCGACGGTCACCGCGCCGATCCGGCCGGCGACGAGGCGCATCAGGTACTCGGCGCAGAACTCGGGGTCGTCGGGGTCGGGCTCGACGCACTCGTAGTCGACGACCATGTCGCCGACCTCCATCGACACCCCCGACAAGAACCCGTTGTCGACCTGCCGGGCGGCGACCCGGCCGTAGGCGTCGGGGTGGACGAGGTTGCCGTCCCGGTCGAGGCCGAGGTCGAACGTGGCGGTGCCAACGACGTACGACCCGGTGTCGCCGGTGCGGGCGTCGAAGTTGTCGAGGGTGAGGCCGGCGATCGACTCGGTGCGGGCGATCGCGTCGATGCGGCCGGCGATCAGGTCGTCGTCGTGGTTGACGGTGAGCGTGAGCGGCAGGTC
>JAKOVH010000017.1 GCA_029782145.1 Actinomycetes bacterium | reverse complement strand
CGCCCCATCTACCGCACCAGCGGCGACCTCGCCGCCCTGGACGCCGGCGAGCTGCGCGAGCACGCCGCCGAGCACGTCGCCTCCATCGGCTGCCTCGACGCCTACGCCGGGCGCCTCATCGCCTGGATCGCCCGCAACATCGACGCCGACGCCGCCGAGGTCGAAGCCGACATCCTCGCCGACGCCTCCTACCTGGCCGGCCACGAGATCGGGGGCTGACGTGACCGCCCGCCTCGACTCCGCCAAGCTCGCCGGCCTCTCCCGCGCCGAGCTGCTCGACCACGCCGGCGCCTACGGGCTCGCCTCGTGCGCCCCGGACATGGACTTCTACCTCGACGAGCTGGCCCAGCACCTCGCCCGCCTCGACGGCTCCACCTTCGATGTCGCCTGGAGCCAGGTCACCGCCGCCATCGCCCTCGCCGGCGCCAACGCTCGCGTCGCCGCCCTCGAGGCCGCCCTGGCCCCGTTCGCCGCCCTCATGGACGAGGCCATCGAGCACTCCGCCGACGGCCGCATCCTGTGGGGCTTCAACGAGGCCGAGATCACCGTCGGCGACGTGCGCCGCGCCGTCAACCTGCTCGGGGCCTCGTCGTGATCGCCGTCCGCTACCGCTGCTCCGTCTGCGGCCGCGTCAGCGACCACCCCGCCGACGACCCGATCCCCGTGTGCAACGGCACCTCGGCCTGCGGCCTGCTGTTCGACGACGAGCGGCTCCCCGCCGACCCGCCGCCCGTGGCCCGCCGGCTCACCTTCCGCCTCGACGGCTCCGGCTACGTCGCCGGCGACGAGCGTGCCTACGAGGTCGTCCACCGCGGCCTCACCATCGGCCTCGTCGAACGCGCCTGGGTTCCGGCCGCCACCCCCGGCGCCGAGCCCCTCCACGGCTGGTGGTTCGTCTCGAACGACGGCTCCCGGCGCGGCCTCGGCCTCACCCGTGCGGCCGCCGTCCTCGAAGGCTGGTCGTCGTGACCGCCATCGACGCCTACCGGTGCGGCGCCTGCGAGGAGCTGTTCGAGGACCCCGGCGGCCCCCTCTACGAGTGCTCGCGCTGCTCCGGCCGTGAGGTCGAGGAGCGCCGCTGCCCGGCCTGCAACATCTTCATGGCGAAGGTCGCCGACGAGAGCTGCCCGAGCTGCGAGGACGGCGACGACATCACGCCGGTCGCCGCCTGGGAAGCCGAGGACGGCTCGCTCCACCTCAGCGAAGCCGAGGCCGCCGCCTGGGACGCCGGCGCCGGCGAACGGGCCGAAGCCAAGGAACGCCACCGGGCCTCGATGGACGCCTACTTCGAGCGGCTCCACGCCGAGAACCGCGCCAAGTCGGCCCGCCTGCTGCCGGCCCTGCGCCGCCTCGCGGACGTGTTCGCCCCCGAGCCCTCGATGCTCGGCCCGGTCGCCCACACGATCGAAGCTCTCGAATCCGACCCGGAGTCCTGCACCACCTACCTCGTGCCCGTCTCCGTCGCCGGCCTGGCCCGCATCCTGCTCCCCGGCGACGAGACGGAAGCCGACATCGCCGTCGGCAAGGACTACTCGATCCCGTGGGAGCGCCACCAGGAAGCCACGGCGCGCCTCAAGGCGCGCCTCGACCCGCTCGTCACCGACCCCGAGCTGCGCCGCCGCGTCATCGACGACTCGTTCATGACGCTCGGCTCGGCCGCCGGCATCGCCGTGGAGGACCTGCTGGTCGCCTTCGGCTGCTCACCCGAGGAGGACTCCCCGTGACCGTCTCCACCAAGGTCATCTCGTCGAAGGCGATCGCCGCGTGCCCGGCGAGCCGCCTCGACCCGGCCCACTTCCTGTCGGACGGCTCGTGCCTCTGCGCCGGCCTCGACGGCATGACGCACGCCCGCTGGAGCCGGCTCCGCCCCGAGGAGCAGGAACAGCTCCGCGACCTCTCCGACCTCACCCCCCAGCTCATCGGGCTCGAGGGCTGGCGCGTCGAGGTCACCGAAGGCGTCGACGACAACGGCGAGCCGCGCCGGCGCCGGTTCTACGTCGGCCGGTCGACGGGCTGGCGCCCGATCCACCTGGAGATCGCCCGCCGGGACTCGTCGGGCGGCGAAGCCGCCTCGGCCAGCTACGACTCGGTGCGGAAGCTCTACCCGCGGGACGGCTCACGGTGAGCCGGGCTCGTGGTGAGCACGCCAGGTTCGTCCACCAAGGGGTCGCGCGCCGTCCCCCTCGGCCGCCCGTGGGCGCCTCGGGCAGCCCTCGCGGCTGGCTCCGCTCCGACGGCTACGGCTTCACCTGGGGGACCGCGCTCGTCGCCGTCGCCGTCCGCCGCGTGGCCTCGTTCCGCCGTGACCGCCGTGACCCTGGCGATGCCCTCGTGCTCGCCGCCTCCATCGAGGCCCCGGCCAACGGCCCTGCCGGCTGGCACTCCCCGAAGCGCCTGCACGCCCTGGAGGTCTACGTCTCCCCGACCGGGCGCTCCGTCAGAGTGTTCCTCGACGGCGAGGAGCTGCGCCGTGGATGACCTGTACGACGCCGCCGTCGGCCCTCCAGACCCTCACGCCGGCCCCCGCCGCGTCACCGAGTGGCGCTGCGACTCGCTCGACTTCGTGCCCGACGACTGGCCCCGGTGGGGCTCGGCGCCGGCGCCGGCCTCGGACGCCCCGGTCCGCCGCCACACGTCCATCTGGCCGGCCGCTGACGCCCCGTGCGAGGGCGAGGTGTTCGGCCTCCCCAACGGCCGGCGCGCCGTCGCCGTGAACGTCTGCTACGAGGAGCGCGGCGTCGTGCTCGCCGCCATCGTCGAATGGGAGCCCTATGCCGCCTGACTACTTCGATGCCCACTTCGACGAGCCCGGCTGGGAGCACCGCTCCCTCACGGCCGTCACCCCGCCGGCCTGGGCCACCATGAGCTGCGCCGCCCGCTGGGAGTTCCTCGTCTGGATGGTCGCCGCGCTGCTCGCCGAAGCTCCCCGCCCTGGCCCCTGCGAGCTGGTCGCCTCCCCCGCCGCGATCGTCGGCGCGCCGCCCGGCGTGTCGATCCGCCTATGGTGGCCTCCGGTCGCCCCTTCGCCTCTGGAGTCCCCCTCATGCGCGCCGCCTTCCTCGAGCTGACCGAGTCGAACAGCACCGGCCGGTCCGGGCCGCGCACCGTGTTCGTCCGCATGGACCTCATCGCCGCGGTGAGGCCTCGTGTCGGGGGCGACGGTGGCGGCTCCGTCGTGCTGCTCATCCCCGCCGGCCGTGAGCTGCGCGTCGACGAGGCCCCCGAGGAGGTGCTCGGGCGCATCGAGGAGGCCGCGGTCGCTCTGGCCGAGTGAGCGACTATCCCGCCCTGGAGGCCCTGGCCGACTCCGGCACGCTCGAGCCGGACGTGCGGATCGAGCTGGTGATCGCGCTGGCCGACCTCGCCCGGCTACGCCATCACGTCGAGTCCCTGCTCGAAGCGGCCGGCGTCGTGGTGGGCGCCCCGTGGAGCGTGCCTGCCCTGGTCGAGCTGGCGGAGCGGTGCCGGATGGCCGGCGCATCCCCGGCGCCGTCGCCGCACCTGGGTATCGTCCGGTCATGGGACAGCGACGACGCTGCTGGGCGCTCTGCGGGGCCTGCTGCGCCGGCGGCTCCGGGGTCCACGACTGGCGTCCCGTCGCCGGCTGGGGACCCGTAGGGGACGGCTGGGGGCCGCTCTGCGCCGAGCACTACGACCGGCTCGACGCGCTGGCGGAGCTGCTCGTGGGGGTCCGGGCGCAACTTCCCCTTGCGTAGCGTGGCGCTATGCGCTAAGGTGATGCCCATGAGCACCACCGACGCCATGATGAACACCGCCACCTTCCGCCGCAAGGCCGAGGCCGCCGTCCGGGCCGCCAACCCCGAGGCCGCCGACCTCGACCTCGCCTGGGTCCACGGCCCCGAGCGCGTCACCTGGGCCGACGGCACCGAAGGCCTCTCCGGCGTCGTCAAGCTCGCCGCCACCGGGTTCCGCACCCGCACCATGCACGCCTCCTACCTCGCCGGCGTCGGCATCACGGTCCGATGAGCGCCCGCCCCCGCTCTCGTGGCGACGGCTGGGAGGTCGCGGTCCACACCGCCCTCGCCGAGCTGCCTGCCGGCACCCACACCGACGACGTGCTCGACGCCGTGT
>JAKOVH010000022.1 GCA_029782145.1 Actinomycetes bacterium | reverse complement strand
CGACCGCGGTTCGTCGCTCCCGCTGGGCGCCGCCAACCTGCTCCACCGCCGGATGCTGACCGCTCTCCCCGACATCGAACCGGCCGAGGAGCCCTGGCTCGGCGATCCTGTCGACCGCTGGGCCGTGCTCGTCGAGGACGACGCCGGCGCCCGGTTCCGGGTCGCTGCCTTCCGGCTCGTGCGCGACAACGGGCGGACGCTCGTGATCGAGGCCGAACGAGAGGCGGAGCGCGTGTCGGCCGCCGCTCGGGAGCGGCTGCGAGACGCCCTGCGCGCCGTCGCCCGCGGCCACGACGACGTGGACCGGGCCGGCATGGTCCGGGTGACCGCTCGGCACGTCACGGTCCCGTACTCCGTGCTGGAAGCTCTGGCGCTCGGCGACGAGTTCGCCGTGGCCTCCGTGCTCGATGGCGTCGCCATGATCCGGGACGAGCTGGCGGACGCCGGGTAAGTTCCCTCTTGCGTAGCGTGACGCTATGCGCTAAGGTAATCCCTATGAGCACCACCTCCACCCCAATCGAGATCGCCTTCCGCATCCCCGGCTCGGCTCGCGGCTGGGTCCGCAAGACCTTCCGCACCGAGGCCGCCGCCGAGCAGTTCGTCGACCGGCTGCTCGAGCGTGAGGGCGACGACGTGGAGATCCGCTGGGCCGACTGAGCCCAGCCCCAACCTGACCAGGAGGTCACCATGATCACCACCACCCTGCCCACCCTGCCCGCCGGCTACCGTCCCCTCGACTTCGAGGTGCCCCGGTTCGCCGAGCAGGACCGCATCAACGCCGCGGCCGCCCGCTGGGCCGCCGAGGACTGGACGCCCGGCCGGTTCGCCCCCGAGGTCACCCGCCTCATCCGGCAGACGGCCACCGAGCAGCTCGCCGCCTACCCGCAGTACGACGGCGCCTTCGACCGCGCCGGCTGGACGCTGGTCCGGTTCACCGAGCACGTCGTCGGCAAGGGCGGCTGCCGGTTCGCCAAGGGCGACTACGCCATCGCCGACCTCACCCCCGAGGTCATGCCGTTCGCCTCCGTCGGCGCCCCCACCGTCACCGCGTTCTCCGTGCGCGGCGCCGTCCACTGCTCCGTGTTCCGGGGCTCGTTCGAGGTGGTCCGGTGATGGCCCGGCCGGTGTACGTCGTCCGCCGCGGCGACCGCCTGCTCGGCGTCATCGTCCCGGTCCGCATCAACACCGACACCCGGATCGCCGGCACCCGCCTTCGCCGCGCCGGCCTCGGCCGTGACGGCTTCGCCGCCGTGGTCCCCAACGTCCACTCGTTCACCGGCGCCAAGCTCGGAGGGTTCGGCACCTTCATCGAGCGTGACCGCCGGCGTGACGCCGCCGAGGACCTCGAGGACCGCTACCGCTCCGACCCCGACTTCGACGACGCCTTCGTCGCCGCCTCCGTCGCCCACTACCGAAAGGACCCGACGCCATGAGCGCCACCGCCCCGATCCAGCCGGGCCGCGCCCGCGGCCTCGCCTGGGACGCCCTCCTGCGATGCTCCGGCTCCGCCGGCGCCAAGATCGCCCCGACCGCCCCCAACGGCGAGCCCGCCGGCCCCTGGCAGGTCGCCGCCTACCCGTCGCCCGCCGACCCGATGTGGGCGCCCAACAAGACCGAGACGTGCCCGCGCTGCCACGGCACCGGCCAGGAGTGGGAGGGCGGAGTCGACCTGCGCGACGTGTGGGCCGTCGACTGTCCCCTCTGCTCGGGCGCCGGCGAGGTCCGTGTCCCGGCCGTCTACATCGGCGAGCTGGAGCCCTCCCACCGCCGCAACCTCTACTCGTGGCTCATGCGGCGAGCGCCCGCCATCCTCGGCTACGTCGTCCACTCGTGGTGGGGCGACCCGTTCGGCATGGACGATGGCCTCGAGCACGCCGCCGAGGAAGCCGAGCGGGAGCTGGCCGCCGACCCGTGGGGCTGGCTCGCCGGCCAGCCCTTCATGCTCGCCCTCGGCGCGCTGCTCATCGGCGACGGCAACGGCGGGACCGTGGCCGCCTGGGAGCGCCGGGCCAAGCTCGCCGACCCCGAGCAGACGCGCCTCCGGGTCGACGCCGCCATCTGCTCCGTCGCGGCGCTCGACCTCGGGCTCGTCGCCTCTCACCTGGCCGGCGAGAAGGTCACCGACGATCCCGACTGGACGCTCTGATGGGCGCTCTCCAGGTCGCTCACCGGCTCGCCTGGGTCGTCAAGCTCTGCGCCGGCGGCTACACCTGCCACGAGCTGCTCGACGAGGACGGCCGCCGCTGGGGCTGGGTCATCAACGCCTCGCGGCTCCGCTGGGACGCCCACCTCGGCGACTTCGGGCAGGCTGCCGACCTCGGCCTCGCTCCGCCCCCGGTCGACAGCGCCATCGGCTCGTTCCCCGGCATCGAGACGGCGAAGGCCTGGGTCGAGGAAGGCGTCGCCAAGGCCTGGCACCGTCAGGAGCGGTCGTGACCTGTCCGCATGGTGAGCCTGATCCGTCGTGCTGCCTCGACTGCCTCGATGGGCCGCCCCCGCCGCGGCCGGCTGGTGCTCGTCGGCCGGCCGCGGCCCGGTCCGGCTCGGGCTACGTCGTGGCGCAGTACGACGGATGGTGCCCCGGCTGCGACGAGGAGGTCGTGGTCGGCGAGAAGATCGTCGAGTTCGAGCCTGGCCGCTGGGGCCATCTGGCCTGCGCCGCAACGTAGGGCTTGCGTAGTGTGGCGCTATGCGCTAAGGTGATCCCTGTCAGCACCACCTCACCCGGCCCCCAGGAGGCACCGATGAGCACCACCACCACCCCCACCGTCGAGCGGTTCACCGTCCGCATGGTGCCCAACCCGGCCCCCACCGTCCACCAGCCCTGGCTGCCCTCGGCCGCCGCCGAGCTGCCGGCGCTCGTCAACCCCGACGGCACCGTCCACTCGTTCCTGGGCGCCGGCGTCCCGGTCCACGAGGCCGCCGCCAAGGCCGAGGCCAAGATGGCGCGCTGGGCCACGCCCCGCCACGTCGTCTCCCGCAAGGACGACGGCACCACCGTCGAACTGACCGCCGTGGTCGGCGAGGTGGTCGGCTGACGCCGGCCACCTCCCGCCACAGGAAGGAACCCCACCATGCCCGACCAACCCTTCGTCGCCGTCGCTGACGGCTCCGGCTACGCCCTCGCCCGCGCCAGCGGCGAAGTGCTCTGGCCCCTCGACGGCAAGAACGTCTGGCCGATGCCGGCCAAGGCCGCGCTCTGGCTCTCCACCACGACCCCGAAGGCAGCGCGTGACCTGCTCGGCTGGGCGAAGCTGCCCGGCGGCTGGGCCACCGGCGGCTTCATGGTCAAGCTGTTCGACACCATCGCCGCCGGCGACACCGACCACCGCGCCGCCCTCGGGCTCGCCTTCCCGGCCGCCGTCGCCGCCTACGAGCTGTACCACCACGTCTACGGCTCCCCCGGCCTGCTCGCCGCCTACGTCGAGCACGGCTGGGCGCCCGACGTGGGCCGCGGCCCCGACGAGCCCTCCGCCCGCCTCGCCGACGCCGCCGCCCTCGACCGAATGTCCGAGTGGCTCTGCCAACCCGACGACGAAGGCCAGTGGGGCTCGGCCTGCGACTACATCGAGATGTCCGCCGCCCTCATCGGCAAGACCGGCCGCTCCACCGACCCGGTCGTCCCCGCCGATGACGACGAGGAGGACGAGGAGGACGAGGACCTGTGACCGCCTCCGCCCACCTCCACGCCGACGGCTACCTCTACGCCGGCCCCCAGCCGGTCACCATCGACCCGCCCGTGGTCCCGAACGTGCTCGACGAGCTGGCCCGCGCCCTCGTCGACGGGCTCGGCTGGTGCCCCGAAGGCGGCCCCGAGGCCCTCGTGGCCGCTCTCGAGGCCCGCCACTGGAAGCTCCACTACGAGATGCCCCCGACGCCCCTCGTGGTCCACCCGCCCGCCCTCGACGACGACGGCGAACCGACCGAGCCGCCGTTCCTCGTGTGCCCGTTCTGCGCCACCGTCGACGGGCTCCGCTTCCAGGACTCGTACTGCTACGAGCGGACCGTCTGCAAGAACGAGGGCGACGGCAAGGGCGGAGGCATCCTGCTCGTCTCCGGCTGGGAGTCCACCGACGACCCCGGCGACGACTTCCCCGGCCTCTGCTGCATCAACTGTGCGATCGACGTGCCGCTCGCCGTCCCCGAAGGCTGGGAGTTCGACTTCCGATGACCGCCGCCCCCGAACCCTCGCTCGCCGACATCGAACGGCTTCGCCGCCACCACGACGGAGGCCTCTCCGTCATGCGCGGCTGGGAAGCCTTCGGCGTCGCCCCGCGCGGCCGCGGCTACGCCGGCTACGACGACCCCATCGTGCGCCGTCTCGGCACCAGCTCCGTCCACCCCGACGTGCCCGCCGGCGCCGTCGAAGCCTGGCCCGACCCCGAGCTGCACGAAGGCATCGCCGGCTTCACCGTCTCGTGCTACGCCGACGACCCCGGCGGCGCCTTCGTCAAAGTGTGGGGACCCGACCGTGATGCCGTCGAAGCGATGTGGCACCGGGTCGCCGCCCTCATCCCGCTCGAGGTGTGGCCGTGAAGGTGCTCACCCTCTGGCAGCCCTGGGCCTCGCTCATCGCCGCCGGCGTCAAGACCATCGAGACGCGGTCCTGGCGCACGTCGTACCGCGGCCCGGTCGCCATCCACGCCGGCGCCCGCTTCCACACCGGAGCGTGGCCTCCGGGCCTGCTCGCCGCGGTCGACGACCTCTGCGGGATCGCCAACTACCCGGCCGCGCTCCCCCGCTCCGCCGTCGTCACCGTCGTCGACCTCGCCGACTGCGCCCCGATGGGCGGCCCCTACTCGTTCCGCACCGGGATCGTCGAAGGCGACGAGGGCGACATGCCCGGCCAGGACGTGCTGGTCGTCCACGAGCCGATCGGGTTCGGCGAACCGGACGGCCTCGGCCGGCGGCTCATCCTCGACCGCTCGGGCGGACCCGCCGAGGACCTGTCCGACCAGCTCGACCTCGGCCACTTCGAGCCCGGCCGGTCCGGCTGGATGCTCGCCAACAACCGGCCACTCGTCGCCCCGGTGCCCGCCTCGGGGAAGCTCGGGCTCTGGACCCCGGCCCCCGACCTGCTCGCAGCGATCGAAAGCGCGCTCCCGTGAGCGGCAAGGTCGACTGCTACCCCGAGGAGCTGCCCGACCCTCGATGGTCGCCCGGCCGGCGCCGCTGGGGCATCCAAGCGAAACGCGTCCTCCCGTTCTGCGCCTCGCCGGTCGGGACCCGGATGCACCGCTGCCGGACCGCCGTCATCTTCGACCCGCTGATCGGCGAGGACGGTTCCGTGCTCCGCCCGGCCCGGATCGTGCCGCGCGCCTGGTGCGGGGTCAGCGCCACCCACTTCATGCTCTACGCCGACCCCGGCGAGATGGAAGTCTGCGGCACCTGCGAGGGCCGCGCCATCGGCGCCGGACAGATCCCCGCCCCGCCCGGCTACGACTTCGACCTGCTGTTCTCGCCCCGCCTCCCGGTCGCCCGCTGCACCTGGGAGAAGCGCCGGCAGGGCTACGGCTACGTCGACTACGGCGTCTGTGGCGGTCGAGGTTTCGCCGTCGCCACCCTCGGCGACGTGGCCCACGTCGTCTGCCGCAACCACCGCCGGTCCGCCATCGTGAAGGGCTGGCACGTCACCGAAGGAGTCCCCCTCGATGCCCACCGATCCTGAACCCATCAACGACGCCGACCTCGACCCCGAGACGGCCGCCTACTTCAGCGACGAGCCGCTGCCGGGCGAGGTGCTCGGCGAGATGGCCGGCGACCTCGCCGCCGTGTCCGCCGTCGCCCCCGAGGAAGCCGAGGAGGTGATCGCTGCCGCCGTCGACGAGCTGGGCCGTGAGCCCTCGACGTTCAAGGAGATCGCCGTGTTCATCCTCGAAGCTCTCCGCGAGGGCGCCATGTGGGCCGGCTGGAGCGAGGACGGCGTGCCGGCCTTCGGCGACTCCGGCGACGAGGTCCCGGCCGGCGTCACCGTCGAGCACGCCGCCGAGGAGCTGGCGATCCTGGCCGGCGTCATGGCCCTCGACACCGTGCAGAAGGCCAAGGCCAAGGCGTCGGCCCCCAAGCTCAACCGGGAGCAGCGCCGTGCGGCCACTCGTGCCGCCCGCCGCCGGCTGTAGTGTGACGCCATGCCAAGACCGTCACCTTCCCCCGCTCCGGCGCCGGCCTCGGCCGTCGACTTCGAGCACACCTTCGTCCGGGTCGAGTCGCCCACCGCCTACTACTCCGGCTCCGCCGTCAAGGTCGCCGGTCGTCGGGTCATCGTCTCCGGGGCCGGCTTCGAGGACGAGTTCACCCTCGACGCCGAGCCCGAGCTGAACGACATCGACCAGTTCGACACCGGCGCCGGCGCCGTCGTCGGCTTCCTCTCGGGGAGGCCCTTCGTCGTCGTCGTCGACAGCGCGTGCCGCTGCCAGGGTTCGAGGAAGGTGCCGCGGTGAGCGCCGCCGAGGACGCCCTGCTCGCTCGTGCGCGCCGGCTCGCCGCGGCCGTGGGAGGCCCTGGGATGGGCACGACGATCCGTGGCGACGACCTGCGCGGCCTGGTCGCCCTCATCGACCGGCTGACCGCCGAGAACCTGGCGCTCTCCGCCGGCGCCCCTCCGCCCGTGCCCGCCGAGGACTGGCTCTGCGAGCTGCCGCCGGCCGTGGCCGCTCTCGCCGAGGTCATCGAGTCCCACCCCGAGCTGTGGGGCTCCGGCATCGTCGACGCCGTGGAAGGCCTGGCCGGCCAGCGAGGTGAGCCGTTCACCGACGCCCAACGCGCCGCCATCGAGCGGTGCCTGGCCCCGGAGCCGTCGTGATCCGGGTCGCCTACATCGGGAACCGAGATCCGCGCTCCGTGCGGTGCAAATGTGCGAAACTGCTGCTCATGGCTACCGCGCAAGCGGCTCGGACCCACTGCCCGAAGGGTCATCCGTACGACTCCGCCAACACCTGCATCTCCGGGGGCCGTCGGCACTGCCTCGCCTGCGGACGTGCTCGTCGGGCCGCCAAGGCGCCTCCGAAACCGACGCTGATCGAGAAGCTCATGGCAAAGGTCCGCGTCGAGCCGTCCGGGTGCTGGATCTGGACCGGAGCGAAGCAATCCGGGGGCTACGGCACCTACGCGGGAAAGCTCGCTCACCGGCTCGTGTACGAGGTGCTCGTCGGCCCGATCCCTCGGGGCCTACTGCTCGACCACGAGTGCCATAACGGCTCGGGCTGCCCCGGTGGACCCTCGTGCCCTCACCGGCCATGCGTCAACCCGGAACACCTGAACCCGACCACGCTCGTCGAGAACGTGATGAACGGCCAAGGGTTCGGCGCCATCAACGCTCGCAAGACCGAGTGCCCAGCCGGGCACCCCTACTCCCCCGACAACACCTGGATCAGCTTGGCGGGTCACCGCCAGTGCCGGACCTGCAACCGTGAGGCTCGTCGCCTCGCACAAGGAGGTGATGCCCAATGAGTCTCCCGAGCCGCAACAACCGAACCGTCGCGTACATCGGGAACTTCTAGCGAAGTTCACGGCCCGCCACTGCACCGAGGTCCACGTCGCCGCGGCGCTCGAGGAGCTGGGCTGCGCGGTCGACCGCCTCCAGGAGAACGACGTGACCCACCGGGACATCGCCGCCCGTGGGGCCGAGGCCGACCTGCTGCTCTACACCCGGACGTGGGGCCTCCCCGACCCCGGCGCCGTCATTGGCGTGTTCCGCCAGCTCGAAGCTCGTGGCGTCGTCACCGCCTCGTTCCACCTCGACCTGTACCTGGGCCTCGAGCGGGAGGCCACCCTCGAGGGCGACCCGTTCTGGAGCACCGGGCTCGTCCTCACGCCCGATGGGGCGCCCGAGAGCGAGGCCGAGTTCGCCCGGCGCGGCATCCGGCACATCTGGAGCCCGCCGGCCGTTCACGGGCCGGAGTGCCGCTCGGGCCGGTTCCGCCCGCAGATGGCGCACGACGTGACGTTCGTCGGCTCGTACCCCTACCCGCACCCCGAGTGGCCCTACCGCAACCAGCTCGTCGAGTGGCTCTCCGCCACCTACGGCTCCCGGTTCCGGCGGTACGGCGGAGGCTCGACCGTGGTCCGCAACGAGCCGCTCAACGACCTCTACGCCTCGGCGAAGGTCGTCGTCGGCGACTCGTGCAACCCGCGTCGGCCCGATGGCACGTTCCACCCTCGCTACTGGTGCGTCGACGAGGAGACTGAGGTGCTCACCTCCGAGGGATGGAAGCGGTTTGATGCCGTCTCGGTTGGCGACATGGCCTACTCGCTCAACGGGGCCGGCCTCGGGGTCTGGTCTCCTGTGGAGTCCGTAAACATCTTCCCGCCGGTCGAGCGTGAGATGCTCGTGGTCGAGGGGGTATCGCACTCGTCGGTGTCAACCCTCGACCACCGGTGGCTTACCGACCGTCCTGTCGGCAGACGGCGCGAAATGGTCCGGGCGTTCCGAACATCGGCAGACCTCACGTCCCAAGATCGCGTTCCAATCTGTGCTCCGTGTTCTGACCTCCCGCTTTCCCCGAAGTTTTCGGACGCTTTTGTTGAACTGGTCGCGTGGGCGTGGACGGAGGGCTGCACTCGGCGTGGTCGCTACGAGAAGATCGTTCAAAGTCATCGTGTCAACCCGGGCTACGTTGCCCGTATCCGTGCCGCCCTCGCCGCCGAGTTCGGTCCCCCCGTGCCAAAGCTGCGTGACGCTGATCCGGGTGCGGCAGCGTGGCGCGAAGTCGTGTACCCGGGGCGTCCCGACATGACGGAGTTCGTCCTGAATGTCCACGCCGGCTCGGCTCTTGACGCCGTAGCCCCGGATCATGTTGTGGCTCCCTGGTTCGTGGCTGAACTGACGGCCGCTCAACTGCGACTGTTTGTCGAAACCAGTGTCGACGGTGATGGGTGTCGGAAGGGTCGTTCTGTGACCCTGGCTCAAGCCGATCGGCGCCGTCTCGACTCGATTGAGATGGCGTTCGCCCTGCTCGGGCAAGCCACCAACGTCACCAAGCAGGGACCGGTGTCCATCCTCCAAGTGAAACGGCGCTCGTTTGTGTCTCCTCTCCGGGCCGACGCTCGTCAGCGGTCCGTTAGTCGCGAAGTCCGGGGCGGGATCGTGTGGTGTCCCACGACAGGGAATGGGACATGGCTCGCTCGACGGCGCGGGTCGGTTTATTTCACCGGGAACTCGGACCGCCTCACCGAGACGCTCGGGCGCGGTGGGTTCCTCGTGTGGCCGCGCATCGAAGGCGTCGAGGAGCTGGGCTTCGAGGACGGCGTCCACTTCCGGGTCTACGACTTCGGTGACCTCGACGGGCTCCGCTCGATCATCGACTGGTACGCGGCCCGGCCGGAAGCTGCTCGGGCGATCGCCGCTCAGGGGCAGGCCTTCGTCGCCGCCAACCACACCTACCGGCACCGGATGGCCGCTCTGCTCGACGCCGCGGGGCTGGGAGGGTGAAGTGCCCAAGCGGAAGCCTGTTCCGCTCCGGTCGCGCTCGGGCCGGCTCGTGTCGCCGCGGGGAAGCTCGGGCGGAGGCCGGCCGCCGGTTCCGTAGCGGCGGCTTCACCTGGCGCTCCGATGACCGCATCACGGTCCGCAAGGCGTCGCGCCGTGAGGCCGCTGCCTGGCGGCTCGCCATCGAGCAAGACGCGGCCGGCCTGGAGGGCTGCCGCGTGAGCCCTGCACCCGACACCGGCACTCAGGAGGCCCTGTTCCCGTGATCCGTGCGACGCCTGCCGGCCTGCTGGCCGCCTCCGACGACGCCGTGGCTACCTTCCTGGCCGACTCGTCCCGTCCCGACCACCTGGACGCCGTGAGGGAGGTCTGGAGCGAGGACGTGTACCACCTCAACGGCCGGGACCTCCGGGGGCGCGCCGTCATCGACATCGGGGCGCACATCGGGGCCTTCACGGTCCGGGCTGCCGCCAAGGGGGCGCGCGTGCTCGCTCTCGAGCCGTTCCGGGAGGCCTACGACCGGCTCATCGTCAACCTCGACCGGAACGGCCTCACGCCATCCGTCGCCCCGCTCCGCGCCGCGGCCGGCCCCTCCGACGGGCCTGGCTCCGTGTTCATCGGCCGGATGGGCGACACCGGGATGGGCTTCGACGACCCGTTCTCCGACGGCGCCGAGGTCGCCGAGGTGCTCACCCCCCGAGAGATCGGGCTCCGTGTCGCCGGCCTCGGCCTCGAGGACGCCGAGGACATCGCCTTCCTCAAGGTCGACATCGAGGGCGGCGAACACGGCCTGTTCGGCTGCCCGCAGATCGGCGAGCTGCTCCCCCGCTGCGAGTACGTCGCCATCGAGACGCACCCCGGTCCGGCTCTCGGCCGCATCGTGGAGGCTCTGCTCCCCACTCACTCCGTCTCGGCCTTCGGCCGGCCCGCCGCCGGCGGGATGATCTACGCGACCCGCTACTGAGGAGGCTCCGTGCCAGACGCTCCCGTCCCCATCGACTTCGAATCGTGGCTCCGCCACGGCGTGGAGGCCGGCTGGGTCACCCCGCAGTTCTGCCTGGCCCACGACGGGCTCCCGCTCACCGTCGAGGAGGAGGCCGCCGAGGTCGCCCCCGACGACGACCCGGACTTCCACGACCGCTGCCGGTTCGCGCTGCTCGTGGTGCCGCCCGGTGAGCACGTCGGGCCGCTGCCCGGTCGCTGGCGCGACCCGCTCGATCAGGTCGCGCCGCTCCCGCCGGAGGTGGCCGCCGGCGTGAAGCTCGTGGGGCGCGCCTGATGCCGGGCTGGCCGTACTCTGGTGAGGTGGCCGCGGCCCCTCCCACTCGCAAGCTCGAGATCGGCTGCGGCCGCAAGGAGACGCCCGGCTACACCCGAGTCGACGCCAACCCGAACATCGAGGCGGACTGGCACGGGGACGCGCTCGGCCCGATGCCCTGGCCGGACGGCTCGTTCGTCGAGATCAGGGCCGTGGACGTGCTGGAGCACCTCTCGTACTGGAACACGGAGCGTGCTCTCGCCGAGTGGGCGCGGCTGCTCGTGCCCGGCGGCCGCCTCTACGTCCAGGTGCCGGACTGCGGCCGCATCATGGCCCGCTGGGCCGCCGACCCGGACGCGTGGCGGGAGCGCCTCCCGGCGGAGCTGGCCGGCGCTCCGTCGATCGTCGGGGTCGCCTGGCGGATCATGGGCGGGCAAGCGGACGGCGCCTACACGCACCCCGGCGACGAGTGGAGGCTGAACGCTCACTACGCCATGTTCGATGAGCCTTCGATCCGCTGGTACCTGGCTCGTGCCGGCCTGGTGGTGGAGTCCCTCCGGGTCAACGAGCACCCGAACCTGCTCGTGTGGGCGAGGAAGCCGTAGGGCCGTGAGGGCGATCCGCGACGTGCTGGTGCGCCTGCGCGACGCCGATCCCGATGGGGAGGTGGCGCTGCGCCTGGGCTCGGGCCGGCAGGTCAGCGGTCAGGTGCTCGTGGTCACGGAGCGCCTGGTCACGGTCCGGGGCCGCCCGGTGCCGGGGGCTGCTCTCGAGCCGGCGACGACGCTGAGGATCGACAGCGTCGTGGAGGTGAAGCGGGCAACCTAAGATTCCCCCTTGCGTAGTGTGGCGCTATGCGCTAAAGTGAAGTCCATGAGCACCACCAACACCCCCGCCATCGCCCACGACACCCGCCTGCTCGAGCTGCTCCGGGCCGCCGGCGCCGCTCAGGCCGCCGTCGACGCCGCCGTCGAGGGCCTGTTCCGCTCGGCCTCGGCCGCCAACGTCTCCCACACCTACGAGGCATCCTGGGCCGAGGGCTCGATGCCGAAGCGGTGCAAGGCCGACGACCTGGCCGCCGGCCTCGTGGTCCGCCAGTCCAAGACCTTCCACCGCGGCGAGGAGGGCTACTACGTCACCGGCGAGCCCGGTGCCTACACCCGCAACCGGCGCCCGGCCAAGCTCGCCGACGCCGACGCCGCTGCCTCGCTGGAGGCCATCGCCAAGCACAACGACGCCGTCGAGGCCCTCAGCGCCGCCATCCAGGCCATCCGGGTCCACGAGGAGGCCTACACCGGCTGGAACCGCTACTTCCTCGTGACCTCCAGCGCCGGCCACGTCCACCGCTCGATGCACTGCTCGACCTGCAACCCCCGCACGGCCTACGCCCCGGTCGTGGCGCTCTCGGGCTCCGAGGACGCCGAGGCCGTCGAGCTGCTCGGCGAGACGCTCTGCTCCGTGTGCTTCCCCGACGCCCCGGTCGCCGGCAAGCCCGACAAGATCACCGCCGCCAAGGCCCGCAAGCTCGCCGAGGCGCAGTGATGGGCGCCCGGCTCAACCGCCTGGAGCTGGCTCGGGAGCGTGACTCCCGAGCCGGCTGCCGGACTCTGCGCTACGCCCCGAACGGCGTGCTCGTCGGCCTGTACGACGGCGAGCCGGCCGGCCTCGACACCGACGGTGGCCGCTGGCAGACCGTCTGCGAGGCGCACGCCCACGTCATCAGCCACCGCTCCCTCGAGCTGGCTCGGGACTTCCTGCTCGCGCCGGAGGAGTGGTGCGAGGGCTGCATGGCCGGCCTGGACGCCTGCGACGGCGCGGAAGATTTCTCCGTTCTCCCCCTTGCGTAGTGTGACGCTATGCGCTAAAGTGAAGTCCATGAGCACCACCCACACCACCGCCCGCCCCGTCCGCACCGACTTCGCCCGCATCTACCGGGCAGCCAAGAACTTCGGCTCGTGGTCCGCCATCTACCGGGCCGTCGAGCAGCAGGACGCCGACGCCCTGGCGATCATGGACGCCATGAAGGCCGACTCGAAGCACGAGTCGCACGCCTACGGCGCCACCGCCTGCGTCAGCGCCGCCCTCAAGGGCGAGGCCTTCGCCACCGCCCGCCACGGCTGCTACGTCATCGACTTCGTCTGACCCCGCCACCCCGGACCGAAAGGAGCCCACCGCCATGCTGACCACCGAGCAGAAAGGAGACATCCGGGCGATGCTCGCCGGCGTCGAGCCGGCCCTCGCCGCCCGCCACAACCCCGACATCATCGACGCCGCCTCCGCCGTCGACGCCTGGGCCTGGAACCGGCACAACGAGCACGTCTCGCTCGTCGCCTGCCGGGCCTTCCGCCTCCGGCGCGCCGCCCTCACCCCCCAGGAGGTGCCGTCACCCGCCTGACCAACCAACCCATCCCGCACGGAACGAGGCCCCGGCTCACGCTGGGGCCTCTCCGCGTCCCGCCCTGGACGTTCCCGAAGCTCGCCCGCATCGCGGCCCGGAGCGGAGCCCTGGAGGCCCTCTCCGGCATCGCCGGCGAGCGGTAGTGTGCCGCCATGCGCCTCGGAGTGATCGCTCGAGCCGACAACGGTGGCCTCGGCAACCTCACCTGGGAGTTCTGCCGCCACCTCCACCCCGACCGGGTCCTCGTCATGGACCTCGGCGAGTACGGGCGCTCCCCGGTCCACCTCGACCGCTACGAAGGCCTCGACGTGCGCGTCGTCGAAGGCCTCGCCCCGACCGCCGACGACCGCGCCTGGCTGCTCGACGGCTGCGACGTGCTCTACTGTGCTGACGCCGAGACCGAAGTCCTCTCGCGGCGCGGCTGGCTCTCCCACGACCAGCTCACCACCGAGGACGAAGTGCTGACGCTCACCGCTGAGCACCTGTCCGAATGGCAGCCTGTCCGAGCTGTGAACGTCTTCCCTGCCGCCCCTCGCCGGATGCTGTCGATCGAATCTCGCGGCCACTCGTCGCTCACCACCGAGGATCACCGGTGGTTCGTTGAACGCAACGTGTCCGGCGGGAAGTGGCGGCGCAAGGAAAACCGGGTGGTCACCTCCTCCAAGCTGACCTCATCCGACAAGATCCCTCGCTCCGCCCCTTGCGTGAATCTCCCGCATGAACCCAAGTGGTCCGATGCCCTAGTGGAACTGGTCGCCTGGTTCTACACCGAGGGCTTCGTGCGCGGCTCCAGCTCCGTAACCATCGTCCAGTCGCACCAGGTAAACGCGCCGAATTGTGCCCGCATCCGCGCAGCCCTGACCGCTCTGTTCGGGCCTTCGGTGTCGGCGCTGCCTCGCAACGGGAACCGTCAACACCCCGAGCCGCTCTGGCGAGAGAAGCGTGGTGAACGGAACATCGTGTGGCACCTCAACGGAACCGCTGGCGCTGTTCTCTGCGAGCACGCCCCTGGGAAGGTGCCGACGCTTGAGTTCGTCCAGCAGCTCACCCGAGCGCAACTCGCCCTGTTCGTCGATGTCTCGATGCTCGCTGATAACAACGGCCCGCGTGCTTTCTCACAGAAGGACCCCGCCCGGGTCGATGCCTTCGAGTTGGCCTGCATCCTCCTCGGGCGCGGCGTCTCCCGTCGCGACAACGACCGTGGGATGACGACCATCGGGCTCTACAAGAGCCCGCACATGCACGTCGGCATGGCCCGCCGCGAGTGGGTTGAACACAATGGGATCGTCTGGTGCCCAACAACGGCCAACGGGTCCTGGCTGGCCCGCCGGCGCGGCACCGTGTTCTACACCGGGAACTCCGCCGAGACGTGGTACGCCGACGAGCTGCCCGTCGAAGCCGCGGCCGCCGGCGTCCGCACCGTGCTCCACGTCATGCCCGAGCTGTGGACGCCGAACCGCATCGCCGACCAGCTCTGGCTCCCCACCACCTACCGGCGCCGCCTCGTGCCCGGCGGAGTGCTCGTGCCCGTCCCCGTGGCGACCGACCGCTTCACTCCCGCCGTGCGCGCCCCCGCTCGCCACTTCGTCGCCGTGTGGGCGCCCGCCATGCTCGACCGCAACGGCACCGACGCCGTGCTCGCCGCCCTCGAGCTGATCCGTTCCCCGGTGCGCGTCACGGTCCTCGGCGCCCAACGCAACGTCGACCTCCACGACACCTCCCCGATCGACCTCTCGTGCCGCCCCGGCCCCTACCCCGACGCCTACTTCGACCTCTGGCCCGACGACGCCGACGTGCTGCTCATGCCCCGCCGCTACGCCGGCCTCTCCATGCCCGTGCAGGAGGCCGCCGCCCGCGGGATGCCCGCCGTGATGACCGGCTGCGAGCCGCAGACCTCGTGGCCCGGCGTGCTCTCCATCCCGTTCCGCGGCCGCCCCTCCCGTCACCAGATGGCCGGCGGACTCGTCGATGTCCACGACCCTGACCCCGTGGCCCTCGCCCGCGCCGTCGAGACGCTCGCCGGCGACGACGAGCTGGCCGGCACCCTGTCCCGCCGCGCCCTCGCCTGGGCCGAGGCCCTCTCGTGGGACGTGTGGGCGCCCCGGTACCGGAAGCTGCTCGGCCTCGACGGCTGATCCACGCACCGGCCGGCCGCGCCCGGTACGCTCGCCGCCATGAGCGATCTGATCCGCCCCACCCTCGCCGTCGCCCGCATCGTCGGCCACGGCACCTGGGAGCTGTGGGACGAGAACGGCTGCCTCAAGGACCGCGGCGACTTCGCCAACCTCATCACGCAGGTCGGCGACCAGTATTACGGAGAGCGCGCCGCCGGGATCGGTGGCGCCCCCGGCCAGGTCACCGGGATGCGCCTCGGCACCGGCTCGACCGCTGCCTCCAAGACCGGCGCCGGCGCCGCGATCGTCACCTACATCTCAGGCTCGTCCGTCGCCATCGACGGCTCGTACCCGCAGTCGGCCCTCTCGGGCGGCTCGCGGCGCATCACCTGGCGCACGACCTGGAACCCCGGTGTCGCCACCGCCACCGGCATCAACGAGGTCGTGCTCACGAACGAGTCGCCGCTGACCGACGTGGCCGGCTCCGCAGCCAACACGATCGCCCGCGTCGTGCTGTCCCCGGTCATCAACAAGGGCGCCTCCGACACCCTGACGATCACCTGGAACCACGACCTGCTCGGCAGTTAGGGTTAGGCGTGACGCTGCGCCTGCTACCATGTGGGCATGACGCAGCGTCGGTCCCCGTTCGGCCCTGATCCGCTCGACCGGGAGTCCAAGGCGTGCTCCGCCTGCAACCTCGTGAAGCGGCTCGACGAGTTTGGCCCTGACCGGCACCGAGCTGATGGCCGGACTCGCTACTGCCGGCCGTGCCTCGCCGAGCGCCAGCGCGCCTGGGCCGCTCGGAACAAGGCGAGTGTCCGTGCCACGAGGTTCAAGAAGAAGTACGGCCTGTCGGTTGAGGACTACGAGGAGCTGGCTCGGCGAGCTAATGGGAAGTGTGAAGCCTGCGGTGACTCCATCCCTCACCACCTCGGCGACGAGGCTGACCTCCGGGCCAAGGTGGCGATCGACCACGACCACTCGACCGGAGCTATCCGGGGGCTGCTCTGTGCGCCGTGCAACTGCGCCATCGGGTACATGCTCGACGACCCGGCTCGGCTCCGTGCTGCCGCCGACTACCTCGAGCGGAAGGCGCTGCTCGGCGCCTGACCTGGCCGGCATCGCTCACGGCGTGCTCCGCCTGGGGCTACTCTGGCGCCGTGCCGCAGCTCGAGGAGGACCGATGCCACCACCTCGACTTCGACATCACCGAGTCCGGCCTCTGGACCGTGGAGTGGATCGGCGACGGCTCCGGTCCGAACGTCGTCGAGTGCCGGTCGTTCACGGCCGATCCCGCCTGCCTCTGACCCTCCGGCTTGCGTAGCGTGACGCTATGCGCTAGCGTCCGGGCCATGACCCGCACCGAAGCTCCCTACCTCGCCTGGATCGACCTCGAGACGACCGGCGTCGACGCCCACCAGGACCCCATCCTCGAGATCGGCCTCATCGTCACCGAGTCGCTGGCCCCGTTCTCGCCCCTCACCAAGCGCCAGATCGTCGTGAGGCCCGAGGGCGACTCGTGGACCCACCGGTTCTCGCCGAAGGTGCTCGAGATGCGCCTCACCAACGGCCTGCTCGCCGACGTGTTCGCCGAGGGCTGCCCCATCGGCGAAGCCGACGAGGAGCTGGCGGCCATCCTCTCGGACATCGGCAAGCCGCACGACTTCGTGCTCGCCGGCTCCGGCGTCGCCCACTTCGACCGGCGCTTCATCGACGCCCAGCTCCCCCGCCTCTCGAAGATGCTCCGCTACTACACCGTCGACGTGGGCATCCTCCGCCGCTCCCTGGCCGCCATCAACCTCAGCTCCGTCGTCGAAGCGGCCGAGCCCGTCGGCAACTTCGGCGCCACCAAGGCCCACCGCGGCCTCGACGACATCGAGGGGCACCTCGGCGAGATGCGGTTCTACGCCGAACGGCTCGCCATCGCCGCCGTGCCCAGCCTCCCGCTGGAGCCCTGACGCTCAGCGGTTCGGCCCGCGCCCTCGGCTACCATCGCCGGCTCATGGGGGACTTCGAGAAGGGAGCGGCCTTCGGCGCCGGCGTCGTGGTAGCGGCATCGTTCGCCCTCCGCGCCGTCGAGGGCGAGTGGCCCTCCGGGTTCGCTCTCGGCGCGGTGGCCCTGGTGACCGCCGGGCTCGTGGCCTGGGACCTGCGAGCAGGGCGCCGGCGTGGCTGACCGGAAGCGCGCCGTCCGGGTCGAGCTGGAGCCTGCCGTGCTCGAAGCTCTCGAGGCTGATGCCGAGGCCCGCTGCACGACTGCTCCGCAGCTCATCGCCATGCTCGTGCGCGGCCACGTCGAGCGCCTCTCCGCCGAGGCCTGCGCGTGCGGCCTCGACCTCCGCTCGTCGCCGTGCGGGGAGGTGGAATGTCCCCACCGGAGCGCCTCGTGCTGACCGTGGCGCTCGACTTCGATGGCGTGACGTACCCGTTCACCCGCGCCGTCTCCGCCTGGGCCGCCGAGACGGGCCGCGCCGAGCTGCCGGCCGAGCCGGACGCCTGGGCCTACTGGCGGGAGGCTGGCCTCGACGACAACGAGTGGGCCGAGCTGCTCGGCGCCTTCGCCGATGACGACGGCTACCGGCGGGAAGCTCCGTACCCGGAGGCCCTGGAGGGCATGAACGGCCTGTTCGACGCCGGCTGCGACCTGCTCGGCGTCACGTCCCGCCCGCCGTCGCGCGTCGTCCACACATCGACGTTCGGCTGGGTCGCCGACTGGATGCTGCCGCTCCGGGCCGTGCTCATCGGCCCCAACGCCAAGCTCGAGGCCGAGTGCGACCTCGTCGTGGACGACGACCCGGAGGTGCTGGCCGCTCTCGACGACCTCGGGGAAGCTGCCGGCCTGCTGCTCGACCGGCCGTGGAACCGGGAGGCCGATGGTCCCCGTGTCGGCTGGGGCGAGCTGCCGGCGGCCGTCGCCGTGCTCGCTGACGCGGTGGCCGGCGTGCCTCCGTCGGAGCGGAAGTGGGCGCTCGTCGACGCCGTCGCGGACTTTTTCTGCGAGGCTCCCGTCCAGGACTGGTAGAGCGTTCGAGGGGTCGTCGGCCTGTCCGTCGCGGCTCCCCCCTTGCGTATCGTGACGCTAGGCGCTAAGTTGCTCCCTGTCGGCACACCGCCGACGGTGCTCAGGGCCTACCCAGGGGGACCCGCCCCCTGGGGGCTCCGAGCAACCCGATCAAGGAGCACCACCACCATGACCAACGTCACCACCACCCTCCGCAACGCCTCCCTCGACGACCTCGTCGGGGTCCTCCGGGCGCAGGCCGACCTCCGCTTCGACCACGTCGCCGCGGCCGGCCGGCTCGCCTTCGACGGCGGCAACCTCGTCATCGCCGACGCCACCGAGGCCATCATCACCGAGTCCGGCGTCGCCCCCGGCAACGCCACCCTCCGCCCCACCGACGTGTTCGACGGCGGCATCGCCGAGAAGCTCGGCATCCCCGTGAAGTACCTCCGCCGGATGCGCCTCGAGGCCATCGCCGAGGGCGAGCGGCTGTTCTCCGCCGCCTGGTCCGAGGACGGCCCGGTCGTCCCCAACCGGTACGCCGACCTGCTCGACGCCAACGTCAACACCTGGCTGATGGCCGACCCGGAGCGGAAGTTCCTCGTGCGCGGCTTCCTCGCCCCCGGCTCCGACACCGGCGTCGCTCGGGCCTTCCTGTCGAACAGCTACGGCATGTACGACAACCTCGACTTCCTCATGGCCGGCCTGTCCGGCGCCCGTGAGGCCGGCGTCGGGCTCGACGTGATCGAGGCCAACCTCACCGAGCGCCGGATGTGCGTCAAGGTGGCGTGCCCCGAGGTCGCCGCCCTGGCCCCGACCCTGCTCCGCAACTACCGCTCGCCCTTCGACAACGCGTCGCCCGAGCGTGCCCGGATGCTCGAGGAGCACGGCTGGCTCCGCCCCGACGACCGCCCGGTCGTGTTCGCCGGGTTCGTCCTCTCGAACAGCGAGACGGGCAACGGCTCGTGGTCCATCACCCCGCAGATCACGGTGCAGGCCTGCACCAACGGCCTCACCATCAAGGCCGACGCCCTCCGCGGCGTCCACCTCGGCGCCAAGCTCGACGAGGGCTCGGTCCGCTGGTCCGACGAGACGATGCGCCGCAACATCAAGCTCATCTCGTCGCAGGCCGCCGACGCCGTCCGGTCCTTCACCACGGTCGAGTACGTCGAGGCCAGGGTCGCCGAGATCGAGCAGGCCGCCGGCGTGGCGGTCACCAAGCCGGTCGAGACGCTGGAGCGTGTCGGCAAGCAGCTCGGGTTCTCGAAGGCCGAGCAGGACCTCATCCTGGCCGACTTCATCGCCGGCGGGCAGTCCACCGCCGGGGGCTTCATGCAGGCGGTCACCTCCGTCGCCCAGCGCGTCGAGGACCCCGACCGGGCCGCCGAGTTCGAGGACGTGGCGCTGGACGTGCTGGCCGCCGCGGCCAAGTTCGCCGAGTAGGTGGTGCTCTCGGCTGGGGCTGGGGCCGGCTCCCTCGTGGGGCCGGCCCTTCCCCTTGCGTAGCGTCCCGCTATGCGCTAGTCTGATCCCTGTCACCACCTCACCCCGACCTACGGAGGTCACCATGAGCACCACCGCCCACCTCAGCTTCGAGGACCGCCTCGCGCTCGCCTACGCCCACCTCGGCGTCGTGTTCGAGCGGCGCGGGAACTTCCTCTCCGACGACGACCTGCTCGACGCCGCCGACCTGTTCACCACGTCCGTGTTCCGTGAGGACGAGGCCGACTGGTCCGACGGCGACCGGGAGCGGCTCATCGAGGCCCTGTTCGCCCTCTGCACCGAGGACGCCGACTGATGGGCGCCGCCGACTTCATGGTCTACGTCGCCAAGAGCGACTCGATCGCCGACGCCGACGCCGCCTTCCGCCACGCCGTCTCCGAGGCCCGCTGGGAGCGCGGCAACGGCGGCTACACCGGCACGATCGGCGAGAAGGGCGGCTACCGGTCCGTCAGCCAGGCGCTCCCCCGCCGCGCCGCCGAGGCCCACGCCGCTGCCCGCATCGAGGCCGGCATGGACAAGTGGGGCGACGCCGAGTGCATCCGGGTCATCGAGCAACCCGTCAAGACCCGCACCCTCGTCTCGCGCTTCCTCTCGATCGACCACGAGGACCCGGTCGAACGCGTCAACCCGCCCGACCCCGTCGTGCTCGCCGCGCTCAAGCTCCGCGACGACGAGCAGCTCATCAAGCTCGTCACCCTCGACGAGCAGCGCCGCTACCGGGTCCGGCCCAAGCGCCACTCCGGGCCGGCGACCCGCGTGTTCGTCGCCGAGATCGGCCGGCGCCGGCGCGAGTTCGCCTCCCGCGACGAAGCCATCGCCGCCGTCACCGCCGAGCTGGAGCGCGGCCTCGACCCCGACGACCCGTCCGTCTGGCGGTTCCGGTCCCGGCTCGCCGGCGCCATCAACATCGTCGAGGAGGTCCGCCGCGGCGGCGAGTGCTCCGTCTCCGTCGTCCGTGAGCTGGTCAGCCGCAAGGTGAAGCTCGAGGCCACCGTCGAGGCCGCCGCCGGGCCGCCCGGCGCCGTGGTCGGCTGGCTGTTCTACGGGATGGCCTCATGCTGAGCGGCACCGAGTGGATGGACGACGCTGCCTGCGCCGGCCACGCGGGCATCATGTTCCCCCACCCCTCCGACGGCGCCGGGATCGCCGAAGCCAAGGCGATCTGCGCCGTCTGCCCGGTCGCCCGGCCTTGCCTGGAGTGGGCGCTCGCCCGGCACGAACAGCACGGCGTGTGGGGCGGCTACAGCGAGGACGAGCGGGAGCGGTACCGTCGCCGGCTCCGGCGTGAAGCTCTCGCCGCCCGATCCGGGCGGGAGCAGCTCGCCCTGTTCGCTCCCGAGATCGACCCGGAGGTGACCCTGAGATGAGCTGGAAGCTCGTGTTCGATGGCGGCCCACTGGACGGCACAGAGCTGGACGCCGACGAAGCGCCTGGCCCCGTCCTGACGGCCGTCGGACCGGTGGGTCCCCACCGCCGGCTCGCCATGATCGACGCCGGGTTCGACCTCTCGGCCTGCGTCGAGACGTGCCTGCTGCTCCCCGGCCAGTCGGCCACCTACCAGCTCGCCTTCGGGACCTTCCCCGGTCCGCTCCGCTACCGGCTCGCCAAGGAGTGCCTCGAGCCGTTCTAGGTCGCCAGGGAGGGTCCGGGCCGGTCCGAGGTGGTGCTCGCCGGCCCGGCCCTCCCTGGGCACACCGCGTACCGTCGCTAGTCTGGACGGTCATGGCACGACCTCCGATGCGCTCCACCGCCGTCGCTCCCGACCGGCGCGGCCAGTTCGTCATGCGGACCCCGGCCGCCGAGTCCGGGCTCACGACCGTCGACGAGATCGAGGCCCCGGTCGTCAAGGAGAACTGGCAGCAGGACGCCTACTCGTTCACCGAGGCCATCGGCGAGGTGGGCTACGTCCTCAACCTCAAGGCGAACATGCTCTCCCGCTGCCGCATCCGGCCCGAGGTCCGGGTCCCTGGCACCGACGAGTGGGTCGAGACGGACGACCCCCGCGTGCTCCGGGTCCTCGACGCCTTCCGGCCGCCCGAAGGCGAACAGGGTGAGCTGCTCCGTCAGGGCGCGCTCCACTACGAGATCGCCGGCGAGGCCTACCTCACGGGCACGCCGATCGTCGACGAGCGCAACCGGCCGGCCGGCCTCCTGTGGGAGTTCCTCTCCACCCTCGAGCTGAAGGTCGAGAAGGGCGGGCGCGTCACCCGCAACCCGTGGGGCGGCTCGCAAGGCAAGGGCGAGGTCGAGTCCGACGCCTACGTCGCCCGGCTCCACCACCGGGACCCCCGGTACTCCCAGCGCGCCGACTGCCCGATGCGCCGCGTCCTCCCGATCTGCCGGGAGCTGGTGCTGCTCACGCAGGTCATCGACGCCATCGCCAAGAGCCGGCTCTCGGCCGGCCTGCTGTACGTCCCGTGGGAGGTGTCGTTCGGCCCCGACAACGAGTGGGAGAACCCTGGGAACCCGGAGTCCGGCGCCGACGAGTTCGAGGAGGAGCTGGCCCGCCACATCAACTCCCCCATCGAGGACCGCACCGCGGCGTCGTCGCTCGTGCCGCTGCTCATGCGCGGCCCCGCCTTCATCAAGGACAAGCCGGCGAAGGAGCTGATCGGCCTCATCGACCTCACCCGCCAGCTCGACGGGCTCTACAAGGAGCTGCGAGAGGAAGCTCTCGGGCGCCTGGCGTCGGGCCTCGACATCAACCCCGAGGTGATGACCGGCAAGGCCAACCTCAACCACTGGTGTGTCTCCGATGACACCGAGGTGCTCACCCGTGACCGCGGCTGGGTGCTTCACGGCGACCTGCATATCGGCGACTTCATCCGCACCCTCAACCACAGCTCCGGGGTCGCTGAGTGGGGGCCAGTCCTCGACATCTACCGTGCCGACGTGGCCGGAGAACCGATGGTACTCATCGAAGGCGCCCGGCACTCGTCGCTCACGACGCCGAACCACCGCTGGCCTTCGGTCCGTGGCCGTCGCGGTGAACGCACCTGGACGACTTCCGAAGCTCTCGACGGCTCCGACTCCCTCGTGGTAGCCGCCCCGTCAGGCGACGTTCCCGTCGAGGCCAAATGGTCCGACGCTCTCGTCGAGGTCGCCGCATGGCTCTGGACCGAAGGTCATGTGAGGTTCCGTCCGGGACGCCGGTCGCCGCAGGTGACGATCTGGCAGTCCGCCAAGGTCAACGCCGACAACGTGGCCCGCATCCGATCGGCGCTCACGGTGCTGTTCGGTGCTAGCGGCCCTCATGGTCACGGCTCGGCCGTGAACCCGGTCCCCGGCTGGCACGAAGCCATCCGCCCTGACCGCCCCGAGATGGTCGAGTTCCGTCTGAACAGCGCCGCCGCCGATGTCGTCGTGGGGCTGTTCTCCGACCCCGCCAGGAAGGTGCTCGACCTCGGTTTCATCCGCGACCTCACCGCTGCCCAGCTCGCCCTTTTCATCGACACCTCGGTACGCGCCGACGGGACGGTCCTGCCTTCCGGGACGATCCAACTGGCGCAAGCCGACGCTGACCGTCTCGCCCCGCTTGAGCTTGCCGCGGTGCTGTCCGGCTTCTCGACCAACGTCTACGGCATCCCTGGCGGCATGACGATGCTGTCGATCAGCCGAAAGACCCTGTTCCCCCTCACCCGGAAACGAGTCGAGGAAACGGTCTACACCGGGACCGTATGGTGCCCCGTCACCCCGAACCGGACGTGGCTGGCTCGCCGGAACGGCAAGGCGTTCTACACCGGCAACACCGGCTACAACGTCGACGCCGACTTCATCGCCAAGCACATCGTCCCGCTCGGCGACGTGCTCGTCGGGTTCTCGACCTCCGCCTACCTGCGCCCGATGCTCACGATCTTCGAGGGCATGGACCCGGAGGAGGCGAAGTGGTTCCGGTTCGCGCTCGACGTGTCCCCCATCACCGCCGAGACGGACCTGTCCGACAACGCCACCACCGGCTTCCAGTTCGAGATCGTGTCCGGGGAGGCCTGGGTCCGCCACAACGGGCTCGACGAGGCCGACATGCCCTCCGAGGAGGAGCGGCTGCGCCGCACGCTCGAGCGGCTGCTCTACGCCCAGCCCACGCTCGGGCCGGCGATCCTCCCGGTGCTCTACCCCGAGAACGACGCGCTCAAGAAGGCGCTCGCCGAGTGGGAGGTCGGGCCGTCGGTCCCCGGTGGCGCTCAGGTGTCGCCCTTCCCGGCCGTGACCGGCCCTCCCCCGCGCTCGGGCGGCAAGCCTCCGTCCGACGTGCCCCGCCTGGCCGACATCGACCGGACGACCCTCCAGGTCGTGCTGGCCGCCGCCGACCGGGACCTCGACCGGGCGCTGGAGCGTGCCGCCAACCGGCTCATCTCCCGCTGCAACGGCATTGACCGCCCCGCCGCCGAGCGGCTCCGGTCGGCGCGCCGCGTCGAGGTGCTCACCCTCGCCGGCCCCGAGCTGGCGATGCGCGCCGGCCTCGGCCGTGAGGAGCTGTTCTCAGGGTGCTGGGACGATCTGTCCGCCCGTGTGGCCGAGTGGCTGCGCGTCGCCCTCGAGAAGCTCGGCGCCGAGCCCTACGCCGCCGACCGGCGTGCTCAGGCCGCCGCCGCCGAGCTGGCGCAGCAGCTCTCCCTGCTCGCCATCACCGCCCTCGACCGGGCCATCCCGGTCGGACCCAACGGCTTCAAGGTCCCCGACGAGCTGGTGCTCTCGGCCCTGGTCGCCGGCGACCTCCAGCGGAGCTGACCGTGCCCGAGTACGCCTTCACGGAGAAGGACCGCCGCCGGTGGGCGCAAGCTGCCGCCGGCGCGGTCGCCGCTGCCGCCTCCCGCGTCCGTGACCGGATGGCGACGCGCCTCGATGGCCGGAGCACGCTCCCGTCGTCGCCCGGCGCCGTGTTCGATCAGGAGGAGTGGGCCGACGAGATCGCCGGCGAGATCGACGAGGCCTTCCGGTCCGTCGCGAACGAAGCGGCTGGCGCCTTCGCCGACGGGGTCGGCGCGCGCTCCCGGTTCAGCGAGGCCGCCATGCAGGTCATGGTCGGGCTCGTCGCGGCGGAGGTGGCCGGCCAGCTCGCCTCCCGCGGCGAGGTCGTCGAGGCCCGCATCGAGACGCTGCTCGAACGTGGCGGCGAGGCCGGCTGGGACCCCGCCAAGCTCGC
>JAKOVH010000010.1 GCA_029782145.1 Actinomycetes bacterium | reverse complement strand
CCCCTCCGGGGGCTCGGCCTGCCGGCCCCATCCGGGATCGCTCGGGTGGAGCCAGCAGACCGAGGAGGAACCACATTGGACTTCGCCAACCTCACCGCCGACGAGGTCGACGCCCTCGACGGGCCCTACCGGGAGGCCTGGTACGCGTGGCGCGCCGGCAACTCCGCAAAGGCCGACGCCATCCTCGCCACCTACGGCCTCGAGCAGACCGAGGCAGCCGTCGACCCCAAGCCCCGGCCCCGGCGCCGTAGGGCCTGACGACAAGCCGTGACCGACACCCTCTACGCGGCCGTCGAGGAGCTGTCCGCCCGCCTCTCAGCGGACGCGTCGACGGTCGCGGCCCGCCACGAAGGCGCCCTCTACGACGCCCTCACCGCAGCCTGCCGCAAGATCGACGGGCACTGCGGCCGGTTCTTCTACGCAGAGGACACCGACGTCGCCCGCTACTACTGGCCCCGGTGGGACGGCGGCATCCAACGATGGGTGGTCGACATCGACGACTGCTGGTCGATCACCTCCGTGAAGCTCGACGCCGACGACGACGGCACCTGGGAGACCACGTGGGCGGCGACCACCGACTACATCGCCCGACCCCGCACCGGTGAGATCGTCGACGGGATCACCGGGTGGCCCACCACCCGTCTCGTTCTTCGGGCCGGCACCTCCGTGCGCACCACCGGCGACTTCGAACCGGTCGAGGTGATCGGCAAGGGCGGCTGGGCCGAGGTCCCATCGGTCGTCCACGAAGCCTCCCTCATCGTCTCCGCCTGGCACGCAGCGCTACGGCAGGCCCCGCTTGGGGTCGCCGGGTTCGGCGAGTTCGGCGCCGTCCAGGTCCGCGACATCAAGCCCGCCCGAGACCTGCTCGTCCCCCTGTGCAAGGTCGGCGGCACCGGCCTCCCCGCGATCGCGTGACCGATGCCGACCCTCACCGCCATCCGCGACCGCCTCGTCGACCGGCTCGACACGATCCCGGGCCTCACCGTCGTCACCGCTGACGCCGCGTCGGTGCCACCGCCGTACGCCGTCGTGATCCCCCCAGCCGATGGCGTCTACCACGCCACCATGTCCGACACCGGGTTCTACGGCCCGCTCGACTGGCGGATCCGGGTCATGGTCGGCGCCCAGCTCCTCGACGACGCCGCCGATGCCGTCCTGCGGTTCCTCGAGCCGGCCGGCGAGTCGTCGGTGCGGGCCGCGATCCACGCCGACCAGTCCCTCGACGGTCTCCTCGACACCGCCCATTCGGGTGCCGCGGTCATGGGCTGGCGGTTCCTGTCCTACGAGGAGGCCGCGGAAGCCGGCCGCTGGGGTGTCGAGTTCACCGTGACCGTCGTCGCGAAGAAGGGGTGACGATGCCGAAGGCCAAGACCAGCGACGAGCGCACCGACGACCGGGGGCCCGGTCCCGACGACCAGGAGGTGCTCGTCACCCACATGGCGCCCGTCGACGACGACCAGGCCGCCGCCGAGGAGGACGAGTAGATGGGCACGACCGGGCTCGGAGTCCTCACCGACGCCGTCATCTTCGCCAACCAGTACGACTTCACGTCCGACGTGAACGAGGTCGCCCTCGATGCCGAAGCCGGCGAACTCGACGGCACCAACTTCGGGTCCGGTGGCTGGAAGGAGCTCGTCGGCGGCACCAAGTCGCACACGGCGAAGCTCAACACCTTCTACAACGCGTCGGGCGCCGAGCCGGCGATCACGGCGCTGCACGCCGCCGGGTCGACGCTGCTGACCGTCGCATCGGTCGGCACGCAGGGCACCGTCGCCTACTTCGCCCGCGGCCTCGAAGGGAAGTACTCGCTTCCCGGCGGGAAGGTCGGTGACCTCGCCTCGATCGCTGCCGAGCTCGCCGGAGACTCCCCGGAGGGCCTCCTACGCGGCCAGATCATCGCCCCGAAGACCACCTCGGGCTCCTCGAGCAACGTCGTCGGCGTCCAGCTCGGCGCCGTCGGCGCCACCCAGCGCATCTACTCGGCCGTCCACGTCTTCTCGGCGTCCGGGACGACTCCGTCGCTCACCGTGAAGCTGCGCAGCTCCACGACCCAGGGCGGCACCTACACCGACCGCATCACCCACACCGCCTTCACCGCCGCCGGTGCGGAGCTGGCGTCACTCGCCGGGGCCGTCACGGACACCTGGTGGCGGGTGGAGTGGACCATCACCGGCACCACCCCGTCGTTCACGTTCGCCGCTGTGGCGGCCATCAGGTAGGAGACCACCCCGTGACCACCACCGGTTTCACGCCCCTCACCGCCGAGTACCTCGCCCTCGACGGCACGAACTTCTCCGATCACGTCGAGTCCGCCGAGCTCGAGCTCGAAGCCGATGAGGTCGACTACACGAACATGGGGTCCGGCGGTTGGGCCGAGAAGAAGGGCGGCATCAAGGCCGGGAACCTGAAGCTCGTCCTGCAGCAGGACTTCGCGGCGTCGAACATCGACGCGACGCTGTGGGGCGCGTTCGGGTCGACGCTCACGTTCGGGGTGCGGCCCACCAACGCCGCGGTCAGCTCGACGAATCCGGAGTACACGGGGACGGCGCTGGTGTCGAAGTATCAGCCGATCGCCGGCAAGGTCGGCGACAAGGCCGTGGTGACGATCTCGCTGCCGACGACCGGCACGGTGTCGCGGGCGACGTCCTGACCTGATGGGCGAGTCCCGGTCGCCGGCCGAGCTCGGCGGCAAGATCGTCAACGCCGCGGCCGGGCTCGCTGCCGCCAACCGTGTCGCGGTGTCGCAGGCGGCGCTCGCCGCCAAGGAGACGTTCCGGGGAGCGGCGGTCGCTCGGGGCACCCCACCGGGCGGGTACACGGCTCGTGGGACCCGCAAGCCGCTGCGGTGGGGTGTCCGGTTCGACGTGAAGGGCCAGGCGAACGCCGTGGCCGCGGTGCGGGTGTTCGGCGCCCCACCTGTCATCGTCGAACGGGGCTCGTGGCGGAAGCCGGGTGGGTGGCCGATCGTCGCGAAGCGGGGCAACGCTCGGCTGCGGCGAGCCACGAAGGTGGCGCAGGCCCTCGGTGCGCTCGCTGGTGCCACCGAGGCCGTGTCGGTGGACGCCGGGCAGGCCCGAGGCTTGCTGCGCACCCCGTACGGCCCCCGGCCGACTGTGAAGCACCCGCCGCTGCCGGCCCGGCCGTGGTGGGTCGCAGCGAAGGCGCAGGTGGTGCGCCAGACACCGGTGATCGCCAAGGCCGCCTACCAGCGGGCGCTCATCTCACGCTTCTAGGGGGACCCATGACCGACCTCGTCGACACCGCCGGCACGCTGCGCGTCGCGCAGGAGATCGTTGCCGGGCGACACGACGACGCCTTGTCGGAGATCGTGAAGGCGGTCGGGCAGCGCCAGCTCGCCGAGAAGACGGTGCTGTGCTGGAGGATCGATCTGCCCGACCTCGACCTGGTCGTCACCGAGGACGACTTCACGGTCGGCGAGGCCGAACAGGTGCAGCGCGAGACCGGCCTCACCTGGGAGGCGATCGATCCCGTGATGTCGGCGCCCGTGTTCCGGGCAATCGTGGTCGCGGCGCTCGCCGGGCGACACGGCGTCGATGCAGACGAGGCACGCGACCGGGTGCGGGCCCTGCCAGCGCGGGTCGCGGCCGACTCGATCTCCTACTACGACGCGGTCCCTCTC
>JAKOVH010000009.1 GCA_029782145.1 Actinomycetes bacterium | reverse complement strand
CCGAGCGGGCGACCGGCCATGACGAGCGGGTAGGCGAGCGCGAGCACGCGGTCGAGGATGGCGTACTGCTCCTCGTCGGGGAGCGCGGCCGGGATGCCGGTGTCGAAGCTCGTGGTGTCGGGGGCGTCGTCGAAGTAGCCGGTGATGGAGCAGGTCAGCAGGAAGCCGAGGCCGCCCGGCTCGAGCGAGACGGTGACGGGGCCACGGGACCGGTGCAGCGCCGAGGCCGACACGGGGCGGACGAAGCCGGCGCTGTTCACGAGCTTCCTCCGGGCGGGTCGCCGCCGGCGAGCCGGTAGCGGTGCGGGTAGGCGCGGGCCGCGGCGTGCCCCATCACCCTCGACTGGAGGTCGTGGATGCGGGAGCAGAACTCGGCGATGTCGTTGGCGCGGTTCGCCGGGTGGAAGCCGACGACGTTCACGGCGTAGCTCGAGGCGGCCTGCCCGAGCAGGTCGATGACCTCGTGCTCGGCGCCGGTGAGCAGGCCGGGGTCGGGCGCCTGGACCGGGCCAGCCGGGCACTCGTGGGAGACGGCGAACCGGAGCACGGCGTCGAGGGGGAGCCCCTCCAGCGGATCGCCGGGCCGCGCTCCGCACTCCAGGCACACGGCGAAGTTCGCCGGGCCGGCCACGTCGGGATCGGCGTAGACGAGCACGTCGCCGAGCTGATGCTGGGGGAACCGGTCTGGCACGGACACGGCAGGTTCGGCGGAGAGGGCCGCCAGCTCCCCGGAGAGCGCCGCTGCGCCCGTCGGATGGGCGAGACGAGCCGCGTCCCGCTCGATGCGCTCAGCGGGCTCCAGGGAGTCCTGCACGGAGGCGAGCCAGTCGGCCGTGAACGGGAGCACGTCGGGGTGGGCGAGCACGGCCAGCGTGTCGGTGAGGCCGACAGGGGTCCGGGCCGTGACGGCGGCGTACCGGCGGACGAGCGCCTGACGGGCGTCGGTGGCGCTCACGACGGGTTCACCGCCGCGACGGCGCCGTCCTCGATGTAGACGCCGATGGTGCCGGACTCGTCGACCTTCTCGATCCACACCTGGAAGTCGTGCTCGTCGGCCATCTCGGCGATAAGCGCCAGGTTGCCGGAGTCGAGCAGGGAGCCGTCCGTGATTCGGATGACCCTGATCTCGGGGTTGAGGGCCATCGCCATCGCGACCGACACGCGGAGCTGCTCGGCGGCCGAGGCCTGCTGGAACGGGACGCCGTTGTAGGTGACCCCCTCGTCGTCGAAGCCGAGCCCATCGACGGGGAGCTTCGCCGCGGCCAGGGCCTCGGCCTTCGAGGCGTCGATGGCGGCCAGCCGCTCGGTGAGGTGCTTCGACTCGGCCTCGGCGTCGGCGAGGCGCTCGGCGACGGCACGGCGGGCGGCGGCGTCACGGACCGCGGCGTTGGTGGCCTCCAGATCGGCGAGCTGCGCCTCCAGGTCGGCGGTCGACGGGGCCGGCTCGAGAGCTTCGACGGCGGCGCCGAGGCCTTCGCAGCGGGAGACGGCCTCCTCGAGCCGGGCCTCGGCTTCGGCGAGGGCCTCACGGAGCCGGGCCACCTCGGCCTCGTGGCGGGGGACATCGTCGCAGGCAGCGTTCCACTCACGGGTCACGCGCTCGTTCTCGGCGGAGTGCGCCTCGGCGGCCCGGATGGCGGACACGATGTCGCCGGCGGACAGCTCGGCGTCGGGCAGGTCGGGCGGCGGCTCGGGCATCCCGGCGAGCTGGCCGGCGAGCTGCTTGACGTTGCGGTTGACGATGGTGCGCTCGTCGAACACCTCCTTGCGCTCCAGGGCCAGGTCCTCGGGGTCGAACGGGAGCTTCACGAGCCCGAGCAGCGTCTTGAGCTGGTCCTTCGGGTCGGCGTGCGCGAAGGCCAGCGGGTCGAACGAGAGGGCGCCGATGAGCCCG
>JAKOVH010000005.1 GCA_029782145.1 Actinomycetes bacterium | reverse complement strand
CCCCGTCACCGTCTCGCTCGAGCCGGGCGGCCTCGGCTTCCTGCTGACCTGCTCCATCACCGGCTACTTCGACGACGCCCCCGACACCACGAGCTTCGACACCGGCATCCCGGCCGCGCTCCCCGACGAGGAGCAGTACGCCATCCTCGACCGCGTGCTCGCGCTCGCCTACCCGCTCGTCATGGCCGGTCGCCCGCTCGGGCCGCTCTGCGAACGTCTGGCGAAGCTCAACGTCGCCGGCGACGAGTCGCCCTTCCCGCCGTTGTATGGTGACGCTATGCCGTCATCCGAGCTGCTCTCCCCCGACACGCTGGCCGCGGTCGAAGCGAACGCCATCACGCTCGGGCTGCCCGTCGACGACGCCGTCTCCCTGGTCGAGCGGCTCGTCCTCTCCGGCGCCCTCGCCGCGCCCCTCGGCGCGGCGCTCTCCCCCGAGGCCGAGGCCCGTGTCGCCCTGCGCCGGTTCGAGGGCGCCGTCCCGCCTCCGCCGCCCGACGACGAAGAAGCGGCGGAGCTGGAGCCTCCATCGTGAGCGCGGCCCTCGAGATCGCCCTCAACACGGACGACCTCGCCGACCTGTCCGGCCTCACCGAGCGGCAGGTCCGCCTCTACTGCGCCGTCGGAGTGTTCGGCGACGCCAACGTCGCCCCCGGCTCCGGGCGAGCGCGGTCCTTCACCGACGACGACGTGCTCGTGGGCGGCGCCCTGTTCCGCCTCGCTGAGCTGTTCGCCGTCCTCACCGGCCAAGGCCAGGGGCTCTCCCACGGGCTCGCTCTCCGGGTCGCTGAGGCCGTGCGCGGGCGCTCCGGGCAACGCTGGCTCGTCGTCCACCACGACGGCTCCGTCCTCGTGTCCGCCTTCCCGCCGGAACCCTCGGCGGCCTTCATCCTCGTCGACCTGGAGGACATCTGTGACCGGTGAGCTGCCCCGCCCGGCGTACCTCTCGCCGTCTGCCGCCGACACCTTCGAGTCCTGCCCGCAGAAGTGGTACGCCAAGTACGTCATGAAGGTCCCCGACCCCGCCGGCCCGGAGGCCGAGGTCGGCACGCTCGCCCACTCCGTGCTCGAAGCTCTGGCCGCTTTCCCGCCCGGTGAGCGGACCTCCGTCGCTGCCCTGGCGATCGCCAACGACCAGTGGTCCGGCGTCGACCGCGACCAGCGCCGCCTCGCCTGGGGCCACGTCGTGCGCGCCCTCCGCAACCTCGAAGTGACCCACGGCGATGTCCTCTCCGCCGAGGAGGTGCTCGAGGTCAGCATCGGTGGCGTCCCGTTCAAGGGCATCATCGACCGCGCCGACGAGCTGCCCTCGGGCGCGGCCCGCATCCTCGACTACAAGGGGCTCGCAGTCGACACGCCCCTGCCCACCCCGACGGGCTGGACGACGATGGGCGCTGTCGATGTCGGAGACGAGCTACTCGGGGCTGACG
>JAKOVH010000030.1 GCA_029782145.1 Actinomycetes bacterium | reverse complement strand
GCCACCGCGCAGCCCGCCGCCGACCCGCGGCCCGGCCCCACCCGGATGTTCTTCTCCCGGGCGTGGCGGATGAGGTCCCACACGATGAGGAAGTACGAGGAGAACCCCATGTCGCCGATGACCTTGAGCTCGTAGGCCAGCCGTTCGACGACGGCGTCGGGCAGGGCGTCGCCCCACCGCTTGCGCGCCCCCTCGAAGGTGAGGTGCTCCAGGTACGCGGCGTCGTCGACGAAGCCCTCGGGGATGGGGAAGTTGGGCAGCTGCGGCTTGCCGAACTCGATCTCGACCTTGGCCCGCTCGGCGATCCACAGCGTGTTGTCGCACGCCTCGGGCACCTCCTCGAAGAGGTAGCGCATCTCCGCCGCGGTCTTGAGGAAGTGCTGATCGCCGTGGAACTTGAAGCGGTCGGGATCGCTCATGAGCGAACCGGTCTGCACGCACAGCAGGGCGTCGTGGGACACGGCGTCGTCCTGGTGCGTGTAGTGGCTGTCGTTGGTGGCCAGCAGCGGGGCGTTGATGCGGCGGGCGATCTCCAGCAGCTGCGGGTTGGTGCGGTGCTGCTCGGGGATGCCGTGGTCCTGGATCTCCACGAAGAGGTTGTCGCGACCGAAGATGTCCTGGAGGCGGGCAGCCTTGGCCACGGCGTCCTCGAAGTCGTCGCGCAGCAGGGACTGCAGCACCTGGCCGCCCAGGCAGCCGGTGGTGGCGATGATGCCCTCGTGGTGCTGCTCGAGCAGCTCCCAGTCGACCTTGGGCTTCATGTAGTAGCCCTCGAGGTACGCCCGGCTGGAGAGCTGGATGAGGTTCTTGTAGCCGGTGGCGTCCTCGGCCAGGGCGGTGAGGTGGTAGTAGGCCTTGCGCCCGCCCTCGGCCTCGCCGCCGGAGTCGTCCATGCGGCCCCGCCGCGACGGCCGCTCGGTGCGGTGCTCGTAGGCCTGGTAGAGCTCGGTGCCGATGATCGGCTTCACGCCCTGGTTCTTGGCGGCCTTGTAGAAGTCGAGGATGCCGTACATGTTCCCGTGGTCGGTGATGCCGACCGCGGGCTGGCCGTCGGCCGCGGCGGCGGCCACCACGTCGCCCACCCGGGCGGCACCGTCGAGCATCGAGAACTCGGTGTGCAGATGCAGGTGGGTGAACGAATCCGGCACCCGACGACTCCTCGACGACGCTCACGCGGCGCCCGCCGACGGCGGACGCACCAGGCCCTCCACCCCACCGCTGCCACCCGCCCGCCGACCTCGGCCGGTTGTCCACAGCCCTGTGGACGCGAATTACACCGGTGTGATGCTCCGGTTGCGATGCTAGCGCCACGGGCCGGCGGCCGCGGAAGGCGCGGCCCCGCCGCTCCGGGCCCGGCGTGCGCCACCTGGCAGCATCCCGAGGAGCCGAGGTGTCGCGGCTTACGATCGCGATGACGCCCGCTGCCCATGTCGTGCGGCGGGTGACCATCGGCTCTCGGGAAGGGGGGCAGCGATGCCCGAAGACCGCTCCACCATGGATCTCCTCCGGAGCTCCCGCATCACGGCCTACGCCCTCGGCGCCATCAGCCTGATCGCCGGCCTGGTGCTGTTGTTCTGGCCCGACCGCACCTGGACGGTCGTGGCCCGCCTCATCGGCGTGCTGTTCGTCGTCATCGGCTTCGGCCAGGCCGTGGAGGCCGTCACCACCCACCGCCGAGGCACCTACTGGGGCCTGTTGCTGCTACGGGGCCTCATCAACCTCGGTGTCGGCGTCGCCCTGCTGTTCTGGCCCGGCGTCACCGTCCACGTGGTGGTCTGGCTGGTCGGCCTGGACCTCGTGATCACCGGCATCTTGGCCTTGATCGTGTCGTTCCAGGTGCCCAAGGAGATGGGCCGGGGCGGCTTCCTGCTGCAGGCCATCGTCACGGTGGTGCTCGGCGTGCTGATCATGGCCTGGCCGTCGGCCACGCTCACCGTGGTCAGCGTCCTGGTGGCCGCCGTGCTGATCCTCTTCGGCCTGATGATGCTCTGGTCGGGCTACCAGCTGTCGAGGTCGCGGGTGGAGATCGAGCGGCTCTAGCCCGCTGCGCTCCCGGCGAGGCGCACCACCACCTGCGCCTCGCCGGGCACGATCCGGTAGGCCGGCACCGGCACCGGCCCCTCCTCGATCACCGTGATGGCCTGCTCGGGGCAGGCGTTGGCCCCGAGGCGGGCCTGCTCCTCCATCTCCGGCGGGACCTGCAGCAGGCGCATCTCGCAGAAGCCCTCCTCGTCGAGCGGGAAGACCTCACGCCCCCAGCGGTGGCACTCGCCCCAGCCGTTGCAGAGCCCCGGGTGCACCTTGATCCTCATCGGGCCACCTCGGTGCGGACCGACTCCAGCTCCAGCACTGCGGGGAAGAGCACGTTGTTCTCCTTGTGCACGTGCAGATGGGTGTCGGCCTCGAGCTGGGCCAGGGCGGCGTACAGCGCCTGGTAGCTGGCGCAGGCGTCGGGCGGCGGCTCGTAGCCGCTCGTGAGGCTGCGCAGCCGCTCGAGCAGCTCCCCGGCCCGGTCGTGGTCGACGAGCATCACCCGGATGGGGTTGGCCAGGCTCCCGCAGTGGAACGACGGCGCCGCGCCGTCGGCCGGGGCGGCGGCCAGCTCGCGGACCATCGGGAACAGCACCCGCTCCTCCTTGGCCAGGTGGGGCGCGAGCTCCATGGCCAGCTCGTCGAAGGTGACCTTCACGAACGCCAGCTCCGGGTGCCGGCCGCCGTGGACGCCCTCGACCTTCTCGAGGAGGGCCTCGATCCGCGGCAGCTCGGCGTGCAGGTAGGCGTGGTGGGTGCTCTCCAGGTGGTCGACCAGCTCGGCCGGCCCCATGCTCGCCCACGCCTCGGGACGCGCCGGGCCCGCCGCCTGGTTCAGCTCGCCCGCGACGGCCCCCGGGTCGAGGCCACGCTCGTCGCACGCCTCGGCGAGGCTCCGCCGCCCGCCGCAGCAGTAGTCGAGCCCGAGGCGCTCGAGGTGGCGCGCCAGGTCGGGGTGGTCGGTGACGATCGCCCCGAGCGGGGTGGTCGGGTCGATGGCGGTCATGGCACCTCCAGGTCGGCCAGGCTGGTTCGGCCCAGCTCGTCGAGCAGCTCGGATCGGGCGCGGGCCCAGGGGTGGTGCAGGGCGCAGTGCCCGCCTTCGGCACAGGGTCGGTCGACCAGGACACAGCGCCCGGTGACGGTCGGCCCCTCGATGGCTTCGATGACGTCGAGCACCGACACACGGTCGAGGTCCACCGTCGACTGGTAGCCGCCGGTCGGGCCGGGGACGGACGTGACCCAGCCCCGCTCGACGAGCGGGCCGAGCACCTGGGGCACGAAGCCGGCGCTCGTGCCCAGCCGCGCGGCGAGCTCGGCGGACTTCATGCGGGTCCCGGAGTGCGCCAGCACGACCATGGCGTGCGACGCCAGGTCGGAGCGCCGGGTGATCTCGAGCCTCACACCGCCCCTCCGATGTGCAGCCCGATGGCCGCCACGACCACCACGGCCACGCCGAGCACGGACTCGACCATGCCGAGCAGGGCCGGCCGCAGGGGCGGGCGGCGCACGCCGACGAGGCGCACGACCGCCGTGGCGGCGACCGCCACCGCACCCGCGGCCGCCGCCGGCTCGACCACCACCATGGACGCCGCCAGGGCCGTCCCGGCGAGCTGGGCGAGGTCGCTCTGGCCCACCGGGCCGCGGCCGGTCCGGAGGCGCAGGATCTGGACCCGCACGTGCGGGATGGCGGCCAGCGAACGCCCGGCCAGCAGCCCCCAGGCGACGAGGGCGACGCCGGCCGACCCGCCGCCGGCGAGCACGACGGCGGAGGCCAGCGCGGCCATGCCCAGGGCCCCGCACAGCTCGGGCAGGAGCCGTCGGCTGCGGCTGCGGGCGTCGAACCACAGCTCGACGCCGACGGCCGGCGCGGCCAGGGCGACGGGCACGAGCCAGGTCCAACCGCCCAGCGCCACGGCGGCGGCACCCAGGGCCACCACGGCGGCGCCCTCGGCCACGGCGATCCGGGTGGCCAGCCGGGTGCGGGGCAGGCGACGCTGCCGGCGTCGGTCGACGAGGGCCAGCTTCAGCGGGGTGCGCAGCACGAACGTGAGCAGCCCGGCCAGGCCCAGGGCGAGACCGGCGAAGGAGGGACACAGGGCGAGGCCGAGCACCGCCGGTTCGAGGGTGAGGCCCCAGCCGCCGTGCTCGGAGGGCAGCGCCACGGACCGCCACGCCGGCCGGGGGCGTGGCGCAGGCCCGGCAGGGGCGCTCTCGGGGGCGGCGCCCCCGGGTCGCCGGCCGGCCGTCACCGTCACCGTGCGCTCCCCCGCTGGTCGGAACCCGGGACCGCTCCGAATCTCATAGTGGCACGCTACGAGACTCCGGCCCGCAGGGAGAAGGGACCAAGGTCCCATCGCTGCCCGCGTCGGCTCAGCGCGGGGGCAGGAGGATCAGAGGTAGGTGCCGGGGCGGTCCTCGGGAGGGCCGGCGGGCCGGCCCACACCCGGAGGCAGCTGCCCGCGCATGTTCTCGAGCTGCTGGCGAGCGGCCATCTGCTGGGCGAACAGGGTGGCCTGGATGCCGTGGAAGAGGCCCTCGAGCCAGCCGACGAGCTGGGCCTGGGCGACCCGCAGCTCCACGTCGGTGGGGGTGCCCTCCTCGGCGAAGGGGAACGCCAGGCGCTGCAGCTCCTCGCGCAGGTCCGGCGAGAGGGCCGAGCCCAGCTCCTCGACAGAGGTGTCGTAGATCGAGCGCAGGCGCTGGCGCGACGGCTCGTCGAGCTCGGTGGCCCGCACCTCGTCGAGCAGCTGCTTGATCATCGAGCCGACCCGCATGACCTTGGCCGGCTCGGAGACGAACTCGCGCTCCTCGCTCTCCTCGGTGGGAGCCTCCCCTACCGCCCCGCCCGGCACGATCAGTTCCCCACGCTCAACCGGTCCGTCAGACATGCCGGAGATCCTTTCCCAAGAGGGCGGGTCTCGACAACCGGTCGGCGCCGACCGGCGACCGCGGACGACGCCCTCAGCGCCCGAGCGGCTCCCAGCCCATCGGGTTGGGGACCCTGATGGGCACGCGCTCGACGACCAGCGAGCCGACCGGGCCCAGCCGGGCCGCCACGGCCTCACGCTCGTGCGGGGCCAGCACGCACCACGGCACGCCAGCCGACCGGTCGGTGGCGGCCTCGACCGCGGCCCGCACCTCGGCACCGGCCGCGGTGAGCCGCCCGGCGCCGTCGAGCAGCCCTCGCCGCACCAGCCGGTCACCGGCCGCCGCCCACTCCTCGTCGCTCCACCCGCGGGCCCCGCGCAGCTCGGCGGGCGGCACCTGCCCCGTGCCGGCCAGCGTGAGGTGGGCCTCGCAGCCGTCGAGCCCGGCGTCGGCGAGGGCGGCGACGTGGGCGTCACCGCGGTGCTCGCGGAGCACCGTGACGGCCAGCCACGCCCGGATCAGCGCCGGCACGTCGGGGCCGCCGTCGGCCAGCACGGCGGTGCGTTGGGCGGCCCACGCCGCGGCCAGGGGTCGACCGAGCACCGGCGCCGCGTCGGCGGCCCGGTCGAGGGCAGCCACGACCGGCTCGAGCGCCGAGGTGAGCTGTCCGTCGGGCCCGTCGATGCGCTCGAACGCCACCGCCAGGCCGGCGAGGCGAGCACGGGTGACCGCCTCGGGCGACGCCGCCTCCCACGCCGAGGGGAGGGCCCGCTCCACCATGGCCGGCGAGAAGTTGGCGAAGGTGGCGACCACGGCAGCGGGGCTCACCGCACCGAGGGGCGCGGCCCGGCCCGCGAAGTAGCCGCGCCACCAGCCCCGCACGCCGGTGGAGGCCACGGCGTCGGCGACCTCGTCGGCGAAGTAGACGACGGCGTGCAGGCCTTCGATGGCTCGCCACAGCCGACGGGGGCTCGGGTCCACGGCACCTCCCGAGGAGTGGGACCGCTCAGGTGAGCTCTGTGGGGGAACCGTAGGTCCCGGCCCCGCGGACGACCAGGCCGTCGTGGTCGACGATCAGCAGCTCCACGGACTCCCGGCCGGCCTCGTTCTCGTAGCGCACCGCCACGGCGTCGTGGCCCACGGTGACGCCGAGGAGGTGGAAGTGCAGGTCCGGGAGCCGCTCGAGCGCCGCCGCCCAGTACGCCCGCACGGCCTGCTTGCCACACAGCACCCCGCTCGGCTCACCGACGACGACGGGGATGAGGGGCGAGCTGAAGACCACGTCGTCGTGGAGGTGGGCCATCACCCGGTCGAGGTCGTGGCTGTTCCAGTCGTCCACCCAGGCTCGGCCCAGGCGGAGACCATCGGCGTGGTCCATGAGGTGTCTCCATCGGTGGTGGTGCGGGCTGGTGCGGGGCCATGCCGGCGGGTGCGGGCTGGCCGGTGGGTCGACGGTGGTCGCCTCAGCTCGAGGCCGGCTCGAGCGGCGGCACCGCCTGGGTCGGCGCCGGACCCGTGTAGCGGGCCGCCGGACGGATGAGGCGCCGCGTCGCGGCCTGCTCCAGGGCGTGGGCGACCCATCCGGCGGTGCGGCTGACGGCGAAGGTCGAGGTGAACAGCTCACGGGGGATGCCGCAGCGCTCCATCACCACGCCGGCGTAGAACTCCACGTTGGTGCGCAGGTCCCGGTCGGGCTTCAGCCGGGCGAGGACCTCCACGACGGCCTGCTCCGCGGCGCGGGCGAGCTGTGCCCGCTCACCACCGAGGTCGCTGGCGATCTGGCGCAGCAGCACCGATCGGGGGTCCTCGCCGACGTACACGGCGTGGCCGAAGCCCATGATCCGCTCGCCCCGGACCACGTGGCGCTCCACGACCTCGGCGGCCCGACGCGGGTCGCCGATCTCGTCGAGCAGGTCGAGGGCCCGGCTCGGGGCGCCTCCGTGCAGGGGGCCCGAGAGGGCACCGAGCGCACCCACGACGCAGGCGCCCAGGTCGGCGCCGGTCGAGGCGATGACCCGACCGGCGAAGGTCGAGGCGTTGAAGCCGTGGTCCGCGGTCAGCACGAGGTAGCGGTCGACGGCACGGGCCTCGGCCGGCGCCGGCCGCTCGCCGCGCACCATGCGCAGGTAGTCCTCGGCGTGGCCGAGCGAAGGGTCCGGCTCGAGCGGTTCGCGCCCCTGCCCCACGCGGTGGAGGGCCGCCACCAGGGTGGGGACCACGGCGACCAGCCCGAGGGCGTCGTCGAGGCGCTCGTCCGCGGTGAGGTCGAGCATGGGTCGCAAGCCCAGGGCGCCCGCCGTGAGCGCCAGGCCGGTGGCCAGCTGGGCCAGCGGCGCAGCACCGGCGCCGGCCACCGCCGGCAGGGCCGCCCGCACGGCGTCGGGCAGCGCCCGGCGCGGCGAGGTGGCCGCCCGGAACGCCTCGGCCTCGTCGGCATCCGGGAGGTGGCCGTGCACCAAGAGGTGCCACACGTCTTCGAAGCTGCGCCGCTCGGCCAGCTCCACGGCGGAGTGCTGGCGGTAGTGGAAGAACCCCTCGGCACCACGGACGTCGCCGATCGTGGTGTCGGCGACGACGAGGCCCTTCAGGCCCGGGGGCACGTCGAGGGTCGGGGGGACGGGCACCCCGGGCGCTCCGGGGTCGGCGTGGGTCGCGCTGGTGATCGTCATGTCTGCGACGATGCGACGCCTGGTCATCGAAATCAATCTTGATTAGTGTCAACGTTGATGACGCGCAACCTCCTCACCGCGGAGCAGACGGCGACCCGCCTCGGCGTCCAGCGCCCGACCGTCTACGCCTACGTCAGCCGGGGCCTTCTGGCGCGAACGGTGGGCGACGACGGTCGCACCAGCTGGTTCGACCCCGACGAGGTCGACGCCCTCGCCCGCCGGGGTCGACCACGCACCCGCAGCCAGCGCGCCGGCGCCGTCGACGTCGTGCTCGCCTCGGGGCTCACCCACATCGGCGACGGCCGCCTGCACTACCGGGGCCACGACGTGGCCGACCTCACCGGCCGGGTGCCGTTCGAGTCGGTGGCCGAGCTGCTGTGGACCGGAGCGCTGCCCGAGCACGACGAGCCGTGGCCGGTGCCGGTCGAGGCGCTCGAGGTGAGCCGGGCCGCCACGTCGACGTTGCCCGACGCCTCACCCCTCGCTGCGCGGCTCGCCGTGGCCCTCGCCGCGGTGGCCGCCGCCGACGAGTCCCGCGGCGACCTGCGCCCGCCGACCGTGCTCCGCAAGGCCCGCACCATGCTCGGCGTCTTCGCCCGCACGCCCCGGGTGGTGGGGACGGCGCCTCCGGCGGGTCGCACCCGGCCCGTCACCCAGGAGCTGTGGCCTCGGCTGTCGGCCCAGCGCCCCACCGCGGCGCGGCTGCGGGCGCTCGACATCGCCCTGGTGCTGCTGGCCGACCACGAGCTGGCCACCTCGACCCTCGCGGCTCGGGTGGCGGCCTCCACGCGGGCCAACCCGTTCGCCTGCGTGCTGGCCGCCATCGGGGCGGTCAGCGGCCCGCTCCACGGCCGGGCCGCCATCGCCGTGCACCGGGTGCTCGCCGAGGCACTGGCCACCGGCAACGCGGCCGCCGCGGTCGACGGCGCCATGGAGGGCCGCGAGCACCTCCCTGGATTCGGCCACCACCTCTACGAACGGGGCGACCCGCGAGCGCCGCTGATGCTGGCGGCCGTGGCGACCATCGCCAACTCCAGGGTGGCCCGCACCGTCGAGGCCGTTCGTCGCATCGGCACCGACGCCAGCGGCGCCGAGCCCAACGTCGACTTCGCCCTCGGCGCCCTGGCCCTGGCCGGCGCCATGCCGTTCGGGGCCACCGAGGGGATCTTCGCCATCGGCCGCACCGCGGGCTGGGTCGCCCACGTCGGCGAGGAGTACGAGGAGCGGCCCCTGCGCTACCGGCCCCGCGCCATCTACACCGGGCTGTGAGCGGCGGGGCTCACCCGTGCCCGACGAGCAGCGGGACGAGAATCTCGTCGGCCGTCAGCGACCCGTGGCGGGCCACCAGCTCGAACGGACCGCTGTCGGCCGGGTCGTGGTAGCTGACCGGGTCGCGCGCCACCAGGGCGACGTCGCCGAGCATCCGCTGCGCCGACGGCATCACCACCGGGCCGAACCAGTGGTCGTCGAGGACCTCCTCGAGCGAGACCACCCAGCCCGTGTCGCCGTGGTGGGCCCGCGCCGCCTCGAGCAGCTGGCGGGTGTGGCCCGGCCGGGCGTGCAGCCACCGGAAGCGACCCTCGCCGGACTGCTGCACGACGTGGGCCAGCACCTCCGGAGCGGGCGTGACGATGCGGTCGCCCACGTCGACCTGGCCGTGGTCGGAGGTGACCACCAGCACCGCCCCGGGTGGCAGCACGCCGAGCAGGTCGGCCACCAGCCGGTCGGCGGAGACCAGCTCGGCGTCGTAGAAGTCGCCGAGGCCGTACTCGTGGGCGACCTTGTCGATGCCCTCGTAATAGGCGTAGACGAACGGCTCGCCCCGGCCCAGCAGCTGGGCGACCTCGGTGACCAGGCTGGAGCTCACCCGCCAGCCGGCGAAGCGGGTGCGGTCGAGGTGAGCTTGGGTGAAGCCGCTGTCGCGGAACTCCGCCCGGGTGACCACCGGCGGCCGGTGGCCGGCGAAGGGCTCGTGCACCTGCAGCTTGTCGGGAGGGATGGTGGCTCGGGCGTCGCGCCCGGAGGTCTGCCAGCGCAGCACGTTGAGGACCTCGCCGTCGACGGCGATGCGGTAGCCGACGACGCCGTGGCTGCCCGGCGGCAGGCCGGTGGTGATCGAGGTCAGCGCCGCGGCGGTGGTGGACGGAGCCACCGTGGTGATGGCGCCACCCTCGAGGCCCCGGATGGTGGGGGCGCACGCCGGGCGGGCCTCGAGCTGGTTCCAGCCCAGCCCGTCGAGCACCAGCAGCACCACCTGCTCGGCGTCCTGCGCGGCGGCGGGGAACCAGCCGGGCCACACCGCACCCGGCTCGAGGAGGGTGGGCACGACGTTGGTGACGCAGGGCCCGTCGTAGTCCGGTAGCACCAGTCGCTCGTCGGCCACGCCACACCTCCAGTACGGATCACGCTAGCGCCCCACCCCGTGGCGCCCGCACATCGGGAGGCGACGCGCCCGGTGACGGCCGTCGCCCCCTACGATGCGGGCGTGAAGGTCTCCACCCGCGGCGACTACGCGAGCCGGGCGCTGCTCTCGCTCGCCCTGCACCTCGACGAGGGCGGGCCCACGTCGGTCCGTGACATCGCCGAGCGCACGGGCCTTCCCCAGCCGTACCTCGAGCAGATCCTCCTGGCGCTCAAGGGCGCCGGGCTGGTGCGCTCGAAGCGGGGCGTGGGCGGCGGCTACGTGCTGGCCCGGGCCCCGGAGGACATCAGCCTCTCCGACATCGTCAGCGCCGTCGACGGGCCCATCGTCGCCGGCGACTTCGGCCAGCCCCACACCGACGGGGCGTGCGACCACGAGGGCCAGTGCGTGCTGCTCGCGGTGTGGGCCGACGTCGGCGAGCACATGCGCCGCTACCTCGACGCTGCCACCTTGGCCGACATCGTGTCGATGGCCAAGGGCGAGGCGTCCTGGCCGGGCGAGGAGGGACCCGCCCCGACGGTCACGCCCCCGTGGGCGGGCTCGCGCTGAGCCCGTCGACCACGGCGGCCAGGTCGGCGGGCAGCGGCGACTCGAACGCCAGGCGCACGCCGGGCCGGGTCGGGTGCTCGAGCTCGAGCGCCGCCGAGTGCAGGACCATGCGGGCGGTGGGGATGGCCGGGCGCACGCCCCGGTAGCGCTCGTCGCCCACCACGGGGTGGCCGATGGCGGCCATGTGCACCCGGATCTGGTGGGTGCGGCCGGTCTCGAGCCGGCACTCCACGAGGGCGCACGGGGCCGGGTCGGTGAAGGTGCGCAGCACCTCGTAGCGGGTGCGGGCCTGCTTGCCCTGGGCGCTCACGACCATGCGAGTGGGCTCTCGCGCCGAACGCCCGATCGGCGCGTCGACCAGGCCGGCCGCCGCCTCCGGGACGCCCCACACCAGCGTGAGGTACCGGCGCTCGACCTGGTGGGCCGCCAGCATGGCGACCAGCGCCTCGTAGGCCGGCTGGGTGCGGGCCACCAGCATGAGCCCGGAGGTGTCCTTGTCGAGGCGGTGCACCACCCCGGGCCGCTCGTGATCACCGACGTCGCCGATCTCGGGGTAGCGGGCGAGCAGGCCCTGCACCATGGTGCCGGTGCGGTTGCCGGCACCGGGGTGGACCACCATGCCCGCGGGCTTGTCGACCACCAGCACGTCGTCGTCGGCGTAGACCACCGGCACCTCGATGTCGGGCTCGGGCGCCAGCGCCGCGGGGCCGGCGTCGAGGTCGACGTCGAGCTCGACCACGTCGCCCTCGGCCACCCGAGCCGAGCGGCTGGTGGCCACCGTGCCGTTGCGCCGCACCCTGCCCTCGGCGAGCCAGGTGGTGACCTGGGTGCGGCTGGCCCCGGTCACCATGGCCACCACCCGGTCGATCCGCTCACCGTCGAGGGGCCCGGGGACGACCTCGACCACGCCCACCTCAGGCTCCCGGGGCGGCGCCGCCGGCGTCGGCATCGGCCTCATCGGCCTCATCGGCCTCGTCGGTCTGGTCCGGCTCGTCGGGCTCGGGCAGGAGGCTGGCGACGACCAGCAGGACGGCACCCATCACCACCCCCATGTCGGCGACGTTGAACACCGGCCACCACCGGAAGTCGATGAAGTCGACGACGGACCCGCCGAGCACCCCGCCGTCGCCGTGGCGCACGGCCCGGTCGACGACGTTGCCGAGCGCGCCACCGACGATCATGCCGAGCGCCACCGCAGTGAGCCGTGATGTCGTGTCGCGGGCCTGCCACACGAGCAGGCCGACGATGCCGAGGGCGACCAGGGCGATCCACCGGCCGTAGCCGTCACCCACGCTGAACGAGGCGCCGGAGTTGTAGGTGAGGTGGAACCGCAGGGTCCACACCACGTCGAGGTCGCGCCCGTGGCTCAGCCGTGACACCGCCCAGCTCTTGGTGAGCTGATCGGCGACGAGCCAGCCGAGGGCCACCGCGACGAACAGCCCGCGGTGGGTGCCTCGGCGCGCGACCGGAGGACGAGCGGGGGCTCCGGGGGAAGGGGTGCCCACAGGAACGGCCGGGCGCGCCTCAGCGGCGGCCGAACCCGCCGACCTTGTACTCGACCCGCTCGCGCGCCCAGGGGATGGCCTTCAGCCGCTCCTTGGGGATCGGCGTGCCCGAGACCTCGCAGATGCCGTAGGTGCCGTCGGCGAACTTCTCGAGGGCGCGGTCGATCTCCTCGACCTGGACACGGAACTGCGCGGACAGGGCGAGGTCGCGCTCGCGCTCGACGGCGAGGGTGTCGCCCTCGCCCGACTCCTCGTCGAACTGCACGTCGCCCGGCTCGCGGCCCTCGGCCAGGGCGTTGGCCTCGGCGGTGAGGGCATCGGCGTCGTGGACGAGGCGCTGGCGCTCCTCGAGCAGCAGCGCCTTCTGCGCCTCGAGGAACTTGGCGTCGAAGGGGCTGGCCGCCTTGGCGGGCTTGCGGGCCGCCGGGGCCTTCTTGGCGGCGGCCTTGGCCACGGTCTTGGCCGGTGCCTTGGCCGGTGCCTTCTTCGCCACCGCCTTGGCCGGCGCCTTGGCGGTGCTCTTCGCCCCGGCCCTGGTGGCGACGGCCTTCGTGGCCGTGGCCTTCTTGGCGGGGACCTTGGCGGTGGTCTTGGCGGTGCTCTTCGCCCCGGTCTTGGTGGCGGGGGCCTTGGCGGCGGTGCTCTTCACAGATGCCTTCTTGGTCGGTGCGGCGGGGCGAGACGTCGCCGTCGTGGATGCCTTGGTCGCTCTGGCCATGGTTCCTCCCACCCCGCACAAAGAACGCCGGAGGGTATGGCAGCAGGCCCAGCCCGTCAACCCCTCGCCGTGCGGGGGTCGGTCCGCCACCGCGTACGCTTCTCCCCCATGCCGTTCGGCCCCGTCGCCCCCGACCTGGACCTGCCCGCCCTCGAGCAGCGGATGCTCGACCGCTGGCGCGACGACGACGTGGTCGCGGCCGCCCGCACCCTGCGTGAGAGCGCCGAGCCGTGGATCTTCTACGAGGGCCCGCCCACCGCCAACGGCCGCCCCGGCCTGCACCACGTGTGGGCCCGGGTGTTCAAGGACATCTACCCCCGATTCCAGACCATGCGGGGCCACCAGGTGCCCCGAAAGGGCGGCTGGGACTGCCATGGCCTGCCCGTGGAGCTCGAGGTCGAGAAGGAGCTGGGCCTCTCGACCAAGCACGAGATCGAGGCGTTCGGCATCGCCGAGTTCAACCGCCGCTGCCGCGAGTCGGTGCACCGCTACGTGGCCGACTGGGAGGCGCTCACCGAGCGGGCCGGGGTGTGGATCGACACGGCCGACGCCTACTGGACGCTCGACAACACCTACATCGAGTCGGTGTGGTGGCTGATCCGCCAGCTGTGGGACGACGGGTTGCTCTACGAGGGCCACAAGGTGTCGCCGTACTGCGGCCGCTGCGGCACCGCCCTGTCGAGCCACGAGTTGGGCCAGCCCGACGTCTACCGCGACGTCGTCGACCCGTCGGTGTACGTGCGCTTCCCGGTGGTCGACCGCCACGTCGACCTGCTGGTGTGGACCACCACGCCGTGGACCTTGATCTCCAACGTGGCCGCCGCCGTCGGGGCCGACATCGACTACGTCCGGGTGGCGGCCGACGACGGCGGGCGCGACCTCGTGATCGCCGCCGCCCGGGCGCCCGAGGGCGCCGAGGTGCTCGAGCGCTTCACCGGCGCCGACCTCGTCGGCTGGCGCTACGAGCGGCCGTTCGCCTACCTCGCTCCCCCGCCCGGGGCCGACGGCTGGCGGGTCGTGGCCGGCGAGTTCGTCACCACCGACGACGGCTCGGGCATCGTCCACCTGGCTCCCGCCTTCGGCGAGGACGACGCGGCCGTGGGCCGGGCCGAGGGGCTGCCGGTGCTCAACCCGGTCAATGCCGACGCCGCCTTCGACGAGTCGGTGCCGCCGTTCACCGGCCGGTTCGTGAAGGACGCCGACCGCGAGATCATCGCCGACCTCACCCGGCGGGGGCTGCTGGTGCGGGAGCAGGCCTACGAGCACAGCTACCCCCACTGCTGGCGCTGCGGCACGCCGCTGATCTACTGGGCCAAGACGTCGTGGTTCGTGCGCACCTCCGAGCAGCGAGACGTGCTCATGCGCGAGAACGAGCGCATCGGCTGGCACCCCGAGTTCATCAAGCACGGCCGCTTCGGCAAGTGGCTCGAGGGCAACATCGACTGGGCCCTCTCCCGCGACCGGTACTGGGGCACGCCGCTGCCGATCTGGCGCTGCGACGCCGCCGGGCACGAGCACTGCGTCGGCTCGGTGGCCGAGCTCTCGCAGCTCGCCGGCCGCGACCTCACCGAGCTCGACCTGCACCGCCCCCACGTCGACGACGTCACCTTCGCCTGCACCACCGACGGGTGCGCCGGCGCCATGGCCCGCGTCGCCCCGGTGCTCGACGCCTGGTTCGACTCGGGCTCGATGCCCTCGGCCCAGCACCACTTCCCGTTCTCCGAGGGCGACGGCGCCGTGCCGTCGGCCTTCCCCGCCGACTTCATCTGCGAGGCCATCGACCAGACCCGCGGCTGGTTCTACTCGCTGCTGGCCGTCAACTCGCTGGTGTTCGGCTCCACGCCGTACCGCAACGTGGTGTGCCTGGCCCTGATCGTCGACGAGCACGGCCAGAAGATGTCGAAGTCGCGCGGCAACGTCATCGCCCCGTTCGAGATCTTCGACTCGCTCGGGGCCGACGCGCTGCGCTGGTACTTCTTCTCCTCGGGCCAGCCGTGGACCCCTCGCCGGGTGTTCGCCGACGGCATCCGCGAGGCCACCCGCCAGACGCTGCTCACGCTGTGGAACGTGCACTCGTTCTTCGCCACCTACGCCGACCTCGACGGGTGGGAGCCGAGCGCTGCGCCGCTGCGCCCGACCCATGTGCTCGACCGGTGGGTCCTCTCCGAGCTCGACGCCACCGTCGCCGCCGTCACCGAGGCCCTCGAGGGCTTCGACGCCCTCGGCGGCGCCACTCGCCTCGCCGGGTTCGTCGACGACCTGTCCAACTGGTACGTGCGCCGCAGCCGGCCCCGGTTCTGGAAGGCGAGCGACGCCAACGCCCACGCCACGTTGCACCACTGCCTGGTCACCGTGGCCCAGCTGCTGGCCCCGTTCTGCCCGTTCCTCGCCGACGAGATCTTCACCACGGTCACCGGTGAGCGCTCGGTGCACCTCAGCGACTGGCCCGAGCCGCAGGGCCGCCACGACCGAGCCCTCGCCGAGCAGATGGCGGCCGCCCGACGCCTCGTCGGCCTGGGCCGGGCTGCCCGCACCGACGCCAAGGTGAAGGTGCGCCAACCCCTCTCACGGGCGCTGCTGTTGCACGAGGGCGCGGATCTCACCGACGAGATCGACGCCGAGATCCGCGCCGAGCTCAACGTGAAGTCGCTCGAGCGCCTCGACACCCTCTCGGGGCTCATGCGCTGGAACGTCGTGCCGAACTTCCGTGCCCTCGGCCCCCGGCTGGGACCGAAGGTCAACGAGGTCAAGGCCGCGCTCGCCGACGCCGACGGCTCGCAGCTGCGGGCCGCGCTCGAGCGCGACGGCTCCATCGAGATCGCCGGCGAGAAGCTCACCGCGGACGACGTCGACGTGCGGGCCGAGCGCCACGACGACCTCGCGCTGGTGGAGGACGAGGGGTGGGCCGTCGCCCTCGACCTCGAGCTCGACGACGCGCTGCGCGCCGAGGGCACCGCCCGCGAGCTGGTGCGGGCCCTCAACGACGCCCGCAAGGCGACCGGCCTGGAGATCGCCGACCGCATCACCGTGAGCATCGACGCCGACGACGCCCTGTGGGCCGTCGTCGAGGCCCACCGCGACTCCGTCTGCACCGAGGTCCTGGCCACCGACGTCACCCGCGGCCCGGGTGACCGGGCGATCGAGCTCGACGGCACGACCGTGGCCGTCACCCTCACCAAGGTCGTCTGACCCCGCCGAGCAGCGCCTCCGCCCTCGTTCTGGTGGAGGTTTGCCCCCCGGAACGGGGGGCAAACCTCCACCAGAACGGCAGGAGCGCGGGGTGAGCCCTCTGGGAGGGAGCGGCGGGTGAGCCCTCTGGGAGGGCTAGCGGCCGAAGCGCTTCTCGTCGTCGAAGTCGGCCTCGAAGAACGCCCGCATGGCGGCGTCGGCCTCGTCGTCGTCCTTGCCGAAGAACGCCGGCTCCCGCGGCGGCGCCTCGGCGTCGAACACCGCGACCGGGGTGGCGGCGCCGGGCTGGCCCGACGCGTCGCCGGCCTCGAACAGGCTCTCGGCCTCGGAGCCGGTGGCCTCGGCCTTCGGCGCGCCCACCGGAGCCGGGGTCGACGTGCCGTTGGACGACGCCGACGAGGTGGCAGGGCGCAGCTCCGCGGTGTCGTCGGCGGCGGGCTCGGGGTGGTCGGAGGCCGCCTCCGCCTGGTCGGTGACGTCGATGGCCTCCTCGGCGCCCGGCTCGGCCGCTCGGGCCGACGACGCCGCCTCGCCCGACGGCGTGCCCGCACCGGCGGGCTCCGAGCGGGCGCTGGTGGCCGGAGGCGGCGCCAGGCGCAGCGCCGACGGGTCGTCGAGCACGGCCTGGATGCGGGAGAGGGCCCCGCCGAGCGAGGCCCGCTGGTCCTCGAGGTAGCGGTTCAGCGCCGAGATCTCACCGTTGAGCGAGTCGCGGTCGGACTCCAGCGTGGAGACCTCCTCGGCCAGGACCGCCCGCCGGCGGGCAGCGTTCTCGTCGGCCTCGGTGCGGGCGTTGGCGAGGACCCGGGTGGCCTCCTGCTCGGCCTGGTTGACGATCTGCGACGCGGTGGCACGGGCCTCGGCCACGGCCGCGTCGGCGGTGCGCTGGGCCAGGACCAGCACCTTGGACACCTCGGCGGTGTCGTCCTCGCTGGAACGGGCGGGCGCGGCCGGGGCGGCGGCGGCCTGCTCGCGGGCGGCGGCGAGGTCGGACTCGAGCTTGTCGACCCGGGCCTGCAGCAGCGTCTGGGCGCGCGTGGCCTCGGCCGCTCGACCCTCGGCCGCCTCGGCGTTGGCCGTCGCTTGGCGCAGCTTCTCCTGCAGCTGGGCCACCGCGGCGCTGACCCGCTCGAGGAAGTTGTCGACCTCGTCGGGGTCGTAGCCCTTCCGGGCGACCGAGAAGCGGACGTCGGTCAGGAGGTGCGGCGTTCCGGAAGTGGTCTCCATCGCGGCGATGCTACCGGGACGCCGGCCGCCGGCAAGGCCATTCACTGGCAGTGGTCGACCGCTACCTCGGCAGGGCCTGCAGGACGACCAGGATCACGATGAACACGATGGTGACGGAGAGGTCGAGGCCCAGCCCACCCAGGCGCACGGGCGGCAGCAACGAGCGCACCGGCGCCAGCACCGGCTCGGTGATGGCGTAGAGCACCGAGCGCACGGTCTCCATCGGACCGGTGCCCGACGACGGGAACCAGCTCAGCACCATGCGGCCGAGCAGGCACAGCAGGAACAGCTGCAGGACGACGGCGATGAGCGCCCACATGGCTCAGCGGTCGGCCGAGACGCGGTCGGCCAGCTTGCGCTGCTCGTCGGCCGGCACCTCGACCCCCGCCGGGGTCAGCAGATAGACGTGGTTGGCGAGCTTGTCCATCTTGCCGCCGAGGCCGTAGCAGAGGCCGCTGGAGAAGTCGATCAGGCGGCGCGACAGCTCTCGGTCGACGTCGAACAGGTCCATGGCCACCGGCTGGTTGGCCTTGAACTTGTCGGCGACCTCCTGGGCGCTGTTGAACGACGTGGGCACGACGAGGTGGGGCTTGACCTGGGGGGTGCGGGGCACGGCCCGGACGCGGGGCTTGGGGGCGTCGTCGCCGGGCACCGGCAGGGTGCGCACGGCCGGCGGTTCGGTCGGCTCGGGCGGAGGAGTGGAGAAGGCCGGCGACTGCGCCGGCGCCGGGCGGGGCCGGCTCGGCGCCGACGGCCGGGCCGGAGTGGGACGGCTGGCGACCTGGCGGCCGGCGGCGGGCTGCTCACGAGGAGGCGCGGGCCGCTCCTCCGGAGCGGCGTCGTAGTCGTCGTACTCCTCGTCCGGGCCGAGACCCAGGTACAGCATGGCCTTGCGCCACATCGTCGCCATCGGTTCCTCCGTGCCGGGGCGCGTCGCGGCCCCGGCGTCTCCTGGGCGCAAGGCTAGTGGCTCCACGGCAGGCCCACGCCTCGGGCCCGCCGGGGCCGAGATCACGGCGCGGCGGGCCCCCGAGGCGGTCGAGGCCCGAACAGGCCGGTGCCGACGCGGACCAGCGTGGCGCCCTCCTCCACCGCCACCTCCAGGTCGGCGCTCATGCCGATGGAGCGCTCGGGCAGGCCCAGCTCGTCGGCCAGCGCCACGAGGGCCCGGAAACCGGTCCGGGCCCGCTCGGGACCGCCCGCCGGGCCCACGCCCATCAGGCCCTCGACGTCCAGGCCGGCCCCCCGGGCGTGCGCCACCAGCGCCGGCACGTCGGCGAGGGCGGCGCCGCCCTTGTGGGCCTCGCCGGAGAGGTTGGCCTGCACGAGCACGGTGGCGCCGGGGGCCCGCTTGGCGATCTCGTCGGCCAGCTCGGCCCGGTCGACGCTCTGCCACACGGCCACGAGCGGTGCCAGCTGGCGGACCTTGTTGCGCTGCAGCCGCCCGAGGAAGTGCCATCGCGGCGCCACCGCCGGCGGATCGGACTCCAGCGCGGTGTGCTTGGCGAGCAGCTCCTGGGCGTAGTTCTCCCCCACCATCGTCAGACCGAGGTCGAGCGCCACCCTCACCGCCTCGGCGCCGAACCCCTTGGTGACGGCCACGATGCCCACCGGCCGCCCGGCACCGGCCCGCTCGATGCGCCCCCGGAGCGCGGCGAGCCGCTCGGCCACCGCCGCCGGGTCGACCCTGCTCACCGCCGCCCCTCCCCCGCACCCCGTCCGCTTCTGGTGGAGATCTGCTGTCGCATGTGGTCGGAGACCTCCACCAGAACGGGGTCTTCGGGCGGAACGCGGTCTTCGAGCCACACCACCAGCGCCTGGCGAGCCTGGTCGCCCCGGGCCCGGTGGGAGAAGAGGGCCGGACCACCGTCCGCGCCTCGCGCGCACGCCGTGCAGCGGGGGTCGGCGCGGACCACCTCGACCTCGGCCGCGGCCAGCGCCGCTCGCACCGCGGCGCGCAGGTCGAGCGCCGGGCCACCCGAGGCGGTCCGGCCCCGCACCGACTCGCCGAGGGCACCGGCGAGGCGGTCGAGCTCCTCGACCCCGAACTCGTAGCACTCCGGCCCGATGCAGGGGCCGAGCACGGCGCGCACCGAGCCTGCGCCCAGCTGGCGCATGCGGGCCGCGGTGGCGTCCAGCACGCCGGCCTCGAGGCCCTTCCACCCGGCATGGGCCGCGCCGACGATGCCCTCGGCCGACCAGAGGGCGACGATCCCGCAGTCGGCGCCGTGCACGGCGAGGGCCACGTCGGTGCGGACCGTCACGACGGCGTCGGCCGGCGACCCGGCCGACCGGCTCGGGTCGTCGTCGGGTTCCACCACGACGACGCCGGCGCCGTGCACCTGGCGCAACCAGACCCACGGACGATCGGCCACGGCGGCACGGCGCTCGTGCAGCAGGGCCGGTTCACCGTCGACGCGCAGGTCGCCGTCGGTGCGGTCGGTGGCCCGCACCTGCACGGCGCGGCCGTCGGGCAGCAGCCGCTGCCAGGCCTGCACGGACCGACCGGGGGGCCGACGGCGAGCGACGCGGCTACTGGAGGAACGACGGGACGTCGAAGTCGTCCTCGCCGCCGAGGTCGTCGTCGTCGTCGGAGGAGGAGGCGAAGACGTCGCGGATCGGCTCGTCGGCGCCGCGCTGGCCCCGCGGGCCGCCCTTCTTCTCGGCGTCCCAGCGGTCGAACCCGGCGGCGATGACGGTGATGCGCACCTCGTCGCCCATCTCGTCGTCGATGACGGTGCCGAAGATGATGTTGGCGTCGGGGTGGGCGACGTTGTGGATGACCTCGGCCGCCTCGTTGACCTCGAACAGGCCGAGGTCGGAGCCGCCGGCGATGGTGAGCAGGATGCCGCGGGCGCCCTCGATGGAGGCCTCGAGCAGCGGCGAGGAGATGGCGGCCCGGGCGGCGCTGAGCGCACGTCCGTCGCCGGAGCCGTACCCGATGCCCATCAACGCCGAGCCGGCGTCGCTCATGACCATCTTCACGTCGGCGAAGTCGGTGTTGATGAGCCCCGGGGTGGTGATGAGGTCGGTGATGCCCTGCACGCCCTGGAGCAGGACCTCGTCGGCCATCTTGAAGGCGTTGAGCACCGAGGTCTTGTCGTTGGAGACGGTGAGCAGGCGATCGTTGGGGATGACGATCAGCGTGTCGACCTTCTCCTTGAGGGTCTTGATGCCCGAGTCGGCCTGCACCGCCCGGCGCTTGCCCTCGAAGCCGAACGGCCGGGTGACCACGCCGATGGTGAGCGCGCCCAGGTTCTTGGCGATCTCGGCGATGACCGGGGCGGCGCCGGTGCCGGTGCCCCCGCCCTTGCCGGCGGTGATGAACACCATGTCGGCGCCCTTGAGCACCTCTTCGATCTCGTCGGTGTGGGCCTCGGCCGCCGCCTTGCCGACCTCGGGGTCGCTGCCGGCGCCCAGGCCGCGGGTGAGCTCGCGGCCGATGTCGAGCTTCACGTCGGCGTCGCTCATGAGCAGGGCCTGCGCGTCGGTGTTGACCGCGATGAACTCGACGCCCTTCAGGCCGGCGTCGATCATCCGGTTCACGGCGTTGACGCCACCGCCGCCGACGCCGACGACCTTGATCACCGCGAGGTAGTTCTGCGGGTTGGGGGCCATGGGGCTCTCCTTGGGATGCGTGCAGGCCGCTCGCCTGGGACTGCGGTGGTCAGTGGCTCCGGACTGCGGCCGGGCGGCCGCGGGCGTCGACGTCAGGTCGATGGTGAGAGCGTGCAGAAGGATACTCCACAGGGGCACTCACGCCTTGGGTCTCCACACCCGGGCGGTGCTCGGGTCGGTCACGTCGATGCCGCCGAGGTCACGCTGGTCGACCTGGCCCATGACCGTGGCCAGGCGGGAGACCTTCGCCTCGAGGTCGGTGGGCTCGCCCAGCACGGCGACACCCTGGGGGACCAGCTTCAGCTGGACGGCGCCGTCGGGGGCCACCGCGATCGCCGACACGCGGGACCGCACGCCGGGGCTGAGCGCGGCCAGCGCCCGCAGCGCGCCCTGCGCGCCCTCGACGGGCTGGCCGGGATCGCCCGGCGTGACGCCCTCCAACGGCATCAGACCGTTCGTGTCGCCCTCGACGGGGCCGAGCAGGCGCCCCGACGCGTCGACCAGGTGGCGACCGCCCATGGCGTCGCCGACCGTGGCGACCGGCGTCCGCTCGGTCACCGTGACCGTGACCGAGCCGCCCGGCGAGCGCTCGACGGTGGCGGTGTCGATCCACGGCAGCTGCTCCACACGGCGCGACGCCGCACCGGCGTCGATGTCGAGGAGCTGGTCGCCGAGGCGGATCCCCGATGCGTCGAGGACGTCCTGGGCGGATTCGTGGACGGCCCCCTCGACCTGCAGCCGGTCGACGTCGAGCAGGCCGGTGCGGGTGAGGAGCCACGCGCCCCCGACCACGCCCAGCACGACCACCACAGCGAGCAGGCGCCGGCGTCGGCGCCGGCGCTGCTGGCTGACGACCGACCGCCGCCGGGCCTCGATGCGGGGGTCGACGGGGGCCGCGGCGGGCCGCTCCAGCGTGCGGGCGCTCAACCCTCCACCTCCGGTCGAGGGTCCGCGGCGGCGGTGGCGGCTGCGGCGCCCTCGAGTCCGGTGAGCAGGCGCGCGCCGGCGGCCTCCGCCTGCTCGGCGGTGAAGCCGACCAGGTGGGTCTCGGCGTGCAGGTCGACACCCGCGTGGGCGCGGACCAGCTCCCGCAGCTCGGCCATGAGGGCGGCGACGTCGTCGGCCGAGCCGCCCTCGTCGGCCTGGATGAAGTTGGCGTGCTTGGTCGACACCGCGGCGGTGCCGTGGCGGCGGCCCTTGGCCCCGGCGGCGTCGAGCAGGCGGCCGGCGGAGTCACCGGGCGGGTTGGTGAACACCGAGCCGGCGTTGGCCCCACCGGGCTGGTGCTCGCGGCGCCACCGCACGATCTCGGCGATCTCGGCCTTGGCCCGCTCGCGCTCGCCGCGCCGCAGCTCCAGCTCGGCGGCCACCACCACCTGGTGGGGCCCCAGGCGGGAGCGCCGGTAGCCCAGCTCGAGGTCGGCGGCGGCCATCCACCCATCCTCCCCGCTGCGCAGGTCGACCACGCGGACCCTCCGCAGGGTGGCGGCCATGTCCGAGCCGTGGCCGCCGGCGTTCATGCGCACCGCCCCACCCACCGAACCGGGGACCCCGACGGCCCACTCGAACCCGGTGAGCCCGGCGGCCGCGCTGAGCCGGGCGACCACGGGCAGCGAGGCGGCACCGCCGGCCGTCACGGTCGTGCCGGCGAGCTCGACGCCGGCCAGCCCGTCGCCGAGCACCACCGCCACCCCGGGGAAGCCGCGGTCGGCGACGAGGACGTTGGAGCCACGCCCGAGCACGAGCACGGGCACGGGCGCCGGGGGCGAGCCGGGCCGGCCCGGCCCGGCGAGGGCCCGGGCCAGGGCGACGAGCTGGTCGACCGACTCGACCCGCGCCAGCACGTCGGCCCGGCCGCCGACGCGGTAGGTGGTGAGGGCCCCGAGGGGCTGGTCGACGCCGGCGTCGGGCACCGCCGCGCGCGCCGCGGCCACGAGGGAGGCGGGCACGCTCACGAGCCGGCCGCCGCGGCCGCCTCCCGGGCCCGCAGGCGCTCGAGCACCCGGTCGGGGACCCCGGTGAGGTCGCCGGCCCCGAGGGTGAGGCACAGGTCGCCGGGGCGGAGCCGAGCGGCGAGGTACCCGACGACGTCGTCGAGGGCGGGCAGGTACGCGGCCGCCTGGCGGCCGTGGGCGTCGAGGACGGCGTCGAGCACGAGCTTGCCCGACACCCCCGGGCGGGGCGCCTCGTCGGCGGCGTAGACGTCGGTGACCACGAGCAGGTCGGAGCCCACGAAGGCGTCGGCGAACTCCGGCCACAAGGCCGCCGTGCGGCTGTAGCGGTGAGGCTGGAAGACGGTGACCACCCGCCGCCAGCCGCCGTCGCGGGCGGCGGCGACCGCGGCGGCCACCTCGGTGGGCAGGTGGGCGTAGTCGTCGACGAAGGTGACCCCTGCCGCCTCGCCCCGGTGCTCGAAGCGCCGGTCGACGCCGCCGAAGCGGCCCAGCGCGCGGGCGGCCGCCTCGAACGGCACGCCCAGCTCGAGGCCCATCGCCAGCGCCGCGCACGCGTTGCGGGCGTTGTGCACGCCGGGCAACGGCACCTGGACCGCTCCGAGCAGGGCCCCGTTGCGCCAGACCTCGAAGCCGATCCCGTGGCGACCGGCCACCACCTCGGCCATGTGCAGGTCGGCGCCGTCGGCGGTGCCGTAGCCGAGGGCGCCCACCTCGGCGCCGAGCCGGCGGGCCACGGGGTCGTCGGCGCACACGAGCCGGGGCCCGGTGGTGTCGGCGAGGAACCGGGCGAAGGCGGCGTGGAGGTTCTCGACCGAGCCGTGGTACTCGAGGTGGTCGGGCTCGACGTTGGTGACGATGGCCGCCGCGTGGGGCATGGCGAAGCCGGAGCCGTCGCTCTCGTCGGCCTCGACGACGAACCACTCCCCCTCGCCCCAGGCCGCGCCGTGGCCGAGGTCGGCCACCCGGCCGCCGACGATGTAGGACGGCTCGAGCCCGCCCTCGAGCAGCACGAGCGCCAGCATCGCCGACGTGGTGGTCTTGCCGTGGGTGCCGGCGACGGCCACCGCCCGGCGGCGCCCGGCGATGGCGGCGAGCAGGGCCGTGCGGCGCACCACCGGCACCCCCCGCCGCCGGGCCTCGGCGACCTCGGGGTTGTCGTCGGGGACGGCGGTGGAGATGGCCACGAGGTCGACGTGGTCGGGCAGGTTGGCGGCGTCGTGGCCGACGGTGACCTCGACGCCGAGCGCCCGCAGCCGGTCGAGCACCGGGGAGTCCCGCAGGTCGCTGCCGGTGACGCGGTGGCCCATGGCGGCCAGCACCGTGGCGATGGCCGACATGCCGGCACCGCCGACGGCCACGACGTGCACGTCGAGGGGCGCGTCGAGCGACGGCAGGGGATCGGTGGGGGGCGGCGGAACGGTCATCGGCGGGCGTGGGCCTCCACCAGGTCGGCCACCCGGTCGGCGGCGTCGGGGCGGGCGAGGGATCGGGCGGCGGCGCCCATGGCGGCGAGGCGGGCCGGCTCGTCGAGCAGGGGCTGCAGCTCCCGGACCAGGCGGTCGCCGTCGAGCTCGGCGTCGGGCACCAGGATGGCCGCGCCGGCCCGCACGAGGGCGGCGGCGTTGGCGGTCTGGTGATCACGGGGCGCGATCGGCAGCGGCACGAGCAGGGCGGCGAGGCCGACCTCGGCCAGCTCGGCCACGGTGGTGCCGCCGGCCCGGCCGACGAGCAGGTCGGCGGCGGCGAGCAGCAGGTCCATGTGGTCCTCGTAGCGGACGGCCTGGTAGACGAGCCCGCCGGGCGCCACCTCCGGCGGGTCGGCCTGCATGGCGTCGAAGTCGCGGGAGCCCACCACGTGGCGGACCGCGAGATCGGCGCGGTCGGCCCACGCCGGGATCGCCGCCCGCACCGCCTGGTTGACCCGCCGGGCACCGAGCGAACCGGTGACCACGGCGACGACGACCCGGTCGGCCGGCAGGCCCAGCGCCGCCCTGGCCGCCGGCCGGTCGCGGCCCCGGTCGATGGCCAGCACCTCGGGGCGCACCGGGTTGCCGGTGACGACCTTGCGGGGCAGGTCCGTCTCGGGGAACGGCACGGCGGCCGCCCGGGCGAACCACCCGGCCAGCCGGTTGGCCGCGCCCGCCCGGGCGTTCTGCTCGGCCACCACGATCGGCACCCGCCACAGCACGGCGCCGATGGCGCAGGCCACGCTGGCGTAGCCGCCGAGCACGAGCACCACGGCCGGACGGCGCCGGCGCACCAGCCCGACGCCCTTGGCCACGGCGCGCAGCAGGCCCCAGACCGCGGCGACGTTCTGCCAGGTCAGGCGGCGCTGGATGCCCCGGCCCGGCAGCACGGTCAGGCCGAACCCGGCGGCAGGCACCAGGCTCGCCTCCAGGCCCCGCTCGCTGCCCACGAAGTGGATCGTCGACGGGTCGTGGCCCCGGGCGACGAGCGCCCGGGCCACGGCGAGGCCGGGCAGGACGTGGCCGGCGGTGCCGCCGCCGGCCACCAAGGCGTAGGCGGCGGGTGTGCCGGAGGTCCGGCCGGCCATCAGCGGGCCTGGCGGGCGATGTTGAGCAGCAGCCCGGTGGCCGCCATGGTGAAGATCAGCGACGAGCCACCCGACGACACGAACGGCAGCGGCACCCCGGTGATGGGCAGCACACCGACCACCGCGCCCATGTTGATGAACGCCTGCACGAGGATCCAGGTGGTGACCCCGGCGGCGACGAGCATGCCGAACCGGTCGGGGGCCCGCAGCGCGGTGCGCACGCCGAGCAGGCCGAGGGCCACGAACAGGGCCACCACGGTGAGGGCGCCGACGAGGCCGAGCTCCTCGCCGATGATGGCGAAGATGAAGTCGGTGTGGGCTTCGGGCAGGAACCCCCACTTGGCCCGCCCCTCCCCCAGCCCGGTGCCGAACAGCCCGCCGTTGGCCAGCCCGACCTGGCTCTGGATGGTCTGGAACCCGGTGTTGAGCGGATCGGCCCACGGGTCGCGGAACGCCATCAGGCGCCGAAAGCGGTAGGGCTCGAGGACGGCGAACGCCGCGGCGAACGAGACCAGGACCCCGGCGGTGACGGCGAGGGGCTTGCCCGGCACCCCGGCCACGAACAGCATCGCCAGCAGGATGGTGGCCAGGATGATGGTGGTGCCCAGGTTGGGCTGGGCCATCAGCATGAGGGCGAACACCAGGAACACGAACATCACCGGCTTCAGCGTGAGCCGCCAGTCGTGGGCCTTGCCGGCCCGGCGGGCCAGCAGGTCGGCGGCGAACACGATCACGGCGAGCTTGGCCAGCTCCGAGGGCTGGATGCTGAACGAGCCGTAGCCCAGCCACCGCGAGGAGCCGTTGACGTTCACGCCGACGCCGGGCACGAGCACCAGCACCATGAGCCCGCCCGCCACGAGCAGCAGCAGGTTCACCCGCCGGCGCCACGACCGGTAGTCGACCCGCAGGGCGAGGACCATGGCCGCCGACCCGATGAGCAGCCACATGAACTGGCGACGGAACTGGTACCACGGCGAGCCGTACTCGTAGAGCGACGTCACGGTCGACGCCGACAGCACCATCAGCAGGCCGACCAGGTTGAGGATCGCCACGAGGGCGAACATCCAGGTGAAGGTGCTCGAGCGCCCCCTCGGGGTGTCGGCGGCGCGCAGCAGGCGGCCCTCGCGGCCGGCGGTGCGCCGAGATGCGCCGGTGCGGGCGCCGGTGCGGGTGGCGGCGGGACGGGTGGCGGTCGGGGCGCTCACCGGGCCTGCCCCTCGGCGCCGACCAGGGCCCGCACCGCGGACGCGAAGGCGTCGCCGCGCTCGGCGTAGGAGCCGAACCAGTCGAAGGAGGTGCAGCCCGGGGAGAGCACGACGGCGTCGCCGGGCCGGGCGAGGCGGGCGGCCGCCGCCACCACGTCGGCCATGCCGGTGCCGACGGTGACGACCTCGCAACGGCCCGACAGGGCGGCTTCGATCTCGCCGGCGGCCTCGCCCATGGCGACCGCGGCCCGCACCGGCGGCACGGTGGCGCGCAGCTCGGAGAGGTCGAGCCCCTTGTTGCGGCCTCCGGCGACGAGCACCACCGACGCGAACCCCGACACGGCGGCCAGAGTGGCGTGGGGGGTGGTGGCCTTGGAGTCGTCGTACCACCGCACGCCGTCGGCGTCGGCCACCAGCTGCACCCGGTGGGCCAGCCCCTGGAACGAGCGCAGCACGGCTCGCACGGCGTCGAGGTCGGCTCCGGCGGCGACCGCCGCGACCGAGGCGGCGAGGGCGTTGGCGAGGTCGTGGGGCAGGGTGCGGGGCAGCTCGTCGACCCGCACCAGCGGCGTGCCGTCGGGGAGGCGCAGCTCGCCCGCCTCGACGGTGGCGTCGGCGCCCGATCCCTCCAGGCCGAAGGTGACGGTCTCCACGGTGGCGTTGCGGTTGGCCAGCACGACGGGGTCCTCGGCGTTGGCCACCGCCAGTCCCTCGCCCTCGGTGAGGTCGCGCCACACCTTGGCCTTGGCCGCCTCGTAGGCGGCGAGGGACTCGTGCACGTCGAGGTGGTCAGGGGCGAAGTTCAGCCACACGGCCACGTCGGGGCGGAACCGCTGCGAGTGCGCGAGGCGGAACGACGAGGCCTCCACGACGAACACCTCGGTGGCCGGATCGGCGATGGCCTCGACCAGGGGCGTCTCGGTGTTGCCGCACGCCACCGCTCGACGGCCCGACGCCCGCAGCATCTCGGTGACCATGGTGGTGACGGTGGTCTTGCCGTCGGTGCCGGTGACGGCCACCATCGGCCGGTCGTCCCACCGGCCGGCCAGGTCGAACTCCGACATCACGGGCACACCGGCCCGCTCGGCGGCGGCGAAGGCGGGGTGGCGGTCGGGCACGCCGGGGCTGGGGAGGAGCGCGTCGGCGCCGGCCAGCAGCTCGGCCAGGTCCTGCTCCGACGGCGACTCCAGCAGCTCCACGCCGAGCGATGCTGCCGCACCGCGGGTCGCGTCCGTGGGATGGTCGTCGACGGCGGTGACATCGGCCCCGTGGTCGCGCAGGGCCCGCACGACGGCGCGACCGGTGACACCGAGGCCCAGCACCACCACGGACCTGAGCGCGACCTGCTCCGCGGCGCGCTGCGCCATCAGTCGAGCACCCCCGGGAGGCTCACGAAGTCGGCGTAGTAGAGCCCGAGGGCCAAGGCGGTGAACAGCCCGGCCACGATCCACAAGCGGATGATCACCGTGGTCTCGGGCCACCCCCCGAGCTCGAAGTGGTGGTGCAAGGGGGCCATGCGGAAGATGCGCCGGCCGAACAGGCGGAAGCTGCCGATCTGCAGCACCACCGACGCCGTCTCCATCACGAACACGCCGCCGATGAGCGGCAGGAGCAGCACGGTGTTGGTGCTGAGGCCCAGGGCGGCGAGGCCGGCGCCGATGGCCAACGACCCGGTGTCGCCCATGAAGATGCGGGCAGGGGCGGCGTTCCACCACAGGAAGCCGGCGCACGCGCCGAGCATCGACGCCGCCACCACCGCGGTGTCGAGGAAGCTCTCGTCGCTGTAGACGTTGGTGTGGCGGAACCCCCAGAAGGCGATGACGACGTAGGCGGCGTAGGCGAAGATCGACGAGCCGGCCGCCAGCCCGTCGAGGCCGTCGGTGAGGTTCACCGCGTTGGTCATGGCGTAGATGACCGCCACGGCCAGGATCGCCCAGCCCACGTTGCCCAGGTCGATGCCCGGCGAGTCGAAGCGGGTGAACGACAGCGTCGTCTTGACGTTGGTGAACGCCAGCATCGACACGGCGAAGCCGACGGCCACGATGAGCAGGCCGAGGGTCTTGGCCCGCTTGCTCAGCCCGAGGTTCCGCTCCCGGAAGACCTTGATGGAGTCGTCGACGAGCCCGACGACGCCGGCGAGGGCGATCGCCCCCATGCACAGCAGGCCCCGGCGGGTGTACACGACGCCGGACAGGTCGCTCACCACCCACGCCAGGACCGCCGAGGCGACGATGGCGATCCCGCCCATCGTGGGGGTGCCGGCCTTGGTCATGTGCCCCTGGGGGCCGTCCTCGCGGATGGGTTGGCCGATCCGCCGGCGCTCGAGGCCGCTGATGAGCACCTTGGTGCCGAGCAACGACAGGGTCAGGGCGACGGCGGCGGCGACGAGGAGGCGGATCACGCGCCGTCTCCGCCGGCGGCCCACTCCTCGGCCACCACCACCCGGTCGTCGAAGGGCGTGACGACCCCGCCGATGTCCTGGGTGGTCTCGTGGCCCTTCCCGGCGACGAGGACCACGTCGCCGGGACGGCCGGCCCGCAGCGCCAGGGCGATGGCGGCCCGGCGGTCGGGCTCGATCACCAGCTCGGCGGCCCGGCGCGGGTGGACGCGGTCGAATCCCTGCTTCACGGCCTCGATGATGGCCGCGGTGTCCTCGCTGCGGGAATTGTCGGCCGTCACCACCACCAGGTCGGCCCTCCGGGCCGCCACCTCGCCCATGGCCGGGCGCTTGGTGGGGTCGCGGTCGCCGCCGCAGCCGAACACCACGACGACCCGCCCTCGCCGGTCGGCGGGCTGGCGGCCGACCAGGTCGTCGGCGGCGGTGAGCAGCTGGTCGAGCCCGTCGGGCGTGTGGGCGTAGTCGACGACCACCGGGAAGGGCTGGCCGGCCTCGACCAGCTCGAAGCGGCCGGGCACCACGAGCCGGCGCGACAGCCCGTCGGCGACCACGGCCTCGTCGACGCCGAGGGCCACCGCGGCGTGGGCGGCCGCCAGCGCGTTGGCCACGTTGAACGCGCCCGCCAGCGGCAGTGCCACCCGGTGGCCACGCCACGTGAACGACGACCCGGTTGCCGCCAGCTCGAGGTCGTCGACCTCGGCCATCCGGTAGCCGTCGGTCGGGATGGTGGCGGTGTCGGCGAGGAGCCGCCCGTAGGGGCTGTCGAGGTTGACCACGCCGCGCTCGCTGAGCCCGGGTTCGAACAGCCGGGCCTTGGCCGCGAAGTAGCTCTCCATGGTGCCGTGGTGGTCGAGGTGGTCGCGGCTGAGGTTGGTGAACACCGCCACCCGGAACGTGGTGGCGTCGACCCGGTGCAGGTCGAGGGCGTGCGAGGAGACCTCCATGGCGACGACCTCCACCCCGTCGTCGCGCCAGCGGGCGAGCGTCCGCTGCAGGTCGGTGGCCTCGGGCGTGGTGCGGGCGCCGGAGAGCGTGCCCATCACCTCGCACCGCCTCCCGGCGGCGGCCATCACGTTCGCCAGCAGGTGGGTGGTCGTGGTCTTGCCGTTGGTGCCGGTGACGCCCACCACCGCCAGCGCCGCCGACGGGTGACCGAAGAAGGCGGCCGCCACGGGCCCGACGGCGGCGCGGGCATCGGCGACGCGCACCTGGGGCACGGGCAGGTCGAGCGGCCGCTCGACGAGCAGGGCGACGGCGCCGGCGGCCACCGCGGCCGGCGCGTGGTCATGGCCGTCGGTGCGGGCACCGGGGATGCAGCAGAACAGCGCACCAGGGGTGACGGCCCTCGAGTCGTGCACGACGTCGAGCACCTCGACGTCGTGCGCCCCGAGCACCTCGGCCCCCTCGAGCCCCTCCACCAGGGAGCGCAGGAGCACCGGGGTCACCCCGTCCCGCGCTTGGAGCGGGTGGTGGCTGACGTGGCGGTGGCCGTGGTGGGCGGCGAGGTGGCAGCGGCGGTGGTGCTGCGGGAGGTGGCGGTGCCGGTCCGGGGCACGGTGGTGGGCACCGTGGTCGTCGCCGTCGAGCCCGCCGCCGGCGCCTTCAGCCGGCCGTCGCCGCCGACGGTGGCCGCGCCGACGGGCGTGCCGCCGTCGGGCTGCACGGGGGCCCCGCCGTTGGCGGCGTCGGTGGCGGCCGGCGGGATGCCGAGGCGCCGCAGGGCGAACGAGGCGATGCGGGAGAACGCCGGGGCGGCGGTGGTGCCGCCCGTGTACCGGCCGCCGGACGGCTCGTCGATCATCACGTAGACCGACAGGGCCGGCTGCTCGGCGGGCACCACCCCGATGAACGTCGACTGGTACTGGGTGACGCCGTTGGCGTCGAGGTAGCCACCGCCCGGCTGGGCCTTGCGGGCGGTGCCGGTCTTGCCGAGGACGTGGTAGCCGTCGATCTTGGCTTCCTGGCCGGTGCCGGCGTCGACCACGCCGCGCAGCATGAGGTTCAGCTCGTCGGCGGTGGTCCGGCTGATCACCTGGCGGCCGTCGGCCACCGGCGTGGGGTGCACGGTGCCGTCGCCGTCGGTCGTCGACTGCACCAGCTTCGGCGCCACGTACACCCCGCCGTTGGCCACGACGTTGTACGCCATGAGCATCTGCAGGGGCGTGACCGAGATGCCCTGGCCGATGGCGATGGTGGGCAGCGAGGTGCCCGACCACTTCGACGGCGGCAGCACGGCCCCGGCCGCCTCGTTCGGGAAGTCGAGCGCCGTCTTCTGGCCGAACCCGAAGGCCTTCTGGAACTCGTACATGGTGTCGGCGCCGATGGTCTGGGCGATCTTGATGGTGCCGACGTTCGAGGACTGCTCGAGGATCTTGCGGACGTCCCAGGTGACGGCACCGCGCGGCTCGGCCTCGCCGAACACGGCGTCGTACACCGGCAGGGTGGGCGGCAGGTAGAAGCTGCTCGTCGGGGTGATCGTGCCCTTCTCGAGGGCGGCGGCCACGGTGGCCATCTTCATCACCGACCCGGGCTCGTACTGCGTGGTGAACGCGGCGTTGTTGGTGCCGACCACCACCTCGCCGGTCTCGGGGTCCTTCACCACGTTGGCCACGGCGAGCACCTCGCCGGTGCTGGGCTTGGTCACCACGGCCACGCCGCCCTTGGCCTCGCTGGCCTGCACCTGCTGGGCGAGGGCCGTCTCGGCCTCGTACTGGATCGACCGGTCGATGGTGAGGCTCAGGGTCTCGCCGGGCAGCGCCGGGGTGAGGCTGTAGTCGCCGATGGCGATGGTGCGGCCCTGCGGCGTCTTCTCCAGGGAGAGCTTGCCGGGCGTCCCCGTGAGCTGCTGGTCGTACTGCGCCTCGAGCCCCGACATGCCCTTGTTGTCGACGTCGACCGCGCCGAGCAGCGATCGGCCGGACGCGCCGGCGGGCAGGTAGCGCTCGCTGTCGTCGAGGAACGACACGCCCGGCAGCTTCAGCGAGGCGACCTTGTCGGCGGTGTCGGTGGGCACCTTGCGGGCCAGGTAGGCGAAGCGGCCGTTGCCGGTCATCTTGGCCTGCACGTCGTTGACGTCGAGGCCGAGCAGGGGTGCCACTGCGGCAGCCGAGGCCGACGGGTTCTCGATCAGCTTCGGGTCGACGAACACCGACTTGGTCGGCCGGGAGATGGCCAGCTCGTCGCCGTTGCGGTCGAGGATCGCGCCGCGCTCGGCGGCCAGCACCTGGGTCTCGGTGCGCTGCGCCTCTCCGAAGGACAGGTAGCGACCGGGCGACACGACCTGCAGGTCGACCACCTTCGACGCCAGCAGGGCGAAGAGGCTGGCCAGCACGGCGAGCACGAGCAGGAGCCGCTTGCGGTGGTCGACCGCGGTGTGGCGCCCCGCGCTGGCCGCTCGCCGGGCGGCGACCAGCATGCGGTGCCGGCCGAGCGCCTCCTGGGCGGTGCCGTTGGCCCGGCGCACGACCGACCCGACGCGCTCGCCGACCCGCTCCGCGACCGGTGGCCCGGCCGCCGGGCGCCGGCCTCGGGGCGTGGCCGGGCGCGACCGCCGGGCCGGAGGTGCTGGCTCCGTGCGGGCCGGCGCACCGGCCGCGGACGCCTGGCGGCGCGCCGCGGGCCGGGCGGTCGGGCGGCGGGCCGGGGCGGGACGGCCCTGGCCGGTCCGGGCGGTCGGCGAGGACCGGCGGGTGAAGTCCGGGGCGTTCCACGGCGCGTCGCCGCGAGGCCGCTCGAGCGGCGGCGCGCCGGGACCGGGAGGGGTCACCGGCTCGCTCCGGTGGCCACGGTGGTGGGCGTCGTGCTCCGAACGCCGGTGCCCGTGGTGGCCTTCGACCGCGTCGTCGTCGACGTGGTGGCCGTGGCGCCGGAGCCCGACGAGGCCTTGGCGGTGGTGGTGGCGGTGGTGCCCTTCGTCGACGAGGACGTGCCCGACCCGCCCGACGTGGCCTTCTTGGAGGTCGTGGCCGCGGTCGTGGGCGGTGTGGTGGTGGACGGCGTGGTGGGCGGCACCTCGGCGGCCTTGGCGTCGTCGATCGGGGTCGGGCGCAGGTACACCGGTGAGGGCGCCTCGATCATGCCGAGGCGGTTCTTGGCCTCGTCGACGATGCGCTGCGGGCTCTGGAGCTCGGCCAGCTCGATCTTGAGCCGCTCGGCGTCGTCCTCGGCGCTGGAGATGCGGCCGTTGAGGTCGTCGATGTGACGGCCCTGCTGGACGATCAGGGTCTGCACGCCGGCGATGGCGAAGAGGGCCACGAAGAGCAGCGCGCCGGCGACGGTGCCGACCTGCCAGTTGCGCCGACGACGACGGGCCGGCTCGACGACCCGCAGGGCCGGTCGCTGCTCGCGACGGCGCAGGGCCCGGTCGGGCAGCGCGGCCAGGGCCACGAAGACGCGGGGTCGGTGCTGCTCCGCGGCCGCCTCCGCCCGGGCGCTCACCGCGTCGCCTCGACGGTGGGCAGCTTCTGAGCGGCGCGCAGCCGGGCGCTGGCGGCACGGGGGTTGGCCGCCACCTCGGCCGGCGAAGGGGTGCGCCCGCCGCGGCGCAGGGGGCGCACCGTCGCCACGGCGCCGCACGCGCAGGGCAGGCCGGGCGGGCAGGTGCAGCCACCGGTCTCGGCCTGCCGCAGCACCCGCTTCACGATGCGGTCCTCGCCCGAGTGGTAGGAGAGCACGGCGACGCGCCCGCCCGGGGCGAGGGCGTCGATGGCGGCCTCGAGGGCCACCGGCAGCACGTCGAGCTCCTCGTTGACCTCGATGCGGATGGCCTGGAAGGTGCGCTTGGCGGGGTGCCCGCCCCGGCGGCGGGCCGCGGCGGGGATGGCAAGGCGCACGATCTCGGCCAGCTCGCCCGTGGTCGCCACCGGACGGGCCGCCACCACCGCCTTGGCGATCCGGGCGGCGAAGCGCTCGTCGCCGTGGTCGCGCAGCACTCGGGCCAGGTCCGCCTCGTCGTAGCCGTTGACCACGTCGGCGGCGGTCCGGGTGGCTGCCGGGTCCATGCGCATGTCGAGCGGGGCGTCGAGTCGGTAGCTGAACCCGCGCTCGGCCCGGTCGAGCTGGGGCGAGCTGACCCCGAGGTCGAACAGGGCGCCCACCACCGGCTCACCGGGCGGCAGCTCCTGCGCCACCACCTCGGCCAGGGCGTCGAAGCGGGTCCGCACCGAGCGGGCCCGGTCGCCGAAGGGCTCGAGGCGCGACCGGGCGGCGACCAGCGCGTCGGGGTCCTGGTCGAGGCCGAGCACCTTCAGGTGGGAATGGGCCTCGAGCAGCAGCGAGGCGTGGCCCGCCCCGCCGAGGGTGGCGTCGACCACCCACCCCGCCGGCACCGGGGCGAATAGCTCCACGATCTCGTCGGCCATCACCGGGCGGTGGGCGAAGTCGGGATCGGGCGGTCGGTCCATGAGGCACGCCACCCGCTCGGTCGACCTCGTCCGCCGCGTGCGGCGGAGGCGGCGGGGCCGGTGGGCCCGCTCATCGGCAGCCCCTCGGATCACGGGCGCCCGCCGGGATGTCTCCCCGACTGGGCTCGATGGGAAGCGGGCGGAGTAGGGGCCTTCCATCGTGTGATCCGAGAGGCTGCGGATGAGCGGACCCTCGACCGGCGAGGTCGAGCGGCGGGTGGTGCGGTCCTTCCTCGAGTGGGTGGGCGGTGGGAGGGTCATGGCGGTCGTCAGAGCCCGAGGGCCACCGCCTTGACGAGGCTGTCGTCGGCGTTGGGCGCCTGCTCCGCCCAGCGGGCGGCGTCCCAGATCTCGATGCGGTCGTAGGCGCCGATCACCGCCGCCTCGCGCTCCAGGCCGGCGAACTCGCGGAGGCGCTGCGGGATGGTGATGCGACCCTGGCTGTCGGGGCGGACCTCGTGGGCGTTGGCCGAGAAGCCCCGGAGGGCGTCGGCCGGGAGCAGGCCCTCACGGACCCGGTCCCGGATGCGCTCGGCAACGGTGTTGAAGCCCTCCTCGGTCCACAGGCCGAGGCACCGGTCGTACTGGGAGAGGAAGCCTTTCTCGGCGAGCTCGACGCGGAAGGTCGAGGGCAGGACCACTCGGCCCTTCTCATCGAGCGAGTGCTCGAACGTGCCCACGAACACCTCAGCGACCTCTCCACCTGGCCCCCTCGGAGCCCCACTGCGCCCCACCGTATGCCACTTCCCCCCACCGGTCAACCACCCTCCTCCCCCGTCCCCCGCCTGCCGCCCTGGCGGGGGAGGGCACCGGCCGAGTGGGGCGCGCGCGGCCCGCCGAGGCCGCAGGCGCGCGCCACGTCCACCGCACCCGCCGGCCACCCGTCACCGCACGCAACGCCGAGCCCTACGTGGAGCGGCGCGACTCAGGAGCGAGCGGACGACCACGGGCGGCTGCCGAGGCAGCCGCGGCCGCGACCCTCAGACGCCGTCGAGGTCGTCGAGGTCGTCGAGCCCGTCGAGACCGCCGAGACCGTCAGCGTGACCGGCGGCGGGCGGCCCGGAGGGTGCCAGGGTCCGACGCCTCATCGCCACCCGCAGCTCGGAGAGGATGCGGCGGTTGGCCGACAACAGGTCGGCCACCACCCCGAAGATCCAGATCTGGAACCCGAGCAGCAGCAGCACCGCGGCCGCCACCAGGCTCGGCACGCGCGTGCCGTGCTGCTGGACCACCCAGCTGAGGACCACCCAGCGCACCACGAGCAGCATGCCCAGGGCGATCGGCAGCGCACCCACCCCGAAGAAGAAGCGGAACGGCTTGTAGAGCACGAACGACCGCACGATGGTCTGGGCCGAGCGGAACATGTAGCTCGGCAACGACCGCACCAGCCGCGACGGGCGCGTCGCGGGGTTCACGCGCACCGGCACGGTGGCGATGCGCAGGCCCTCCCACCCCGCCTGCACGATCGTCTCCATCGTGTAGGAGTACCGGCCGTGCAGTTGCACGTGCAGCGCCGCCTCCCGGGAGAACGCCCGGAAGCCGGAGGCGGCGTCGCGCACGTCGCTGTGGCTGAACACCCGCACCACCCAGCTGCCGATGCGCTGCAGGCGCTTCTTGACGGCCGAGAACTCCTCGATCGACTCGATGGGCCGCTCGCCGATCACGAGGTCGGCGCGACCGTCCACGACGGGAGCGACGAGGTCGGGGATGCACGCGGCCACGTACTGGTTGTCGGCGTCGGTGTTCACGACCACGTCGGCACCCGCCCGCAGCGCCGCCTCCAGCCCCGTGGTGAAGGCGGCGGCCAGGCCCCGGTTCACCGGGTGGCTCACGATGTGGTCGACCCCGCAGGCCCGGGCCACCTCGACCGTCCGATCCGAGCTGCCGTCGTCGATGACCAGCCACTCGACCCGGTCGAACCCCGCCACCTCACGCGGGAGGTCGGCCAGGGTGACCGGCAGCGTCTCCTCCTCGTTGAAGCAGGGGATCTGGATGATGAGCAACGCGCCGGAGGGTGGCGCGCTCACCCTCTCCGCTGCCGCAGCGACGCGCTCGTCCTGACCGCCCACGGGGCCGAACACTACCGAAGGCCTCACGCCTGCCCGTCGGGCCCGCCGGACACCTCGGCCACGTGAAGCGTGAGGCCCTGCGCCGGCTCGAAGCTGCCAGGAGCCCGGTCGACCGACTGGCGCGGCTCGTGGTCGGAGCGGGAGGTCGTCGTGGAGTCGACCGGGGCGAGCAGCGCCGCGTACGGCTCGAAGGAGGCGGGGTCGGTCGACACGAGCAGCAGGCGCCGGCCTTCTCCTGCGACCTGCGAGCCGATGTCGGCGAGGTCGTCCGGGCTGGCTGCGGCGACGAGGCTGCCCGTCGGCACGCCGCACCACCCTCGGAGGGCCTGGGGCAGCGACCCCTGCGCCGAGGCCCCGGTGACGAGCACGGCGGCATCGGGGCCGATGAGCTCGCAGGCCTGCGCCACCACGTCGACGGCACCCGGTTGGGCCCGCATCCCGCGCAGCTTCCAGGTGACCGTGGCCGGCCCGACGAGCATGGCGGCGGCGAGCAGCCCCACGGCCGCCGTGCGCGTCCACCGTCGCCCGGCCGACCCGCCGAGCACCCACGCGGCGAACACCACGGCCATGACGGCCAGACCCGGGAGCACGGCCGGGACGAACCGCCGGATGGCCCACAGCTGGTAGGGCGTGATGCGAGGGTCCGACCAGTAGAGCGCTCCCGACGCCAGGGTCAGCACCAGGAGGGCCACGACCGCGGGACGAGCGCGCCCCTTCGCCGTCTGGTAGGTGGCCACGGCCAGCCCGCCGATGGCCGCCGCGAGCCCGACGCGTCCGAGGTACCACCCCATCCAGCGCAGGCTGTCCTCGGCATAGCGGCGGGTCCCGTCGACGGCCAGCCCGTCACGCGCCTGGATGCCCTCGAGGATGGGGATGACGGTCGGGCCGTGGGTGACCTGCACCCGCGGGCGCACCAGCCAGGCGGCGAGGAGCACGAGCGCGACGACCGCCGCCGCCACCGCCGCCCCTCGATCGGCCAACCGAGCGCCCGCCTTCCTGAGCGCCGGGAGCAGGCACCACGCGGCGGCGCCCAGCGCCGAGACGACCACCGACACGACGAGGAGCAGCCGCAGGCTGGCGACCTCGTCGTGGAGGTGCTGGACGTAGTGACCGCTCCACCAGTTGAGGTCGACCCAGCCGACGAGGCCGGTGACGAGGGCGGCCAGCGCCGCCGCGCCGAACGCGGCCGTGCGGGCCCGGCGCACCGCGCGGTCGGGGCTGGCCAGCAGCGACGCCGCGCAGAGGGGGACGGCCAGGGCCACGTAGAGCGTCGCGTCGACCCTCGTCGCCGTGATGGCGCCGAGGAGGAACCCGCCGAGCGCCCCGATGGCCACGGACGGCCGGCGATGGGCCAGCAGCAGGGCGAACATCGCCGCCCACAGCAGCGCCATGGTCAGCGGTTCGGAGAAGGTGTCCGTGGTGACGTAGAGGAACGGCGCCGACAGGGCGAGCGCCCCCGGCGCCAGCAGCGACAGCCGAGCCCGGCCGGTGGCGGCCACCGCGACGGCGTAGACGCACAGCAGCCCGACGCCGCCGATGAGCGCCGGCATGCGGAACATCAACCGGTAGCCGCCGACGTCGTAGGCGGCGGCCAGGATCACGCTCGTGAGGTGGTTGAACTGGAACTCGAGCCGGCCGCCACCCATGTCGTAGGCCGCGTTGGACTCGAAGCGGACGGCCGGGTCGCCGCTCAGCCCGCCTTGGGCGGCATCGACCTCCAACGACCCGTCGCGGACCAGCCAGCGGGCGGTCTCGGTGTAGCCACCCGGATCCTGGTTGATCAGCAGGTGCTGCGAGGGCGACCAACCGGCCCACACCACGAAGCCCAGGGCGAGCGCGCAGGCGGCCACCGCCGGCCACGAAGAGGGCGCCGGAGCACGCTCGTCGGCCCGCCCTCGGGCCAGCCAGAGCCCACCCACCGCGAGGATCGACCCGACCACCAGCGCAGCCGCCGTCGAGTAGGCACCCATGACCGCCAGGACGAGGCCCACGATCCCGACGCCGGCCAACAAGCAGGGGCCGAGCAGCACACCGAGCTCGAACCACCGGGGAAGGGAGCGTCGTCGAGCAGCGACCGGGGCGACGGTGACCGGACGGGCCTCAGCCGACACGGCCCTCATCCCCGCACCACCGGCCGCGTCGGCGCACCCGGCGCAGCCCGAGCGAGCGATCGTCGCTCCCGGCGCCGAGCCGGCGTGGTCGAGGACCGCTCCCGCGGCCGGTGTGGCGCATGGTGGCCGATACTTCCACACCGGCGCCGCGACCCACGGTGAGCCAGGTCGGGTCCCTGTAGGGCTCGTCCGCCGCCCACCGCGCCCGACCGAGGATCGGCCCGGCCCCTCAACCGCCGAGGTCGGGGCCCTCCTCCACCACCTCGAAGGTGAGCCCGGCGGCCACGAGGCGCTCGGTGAGCGCGTGGCCCATGGCGATCGCGGTGGTGGTCTGACCGGCCACCTCGGGCAGCTCGTCGAAGGCCAGGCACAGCGCCGACTCGGCCAGCATCTTGGAGGTCTCGGTGTAGCCGGGGTCGCCGCCGGCCACCCGGCACACGACCCGTCGCCCGCCGCCCGAGCCGTGGAAGCGGACCTCGAATCGGCTCTTGGCCCGCCGCTCGGCGCTGGGCCCCGACCCGGCGGGCACCCTGCCCTCCACGAAGCGCCGGACGGGCGCGACCTGGGCGAGGGCGGTCACGGCGGCGGCGCCGACCACCGCGCCGGCCGCGACCGGCAGGGCTCCCACCACGATCGAGTGGCTGTAGGTGAACGACGGGCCGTACCGGGGCAGGGCCGCCGCCGAGCGGGCCACGATCTGAGGGTCGAGCGTCGGGAAGGGCAGGACCCACGCGCCCTGCTCGCGCCACGGTCCCTTGACGCTGTGGACCTCGCGCCGCGGCGGGGGCTCGAGGCGCCGGCGGTCGCGAGCCGCCCGCCGGGCGGGGCCGATGCGACCGAGGAAGCCGAGGGCCGAGGCGGCGGTGCCGCCCGAGAAGCGGGCGTCGGTGCGCACGAAGGCGTGCACGGTGAGCGGCGCTCCCTCGGGGAGGTGCTCGACGGTGAAGAGGGCACCGAGGTCGTGCGGCACCGAGTCGAACCCGCAGGCGTGCACCAGCCGGGCACCCGACCGCTCCGCCTGCCGGTGGTGGCGCAGCCAGGTGCGGTCGACGAACTCCGCCTCGCCCGTGAGGTCGACGTAGTCGGTGCCCTCCGCTGCGCACGCGGCGACCGGCTCCTCGCCGTAGCGCAGGTACGGGCCCACCGTGGTGGCCAGCACCCGGGTCGACGCCGCGAGGTCCCGCATGGCGGCGGCGTCGCCGACGTCGGCCACCACCAGGGGGAGCTCCGCCAGCTCGGGCCGGGTCGCGGCGAGCTGCTGGCGCACGGCGTCGAGCCGGCCCCGGTCTCGCCCGGCGATGGCCCAACGGCAGCCCGGGCCGGCCCGGCGGGCGAGCTCGGCCGCGGTGAGGCCCCCGGTGAACCCCGTCGCCCCGAGCAGCACCACGTCGAAGGGACGGCTCCCCCGCTTCGCCATCGCGCACCTCCTGCGTCGACGCCACGGTGTACCACGCTGCGTGCTCCGGCCCCTCGCCGGCCGGCGTCGGCGGGGCACGCGGCGGCGCCCGGCACCCGGCACCCCGCACGCGGCGCCCGGCGCCCGGCGCCCGCTCAGGGCAGGTGGGCCAGGAAGGCGTCGAGCACGTCGTCGCCGTCGAGCCCGGTGCCCGCGCGCACCGCGACCGAGGCCATGGCCGAGGCCGGGTCGACACCGGGCAGCGCCCGCCCGATGCCCGGCCCGAGCAGCGCGGCGTGGCGCTCGGGGTCCCACGCCAGGGGCACGGCGCACTGGAACCGGGCGTGGTGGCGCGTGCGGCGCTGCGAGATGCCGACCGCCTTGGCGCCACCCACCAGGACTTCGCCCGGCCCGGTGCCGGCGAAGCACACCACCGGGGCGAGGGGCGTGCGCACCAGCCCGCCGCGGTGCACGACCCCGCCGGGCACGCCGAGCTCGCCGAGGGCGGCGGACCACACCACGCCGAGCCACTCGGCGGCCTTCACGACGTCGTCGTGCCACAGCTCGTCGCCGCGGGGCACCACCACGTCGACCCACGCCACCTGACCGCGGTCGAGCAGCACCGCCCCTCCCCCGCTGCGCCGGCGCACGACCTCCACCCCGAGGCGCTCGGCGGCGGCGGTGTCGACGTCGGCCTCCGGCTGGGCCGAGCCGAGCACCAGCGCGCTGGCGGTGGCGGCGAACGACCAGACCGAGCGCCCGGAGCCGGCCGGCACGTCGCGGGCGTGGAAGCCGCCGGCGGGCCCGACGGCCCGCTCCAGGTGCCAGCGGCTCACGATGCGGCCGGTCGGGTGAGCCAGGGCTCCCACTCGGTGCGGCCGGCGGTGCCGGCTCGGAGCAGCACGGCGCCCACGCCGAGCGGCTCGAAGGGCTGGACGAGCAGCGGCATCCCCGCCTCGTCGGGGGTGCGGTTCCCCTTGCGCCCGTTGCAGCTGCGGCAGGCGGCCACCAGGTTCGCCCACGTGTGGCCTCCGCCGGACCGGGAGCGGGGCACGACGTGGTCGACCGTGTCGGCCCGTCCCCGGCAGTAGCCGCACTGGTGGCCGTCGCGGGCCAGCACCCCCCGCCGGGTGACGGGCGTGCGCCGGCCGCGGGGCACCCGCACGTAGGACAGCAGGCGGATGACGTGGGGCCGGGCCAGGGAGATCGACGGCGACCGCACCCGGCGCACCTCGTCGGCGGCCACCGTCTCGGCGATGCCGTCGAGCACGAGCACCACCGCGCGCTGCCACCCGACGGTGCTCAGGGGCTCGTAGGTGGCGTTCAGCACGAGGACGTGGTCGCCCACCGGGTCTCCTCGACGGCAGCGGCCGGGCCCTCCCGACCTGTCCGCAGGCTACTCGCCGCGGCGGCGCCAGCCTGGCCCCACGCTCGACCGGCAGAGGTAGCGTCGGCGGATGGCCGATCACGTGAAGGGCAAGGTGGTGGTGGTGACGGGGGCGGCCAGCGGCTTCGGTCGACTGGTGGCCGAGCTGCTCGCGCGGAGAGGGGCGAAGGTCGTGGCGGGCGACGTCGACGGCGACGCGCTGCAGGCCACCGCCGACGCCATCCGCGACGCGGGCGGCGAGATCGCCCACCGGCGCACCGACGTCACCGACCTGGCCGACACGAGGGCCCTGGCCGCCTTCGCGGTCGAGGCCTACGGGGCCATCGACGTGCTCGTCAACAACGCCGGCACCATGCCCCTGGCCTTCTACGCCGACCACGAGGCCGCCGCCGAGGCGTGGGACCGCTGCATCGACGTCAACCTCAAGGGCGTGCTGCACGGCATCATCGCCGTGCACGACCAGATGATCGACCAGGGACGCGGCCACATCGTCAACCTCTCGTCGATCTACGGCAACGTGCCGGTGGTCGGCTCCGCCGTGTACAGCGCCACCAAGGCGGCCGTGAACGTGCTGTCGGAGTCGCTGCGCCAGGAGTCCCAGGGTCGCATCAAGGTCACCGTGGTGCGGCCCACCGGGGTGCCCGGCACGGGCTTGGCCAGCACCATCGTGAACGGCGACGCCATCGTGGGCCTGCTCGGGCAGAACATGGAGCTGTTCACCCAACGGGCAGCGCTGGCCTTCGGCGGCGGCAGCCCGGAGGAGGCGGCCGTGCTCACCGATCCCGACAGCATCGAGTACTGGGCGATCAGCCCCGCCGAGCTCGCCGCGCAGATCGTCTACGTCATCGACCAGCCGTGGGGCGTGGCCATCAGCGACATCACGGTCAGGGCCTCCGGGGAGCAGTACCTGTTCTGACCTGAGCGACAGCGCCCGGGGCGCTGGACCCCTCGCCCGGCGCTGCTCCTGTCGGGGAGGCCTGCGCCGACCGCGACGACGTGTGCTGATGGAGGGCCGACCGCCCAGTCCGCGGCCGTGAGCGGGCCACGGAGGCGCCGATCGGGCCGAAGAATCTGCCGTTCTGGGTTGTGCCGTGTACATCAGTTCGATATGCTGGGGGTCTTCCCCTTTCGGGACCGGACCGTTCGTTGCTCGACCGGCACGGTCCCCGCCGTCTGCGACGCGACGTCACCGCGGTGAGCGTCCTGGCCCGGAGAGAGGGGGATGACCATGGCACCAGCGTCGACGCTCGCCGAGCTGTTGGAGCGGGCGGGAGCGGTGCTGGCCGAGCTGGTCGCGGTCGACCTCGACGGCGTGGACGGTGCGGTGTTGGGTGAGGCGTTGGGTGGCCTGCAGCGGTTGCGGGGCCGTCTCGACGTCGCCGAGGCGCGTGTCCTGTCGCGCTTCGACGCCGAGCGGGCGTGGGAACCGTCGGGGGCCAAGACCGCGGCGGCGTGGGTGGCGTGGACCCAACGGCTGCCGATCGGGGTGGCCCGCCAGCGGCTGCGCCACGCCCGGGCCCTGCGGGCGCTGCCCGACATCGAGCAGGCCTGGGCCGACGGGCACCTGGACCGCTCCCACGTGGTCACGATGTTGGGCAAGCGCACGCCGCGCACCCGCGCCGTGTTCGACGCCGACCACCGGGTGCTGCTCGACGCCGCGCTGCGGCTGGGGTTCAAGGACTTCACCAGCGTGTGCGACCGGTGGGAGCAGGCCGTCGACCCCGACGGCGCCGAACAGGACGCCGAGGCCGAGCACGCGGCGCGAGAAGTGCACCTGGCCCAGTCGTTCGCCGGGATGTGGTTCGGAAAGCTCACCCTCGACCGCGTGTCGGGTGCCATCGTCGACGAGACCCTGCGGGCCATCGAGACCGAGTTGTTCGACGCCGACTGGGCGGGCGCCCGCGACCGCCTCGGGCGCGTCCCCACCCCGGCTGAGCTCGACCGCACGCCGGCGCAGCGGCGAGCTGACGCGTTGGTGGAGATGGCCACCCGGGCCCGCACCGCCCCCGCCGACGGCAAACGGCCCGCCCCGCTGTTCACCGTCGTCGTTGGCTTGGAGACGCTCAAGGGGCCGGTGCTGGAGCTGTTCAACCGCACCGCCCTCACCCCCGGCACCGCGGCACGCCACCTCACGGAGGCAGACGTGGAGCGCATCGTGTTCGACCCACCGTCGCGGGTCCTCGACGTCGGCGAACGACGCCGGTTCTTCCGCGGCGCCCTGCGCCGGGCCCTCGAGGTGCGCGACCGCACCTGCTTCCACCCCAGCTGCGACGAGGTCCCCCAACGACCCGAAGCCGACCACATCCACCCCGCCGCCCACGGCGGCCCCACCACCCAGGACAACGGCCGCTGGGGCTGCGCCCACCACAACCGCTGGCGCACCACCCACCCCGACCACCCGCCACCCGCCGAAGGCAACCGGCCCGACGGCGACCGCGCCCCGCCCGACGGGTGAGGCCAGGCGTCGGGCCACCGACACGCTGACCCTCGCCACCACGCCAGCCGTCGGCGCGCGGCGCGCCGGAACGGTCAGCCCGAGGTGACCTCGGGCCACGCCCGGCACCAGTGCAGGTACGTGACGACGTCCTCGGGGCGGGGGCGCCCGCCCTGGCCGCCGTAGGCGGTGACGGTGCGGAACCGCAGGTAGGCGGCGTCGGGCAAGGGCAGGTACGGGGCTCGCCGCCACCAGCCGCTCGGCGTGAGCCGGCGCAGCTGGCGCAGCGCGGTGAGCCACAGGCCGGGGCGCCGGGCCACGGCGAAGGCGGCGGCGACGACCCACCACGGCCCTCGGGAGGATCGGGAGGAAGTGGCTTGGCCCACGGCGGGCAGGTTACCGAGGCGCGCCCGGTGCCTCGTCCCGCGCTCCCCACGCTTCCGGCGCTCCCGGCACTCCGCGCACGCCCCGCCAGCCGACCGCCGCCGCCCCCACCAGGGGGCCGTCGGCACCGAGCTCGCCGGGGCGGATCACCGTCCCGGCGGAGAAGTCGAGCCGGCACCGTCGGTCGATCTCGTCCTGGGCGGCGGCGAAGAACGGCGGCCCGAACCCGAGCGCCACCGAGCCGGCCACCACGGCGAGGCGCAGGTCGAGCAGGTTGGCGACCGAGGCCACGGCGCGCCCGACGAGGACACCGGTGCGGGCCACCACCTCCGGCGTGGCTTCGGCGGCCGGGCGGCCGGTGATGGCGGCGATGGCGGTGCCCGAGGCCTCGGCCTCGAGGCAGCCGAGAGCCCCGCACCCGCACCGGTGCCCGTCGGGCTCCACCACCACGTGGCCGATGTGGCCAGCGTTGCCGTCGGCGCCGTCGAGCAGGCGACCGTCGAGCACGATGCCGCCGCCCACACCGGTCGACACCACCATGGCCAGGTAGTCGGTGCTGCCCCGGGCGGCACCGACCCAGCCCTCCCCCAGGGCGAGCGCCTTGGCGTCGTTGTCGACGAACGTGGGCAGACCGGTGAGCTGCGCCAGCCGGTCGCGCAGCGGGAACCGGCGCCACGCGGGGATGTTGAGCGGCGAGACCTCGCGGCCGCCGCGGGCCATCGGGCCGCCGGTGCCGACCCCGCACACCACCGGCGGCGGCTGCCCGGCGGTCACCTCAGCGACGAGGGCCGCCAGCGAGGCGAACAGCTCCTCCGCCGTGCCCCTCGCCGCCGTGCTGGTGCGGGCCCGACGGTGGACGGCGCCCCGGTCGTCGACCAGCCCGACCTCGAGCTTCGTGCCGCCGATGTCGACGGCCAGGGCGAGGTCCGAGGTCACGCCGTCCGACGGTACCGAACCCGCCGCGGGCACGTAGCCTGAACGGGCGGGTGCCACCCTCTGCCCGCCCCGACCCGAGGAGGAGCACCGGGTGACCACCCAGGAGACGGAGCCGAGGGCGGCGACGTTCGCGCAGCTGTTCGGCGCCATCACCGCGTCGGTGGGGCGAGCGATCCGGGGCAAGTCCGACGTGGTGGAGCTGGCCGTGCTGTGCCTGGTGTCGGAGGGCCACATGCTGCTCGAGGACGTCCCGGGCGTCGGCAAGACCACGTTGGCCAAGGCCCTCGCCGCCTCCATCGACTGCGACTTCGGGCGCATCCAGTTCACCCCCGACCTGCTGCCGTCCGACGTCGTCGGGGTCACGGTGTGGAACCGCTCCGCCTCGGTGTTCGAGTTCCGGCCCGGGCCCGTCTTCGCGTCGATCGTCCTGGGTGACGAGCTCAACCGGGCCTCACCGAAGACCCAGTCCGCCCTGCTCGAGGCCATGGCCGAGAACCAGGTGACGGTCGACGGCACCACCTATCCGCTCGGGCCGCCGTTCATGGTGATCGCCACGCAGAACCCCGTCGAGCACGAGGGCACCTACCCGCTGCCGGAGAGCCAGCTCGACCGGTTCTTGATGCGCGCCTCGATCGGCTACCCCGACCGTGCCTCCGAGCTCGAGGTGCTCGAGACCCACGGCGACGCCGTCCCCCTCCCCCGCCTGACCCCCGTCGCCAGCGCCGCCGAGGTGAAGGGCCTCATCGCCGCGGCCCGCACCGTGCACGCCTCGCCCGCCATCCGCGACTACCTCGTCGACCTGGCCGAGGCGACCCGCCACCACCCGCACCTGTCGCTCGGGATGTCGCCGCGGGCCACGCTCTCGCTGCTGCGCGTCGCCCGGTCTCGCGCCGCGGCCCGGGGCCGGGCCTACGTGGTGCCCGACGATGTCAAGGCGCTCGCCGAGCCGGTCCTGGCCCACCGCCTGATCGTCACCCCCGAGGCCCAGCTGCAGGGCATCGACCCGGCCGACGCCCTGCGGGAGGTGCTCGCTGCGGTCCCGGTGCCCACGGCGGCCGGGCAGGCCTGACCCGTGCTGACCCGCCGCGGATGGATCACCGGCGCCCTCGCCGGGAGCCTGCTCGTGGTGGGCCGCATCTTCGCCAGCATCGAGGGCTACGTCGCCGGCGCCACGCTGGCCGCGCTGCTCGTCACCTCGGTGCTGTGGCTGGTCGCCACCCGCCTCGACGTCGGCGTCACGCGCGTCCTGCACCCACCCCGGGTCCATGCCGGCTCGTCGACCCGGGTCGACCTGGCGGTGGAGAACCGGGGCCGCCGGGCCAGCCCCGTGCTGGCGCTGCGCGACCGGGTGTCGGGCACGCGAGGTGCGTCGTTGCTGGTGGCGCCGCTCGACCCCGGTGCCGACGCTCGCGCCGCCTACCGGTTCACCACCGAGCGCCGCGGCGTGGTGTCGGTGGGCCCGCTGCAGGTCGAGCTCACCGACCCGTTCGGCCTGGCCCGCCTGCAGCTCCCGGCGGCCGGGGTCTCGGAGCTGGTGGTCTACCCGGCCATCGAGCCCCTCCCCGCCCTGCCGCTGGCCGCCGGCAACGACCCCCTCGCCGGGGCCGAGCACCCGAACTCCCTCGGACGCGGCGGCGAGGACTTCTACGCGCTCCGGGCCTACGTGGTGGGCGACGACCTCCGGAGGGTGCACTGGCCGGCCACCGCCCGCCACGACGAGCTCATGGTCCGCCAGGACGAGCTGCCGTGGCAGGGCCGCACCACGGTGGTGCTCGACGACCGGGCCGGTGTGCACTCCCCCGAGAGCTTCGAGCGCATGGTGTCGGCGGCGGCGAGCATCCTCGTGGCGGGGAGCCGGCGCCAGGACCTGGTGCGGGTCGTCACCGCGGGGGGTTCCGACTCGGGCTTCGGTGCCGGGCGGGCCCACGTCGAGGGGCTGCTGGAGGCCCTGGCCTGCATCCAGCCCCGCTCGGTGCTGCGCCTCGACCGGCCGGCCGAGCTGCTCGGCGCCACCGGCGTCAGCGGGGGCCTGGTGGTGCTGAGCGGCGATGCGGCACCCGACGACCTCGCCGAGCTCGCCGGCCGGGCCCAGGCCTCGGGACCGGTGGCGGTGCTGGCCTTCGCGGGGTCCGACACCGGTGGGCCCGCGGTCGAGGGCCCGGTGGTCCGCCTCGGCGCCGACACGTCGCTGGTGGCGGGCTGGGCGGCGGCGCTGCGTCGCTCCGGGGCCCCGCGGCGCGAGCGCGCGCCGGCGAGCCGCGGCGGGAGGCGTCGGTGACGGCCATCGCCCCACCACCGCCACCTGCCCCGCCGGACCATCGGGGTCGGCCGTCGAACGCAACCGGCGAGGCCCCCGCCTCGGGCGCCTCCCGGGGATCGACGCGGGACGCCCGCCCCCTGGTGCGAAGCCACCTGCTGCTGGCCGAGATCGCCCTCGCCGGGTTGACGCTGAGCGCGGTGGTGGGGCTGTGCCGCATCTTCGCCTCGTGGGGCTTCCTGGCCCCGCTGCTGGTCGTCGCCGGCGCCGCCCACCTCACCGTCGCCGCCTGCCGGCGCCGCGGGGTCGGGCTGGCGGCCAGCTTCGTCGCCACGGCCCTCGTGTGGGTGCTGAGCGCCAGCTGGCTGTTCTTCCTCGACACGACGCTGCTGCTGATCCCCACGACCGACACGTGGTCCGCCGCCTCCCACGAGCTGGACCGGTCGTGGTCGGCGTTCCAGCAGATCGTGGCGCCGGCACCGGTGCAGACCGGGTTCCTGCTCGCCGCCGCGGCGGCCGTCGGCCTGGCCGCGTTCCTGGCCGACTGGGCCGCCTTCCGCCTGTGGTCGGCGCGCGAGGCGCTGGTCCCGTCGATCACGTTGTTCGTGTTCGGGTCGCTGCTGGCCGACGGCCGCTACCGGCTCGCCTGCGCCGTGCTCGAGATGGCGACGGTGATCGCCTTCCTGCTCGTGCACCGCGTCGTGGCCCTCGAGCGCGCCGAGGGTTGGGTCGGCGCCGGCCGGGCCAGGGCGGGCCGCTCGCTGCTGCGCTCCGGCGTGGTGGTGGCGGCCATCGCCGTGGTCGTCGGCGTGCTCGTGGCACCCCGGCTGCCGGGCGTCGACGAGCAGCCCCTCGTCGACTGGCGGCGTGAGGGCAGCGGCACCAACGCACGCGTCGTGACGAGCCCGCTCGTCGACATCCGCAAGCGCCTGGTCGACACCAGCGACACGCCGTTGTTCACCGTCGACGCCGCGTCGCCGTCGTACTGGCGCATCGCCGCCCTCGACCGCTTCGACGGCACCCAGTGGCGGCTGTCGGCGAGCACCGACCAGCTCGCCGCCGGGCCCCTGCGGGTCGACCCGGAGCTGTTCGTGAACGGCGGCACCCGCCTCAACCAGCGCTTCACGATCCAGCAGCTCGAGACGTCGTGGCTGCCGGCGGCCTACGTGGCGACCGCGTTCCGGCCCCTCGACGACTCCGTCGTGCGCTACGACGCCGAGACGTCGACGTTCATCGGCGACGAGGCCACCGGCGCCGGCGTCTCCTATGAGGTCACGTCGATCCTGCCCGGCTTCTCGCCCGAGGAGCTGCGCCAGGCCGACACCACCATCCCGGCGTGGATCGAGCCGTCGGTGGAGCTGCCCGCCGACTTCAGCCCCACCGCGGCCCGCATCGCGAAGGAAGAGGTGCGCAAGGTGGGCGCGGTCAGCCGCTACGAGCAGGCGCTCGCCCTGCAGGAGTTCTTCCGCGAGTCCGGCGGCTTCCGCTACAGCACCGACCTCACGGGGGTCGGCGAGGGCAACGACGCCATCGAGCAGTTCCTGCAGGACCGGATCGGGTACTGCGAGCAGTTCGCCGGGACGTTCGCGGCCATGGCCCGCTCGCTCGGGATCCCGGCCCGGGTGGCGGTGGGCTACACGTGGGGCCAGGCCGACCCCACGACGCCGGGGCGGTTCCAGGTGCTCGGCCGCAACGCCCATGCGTGGCCCGAGGTGTACCTCGGCCAGTACGGCTGGGTGCCGTTCGAGCCGACCCCGGGCCGCGGCAACCCCGACGCCCAGGGCTACACGGGCGTGCCCGCCGACCAGGAGAGCGACCCGAGCGCCACCACCACGACCTCGACCACCACGGCGCCGTCGAGCACCACGTCGCCCTCCACGACCCTGCCCGGCGAGCAGGCGGCCCGGTCATCCGGCTCGGGCCGGACCACGGCCGGTGAGCTCCTGGGACCGGCGGCCCGGGGCCTGGTGATCGTCCTCGTCGCCGCGGCACTCTACCTGCTCACCGTCCCCGGGGCGCAGGCGGTGCTGCGCCGTCGGCGGCGGCGGCGAGCGGCGGGCGCACCGGCGGCCGAGGTGGGCGTGGCGTGGGCGGAGGCCACCGAAGCCCTCGCCGCCACCGGGGTACGGGTCCGCCCGGACGAGACCCACTCCGAGCTCGCCGAGCGGGGCCGCGGCGCCGTCCCCGCGGCCGGCCCGGCGCTCGAGCGCCTCGCCGGCGCCGCCGACGCGGCGGCCTACGGCCCCGACGTGACGCCGTCGGACGCGGAGCGGGCCCAGGCCGCGTCGGTCGACGTGGCGCGAGCCGTCGACGACGTGCTCGGGCCGCGGGGACGGCTGCGGCGCCTGCTCGACCCCCGGCCGCTGTGGCAGGGGCGCACCCGGCGTCACCGCACGGGCTGAGGGCCCCGCTCAGACGTCGTGGGTCACTCGTCGTCGGGGCGGCGGAGCCGGTCCTTGAGGCGCGAGCCGGTGTTGCCCAGCGCGTCGCGCAGCCCGGCCGCCTTCATCGACTGGGTCATCTGCTGGATGCCGGCACGCCCGAGGCGCCGGGCGTTGCGCTCGACCGCCAGGGCCGAGACCAACATGATGAGGAAGCCGCCGAAGGCCAGCAGGTACGAGGTGCCCAGGGTGAGGATCAGCACGGCGAGGCCGGCCACGAAGCCGAGCAGCGACCACTTCAGGTTGCGGTAGGCGTGGGTGTAGACGGTGGTGTCGGCGATGTCGCGTGCCAGCGCCGGATCGGACTGGTAGAGCTGCTGCTCGATCTCGCTCAGGATGCGCTGTTCGTCTTCGGAAAGCGGCACCGTGGGTCCCTTCGCCGTACCTGCTGGTCATCTTCCCACCAAAAGGCATCGGTCACAACGCGATCGGGCTGAAACCGCCGACGCGCGGCCATTCCGGGACCTTGGCCTCACCCACCGTCCGGACCTCGGTCACCCTGCGTCGAGGGCTCGTCGCCGGAGCGCCCGCCCGGGCCCCACTGCTGGCGGTGGCGGCCCTTGACGTGCAGGCCGTCGGGGCCGCCGAGCACGGCCGGGCCGATGGCGTCGGCGCCGAAGCGGGCGCGGATCTCGTCGACCGTGCGGCCGGCGCGCTCCCATCCCGGCCCCTTCGCCGCCTCCTCCAGGGTCAGCTGGCGGACGCCGGCCTCGCTCAGCCCGCTGACGGAGAGCCCCAGCAACCGGACGCCGGGGCTGGGGTCGACCTGGTCGAGCAGTGCCCGCCCGGCGTGCAGCAGCGACGCGGCGTCGTCGACCGGCGTCGGCAGCGTGGTCGCCCGGGTGATGGTGCGGAAGTCGCCGAAGCGCACCTTCACCTGCACGGTGCGACCGGCCAGCCCCTCGGCCCGGAGCCGGGCCGCGACGGCGTCGGCGAAGCCGACCAGCTCCCGGTCGAGGGTGCTGCGCAGGTGGTGGTCGCGGGCGTAGGTCTCCTCGTGGCCGATGGACTTGGCCCGCCGTTCGGGCTCCACCGCCCGGGGGTCGTGGCCGTTGGCGAGGAGGTGGAGGTGGCGGCCCTGGCTGCGCCCGAGGGCGGCGACGAGGTTCGCCTCCGGCAGCGCAGCGAGGTCACCGACCGTCGTCACGCCCATCCGATGGAGCTTGGCGAGCGTCGCCGGCCCGACGCCCCAGAGCGCCTGCACCGGCAGGGGCCGCAGGAACCCCAGCGTGTCCTCGGGGGCCACGACCACGACGCCCGGACCGAACCGGGGCCCGTGCGGCGACGCCTTCGGCTTGGCCGCCTCCGACGCCAGCTTGGCCACGAACTTGGTGCCGGCGACCCCGACCGAGCAGGTCAGGCGCTCCTCGTCGAGCACCCGCTCGCGCAGGTGGTGGGCGATCGCCGGCGCCGGACCGAGGCGGCGCTCGGCCCCGGCGACGTCGAGGAAGGCCTCGTCGAGCGACAACGGCTCCACCAGGGGCGTGACGTCGCGGAAGATGGCCATGACCCGGCGGCTGACCTCGGCGTAGCGGTGGTAGCGGCCGGCGAGGAACACGGCCTGGGGGCACAACCGCCGGGCCCGTGCCGACGGCATGGCGGAGTGGACGCCGTAGGCCCGGGCCTCGTAGGAGGCGGCGGCCACCACCCCGCGGTCGCCGTCGCCGCCGACCACCACCGGCCGCCCACGCAGGTCCGGGCGATCGAGCAGCTCGACCGACACGAAGAAGGCGTCCATGTCGACGTGCAGGATGGTGGCCGTGGGGCGCTGCTCCGGCAGGTCCGAGGCCGGGCCGGCGGGGCTCACACCCGGGTCACCACCAGCGAGGCGCGGTCGGTGCCGGCGATGCGGTAGCCGAAGCTGCGCTGCCCGTCCCAGCGGACCGAGAGCCACTCGCTGACCGGCTCGGCGACCCACGGCGAACCGCCCTCGAGGTGCTCGGCGCAGGCCAGCACGGGCACCCACCGGGCCTCCTCCACGATGCCGTCCGGGTCGGCGACGTCGAGCTCGCCCTCCCACTCCGCCGCCCGCCACGCCTCCACCCGCAGCACCCACCCCAGGTCCGGGGCGTGAGCCTCGATCACGTAGACGAGCCCGGCCCAGCGGGTGACCGTGAGGCCGGTCTCCTCGAGCACCTCGCGCGCCAGGCCGTCGGTGACGGGCTCCCCCGGCTCGATCACCCCGCCCGGTGGGGTCCAGTCCGACGAGCCGTCACGTCGCCGGTTGCGCACCAGCAGAAGCCCTTCGGGCCCCTCGATCACCGCCCCACCGACCAGCCACTCGTGCACCGCACCAGTGTGCCCGATCGGTGCCGGCGACCCGGTGCCTCAGGGTGCCTGGTCGGCCACGGCGGAGGAGCCGTCGGTGGTCCGCTCCACGACCTGGGGCGGGATGACCGACGCGGGCGGGACCGTGCGCTGCACCGCGGGCGCCGGCGCCGGCGGGTCGTCGCCGGCACGCAGCACGAGCACCGTGCCGAGCGCGGCCGCGGCCACCACGACGCCGACGATGGGCAGGGTGAGCTTGTGGCGCAGCAGCCTGGTGAGCCGGCTCACCTCTTCGGTGGGGTGCGCCATCAGCCCGTGCAGGCGGGCCTCGACGTCGGGTTGGGCCAGGTCGAGCGCCTTGGCCAGCACGGCCATGTCGTGGGCGCGCAGCACGACCGGCGTGCCCGGCTCGGCCCGCCGCAGCACGTACACCAGCGAGAGGTAGGCCGAGAGCACCTCGTCGGCCCTGGGCGCGTCGGAGCGCAGCGTGGCGATCTCGTCGGCCACCAGCAGCTGCTTCGAGCGCAGGTCGAGCACCACCTGGCCCCGGGCCGGCAGGAGGTCCTCGACGCTCACCCCGTAGGCCTCGAGCACGCGGTCGAGCTGCTCCTCGGTGAGGGGCAGGCGGCCGTCCTCCACGGCGAGCAGCTGCTCGGCGCTGAACGGCGCCCGGTCCGCGACCTCGTCGAGGGAGAGCGCCCGGTCGGCGCGGGCACCGGCGAGCAGCACGCCGAGCCGCCGGGGCGGCACGATGTCGACCGTCGCGATCGTCACGCCGTCAAGTATCGGCCGCGGCGAGACCGAAGTGAACGACTTCGGCGGGCCGGGCGCGTTCGGGCCGGCTCAGCGCCGAGGGCCCGAGCGTCCCGCGACCGGCCGGCGGCGCCGCAGCACGCGGTCGCGCACCGCCCACCAGGTGACCAGGCCGAGGGCCTCGACGACGATCTTGCCGGACATCTTGGAGGTGCCCCGCACCCGGTCGGTGAAGCTGATGGGCACCTCGACGATGCGGCCGCCCTGGCGGGCCACCTCGTAGGCCATCTCGATCTGGAAGCCGTAGCCGTCGGCGACGATCCGATCGAGGTCGATGCGCTCGAGCATCGACGCGGCGTAGCACCGGAAGCCGGCCGTGGCGTCGCGGACCTGCAGCCCGAGCATGAACGCGGCGTAGCGGTTGCCACCGCGCGAGAGGTACTCGCGGTGCTTGGGCCACGCCGGGATGGCGCCACCGGGCACGTAGCGCGACCCGATGGCGAGGTCGGCACCGTTGTCGACCGCGCTGATGAGGGCGGGCAGGGCGGCCGGATCGTGCGAGAGGTCGGAGTCCATCTCGATCAGGGCGTCGTAGCCCTGGGCGAGCCCTTCCGCGAAGCCCGCCCGATACGCCGACCCGAGGCCGGACTTCGACGCGCGCCGCAGCACCGACACGCCGCCGCCGTGGGCCGCGCCCCAGCGCTCGGCGAGGTCGGCGGTGTGGTCGGGGCTGCCGTCGTCGACCACCAGCACGTCGGCCTCGGGCACCGCCTCGCGGACCCGGTCGAGCACCTCGAGGATGTTCTCTGCCTCGTTGTAGGTCGGCAGCACGATCAACGGCTTCACGGCCGTCACTGTACGGGGCCGCATCGCCGCCGCAAGAGCACCCCCCTCGCCTCGCGCCCGCGCCGGACCCGTAGCATTGACGGCGATGCCCGAGCCCCGACCCTCCACGCCCTCCGGCGACCGGCCCAGCGCCGGGCCCGCCGCCCGCACCGCGCTGCCCTCGGTGGGCGCCCGCATCGGGGCCTTCTGCGCCATCGTGCTGGCCGGGGCGGCGGGGGGGTTCATCGGCTACGCCTTCGTCGACCTGCAGACCAGCGGCGACGCCACGCTGGCCAAGGGCCTCGGGGCGCTCATCGGGGCGCTGATCGCGGCGGGCGGCACGGCGGTCGTGGTGGTGCTGACCCTGCGGGCCATGGGCGAGTGGCGCACGATCCAGGCCGTGTCGCCGGAAAGGGCCGCCCGCACCCCCCAGGGCGGGGTGCGCCGCCCACCCAGGGTTCGCTGAGCCGGTGGGCCCCTCCCGCGGCGCCGGCGCTCGCCCCGCGCCCGGCGAGCTGCTCGCGCTGGCCACCCGGCTGGCCGGCGAGGCGGCGGCTCTGCTCGAAGCCGGCTTGGGCCGGGCCCGCTCCAGGGTCGACACCAAGACCACCGGCACCGACATGGTCACCGAGATGGACCGGGCCTCGGAGCGCTTGATCGTCGACGGCGTCCTCGCGGCCCGCCCCGACGACGGCGTGCTCGGCGAGGAGGGCACCGACCGGCCCGGCACCACCGGCGTGCGCTGGGTGGTGGACCCGCTCGACGGCACCACCAACTACCTCTACGGCCACGCCGGGTTCGCCGTCTCGATCGGCGTGCAGGTCGACGGCACGTCGGTCGCCGGGGTGGTGCACGACCCGCTCCACGGCGACGTGTTCACCGCCACCCTCGGCGGGGGTGCCTTCCGCAACGGCCGGCCCGTCTCCGTCTCGGCCGAGACCGAGCTCGGGCGGGCGCTCGTGGCCACCGGCTTCTCCTACGAGCCGGTCCGGCGCGAACGCCAGGCGGCGGTGCTCCAGCAGGTCATCGCCCACGTGCGCGACATCCGCCGGATGGGCGCGGCCTCGGTCGACCTGTGCTCGGTCGCCTGCGGGCGGGTCGACGCCTACTACGAGCGGGCCCTGCACCCGTGGGACCACGTGGCCGGCGCCCTCATCGCCCGCGAGGCCGGCGCGGTCGTGGGCCACCTCGACGGTGGCCCCGAGAGCCACGACTTCCTGCTGGCGGCGCCCCCCGCGCTGCACGGCCCCCTGCAGGCGCTGCTGGCCGGGGCGGGCGCGGCCGACCCCTGGCCGGTCTGAGCGCCCGAAGCGACGCGGCCGGCGACGTCGGCGAGCGTCGGCCCTAGTGGCCGTCGGTCCAGGAGCGCACCAGGGCCCGGGCCCGGCTGGCCGTGCGGGCTCCGCCGGCGGCGGGCCCGCCCCGGTCGATGCGTCGCTCCTCGTGCACGAGGTGGGCCAGCACGGTGAGCGGCTCACGCCGGCAGAACGCCCGGCACAGCTCGACGGCCTCCTCGCCGGGCACGGCCACCACGCCGTCGGAGGGCACCCGGCACTCCGCCAGCTCCACGCCCGCCCGGCGGGCGAAGCGCGCCATCGCCCCCCGCCGCCCCTCGAGCGCGCCGGCGCGGGTGGCGTACCAGACGTCGAGGTCGCCGTTGGCGTCGACGACCAGGTCGATGGCGCGCACCGTCGGGTCGTCGAGGCGGGTCCGGCCCGCAGCGGGTCGCAACGTGCTCAGGTCGTCGGTCATGGTCAGCGGGCGGCCGCGGGTCATGTCACAGGTGATCGACCATCGCGGCGCCGGACTCAAATGTTTGCCCACGACACGACCACGGGGTGGGACCCCCCGACCGCGCGACGCGTGCGCGCCGGGGTCCGGGCTCCCGAACGGCGCGCGGGCCCTGCCGGATCGGGCACCATTGGTGTCGCTATGGGCACCCGCATCCTGACCGTGGAGGACGACGAGCGCATCCGCACCGCCGTGAAGATGGCGCTGGAGGACGAGGGCTGGGTCGTCGAGGAGGCCGACAACGGCGAGGAGGCGCTGCAGGCGTTCACCCGCAACCCGGCCGACGTGGTGCTCATCGACATCATGCTCCCGGGCATCGACGGCTTCGACGTGTGCCGCTCCATCCGGCGGGCCAGCGACGTCCCGATCGTGATGGTGACGGCCCGGGCCGACACCCACGACGTCGTCGCCGGGCTCGAGGCCGGCGCCGACGACTACCTCACCAAGCCGTTCGCCCCCAAGGAGCTGTCGGCCCGGATCCGGGCCCTGCTCCGGCGGGCTCGCACCGCGGACCCCACCGTCACCCACCTGCGCTTCGGCGACCTGGAGATCATCCCCGACGAGGGCGTGGTCCTGCGCGACGGCAAGGAGGTCCACCTCACCAAGACCGAGTTCCGGCTCCTCGTGGAGCTGGCCTCGAGCCCGGGCCGGGTGTTCAGCCGCGAGGTGCTGCTCGAGCGGGTCTGGGGCTACGGGTACTTCGGCGACGGTCGCCTCGTCGACGTCCACGTGCGTCGCCTCCGCATGAAGGTCGAGGCCGACCCGGCCAACCCCCGCCACGTGGTGACCGTGCGGGGCCTCGGGTACAAGCTGCAGCAGTAGGACGGTGGCAACCGACGGCAAGGCGGCCCCCGCCACGGTCCCCGAGGCCCGACCGGTCACCTCGGCACCCACGGAGGTCCGACCGGTGCAGGCCCGCACCCGCCGCCGCCGGCGGGCCCGCATCACCGCGCCCGTGCGGCGCCGGATCGGGTTGCGGTGGCGCCTCACGCTGACCTTCGGCCTCGGGGCCGCCCTGCTCTCCGCGGTGATGTCGATCGTGACGTTCGGCCTCACCCGGGAGAACCTCGTGAGCCAGCGCGAGCAGTCCGCGGTGACCCGCACCGTCGCCAACGCCTCGCGCCTCGCCGCCCAGCTGCCCGAGGCCGCCGACTCGGCCGGGGTCGACCAGCTGCTCAAGGAGCTGCCCACCCCGGAGGGCGCGCTGCCCGTGCTGCACTACCAGGGCCAGTGGTACGCCCCCACCGCGCAGTTCGGCGAGCGGGCGGTGCCCGCCACCCTCCAGCGGACGGTCGAGGAGGGCCAGCCGGCGCAGATGCGCACCACCTACGAGGGCCGGCCCTACCTCATCACCGGCGTCTCCATCCCGAGCCTGTCCGCCGAGTACTACGAGGGCGTCTCGCTGGCCGACCTCCAGCGCACCCTCGACGGGCTCGCCATCTCGCTGCTCGGCGCGTCGGCGCTGACCAGCCTCGCCGGCGGCCTGGTCGGGTACTGGGCCAGCCGCCGGGTGTTCGCTCCCCTGCTCGACGTGGGCCAGGCGGCCGAGGCCATCGCCAGCGGCCGGCTCGACACCCGCCTCCCCGTCGGCGGCGACCCGGACCTCGACCTGATCGCCGCCCCGTTCAACGAGATGGCCGAGGCGCTCGAGAACCGCCTCGAGCGCGACGCCCGGTTCGCGTCGGAGGTGAGCCACGAGCTGCGCTCGCCGCTCATGACCCTGGCCGCCACCGTCGAGGTCCTGGAGAACTCGCGCGAGGAGATGCCGGAGCGGGCCCGCACGGCGCTGGTGCTGCTGTCGGCCGACGTCGACCGCCTCCAGCAGCTGGTCGAGGACCTGCTGGAGATCTCCCGCTTCGACGTGGGCGCCATCAAGCTGCACCTCGAGGAGGTGCTGGTCGCCGAGATGGTCATCCAGGCGGTGAGCGTGCTCGGCGGCGGCGGCGTGCCCGTGCGCTACGACCCCGACGTGGGCGACGTGGTCGTGCGGGTCGACAAGCGCCGCTTCGGGCGGGTCATCGCCAACCTGCTCGACAACGCCGAGCGCTACGCGGGCGGGGCCACTGCGGTCACCGTCGAGCGGGTCGACGCCCACGTGCGGATCGCCGTCGAGGACCGCGGCAACGGCGTGCCCGAGGACGAGCGCGACATCATCTTCGACCGCTTCTCCCGGGGCAGCGAGGGCGGCAACCGGGCGGCCGACACCGGCGTGGGCCTCGGCCTGGCGCTCGTCGACGAGCACGTGCGGCTCCACGGCGGGCGGGTGTGGGTCGAGGACCGGCGCGACGGCGAGCGAGGCGCCCGCTTCGTGGTGGAGCTGCCGATCGTCGAGGCACCGAAGGAGGAGCCGATGGTGGAGGTCACCGCATGAGGCGGCGGCCCCGGCAGGGACGCCACGGGCGGCGGGCGATGGCCGTGGCGTCGCTCGTGGCGCTGGGAGCGTGCGCGCCGCTGGCCTCGTGCGGCATCAAGGACGACCCCCAGCCCCGGCAGATCTCGCGGGAGGTCCTGCCGCCGGAGCTCACCAGCGACCCCGGCACGACGATCACCGGGAGCTGAGCGGCCGCTCAGGCGGAGCCCGGTCGCTCGAGCCCGAGCATCGGGCCCAGGGCGAGGCGCTGCAGCTTGCCGGTGCTGGTGTGGGGCAGCTCGGCCACCACGAACACGTCCTTGGGGCACTTGTGGGCGGCCAGGTGGGCCCGGGCGTGGGCCTTCACCGCCTCGGGCGACGCGTCGCCGACCACGGCGGCGCACACCCGCTGGCCCCACCGCTCGTCGTCGACGCCGAACACCGCCGCCTCGCGCACCCCCGGCGCGTGGACCAGCACGTGCTCGACCTCCACCGGGTAGACGTTGACCCCGCCGGTGATGATGAGGTCGTCGCGGCGGCCGTCGAGGTAGAGGAACCCCTCGTCGTCGAGGCGCCCGAGGTCGCCCACGGTGAAGGCGTCACCCCGCCAGGCCGCCGCCGTGCGCACCGGGTCGCGCCAGTACTCGAACCGGGCGTAGGCGGGCACCTCGCACCAGATGACGTCGTCGTCGACCGACAGCTGCCGGTGCGGGCGGGCCCGCCCCACCGTGCCGGGATGGCGCTCCCAGTCGACGCTCGAGCAGGCGGTGAACTGGCCCTCGGTCGAGCCGTAGAACTCCCACACCGAACCGGCGGGGAAGGCGTCGACGGCGCGCCGCTTGAGCGGTCCGGGGCAGGGTGCGCCGGCGTGGGCGAGCAGGCGGAACGACGACAGGTCGGGCCCGCTGCGCCGCTCGTCCACCAGCGCGAACAGCCGCTGCAGGTGGGCGGGCACCATGAACGCCGAGGTGGGTCGGTGCTCGGCGATGGCCTCCACGGCACGGGCGGCGTCGAACCGGCCGAGGATCACCACCGAGCCGCCGGCGAGCAGGGTGCCGCCGCCGAAGCGGATGGGCGCCGAGTGGTGCAGCGGCGAGCACACCAGGTGCACGTCGTCGGGGGCGAACCCCCACAGCTCGGCCTCCTCGGCTGCGAGGGCCACCCCGTCGGCCTCGCTCAGCACGCCGGACCACACCCCCTTGGGCCGGCCCGTGGTGCCCGACGTGTAGTGCATCGGCCGGGCGAGCGGCGCGGGGGCCAGGTCCGCGGGCGGCCCGGCGACCAGCTCGGCCAGCACCGCCTCGTCGACCAGCAGAGCCGGCTCGGCGTCGTCGAGCAGGAGCTGGCGCTCCTCGTCGAGCAGCGCCGGGTTCAGCGGCACCGGCACCACCCCGACCCGCAGCGCGCCGAGGACGGCCGAGAGCATGGCGCCGCTGCCCGACGTGAGCACGGCGATCCGCTCCCCGGCCCCGATGCCCCGGGCGGCGAGGGAGCCGGCGGTGCGGCGCTGCATGTCCTCCGAGGCGGCGGCGGTGAGCAGCTCGGCCATCTACAGCGGCAGGTCACCGGTGGCCCGCCGGGTGCTGCCGGTGTCGCGGTAGGCGTCGATGGTGCGCTGGGCGATGCGCATCTGGTGGATCTCGTCGGCGCCGTCGGCGAAGCGGGCCCAGCGAGCCTGCTGGTACATGTGCGCCAGCGGCGTGTCGGTCGAGTAGCCGAGGGCGCCGTGGACCTGGATCGACCGGTCGATGATGCGGTTCAAGGAGTTGGCCACGAAGTGCTTGGCCATGCTGACCTCGGCGGTGAAGTCGTCGCCCCGGTCGATCTTGTAGGCGGCGTGCAGCACCATGAGCTTGCACTGGTAGAGCTCCATGGCGGAGTCGGCGATCATCCACTGCACGCCCTGCTTCTCGGCCAGGACCGACCCGTGGGAGAACCGGTTCAGCGACCGGTCGACCATCATGTCGAGGGCGACCTCGGCCTGGGCGATCCAGCGCATGCAGTGGGCCAGCCGAGCCGGGCCCAGGCGGTACTGGCCCAGCCGGTGGCCGTTGCCCCGTCCCCCGAGCAGGTTGGCGGCGGGCACCCGCAGGTCCTCGATGAGGATCTCGGAGTGGCCGGTGGCGCCGTGCATGGTCTCGATCTGGCGGACCTCGGTCCAGCCCTCCGCCGGCAGCTCGACGATGAACGCGGTGTTGGCCGCCTGGGGCAGGTCGGGGTCGTCCTCGGTGCGGGCGACGAGGATGGCGAAGTTCGCCCGGTGGGCGTTGGAGATGAACCACTTGTGCCCGTTGAGCACCCACTCCTCGCCGTCCTCGATGCCGTGGGTGCGGATCAGGGTGGGGTCCGAGCCGGCGACCTCGGGCTCGGTCATGGCGAAGCACGACCACGCCCGGCCCTCGCACAGCGGGCGCAGGTAGCGCTCCTTCTGCTCCTCGGTGCCCCAGTGCAGCAGCGTGTGCATGTTGCCCTCGTCGGGCGCCTGACAGTTCAGCACCCACGGGCCCAGGCGGGTGCGGGCCGCCTCGGCCTGCACCATGGCGAGCTGCACGTGCCCGAGGCCCATGCCGCCCCACTCGGCCGGCATGTGGGGCAGCCACAGCCCGGCGGCGTGCGCCTGCTTTCGCAGCCCGATCAGCTCGGAGCGGTAGGCCGCCCGGTCGGTCTGCTCGAGCTTGTCGGCCTCGATGCGCTGCTCGGTGGGGCGCACGACGTCGTCGACGAAGGCGCGGACGCGGCCGCGCAGCTCCTCGAGCTCCGGGCTGAGGCTGAAGTCGATGCTCATGGCCCCCACCCTCGCGGAAAGCCGCCGGTCCCTGCACGCAGGAACGATTGGTCAGCCGGCGAAGAAGCGCTCGGCGACGCCGTGGTAGAGGTCGAGGTCGACGGTCTTGAGGGTGCCGACGGCCTCCGACAGCGGGACCCGCACGATCTGGCCGCACTGGAGGGCCACCATCTGGCCGAACGCCTCGTCGTGCACCGCGTCGATGGCGGCGATGCCGAAGCGCGTGGCGAGGATGCGGTCGAACGCGGTAGGGGTGCCGCCTCGCTGCACGTGGCCCAGCACGGTCTGGCGGGTCTCGTAGCCGGTGCGCCCCTCGATCTCCTCGGCGAGGCGCTGGCCGATGCCGCCCAGCCGGACGTGGCCGAACTGGTCGACCTCGCCGGTCTGGAGGGTCATCGTGCCCTCCTTCGGCGCCGCCCCCTCGGCCGCCACCACGATCGACGCGTTCCGCCCGAGCTCGTCGTGGCGGTGACGCAGCGTGGCGCAGACCTCGTCGATGTCGAACGCCTCCTCGGGGATGAGGATGTTGGCGGCGCCGCCGGCGATGCCGGCCCAGGTGGCGATGTGGCCGGCGTGGCGCCCCATGACCTCGACCACCATCACCCGGTTGTGCGACTCGGCGGTGGTGTGGAGCCGGTCGATGGCCTCGACGGCGATCTGCACGGCCGTGTCGAAGCCGAAGGTCAGCTCGGTGCCGGAGAGGTCGTTGTCGATGGTCTTGGGCACGCCCACGACCCGCACGCCGAGCTCGTGCAGCTTGTTCGCCACGCCGAGGGTGTCCTCGCCGCCGATGGCGACGAGGACGTCGATGCCGAGCGCCTCGAGGCTCTCCTTGCAGGCGTCGACCCCGCCCTCGATCTTGAACGGGTTGGTGCGCGACGAGCCGAGGATGGTGCCGCCCCGGGCGAGGATGCCCCGGGTCGCGTTGACGTCGAGCGGTCGGGTCTCGCCCTCGATGACGCCCCGCCAGCCGTCGAGGAAGCCGACCAGCTCGTCGCCGTAGGTGCGCTCGCCCTGCCGCACCACCGCCCGGATGACGGCGTTGAGGCCTGGGCAGTCGCCGCCACCGGTGAGCATCGCCACTCGCATCGAGCACCTCGCAGAGCTGTCGGGGTCCGGACGCGGCCACCCTAGCGACGAGCGGTGGCCGGGTCGCCGGTTCGCCACGCGAACATCGGGTGAACGGCGTTTAGGCTCCTCGACCCATGGCCGTCGTGATCGCCGTCGACGCCGGCACCACCGGGGTGCGGGCCATCGCCTTCGACCAGCGCGGCCTCTCCGTGGTGTCGGCGTACCGGGAGTTCCCGCAGCACTTCCCCCGCCCGGGATGGGTGGAGCACGACGCCGAGCAGATCTGGGACGCGGTGGTCGAGGTGCTGTCCGAGGTGGGCGCGGCCATGACCGACCGGGGCGAGGTGGTCGCCGCCCTCGGCATCACCGACCAGCGCGAGACCGTGGTGGCGTGGGACCGCTCGACGAGCCGGCCCCTGCACCGGGCCATCGTCTGGCAGGACCGGCGCACCGCCGCCCGCTGCGACGAGCTGCGCGACGCCGGGCACCTGCCGCTCGTGCGGGCGACGACCGGCCTGGTGCTCGACCCGTACTTCTCTGGCACCAAGCTCGAGTGGCTGTTCACCGAAGGGGGCGTGCCCCACGGGCCGGAGGTGGCCGTCGGCACCGTCGACTCGTGGCTGCTCTGGAAGCTGACCGGCGGAGCGGTCCACGCCACCGACGCCACCAACGCCAGCCGCACCATGCTGTTCGACATCCGCACCGGCGCCTGGTCCGCCGAGCTGTGCGACCTGCTCGGCGTGCCCGCCCACGTCCTGCCCGAGGTGCGGCCCTCCAGCGGCCGGTTCGCCACGACCTCCGCCAGCTCCCCGTTGGGGGCCGGCGTCCGGGTGAGCGGCGTGGCCGGTGACCAGCAGGCCTCGCTCTTCGGGCAGGCGTGCTTCGCTCCCGGCACGGCCAAGAACACCTACGGCACGGGCAGCTTCGTGCTGGTCAACGTGGGCACCGCCTGCCCCGAGCCGGTCGACGGGCTGCTGACGACGGTCGCGTGGTCGCTCCCGGGCGCCGACGGCCGGCCGGAGCTCACCTACGCCTACGAGGGCGCCATCTTCGCCACCGGCGCGGCCGTGCAGTGGCTGCGCGACGGGCTCGGCGTCATCGAGCGGGCCGACGAGGTCGGCCCGCTCGCCGAGAGCGTGCCCGACACCGACGGCGTGGTGGTGGTCCCCGCCTTCACCGGCCTCGGCAGCCCGTGGTGGGACCCCTACGCTCGCGGCACGATCGTGGGCATCACCCGCGGCACCACCAGCGCCCACCTCGCCCGGGCCGTGCTCGAGGCGATGGCCTTCCAGACCCGGGACGTGGTCGAGTCGATCGAGCGGGCCGCCGGCCTGCGGGTCACCGCGCTGCGAGCCGACGGCGGCGCCGCCACCGACCTGGTCCTGCAGCTGCAGGCCGACCAGCTCGGGGTGCCGGTCAGCCGGCCCGTGGTGGCCGACACCACGGCCCTCGGCGCCGCCTACCTCGCCGGGCTGGCCGAGGGCGTGTGGGGATCGCTCGACGACATCAGCGAGAACTGGGCCCTCGACGCCGAGCTGCGCCCCGGTCCGGGGCGAGCCGGGGCCGACGCGGCCCACGCCCGGTGGCGGCGCGGCGTCGAGCGGGCCCGGCGGTGGGCCGACGAGAGCTGAGACGGACCCTCGTGCCGGTCTCGGAGCCCGGAGGCGCCGGGACCGGCACGAGGGCCGCACGACGGGCGCACCGGAGGGGGCGCCGAGTGCACCGTCGGGGATGCCGCCGCCGCGCCTACCGGGTCATCGAGGGGTGCGAGAGCCGGCACGAGAGCGCTCTCAGCTCACGAAACCGGGTGTCGACGATGCGGGCCAACGCCGCCGCCTGCCTCCGCTCGCGGGCCCGGAACGCCTGGCCGTTGCGCCCCAGGACGAGGGCCAGCCCGGCCGAGGGCAGGGGCGCCCAGGCCACGTCGGCCGGGCCGGCGTCGCCGTCGGCGACCCGTGCCGAGCTCTGGCTGCCGGCCACGAAGGCCACGATCCACGCCGACGGCGGGCACTCGCCCTCGGCGACGACCGTGGCGCCCTCCCCGAGGTCGACGACCGTGCACCACTCGGCGCCGACGGTGCGCCGGGCGTGGGCGCACAGCTCGCCGATGGCGGCCTCGGGCGTGGGGGCGCCGACAAGCACGGCGGCGGTCTCGAGCGCGTCGAGGCGCGGGTCGTGGAGCGCCTCGGCCGCCGGGCGGATGTCCTCGACGTCCACCCCGTCGACCTGGTGGATCTCGCTCACGAGGAGCTCGACGAGGTGGTCGCCGTCATCGGGCAGCTCGACCACCAGCTCGTCGACCGCCCGGCCGGCGCCCCGTTCGAGGATGTCGATGCCCGTGACGTCGCCGCCCACCGCCCCGATGCGGCTCGCCAGCGCACCGAGGGCGCCGGGACGGTCCGGCATCCACACCCGGAGGATGTACGTGGTCTTCATGGCGAGCACCGTAGGGACCGAGCGTGAACACGGTGTTTCGCCCGGGAGACGCCGACGCGAACCCTCGCGCAGCGCTCGCCGACGTCAGGCGTCGAGGCGGGTGAGGGCCCGGCGCAGGTTGCGGACCGCCTGCAGCGTGCGCTGCTCGTTCTCGATGAGGGCGAAGCGGACGTGGCCGTCACCGCCGGGACCGAAGCCGACCCCGGGCGACACCGCCACGTGGGCCTCCTTCACGAGGAACGACGCGAACTCGACCGAGCCCATCTCCCGGTAGGGCTCGGGGATGGGCGCCCAGGCGAACATGGTGCCCTGGGGTGGCTGCATCTCCCAGCCGATGCGGTTGAGCCCGTCGCACAGCGTGTCGCGGCGGCTCTGGTAGACCTCGTTGACCTGCTTCGGGAAGTCGTAGGCCTCGTTGAGGGTCACGGTTGCGGCGATCTGGATGGGCTGGAACGTGCCGTAGTCGAGGTAGCTCTTCAGCTTGGCCAGCGCGGCGATGGCGTCGGCCCGGCCCAGCATGAACGCCACCCGCCAGCCGGCCATCGAGAACGACTTGGTCATCGAGTACAGCTCGACGGCGACATCCTTGGCCCCCTCGGCCTGGAGGATCGAGGGCGGCTGGTAGCCGTCGAAGCCGAGGTCGGCGTAGGCGTTGTCGTGCACGATCACGACCTCGCGCTCACGGGCGAAGTCGACGACCTTCTGCATGAACGCCACGTCGACGCAGGTCGTGGTGGGGTTGTGCGGGAACGACATCACGATCACCCGCGGCTTGGGCCAGGAGTACTCCCACGCCTCGCGGAGGTTCTCGAAGAAGTCGGCGCCGGTGCCGAGGGGCACCTCGCGGATGTCGGCGCCGGCGAACAGCGGCCCGTAGATGTGGATCGGGTACGACGGCGAGGGCACCAGGGCGGCGTCACCGGGCCCGAGCAGCGTCCACATCAGGTGGGAGAACCCCTCCTTGGCGCCGATGGTGTTGATCACCTCGGTCTCGGCGTCGAGCTCCACCCCGAAGCGCCGCCGGTAGTAGTCGGCGATGGCCTGGCGGAGCTTGGGGATGCCCCGACTGGCCGAGTAGCGGTGGTTGCGCGTGTTGTGGGCCGCCTCGGCCAGCTTCTCGACGGCGACCTCGGGCGACGGGAGGTCGGGGTTGCCGAAGCCGAGGTCGATCACGTCCTCGCCGGCTCGCCGGGCCTCGATCTTCAGCGAGTCGATGATCGTGAAGACGTACGGCGGCAGCGACGTGATGCGGCGGAACTCCATCCGACCGAGGGTACCGGGTGGGCCGCGGGGCCCACGAACGCCTTGCCCTCAGCCGGCCGTCGGCGTCGACGTGGCCTCGAGGGACAGCAGCGCCGCGCCGATGGCCCCCGCGGCCGGCCCCAGGATGGCGACGTCGAGGCGGGTGCGACGCCGCGCCGCGGACCCGAGGACCTGCTCGGCGAGGGAGGCGCGGGTGCGGTCGAGGAACAGCTCGGCCTCCTCGGCCAGCCCGCCGCCCACCAGCACCACCTCGGGGTCGAGCAGGTCGACGAGGTTGGCGAGGCCGGCGGCCAACCACCACGAGAACTCCTCGAGCACCGCGCCGGCACCGGCGTCGCCGCCACGGGCCGCCCGGGTCACGTGCTCGCCCCGCACCGCCCCGGGGTCGCCCGCGGCGAGGTCGAGCAGCGCCGGTGCCCGCCCGTCGCGAGCCGCCCGCTCCCCCAGCCACCCGAGGCCGCTCCCCGACGCGTAGCGCTCCCAGCAGCCGCGGCGGCCGCAGGGGCACTCCGGGCCGGACGGGTCGACGACCATGTGCCCCGGCTCGCCGGCGAAGCCGTGGGTGCCGCGCAGGAGCTGCCCGCCGAGCACGATGCCGCCACCGATGCCGGTGCCGAGGGTGACCAGCACGGCGTCGGCGGCGCCCCGCCCGGCCCCGGCCAGGACCTCGGCCCAGGCGGCGCAGTTGGCGTCGTTCTCGACCACCACCGGCACGTCCAGGGCCCGACCCAGCAACCGGCCCACCGGCACGCCCACCGCCGCCGGCAGGTTCGGCGCGGCGTGGAGGGTGCCGACCCGGTCGAGCAGGCCGGGGAGGCCCACGCCGACGCCGGCGGGCGCACCCCGACCGGCGGCCCGCAGCTCGTCGGCCACGGCCTGCGCGGCGCCGGCGACCGCCTCCACCACGCCGTCGCCGCCGGCCGGCGTGGGCACCCGGCGCTCGGCCAGGACGGTGGCGGGATCAGCGGCGTCGACCGCGGCGGCCAGCACCTTCGTGCCGCCGACGTCGACCCCGATGGCGACGGCCACGGTGAGCCGGCTCAGTACCGCAGCAGGGCGCCCACGCGCCCGTGCACGTCGAGGTCGGCGTTGCCCACGCAGACCTCGACGTGGCAGCCCTGCCCGAGCGCCGTGTCGACGGCGTCGTGGAGGATGTCGTCGACGTGCTGCATCTCCTGGCCGTCGAGGGGGCAGGTCGGCCCCTTGGCGGCCAGCGCCCCGCACGCGCAGCGCCAACCCGACTCCGTGTAGCCCTCCGAGACCAGCAAGGTGGCGACGCGTCGCTCGTTCAGCGCGTTGAGGGTCGCGGCCAGCCCGGCGACGCCCTTGGTGCCGGTGCCCAGCGCGTCACGCAGCTTGGCCACCAGCGCCGCTTCCTTCTGGCGCTCGACCTCCTGCTCGACGAGCATCGCCGCGGCGCGCACCTCGGCCTCGGAGGCGCCGGCGCCCACGCCGATGCGGGGCGACAGGCGCTCGCGCAGGTACGGGTGCAGCAGCGGCTCGATGGCGGCGTACACCTCGTCGGTGGCGCCGATGGTGAGGCGCCCGAAGCCGTTGTCCTGGAACAGGCGGAACGCCACCTCGGCGGCGTGGCGCAGGTGCTGGGCGGCCAGCTCGTCGGTGTGCTGCTGCTCGCGCTCGTAGCCACGGCCGGCGTCGTCGCGCCGGTCGTAGTCGCGCGGCAGCGCCTCGAACAGCTCGCTGCGATCGACGAGCTCGCCGAACTGGAACACGAACATGCGGGCCCTCTGCCGGTCGACGAGCAGCACCCCGAGCGGCTCGAGCTCCTGCACGATCGACTCGAGCGACCCGACAGCCGGCGACTGGTTGACGACGATCCGGCTGGCGACCGGCACGGGCAGCTCGACGACCTCCCACAGGCCCTTCGACGCGCAGGAGAACAGCGCCAGGCCCCGCACACCGGAACGGTCGAGGCCCCTGGCGACGTGGGCGGTGATGAGCTCGAGGTCCTTGGCGATCAGGGCGCCGGACGGCCCGGCCGAGGCGTCGCGCACCAGCGCGGCCAGCCGGCGCTCGTAGTCCTGGGCCCGCACCTGCCGCCGCCCGTCGACGTCGAGGTAGCAGCTGACGACCGGGGCGTCGTCGTCGCTCTTGAACCCCGCCAGGTCCTTGATCGCGGCTTCGGTGAGCACTGGCACGGTCGCCTCCTCGGTCGGGTCGATGTGCCGATCGTAGGCGCGTGCCCGAGGCCCGGTTCCCGGCGGGGTGCCGTGGTGGCGCACCGCCGCGGCGGCGGGCGGTCCCGCCTCCGTGCGTCGACCGACGAGCGGGTCGGTTCAGGCGTAGACCGACGCCACCGAGACGATGCCGGCGCGCTGGGGGCCCTGCTCCTCGGCCCACCGGGCGACGAGCTCGTCGTCGCTGATCAGCACGATCTGCACCGTCTCGGACATGGGGACGAGGGCGTCGAGCACACGGCGCACCGAGCCCTCGTCAACGCCCCGGAAGGCGTCGACCAGCACCAGGGGCACCGAGCCGGCGTAGGACACCTGGCGCAGCGCCGCCAGCCGGGCGAGCAGGTAGAACTCGATGGCCTCGGCGTCGATCTCCGACCACAGCTCCCCACCCGTGTCGGGTTCGCCCACCGCCACGTCCCGCTCGACCACGGCCTGGCCGGCGGCGCGGGCCCGGCGGGCCGCCGCCCGCTCGGCGAGGGTGGCCGCGTCGACGAGGGCCTGGCGGGCGTCGAGCGCCTCGGACAGGTCCTGCTCGGCGGCGCGTGCCGCGGCCAGAGCGGCTTCGAGCTCGGCGAGGCGGTCCGACGCGGGTCGGTCGACTGCCGCCTCCAGCTCCTCCCACACCCGGGCCTCGGCCCGGTCACGGGCCTCCACCAACCGGGCCTCCAGGCGGCGGCGCTCGTTGGCCAGCTCCTCGAGGCGTTGGGGCACCCGCTCGCACTCCTCGAGCAGGGCCTGGGCGGTGACCATGGCCCGCTCGCGGTCGTCGGGGTCGACCTGGAGGCCGAGCGACAGCAGCTCCTGGGCGAGGGCCTGGGTCAGGTCCTCCGGCTGGGGGGCCCGGATCGGGTCGCGCAGGGCCCGCAGGGCGCTCTCGAGGTCCTCCCGCTCGTCGGGGACGGTGGCGCCGTGCTCGAGCAGCAGGCCGATCGCCCGCACCTCGACCTCCTCCAGCTGGTCGAGCAGGGCGTGGTGCTCGGGGTCGGCCTCCAGGGCCGCCGAGATCTCGACCCACGCCGCCTCGGCCTCGGCGAGCTCGAGCTCGGCCGCCTCCACCCTCGCCTTGGCTCCTTCGTCGATCCCCATCAAGCTGGCGCCCATCACGTAGGCGCTCCAGGTCGGGAACCCGACGCGGTCGAGGATCTCCTGTTGGACGGAGAGGGCCTGGGCGAGCTTGCGCTGGCCGGAGCGCGACCGCAGGCCCGACGCGCGGCGCTCGGCGTCGAGCACCGCCTCGTGGGCCTGGCGCAGCGCCTCCTCGTCATCGCTCGACACCGGCGGCCGGGCCAGCGACGCCTCGGCCTCGGCGGCCTCGGCTCGCGCGGCGTCGAGCCGGGCCAGCGCCGAGCCGGGGCCGCGGCCCTCGGCCTCCATGCGGGCCTCGAGCTCGGCGACCTCCTGGTGGAGCCGCAGCATCTCGTCGGCCACCGCCAGGGCCTCCGGCAGCGGCTGGGCCTCCGACGGCCCGGGGTGCTCGAGCGCCTCGACCAGCACCCGGACCGAGCCCACGTCGAGCTGGGCCAGCTCGGCGATGCCGGCGTCGAGCGCGGCGAGGTCGCCCTCGAGCTGGGCCACGTCCTCGGCCTGGTGCCCGGGGGCGTGCTCGCCGCCGTCGACGGCCGCCGAGGAGATGGCGTCGCCCAGACGTCGACGCTCGGCCGCGGCCGCCTCGAGCTCCCGAGCGGTCGCGTCGGCCGCATCTCGCAGCACGGCGAGGGCGTCGCGGGTGTCACGGTGGTGGCGGCGGGCCTCGTCGAGCTCCGGGTGGAGGCCCTCGGGCGCGGTGCGCAGCAGCTCGTCGACGGGGTCGTCGGCGGGGACGGACGCCTCGCCGTCGCCCGGCGCGTCGGCGCCCGGCACCGCGTCGAGGGGGGTGGGGACGGCACCGGGCAGATCGGTCCGCCGCACGACGGGGTCGACGTCGGCGCGCATGTCGAGCAGGTCGAGGTTGGCCTCGTCGATGGGCAGCACGACGCCGTGCGCCTCGGCCACGCCGGGGCACGGCGGGGTCCCGCCCGCGCAGAGCTCCGCCACCGTGCGCGCCACCCGCTCCCGGGACCGCTCGTCGAGGCCCTGCACGACCGAGAAGCAGGGGTGCAGGTCGAGGGCCGGGCTCTCGCCCGGGTCGAGAGAGAGCTGGAGCAGCCGCATGGGTCCTTTGTCGGCCATCGATCGGCCCCGGTTGAGCGAAAAGCGCCGGTCAGGACGGGTCCCGGCCGTGCGGTGGGTCAGTCCACCGGGATGTTCCGCACCGCGCCCGAGCCGCCCTCGTCGTCGCCGGGCGGCGTGCCCGGTGAGGCCGGCCCGGTGGCCTCCGCCGCCGCCCGGGCGGCCCGCCGGCCCGCGGCGGCGGCGATGCGGGCCGCCTCCTGGGCGGTCTCCGACACCGCCTCGACGACGCGCCCCACGGCCTCGGGGTCGTCGACCAGCGCCTCGGCGGCGTCGAGGAAGGCGCGTGCCGCGGCGATGAGCTGGCGAGCGGCGGCCTGGAGCGGTTCGACGCCGGGGGCCGAGGTGGCGTCGCGGCGACCAGCGGTGGGCTCCTCGGCGGTCACGAGAACTCCACCACCAGCTCACCGTCGGCCAGGCTGGCGCCGGCCACCTGCCGGGTGCGCAGCGAGTCGGGCAGCACGATGGCCCGCCGGTAGGGTCCGACGCTCACGATGAGCTCGTCGTCGCGGCGGGCCAGGGAGAGCTCGTCGCGGGCACCGAACGGCAGGGCCTGGACCAGCCGGCGGCCACCCTCGTGGCTCTCGACGCGGAGCGGCTCGCCCCGGTGCAGCACCGAGGTGGGGTCGAGCCTGCCGTAGAGCTCGTCGGCGAAGCCGGCCAGCGCCTCCACGCCGATGGGCTCGGTCGGCTTGAGCTCCGAGCGCAGCACCGGCACCGGCGCGAAGCCCTCCTCGATGGCGGCCAGCTGCTCGGCGTGCGCCGCCTTCCAGCGGTCGAACCACGGGTCGGCGACGGCGCCGGGGAGGAGCCGGTTGGCCACGACGGCGTCGACGCCGTAGCCGAACAACGACAGGTACGTGTGGGTGCGGCGGGCCTCGGCGACCACCAACCGCTCCGGTGTCACGACGAGGCGCACGCTGGAGCGCTCGGTGTCGCCCAGCAGCTGGCGCACCGCCTCCAGGCGGTCGAACACCTGCTGGCCCGCGGAGAACACCTCGTCGCCGGCGACGGGCAGCGACGTGACGCGCCCGAGCACGGGGGCGACCACCTTGTTCAGCCGTCGTCCCACCGGGAACAGGCGCTCGACGTACCAACCGAGCACGTCGGGCAGCGACAGGAGGCGCAGCGTCTCGGCCGTGGGCGCGCAGTCGACGACGAGCACGTCCCAGAGGCCGCTGTCGGCGTGGTCGGCCAGGTCGGCGAGGGCGAACACCTCGTCGAGCCCGGGCACCACCGCCAGCTCCTCGGCCTCGATCCCCTCCACCCCGGCCCAGGCGAGCACGTCGAGCAGCCACGCCCGGATGTCGCCCCACGACCGCTCGAGCCGCAGGCGGGTGTCGAGCTGCTGGCCCCACAGGCTGTCGGCGACCATCGCCGGGGTGTCGCCGAGGGGCGCGTCGAACGCGTCGGCCAGGCTGTGGGCCGGGTCGGTGGACACCACGAGGGTGCGCCGCCCGGACGCGGCGCAGCGCACCGCCGTGGCGGCGGCGGTGGTGGTCTTGCCGACACCGCCCTTCCCGGTGAACAGCAGGACCCGCACGTCGCGCTCAGTCGTCGTCGTCGGTCGGGCGGGGCGAGCCCTCGACGCGGGCCTTGAGCTCGTGCAGGGCCGTCTTGATGATGCGGCCCTCGGCCCGGCGCTTCACGAACCCCGGGATGGGGATGATGAGGTCGACGGCGAGCTCGTAGGCCACCTCGGTGGCGTCCGGGTCGTCGTCGGCCGGCGACAGCAGGTAGACGCCGTCGAGCTCGCGCTGGAGGTCGCCGTTGACCAGCTCCCAGCCCAGCCGGTTGGGGGCGCCCGCGTAGTCGTAGGCCAGCTGGTAGGTGGTGCTGCGGCCCATGGCGGCGGCGCGGTACTCGACGACGGTGCCGCGGCCGTGGTCGTCGGTCTCGACGACGTGGACCTCCTTGAGGTCGCCCGCCCACTCCGGGTAGGCCGCGAAGTCGATCAGCGTGGCGAAGCAGCGCTCCACCGGCGCCTCGATGCGGATCTGCTCTCTGGCCTGTTCGGACATCGGTGCCTCCCGGCGACGGGCCCTCGCCCGCGCCGGCGCCGACCCTACTCCGTGGGCTTCGGCCGCTCGGGCGAGCCAGCGCGGTGCGCGCGCCGGTCGGCGTCGCGCAGCGCGGCCCGGGTGGGCTCCGGCGTGCGGGACGGGAACGTGCCGTGGGCCGCCACCCACAGGCCCGTGAGCCCGAGGGCCCACATGGGCGCCAGCACCCCGAAGGCCAGGGGTGTGTAGAGGTGGATCGACGCCACGGTGATGGACACGACGACCTCCACCGCCAGGCTGAGGTTCAGCGCTCGGGCCACCCGGGGCGGCGCCGACCCGCCGGCGGCGAAGAACAGGCCGCCGACGCCGATGGCCTCGGTGCGGCTCCGGTCGACGGCGCGCAGGAAGGCCAGGACGAAGGCCACGGTGCCGCCGAGGAACATGAGCAGCGACACCGCCACGTAGGGGCCCGTCAGCACGTCGGGCACCGCCGCGGCCGCGGCCCCGAGCACCGTCAGCACGCCGGTGCCGCCCAGGCTGGCCCGCACGACGCCCGTGCCCGGGAACGGCCCGGCGTCGGAGGCCGGGGCGGCGCCTGCTGGGCCGCCGGCCGGGCGGCCTGCGGCCTCGCCGGGGTGGTTCTCGGCGTCGTTCACGAGGTCATTCCTAGCCCGTTCCCAGCCCGTCGAGCGCCGCCTGCAGGCGCCGGGCCAGCACGTCGTAGTCGAACTCCTCCACCGCCCGGCGGCGGGCGGCCGCCCCGAGGCGGGCCCGCAGCCCGGGGTCGGAGAGGACCCTGTCGAGGGCGTGAGCCACCGCCACCACGTCCTTGGGCCCGTCGACCACGATGCCGGTCGTGCCGTCGAGCACCGCCTCGGCCGAGCCGCCGGAGCGGCCGGCGACGGCCGGCACCCCGCAGGCGGCCGCTTCCAGGAAGACGATGCCGAACCCCTCCTGCTCGAGGCCGGCCCAGCGGTCACGGCACAACATGGCGAAGCAGTCGGCCGCCGCGTGAGCCGCCGGCAGGTCGGCCTCCGGCAGGCGGCCGAGGAAGCGCACCGGGCTGCCGTGGTGGACCGCGACGCGCTCGAGCCGGCGACGGTCGCGCCCGGCTCCGGCGATGGCGATCTGCAGGTCGGGATGGCGGGCGGCGAGGGCGGCGCCGGCCTGGATGACCACGTCGAAGCCCTTGCGGGGCACCAGGCGGCTCAGCCCCAGCACCACCGGGGCCTCGGGGTCGAGGCCGAGCCGGAGGCGGGCGGCCTTGCGCTCGACGTCGTCGAGCGGGTGGAAGCGGACGGGATCGACGCCGGGCGGCACCACCACGGTGGGCAGGTCGCGGCCCGCGGCCTTGGTCGCCTCGGCCGCCGGGTAGCCGCCGGCGGCGACGACCAGCCGGGCGCCGTGGAGCACCCGGGCCAGGAGGTGCCGCACGCCCGGCACCCGAGCGGGGATGGCCAGCTCGGCGCCGTGGACCACCACGCCGTAGGGCCGCTCGAGGCGAGGGCCGAGCTGCCCGAGGGGCAGGGCGGGGTCGAGCAGCACCAGGTCGGCGTCGACCTCGGCCGCCAGCCGGTCGATGCGCCGCACCAGGCTCCGGGTGGGCAGCAGCACCCTCGCCCGGTCGCGCTCGACCCGGATGGGCTGGGCGGCGTCGAAGGCCGACGCGCCCCGGTGGGGCGTGGTGAGCACGGTGGTGCGCGCCGGGTCGAGGCGCCTCCACAGCTCCCACAGGTACGACTGGATGCCTCCCACCTTGGGCGGGAAGTCGTTGGTGACGAGCAGGTGCCTCACGCCCGCTCGCCCTCTCCCCCAAGCGGCCCGCGATCGGCACGCTCCGGCGAGCGTCCCGCGGGCAGGTTCCGCGCCGGGAGCGGTTCGCCCGTGAGGGCGGCCCGGGCGGCGAGGCGCTCGAGCGCCCAGCGGGCGTGCTCGGCGAGCAGCTCGTCGGCGCCGGCGGCCAGCGGCTCCAACCGGCGCCGGACCTCGCCGTCGGCCGGGTCGGCGACGTTGCCGAGCGCCACGATGGCGTTGCGGCGCAGGTAGCGGGGGTCGCGCCGGGGCACGTACCAGCGGCCGTGGCGGGCGAGCAGCTCGTCGTCGGAGGCGTCGAGGAGCTCGACGAGGTCGACCCAAGCGCCGATGGCGGCCACGCCGGTGCGGCCCTCCGGGCCCCGGCGGCTCGGCGGGCACACCTCCTGGCAGTCGTCGCAGCCGTAGAGCCGTCCACCCAGGGCCTCCCGGTGCTCCACGGGGAACGGCCCCTCGGCCTGCACCAGCCAGGCCAGGCAGCGCCGGGCGTCGACCACCCCGGGCGCCACGATCGCCCCGGTGGGGCAGGCGTCGAGGCAGCGCCGGCAGGAGCCGCAGCCGTCGGGCACCGGCTCGTCGGCGGGCAGCTCGGCGTCGGTGACCACCGCGCCGAGCACCACCCAGCTGCCGTGGCCCGGCACCAGCACGTTGGCGTTCCTTCCCCACCAGCCCAGCCCGGCGCGGTGGGCGGCGGCCCGGTCGACCAGCCCGTTGTCGTCGGCCACGACCCTCGCCGCCTGGCCCGAGGCCCGCAGGGCAGCGGCGATGTGCTCGAGGGCGACCTTCAGGGCCGAGTAGTGGTCGTCGGTGGCGTAGCGGGCGACCCGACCGTGGACGCCCGGCGCCGGCGGACCGTCCAGCGGGCCGCCGGCGTAGGGGAAGGCGCCCACCACGAGCGACCGGGCGCCGGGCAGCAGCCGCTCGGGTCGGGTGGAGCGCTCGGGGTTGCGGTAGGTGAACTGCATGCCGGCGTGGAGGCCGGCGTCCTTGCGCTGCTCGATCGTCGCCCGCACCTCGTCGAACGGCTCGACCCCGGTGACACCCACGGCGACCAGCCCGGCGGCGAGCCCGATGGCGCGCAGCTGCGCCACCGGAGGCGCCGACGTGGGAGCGGGGACGGGCACGCCCCCATCGTCGCGCTCATCCGGTGCGTCGGCGGTGGCGCAGCTCCGGCACCAGGCCGGAGTCGGACAGCATGCGCAGGGCCCGGAGCTCCTGGACGTCGACGACGACGGCGTCGCCCGGCTCCCGCGAGCAGATGTAGGTGACCACGCAGTCGTCGCAGGCCTCGGTGTGCTGCATCACGCACTGGTCGCAGTCGATGACGAGGGGAAGGCTCATGGCCACAGTCTCCGCAGGGGGTGCGACAGCGGGCCGACGGGCCGGGGTGCGGGGCTACGCTCCGGCCCCGTCGGGACGACACAGGGGGAGATCGCCATGGAGGCCACCGTCGCTGCGCCCACACGGGTCGTCGGCCGCCAGCTGCGGGTCGAGCCGGACGGCACCCGGGTGCACCTGCGCCAGTGCCCGCTGTGCGAGTGCATGTGCGGGATGGAGATCCACCTCGACCCCGACGACCGGGTGAAGGTGATCCGGCCCGACCGCGACGACGTCTGGTCGAAGGGCTACATCTGCCCCAAGGGCACCACCATCGGCAAGCTCCACGAGGACCCCGACCGCATCCGCCGCCCCATGATCCGCGAGGGCGAGACGTGGCGGGAGGCGACCTGGGAGGAGGCCTTCGCCCGCTGCGAGGAGCTGCTCCACGGCGTGCGCCAGCGCCACGGCATCGAGGCCATGACGGCGTTCATCGGCAACCCGGCCGGGCACTCGTTCAGCATCGGCCGCTACGGCGCCCTGCTCATGGGCCAGGCCGGCTTCCCGATGATCTACTCGGCCGGCACCGTCGACCAGTGGCCCAAGAACGTCTCGTGCGTCCTCATGTACGGCAACATGTGGAAGATCCCGACGGTCGACATCCGCCGCACCGACTACTGGGTGATCATGGGCGGCAACCCGCAGGCCTCGGGCGGGTCCCTGCTGAGCTGCCCCGATGTGCTGGGCGAGATCGACGCCATCCGGGCCCGGGGCGGCACCGTCGTCGTGGTCGACCCCCGCCGCACGGGCACCGCCGACCGGGCCAGCGAGTGGCTGCCCATCCGCCCCGGCACCGACGCCGCCTTCCTGCTGGCGCTGTGCCACGTCGTGTTCGCCGACGGACTGCTCGACCTCGGGCGCATCGCCCACCTCGTCGACGGGGTCGAGGACGTGCGCGCCGCGGTGGCCGAGTTCTCCCCCGAGGCGGTCGAGGCGTTCTGCCAGGTGCCCGCCGAGACGATCCGGCGCATCGCCCACGACCTCGCCGGCGCGGAACGCGGCGCCCTCTACGGCCGCATCGGGCTCTGCAACCAGGAGTTCGGCACCCTCGCCTCGTGGCTCGTCGACGTGGTCAACGTCCTCACCGGCCACTTCGACGTGGAGGGCGGGATGATGTTCGGCAAGCCCGTGGCCGAGCCGCTCACGTGGAAGACCGACACCCGCGTCATGGGCGAGCCGGAGTTCGGCCGCTGGCGCAGCCGGGTGCGGGGCGCCCCCGAGGTGCTCGGCCAGGTGCCGTGCTCGTGCCTGGCCGAGGAGATCGCCACGCCCGGCGAGGGGCAGCTCAAGGCGCTCATCACCATCGCCGGCAACCCGGTCATCAGCGCGCCCGACTCCGCACAGCTCGAGGAGGCGCTGCCGCTGCTCGAGTGCATGATCTCGATCGACAACTACCTGAACGAGACCACCCGCTTCGCCCACGTGATCCTGCCCGGCCCATCGCCGCTCGAGTCGCCGCACTTCGACGAGCTGATGTGGGGCTGGGCCGTGGGCTCGGCGGCCAAGTGGAGCGACCAGCTGTTCGCCACCGACCCCGACTACGTGCCCGAGTGGGAGATCCTCGCCCGCCTCGGCTGGTACTGCACCGGTGGCACCACCGAGGCGTTCGACTTCGCCGCCCTCGACGACGGCTGGTTCAGCGTGCTGTGCCAGATGTACGGGCGCGACCCCGCCGAGACCCTGCCGCTCTACGACCACGGCGGCCCCGAGCGCATGATCGACCTCCAGGTGCGCATGGGCCCGTGGGGCGACCGCTACGGCGGGGTGCCCGACGGGCTCACCCTCCAGAAGATCAAGGAGGCGCCCCACGGCATCGACCTGGGGCCGATGGTGCCCCGGCTCGAGGAGGTCATCGGCACCCCGAACGGCCACATCCAGCTGGCCCCGCCGTACATCCTGGGCGACCTTCCCCGGCTGCGGGCCGCCCTCGACCGCGACCCCGACGGGTACGTGCTCGTGAGCCGGCGCCACCTCCGGTCCAAGAACAGCTGGATGCACAACGTGAAGGTGCTGGTGAAGGGCAAGGACCGCTGCACGCTGCTGGTGCACCCCGACGACGCCGCCCAGCTTGGCCTGGTCGACGGCGGGAGGGCGCGGGTGTCGAGCGAGGCCGGCTCGATCGAGGTGCCGGTGGAGGTGAGCGACGAGATGATGCGCGGGGTCGTGTCGCTGCCCCACGGCTGGGGCCACGACCGCCCGGGCACCCGCCTGTCGGTCGCCAGGGAGCACGCCGGGGTCAACAGCAACCTGCTCGCCCCAGGTCACTTCGTCGACGAACTGTCCGGCAACGCGGCCGTGAACGGCATCCCGGTGGAGGTGGCGCCGGCCGTCCCTGCGTAGCCTGGCGGGTGTGAGCGCCGGGCCGGTCGACACGGGGTACCCACTCTCCACGTGGCTCTTCCTCGGCGCGCTGGCGGGCGCCACGGTGGCCGTCCTCGCCGCCTACGGGCGGGCCATCCACGCCTGGAGCCCGCCGCAGCCGCGCACCGACCTGGTCAGCCCCGAGCACTTCACCCGCATGCGCGGCGTGGAGAGCGAGGTCGACCTCGGCCGGGGCTGGCGCTCCACCGACGACCCCGGCGCGGCGTGGCACCTCTACTGGATCCCCGGGTCGGGCGACATCGTGGGGCTGCGCACCAGCGAGCTGCCGCCCCCGCCGGGGCCGTTCTACTTCGGCTCGGTCGGCACCCGCAGCGCGCTCGACGCCTACGGCGTCCACAAGTTCACCGGCATGAAGGTGCTGGGCCACAGCGGCGACCGCCCGACCCGGGCGCGCTGCGACGAGCTGCGCCCGCGCCCCGACGGCCTCGACCTGCTCACCGGCGGGACCCGCCCCGGCCCCGTGGGCGACGGGGTGCCCGAGCAGCACCACCCCGACGGGCGCGCCGACGACGAGAGCTGATCAGCGGGCCAGGGCGAGCAACCGGGCGACCCGAGGGTCGTCGGCGCCCAGGTAGCGCACCAGCACGCCGACCACGCGGTCGGCGTCGAGGGTGCCCGCTGCCGCCATCTCCTCGAGGTCGGCCCAGTCCTTGGTGCGGTCGAAGAAGGCCTTGAACACGGCCAGGTCGTCGCAGGCGAGGAACGGCAGCGCCGTGCCGCCGAAGTCCTCCCACCGCGCTCTGCCAGCGGCGCGGTGGTGGAAGTCGGTGGTGTCGAGGAAGACGTCGACGGGCGTGGTGCCCCACCACAGGCGGGCCTGGCCGTCGCGCTCGAGCAGCTCGCGCTCGGTGGCGGTGCGGCTGACCGCCTCGGGGAGCGCCCGCAGCACGTCGTCGACGCGTTCGAGGCCCACGAAGACGTTGACATCGATGTCGATGGTGCCCCGTGCCCGCTGGGTGCACCACGCCAGGGCCAGCGCGCCCCCGAAGGCGTGGGGCAGACCGGCGCCGTCGAGGGCGCGGTGGACGGCGACGATCTTGCCCGGCAGCCCGGGCGGCCGACGGGGGCTCACGCCACGAGGGGCCTCCCCGCCCGGCGGGTGCGGCGGGCGGGCGCAGGTGCCGGTGCCAGTGCCCGTGCCGGGTCACGGGGGAACACCGGCGCGGTGAGCACCGGGTCGTGACGGGCGGGGAACATGGCCGCCAGCTCGAGGGCCTCGATGAGCTCGCGGCCACGAGCGGAGGGATCGGGGCCGCTCACTGCCGGACGCAGGCCGGGCTCGCGCTCGACGCCGGCGGCGGCGAGGACGCGCTCGAGCGTGTCGGACCCGGGGACCTTCCGGCCCGCCTCGTAGGCGGCGAGGGTGGAGTGCGAGGTGCCCGCCACCTCGGCGAGGTCGCGCAGCGAGAGGCCCGCAGCGTGCCGAGCCTGTCGGATGAGCCGGGCGGCGTCCATGACGACATGGTATCCGATCGGATACCGGACGGGAAGGGGGTGGTCACTGCCGACCCATGGCCGTGCGCTCCTCGGCGGCCGCGACGTCACCGGCCTCGTCGGCCGCGGGTGCCACCAGCTGGATCTCGACCACCTCGAGGGCGCCTTCGAACGGGAACGGCCCCTCGTAGCGCTCGCTCACCGCCAGGCGCTGGTCGTGGCCGACGCTGCTGCCCACGCTGGACACGACCCGCATGGCGAACGGGATGGGCGCCTCCCCGACCGCGTCGCCGTCGATCGTCAGCGTGGCCCGGGCCCCGGTGCCCTCTCGCCGGAAGCGCACGCCGAGCGCCGACGCGCCCGTCGGCACGGGCCCCGTGGACTCGACCACGGTGTGGTCACCGAAGGCGTTGTAGTCGAACACCAGCCGCTCGTCCTGCACGAACAGGCTCAGCCCGGCGTTGCCGTTGCCGAGGGCGAACAGCACGCCGCCCTGCCCGGCGGCCAGCTCGACGGAGGCGACGAGGTCCCAGCTGCGCCCGCCGATGGCCGGCGACACCTGGGCCGGCAGATACGACATGGGCGGCCGGTACCGGTAGCGGCGATCGGGCCGGTGCGGCGTGTGGTCGGCGAAGCGGGCGCCGAACAGCTCGACGGTGCGGTCGTCGAGGGGCAGGACGCCGTGGGCCTCGGCCTCTTCCCACCAGCGCGCCACCAGCGCGGCGAGCCGGTCGGGCTGCTCGCCAGCGAGGTCGTGGCACTCCGACGGGTCGACGGTGAGGTCGTAGAGCTCCCAGCGGTCGTCGTCGAAGGACGTGCCCGCCTGGTGCCGGGTGACGGCCTTCCAGCCGTCGACGTACATCGCCCGGTGCCCCATCATCTCGAAGTACTGCACCGAGTGGCGGGTCGCCTCGGCTGCGTTCGCCGCGTCGAAGGTGGACGCCATCGACGTTCCGGTCACCGGCAGCTGCGGCACGCCGCGGTAGCTCTCCGGGGGCTCCACCCCGACGAGCTCGTAGATCGTCGGGGCGATGTCGGTGACGTAGTGGAATTGCTGCCGGACCGCGCCGCCGTCGGTGATCCCCCGGGGCCAGTGGACGATGCACGGCACGTGCACACCGCCCTCGTGGGTGTTCTGCTTGTACCACTTGAAGGGCGTGTTTCCGGCCTGGGCCCAGCCCCAGGGGTAGTTGGCGTGGCTGCGCGGGCCGCCGATCTCTTCCAGGTGCTCGACGGCCTCCTCCGGCGTCTCCAGCAGGAAGTTGAAGAACTTCATCTCGTGCAGCACCCCGAACGGGCCGCCCTCCTGGCTGGCGCCGTTGTCGGAGAGCAGCACGATCACGGTGTCGTCGAGGAGCTCCATCCGCTCGAGGGCGTCCACCAGCCGGCCGAGCTGGGCGTCGGTGTGCTCGAGGAAGGCGGCGAAGGCCTCCTGCAGGCGCGCCGCCAGGCGGCGCTGCACCTCGGGCAGGTCGTCCCAGGCCTCGACCCCCGGGTTGCGGGGGGGCGAGCTCGGTGCCGGGTGGGACGACACCGAGCTCCCGCTGGCGGGCGAACCAGCGCTGGCGGGCGGCGTCCCAGCCGTCGTCGTAGCGGCCCCGGTGGCGGGCGAGGTACTCGTCGGGGGCCTGGTGCGGGGCATGGGTGGCGCCGAAGGCCAGGTAGGTGAAGAAGGGCCGGTCGGGGCGCACCGACACCGAGTCGTTGATGAACTCGATGGCCTTGTCGACGAGGTCCTCGCTGAGGTGGTAGCCCTCCTCGGGCGTGCGGGGCGGGGCGACGCGGTGGTTGTCGTAGGTGAGGTCGGGCGTGAACTGGTCGGTCTCGCCGTCGAGGAAGCCGTAGAAGCGGTCGAAGCCGCGCTGCAGCGGCCAGTCGTCGTAGGGCCCCGCGGCCGACGCCTCGTGCATCGGGCACAGGTGCCACTTGCCGACCATGAAGGTCGTGTAGCCGGCACCGCGCAGCACCTCGGCCATGGTCGCGGCCTGGTGGCTCACCCGGCCCCGCATGTGCGGGAAGCCCGTGTTGAAGTTGGAGATCGCCCGCATCCCGACCGTGTGGTGGTTGCGGCCGGTGAGCAGCGCCGCTCGGGTGGGCGAGCACAGGGGCGTGACGTGGAAGTTGCTGTAGCGCAGCCCACCCGCGGCGAGCCGGTCGATGTTCGGGGTCGGCAGGTCGGAGCCGTAGCAGCCGAGGTGGGAGAAGCCGAGGTCGTCGAGCAGGACGACCACGACGTTCGGGGCGTGCTCGCCGGGGTGCGCCGGTTCGGGCCACCACGGCTCGGACTCGGCCACGGTGGGCCCGATGGTGCCGGCGAAACCGGGCTCGTGCACGGCGCCTCCTCTAGGGTGTCGGCGAAGTTCTGTCTGCCGGACTGACACTAGCCACGGCCCGGGGCGCCCGCCGGGGGCGCGTCGCCCGTCGAGGAGGACCGATGTCCGAGACCCGCCGCATCGCCCTGGTGGCCGACGCCGCGCACTACGTCGGGCCGGCGCTGGCCCGCATGCTCGCCCGACGGGGCCACGACCTGGTGCTCGGCGACCCGAGCGACGAGCTGGTCGCCGAGCTGGAGGCGACCGGGGCCGCGGTCGAGGCGGTCAGCGGCGCATCGAACCTCGTGCGGCCGGCGTCGGCTCCGGCGCTGGTCGACGCCGTGCTCGGCCGCTTCGGGCGCATCGACGCGGCCGTCGCCGCCAGCGGCCAGATCGTGACCGGGCGGTTCCTGCGCTCGAGCTTCGACGATCTCGAGAAGGTCGTCGCCGGCTGCCTGCACGCGCCGTACCACTTCCTGCGGGCGGTGGTGCCGCCGATGGTCGAGCGGGGCTCGGGCCAGGTCCTGGTGATCACCAGCGCGTCGGCCGTCCGGCCCACTCCGGGAGCGCCGCTCTACTCCGCGGCGCGGGCGGGGGCCACCATGCTGGCCCGCAACGTGGCCGACGAGGTCGCCCGGGCCAACGTGCAGGTCAACGCCGTCGGCACGAACTTCATGGACTTCCCGGAGTTCCTCGCCGCCACCGGCGCCACCGATCCGGAGGTGCGGGCCGCCGTCGAGGCGCAGGTGCCGCTGCGGCGGCTCGGCTCGATGGAGGAGTTCGCCTCGTTCTGCAGCGTGTTCCTCGACGGCTCCAGCACCTTCACCACCGGCCAGTTCGTCGCCTACGCCGGCGGCTGGGCCTGACCCTCCCCCCCCAGCGAACCCCTCCCCGACCCGAACCCCTCCCTGACCCGAACCCCTCCCTGACCGAAGCTGGTTCTGATCGTTCCGGTTCCCGGAACGGTCAGAACCAGCTTCGGGTGGGGGTGGGGTTCGCGGGTGGGGCTGGGGGGTGGTGTCAGTGGTCGAGGACGGCCAGGAGCTGGGTGGCGGACACCACGTTGGCGCCGCGGCGGCGGGCGCCGTCGACCACCCGCCGGTCGCTGGAGGCCAGCGTGACCGGCCGCTCGGCGGGGAGGGCGTCGAGCAGGGCGAGCAGCTCGTCGTCGGCCTCCACGTCGGGTGCGGTGAAGCGGACCTGCACCCCACGGGGCCTCGACTCACCGGGGAGCCCGGCTCCGACGTCGGCCCCGTCGAACACCACGACCGCGGCGCAGCCGGTGCGGGCGGCGAGCACCTCGAGGGCGTCGACGAGACGGCGGCGCTGGGCGGACAGGGCGAGGGTGGGCCAGCCGGCGAGCGAGACGTTGTAGCCGTCGACGGCGAGCGTCATGCCGGGGTGGCGCAGCAGGTGCAGCGCCGCCTCGGGTGTGTCGTCGAAGGCGCCGACCGGGAGCGCGACGGGCTGGCGCCGCGCCATCGGGGCGGCGGCTCGGGCCGTGGCGGCCCGGGCGGCAGCGTCTCCGGGGTCGCCGGGGTCGCCGGGCTCGCCCGTCGGGAGGTCCGGCACCGGCTCGGCGGCCGGCGGCTCCACCAGCTCGGCCGCCTCGGCCAGGGCGGACGACAGCAGGGCCGCGGCCTGGGCGGCCCGGCCCACCAGGCGGGCCAGCACGGCGCGATCGACGTCCGACGCCGACACACCCGCACCGTCGGAGGGCCCACCGCCGCCGGGCGCCGCCGTCGGCACCTGGGTGTCGGGGAGCGGCAGGGCGGTGTCGCTGGCGTCGTCGCCGCCCTGGAGGGCCTCGACCTCCCGTCGGGCCGCGGCCAGGTCGGCGTGGGCCCGCTTCAGCTCGTCGAGGCGGGCCGCGGCGCGCGCTTCGAGCGCCTTGAGGTCGCGCACGGCGTCGGCCCGCTCCTGGCGAGCCTGGGCCAACTGCTCGCGCAGCGCGTCGAGCTCACCCTCGAGCGCCTGGCGGGCCGTGCGCTCCTCGTCGAGCTCCTTGCGGGAGCGGGCGCCGTCGTCGAGCTCCTTGCGGGCGACGGCGACGGCGTCGTCGCGCTCCTCGGTCACCCGGGCCAGCTCGCGGCTGAGGCGGCCGACCTGCTCGGCGGCCCCGACCTCGTCGGCCTGGCGGACCGCGCCGTCGAGCAGCTCGGCCAGCCGCTCCTGCCACCCGTCGGGCCGGTCGAGCAACAGCCAGCCCGCCTCTCCCACGTCCTCGGGGCCGACGGCGTCGCGCACCCGCTGGCGGAAGCCCTCGTCGTCGTCGAGCACCCGACGGGCACGCTCGAGCGCCCGGCCCGACAGCCGGCGGAACGACAGGAAGGGCCGCAGCGGTGCGGGGGGTGGGACCGGCGGGGTGGCCTCGGCGCCGGCCCGGGCCACGGTGAACGCGGCCTCCAGGGCGGGCCGCAGGAGCGCGACCTCGGCGGAGCTCAGCTGCCCTGCTCCCGGGTGCCGGTGTCGGCGGCCGCGTCGGCCGCCTCCTGCTCGGTGAGCTCGACCACGGCCCGGCCGTTCCCGCACCAGCGGCACGACACGTCCTCGACCACCTCGTCGAGGACCTCCTCGTCCTCCACCTCGAGCTGCCCGCCGACGCTGTAGTGGTGGAAGGCCCGGGTGCGCCGGGTGGAGGTCACGTCGAAGCGCGTGAGGTTGCCGCAGGCGGTGCAGCGGTAGCGGGTCGTGGTCACGCGGCGATCCTACCGACCGGCCCCGGCCGGCCCGGGACCCGTGAGCCGCTCGACGGCCCGGAGCGGGCGACGGACCGGCGTCCTCTCCCGAACACTTGTGCGGGATACATGTGTTCGGCGATACTGCGCCGATGCGTGGGGCGTCCGGCCAGCTCACCCTCGACGACCTGGGCACTCCCCTCGCCCAGGTCACCTTCTGCGTGATCGACCTCGAGACCACCGGCGGGTCACCGACCGAGTGCGCCATCACCGAGGTCGGCGCCGTGAAGCTCCGCGGCGGCGAGTGCCTCGGCACCTTCCAGACCCTCGTGAACCCCGGCTGCGCCATCCCGCCGGAGATCACCGTGCTGACCGGCATCACCCACGCCATGGTGCTGCCCGCCCCGCGCATCGAGACCGTCCTGCCCGCCCTGCTGGAGTTCGTGGGCGACGCGGTGATCGTCGGCCACAACGTGCGCTTCGACGTGTCGTTCCTGCAGGCCGCCCTCGAGCGCGACGAGCGCCCCCGGCTGCGCAACCGCACCGTCGACACGGTGGCGCTGGCCCGGCGCCTCGTGCGCGACGAGGTGCCCAACTGCAAGCTGGGCACGCTCGCCGAGCGGCTGCGCCTCGACCACCGTCCCTCCCACCGGGCCCTCGACGACGCCCTCGCCACCGCCGACCTGCTCCACGTGCTGCTCGAGCGGGCCGGCGGCCTCGGCGTCACCGGCCTCGACGACCTGCTCGCGCTGCCCACCATGGCCGGCCACCCCCAGGCCGCCAAGCTGCGCCTCACCGACGGCCTGCCCCGCTCCCCCGGCGTCTACGTGTTCCGCGGCGCGCGGGGCGAGGTGCTCTACGTCGGCAAGGCCACCAACCTGCGGGCCCGGGTGCGCTCGTACTTCTCGGGCGACGAGCGGCGCAAGATCGGGGCGTTGCTGCGCGAGACCCAGCGCATCGACCACGTGGAGCACCCGCACCCGCTGTCGGCCGCCGTGCACGAGGTGCGGCTGATCCACCGCTTCACCCCCCGCTACAACCGCCAGTCGAAGGACTGGTCGAAGTACGTCTACGTGAAGCTCACCCTCGACGAGGCCTTCCCCCGGCTCTCGATCGTCAAGGCGCCACGCGACGACGGCGCCCTCTACCTCGGGCCGGTCTCCTCGCAGCGGGCGGCCCAGCGGATCGTCGAGGCCGTCCACACGGCGGCACCCCTGCGGCGCTGCACCCAGCGGGTGGGGCGCACACCCAGCCGACCGGCGCCGTGCGCGTCGGCCCAGCTCGGCGTCTCGCTGTGCCCGTGCGCCGGCGGCGTCGACGTCGACGCCTACCGCCGGGTGGTCGACCGGGTCGTCCGGGGGCTCACCACCGAGCCGCAGCTGCTGCTGGAGCCGCTCGCCGAGCGCCTGGCCGAGCTGGCGCGAGCCGAGCGCTTCGAGGAGGCGGCCGACGTGCGGGACCGGGCCGAGGCGCTGGCCTCGGCGCTGCGCCGCCAGCGCCGGTTCGACGCACTGCGGCGGGCCGGGCGGCTGCGTCTCGACGTCCCGGGCCGGGGAGGCGCCGAGCTGGCCGGCGGCCGGCTGGTGCGGGCGTGGGGACCGGGCGAGGCACCGGCCACCGACGACGGGCGCCTGTTCGGCGACGCCGGGCCGCTGCCGCCCCTCGACCGGGACCTCGCCGACGAGCTGGCCTGCGTGGCCGGGTGGCTCGACCGCAGCGCCCACCAGGTCACCCTCGAGCACTGCGAGGGGCTCCTCGCCTCGGCCCTGCCCCCCGTGCCGTCGTTCGCGCCTCGGACGAGCTCGCCGCGTCCCGTCGAGGCCGAGCCCCGGGCCGAGCCCTCGGGGCAGCGCCGGGCCGAGCGCCGCCCCGCCGGGAGGGTCGCTCGCTAGCCTGAGCCCATGCGCGAGGTCGTGCTCTGGCTGCTGGCGTTCCTGGCCACCTGGATCGTGCTGCTCGTGGTGGTGGCCACCATCCTGCGGTGGCGCCTGCACCGCCGCAACCGGGTCAGCCCCGCCGTGCGCAGCCCGGCCCCCGTCACGTGGCTCTGGGCCCCGACAGCTCCGGCCCGCCTGCACCGGCGCCTCCAGGGGGCGGTCGCCGAGATCCACCTGGCGCCGAGCCACACCGGGCAGGCCATCGGCGCGGCGTCCGTCGACGACCTGCGCCGCGAGCTCGAGTACCAGGCCGTCGAGCTCGACCACCACCTGGTGATCGCCGCCCGGCACCCTCGCGGCCAGCGCCGCTCGCTGGTGCGCTCCCTCGGCGAGCAGGTCGAAGAGGTCGAGCAGCTGTCGGTGCGCCTGAGCCGCCTGAGCGCCCGACCCGAGGGCACTCCGTCGTCGGGCTGGGAGGCCACCCGCCAGCCACCGGAGGTGCTGGCGGCCATCGCCCGGCAGCTCGACCTGCTCGACGAGGCCCAGGCGGAGCTCACCGCCATCGAGCGGGCGGCGGGGCTGGTCGACGTCGACGCCGTGCTGCCGACCACCAGCGAGGTGACCACGGCGCGGTTCAGCCCGCCGGCGGAGCTCCCGCCGCGGCACGAGACGCCCTGACCATCCGGTCGAGCACGTCGGCGGCGGCGCCGGAGTCGATCGCCTCGCCGGCCAGCTGAGCGCCGGCCGCGAGGTCGTCGGCCATCCCCGCCACCACCAGCGCGGCGCCGGCGTTCAGGCACACGATGTCGCGGTGCGGTCCGCGCTCGCCGGCGAACACGCGCCGGGTGATCTCGACGTTGGCCGCCGGGTCGCCGCCGGCGACGGCCTCGACCGGCACCACCGACAGGCCGATGTCGCGGGGGTCGAAGCGGGTCGTGGCGACCTCACCGTCGCGCAGCTCGTGGATCGTGGTGGGGCCGGTGGTGGTGAGCTCGTCCATGCCGTCGTCGCCGGTGACGACCATCGCCCGGGGCGCCCCGCGGCGCTGCAGCACGCCCACCACGACCGGCGCCACCCGGGCGTCGCTCACACCGATGACCTGGCGCCGCACCCCAGCCGGGTTGGCCAGCGGGCCCAGGAAGTTGAACACGGTGGGCACGCCCAGCTCGGCGCGCACCGGGCCGGCGTGGCGCATCGCTGGGTGGAACGCCCGGGCGAAGCAGAACCCGATGCCGCTCTGGGCCACGCACCGCGCCACGCCGGCGCCGTCGAGCTCGAGCACCACGCCCAGCGCCTCGAACAGGTCGGCCGAGCCCGACGTCGACGAGGCCCGCCGGTTGCCGTGCTTGACCACCCGGGCGCCGGCCCCGGCCGCGACCAGGCTGGCCATGGTCGACACGTTGAGGGCGTGGGCCCGCCCGCTCGGCGCCCCGCCGGTGCCGACGATGTCGATCGGCTCGGGGCCCTCGGGCAGCGAGATCGGCGCGGCGGCCGCCAGCATGGCGTCGACCATGCCCGCCACCTCGTCGGGCGCCTCGCCCTTCATGCGCAGCGCCACGATGAACGCGGCGATCTGGGCGTCGGTGGCCTCGCCGTCGAGGATCTGGCCCATGGCGGCCGCGGCCTGGCCGGCCGTGAGATCGCGCCCCGCGGTGAGGGCGCCGAGCACCTGCCGCCACCCGACGAAGGGCTCGGGGTCGCTCGGGTCGGGCCGGTCGGTCACTGCGTGCTCCTCGCGGGTCGCCTGAGCCGCAGCGTGCGCCGAGGCGGGCTCAGGCGGTGCGGCGGCGCTGGCGGATGATACGGCGCCGCTCACGCTCGGTCGCCCCTCCCCAGATGCCGTCCTTCTCGCGCACGGCGAGGGCGTGCTCGAGGCAGGCCTCCCGGACCGGGCACTCCCCGCAGACCACCTTCGCCGGCTCGGCGTCGGCGTCGTCCTCGGTGGAGGGATAGAAGATGTCGGGGGCGAGACCCTGGCAGGCGGCCTTGGAGCGCCACGAGAGGTTCATCGGGAGAGCTCGGCTCCTCCGGTGCGGGGGGTGTCTGGGGCGGAACGTGGAGCATCTCACCGGTCGCGGCTGCGACACAAAACGAGTTCGGGACCTTCGGCCCGGTCAGCCGCCCCGCAGGTCGGTGAGCAGCTCGGCGCGGGTGGCCTCGGTGAGCTCGAGCTCGTGGCGGTACGCCGGATGGGTGACGGCCAGCACCACCGGGCCCTCGGCGAAGGCGGCCACCTGGGCGTCGGTGAGGGCGAACGTCACGTAGTGCACCGACGCGGTGATCTCGTCGCGGGTGAGCTGCTTCTCGTGGTCGGGGTCGACCGTGCAGGGCACCGTCTCAGCGGCGGGCCCGACCCGCAGCTCGACCTGGCGCTCGATGCCCACCAGCTTCGGGAGCCACTCGCGCAGCTGCGCCTCGGTGGTGAGCTCGATGAACATCGTGGTCGAGAGCTGGCCCGGCTCAGGGATGAGCGGGTTGTAGGCGCGCAGCTCGGCCTCGATCCCCTCGTCGGAGATGATCTTCTCGACCCGGGCCATCTCCTGGATCTGGAACCGGATCGTGTCGCGGTTCTCGAACACGAACGTCAGGAACGGCCCGACGTGCACCCGCCGGCGCCCCTTGAGCTCGATGATGCGGGCCCGGAACTCCTCCCGCTCGCGCTCGTAGGCCCGCAGGTCGGCGATGTCGGCGAGGGTGAGCTTCGCCATGGGGATCAGTCCTCCTCGGGGATGCCGTAGGCGCGGGCCACCAGCTGCAGCGGGTGCACCGGCTGGCGGCCCGTCTCCTGCAGGATGCCGCCGTTGGCGAGGTGGCAGTCGCCGGTGACGACGTCGTTGCCGGCCGCCTCGATGGCGTCGGCCATCTTCTTGGCGATCTTGCGGCTGTTCTCGTAGTTCTGCTCGCGGTAGCCCCACGTGCCGTCGATGGCGGAGCACTCGGCCACCACGCTGACCTTCGTGCCGGCCAGCTGCATGAGGTCGCGGCTGCGGTAGCCGATGTTCTGGGCCCGCAGGTGGCACGGCGCGTGGTAGGTGACCTGCTCGGGCACCTCGCCGGGGAAGTCGGTGTCGAGCGCGGTGCCGTCGCCCTTGTGCACCTCCCACAGGTACTCGGCGGCGTCGTGGGTGTGGGCGGCCACCAGCTCGGCGTCGGGCCCGCCGATGTAGTCGACGTAGTCGTGCTTGAGCACGTAGCTGCACGTGGGCTGGGGCACGACGATGTCGCGGCCGGCGCGCATGGCGTCGGCCAGCACCCGCACGTTCGTGCGGCCCTGGGCGACGAACCTGTCGACCTCGCCCTCGTGAAGCCACGGGGCGCCGCAGCACACCTGGCCCTCGGGCAGCGAGCACTCGATGCCGTTGCGCTCGTAGACCCTCACCAGGTCCTTGCCGATCGCCGGGTTCTGGTACTCGACGAGGCAGGTGGGGAACAGCGCCACCTGCCCCTGCGCCTGCTCGACGGTGCGGCGCTCGGGGCCGCGGCGCTTCGTGAACCAGGTCGAGAAGCGCTGGCGGGCGTAGGGCGGCAGGATGCGCTCGGCGGCGATGCCGACGGCCTTCTCCATCAGCCGGCGGGGCACCGAGCCGGGCCGGGAGACGGCGGCGTTGGCGAGCGGGGCGGCCGGGCCCGAGGAGACCTTGCCCAGCAGGTCGGTGCGGCCCAGCGCCTGGTTCTGGAGCCGCTCGCGGCGCGACAGCCGGCCGTTGCGGGCCCGGGCCTGCTGGGCTCGCAGCATCAGGCGGGGGAAGTCGAGGTTCCACTCGCTCTGGCCCGGGATGTAGGGGCAGTTGACGTAGCAGAGCTTGCAGTTGAAGCACTCGTCGACCACGCGGTCCTGCTCGGCCGGCGTCATGCGGGCCGCGTCCTGGTCGTCGTGGCGGTCGACGAGCTCGAACAGCGTCGGGAAGGCGGTGCAGAACTTGAAGCAGAGCCGGCAGCCGTGGCAGAGGTCGTAGACCCGGGTGAGCTCCTCGCGCAGGTCGGCTTCGTCGAAGTACCTGGGGTGGAAGGGGTCGTACGTCGTGGTCACGGGGGGCGCCTCTCGGGAGCGGGTGGGTCCGGGATCCGGCGCGGACGTCCGGTGGCCGCCCACCGTGGGGCGGCCACCGGACGGCTCAGCACTCGGGCCAGGGGCCGGTCAGGAGAGCGACTCGAGCCCCTGGGTGAAGCGGCCGGCGTGGCTCTTCTCGGCCCGGGCGAGGGTCTCGAGCCACTCGGCGATCTCGGCGAAGCCCTCCTCGCGGGCCGTCTTGGCGAAGCCCGGGTACATCTCGGTGTACTCGTAGGTCTCGCCGGCGATGGCCGACTTGAGGTTGTCCTGGGTGGGCCCGACCGGCTCGTCGGTGACCGGGTCGCCTGCCTGGGCGAGGAAGTCGAAGTGCCCGAAGGCGTGGCCCGTCTCGCCCTCGGCGACCGAGCGGAACAGGGCGGCCACGTCGGGGTAGCCCTCGACGTCGGCCTTCTGGGCGAAGTACAGGTAGCGGCGGTTGGCCTGGCTCTCGCCGGCGAACGCCTCCTTGAGGTTCTCCTGGGTCTTGGAGCCCTTGAAATCAGCCATGCGGGTGCACGTCTCCTCGTGAGGGGTCGGCCGTCCGCCGCGTGGGTGGGCGGACGGTGGGTACCGGGTCGGGCCCGGGTGCTGCTCGTCGGCCCCGCGTGCGCCAGTCCAGCGACCCTCGCCCGTCGGGACCTCTCTCGGGCGGATCGTACCCAGCCGTCTCGCCCCATGCCGCTCCGGGTGACCGGCCTAGGCTCGGCGCCATGATGCCTGGGGCCTTCGACCGTGCCGACGCGCTCCGTCGCCTCGGCGACACCCGGTTCGACGTGGTCGTGGTCGGTGGCGGGATCACCGGCGTGGGTTGCGCCCTCGACGCCGCGTCGCGGGGGCTGCGCACCGCGCTGGTCGAGCGCGACGACTTCGCGTCGGGCACCTCGTCGAAGTCCTCCAAGCTGGTCCACGGCGGCCTGCGCTACCTGCAGCAGGGCGACGTGCGCCTGGTGTACGAGGCGTTGGCCGAGCGCCAGGTGCTGCGCCGCAACGCCCCGCATCTGGTGAAGGTGCTGCCGTTCCTCATCCCCGTGTTCTCCAAGGACGGCGTGGTGAGCCGCAAGCTGGCCCGGGCCATGGGCAGCGCCATGTGGATGTACGACCTCACCGGCGGGCTGCGCATCGGCAAGCTGCACAAGCGGGTGTCGGCCCGGGAGGCGCTCGACCACTTCCCCACCCTGCCCGCCGACCGGTTGATGCCCTCCTACCTCTACTACGACGCCCGGGCCGACGACGCCCGGCTGTGCGTCACCGTGGCCCGCACCGCGGCCCTGCGCTTCGGGGCGGTGGTGGTCAACGGCGCCGAGGTCACCGGCCTGACCAAGGACGACGCCGGCCGGGTGCGGTCGCTCACCGTGCGCGCCGACGGCCACGACGTCGAGGTGGCCACCGACGCGGTGGCGAACGCCACGGGCGTGTGGGCCGACCAGGTGAGGGCCCTCGACGAGCCCGGCCGGCCCCACACGATCCGCCCCGCCAAGGGCGTGCACATCACCGTGCCGTGGCACAAGGTCCGCAACGACATCGCCGCGGTGATCCCCGTGCCGGGCGACAAGCGCTCGGTGTTCGTGGTGCCGTGGGGTGACTTCAGCTTCGTGGGCACCACCGACACCGACTACGACGGCCCCCTCGACGACCCGCAGTGCACTGCCGACGACGTGGCCTACCTGCTGCGGGCGCTCAACGGGTCGATCACCACCGAGGTCACCGAGGCCGACATCGTCGGCACGTGGGCGGGGCTGCGGCCCCTGGTCGCCGACCCCGAGGCGTCGGGGCGCACCGCCGACCTGTCCCGGCGCCACCACGTCCACTGCTCGCCCTCGGGCGTGGTCACCATCACCGGCGGGAAGCTCACGACCTACCGGGAGATGGCCGCCGACACCGTCGACGCCGTCCTCGACGAGGTGCTCGACGCGGGCGTGCTCGAACGGGCCCGGCGCCACAGCCGCACCCGCCGCCTGCGCCTCCACGGGGCCGACGGCTACGACGAGGTGGTGGCCGAGGCCGACCGGCTCTCGCCGCTCGGCGCCGACGTGGTGCGCCACCTCGCCGACCGCTACGGGGCCGACGCCCGCACCGTGCTGGCCATGGCCGAGGCCGACCCTGCGCTCGCCGAGCCGCTCGTGCCCGGCCTGCCCTACCTGCGAGCCGAGGCGCTGTTCGGCGTGCGCTACGAGATGGCCCGCTCGGTCGACGACGTGCTCAGCCGGCGCACCCGGTCACGGCTGCTCGCCCGCGACGACTCGGCCCGGGCGGCCGACGCCGTCGCCGCGCTCATCGGCCCGGCGCTCGGGTGGGACAGCGCCGAGCAGCGCCGCCAGGCCGAGGCCTACCGGGCGTTGGTCACCGAGGAGCGCGAAGCGCCCCACCTGCCCGAAGTCGCCCTCGACGCCGCGCTGGGTGCCTGATGGCCGGCCCGTCGAGCCAGCTGCCCGTCGAGCCGGGACCGGGCCGGCCGACCCCGCCCATCGCGCTCCCCGACCCGGCCGCCGCCACGGCCCGGTGGGGCACCGCGGCCGTCGAGGTGGGTGACGCGCTCGTCGAGCGCCTCCGGGCCACCGGCGCCGCCGTGGCGCTCGAGCCCGCCGCCCGGGCGGAGGCCAGCCGCGACTGGTGGCCGCTCGCCATGACCTGGGCGACCGACGACCAGGTGGGTGGGCTGGCCGGCGCGGTGGTGCGCCCGGACGACGCCTCCCAGGTGCCCGCCATCCTGCGCATGTGCCGGGAGGCCCGCGTGCCGGTCACCCCGGCGGCCGGCCGCAGCGGGGTGGTGGGCGGGTCGGTGCCCCTCTTCGGTGGGGTGGTGCTCGACCTCTGCGGGCTGGCCGGCATCCGCTCGGTCGACCGCGACGACCTGGTCGTCGACGTGCTCGCCGGCACCTTCGGCGATCGCCTCGAGCAGCAGCTGCGCGCCGACCACGGGCTCACGGTCGGCCACTGGCCGCAGTCGATCACCCTGTCGACGGTCGGCGGGTGGCTCGCGTGCCGCGGCGCCGGGCAGCTGTCGAACCGCTACGGCAAGGCCGAGGACCTCGTCGTCGGCCTCGACGTGGTGCTCGCCGACGGCACCGAGGTGCGCACGGGCGGGCACGCCCGCCAGGCCGTCGGGCCCGACCTGACCCAGCTGTTCGTCGGCTCGGAGGGCACGCTGGGCGTCATCACCGCGGCCCGCCTGCGAGCGTGGCCGGTGCCGTCGGCCGAGCACCGGGCGGCCTACGGCTTCGCCTCCTTCGCCGAGGGGGCCGACGCCTGCCGGCGCATCGTGCAGCGCGGCCTGTCGCCCGCCGCCCTGCGCCTCTACGACGCCGTCGAGGCCGACCGCTCCTACGGCACCGGCGACCAGGCCGTGCTGCTGGTGTTCGACGAGGGCGACCAGGTCGTGGTCGACGCCGCCGCCACCATCACCGCCGACGCGTGCGCGTCAGCGGCGCGCCTCGACGACGCCCTGGTCGAGCGCTGGCTCGCCCACCGCAACGACGTCACCGCCCTCGAGGCGCTCATCTCCCGGGGCTACGTCGTCGACACCATGGAGCTGACGGCGCGATGGCACCGGCTGGGCGAGCTGTACGTCGCCGTGCGCGACGCCATCGCCGCCGTGCCGGGCGTGCTCGCCTCCTCGGCGCACCTGTCGCACAGCTACCCCGAGGGCGCCTGCCTCTACTTCACCTTCGCCGGCCAGCCCCCGGAGGCCACCGCCGCGGGCCGCGACGCCCTCTACCTCGGCTGCTGGGACGCGGGCACCCGCACGGCGCTGGCCCACGGCGGCTCGCTCAGCCACCACCACGGCGTCGGGCTCAACCGCGCCCGCTTCGTGGCCGACGCCCTCGGGCCGGGCGCCACCGGCGTGCTCGACGCGCTCAAGGAGGCCCTCGACCCCACGGGCATCCTCAACCCGGGCAAGCTGGGGCTCGCCTCGCCGTTCGGCGCGGTCCCCTTCCCCGACCCGCCCGACCTCCCCGACCTCCCCGGAGCCAGCGCGTGACCGTCCTCGACCGCCGCACCGTGGTGGCCGGGGCGGTGGCGGGGCTGTGTTTCGCCCTGCCCGCCGCCGTGCTCCAGCGCACGGTCTTCGAGGGCACGGCCATGGCGGGCGTGATGCTGGCGGTGATCACCTTCTCGGGCGCCCTCGCCGGCTACGGGGCGGCCCGGGCCCTGCCCCCGCAGCCGCTGGTGCACGGCGCCGTCGCCGGTCTGGTGACGTTCCTGGGCGCCGAGGTGGTGTACCTGATCGCCACGCGTGAGGTGCCCCACCCCATCGGCCTCGTGTTCGGGGCGCTGCTCTTCTCGTCGCTCGGCACCATCGGCGCCTACGTTGCCGTCTGGAGGGGGGCGCAGAGCGCGCCCCCGGAGGGGGAACGATGAGCATCCTCGTCATCGACGTCGGCACGTCCGGCGTCCGGGCCGCCATCGTGCGCCCGGACGCCAGCGTCACCGCCGAGCACCGGTTGGAGGTCCTGCCCTCCACACCGGCACCCGGGCTGGTCGAGTTCGACGCCACCGCCATGGCCGACGCCGCGCTCGAGGTCGCCCGGCGCAGCCTGGCCGAGGGCGGGCCCGTCGACGGCGTCGGCATCGCCAACCAGCGGGCGTCGACCGTGGTGTGGGAGCGCCACACCGGCACCCCGGTGGGACCGGGGCTGGGCTGGCAGGACCTGCGCACCGTGGGCGAGTGCCTGGTGTGGCAGGGCGAAGGGCTGCGCTTCGCGCCCAACCAGTCGGCCACCAAGGCGGTGAGCCTGCTCGACGGCGCCGACCCCACCCGCAGCCGCGACCTGTGCGTCGGCACGGTCGACAGCTGGATCCTGTGGCACCTCACCGAGGGGCAGGTCCACGCCACCGACCCCACCAACGCGGGCCTGACCGGCCTGCTCACCGGCGACGCCGCCGGGTGGGACCACGCCGTGCTCGACAAGCTCCGCATCCCCGCGGCGGCCATGGCGACCCTCGTCGACTCCACCGGGCGCATCGCCGAAGCCACCGCCCTGCCGGGCGCACCCGTCGTGTGCGGCATGGCCGGCGACCAGCAGGCCTCCCTGGTCGGCCAGGGCTGCGTCGCACCCGGCCCGGCCAAGATCACCTTCGGCACCGGCGCCATGCTCGACCTGGTGGTGGGCCCGCAGCGGCCGGCGTTCCCCGGGCGGGGCGCGGCCGGCACGTTCCCGATCGTGGCGTGGCGCCGCGGCGAGGAGCTCGTGTGGGGCCTCGAGGGCATCATGCTGTCGGCCGGCACCAACGTGGAGTGGCTGCGCGACGACCTCGGCATCATCCCGACCGCGGCCGCCAGCCACGAGCTGGCCGCCGGCTGCAACGACACCGAGGGCGTGGTCTACGTGCCGGCCCTGCTCGGGCTGGGCACGCCCCGCTGGGACTACGGGGCCCGGGGCGCCCTGCTCGGCGTCACCCGCGGCACTGGCCGGCCCCACATCGCCCGCGCCGTGCTCGAGGGCGTCGCCCAGCGGGGCGCCGACCTGGTCGACGCCGCCGAGGCCGATGCCGGCTCGTCCATCCCCACGGTGCGCGTCGACGGCGGCATGAGCGACAACCCCACGTTCGTCCAGGCGCTGGCCGACGCCACCCAGCGACAGGTCGAGGTCTCCCCGGTCGTGGAGGCCACCACCCTCGGCGCCGCCTTCCTGGCCGGGCTGGCGGTCGGCACGTGGGCCGGCTGGGACGACGTGGCCGCCGCCTGGCACCCCCGCCGGGTGGTCGAGCCCGGCGCCCCGCTCGACCGGGAGCGCTGGGCCCGGGCGGTCGAGCGCGCCGCCGCCTGGCACCCCGAGCTGTCGGCGCTCGACTTCTGACCGGCGTGCCCCCACTGCGCCTGACGGCGAGGAGCGCGCGGCGTGGGCGCTGTGGGCGGGGCGCCCGGGGCGCGCTCGCCCTCGCTCTCGCCGGGCTCACCCTCGTCGGCGGGGCGTGCGCCGGCACCGACCACGCCTCGACGACCAGCACCACCACGGCGGCGGCGGCGCCCCGGCTGGCCACCGTCACCATCTCCGACCTGCAGTTCGATCCGCGCCGGGTGGAGATCGCCGTGGGAGGCTCGGTGAGCTGGGTCAACGACGACGTGACGTCGCACCTGCTCGTCTCGACGACCCCGAATGTGATCGAGTCGCCCCTCATCGGCAAAGCTGGGACGTACACCCACGTTTTCGCCGTGCCGGGCGAGTACCGGTACTACTGCAGCATCCACAACTCGATGAAGGGCGTGGTCGTGGTGCGCTGAGCGCCCGACCGCACCGGATCGAGCACCTCCCACAGCCACGAAGAGGACACGAGATGTCGATGAGCCCCCGCCACCCGGTGGATCCGGTCGACGACCGGGCCGGCGCCGAGCCCGCCCCTGCGTCGCCGTCGCGCCGGAGGTTCGTCCGCAGCGTCGGCCTGGGTGCCGCCGCCCTCGGGGCCGCCGCCGCGACCGGCGCCGGCCTCACCGGGGTCGCCTCGGCCCAGAGCAGCTCCTCGTCGGCCACCCTGCCCGACCTCGTCGCCGCCGACGTGTCGCTCGTGCAGTTCCTCGAGAGCGTCTCGCTGGCCGCCGAGTCGGGCCTGGCGTCGGCCGCCGACGCCCCGTACCTCGACAGCGCCGTGGCCGAGCTGCTCCGTGGCTTCTCCCGCCACCACCGCGACCACGCCACCACCTTCGCCGCCCTGATCCCCAAGACCGCCAACATCACCACCCCCAACCCGAAGCTCCTCTCGGAGCTCACGGGCAAGGTCGACGGGGCCGCCAACCAGGCGGCCCTGCTCGGCGTGGTCCAGGCCTTCGAGGAGCAGATGGCCGCCACCATGCTCGCCGGTGTGGGCCAGGCCCGGTCCTGGGTCCTCGCCAGCACCATCTCCTCGATCGCCCCCATCGTCGGCCAGATGGCCGCGGCCATCGGCAGCACCGCGGGCCAGCCCGTGAGCCAGTGGCTCCCCGCCTTCGCCAGCACCAACGGCGCCCTGGCCCCGAGCGCCTACCCCGTCAGCTGAGCCCGCACCGGTCACCCACCAGAGGAACCACCACGATGACGACCGACCGCAACCACGAGATGAGCGCCGACGAGGTGCGCCGGGCGCTGCGCGACTCGCAGGCCGAGCACGAGGCCGCCCTCCCCGGCTGGCGCCGCACCCTCGACCGGCTCTTCGACCCGGCGTCGGGCGCCTCCGGCGACGACAAGGCTGCCTTCCTCGGCGTGCCCAACCGGCGAGCCTTCATGATGGGCGGCGCGGCCCTGGCCGGCAGCGCCGTGCTCGCCGCGTGCGGCAAGAAGAAGAAGACCTCGCAGACCCCGCTCACCGGCGAGGTGCCGGCCGTGCCGTCGACCACGACCACCACCGCGCCCGGGAGCGCCGCCAACGACAAGGTGCTGTTGCAGACCGCCCAGTCGATCGAGGTGCTGGCGGTGCAGACCTACAAGAAGGCGCTCGACTCGGGGCTGATCACCGACCAGGCGGTGAAGGACGTCGCCACCTTGTTCCAGAGCCAGCACCAGGACCACGCCGACGCGCTCGACGATGCGGTCAAGGCGGCCGGGGGCAAGCCGGTCACCAGCCCCAACCAGTACCTGCTCGACTCCACCCTCCAGAAGGAGATCGACGCGCTCACCGATCAGCAGAGCGTGCTGGTGCTGGCCCGCGAGCTCGAGAACATCGCGGCGCAGACCTACACCCAGGCCGGCGGGGTGCTCACCACGCCGCAGCTGCGCCAGACGGCGATGACCATCGGTGACACCGAGGCCCGCCACATCACGGTGCTGAACCTCGCTCTCGGCTACGCGCCCGTGCCGCTGTCGTTCATGCCGACCCGCCTGGCGATCGACCCCAAGGGCTACGTGGGCGCCTGATCCCGCCGCTCGTGCGTCGGGCGGCTGACCGCCGCCCGGCCTAGCGCACGGTCACGACCTGGCAGCGCAGCAGGCGGTTGCCCCCGGTCCCGGTGTTGATGCCGTAGGCGCACACCGTGTGCCGGCCCGGCGCCGCCCGCAGCGTCGCCGCGAACCCGTGGCCCGAGCCGTAGCCCGGGTAGGCGGCGCCCACGTCGCCCCTCGTCGCCGACGCCGTGAGCGCGCTCCCCGACCCGTCCACGTAGACGTGCACCGCGATCGGGCCGGCCGTGTCGGGGTCGATCGCCCAGCCCGCCACCGCCACCCCGCCCGCCGCCGGCGCCACCACGTCGAGGCTGCCGAACGGGTCACCGCCCGACACCACCACCGAACGGCAGCCGAGCACGCTGTTGCCACCCGCCCCGGTGTTGATGCCGTAGGCGCACACCGTGTGCCGGCCCGGCGCCGCCCGCAGCGTCGCCGCGAACCCGTGGCCCGAGCCGTAGCCCGGGTAGGCGGCGCCCACGTCGCCCCTCGTCGCCGAGGCGGTGAGCGCGCTCCCCGACCCGTCCACGTAGACGTGCACCGCGATCGGGCCGGCCGTGTCCGGGTCGATCGCCCAGCCCGCCACCGCCACCCCGCCCGCCGCCGGCGCCACCACGTCGAGGCTGCCGAAGGGGTCACCGCCCGGCACCACCACCGAACGGCAGCCGAGCACGCTGTTCCCACCCGCCCCCGTGTTGATGCCGTAGGCGCACACCGTGTGCCGGCCCGGCGCCGCCCGCAGCGTCGCCGCGAAGGCGTGCCCGCCGTGGGCCGGGGACGCGGCTCCTGCGCCGGAGCCCGCCCCCGACGCGGTGAGGGCCACGCCCGTCCCGTCCACGTAGACGTGCACGGCGATCGGCTCCGGGTCCGAGGGGTCGAGCGCCCAGCCCGCCACGTCCACCGTCCGGGGGCCGGGGGCGGCCACGTCGAGGCGGCCGACGGGGTCGACGGTGAGCGAGCCGCCGCTGACCGCCGCGCCCTCCACGTGGAGGAACCGCTGCCCCTCGGAGCGGCACAGGCCCGGTCCATCGCAGTTCGGGTCCGCCGGGTAGCTCGAGTACGGGGCGTTCCACGCGTGGTAGGCGATCCGCAGCCGCGACTCGGCGTCGACGAAGAACGAACCGCCTCCCGGCCCCAGCTCGCTGTCGGTGCTGGAGAACAGCGGCTCGGCGCTCGACCGCTCGCAGGGACCCGCCGGCCCGGCGCAGCGGGCCTGGCCCAGCCGGTAGTCGGCCGAGTCCCACTGGTTGCCCGAGTAGAGCAGCCAGTACGAGCCGTCCCGCTGGACCATCGACGGGTTCTCCACGACCATGCCCTCCCAGTCGAGGACCGAGGTCAACAGGAGGGCGGGCGACGAGCCGGGGCGGAACGACAGCCCGTCGGGGCTGAGCGCCCGGGAGTAGATGCGCGCCGGCATGCCGCCGTCCGCCTCGGCCTTCCACAGCAGCCAGGGCCGGCCGTCGGCGTCGACGAACGGCTCGGCGTCGATCGACCCGGCGGGGCCGGCGTCGCACACGAGGGGCGCGGCCGCCTTGTCGACGAACGGCCCGGCGGGCGACGCCGAGGTGGCCGCCGAGATGCACCGCCGCCCGGGCGACACCTCCCATGCCGTGTAGGCCCGCCAGGCCCCGCCGATGCGGGCCACCCCCGGCGCCCACTGGGCCTTGCCCTTGGTGCGGGCGGTGCCGCCGAGGGACCAGCGAGGCGGCACGGGGAAGGCGTCGTTGAAGAAGGGGTCGCTGTTGTAGGTGTTGGGGCTGTAGGCGTCCCGTGCGTACCAGGTGCCCAGGTCGGTCGACCACATGGCGGGCAGCATCGGGCCACCGGTCGACGTCGAGTAGGCCCAGTAGCGGCTGCCGTCCCAGACCACCTCGGGGTCGGGGAAGTTCTCGCCGTAGGGCTGGCCGGGCTCGAACCACGGTGCGCCGGCGTAGGCCGGCTCCCACCGGGAGTACGCGGTGACCGGCTGTGGTCCGCTCGACTGCGGCGAGGCCGCGCCCGACGGGACCGCCCCGGCCGGCAACGTTCCCGCGCCCGCCGCTGCCGCCGTCGCCATGAGGAGGACGACCAGCACCGCCACCACCCGCGCCGCACCCCTGCTCGTCGCCGTCCGCCCGCTCACACCCGTCCGTCCGCTCGCCGTCACACCGGCGCCCGAGGGCCCGCCGTCGGTCACCCAAGGGTGCTCGGCTCGTCGCGTGGCACACTTGAGGCGCGATGGTGAGTCGGCCGGGTGACCGCGGTCCGGCGTCCTGCGGGACGACCGGGCTGAGGAAGGTCGGGGCTCCACCGGGCAGGGTGCTGGCTAGCGGCCAGTCGGGGCGACCCGCAGGAAAGTGCCACAGAGAACAGACCGCCGATGGCCCGGTCCGCCGGGCACAGGCAAGGGTGAAACGGTGCGGTAAGAGCGCACCAGCACCCGGGGCGACCCGGGTGGCTCGGCAAACCCCACCCGGAGCAAGGCCGAATGTCGGGCACGGGCGGCCCGTCCGCCGGTCCCCCGGGACCGGCAACCCGCTGGTAGGCCGCACAGATGGATGGTCACCCAGGCGCCGGGAGGCGCTGGACAGAACCCCGCCTACAGGCCGACTCGCCATCGCACACGGCCGGCCGGTGGCGGACCTGGGCGGCCGGCTCGGTCAGCTCACGGTGACGGCCTGGCAGCGCAGGAGGCTGTTGCCACCAGGGCCGGCGTTGATCGCGTAGGCGCACACCGTGTGCCGACCCGGTGCCGCGGCGACGCTCGCCGAGAACCCGTGATTGGCGCCGTAGCGCGGGTACGCCGCGCCCACGTCGGGCCGCGCCGTCGAGGCGGTGAGCGCCACCCCGGCTGCGTCGACGTAGACGTGGACCGCGATCGGGCCGGTCGTGTCCGGGTCGATCGCCCACCCCGCCACCGACACCCGACCGGCGCCGCCCGACGCCACGTCGAGGCTGCCGAACGGGTCGCCGCTCGGCACCGTCACCGCCCGGCAGCCCAGCACGCTGTTGCCGCCGCCCCCGGTGTTGATCCCGTAGGCGCACACCGTGTGACGGCCCGGCGCGGCGGCGACCGTCGCCGAGAAGCCGTGGTTCGCGCCGTAGCCGGGCACGGCGGCCGCCACGTCGGGGCGCGACCGGTTGGCGGTCAGCGCGGTGCCCGCCCCGTCGACGTAGACGTGCACCGCGATCGGGCCGGTCGTGTCGGGGTCGATCGCCCATCCCGCCACCGACACCCCACCGAGGGTGCCGGACGCGCCGTCGAGGCTGCCGAACGGGTCGCCGCTCGGCACCGTGACCGACCGGCAGCCGAGCAGCCGGTTGGCGCCCGCGCCGGTGTTGATGCCGTAGGCGCAGACGGTGTGCTGGCCGGGCGCGGCGGGCACCGTCGCCGAGAACCCGTGGCTCGCCCCGTAGCCCGGATAGGCCTGGCCCACGTCGGCGCGCGGCCCACCGGCGGCCAGCGCCGTGCCCGTCCCGTCGACGTACACGTGGACCTGCAGCGCCGTGTCGGGCGCGGACGGGTCGAACGCCCATCCGGCGACCTGGACGGAGCGCGGGCGGGACACGACCGAGTCGAGCGATCCGACCGGGTCGACGGTGAGGCCGGCGGCACCGCCCGCGACGAGGCCCTCGACGTGGAGGAAGCGCTGGCCCTGGGAGGCGCAGAGGTTGGCCCCGTCGCAGTTGGGGTTGGTCGGGTACGAGGTGTACGGCGCGTTCCACGCGTGGTAGGCGACGCGCAGCCGTCCGGCGGCGTCGACGAAGAGCGAACCGGCCCCCGGCCCGAGGTCGGTGGACGTGTTGCCGAACAGCGGGGCGCTGCTGAGGCGGTTGCAGGGGCCGGTCGGGCCGTCGCAGCGGGCCACGGCCATGCGGTAGCCGGCGGAGTCCCAGTGCCCGCCCGAGTAGAGCAGCCAGTACGCGCCACCCCGGTAGACCATCGACGGGTTCTCGACGATCCCCGCCTCCCAGTCGAACACCGGCACGAGCATCAAGGTGGGCGTCGACCCGGGGCGCAGGGAGAGACCGTCGGCCGAGAGCGGCGCGGTGTAGACGCGCCCCAGGGCGCCGTTGCCGCCCTCGGCCCGCCACAACAGGTAGGGCCGGCCTTGGGCGTCGAGGTAGGGGGAAGGGTCGATCGAGCCGCCCGGATCGGCGTCGCAGACCACCGGCGACGACGACCGGTCGACGAACGGGCCCTCCGGCGACGCCGAGCTGGCCGCGGAGATGCAGCGCCGTCCGGGCGCGACGTCCCAGGTGGTGTAGGCCACCCACTGCGACCCGATGCGGGCCACGCCCGGCGCCCACTGCGGCTTGCCACGGTTCGACGACCCGCCCATCGACCACGTCGGCGGGGTGGGGAAGGCGTCGTTGAAGGTGGGGTCGCTGTTGTAGGGGTTGGGGCTGTAGGCGGGGCGCGCCGTCCAGCTGCGGAGGTCGGTCGACGACATCGCCGGCAGGAGCGGGCCGCCGGTGGTCGTGGCGTAGGCCCAGTACGTCGACCCGTCCCACACCACAGTCGGGTCGGGGAAGTTCTGGTCGTAGGGCTCGGAGGGCTTGAACCAGGGCGCGCCGGCGTACAGCGGCCCGGCGCCGTCGACCGCGCCGGCCCATCCGCCACCTGCCACGAGCGTGGCGACCACCACCATGGCGAGCACCACCGCCGTGGCGGCGGCCCCCCGGGTGCGCGCGTCGGACCCTGCCACCAGCCGCCGTCTCGCCATGCGCGGTGACGCTAGCCCTCACTGCGGGCCGGCGCGCGGAAGCCCGGAGCATGAATGGTTCCGTGCCCGGGTAGAGAGGGGGTCGATGACGAGCGGGTCGCAGCCGGTGAGTCCGAGGGACGTGGTGCCCGACCGGGCCACCATCCCCGCCGACGAGCGGCGGGCCCAGAGCGTCACCGACGCCATGTCACGCATCACCGGCGCGCTCGGCTCGTTCCCGGCGGTGCTGGCGTCGGTGCTGCTCATCCTGGTGTGGGCGGTGTGCGGACCGGTCTTCCACTTCTCCGACACCTGGCAGCTCGTGATCAACACCGGCACGACGATCATCACCTTCAACATGGTGTTCATCATCCAGAACACGCAGAACCGCGACGGGCGGGCCATGCAGGTGAAGCTCGACGCCATCCTCGGTGCGCTCGACGGCGTCGACAACCGCCTGATGGGCCTCGAGGACCTGCCGGAGAGCGCCATCCGGAGAGCGCAGGAGGTCCTGCACGACTGCGCGGAGGCGACCGACGCGACGGGCGACCCCTCGCCGCGCCCCGGGGCCGACAGCCACCCAAAGGTGCCGGCGCACCCCTGAGGGCCACCTCGCGTCGTCGGGCCCGATGGCGCGGATGTACCTCACCGGTGGTGCGGTCGTGCCCATTCCGCGGGGATCGCTCCCGCGGCCCGTGGAGATTCTCTAGCGTCGGTCACGTGCCGGCCCCCGCACCGGCACGTGACGGGGCGCAGGTGCTCGCCGCCCGACCCCCGCTCGCGGCCCGCTCGCCTTCCGCCGGTGAGCGGGCCGCTTCGCGCCCGACCTCAGCGCGCCGCGATGCCCTGCAGGTGGGTGACCTCGTTGAAGGTGTGCAGCACCCCGCCGCGCGGCGTCGTGCCGACCCGGGTGATCGAGGCCGGCGCCACCCACAGCCGCCACGACACCTCGTCGCCCACGCCGAGCGCCCACGCGACGGCCGCCTTCACCGGCGACACGTGGGTGACCACCACGGTGGTCCGCTCGGTGGCCGACCCGTGGGCGGCCAGCTCGTCGAGCGCGCCACGGACGCGGTCGCCGAGCTGGCGCAGCGACTCGCCGCCGGGCGGGGCGAAGTCGACGTCGGCCCGCCACCGGGCCCACACCTCTGCCGGCACCTCGCCGAGGGGCACGCCGTCGTAGCGGCCGTAGTCGAGCTCGATCCACCGGTCGTCGAGCTCCACGTCGACACCGAACGCCTCGGCGGTCTGCCGGGTGCGCAGCAGCGGGCTCGAGATCACCCGGTCGACCGGGCCGACGGCCGCGGCCAGCGCCGCCGCCTGCTCCCGGCCGGTGTCGTCGAGCGGCGGGTCGAGGCGGCCGAGCAGCAGGCCCGAGGCGTTGTGGGCGGTCCGCCCGTGGCGGACGACGACGAGCACAGGAACCGCCTCAGCAGCTCGGGGGCTGCTCGACGAGCCGAGCGAGGTGGCCGGTGCGGAGGAACCGGTCGCGGGTGGCCCGGTCGGAGAACCCGAAGGCGTGCCACGCCCAGACCAGGCACGCCAGGCCGGCCAGCTCGAACAGCAGCGTCAGACCCAGCGGGTGGCCGACCTCCGGGAGCTGCCCGGCGCCGAAGTCGCCGCCGAGGAACGGCCACCAGAACACGCGCGGCCGGGCCCAGGTGCCGTCGAGGACGAGGTGCATCAACATGCCGATGGGGATCCCGATCCAGCGCCGCCGCACGAGCCGGCGCTTCTGGGTCGCCAGCATGATGACGGTGAGCAGGGCCACCGCGCCGAGCAGCGTGTGCAGCACGCGTGGCCCTCCGAGCACGACCTCGCCCACCGGCAGCACCGAGCCGAGCATCACCAGGCGGTAGTCGAGGGCGGGGCTGCGGAAGACCCACCACACGAACACGAAGCTGACGCCCGCGAACCAGAGGATCATCGCACCAGCAGCCGGCCGCAGTCCGGGCAGTGCACCAGGGCGTCGGCGGGGCGACGGCGGATCTCGTCGACCTCGGCCGCGGCGAGCGTGAGGTGGCACCCCTGGCACGTCGGGCCCGAGAGGCGGGCCACCGCGATGCCGCCCATCTGGGGGCGGAGCCGTTCGTACTCGGCCAGCAGCTCGGTGGGAACCTGGGCGGCGAGCTCGGCGCGGGCGGCGGTCACCTGGGCCAGCTCGGCCTCGACGGCCTGCTCGGCGTCGGCCAGCGCCGCCTCGACCTGGGCCCGCTCGGTGGCCACCTGGCCCAGGGCCGCGTCGCTCTCGGCCAGGGCGGCCTCGACGGGCTCGAGCTGCTCCATCACCTCGAGGACCATGTCCTCGAGCTGGGACTGGCGGCGCTTCAGCGACTCGAGGTCGGCCTGGAGGGCCTGCGCCTCCTTGGGCGAGGTCACTCCCCCGCCGTAGAGCTGGCGGTCGACCGACGCCGCCTTCTCCTCGACGGTGGCCACCTCGTCCTCGAGCCGCTTCTGCTCCCGGGCGAGCCGGTCGCGCTCGGCCCGCGGCTCGGCCGTCTCCTGTTCGAGCGCCCGGTGCCGCTCGTCGAGCTCCACCAGCCGCGCCCGCTCCGGGAGCGTCTCGCGCCGGTGGCGGAGCTGGTCGGCCGTGGTGTCGTTGGCCTGCAGGTCGAGCAGGTGGTCGAGGTCGCTCACCGCTCCAGCATCACCCAACCGGGCCGGTGCCGTCGCATCGGCGCGCTCGCCGTCAGCCCGCCGGGACGTCGGCGGCGTTCGGCTTCTTGGTCGTGGGGGTGGCCGGCGCCGGCGCGGTGGTCGAGGGCGCCGGGGTGACCGACCCGTCGGTGGTGCCGGGCGTGGTGGTGGGGGTGGTCTGCACCGACCCGGCGGTGCCGCCGCCCGACGGTGGTGCCTGGCCGGGGCCCCGGCCGCCGTTGAGCGTGCCGTACGGGTCGCCGGCGCCGGCGGCCGGCTGGGCACCCCGGGAGAGCGGCGCGCACTCGGGGAACGGGGCCACCGGCTTGTCCTCGTTGTCGAGGTAGGCCTTGTTGAAGTTCTTGAAGATGGTCGCCGGCCACAGGCCACCGAACTGCTCCCGGCCGGCCAGGGTGCCCATCGACTCGCTGTTCGACTCCGGGATGCCCATCCACACGGCGGTGGTGAGGTACGGCGTGAACCCCACGAACCAGGTGTTGGAGTTCGACTCGGTGGTCCCGGTCTTGCCGGCGGCCGGCTGGGCGCCGAGCTGGGCGTTCTTGCCGGTGCCCGCCTGCACGTTGTTCTCCAGGATCTGGGTGGCCAGGCACGCCGTCTGGGCGCTGAAGGCCCGCTTCGGGTCGGCCGTGTGGGTGAACAGGACGTTGCCGTCGCGGTCCTCGATGCGATCGACGAAGTAGGCGGCCTGGTGCACGCCGTTGTTGGGGATCGCCGAGTAGGCGGAGGCCATCTCCATCGGGGTCACGTCGAACACGCCGAGGGGCATCGACTTCGCCCTCGGGTCGAAGTCGCTCGTGACGCCCAGGCGGCGGGCCATGTCGGCGACGTGGTCGAGCCCGACGGTCTGCCCCAGGCGCACGAACGCGCCGTTCGACGAGGCCGCCACCACGCTGGTGAGGGTGCCGCCCACGCCGGACACGGTGTAGGGGTCGGGTGAGCCGCCCTTGTTCGGCCACGCGCCGCCGCCGCCCACCGAGTCGTTGGGCTGCACGCCCTGCTCCAGCGCGGTGAGCAGCACGAAGGTCTTGAACGTCGAGCCGGTCTGCCGGCCGGGCTCGTGGGTGGCGATGTCGTACTGGAAGCTCTCGAAGCCGGGGCCGCCGACGAGGGCGCGCACCGCACCGCTGCTCGAGTCGATCGACACCATCGCCGTGGTGATCCCCTTGGCCGCCGCCTGGCGGGCGGTGGCGGCGTCGAAGGTGGTGTCGTGGGCGTCCTGGGCGGCGGCCTGGGCCACGGGGTCGAGGGTGGTCGAGATGTGCAGGCCGCCGCCGAACACGGCGTTCACCCGCTCCTGGTAGGTGGTGCCGAGCGACTGGTCGTACTCGTGGTGGCCGAGGTCGAGCAGCTCGTTCTTCACCTCGTCGACGAAGTAGCTGTCGGGCTTGGGCTGCACCACCTCGCCGCAGTCCGTGGGCCGCTCTCCGTCGCCGCCGGTGCAGCGCCCCGTCGGCAGCGGCCACCCCTTGGCGTAGGTGGCCTGCTCCCTCGTGATGGCGCCGAAGGCCACCATGCGGTCGAGGGCGATGTCGCGACGCTCCTTGGCCTTCTTCGGGTGCAGGATCGGGTCGTACTCGACGGGGTTGGAGATGACGGCGGCCAGCATGGCGCCCTCGGCCCAGTTCAGCTCGCCGACGTTCTTGCCCCAGTAGGTCTCGGCCGCCGCCTGCACGCCGTAGGCGCCCGACCCGAAGTACACGGTGTTGAGGTAGGCCTCGAGGATCTCGTCCTTGGTCATCTGCTGCTCGAGGCGGATGGCGAGGGCCGCCTCCTTGACCTTGCGGTTGAGCACCCGCTCGTCGCTGAGCAGGGCCTTCTTCACCAGCTGCTGGGTGATCGTGGAGCCGCCCTGCTCGACACTGCCGGCCTGCACGTTCTCGACCATGGCCCGGGTGAGGGCCCGCAGGTTCACGCCCCGGTGCTGGAAGAACTCGGCGTCCTCCACGGCGAGGATGGCGTCCTTCACCGTGTCGGGGACGTCACCGAGTCGGATCGGCTCGCGGTTCTCGACGCCGTGCAGGGTGGCGAGGAGCGAGCCGTCGGAGGCGTAGACCTGCGAGCGCACGGCGAAGTCGTCGAACTTGGTGACGTCGATGGGTGCCGACGTGCCCGAGCCGGCGCTGGCGACGGTGCCCAGGGCGGGCACGGCGATGATGGTGGCCACGGCCAGCACCGCCCCGGCGACCACGATGGTGGCCACGTACACGCCAAGCTTGTTCACCGCCGGCCACAGTACCGGCGGCGCCGACCGTCCCGGTGTCGCCGGGGCCGCCCGCTCAGCCCCGGGGCCACTCCGGGGGGCGCTTCTGGAGGAAGGCGTCCATGCCCTCGCGCATCTCGGCCCGCTCGATGGCGCGGAAGAACAGCCCGTAGTCCATGGCCGGGAGGCGCTGGTTGAGCTCCCGCTTCACGTCGAAGCGGGCCTGGGGGCCGGTGAGGGCGATCTGCTCGAGCACCCACTCGACGTGGGCGTCGAGCTCGTCGTGGGGCACCACCTTGCCGACCAGGCCCATGGCCTCCGCCTCGTGGGCGGTGATCTCCGCCGCGGTGAAGTAGAGGTAGCGGGCCCGCGCCAGGCCCACCACCTCGGCGAGGCGGGCCGACATGAACGGGTCGGGGATGCCCCGCAGCAGCTCGGGCACCCGGAACCGGGCCTGGTCGGACGCCACGGCGACGTCGCAGCACAGGGTGAGGTCGAGCCCGCCGGCGTGGCACAGCCCGTTGACCTTGGCCACCCACAGCTTGCGGCACCGCTCGATGTGGCGGAACGGGAACTGGTCGGTGGAGTCCCACTCCACCGCCAGGCCCTCGGTGTCCTCGGCGTTGCCCCCCATGTCGCCGCCGGCGCCGAACCAGCGGTCGGTGCCGGTGAGGCACACGGCGTCGAGCTGGGGCTGGGCGTCGGCCCACACCGCGGCGCGCTTGAGGCCGCGGTACATGTCCTGCGTGAAGGCGTTGCGGCGCTCCACCCGGTCGATCTGCAGGTGCAGGACCCGCCCGCGCACCTCGGCGTGGATCCAGCGGGTGCCGAGGTCGGGTGCGGTCAGCTCGTCGCTCATGCCAGCCCGTAGACCTTGGCCGCGTTGGCCCACAGCACCTTCTCGGCGACGTCGTCGGCGAGGCGGCCGAGCACCCGCTCGGCGTAGTCGCGCGGCCGCTGGGCCGGCGTCTTCGGCCCGGGGTGCTGGCAGGTGGGGTGGGGGTAGTCGGTCTCGAACAGGATGTTGTCGGGGTACTGGGCGATGGCGTCGAGGGCGGCCTGCTCCTCGAACCAGAAGCAGCCGTACACCTGGCGGCGGAAGTACTCGCTCGGCAGCAGGTCGTACTCGGGGTGCTCGACGGTGGGGCCGCCGTTGCGCCACTGCCAGTCGAAGGTCTCGAGGGCGGCGGGGATCCAGCCCGCCCCGCTCTCGACCGACACCAGCTTCAGCTCGGGGAAGCGGTGGCAGACGCCGCCGAAGATCAGGTCGGCCATGCAGCGCATGTTGTCCATGAAGATCATGGAGCTGACCTTGGCGAAGTTGGTCATCCAGCCCATGCCGGCGGTGTCCTCGAACTGGGTGCCCATGGAGCCGCCGCCCACGTGGAAGTTCACGGGGATGCCGGCCTCCTGGGCGCGGGCCCAGATCGGGTCCCAGTGCGGGTGGGCCAGCGGGGGCTGGCCGTAGTCCTGGGGCTGGTTGCAGAAGTTGATGGCCCGGTGGCCCATCTCGATGCACCGCTCCATCTCGGCGACGGCGAGGTCGAGGTCCCAGAAGGGCAGGGCGGTGATGGGCACGAGACGGGCCGGGTCGGCGCTGCACCAGTCGGACAGGAAGTCGTTGTAGGCCCGCACGCACTGGGCGACCAGCTCGCGGTCGCCGAGGCGCAGGAAGTAGCCGTTCCCGAAGCCGCCCACGTTGGGGTACAGGATCTGGGCGTCGATGCCCTCCCGGTCGAGGAACTCGAGGCGGGCGTCCGCGTCGTACATCGCCGGGGCGATGTCGTCGAAGGTCTCGGGGATGGAGACCGGCATGATGCCGTCCCACCCGGCCATCGAGTAGTAACCCGGCGAACCGATGCGCTCGCCGCCGGCCACCCAGGTGTCGCGCCCGTCGATGCGCTCGATGTGGGGCACCTTGTCGTGCAGCGACGCCGGGAAGCTGCGGGTCCAGGTGTCGGGCGGCTCGGTCAGGTGGGTGTCGACGTCGATGACCCGGCAACGGTCGAACAGGTCGGTCACGGGTGTCTCCTCTGCGGTCAGGCCCCGGCGGGCCAGGTGCCGATGTGGCCCGCCGCCTCGAGGGCGGCGAGCTCGTCGTCGGTGCGGCCCAGCCACCCGCCGAGCACCTCGGCGTTGTGCTGGCCCAGCGTGGGGGCGGGGCGGCGGATCCAGCGCTCCACGCCCGACAGCCGGAACGGCAGGCCGGGCGTGGCGTGGGTGCCCACCACGGGGTGGTCGACCTGCTCGTAGTAGCCCCGAGCGCTCATCTGCGGGTGGTCGAACGTGCGCCGGCAGTCGGTGGCCGGGGCGGCGGGGACCCCGGCGGCCAGCAGCTCGGCCACGGCGCCGTCGAGGGGGCGGGCGGCGGCCCACTCCCCGATCAGCGCGTCGAGGCGGTCGTGGTGGCGCCGGCGGCCGGGCAGGTCGGCGAGGGCCGGCTCGTCGGCCAGCTTCGGGTGCCCGATCACGCCGGCCAGGGCGCGGAACTGCTCGTCGGTGGCGCACGACAGCGCCAGCCACCGCTCGGGCGCGTCGGTGGCGTAGAGGTTCTGCGGGGCGGCGGCCGGGCTGCGGTTGCCCTCCCGCTCCACGAGCAGGCCGTGGGCGCTCCACTCGAGCACCGGCTCGGCGGCCACGTTCAGGGCCGCTTCGAACATGGGCGCCTCGACCAGGCAGCCCACCCCGGTGCGGTCGCGCCGCTCAAGGGCGACGAGCGCGGCGAAGGCGGCGTGCAGGCCGCCGTTGGGGTCGCACGGGCCGCGCTGGATGCGGGGCTGGTCCTCGGGGTGGCCGGTCATCCACGCCAGCCCGGTGATCTGCTCCATGGTCTGGGCGAAGCCGGGCCGGTCGCGCCACGGCCCGTCGAGCCCGAAGGCCGGCATGCGCACCATGACCGCCCGCGGGTTGGCGGCGTGGATCACCGGCCAGTCGAGGTCGAACGCCTCGATGACCCGCGGCGTGAAGTTCTCGATGACGATGTCGGCCCGGCCGACCAGCTCCAGCGCCAGGGCCCGCCCCTCGGGCGAGTCGAGGGTGAGGGTCACGTCCCGCTTGTTGGTGTTGGCCTGCAGGAAGAAGGCGCTGTACTCCCACCACTGGGGCCGGCCGTAGAACATGCCGCCGGCCGTGCGCATGCCGTCGATGCGCCGCACCGATTCGACGTGCACCACCTCGGCGCCGAGCGCCGCGAACAGCCCTGCCGCCGACGGCCCCGCCCACCACGCGGTGAGGTCGACGACGGTGACGCCGGCCAGGGGCAGCGGCGCCGGGCCCGAGGGCGGCTCGGGTCGGGCCCGCCGCGAGGGCACCGCCTCGCCGGTGTGCTGGCCGACGGAGGGGGCAGGCCGGGGCGGCGGGGGCGGCTCGCCGTCGAGCCGGTAGGGCCGGCGCGGCATCTCGAACGTGCCGGTGGGGTCGGGCACGAACACGCCGCGCTCGCGGGGGTGGTCCAGCTCGAGCACCATGCGCCCGTCGGACACCGGGGCCACCGGGATGCGCAGCAGCGCCGCCTGCTCGACGATCTCGGCGGTGGGGTGCTTCGTGGTCCATTCCCGCACCATGGCGTTCCACTCGTCGGCCCGGGCGACGCGCGTGGCCAGCGAGGCGAACTCGGCGTCGCCCTCGAGCAGGTCGGGCCGCTCGATCAGCACGCAGAACGACTCCCACTGGTCGCGCGTGTTGGTGTTGAACCCGACCCATCCGTCGAGGGTCGGCTCGATGGAGGGGATCTCGACCGAGCGGGGCGGCTTCTCGGGGTCGAGCGGCGGGCGCCCGGCGAGCGACTGGAACAGGTCGCTGAAGTTGGTGGCGGTGATGTTGGCGACCTCGCACAGCGACACGTCGACCAGCGCGCCGGCGCCGGTGGCCCGGGCCCGGCGCAGCGCCGCCAGCCCCGCCACCGCGGCGTAGGCGCCGGCGACCCACTCGACGATGCGCCCACCCATCTGGAACGGCGGCAGCTCCCTGATGCCGCGGATGGTGACCGCCCCGCTGTCGGCCTGGACGGTGAACTCCGTGGCCGGGCGCCCGGCGTAGGGCCCTTCGAGCCCGTAGGGGGTGACCGACACGACGACGGTGCCCGGCAGCCGCTCGGCCAGCGCGGCGGGCGCGCCGCCAGGACCGGTGCCGGAGGTGAGCACCACGTCGGCGGCCGTGCACAGCTCGTCGATGGCGGCATCGCCGGCCACCGCCGCCACCGACCGCTGGCCGTGGCGCAGGTAGCGGAACAGCGGACCGTCGCCGTCGGTCGGCTCGCCCGACCACTGCCAGCGCCGCCAGCGATCGCCGTCGGGCGGCTCGACCCTGATCACGACGGCGCCGGCGTCGTTGAAGAGCTTGGCGCAGTAGGCCCCGGCCAGGTCGGTCGAGACGTCGACCACCACCACGTCGTGCAGCTCGGCCCGGTCCACCATCGGCCGGCACCGTAGCACCGAACGGTCCACGATGCGGACCGACGACGGTCAGGTGTGGCACCATGCCCCCATGAAGAGCGTCCGCACGGCGCTGCGGGTCTTCGAGGAGGTCGCCGCTCGCCAGCCGGTGGGGCTCAGCGAGCTCTCGCGTGCGCTCGACGTGCCGAAGGCGTCGGTCCAACGGGCCCTCGCCTCGCTCGCCGACGCGGGATGGCTCCGCCACGACGTCAACCGGCCGGGCCAGTGGGTCGTCACCGCCCGCTTCTCGGTCCTCGCCGACGCCAGCCCCGCCGTCATCAGCGCCCGCGACGCCGCCCGGCCCGTGCTCGACGGGCTGCGCCGACGCCTGGGCGCCCCGGTCGGGCTGTTCGTGCTCGACGGCGACCGCATGGTGGTGCTGGCCGGCCCGGAAGGCACGCGCACCGTGCGCTCGGTGGAGGCCAGCCTCGGGCCGTTGCCGGTCCACGTCAGCGCCGCCGGCCGGGCCATCCTCGCCCGCCTGCCCGCCGACACCACCGCCGAGATCCTCCAGCGGGTGCTGCCCGACCACACCGACCCCGAGACGGTGAGCCGGCTCACGGACCAGCTCGAACAGGCCCGCCGCCGGGGGTTCGCGGTGGTCGCCGGCGAGTACCAGGAGGACCTCGGGGCGGTGGGAGCCGCGGTGCTCGACGCCGACGGCGCACCGGTCGCCGCCCTGGCGGTGATGGCGCCGCTCGCCCGCCTCGAGGGCAGCGGCACCGACGTGCTGGGCCGGGCGGTCCTGGCCGCGGCCCGCGAGGTGTCCGGCGAGGTGTCCCGGGCGGTCGGCGCGCCGGCGCCGGTGCGCTGACCCGGCAGGTACCGTCCGGGCCGTGCTGCGCCGCCGCCCCACCGCCCCGTCTTCCGCGCTCTCACTGGCCCTGGCCGGGGCGGGGACGATCAGCGTGATCCACGGCCTGGCGGCGGCGGCGGCGGGCCTGCCGGTCGTCGCCGTGGCGTCGAGCAGCGCCGAGCGGGCGGCCGAGCGCGCCGGCCAGCTCGGCGCCCGGGTGTCCCCCTTCGCCGAGCTGCCTGCCGGAGCCGGGGCGGTCGTGGTGTCGACCCCGCCGGCCGAGCGCGTCGGCCACGCCCTCCATGCCCTCCGCGCCGGCGCGGCGGTGCTGGTCGAGAAGCCGATGGCCGCCACGCTGGCCGCCGCCGACGCGCTGGTCGAGGCGGCCGATGCCGGCGGTGTCGTGGTGTACGGCGAGAACCTCGCCTTCTCGCCGCTCGTCAGCCGGGCGGTGGCGATGGCCGCAGAGCTGGGCCCGCTGCGCTACATCGAGGTCCGCACCCTCTCCCCCGCACCCGACCGGGGCGAGCTCCCCGGGCCCTCGTGGGGCGGCGGCACGCTCCTCGACCTCGGCGTGCACGCCGTCGGGGCGGTGCTCCTGCTCGCCGGCGACGACGAGCCGGTGGAGGCCCTGGCCCGCCTGTCGAGCCCACCCGGGCAGGCCGTCGACGACGAGGCGGAGGTGCGGATCCGCTTCGCCTCGGGCCTCGAGGCACGGATCGAGTCGAGCTGGCGCCACCCCGACGCCCTGTGGGACCTCCAGGCCTCCAGCGCCACCGGCGTGGTTCGGGCCGACCTCCTGCCCGTCCCCGCGCTGGAGCGCGACGGCCAACCGGTCGCCCTGCCCGCCGACGAGCCGGGCGTCGAGCCCCACCTCTGGCGACTGGGCTACGTCGAGCAGCTGCGGGCCCTCGATCGAGCCCGGGCGGGCGGGCCGGCCACGGTCGGAGCCCGCTTCGGCCGGCGGGCCCTGGAGCTCGTGTGCGCGGCCTACGCCTCGGCCGGCTCGGGCGCTGCGGTGCCGTTGCCCTTCAGCGGGCCGCGGGACCGCACGCCGCTCGAGCTCTGGCGCGGCTGACGGCCACGGCGCAGGAGCCACCCGCTCACCACCGCGGCGACGGCGACGGTCACGCCCGTCCACCGCATCGTGGCGCTGAAGCCGTCGACGGTGTCGAGCTGCACCGCCCTGCGGAACGGCTCGCGCAGGTCGTGGTCGAGCCCGGCGAGGGCGCGCTCGAAGGCGTTGCCGCCGAGCACCAGCTCGTCGGCACCGACGCCCGGAGATCCGCCGGCGGCGGCCACCTCCGCTGCGGGAGCCGGAGCAGCGCCGGAGGCGACGACGTGGTGGGTGCCGACGCCCAGGTAGGTGGCGGTGCCCATGGCGACGGCCAGCGCGGTGCCGCTGAACCGGGCCAGGCTGGCGACGCCCGCCGCCTCCCCCACGCGGAGCTGGCGCACCCACAGCACGGCCGGGCCCGTGACGCAGGCGTTCGCCAGCCCGGCGCCCACGCCGCAGACGGCGAGCGGGACGAGCAGGGCCGCGTCGTCGGCGCCGGCGGTGGTGCGCGAGAGCACCAGGAAGCCGGCCGCCATCAGACCCAGCCCGAGCACGACGGGGACGGCCCGCCCGAGGCGCCGCACCAGATAGCCGGCAAACCACCCGAGGAGGGCGAGCGACGCGGCGAAGGGCACGAGCGCGAGCGCCACCTCGAGCCCCGAGAGCTCGAGCGCCGCGGCCGACGTGGCGTAGATGCCGAAGAAGTAGAGCAGGCCGAGCATCCCGAGCGAGGAGGCGAACGTCGCCAGGTCCCCTCCCGCCACCACCCGGTCGCGCAGCAGCGACGGGTGCAGCAGGGGCGCCGGGCTGCGTCGCTCCAACGCCACGAACGCCACCAGCACGATCGCGCCCAGCGCCGCCGCGGCCAGGCCCCACCACGAGCTCCCCCACGTGCGGCTGCGTTCGGCCAAGAGCACCACGCCGAGCACCCCGATCACCGACAGGACGGCGCCGGGCACGTCGCGGAGCGCTTCGCCCTCGGGCTCGGGTCCACCGCGGCCTGCCAGGGCGACGACGGCCGGCATCACCGCGAGGGCCCCCACCAGCACGAACAGCCAGCGCCATCCCAGCGTGTCACCGACCAGGCCACCGACGAGCGGCCCGATGCCGAACGCCACCGAGAACGTGGTGCCCCGCACGAGCAGCGCCCGGTGCTCGTCGACACCGCGCCGCTCGGCGGCGATGACCTCGATCGACGACGGGAGCAGCACGGCGGCCCCGAGCCCCTGCAGGACCCGCCCGAGGATCAGCACGGCCACCCCGGGTGCCAGCGCAGCGACGGCAGAGCCGACGGCGAACAGGGCGCAGCCGGCACCGAAGGCGCGGCGTCGCCCGAACCGGTCACCCAGCCGACCACCGACCAGCGCGAGCGAGGCGGCCACCAGCAGGTAGGCGTTGACCGCCCACCCCAGTGCGACCGCGCCCACGCCGAGGTCGTCGGCGACCGGCCGACCGACGACGCCGAGGGCCGTGGTGGTGACGCCGACCGCCGCCACCGCCAGCACGACCGCGGCCGTGGCGAGCGGCGTCGGCGGTGCTGTCGGTCCGGTCGGTGCGGTCGGTCCGGTCGGTCCGGTCGGCGTCGAGGAGGGGCTGGGCACCGAGGCGGGTGTCGGCGGCCGGCTACCGGGGATCGGCTCGGTCGGCCGGGCTGCCCTGGCGCTCGCCGGCCGGGAGCTCGAGCGAGCCGGCCACCGAGCGCATCAGCTCGGCGAGCCCGTTGACCAGCAGCTGCGGCTCACCGCCGGCCTCGGACACCTCTCGCAGCAGGGGCCGCACGGTCTGCGACACGAAGGCCCCGAACGTGGCCACGAACTCGGCGGCGATGACCCGCCCTTCGGGCGTCTCGGCCAGCACCGCCCGCTCGACGGCGGCGTCGTCGGCCCACCGCTCCATCCCCTCGTCACCGTCGTCCATCTCGTCTCCCGACCGGCCCCGGCGGCCACCTGTGTCAAACGACACCATGCCCCAGCCACGCAAGAGGTCGAAAGTCCCATCTCCGGCTGCCGGAGGTCCCATGGGGGTCTGTACCATGTCGGCGGTCAAGCGGTCCGACCGCCGCGGCCCCAGGAGCGACACGGTGGCAGCCGAGCCCGAGATCCCCGAACACCCCGACACGGCACCCGGGCGCCTGCCTGCTCCACCCGTCGACGACATGGTGCGGCCGCTCGCCGACGCCGGCCTCGACGACCGGATCATCTGGAGCGTGGTGGAGGCGGCCCCCGACGGCATCGTCATGGCCGACCTCGACGGCAAGATCCTGCTGGTCAACCAGCGCACCGAGGAGCTGTTCGGCTACGACCGGGGCGAGCTGCTCGGCAAGTCGGTGGAGATCCTCCTCCCCGAGGCCCTGCGCACGGCCCACCAGACCCATCGCGCCAAGTACGCCCAGGGCCCCCGCACCCGTGCCATGGGCGCGGGCATCGACCTGCTCGGCCGTCGCCGTGACGGCACCGAGTTCCCCGTCGAGATCAGCCTCAGCCCCATCACCAGCGCCGGGGGCACCGCGGTGATCGCCACCGTGCGCGACATCACCGATCGCCTGGCCGGCGAGGAGGAGAACCGTCGCATCCGCCACACCCTCGCCGTCACCGAGGACCGTGAGCGCATCGCCCGCGACCTGCACGACACGGTGATCCAGCGCCTGTTCGCCGCCGGCATGGCCCTGCAGGGGACGGCGGCCCGGGTCGACGACGGCGAGGCCCGTGAGCGCATCGAGCGGACGGTCGACGAGCTCGACGCCACCATCAAGGAGATCCGCACCGCCATCTTCGCCCTGCAAGCCCCGCCCGACGGCGGCCCGGGGCTGCGCGGCGAGATGATCCGCCTGGCCAACGAGCTGCGCCCGACGCTCGGGTTCTCCCCCCGGTTGCAGTTCGACGGCGCCATCGAGGCCATCGACCCCCGCATCGCCGAGCACCTGCTGCCGGTGCTGCGCGAGGCGCTCACCAACATCGCCCGCCACGCCTCGGCGTCCGAGGCCCGCATCGTCATCGAGGTCGACGAGGAGGTCCGCCTCTCGGTGCTCGACGACGGCGTGGGCATCCCCGACGCCGTCGTCGGCGGCAACGGCATGGGCAACCTCACGGCCCGGGCCGAGCAGATGGGCGGCAGCTGCTGGGTCAGCCGACGCGACACCGGCGGCACGCGGGTCGACTGGCGGGTGCCGGCCGTGCCGGCCGCCGTCCCTCCCGCCTCCTGAGCGACCCGCACCGCTCGCCCGGGCACGGGCGCTGGCCTACGGTCGGGCCATGCCGGGGCCTCTGGGCGTCGAGGGCGTGCTGCTCGACATCGACGGCGTGCTCACCGTCGACTGGCGACCGCTGCCCGGCGCCGCCGAGACCGTGGCCGCCCTCCGCCGAGCCGGCCTCCCCTTCCGGTTCCTGACCAACACCACCTCGCGCACCCGCGCCGCGCTCGCGACGGCGCTCGATGGCGCCGGCATCCCGTGCGACGCGGCGGAGGTGATCTCCGCTCCGGTGGCCACCGCCGCCCACCTGCGCCGCCACCACCCCGGCGCCCGCTGCTGGGTGCTCACGAGCGGTGACGTGGCCGGCGACCTCGACGGCGTCGACCTCGTCGCCGCGCCGGAGGACGCCGAGGTGATCGTCCTCGGTGGCGCCGGGCCCGAGTTCACCTACGACCTGCTCGACCGTGCGTTCCGGCGGTTGGTCGACGGCGCCGTCTTCGTGGTGATGCACCGCAACCTCACCTGGAAGGTCGAGGCGGGGCTCGCCCTCGACAGCGGCGCCTTCGTCCTGGGCCTCGAAGCGGCCTCGGGCATGATCCCCACGGTCGTGGGCAAGCCCTCCCCCGCCTTCTACGCCGCGGCCGTCGCCGAGCTCGGGCCGCCGCCGGCGGCGTCGGTCGCCATGGTGGGTGACGACCTCGAGGCCGATGTGCACGGCGCCCAGGCCGCCGGCATCCGAGGGGTGCTCGTCCGCACGGGCAAGTTCCGCCCCGACGACCTCGAGCGCGGCACCCCACCGGACGCGGTGCTCGACTCGGTGGCCGGGCTCCCCGCTTGGCTCGACCTGTAGCGCCGAGGAGCGAGCGGCGAGTGGCCGTGGACCGCCGGCCCGGACGGAGGCAGGCTGGGGCCATGGAGCACGAGACCGTCGCCGACCGCTACCGCCGCCTGGCCGGCGCCTTCGCCGCCACCATCTCCGAGGTGCCCAGCGGGGCCTGGGACAACCCGTCGCCGTGCGAGGGGTGGACCGCGCGTGACGTCGTGCGCCACGTCGTCGACACGCAGGGGCTGTTCCTCGGGCTGGTGGGCCGGTCACGGCGCGAGGGCCCGCCGGTCGACACCGACCCGGCCGGGGCCTGGGCCTTCGCGAGCGCCCAGGTGCAGGCCGACCTCGACGACCCGGAGGCGGCGGCCGCCGAGTTCGACGGGTTCTTCGGCCGCACCTCGTTCGCCACCGCGGTCGACCGCTTCGTCTGCTTCGACCTGGTCGTGCACCGGTGGGATCTCGCCGAGGCGGCCGGGCTGGACACGACCATCCCCGAACAGGACGTGCGCTTCGTGATGGAGGGCACCAAGGTGTTCGGCGACGCCCTGCGCTCGAACGGCGTGTGCGGACCGGCGCTCGAGGCGCCCGATGGGGCCGACGAGCAGACCAGGATGCTGGCGTTCCTCGGCCGGCGGGCCTGACCGCCCCTGCGGCTCGACTGTCACACCCCCTTCGCATGATGGGGGCATGCACAGGCACACCGACGTCGTCACCTACCACCGCTCGCAGAGCCCCTTCGGCGACGAGCTGCCGGTGGCCGGGTTCGTGCACCGGGTCGAGCGCCCCGGCGCTCCCGGCGGGATCGCCACCCTGGTCATCGAGTCCGTCGAGGTCACCGGCGACGAGGTCGTCGCCACCATCACCACCTACGAGGGGCCGCTCTGCCCCGTGCCGGCCGGTGCCGAGCTGCGCCAGCGGAGCGGCCCCGCCGGAGCGACGGCTACGCTGCCGCGCCGGGCCGAAGGCCCTTCGGGCGCTTAGCTCAGCTGGCGAGAGCACCTCCCTTACAAGGAGGGGGTCGGGGGTTCGAGTCCCTCAGCGCCCACCACGCTGCCAAGGCTTTTCGGGCCATTCAGTTGCCGAGGAGAGCGAAGTTCGCTCCGAGCAAGGTGGCGCCCAGAGCTAGCTACACTGCGAGCATGAATGTGGCCACTTCACGGGTCGAGGTCGGGGTGCGGGACCTGAAGAACAACCTGAGCCGGTACCTCGAACGGGTGCGGGACGGTGAGGACGTGATCGTCACCGACCGGGGGAAGCCGGTTGCCCGGCTGTCAGCGATCGACGCCTCGACCGATCGACTGGCGGAGCTGATCGCAGCCGGCCTCGTCCGCCCCGCCACGCAGGCCAAGCGCACCCGCCCGGCCAACCGGATCGCACCGAAGGGCTCGGTGAGCGACCTCGTCGCCGAACAGCGGCGGTGATCACCTACGTCGACACCTCGACGCTCCTCAAGCTGGTCGTCGAGGAAGACGGCTCGGAGGGAGCCGGGCTGATGTGGGACGCCGCCGAGTCGTTGACGTCGGCTGCCCTGCTCGTCGTCGAAGGTCGAGCAGCGTTGGCTGCCGCACACCGGAGCGGCCGCATCACTCGAGCCCAGCTGAAGCGAGCGAAGGTCGACCTCGCCGGGCTCATCGAGGAGATGAGCTTGGTCGCGATCACCGAGGACCTCGTCGAGTTGGCCGCCGACCTCGCCGAGGACGAGCAGCTGCGAGGCTGCGACGCCGTGCACCTCGCGGCGGCCCTCACGGTGGAGGCCGAGATCCTCACCAGCGCTGACACCGCGCTCTGCGACGCCGCCGAACGACGAGGGCTCCACATCGCCAACCCGCAGGACCACTGACGACACGGACAGGCGGTCCGGTGCGGCCCGCACACGCGCTTGTTCTGGTGGAGGATCGTCCCCCGATTCCGGGGGTAGACCTCCACCAGAACGGGCTGCCGGTCGAGGACCCGGAGGGCACCCGATGACGGCGAACGGTGCCGCACGACGATCGAACGGTGCCGCACGACGGTCGAACCGTGCCGATGGTCCCTGGACGTCCTCGTCGGACCACGGAAGCCTTGACTGCGAGGCAGGGGACACATGAGCGACTGGCGACTGATCTACGAGGGCTTCGACCCGGCCCGGGAGGGGTTGCGCGAGGCGCTGTGCACGCTCGGCAACGGCTACTTCGCGACCCGCGGCGCCGCTCCCGAGTCGAAGGCCGACGGCGTCCACTACCCCGGCACCTACGCCGCCGGCATCTTCAACCGCCGCTCGGACGACGTCCACGGTCGGGAGGTCACCAACGAGAGCATGGTCAACCTCCCGAACTGGCTGCCGTTGGCGGTGCGGGGGCCCGACGGCTGGTTCGACGACCGCGACGCCCGGGTGGTCGACCACCACCTGGAGCTCGACCCGCTGCGGGGCCTGCTGCTGCGCCGCACGACGTTCGAGGACCCCGCCGGCCGACGCCTGTCGCTGGCCCAGCGGCGCCTGGTCAGCATGCGCGACCCACACTTGGCCGCCCTCGAGACCACCATCGTGGCCGAGGACTGGGAGGGCACGGTCGTGGTCCGCAGCGCCATCGACGGCGACGTGCGCAACGCCGGGGTGGCCCGCTACGCGAACCTCGACGGCCTGCACCTCGACGTGGTGGAGGCGAGCAGCGGCTCCGACGAGCTCATGTGGCTCGTGGCCGAGACGAACCAGTCCCACGTCCGCATCGCCGTGGCGACCCGCACCCAGCTGACCGCTGGCGGCGAGCGCCTCGACATCGAGCCCACCGTCGAGGTCGGTGAGCGCGTCGTCGCCCACGACTACGAGGTGCGGCTCGCCCCCGGCGTGCCCGTCACCGTCGAGAAGGTCGCCGCCCTGTTCACCTCACGGGACCACGCCATCAGCGAGCCGAGCGAGCAGGCCCGTGAGTGGGTGGCCGAGATCGCAGGCGACTTCGACGAGCTCTGCGCCCGTCACCAGGTCAGCTGGCGCCAGACGTGGCGGACCAGCGACATCGAGGTCGGCGTCGACCACGACATCGCCCGCAACGTGCACCTCAACCTGTTCCACCTCCTGCAGACGATCTCGAACAACAGCGTGGGGCTCGACGTCGGGGTGCCCGCCCGGGGGCTCCACGGCGAGGCCTACCGCGGCCACATCTTCTGGGACGAGGTGTTCGTCTTCCCGTTCCTCAGCACCCGGTTCCCGCAGCTCGCCCGCTCGCTGCTGCTGTACCGCCACCGCCGCCTCGACGCGGCGCGCCGGGCCGCTGCCCGCGCCGGGTTCGCCGGCGCCATGTACCCGTGGCAGAGCGCGAGCAGCGGCAGCGAGGAGACCCAGCAGGTCCACCTCAACCCGGTGTCGGGGCGGTGGCTGCCCGACGCGTCGCACCTCCAGCGCCACGTCAGCGCGGCGGTCGCCCTCAACGTCTGGCAGTACTTCCAGGCCACCGGCGACCACGAGTTCCTGCGCTTCGTGGGCGCCGAGGTGATCCTCGAGATCGCCCGCTTCTGGGCCAGCGCGTCGAGCTACAACCGCGTCCTCGACCGCTACGAGATCAAGGGCGTCGTCGGGCCCGACGAGTACCACGAGGGCTATCCCGACCGGCCCACCCCGGGCATCGACAACAACGCCTACACCAACGTCATGGCGGTGTGGTGCCTGTGCCGGGGCCTCGACGTCCTGGGGATCCTCCCGCCCGCCGTCGCCCAGGACCTCAGGGAGCGCATCTCGCTGAGCGACGACGAGACCCAGCGATGGGAGGACATCAGCCGCAAGATGCGGGTCTGCTTCCACGACGGGGTCATCAGCCAGTTCGAGGGCTACGAGCAGCTCGAGGAGCTCGACTGGGCGGCGTACCGGCAGCAGTACGGCGACATCAACCGCCTCGACCGCATCCTCGAAGCCGAGGGCGACACGCCGAACCGCTACAAGCTGGCCAAGCAGGCCGACGTCACCATGTTGTTCTTCGTCCTGTCGGCCGAGGAGCTGGCGTCGCTGCTCACCCGCCTGGGCTACGACTACGACCCGGGCCTCATCCCCCGGACCATCGCCTACTACGACCAGCGCAACGCCCACGGCTCGAGCCTCAGCCGACTCGTCGACGCGTGGCTCCACGTCCGCCTCGACCGCGAGGAGTCCTGGAAGATCTTCACCGGCGTGCTCGACGTCGACGTCCTCGACACCCACAACGGCACCACCCAGGAGGGCATCCACCTCGGGGTGATGGCGGGCACCCTGGACCTGCTGCAGCGCGCCTACGCCGGGCTCGAGACGCGTGACGACGTGCTGCGGCTCCACCCCGCCATCCCCGCCGAGCTCGGCTCGTTGAGCTTCGAGCTGCGCTACCGGCGCCACGTCGTCGGCGTCGAGATCACGCCCACGACCGCGACCGTGCGCGTCGCCATGAGCGAGCTGCCGGCCCTCCACGTCGAGATCGAAGGCGTGCACCACGTGCTCGAGCCGGGCACCGCGCTCGAGGTGCCGTTGGGCGTGCACCCGCCCGAGTGACGGCCCCCCGGCAGGGACCAGGCCCCGGCGGCTAGCTAGTGCTGGCAGTTCCAGACGCCGTCGTCCTCGAGCTGGGGCTGCCGACAACCGGGCGGCACCGGCGGGATCGGCCTGTTCGCCGGCCAGTCGCTCGGCACGCCGGGCGGCCGGCTCGACGTCACCGAGGTGGTCGACGTGGTGGTGACGAGCGCCGTCGTCGGTGTCGTGGTCGGCGACGGCCCCGTCGAGGACGCCACCGGTTGCGCCGAGCCCTGACCCGACGGCGACGCGGCCGGCGCCGACGGGCCGGCGGAGGCCGCCATCGGCGCGACCGCACCCGACGGTGCGGCGCCGTCGAGGCCGCCGGCCGGTGCCTCGGGCCACGGTGCCGGCCCGGCATCGGATGCCGCAGCCGAGCCGGCCGCCGACACCGGCTCGACGCCGGCCTGCTCGACGACCTGCGGGTCCCCGGCGGCGCTCGACGCCGGCGGTCCGGCGACCTCCGACGGCGGCCTCGTCGCCGGGTGCGTCCCCTGCACCAGCGCGCTCACCATCACGACTCCAGCGACCAGCACCATCGCCGCGGTGCCCGACGCGACCAACGCCACCCTGCGCTCCACGTCCCCTCCGTCCCTCGCTCGCTCGCCCTGGCCCTGGCTCGCCCTGCGACCTTCCGGCTGTCGGTGTCGGCGGGCAGGCGCCCGGTCATGAGCCGAACGACCCAGAGTTGGCCGAGCGCGAACGTGGACTTTGCCGTGACATAACCCGGCGCCGGGCGCGCGGCGCGCGTAACGTGACGTGTGCCGGGTCGTGTGGGCCCTCCGGGCCCTCCCCCTCGGGGCAGTCGCCCGACGCGGCATGGCAGACCGGAGACGGTCGGACCGGGGGGTCAGGGTGGCCAGCAGCACGAGTCGTTCGGTTCCGACGATCGGTCTGGACCAGGTGGTGAGCGCCCGCGGCATCGGACGCTTCGCGGTGCCCGGCCCCCGCCTGCGGGACACCTCCGTCGGGCCGGTCGTCGTGCGCGACGCCGGTGGTCCGGGCACGGTCGTGCTGCTCGTGCACGGCTGGTCGGCCGACGGGCTGAGCAACTGGCTGCGCGCCTTCGAACCGCTCGCCGACGCCGGCTACCGGCCGATCGCTGTGGACATGCCCGGCCACGGCGGGAGCCCGCTGCGCGGCCGGTTCTCCATCGGCCGCTGCGCCACGGCCCTCGCCGACGTGCTGAGCGAGCTCGACCTGCGCGTGCCGACCGTGGCCGTCGGCTACTCGATGGGCGGGCCCGTCTCCCAGACCCTCGCCTTCCAGCGCCCGGACCTGGTCCACGGCATCGTGCAGATCGCCACCGCGGCCCACATCATCCCGAGCAACGTCAACCGCCGCGTTCTCGGGGTGGTCTCCCACACGGCCAGCCTGGCCGAGGCCGCCGGCGCCACGCTCAACTTCGTCTCCCGGTTCCGTAGCGGCGGGCCGTCGGACGGCCCCGAGCACGACATGGGCGCCCACGCCAGCTGGATGCTGCGGTCGAGCTCCAAGCGGGCCCTGCTGGAGGCCGCGGGCGAGCTGGCCCGCTTCGACTCCCGGCGGTGGGTGGCGGGCGTACGGGCGCCGGCGGCGTCGGTGATCACCCTGGTCGACCGGGCCGTGCCGGTGGCCTCCCAGCGCGAGCTGGCGAACCTCATCGGCGCCCAGGTGTTCGCCTTCCCCTTCGGCCACGTGGGCTGCCTGCGGCCCGGCTTCGGGACGATCACCACCGAGGCCGTGCGCAGCATCGCCGGCCCGGGAACCGGCGTGCCGACGCTCGAGCGGGGTGCCCTCGACCGGGTGCTGCGGCCGAAGACCGAGGGCTCAGTCGGTCGGCACTGAGGCCCGGTGGCGGGCCAGCGCCACGAACGCCTCGGCCGTCTCGGCCTGCAGCTCGGGCAGGGCGTGGGGGGCGAACCACCCCACCTCGACGATCTCCGGTGAGCCCGGGCGCGCCTCTCCGACCTCGGCCAGGGTCACCGGCCGGGCGCGGTAGATCACGTCGACCCGTTGCGGGCCGGCGTCGACCACCACCGCCGGCGGGCCGAGCAGCTCCACGACGATGCCGACCTCCTCGAACACCTCGCGGCGCGCTCCCGCGGTGGGGTCCTCGCCCCGCTTGAGGTGCCCACCGGGCAGGCCCCAGCGCTTGCGGTACGCCTGGCGCACGAGCAGCACGTGGCCGTCGGGGCGCTCGATCACGCAGATGGCGCCGACGGTGTAGGACGGGGCCAGCAGGCGCACGACCCAGAGCCGCAGCAGGCGCGGCAGCACCCGGTAGACGCGCAGCACGCCCCGGTGGGCGCGCGCGGTGATCGAGTCGAGTGCCATCGGTTCATCCTACGGAGCGGCGGGCCTCGAGCAGCTCCGCCAGCAGCTCAGGGGTGGCGGCGGCGACGGGCGTGCGGCGGTCGGTGTGCTCGAAGGTCACCAGGTCACGGCCCTCGAGGTCGACGACGTGCGCGCCGGCCTCCTGGCACACCAGCAGCCCGCCGAGGTAGTCCCACGAGCCGTGGGCGTTCCAGGAGCAGTCGACGTAGCCGTCGACCACGCCGCCGGCCACGGCGCACAGGTCGAGCGCGCACGCGCCGAGCGCCCGGTACTGCTTCCAGCCCAGCCAGCGAGGCGGAAACCCCGAGAGCGCCACGATCGATTGGCGCAGCACGGTGGCCCCCGACGTCCGCAGCGGGCGGCCGTCGCAGGTCGCTCCACCCCCGCGGACGGCTTCGAAGCGCTGCCCCGACGCGAGGTTGACCACGAGCGCCGCCCGCGGCCCTTCGCGGTCGACCGCGCACAGGCTGGTGGCGAACCACGGGATGCCGCGGCTGGCGTTGGTCGACCCGTCAAGGGGGTCCATCACCACCGTGATCTCGGCGTCGGGCCGGTGCCGGCCCGACTCCTCGGACAGCACGCCCAACCCGGCCCGCTCGAGCACCTCCAGCGCGACCGCGTCGGCGGCGAGGTCGGAGTGGTACTGGCCCGCCCGGGTGCCGGCGAGGCCCCAGTCGTCGAGGTCGCCGAGCACGGCGCGGATCGCCGCCGACGTGTCGTCGAGCACCTCGAGCAGGGCGGCGTCGTCCACCGGGGCGACGGTAGCCGCCCCCTGTGGACCGTGGCAGGCTTGACGGGTCCGTCTCCAGCAGGGAGCAACCGGCCTGTGGCCATCATCGACGTCCCCGGCTTCGTCGCCGACCTGAAGGACCACGCAGTCGACCACGCCTTCCACGTCCACGACGAGCGGCACTACGTCGAGACGTACTCGCTGCGCCAGGCGTGGGAGATCGACCTGCACCCCGAGGACGCGTGCGGCGGCCCGCTCGACCTGCACCTCGCGCTCGAGGTCGAGCCTCGGGTGCTGCTCAGCTTCGAGGACCGGATGCTCGAGCAGCCCGACGGCGCCGAGCCCATCACCGGGTACTCCTTCCCGCTGATCTTCACCTGGGCCCTGCCTCCCCTGCGCAACGCCCCCGATCTGCTGGTGCTGGCCACCGACCTGGCCGGGCTGGGCGGTGTCGACCTGCCCCTCGAGGTGTCGGCCATCGACTCATTTGCCGCCGTCACCGACGCCCCCGAGCGCAGCCTCACCATCGTGTCGCGCGTCGAGGTCGGGCTCGACCGCATCTACCTGGGCCAGGAGCAGCTGTGCGAGGTGCTCGACACCTGCCACGAGGTCAGCACCTTCCTGCTCGACCGGGCCCCGCTCTGGCTGGGCGAGCTCTGAGCGGCGGGCGGTCGCCGAGATGAGCCGGCCCGGCGAGGTCATCCGTTTCCTGCGAAACGATCCGGCCGCCCTGCTCGCCGTGCTCGAGGATCTGGCCGAGCGGCGCGACGGCTGGGTGAACCTGCAGCCCTACGACGACCCCGACGCCGACCCCGACGCGCCGCCGGCACGGTCGGGGATGTTCGGCCTGATCACGGCCCGAGGGCCGCAGCTGCCGGTGTCCACGTGGGTGCCCGGTGAGCGGACGGCCAAGGGCACCGAGGCCGACTCGGTGGGCATCCAGCACGCCGCCGGCCCCCGGGCCCTGCGCCGCCTGCTGGCGGCCGGGGTCGAACCACCCGAGGGGTCGTCGCTGCTGTCGGACCACCCTCGCCGCGGCCTCGTGGTGCGCCTCGCCCCCGGCACCGCCCCGCGGGCCGTGCTCGAGTGGCTCTTCGCGGCCAGCGACGAGCTGGCGCCCCGGCCCCCGCCCGACACGTGGGTGGCCGTCGTCCACCGGCGCGGCGGCCGCTGAGCGACGGCGCCGCCGGAGCCCGACGGCTCAGCCCGGTGGTGCCTGCTCCCCCGCCGGCTCGCTCGACGCGGGCGGGTCCGCTGGTTGCGGTGTCGACGGTGGCTGGTCGGACAGGTAGACGGTCACCGCCTCGAAGGCCCGGTCGGACAGCTCCTGGAACCGCCGGTACTCGGGGCCCGGAGCGGTCGGGCCGTCGGGCCGGCTGTCCCAGTCGACGGCGCTGAGCCGGTCGAACTCCGACCACTCCTGCGGCGTGAGGGGGTCGTGCTCCGCGACCTTGCGGAAGCGAGGGTCCTGCGCGTACTGCGCCCGGGCCGGTCCGGCGGCGAGCACCAGCTCGCTGCGGGCGTCGGCCGGGTCGACCGTGCGCGACGAGCCGTAGACGTAGCCCAGCTCCGACGGGAACCCGAGGCGGATCCCCTGCTCCTCGGCGCGCCCGGCCAGCTCGATGCCGAGGGTGGTGTCGATGCCGTACGCGGTCGGCGTCATGAGGGTCGGCGCCGGCGCCTCCCTGACCGCGGCCAGCACCGGGTCGACCAGGTCGGACACGTGGCGCAACGGGGTGTCAGAACGCCGGAGGCCGGAGAGGTCGGGGCCCGAGACGAGCAGCACCAGCAACACCGCGACGGTGCCACCCGCGAGGGCCGCCGGCACGAACCGGGCCCACGACCACCGCACGCCGAGCTCGGCCACCACCACCGCCGCGACCGACAGCCAGGCCATGGCCGCCACGACCCACACCCACTGGAACAGGTAGGGGTAGGCCACCCCCGTGACCCGCGCCGACCCGACGAAGGCGGCGGCGACGAGCGCCAGGCTGGTCAGGCACAGCACCAGCTCGCTGGTCCAGCGCCGCCGCCACGCCCACGCGGTGGCGACCACCAGGGCGAACAGCGCCCACGGGACCGGGTGCTGCTCGCGCGACAGCCCACCGGTGATCCACGTCGGCGGCAGCGACAGCGCCCGACCGACCACTCGGGCCCCGAACGCCCAACCGAGCGGCGTCTCGTCGCCGTGCAGCACGAAGTCGACGATCTCGCCGAGGTTGCCGGGTGAGCCGGTGAGCTGCTGGACGATCGCCGGCACCCAGCACGCCAGACCGACCACGGCGGCCAGGCCGGCCGTCCAGCGGTCGTGGCGACGGTCGGGGCCGCGGCCGCACCGCCACCCCAGCCCCACGGCCCCGACCAGCAGCAGAGCGACGACCGGTGGTCCGGCCAGCACGTGGCTCTGCACGGCGAAGCTCCCCGCCACCACGAGCACCACGGCCGCGACGCGGTCGCCGAGCGCGGCGCGCCATGCCGCCAGCGCGGCGGCCAGCAGCGGCAGCACCAGCAGGTAGGGGTTCCAGGCGTCGACCAGGCCTGCGGGATCGAGCCCGACCGTCAGCAGCACGACGGTCAGCGCGGTCAGGGCGAGGGCCCGCCGCCCGGCGCGCCCGGCCACCCACAGGGCGGCGGCCACCGCCGCGGCGTTGACGGCGAGGGCGCCGAGCAGCAGCCCGTGCCCGTCGCCCCCGCTGGCGCGAAGGAACGGGGCGAGCGCGTAGAAGAGCATCGGTCCCGGGTGGTTCCAGCCCCAACGGGAGTACACGCCGACCAGCGGCGTGCGCGACGTGCCGACGTCGAGGGTGTGGAGCCGGATGGTCCCGTAGTCGCCCGCCGCCAACCAGTCCCAGGTGGCCATGCGCACGGCCAGGACGGCGACGAGCACCAGGCCGAGCACACCTGCGGCGATCAGCAGCCACGACGTCACCCGGTCGGCCCGGGCATCGGCGGGGACGGGAGCGGCGCCGTGCCACGGGCCCTCGGTCACTCGGGCAGTCGCCCGCTCCCCCGCTGACGCCGCACGGAGGTCGAGGCCGCCCGCGCCGTCGGGCACGACGTCGGGACGGGCCATGGCGTGCACCATAGTGGGTGCCGCCCTCACGCCCGGGGTGGCGGGCACACCCCCGAGGAGCCATGCCCCGGTAGCGTCGGCGCCATGGGGAGCCCTGACGCGACGCCCGTGTCGGCCGGCCGCCTGGCCGACCTGCTCGGTGACGCCCTGCCCGCGATCGACACCGTCCCTGCTGTCGCGTTCACCCTCGTCGAGCGGGTGCGCGAGCTGGTGGAGGCGGTGGTGATGACCGACCTCGACGAGGACGCGCTCGGGCGGGCCGCCGAGGAGGTCGCAGCGGTGACCGAGGCGCTGCGCAGCCGCCGCCGCGACGCCCCGCTGCGGCTGGTCCGCCACCCCGACGGGCGGGTCGAGAGCCTCCTCCAGGCCGGCTCGGGCCGGCTCAACCCGCAGGCCGCGCCCGTCCGCTGGACCGTGCGCCCCACCGAGCCGCCGCCCGGGAGCCCACCTCGCCCGGTCGAGTGCGTCGCCACCTGCGCCTTCGGCGCGGCGCACGCCGGCTCCCCGGGGCGGGCCCACGGCGGCATGGTCGCCGCCGTCCTCGACGAGTGCCTGGGGGTCGCCGCACGCGCCGCGGGGGCGAGCGGCATGACGGTGGCACTGCACGTGAACCTGCGGGCCGCCGCGCCCCTCGGTCGGCCGGTGGAGATCCGCGCCCGGGTGACCGAGGTCGAGGGCCGCAAGACGTGGGTGGCCGGAGAGATGCTCGACGGGGGCACCACCGTCGCGGACGCCACCATCTTGTGCGTGGCCGAGCGGAGCGCGTGATGGACGCCGACGACGTGGTCACCGGCGCGGCCTGGCGCGAGGTCTGCGCCCGCCTGCAGGCCGTCGGCGACCGCATCCTCGAGGCCGACTTCCCCGGCGACGCCCGCGAGCGGGCCGAAGGGGTGCACCACCTCGCCACGCAGCTGGCCTGCTGGCTGACCTTCGCCACGGGCTGTTCGGACGTGCACCGGCCCACGTTCTTCCGCAGCGCCGACCCCGTGTACCGGTGGGGCGGGGCCAACGTCGACCAGGTCGCTCGGCGGGCCGCCATCGTCGGCGACGGCGTGTACCGCGTGTCGGGCCGGATGGGCAGCTGCGAGGAGTTCGCCCTGCAGGTGAAGGTCGGGGCGACCCAGAGCGGCGGGGCCGGTGTGGCCACCGAGGTCTTCGCCTCGCAGCTCGGCCTCGGGCCCGGTGATGCCTTCGAGCTGGTCTTCGGTGGCCCGCCGCGGCCGGGGCACTGGTTCCCGCTCGACCCCGACGCCAGCTTCCTCCACGTGCGCGACTACTACTTCGACTGGCAGCCGGCCGAGCCGGCGACGTTCGTCATCGAGCGCCTCGACACCCTCGGCGAGCCCGGCCCACCCCTCGACCCCGGCCGGGTGGCGTCGATGCTCGACACCGCGGTGCGCGAGGTGGAGCACTCCGTCGTGTTCTGGCGCGACTACCAGCAGCGGCTGCTCGACGAGCGCGGCCACAACACCTTCAACGACCCGAAGCCGGAGGGCCGGGGCGTGCAGGACATCCTCTACAGCCACGCCGTGGTGGCCCTCGAGCCCGACGACGCCATGGTGCTCGAGGTCCACGACGGCGGGGCCCCCATGTGGGACGTCGGGCTCTACAACCGGGCGTGGTACGAGCCGCTCCGGTACGGCGACCGCACGACCAGCCTCAACCACCGCCAGACCCACCCGTCGGCCGACGGCACGGTCTGGCTCGTGCTGTCCGGCACCGACCCTGGCGTGGCCAACTGGCTCGACACCGAGGACCGGTCCGAGCTCGTCGTCACCCTCCGGTGGTTCCGGCCCGCCGGGTCGCCGGCGGTGCGGGCCCGCCGGGTGCCCCTGGCCGAACTCGACCGGCACCTTCCCGAAGGCACCCGGCAGGTCGACCAGGCGGCGCGGCGCTCCGAACGGGCGGCGAGGGCCGCGCACGTCGCCTGGCGCTTCCGCACCTGAGACGGGGTCGGCACCGCGGCAGGCCCGCCACCGCCACTACGTTCGTCCGATGGCCACCGAGGCGGCACCGCAGCGCGAGCGGTTGAGCCGCAACGTCTACGTGGTGTCGTTGGTGTCGTTCTTCCAGGACACGGCGTCGGAGATCCTCTATCCCGTCCTGCCGTTCTTCGTCACCGGCGTCCTGGGTGCCCCACCGGCCGTGCTCGGGCTCATCGAGGGCCTCGCCGACGGCACCGCGTCGGTCATGAAGGCCGCGTCCGGCCGCCTCGCCGACCTCCGCCACCGCCGTCCCCTCGTGGCCGGCGGCTACGGCATCTCCGCCCTCGGCAAGGCCCTGCTCGCCCTCGCCGGTGCCTGGCCGATGGTGCTCGCCGCCCGCTTCACCGACCGGGTCGGCAAGGGCCTGCGGGGGCCGCCCCGCGACGCCATCATCGCCGACGAGACGACTCCCACGAACCGGGGCCGGGCCTTCGGGTTCCACCGGGCGGCCGACACCGCCGGCGCCGTCGTCGGCCCCCTGATCGGCCTCGCCCTCTACGAGCTCGTCGGCCAGGAGTTCGGGCCGCTGCTGTGGATCGCCGTCATCCCGGCGACGATCAGCGTCGCCCTGGTCTTCCTGGTGCGCGAACGACCCCACCCCGGTCTGAGCCACCGCCGGGCGTGGTCGCTCGACGGGCTCCCGCGCCGGTACTGGCGCCTCATCGCCGTCGTCGGCCTGTTCGCCCTCGTGAACTTCCCCGACACCCTGCTGCTGCTGCGGGCCACCGACCTCGGCTACGACTTCGCCGGCGTCGTCGCCCTCTACGTGCTCTACAACCTGGCCTACGCCGTGCTGTCCTATCCCGCCGGTGTGGTCTCGGACCGACGCAGCCGCCGGGTCGTGTTCGCTGCCGGCCTCGCGGTGTTCGCCGTCGCCTACCTGGGCTTCGGGCTCGCCGACTCGAGCGCCTGGCTGTGGCTGCTCTTCCCGCTCTACGGCGGCTACACCGCTCTCACCGACGGCGTCAGCCGCGCCTGGGTCGCGGATCTCGCCCCGCCGGACAACCGCGGCACCGCGCTCGGCATCCACGCCGCGGTCACCGGCATCGGCCTGCTGGTCGCAGGCGTCTGGGCCGGGCTCGCCTGGGGCGGCAACGGTCGTGTACCGCTCCTCGTGTCCGGAGCAGCCACCGCCGGCATCGCCATCGTCATCTTCGCCTCGAGGTCACGGCTGGAACCGGTAGGGCCAGCGACCGCCCACTGACCGGGGTCCTCGTCGGGTCGGCGCGACCGGCATGGACCGCTGCACGATCGGGGACGACTCCACCCCTTCGAGGTCAGCCGCGGTTCGCGGCCTGACGGTCGACGCCGGGTTCGGCGACCGAACCTGAATGGCCACAGGGGAAGTGCGCGCTGCGTTGCGTTCCGGGACCGGGTGGCGAGGGTGCGGCCCTGAGGACGTCCGGAGGGAGGAGGAGCAGCCGGCCGTGGGCGACACGTCGCCACGGGTTGGCGGCAGCGAGCGAGAAGGCCTCGCCGTCGTCGGTCGCGGCGAAGGCGACGAAGGACCCCGCGGCCCGAACGCCGTCTCGCCAGAGGGACTCACAGCGGAGGTGGCGCCTTCCAAGGAGCGGGAGGTAGGAGCGGTGGTAGTCGCGGAAGACGCCGAGGACCGTCGGGTCGTCGAACGGGATCGGTGGCTCGGCGGGATCGAGGACGAGGTCCACGTAGCCGCCCGGGGAGCGTGAGACCCCGTCAGCGATGGCGCTCGGATCGACGCCGCACATCACGTGGCGCTCCGCAGCCAGCGGCGTTCGGCCGCGTAGCTCGGCGAGCGCATCGCGATCCCGGGCAGCGGCCAGCATGACCGATCCCGTGCCATCCGGCGCCTCGAGCTCGACCACCGGTGCGTCGTCGCCGAGCAGCGTGTGCCCCAGCTCGAGGTGGTGGGTGATCTGGGTGTCGGTCGACGTGTCGTCCACGATGGTGAAGAGGAGACAGCAGCTCTCGGCCATCGTCACGTCGCCTGGGCGTCCCAGTCGGGCCGACCGGCACGGAGGAGGTCGCGCAGTGCCAGCCGGAGCTCCTCGTTGGTGGGGCGTCCCCAGTACCAGTAGCCGTTGAAGACCGCCCCGATCGTGAGGTCGGTGTCGAGCACGAACGTGTACGGGAGGAAGGGGCGGTGGACCCGATCAGCCGTCTCCTCGAGGTCGAGCTCGCGCTGGACCACCCGGTCGGCGTCGGACAGGAACGTCCAGCGAGCGCCGAGGCCCGCACGGAGGGGAGCGGTGATCTCGGGCGGGTCGACCGTGATGGAGACGATGCGCGTGTAGGCGACCTCCATCTCGTCCTGCAGGTCCACCAGGTTGCGCAGGAACCGCTGCTCCTTGGGGCACCACCATCCTCGGTAGAAGTTGGCGACGGTCGGTTGGTCGGCGACGAGCTCGGAGAGGCGACGCGTGGCGCCGGTGTGGTCAGGCAGCTCGAGGTCCGGGAAGGGCTGCCCGACCCGTAGGTCCTCACGCATGGTGTCGTCTCCTTCTCAGCCGGCCTCCCGCATCGCCCTCGAGACGCCAGCGCCCGGACTGCTGGTGCATCACTCGTGGCCTAGGGCTCGGGCCAGCTCGTCTCGGCCCATCTTCGAGCGTCCCGGGACGTTGCGCCGCTTGGCCTCCTCGTAGAGCTCCCGGCGAGTCCTCGGCGCCGCGGCACCGGTCCGCTTGCGCTGAGCGACCGCTGCGCCCTGCTTGCCGAGTGCCGAACGGGTCGCGGCCGGCATGTGGGCGATGGACCGCTTCTTCTCCGCCCCGGCCTGTGCCTTCTTGATGTTCCGCTTCGCTGCTCGTACCTGCTTGGTCGTCGCCATGGCGACCTCCGACCGTCCGACAGCCCCTTCGAGCTCGTCCTCGTTCTCGACGGATCCGCCACCGCGGCGAGGGTCGGGCGAGCGTCTCCGTGACGGCACCTACCCGCCGCGGCCAGATCGGAGCCTTTAGGGTGAGGCCGGTGACGACCTGGTGGCGAACGTCGAGCGCGGTGGGAGCCGTGACGAGCCGCCCGTCGAGTGGGGCGGGTGGGGATCGAACCCACGACCAAGGGATTATGAGTCGGCTAAGTAGCGTCCAGCTTGTCCCTGATTGTGCCTTCTAGCAGGAACTTCTCCGGCCCCTCATCCGCCCCGTACCTCCAAGATTCGGCCAGTCTCGCCGAGTTTCTTGGACGGAATGTTGGATGACCATGGCAGGACGCTGCTCAAGGATGCACCTCAGCGAGCAAGTTGCGGAGCCACTGGAGCCAAGGGCCTTCGCCGATTCGAACGAACACTTCGTCAGGTAGGTCGGCTAGCCGGAAGACGCAGAGCACAAAGACCAGATACGCGCTCTCCGCAAGCGCCAGGTCTTCGAGCCCGTCACGGTTGTCAGTCGGAAGGAGGTGGTGAGCAACGTGGTCCCGCCGGCGCCTCAACCAGCCGATCCATCGATCGCGGTTCCCGAGGAGCTCCGTTGCTGGTGGTCCTGCCAGATCCACACATTGTCGAATCCGCTGTGTGAACGATCGCCGTTCTGGTGCCGCCAGTCGATCGAGAGCCTCTAACGCAGCACAGACATTGATCAGTCGGTCGGAATTGAACGCACCCTCCTGGTGTCGGGTGACCACGGCCCTGCGAACCGGAATCCGGATTGCAGACACGGCGTGAAGCAGTCGCTGGAGACCCGGCACGCCGATGGCCTGGTACTCCGCCAAGACCCGCTCCCGCTTGAGCGGTAAGTCACTTCCAGGCGTCCATTGCGCCAGCATCTCGATCGGACGGCGCACCGGACTTCCCTCTCGGTGCACAACATCGGGATGTAGAAGCTGCACCGATCTCGTCGCGACATACCTCTCAGAGGCAAGCGACACAGCGTCAGCGAGTACCGCTATCTCATCCAGGAAGGTGGCGGCGGGAATGACCTCCTCAACATCGATCTGTGCAATCAGCGATTGCTCGATAGTGCGAGACGAAACGCCGTCGCCGCTGGTTTGAAGCGTTTGGATCAGCCGAAGATCCCCCAACGAGCACCTCAGCACAATCGGCTCGAGCCTCTCCGCCCTCAGGATCACTGCGTCCGATGACGACCCGTCCCCGGCGGTCCAATCAACGGTGAGCGAATGTGGTGCGACCCAATCGCGCAGAAGCGGCAGGTCGGCCGCCAATCCGGTTCCGCCAGGTTCCTCACCGTCATCGAACCAGACGCCTCGATAGGCCTGATTGACCTCGACCACCTCTGCATTTAGCCCGCCGAGCAGGTTGCCGCCGGTCCTGCTGCGAAAGCAGTCCTCGCAAGTCACCGCTTGGTTACCGATCCGACCGTGTATGCGGCGGTAAGTGCCGGTCGTTGTGAAAGGATCCGACAGGCTCCCGGCGAGTAGTAGGGAAGTCCGATGCTCCTGCGTCTGCCGCAGCCAGCCCGGTGCCTTCGCATCTGGAGTCGACGGAAGCCACCACTCACCGATCTCACCGGGGTCGTCCACAGCGTCACAATACGGAGTCAGTCAGCGGCGCTGTTGCGCCCCTCCAACTCAGCGAGCAGATCTGAGCGCCCCAGCTCGTCGACCGCCTCGATTCGAACCACGGTATCGATGCCGGTCATGCGTGGTCCGATTGCCTCGCTCCAAGCCTCATCAAACGCAGACGCTGACGCCGGCCGGCGGAATACCAGCGATCGGGGGTCCACACCGAGAAAGACCTGGAGCCCAGCGATGACGTTCGAGATTGAAAGCGAGGCGAGCACGATGCGCTGGCCCATGCTCTTGGGAGACCAGTTGACAGAGACCCGTCGTGTCCGGAGGTGCAGCTTGGAGTCCCGGACCTTCTCGGGTTGAAAGAACGTCGACCCGAACCGACTTCCACCCATGGAGACCATCGACTCTGGTCGTGCCGGCACGCCTACGGACTCTTCGACTCCGAGGGCGAGGTCGAAGCCGCCGGGAATGACCCGGTTTCCGTGTTTGATCGCGTTGTACTCGGCCCGCGCAGTCTCATCGAGAAACTCGCGAGCGAAGCGCTGCCAGAGTCGACTGAAGTGCGCAGCGGTGGGAGCGCCCTCACCGTCATCCGGCCACGCCGCTTGGTGGACCACAAGGGAGAGTTGGTCGAAGTCCACCGCACGACGACCGGATTGGGTGAGTAGCGGCTTCCCATCAAGGAGTGCCCTCACGACCTCCTCGAGGTCGTGAGTGCTGCATTTCGCGATCCATGCCTGCACCGCCTCCGGTGCCTGCGCCGCAGCACCTAGCAGGGACAGCAGCGCCTCGACCGTCTGGTGGTAGAGCGATCGAAGTGCGATGGACGCAGACATCGCGGCATCCCCGTCCAGGTGTGCGAAGAGAAGACCTGCGACCGAATCGAAGTGATCCGGGTCGATGCCTCGGAGGAACTCCAGATTCCTCGCAAGCAAATCGTGTTCCCAACAGCAGAAGGGACGCTCGGCCACCGCAAAGACGTACGGAATGGGCATGGCACTCACGGGCTGGCGCTCCTCACCTGATGGCAGCAACGGCGCTGTCGAGCACGACTCCCGATCCACGGGCGCATCGCAGCAGCGTGCGCGATCAAAGCCTCCGTTGTCATGAGGTCCGATGATGCCTTCTCCCACGTCCCAGTTCGTGAAGCTTTCGAGAGCAGACCCCACCGCTCCCTCAGAACAGATCGAGCTCCACCTCGAGATCAGCATCCTGCCGGACCGACTTGCGATCGATGTCACCGCTGTCGATGGCGAGATGCCTTTGGTCGAGTCGCTCCAGCGCTCGTCGAACGGTCTCCGCCGGTGTGGCCTCGGCTTCCGGCAGTCGGTGGCCAGCGGTGTCGTCGGGTTCGGTGACGCCGACGAGGTAGAGGTGGTTGGTGAGTCGGCCGCGGCTCATGCCGACGTAGCCGCGTTCGCGGAAGAGCTCGTCAGTGCCGAGCAGAAGGCCGTGGTCGACGGTGGCGCCTTGGGTCTTGTGGATGGTGGTGGCGTAGCCGTGAGCGAGGTGGCCGCCGTCGATGTAATCGGCGGGGAGTCGCACCGAGCCTCGGGTGGTGTGGATCTCGATGGTGTGCTGGTCGGGGTCGACGTTGGTGGCGGTGGCTCGGGTGCCGTTGTTGATGCCGAGGCGTCGGTTGTTGCGGAGACAGACGATGTGGTCGCCGGCTTGGAAGGGCCGTCCGTTGATCTCGAGCTCAGGACCTGTGAGGAGGCCTGCTTCTTGCATGTAGGCGCGGGCTCGGCCGTTGAGGTCGTCGACGTCGCTGCGGCGGTAGGCGGCCATGGCGGTGGTCTCACCGGCGCTGTGGTGGGTCCACCAGTCGGCGACCATCTGTCGGCGGACGTCGAGCGCGGTGGGGGCGGTGACGAGGCGACCGTGGGCGGCGTAGGCGTCCAGAGCGGTGTCGAGGTCGCCAGCGCGCAGCTCTCTGAGGGCGTCTCGTTCCCAGTGTGAGCGTTGGCGGCGGTTCTCGGTGAGCTCGACGGCGCCGACGCGGTGAGCGAGCCCGTTGAGGACACCGCCGGCGTCGATCTCGGGGAGCTGGCGGGGGTCGCCGACGAGGACGACCTTGGCGCCGCTGCGGGCAGCGAGGTCGAGGAGTGGGGCGAGGGTGCGGGTGCCGGCCATCCCGGCTTCATCGATCACGAGGACGGTGCGGTGGTCGAGGTGTTGCCGGCCGGCGTCGAGGTCCATGCGTAGGGCGGCGAGTGTCCATGAGGGGATGCCGGCGTTGGTCTCGAGCTCTCTGGCGGCGATGCCGGCGAGGGCGGCGCCGATGACCCGGTAGCCGGCGGCTTCCCAGACTTCGCGGGTGCATTCGAGGGTGTAGGTCTTGCCGGTCCCGGCGGCGGCGGACACGACGTCGACGCCGTTGCCTGACGAGGTGAGGTGCTGGACCATCAAGGACTGCTCGTAGGCCAGGTTTCGTCGTCGTCGTAGGGCGGCGTCGAGCAGCTCTGGCGGGGCGATGCCGGCGCCTTCCCCGATGCGGCTGAGGGCGTGGTGGACGAGGCGTCGTTCGAGGTTGACGAGTTCGATGGTGGACCAGCGGCCTTCGTCGAGGTTGACGGTGGAGATGACCTTGCCGTCGTCGCGGCGGATGACCGTCGACCCCAGCGCTCCGATTGTCTCGGATGGGGCGATCAGCGTGACGACCTCGGGGTGGGTGAGCACCTGGTCGGCCGTGGCTTCGATCTGGGCCACGGTCGCTCCGGCGGGCATGCGCTCGGCGACGGCTCGGAGGAGGTCCCGACGATCGAAGGTGGACGCCTTCGCTGTCAGCCCCGAGGGGCTCAGCAGGTCGGCTGCGAGAGCGCTGTGACCTGGGGTTGGGACCTCTTCCGGGACCATTGTCGGGACCCGATCCAGGACCAGCCCGAGGTGCTCGGGACTGAACCCGACCTCGGCCGCCTTCGCTTCCCACGCCTCGCGCATCGACCCGGCATCGGCCGACAGGTCCTTGGCGGTGCGGGTGTCGAGCGCAGCCAGCTCCGCGGCACGGGCGGAGCGGAAGCCGAGCTCGTCGAGGTGTTCTTCGATCTGACGGCGGCGGTCGGAGAAGTGCTCGAGCACACGACGGTCGATCCCGGCAACATCCGCGATCCCGTTGCGGACCGGGCCCCACTCCACGCCGAGGCGGCGGGTGAGCTCATGGCGGAGGTGGGCTTCGTAGAGGTAGCCGGCGGTCTTGGCGTGCAGGTACAGCCAGCGGCCATCCAACGTGCGCCACCGCCCATCGGCGCCTTGAGCCATGTTGGCGACAAGGACATGGGTGTGGAGATGCGGATCTCCCGCTCGGCTCGTGCGGTGCCGGAACGCGGCGGCGACCAGGCCTTTCACCTCGATCTGCTCCGCCCCGCCCGCTCCGGTGCGGGAGCGGGCGGCACTTCGCTGGATGTAGCCGAACGCCGCGTCCACCGCCGCTTCGTGCGCCGCTGTCACGGCGCGGACCGTGTCGGTGTCGCCGAGGCCGGCGAGCAGGGACACGGACTTCGGGGCCCGGAACGTCAGGTCGTATCCGGCGATCTGGCGGCCCCGGAAGCGCCCCAGCCCCTCCCCTGTCTCCGGGTGCTGGCCGGCCCACACTGCATGCAGCTCCTCCGCCGCTACCTCGCCCTCCAGTCCAAGGGGTCCAGCGGCATCGCCGACCCATCGGCCCGGCGCTTCGCCGACGCCCCGGTAGTACTCGTCCACCCCGTCAGCGACCGCCGCCAGGTAGTAGCCCTCACCCGATAAGCGGACCTTGCCGATGCTCAGCACCGGCCACAGTGCGCCGTGTCGCACTCCACCAGGTCCGGGCTGGGACGACATGGCCGGGACCGACTCCCGCACTCCAAGTGCAAGTTCGTGGATGTTCTTGAGGTTGCTGGGGGGAGACAGGAGAGAAGAGCAGAGGGGTCCTCACGGCGGGTTTGGCACGGGCTCGTGGCGATCACGAGAGGAGGGTGAGCTGGCGGTCGAAGGACGCGATGGGGCGACTAATGCTGTTCGGCTGATCCGTGCTCGTTGGCCGGTCGGCGACGACGGTGATGCCGACAGCGGCGAAGTCGAGCTGATACCTCACCGGGCCGAAGCGACCGGTGACCTCGTCTCGTTGCTCGGACCGAACCACCAGTCCCTGCTCGATCAGTGTGCGGATCGAGCGGGCCACAGCATCCTTGGAGACGCCGACGAGCTCGGCCAAAGATCTCGAACTGCATGCGGCCTCCCGCCCCCTGCCGTCGGTGGTGCTCGAGGCGATCGCCTCGAGCACCACCCACGTGACAGGTCCTAGCTGGCGACGAGCTACCGCCGCCTTCTCGACGTCGATCACGAGGTGCCACCGTTCAGGCGGCATCGAAGTCACCGAGTTGTGCGTCGATCCACGCCAACAACGCCCGCTTCGGCACCCGAAGGCAGCGACCGATCCGGATCGACGGGAGACCTGAGGCGCCGCGGGTGTGCTGGAAGATCGCCACCTCGTCGTAGGCACGGCTGCGACTTATGCGAAGCACCTTCGCGGCCTCCTCGACGCGCAGCATGTCGGGCAGGTTCTCCAGGTCTATGACCACCTCCGTGGGTGCAGGCGACAGGGCGTCGCCGGCGCGACACGCCGGCATCCACCGAGCCGCCCGTTGCTCGGACTCACCGACGTGCGGCAAGACCCGGGCACAGGAGGGCAGCGGGGATGGCGTGCGCCGCCCGAAGACACCCACCCACGGAACGGGAACCCGTCGCGGTGCCGACACCTCAATGTGCCGGGTGGGACGATCAGCCGGTGCCGACCCGAGGCTCGAGCCGGAAATGCCCCACACGACTCAACTGCGCGATTGCGTCCCGCTCTCAGCCCAGCTTGGACCGGCGTTCCTCGTAGTCGGCGGTGTCGATCTCGCCCCGGGCGTAGCGCTGGTCGAGGAGATCCCTGGCTGTCGGGCCGCTCATGGGCACGCCAGCCATTGGCGTCGAAGGTGTCGTCGTCCTGCGGGTCGCGTAGACGACGGCCCACACGATGACGCCGACGATGAGCACGGTGACGACGATCATGGCACTTACCATCCCCCACGAGGTTCCCTTGTCCCAGTCCATGTGGCCGCCGCCTCCCATCATCTGCTGAGCGAGCGGCGTTGCTGCGATCAACATGTGGCACCTCCTCGGGTGACTCTGCTGGGTGTCTCGCTGCATCGGAGCACCTCACCTGGAGTGTGCGCCGGCTGCGTGAGAGTTGGGGAAGAACCAGGCGTCAGCTGGTCAGGAAGTGACTTTCGGCCCGGTCGGGGCTGATGCGGCTTGGTCGGGAAGGTGGAGGCGCTTGAGGAGGACCGCGTTCACGGCGACGATCGCGCTGGAGCCGGACATGGCGAGCGCGGCGATCTCCGGGCGCAACCCCAAGCCGATCAGCGGCACGAACACGCCGGCCGCGATCGGCAGGGCGAGCGTGTTGTAGCCGACGGCCCAGCCGAGGTTCTGGCGCATCTTGCGCACGGTGCCCCTCCCGATGCGGATGGCCGTCGGTACGTCGAGAGGGTCCGAGCGCATGAGCACGACGTCGGCCGTCTCGATGGCGACGTCGGTGCCGGCGCCGATGGCGATGCCGACCTCTGCCTGAGCCAACGCCGGCGCATCGTTCACACCGTCGCCGACCATGGCGACCTTCGCACCGGAGGCCTGGAGCTCGGCAACGACGGCGGCCTTGTCGGCCGGACGGACATCTGCGATCACCTCGGTGATGCCGAGCTCATCAGCGATCCGTTGGGCGGTGGCACCGTTGTCACCAGTGAGCATCACGACTCGCACTCCAAGCGAGCGCAGGCCGGCGACCGCGGCGGCGGACGTGTCCCTGGGTGCGTCGGCGACGCCGATGACCGCGACGACGGCGGCGTCGATGGCGACGACGATCACGGTGCGTCCTGCGGTCGCCAGGTCCGACCAGACGGCCTCGAGTGGCCCGAGGTCGAGGCCTCGATCGTCCATCAACGCCTTCGACCCGACCGCTACCACGGCGCCGTCGACCACGGCCACGGCGCCTTGGCCAGGGACGTTGTCGAAGCGGGTCACATCGAGCGGCGCCGGACCGAAAGCGGTGTCGACGTGCTCGACGACGGCCTTGGCGATCGGATGCTCGGAGTTGCGCTCGACCGCAGCAGCCAGGGCGAGCACCCGCTCCCGGTCTGCGCCGAGGGCGAGATGGAGTTCGGTGACCTCGGGACTGCCCTTGGTGAGGGTGCCGGTCTTGTCCATGACCACGATGTCGAGGCCGGCGGTCGCTTCGAGGGCGGTGGCGTTCTTGAACAGCACGCCGCGGCGGGCGCCGAGCCCGGAGCCGACCATGATCGCTGTGGGTGTCGCCAGGCCGAGGGCATCGGGGCACGTGATGACGACCACGGTGATGGCGTAGAGCAGGGCGGTGGTGACCCCTTCGTCGCCGAGAGTCATCCAGGCGGCGAAGGTGACGAGCCCGCCGATGAGAGCGACCAGCACGAGCCAGAACGCGGCGCGGTCGGCCAACCTCTGGCCAGGGGCCTTGGAGTTCTGGGCCTCCTGGACGAGGGCGACGATCTGGGCCAGTGCGGTGTCGGAGCCGACGCCTGTGACCCGGGCCCGGAGCACGCCGTTGCGGTTGATGGTGGCACCGATGAGCGTGGAGCCGGCCTGCTTGTGCACGGGCAGCGACTCGCCGGTGACGACCGATTCGTCGACCTCACTGTCACCGTCGATGACGACGGCATCGACCGGCACCTTCGAACCCGGCCGCACCACGATGACCTCGTCGAGCTGGACCTCACCGGTCGGGACCTCGACGGTGGAGCCGTCCCGTTCGACCAGCGCCATCGGTGGGGCGAGGTCGAGCAAGGTCCGGATGGCGTCGTTGGCACCGCCACGGGCCCGCATCTCGAACCAGTGCCCGAGGAGCACGAAGGCGGCCAGCATCGTCGACGCCTCGTAGAACACGTCACCGCCCCCGGTGAGGGTGACCCCGACGGAGTAGGCCCAACCGGTCCCGATGCCCACCGCGACGAGCACCATCATGTCGAGCGTCCGGGCCCGCAGGGCCGCCCAGGCGCCGGTGAAGAAGATCGACGATGCCCAGAAGATCACGGGCAGGCTCAACAGCAGCTGCCACACGTCCGAACGAAGCCCGAACGGGATCGGCAGGTGGAGGCCGAGCAGATCGACGCCGACGTGGCTGTACATGGTGATGGCGACGGCGAACACGAGCGCCACCACGAAACGCCGGCGCATGTCGGTGACCATGGCCGCCATCGACATGCCATCGCCGTGATCATGCGCGTGGGCGTGCCCGGCATGGGACAGACCGGTCGAGCTCTCGACCGCCGGGTGCCCGTGAGAGCCATCGTCGTGGTGCTCGTGGGTGTCCGCCGGGAGCCGGCCGATGCTGGTCTGCATCTCTGGGGGCATCGGGTCGCAGAGGTGGTTCGGTACGGAGAGGCCGGCGCAGTGGTACCCGCAGTCACGCACCCAGCCCTGCAGATCAGCCAGGCTCACCCGGTCGGGGTCGAACACGACCGTGGCGGTCTGGGAGACCGGGTTGGCGTCGACCTCGAGCACCCCGGCCTGACGGCCGAGACGGGCCTCGACGAGGTTCTTCTCGGTCGCGAAGCCGAGTCCATGGACATCGAGCACGGCAGTGGACGTGGGGCCGATGTGGTCGTGGTGGTGGTCAGCCATGGCGGCCTCCGGTGCCGTGGTGTCCGCGGTGGCCCCGCCGCATCATGGCGACGCAGCCGAACCCAGCGACCAGCGCGAGCACCACCGCGGCGCCCCAGCCGAGCGACATGCCCAGCACCGCGGTGGCGCCGAGGATCATCAGCATCGGGATGGCGCAGCAGGCGACCAGAGCCAGGAGCGCGAACAGCCCAACTCGGTCGTTGGTGGTCTGTGACGGTGAAGTGCTCATGGTGCCTCCCTCATCACCTGTATACCCCATAGGGGTAGGGGGTACAACAGCTAGTCTTTGTACGCGATCACCGCCGCCATGCCCTGCTCGAGGTGATACGTGTTGTGGCAGTGCAGCATCCACTGGCCCGGGTTGTCGGCCTCGAAGTCCACACTCACGGTCTGGCCGGGCAACAGGTTGAAGGTGTCCTTGCGAGGACCGGTTGCATCGGCGCCGAGCCGGAACGTGTGGCCGTGAAGGTGCACGGGATGCCACATCGCCGAGTCGTTGGTGAAGGTGAGCCGCACCCGCTGCCCGTGCTCGACGAGCAGCGGAGGGTGATCGGCAATGGTGGCCCCGTCGAGGGACCACTGGTACGGCATCATCGAGCCCTGCAGCGAGATGCGGTGCTCGACGTCGGGTGGGCGCCCATCGAGACGCACGGCGTCGGTGGCCCGGAGTTGGGCGTAGCTGAGCATGCGGCCTTCGAGCTCGGCCGGCCGGGTCGAGGCGTTGGGGGCCGTCGTCTGGGAGGCGTCGCTGGTGCGGACGACGGCGGAGACGATGGCGTCCTTGCCCTCAGCGGACGCGACCAGGGGCCACGCACCGGAACGAGGGGTCACGAGGACGTCGTAGCGCTCGCCCATGCCGATGATGAGGGTGTCGGTCTCGACCGGTTCGACGGGGAACCCGTCGGTGTGGGTCACGGTCATGGTGTGCCCGCCGAGGGCGACGCGGTAGGCGGTGTCGGACCCGGCATTGATGATTCTCAGCCGCGCTCTTCCGCCGCTGGGCACGATGATGGTGAAGCGGTCGGACTGTGGTCGGCCATTGATCAGGTGCAGCGGGTAGGCGACATCGCCGGCGTCACCGCCGAGAGCGGCGGACTGGAACATCGACATTCCGCCCGATCCGCCCATCGAGCTCATGTCGCCCATCCCACCCATCCCGCCGTGGTCCATCCCGCCCATCGAGCCCATGGAGCCCATCGAGGTGAGCCCCTCGAAGGTCTGCTCGGGGGTGGTGCCGATCCCGTCGAGCCAGTCGTCGAGGACGAGCACCTCGTCGACGTCGTAGCCACCGGGGTCATTGCGCTCCATGATCACGAGTGGGGCGTAGAGACCTCGGTCGAGCTGGAGCCCCATGTGGGGGTGGAACCAGTAGGTGCCGGGATCGGCGGCGACGAAGCGGTATGTGAACGAGTCTCCGGCGGCGATGGCCGGCTGGGTCAGGTCGTGCACCCCGTCCATGTCGTTGCGCAGCGCGAGCCCGTGCCAGTGGATGGTGGTCTCCTCGGGCAGGTCGTTCCGAAGTGCCACCTCGAGCGTGTCACCTTCGGTGAGGCGCAACGCTGTGCCCGGCACGATCGAGTCGTATCCCCAGGTCTGGACCGTCCGGGGCCCGAGTTCGAGGCTCATCGGGGCGGCGACGAGGGCGTGCCTGGCCGTGGCGGACCCGGCCACTTGCCTCGCCTGTTCGGCGTCGGCGATACGCGAGTCATCGGCTCCGATCGTCACGGGGCTGGACTTCCCGCTCGACGACGAACACGCGGCCATCGCAGCCAGACCTCCTGCGCCGAGGACGAGGAACGACCGTCGGCTGATCGGTTGGCCACCCATGATGCCACCTTCCTACGACTGTGTGTCGTAGTACGCTACGCCGCCGCTGCTGCTTGGGTTAGGCGCGAAGGTCACATCGGGCAGATGTGGGCGAAGAACTCGGCGAGGTGGTGAACCTGGAGCGTTGAGCCGAGCACGACGAGGCCGAGCACCAGGCACGTGAGCGGCAGCGAGGTGAGCCACCTCTGCGGCCGAGGGTCGAGCAGCGCCTCCACCCGGGAGATGGTGTTGTGACCTCGGAAGGCAAGGCCGATGCTCGGGCCGCTTCCGTGAGGCATCAGGGCGACGCGGGCGATGGTGCGGGCCAGCAGCTGACGGGATCCGATCCGGTCGGCGGCCACCTCGTCGGCCCATCGTTCGGTCATGAACCGCACGCGTCGGGCCAGCGGCCGCAGGAACGGCAGGCCGGCCGCGCACAGCTCGGCAGCGCCAACGTAGCGGTGGTGGTTCAGGGTCAGGTGGGCGGTCTCGTGGGCGAGCACTGCTGAGCGTTCGTGGCGGTCGAGGTGTCGAAGCAACCCGTTGCCGAGCACCACGCCGCCGGGGCGACCGGGAACGGCGAACGCCACCGGGCCTTCTGCATCGATGAGCTGCAGACCATCCACATCAGCGAAGGCCCTGCGGTCGCGGCGCACTCTGCGGCCCTGGCGGGCGACGCCGGCGGTGACGAGGCCGAGAGCTACGGCGGCGAGGGCGCCGACGAGCGGGGAGGCGCCGTGTTGGCCGTGGTACAGCGCCCGACACCAGCCGACGGCATCGGACACGGCCGGGATCTCGGAGGCGCCGGCAATGGAGATCTGCACGAGGGCGGCGACGATGGCGGCGGCGGTGACGACGATCGAGGCGGTGAGCACCTGGGTGGCTCGCATCGGGGACAGGTAGCGCGGGAGGAACCACCCGGCGGCCAGGCCGACGATCGCGGCGAGCACCGGAACCAACGCCACGACGTTCATTGCTCCATCTGCCTGAGGAGGGCCAACAGCTGTCGGGCTTCGTCGGCGTCGAGGCCGTCGACGAAGCGGCCCATCGTCGCCATCCGGTCCGAGCTGCGCTCTAGCTCCCGCGACATGCGGGCCGCTGCCAGATCGGCCTCCGATACCGTCGCCTCGTAGGCGTAGGCGCGTCCCTGCTTGACTCGGGTGGCAAGGCCCTTCTCCCACAGCCGGGTGAGGATGGTCATCACCGTGGTGTAGGCCAATTCGGTGTCGAGCGAGGCGAGGACCTGCGCCGGCGTGCGCGCTTCGTCGGTGCTCCACAGCACCTCGAGCACCTGGGCCTCGAGGGCTCCCATCGGACGTCGCTCAGCCACCGCTCACACTCCTTCTGATCCGTGAGGCTACGGGGTTAGGCGGGCATGGCTGCGAGCATGGAGTCCATCTTGTTGATCTCGTCCTGCTGGCTGGCGACGATGTTCTGCGCCACCTGCTTCGCGGCCGGGTACTTGCCACCCGAGAGCTCGTCCTGCGCCATCGAGATCGCACCGGCGTGGTGCTGGATCATCATCTCGAGCCAGAGCCGGTCGAAGTCGGCCCCGGCGGAGTTCTCGAGCCGGGCCATGTCGGCATCCGACATCATCCCGGACATCATCATCCCCTCCATGCCGTCCATCGAGTGGTCCATGCCCATCGACGTGTCCGGAACCGGCTGACCCCAAGCCTTGAGCCAGCCGCTGAGCTGGTCGATCTCGGGCTGCTGAGCTCCCTTGATGGCCGTTGCCAGCGCCTTCACCTCAGAATTGGCGGTCCCTGCCAGCGCCATGTCGGCCATCTCGATGGCCTGGGCATGGTGCGGGATCATCCCCTGGGCGAAGGCGACGTCGGTCGCGTTGAACTCGGCGTCGGCCGGGATCGCCGAGCCAGCTGCGGTCGTGACCGTCGTGGAGCTCATGTTCATCGAGCCGTGGTCCGACGATGATCCGCACGCGCCGAGGACCAGGCCGGCAAGGAGCGCGGGAACTCCGAACGCGAGGGGCAGGCGGGTCTTCATGGGCGGCCTCCAGTAGTTCTACGACAGTGTGTAGGAGACTACCGGCACGCGGCCCCCTCGTCAGGTCGGACTCGCCGTCACCAGCAGAGCAGTGACGGCGAGTACCGCCGTGAAGAGGGCAACCTCGACCGTGATGGTGGATGCGAAGCGACCCTCAACATCGTGGTCGCCTGCCTCGAGCCCGGGCACGAGCCTCAGGTGGTTGTACCCCCCTACGGCGACAAGGCCGGCGACGAGCACCAACTTGAGGAGCAGGACCCGCCCGAACTCGGTCGAGAACAGCGCGGAGGGCCCGCCGAGGATCGACCAGGCCATGGCTGTGCCAGTCACCGCGACGAGGACGAGGCACCAGGTCGCCATCACGGAGAACCGGGTGGCGAGCAGCCGAGCATCGAGAGGGCGGCCACTACGGCGTCGGCTGGTGAGCGTCACCGCGAGCATCAGCGCGCCCGACGACCACGCAGCCCCGGCGACCAGATGGCCGGCGTCGGAGACGAGCACAGCCAGCCTGGGGGTGACGGTCGCAGTGTGGCCGATGAACGCCTCCGAGATCACGAGAAGCGCCGCTCCAATGAGCGCACCGGCCGAGGCCTCGACCCGGGCACGGGCAAGCGCCGGAGCGCGGTCCACGACCGCAACGCCGCCCTGGGCGACGGGATCGTCGAGGATGCGGTCAAGGGGGTCCTCCGGCCAATCGCCGCCGCTGTCCCAGCGATCAACCTCGTTGCGGGTGAAAACGAGGACGAGCCCGGCGCCGACAAGACGCAGAGCGGTTCCCTTGGCGAATCCGGTGCCCAGAAGGTCATTCCAGGCGCTTGGGGAGACGAGGTCCCACACCGCTCCTCTGGAGTAGGCGACGACCTCGGCCAACCACTCGGCAACCGACGCAGCGACAACCACGACTGCGGCACGCCGCGCGTAGAACACCAGTCGTCGACACTCGGCTGGCGTGCCTCGATGTACGAACCCGAGGTAGGCAAGACCGCCGATGCAGATGAACGCGGCGCCGTAGACGAGCCAGCGAGCAGCTGTGGCCAGGTGGTCAGCAAGGGTTCTCGATGGAGCGGAGCCGGTGGCCGACCAATCCGTCTCCGTCTCCGGATTGCCTTCCAGTGCGGCGTCGACGGCCTGATCGGCACCGACTACGGCAGAGGTGTCTGGCACGCCGACTGCCCCGGGGCTCGGCTCGGTGACAGTGAAGGACACCGAGCCGGTCATCGTGTGAGAGTCACCCGAACGGATCGCCCACGTGAGGCGCGTCCGACCCACCGGCGGCGCCTCGGCGAGCGAGACGACAAGAACCTCTCCCCCGTCATTGGTCACGCTGTCGATCGGAACCTCAGCGCCGGAGGATGAGACGAGCGAGAACTCATCAGCCACCGGGTCAGCCTGAGCGGAGAACGTCAGGCGAATCTCGTCGACCGGGCCGGCAACCGTCGAGACGTTCTGCGGCTCGCTCGACACGAGCGACACATGCGCCCACGCAGCCGAGGAGGACCCGAGGATCACGACCACGAACACCGCCGCGGGGACCAACAGCCGGCCGAGACCTCGAGCACACCAGGCTCGACGAGACACCGGGAGCGAGCACGACATCCGACGCAGTGTAGTAGTTCCTGCCCGGCGCGCCATACCCGCCCGACTGATGCACAGTGCCTCAACGTCCCTCAGCATCGACGAACGATGCCGAGCCGGCGCGCCGAGGCCACACCGCTAGGCAGGCTCGTCGTCAGCTCTCACCAGGAGCGAGGCGACGGCGGTTGCGAGCGCTCGGTCGGTCTCGGCAATCCGTCCGCTGTAGTGCTTGGCGGCGACGCTTGGGTCGTGACCGGCGCGCATCGCCACCTGGGTCACGCTGTACCCGGCCTCCTGGCCGTAGGTCTCCATGAACTTCCGCAGGTGGTGGAACTTCACGTGGTCGAGGTCGACCCGCTTCCGCATCCGATCGAAGTACTGCGACACGTTGTCCGGCTTCCACGGCTCCGACGCATCAACGGCGTCGGTGAAGACGTACGGGTCCTCCACCAGCCCCACGCCGGCAGTGGCAGCTCGCGACGCGACCACGTCGAGCTGGGTCCGCAGAACCCCAGCGGTCATCGGATCGAGCGCAAGCACCCGCTCACGTCGGTTCTTGGTCGGGATCTCGGCCAGCTCCTCGCCGGGGATCTTCACGACAGACGACGACACCCTCAGCAGGCAGCCTTCGAGATCGACGTCCCGATCTCGCCGTAGACCGCACAGCTCGGCCCGCCGGAGCCCGGTGGTCGCTGCGACCAGGATGAGGCGCGCCATCTCCGGCCGCTTGCCCCGCTCGGCCTCGTCGATGAGCTTCCGCACCTCCTCGGGCGTCGGCACGATCGGTGTCGAGTTCGGGATCGCCGGAGGCTCGGCCCACTGAGCAGGGCTCGACTCCCGCCACCCCCAGCGGCAGGCCTGGGTGAACATCGAAGAGAGACAGGCGTGGATCTGGTACACGCTCCGAGGCGACAGCCCTCGATCCTGGTGGGCGCCATAGAGGTCCGTGAGCGCCTTGGTCGTGACCTTCGTGACCTGCGCCTTGCCGAGCGTCGGCTGGATGCTGCGCCGATACACGAGCTCGTAGCCCCGGATCGTGTTCGGCGAGCGGCCCTTCCGCTTCAGCTCGATGATCCACTCCGAGAAAAGATCGTCGAGGGTGGCCCTCGTGCCGGTGTGACGGCCCTTGGTGACCTCGGTGAGCAGCGCGGCCCGTGCCTTCTTGGCCTCGCTGAGGTTCCCCCGGAAGGTGCGGCTCACCTGGCGACGTCGGCCGGTCAGCGGGTCTCTGCCGGCCTCCACGATGAGCTCCCACACGTTCGGGGAGCGCTCTCGCATGCCGGGGGCGGTGCGAAGTGGCATCCGTCGGACGGTATCCCTCGCCCGGCCAAAATGTTGGATGGATGTTGGATTTCCCCGTCTGGCTGGTGTGCTTCCGTTCGTTCGAGTACAAAAGTCCAGGTCAGATGGTGGGGCGGGTGGGGATCGAACCCACGACCAAGGGATTATGAGTCCCGCGCTCTGACCACTGAGCTACCGCCCCGAGGCGGCCAGGCTACGCAACGGCGCCACCGACACCGGACGCGACGACGCCCCGGCCGCGGAGGCTGGGGCGTCATGGGGCTCCGGGGGTGGGGCTCGAACCCACGACAAACGGCTTAACAGGCCGCCGCTCTGCCAACTGAGCTACCCCGGAAGGGCGAGCGGTAACTCTAGCAGCGCGTCGACGAGGCCCATCACCGCCCGATGCGTGGTCGAGCAGGAGTAGCGCACCGACGGACAACCCTGAGGGTGCTTGCTGTTGCGAATCGAGGGGTCGGCGATCGGTCGGTGTGGTCGCGTGAACTGCGACTCCGGGATTCCCGTGAGATCGGCCCAGAAGGCGGTGACCTCCTCGATGTCGAGACCCTCGTGGAGGTAGACGCGCATGCGCAGCCGGCTCTCGTCGATGTCGAAGAACGCTCGCAGCCAGGAGCAGAAGAAGAGGATCATCCGCGGATCGCTGTTCGCGAACACGACGGATCCATCCCGCTTGGCGCCTTCACCGGCGTAGAGAGCGACACCGGCAACGAGGAACTCGCGTGTGCTCAGCCGATCGACTCGTCGGCGGCCTTCCTCGCGAAGCGCCTCGATCTGGGCGGCCTTGCGCTCCTGCAGGGCGTTTGCACCACGACGGCGGGCCACGGCGCTCGACCACTGCCGCGGCTTGGGCTCGAACTCCACCTCACGCACCCACAGCGACACCGCCGACCTCGATACCCCGAGCTCGGCGGCGATCTGCTCGAGGGTCCACGACTGGGCCCGCAGCTCGCGTGCCCGTTCCTGCTCGCCGACCTTGCCTCGATACCCCATGCCCGCACAGTGTGGCGATGGGGTGCGACAGCGCCCGCCCAGCGACCGACGTCGGCACCGGCGCCCGTGCCCGTGCGCCGAGCCGGTGCCCGCGCTCAGGCCGAGGGGGCCTCGCCGCGCATGTCGGCCATGATCTCTTCGGGCGTCGGGGAGAAGTCGGGGTTGAACTCGAGGCCCGGCTCGTAGGTGGGCTCGGGCTCGCTCGGCAGCACCGACGACACCGCGGTGTCGACGGCTCGGCTCGCCTTCTGCTTGGCGGTGTCGGCCGCCCCGCCCAGCGCGCCGACCAGCTGCGAGCGGGCCCGCTGGTACTGCGGGCGGGCCCGCACCCTCTCGAGCACGGCGTCGATCTGCTCGTAGCGCTCTCGGCCCGCCTTGGCGCCGTAGTAGTAGCCGATGGCACCGCCGATGATGAGACCCGTTCGGAACTTCATGCCGAAGGTCTACCCGCCGAGGGTCCGTCGTGTGCGCGCCTCGCGAGGACCGCCGAGGGTCACTCCACGTCGAGGTAGTCGCGCAGCTTCTGGCTGTGCTGGGGGTGGCGGAGCTTCGCCAGCGTCTTGGACTCGATCTGGCGGATGCGTTCGCGGGTCACGCCGAACTCCCGGCCGACCTCCTCCAGCGTGCGGGCCTGCCCGTCGTCGAGGCCGAAGCGCATGCGCACCACGGCCTTCTCCCGGTCGTTGAGGTCGGAGAGGGCCTCCTCGACCGCCGAGTTGAGCATCATGCGGGCGGCCATCTCGGCCGGCGCCTCGGCGTGCTGGTCCTCGATGAAGTCGGCCAGGTTGGAGTCGTCCTCCTCCCCCACCGGCGAGTCGAGCGAGAGCGGGTCCTGGGAGATGCGCATGATCTCCCGCACGCGAGCCGGGGTCATGTCGACCTTCTCGGCGAGCTCCTCGATGGTGGGCTCGCGCTCGAGCTCCTGCACCATCTGGCGCTGCACCCGGTGGACCTTGTTGATCGACTCGACCATGTGCACCGGGATGCGGATGGTGCGGGCCTGGTCGGCGATGGCGCGGGTGATGGCCTGGCGGATCCACCACGTGGCGTAGGTGGAGAACTTGAAGCCCTTGGTCCAGTCGAACTTCTCGACGGCCCGCATGAGGCCGAGGTTGCCCTCCTGGATGAGGTCGAGGATCTGCATGCCCCGGCCCACGTAGCGCTTGGCGATCGACACCACCAGGCGGAGGTTGGCCTGGGTGAGCTCGGCCTTGGCGTCCTCGCCCTTGCGCACGAGACGGGTGAGCCGCCGGCGCTCGGCGAAGTCGAGCGAGTCGAGCTCGCCGGAGGCGGCCAGGTCGGCCAGACGCTCGGCCGCCTCGGTGCCCCGCTCGATCTGCTGGGCGAGGATGACCTCTTCCTGCCCGGTGAGCAGCGGGACCCGGCCGATCTCCTTGAGGTACATGCGCACCGGGTCCGAGGAGCCGCCGCTCTGGGCGTTCAGCCGCAACGTCTCACGGGTGGCGGTGCGGAAGCGGGCCCGGTGGCGGCGCTCGACGAGGTCGTCGCCGTCGTCGTCGAGCGACGGGTCGCGCACGACGACCACGACCTCCTCGTCGGGCGAGGAGGAGGCGGTGAGGACGTCGTCGGTGAGCGAGGCCAGGTCCGGTTCGGTGTCGTCGAGGACGACCCCTCGCTCGGCCAGGGCGGCGCGGACCGTCTCGATCACGTCGGGGGTCGGGTCGATGTCGCCGAGCACGGGCACCACCTCGTCGATCGACACGGTGAGGTCCTCGCGAGCCCGCCCGCGCTCGACCAACCGCTCCAAGGCCGCATCGGGGATCCCCGTCACCGGAGAGGGCGCAGTGCCGCTCTCACCCATGTTCCTCCTCCGGACGTCCGGTCAGCCACCCTAGCAACTGGTCGAGCGCTTGCTCATTGGTGGATGGTTCGCGCAGCTCCATGATCCGGAGGTTGAGCCAGGCGATGGCCTCACCGACCGCGAACGGGTCGTCGGCGACGCGGGCCTCGGCCTTGAGCGACGACAGCGCCGCGGTGGCCGCCTCGTCGACGAGTCGGCTCAGCACGTCGTGGGCGTCGGCCTCGGTCTCCTCGACCGCCAGCCGCTGCACCAGGTCGCCGGCTGCCGGGTCGTCGGACCCGGCCGCGGCCACGGCGTCGGCGACCGTCGGGGTCGACACCAGGGCCCGGTAGGCGCTGGCGGCCACGGGCTCGCGGAACAGCGCCTCGTGGAGCCACGGGCCGATCTCGTCGCGGCGCCACACCAGCATCCGCAGCGCCTCGGTCTCCGCGGTGTCGCGGGGCGCGGGCCGGGGGCGGGCCCGCTCGGGGCGCACCAGGGTGCCCCGAGGTGGCGGCTCGTCGTCGTCCCACCGCTCGTCACCGTCGTCGCTCGGCGGACGTCCCTGGCGACCGGCGCGGCCCTTGTGCGGCTCGGCGCCACGGGGCGGGGCGAAGCGCCGGTTGCGCAGCTGGTCGGGATCGACCCGGCAGCGGGCGGCCACCTCCATGAGGTACTGGTCGCGCACCAGGTCCGACGGGTGCTCCTGCACCACTGCCATGGCGGCCTCCGCCGCCCGGGCCCGCTGCTCGGGCGTGTCGAGCGCCGCCGCACCCAGGACCCGGTCGAGCCGGAACTTGAGGAACGGCTGGGCCTGCGCCACCGCGTCGGCGAGCGCCCCGGGATCGGACAGGGCCAGCTCGGCCGGGTCGACGCCGTGCGGCAGGGCGGCCACCGCCACGTCGATGTCGTGCTGGCGCTCCCACGCGTAGACCCGCTCGGCCGCGTTCTGCCCGGCGGCGTCGGCGTCGAAGGCCAGCACGAGCCGGCGGGCGAAGCTCCGCAGCAGCTTCACGTGCTCCTCGGTGAGGGCCGTGCCGCACGTGGCCACCGCACGTGGCACGCCGGCCTTGGCGAAGCCGATGACGTCGGTGTAGCCCTCGCAGACGATCGCCTCGTCGGCCCGCACGATGTCGGCCTTCGACCAGTTGAGCCCGTAGAGCAGGCGGGACTTGTCGTAGATCGTGCTCTGGCTGGAGTTCTTGTACTTGGCGCCGTCCTGGCCGGGCAGCACCCGGCCGCCGAAGCCGACGGGGGCGCCGGCCACGTCGAAGATCGGGAACAGCACCCGGCCCCGGAAGGCGTCGGTGGGTCGGCCTCGCCGGTTGAGGAAGCCGAGGCCGGCCTCCACGAACACGTCGTCGGGCAGGCGGAGCGCCCGCGCCAGCTCGTCCCACCCGCTCGGGGCCCAGCCGATCTTGTAGGCCCGCACGTCGTCGCCGTCGAGGCCCCGGCTGCGCAGGTAGCTGCGTGCCGTCGCGGCGTCGGCCGCCGAGAGCAGGCGCGCGTGGTACCAGTCGACCGCCCGGGCCACCGCCTCGAGCAGCTGGGCGCGGCGCTTGCGGCCCTCGGTCTGGCTCTCGTCGGTGTAGCGCAGGGTGATGCCGGCCTTGGCGGCCAGCTTCTCGACCGCGCCGACGAAGTCGAGGTGCTCGACCTCGCGCACGAAGGTGATGACGTCGCCCTTCGCGCCGCAGCCGAAGCAGTAGTAGAGCTTCTCCTCGGCGTTGACCGAGAACGACCCGGACTTCTCGTTGTGGAAGGGGCAGAGGCCGACCCACCGGCGACCGACCCGCTTCAGCGCGACGTGCTCGCTGATGACCGCGACGATATCGGTGGCGGCCCGCACGCTCGCGATGTCGTCGTCCTGGATGCCCACGTCCGCCTCCGCACGGGACGGTAGCAGTGGGTCCCGCCGTTCCGGCCGGCCGCGGCACCCTCACGCCTCGATGTGAGCGGCCCCCGTCGTGCCCACTCGAGCGGCTCGCTCACGCCGGCATGAGCTCCTCGAGGTCCTCGACCACGACGTCGGCGCCGTGCTGGCGCAGCTGCTCGGCCTGGTGCGCCCGGTCGACCCCGACCACCAGCCCGAACCCTCCGGCCCGCCCGGCCTGCACGCCGGCCAGGGCGTCTTCGAACACGACGGACCGATCCGGGGCCACGCCGAGCCGGCGGGCGCCCTCGAGGAACGTGTCGGGCGCCGGCTTGCCGGGGATGCCGCCCTCCTCGACGTCCCACCCGTCGACCCGGGCGTCGAAGTGCTCGGCGATGCCGGCCGCGGCGAGCACCGCGGCGCAGTTCTTGCTCGACGACACCACCGCGGTGCGCAGCCCGAGGTCGCGCACGTGGCGCACGAACCTGACCGACCCCGGGTAGGGCGTGACCGAGCCGGTCTCGAGCAGGTGCTGGACCAGCTCGTTCTTGCGGTTCCCGAGGCCGTCGACGGTGCGGACGTCGGGCGGGTCGTCGGGCGTGCCCTCCGGCAGGGTGATCGAGCGGGAGGCGAGGAAGGCCCGCACACCGTCGTAGCGCGGCTTGCCGTCGAGGTGCTCGGGGTAGTCGCGGGCGAGGTCGAAGGGCACGAAGGGCTCACCGTGCTCGTCGGCCCACGAGCGCAGGAACTCGTCGAACATCTGCTGCCACGCCGCGGCGTGGACGGTGGCGGTCTCGGTGAGCACCCCGTCGAGGTCGAACAGCACCGCGGCGTAGCCGCCCCGGTCGATGAGGCCGGCGAGGCGCTCGGTGGGCTGGCTCATGGCGTCCTCCGGCTCACACGTCGGCGCCCGGCCCTCCCTGGCCGAGCACGGCCTGGGCGGCGGCCAGCCGGGCGACCGGCACGCGGAACGGCGAGCAGGAGACGTAGTCGACGCCGACGGACTGGAAGAAGGCGATGGAGCTGGGGTCGCCGCCGTGCTCGCCGCAGACGCCGAGCTTCAACGTCGGGCGGGTCGCCCGGCCCCGCTCGACGGCGAGGTGCACCAGCTCGCCCACGCCGCTCTGGTCGATCGACTCGAACGGATCGATCGAGAGCAGCCCCAGCTCGAGGTAGCGCTCGAGGATGGGGGCGACGTCGTCGCGGCTGAACCCGAGCGTCATCTGGGTGAGGTCGTTGGTGCCGAACGAGAAGAAGTCGGCGGCCTCGGCGATCTCGTCGGCCCGCAGCGCAGCTCTCGGGGTCTCGATCATGGTGCCGACCTTCACGTCGAGGCGGGCGTCGTGCTCGGCCAGCACCGCCGCCACCTCCTCCTGCACCCACTGCCGGGTGAGGTCCAGCTCGGGCAGGTTGATGACCAGGGGGATCATCACCTCCACGACCGGTCGGCCACCCTGGCCCTGGCGCCGCACGGCCGCCTCCACCAGCGCCCGCACCTGCATGCGGTACAGGCCGTCCTTCACGATGCCGAGGCGGACGCCGCGCAGGCCGAGCATCGGGTTCTGCTCCTGCCAGTGCCGGGCCGCGTCGAGCAGCTCCCTGCCGCCGTCGGGCAGCTGGCCGCGCGCCTCGAGCACCACCAGCTCCTCGATGGAGGGCAGGAACTCGTGCAGGGGCGGGTCGAGCAGCCGGACGGTGACCGGCAGGCCGTCCATGGCCTCGAGCACCTCCTCGAAGTCGGCCCGCTGGACCTCGAGCAGCTCCGCCAGGGCGGCCTGCTCCTCGTGGGGGTCGGTGGCCAGGATCATGCGCCGCACGATGGGCAGCCGGGCCTCGTCGAGGAACATGTGCTCGGTGCGGCACAGCCCGATGCCCTCGGCGCCGAGCTCGCGCGCCCGGGCGGCGTCGACGCCCGTGTCGGCGTTGGCGCGCACGCCGAGGCGGCCCGAGCGGATCTCGTCGGCCCACCCGAGCAGGATGGCGAACTCGGCGGGCACGTGGCCCTCGGCCAGCGCGACCTCACCGCCGTACACCCGCCCGCTGCTGCCGTCGATGGAGATCCACTCCCCCTCGGCGACCACCACGCCGCTGTCGGTCTCCAAGGAGTCGGCCCGCACCGACAGGCTCTCCGCGCCGCACACCGCCGGCTTGCCCCAGCCGCGGGCCACGACGGCGGCGTGGCTCACCAGGCCACCTCGCGACGTGAGCACACCGTCGGCGGCAGCGATGCCGTGCACGTCGTCGGGCGAGGTCTCGGGCCGGACGAGCACCACGCGCTCGCCGCGCTGCACGGCCTCGACCGCCCGGTCGGCGTCGAAGTAGGCGCGCCCGACCGCCGCGCCCGGCGAGGCGGCCAGGCCGGTGGCGAGCAACGGCACCTTCACGTCGCCGAGCTGCGGGTGCAGGACCTGGTCGAGGTGCTCGGGGCGCACCCGCTGCACCGCCTCGGCCCGGTTGAGGCGGATCTTGGGGTCCTCGGTGAGGGCCACCGCGATGCGCAGCGCGGCCGCGCCGGTGCGCTTGCCCACCCGCGTCTGGAGCATCCACAGCCGGTCGTGCTCGATGGTGAACTCGCAGTCGAGCATGTCGCGGTAGTGCGCCTCGAGCCGTTCGAGGATGAACGTCAGCTCCGTGTAGCAGGCGGGGAACGAGTCGGCCATGGCCTCGAGCGGCAGGGTCGTGCGGATGCCGGCCACCACGTCCTCGCCCTGGGCGTTGACGAGGAAGTCGCCGTAGGCGCCCGCCGAGCCGGTCGAGGGGTTGCGCGTGAAGGCCACGCCGGTGCCGGAGCGGTCGTCACGGTTGCCGAACACCATGGCCTGGACGTTCACGGCGGTGCCGAGGTCGTCGGGGATGCGCTCCCGGCGTCGGTAGGCCTGGGCGCGCGGCGACCGCCAGGAGCGGAACACCGCCTCGACCGCGCCCTTCAGCTGTTGGCGCGGGTCCTGCGGGAACGGTGCGCCCGTCTCGGCCTCGACCAGCGCCTGGTACTCGTCGACGAGGTGCTGGAGGGCGTCGGACGACAGCTCCGCGTCGGTCGCCACCCCGGCCTCGCGCTTGGCGTCCTCGAGGCGCTGGTCGAACCCCTCGCCGGGCACGTCGAGCACGATGCGGCCGTACATGGCGAGGAACCGGCGGTAGGAGTCCAGGGCGAACCGCTCGTCGGTGCCGGCGGCCAGGCCTCGCACCGAGGCGTCGTTCAGGCCCAGGTCGAGGACGGTGTCCATCATCCCGGGCATGGAGAAGGCGGCGCCGGAGCGGACGCTGACCAGCAGCGGGTCGGCGGGGTCGCCGAGGCGCCGGCCCATGAAGCGCTCGAGGCTGACGATGTGGTGGTCGATCTCGGCGTCGAGGTCGCCCGGCCAGCCCGTCGCCATGAACGCCCGGCACGCCTCGGTGGTGATGGTGAAGCCCGGCGGGACGGGGAGGGCGAGCACCGAGGTCATCTCGGCGAGGTTGGCCCCCTTGCCTCCCAGCAGCGCCTTCAGGTCCTTCGGTGCACGGCTGTGGCGGTGGGCGAACCCGTAGACCCAGTTCATGCCGACCTCGCTTCGCGTCAGGGGTGGTCGCTCCCCGACGCTACCGAGGTGGCGCCGCGTGGGAAGGCCCGTCCGACCGCGACCGGTGGGCCGTCGGTCCCGAACCGCGCCGACCACCCGGCGCCCGCTCCTTCCCCACCCCTTCCTCCCCCGAAAGCTGGTTCTGAACGTTCCGGGAACCGGAACACGCAGAACCAGCTTCGGGCGAGGCTGAGCGAAGCTGGTTCCGGACGTTCCGGGAACCGGAACAGGCAGAACCAGCTTGGGTGAGGGTCAGGCGAGCTTGGGCAGGAGGTGCCCCAGCAGGTCGTCGACGGCCACGCGGTCCTGGGCCATGGAGTCGCGCTCGCGCACGGTGACGGCCCGGTCCTCCAGGCTGTCGAAGTCGACGGTGACGCAGTACGGGGTGCCCAGCTCGTCCTGGCGGCGGTAGCGCCGGCCGATGGCCTGGGTCTCGTCGTAGTCGCACATCAGGTGCGGCTGCAGCAGCTGGAGCACCTCGCGGGCCAGCGGCGTGAGCGTGTCCTTCTTCGACAGCGGCAGCACCGCCACCTTGTAGGGCGCCAGGCGCGGGTGCAGGCGCAACACCGTGCGGACCTCCCCCCTGACCTCCTCCTCGTCGTAGGCAGCGAGCAGGAACGCCATCATCGTGCGGGTGGCGCCGGCGGCCGGCTCGATGACGTGGGGGACGTAGCGGGTGTTGGTGGCCTGGTCGAAGTAGTCGAGCTTCTCGCCCGAGTGGGTGGCGTGCTGGGTGAGGTCGTAGTCGCCGCGGTTGGCGATGCCCTCGAGCTCCCCCCAGCCCCACGGGAACAAGAACTCCACGTCGGCGGTGCCCGAGGAGTAGTGGCTCAGCTCGTCGGGGTCGTGGGGGCGGATGCGCAGCTTCTCGGTGGGGATGCCGAGCTCGACGTACCACTGGTAGCGGGCGTCGACCCAGTACTCGTACCACCGGTCGGCCTCGTCGGGCGGCACGAAGAACTCGAGCTCCATCTGCTCGAACTCGCGGGTGCGGAACACGAAGTTGCCGGGCGTGATCTCGTTGCGGAACGACTTGCCGATCTGGGCGATGCCGAACGGCGGCTTCTTGCGGCTCGACTGCAGCACGTTCGAGAAGTTGATGAACATGCCCTGGGCCGTCTCGGGGCGCAGGTAGGCGACGGCGCCCTCGTGCTCGACCGGCCCGGCGTGGGTCTTGAACATGAGGTTGAACTGCCGGGCTTCGGTGAAGCTGTCGGTGGCCCCGCAGTTCGGGCAGGTGCGGGGATCCTCGAGCTGGTCCTCGCGGAAGCGCTCGTGGCAGGCCTTGCAGTCGACCAGCGGGTCGGTGAAGTTCTTGAGGTGGCCCGAGGCCTCCCAGATGGCCGGGGGCGACAGGATGGAGGCGTCGAGGCCGACGACGTCGTCGCGCATCTGCACCATCGAGCGCCACCAGGCGTCCTTGACGTTGCGCAGCAGCTGCACGCCGATGGGGCCGTAGTCGTAGGTGGAGCGGAAGCCGCCGTAGATCTCCGCCGACGGGAAGACGAAGCCGCGCCGCTTGGAGAGGTTGACGATCTTCTCCATCAGGGAGGCGTCGTTGGGCACCTCGATGGGCGTGGGGAGATCGGTGTCGGCGGCGTCGGGCATGGCGAGCCAGCGTAGTGGGCACCCTCCGCCGCTCCGGCAGCCGATCCGGCGTGGGTCACAATGGCCCCGTGCACACCGTGGACACGACTCCCGCGACCGACCCGACGGCGGTGGTGGGCCGGCGGTTCCTCGCCGCCGCCATCGACGTCGGCATCCTCTGGGTCTTCACGGTGAGCTTCTGGCTGCTCGCCTCCCAGCAGGTCCCGGCGGCGGTCACCCGCCTGGGCATCGAGCCCTGCAGCGGCAAGGCCCTGTGCTCGAACATCGACGACCGCTACGTGGAGGGTTGGCCCATGGCGCTGCTCGCCCTCGTGTGGGCCGCCTACCTCGTCGGGGTGTTCGTGGTGCAACGGGGGCTCACCGGTCGCACCGTGGGCACCATGCTCACCGGCCTCGTCACCGTCGACGGCGACGGGCATCCGCTCGGGGTCGGCCGGGCGCTCGTGCGCAGCGTCGCCGGTGTCGTCGACTACGTCCCCTGCTGCGTGCCGCTGGTCGGCATCGTCACGGTGGCGGCGACACCGGACCACCGGCGGGTGGGCGACATGGCGGCGAGCAGCTACGTCGTCGACCACGAGTGGTTCGGCCGGCGCCTGGAGCTGCGGCCGTCGCCGCCGCCGGCGCCCGTCGACCTCACCGCCAGCGCCTACCCGTCACTGCCCCCGACGCCACCGATCGCCACGCCACCGATGGCACCGGTGGCACCGGCGACGCCTCCGGGCGCGCAGGCCGGGCCGGTGTGGGATCCGCAGCGGCGGGCCTACATCCAGTGGGACCCGGCCCGCCGGCAGTGGCTCCTGTTCGACCAGGCCACCCAGGAGTGGCAGCGCTACGACGAGCCGACCGGCCGCTGGCGACCGCTCGACCGCTGAGCGGCCTCAGCCGGGCCGCTGGTCGACAGGCGTGATCTCGAGCACTCCGGCGTCGACCAGCCGCTGCACCTCGGCGCGGTCCATGCCGAGCAGCTCGGTGCAGACGACCTCGGTGTGCTCGCCCAGCCACGGCGCCGGCGCCTCCACCGGCGGGGCGATGGCCGGCCCGAAGAACGCCGGGCCCTCGAGCAGGATGGTGCCCACGGCCGGCTGGTCGACGGGCACGGGGAACCCCCGGGCGACGAGGTGCTCGTTGGTGGCCAGGTCCCGGCTGTGGAGCATGGCCCCAGCCGGCACGCCCGCCGCTTGGCAGCGGTCGGCGACCTCGAAGCGGTCGAGCCCGGCGGTCCACTTCCCCACCAGGGCGTCGAGCTCGGCCACGTTGGCCCGGCGGCCCTCCAGCGTGGCGAACCGGGGGTCGTCGGCCAGCTCGGGCCGGCCCATCACCCGGGCCAGGGCGGCCCAGTCGGCGTCGTCGCGGCAGGTGATGGCCACCCAGTCGTCGTCGCCGGCGCAGCGGTAGTTCGCGCCCGGCGTGCCCCGCTCGGTGTGCACGCCGCGGGGCCGCACCGAGGCGGGCTCGAGCGACTCGGCGGCCAGCAGGTCGGAGAGCACCCCGGTCACCGCCTCGACCTGGGCGATCTCGACGAACCCGCCGCTCACCGTGCCCCGTCGACGGCCGAGCAGGGTGGCCAGCGCGCCGACCGCGCACAGCCGACCGACGAAGTGGTCGGGGAAGATCGACGCCGTGCCGGCCGGCTCCTCCTCGTCCTCGTAGCTCCACAGGTACGACAGCCCGCCGGGCGCCTGGGTGCTCGGCCCGTAGCCGCGCCAGTCGGCCCACAGGCCCCGCGACCCCATGAGCTGGCTGGCGGCCATGGCGATGCCCGGGTTCACCGCCGACAGGTCGCGGTAGCCGACGCCCAGGTCGTCCATCACCCCGGTGGTGCCGTTCTCGATCACCACGTCGGACACCTTGGCGAGCTGGCGCAGGATGTCGCGGCCCTCCGGGGTGCGGGCGTTCACCCCGAACCCACGCTTGGACCGGCTCGACGACGCGAACGACGGGCCCATCTCGATGCCGGTGATGACACGGATGAAGTCGTAGTGCGACCGGCTCTCGATCTTCAGCACGTCGGCGCCGTACTCGGCGAACAGCCGGCCCGCCTCGACGCCCACCGCGCCCTGGCCGAAGTCCATGACCCGCAGCCCGGCGAGCGGCAGGGACGGCTCGGAGAGCGGTGCGGCCGTGCGAGCCTCGCCCAGCGACGAGAAGACCTGCTCGGTGTGCTGGCCGACCGCCGGCGGCGGCGCGGTGGGGCCGGCCCGCTCGCCGTCCAGCTCGAAGAACCCCGACGACGCGCGAGCGACCACACCCGGCGCCACCTCGAGGTCCGTGAACGTGCCTCGGGACGCGAAGTGCTCGTTGGTGAGCACCCGAGGCGGGTCGAGCACCGGCGTGCAGACGATGCCGCGCTTCTGCGCCTCCTCCGACACCGTCTCCACGCTCATGTCGGCGAAGAGCTCCTCGTAGAGGGGGTTGAGCACGGCCTCGGCGATGGCGAAGCGCCCCGGGAAGCTGTCGTACTCCTCGTCCTGGAGGTACTCGGGCTCGCCCAGCCAGGCCCGCATCGCCCGCCACTGCACCGGGCTGAGCACGATGAGCCGGACGTAGCCGTCGCGGCAGCGGAAGATCGGGTAGACGGGCCCCGAGCCGTTGCGCACGTCGGTGCCCTCGAAGCCCATGGCCTGGCGGACCGAGAAGTTGGGCAGCGACCAGTCGGCGGTCTGGGCGAGGGCTTCGTTGACCGAGATGTCGAGCAGCTGGCCGGCGCCGCTCTGCTCGCGCTGCCACAGGGCGCACAGGATGGCCCACGCCACGAGCGAGCTGGCCACGTCGTTGCAGAACTGGCCCGGCGCGGGCAGCGGCTCCCTGGTGGTGACGCCGGCCTTGAACGTCATGCCGCCGGTGGCGGAGAGGACCTGGTCGGTGGCGGCCCGGCCCGACCACGGGCCGGTGAGGCCGTAGGGGGTGGCGGCGGCCACGACCAGGTGCGGGTGGGCGGCGGCGATCCCGTCGACCGTGAGGCCCTCGCCCAGGCCGGCTGCCGACGTGACCAGCACGTCGGCGTGGCGCAAGAGCTCGTGGAAGCGCTCGACGTCGGCCCCGTCGGTGAGGTCGAGGGCCACGCCCAGCTTGCCGGCGTTGCGCACGGCGAAGGCCAGCGAGACGCCCCGGCGCACCGGCGCCAGGGAGCGGGCCGGCGAGCCCTCCGGCGGCTCGACCTTGACCACCTCGGCGCCCAGGTCGCCGAGCAGCCGGGACGCCAGTTCGGCGTGCTCGACCGTCGCGTCGACCACCCGCAGCCCGGCGAGGGGCAGCACCCGTCCGTCGGTCATCGTTCCCCCTGTGTCGCATGTCGCCCAGCCGGCGCTCGGACGGCCGAACGTACCAGCCGCTCCGGGACGGCTCCGCTCGGAACCGGTCGATCAGTGGTCGAGGACGGTGACCGAGCGCAGGCGGCGCTCGAGGTGGTGCTCGACGGCCCGGGTGGCGAGGTGGTCGACCTCGTGGGTGGCGGGCGACGGCGGCACCGCCAGGGCCTCGTTGAGCCGGCCGCCGAGGATCATCTGCAACAGCGCCACCGCCTCGGGTGACACCGACTGGCCCCGGCGGCAGGTGCGGCACAGCAGGCCGCCCGCGTCGAGGTCGAACGCCACGAGGGACACGTCGTCGGCGCCGCACTGCACGCAGGCGTCGACCTCGGGCCGGTAGCCCTCCAGCGCCAGCACCTTCCAGAAGAACGCCGGCACCACGAGCGGTGAGTCGGAGGCGTCGAGGGTGCGCAGGGCGCCCACCAGCATCTGGTGGAGGCGGGGGTTGACCTCGCCCTCCTGGGCCAGCTGGTCGGCCGTCTCGAGCATGGCCGAGGCCCGGGCGAAGCGGTCGAGGTCCTCGCGCACGGCGCGGAACCGGTCGATGGTCTCGGCCTGGGTGACGATGTCGAGCTCGCGGCCCTCGTAGAGCTGCACCGCGACGTGGCTGGTCGGCTCCAGCCGGCCGCCGAACTTCGACTTCGTCTTGCGCACGCCCTTGGCGACGGCGCGCACCTTGCCTCGCCCCCGGGTGAGCAGCACCACGATGCGGTCGGCCTCGCCCAGCTTGTAGGTGCGCAGCACCACGGCCTCGTCGCGGTGGAGGGTGCCGCGGCTCACCGCGTCACCCGCTCAGGCCGCCGAAGCGCCGGTCGCGCGCCTGGTACTCGCGGACCGCGTCGAAGAGGTGCTCGCGCCGGAAGTCGGGCCACAGCACCTCGGTGAACACCAGCTCGCTGTAGGCCGCCTCCCAGAGCAGGAAGTTCGACAGGCGGTACTCGCCGGAGGTGCGCACCAGGAGGTCGGGGTCGGGCATCTCGGGGTCGTAGAGGCGGCGGGCGATGGCCTTCTCGTCGATCTTCGCGGCCGGCACCCCTTCGTCGACCAGGCGCCGCACGGCGTCGATGATCTCCGCCTTGCCGCCGTAGTTGAAGGCGATGGTGAGGGTGAGGGTGCGGTTGGCCTGCGTGAGCGCCACCGACTCGTCGATCCGCCGGATCAGCCGCTTGGGCACCCGCCAGTCGCGCCGGCCGATGAAGCGGATGCGCACGCCCTTGTCGTTCAGCTCGTCGCGCCGGCGCACCAGCAGCGACTCGTTGAACCCCATCAGGAACCGCACCTCGTCGGTGGGCCGCCGCCAGTTCTCGGTGGAGAAGGCGTAGACGGTGAGCCACCTCACGCCCAGGTCGAGCGCCCCCTCGACGGCGTCCATCAGGGCCTCCTCGCCGGCGGCGTGCCCTTCGGTGCGCTTGAGCCCCCGGCGCTGCGCCCACCGGCCGTTGCCGTCCATCACCGCCGCCACGTGCACGGGGATGCGGCCAGGGTCGATGCCGGGGACGTCCACGGCGGGAGGTTACCGCCGGGCCCGGCGGCCGCCGGTACGCTCGGAGGCCTCATGGGCCCCTCCGACCGCCTCGCCGCCAACGCGCGGAAGGCCCTGGAGGCCATCACCGCCTCGCTGCCCGCCGGCGAGGCCCGCACCGGCCAGCTCGACATGGCCGAGGCGGTGGCCGGCGCCGTCGCCGGCGGTCGTCACCTGGTCGTGCAGGCCGGCACGGGGACCGGCAAGACCTTCGCCTACCTGGTCCCGGTGATCCTGTCGGGCCGCAAGGTGGTGGTGGCCACCGCCACCAAGGCGTTGCAGGACCAGCTGGCCGGCAAGGACCTGCCCTACCTGGCCGAGCACCTGGAGCTGCCGTTCGAGTTCGCCGTGCTGAAGGGCCGGTCGAACTACGTGTGCCTGCAGCGGGTCCGCGAGCTGGGCGCGGGCGACCAGCTCGCCCTCGACGTCGGTCCCCGCCCGCCGGCCGAGGAGATCGCCGCGCTGTCGCGCTGGGCGGAGTCGTCGGAGACCGGCGACCGTAGCGAGCTCGACCGGGAGCCCTCGCCCCGGGCGTGGGCGGCGGTGAGCGTCGGGCCGCGTGAGTGCCCCGGGGCCGGCAAGTGCCCCAAGGGCGACGTGTGCTTCGCCGAGAAGGCCCGGCGGGCGGCCGCCGAGGCCGACGTGGTGGTCGTCAACACCCACCTCTACGGCATGCACCTGGCGACCGGCGGGGCGGTGCTGCCCGAGCACGACATCGTCGTGGTCGACGAGGCCCACCAGCTCGAGGACACCGTGGCCGCCACCGCCGGGGTGGAGCTCACCGGCGGTCGGTTCACCGCGATGGCACGGTCGCTGGCGGCCATCGTCGACGACGCCGAGCTGGTGGAGGGCGTCGACGAGCTGGCCGGGGCCTGGCGCGCCGCCCTGGCCGAGGAGCGCGGCCGTCGCCTGCGCGGGCGCCTCGACGGGGAGCCGGCGCGGGTGCTCGGCCTGGCCCGGGCGCGCCTCGAGCAGGTCATGGCCGCCCTGCGACAGGTGCCCGACGACGGCCCGGGCGACGTGGCGGCGCGCAAGGTGCGGGCCCTGCAGGCGGCGACGTCGTTGATCGACGACGTCGACGCCGTGCAGGAGGTCCGCCCCGGCGAGGTTTCGTGGGTGGAGGGCACGGCCGAGCACCCGGTCCTGCGGCTGGCGCCCATCGACGTGGGCGAGCTGCTCGCCGAGTCGTTGTGGCCACGGTGCACCGCCGTGCTCACCAGCGCCACGCTGCCCGCGGCGCTGCCCGAGCGGGTGGGCCTGCCCGAGGACGGGTTCGACCGCCTCGACGTCGGCAGCCCGTTCGACTACCAGAGCCAGGCGGTGCTCTACTGCGCGGCGCACCTCCCCGACCCGCGCTCGGCGGCCTTCGACGCCGCGGTGCACGACGAGCTGGCCGCGCTCATCGAGGCCGCCGGTGGCCGCACCATGGCGCTGTTCACCAGCTACCGGGCCCTGCAGGCGGCGGTCGAGGCGCTCCGGCCCCGGCTCCGGGTGGAGGTGCTGGCCCAGGACGAGCTGCCCAAGCCGGCGCTGGTGGCCCGCTTCTCCGCCGAGCCGGAGACGTGCCTGTTCGCCACCATGGGGTTCTGGCAGGGCGTCGACGTCCCGGGCGACACGCTCACGCTGGTCACCATCGACCGGCTGCCGTTCCCCCGGCCCGACGACCCGCTCTTCCAGGCCCGCCGGGAACGGGCCCGCGCCGACGCCTTCCGGCTGGTCGACCTCCCCCGCGCCACCACGTTGCTCGCCCAGGGCGCCGGGCGCCTGATCCGCACCGCCACCGACCGGGGGGTCGTGGCCGTGCTCGATCCTCGCCTCGCCACCAGCGCCCGCTACCGGTGGGACGTCGTCAACGCCCTCCCGCCGATGCGTCGCACCCGCGACCGGGCCGAGGCAGAGGCGTTCCTGCGGTCGTTGCGGGCGCCGGCCGTCCGCTGAACGGGCCGGCGCCAGCTCAGGTGACGCAGCTCAGCCGACGCAGCTCAGGCGACGGCGACGGCGCCGCGCCGGCGGCGCTGGGCGTCGATGCGACGAGCGACCTTGACGATCTCGGTCCACCGCGGCAGGCCACCCTCGTCGGGCGGGTTGTCGCCCATGTCCATGGCCAGGGCCTCGAGGAAGCCCGAGAGGCTCACCCCGGCGTCCTCCGACACGCGGTGCCAGACCTCGTGGCTCTCGGCCGTCAGGTACGCGTGGATCGCTCGTCGCTCGTCTGCCATGCGAGCAAACCTAAGGCGGGCGCACCTCGCTGTCTCAGCGGAACCCATCAAGAACCAGCTTGTTCACCCAAGAACCATCAGTTTGGACGAGCCCTGGGGACCCCATCGGCCCTCTGGTCTGCGCCGTTCGTACCAACGGCGACTGGTGCGTTCGGGGGATCAGAAGCCGAGGCGGTCGAGGGCCTGCGCCCGGCGCTGCCAGTCCTTGTCGACCTTCACGAACAGCTCCAGGTAGGCGCCCTCCGGGAGCTGCTGGCGCACGGCGGTGCCCACCGCCTTGAGCACCGAGCCCTTCCTCCCGATCACGATGCCCTTCTGGGAGTCGCGCTCGACCAGGATCTCGACCCGGATGCGGGGCCACTCCCACTCCACCACCCGGGTGGCGATCGAGTGGGGCAGCTCGTCGTGGGTGACGGCCAGCAGCTGTTCGCGCACCAGCTCGGCCACCCAGAAGGCCTCGGGCACGTCGGTGACGGTGTCGTCCGGGTACCACGCCGGGCCTTCCGGTAGCCGGTTCACGATCTCGTCGACCAGGGCGTCGACCCCCGCTCCCGTCTTGGCCGACACCGGGAAGTACGCCGATCGGTCGAGCTGCTCGGCGGCCTTGGCCAGCTGGAGCAGCACCTCGTCGGGCGAAGCGGCGTCGGTCTTGTTGACGACGATGACGGCGTCGGGCGGCACCCGCTCGGCGACGAACCGGTCGCCCGGGCCGATGGGGGCGGTGGCGTCGACCACCAGGCACACCACGTCGACGCCGCTCGCCGCCTCGGTGGCCGTGGCGTTGAGGCGCTCGCCGAGCAGGGTGCGCGGCTTGTGGATGCCCGGGGTGTCGACGAACACCACCTGGGCGTCGGGCCGGTTGAGGATTCCGCGGACCTGCGAGCGGGTGGTCTGGGGCTTGTCGGAGGTGATGGCCACCTTGGTGCCGAGGACCCGGTTGAGCAGCGTCGACTTGCCCACGTTGGGGCGCCCGACGAGCGAGACGAAGCCGGACCTCACGACGGTGCCCTGTCGGCGGCGGGCACCGCGCCGGGCACGGGCCGACCGGCCAGGCCGGCCCCGTCGTCGGTGGGTGAGCCCGCCAGCTCGACGCGGACCTTGGCGATGCGCCGGCCCTGGACCCGCTCGACGAGCAGGCGGTGACCGTCGCAGACGACCTCCTCGCCCTCGTGGGGCACGTGGCCGGCGAGGTGGAACACCAGCCCGCCGAGGGTGTCCCAGTCGCCCTCGGGCAGCTCGACGTGCAGCAGCTCGTTGACCTCGTCGACGGCCATGCCGGCCTGCACCCGGAACGTGCCGTCGGCCAGCGGCTCGACCATGGGCTCCTCGCGGTCGAACTCGTCGACGATCTCCCCCACCAGCTCCTCGATGAGGTCCTCCATGGTGACCAGCCCGGCCGTGCCGCCGTACTCGTCGACCACGACGGCCAGGTGGAACTTCTGCGCCTGCATCTCGGGCAGCAACGCCGCCACCCGCTTGCTCTCGGGCACGAAGTGCACCTCGCGCATGACGTCGGTGACCGGCCCCTCGGCGCGCCCGTCGCGCTCGGCCCGCATGAGGTCCTTGGCGGTCACCACGCCCACGATGTCGTCGATGCCCTCGCCGCAGACGGGGATGCGGCTGCGCCCGTTCAGCAGCACCACCTCCATGACGTCGGCCACCCGGAAGTCCGAGTCGACCGTGACCATGTCGGGGCGGGGCACCATGACCTCGCGCACGATGGTGTCGCCGAACTCGATGATCTGGCTGATGAGCTCGCGCTCCTCCTGCTCGATCACGTCCTCCTCGGCCGCCGCCTCCACGATGGCGAGCAGCTCCTCCTCCGAGACGAACGGCCCCTCCTTGAGGCCCTTGCCGGGAAGGATGACGTTGGTGAGGCCGATCAGGCCGCGCGACAGGAGCCGCAGCGGCCACAAGCGCACCAGGGCGGCGACCGGCGGCGCCGAGAGCAGGGCGGCTCGCTCCGGGTGCTCGATGGCCCAGGTCTTGGGGGCCGCCTCGGCCAGCACGAACACCACGACCACGTTGACGAACGTGCCGACGGCCACGCCCCAGCCGCCGAAGAGGTCGTTGGCGAGCAGGCCGGTGAGGGTCGACTGCACGAGCTGGCACACCAGCAGCACCAGCAGCACCACGTTGAGGAACCGCTCGGGGCGCTCGACGAGCCGGACCAGCCGAGCCCCGCCGGGCCGGCCCTCCTCGGCCAGCGCCTGCGCCTTGGCCCTCGACATGCGGGTGAGGGCCGTCTCGGAGAACGCCAGGCCGCCCGACAGCACGAGCATCACGATGATGACGACGAGCATCGCCGTCTGCGAGGAGGTCACGGCTGCTCCCCGGCCCACGGATCGGCCGCCAGCGGGCCGTGGTGGGCGGCCAGCAGCTCGCGCTCGCGCTGTTGCATCGCCGTGCGGCCGGCGTCGTCGGCGTGGTCCATGCCGAGCAGGTGCAAGACGCCGTGGACCACGAGCAGCGCCACCTCGTCGTCGTAGCAGCCGGCGTGCCCGGGCGCGTTGCGGTCGGCCACCGCGGGGCACACCACGACGTCGCCCAGCAGCAGCGGCAGGTCCTCGAGGTCGTCGTCGAGGCGGTCGGGGCCCGGCCCGCCGCTGTCGGGCCACCTCCCCGGCGGGTTGGCCTCCCCGTCGATCGGGAAGCTCAGCACGTCGGTGGGCCCTTCCTGGCCCATGAAGCGCTCGTTGAGCCCGGCCATGGTGCCCTCGTCGACGAAGAGCACCGACAGCTCGCACTCGCCCCTGACGCCCTCGTCGTCGAGCACCGACAGGGCCAACGCCTGCCAGCGCTCGGTGTCGACCGGGAGGGCGCCCTGCTCGTCGGCGACGAAGACGGTGACCTCGCCGTCGGCCGGACCACGCCGGCGGGGCCGGCGGGACCTCGGGGGCTCGCTCACTCCCGCGCCTCCTCCTCGGCGGGCGCAGCGGCGGACCGCCCGGCGCGGCCCGTGGCCGTGCGCTCGGCGGCCGCCTCGTAGGCGTTCACGATGTCCTGCACGATGCGGTGGCGCACGACGTCGCCGCTGCCGAGCCTCACCCAGGCCAGCCCGTCGATGCCCGACAGCACCGGCTCCAGGCCCAGCAGGCCGCTGCGGCCGCCGGGCACGTCGACCTGGGTCGTGTCGCCGGTGATCACGGCCTTGGACCCGAAGCCGATGCGGGTCAGGAACATCTTCATCTGCTCGGGCGTGGTGTTCTGGGCCTCGTCGAGGATGATGAAGCTGCCGTTCAGCGTGCGGCCCCGCATGAACGCCAGCGGGGCGACCTCGACCGTGCCCCGCTCCAGCAGGCGCTGGGCGCCGTCGGGCTCGACCATGTCGTAGAGGGCGTCGTACAGCGGCCGCAGGTAGGGGTCGACCTTGGCCATCAGGTCACCGGGCAGGAACCCGAGCCGCTCGCCGGCCTCCACCGCCGGCCGGGTGAGGATGATGCGGTCGACCTCCTTGGCCTGCAGCGCGTGCACGGCCATGGCGACGGCCAACCAGCTCTTCCCGGTGCCGGCCGGACCCACGCCGAAGGTGACGATGTTGTGCCGGATGGCCTCCACGTAGCGCTTCTGGCCGCTGGTCTTCGGCCGGACCATGCGGCCCCGGGCGCCCCGCAGCACGTCGGTGGAGAGCACCTCGGAGGGTCGCTCGTCGGCCTTCACCATGTCGATGCTGCGCCGCACCGCCGCCGGCTCGAGCACCTGGCCCTGCTGGAGCAGCACCACGAGCTCTTCGAACAGCTTGCCGACCTGCTCGGCCTGCGGGCCGGCGACGGTGATCTCGTTGCCCCGCACGTGCACGTCGGCGTCGGGGAAGGCGGCCTCGACCAGGCGCAGCAGCTCGTCCCGAGGACCGAGCAGCCCCGCCATGAGGTGGTTCCCCGGCACGTGGATGTTGACCTTGGTGTCTGGCATCTGGCCCTCCAGCCTAGAGGCCCGGCGGTTCAGCCCGGCGGGCCGGCTGCCGACACCTCCGCCGTGACCGGAGACGACCACACCCCGCCCGACCGCGACCACGCCCTGCCCGACGGCGACCTCTCCCTCGACCGGTGGCTGGGCGAGGTGCGCGTCGAGGAGGCGGCCCGCTCACGCGCGCGGGTCGGGGCGTTGCGGAGCCACGCCTCCGAGGACGCCACCGTCATCGGCGTGCTCGCCGACCTGGCCGAGCGGGCTGCGACAGCGGTGCTCACGACCACCTCGGCCCGTCGCCACCGCGGGCGGGTGGTCGTCGTGGGCGCCGACGCCGTGGTGGTGGAGGTCGGGCCGGACGAGTGGCTGGTGGTCCGGCTGGCGGCGGTGGCCTCGGTGCGCATGGTCGGCGGCGAGCCGGTGCACGGCGAGGGCTCGGTGACGACCACCGCCCGGTTCGGCCGCATCCTCGCCCGAGCGGCCGCGCCGGGCGACCGCCTCCGGGTCGTGGTGGGGGGTGAGGCGATCGGGGGGACGGTGGTCTCGATCAGCGCCGAGGTGGCGGTGCTGAACCTCGACGGTGGCGACGTCTGCTACGTGAACCTCGGGGCGGTCGAGGAGGTCTCGCTGCGAGCGGCGAGCTGAGCGATCCCCCTGCGCCCGGGTCACGCCCTTGACATCGACCCACGGTGGGCGCAGCGTTCGGAGGGCTGGTGCCGGCGTGGGGGGGCCTCGTCGGCGACGGGCGGGGGCGCGTCCCGGCCGGGAGGGAGAACCGTGATGCGGCTGAAGGCTGCAACGTTCGCGTTCGTCGTCGCGGGCTCGGTGGGGTGCCTCGGCTCGGTGGCCGGGGCGGCTCCGCCGTCGAGCGCCTCGAACATGGGCTACTGCTCGTCGTACCTGGCCCGCCTCGAGGTCCCGGGCGTCGGCAACGTGCGGGCCGAGGTGAACCAGGTGATCAAGGACTTCGGCGACGTCCTCGGCCTGGCCTCTCCGGGCGATCTCTACCGCGTGCGCGCCCACCAGCACGTGAACGGCCCGGCGCCCCAGGAGTGCACGCCGCGCCAGCTGCCTGGCGGTGGCCAGGGTTGAGACCGCGGCGCAGCCGGCGCCGTCGGATCCGTGACCACGAGGAGGAGAACCCCATGAAGAAGACCATCGCCACGGCAGCGATCGCCGCCGTGGCCGCAGTGGTGCTGGCGCTTCCCGCGTCGGCTGCGCCCCGACCGGCGCCACCCAACGGCCCTCGGCCCACACCCGGGACCCCGGCGCAGGTGTGCGCCTACCTCACGGGCACCCCGGCCGTGCAGGCCTACATCCGGACCGCGTACGCCGGCTACGGCATCGACACGTTCAGCGGGTGCGTGAGGACGTTCGCCAAGGGCACGCCGGTCGTGCTCGACGAGGTGAACGAACCGGACGGCTTCGGCGGCGACGCCACCGCCCAGTGCGCCGAGCTCGAGCGGTCGTTCGGCCTGACGTACCCCTTCGTGTTCGAGGAGCCCCCGGAGCTCGGACTGCCGCTGTTCAAGGGCTCGAACCGGGCCGAGTGCTCCCGGATCCTGTTCACCCTCCACGCCGCGGGGGTGGCGCTGCTCGGCGGCGGCTGACGTCGTGCCCCGGTGCCGGCCGAGGTCCTCGGCCGGCACCGACGGGACGTTCAATCGACGTCGACGGGCGTGGCCGGGTCGGAGCGGAGGTGCTCGAGGGTGCCCGGCTCGATGCGGCTCGCCTCGATGAAGGCATCGACGTCGGAGCGCTTCAGCCGGATGACGCGCCCGAACTTGTAGCCGGGCAACTTTCCGTCGTCGATGAACTTGTAGAGCGTGCGCGTGCCGACCCCCAGGTAGTCGGCCGCCTCACCGCTGCTCATCCACTCGATCGGGGCATCGGCCATCCCCCGACACTACGCCAGTTCGTGCCCTGTTGGTCCATCTCGATGTCCCCCGGCACCCTGGAAATGAGCCGTTGGACCTCCTTGTGACCACGGAGAGTGGCTCCTACGTTGACCGCTGTCGCCACCGGCGGGGTGGCGAACCGAAGCCGTCAGGCGGACGGCGGAAGCGGAGGCGGACATGCACGGGGCGGGTTCCGTGCCGGCGGGCACGGCGGAGCACAGCACCAGGCGGAGCCGGTCGGGAGGAGCGAGGCGGGGCCTCCCGACCGGGCGGGCGCTGGTGGGCGGGCTGCTGGTCACGGTGGCGGCCGTGGTGGTGTTCGCCGCCTACGCCGGGGCCCAGGACGGGCCTTCGGCCACGGTGGTGCTGGCCCGCCACCAGGTCGACCCCGGGCAGCGGCTCACGGCGGACGACCTCGAGCTGCGGGCGGTCGACCTGCCGGCGGACGTCGCCGGGCGGGCCTTCACCGCCGTCGAGGACCTCGTGGGGGCGGTCACCCTCGCTCCCCTCTCGGGTGGCGAGCTGGTGCAGGCCAGCGCCGTGCGCCGGGCGTCGGCCACCACGACCGGTCCCGAGTTCTCCTTCCCGGTCGACCGTGACCGGGCGCTCGACGGCGACATCCGTGCCGGGGAGACCGTCGAGCTCCTCGCCACGTTCGGATCGGGCGAGGACGCCTACACGACGGTGCTGGCCCGTGACGCACGTGTGCTCGGGGTGCAGGAGGCTCGCTCCGGCGGCCTGGGCGCCTCGGGCCGCTTGGTGCTCACCGTCGGGCTGGCCTCGAACGACCAGGTGCTCGACGTCGCCCACGCCTCACAGGTCGGCGTGATCACGGTGGTGCGCTCGACCGGTGTGGTCGGGCCGGCCGGCCGAGACCGCACGAGCTCGCCCAGCGCCACGGGCGCCGAGACGACGGGGCGACGGTCGTGACCGCCGAGCACTACGTCGTGCTGGGCGCCGCTCGCCCCCGGGCGGCCTGGTTCTCCGAGCTGGGCCGGTGGGCGACCTCGGCGGCGCTGCCGGTCGAGTTCGTGAAGTGCGTGTCGACCGAGGAGCTGCGCGCTCGGCTCGCCGCGGGACGGCCCTTCTCCGCCCTGTTGGTCGACGAGGGCTGCAGCGGTCTCGACCGGGACCTGCTCGACGCCGCCCGCCGGGCCGGCTGCGCCCCGGTCGTGGTCGGCGCGAGCACCGGCCGGAGCCGGTGGCTCGAGCTGGGCGCCGTCGACGTGCTCCCCGAGCCCGTCGACCGTGAGTCGGTCCTGGCGGTGCTGCGCGAGCACGCCAGCCCGGTGGAGCGCGCAGCCGGTGCGGCGAGCGCCGACGCCGACCCCGACCTCACGTGGGCGGGCCGACTGGTCACGGTGGTGGGCGCCGGCGGCACCGGCACCTCCACCATCGCCATGGCCGTCGCCCAGGCGGCCGGCGCCGACCCGACCAACGGCGGCCGGGTGGCGCTGGTGGATGCGTCGCTCGACGCCAGCCTGGCCCTGCTCCACGACAACGGCGACGTCGTGCCCGGCCTGCAGGAGCTGGTGGAGGCGCACCGCAGCGGACGGCCCGACACCGAGCAGGTGCGAGCGATGCTGTGGTCGTGCCCCGACCGGGGCTACGACCTGCTGCCCGGGCTGCGCCGGCACCGGGACTGGACGGCGCTGCGCCCCCGGGCGGTCGAGGCGGCCTTCGCCTCGCTGCGCCGCACCTACTCCACGGTCGTCGCGGACGCCGACGCCGACCTCGAGGGCGAGGACGACACCGGCTCGATCGACGTGGAGGACCGCAACTGCTGCGCCCGGCACCTGACCGCCACCGCCGACGTGGTGGTGGTCACCGGCGCCGAGGGCGTGGTCGGCGTGCACCGCCTGGTGCGCACCCTCGCTGACCTGCTGGGTCGCGGCGTCGCCGCCGAGCGGGTGCTGCCGGTGCTGAACCGGGCGCCCCGCTCGCCCCGACGGCGAGCCGAGGTCGCCCGCACCGTCGCCCAGCTGCTCGCCGAGCTGGTCCCCGGCGCGGCCGTCGCCAGCCCGCTGATGGTCCCACCCCGTCGTGATCTCGAGGCGGTCCAGCTCGACGGCTCCCCGCTCCCCCGGGCGCTGTCGTCCCCGCTCGGCGCTGCGGTCGCCGCCGTGCTCGAACGAGCGGGGCAGCGCATGGACGTGGGCCCCGAGGCCGAACCCGTCCCGGTCCGGCCCGGCTCGCTCGGTCTGGGAGCGACGGCATGAGCGCGCCGGGCGAGGTGCACGAGCGCGACCGCGAGGTCACGCCGCTGGTCGAGGTCGAGCAGGCGGTCCAGTCCCGGGCGAAGGACATCGCCCTCGACATGGCGGCGCCGCAGGGCCGGGCCGCCCTGAGGGCGCTCATCGACGACGAGCTGGCCCGCTGGGACGACGACGTGCGGCGAGGCCGGCGGACCATCCCGCTCACCAACCCGGCGATGGTGGCCGAGCGGGCGTGGCGCAACCTGGCCGGGTACGGGCCCCTCACCGAGCTCCTCGACGACCCCGACGTGTGGGAGATCGAGATCAACTCGCCGGCCGAGGTGTTCGTGAAGCGCCACAGCGGCCCGAGCGGCTACCACCACGAGGCCTTCCACGACGACGACCACGTCGTGCGCACCCTCACCAAGCTGCTCGACGACGCGTCGACGAGCCACCGCAAGCTCGACCCCACCGAGGGCCTGCAGGACGCCCAGCTCGACGACGGCTCCCGGGTGCACATCGTCCACGGCGACCTCGCCCGGGGCGGCCACCTCATGGTCAACATCCGGCGCTTCACCGGCGTGCCGTTCACCAGCCTCGACGAGCTCGTCGAGCGGGGGACGCTCAGCCCGGCGGCCGGCCGGTTCCTCGCCGCCGCCGTCAGGGCCGGGGCCACCATCGTGTTCGCCGGCGCTCCCGGCTCGGGCAAGACCACGCTGCTGTCGTGCTGCGTCGGGGAGCTGGACCCGTCGCTGCGGGTGGTGATCGCCGAGGAGGTCTTCGAGATCGACGCCCCCATGCCGAACGTGGCGTCGATGCAGACCCGACCGGCCCGACCGGACCGGCCCGGCGTCGACCTGCGCCGGCTGGTGGCGGGGTTCCTGCGCATGGCGCCCGACGTGGCCATCGTCGGCGAGGTCCGCGACCGCGAGGCGCTGCCGCTGCTGCTCACGCTGTCCTCGGGCGTCAACGGCTTCACGACGATCCACGCGGCCCACGCCCGCGGCGCCCTCTCCAGGATCCGCTTCCTCGCCGAGCTCTCGGACTCCGCACAGAACCTCCCGCACTCGGCGCTCACCACGTTGGTCACCGAGGCGGTCGACCTGGTCGTGTTCAGCCAGCGCACCCCCGACGGCCCGCGAGTGGCAGAGATCCTGGCGGTCGAGGACCTGGCGGGCAGCCCGGAGAGCGGCGCCTTCACCGTCACCGACGTCTTCGGTCGGTCCGGCCCCGACCGGGCCCTGCGCTGGACCGGCAACGTCCCGCATCGCCTGGCGGGGACCTTCGCCACCGCCGGCGAGGACCTCCTCGGGCTGGTGCGCGACGACTCGGAGGTGGCCCGGTGATCGGCGTCGTCGCCGCGGTCGCCGCGGCCTACGGCGCCCACCTGCTCTACACGTCGATCGCCATGGGCTGGCGGGGGCTGGGCCCGGGGCCGAGCCCGTCGTCCGCGCCTCGCCGGGCGCGCTGGCGCCCGGCCGACTGGCTGGCCCAGGCCGGGCTCGGCACGGTCGCCGTCGGCGAGTTCGCGGCTGTGCTCACCGTGGTCTTCGTGGGCGGCGCGGCGCTGGGCCTGCTGTTGTTCGGCGCGCTGCTCCCCGCCGTCGTCGGTGGCGCCTTCGCCGCGTCGTTCCCCGTGGCCGCCCACCGCCAGCGCCGACGGGCTCGGCGCTCGCTGGCCCAGGACGCCTGGCCCCGCCTCATCGAGGAGCTGCGCATCCTCACCTCCTCGGTCGGGCGCTCCATCCCCCAGGCGCTGTTCCAGGTCGGCGCCTCGGGCCCCGAGGAGCTGCGCCCGGCCTTCGCCGCCGCCCAGCGGGAGTGGCTGCTGACGACCGACTTCGAGCGCAGCCTCACCGTGCTGCGTGACCGGCTGGCCGACCCCACGTGCGACGCCACGTGCGAGACGTTGCTCATCGCCCACGAGCTCGGCGGCACGGACCTGGACCGCCGCCTCGCCGACCTGGCCGAGGACCGCCGTGAGGACGCCCGCTACCGCAAGGACGCCCGGGCCCGGCAGGCCGGCGTCCGCTTCGCCCGGCGGTTCGTCCTGCTCGTGCCCCTGGGCATGGCGGCGGCCGGGCTGTCGGTGGGCAACGGCCGCAGCGCCTACCAGACGGCCTTGGGGCAGGCCGCGGTGCTCGCCGCCCTGGCGATGGTCGCCGCCTGCTGGCTGTGGGCCGGTCGGATGCTCCGGCTGCCCGAGGAAGAGCGGGTCTTCGCCCGATGAGCCGCGCCGTGCTCCTCGCTGCCCTCCTCGGCTGGGCCGGCACGACCCTCCTGTTGGGCCGGCTCCGGTGGTTCCGCCAGCCGGCTCTCGCCGATCGGCTGCGTCCCTACCTCACCGGCGCCCGCACGGAGGGACCCACGGCCAGCGGCTGGTCGGTCGAGGCGTTCCGGGAGGTGCTCGGCCCGCTCGCCCGATCCGCCGGCGCCCGTCTCTCGCACCTGTTCGGGGTGTCAGAGGAGCTGGCGGTCCGCCTCGAGCGGGTGCACTCGCCGCTCGACGTCACCGCGTTCCGCCTGCGCCAGCTGGGCTGGGTGGTGGCCGCCGGCGCCACGGCGCTGCTCGCGGTCGTGGCCTCGGGACCGCCAGCACCGATGGCCGCCCTCGTGGTCGTCGGCCTCCCGCTGCTCGCGTTCCTCCTGGTGGAGCAGGGCCTGGCCCGCCGGTCGACCCGGTGGCAGCGACGGCTCTTCCTCGAGCTACCGGTGGTGAGCGAGCAGCTCGGCATGCTCCTCTCGGCCGGGTACTCGCTCGGGGCCGCCCTCGCCCGGCTGTCGCGTCGCAGCGACGGCGCCGTCGCCCAGGACCTGCGCCGGGTGGTGGGGCGCACCCGCCAGGGGATCGACGAGGAGCGGGCGCTGGCCGAGTGGGCGGCGCTGGCGTCGGTGCCGTCGGTGGACCGGCTGGTGTCGGTGCTGGCGCTGAACCGGGAGGCCGGCGACCTCGGCCGGCTCATCACCGAGGAGGCCCGCTCCGTGCGGGCCGAGGTCCACCGGGAGCTGATCGAGACGATCGAGCGGCGCGGCCAGCAGGTCTGGATCCCCGTGACGGTGGCGACCCTGGTGCCCGGCGTGCTGTTCCTCGCCGTGCCGTTCATCGAGGCCATGCGCCTCTTCACCTCGGGGTGAGCAGGGCCCCGACCCCATCCCTTCCAACCCACAGACACAAGGAGACGACGATGACCACGACCATCGGTTGGATCAGCGCGGCCATGACGGCCCGCCGACGCACCTCGCGGCCGGGCGGGACGGTCCGCAGGCGAGCACGCGGCGACCTCGGCGAGGGCGTCATCTCGGCCGCGATCGCCGTGTTGATCATGGCCTTCCTCGGGGCCGCCATGTGGGTCGGCTTCCAGAAGATGTGGAAGTCGACCGAGGCGACCACGAACCAGAAGGTCGCGCAGATCGGCTCGGAGTGAGCTCGGGCGTGGGCCGGTGCCGGGGCGACCTCGGCACCGGCCTCATCGGCAGCGTGGCCGGGCTGTTGGCGTTCCTCGCGCTGCTGCTCTTCTCGGTGCAGACGCTGATCGCCCTCTACACCCGCTCGGTGGTCACCGACGCGGCGTACGAGGGCGCACGAGCCGCGGCCGGCGCCCGCGTCGACCACGACGACGCCTCGTCGGTCGCCGCCGCCCGGGTCGACGCCGAAGCGCGCGTCAAGCGGCTCCTGGGGCGCTTCGGCGACCGCACCCAGCTCGACTGGACCGGAAGCGACGGAGAGGTCGTCCGCCTGCGGGTGAGGGCCCGGCCGCCGGGCTTCCTGTGGGCCGCCCTGCGCGGTCCCGGTGCCGCGCTGGTCGACCGGACCGTCACCGTCCGGGTGGAGTCACTTCGATGAGCCGGCTCATCATCTTGGCGCGCCGACCCCGGTGGCGGGACGACGCGGGCCAGCTCGCCGGCGTGGAGGTGCTGCCCTTCGGGCTGCTCACCTTCGTGGTCGGGACGCTGCTCGTCGTCAACGCCTGGGGCGTGGTGGACGCCAAGCTCGCCGCGACCAGCGCCGCCCGCGAAGCGGTGCGCGCCTACGTCGAGGCCCCCGACGCCGACACCGCCACCGCGTCGGCCGACGCGGCCGCCCGCCAGGCCATCGCCGGCCACGGGCGCGACGCCCGGCACTCCTCGGTGCAGGTGGGCCACGCCGACGGTCGGGCCTTCGGCCGTTGCACGCGGGTCACGGTGACGGTGCACCACCCCGTCCCGGCGCTGCGCCTTCCCTTCGTCGGCGGCTACGGCCACGCCTTCGACGTGGTCGCCCGCCAGAGCGAGGTGGTCGACCCCTACCGCAGCGGGCTGCCCGGGGAGGCGACGTGCTGAGCTGCCGCCGGGCCCGATCGGCTCCGCCCTCCTCCGCCCGCGGGCCGGGCCGGGCGGGCCGCTCAGACGCGGGCAGCGTGCTCATGCTGATGCCGGCCGCCGTCCTGGTGGTCATGGTCCTGGGTGCCATCGCCGTGGACCTCACCGCCGTGCGGCTCGGCCAGCGCGAGCTCGTCGCCGCCGCGGGAGACGCCGCCAACGACGCCGTCACGGTCGGCCTCGACGAGGCGGCGCTGCGGCGCGGCGACGGCTACCGCCTCGACGCCACTCGGGCCGAGCAGGCGGTCCTCGAGGCGCTGGCCGCCAAGGGCCTGCTCGACGAGCTGTCCGAGCCGCCGTCGGTGACCGTCACCGGCGACGGCGGCGTGGAGGTCCGCCTGGTGCGCCGGGTCCCCCACCTGTTCGCCAAGGCCCTCCCCGGAGCGCCGGACGACGTGGACGTGCGTGCCACCGTCGCCGCCCGCGTCGAGCGCCGCTGACCCGGCGGCCACGACGGGCGGTGACGGCGGCGCGAGGATCGAGGTCGGACGAGGGGTCGACGGGGTAGAGCGCGAGGGCCAGATCCGCCAGCACCCAGACCGGAGGGACCGATGGCCGACGTGAGGGACAACCGCGACGAGCGTCGCTTCGAGATCGTCGAGGACGCCGGCGTCGCCGTGCTCGACTACCGGCGACGAGGCGACCGCCTGGTCCTCGTGCACACCGGCGTGCCCGAGGAGCTCGAGGGCAACGGCTACGGCGGCCGGCTCGTGGCCGCCGCGATCGAGGCCGCCCGTCACGAGGGCCTCACCGTCGTGCCCGAGTGCCCCTACGCCCGCAGCTGGATCGAGAAGCACCCCGACCGGGTGCAGGGCGTCACCGTCGACCTGGTCGGGGCCTGAGCCGACCCTTGGTGGCCGACCGGCGCCGGAGCGCGACGGTCGGCCACGACGGTTGACGCCCGTCGACGCGCGGCGCAGAGTGCCTCGGGGGACCGCACCGCGGTGGCCTCGGAGAGAGAGGGGGGAGAGCCATGTACCTCTTCGTTCGGCGCGGCCGGATGGCTGGTGGGCAGACACGCGCGGCGATGATGTGGGCCACCGAGATCACCCAGAGGGTGAACGAGGTGACCGATGTCGGTTGCACCCTGCACACCCAGGTGTTCTCGTCCGAGGCGGGCGAGCTCGCCTGGGCGGCCGCCGTGCCCGACCTGGGGACGTTGGAGGCCGTCTTCGACAAGCTGCTCGTCGACGACTTCTACGTCGCCGAACAGGACCGAGCCACCGCCTTCATGGTCGGGCCGCCGACCGACATCGTCCAACAGGTCGTCCACGGCGAGCTCACGCCCGCCGAGCTCGGCTCGTACACCACCACCATCAGCACCCTCTGCCTCGCCGGCCACCTCGAACAGGGGCTCGGCAACGCCGTCGAGCTCGCCGACCGGGCGACCGAGCTCACCGGCGCACCGACGATGGTGGGCATGGGCATCACCGGCCCCTACGGCTCGATCACCTGGATGTCGAGCCATCCGGGCATCGACTCGGTGGATGCCGCCCAGCAGGCGCTGCTCGCCGACCCGGGATGGGCGTCGTTCGTCGACGCGCGGGTCGGCGGGGTGTACACCGACGTGCCCATGGCCTCCATGCAGGCCGTGTACCGGCGCGTCGCGTGAGCTGAGATCGCACGCCGAGCACCCGGGCCGTCCCGTCCGGCTCTCCGCACGTCGCCGTGGCGGCGCGGGGTGAGCCGGGCGGACCGGGAACGGGTCAGCGGTCTCGGCGGCGGAACTCGTGGAGGGGCACGGACGTGGCGCTCGTGGTGCTGAGCGACGGACGATCGGGCTCCGCCTCGACCAACGGCTCGGCCGGCCGGAGGGTGGCCAGGCAGCGACGGGCCAGCTCCTGGTAGACCCGGATGCCGTTCGCCTTCCACGCCAGGGCGTCGGCGTCGAGCTCGCGCACGACCTTGGCCGGGTTGCCCGCGGCCAGGTGGTCGGCGGGCACCACGAGCCCCGCCGGCACGAAGGCGTTGGCACCGACGAGCGCACGCTCCCCCACGTCGGCGCCGTCCATCACCACGGCGTTCATGCCGACCATGGCCCCCGAGCGCACCGTGCAGCCGTGGAGCACGGCACCGTGGCCGACGTGACCCTCGGGCTCCACCGTGCAGCCGGCCCCCGGGAAGCTGTGCATCACGCAGCAGTCCTGCAGGTTGGCGCCGGCCCCGAGCTCGATGCGGCCGAAGTCGCCCCGGAGGCTGGCCAGCGGGCCGACGTACGCGCCGGCACCCACGTGCACGTCGCCGATCAGCACCGCCTCGGGGTGCACGAACGCCGTGGGGTGCACGACCGGCACCACCCCCTCGATCTCGTACACGCCCACCGCTGACCTCCTGTCGAACCGAGACCGCATTCGACCACACAAGCGGAGAGCCGGTGGCCGGCCGGGCGTCGGTCCCGACCCGACCGGGGCCGCCCGTCCCGCCGCGCCGCCCCCTCGTAAACGGAATCTCCGTTTCGCTTCGGCACCCGGGTCGCCGTACCCTCGAAGGTGACATGGACGTGGCGCGCAGCGGGCAGGGCCCGGCAGACGACGACGGAGCAGGCAGCTTCGTCCTCGAGGAGGCCGAGGAGGCGGTGGTCGACGCCGACCGCACCGCCGAGTTCGGCACCATCCGCACCGCCCTGCGCCACCGCGACTTCCGCACGATGTTCCTCGGCATGTTCGCGTCGAACATCGGCACGTGGATGCAGAACGTCATCGTCGCCGCGATGGCCTACGACATCACCCGCAGCGCCTGGTTCGTGAGCCTCGTCAGCTTCGCCAACCTCGGTCCCCAGCTGCTGCTCGCCCTCGTGGGCGGCGCCATCGCCGACGCCTTCGACCGCAAGAAGCTCATCCTCTGGCTCAACGTCGAGCAGCTGGTCGGCTCGTTGCTCCTGGCCTGGATCGCGGCGAGCCCGAACCCGTCGAGACCCGGCCTGCTCTTCGCTGTCGCCTTCATCGGCACCGGGGCCGCCCTGCAGTCGCCGGTGTTCCTGTCGCTCACCCCCAACCTCGTGCCCAAGCGCGACCTCGCCGGCGCGGTCTCGCTCAACTCCGTGAGCATGAACGCCTCCCGGGTGATCGGGCCCGCCATCGGCGGCGTGCTGTACGCGCTGGTGGGGCCCTCGTGGGTGTTCCTCGGCAACGCCGTCACCTACGTCGCCATCATGGTCGCCATCACCCGGGTGACGGTGCCGCCGGTGCCACGCACAACGGGCGACGAGGGGCCGCTGCGCCGCTTCCTCGGCGGGTTCTCCTACATCCGCCACTCGCCGGTGGTGCGTCGGGCCGTCACCACGGTGTTCGTGTTCTCCTTCTTCTGCATGGGCTTCATCACCCTGATGCCCGTGCTCACCTCCACCAACCTCGACGTGCCCTCGAAGAGCACCACCTACGGCTTCCTGTACGCCGTGTTCGGCCTGGGGGCGGTGGCGGGGGCGCTGTCGATCGGCACCTTCCTCGCCGGGCGGTCGCTCGAGAAGATCGTCCGGCTGAGCCTGGTCGGCTTCGCGGTGTGCCTGGCGACGTTCGCCATGCTGCGCTCGGCGGCCCCGGCCTTCCCCGTCGGCTTCGTCCTCGGCTTCTTCTACTTCGCCGCGGTCACCTCCCTCGCCACCGTGTTCCAGTCCAACCTCGACGACCGCGTGCGGGGCCGGGCCAGCGCGGTGTGGGTGATGTCGTTCGGCGGCACCGTGCCCATCGGTGGCCTCGTCGCCGGCTGGGTGGTGGGGTACACGTCGGTCACCGCCGTGGTGCTGGCCGGGGCCGCCGTGGCCGTGCTGCTCGCCTGGTACTGCGACCTGCGCCCGCCCGAGCTGCGCCGGGCGGGAGCGGCGACCGCCCCGGTCAGCGGCTGAGCAGGCGCTCGGCCACCCGCTCGAGGCCGGCGACCCGGCTGCCCTTCACCAGCACCGCGTCGTCGGCGCCCAGCTCGCCCAGCGCGGCGACGGCCTCGTCGACGTCGTGGACGGGCGCCGGGCCGTAGTCGGCGGACCCGACCACCACCAGGTGCACGCCGAGCTCCCCGGCGAGGGCGGCGATCCGCCGGTGCTCGGCCGGGCCGTCCTCCCCCAGCTCGGCCATGGGGCCGAGCACGGCGTGGTGGCGGGCCGCGTCGAGGTGGGCGAGCGCCCGCAGCGCCGCCTCCATCGAGGCCGGGCCGGCGTTGTAGGCGTCGTTGAGGACCCGGGCGCCGCTCGGGGCTGTCTGCAGGTCCATGCGCCACGGCGACAGCTCCCCGAGCTCGAGACCCGCCCCGACCTCGTCGATGGGGACGTCGCACAGCAGGGCCACGGTGGCGGCGGCGAGCGCGTTGCCGACGTGGTGCACGCCGCGCACCCCGAGGTGCACGTCGGTGCTCCCCCACGGCGACTCGAGCCGGAACCGTGCCCGCAGGTCAGGGCCGAGCTCCACGCCCGTGGCCCGCACGTCGCCGTGGTCGAGGCCGTAGAGCACCGTGCGGGCCGAGGTCGTCGACGCCATCGCGGCCACCCGCTCGTTGCCGGCGTTCAGCACCGCCACCCCGTGGGCGGGCAGCGACGCCGGGAGCTCGCCCTTGGCCCGGGCGATGGCGTCGAGGTCGCCCATGAGCTCGGCGTGCACCAGCTCGACCGACGTGACCACCGCGATGGTGGGCTGGGCGATCTCGCACAGCCAGGCGATGTGCCCGGCGCCCCGCGCCCCCATCTCGATCACCGCCACGTCCGTGCCCTCGTGGGCGTTCACCAGGGTGAGGGGCACGCCGAGCTCGTTGTTGAAGCTCCTCTCGCTCGCGGTCACCACGTGGCGGCGGCCCAGCACCGCGGCGGCGAGGTCCTTGGTGGAGGTCTTGCCGACCGAGCCGGTGATCCCGACCACCCGCTCGTCGAGCCGGGAGCGGGCGTAGGCGCCGAGGGTGGTGAACGCCGCGGCCGTGTCGGGCACCACGATCGACGTGATGCCCGGCTCGGGCTCCCGGGCGGTGAGGGTGGCCGCCGCGCCGGCATCGCGCGCCGCGCCGATGAAGTCGTGGCCGTCGCGGACGTCGCGCACGGGGATGAACAGCTGACCCGGCCTCACCACGCGGGAGTCGATGGCCGCCCCCTGGACCTCCACGTCGGGGCCCACCAGGGTGCCGCCCACGGCGCGGGCGATCTCCGAGGCGAGGAACTTCACGGCGGCCACCGTACCGGCCGACGGCCGCAGCGCCGGGGTGACCCCCGGCTCGTCGGCGTGCTCCGGGGCCGCCGGTGGCGCGGGCTACCGTCGCAGTCGATGACCACGCCGGCCACGACGTCGCCCCCCGGCTCCCACGGGGGCCGAGTCCGCCTCGTCGTGCTCTTCGGCGGGCAGTCGGCCGAGCACGACGTCTCGCGGGTCACCGCCCGCCACGTCCTGGCCGCGGCCGATCCCGAGCGCTACGAGATCCTTCCCGTCGGCATCACCCGTCGAGGCCAGTGGGTCCTCGCCGAAGGCGCCGTGGCCGCGCTGGCCGCCGGGCCGCAGGCGCTCCCCGAGGCGTTGGCGGTGGAGGGACCGGCGCTCGACCCGCTCCCGGCGCTCGGCGAGGGCGCCGGCCGCGTGGTCGTGCTGCCGCTGCTGCACGGCCCCATGGGCGAGGACGGCACGGTGCAGGGCCTGCTCGAGGTGGCCGGTGTGCCCTACGTGGGGTCGGGCGTGCTCGGCTCGGCGCTGGCGATGGACAAGGTGGCGGCCAAGCAGATGGCAGAGGCCACCGGGTTCGCCCAGACGCGCTGGCAGGGCCTGCACCGCTCCGAGCTGCTCGACCCGCTGATCGCCGACAAGCCCGGCCCGGTCGACCCCGACACCATCGACGACGCCGCGGTGGCCGAGCTGGTGGGCGCGCTGCCGTTCCCGATGTTCGTCAAGCCGGCGAACATGGGCTCGTCGATCGGTGTGTCCAAGGCTCAGGACGCAGCCGAGCTGCGGGCCGGCCTGGCCACGGCCCTCGACCACGACGAGTGGCTGGTGGTCGAGGAGGGCGTCACGGCCCGGGAGATCGAGGTCGCCGTGCTCGGCCACACCACCTCCCCCCGGGCGTCGGTGCCGGGCGAGATCGTGCCGGGCGCCGACTTCTACGACTACGACGACAAGTACGCCGACGGCGTGGCCGACCTGCGGGTGCCGGCCCCTCTCGCCCCCGAGGCCGCCGAGGAGGTGAGGGCGCTGGCCTGCCGGGCCTTCCGCGCCTACCGGGCCGAGGGCATGGCCCGCGTCGACTTCCTCTACGAGGAGGGCGGACGGGGGTTCCTGCTCAACGAGCTGAACACCACTCCGGGCTTCACTCCTATCTCGATGTACCCGATGTTGTGGCAGGCCAGCGGGCTGCCCTACCGGGCGCTCATCGACGAGCTGGTCGGACTGGCCCTCGAGCGACACGAGCAGGTGCAGCGACGCCGATGAGCACCGACACATCCGAGACGACGGTCCTGCTCGACCGCCTGGCGTTCCCCGACTGCGCCCGCTGGCGCGACGGCCGCCTGTGGTTCTCCGACTCCCACGACGGCCGAGTGTGGGCCATGGCCGAGGGCGGCCAGGCCGAGCCGGTGCTCGCCGTCGACGGCCGCCCGGGCGGGCTGGGCTGGACGCCCGAGGGCCGGCTGCTCGTCGTGTCGATGCTGGGCCGCAAGCTGCTGCGCCACGACCCGGCCGGCCTGGTCGAGCTGTGCGACCTGTCCCGGTTCTCGCCCCACCCGTGGAACGACCTGGTGGTCGCCCCGGACGGGCGGGCCTACGTGGGCGGGTTCGGCTACGACGTCGACGCCGGCGAGGAGCCGGCAGGCGGGCCGCTCGTGTGCGTCGAGCCCGACGGCGAGTCGTGGGTGGTCGTCGACCGGCTGCTGTTCCCCAACGGCGCCGAGATCGTCGACGGGCCGGAGTGCCCGACGCTGGTGGTGGCCGAGACCTACGGCCAACGCCTGTCGGCCTACGACCTGCTGCCCGACGGCTCCGCCGCCCACCCGCGGGTCTGGGCCGACGTGCGCCCCAACTTCCCCGACGGCACCACGCTCGACGCCGCCGGCGCCATGTGGGTCGCCGACCCGGTGCTGAAGGGGGTGATGCGGGTCGTCCCGGGCGCCGGCGCCGTGGAGTGGATCCCCACCGGCGACCACGCCGCCTACGCCTGCGCCCTCGGCGGCAGCGACGGCAGGACGCTCTACATCTGCACGTCGACCACCTCGAACCCCGTGCGCACCATCCGCGAGCGCACCGGCCGCATCGAGGCGGTGCGGGTCGAGACGCCCGCCCCCGGCCACGCCTGACCGCGCCACTCCGCTGGCTCGATCCATCACCTCATCAGGTCACCGATCGAGCCACCCGTGCGACCGCTGGCTCGATCCATCACCTCATCAGGTCACCGATCGAGCCACCCATGCGACCGCTGGCTCGATCCATCACCTCATCAGATCACCGATCGAGCCACCCATGTGGGGGGCTGGGCGTTCAGGAGGGGGTGGGGGCGACGAGGGCGGAGCGCAGGAAGGCCAGCAGCTCGCGACGGCGGACGACCGTGGCGCGCAGGCTCGGCTCGATGCCCACCGCCCGCAGCACCTCGACCTCGGTGGCCACGCCCAGCACGGTGGAGTAGGCCGACACCAGCACCAGGGCGGGGTCGCTGCGGCGCATGCGGCCGGCGTCCATCTCGGCGGCGAGGAACGCCCGAGCCCGCCGCACCATCGGCTCGAGGTTCTCGGCCACCCGGGTCGAGGCCGGCGCGCCCAGGCGGCTCACCTCTCGCACCAGCCCGAGCAGCTCCGGGCGGCGCAGGGCCAGGCGGAACACCGAGCGCACCAGCGCCTCCACCCGCTCCCAACCGGGACCGGCGCCGCGGAGCGCCTCGTCGAAGGTGGCGGTGAGGTCGGCGGTGGCCCGGTCGATCACGGCGTCGAGCAGGGCGGCCTTGGACGAGTGGTGGTAGAGGATCGTCTGCTTGGTGACCCCCAGCTCGCCGGCCAGCTGGTCGAGCGAGGTGGCCTCGTAGCCCTTGGTGCCGAACGACTGCAGGGCGGCGGCGAGGATGCGATCATCGGTCTCGCGGCCACGAGCGGCCCGCCCCCCGGGGCGCTCGATCGTCGTGCCCGCCGGTGTTCCGGCGCCGCCGCTGGTGGCCACGGCGGCGATGCTAGACGCTTCACTTACCAAGTGGTAGACACTCGGCGTGATCCGTGAGGCGCTCGCCGGCAAGCGCATCTTCATCACCGGCACCACCGGCTTCCTCGGCACCAACCTGCTCGAGCGGTTGCTGCGCAGCGTCCCGGACTGCGAGATCGTGCTGCTGATCCGCCCGGGCAAGCGCTCCAGCGTCGACCAGCGCGTGGCCCGGGAGATCCTGAAGAACGACGCCTTCGACCGGTTGCGGACCGAGCTGGGCAAGGACGGGTTCGCCGAGATGGCCGCCCGCCGCATCACCGCGGTGGCCGGCGACGTCGGCCGCGACGGGCTCGGCCTCGACGAGCAGGGCCGGGCCACCCTGGCGAGCTGCGACATCGTCATCCACTCGGCGGCCACGGTGAGCTTCGACTCCCCGCTCGACACCGCCGTCGAGGTCAACCTCCTGGGCCCGACTCGCATCGCCCACGTCCTCGACGACTTGGGCGTCACCCCGCACCTGGTCGCCGTGTCGACCTGCTACGTGGCCGGCAACCGTCGGGGGTCGGCGCCCGAGCAGCTCGTCGACGAGAGCCCGTTCTTCGTCGACGTCGACTGGCGCCAGGAGGTCGAGGGCGCCCGCCGGGCCCGCCGCGACGCCGAGGCCCGCAGCCGCACCCCCGAGATGCTCGCCGACTTCCGGGCCCAGGCCCGCAAGGAGCTCGGCGCCGCCGGCGGCCCGCTGCTCTCGGAGAAGACCGAGCAGCTGCGCAGCCGCTGGGTGGCCGACCGCATGGTCGAGGGCGGCCGGGCCCGGGCGGCCTCTCTCGGATGGCCCGACGCCTACGCCTACACCAAGGCCCTCGGTGAGCGGGCCCTCGCCGACAACAAGGGCGCCGTGCCGGTGAGCATCGTGCGCCCGTCGATCATCGAGACGGCGCTGGCCGAGCCCCGACCGGGCTGGATCCGCGGCTTCCGCATGGCCGACCCGGTCATCATCAGCTTCGCCCGGGGCCTGCTGAAGGAGTTCCCCGGCGTGCCCGAGGGCATCGTCGACGTCATCCCCGTCGACCTGGTGAGCGCGGCCATCATCGCCGTGGCGGCCAAGGGCCCCGAGCCCGACATCGAGGTCGTGCAGGTGGCCTCGGGGTCGCAGAACCCGTTGCGCTACAAGCGCCTCGTCGACCTGGTGAGCGACTGGTTCCTCGAGCACCCGCTCTACGACGCCAAGGGCCAGCCCATCGTGGTGCGCAAGTGGTCCTTCCCCGGCCGGGGCCGGGTGCAGGGCCAGCTCCAGCGGGCGCAGAAGACCCTCACCCGGGTCGAGGGCGTGCTCGCCCAGCTGCCGCTGCGAGGCAAGCAGGCCGAGTGGAGCGCGTCGCTCGAGTCCAAGCGGGAGGAGGCCGAGCAGGCCCTCGGCTACGTCGAGCTCTACGGCGCCTACGCCGAGTGCGAGGCGGTGTACGGCCTCGACCGGCTGCTCGCCCTGTGGGACGCGCAGACCCCCGACGACCAGCGCGACTTCTGCTTCGACCCGCGCGTCATCGACTGGGACAGCTTCACCACCGACGTGTTCCTCCCGTCGGTCGTCCAGCAGGCCCGCGTGCGCACCACCCCGGGGGGCCGCACCGGCCCCACCCGTGAGGAGCGGCTGCGGAAGCAGGTCCTCGCCCCCGAGCGCCAGCTCGCCGCCTTCGACCTCGAGAACACCCTCATCGCCTCCAACGTGGTGGCCAGCTACGCCTTCCTGGCCACCCGTCGGCTGCCGCCCGACGAGCGCCTGCGGTTCGTGCTGCAGACCCTGGCCGAGGGGCCGTCGCTGCTCGCCCTCGACCGCAAGGACCGCAGCGACTTCCTGCGCCTCTTCTACCGCCGCTACGACGGCGCCCCGGTCGAGCAGATCGCCGAGGACTCCGCCGAGATGTTCAGCCGGCTCATCATCGCCAAGTCGTTCCCGGCCGCCATCCGCCGCGTGCGCGAGCACCGCCGAGCCGGCCACCGCACCGTGCTCATCACCGGCGCCCTGGACTTCGTGGTGAAGCCGCTCGAGCCGCTCTTCGACGACATCGTCGCCGCCGAGATGGGCGTCACCCGGGGCGCCTACGACGGGCAGCTCACCGACGTGCCGCCCACCGGTGAGAGCCGGGCCCAGGCCCTCATGGACTACGCCGCGGCCCACGGCCTCGACCTGCGGGAGACCGTCGCCTACGCCGACTCCACCTCCGATCTGCCGATGCTCGAGGCGGTCGGGTTCCCGGTGGCGGTCAACCCCGAGACCCGCCTCGCCGCCCTGGCCCGCAAGCGGGGCTGGCTGGTCGAGCACTTCTCCAAGGCGCCGGGCGCCCCCCGCACCCTCGTGCCCATCGGGCCCCGCCGCACCCGCTCCGGCGGCCTGGCCAACCCCCTCGTCCCGGACGGCGTGGCGTGAAGGCCCTCCGCTTCGAGCGCAACGTGCCCCGCTTCGCGGCGGCCACCGTCGCCGGCCGGCTGGCCGCCGGCGCCGGCGCCAAGGTCGGCCCACTGCGGCTGCGGTCGATCGACCCGCCCGAGCTGCCCGGCCCCGGCTGGGTCGAGGTCCTCCCCCGGCTCTCGGGCATCTGCGGCTCGGACCTGTCCACCATCGACGGTCACAGCTCCCGCTACTTCGAGCCGATCGTCTCGTTCCCGTTCGTGCCCGGCCACGAGGTGGTGGCCGACCTGCCCGTTGCGGCGGGCGACGTGCCGGCGGGCCGCATCGTCGTCGAGCCGGTCCTCGGCTGCGCCACCCGCGGCATCGACCCGGTGTGCGCCGCCTGCGGCCGGGGCGACCTCGGCAACTGCGAGCTCATCGCCTTCGGCCGCATCGAGCCCGGCCTGCAGAGCGGCTTCTGCTGCGACACCGGCGGCGGCTGGTCGACCCGCATGGTCGCCCACACGTCGCAGCTCCACCCCGTGCCGGCCGACTGGACCGACGAGGCGGCGGTGATGGTCGAGCCCACCGCCTGCGCGGTGCACGGGGCGCTCGCCGCCGACGTCCAGCCCGGCGAGCTGGTGGTGGTGCTCGGCTCGGGCGCTCTCGGCCTGCTCACCATCGCCGCCCTGCGCCGCTTCGGGCGCGACTGCACGATCCTCGCCGTGGCCAAGCACCCCCACCAGCGCACGTTGGCCCGCCAGCTCGGCGCCGACACGGTGGTCGAGCCCGGCGAGGTGGCCCGCGCCGTGCGCCGGACCACCGGCTCCATGGCCCTGGGCGACGGCGACATCGTGCGACTCACCGGCGGCGCCGACCACGTCGTCGACTGCGTCGGCAGCGAGGCGTCGCTCGCCCAGTCGCTCGCCGTGGTCCGCCCCAGGGGCCGCATCACCATGGTGGGCATGCCCGGCCACGTGCACGTCGACCTCACCGGGCTGTGGCAGCGCGAGATCGCCCTCGCCGGCGCCTACGCCTACGGCACCGAGACGCTGCCCAACGGCGACCGGCGCCGGACCTTCGACCTCGCGTTCGAGCTGGTGGCCGCCGCCGACCTCGGTCGCCTGGTCAGCGCCACCTACCCCCTCGCCCGCTACGAGGACGCCATCGCCCACGCCGCCCACGCCGGCGCCCGGGGTGCGGTGCGCATCGCCTTCGACCTCCGCAACGAGAAGGAACGGAACCGTGCCTAGACCAGGCTTCGTGCTCGACGTCGACCGCTCGACGCCGCCGATCCTCTTCCACCACGGTGAGGGCTTCCGCCTCGAGCGCCTCCCCGCCGGCCGGAGCCGGGTGATCTACCCGGCCGAGCCACTGGAGGCGCTCAAGAACCCCGACCAGGCGATCCGCGACGCGCTGGCCAACCCCATCGGCGACTCCGAGCCCCTGGCCGCGCTGCTGAAGCCGGGCATGAAGCTCACCATCGCCTTCGACGACATCTCGCTGCCGCTGCCCCCGATGAAGCGGCCCGACATCCGCCAGCGGGTCATCGAGGCGGTGCTCGACCTGGCCGCGGCCGCCGGCGTCGACGACGTGCAGCTCGTCGCCGCCCTGGCCCTCCACCGGCGCATGACCGAAGCCGAGCTGCGCCACGCCGTCGGCGACCGGGTCTACGACGCCTTCGCCCCCCACGGCCTGCTCGTCAACCACGACGCCGAGGACCCCGACAACCTCCTCTTCATCGGCACCACCGAGAAGGGCGAGGAGGTCGAGATCAACAAGCGGGCCGCCGAGAGCGACCTCATCGTCTACGTCAACATCAACCTCGTGTCGATGGACGGCGGGTGGAAGTCCACCGCGACCGGCCTGGCCTCGTATCGCTCGCTGCGCCACCACCACAACGTCCACACCATGCGGCACTCGAAGAGCTTCATGGACCGGCACCACTCCGAGCTGCACTCGGCCAACTGGCGGATGGGCAAGGTGCTGCGCGACTCGGGCGTCAAGGTCTTCCAGATCGAGACGACCATGAACAACGACGTGTTCGGCACCGAGGGGCCCATGAGCGTGCTGCAGAAGCGCGAGTGGGAGTGGAACGTGAAGGACCGCATCTCCTTCACCGCCATGAAGGCCGGGCTCGACCGGCTGCCCCAGCGCACCCGCCGGTCGATCTTCCAGAGCTGGCAGGCCCCCCACGCCATGACCTCGGTGCAGGCCGGCGAGGTCGAGGCGGTGCACGAGGTGACGACGGCCAACGTCTACGCCCAGCACCTGGTGCCGGTCGAGGGGCAGACCGACATCCTCACCATGGGGCTGCCCTACATCAGCCCCTACAACGTGAACTCGATCCTCAACCCGATCCTCGTGGCCTGCCTCGGGCTCGGGTACTTCTTCAACCTCTACCGGGGCAAGCCGCCGGTGCGCGACGGCGGCGTGCTCATCATGAGCCACCCCACCCCGTGGGAGTTCCACCCGGTCCACCACCCGAGCTACATCGACTTCTTCGAGCAGGTGCTGGCCGAGACCACCGACCCGATCCGCATCGAGGCCGAGTTCGAGAAGGGCTTCGCCGAGGACGAGTGGTACCGGCACCTCTACCGCACCAGCTACGCCTACCACGGCGTGCACCCGTTCTACATGTGGTACTGGTGCGCCCACGCCCTGCAGCACCTGGGCCAGGTCATCATCGTCGGCGGCGACACGCGGGCGGTGCGGCGGCTGGGCTTCAAGCCGGCCTCCACCCTGCAGGACGCGCTGGAGATGGCGAGCGACGTGGTGGGCCGCGACGCCACCATCACCCACCTGCACAACCCGCCGATCCTCATGGCCGACGTCTCCTGACCGGGCCGAGCGAGCGAGCGAGCGACAACGATGAGCCGCATCCCCGTCACCTCCAAGCAGGGCACCGAGCTGGTCAAGCGCCTGCCCGTGAACAAGGCCGTCGTCGCCTCCGCCGGGAAGGCCGGCGCCATGGCCCTCGGCCGCAAGCTGACGCCCGCGACCCTCCGCCCGCCCACCGTCCCTGACGGCGTCGAGCCGCTGCCGGTGGAGAGCAAGGTCGGCGCCAACTACGACACGGAGTGGGCCCGCTCCTACCCCGCCCGTGCCGCCCGGGTGCTGCTGGTGGAAGGCGTGGTCCGCCCGGCCATGGACCTGCTGGCCACGCCGACGGTGAAGGGCCTCGACCGACTCGACGACATCGACGGGCCGGTCGTGTTCGCCGCCAACCACCACAGCCACGTCGACACGCCGCTGCTGCTGTCGGTCATCCCCGAGCCGTGGCGCCACCACCTGTTCATCGGTGCGGCCGCCGACTACTTCTTCGGCAACCGGGTCACGTCCACGCTGTCCGCGCTGGTGATCGGCGCCATCCCCATCGAGCGCACGAAGGTCACGCGGACGTCGGCCGACCAGGCCGCCGAGCTGCTCGCCGACGGCTGGAGCATGCTCATCTTCCCCGAGGGCGGCCGGTCCCCCGACGGCTGGGGCCAGGCCTTCCGGGGTGGTGCCGCCTACCTCTCCTCGCGCTGCGGGGTGCCGGTGGTGCCGGTGCACGTGGAGGGCACGGGCCGGATCCTCCGCAAGGGCAAGAACGTGCCCCGCCGCACACCCACCACCGTGACCTTCGGCCGGCCCGTCGTGGCCGAGGACGGCGAGGACTCCCGCCGGCTCGCCGCCCGCATCGAGACGGCGGTGGCCGAGCTGGCCGACGAGGCGGCCTCCGACTGGTGGCAGGCGCGCCGGCGTGCTGCCGCCGGGCAGACGCCGTCGTTGCAGGGCCCGGGTGCCGGTGCGTGGCGCCGCACCTGGGCGCTCGGCGACCGCAAGCCCGGTCGGCGCCGCCCCAAGCGGGCCTGGCCCGAGCTGTAACCGGCGGATTCCGGCGTGGCGGGCGCCACGTGCGACGACTGCGGGAGCCGGAGGGCGCGTCGGCTCCACGGGACGCCACCTGGCGGCCCGAGGAGCGCACGTCCTACGGATCGACGACCATTCGCCGGCTAACCGGTGTCGAAGAGGTCGCCCTGTGCGGCGGCGTCCCATCGGTCGCAGTGGATCGCCGCGTCGGCGGCCGGCCGCCAGTCGATGACCCCGGGCGGGTCGACCCCCTCGGGCGGGATGAGCCGGCGTCGGCCGTTGGGCAGGCGGGGGCCGAGCCGGAAGCCTTTGTGGGTCTTGAGGTCGTGGTGGTGCCCGCACAGCGGAGCGAGATCCTGGATGCGGGTGACGTGCGTGTCGGCCCAGTCGGCCACGTGGTCGATCTCCAACCTGGCCGTGCCGTTACAGCCCTCGATCGAACAGGTGCCGCCGGCATGCCAGTCCAGCACCGTCTTCTGCAGGGCGGTGGGCCGGCGGCCGAGGTGCACGACTCTGTCGATCTCGGTGCCTTTCGTGGACAGCGCCGCGACGAACGCTCCGCCGGCGATCATCTCCCGCACCGTGGCCACCGGCACGGGGCCGTGCCCGGCGATCTCGCACACCTCACCGCGTGCCAGCTCGCCGCGTTCGAGAGCGCTGGCGTCGACCCGCACGATCACCTTGGTGAAGTCCCACCGGGTGGCCTCGACCGCACCGCCGTCCCCTTCCTCGGCAGGGCCATCATCTCGTGCGGCGCCAGGCGACCCGGCGGCGTGCTCGGCGAGGGCGGTCAGAGCGTCAGCCATGTAGGCGTCGTGGGACTCCCGCACTCCGGCGGCCCTGGCCTCGGTGAAGATCTGGCTGGCCTGCTGCTCGAGCAACGCCACCAGTCGAGCCTGATCGGCTGCCGGCAGGCTGGACCAGCGACCCCACCCCGAACCATCGGGGTTGGTGCCAACCCGCAACGACCGCTTGCGGCGGATGCGCTCGGCCTTCTGCGCGTCGGACTCACCCGACGCCGCCGCCACGATGCGCGTCGACTCCTCCTGCAGGTCCTTCACCGACGCCGAGCCGCCCTTGGCCTTCTCGATCAGCTCGCCCGCCGCATCGGCATCGACCCTCTCCGCCTCCGCGGCCGGCAGCGCCTGTTGCGTGGACAGCTCCCCGGCCAGCAGCGACTCGGTGGTCTGCGGCGCCTCCTGCACCGCTTCAGCCGTCCGCAGCAACGCCACGGCCTGGCCCACCGTCATCCCCGTCACCATCGCGAGCCAGTGAGCGGCGCTGCGATGCCCCTTGGAACGCCACAACCGCTCGGCCTCGGCCACCCGCCGAGCGCACAACGCCACCTGCGCTGAGGCCAGGTGCTCCATGGTGGAGAACAGCTCGACCAGCTCCATGCAATCCCGCGCCGAGACCTGCAGCGGATCGAGCTCGTACACCAACGACCTGAGCTCAGCCGCCACCTCCGCCACCGGACGCACCGCGGCAGCCACGAAGCCACCGCTCGCTGCCCGATCCAACACCCCCGAACCCATGCGCAAGACGCTACTCAGGGGGTACGACAGCCCTCCCGGAGCCATCGCTCTCGTCGAGCTGGCCGTCACCCGTTGGGTCGTCGGCGACCGCGACAGCTGACGTCGCGTCGTCAGCCGTCAGCCCATGGTCTTGGCGCCGTCGAGGGCCTCACGCACGATGTCAGCGTGGCCGGCGTGCTGCGCCGTCTCGGCCAGGATGTGGAGGAGCACCCGTCGGGCCGACCAGCCGGCGCCCTGCTCGAACCACGGCGCCTCCGGCAACGGGTGCACGGCGTCGAGCGACGGGAGCGAACCGACGAGCTCGTCGGTGCGTTGGGCCACCTCGGCGTAGGCGTCGAGCACCGACTCGACCGTGTCGCCCGGCCCCATGCGGAAGGTGTCGAGCCGCCGCTGGAACGCCTCGGGGTCGTCCCACGCCGGGAAGGCATCCGCTCCTCGCTCGATGAACGTTCTCCAGGTCGCCTCGGTGTCCGCCACGTGCTTGACGATGCCTCCGAGGCACAGCTCGCTGACGGTCGTGCGCCGACCGGCGTCGGCATCGCTGACGCCCTCGAGGGTCTGGCGCAGGAACGCCCGGTGCTTCGCCACCGCCGCCAGCAGGTCGGTCCGCTCGGTGTCCATGGTGGCCTCCGTCTCGATCCCGGCCCCATCCTCCGCGGCAGAAGCGGTCAGCGGGCGGCCGGTCTCCCATCGTCGTCGGCCGCCTCGTGCCGCAGGGCGTCGAGCATCGCCTGGGTGTCGATGAAGAACGCCATCTCCACCGCTCGACCGTCCCGGACCGTCCAGACGTGGCACTCGGGGATGTCGAACGGCGCCCCGGTCGCCCGCACGGTCCCGCGCGTGCGCCCGTACTGCACCACCTGCTCGCCGGCGGCGAACATGGCCTCCACCGTCACCTTCGACTCGATCGTCGAGGCGAGGGTGATGGCGAAGGTGGCGACCCCGTCGTGGCCCTCGAAGCGCCCACCCCACGGCAGGGCGGGGTCCTGGGTGAGCACGACGCCGTCGGCGAGGAGTGCGAGGAAGCCGTCGAGGTCGGCTCGGCCCAGGCACTCGTACGCCGATCGCACGAGGGCCAGAGCAGCGTCGACCGCTCCGGCGTCCGGCCCGCCGTCGCGACGGGTCCCGCCGCTCATCCGAACACCCAACGGGTGGCGCGCTCGGCGAACTCGTCGTCGCGCTCGATGATGCCGAACGCCCGCTCCGGAACGACCTCCACGACGAGGTGCGAGCGCACGAACTCCGCCGTCAGGGCCGCCGACAGCGGCTGGTACTTCGCCAGGTAACGATCGATCCAGCGCTCGCGACCAGGCGCTGACGGCTCGAGGACGCGCGCCCGCCCCTCCACCGAGACGCACTCGACCGTGTCGTCGACGGCGACGACGACCTGCGGGTTCTCGGCCAGGTTGCGCGCCTTGCGGGCGTCGGGGCTGCAGGAGAAGCAGAACCGCTGCACGTCGTCGTCCCACACGCCCCACACCGGCAGCGCGTGCGGGCGTGCGTCCGCGGACGCGGTCACCACCCAGTAGTTGCGGTTCGGCACCAGGCGCTCGGCCGCCCACGACCACGGCAGCGGCGACCACCCCGGCCCCCCGACGCCGTAGTCCTGCATGGCCGGAGCTTCGGCTCTCGGCTCGCCCATGGCCCCGACGCTAGTGGCGCCGCGCCGGCCTCGCCCGGCTCCTGACAGGGGGGAGCCGGACGTCGCTCAGCCGCCCGGTCGCTCGCCCCGGGCGCAGCGCTCGACGACCGCCGCGATGCGCCGCGCCCGCGTCTCGGGTCGCTTGACCACGATGACCTGCTCGAGCGCCATGCGGCGCGACGACGGCGTGCCCGCCTCCCACCCCTCACGGGCGCCGGGCGTGGCGTCGAGCGCGGCGGCGAGGTCGTCGGGCACGACTCCCTGCTCGGCGGGGATCAGCACCGACCACGACCCGTCGGCCCTCGCCCGCTCGACGACGGCACGGCCGGCCGGGAGCAGGCGCCCCTCGCCCTCGAGACGTTCGATGCGCTCCCGGTTGGACCGGGCCCACACGCTGCCTCGCTTCCGGGGCGCGAACCAGATCATCGACCGGTCTTGGTCGATCGGCCGGGCGATGCTGTCGATCCACCCCACGCAGAGGGCCTCCTCGACGGCGGCGTCGTACGGGAACGCCTCCCGCCCGGTCCGGCGCCGCCAGCTCACGAGCCACACGCCCGCGTCCCGTGCGTGGTTGGCGGCCAGCCACGCCCGCCACTCGTCCAGGCTCTCGGGGTGGACCCGCTCACCGTCGTCGAGTGCCGAGCCCATCCCGCGACTGTGCCACGCGCCGCTCAGACGTCGTGTCGGAGGAGCACCTCGGGGATGCGACCGTCGAGGTCGGTGAACCCGAGCTGGCGCGCCAGGCCGGCCGAGGTGAACGGCTTGCCGGCCCGCTCGGCCAGCTCACTGTCACCGGCCAGCGCCACCACGGCCCGGCCCAGGAAGCGGGGCGACTCCGCACCGGTCAGGTCGAAGCGGCCCTCGCCGGGCAGCTCGATGTAGACCTCGTCGCCGTCGCGCACGGCCGCCGCGTCGAGCATCTCGTTGCGCACCAGGCCCGGCCACAGCGACACGACGGTGACGCCGGTGCCGCGCAGCTCGACCGCCATGTCGGCGGTCATCTTGTCGACGGCCGCCTTGCCCACGCCGTAGACGACGTTGTGGGCGTAGGTGACCGCCCCCGACGACGAGACGTTCACGATCAGCCCGCCACCCGCGGCGAACAGCAACGGCGTGCCGAGCACCGAGGCCACGTAGTGCGAGCGGGTGCCGACCCCGATGATCTCGTCCCACGCCTCGACGGGCATCTCCCAGTACTTCTTGCCCAGCCAGGGGGCGAGCACCGGCGCGGGGAAGACGTTGTTCACGAGGATGTCGAGGCGGCCCTGCTCGGCGCGGACGCGCTCGAAGAGGGCTCGCACCTGCTCGTCGTCCTGGTGGTCGCACGCCACCGCCACGCCGCGGCCGCCGAGGGCGTCGATCTGGGCGGCCGTCTCACCGATGGTGCCGGGCAGCGCGCCCGGGTCGACGGTGCGGCCGGTGACGTACACGGTCGCCCCGGCGGCGCCGAGCTCGAGGGCGATGCCCTTGCCGATGCTACGGCTGGCGCCGGTGACGACGGCGACCTCGCCCGACAGGTCGACGGACGGCGCGACGGAGCCCTTCGCGATCTCGGCACCGGTGGGATCAGTAGGCATCCGGGTCCTCCTGCACCAGCGCCGGCACCGGGTGGCGGTACAGCTCGGCGGCGTTGCGCCAGCAGATGCGCTCGACGTCGTCGGTGGGGATGCCCGCCATGGCCTCGACCGTGAGCTGCTGGGTGCGGGGCCAGGTGGAGTCGATGTGCGGGTAGTCCTGCTCGATCATGATGTTCTCCACGCCGATCACGTCGCGCTGGCGGAACGACGACGGGTCCTCGATGGCGCAGAACCAGAAGTTGCGGCGGAACACCTCCGAGGGGCGCAGCTCGTCGGTCCAGGTCCCGTACATGGAGTTGTAGGTCTCCATGTGGTCGAGGCGGTCGACGAGGCCGGCCACCCACCCGATGCCGCCCTCGGACAGGCAGATCTTCAGGTCGGGATGCTTCGTCGGGTAACCGCTGTAGAGCCAGTCGACCGCGGCGAACATGGCGTAGGCGAAGAACAGCACGCCGGTGACGTCGGGTGGGGCGTCGTCGGTGGTGGTCGGCGAGGCGCCCGAGGAGCCCACGTGGAGGTTGATGACGGTGCCCGTCTCGGCGCACGCCGCCATGAACGGGTCCCAGTGCTCGGAGTGCAGGCTCGGCAGCCCGTGGGGCGTGGGCGATTCGGGGAAGGTCACCGAGGTGAACCCGCGCTCGGCGTTCTCCCGGATCATCTCCGCGCCGAGCTGCGGGTCGAGCAGCCACGGGATCTGGCACGGGATGATGCGGTCGGGGTGGGGCCCGTGCCAGGCCTCGAGGTGCCAGTCGTTCCAGGCCCGCACGGCGGCGAGGGCGAGGTCGTGGTCCTTCGTCAGCAGCTGCAGGCGCTGGCCGGCGAACCCGGGCAGGAACGACGGGAAGTTCAACGACGCGTAGACGCCGTTGAGGTCCATGTCGCGCACCCGCTCGTGGATGTCCCACGCGCCCCGGCGCATCTGGTCGAAGCGCACCGGCTCGCTGCCGTACTCCTCCACCGGCCGGCCCACGAGGGCGTTGAACCCGATGTTGGGCAGCTCCTGGCCGTCGTAGACCCACACCTCGCTGCCGTCGTCCTTCTCCACGACGTGCGGGGCCCGGTCGCCGAAGCGCGCCGGCATGCGGCCCTCGAAGGTGTCGGGAGGCTCCACCACGTGGTCGTCGGCGGAGATGACCAGCAGGCTGCGGTCGGATCTCGGTGGGTCGGGCAGCAGGGTGACGGTGCGCTCGGCACCCCGCCTGGCGGTGGTGAAGTTCGGGTCGTTGGCCAGGTCGTCCAAGGTGCGCATCGCTTCGTCCCCCCTCGTCGTCGGATGCGTCGGGTGCCGCAGGTCGTGGGTGTGCCGTCAGTCGAGCACGTCGGGCTCGCGGCGCAGCAGCAGGCGCACGGCGCCGTCCCAGAAGGGATCGACGGCCCGCTCCAGCTGCGACGCCTTCATGCCCGCCATGAAGCGCGGCGAGATGGCGAGCGGCTCGGCCCCCATGACGTGCACGTCGTAGGCGAGCTTGCACAGCCGCTCGACGGTGGCGGCCCGGTAGACCGCGTCCTTCAGCGTCTCGCCCGTGACGATGATGCCGTGGCTGGCCAGGAACACGACCTTGGCGTCGCCGATCATGGTGGCCAGGTCGGCACCGAGCTCGGCGGAGTCGACCTCGCCCGTGTACTCGTGCACGAAGCTCAGGTCGCCGGAGAACATCGAGCCGTTCTGGTGGACGATGTCGGGCAGCACGCCCACCGCCGCCATCACGCTCACCCAGTAGGGGTGGTTGTGGATCACCACCCGGGCGTCGGGCCGGCGGCGGTGCAGCTCGGTGTGGATGTGGATGGCGGGCGTGACGTCCCAGCGACCGGCCACGATGTTGGCGTCGGCGTCGACGGTGCACAGGTCCGAGGCGGTGATCTCCTCCCACCACAGCCCCCACGGGTTGACGAGCATGTGCTCGTGGCCCGGGCGCTGCCAGGTGATGTGGCCGGCCATGTTCTCGGAGAACCCGCCGTGGGCGAGGATGCGGAAGGCGCAGGCCATCGCCTGCTCGTCGGTGAGATCAGGAACCGGCGGCATCACCGACGGGGCCCACGCATCCAGACCGCCGCGCCGGGGCGCGGCCTCCTCGTTCGTCGCCGTCATTCGCTCACCCCCTGGTGACGTGTCTGCGCATCCTACGGCGGCATCTGCCATCGCTCGGCGTGGCGAGCGTCAGCCGGCGGTAAGGTGATCGGCGCCTGACCGGGGATGCAGGGGCAACGGTGCCTCGCCCACCAACGGCGATGGACCCCCGGTCGAGCGGCACCACCTGCCGACTCCACCGAGCCCCGGAGCACTCAATGCGTGAGCTCGACGCGTGCGGCATCGGCTTCGTCGCCGATGCCCACGGGCGACCCTCCCGATCCATCGTCACCGCCGCCCTCGAGGGCCTCGCCAACGTCAAGCACCGCGGCGCGGTGGCCGCCGACGCCCGCACGTCCGACGGCACCGGCTTGCTCACCACCATCCCCGCCGCCGTCTACGGAGAGGGCACGGGGGTCGCCATGCTGTTCGTGCGCGGCGACGACCCGACCGCCGAGGTCGAGGCGGCCGCGGCCGCCGAGGGCCTCGAGGTCACCGGCTGGCGGACCCCGCCCACCGACGAGTCCGCCCTCGGCGAGCTGGCGGCGCGCACCCGGCCCCGCATCGTCCAGGCGCTCCTGCGTCCGGCGGCGGCCACCGAGCGGGTGCTCGCCGAGCCCGCCGCGGCGTCGACGAGCTCCCACCTGGGCGACCCGCGGGCGGAGGACCTCGAGCGGCGCACGTACCGGATGCGGCGGCGGATCGAGGCCACGACCACCGGCACCTACGTCGTGTCGTGCTCGTTCCTCACCATCGTCCACAAGGGCCTGGTGGCCGCCGACGCCCTCGCCGGGTTCTTCCTCGACCTCGCCGACGACCGCTTCGACGCGCCGCTGGCCATCTTCCACCAGCGCTTCAGCACCAACACGCTGCCCACCTGGGAGCGGGCCCAGCCGTTCCGCCTGCTGTGCCACAACGGCGAGATCAACACCATCGGCGGCAACGAGAACCGCATGCGGGCCCGGGGCCGGCTCGGCACCAGCGAGGTGGGGCTCGGGGCGGAGGAGCTGTTCCGCCCGGTGCTCGAGCCCGAGGCGAGCGACTCGGGCAAGCTCGACGAGGCCGCCGAGCTGTTGCTGCGCGGCGGTCGCCACCTCTCCCACGCCATGGCCATGCTCGTGCCCGAGGCGTGGGAGGAGACCCGCGACCTCGACCCCGAGGTGCGCGGGTTCTACGAGTACCACTCGGCGCTCATGGAGCCGTGGGACGGTCCGGCCGGCGTGATCTTCACCGACGGCACGCGGGTCGGGGCCGTGCTCGACCGCAACGGCCTGCGGCCGCTGCGCTACGCCGTCTGCGAGGACGGGCTCGTCGTGTGCGCCTCGGAGATGGGCGCCGTCGACACCACCGGCCACGGCACGGTCGATCGGGGACGGCTGGGCCCCGGCCACATGCTGGTGGTGAGCCCGCGCTTCGGGGTGGTGCGCAACAGCGCGGTGAAGGAGCACCTCGCGGCGGCCGCGCCCTACGCGCAGTGGGCCTTCGAGGGGTTCGCGCCCACCGCGGCAGGCGAGCCGGTGGCCGAGACGCCCACCGACCTGGTGCGCCGTCAGGCGGCCCACGGCTTCACGAAGGAGGAGCTGGCCATGGTCGTCAAGCCCATGGCCGCCGACGCCTACGAGCCCACCTTCGCCATGGGCGACGACTCTCCCCTGCCGCCGATGGCGGGGCGGCCCCGCCCCGTGGCCCACTACCTGCGGCAGCGCTTCGCCCAGGTCACCAACCCGCCGATCGACCCGCTGCGGGAGCGGCTGGTCATGAGCCTGCGCACGCTGCTCGGGCCTCGGGCCCCGTTGCTGGCCGAGGCACCCGACGCCGCCCGGCTGCTGGCCCTGGAGTCGTTCTTCGTCTACCCGTCGGCGATCGAGGCCCTCGAGGCACCGGGCGGCAGCCCGTTCCCGGTGGCGGTGCTCGACACGAGCTGCGCGGTCGCCGACGGGCCGTCGGGGCTGCGCGCTGCGGTGGACGCGGTCGCCGCGGCCGCCGACGCGGCCGTGGCCGAGGGCGCCGGCATCGTCGTGCTCGACCCCGGTGCGCTCACCGCGGAGCGCGTGCCGGTCCCGTCGCTGCTCGCCCTCGGCGCGGTCCACCAGCGGCTCATCGCCAGCCGGCGGCGGTCCGACACGAGCCTGGTCGTGGTGGCCGACGACGTGCGCGACACCCACTCGGTGGCCGCCCTGGTGGGCTTCGGGGCCGACGCCGTGTGCCCCCGCCTCGCGCTGCAGGCGGTGGCGGCCGAGGCCGACGAGGCCGAGACGGGCGACCTCGTCAGCTCCGACGCCCAGGAGCGGTTCCGGGCGGCGATCGAGGCGGGTGTGCTCAAGATCCTGTCGAAGATGGGCGTCTCGACCATCGACTCCTACCGCGGCGCCCAGCTGTTCGAGGTCGTCGGGCTCGCCGACGAGGTGGTCGACGTGTGCTTCACCGGCGCCTCGAGCGTCGTGGGCGGGGTGGGCTGGGACGTCCTCGGCGACGACGCGTTCGCCCGCCACGCGGCCGCCTTCCCTCCCGGCCGGGAGGCCGACCTCGACTCGCCCGGCTTCTACCGGGTGCGCCGGGGCGGCGAGTACCACGCCCACTCCAAGGAGGTCACCCAGGCCCTCAACGACCTCACCCTGGTGCAGGAGACGCCGCCGGTGTCCGAGCGCGACCCGCTGGCCGTCGACCAGGCCGCCGCCCACCTGCTGCAGCGCGCCATCGCCGGCGAGGACTACGACCGGTACCGGACCTTCGTCGGGTTGGTCACCGAGCGGCCCCCGACCGAGCTCAACGACCTGCTCGAGTGGACGGCGCTCGGCCCGCCCGTGCCCCTCGACGAGGTGGAGCCGGCCAGCGGGATCGCCCGCCGGTTCTCCACCGGCGCCATGTCGCACGGGTCGCTCTCCAAGGAGGCCCACGAGACCCTCGCCCAGGCGATGAACCTGATCGGCGGCAGGTCGAACTGCGGCGAGGGCGGCGAGGACCCGGCTCGGTTCCGCACCCGGGGCCGGGGCCGCGACGACAAGAACTCGCGCATCAAGCAGGTGGCCTCCGGCCGCTTCGGCGTGACGCCCGAGTACCTTGCCCACGCCGACGAGATCCAGATCAAGATGGCCCAGGGGTCCAAGCCCGGCGAGGGCGGCCAGCTGCCCGGGCACAAGGTGTCGGCCGAGATCGCCCGGCTCCGGCACACCCAGCCCGGGGTGGGCCTCATCTCCCCGCCGCCCCACCACGACATCTACTCCATCGAGGATCTGGCCCAGCTCATCTACGACCTCAAGCAGGTGAACGCCGCCCAGGTCTCCGTCAAGCTGGTGGCCACCGAGAACGTGGGCACCATCGCCGCCGGTGTGGTGAAGGCTCTGGCCGACGTGGTCCACATCTCCGGGGGCAACGGCGGCACCGGCGCCTCGCCGCTGTCGTCGATCAAGCACGCCGGCATGCCGTGGGAGATCGGCCTGGCCGACACCCAGCGGGCGCTGGTCGACAACGGCCTGCGGGGCCGGGTGCGGCTACGCGTCGACGGTGGCTTCAAGACGGGCCGCCACGTCCTCGTGGCCGCCCTGCTCGGTGCCGACGAGTACAGCTTCGGCACGGCGGCGATGATCGCCGAGGGCTGCATCATGCTGCGGGCCTGCCACCGCGACACCTGCAAGCCCGGCGTGGCCACCCAGCGGCCGCACCTGCGGGCCAACTTCTCGGGCACCCCGGAGGGCGTCGCCGCCTACTTCATGTTCGTGGCCGAGGAGGTCCGCGAGCACCTGGCCGCGATGGGCGCCCGCACCCTCGACGAGCTGATCGGCCGGGTCGACCTGCTGCGCCAGCGCCGCACCGGCGACCCCCGGTCCGACGCCTTCGACCTGGCGTTCCTGCTCGCCCCGCCCGAGCACGCCGACGAGCCCCGGCACTTCGTCGAGCGGGTCGGCCTCCAAGACCCGCGCTCGGCGCTGGGCGACCAGCTGCTCGCCGACGCCTTCCGGGTGATCTGGGACCGCGAGCGGGCCGAGCTCGCCTATCCCATCACCAACGCCGAGCGCTCGGTCGGCGCTGCCCTCTCGGGTGCCATCGCCCTCGAGTTCGGCGCCGAGGCGCCCCGCGGCTCGGCACGGGTGCGCTTCGACGGGGCCGCCGGCCAGAGCTTCGGCGCGTTCCTCGCCGCCGGCGTCGAGATGGACCTCGTCGGCGAGGCGAACGACTACGTCGGCAAGGGCATGGGAGGCGGGCTCATCGTCGTTCGCCCTCCCGCCGACGACGCCACCCTCGGCGCCGACGGTGGTCGGGGGTCGTCCACCGTGCTGGCCGGCAACACCTGCCTCTACGGCGCCACCGGTGGCGAGCTCTTCGTCGCCGGTGCGGTGGGTGAGCGCTTCGCGGTGCGCAACTCCGGAGCGGTGGCGGTGGTCGAGGCGGTCGGTGACCACTGCTGCGAGTACATGACCGGTGGCACCGTCGTGGTCCTCGGCCGCATCGGCTACAACCTCGGCGCCGGCATGACGGGTGGGCAGGCCTTCGTGTGGGATCCCGAGGTCGAACGGGTCCTCACCCGGGTGAACCCCGACCTGGTGGCGGTGCTGCGCCCGGAGCACGAGGACCTGGCCGAGCTGCGCTGGCTGGTCGAGCGCCACGCCGCGCTCACCGGCTCCGGTCGGGCGGCACGCCTGCTGGCCGACTGGGACGCCTCGACCGAGCAGCTCTGGCACGTCGTGCCCCGCACCCGCGCCGAGACCCTCGTCGCCACCGCCGCCCGCCGCGTCGCCACCGCCTGACACACCGCTGGCTCGATCCATCACCTCATGAGGCCACCGATCGAGCCAGCGAAAGATGGGGTGGCTCGATCCATCACCTCATGAGGCCACCGATCGAGCCAGCGAAGGGGGAGGGCGTGGGGCTGGTTGACTGGCGGGCATGACGGCCTCGGGGATCGGCTACGCGGCGGCGGTGGTGGTCGCCGCCGTGTTCGCGGTGGCCGGGGCGGCCAAGCTGCGCGACCTGCGCACCACCGTCGACGACTTCGACCGGCTGGGCCTGCCGTCGCCCGAGGTGTTCGCCCGCATCGTGCCCCTCGCCGAGCTGTCGGTCGCCGCGCTGCTGTTGATCGTGCCGGCCGGTGGGGCGATCGCCGCCCTGGCGACGCTCGCCTTCTTCACCACCTTCCTCGTCGGGCGCCTGCGGGCCGGGGTCCGGGCGCCGTGCGCGTGCTTCGGGACGGCGTCGAAGGTGCCCCTGTCGGGGGTCGAGATCGTGCGCAACGTCGGACTGATGGCGCTGGCCGCGGTGGCCCTCGCCGCCGACCGACCCGTGCGCCCGACGGCCCTCGACCTGCTCGTCGTCCTCGGCGCGACGGGGGCGGGGATGGGCGTGCTGCACCTGCTGCGGGGGCGTCGGAGCACCGACGCCGCCAGCCGGTAGCCTCGCCGCGAGATGAGCGACACCACCGGCGACGACATCCCCCGCGACCCGTGGGGCAACCCCCTCCCGCCGGAGGACCGCCCGCCCGCGAACCCGACGCCCGACGACTACCCGCCGCCGTTCCCGAGCGACGAGCCGGGCGGTGCCACCCCACCCCCGTGGCCGGGGTCGCCCCCCTCGCGACCGCCGTCGGACAACCCGGCCTGGCCCGGTGCGCAACCGCCGCAGCCGACCGGCACCAACCCTGCATGGCCCGGCGCGCAGCACCCATCGCCACCTCCGGACAACCCGGCGTGGCCGGGACCCACCGGGCCCACCCAGCAGGGACCCCAGCTCTCGCCGGCGCCGCCCCCCGGCGTGCCGTCGCAGGGATGGGGCCAGGGCGCCCCGTGGGCACCGGCCCGCAACGACGGCATGGCCATCGGGGCCCTCGTGTGCGGCATCCTCGCCGGCGTCTGCGGACTCGCTGGCATCGCCGGCGTGATCCTCGGCCCCGTGGCCATCGGCCTCGCCCTGGCGTCACGGCGACGCATCCGCGCCGCCGCTGGCACGCTCCGAGGCGACGGCCTCGCGGTGACCGGCCTGGTGCTCGGCATCCTCGGCACGGCCATCTCGGTCGTGTGGCTGGTGGTGTTCATCGCCAACCCCAACCTGGTCCAGGACCTCATCGACCGCTTGTCGACCACGACGACGACCACGACCGAACCGGGTTGACGGCCGTCGAGGGCGCCGCCCGCTGACGGGCTACTCGACCAACCGCAGCCCGCTCGGGGCGATCGACGCCTCGACGTGGGGCAGGTCGACCTCGAACACCGTGAGGTGGCCGGGGAAGAGGTGCTCGGACACGAGCACGGGATCACCCTCGACCGAGCGGGTGATGCGCTCGCAGCGCAGCAGGGGCGAGCCGACGGGCACGTGCAGCAGGTCGGCGTCGGAGCCCGAGGCGGCGGCCGCGCCGATGGTCTGGGTGGCGCCTCCCAGCGGCACGGCGAGCAGCTCGTAGAACGGCGAGCGCTCTACGTCGGCCCGGCTCAGCTCGGCCCCCAGCTGCTCGGGGCACCAGACCGTGACGAGCGCGAAGGGCTCGCCGTCGGCGAGGTTCAGCCGCCGCACCCGCAGCACGGTGTCGCACCCCAGCACCTGGCGGGCCCGGGGCGGGGCCGACACGAACCGGAAGTCGAGGATGCGCCGGGTCGACACCACGCCCTCGTCGGCGAGCTGGCGCTCGATGGTCCCGAGCCGGCCGAGGGTCTGGCGCAGCGGGTCGGTGGCCACGAACCACCCGAAGCCCTGCCGGGAGTCGACGAGGCCCTCCTCGCGCAGCACCTCGAGCGCTCGTCGGACCGTGACCCGGCTGGCCGCGTACTGTTCGGAGAGGTCGGCCTCGCTGGGCAGCAGCCGTGACGAGCCGAGGTCGCCCGACTCGAGTCGCCGGCGCAGCTCGTCCGCGATGTTCTGGTACCGGGTCTGGCGCACTTGTCCTATACTTGTCTACATACGCCGGTGGCAGCAAGCGCCGCCGGCCGGCCGTCCCTCCACCGGCCGCTCCCTCAACCGGCCGCCGGCTCCGGGCCGAACCGCAGAAAGGCAGATCGACATGGCAGTCGCCGCCAACACCCCCATCGAGCTCATCAACGGCGTCTACGGCCGCCTCTCCGAGCGGGTGGCGCTGGGCCGGGAGCGCCTCGGTCGCCCGCTGACCTTCGCCGAGAAGGTGCTGGTCAACCACCTGCGCGACCCCCGCAACCAGGAGCTCGAGCGGGGCCGCAGCTACGCCGACCTCGACCCCGACCGGGTCGCCATGCAGGACGCCACCGCCCAGATGGCCCTGCTGCAGTTCATGACCGCCGGCCTACCCCAGGTGGCCGTGCCCTCCACCGTGCACTGCGACCACCTCATCCAGGCCAAGAGCGAGGGCCGCATCGACCTGCGCAACGCGGTCGAGACCAACGCCGAGGTCTACGACTTCCTCGAGTCGGTGTCGGCCAAGTACGGCATCGGGTTCTGGAAGCCGGGCAGCGGCATCATCCACCAGGTCGTGCTCGAGCAGTACGCCTTCCCGGGCGGGATGATGATCGGCACCGACAGCCACACCCCGAACGCCGGCGGGCTGGGCATGGTCGCCATCGGCGTGGGCGGTGCCGACGCGGTCGACGTCATGACCGGCTACCCGTTCAACGTGCGCTGGCCGAAGCTCATCGGCGTCGAGCTCACCGGTGAGCTGAGCGGCTGGTCGGCCCCCAAGGACGTCATCCTCGAGGTCGCCCGCATCCTCACCGTGAAGGGCGGCACCGGCGCCATCGTCGAGTACTTCGGCCCCGGCGCCGACTCCATCTCCTGCACCGGCAAGGCCACCATCTGCAACATGGGCGCGGAGATCGGCGCCACCACCTCGCTGTTCCCCTACGACGCCGCCATGGGCCGCTACCTCAAGAGCACGGGCCGCGAGGACGTGGCCGACGCCGCCGACGCCGTGGCCCACGACCTGCGGGCCGACGACGAGATCCTGGCCGACCCGCAGCGCTTCTTCGACGAGGTCATCGAGATCGACCTGTCGAGCCTGAAGCCGCTCATCAACGGCCCCCACACCCCCGACCGGGCGCGCAAGGTGAGCGAGCTGGGCGCCGAGGCCGAGGCCGAGGGCTGGCCGGTGGAGATCTCCTCGGCCCTGATCGGCTCGTGCACCAACTCGTCCTACGAGGACATCAGCCGGGCCGCCTCGATCGCCCGGTGGGCGGCCGACAACGGCATCGGGGCCAAGGCCCCCCTGCTCGTCACGCCCGGCTCCGAGCAGGTGCGGGCCACCATCGAGCGCGACGGCCTGCTCGCCGACCTCGAGCGCATCGGCGCCACCGTGCTGGCCAACGCCTGCGGCCCGTGCATCGGCCAGTGGTCGCGCAGCGACGTGCAGGAGGGGCAGCCCAACGTCATCGTCACCTCCTACAACCGCAACTTCCCGAAGCGCAACGACGGGCTGGCCTCCACCCTGGCGTTCGTCACCTCGCCCGAGACGGTCGTGGCCCTGGCCCTCGCCGGTCGGGTCGACTTCGACCCGACCACCGACACCCTCACCAACACCGACGGCCAGCAGGTGCGCATCAGCGTCCCGGTGGGCGAGGAGCTGCCGGGCAAGGGGTTCACGCCCGGCGAGAGCGGCTTCATCGCCCCGCCGGCCGACGGCTCGGGCGTCGACGTCAAGGTGTCGCCCGACTCCGACCGGCTCCAGCTCCTCGAGCCGTTCCCCGCCTGGGACGGCAACGACTTCCTCGGTCTGCCGATCCTCATGAAGGCCAAGGGCAAGTGCACCACCGACCACATCTCGGCGGCCGGCCCGTGGCTGAAGTACCGGGGCCACCTCGAGAACATCTCGGGCAACCTGTTCATCGGCGCCGTCAACGCCTTCACCGACGAGGTCGGCATGGGCAAGGACCAGCTCGACGGCACGACCAAGACGTTCCCCGAGATCGCCAGGCACTACCACGAGGCCGGCCAGCCGTGGATCGCCATCGGCGACGAGAACTACGGCGAGGGCTCGTCGCGCGAGCACGCCGCCATGGAGCCCCGGTTCCGCGGCGCCAAGGTGGTGCTCACCCGCAGCTTCGCCCGCATCCACGAGACCAACCTCAAGAAGCAGGGCGTGCTGCCGCTCACCTTCGCCGACCCGTCGGTCTACGACCAGATCGGCCAGGACGACCGCATCAACGTGCTCGGCCTGGCCGACCTCGCCCCCGACGTGCCGGTGCGGTGCCAGATCGTCAAGCCCGACGGCACCACCGTCGACTTCGAGGGCCTGCACACCATGAACGACGAGCAGATCGGCTGGTTCCGCGCCGGCGGCGCCCTCAACATCATCCGCCAGCGCGGGGCCGCCTGAGCCCGCCCCGTCCTGCGGCGCCCGCCGCCGGCCCGCCCGCCCGCCCCCGCCGGCGAGGCCCCCACCGAGCTGGGGCCATCGACGCGTCCGAGGGCGCACCACCGAGCGCCCACGGGGGCACCTCCGGCGCCTCGGCTACAGTTTCGTGACGCTCGTCACAGACTCGGAGTGCACGATGACCGACCTGCTGGACCCCTACGTCGCACCGACCGCCGACGACCTGCCACCCGAGGCACCTCGACCCGGTGCCGCCCCCACCCACGACGGCGGCATCGCGCCGTTCCTCGCCTACCTGCTGGCGGCCTGCCTGGTCGGCGCCGGGGTGATCCACCTGGCCATGGTGCCCGGCCACATGGGCGAGTGGGGCCCGGAGGGCCTGGCCTTCCTGGGCGCCGCGGTGCTGCAGTTCGCCCTGGCCGTCGGCCTGGTCCTCCGGCCCCGGCGCTGGATGGCGGCGGTGGCGCTGGTGAGCTCGGTCGTGTTCATCGGCGGCTGGTGGTGGACCCGCAACAAGGGCATGCCGTTCGGCCCCAACGAGTACATCATCGAGGACGCCACGTTCGTCGACGTGACCTGCGTCGTGCTCGAGGGCGTCGCCGCCGCAGTCGCGCTGCTCGCGCTGGTGCGGCCCCGCCTCACCGCCGGATGGAAGACGCCTGTGCTCGTGATGGCGTCGCTGATCCCCCTCGCCGCGCTGGTCGCGAGCGGGGTGGCGGTCACCTCGCCCAGCGCCAGCAACCACGCCCACGCCGACGCCAGCGGCGCAGCCCACGCCCACGGCAAGGACGACCTCGGCTTCTACCTGCTCGGCAACGGCCACCACCACGCCATCGCCTGGCACGCACAGGACCCAGCCACCCAGGCCGAGCTCGACCGGCAGCTCGAGATCACCCGCCAGGTCGCGGCCCAGTACCCCACCGTGGCCTCGGCCGAGGCCGCCGGCTACAAGCGGGCCGGGCCCTACTCCCCCGGCCTCGGCGCCCACTACACCAAGAGCACGGCGCAGGAGCTCAACGCCGACGGGGTCATCGACGACGAGGACCTCCGCCACCCGCTGTCGATCATCTACGACGGCAACGAGCCGGACTCGAAGGTCGCCGGGTTCATGTACTACTCGATGAGCGCGGTGGAGCCGGTGGGCTTCGTCGGCACCAACGACGTCTGGCACACGCACTCCAACGTCTGCGTGAAGTTCGGGCCCGACGGCGTCGACGCCCCGCTCGGCGCCGACCTCCCCATCACCAAGGAGCAGTGCGACGCGGTCGGCGCCACGCTGATGGACACCACCCAGTGGATGGTCCACGTCTGGACCGTGCCCGGCTACGACAACACCAAGGGCGGGGTGTTCTCCGAGGAGAACCCGGCGCTGGCCTGCTCCGACGGCACCTACTTCATGGTGCCGCCGGACCAGTGGCCGACGCACCTGATGAACGTGTGCCGGTCGGAGGCCCCGGGGTCGCCCAAGCACGAGCTCTGACCCGGCTCCCCGCCGCTGGCACCGTCAGCGGCGGGGCAGCTCGAGGATCTCGGCGGCCTCGTCGCAGCTGGCCACCGGCACGCCGAGGCGCTCGCACACCGCCACCGCCTCGCCAACCAGCTCGGCGTTGGAGGGCGTGCGGTCGCCGGCGAAGAACTCCAGGCCCAGGTGGATGTGGCCGCCCTTCTCCACCGCGTACTCGGCGAGGCCGGACTCGACCACGTCGCCGCCCACGACCGACACCGCCCACGGCACCGGGCAGTCGCCGAGCGCCTCGAGGTAGGCGTCGAGGGCCAGGCGCGTCGGCGGGAGGCCGAACGGCGCCCCCATGTAGCCCCGGTCGGTCGACAGGTAGAACTTGATCATCGACCCCGCCGGCAGGCGCCCGGCCCGCCACCACGCCAGCGTCGCCCGCAGGAAGCCCGGCTCGTAGATGGCCAGGCTGGGGCCGACCCGGTCGGCCTCGGCCTGGGTGAACTGGGCGGCGATGGAGTCGAAGCTGTTGGCGTAGACGAACGACCCGCGGGGCACCCCCTGGTCGTCGACGCCGCCCAGGTCGACCGAGCCAGGGTCGCACAGGCTCACCCGCAGCTTCCCCGACTCGGCGAGCAGGTGCAGGTGGTCGAAGGTGAGGCCGTCCGGCCCGGCGTTGGCGGTGGGGTAGATGAGCGCGTCGGGACGGGCCTCGAACACCGGGGCCCACGCGTCGAGGTAGGCGTCGGCCACCAGGCGCGGGTCGCCGTGCACGTCGACGTGGTTGTGGACGATGGCGGCGCCCGCCTCGAAGCACGCCAGCGCGTCGGCGGCGATCTCCTCGGCCGTGCGCGGCACGTGCGGGTTGGCGGCCTTCTGGGTGATGCCGTTGATGGCCGCCTCGATGATCACTGGCCCCCGTTGCATGGGCGCACCCTAGGCCGTCGGGGTGGGCGCATGACGGGGGCCCATGTCGGGGCCCGCCGGAAAACGGCCGGAGCCGGCTCGGGGGGAGAGCCGGCTCCGGGAAGAGGGTGGAGACCGAGGGGGGACCGATCTCGACTTCCCTCAAGCGAGGCTGCGGGGAGGGGGGATCCACCGTGGCCTCGTCGTATGTGGGTCTCAGTATCGGGGACGACCAGCGATCGGTCCAACAGTTGTTTGCGATACGTGCCATCATGACGAGCGATGGACCTCCGCCAGCTCAACGCCGTGCTCGCGGTGGTCGACCACGGCGGCTTCTCGGCCGCCGCCCGGGCGCTGCACACGGTGCAGTCCAACGTCTCGACCCACGTGGCCCGCCTCGAGCGCGAGCTCGGGGTCACCCTGATCGACCGCGCCTCGGGCCAGCTCACCGAGGAGGGGGCGGTGGTCGTCGAGCGGGCCCGGCGCGTCCAGGCCGAGCTCGACGCCCTGGTCGCCGACGTGGCGTCGGTGCGCGACGTCGTGGCCGGCACCGGGCGCATCGGCCTCATCGGCACCACCGCCCGGTGGGTGGTCCCGGTGCTGGTCGAGACCATGGCCCGGCGCCATCCCCGGGTGCGGGTCGTGGTCCACGACGCCACCACGTCGGCGCTGCAGCTGCAGCTCGAGTCCGGGGCGATCGACATGGCCGTGATGACCCTGCCCGTCACCGACCCCGCGATCGCCACCGAGCCGCTGTTCGACGAGGACCGCATCCTCATCGTGCCCTCGGGGCACCCCTTCTTCGAGCTCAGCCACGTCTCGCTCGCCGACCTCGACGGGCAGCCCCTGCTGCTCGAGCCGCGGGGGCGGCCGTTCCGCTCCCAGCTCGAGGCGCTGTTCGCCGAGCGGGGCTACCGCCTCGACGCCAAGGCCGAGGTCGACGGCGTGCGACTCATGGCGTCGATGGCCTTCGAGGGCTTCGGGGCGGCGATCGTGCCGGCCAGCGCCGTGCCCGTGTGGCTCGGGGGCGACTGGCGCACCGTCCCCGTCGACGACCTCCACGGCCGATCGGTGGGGCTCGGCACCCGCCGCCACGGGTTACTGTCGGCCCCGGCTCGAGCCCTGCGCGACGTGCTCCGGCAGGTCGTCGCCGAGCGGGCCCCCCACCAGCCCGGGATCCACCCGGCGCGCGACACGTAACCCACCGGCCCCGGCGCCGGTCGCACCCCGGCGATGGCCCTCTCCCCTCCCCCCACACCGACCAGCCCCCGGCGGGCGCCGGGCGTCGGGCGCATCGTGCAGCTGCGGGCCAAGGTGCCGGGGGTCGTGCAGGCCGAGATCGACACCCTCGACACGGTCCACGGGCCCCGCTCGGTGGTGCAGGTGCGGGTCGGGCGCACCGAGCGGGCCGGGGCCCTGTCCCCCCGCGACGGCGAGACCATCGCCGAGGCGGCCCGAGCCGCCCTCGACGAGCGCCTGCCCGTGGTCGTCGAGCTGTCGTCGAGCGGCGCCGACATCGGCGAGGGCCTCGCCGCCCTCCACGGGTGGGGGCTGGCGGCCAAGGCCCTCAGCGACTGCTCCGGCGTGGTGCCCACCGTGATGGCCGTCGACGGCCCGGCGGTGTCGGGCCCGGCCCTCCTGCTCGGCCTCGCCGACCACGTGGTCATGACGAGCGAGGCCTACGCCTTCGTGAGCGGCCCGCACATGGTGCGCGAGTTCACCGGGGTGCCCATCGCCAAGGGCGAGCTCGGCGGTTCGGCGGCCCACGCCCGCCACAGCGGCGTGGCGTCCGTCGTCGTCGACCACATCGACGAGGCCCGCTCGGTGGTCGCCTCGCTGTTCGACTACCTCCCGGCCCACAACGACGAGCTGCCGCCCCGCATGCCCACCGACGACCCGGCCGATCGCCCCACGCCGGAGGTCGGCGACGTCATCCCCGCCTCGCCCACCGGCAGCTACGACGTGCGCAGCGTGATCCGGGCCCTGGCCGACGACGGCGAGCTGCTGGAGGTGAAGGCGTCGTGGGCGCCCAACCTCGTCACCGCGTTCGGGTCGGTCGACGGGCGCCCCGTCGGCTTCGTGGCCAACCAGCCGTGCGCGCTGGCCGGCACCCTCGACATCCCCGCCTCGCAGAAGGGCGCCCGGTTCGTGGCGTTCTGCGACGCCTTCAACATCCCGCTCGTCACCCTCGTCGACACGCCCGGCTTCTACCCGGGCAAGGACCTCGAGTGGCGGGGCATGATCCGCCACGGCGCCCAGATGGCCTTCGCCTACGCCCGGGCGACGGTCCCCCGGGTCAACGTCACGCTGCGCAAGAGCTACGGCGGCGCCTACATCGTCATGGACTCCAAGCGCATGGGCAACGACCTGGCGCTGGCGTGGCCGTCGGCCGAGATCGCGGTGATGGGGGCCAAGGGCGCCGTCGAGATCCTGCATCGCCGGGCGGGCGCCGACGAGCGGGCCGAGCTCGAACGGGCCTACGAGGAGCGCCTGCTGAACCCCTACATCGCCGCGGAGCGAGGCTTCGTCGACGCCGTGATCGACCCCGCCGACACCCGGCGGGAGCTGGCCGCGGCCCTCGCCGTGCTGGAGGACAAGCGGGAGCGGCTCGGCCCCCGCGCCCACGACAACACCCCGCTGTGACCCGCTCGATCCGATCCGGATCGCGATCCGTGGCCCGCCTCCCGTTGCTCGGTCCCAGCGGGTACGGACCGCTGTCTAGGGCCACTAGGCTCCAATCCGCGGTGACGACGTCGCCGAGAGGTGGTCGGACCCCCACGAGACCTTTGGAGCTTCAGTGGCCGAGAGCGTAACCATCACCGACAACCGCACCGGTGAGTCGATCGAGATCCCGATCACCAACGGCGGGGTCGACGCGGCGCAGTGGTCGAAGCTCCTGCCGGGCATCTGGTTCTACGACCCCTCGTTCTCCACCACCGCCGCCGCCTCGAGCTCCATCACCGAGCTCGACGGCGAGGCTGGCATCCTCCGCTACCGCGGCTACCCGATCGAGCAGCTGGCCGAGCAGTCGACCTACCTCGAGGTGGCCTACCTCCTGCTCCACGGCGAGCTGCCCACGGCCGAGCAGTTCGAGGTCTGGAAGCACGACATCACCTACCACACGTTCATCCACGAGAACGTGCGCAAGCGGTTCATGGAGGGCTTCCACCACGACGCCCACCCGATGGGGATCCTGGTCTCGACCCTCGCCGCGCTGTCGACCTTCTATCCCGACGCCAAGGACATCGACGACCTCGACAGCCGCTACAAGCAGATCATCCGGCTGATCGCCAAGATGCCCACCATCGCCGCCGGCGCCCACCGCCACAGCGTCGGGATGCCGTTCGTGTACCCGGACAACAGCCTCGACTTCTGCTCCAACTTCTTGTCGATGATGTGGAAGGTCGCCGAGCCCCGCTACGAGCCCGACCCGGTGCTGTCCCACGCCCTCGACGTGCTGTTCATCCTGCACGCCGACCACGAGCAGAACTGCTCCACCACGGCGATGCGGGTCGTCGGCTCGAGCCACGCCGACCCCTACTCGGCCACGGCCGCGGCTGCCGCGGCCCTGTACGGCCCCCGCCACGGTGGTGCCAACGAGGCCGTGATCCGCATGCTCACCGAGATCGGCACCATCGACAACGTCGAGCCGTTCATCGCCGACGTGAAGGCGGGCAAGGGCCGCATCCAGGGCTTCGGCCACCGGGTCTACAAGAACTACGACCCTCGGGCGAAGATCATCAAGCAGGTCGCCTACGAGGTCTTCGACGTCACCGGCAAGAACCCGCTGCTCGACATCGCCCTCAAGCTCGAAGAGGCCGCCCTCAGCGACGACTACTTCATCAGCCGCAAGCTCTACCCGAACGTCGACTTCTACTCGGGCCTCATCTACCAGGCCATGCAGTTCCCGATGGAGATGTTCACGGTCCTGTTCGCCATCCCCCGTGTCTCGGGGTGGTTGGCGCACTGGACGGAGCTGCTCGACCAGGGCTCGCGCATCGCCCGACCCCGCCAGCTCTACGCCGGCGCCGAGGTCCGCGACTACGTGCCGATGGAGGCTCGCTAGCCCCCATGGGCCTTCCCGTGGCGCTGGTCGACGCCTTCACCGACCGCCCCTTCGCGGGGAACCCCGCGGCCATCTGCCTGCTCGACGGCCCCGCCGACGACGAGTGGCTCCAGGCCGTCGCGGCCGAGGCCAACCAGCCCGAGACCGCCTTCCTCGAGCCCGTCGGCACCAACGGCGACCGCACCACCTGGCGGCTGCGGTGGTTCTCGCCGGTGTGCGAGGTCGAGCTCTGCGGCCACGCCACCCTGGCGGCGGCCCACCACCTGCTCACCGACGTCGGCATCGAGGCCACCTCGCTCGACTTCGTGACCCTCTCCGGCACCCTCACCGCCAAGGCCCTCCCGGACGGCTGGATCCAGCTCGACTTCCCGGCCGACCCTCCGGTGGAGGCGGCCGCCCCGGAGGGCCTGCTCGACGCCCTCGGCCTCGACAGCGTGCTGTCGGTGGCCAGGGGCCGCTCGGACTGGCTCGTCGAGGTGCCCACCGCCGACGACGTGCGGGCCGTGCAGCCCTGCCCGTCCCGGCTGGCCGCCGTGCCCGAGGTGTCGCGCGGGGTGATCGTCACCGCCGTCGGCGACAGGCTGCACGACTTCGTGTCGCGGTTCTTCGCCCCGGCCGTCGGCATCCCGGAGGACCACGTCACCGGCTCGGCCCACACCACGCTCGCCCCGTTCTGGGCCGAGCGGCTGTCGTCCACCGACTTCCTCGCCCAGCAGGCGTCGCCGCGCGGCGGGGTGCTCAAGGTGGCGCTGCGCGACGACCGGGTCCTGCTCAGCGGCCAGGCCGTCACCCTCGTGCGAGGCCACTTCGAGGACGACCTGCTCGAGGCCCTCTGCAGCCGCCGGGCCGCCACCCCGACCTGACACCCCACCTTGCGGCCCCGCGAGCGAGGGCGGCGCACCAGTGGTCGGAGTCGTTCAGATGTCGGGGAAGCAGCGGCCCTGGCCCAGCTCGGACAGGCCGGTGAGGTCGCCGTCCGCGTAGGAGGTGACCCCCGGCGCCCCCTCGGGGTTCATCAGCTGCGAGGGGTCGTTCACGTGGTCCAGGCCGAGCACGTGAGCGAGCTCGTGCTCGACCACAGCCCGAACCTCGTCCCGGCCACCAGGCCGGGCCAGGATGACCTGGAGGTCCGGCCCGTCGAGCTCGACCGACCCGGAGACGTAGACGGCCCGTCCGTCGCGCTGCAGCCAGCTGCTGCCGCCCAGCCCAGCGACGTCACCGGCGAGCCGTGGCGTCTCGGTCGGGTCGCTCCACGCGATCAGCACGGGGGCCCACCGGCCCGGGTAGCGCTCGGGCTGGTACGGCTCCCTGGCCTCGCTGGGCGCCTCGTCGGTCGGGCCGTCGACCACGAACTGCAGCCCGGTCGCCCGACTGGCAGCGGCCAAGGCCTCCTGCACGATGAGGTCGCCGCCCAGCGGCGCAGTCCGCTCGTTGAGCACCACGTGGATCGGGCGGCACGGGTCGTAGGCGACGGGGGCGTCCGCGCCGGGCTGGGTCTGGACGAACCGGTAGGCGTCGGATCTCGAGACCAGCGGCGCCGGCTCCCCGATCGGATCGGCCGCCGCCTCCACACCGGCGGGCGGGTGCGGTCGCCCTCCCGCGTAGGAGTCGCTGGTGCCGTCGCCCCAGAGCCGTCCGAGACCCGGTGCGGAGGCGCGCGCGTCGTCTCCCTGTGCGAGGTTCCACGCCGCCAGCCCGGCGAGGGCCACCAGGACACCCACGACGGTGGCACGGCGCGTCCACCGTTCGCGCCGGCCGCCGCGACCGCTCATCCTCCGGGCGTCCCTTGCCGCCCTCCGGCGCACTCCCCAGCGCGCTCTCGCGCTCGTTCGCTGTGCCTGCCGCTCCTCCCGCAACCGCCGATGCTCCGCGTCGATGCGCTGGAGGCGCGCCACGCGGTCGGCCGCGCTCTGCTCGGCCACCGACGCACTGCGGACGAAGTCCTCGTCCAAGCGCAGCTGCGCGAAAGGATCCTCGCCGTCCCGATCGTCACCCGCCATGGGGCGAACTGTAGAGCAGAGGTTGACGGAAAGTCGCATGCTCGCCGCGGAGCGCGGCTGGCATCGGTCAGGGCTGCACGTCGACCACGATCTTGCCGACGTTGGCGTTCGACTCCATGCGGTCGTGGGCGGCGGCGATCTGCTCGAGCGGGAAGCGGGAGTCGATCACCGGGCGAACGAGGCCGGCGTCGAACAGCGCCAGCACCTCGGCGGCGAAGCGGCGGCTGATGGCGATCTTCTCCTCGAGCGGCCGGGCCCGCAGCACGGTGCCGACGAGGGTGGCCCGCTTGGGCAGCAGCGCACCCACGTTGACCTCGGTGCGCCCGCCACCCATCACGCCGACGAGCACGATGGTGCCACCCACCCGCAGCGCCGCCACGTTCCGGTCGACGTAGTCGCCGCCGACCACGTCGAGCACCACGTCGACGCCTGCGCCTCGGGTGAACGAGCGGCACTCCTCCACGAAGTCCTGTGCGGCGTAGTCGACGGCGAGGTCGGCGCCGAGCGCCCGGCACGCGTCGACCTTCCCGGCCGACGCGGTGACCACCACCCGGGCCCCCATCGCCCTGGCGAGCTGGATGGCCGCCGTGCCCACCCCCGACCCGCCGGCGTGGACGAGCGCCGTGCGCCCGGAGGTCAGCCCGCCCTGCACCACGAGCGCGTCGAACGCGGTGATCCACACCTCGGGGATGGCGGCCGCGTCGGCGACGGCGACGCCCGACGGCACCCGCATCACCTGCCGTTCGTGGACCACCAGGCGCTCGGCGTAGGCGCCACCGCCGACGATGCCCATCACCTGGTCGCCGACCGCCACGTCGGCCACCCGATCGCCCACCGCCGCCACCCGGCCGGCGAACTCCATGCCGGGGATGTCCAGGGCCGGTGGCGGGAAGCCGGCAAGGGGTGGGCTGGGGTACAGGCCCCGGCGCTGGAGGAGGTCGGCCCGGTTCAAGGCGGTGGCGACCACGTCGACCAGCACCTCCTCGGGGCCGGCGACCGGTTCGGCCACGTCGGTGACCTGCAGCACCTCGGTGCCGCCGTGGGACTCGAGCACGACCGCGCGCATCTCGCTCGTCAGCTCCTCTGGGGTTCGGTGGAGGCCAGGACAGCGTCACGGGCCCAGCGGTAGTCGGGCTTGCCCGACGCGGACCGGGCGACGTGGTCGCTGAGCACCCAGCACCGGGGCACCTTGTAGCCGGCCAGGTGGGCGCGAGCGTGGGCGGCCAGCTCGTCGGGCGCCGGCGGGGCGACGCCCTCCCGCACGGCCACCACCGCGCTCACCCGCTGGCCGAAGCGCTCGTCGGGGACACCCACCACGAGGGCGTCGAACACCGCGGGGTGCGCCTTCAGCACGCCCTCGACCTCCTCGGGGAAGACCTTCTCGCCGCCGGTGTTGATGCTGGCCGATCCCCGACCGAGCACCCGGACGGTGCCGTCGGGCTCGATCACGGCGTCGTCGCCCGACACCGCCCAGCGCACGCCGTCGACCACCGGGAACGTGAGGGCCGTGCGCTCGGCGTCGCCCCAGTAGCCGAGCGGCACGTGGCCCCGCTGCGCCAGCTTGCCCACCGTGCGCCCGTCGGCCGGGACGACGTGGAAGGAGCCGTCGAGCACGGTGGTGCTGCCGTCGCCGACCAGGCGGGGCGGGCCACCGTCGGGGCCGGGGGTGAGCCGGCCCTGGCTCCCGGTCTCGGAGGAGCCGAAGCTGTCGAGGATCGTGACGTCCGGCAGCAGCTCGCGCAGCTGGGCCTTCACCGACGGGGACAGCACCGCGCCGCCCGAGGCGATGAGCTGCAGGCGGGGCAGCGCCAGCGCGGACGGATCGGCGGCTCGCGCCGCGGCCAGGGCGTCGGCCAGGGGCCGGGCCACCGCGTCGCCCACCACCATGACGAGGTCCGCCTCGGCGTCCCGGGTGAGCTGCCACGCCGCGGCCGGGTCGAGGTGGACGTCGGTGTCGAGGATCACCGCACCGCCGCCGAGCAGCGACTGCCACGCCGTCCACCCGGCGGCGCCGTGCATGAGCGGGCAGAGCGGGAGGCGCCGCAGCACCGGCGCCCCGGCGAGGGCCCGGCGCACCACCTCGACGGGCTCGGTGATCGCCGGCAGGCCCCGCTTGGGCGCACCGCGCCCGCCGAAGCTCGCCATGTAGATGTCGTGCTGGCGCCACATGACGCCCTTGGGCGACCCGGTCGTGCCGCCGGTGTAGAGGACGTAGAGGTCGTCGCCCGTGCGCTCGCCCACGGCGGGGCGGCCGTCGGGAGCAGCGGCCAGCATCGCCTCGTAGTCGTCGCCGCGCTCCACCACGACCAGGTCGGCCCGTCCCGCCAGGTGGGCGGCCTCCCGCGCGACCGGCGCCAGGTCGGGCTCGGTGACCACGGCCGACATGGCGCTGTCGGTGACGAGGTAGGCGAGCTCCTCGGGCGTGTAGCGGAAGTTGACGTTGAGGGGCACCGCCCGCAGCTTGAAGGCGCCGAGCACGACCTCGATGTGCTCGGGGTGGTTGCGCAGGTGGACACCGACCCGGTCACCGGCGCCCACGCCGAGTGACGCGAGCGCGTTGGCGAACCGGTTGGCCCTCCGGTCGAGCTCGACGAACGTGAGCCGGCTCACCACCTTGCCGTGAGCGCCGGCCACCACGGCCTCGGCGCCGGGCATGGCGTCGCACACGGCCTCGTAGAGGTCGGCCAGCGCGAACGACGGCGGGACGGGTACGGCGGTCACCGCCCTCAGAGCCCCATCGGCAGGACGGCGGCCCAGTCGAGGCGTCGCACCTCGGGCGCGGTCGGGAGCCGGAACGGGGCCACCCGGACCCTGACGTCGGTGAACGACGCCCCACCGGCGCCCACGATCACCGGGTTGGCCACCACCGCCGCCAGCTCGGGGACGTGCTCGAGCACGGCGGCGAGGCGCACGAGGAGCAGCTCGAGGGCGCGCGTCGCCGCCCGGCGGTCGCCGTCGGCGCCCTCGTCGGCGAGCAGGTTGCGGACCGGCGACACCGCCACCAGCTCGGCCGCGTCGGTGTCGGAGAGCGGCAGCACCCGCACGGGCAGCGCCGTGTTGGCGGCGACCGCCGCGCCTCCGAGGCCCAGGCTCACCACGCCCCCGAACGCCGGGTGCTGCTGGCCGGCGACGAACACGTCGGCACCGGCGGCTGCCGCCTTCTGGACGATCGCCGGTTCCATGGCCGCACCGAGCGTGGCCGCCATGCGGCCGAAGGCGGCGCGCACCGCTCGCTCGTCGTGGAGGTCGAGGGCGACGCCGCCGACCTCGCCCCGGTGGTAGCGGTCGATCCCGCTCGCCTTGAGCACGACCGGGTAGCCCACGGCATCGGCCGCGGCCACGGCCTCCTCGGCACCGTGCACCACCACCGTGGGGCAGGCGGGCAGCCCCGCCGCGGCGAGCAGGCCGGAGGCCTCACCGTGGTGCAGCGTGCGGCCGTCGGGGTCGGCCGACAGGATCGCCTCCACCTGCTCTCGCACCGCGTCGAGGTCGAGGTCGAGCGCCTCGGGCGGCGGCAGCGACCCCGCCGGCCGGGCGAGCCACTCGCCGTAGGCGGCGAGGCGCCCGAGCACCCGGGCGCCCTCGCTCGGGAAGCGGAAGACGGGCACCCCGGGCCGGACGCCGTCGATCTCGTCGCCGGGCTCGGAGCCGAGGAACGTGGCCACGACCGGCTTGGTGGCGCCCGCCAGGGCGTCGCCCACCGCGTCCGCCACCGCGCCCGGCGAGGGCTGGACCGGCGCGGCGTAGAGCACCAGCACGGCGTCGAAGACGTCGTCGGCGAGCACGGCGGCCACCGCGGCGCGGTAGTGCTCCGGCCCCGCCTCCCACGTGAGCTCGAGGGGGTTGGACACCCGCGCCCCGGCCGGCACCGACGAGGCCAGCGCCTCGACGGTGGCCGCCGACGGCTCGGGCGTCTCGAGCCCGGCGCCGATGCAGGCGTCGACGGCGAGCACCGACGCGCCTCGGGCGTTGGAGACGACGGCCACCCGCCGGCCGGCCGGCACCGGCTGGGTCGACAGCACGCGGGCGACGTCGAACAGCTGCGTGGGGGTGTCGACCCGGATCACGCCGTTCTGGGCGAGCATGGCGTCGACCGCCGCGTCGGTGGCGTCGGCCCCCACCGCGGTCGCGCCGACGGGGCCGGCCACCGGCCCCCCTGCCACCGGTCGGGTGAGGCCGGCCTTGACCGCCACGACCGGCTTGCGCCGGGCGAGCTCGCGGGCGATGCGGGTGAACTTGCGAGGGTTGCCGAACGACTGCAGGTGCAGGGCGATGACCGTGGTTCGCTCGTCGTCGGCCCACCACTGCAGCAGGTCGTTGCCGGACACGTCGATCTTCGAGCCGACGTCGACGAAGCTCGAGAAGCCGACCCCGAGGCGGTGGGCGTGGTCGAGGGCGGCGACGCCGATCGTGCCCGACTGGGTGAGGAACCCGACGTTGCCCGGCTCCACCGTGATGTCGCCGAAGGCGGCCACCAGCGACACGCCGGGGGCGGTGTTGATGACGCCCATCGACTCCGGGCCGATGACCCGCATGCCCGTGGCGTGGGCGCGCTCGACGATGCGCTCCTCGGTGCCGTCGGGGAGCCGGTCGAACCCGGCGCTGACCACGATGAGCCCGCCCACCCGCTTGCGACCGCACTCCTCCACGACCTCGAGGACCCCGGCGGCGGGCACGGCGACGACGGCGAGGTCGACCTGGTCGGGGATGTCGAGCACGCTGGTGTAGGCGCGCACGCTGGCCACGTGCCCGCCGGCGGGGTTCACCGGGTAGACGGGCCCCTCGAAGCCCCCGGCCACCAGGTTGCGGAACACCTCGTGGCCGATGCCGCCCCGCTCCCGCCCGGCGCCGATCACGGCGATGGAGCCGGGTGAGAGCAGGCGGCTGACCGAGGCCGCTTCCGACCGGCGCTCGCGCTGCTCGATGAGCTGGCGGGCGTGCTCGGTGGGCTCGATGCCGAGGCGCACCTCGATCACGCCCTCCTCGAACACGCTCGACACCTGGAACCCGGCGTCGTGGAAGACGCCCAGCATGCGCCGGTTGTGGGGCAGCACCGTGGCGGTGAGCCCGTCGAGGCCGTTCTCCCGGGCGGCGACGGCGAGGTACTCCAAGAGCACGGTGGCCAGGCCCCGGCCCTGGTGCTCGTCGTCGACGATGAAGGCCACCTCGGCCTCGTTGCGGTCCGGCCACATGTCGTAGCTGGCGATGCCGACGATGTCGTCGCCGAGCACGGCCACGAGGGCCATCCGGGTGGCGTAGTCGACGTTGACGATCCGGTCGAGCTCGCGCTTGGACAGCCGGGGCAGCGGGCTGAAGTAGCGGAAGTAGATGGTCTCGCGCGACTGGCGGGAGTGGAAGGCGTCGACGGCCTCCGCGTCGCCGGGCCGGACCGGTCGCACGTGCACGGTGCCGCCGTCGGTGAGCACGGCGTCGAACTCCCAGCGGGCGGGATAGCCCGGAGCCGGGTCGGAGGCCACGGCCGGCTCGGGCGGTGTGGGCATGGCGCCGAGCCTAGGCCCCCGGCCGGAGGCACCGGCAGGCCTACCATCGCGGACGGGCCCAGGCGGTCACCGAACGGGGGGATCCGTGGACACGACCAGTGCAGCCGAGGCCGGGACACCACCACAGGAGGTGCTGCACCACCGCACCTGCCCGCTGTGCGAGGCGGGCTGCGGCCTGGAGCTGACGGTGCGCGACGACACCGTCGTGCGGATCCGCGGCGACCGCGACGACCCGTTCTCCCGGGGCTTCATCTGCCCCAAGGGCTCGGCCCTGCACCGCCTCCACGCCGACCCCGACCGGCTGCGCCGACCGCTGCTGCGCCGCGGCTCCGACCCGGGCTCGGCCTCGTGGGAGGAGGTCGGCTGGGACGACGCCTTCGCCGTCGTCGAGGAGCGCCTGCGGGGGGTGATCGACCGCCACGGCCGCGACGCCGTCGCCGTCTACCTCGGCAACCCGAGCATCCACTCGCTCGGACCCACGCTGTTCAACGGCCCGCTGATCAAGGCGCTCGGCACCACCAACGTCTACTCGGCCTCGACCGTCGACCAGATGCCCAAGCACGTCTCGAGCGGCTACCTGTTCGGCAACCCCCTGCTCATCCCGGTGCCCGACCTCGACCGCACCGACCACCTGCTGATCCTCGGCGCCAACCCCTACGAGTCCAACGGCAGCTTGTGCACCGCGCCCGACTTCCCCGGCCGCCTCGAGGCGATCCGGGCCCGCGGCGGCAAGGTGGTCGTGGTCGACCCGCGGCGCACCACGACGGCGCAGCACGCCGACCAGTGGGTCCCCATCCGGCCGGGCACCGACGCCCACCTGCTGGTGGCCATGGTGCAGGTCCTGTTCTCGGAGGGCCGCGTCGAGCTGGGCGCGCTGGCACCGATCGTCTCGGGGGTCGACGAGGTGGCGGCGGCGGTCGCCCCGTTCACACCCGAGGCGGTCGCGCCCGTCACCGGCATCGATCCCGAGACCACGAAGGCGCTGGCCCGCGAGCTCGCCGCCGCGCCCACCGCCGCGGTGTACGGCCGCATCGGCACCCACACCGTCGCGTTCGGCACCATCGCGGCCTGGGCGGTCGACGTGCTCAACGCCCTCACCGGCAACCTCGACCGGCCCGGCGGCGCCATGTTCTCCACCCCGGCGCACGACCGAGGGCCGGGCCCCGGGAAGGGCCGGGGCTTCACGATCGGACGCCGCCACAGCCGCGTGCGCGGCTACCCCGAGGTGCGAGGGGAGCTGCCGGTGGCCGCCCTGGCCGAGGAGATCACGACCCCGGGCGACGGGCAGATCCGTGCCCTGGTCACCGTGGCCGGCAACCCCGTCCTCTCGACGCCCAACGCCGCCGCGCTCGAGCAGGCACTCGGGCAGCTCGAGCTCATGGTCAGCGTCGACCCCTACCGCAACGAGACGACCCGGTTCGCCGACGTGATCCTGCCGCCGCCCTCACCCCTCGAGCGCAGCGAGTACCACCTGGCCTTCTACAACATGGCCGTGCGCAACACGGCCGCGTGGTCACCGCCCCTGTTCCCGGCCGTGGGCCCCCAGGAGCACGAGATCCTCGGCCGCCTGGCCCTCATCGCCACGGGCCCCGACGCGGGCTCGGACCCGGCCGTGCTCGACCGGCTCCTGCTCGAGGGCGCGCTGCGGGCCGCGGTCGAGGCGCCCGACTCCCCTGTCGCCGACCGCTCGGTCGAGCAGCTCCTCGCACTGGTGACCGCCGACCCGGCGCGCACGACGCCGGACCACCTGGTCGACGTGATGATCCGCACCGGCGCCTACGGCGACTGGTTCGGCACGGTGCCCGGCGGCCTGTCGCTCGACGTGCTGGCCGCGTCGCCCCACGGGATCGACCTGGGGCCGCTCGTGCCGCGCCTGCCGGCCGCCCTGCGCACCCCGTCGGGCACCGTCGAGCTGGCGCCCACGGCGGTGCTGGCCGACCTGGCCCGGCTGCGCACCGCCCTCGCCGGCCCGCTCGCCGACCCCGACGGGCTGCTGCTCGTCGGCCGGCGCCACCTGCGCTCCAACAACTCGTGGATGCACAACGTCGACGTGCTGGCCCGGGGCCGGTTCCGCTGCACGCTGCAGGTCCACCCCGACGACGCCCACCGGCTCGGGCTGGTCGACGGTGGGTCGGCCGAGGTGCGCTCCCGGGTCGGCTGCCTCGTCGCCATGGTGGAGGTCACCGACTCGGTGAGCCGAGGCGTCGTCAGCCTGCCCCACGGCTGGGGCCACGACCGCCCCGGCGCCCCGTTCACCGTCGCCGGCCAGCGGCCCGGGGTGAACACCAACGTGCTCACCGACCACGAGCTGATGGACCCGCTGTCGGGCAACGCCGTGCTCAACGGCATCCCGGTGACGGTCAGGGCGGTGAGCGCGGCGGCGGGGCCCGTCAGCCCGTCGGCGCCTGGTTGAGCGGCATCCCGCACCACCGCTCGGTGTAGGCGTTCACCCGAGCGGAGGCGTCGTCGAGGGGGCCCAGCCGCTCGTCGAGCACGGCGATGACCTTCGCCAGGGCCTGCGGGTCGTCGGCTGACGCGCCCTGCACCTCGGCGATGGCGGCGTCGAGGGCTTCGGTGAGCTGGCCCAGGTCGTCCCGGATCGGCGCGGGCGGGCCGGCGGCCGCGAGCTGGGTGAGGCCGTCGCGCACCTTCACCAGCGCCGAGGCGTCCTCACCGACGGCGACGGTGAGCTCCCCGACGGCCCGCATCTCCCCGGCCGTGGTGCAGAACGCCTCCGGCCGGGCGGGCGCGGCCGACGCCGAGCGCGAGTCCTCACGCTCGAACCACCACCCGGCCACCAGCGCGCCGGCCACCACCACGAGCACCACCGCGGTCCACACCACACCGCGCGGCACCGTGCGCGCTCGGGGGGCGGGAGCGTGGTCGGCCATGGGTCCACAACGCTAACCACGACCTCGGCCGGGGCCGGGCACCCTCCCGCACGCCCCTTCCGCCGGCCGATGCCCGGCCCGGCGGCGGGGCGGTCGGGCGCGGCTCAGGCCCGCGGTTCGAGCTCGCTCACCACCGTGTGGGCGCGCGCCACCAGCCGCGCCTCGGCGTCGGCTTCGCCGCGCACCCGCCGGGTGACGACGAGGAACGTCGTTCCCCACAGCACGTTCACCGAGGCGATCACCGCGATGGTCCAGCCCGGCCCGATGACCCCGCCGAGGATGCCGGCGGCGAGCAGCGAGACGCTCATCGAGAGGGTCACCAGGGCGAAGGCGGCGGCGAACACCCGCCCCCGCAGCTCGTCGGGCGTGGACAGCTGCAGGCCGTAGGTGGTGAGGGTCCACTGGGCGCCGCCCCCGAGGTGGGCGAGCAGCACCAGCCCGAAGGCCAGGCCGATCCACGGGCTGGCGGCCACCCCGAGGTAGAAGACGCCGTAGCCGATGCAGGCGAGGCCGGCGGCGAGCAGCACGCCGTGGATGCCCCGGCGCGCCAGGCGCTGGACGAGCAGCGGGCCGAGCAGCACGCCGATGCCCCGGGCGGTGAGGAGCACGCCGGTGCCGCCGTCGCCGGCGTGCCAGCGCTCGTCGGCCAGGACGGCGAGCATGCCGACGATGCCGCTGCCCAGCGCGAAGCCGACGTGGGAGCCCATGAGCGCCATGATCGAGCTGTGCCGGCGGGCGTAGCGCAGCGCTTCGGCGGTGTCTCGCAGCGGCCGCATGCGCTCGGGCGCCCGGCCGTCGCGGCGCTCGGCCTGCATCGGCGTGCGGATGGTGACGAGCAGCAGGCCGGCCACCACGAAGCTGCCGGCATCGGCGAGGAAGGCTGCGTCGCGGCCGAACAGGACGGTGAAGCCGGCGCCGAGGGCGGCGCCCACCGCGAGCATGGCGCCCCACGTGGCCGACATCATGGCCGTGGCCGTCGGGAGGTCGTCGTCGTCGACGAGGTTGGCCACGCCGGCCTGGGATGCCGGGCCGAAGAACGACCCGAGGGCGGTGACGCCGCCTTGGGCGACGAACACCATCCACGGCAGGCCGGCCCCGGCGAGCAGGAACAGCAGGGCCACGCCGGCCTGGGCGAACGACGTCACGACGAGGATGGTGCGGCGGTCGAACCGGTCGGCCACCGGCCCGGCGATGGGCGCCATCACGAACGTGGGCAGGCTCTGGGCGACCCAGAAGAGCGAGGCGAGCAGGTCCGAGCCGGTGGTGTCGAGCAGCAGCCCGATGGCCGCGACGGTGGCGAACCAGTCGCCGGCGTAGCTGACGAGTTGGGCGCCGAAGAGCCGGCGGAACTGGCCGTTGCGGCGGAACAGCGACCACATCGACTCGGCGGGCTCCTGTCACGGCGGCGGGCAACGGCGGGCCCGGGCGAGCGATCCCGCGGATGCGCACCCCGGACGCGGCTCGTGCCCGCCCCGGGGCGGGCACGACGACGGTGGTGGACCCGACTGGACTTGAACCAGCGACCTCTTCCGTGTCAAGGAAGCGCTCTAGCCAGACTGAGCTACGGGTCCTCGGGCGCCAGCGCGGGGCCGACGGCGGTGCACGACCCTAGCAGGCTCCGTCGACCCCTCCGCATGGCTCGGCCCCGGCGGCGTGCCCTACCGTGGACGGCGCGATGGCCGCCCGCCCCCACCCTCGGTCGCTCCTCGCCGTGGTGCTCGTGGTGCTGAGCGCCCTGGCCGGCTGCTCCACGTCGCACGCCGCGGCCGGCGCCGCCCCCTCGAAGAGCACCGCGGCACCGGACGTCGCGCCGGAGGTCCCGCCGGCGCCCGACCCGACCAGCACGAGCTCGAGCTCGACCACCACGGTGTCACCCCCACCGAGCTACCCGATCACGCCCGCGGCGCCCGTGGGGCCGAGCCGCGGCGCCGCGCCGGTCGTGTCCAGGGTGGCCACCACCGACCCGGTGATCTTCCTCACCATCGACGACGGGATGGTGCGCGACCCCCGCGTGCCGCAGTTCCTCGCCGAGCACCGCATCCCCGCCACGTTGTTCCTGAACGCCGGGCCGTTGAAGGCCGACCCCGCCTACTTCGTGCAGTTCACCGCCATGGGTGACCCCATCGAGTCGCACACCGTGAGCCACCCCAAGCTCAAGGGCATGCGCCTCGGCGACCAGAAGGCCCAGGTCTGCGGGATGAACACGGTGATCGACCAGGTGATCGGTGGCCACGGCCACCTGTTCCGTCCGCCCTACGGCGCCTACGACGACACGACGAAGCGGGCGGCCGCCCAGTGCGGGGCCAACGCCGTGGTCACGTGGCGGGTGGCCCTCAACGACGGCATGGTGCAGACGCAGAGCGGCGACCACCTGCGGCCGGGCGACATCGTGCTGTCCCACTTCAGGGACGACCTCTACGACAACCTGGTCGAGCTCTGGAGCCAGGCCCAGCAGGCCGGCTTGTCGTTCGCGCCCCTCGAGGCGTACCTGCCGCCGCCCAACGGGTAGAACCGTGCCCGTGGATGAACGCCAGCTCGCCCGCACCCTCGCCGCCGTCCGGGTCGTCATCGGTGCGGTCCTGCTCGCCGCCCCCGGCGCTGCCGGCCGGCGCTGGATCGGCGACGTCGCCGACGACCCGAGGGTGAAGCTCGCGATCCGGGGCCTCGGGGCTCGGGACCTGGCCCTCGGCGCCGGCGCGCTCCGAGCCCTCGAGCACGGCGAGCCCGTCGAGGGATGGGTGCGGCTGGCCGCCGTGGGTGACCTCGCCGATGCCCTGTCGGCCGTGCTCGGCGCCCGCCGGCTGGGCGTGCTGCGCGCCACGGCCACCGTCGCCAGCGCCGGAGCGGCCGCCGCGCTCGGCTTCACGGTCGCGCCGCGGCTCGACGATCCCGCGCCGCGCCCCTGACCGGCGGCCCCGGCGCGCCTCTCCTGCCTCCCGGTGCCCTACCGGCCAGGCGCTATGGTGAGCGGCCCCGGCGGCGTGGCCGAGTGGCTGAGGCAAGGGCCTGCAAAGCCCTGTACCCGGGTTCGATTCCCGGCGCCGCCTCCGGGGCCTGACCAGCGCAGCCTGGTCAGGCCCTGTCCGGGCCACCCGCCCACTGATGCCACTGTGCGTGTTCACTGCTGGACGTCTCGTGGGCCTCTAGGCTGCGCTCGCCACGCCCGTCCGCCTTCCCGAACAGGAGTCCTAGGGTGACCTCGATGGCCGCGAAGGGTCCCGCCTCCCTCGTCCCGCGCCACCCCACGGCGCAGCGTCTCCTCGACGCGGCCATCCGCTCCATGGACGCCGAGGGCGAGGCCGGCCTGCGGGTCGACGCCGTGGTCGCCGAGGCGGGCGTCACCATCCCGGTGCTGTACCACCACTTCGGCAACCGCGAAGGCCTGGTCCAGGCCGCCCACGTCGCCCGCCTGGCTCGCACGATGGACGAGACCCTCGACGCCTTCGCCCGCGCCATCGACGAGGTCGACGACCGCGCCGGCATGGTGGCGGTCTTCGACTGGATCCTCGAGGTGGTCTCGGCGCCGTCGCTCGACCGGGCCATCCGGGCGAACGTCCTCGGCGCGACCTACGGGCGCCCCGACCTCCAAGAGGAGGTGGCTCGACTGCAGCGGTCGGCCTGGAAGCGAACCGCCGCCCTGCTCGAGGCACCACAGCGCCAGGGGTGGCTGCGGGCCGATCTCGACCTCGAGCTGTGCGTCGGCTGGCTCTTCGGGCTGTTCTTCGGCCGGAGCCTGCTCGACATCCAGGGCGACGCCGTCGACCCCGCCCCGTGGGACCGCTACACGCGTGAAGCGGTCTACGTCGTGCTCTTCGGCGAGCTGCCTCCCGCCTGACCGGGCGGGGTCCGGTCAGTCCCGCGGCCGCGGGTGCAGGTGCTCGGCCACGGCGGGGTCGGCGAACAGCTGGGCCGGTGACAGGTCGTCGCCCGGAGCGGCGTGGGCCTCGACGGTGAGGCCCCCCGGCGGGCCGCTGACCGCCCCTGCGTCGGCGTCGGCCGGATCGGCAACGCCGTCGGGCGGGACCGCCCACACCTCGGAGATGCCGCCGAGCGCGGTGAGCGTGGCGATGCCCTTGCGCAGCAGCGCGGTGTCGGTGTCGGAGCGCAGCTCCTCGTCGACGGCGAGCAGCTCGAACTGGAGCCGACCCTCGTCGACCCCCGTGACCGCGGCGCGCACGGAGCCGAAGGTCCCGAGGCGGGCCCAGCGCAGCGGAGGCTCCTCCCCCGCGCCGACCGCGGGCACGTTGAGGTTGAGCGTCACGCGTGGCGGCGCCTCGAGGAGCCGCTCGGTGACCCCCGCCGCCAGCCGGGCGGCCACGCCCCAGCTCCAGCGGGGCTGCTCGGCCAGGCTCACGGCCAGGGCGCGCAGGCCGAAGTTCTGGGCGGTGAGCGCCGCCCCGACGGTGCCGGAGTGCAGGATCGCCCGGCCGGTGTTGGCGCCGGCGTTGATGCCGGACACCACTGCGTCGAACTCACCGCCGAAGGCGCCGAGCACACCGGCCAGCACGCACATCGCCGGCGGCCCGGCCAGCGCCCACGACTCGACCTCGGGGCACCCGGGGAGCTCGGCGCGCTGCACGGGCAACGGGGCCGAGAGCTCGATGCGTCCCACCGACGCCGACGTGCCGCTGGCGTCGTGGTCGGGCGCCACCACCACCAGCTCGTGCCCGGCGGCCGCCAGGGCACCGGCCAGGGCGTGCAGCCCCGGTCCGTGGATGCCGTCGTCGTTGGTGACCAGCAGGCGAGCCATCTGCCGACCCTAGCCAGGACCGGACCACGCCTCGCCAGTCGGCGGGGCCGGCACGCCTCACAGCTCGGGGAGGTCCTGGGCCGCGCCCACGAGCGGGGCGAGCGGGTCGCCGGCCTCGGCCAGGCGGTCGAGCACGGTGCGGATGGTCCAGCGGTCGGGGGTGAGGTCGGGGTCGTCGAGCTCGTCCCACTCGATGGGCACCGACACCGGCGCACCGGGTGCCGGGCGGGCGCTGAACGGCGAAACCAGGGTCTTGTTGACGGCGTTCTGGGTGTAGTCGAGCCGGGCCAGGCCCTCCCGCTCGGTCTTGTGCCAGCGCCAGCTCACCAGCTCCGGCACCGTGCGCCCGACGGCCCGGCTCACCTTCTCCACCCAGTCGCGGGTCTGGTCGAACGAGTACCGGGGCGTCACCGGGATCCAGATCTGGATGCCCCGCTTGCCGGTCACCTTGGGCCGGGCCGTGACCTGCAGGTGCTCGAGGGCCGCCCGGTAGAGGCGCGCCAGGACAAGCGCCTCGTCGAAGGTGGTGCGGGTGCCGGGGTCGATGTCGATGAGCGCCCACGTGGGCCGGCGAGGATCGCTCGCCCGGGACGTCCACGGGTGCAGCTCGACCGCCCCGTAGTTGGCGAGCCACGGGAGCGCCGCCACCTGGTCGACGACGAAGTACCACTGGGTCTCGCCGGGGTCGGCCCGGTCGTTGTGCCACGTGGTCATCCACCTCGGGGCGTGGGACGGCACCTCCTTGTGCCAGAACCCCGGTCGCTCCACACCGTTGGGGAACCGGTGCAGGTTCACCGGGCGGTCGTGGAGGTAGCGCAGCAGGTGGGGAGCCACCCGGGCGTGGTAGCGCACCAGGTCGCGCTTGGTCACCGGCGCCTCGCCGTCCCGCCCGGGGAACAGCACCTTGTCGAGGTTGGTGAGGGCGACCTCGCGGCCGGCGACCACCCAGGTGCCCTTGGCGCCGAGCTCGTCCAGGGCGGCCAGCTCGTCGGCGGTCGGGCCCTCCCACGTGGGCACCTCGACGGGCGCCCCCAGCGCGACCTCCGCCTCGTCGGCAGGGGCGTCGCTGCGCCACACCGCCGCGGGGGCGGCCGCCACCTCGTCGTTGGTGCGACCGCTCTTCACCGACCGCGGGTGGTCCTCCGGGTCCCAGCCCGCCACGGCCGCCTCGTCGTGCTTGTGCAGCAGCAGCCACTGCTCCTTGCCGTCCGCGTCGGGCCGGCCCCGGCGCACGAACACGAACCGGCCCCGCAGCTTCTCGCCGTGGAGGTCGACGTGCAGCGAGCCCTCCCGCACGGCGGCGGCCGGGTCGTCCGTGCCGTGGGGCTCCCAGGTGCCGCGGTCCCACACGATGACGTCGCCGCCGCCGTACTCGCCCTTCGGGATCACGCCCTCGAAGTCGGCGTACTCGAGGGGATGGTCCTCGACGTGCACGGCCATGTGGCGGGCGTCGGGGTCGAGCGTGGGGCCCTTGGGGACGGCCCAGCTCACCAGCACCCCGTCGATCTCGAGGCGCACGTCGTAGTGCAGCCGCCGGGCCCGGTGCCGCTGCACCACGAACCGCCTGGTGCCGTCGGCCGCCACGCCGGGCGCCTCGCCGCTCGGCTCGGGGGTGCGCTGGAAGTCCCGCATGGCGTGGTAGCGCTCGAGCGACGCCCTCTTCTCGGTGACCGCTGTCGTCGCCGGGGCCTTCTTCGCCGTCGCCTTCCTCGCTGCGGCTTTCCTCGCCGTGGCCTTCTTCGGCGCGCTCTTCTTGGCCAGAGCCTTCTCGGCCGTGCCCGTCTTCGCCGCAGCCTTCTTCGCTGCGCCCTTCGTCGCCAGAGGTGCTGCCGCGGCCTTCTTCGCCGTCGCGGTGGTCCTCCGGGCTGCCATGTCCCGCCCCTACCCCGTTCGCTGGTGTGGCCCGCCCGCTCAGGCCTCGGCCAGGTCGATGGCCACGAAGTCGGGCGGCCGGCGTTCGGCCAGCGCAGTGAGCGCCTCGATGTTGGCGGGCCGGCCGAGGAGGCGCTGGAAGGCGGCGTTCTCACGCGAGCGAGCGGCGGCGATGGGCTCCTGGAGGGCGTCGACGATGGCCCGCTTGCACTCGACCAGCGACGAGATCGACTTCGACGCCAGCACCCGGGCGTGGCGGTGCGTCTCGTCGAGCAGCTCGTCGGGCGGGCACACGCGCCACGCCAGGCCCATCTCCTTGCAGTCGTCGGCCGAGAGCCACTCGGAGCTCATCAGCGCCCAGGTGGCGTTGTGGCGGCCCAGCAGCATCGGGAACGTGAAGCTGCTGGCCGCTTCCGGGGCGACGGCCAGGTCGGTGAACGGGCAGCGCACCCGCGCCTCGCTCGACATGAACACCAGGTCGGAGAGGGCCAGCATGGTGGCGCCGATGCCGAGGGCGAGGCCGTTCACCGCGCAGATGAGCGGCTTCGGGAACGCCACCAGCTGGTCGACCATGCCGGGGAACCCGTGCACGCCGCTCTCGACCGTGCCGCTGTTGCGCTGGGCCATCTCCACCACGTCGGTGCCGGCGGAGAAGGCCCGCCCGTTGCCGGTGATGACCACGACGGCCACCGACGGGTCGTCGGCGGCGGCCATGAGCGCCTCGGTGGTGGCGTCGTAGAGCGCCTCGTTGAAGGCGTTCAGGGCATCGGGCCGGTCGAGCGTGATGGTGCGGATCCGGTCGGCGTCACGGATGTCGAGCAACGGTGCCCCCTCGTCGGTGGCGATCCGTCCGACCGCCGCAGCCGCCCATGGTGCCACCCGGCCCGCCGCGGGGGCGCCACGACCCTCAGCCGGTCGCCTCGACGTAGCGCCAGACCCGGTCCGGACCGGTGCCGGGTCGGTGCTCCATGCACTGCACGTCGAACCAGATGGGCAGCAGGTACTTCACGTAGAAGGCGTGCACGACGAGGTTGCCGGTGTCGAGGTCGTCGTAGGTCTTGAGCAGCAACCGGTCGTCCTTCTCCTGCCAGCGCCGGCACTGCTCGAGCAGCTCGTCGACCTCGGCGCGGGTGTCGCACAGCAGGCCGAGGTGGTCGTACCCGGGCGACGACATGGGCTTGGAGCTCTCGGCGACCAGCACGAACTGGCCCTCGTCGGGGCGCATGAGGAACTGGGTGCCCCCGACGATCTCGACGTCCATCGTCTGCCAGCCGAGCACCCCGCCGTAGAACGCGGCGAGATCGGCTCGCAGCTCGTCGTCCAGCGCCCCCTTGGGCACGGTGAGCTCCATGTGGTTGAACCGCACCTGCGTCATGGTCGTCCCCCTCGGCGCCAGGCTCCCCCGAGCCGTTCGCAGTGTGCCACCTCGGAGCGAGCTCGCTCGAGCCGCTGGGCGTGTGGTCCCTCAGTTGGGGTTGGGTGGTGTGGGCCCGTAGCGGGGGGCGGGTGGGGCTTTGGTGGGTTGGGTGCGGCGCAGGGCGAGGTGGCGGCGGGCGAGCACGGCATCGATGGCGTCGCCGAGCAGGAGCACGTCGCCGTGCCAGCGGGGTTGGCGGGCGGTCTCGGCCGGGTCGGCACCGAGGGCGAGGCGCCGCTGGGCCAGCGTGTCGGGTGCGGTGAGGGCGTCGGGGCCCGGTGCGCGCCCGGTGTGGGGGTTGGCGAGGATCTCGGTGCCGTCGGCTCGCCAGTGGTGGAACCCGCCGTGGTCGTCGATGGTGATCCACACCCCGTGGAGGTGGATGGTGCGGTGGTGGGCGAAGCACTCGGGGACGAGAGCTTCGACGTCGTCGTGGCCGCCGGCTCTGCGGTGGTGCAGGTGGTGCATCTGCACCGCGGTGGCGGTGCAGCCGGGCCAGGCGCAGTGCCGGTGACGGGCCATCACCGCCCGCCGCAACGACGCCGGCACCGAGCTGGTCCGTTTCCCGAGGTGCAGCGGGTTGCCGTCGATGTCGTCGATCACGGTGAGCAGCCCGGCGTCGCAGGCCAACCAGCGGGCCACGTCACGACGCACCCGCACCCCGGCCGGTTCCAGCTCGGCCATCTCGAGTCGGGGCGACGGCCGCCCCTCCGCTCGTTCGGGCGGCGGATCGCCGTGCCCGTCGCGCCGCTCGCAGGTTCCCTCGCCGTCTCGCTGGGCGGGGTCGGGCAGGTCGGGGCCGTAGAGGGTGTCGATGCCGACGTGGACCACCACGGTCGTGGCGAACCCCGACGCCTGCACACCTTCGGGCACCTCCGCGGCGGAGCGTTCGGCCAGGCGCAGCAGCCCCTCGGCCCGCCACTCGGCAGTCGAGAGCTTCTCGATCGGCCGGTCCTCCTCGCACGCCGGCCGCCCGTGCGGGTCGTTGGCGTGCGCCGGGTCCACCACCGCCGCGGCCTCGCGTTCTCGACGGGCCTGGCGGGCTTCGGCGTCGATCGAGGCCAGCACCAGCTCGCCACGCACGTGGTCGAACCGGCAGGTGATCTCGATCCCGTCGTCGTCACGGAACACCACCACCGTCGGCCGCGGATCGTCGGTCACGATGACGGCGTCGTCGCCGGGCTGTTCGGCGGCGTCTCGGGTGTCGACCTTGCGCCACGCCCCGCAGATCCGCTGGGTCTGCGCCACCGTGGCGTGCACCGCCAACTCCACCAACGCACCCTCGGTGTCGGGCGCTGCCACCTTGGCCACGGCCTTGGCCTTGTCGAAGCTCAACGTGCCATCAGCGACCGCTTCGGCCAGCACCGGCAAGTCCCCCATCGAGCGACCCACCGCCACCAACGCCTTGGTCCGCGACGGGTTCATCTCACAGTGCCACCCGGCGAAGCGCTCCACCGTGTGGCACTGCCAGCGCGAATGGATCCCCCGCCGCTCGACCTCGGCCATCACCGCCGCCAGGTTCGCCTCCGCCGCCGAGATCTCCCCAGCCAGCTCACGGGCCCGCTCCGTCAGGGCCTCGTCTGCCATCCGAGAGACCTGCTCGAGGAGCCGAGGCGCCACCCCACCCCGCTGCTCGGGGACCACACAGACCGGGTCGGCACCGATGGTGAACATGGGTTCGATGATAGCCGCAGACGCGCTCGTGCTGCAACGAGAACGTCAGTCTTTTCCTGACTTTTCCGGCGCAGACCTGCCCGGGGACCGCAGGGCAGCAGGACCCGAGGCAGATCGACCGCACGGAGCGGCATTCCTGCCTCCGATCGCCGGGCGCGGAGCCCGGCGACCGCTCGCCCGACGGCCTACTTGGGCGGGAAGCGCAGGGCGCCGTCGAGGCGGAAGTTCTCGCCGTTCAGGTACGGGTTGCGCACGATCGACTCGACGAGCAGGGCGAACTCCTCGGGCCGGCCCATCCGCTTGGGGAACACGATGCTCGACACCAGCCGGTCCTTCAGCTCGTCGGGGGCGCTCAGCATCATCGGCGTGCCCATGGTGCCGGGAGCGATGGCGCACACCCGGATGCCGACGGCCGCGAGGTCGCGGGCCAGAGGGAGGCTCATGCCGAGGATGGCGGCCTTGGCCGCGGCGTAGGCCACCTGGCCGGTCTGGCCCTCCAGGCCGGCGAGCGAGCCGGTGTTGACCACCACGCCGCGCTGGCCGTCGTCGTCGGGCTCGTTTCCCGCCATCGTGGCGGCGGCCAGGCGGGTGACGTTGAACGTGCCGAAGGCGTTCATGGCCATGGTGCCGACGAACGCCTCCATGTCGTGGGGCGAGCCGTCGCGGTCGAGGGTGCGGCCGGCGCCGCGCACTCCCCCGCCGGCGACGTTCACCACGATCGACAGCGTGCCGAGCGACTGCGCCGCCTCGATGGCGGCCTGCACGTCGGCGTCGGCGGTGACGTCTCCGCCCACGGCCACCACCCGGTCGCCCAGCTCATCGGCCAGGCGCTGGGCGCCCTGGAGGTCGCGGTCGAACGCCGCCACGCCCACGCCGAGGCCGGCGAGATGGCGCACGGTCGCGGCTCCCAGCCCGCCGGCGCCGCCGGTGACGATGGCAGAACTCCCCGCGAGCTCCATGTGATCTCCCTCTCTGCTGGTGTGCGGGCGGCGCGAACCTACAGCGACACGATCGACACGCCCGCCGTGCCGGGTGCGCCGTAGAGCTGGGCGTAGCCGACCCGCGGGTTGCCCGGCACCTGCCGCTCGCCGGCCTGCCCCCGCAGCTGGAGGACCAGCTCGTGCACCTGGCGCAGGCCAGACGCGCCGATGGGCTCGCCGTTGGCGATCAGGCCGCCGTCGGTGTTGACCGGCAGCGGTCCGCCGATCTCGGTGGCCCCGTCGGCGAGCAGCTGCTCCTGGTCGCCGTCGGCGCAGAAGCCGTTCTCGGCCATGTGGATGACCTCGGCGCCGGCGTCGGTGTCCTGCAGCTGGATGACGTCGACGTCGTCGGGGCCGATCCCGGCCTGCTCGTAGGCCGCCTTCGACGCGTAGACGGTGGGCGCGGCGTCCTGCTCGACCGCCGCCCACGAGGCGTGCACCTCGAAGGCGCCGAAGCGGCGGGTGCGCACGGTGGAGGCCCGCAGGTACACGGGCGTGGAGGTGTAGCGATGGGCGATGTCGGCCCGGCACAGCACGACTGCCGCCGCCCCCTCGTCGGGCGAGCAGAACATGTACTGGGTGAGCGGGTAGTTGAGCATCCGCGAGGCGAGGATGTCGTCCTCGCTGATGGGCTTGCGCCGGAAGGCGTTGGGGTTGAGCACGCCGTTGCGGTAGTTCTTCGCCGCCACCCGGGCAAGGGTGCGATCCGAGATCCCGTGGTCGTGCATGTACCGGTTGATCTTCATGGCGAAGAACTTCGTGGTGAGGAAGTGGCCGATCTCGCCGTACCAGGGCGGCGCCGCGTAGTCGACGGGGTCGGACGTGAAGGCGCCGGGCTCGTGCTTGTCCATGCCGACGGCGACGCCGAGGTCGTACTGGCCCGAGCGGATGGCGTCGGCCGTGAGCGACAGCGCCGTGGCCGCGGTGGCGCAGCCGTTGTAGACGTCCATGAAGGGGATGCCGGTGAGCCCCAGGCGGCTGGTGACGGCGTCGGGGTTGTCGACCTCGAAGCTGCCGCCGAAGGCGAACTGCACGTCGGCCCACTGCACGCCGGCGTCGGCGAGGGCCGCCCGGATGGCGTCGGCGCCCATGTCGATGGCCGACTTCGGGCCGAACCGGCCGAAGGGGTGCAGCCCGACCCCGATGATGGCGACGTCGACCATGTCAGCTCCCCTCCACCGGCGCGAACGCGTAGACCATGACCTCGGTGCCGTCGTCGTCGGTGCGGAACGGCACGACGACCAGCTCCATCTCCATCCCGATGCGCAGCGTGGCGGGGTCGCTCTCGGTGAGCCGGGCCTCGACCCGCACCTCGTCGTCGAGCTGCACCAGGCCGATGCCGTAGGGCCGGAACGTCTCGGCGGTCTCGCCGCCGGCGTAGGGCTCCTTGGGCAGGAACTCCTGGGTGGTGAAGGTCCACAACGTGCCCCGCCGCGGGAGGAGGTGCTGCTCCACCTCGGTCGAGCCGCAGCGGGCGCACGACGGCCACACCGGGAAGGTGACGGTGCCGCAGCTGGTGCAGCGACCCCCGATCAGCCTGGGCTCGTCGGCGGGCCAGGTGAAGACATCGGGGGCGAACGCGATCTGGGCCAAGGCGGTACCTCCAAGTGCGCCGGCACCCGGACAGTAGGCCATTTCCGATGTCGACGTCGACGTCAGGTCGCATGGTCGGGGCGCAGCTACAGTCCGCAGCCACAGCCGACGCACGGAGCCGAGCGCAGGCGCCCGATGCTGACCGCCGGCCTCATCCTCATGGAGGACCCGCCGGCCCACGACGTGCACGACCTCATGACCGAGCTGCTCGAGGCCGAGCTCGTCGACGACACGGGCGTCACCCGGCGGCTGAGCAACGACGAGGTGCTCACCTACGTGATGCTGCTCGCCGGGGCGGGCAACGAGACCACGACCCGCCTCATCGGCTGGACCGGCAAGCTGCTGGGCGAGCACCCCGACCAGCGCCGTGAGGTGGCGGCCGACCGGTCGCTCGTGCCCGGCGCCATCGAGGAGGTCCTGCGCTACGAGGCCTCGTCTCCCGTGCAGGCCCGGGTGACCTCGCGGCCCGTCGAGCACCACGGCCAGAGCCTGCCCGAGGGCACGATCATGGTGCTGCTCAACGGCTCGGCCAACCGCGACGAGCGCCACTTCGTCGACGCCGACCGCTTCGACGTCCACCGCGACATCGACCACCACCAGAGCTTCGGCTACGGCCTGCACTTCTGCCTGGGCGCAGCGCTGGCCCGCCTCGAGGGTCGGGTGGCCCTCGACGAGGTGCTGAACCGCTTCCCCGACTGGGAGGTCGACTGGGACGGCGCCAAGCAGGCCCACACCCCGAACGTGCGGGGCTGGGAGCGGCTGCCGGTGGTGGCCGGCTGAGGCGGCGCTACGGGCGGTCGCTGAGGCCGTCGGCCACGATGAAGCGGCAGCGGGTGCGGGCGATGCGCCAGCCGTCGGGGGTGCGCACCAGGTCGTCGTCGTAGACGGCGTGGCGGGCCTCGCCGGTGGTGCGCTCGACGAAGAGCAGGTTGCGCAACGTGGAGGCTCGGTCGCCGTCGACCTCGATCACGGGGGGCCCGCCGAGATGGAGCCCTCCCGGCGCACCGGTGGCCATGCGGCGCAGGCCGTCGTGACCGTCGAAGGTGCGGCCGTAGACCTCGTAGGCGGCATCGGCGGTGAACAGGGCGACCCAGCCCTCGACGTCGTCGAGGTCCAGCAGCAGGCAGTAGCGGGCCAGCAGGTCGCGGATGGCGATGTCGTCGGCCGGGGTGGGCAGGCCGCTCATGCCCGCGGGAGCCCCAGCAGCTGGCGGCCGATGAGGCCCCGCATGATCTCCGACGCGCCACCGGAGATGGTGAGCGCCCGGCTCCACAAGAAGTCGTGCCGCCACCGTTCGGCCACCTCGCGGCCCTCCTCGCCGATCGTGGCGGCGCCGGCCAGCAGCTCGAGGGCCGCCTCGCACAGCGCCACGTTGGTCTCGGTGTAGCTCAGCTTGGCCACGGGCCCGTCGCTCGGGTGCTCGTCGTCGACGAGGATGCGCTCGACGGTGTCGCGGGTGATGAGGTTGGCCTCCTCCACCCGGGCCAGGGCCACGGCCAGCTGGGCCTGCACGTCCTCGTGGTCGATGGCGGCGCTGCCGTCGGGCAGGCGGGCGGCGCGGGCGAGCGCCACGAGGTCGGCGAACATCATCTCGAGCTGCAGGGCGTTGGCGCCGACGAAGGCCCGCTCGGAGGCCAGGCCCGAGGTCACCACCCGCCAGCCGTCGTCGACCTCGCCCAGCACGTGCTCGGAGCCGAGGCGGACCTCGTCGAGGAAGACCTCGCAGAACTCGGCGTCGCCGGTCATCTCCCGGATGGGCCGCACCTCGATGCCGGGCAGGCCCATCGGCACCACGAAGGCGGTGATGCCGGCGTGGCGGTCGACCGTGGGATCGGTGCGGGCGAGCAGCACGCCCATGTCGGCCCACTGGGCGTCGGTGCTCCAGATCTTCTGGCCGGTGACGACGAAGCCGCCGTCGACCGGCTCGGCCCTGGTGCGCAGCGACGCCAGGTCGCTGCCCGCGTCGGGCTCGCTGAACAGCTGGCACCAGACGTGCTCGCCCGAGCGGATCTTCGGCAGCAGCTCGCGCTTCTGGTCGTCGCTGCCGAACTCGATGATCTCGTGGGCGGCCAGCATGACCTGGTCGAGCGGGCGGTAGGCGCGGGCGCGGATCAGCTCCTCCATCACCACCAGGTCGTGCACGGGCAGGTGGTCCGGCCGACCGCCCCACTCCTCGGGCCAGCCGCCACCGAGGTAGCCCGCCTCGTAGAGCGAACCGAGCCAGGCGCGGATGCGGCGCTCCTCGTCGGCGTCGCGTGGCACCCGCAGGCCCTCGGCGCGCAGCGCGGGCCCGTGCTCGGCGATGAAGGCGCGCACCTCGGCCCGGAAGGCCTCGACCTCGGCGTCAGCGCGCACCGGTCCACCCCTCGATCGTGGCCAACGCCCGCACCGCGGCCCGCGGGTTGGCGGCCAGCCGGGCGTCGTGGTGCACCCGGCGCTCGAAGAAGTGCAGGCCGTACTCCCACGTGAAGCCGATGGCGCCGGTGAGCTGCAGCAGGTCGTGCAGGACTCGGGTGGCGCTGGCGCTGACCGCCACCTCGGCCACCGCCACGGCACGGGCCGCGCCGGGTGAGGCCGACGCCACCGACCCGGCGGCCTCGTCGACGGCGAGGGCCATGCCCCGGGCGCGCACGGCGTGGTCGGCCAGGCGGTGCTGCACGGCCTGGAAGCCGCCGATGGGCCGCCCGAAGGCGACGCGCTCGCCGGCGTAGGCCACCGTCCGGTCGACCATCCGCCGGACGCAGCCCACGGCGTCGGCGGCGAGGAGCAGCCGGTGCAGCTGCACGGCCACCGGATCGGCGCCCAGCGGCCGAGCGAGGCTCGGGTCGACGGTGACGTCGCCGCAGGTGCGGGACACGTCGAAGCCCTCGAGGGAGGTGTCGACGCTCCACGCGGCCCCGTCGGTGAGCAGCACCAGCTCGTCGTCGCCGGGGCGGGCGAGCACCAGCAGGTCCGCGTCGGGCGCGCCGTCGACCACCCGGGCGACCCGCCCGCTGTGATCGATCCGCCCGAAGGCGGCGACCCGCTCGCCGGCGAGCACCGCGGGCAGCACCTCGGCGGCCACCGGGTCGTCGCTCGCCGACAGGGCCCGCGTGGCCGCGACCAGGCCGGCGTAGGGGCTGGCGTGCAGGGCCGCCCCGAGCTCGGAGGCCGTGGCCGCCGCCGCCCGCACGTCGAGGCCGAAGCCGCCCTTCTCCTCGCCGACGCAGAAGGAGGTGACGCCCATCTCGGCCAGCGCCGGCCAGCCACTGCGCCACCCGGCATCGGGCGCCGGCGGCGCGCCCTGCTCGGCGGTGCCGAGCATGCCGCGCAGCGCGTCGCGCAGCTGGCGGATCTCGTCCGCGGAGGCAGTGGCGGTCGATGCCGCGGCCACCGTGGCTCAGCCCTCGGAGCGCCGCAGCATGCGGGCCAGGTTGGCCTGGAACGCCTCCTCGTCGAACGACGCCGTCTCCGCCTCGATGGCCGGGTCGAGCACCGTGGCCACCGCTCGGCGCAGCGCGTCGTTCAGGACGGCCTTCGACTCACGCACGGACTGGGGCGGCAGGGCGGCCATGCGCTCGGCCAGCTCGAGGGCGACCTCCACCGACGTGCCGGCCGGCGCGACCCGGTTGGCCAACCCGAGCTGCACCGCCGTCTCGGCGGGCAGCCGCTCGCCGAGCAGGATGTACTCCTTGGCCCGCAGCAGGCTGGTGAGCAGCGGCCACACCAGCGCGCCGCCGTCGGCGGCCACGAGGCCCAGGGCCACGTGGGGGTCGGCGAAGTAGGCCCGCTCGTCGACCACCACGAGGTCGCTCATCGACGCCAGGCTGCACCCCAGGCCCACGGCCGGCCCGTTCACGGCCGCGATGATCGGCACCCGCACGGCGGTCATGCCGCGAACGATGTCGACGCCCTCGGCCATGACGGCGGCCCGCAGCTCGGTGTCGACCACCATGCGGTCGAGCAGGTTGAGGTCGCCACCGGCCGAGAAGGCGTCGCCGGCGCCGGTGAGCACGATGGCGCGGACCTCGGGGTCGGCGTCGAGCTCGGGCCAGACGCGGGCCAGCTCGCCGTGCAGCACGTCGTTGGCGGCGTTGAGGGCGGCGGGCCGGTTGAGCGTCACGATCCGCACCGGTCCCCTGGCCTCGACCACCAGCTCGCCGTTGGGCCCCCGCTCGGTCACACCGTCAGCCATCGCTGTTCCTCCGTCTCGTCGGTCGACAGATCGTCGCTGCTGCCTCGCCGGGCACCATCGGGCGTCACCGCGGCGGGCGCAGCATCCGGGCCTCCCGGTGCTCGATGAGCCAACCGCCGTCGCCGCGCACGAGCACGTCGTGGTAGCGGCCCGCCGTCTCGGTGACGAGCGCCCCGTCGATCCAGCGCACGAACAGGTAACTGGACACCGCCCGGGCCCGGCCGTCGTCGTCGAGGTCGACGACCAGGTCGGTCGTGGCGTGCAGGCCGCGCTGCTCGGGCGGGTGGTTCTCGCCGAACCAGGCCACCAGCGCGTCGCGGCCCGTGGCGGACCGCCGGCCGAACGAGAAGGTGCCGTCCGGGGTGAACAGCTCGACCACCGCCTCGAAGTCGCCGGCGTCCATGCGGTGGCAGTACTCGGCGAGCACCCGCTGCACCGCCAGCTGGTCCTCGACCACGAGACGACCGGCGGTCTCGCTCACGCCGGCAGGCCCAGGATGCGCCGGGCGATGAGGTTGCGTTGGATCTGCGAGGTGCCGCCCATGACGCTCTGGGCCCGGCTGTAGAGGTACACCTTCAGCCAGGTGTCGTCGCCGTCGCCGGTGTGGTCGGCGCCGCCGATGCCGAGCGCGGCGTGCCCCACCGTTTGCTCGGTCCAGGTCATGAGCAGCTTGTCGACCGAGCCCTCGGGGCCGTGGGTGATGCCGTCGAGGCGGTCGGACAGCCGGCGCGACACGTGGTGGCGCAGCATCTCGGTCTCCACGATCGCCCAGCCGAGCTGGCGGACCTGCTCGGCGTCGTAGGCCGTCGGGTCGGCCTTCACCGCGGCGGTGAGCTCCTTGGCCAGCTTGCGGTAGCGGGCCACGTAGCCCAGCTCGCCGGGCTCGCGCTCGTGGCTCACCACCGTCATGGCGAGCGGCCAGCCGTCGCCGGGCTCGCCGATCATGTTGGCGGCTGGCACGCGTGCCCCGTCGAAGACGACCTCGCCGAACTCCTTGGTGATGCCGTTGATCATCTTGAGCGGGCGCTGCTCGATGCCGGGCTGGTCCATCGCCACCGCGAACGCCGAGATGCCCTTGTGGCGCGGCACCTCGTGGTCGGTGCGGGCCAGCACCAGGCACCAGTCGGCGTCGTCGGAGTAGCTGGTCCAGACCTTGTGCCCGGTGATCACGTACTCGTCGCCGTCGCGCTCGGCGCGGGTGCGCAGCGACGCCAGGTCGGAGCCGGCGTCGGGCTCGCTGAACCCCTGGCACCAGCGGTCGCGGCCGTTCACCAGGCCGGGCAGGAAGCGGGCCTTGATGTCGTCGTTGGCGTGCTCGAGGATGCCGTGCACCAGGTAGCCCAGGCCCGGGCGGGGCGGGGCGCCGGCGGCGGCGAGCTCCTCGTCGAGGATGGCGTCGTAGACGCTGGGCAGGCCGTGGCCGCCCACCTCCGTCGGCCACGACAGGCCGAAGAAGCCGGCGTCGTAGAGCGACTGGTGCCAGGCGGCCTGGCCGGCCCAGTAGTCGTCGTCGGTGGAGGAGGCGGGCAGGCCGGGGTTGTTGTCGACCAGCCACGCCCGGAACCGCTGGCGGAACTCCGCCTCGGCCGGAGAGTCACCGAAGTCCATCGCCAGCTCCCGTCTGGTCGCCCACACCGTGGTGGGCCAGCACTCGCGTGAGGTTGGGGCCCTCGCCCCCGAGCACGTCGGTGGCGAGCAGGGCGCGGCGCACGAACACGTGGGCCAGGCACTCCCAGGTGTTGCCGATGCCGCCGTGGACCTGGATGGCCGTCTCGCCCACCGTGCGGGCGGCGCGGGCGCAGTAGGCCTTGGCGACCGCCGCCGCGGCGAGGGCGTCGCGGGGCGCCAGCGCGTCGACCGCCCAGGCCGCGTGGAGGGCGACGCTGCGCGACCCCTCGGCGAGCACGTGGGCGTCGGCGAGCAGGTGCTGCACGGCCTGGAACGAGCCGATGGCCGTGCCGTACTGGCGCCGCTCCTTGGCGTAGTCGACCGACAGCTCGACCGCGCCCCGCATGGCGCCCACCAGGTCGGCGCACGTCAGCGCCAACGCCAGCGCGGCCCACCGATCGGCGGCGTCGTCGTCGAGGGCGGCCAGGGTGGCGGCGTCGGGGCCGACCTCGGCCGAGGGGCGGGTGAGATCGACCGGGGGCAGCTCGGCGCCCACCGAGAGCGCCACGACGTGCCCGTCGCGCACGCCCAGCGCCACGGCGGCGCCCGCCGCATCCACGGCGACGGTGCTGCCGAGCGCGGCCAGGTCGCCGGTGAGGGCGACGGTCTCGGCGGCGTCGTCGGCTGCGGGCGCCCCGGTGAGCCGGCGCAGCTCGGCCGCCAGGGTCGGCCCGAGGAAGGCGACGTCGGCGAGCCCCCGGGCCAGCTCCTCGGCCACGATGGCGACCTCGACGCCCGACGCCCACGGCGCGCCGCCCTCGGCCGGCGTGCGCAGCTCGCGCCAGCCCGACTCGGCCACGGCGGCGTCGAGCTTGGCCCGCCGTTCGCCGTCGTCGAGCTGGCCGACCGCCTGTGGTCCGAGGCGATCGGCCACCTGGGCCACCGATCGCCGGAGCGCGTCCTGCTCGGGGGAGAACCGTACGTGCATCGGCGGGCAGACTATCGAACTCGATGCCGGATTCGAAAGTGCCCGCCGCTCTCCCCTCCGCTCGGCTCGCACGGCGCCCCACCGGAAGCTCGAAGTGAGCCACACTCCACGACCATGACCGACGACGAGTTCATCGACGCGCTGCCGGCCGACCACCTCGCGCCCGGCGAGACCATGACCGTCGACGTGGGCGGCGTGGCGGTGACGCTGGCCAACACCGGCGAGGGCTGGTGCGCCTACGAGAGCACGTGCCCCCACCAGGCCACCCCGCTCGGCGGCGTGCCCCTCACCCGCAAGGTGCTGCTGCAGTGCCCCGAGCACGGCTCGATGTTCGACGTCACCACGGGCCGCTGCGTCCTCCCCTCCCAGGACGGCTGGTCGGGACCATTGCGCACCTACCGCACGCAGGTGGTCGGCGACGTGGTGCAGGTGTCGCTGCGATGAGCGAGGCGCCGGCGCTCTACGTCCGCGAGGGCGACGCCTTCGTGGGCACCGGGTGCACGAAGGGCTCGTGGTACGCCGACGGCCAGGCCGGCGGGGCGGTGCTGGCCCTGCTCGGCCACGTCCTCGACGACGTGGCGACCCTGGTGCCGATGAGCCTCACCCGCCTCACCGTCGACATCGTCCGGCCCGTGCCCGTCGGCCAGGCTCTGTGGGTCGACGCCGAGGTGCTTCGCGACGGCAAGAAGATCCAGCTGGTCGACCAGGTGGTGCGCTCGGCCGACGGCGCGCACGTGCGGGCCCGGGCGCTGCGGGTGCGCGACGCCGACCTCACCGGCAGCGAAGGCCTGCCTGCCTCGTCCACGGCCGACGACCCGGCCGCTTCGCTGCCGCCGCCCGAGCAGCTCGAGAGCGTCGAGGACCGCCCCGGCGTGGCCGACTTCCTCCGCTTCGGCGCCGAGCTGCGGCGCACCAGCGAACCGGTCGACGGCGTGCACGGCGTGTGGCTGCGGCTCCGGGTGCCGGTGGTCGCCGGGGAACCGGTGCGGCCGTCGTCGCGCATCGCCCTGCCCATGGACCTCGTCAACCTGATCGGCGCCGACCTCCAGCGCGGGCGGGCCACCGCCATCAACCCCGACGTGAGCGCCCACGTGCACCGGCCACCCACCGGCGAGTGGATCGCCCTGGCCGGCCACACCCGCTTCGCCCACGGCACCGGCCGAGGATTCTCGATGGCGACGATGAGCGACGCCGACGGGGTGTTCGGCGTGACCTCCACCTCCCAGCTGGTCCAGCCCGTCGGCTGACGCCGGGCCACGCCGACGGCGCGGCGCGGCCGGTCAGGTCGCGTACTGGCCCACGCCCATGGCCTTCTCGAGCGAGCCGCCCATGATCAGCGCCTGCTGCTCGAGCGGGAGGTCCTCCACCACCGAGGCGTAGGCGAGCGGGTCGGCCATGCCCTCGGGGTGCGGGAAGTCGGAGCCGAACATGAGGTGGTCGACGGGGATGCCGAGGTCGATGAGGCCCTTGGGGTCGGGCTCGTGGAAGACGTGGATCCAGACGTTGCGGTTGAAGACCTCGACGGGGTCCTCGTCGAAGAGCACCGGCATCTCCGCGGCGAGGCGCTGGAGCTTGGCGTAGAAGGGTCGGATCCATCGGGTGGAGAACTCCACCGGCATGAACCTGAGCTTCGGGAACCGGGTCGCCAGCCCGTGGCCGATGATGGAGGCCATGGCGTCGATGAGGTTGTCCTTCTCCGACGACAGGGCGAGGAAGCCGGGGCTGGGCCGGCGGGCGTGGCGGGAGATGCTCATCTCCTGGTCGCCGAAGCCCTCCCACTCGTTGATGTAGCGGCTGTAGCCCGGGTCGCCCGAGTGCATGCCGACCACGAGGCCGAGCTCCTGCACCCGCTCCCAGAACGGGTCGAACTCGGGCAGGGCGAAGCTCCGGCGGCCTCGCAGGGTGGGCACCGGCGCCACCCGGATGAGGAAGATGCGGGCGCCCCGCTCGGCGATGCGCGCGAGCTCGGCGATGGCGACGTCGTTGCCGGCCGCCAGGGAGATGATGGGGGTGGAGTAGATGGCGTCGGCGTAGGCGTAGCTCCAGTGCTCGTGCATCCACTCGTTGAGTGCGTGGATCACTGCGCACACCGCGTCGGGGTCGTCGGCCATGCGCTCCTCGAGGGCGCTGGCGAGCGTCGGCCACAGCAGGGTGCGGTCGATGCCCATCTCCTTCATCAGCTCGAGGCGGGGCTCGGGGTCGAAGAAGGCCGCCGGGCTGGGCATGGCGAGCATCTTGCCGAAGCCGCCCACGAGGGTGCCCATGCCGCCGCCGCCCTGGGTGATGTCGATGCCGGCACCGCCCGGCACCGCGACCTTGTTGAAGGTGGGGTTCGGGATGTAGTCGGAGATGCGATCGCGCAGGGCGAGCTTGGTGCGCCCGTCGACCTCGACGTACTTCACGACGCCCTCGTACTCGGGCGGGAGGAACTTCGTCAGGGCGTCGCGCGTCTCGTAGAGGTGGTTGTCGGCGTCGAACGTGCTGAAGGGCAGCTCGCGGTGGGTGATCTGGATGTACTCGTCAACGGCCATGGAAGCTCCTCCCCTGTGTCGCCGCGCCGACGCGGCCGACGTCCCCCAGGTGGCGCATCGTAGGCGCGTCCGACCGCACTTCGAACACCCATGTCACATCGAACCGATGTCGGGACGTCGACGCTCCGTCGTCAGGGCAGGAGGCGGTCGAGCGCGAGGCGGTCGTCGGCCGTCAGGGGCCGGAGGCCCTCGCCCTTCGCCGGGCGCCAGAACACCGGCCCCTCCCGCCACGCGTCACGGCGCAGGCGCTGCTTGTCGACCTTCATGCTGGCGAGCTTCGGCAGCTCCTCGGACACCCGCACGAACGCCGGTCGCCACTTGGTGCCGAGGTCGGGCTGGTCGTCGAGGAAGGCGTCGAAGGCGGCCGGGTCGAACGAGGCCCCCGCCACCAGCTCGACCGCGGCCATGACGCGGTCGCCCACCGGGTCGTCGGGCACGGCGTACACGGCCACCGAGCGCACGTCGGGGTGGCGGTGCAGGATCGCCTCCACGGGCGCGGCGGCGAAGTTCTCGCTGTCGACGCGCAGCCACTCGTTGGAGCGGCCGGCGAAGTACAGCCAGCCGTCGGCGTCGCGGTAGGCGAGGTCGCCGGACCAGTACGCGCCGTCCCGGAAGCGCTCCCGGGTGGCCGCCTCGTTGCGGTAGTAGCCCTCGAAGCCGTCGGTGGGCGCGGTCTCGACGATCTCCCCCACCGCCTCGTCGAGGTTGGTGGGCCGCCCGTCGGGCCCGAACACCGCCGGCGGGCACTCCTCGCCCGTCTCGGGGTCGAGCACCTTCACCGTCGGCGCCGCCGAGCCCAGGGCGCCTTCGGGCATCGAGGGGTCGCGCCGGATGATGATGATCCCCTCGGTGGCGCCGTAGCTGTCGCGCACGGTGCAGCCGAAGCGGCGGGCGAACTCGGTGATGTCGCGGTGCGACGCCTCGTTGCCGATCGCCACCCGCAGCGGGTTGTCGGCGTCGTCGGGCTGCTCGGGGGTGGCCAGCACGTAGTTCAGGACCTTGCCGGTGTAGGTCATCATCGTGGCGCCGAAGCGGCGCAGGTCGGGCAGGGTGCCCGAGGCCGAGAACTTGGCCCGGGTGGCCAGCGGCACGCCGGCCGTGATGGCCGACGCCCAGCCGGTGAACAGCGAGCTGGAGTGGAACAGGGGCAGCGCGGCGTACACGACGTCGCCCGGGCCCAGCTCGGCGATCGACGCGACGTGGGCGCCGGTGCGCCCGTAGCGGCCCTGGGTGCAGCGCACCGCCTTGGGCAGGCCGGTGGAGCCCGACGTGAAGATGAGCAGGAACAGGTCGTCGTCGGCCACCGCCACGTCGGGCAGGGCCTGTGGCTGGGCCGCCACCTCGGCGAGGCGGGCCTCGGTGTCGACCTGCAGCACCCGGTCGGGCTCGACGCCGGTGTCGACCCCGTGGAGCAGCGGGGCGAGCCCCGAGCTGGTGACGAGCAGCTGGCAGTCGGTGTGGCGCACCAGCTGGCCGAGCTGGTCGCCCCGGTAGGTCGAGTTGATGCCGACGACGACCGCTCCCGACAGCGCGGCCGCCCCCAGCCAGAACAGGTAGTCGGGCACGTTGTCGAGCAGCACCCCGACGTGCGGCGGCCGGTCCGGGTCACGCAGGGCGGCGAAGAGGGCGGACCGGCGTGAGGCCTCCTCGACGAGCTCGCGGTAGCTCCACGACCGATCCTCGAAGTGCAGGGCGGGCTCGTCGCTGCCGGCACGAGCCCTCAGCACCTCCGCGGCCGTGGTCATCGACGGCCTCCCGGATGGACGACGAGACCCGCCCGGGGCCACACCGCCTCCACCACCCGGCCCGACCGGGACAGGGTGATCACGGCCCGCCGGGCGTCCGGTCCACCGAAGGCGATGTTGGTGGTGACGTCGCCCGGGATCGGGTGGACCTCGGCCTCGGCGCCGTCGGGCGTGATGACCACGATGCCGTCGGCGATGGCGCCGATGGCGATGCGCCCGTCGGCCTCCACGGCCAGCGAGTCGAACGAGAACGGAGTGGCGGCCAGGCACACGCCACCGTGGCGCACCGCCAGCGATCCGGCGGCGGGCCGCACCTCTCCGGGGCCGTCGAGGTCCCAGGCCCACAACCGCCCGGTGTGGGTCTCGGCGACGTACACGCGAGACCCGTCGGGCGAGAGGCCCACCCCGTTGGCGCCGAGGAGCGGGAAGGCGACCTGGCGCACCTCGCTCCCGTCGGGCGGCACGTAGTAGAGGCCACCCCGGTCGACGCTCCCCAGGCGACCCTTGCCGTGGTCGGTGAACCAGAGGCCACCCGCGTGGTCGAACACGAGGTCGTTGGGGCCCCGCAGCGGCCGCCCGCCGCAGTCGCGGTGCAGCACGGTGACCTCACCCGTGGCGAGGTCGACCCGCTCGATCCACCCTCCGACGAACCCCGGCGGCTCGTTGGTGTGGGTGGCGTGGTCGATGGGGATGCGGACTCCGCCAGCGACCTCGGTCCAGAGGAAGCCGCCGTTGTTGGCGACCATGGCCGTGGTCGGCGTCTCGAGGGCCATGCCGTTGGGGCCACCCCCGGGGACGGCGACGTCGGTGGTGCCATCCCCGGCGACGCGGACCACGCGGCCGCCGTCGATGTCGACCACGAGCACGGTGCCGTCGTCGTCGATGACCGGGCCCTCCGGGAAGCCCAGCCCCTCGGCCAGCACCTCGAACGTGAGCGGCTCGTGGATCGTCGTCTTCATGGGCGCTCCCCCGGGTGTGTCGTGGAGTGCGCGCCCGCCGGCCGGATGAGCCGCGGGCCCGCGACGGCGCGACGTTATCGTTGTCGACGTCGACTTTGGGACGGGCAGCACCCGACGAAAGGACGCCCCCGATGGCCGAGGCCGCCGACATTCCGAGCAACGGCGCGGCCGCCCGCACCCGACCACGCTCGGCGAAGGGCGAGCGCACCCGGGCCCGCCTGCTCGACGCCGCCAAGCAGGTGTTCGAGCGCGACGGCTTCCTCGACGCCCGCATCATCGACATCGCCAGCACCGCGGGCCTGGCGCCGGGCAGCTTCTACCACTACTTCGACTCGAAGGAAGAGATCTTCCGCGAGGTCGCCGAGGCGCAGGAGGAGCGGCTGACCGCGCCCGGCGAGGGCGGCGAGCGGTCCGACGACCTGTCGCCCGTCGAGCGCATCCGGCGCTCGAACCGCCGCTACCTCGAGCGCTACCGCGACGAGGCCGCGCTCATGGGCGTCATCGAGCAGGTGTCGCGCTACGACACCGAGGTCAACGCTGCTCGCATGGCCACCATGCGGCACTTCGCCGGGCGGGCCGAGAAGGCGATCGGGCGCATGCAGCAGGAGGGCCTCGTCGACGCTCGCCTGCACCCCTCGATGGCGGCTGACGCGCTCGGCGCCATGGTGGCGCGCGTCGCCGAGCTGTGGCTGGTGCAGGGCTACCGGCAGTACGACTTCGACGACGTGGTCGAGCAGCTCACGCTGCTGTGGGCCAACGCCCTCGGGCTCGCCGACGAGCCGGCTCCCGCCCGGCGTGCCGGCGGCCGGTCGGCTCGCCGGTCGTAGCGGTTACGGCAGCACGATCGGGAGGGTCTCCCAACCCCTGACCGTCGAGGTCGGCGAGATCGCCGCGCCGTCCCGGTCGACCTCCCACTCGGGGAACCGGTCGAGCAGCTCGTCGAGGGCGACGCGGCCCTCGAGGCGGGCGAGCGCCGCGCCCAGGCAGAAGTGGGCGCCGTAGCCGAAGGTGAGGTGGGCCATCGGCGGTCGGCGGATGTCGAAGGTGTCGCCGTCGGCGAAGCGCCGCTCGTCACGGTTGGCCGCGCCGACGAGCAACAGGATGGCGCTGCCGGCGGGCACGGTGCGGCCCTGGAACTCGGTGTCGGCGGCGACGTAGCGCCCGACGTGGGGCGCCGGCGGCTCGTAGCGCAGCACCTCCTCCACCGCGGGCGGCACGAGGTCGCGGTCGGCCACCACGGCCCGGCGCTGGTCGGGATGGTCGGCCAGCACGGTGCCCATCCAGCCGATGAGGCGGGTGGTGGTCTCGTTGCCGGCCCCGGCCACCACGGCGAGGTAGGTGAGCAGCTCCTCGCGGGTGAGGCGCCGCCGGGTGCCGGTCTCGTCGTCGAACTCGGCGTTGAGCAGCTCGGTCATGATGTCGTCGGACGGGTGGTCCCTACGCCAGTCGATGTACTCCTCGAACATCTCGCCCGTGGCGAAGGCGTCGTGCTGGGTCATCGGCTGGCCCGCCTCGGTGCGCAGCGTGGCGTCGGAGCGGTCGCGGATGGCCTCCTGGTCCTGCTCGGGGATGCCGAGCAGCATGCCGATCACGCGCATCGGCATCTGGGCGCCGAAGTCGCGGATGAGGTCGAACCCGCCGGAGCCGACCAGCGGGTCGAGCGCCTCGGCGCAGTAGCGGCGGATCTGGGGCTCGAGGGCGGCCACCCTCCGGGGCGTGAACATCCGGGACAGCAGGCCCCGGTAGATGGTGTGGGTCGGAGGGTCCTCGAAGATCACCGTGCCCGGCGGGATCTCGATGCCGGACTTGATCAGTTCGAGGATGCCGCCCCGGCTGGAGATCAGCCGCTGGTTGTCGCGCAGGCCTCGCTCGACGTCCTCGTAGCGGCTCACCGCGTAGAAGTCGTACTCGTCGTTGTAGTAGAGCGGCGCCTCCTCCCGGAGGCGGGCGAAGACCGGGTACGGGTCGGCGTTGATCTCGATGTCGTAGGGGTCGTAGCGCACGTCGCTGGTGGTGGCCGCATCCATGGCCGGCGATGGTGTCACGAAATGAGCGCTCACTCAACGAGTGCCGCCCGCGCTGCCGCACTCCCGCCGGCTGCCCTCCCCTCCGCACCACGGCGTTCTGGTGGAGGTTCACCCGCCGAACCGGGGGGTGAACCTCCACCAGAACGGGGCGGCGGCGGCGAGCCGGCCGCGTCAGACGTGGAGCTGGGGCAGGACCTCGGTGGCGGCCAGGCGCACGACCTCGAGGGTGTCGCGGTGCGCCGCGGGCGAGATGACGAGGTGGCGGGCGCCGGCGTCGACGTACTCCTGGAGCCGGGCCGCGACCTCGTCGGGCGTGCCGGCGGGGACGACCTTCTGGAGCATCCCGTCGGGCTTGTCGCCGTAGGCCCCGCCGAGGAACTGGCGCACGTCGCGGCGGGCCTCGTCGCCGTCGGCGCGCACCGAGCAGTAGACGTAGGCCAGCCACTCGAAGCCGTCGCCGTCGAGGTCTCGCTCGGCGGCGACCGCCTCGGCCCGGATGGCGTCGACCGACCGGGCGTAGGCGCTCGGCGAGAACAGGTAGGGCAGCCACCCGTCGCCGAGGCGGGCGGCGCGGCGCATGGCCGGCGGCTTGCGCCCCGACACCACGATCGGCGGCCCGCCCGGCTGCATGCGGCCGGCGCCGTGCTCGACGGGGCGCAGCTCGACGTGGTCGAACCCGAAGAACCGCCCGTGGTGCGACACCGGGCCTCCCCGCCACAGGTCGCGCAGCAGGCCGATGGCCTCGTCGGTGCGCGGCCCCCGCTCGCCGATGGGCACGCCGGCCGCCTCGAACTCCTCGGGGAACTCGCCCCCGACCCCGACGCCCACGGTGAGCCGGCCACCCGAGCGAGCATCGAGGTCGGCCAGCTGCTTGGCCAGGATCACCGGCTGGTAGAGCGGCAGCAGCACGATGGCGCTGCCCACCCGCACCCGCTCGGTCCACGCCGTCATCAGCGCCAGGCGGGTGACCGCTTCCCCCGTGCCGGTGGGCGGGAGCACGTGGCCGCCCTGCCACACGGAGTCCACCGGGAGCTCCTCGACCGCCGCCAGCCACGCCCGGTCGGGCTCGGGGAGGCAGGCGGCGCCGAGCGTGATGCGATCGTCGGCCACGGCCGCCGACCCTACCAACGCAAGTGAGCGTGTACTTTCTCCGCCCATGGCCGGACCTCGCAGGGCAGCTCGGGCCGACCACGCGGGTCGGCGGTGACGGCGGTGACGGTCCCGGGCATCCCGCCGGCGGTCACCGAGGAGACGGCGCCCTTCTGGGACGCGGCCCGGGAGGGGCGCGTCGTCGTCGAGCGGTGCACCGCCTGCGGCGCCCACGGGTTCCCGCCGCGGGGCATCTGCCGCAGTTGCCGGGGCCGGGAGATGGAGTGGGTCGAGGTCACCGGGCCCGGCGTGGTCTACAGCTACACCGTCAACCACCAGCGCTGGCTGCCCGACCTCGAGGTGCCGTACACGGTGGCGCTCGTCGACCTCCCCGCCCACCCGGGCGTGCGCATCGCCGGGCGCCTGCACGGCGAGCCGGTGATCGGCGGCGAGGTCGACTTCGGCGTCGAGGAGGGCCCGGGCGGGTTCGCCGTCCCGAGCTTCCGGGCCCGGTGAGGCACCGATGACGGAGGAGCGCGCCGAGCACCGCGCCGTGATCAGCGGGGTCGGCCAGTCCGAGATCGGCCGCCAGGTCGACCGGTCGGGGTTGCAGCTCACCCTCGACGCCATCCTCGCGGCCGTGGCCGACGCCGGCCTCACCCTCGACGACGTCGACGGGCTGGCCATGTTCCCCGGCGGCGGGGTGGCGAACCTGCCCGGCTACGCCAACGGCAACCTCTACGAGGTCCACGACGCTCTCGGCGTCACCACCACGTGGCGCCAGGGGCAGGTCGAGGGCATGAGCCTGCCGTTCTACGGCGCTGCCATGGCGGTGGCCACCGGCCAGGCCCGCCACGTCGTGGTCTGGCGCACGGTGAAGGAGGGCAGCGCGGCACGCGGCGCCGGGGGTCGGCCCGCCTACGGGTCCACCAAGCCGGCGGCCGAGGGCCCCAACGCGTGGTTGCTGCCGGTCGGGATGCTCTCGCCGGTGGTGCAGGTGGCGCCCTACGCCATGCGCTACCTGCACGACTTCGGCGCGACCCGTGAGCAGCTGGGCTGGATCCCGGTCACCCAGCGGGCCCACGCCGCCCTCAACCCCGACGCCGTGTACCGCGACCCACTCACGATCGACGACTACCTGGCGGCGCGGATGATCTCCACGCCGATGTGCCTCTACGACTGCGACGTGCCGGCCGACGGGGCCACCGCCATCGTCGTGTCGGCGGCCGACACGACAGCCGACCTGCGGGCGCCGGTGCGCATCGAGTGCATGGCCGGCGTGGTCGACCAGCGCCCGGCGTGGGACCAGTGGCAGGACTTCTCGCGCGTCGGCCACGCCACCGCGGCGGCGATGTGGGCGCGCACCGACCTGCGCCCGGCCGACGTCGACGTGGCCCAGCTCTACGACGGGTTCACCATCGAGGTGGTGTGGTGGCTCGAGGCCATGGGCTTCTGCGGCGTGGGCGAGGCCGCGGCGTTCGTCGAGGGCGGCACCCGCATCGCCCTCGACGGCGAGCTGCCCCTCAACACGTGGGGTGGGCAGCTCTCGGGCGGGCGTCTGCACGCCGCCTTCGGCCACACCGCCGAGGCGGTGCGCCAGCTGCGGGGCGAGGCCGGCGACCGCCAGGTGGCGGGCTGCGAGGTGGCGGCGGTGACCAACGTGGGCGTGCTCGAGGCGGGCGCCGCTCTCCTCACCCGGTTCTAGGCAGTTTCCCGACAAACGGTTCGGCGACGAAGAGGTGGACGAGATGGTGGAACGCAGGGGACGGGTCGAGGGCAGGGTGGCCATCGTGACCGGAGCGGGCTCCACGCCCGGACCGGGCATCGGCACGGGCAAGGCGTCGGCCGCGGTGCTGGCCCGGGAGGGGGCCAGCGTGCTGTGCGTCGACCTGTTCCCCGAGCGGGCCGAGGAGACCAAGCAGCTGATCGAGTCCGAGGGCGGCACGGCCGAGGTGTTCGCCGCCGACTGCACCAAGGCGGCCGACTGCGAGGCCATGGTGCAGGCGGCGCTCGACCGGTTCGGCACCGTCGACATCCTGGTCAACAACATCGGCCGGGCCGCGGTGGGCACGGTGGTCGACACCACCGAGGAGGAGTGGGACCAGGCCTTCGACATCAACCTGCGCACGGCCTTCCTGGCCTCGAAGCACGCGGTGCCGGTGATGGCCGCCAAGGGCGCCGGTGCCATCGTGAACACCTGCTCCATCTCTGCGGTGCGCGGCGACGGCACCCTCGCCTACTCGGCGGCCAAGGGCGGCATGCTGGCCATGACCGTCGACATGGCCTACTCCCACGGCCGCCAGGGCATCCGGGTGAACGCGGTGGCGCCCGGTCACATCACCACCCCGATGGTGAACTCGGTCCAGCAGCTCGGGCCCCGCACCGAGTTCAACGCTCGCATGCGGTGCGAGGCGGGGCTGCTCGGCACGCCGGGCGACGGCTGGGACGTCGGCTACGCCGTCGGCTTCCTGGCCAGCGACGAGGCCCGCTGGATCACCGGCGTGCTGCTGCCGGTCGAGTCCGGGGTGCTGGCGGTGACGCCGCTGATGATGGCGTCCTACCTGCGGGCCGTCCCCGAGCCGGAGGGCTGATCCGCCTCCGCCCTCCCCCGCCGTGGCTGCGCTCGACCAAGCAAGTGAGCGCTCGCTCATGTCCGTGTACCGTGTCGCCCCGATGGACGCACGCCTGACCCACCTGATGGACCGCCGCCAGTTCTTCATCGGCGGGTCGTGGGCCCCGCCCGCCGGCACCGGCGTGCAGGAGGTCATCTGCCCCGCCACCGAGGAGCCCGTCGGCGCCGTCGCCGTGGCCACCGCGGCCGACATCGACCGGGCGGTGGCCGCCGCCCGCGGCGCCTTCGACACCGGCCCGTGGCCGACCACGCCCCCCGCCGAGCGGGCCGACGTGCTGGCCCGCGTCGCCGAGGCGCTGCGCCGGCGGGCCGACGACATCGTGGGCGTGCTGGTCGACGAGATGGGCATCGCCGTGGGCCAGGCGCCGCGGGCCACCGGCTTCATCCCGGTGGTGTTCGACTACTACGCCGAGCTCGCCCGCAGCTTCGAGTTCGAGCGCCGGGTGCTGCTCGAGGGCCGGGGCGGCCTGGTGACCCAGGAGCCGGTGGGCGTCGTGGGGGCCATCGTGCCGTGGAACGCCCCCGTCACCCTGGCGGCGTGGAAGATCGCCCCGGCGCTCGCCGCCGGGTGCACGGTCGTGCTGAAGCCGCCGCCGGAGTCGCCGCTCAGCAACTTCGTGCTGGCCGAGGCGCTGGAGGAGGCCGGGGTGCCGCCCGGCGTGGTGAACGTGGTGCCCGGCGGCCGGGACGTCGGCGAGCACCTGGTGGTCCACCCCGACGTCGACAAGATCGCCTTCACCGGCTCCACCGCAGCGGGCAAGCGCATCATGAGCCTCTGCGGCGAGCAGGTGAAGCGGGTGTCGCTCGAGCTGGGCGGCAAGTCGGCCGCCGTGCTGCTCGACGACACCGACCTCGGCGCGGTCCTGCCCGGCATCGTCGGTGGCGCCATGCACCTGTCCGGCCAGGTGTGCGGCGCCCAGACGCGTGTGGTGGTGCCCCGGTCCCGCTACGCCGAGGCGGTCGAGGTCGCCACCGCCGCCGCGTCGTCGATCCCCTGCGGCGACCCGCACGACCCCGCCACGGTCGTCGGCCCCCTGGTGGCCGAGCGCCAGCGCACCCGGGTGGAGGGCTACGTCGACGTCGCCCGCCGGGAGGGCGCCCGGGTCACCTGCGGCGGCGAGCGCCCCGCCCACCTGCCGAGGGGCTGGTACGTGGCGCCGACCATCCTGGCCGACGTCACCAACTCGATGGCCGTGGCCCGGGAGGAGATCTTCGGGCCCGTGCTGTCGTTGCTCGCCCACGATGGCGACGACGACGCCGTGCGCATCGCCAACGACTCGCCCTACGGGCTGGCCGGCGCGGTGTGGAGCGGCGACCCCGAGCGGGCCCTCGCCGTCGCCCGCCGGGTGCGCACCGGCACCATCTCGGTGAACGAGGCGCCACCCCCGTTCCCGCACGTGCCGTTCGGGGGCTTCAAGGAGTCCGGCCTCGGAAGGGAGCTCGGCCCCGAGGGCCTGCTGTCGTTCCTCGAGCCCAAGTCGATCGGCCTCCCCGCCGCCCTGCGGTAGACCGCAGGGCGGTCACGCTCAGATGCGGTAGAGCGCGGCGGCGTTGTCGCCGAGGACCTTCCGCTTCGTCTCCGGCCGCAGGGTGTCGAGCACCTCGCCCACGGTGCCGAGCGGGTCGGGGTAGAGGCACGTCGGGTGCGGGAAGTCGGTCTCGAACATCACCCGGTCCTCGCCCACCACGTCGATCAGCCGCTGCAGGTCGCCGTGGTTGGTCTCGAACCAGAACGTGGCGTACCAGTGGTCGCGGAAGTAGTCCGACGGCGTCTTGGCCAGCTGCGCCGCCTGCTCGGGGGCGTTCTCCATGACCTCGTAGTCCATGGTCTCGAGGATGAACGGGATCCACCCGATGCCGCTCTCGACGCTCACCATCTTCAGCTTCGGGAACCGGTCGAAGATGCCGGCGTAGGCGCTGTTGATGATCATGCGGGCGTTGTTGAGGAACAGCATCGAGCCGCCCACGGCCGGCTTCATGTTGTCGTGCAGCGACGGCCAGAAGTACTGCCCGTAGAAGTTGAGGGCCGTGAGGCTGGCCCCGATGTGGAAGTGCACGGGCAGGTCGAGGTCGGCGCAGACCTCCCACAGCGGGTCCCACGCCCGGCTGGCGAGGTCGGGCGAGCCGGCGTCCTGCGGGTCGGAGGTCATGTTGACGCCGCGCATGCCCATGGCCGCCACCCGCTCGGCCTCCCGGACGCACTCCTCGACGTCCCACGCCGGCAGCACGGGCATGGGGAGGAAGCGGTCGGCCGACCAGTCCTGCAGCTTGGCCATGGAGTCGTTGTAGATCTCGACGCACACGCGGCGCAGGGCGGGGTCGTCGGTGGCCTTGGCCAGGTTCTGGCCGCCGAGGCCGACGGCGTTGGGGTAGACGACCTGCGCGTGGATGCCGCACTCGTCCATGACCTGCAGGCGCAGCTCGGGGTCCCAGGCGGCCTGGTGCACCCGCTCGATGCCCCACACCTTGGTCTCCTCGAACGGGAACTTGTTGCCCTCCCTGTCGATCACCCCGCCGGCGCGGGCCGGCCCCAGGGGCGAGCCCTCCATGGTCCACATGGGCACGCCGTCGACCTCGGTGACGCGCGGAACCCGGTCCTCGAAGCCCTTCGGCGCCCGCGACGTGAACAGGTCGTGGCGCTCGGTCATGTGGGTGTCGGCGTCGATGACGCGCATGTCAGGCCCCTCTCAGGCGTTCGGCGAAGCCACGGTGCAGGTGCTGGGGCGCCGGCTCGTTGCGGCCGAACACCACGGTGTCGAGCAGGCCGGTGGTGAGGCCCGGCTCGGTGCGCCCCGCCACCCAGAAGTCCTCGCCGTCGACGACGGTGTCGCAGATCCACGGCGCCATCTCGGCCAGGCGCTTGCTGTCCTCCTCCGACAGGCCGGGCCGCATGTAGGCGGTGTGCACGACCTCGGAGGTGGCCACGTCGACGGGGAAGATCTGCCACAGCTCGATGTGGCGGGCGTCGAAGGTGAGCGCGGTGTTGGGGAACAGCTGGTACTGCAGGCTCAGGTAGGGCGAGACGTCGCCCCAGTCCTGCTCGGGCGTGCCCTGCAGCTCGAGGATCGACCGGATGGCCGACGCGTTGCGCAGGTGCGGACCGAACGGGTCGAAGGTGAGCACCCCGCCGTAGGCGTAGTCGGCCAGCGTCGTCTTGTGCAGGTAGTCGAAGTGGTAGTTCTCGCGGTAGGTGTCGAGCGTGACCTTCCAGTTGGCCCGCACCGGGTGCACGTGGGCGGCGCCGTAGGGCTCCCAGCTCGCCACGTCGAGGGCGGAGAGCTCGTCGGCCAGCTCGGGGCCGAGGTGGGCGCCGACGTCGACCGGTTCCCCGGGGCGGATGCGGCCGACCACCAGCCCGTAGCCCTCGTCCACCGGCAGCTCCACCAGGCCCTTGGCGGCGCGGTCCATGCCGTCGAAGGCGCCGGCAACCGGCAGGCCCACGAGCGCGCCCTTGGTGTCGTAGGTCCAGGCGTGGAACGGGCACGTGAAGCGCCTCGCCTCGCCGCAGCCGTCGGCCACCCGCACGCCCCGGTGGCGGCACACGTTGGCGAAGGAGTGCACCACGCCGTCGGTGTCGCGGGTGAGCAGCAGCGGGGTGCCGAGGATGTCGACCGTGAGGTAGCTGCCCGGGCGCGGCAATGCCCCCGAGAGGCAGAGCAGCAGCGGCTGGTCGTGGAAGAGCACGTCGACCTCGCGGGCCCACTGCTCGGGGTCCGTGTAGGAGCGGGCCGGCACCTCGAGGATGTCGTCGGCGAGGTCGGTGGTGCCGGCCTCGATGTGGTCGAGCAGGCGTCGCACGAGGCTGCGCTCGAGGCCCCCTCTGTCCATGGGCGCATCGTAGACGAGTGAGCGATCACTCTGCTCCGTCTGGTACCGTCGCCGGCGTGAAGGCTTCCGTCGATGCTGACCTGTGCCAGGGCCACGCCCGCTGCTGGGAGATCTGCCCCGAGGTGTTCGAGCTCGACGAGGAAGGCCACGGCTTCGTGCCGACCCCCGACGTGCCCGTCGAGCTCGAGCAGAAGGTCCGCGACGCCGCCGCCAACTGCCCGGAGCGGGCCATCTCGGTCTCCTAGAGGAGGGGCCATGGCGATCAGCTGGTTCATCTCGGTCGACGACCACCTCATCGAGCCGGCCCGCCTGTGGCAGGAGCGGCTCCCCGAGCGGTGGCGCGACACCGGCCCGCGCATCGTGCGCGACGGCGACTCGGAGTTCTGGGCCTACGAGGACCGCCAGATCGTCACCACCGGGCTGAACGCGGTGGCGGGCAAGAGCCGCGAGGAGTTCTCGCCCGAGCCCATCACCTACGACGACATGCGCCTCGGCTGCTACGAGCCCGCCGCCCGGGTGGCGGACATGGACCAGGGTTTCGTGCTGTCGTCGATCCTGTTCCCGTCGTTCCCCCGCTACTGCGGCCAGGTCTTCAACGAGGCCAAGGACAAGGACCTGGCCCTGCTCTGCGTGAAGGCGTGGAACGACTTCGTGCTCGAGGAGTTCGCCGACGCCTTCCCCGGCCGGTTCATCCCGATGATGATCATCCCGCTGTGGGACCCCGTCGCCGCGGCCGCCGAGATCGAGCGCACGGCGGGGCTCGGCGCCAAGTCCATCGCCTTCTCCGAGAACCCCACCAAGCTCGGGCTGCCCTCGATCCACACCGACTTCTGGGACCCGGTCTTCCAGGCGTGCAACGACACCGGCTTCGTGGTGTCGATGCACGTGGGGTCGTCGTCGAACCTCATCCGCACCTCCGACGACATGCCCACGCTGGCCTTCATGGCCTACTCGGCAGCGGCCAACCAGGCCGGCACCCTGCTCGACTGGCTGTTCAGCCAGAACTTCGTGAAGTTCCCGAACCTCAAGATCGCCCTGTCGGAGGGGTCGATCGGCTGGATCCCCTACTTCCTCGAGCGGGCCGAGCAGGTGGTCGACAAGCAGCGCTTCTGGGCGTCGCGCTTCGACATCGACATGAACGCCGCCCACGACCGGGGCGAGCAGATGGGCGCGGCGTCGTTCGACCTCGACACCGACATCCGCCGCCTGTTCGCCGACCACGTCCACGGCACGTTCATCGAGGACCAGGCCGGCCTGCGGCTGCTCGACATCATCGGCGAGGACAACGTGATGCTCGAGTGCGACTACCCCCACTCGGACTCCACGTGGCCCGACACGGTGAGCCTGGCCAACAAGTGGCTCGGCCACCTGCCCGACGACGTGCAGCACAAGATCGCCGTCGGCAACGCGGCGCGGGTCTACGACTTCGAGCCCGCCGACCCCGCCACCATCACGCGCTGAGCCCTCGGCGGTCGAGCGATCAGGCCTCGGCGCTCGACGAGCCCGACCCGCACTCGATCAGCCCGTAGGCGTCGATCGCCCGGTTGGCGGTCCTCGTGAGCTGATCCGCGGTGAGGCTCAAGCGTTTGGCCTCGTCGAGGTCGCCGCGGTCGAGAGCATCCGCCACAGCGCGGGCGGCGGGCGTGATCTGCGCCGCCGCGTCGTAGGCGGACTCCAGGGTGGCCACGTCGGCGGGCGGACGGGGGATGTCGCGCAGCTCGGCCACGGCCGAGTCGATGATGTCAGCGTTCTCGCGGAGCAGGGCCGAGGCGTTCTGCGGCGTCCGCGGCAGCGACTCGTAGCGCGCTCCGACCTCGGACGTCTTCGCGTTCATGTCCGCGCAGACGGCCGTGGCCCTCGCCACGTAGGCCTCCTTGGTCGGCCCTGGTGCGCTGGTGGTCGGCGTGGTCGTGGTCGGCTCACCCGCTGCCGAGGTGCCGGTCGACGGCTCGGTCGGCGCCGAGCTGGTGGTCGTCGGCTCGATCGTGGTCTCGGCCGCCGGCGACGTCGTCGTCGTGGAGCTGGAGGCCTGCCCGGAACTCGAGCACGCCGCCGCCGGCACCATCATCGCCGCAACCACCGGAATCCAAAGCCGCCGCACGGTCCCTCCCGCCATGTGCTCGTCGACCTCTCCGTCGGCACACCCGGCGACGACCTTGAGCGCCCAGTACGCGCAGCAGTTTCCGCGGCCGGGGGCGCTCTACGCCCAAGTCGCTTCGGGAACGCTCAGGCTCACTGTCCTAGCCCCTGCCTACAGTGACGACGACCACCCATTCGGGTGGTCACCTGAACGCTCCCGTGGAGGTTGCAGGACATGTTGAAAACACACCCCGATCCCCCCGCCGCGCTCGAACCGATCCCCCTTGATCGAGCCCCGGTCGCCGTCGTGCACGATCGGTTTGTGACACCCGCCCAGGTCCTCGAGCTGGAGCGGTCCTGGCGCTTCGGGGCGTCGCAGCGCCACGCCCAACGGTTCTCGATCGACAGGTCGATCCCGGCGCTGTCGATGGTGCCGCCGTCGTTCACGGTGGAATCCACCTACGAGGCCGACCATGGGGCCGGCGTGCTCGCCAGCCGTCCTGGAGCCACCCTGCTCGTCCAGTCAAGCGACGGATCGACGACGATTGCGCTGCTCGCAGCCACCGCCGGCCTGCTACGGGAGGTTCGCGAGGAGGTGGACAGCATCATCCCCCAGGACCCTTCAGATCTCCTGGGAGGAGTGGTGCTCTGGCGCCGGAGCAGCCAAGGCAATGCCATTCACAGCAACCAACGGGCCGACCTTCGTTCCTGGTCCGAGATCGCTCGCAACTACCCCACTCCCGTGAGATCACAGATTGACCGTGCCCTCGACTGGTCACCGTCGATCGGGAGTGGCCGATTGATGCTCTGGCATGGCGCTCCGGGTACTGGCAAGACGACGGCGGCCCTCGCTCTGCTGGAAGCGTGGAAGGCGTGGTGCGACGGCCACCTGATCACCGACCCCGAACGGCTCTTCGACGATGGTTCCTATCTGCTCGACGTCGTGATGTCCGAGTGCCATCCCACAGCCGTCGCTTCGCTCGACCGTGAGACACCGCCAGCCCGCCGATGGAAGCTGATCATCGCCGAGGACTCCGAGGAGTTCCTTCGATCCGACGCTCGTCAGAAGGCCGGCGCAGCCCTCAGTCGCGTGCTCAACCTCACCGACGGCATCCTCGCCCGGGGAACCCGGACACTGCTGTTGTTCACCACCAACGAGGAACGAGGGCGCTTACATCCTGCGCTCGTCCGGCCCGGGCGATGCTTGTCAGAGATCGAGTTCACCCCGTTCGACGCCGCCGGCGCCCGTGCGTGGGCGTCTGACCCAACGATCAGCGGGCCGCTCACCCTGGCGGAGCTCTACGCCCGCCAGAACGGCGACAACTCCACACCGGCTCCCACCCGTTCCTCGCGACCCGGGATGTACCTATGAGCCCGGCAGCGCTCGTGTTCGGCGACGAGGCCCTCCCACACTGGTGCGAGGACATCCGTCGCTACTGCGGGTTGTCCTGGCCAGGTGGCCCTCCGGAAGTCTGGGCATACCCCTACTTCGATGCAGAGCCGAGCGCTCCCGATGACGTCATCCGCCCTGCCGACGTGCTACGAGCCGCAGCCCTCCACCCGGGACTCACCCGCGAGAACCTCGCCTACTTCATCGACCACGGGCCGCGCCTCTCGACGTCTCTGGGCTCGCTTCCCGCTGACGTCGACCTCGCTGACGCTGGGCCAGAGGTCGTGGCCAGAGTGCAGGCGCTCTCCGAACTGGCCGACCCCACCACCAACTTGGCGCTCATCAGCAAGGTCCTGCACATCAAACGGCCTCGTCTCGTTCCGATGCTCGACCGAACACTCGTCGACCACTACAGGTCACGCCTCCAAGTCCGCGGCGCCACCGCCTGGAAGCCGCTGGTGCGAGCGCTCGCCGACGACCTTCGAGCGCCGGGCAACCACGCGGCCCTGATCAGCTTCTCGGCATCGGTCACCGACGAGCTCGAGACCGTCCCCGCCGCCCTACGACTCGCCGACATCGCCATCTGGATGCACCACACGGTGCGAACTCACCCGGGGAAGACACGGCCATGACCAAGCACACCGCGAGTGCCCCGTCGCCGTGGGCCGACGCTGTAAGACCGTTCCTCACCGCTCGGCGTCGGTCCGAAGCGCGCTTCAACGAGGATCCAGATGGTCTCGAGAACTGCCGGCAGACGCCGCCCGATCAACGACTCGACGAGTCACGCGTCGGCTTGCTGCGAGATGCCCTCGGCGACACCGACACCATGGATCAAGCGATCACCTGGAACCCGGGCCGGTGGATCGCAGGCACGGAATCGACAGACCGTCGCCTCCACGAGGGCGTCATCGAACTCGCGACGACGTCTGGGTGGGACCCAAACACGCCCTCCGTGACGATCAGCCGACGCCAGGTCCTTGGCAGGTCGGACCCCTTTGATCTCTTCCTCGCTTCCATGGTGTGGGGCTTCGGACCGACCGGGTACGGCTGGCACCGGACCGCCAAGTTGGTTCGTGCCGCCGCTGAGCGGCCGGTCACCATCGACCAGACGGTCGCGGGCATACCAGGCGGCGGCCGCCGAAGGGCCCGAGGAGGTGTGGCGGACGTGGTCGTACGGGCCTCACCGCATCCCCGGGCTCTACACCGCGTTCGCCAGCAAGGTCGCCTACTTCGCCAGCTACCAGTGCGACCTCGACGACCGTCCCCTCATCAGTGACCTGAACACCCGCTGGGGGATGTGGGTCCTCACCGGATACTGGGTGTCCGAACCAAGGCGACGGTCGAAGGCTGCGGGCGCCCGCCTCGCGAAGGGCTACGGGGACTACGTCCGATGGTGCCATGCAACCGCGAGGGCTCTCGACCTGGAGCCGCACGACGTCGAGCTAGCGACCTTCCAGATCGGCAAGGCCGCTCGCGCTTTGCCGATCTGACCTCGCGAGGCGATAGGCCTCCTCCGCAGCGTCGTACGACAAATCCACCGTGACTCTGGTCGAGGGTCGCGAGCTGCAGGTCGCTCCCCTTCACCAGCGCCCCCATCAGGAACATCGGTCACCTCGGAGCATTCCGGGGAGCCGGGACAGCGACGGTCCCCATGTCCAGCCGGGTCGAGGTCTCGACCGAACCCGTGGTGATCTCGTCGAGACGTGCCCTACGCAGGAGCCGGGGCTCCGAACCAGGTCGTGAGGGCACGGGGCAGCTCCGGGTCGGTGAGGTCGCCCGCCCAGGCGACGTGGCCGTCGGGCCGGATCAGCACCGCTGAGGGCGCGGGGACGGCGCCGACGACCGGGAGCTCCCACGGGCCGTCGCAGTTGGCCTCGACGAGCCGCACCCGGCCCGCCCACGGACCCAGGTCGAACGCTCTGCCGCCGGGCGCCCCGAGGTCGAGCAGCACGCCCCGGGCCGCGTGCAGCAGCTCGAACACGCGCGTCGGGCCGTCGGCCGTGCGCAGGTCGAGGTCGGGCACCCGCCAGCCCACCAGCGGGTGTCCGTCTCCGAGGTCGTAGCGGACGTCGAGACCCGAGAGCATGCCGGCGATGCGACGGCGGGGCTCGTCCATGCCGAGCAGCTCGGTCACGATGTCGCGCAGGGCCTGGTGGCGGTCGTCGCCGACGCTGAGGGCGACCTGCGCCATGGTGTTGTGCAGCACCCGCGCTCCGACCGGGTGCCGTTCGGCGTGGTAGGTGTCGAGCAGGCTCTCGGGTGAGGTGCCGTGCACCACCTGGGCCAGCTTCCACCCGAGGTTCACGGCGTCCTGCACGCCGACGTTGAGGCCCTGGCCGCCCTGCGGAGGGTGGACGTGGGCGGCGTCGCCGGCGAGCAGCACGCGGCCGCGACGGTAGGTCTCGGCCTGGCGGGTCGCGTCGGTGAACCGGGAGATCCAGGTCGGGTCGTGCACGCCGTAGTCCGTGCCGTAGGCGTCGACGAGCGCCTCCCGCAGGTCCTGCAGCGTCGGCCCACCGACGCCCTCGTCGGGCGGCTCCTTGAGCACGACCCGGTACGGCCCGCCGCCCTGCGACCGGTCGACGGGGCCGATGCCACCGCCTTCGGGGCGCATGCCGACCTGCGGCTCGTCGCGCATCTCGACCTCGGCGATCATCCAGCTCGTCGACGCGTCCCACCCGGGGAACCCGATGCCGGCGGCGCGCCGGACCACGCTGCGGCCCCCGTCGCAGCCGACGAGGTACTGGCCCCGCAGCCACGTGCCGTCGGACAGCTCGACGTCGATGCCGTGCTCGTCCTGGGCGAGGCCCACCACCTCTCGGCCACGGAGGATCGGCACGCCCAAGTCCTCCACCCAGCCGAGCAGGATGCGCTCGATGTCGCGCTGCCACAGCGCCAGGCCGTAGCCGTGCCGGGTCGGGAAGTCGCTGATGTCCATCGGGATCCCGGCGAAGCCCTGGACCTGCATCACCTGGCCCTCGGCGAGGAACCGCTCGGCGACGCCCCGCTGGTCGAGCACCTCGATGGTGCGGGAGTGCAGGCCGCCGGCCCGCGACCCGTCGAGGTCGTGGCGCTCCCGGCGCTCGACGATGGCGACGTCGACGTCCGCCAACGTCAGCTCGGCCGCCAGCATCATCCCGGTCGGGCCGCCACCGGCCACGATCACCGCGTGGTCGGTCACCGCCGCTCACCTCGCCCGCTCGGCCCTCCTGCTGCACGCAACGCACGCACTGTCCGACCCCCTGGTCCCCTGGCCGCCGGCCGTCTTCAGCCCAGCGGAGTGGTCATGGTCAGCACGGTTTCGGCGTTTGCGGCAAGCCCCCTGCCTCGCGGTACGTTGGGCACGGCGGAGGAGCACACCTCATCCGGGGTGCGGACGGCGATGCCCCTCGAGACGCGGGGACCGCACGGCTTGCTCGGGGCCAGCCGGTCAGCTCGGGGCCATGATGGCGTCGACGAGCGACCGGGCCGCGGCCTCGTCGAAGCTCCCGGACACCTCGATCTGGTCCGCCTGGAACCCGGTCGACTGGACGGTCGGAGCCGACACGACCCGACCGTCGACCACGAGGGCGAGCTGCCCGGTGGGGCACGTCGGCTGCCGGTCGAAGCACTGCGCGGCCAGGGCGTTGAAGGCATCGATGCCTCCGGCACCCGCACCGAGCGTCGGCCGGACCGACCAGTTCCCCGCCTGCGTCCCCGCCGCCACCGCACTGTCCACGGACACCGTCGTGGCGGGTCCGAGCGTGTAGCTCACCACCACACCGCCTTCGCACCCGAGATAGGTGGCGGTGCCGGTCGGCGCACCAGCTGTCGGTGCGTCGCAGCTGCTCGGCGAGGTGGGTGGGACGGCCGGGTCGGCCGTCGGGGTGACCGCCAGCACCGGTCGAAGCCCGAGGCTCCCCGTGCCGGGCTGCGTCGTGACCGACGACGAGGATCCGCTCGTCGAGCCGCAGGCCGTCAGCGCCACCACCAGCAGGAGCGTCGGTGCGGTCCAGCTCCGACGCCTCACAGGGCGATCACCGTGCGGACGCCCTCGGCGTCGCGGAGGGCGCCGATGCCGTCGTTGACCTCGTCGAGGGTGATGCGGCGCGACACCATCGAGGCCAGATCGATCTGGCCGGCCTCGGCCATGCGGATGTAGCGGGGGAAGTCGCGCAGGATCTGCGAGCCGCCGACGGCCGAGCCCTGCAGCCGCTTGCCCGAGAACGTCGCCCTCAGCGCCGGCAGCTCGAAGGTGGCACCGACGGCCGGCATCCCGACGAGGGTGACCGCGCCCTCGATCCGGGCCATGTCGAAGGCCTGCACGATGAGCTCGGGCCGGCCCACCACCTCGAAGCTGAAGTCGGCGCCCCGCCCCTCGGTGAGGGCCCGCACCTGCTCCACCGGGTCGCCGTCGGCGGGGTCGACCGTGTGGGTGGCACCGAGGCCGAGGCTGGCCTGCCGCCGCCCCGGTGACAGGTCGACGGCGATGATCGTGCTGGCCCCGGCGATGCGGGCGCCCTGGATCACCGACTGGCCCACGCCACCGCAGCCGATGACCGCCACGCTCGAGCCCGGCGTCACCCGCGCGGTGTTGAGCGCGGCGCCCACGCCCGTGGTGACGCCGCAGCCGAGGAGGGCCAGCTGCTCGTCGACCAGGTCGGTCTGCACCGCCACCACCGACGCCTCGTCGACCACCATGACCTCGGCGAAGCTGCCGCAGCCGCACACCGCGCCCGCCTCCCTGCCGTCGGGCAGGGCGAAGCGCTTCTTCTGCTGCACCGACGGGCCACGCTCGCAGTGGTTCGACATGCCGTTCATGCACCACCAGCACGAGCCGCACGCCGGCGAGACCGACGCCAGCACCCGGTCGCCTACCCGCACCCGCCGCACGTCGGCGCCCACCTGCTCGACCGTGCCGCACGCCTCGTGGCCCGGCACGATGGGCAGCGGCAGCGCCGAGTGGCCGTCGATGACGTTCAGGTCGGTGTGGCAGATCCCGCTGGCGGCGATCCGCACCCGCACGTCCCTCGGGCCCACCTTCGGCTCGGGGAGATCCTCGAGCGCCAGCGGCGCTCCCGCCTCGTACGCAACCGCAACCCTCACGGGCGCTCAACCTACAGTTGTGAGTGCACGCTCGCTCAGTTCCTCCTCACCCCCCGCCCCGGAGGCCTCCATGCCCAAGCCCGCCGCGCCCGCCGAGGTGCCGAAGACGCGCCGCCTCACCGCCGAGGCCCGCCGCAAGTCGATCCTGGCCGCGGCCCGGCGCGCCTTCAGCGAGACGGGCGACATGAACGGCACCACGATCCGGGCCATCGCCGAGCGGGGCGGCATCAGCGAGGGTGTGATCTACCGCCACTTCGAGAGCAAGGACCAGCTCTTCTACGAGGCCGTGGTCGAACCGCTGCAGGAGGCCGTCGACCGGCTGGTGGCCGCCACCGAGAACGTCGACCGCGAGGGCCCGCTCGACCCCCAGGGCCAGCGCGAGGCCATGCAGGGCCTCTACCGGCAGCTCGTCTCCACCTTCGGCGAGGTGCTCCCGCTGCTCGGGCTGGTGCTGTTCGGCGACCCCCAGGTCGCCCGCCGCTTCTACCGCGAGACCTTCGCCGCCGCCATGGACCGTCTGGCCGACGCGTGGGAGCAGGTCGAGAAGCGCTACGGCTTCGAGTTCGAGTCGCCCGACATCTCGGCGCGAGCGGTCATGGGCACCGCCCTGCTGCTCGCCCTGGAGAAGCACCACAAGCCCCGCTTCGACCTCGACCGGGGCATCGCCCTGGCCACCGAGGGCACCATGAGCGGCTTCTTCCCGGCGTTCGACCCCCGGCGGAAGAAGTGAGCGTCGAGCTGGTCCGCGAGATGGCCCGCCGGTTTCAGGCAGGCGACCTCGCCGGCGCCAAGGCCATGTTCCACCCGTCGCTGCGCATCGAGCAGCCCGGGTCGCTCCCTCACGGCGGCTGGTGGGAGGGCCTCGACGGGATGGCCGCCATGGGCGCCCGCTTCGCCGAGCACTGGGACCGCACCATCGGCCCGCCCACGATCACCGGCGACGGCGAGCTGGGCGTGCAGGTCACCAGCCAGACGTGGACGGCCAGGGCCACCGGCCGCACCGCCACCGTCGACGTGGTCGAGCTGTTCTCGTTCACCGACGGGACGATCGGCGAGATCCGGGTGTTCCCCCAGGACACCCACCTGCTGCTGTCGACGCTGAGCTGACCGCTCGCCAGCTCCCACTCTCCTCCCCCGACGCCTCCTTCCCCCCGTGCCCCCGGTTCTGGTGGAGATCTACGACCACATACGACGGTAGATCTCCACCAGAACCGGCACGGAAGGGCGAAGGGTCAGAGCTGGCGGGCGACGCCGGCGGCGAGGAGGGCCTCGATGGTGGCGTCGTCGACGCCGAGCTCGCGCAGCACCTCGGTGGTGTGCTCCCCCACGCCGGGCAGCATCAGCTCCGGACCGCCGTCGGTGCCCGGACCGGTGCGCAGCAAGGGCGCGATCTGCTCGAACCGGCCCCAGTCGGCCGTGTCGTAGGTGACCGACCGCAGCGGGTCGGCCAGGATGCGAGAACGGAACTCGTCGCGGGTGAGCACCGGGGCGGTCTCGACCGGCACCCCGACCGCTCCGAGGCGCTCGACCCACTCCGTCACCGAGCCGTCGGCGAACGCCGCCTCGAGCGCAGCCGCCGCCTCGTCGGCACCGGGCTGGTGGCGCAGCGGCGCGTAGGCGGCGGGCAGGCCCGGCACCAGGTCGCGCAGCCGCGCCCAGGCGTCGGCGTCGGGCACCACCACGGCCAGCCAGCCGTCGCCCGCCCGGTAGAGCCGGTGGCCGGGCCCGAAGCCGGTCTGGTCGGGCCCCAGCGCGGGGCCGCGCACCACCTCGCCCTCGCGCAGGTACACGCCGCTGTGCAGCAGCATGCCGGCGCCGAGCAGGCTGGTGGTGACCTGCTGGCCGGCGCCGGTGACGGCTCGCTCGTGCAGGCCGGCCAGGATGCCGGCCGCCGCCACCCACCCCCCGGTCATGTCGACGGGGATCCACGTGGCCGCGGTGGGGTCGTTGCCCTCTCCCCCGATGGCGACCTCGAAGCCGGTCAGCGCCTGCATCAAGGCATCGTTCCCCGGATAACGAGCGCGGGGACCGTGGGGGCCGAAGGCGCTGGCGTGGCAGTGGACGGCGCCGGGGTTCAGCCGTGCGACGGCGGCATCGTCGATGCCGAGCCGCTCGGCCACGCCGACCCGGAAGTTGTGCAGCACCACGTCGGCCCAGCCGAGCAGCGCCTCCACGACCGGGCGCGCCTCGGGGGCGCCGATGTCGAGCGCCAGGCTGCGCTTGCCCCGCTGGCAGGCGGCGATGGCGTAGGCGGCGGCCCGCATGGCCTCGCCCTGCGGCGGCTCCACCTTGATCACCTCGGCGCCCAGGTCGGCGAGCACCTCGGCCGCCAGCGGGCCGGCCACGAAGGCCGAGAAGTCGGCGACCTTCACCCCTTCGAGCAACCGGAGCCCGCCGGCGTGCACCGGTGGCGGGGACGACGAGGCGCCCAGCGGTCGCACCGCGATGGGCGAGCCGGCGAGCACGTCGTGGCCGTCAGTGACGGCGAGCCCGACCTCGGCCAGGTGCGGGTCGGCCAGCGCCTCGCCCGGCCCCAGCACCTCCTCGCACGCCACCCCCGCCGCCCGGATCGCTTCGACCCACTCGGCGCGGGGCCGGGAGGGGAAGATCGAGCGCCACCGGTCGGCGCGGGCCTGCAGGCGCCCGTCCATCTGCTCGGCGTAGTAGCCCGCCTCGCTGGGCTCGTCACCGAGCACCTCGATGATCGAGTCGTACATCCCTTTGCCGCCGAACCACACCTGGATGAGCTCGCCGTCGCCGCAGCGGTAGAGGAAGTTCGGAAAGTACGAGCCCTCCCGCCAGTACTGCTCGATCTTCGGGGCCGCCCGCTCGGAGCGGCCGATCATGCAGCCCAGCGTGGCGAGCATGCCGTCGAGCAGCGACGTCTCGCTCCAGCCGCCCTCGCCGGTGAGGGCCCGCCGGCGCAGCAGGGCGAGCGACGACGTGGCCAGCAGGAACGCCGCCCCCGAGGCGGCGGCCCGGGCGTCGACCAGCATGGGGCCGTCGCGGTGGGCGGCCAGCTGGCTGCAGAACCCGCTGGCCGCCTCGACCAGGAACGCCTGCTCACCGGTGCAGCGGGCGTGCACGAGGCGCGGGTTGGCGGCGCAGGCGGCGTCGCGCCCCAGGCCCCGGTGCTCGACCAGCTCCTCGGGCCCGTACACGAAGGCCACGTCGGCCGACGCCAACAGCTCGAGCACGGGGCTGGCGTCGTCGGTGCGCACCACCCGCTTGCGGCGGTGCCACACCCGCCCCCACGGCACCTCGGCGTCGATGCCGGGCGCGGCGGTGCCCACCACGCGCGTGACCTGTGCGCCCAGCTCGGCGAAGAGCCAGCCCGGCACTCCCCCGGCGTGGCCCAGCCCCAGGTCGCTCACGCCCACCGCCACCTCGACGACCGACAGCTCGCGCAGTCCCACCAACTCCGTCCCCTCCATCGCCGCCGACGTTACGCGGTAGAGTAAGTGAGTGACCACTCATCAGCTGTGCGAGCGGTTCGCCGTCGCGGACGTCGACTCCCACATCATCGAGCCCGCCGACCTCTGGACGTCGCGGGTCGACCCCAAGTGGGGTGACCTCGTCCCCCACGTGCGCTTCCACGAACGGCGCCAGGAGGACTACTGGTACATCGGCGACCGGAAGCTCTACGGCGTGGGCGCCTTCGCACAAGCCCGCTGGCCCGAGTACCCGCCCTCGCACCCCCGCCGCCTCGACGACGCCTTCCTGCCCGCCCTCGACGCCTCGGCCCGCCTGGAGTACATGGACGAGGTCGGCGTCCACTACCAGGTGCTCTACCCCAACATCCTCGGCTTCCACAGCCACGTGTTCCTGCGCCAGATGCCCCCGGAGCTGGCCACCGAGTGCGTGCGGGCCTACAACGACTGGCTCGTCGAGTGGTGCTCGGCCGATCCCGCCCGGCTCGTGCCCATGATGATGCTGCCCTTCTGGGACATCGACGAGTCGGTCGCCGAGATGGAGCGGGCCCACGAGATGGGCCACAAGGGCGTGCTGTTCGCCGCCCGCTACGACAAGGTCGGCCTGCCCCGGCTGGTCGACGACCACTGGGAGCCGCTGCTCGCCCGGGCCCAGGAGATGGGCCTGTCGATGAACTTCCACGTCGGCTTCCTCAACTCCCCCGACGACCTCAAGGGCGCCGTCGACCAGTCCAAGAAGATGGACTTCACCCGCGAGAGCTCGCTGGTGCTGCTCGGCAACGCCCAGAACATCGCCGAGGTCGTGCTCAGCGGCGTGTGCCACCGCTACCCCGACCTCAAGTTCGTGTCGGTCGAGAACGGCGCCGGCTGGCTGCCCTTCCTCGGCGAGTCGATGGACTGGCAGTGGCTCAACGTGGGCGCCCACAAGGACTACCCCGACCGCCTGCTCCCCAGCGAGTACCTCTACCGACAGGTCTACGGCATGTACTGGTTCGAGAACGACTCGGTGCGGGCCGTGCTCGACAAGCTGGCCGACAACCTCATGTTCGAGACCGACTTCCCGCACGCCACCAGCCTCTCGCCGGGGCCGGCCTCGGAGTCGCCGAGCCCGCGCGACGTCATGGAGCGGTCGCTGGCCGGCGTCGACGACGCCATCGTCGGCAAGGTGCTGCAGCACACGGCCACACGGCTGTACCAGCTCGACCCGCCCGTCCGGTAGCGACAGGCGGCGGTCGTGATCGGTTGCCAGCGGCCGCCCTCGTGTAGTAAGTAAACGCTCATGCACATAGGACTCGGGCTCCAGATGGCCAACCTCGACCGGACGCGGTCCGACGCCGACGTCTACGCCCTCGAGCTCGGTCTGGCCGCCCGAGCCGAGGACGCCGGCTTCGACTCGGTGTGGCACTCCGAGCACCACTTCACCGACTACCAGCTCACCTCCCAGCAGGGCATGGTGCTGTCGTGGCTCGCCGGCCAGACGAGCCGCATCAAGCTGGGCACGTTCGTCACCGTGCTGCCGTGGCACGACCCGCTGCGGGTGGCCGAGCAGTTCACCGTGCTCGACCACCTCTCCGGCGGGCGGGCCGTGCTCGGGCTGGGCCGCGGCCTCGGCCAGCGGGAGTTCGTCGCCTTCCGGGTGCCCATGGGCGAGTCCCGCCGCCGCTTCGTCGAGTACAGCGACGCCCTGCTCGAGGCGCTCGAGACCGGCGTCATGGAGTACGACGGCGAGCTGTACCAGCAGCCCCGGGTCGAGATCCGCCCCGCTCCCCTGGCCAGCTTCAAGGGCCGCACCTTCGCCTCGGCGGTGTCGCCAGAGTCGATGGAGATCATGGCCAACATGGGAGTGGGCCTCATGGTGATCGCCCAGAAGCCGTGGCCCACCGCCATCGCCGAGCTGGACCAGTACCGCGAGCGGTTCATGGAGCTCAACGGCACCGAGGCGCCCAAGCCCATCCTCGTCATCGTCACCGGCGTGGGCCGCGACCAGGCCCGCATCGACACGCTGCGCAACGTGCGCATGCAGCGCTGGGCGAAGTCGGTCGTCGAGCACTACGAGTTCGACAACGTCGGCTTCGAGCAGATCGAGGGCTACGAGTACTACGGGGCCCTCGCCCGAAACATCGAGAAGCGCGGGCTCGACACCTTCTGCGACTTCCTGGCCGACCTGCAGGTGTGGGGCTCGCCCCAGCAGGTCACCGAGAAGCTGCTCGAGTACGTCGAGATGTGCGACGCCGGCGGGCTCGTGCTGCCCCTGTGCTTCGGCGGGATGACCGACGACGAGGCCCGCGACAGCTTCGAGCTGTTCGCCACCGCGGTGCTGCCCGAGCTGAAGAAGCACGACGTCGGCGGCGACCTCGGCGTCACCTACGACGCCTCCCCCGCCGCCGTCGCCTAGCGCCATGGCCGGGCTCTGCGACGGCCGGGTCTGCGTCGTCACCGGCGCGGGGCGCGGCATCGGTCGGGCCCACGCCGAGGCCCTGGTCGCCGAGGGGGCGAAGGTCGTCGTCAACGACGTCGACGGCACGCTCCTCACCTGGCTCGACCACCTCGGCGAGGCGGCGGTCGGGCACGTCGGCGACGTGTCCACCGCCGCCGGGGCCGGCGGGCTCCTGCAGACGGCCCTCGACCGGTGGGGCCGCCTCGACGTGGTGGTCAACAACGCCGGCATCGCCCGCGACCGCATGCTCGTCAACCTCTCCGAGTCGGACTGGGACGACGTCATCCGCGTCCACCTCAAGAGCACGTTCCTGGTGACGCAGGAGGCGGCCCGGCACTGGAGGGAGCGGTCGAAGGCCGGCGAGGCCGTCGACGCCCGAGTGGTGAACACGGTGTCGTCGGTCGGCCTCTACGGCAACGTGGGCCAGACCAACTACGGGGCAGCCAAGGGCGCCGTCGCCTCGTTCACGATCATCGCCGCCATGGAGCTCGAGCGCTACGGCGTCACCGTCAACGCCCTGTGCCCCACCGCCCTCACCGTCATGACCGAGGCGGTGGGCCTCGGCGACACCGACGAGGCCAGGGCCGGCGCCCTCGACCCCACGTGGGTGTCGCCGGCCCTGGTGTGGCTGGCCTCGCCGCTGTCGAGCGACGTCACCGGCCGGGTCGTCGTCGCCTCGGGCAAGCGCCTGGCCGTGGCCGAGGGGTGGCGCCGGGGGCCCACCGGGCCACCGGTCGCCGACGCCCGCGAGGTCGACACGGCCATCCGGGCGCTGCTCGCCGCGGCCGACCCCAACGCGGACGGCCAGGGGGACCTCCCCGGTGTTCGCTGACTTCGACTACCTGTCGCCGGATCTGGCCGGCACCCTGCACGACACCCTCGCCACCATGCGAGCGCAGTGCCCCGTCGCCCACTCCCAGCTGCACGGCGGCTACTGGATCGCCACCCGCTACGACGACGTGCTGCACGTCGCCCAGGACTGGCGCACGTTCAGCTCCGAGCACGGGGTCTCCGTGCCTGGCACCACCACCATGGTGGTGCCCGCCATCCCCGAGCACGTCGACCCACCGAAGCACGGCGAGTACAAGCGCATCATCAGCCCGTTCTTCACCCCGCAGGCGGTGGCCCGCCACGAGCCCGCCACTCGGCAGATCGTGAGCCGGCTCATCGACGCGTTCGTGGAGCGGGGCGAGTGCGACATCATGCCGGCGTTCGCCCGCCCCTTCCCCGGCCTGGCCTTCTTCGAGCTGGTGCTCGACGCCCCGCCCGACGAGGCCGCCCACGTCAACGAGCTGTCGATGGCGGCGTCCACGCCCACCAACCCGGACAAGGCGGCGGCGTGGAGAGCCCTGTTCGACTGGATCGTCGAGTTCGTCGACGAACGCCGGGCCCGGGCCCCGAAGGGCGACGTCGTCGACGCCATCCTCGCCGCCGAGATCGACGGCCGGCCGATCCGCGACGACGAGGTCATCGGGATGGTGCAGCTGCTGATCCTCGGCGGGCTCGACACCACCGCCGGGGCTCTCGGCCACTTCGTCATCCGCTTCTGCCACCAGCCCGAGATCCCTGCGCTGCTGCGGGAGCGGCCCGAGCGGGTCAACGACGCGGTCGAGGAGCTGCTGCGCCTCGACGGGCCGTTCGTCGCCATCGCCCGCACGGCCATGGCCGACACCCAGCTCGGCGGCTGCCCGGTGCAGCGGGGCGAGAAGGTGCTGATCTACTGGGCGTCGGCCAACCGCGACGAGGCCGAGTTCGACCACCCCGACCGCTTCGACCTCGACCGCGCCAGCAACCGCCACATCGCCTTCGGCGCCGGCCCTCACCGCTGCGCCGGCTCCAACCTGGCCCGCATGAACCTGCGCATCGCGGTGGCCGAGCTGGTGCGCCGGTTGCCGGACCTCCGCCTGCAGGACGGCGCCGAGCCGCTGCCGTTCCACTCCGCGCTCAACCGCACGCCGTTGCGCGTGCCCGTGACCTTCACCCCCGGACCGAAGGAGGGCCCGTGAAGCTGCTGCTCCGAGGTGCGACCCTCCTCGACGGCACGGGCGCGCCGGCCCGGCCCGCCGACGTGGCGGTCGACGGCGACCGCATCGAGGCCGTCGGCGCTCCGGGCACGCTGGCGGCGACCCCCGACGCCGAGGTGGTCGAGCTCGACGGGCTGGTGCTGGCCCCGGGCTTCATCGACGTGCACACGCACTACGACGCCCAGGTCCTCTGGGACGCCGACCTGACGCCGTCGAGCTGGCACGGCGTCACCACCGTCGTGATGGGCAACTGCGGGTTCGGCGTGGCTCCCACCCGGCCCGAGCACCGCGACCTCATCGTGCGGACCTTCGAGAACGTCGAGGGCATGGCCGCCGAGGCGCTGGCCGAGGGCATCGACTGGCGCTTCGTGTCGTTCCCCGAGTACCTCGACGCGGTCGACCGGCTGCCCAAGCGGCTGAACGTGGGCGCCTACGTGGGCCACTCCACCCTGCGCCTGTTCGCCATGGGGCCCGATGAGCGGCCGGCCACGCCGGAGGAGCTCGACCTGATGTGCTCGCTGCTGCGGGAGGCGATGGAGGCCGGCGCCGTCGGCTTCTCGACGTCGCGCGCCCCGCACCACCACGGGGCCTTCGGGCGGCCGGTGCCCAGCCGCAGCGCGGAGGTGGCCGAGGTCGACGCCCTCGCCGCCGTGCTGGGCGAGCTGGGCCGGGGCATGATCGAGGTGGCGGCCGGGCCGGGGCTGTGGCTCGAGGACTTCTCCCGCCTCTCCGTGACCAACGGTGTGCCGGTGACGTGGACCGCGCTGCTGGCCAAGAGCGAGCGGGCCGGCGCCGCCCTGCGCACGGTGGAGCGGGGCGCCGTGCTGCCCGGCGAGGTCTACCCCCAGGTGGCGTGCCGGCCGATCGTCGCCCAGATCACGATGGCCGACCCCACGCTGCTGGGCGAGGTCGACGCCTGGAAGGAGGTGCTGGCCACGCCGCGTGAGCAGCGGGCCGACCTCTACCGCGACCCGGCGTGGCGCGAGCGGGCGCGGGCCGCCACCCTCGAGGCGTGGGCCCACCGCTGGGCCCGCCTCGACGTGGCCGAGACCGTCGCCCACCCCGACGCGGTCGGCGTCCCCCTCGACCGCCTGGCCACAGAGCGGGGCACCAACCCGTTCGACCTCATGGTCGACCTCGCCCTCGCCGACGACCTCGGCACCCGGTTCCGGGTCGTCATGGACAACGACAACGAGGACGAGATCGGCCAGCTCCTCGCCGACGGGCGCACGCTGCTCGGCCTGTCCGACGCCGGGGCTCACGCCAGCCAGCTGTGCGACGCCTGCTTCTCGACCCACCTGCTGAGCCACTGGGTGCGCGAGCAGGGGGCGCTGAGCCTGGAGGACGCGGTGTGGCGCCTCACCGGCCAACCCGCCGCCGCCTTCCGGCTCGAGGGTCGGGGACGGGTGGAGGCCGGCGCCTTCGCCGACCTGGTGGCGTTCGACCCGGACACCGTCGGCATCACCGCACCGGAGCGGGTGTGGGACCAACCCGGCGGCGCCGACCGGCTCGTGGTCGACAGCACCGGCATCGAGCGGATGTGGGTCAACGGCGTCGCCACGCGCGTCGGCGGCGTCGAGCTCGCCGGCGTCGCCCCCGGCCGCCTCCTCCGCCCCTGACCACCCACCCGCCCGTTCGCTCTCCGAACCTGTGCCCGTTTCTGTCCCCATAGGGACCGAAACGGGTACAAGAACGGCTGGGGGAGCTGGCTGGCCGGGAGCCGAGGGAGCGGACCGGGGCGGTGGGGAGGCCTACGAGGGGCGCCAGGCGGTGGGGTCGGTGGCGTAGTGGCACCGCCACTCGACCACCGTGCCGTCCGGACCCAGGCGCATGAGGTCCGAGCCGGGGCGAGCCGTGCCGTCGGGGAAGTGGCAGGTGTAGACGAGCACCACGGTCTCGGCGCCGGCGAAGGTGGCGTCGACCGAGTACCGCACGTCGCCCGAGCGCTCCAGCGCCGCCACCACGTAGCCCTCCAGCGAGACGCGCCCGTCGATGGAGGCCTGGGCGTCGTCGCCGGTGAACTTGGGGATGGCCGGCGAGCTGAACACCACGTCGTCGGCGAAGGGGGCGAGGATCGTGGCGACGTCGCGCCCGTTCCAGCCGTCCTCCCAGTGGCGGCGCAGCCACTCGACGGTGCCCGGGTCGACCATCACCACCGAAAAGAGTAATCGCTCACATGCTACGTTGCCGGGCCGTGAGCGCCGTGGACTTCGACCACCTCTCCCCCGAGGTCGCCCTCGACCTGCACCCCACGCTCGCCCGCATGCGAGCGGAGTGCCCGGTGGCCCACAGCGAGCGCCACGGCGGCTTCTGGTTCGTCTCGCGCTACGACGACGTGCTGCGGGTGGCCCAGGACTGGGAGACGTTCAGCTCCGAGCACGGCATCACCGTGCCCGGCGGGCCCACGCCCGTCCCGGCCATCCCCGAGCAGCTCGACCCGCCGCTGCACCGCGAGTTCAAGCGGCTCATCAACGCCCACTTCACGCCGGCCAAGGTGCTCGAGCACGAGGACGAGACCCGCGTCCTCGTCAACCACCTCATCGACGGCTTCGCAGAGCGGGGCAGCTGCGACTTCATGGGCGAGTTCGCGCAGCCCCTGCCCGGCCGGGTGTTCTTCGAGATGTTCCTGCACGCGCCGAGCGACGAGCTGGCCGAGATCAACCGGCTGGCCACCCTCGCCTCGACCCCGACCACCAAGGAGGCCCGCGAGGCGCGGGGCCAGATGCTGCGCTGGATCGGCGAGTTCGCCGAGCGCCGCCGGCACGAGCCGCCCCGCGGCGACGTGGTCGACGCCGTGCTGGCCGCCGAGATCGAGGGGCGGCCCATCACCGACGTCGAGGTCGTCGGCGTGCTGCAGCTGCTGCTCTTCGGCGGGCTCGACACCACCGCCGGCGCGCTCGGGATGATGCTGCTGCGCTTCTGCCGCGAGCCGGAGCTGGCCGAGCTGCTGCGCTCGAGGCCCGAGCTGGTGCCCGCCGCCGTCGAGGAGCTGCTGCGCCTCGACGGGCCGTTCACGTTCATCCGCCGCACCGCCATGCGCGACACCGAGATCGGCGGCTGCCCGATCCGGGCGGGCGACGCCGTGCTCATCTCGTGGGCGTCGGCCAACCGCGACGAGGACGAGTTCGACCACCCCGACCGCTTCGACCTCGACCGCCCGAGCAACCGCCACATCGCGTTCGGCGCGGGACCCCACCGCTGCGCCGGCTCCAACCTGGCACGGATGAACCTGCGCATCTCGGTGCACGAGCTGCTGCAGCGCCTCGACGACATCCGCCTCGCCGACGGCGCCGACCCCGAGCCGTTCCACCCGGGCTACAGCCGGGCGCCCACCGAGGTGCCGCTCGTGTTCACTCCACGAGCTCGTACAGCGTGACCACCGGCGGCGGGTCGGTGCGCAGGGCGTCGCTCCTCGTCGTGCGTCCCGACGCCGACCGCTCCCGGAAGGCGGCCGGAGGGCCCTTCACGTCGTCGGCCTCGATCTCGTAGATCGTCAGCCAGTGGCTGCCGTCCAGGGCCCGGAAGCGGCGGGCGCCGACGAACCCGGGCACGGCGAGCACCTCGGGGATGTGGACCTCGTCGTACCACCGCTCGTACTCCGCGTCCCTCCCCTCGGCCGGACCGGACTGCACCACCATCACACCCTTCGCCACACCGACCTCCTGTGCCTCATCGGACGACGACGACCTCGCGCACGGCCAGGAACCGCGACGGCCCGAACAGGTCGTCGCCGCCCGGGTCGTGGTGCTCGGCGAACCACTCGACCCGCCGCCGCAGCCCGTCGAGGTCGTCGAACCACACCTCGTTCACCGCGTCGTAGGGCCACTCCCCCGGCACCGGGTGGTCCTGCACGTAGGCACGGCCCCTGGCCGCCTCGGGGATGGGCACACCGCCCGCGCTGCCGGCGTGGGCCCGCCAGCGGGCCAGGAACTCGGCCTGGCCGAGCCCTGCCGCGCGGGGCGCGAACGCCATGTGCTTGAACCGCTCGCCGCCGGCGCGCCAGCGGTGCTCCAGCCACGCCTCGCCCCGCAGCACCACCTCCTCGGCCATCACCACGCCGGGCACCCGTGCCACGCCCGGACCCGGCGGCTCCGGCACCTCCCCGGCGAGCCACTCGACGGTCACCACCTCGGCGACGGGGTGGGGCGACAGCTCCGGGATGGCGTGGCAGACCACGGCGCGCACGGCGTCGGCGCCGGGCTCGGCCTCGCCGAGGGTGATGCGCTTGATCACGCGACCGTGGCCCGCCAGCGCTCGACGGCCCGCTCCTTGATCGGCCCGTAGCCCTTGATGTCGAGGGCGGAGGCGGCGAGGCGCACCTGCTCGTCGTAGGGCCGCCCGGCCGCGCCTCGCACCAGCTGCTCGTACTCGTCGGCCACCGCCCGCTCCATGCGCCGATCGCGGTCGTAGCCGAACGGGTCGAGGGGCGTGCCCCGCAGCCGCTTCATGCGCCGCAGCACCCGGAAGGCGGCCTCGTAGGGCCGGCCCATCGGCAGCTTGCGGTGCATCCCCAACCGGCGCAGCACCGGCGGGTGCAGGTGGTAGGTGACCCGGTAGGGGCCCTCGATGCCCAGCTCGCCCGCCACGCGGTCGTGGTCGACGAGCAGGTGCAGGCGGGCCACCTCGTACTCGTCTTTGTAGGTGAGCAGGCGGAACCAGCCCTCGGCCACCGCCCGGGTGAGCTCGGTGCCCGGATCGCGGCCCGCCACCTCGTCGACGAGGCCGAGGTAGCGGCGGGCCAGGCGGGCGTCCTGGTAGTCGACCACCTGGGCCGTGCGGCGCAGCACGAGGTCGTGGACGTCGTGCGGCACGCGGCGCCCCTCGAGCAGCCGCCGGGCTGCGTCGAGCGCCGCCGGCGACGGGTCGAGGAGGCCGCCAGCGGGTGCCGGGGCGGCGAGCGCCGCCTCCACTGCCGCAGGATCATGAGCCGACCAACGACCCCAGGCGAACGCCAGCCGGTCGTCGCCCCGGTGCATGGCGCCCTCCAGCTGGTCGAGCGACAGCGGCAGTCCGCCGCGCTGGAAGGCGGCGCCGAGCAGCACCACGTTGGCCAGCAGCGGGTTGGCGAACACGGCCTCGGCGATGTGCTTGGAGTCGACCAGCACGGTGCGCTCGGGGCCCGCCCGCTCGGCGACGGCCGCCTCGAGCTCGCCTGCCGCGGGCACCGGCACCTCCGCCTGCAGCATGGCCGACGTCGGTGTGAGCTCGGTGTCGACCACGGCGAGGGTGCGGCCAGGCTCGACGTGGGCGAGGTGGCGGCCGGTGGCGGCTTGGAGCAGGTCGCCCGACAGGTACAGGTCGGCGGCACCCACCACGGCCGAGCCGAGGTCGGCCCGGGAGCGGGCCAGGTGCAGGTGCGACACCACGGCGCCGGCCTTCTGCGACAGGCCCGTCTGGTCCATGCCCTCCACGACCAGCCCCGCCGCCTCGGCGGCGGTGGCCAGCAGCCGGTTGGCGGTCACCACGCCGGTTCCGCCGATGCCGGTGAAGTACACCCCGTACTGCCGGTCGAACGTGGGCAGGTCCGGCACGGGCACCTCGCCGGCCGGCAGCGACGGCCGGATGTGGCCCCGCCCGCTGGCCCGGCGCCGACCCCGGGGCGAGGGCGTGAGCGTGATGAAGCTCGGGCAGTCGCCCTCCAGGCAGGTGTAGTCACGGTTGCACGACGGGTCGTGGACCTGGCGCTTCACGCCGAGCTCGGTGTCGACCGGCAGCACCGACAGGCAGTTGCTCTTCTCGCTGCAGTCGCCGCAGCCCTCGCACACCGCCTCGTTGATCACGACCCGGCGGGGCGGCTCGGGCAGCAGGCCGCGCTTGCGCAGGCGGCGGGCCTCGGCGGCGCAGCGCTGGTCGTAGACGATCGCCGTCACGCCGGGCACCTTCCGGAGCCGCTCCTGCACCTCGGGCAGGTGGTCGCGCCCGAGCACCTCGACGCCCGCGGCCCAGCGGGCCCGCCGGCCGTAGCGCCCGGGGTCCTCGGCGCACACCACGACCTTGCGCACCCCTTCGGCCTCGAGCGCCCGGGTGAGCGACGGCACGTCGAGCAGGCCGGTCACGTCCTGCCCGCCGGTCATGGCCACCGCCGAGTTGTAGAGGATCTTGAAGGTGACGTCGGCGCCGGCGGCCACGCTGGCCCGGATGGCGAGGGTGCCCGAGTGGCTGAGCGTGCCGTCGCCGATGTGCTGGATGAGGTGGGGCTCGGCCACGAACGGCTCGAGGCCGATCCACGGCACGCCCTCGGCGCCCATCGGCGTGGGGGGCAGGCGACGGGTGTCCCGCTGGCGGGCCTCGAAGTAGAGGATGCCGTGGCACCCCACGCCGCCGCCGACGAGGGCACCGGCCGGCGACACGGTGGAGCGGTTGTGGGGGCAGCCGCTGCAGAAGCCCGGCGGCCGGCCCGGCAGGTCGAGCAGCGGCAGGAGCTGGGGCCCGGCGGGAGGAGAGCTGGCCGGTGGTGCCAGGTCGGGCAGCATCCGCGCCAGCGCGGCGGCCACCGCGCCGGCGTCGAGCTCACCGACCAGCGAGACCAGCGGCTCCCCCTCGCCGTCGCGCTTGCCGACCACCGGTACGGTCACGCCCGCCTCGTGCAGGACGCTGCGCAGCTGGGTCTCGACGAACGGCCGCTTCTCCTCGACCACGAGCACCCGCTCGACCGAGCGGGCGAAGCCGACGACCTCGTCCTCCACCAGCGGCCAGGTCATGCCCAGCTTGAGGATGCGGACCCCGGCGGCGTCGGGCGTGGTGCCGAGGTCGGCGAAGGCCTGCACCACGTCGAGGTACGTGGTGCCCGCGCACACCAGCCCCAGGCGGGCGCCGTCGCCGACCACCCGGTTGAGGCCGTTGGCTCGGGCGTAGGCGCGGGCGGCGACCAGTCGGTGGTGCACCACCAGCGACTCCTGCTCGGGCACGGCGTGAGGGCCGATGGTGGCCAGCGGGGTGTGGCGCCACGGCCGGCCGTCGACCACCACCTCGCCCGGGTCGTGCACGGCGTGGCGGGAGGGGTCGAGCTCGACCGTGCCGATGCCGTCGGCCACCGCGGTGACCACCTTCAGCCCGACCCACGCGCCGCAGTAGCGGGAGAGGGCGAAGGCGTGGACGCCGAGGTCGACGAGCTCCTGCTGGTCGGCCGGGTACAGCACGGGGAGGCAGGCGTCGGCGAAGGTGGGCTGGCTGTCGCACGGCAGGGTGGAGGACTTGGCCGTCGGATCGTCGCCGCACACCACCACCACCCCGCCGTTGGGGCCGGCACCCATGGCGTTGCCGTGCCTCAGCGCGTCGCCGCTGCGGTCGAGGCCCGGGCCCTTGCCGTACCAGACGCCGGCCACGCCGTCGACGCCGTCGTAGGGGACGACCGAGCCCATCTGGCTGCCCCACACGATGGCCGCCGCCAGCTCCTCGTTGAGCCCGGGGCGGTGCACCACCCGGTGGGCGTCGAGCAGCTCCTCCGACCCCTCGATGGCCAGGTCGAGGGTGCCGAGCGGCGAGCCCGGGTAGCCCGAGACCATGGTGGCGGTCCGCAGGCCGGCCCGCTCGTCGAGGCGGTGGCGGAGCGCGAGCAGCTGCACGAGCGCCTCGACGCCGGAGAGGAAGGTGCTCACGGGAAGCGCGCAGGGTGGACGTGGGCGAAGGCGCCGTCCTTCACCACGGCCACGCGCCGGTCCGGGTCGCGCAGCACCGAGACGTCCTTCGCCGGCTCACCATCGACGACGAGGAGGTCGGCCAGCGCCCCGGGACGCATCTGGCCCCAGTCGAGGCCGACCAGCGGGCCGACGTTGCGCGTGGCCGTGTGGATCGCCTCGGTGGGGCTCATCCCGACCAGCTCGACGTAGCGCTCCAGCTCGGCGGCGTAGGTGCCGTGTCGGGTCCACTGGTGGCCGAAGTCGCCGCCCGCCACGATGGGCACCCCCGCCTGGCGCAGGCGCCCCAAGCCCTCCACCTGCGCCTCGAGCTCGTGCGGGTAGCCGGAGGCCTCGACCTGCTCGCGGGTGATCCCCCACGGCTCGGCGTGGCCGCTCACCATGGCCCACAGGTAGTGCAGGCCGGGGCACACCCACACGTCGGGACCGCGGGCCTCGAGAGCGGCGACGGCGTCGTCGTCGAGGAAGCAGGCGTGGTGGATCAGCCGCACGCCCGTGCGGGCCGCCATGGCGACGCTGGGCGCGCTGCGGGCGTGGACGGTGATGAACGCCCCGTGGCGGTCGGCCTCCTCCACCGCGGCGCTCAGCATGGCGTCGTCCATGTAGACGTCCTCGGAGGGGTGCTCGGGCACCACACCGTCGCCCGAGATGAACAGCTTCAGCGCCTTCACCCCGGCGTCACACTGGCGGGCGACGATCTCGCGCAGGCCGGCCGCGTCGGACGCCACCTCCATCAGCCCGCCGTCGGCACCCAGGCCGCGGGCGTCGGCGACCATCAGGCCGCTCGGCACGATGCGGGGGCCGGGCAGCAGGCCGCCGTCGACGAAGCGCTGCAACAGCAGGTCGTCGTCGGGCTGGAGCACGCCGGCCCCCACCACCAGGGTGTAGCCGCTCTCGAGGAAGGTGCGGGCCACGGCGGCGAGGTCGAGGGCGTGCTCGGCCGGCGGGGCGGCGGCCTCGGCGCCGTGGTCGAACACGAAGTCGAGCGGCCAGCTGGTGTGCACGTGGCAGTCGGCCAACGCGGGCAGCACGGTGGCGCCCCGGAGGTCGACCACCCGGGCCCCTGCCTCGTCGACACCGAGGGAGCCGGCCCCGACCGCCGCGATGCGGTCGCCCTCCACGAGCACCTCACCGTCGAACGGCGCCTCGTGCGGGTCGCCGGTGCAGGTCAGGACGCGGGCGTTGCGGAGCAGGGTGCGCTCGCTGCGCTGGCCCACGGTCCGTTCCCTCCCCTGTGATGAGCGATCACTCACTTGCATCGTAGCCGGGACGGTTCACCCCGCCCACCGACGCACCCCCCACGACCGCTGGCTCGATCCATCACCTCATGAGGTGATGGATCGAGCCAGCGAAGGGGGAGGTGGGGAGCTCACCCGGGGACGTCGAACACCAGCGCCTGGGCCATGCCGCCGCCGGCGCACATCGCCGCCACCGCGGTGCCGCCGCCCCGTCGCCGTAGCTCGTGGAGCAGCGTGATGAGCATGCGGGTGCCCGTCATGGCGACCGGGTGGCCGAGGCTGCAACCGCTGCCGAGCACGTTCACCCGGTCCTCGTCGAGGCCGAGCGCCCGCACGCTGGCGATCGGCACGGACGCGAACGCCTCGTTGATCTCCCACAGGTCGACGTCGCCGACGCTCATGCCGGCCCGGTCGAGCGCCTTGGGGATGGCCAGGATCGGCGCCAGGCCCGTGTCCTCCGGCGGCACGCCCACCGACGCCCACGAGCGGATGACGGCGAGCACGGGCAGGCCCTCGGCCTCGGCCCGGGACCGCCCGGCCAGCACCACGGCGGCGGCACCGTCGTTCACCCCCGACGCGTTGCCGGCGGTGATGCTGAACCCCTCGATCTCCGGGTGCAGCGGCCGCAGCGACGCCAGCTTCTCCATCGTGGTGTCCCGGCGCGGGTGCTCGTCGACGGCGAAGTCGCCCACCGGCACGATCTCCTCGGCGAAGGCGCCGGCGTCGATGCCCGCCACCGCCCGCTGATGGGAGCGCAGCGCCCAGGCGTCCATGTCGCGCCGGCTGATCCCGGCCTTCACCGCGGTGTTCCAGCCCACGCTGATCGCCATGTCCCGGGCCGGCGCCTCCGGCGTCTCCCGGTGGCTCGGCGCCACCCAGTCCTGCTCGCCGCGCCACTCGCACCGCGGCTTGGTGGAGGCCGACTGCACCCCGCCGGCGACCACGACCTCGTCCATCCCCGCCATGATCGACGCCGCCGCGCTCTGCACGGTGGCGAGGCCCGAGGCGCAGTGGCGGTTGTGGGCCACGCCGGGCGCCGACACCAGGCCGGCCTCGATGGCGGCGTGGCGGGCGATGGCCCCGCCGCCGTAGAGCGACTCGCCGAGGACCACGTCGTCGACGGTCGCGGGGTCGACGCCGGCGCGGCGGACCGCCTCCCCCACCGCGAGGGCCGCCAGGGCGAAGGCGTCGACGTCGACGAGCGATCCCTTGTGGGCCGTGGCGATCGGGGTGCGGGCGGTGGCGACCACGACCGCCTCATGGGGGCTGCTCATGGGTCGGTGATGGTACTTCGAAGTCAACGCTCACTCACTTGTGCGCCCGGGCCTCTGGTACGGTCCTCGCCGTGCCCACGGCGGTCGTCGACGGTCTGCGCCTGTCCTACGAGGTGGTCGGCGACGCCGGGCGGCTGTGGATCGTCACGCCCGGCGGGCGCTTCTCCAAGGACGATCCCGGCATCCGACCGCTCGCCGAGGCGATCGCGGGCGCCGGGAACCGGGTGGTGGTCTGGGACCGACCCAACTGCGGCGAGTCCGACGTGTGCTTCGAGGGCCTCACCGAGTCGGAGATGCAGGCCGACGCCCTCGGCGGGCTGCTGCGGGAGCTGGGGCTGGGGCCGGCTGTGCTGATGGGCGGCTCCGGCGGCGCCCGGGTGTCGCTCCTGGCGGCGGCTCGGCACCCCGACGTCGTGGCCGGGCTCGCCCTGGTGTGGATCAGCGGCGGGGTGTTCGGGCTGATGAACCTGGCCAACGTCTACTGCGCCCCCTCGCTGCGGGCGGCGGTCGTCGGCGGCATGGAGGCGGTGGCCGCCCTGCCCGACTGGCAGGAGGTCATCGGCCGCAACCCGGCCAACCGCCAGCGCATCCTCGACCAGGACCGGGCCGCGTTCCTCGCCACCATGGAGCGCTGGATGGCCAGCTACTACCCCCGGCCCGACGAGCCCGTCCCTGGCCTGAGCCGGGCCGAGGCCGCCGCCATCGACGTGCCCACACTCGTGTTCCGCAGCGGGGAGTCGGACTGGTGGCACCCCCGCGCCACGTCCGAGGCGGTGGCCGACGTGCTCCCGAACGCCCGGCTGGTGGAGCCCCCGTGGCCCGACACCGAGTGGATCGACGGCACGGCCCGCCGGGCACGCGGCGAGCAGCAGGGCCCGTTCGAGCGCTGGCCCCTCCTCGCCCCGCAGCTGCTCGGGTGGGCCGACGACGCCCTCAGCTGATCGGTCCCGCGGCCCGGCGGCGGGCCAGGTGCTCGGCTCTCTGCGTGACACCGCGCCGCGGGTCGCGTGACCTCAGAGAGGCTGGAGCGCGCCAGAGGCCCCTGCCGGGGCCTCTGATCACGGTGCTTCGTGGAGCGGACGACGAGATTCGAACTCGCGACCCTCACCTTGGCAAGGTGATGCTCTACCAACTGAGCCACGTCCGCGTGGGTCCATGATGATAGCAAGCTCCGCCGGCGCTCGGCCAAGCCGACCCACGGGCCGGCTCAGCCACTCGACGCCGGACCTGCGGGGGGTGCGGCGCACCGGGCCCGGATGCGCTGGGCCAGGTCGCGGGCCAGCGGCCGGTCGCTGATGGCGTGCAGCACCGTGCCCGTGCCGCCGGCCACGAACACCAACGTGGCCCGGCGCTCGTCCTGCCAGCCGTGCACGACGAGCGTCGGGTCGAGCGGGAACGTCCGCACGTCGGGCCTCCAGCGCCGGTCGTTGGCGACGACCACGCGCCGGTCGGTGAGCACGGCGACCGCCGGGCGGTGCTGCAGCTCGCCCTGCACGATGGCCTCGACCTGCTCACCGTGCTCGAGCAGGGCGGCCACCACGCCCAGCGGGGCCAGCGCCGAGCGGCGCGCGCCCGCCGAGAGCCGGCCGAGGGGGCCCTCCACGCCGGCCGGGTCGACGACGCCGTCTCCCCCGTCGGGCTCGGGGACCACCCCGTCGAGCAGCCCTTCGGGGGCTCCGGCGAACGGGCCGGGCGGGACGGCCTCCGGTTCGGGGGGCGCGGGGGTCGTGACCCCTGCCGGCTCCTCGCCGGCACCGCGACCGAACCAGCGCCGGACCCGTGGGTGGACGGGCCGGTCGGGGACGACTGCGGCAGGTGTCCCCGAGGGTGCCGGCGGAGGGGTCGGCACGGTGGTGGGGCGGGGCGCCGGTGGCGGGGCGGGCGGGTTGGTGGCCCTCAGCCCGGCGGGGAGGCCGGTGCCCGTGCTGCGCTTCACGCGGGGCACCGCGGGCGCGTCGAGCGGCAGGGGCGGCGGCGGGGCCAGCACCGCCGGCGGGTGCGGGCGCGGGCCCCACTGCGCCTCGGTGGCCGACAGCGGGGTGCGTCGGGGCAGGTCGACGTCGTGGTGCTCGGGTGCGGCACCGCTCGGTGCGGGGCTCGGGGCCGGTGCCCAGTGCTCGGCGTGCTCCTCCACCGGCGACCCGGTGGGGGCATCCCACCGGGCGTCGGGCTCGAGGGCCGGCTCTCCGGGCGCTCCGGGACGGGCGGTGTCGTGGTCGACGAGCTCGGTCGCGGGCTGCACCACGAGCGGGGTGAACGTGCCCGGCGCCGGTTCGTCGTCGAGGATCTCGATCGCCTCGGCCTCCATGGCCAGCAACGACTCCAGCCCCTCCGGGGCCACCGCCAGGGTGCCGCAGGTGGGGCAGGTGGCGCCCGCCTCCACGTCGGGCCCGCCGCAGCCGATGCACCTCACGACGCGATCCCTTCCCGAGCGGTGGCCTCGCCCGCCGGCGGCTCGGTGGCCACGGCCAGCGCCCGGTCGACGAGCGTGCGCTGGCGACCGTCGAAGGGGAGGGTGAGGGCGGCGGCCCGGCCGCGCCGGCCCATCTTGGCCAGGGTGCGGGCGAGCACCTCGACCGTGCGCTCGTCGCCGAGCTTGTCGGCCAGCTCCTCGAGCTGGGTGGTGAGGAACACCAGGCACACGGCGTCCTCGTGGACCTGGACCGGGTCGGCCCGGCCGTCGACGTCGGGCCGGTCCCCCCGGCCGAGGCCCTTCTTGGCCACCAGGTCCTGGACCTGCTCGACGGCGGCGTGGTCGTAGCCGGCCGTGGCGAGGATGCGCCCCACCTCGGTGGCGTGGCGGCGCTTGGCCTCGGCCCGCCACCTCAGGTAGCCGGCCCGGCCCTCCGGCTCGACGCTGCGGGGGTAGGCCCACCGGCGCAGGTGGTGAGCGCGAGCGGCGAGCAGCTGCGTCTCGGTGGCCGCCGGGTCGAGCCGGCGCACCCACTCGGTCATGGCCTCGGCGTGGGCCAGCTCCTTCGACCGCTTGACCCCGTCGACGACGACCGTGTTCGGGTCGCCGGCGTTGGCTGCGTCGATGGCGGCGACGGCGCGACGGAAGCGCTCGGCGTCGACGCCTGGCGGCGCCTCGAGCTCACTCGCCACCGCGGCGGGCCTCCGGTGGGCGAAGGTCGACGGTGAGGGTGAGGATCCCGTCGTCGAGCGAGGCGGTGGCGTCACCGATGATGGCGAAGTCCTGGTAGTCGAGCTGGGCCTGCTGGATGAACCGCGTGCGCTCCTCGCCGGCGACCGGCGGCAGCGGCCGCTCCTTGACGGCGTGGGCACGGTCGCGGAAGCGCTGCAGCATGGCGTCGAGGTCGAGGGAGTCGGCCATGGGGGTCACGGTAGTGCTCGGCCCACCGGGAGGGCCGACCATGCCGGACCGGGGGGTCGCCCCGGCCGGGCCGGTGTCAGCTGCCGCCGGCCTGGCTGTCGGGCGCGTGGTCGAGCAGGCCCAGATCCTCGCGGGTGACGAAGGGGTGCGCCGGCTCCACCGGCCCCAGGATGCGTACGCCGTGGGGCTGCTCGGGCGAGGCCGGGGCCGGGGCGGCGGCGACCGGAGCGGCCGCGGGGGCCGGTCCCACGGCCGCGGTCTCCTCGGTGGCCGGTCCGGCAGCGGCGACGAGCGGGACGGGGACCACCGGGGCCTCTTCATCCGCCCACAGCCCTCGCAGGTCGACGGCGCCCGTCGCCTCGACATCGGCCACCGTCCCGTCGGCAACGGCCGGCGGCACATCGGCACTCGTCGCGTCGGCACCCGCGACCGTCGCCTCGTCAGCGGCGGGCGGCACATCGCCAGCCGTCAGGTCGACGGCACCCGTCGCCTCGTCCGCGGTCGGCGGCGCACCGGCGTCCCGGGGCCCGGCCGGCGTGACCGGCACGGTGCCCACCGAGGCGAGCGCCGCCTCCAGCACCCCGGGGTCGCTGGCGGCGGGCCCGGGGCGGGTCGTCCTCCAGAAGCCGAAGGCCAGCGCCGCCAGCGCCGCCGCCACGGCCAGCAGCCCGCCCACCACCAGGGAGATCTTGGTGTCGCTCGACCATCCGCCGCCGCCTCCGCCACCGCCGTCGTTCGGGGTCGAGAAGCCGGGTGGCGCCACCGCGGCGGGGGCGGCCGTGGTGGTGGTGCTCGAGGTCGTCGTCGTGGACTCGGTGGTGGTCGGCGCCGGCGTGGTGGTCGTGCGGGGCCGGGTGGTCGTGGTGGTGCGGGGCCGCGTGCTGGTGGTCGTGCGGGGCCGGGTCGTGGTGGTCGTGGCCGGTGCGGTGGTCGACGTGGAGGTGGACGTCGGCGCCTCCGTGCTGGAGGTGGACGACGACGTCGACGTGCTGCTGCTCGAGGATGCCTGGCCCGAGGCAGGCCGCGCCCCGAGCACCGCCAGCGCGGCGGCCACGCTCAGCACCGACGCGACGAGCAGCACCACGAAGGCGGCTCGGCGTGTCGCGATCGACGTGGGCACCGCGGCGGCTCCGGGTCGTACGGGATCGTGGCCGCTCCGCGTCGAGCAGGCCGCTCCCCGCCACCCTACCGCCGGTTACCGCGGCGGTCCGGCAACTCAGCGCTGGTGGAGCGGGCAGGAGTAGGTGGTGCGGCCGCCGATGGTCCGCCGGTCGAGCAGGGCGCCGTCGCGCGGGCACACCCCGCCGTGGCGCCGGGCGTCCTGCAGGTCGCCGGTGTGCGAGCCGCCCCTCGCCCCGAGCTCGTCGAGGGTGCGGCGCAGGTGCCGGTGCAGCCGGCGCAGCTCGGCAGGCTGCAGCGAGCCGGCCGGTCGGGCCGGGTCGAGCCCGGACCGCCACAGCAGCTCGTCGGTGAGCAGGTTGCCGAGCCCCGCCAGGCGGGACTGGTCCATCAGCCGCGCCTTCAGCGGCGCCTCGCTGCCGCCCAGGACGCGGCCGAGCTCGGCCGCGCCCACCGAGGCGGCGTCCGGCCCCAGCCGGCCCTCGTCGGGGTCGAGCTCCACGCCCCCGAGTCGCCTGGGGTCGCGCAGGCGCAGCGCCCCGCCGCCCGCGTAGTGCACCACGAAGCGCTCCCACGCCGGGTCCTTGCGGTGGCTCGCGTACTGCAGGTCGTCCACGGCGTCGACACCGTCGAGCTCGAGCACCCCTGTCATGCCGAAGCGCAGCCCCAGGGTGGGGCCGTCGCCGCTCGTGTCGAGCAGCAGGAGCTTGCCCCGCCGGCGGTCGGCGACGAAGGCCCGGCCGACCAGTGCGTGGGCGACGTCGTCGGCGGTGATGCCGCCCTTCAGGAACCAGGCGTCGGGCGCCTCGACGCCGACGATCTCCCGGCCCAGGGAGGCGGCCGCCGCCCGCCGGTAGGTCTCGACCTCGAGCATCTCGGGCACGGCCGTGCCCCGGTCAGCCGGCGGCGGCCACGCGCTCGAGGGCCTGGGCCACGTCGGCCACCAGGTCGTCGGGGTGCTCGAGCCCGGCCGACAGGCGGATGGTGCCCGGCGCGATGCCGTTGCACAGCAGCTCCTCGGGCGTGAGGTTCACGTGGGTGGTCGAGGCCGGATGGGTCACCAGCGTCTCGGGGCCGCCGAGCGAGGTGGCGAGCTGGGCGATCTCGAGCGCCTCGACGAAGGTCGTGCCCGCCTCGATGCCGCCGGCCAGGTCGAAGGTGAGCAGGCCCCCGGGCAGGGCCATCTGCCGTGCCGCCAGCTCGTGCTGCGGGTGCGACTCGAGGCCGGGCCAGCGCACCTCCGCCACCGCCGGATGGCCCTCGAGGAACCGGGCCAGCGCGCCGGCGTTGGCGCTCTGGCGCTCGAGGCGCACGCCGAGGGTGCGCAGGCCGCGCAGGCCGTTCATGGCGTCGAAGGGCGAGGCGTTGGCTCCCTGCAGCACGGCGAAGGAGTAGAGCCAGTTGACCAGCTCGGCGGCCCCCGCCACCACGCCGAGGGTGGCGTCGTTGTGGCCGGCGATGGCCTTGGTGGCCGAGTGCACCACCAGGTCGACGCCGTGGTCGAGAGGACGTTGGACGAGCGGGGTGGCGAAGGTGGAGTCGACCACGGTGATGGGCCCGGCGATGGCGCCGACCTCGTCGAGGTCGACCAGGTCGAGGCGGGGGTTGGCCGGCGTCTCGGCGAGCACGAGCGTGGTCGTGCCCGGCACCACCGCCTCGGCGAAGGCGCCGGGCCGGGTGCCGTCGACGAAGGTGACGTCGATCCCGAAGCGGGGGCAGGCGGTCTGGAGCAGCAGCTGGGTGCCGGCGTAGAGCTGGCGCTGGGCGACGATGTGGTCGCCGGTGGAGCACAGCCCGAGCACCACCGCGCTGATGGCGCCCATGCCCGAGGCGAAGGCCCGAGCCGTCTCGGCGCCCTCGAGCTGGGCGATGGCCTCCTCGAAGCCGGCGACGGTGGGGTTGCCGTAGCGGCTGTAGAAGCGGGCCGCCCCGACGGCCGTGGCCAATCGCCGGCCCTCGTCGACCGTGGGCGTCACGAAGGTGGTGGTGGCCCACAGGATCGGGGCCAGCGCGGTGTCGTTGTCGGCCCGGCCGGCGCGGATGGCACGGGTCTCGGGGTGCAGGGTGACGGCCTCGGTGCGGTCGGTCATCGGTCGCCCTTCTCGAGCTGGTTCAGGAACGGCACCAGCGCGCCGGCCACGGCCTCGGTCTCGAGCAGGAAGGCGTCGTGGCCGTCGGGGCTGGAGATCTCCACGTGGGTCGCGTCGCCGCCGAGCGAGCGGACCGTCTCGTGGATGAGCTGCTGCTGGTAGGGGGGGTAGAGGGTGTCGGAGTCGATGGCGAGGGTGAACACCGGCGCGGTGACCCGGGCCAGCGCCCGCTCGAGGCCGCCCCGGCCCCGCCCCAGGTCGTGGAGGTCCATGGCCCGGTTGATCACCAGGTAGGAGTTGGCGTCGAAGCGGCGGGCGAGCTTGGCCCCGTGGTAGTCGAGGTACCCCTCGACGTCGAAGCGCTGCCAGAGCGTGTAGCGGTCGTCGAGCGGATCGAGCTCCTTGCGGCCGAAGCGCTCGTTGAACACCGCCTCGGTGCGGTAGCTGATCTGGGCCGCCTCCCGGGCCACGGCGAGGCCCATGTGGGGCCCGTCGCCCGGCTCGGCGTCGTAGTAGTCGCCGCCGCGCCAGCGGGGGTCGAGGACGATGGCGCTGCGCTGCACGCTCGACAGGGCGATCTGCTGGGCGCTCGCCGCCGGCGTGGTGGCGATGGCCGCCACTCCCCCGACCCGCTCGGGGTACATCACGCCCCACTCCAGGGACTGCATGCCGCCCATGGAGCCGCCGACCACGGCGAGCCAGCGCTCGACGCCAAGCTCGTCGGCCACCGCGGCCTGGGTGCGGACCATGTCGCGGATGGTCACCACGGGGAACGACGACCCGTAGGGCCGGCCGGTCGCCGGGTCGGTGGAGGCGGGGCCCGTGGTGCCCTGGCAGCCGCCGAGGACGTTGGCGCACACGACGAACCAGCGGTCGGTGTCCAGCGCCCGCCCCGGGCCGATCAGCGCGTCCCACCACCCCTCGGTCGGGTGCCCGGGACCGCTGCGCCCGGCGGCGTGGCTGTCGCCGGTGAGGGCGTGGCACACCAGCACGGCGTTGGCCGCGTCGGCGTCGAGCTCGCCCCACGTCTCGTAGGCGACGGTGACGCCGCGGAGCACGCCCCCGCCCTCGAGCACGAAGGCGCGCTCGGGCGGCAGGGTCACGAACCGCCGGTCACCCACCGGGTCGCCCGGACGCCACGCCCCGGAGGCCGGCAGCGGGTCGGCACTCAGCGGCGCCCGACGGGTCGGTTCGGTCATCGTGCTCCTCGGACAGGTGGTTGCCCCCGCCGACCGGCGGGCGCCGCATCCCCGCCCGGAGGCGGGTTGGCACCTTGGGTGTCCGCCCCAGGTTGCCGGACCCGGAGACCGGGCCACTCGTGATGTGGCCGACCATGGTGCCCGGCGCGCGCACGGCGGTCAAACGAGAACCGCACCGGGGCCGGACCTAGTGTCGCCGGCATGGAGATCCCCGGCGGTCGGCCCACCACGCCCGTGCTGAGCTTCCTCGGGGCGACCGGCACGGTCACCGGCTCGCGCTTCCTGCTCGACACGCCCGGCGGGCGGGTGCTGGTCGACTGCGGGCTCTACCAGGGGCTCAAGGAGCTGCGCCTGCGCAACTGGGCCCGGTTCCCGGTCGACCCCTCGTCGATCGACGCGGTGGTGCTGACCCACGCCCACGTCGACCACTGCGGCTACCTCCCCGCCCTGGTGCGCGACGGCTTCGCCGGGCCGATCCACTGCTCGCCCCGCACGGCGGAGCTGGCGGCCATCGTGCTGCCCGACTCGGGGCACCTGCAGGAGGAGGAGGCCGAGTTCGCCAACCGCCACGGCTACGCCAAGCACGCCACCGCCCTGCCCCTCTACACCGAGCAGGACGCCCGCCGGGCGCTCCCCCAGCTGTCGCCGCTGCCGTTCGCGCAGCGCTGCCGGCCCGTGCCCGACGTCGACGTGGCTCTCCATCCCGCCGGGCACATCCTCGGCTCGTCGATCGCCGAGCTGGTCGTGGGCGGCGTGGGCGGCGCCGGCGAAGGAGGCGGACGCGGTGACGTCGTGCGCGTCGCCTTCTCGGGCGACCTGGGCCGGAGCCGCCACCCGCTGCTGCGGCCGCCGGCCACGCTCGAGGCGATCGACCCGGACGTGATCGTCGTCGAGTCGACCTACGGCGGCCGCCACCACGACGACACCGACGCCCTCGAGCGGCTGGCCGGCGCCATCCGCCGCACCGCGGCACGGGGCGGCACGGTGGTCATCCCGGCCTTCGCCGTCGACCGCACCGAGGTGCTCCTGCACCACCTGCGCCTGCTGCGCGGGGCCGACGCCATCCCCGACATCCCCATCGCCGTCGACAGCCCCATGGCGCTGGCCTCGCTGCGGGTCTACCGCGCCGCGCTCGCCGAAGGCTCCCCCGACGTGCGCCCCGAGGTGCTCGACGACGCCCGAAACGGCGACCCCCTGCAGCCCGACGGGCTGGTGGAGGTGCGCGACGTCGAGGCCTCCAAGCACCTCGACCGCACCCGTGGCCCTCAGATCATCGTGTCGGCGTCGGGCATGGCCACCGGCGGGCGGGTCCTGCACCACCTGGCCCGCTTCCTCCCCGACCACCGGTCCTCGGTGGTGCTCGTCGGGTTCCAGGCCGCCGGCACCCGTGGCCGGGCCCTGGCCGAGGGGGCCCGCCAGCTGAAGCTGCTCGGGCGGTACGTGCCGGTGCGGGCCGAGGTGGTCGACCTGCCGTCCTTCTCGGTGCACGCCGACCACGACGAGGTGCTGGCCTGGTTGGGCACCGCGCCACGCGAGCCGAGGGCCGTCTACGTCGTGCACGGCGAGCCCGAGGGCGCCGCCGCGCTGGCGGCCGCGGTGGTGGAGCGCCATGGCTGGACCGCGGTCGTGCCCGGGTTCGGCGAGCGAGTCGCCCTGGCCTGAGCACCTCTGGGGCCGTCCGGCCCTGTGAGCCCGGGTGCGCCGCCCGTAGCGTGAGGGGCGGAGAGGCCCATCGAGGCCCGGGAGGTGTCGCCATGGCCGAGCGCTCCGTCCGATGGTTCACCGAGCTCTCCCTCGCCGACGAGGCGAGCGTGGGTGGGAAGGGGGCCAACCTCGGCGAGCTGACCCGCGCCGACCTGCCCGTCCCGCCCGGGTTCGTCATCACCGCCGAGGCCTATCTCGACGCCATGGAGGCGGCGGGCGTGCGCGACGAGCTGCGCGCCGCGGTCGTCGGGCTCGACCCGTCCGACCCCGACGCGCTGGCGGCGGCGTCGGAGCGGGCCCGGGCGCTGATCACCAAGGCCGGCGTGCCCGGGGCCCTGCGCACCGAGGTCCTGCAGGCGGTGCGGGAGATGACCGACGGAGGTGCCGTGACACCGCTGGCCGCGCGCTCGTCGGCCACCGGCGAGGACTCGGCGGAAGCGTCGTTCGCCGGCATGAACGAGACCTTCACCAACCTCGTCGGCGGCGAGGAGCTGATCGCCGCGATCGTCGGCTGCTGGGCCTCGGTCTACGGCCAGCGGGTCATCACCTACCGGGCCCACCGCGGCGTCACCGCCGAGCCGGCCATCGCCGTGGTCGTGCAGCGCATGGTCGACTCCCGGCGCTCGGGCGTCATGTTCACGACCGACCCGTCGACCGGCGACCGGTCGCGGCTGGTGATCGAGGCCGCGCTGGGCCTCGGGGAGGTGGTGGTGGGCGGCCAGGTCGAGCCCGACACCTACACCGTGCGCCGCGATCCGTCGCTGCCCAGCGGGCTGCGGGTCGAGTCGGTGCGGGTGGGGCACCAGGCCTTCGCCATCGAGCGGGGTCCCGACGGCCGGGACCGCCGGGTGGAGCTGAGCCCCGAGCAGGGCGCGGCCCGAGTGCTCGACGACGAGCAGGTCTTGGCCGTCGCCGCGCTCGGCCTCGAGGTCGAGGAGCACTACGGCCGACCCCAGGACGTGGAGTGGGCCATCGACCCCGACCGTGCGATCTGGCTGGTGCAGGCCCGACCGATCACCACCCTCGACACCGCGGCACCGGCCGCCGCGACCGAGCCGACGGCTGCGCGGGCCACGCCCGCGGCGCCGGGCGCGGCTCGGGCGCCGAGCGCCCCGCCCGTGGTGACCGGCCTGCCGGCCGCGCCGGGCGTGGCGTCGGGCCGGGTGCGCATCCTGCGCTCGCCCTCGGAGGGGTCGCGCCTCGAGGACGGCGAGATCCTCGTCGCCTCCATGACCAGCCCGGACTGGGTGCCCGCCATGCGGCGGGCCGGCGCGCTCGTCACCGACGGCGGCGGCATGACCTGCCACGCGGCGATCGTGAGCCGGGAGATCGGCGTGCCCGCCGTGGTGGGGGCCCGCACGGCCACGACCGCGCTGCGCGACGGCGAGGTGGTCACCGTCGACGGTGCCCGCGGAGAGGTCCACGAGGGCGACGTGGCCGCCGAGCTGCGCGGCGCGGTGGTCGTGGGCCCCGTGGCCGGCGTCGTGGTCCCTCGAGCGGTCGGCGGGCCCGTGCCCTCACCCGGCGAACCCGAGGCGCTCGGCACCCGGCTCTACGTCAACCTGGCCTTCGCCGAGAAGGCGGAGGCCACCGCGGCCATCCCCGGCGTCGACGGGGTGGGGCTGCTGCGAGCGGAGTTCCTGCTGACCGAGGCCCTGCAGGGGGAGCACCCCAAGGCGCTGATCGCCTCCGGCGGCGGGCGGGCCTTCGTGGAGCGCATGGTCGGCTCCCTGCTGCGCATCACCCGGCCCTTCGCCCCGCGGCCGGTCGTGTACCGCACCACCGACTTCCGGACCAACGAGTTCCGTGCCCTCCAGGGCGGTGAGCAGTTCGAGCCGCACGAGGAGAACCCGATGATCGGCTATCGGGGCTGCTACCGCTACACGCGCGACCCCGAGGTGTTCGCCCTCGAGCTGGAGGCCCTCGCCCGGGTCCGGGAGGAGACCCCGAACCTGCACCTCATGATCCCGTTCGTGCGCACCCGGTGGGAGCTCGAGGCGTGCCTCGAGCTGGTCGACGCCAGCCCCCTCGGCCACCAACGGGGCCTGCACCGGTGGGTCATGGCCGAGGTGCCGTCGGTCGTCTACCGCATCCCGGAGTACGCCGCCATGGGCATCGACGGCGTCTCGATCGGCTCGAACGACCTCACCCAGCTGATGCTCGGCGTGGACCGCGACTCCGAGACCTGCTCGGAGCTGTTCGACGAGAGCGACGCCGCCGTGCTCGACGCCATCGGGCGGATCATCGCCGCGGCGCGCGAGGCCGGCATCACGTCGTCGCTGTGCGGCCAGGCCCCGTCGAACAAGCCCGAGTTCGCCGAGCACCTGGTGCGGTTCGGCATCACGTCGGTGTCGGTGAACCCCGACGCCGTGGGCCGCGCCCGGCGCAGCATCGCCGCCGCCGAGCGCCGCCTGCTGCTGGAGAGCGCCCGCCGCCGGTAGCCGCCCGCATCCCGCCTCGAGACGCATCCGTCGCGTCGAACCCACGCTGGAACGTGCGACTGGCGCGAGGGTTGGCGGCGGCGGTCAGGCAGCGAGCACGCCGTCGGTGATGGTGACCGTGCGGTCGGCGTAGTGGGCCATGCGGGCGTCGTGGGTCACGATGACCGCGGCCGTCGAGCGGCCCTTCACCTCGGACACGATCAGCTCCATGACCTGCTCGCCGAGCTTGGTGTCGAGCGCCGACGTGGGCTCGTCGATGAGCACCAGGTCGGGCTCGTTCATCAGGGCCCGACCGATGGCGACCCGCTGGCGCTCGCCGCCCGAGAGCTGCCCGGGCAGGTTGTCCATCCGCCGCTGCAGCCCCAGCTCGTCGAGCAGCTTCTCGGCCCTCGCCCTGGCCTCCTTGCGGCCCCGCCGGCGCCCGAAGTCGTTGACGACCACCAGGTTCTCCCGGGCGGTGAGGAACGGCACCAGGTTCACCGACTGGAAGACGAAGCCGACCGAGGAGCGGCGGAACTCGGTGAGCTGCTGGGCGGAGTACCCGGAGATGTCGCGCCCGCCCACCACCACCTCGCCCTCGGTGGGCGTGAGCAGGCCGCCGGAGATCGACAGCAGCGTGGTCTTGCCCGAGCCCGACGGCCCCACCAGGGCCACGATCTCGTCCTCGGCGACGCTGAGGGTGGCGTGGTCGAGGGCCACGATCTCGGCGTCGCCCGAGGTGTAGGTCTTGCGGACGTTGGTGAGCTCCAGAGCCGGCACGATGCTCCTTCGACGGCTAACCGATCGCCGACGCGGGGTCGACGCGGACGACGCGGCGCAGCGAGACCACCGCACCGAGGACGGACATGACGACGAGCAGGACGCCGGTCTGCACCAGGCGCGACGGCACGAGCGCCACCGGCACCTCCGCCGGCAGGACGAAGGTGAGCAGCCACATCACGATTGCGCCGATGGCGAACGACACGCCGGCGACCACCACCGACTGGGTGACCACGCTGGAGAAGACCTGCCGGCTGGACGCGCCGATGGCCTTGAACACGGCGTACATGCCCAGCCGCTCGAGGGTCAGCAAGGCGAAGAACAGCCCGACCACGAGCCCGGCGACGAAGAGCGTGACGTAGATGATCGACGAGAAGGTGGAGTCCTGCTCCTTGATGCCGGGCAGGGCGCTGACCGCCTGCTCCTTGGTCAGCGTCGAGGTCGCTCCGGCGGTGGCCGCGTCGATGGCGTCGGCGACCTCCTGGGCCCCGGCGCCGTCGGCCACCTGGACCACGAGCGCCTGGAAGGTGCCGTCGGGCAGGTTGGAGTCCGGCCGGGACTGGGCCAGGACCTGGCGCCAGGTCGAGGGCTCGACGAAGAAGCCACCCTGCTGCAGGTAGTCGGTGTCGTCGACCCAGCCCACCACCTCGACGGGGGCCTGGCCCGAGCCGACGGCGACGGTCTGGCCCACCTCGACACCGGCCGCCCGGAGGCTGCGGTCGGCGAGCGCCTGGCCGGGCGCCAGCTGCACGTCGGCCGGCATGGAGGACACCGGCAGCTCGAACCCGGTGACCGACAGGTTCGCCAGGTCGTCCTGGCCCGGCACCCGCCCACCCACGAGGGCCACGCCCAGCCCGCCGGTGGCGGCCACGCCGTCGACCGACTCGACGGTGGCCCGCAGGTCGGGGTCGATGCGGGAGCGCACCAGCGAGTCCTTGGCGTCGGAGGAGTAGACGACGAGCTCCGCCTTCTGGGCACGCAGCAGCCCGGTGGAGCCGATGAAGAGCCCGTCGAGCAGGCCCCCGAGGAACAGCAGCAGGACCGACAGCAACAGCAGCGACGCGCCGGCGATGGCGAAGCGCAACGGCCGGCGCCACAGCTCGAGCAGACCGAGCTTCACGACAGGCCCCCGAGGCTCTGGCGGCTCACCACGTCGGCAGGATCGAGCCGGGCCACGCGCACGAGGGTGAACAGCGAGCCGATCAGGGCGAGCACGATCACCGCCGCGACGAGAGCCACCGAGGTGGCGACGTCGACCGAGATGGGCAGGCCCGTCGAGGCCGCGGCGATGCCCGCGTAGGTCAGCACCGCGCCGATGACGAGCCCCCCGACCACGACGGCCGCGATCTGCACGAGGATCGCCCTGACCAGGTAGCCGGTGGAGGCGCCCACGGCGCGCAGCAGCACCAGCGACGGCAGCTTCTGCACGGTGATGATGAGGAAGAAGAAGCCGATCACCAGCGCCACGACCACCAGGGCCAGGCCGAGGATGAGCTGGAACGAGGTCGTGGTGGCGGCCACCCCGGGCGACTGGGCCACCGCCTCGGAGCGGGTGAGGGCCTCCACACCGTCGACCTGGTCGTTGATGCGGGTGGCGAGCTGCGCCGGCGACACGCCCTCGGCCGGCGTGAGGGCCATGACCGACGGCAGCACCGCCTTGGCGTCGGGGTTGGCGGCCCGCCGCAGCGCGGTGTAGCCGTCGAAGGTCACCCACAGCGTGGGCGACACGGAGTACCGGCTGCGCTCGGTCAGCCCCACGATCTTCAGCGGCACCTCGCCCTTCACGCTGGTCACGGTGTCGCCGAGGTCGAAGCCGGCGTCGCGGTCCTCTCTGCTGGCGACGGCCTCGCCGGTGCCCTCGGGCAGACGGCCCGCCACCAGCCGTGTCGGCTCGCCCGGGCCGCCGGGGGCGAACCCGAACACCGAGGCGTTGGCCTCCTCGCCGCCGGCCTCGACGGTCAAGGTGGCCTCACCGAGCGGAGCGGCGGCGCCGATGCCGTCGACCGCGGTGACCGCCGCCTGCTGGGGCGGCAGGATCACGCTGCCGGCGAGGTTCTTGCGGGCCTCGGCGCTGTAGACGAGCACGGTGCCGGACTGGTGCTCGAGGGCGCCGGTGAAGCTCGACAGCAGCGAGCCGAACAGCGCCTGCTGGAACAGGATGAGGAACACCAGCAGCCCGACCGCACCGGCGAGGAGCCCGAAGCGCAGCTTCGCTCGCCGCATCTCCAGGCCAGCCAACATGCGGCCAGGTTACTGCTAAATGGCACCCGCACAACCGGCACGGTCCGCCCACCACGCCAGCACCGCCCGCCCGTCGGCCTCGGACAGCGCGTGGGCCACGGTGAGCAGGCGCCCCGCCTCGGCGAGGAGGGCGACCCGCTCGTCGTCGTCGTCGGCTGCGGCCACCCGCTCCAACGCCCTGGCCCCCTGCACCCAGGCGCCGCGGTCGACGGGCAGCGGGACCTCCCGCACCTGCCGGGCCGAGAGCTTGAGGGCGTGGGCCCCGAGCGCCGTGCCGCCCGAGCGCTCGGCGGCCCAGGCGCTGACCGGCGGGGCGCTGAGGGCGGCGGCCAGCAGCCAGCGGTTGGCGTGGTGGTCGAGCTCGGGGTCGAGCACCACCGAGATCACCGGCACGGAGGGCCACCACGACCCGTCGTCGTCGACCGCCACCTCCACCACCTTGGTCTGCGTGGCCACCACGACCTTGGGCCGGAGGCGGGCCTCGCACCAGGCCGCCAGGCGCCGGTCGCCGTCGGGCCCGTCGGCGTGGCGGCGCAGGGCCTCCACGTCCACGGCCGGGGCGGCGAAGCGGCGACCGGCCAGGCGCGTGCGGCGCCGGCCCCACAGGGTGCGGCCCGGTTCCACCAGCCCGGCGGTGACCAGGCGCGCCATCCCGGCCGGCAGAGGGGGCGCCTCGCCGCCGGGCCGCTCGGGGTCGGCCAGGTCGTGCACGAAGGGCACGATGGCGTAGAACTCGTCGCGGAAGCCGGCCGTGGCCCGGGCGCGGGAGGCCAGCACGGGGCGGCCCGACAGCTCGACGCAGGGCACACCGTTGGCGCTGGCCAGGACCGGCGACCAGCTGCCGGCGGCCCGCAACCGGTCCCGCTCCACCTCGGTCGATTCCGCCGCGGTCGACGCCGTGGTCGACGCCGGAGTGGTCGACGCCGCCGCGGGCGCCTCAGGGCCGGCGCCGCCCACCCCGCGGCGCACGAGCAGGGGCCGCTCGGGTGCGGGCGCCGTGAGGGGGTCGGCGACGTGCAGCACCGGTGCGCACACGTCGACCGCCGCCCCGAACAGCCGCTCGCCGGGGAGCCAGACCTGCTCGAGCACGGCCCGCTCCTCGAGGCGCCGCCGGACCACCCCCGCGTCCCTCGCCCCGAGCAGCGACAGGGGCTGGAGCAGCACGACGCGCCCGCCCGGCGCGGCGGCCGCCACCGCCCGGACGAGGAACAGCCCGGCGGTGTCGGCGTAGCCGGCGGCACCCCCGAGCAGCTCGCGGGCCCGGCCGGCGGTGGCGGCGTCGCGAGCCGTGTCGTGGGCCAGCTGGCCGCCGAACGGCGGGTTGCCCACCACGGCGTCGAGGCGGCCCTCGCCGGGCCAGGTCGTGTGGAGGGCGTCGCCCACCACGACGTGCTCGACCACCGTGGCGGCCACGGCGACGAGGTCGTCACCGGAGAGGCCGGCGGCCGCGGCCCACAGCACCAAGCTGGTGCGGGCGACCTCCACCGCCACCGCGTCGATGTCGAGCCCGCGGAGCGCGCCGAGCACCGCCGCCGGGGACCAGCCATGCCCGGCGAGGTGCTCGGCGACGGCCAGGAGGAAGGCACCACCGCCGCAGCTCGGGTCGGCCACCAGGGTCGTGCCCGGAGCGATCGGCCGCTCGGGCGCACCGAGGGCCAGTTCCACGAGCGTCGCCGCGACCTGCCGGGGCGTGTAGTGCACCCCTCGCCGGTGGCGGTGGTCGCGGTCGAGCAGCGACTGGTGCAGCTCGCCGAGCGCGCCGGGGTCGCACCCGCCGTCGGCCCGCTCGTGCCCGCCGTCGGGGCCGGCCTCACCGCCCAGCAGCGGGAGCAGCGCCGCCAGCCGCTCGGTGGTGCGCGGGTCGATGCCGAGCGCCCTCGCCTGCTCCCCCGCCGAGGCGGCGAGCTGCGGCAGGTCGACGAGGTGGTGGACCCGCTCGCTCACAGCCCGGGGCGGGGTCGGACCACCCCGGTCAGGCGACGGCCGAGTCGTCCCGGGGATCCCAGCCGGCGAGGTCGGCCAAGCGGGCGTCGTTGGAGAAGACCTCGACGATGGGCTGGTCGATCTCGAGCCGCTTGAGCAGGCGCTTGACCGGCAGCTCCTCGTTCCACAGCACGAGGCTGACCACCACGCCCGACTCCCCGGCGCGGGCGGTGCGGCCCGAGCGGTGCAGGTAGTCCTTGGGGTCCTCGGGCGGGTCGTAGTGGATCACCACGTCGACGTCGTCGACGTGGATGCCACGCGCCGCCACGTCGGTGGCCACCAGGGCGTGCAGCTTGCCCGCCCCGAAGTCCTTGAGCGCCTTCTCTCGGTGGCTCTGGCGCAGGTCGCCGTGGATCGACTCGGCCTCGACGCCCTCGCGCCGCAGGTCGCTGGCCACCCGGTCGGCGGCCCGCTTGGTGCGCACGAACACGATCGTGCGGTTGGTGCCCCGCACGATGGCGGCGGCGACCTTCACCTTGTCCATCTCGTGCACGGCGAGGAAGCGGTGCTGCATCTGCTCGACGGTGACCTCCTCGGACACCACCTCGTGCATCACCGGGTCGGCCTGGTAGCGCTTGATCAAGGTGTCGACCACGCCGTCGAGGGTGGCCGAGAACAGCAGCGTCTGGTGCTGTCCGGGGATGTGGCGCAGGATCCACTCGACCTGGGGCAGGAAGCCCATGTCGGCCATGCGGTCGGCCTCGTCGAGCACGACCTGGTCGACGTCGTCGAGGAAGATCTCCTTGCGCTCGATCATGTCGATCATGCGCCCGGGCGTGGCCACGACGACCTCGACGCCCTTGGCCAGGGCCTTGATCTGGGTCTCCATCCGGGCCCCGCCGTACACGGCGGCCACGCGGGTGCCCCGGGCCTCGCCGAGCGGGGCCAACTCGTCCTTGACCTGCACGGCGAGCTCACGGGTCGGCACGAGGATGAGCGCCCGGGGGCGGCGGGGCTCGGCGGTCTTGACCCGCTCGAGGACGGGCAGGCCGAAGGCGAGGGTCTTGCCCGAGCCGGTCTTGGCCTTGCCGCACACGTCGCGGCCGGCGAGCGCGTCGGGGATGGTCAGCGCCTGCACGGGGAACGGCGAGGTGCGGCCCCTCGCCTCGAGCGCGGCGACGAAGTCGGGCGAGACGCCCAGGTCGGAGAAGGTGGTCATGCGGAGCCTCGGTGGTCTGGGGAGCGGTCCGCCGACCGACGGCCGGGGTGCCCGCTCCGGTGGCACGGCGCCACCTCGGCGCCGCCGGGCGGCCGGACCGGCCGCCACGAATGGTGACCAGGCTACCCGTCCCGTCGCCACGAGCGGTGACCACCTCCGTCCCACCGGCGCTCGACGTTCCTCCCCGAACCCGGTTCTGGTGGAGGTTTGACCCCCGATTCGGAGGTCAAACCTCCACCAGAACGGGATGGGTGGGGTGGGGAGGGGCGATCAGGTGGGGAGAGGCGATCAGGTGGGGAGGTTGGCCTCGATGGCGGCGACGATCTCGTCGGCCTCGGGGTCGACGGTGGGCCGGAAGCGGGCCACCACCTCGCCGCCGGGCGCCACCAGGAACTTCTCGAAGTTCCACTGGACGTCGCCCGCCTCGCCCGCCGCGTCGGGAGTGGCGGTGAGCTCCTGGTAGAGCGGGTGGCGGCCCTCGCCGTTGACCTCGACCTTCTCGGTCAGCGGGAAGGTGACGCCGTAGGTGGTCGAGCAGAACGCCTGGATCTCCTCGGCCGTGCCCGGCTCCTGGCCCAGGAACTGGTTGCACGGCACCCCGAGGACGGTGAAGCCGCGCTCGGCGTAGCGCCCCTGCAGGCGCTCCAGCCCCTCGTACTGCGGGGTGAGCCCGCACTTGGACGCCACGTTGACGATCAGCACCGCCTTGTCGTCGAGGTCGTGGAGGTCGGCGGGCGTGCCGTCGAGGTAGGCGATGGAGGCGTCGTAGGGCGCCATGTTGTCTCCCTTCCGCGGCCGGGGGCCGTACGGTGGCTGGCGATGGGTCTCCGGCGCCAACACCGCGCCAGGCCGAGGTATGCCGCATCCAGCCACAAGGGGGGTCAAGCCGGCAGCGCTGCGTGCCGACGGAGACGGCGAGACATGGACGACGACACCCCCTCCTGCCCGACCGGGCCGACGCCGGGAGCCCACCGGTGACCAACCAGTGGGCCGAGGCGCGCGCCCGACGGGCCCTGGCCGAGGCCGGGCTCGACTACGCCATGCCGCTGCGACGCGCCAGCAGCGTCACCAACGAGGTGTGGATCTCCGACGAGGTCGTGATCAGGGTGAACCGCCGGCCCAACCAGCGCCTGCGCCGCGAGGCGTTCCTGGGGCCGCTGCTGCCGCCCGAGGTGGGCTACCCCGACATCGTCGCCTACGGCGGTGAGCTGGGCGCCGACTGGCTCATCGTGCGCCGCCGGCCCGGCGAGATCCTGGCCCGGCGGTGGCCCACCATGACCACCGGCGAGCGGCGCAGCGCCACCCGGCAGTTCGCGCTGCTGCTGCGCAACCTCCACGCCGTGCGCTGCCCCGACGACCTGCCCGCCATCGACGCCGCACCCCAGCTGCTCGCCAACCGTGAGTACGACGTGGTGGAGCCGCTGATGGGGGCGCTGGCCACCCTCGACACCATGCCCTACGTCGATCCCCGCCTCGTCGCACGGGTCCGCAACATCGTCGAGGACACCGCGCCCGTGCTCGAGCCGTTCGACACCACCCGGCTGGTGCACGGCGACCTGCACTTCGAGAACGTCCTCTGGGACGGGCGGGCGATCACCGCGCTGCTCGACTTCGAGTGGGCGCGTGGCGGGCCCGACGACCTCGACCTCGACGTGCTGCTGCGGTTCTGCGCCTACCCGTACCTGCACGTGGCCGAGGACTACGAGGCCCAGACCCATTCCCGCGACTACGCCCCGGTGCCGTACTGGCTGGCCGAGGACTACCCGGAGCTGTTCTCCCACCCCCACCGCCTCGACCGGATGCGGCTGTTCTGCATCGCCTACGACGTGCGGGAGCTGCTGACGTTCCCGCCGCCGCGCCCGGCCTCGGAGCTGTCGCCCCACCACCCGGTCAACCGCCTCGACCGCACCTCGCGGGGCATCAGCCACCTCGACCGGCTCGCCGACGGGCTCGATCCCGAGCTGCCGTGGGACTTCACGTCGGAGATGGGCCCCCCGCTGGCTCGTCGCTGACCTCGACATCGTCGACGTCCCCGACGTCGTCGCCCTCGTCGTCGTCTGCGTCGCCGTCTTCGGCGTGCTCGACCGCGGTGTCGTCGCCGTGGGACGTCCAGCGGTGGCCGTCGCGGTAGGGCTCGTCGGAGTCGCCCGGCCGCCGGCGCACGCCGCGCACGGCGAGGACGACCAGCGCACCGCCGATGCCGATGATCGACAGCCACAGGTTGACCCGCAGCCCGGCGATCCTGGTGGCGGTGTCGATGCGCAGCGCCTCGATCCAGAGCCGCCCGAGGAAGTAGCCGCCGACGTAGAGGGGCAACAGGTTGCCCGGCCGCAGCCGCCGGTGGCGGTCGATCCACACCAGCAGGCCGAACAGCGCCAGGTTCCAGAGCATCTCGTAGAGGAACGTGGGATGGAACGTGGCGTAGGCCTCGTAGCCGACCGGTCGGTTGCGCGGCGAGATCTCCAGGCCCCACGGCAGCGTGGTCGGCCGCCCGAAGAGCTCCTGGTTCCACCAGTTCCCGATGCGGCCGATGGCCTGGGCGAGGGGCAGGGTGGGCACCACCGCGTCGAGCACCGCCGGCAGGCGGATGGCGCGCCGGCGGGCGACCCACAGCCCGACCGCCACACCGGCGGCGATGCCCCCGGGGATGCCGAGCCCGCCGTTCCAGACCTTGAACGCCTCGGGCCACCAGCGGCCGTCGGCGTACAGGCGGTTCCAGTCGGTGACGACGTGGTAGAGGCGCGCCCCGATCAGGCCGGCCGGGACGGCCAGGAAGGCGATGGCGTAGATGTCGTCGGGGTCGCCGCCCCGGTGGCGCCAGCGGGCGCGCGACACCTCGATGGCGGCGATCACCCCGAGGGCGATCATCAACCCGTACATGTGCAACGGCCCGAGCCGGTTCGAGCTGGGGCTGGGGATCGAACCGACGACGCCGGCGTGGGGGCCGGCCGCCGTCGCGGCCGCCGCGAGGGCGGGGAGCAGCACCGCCGTCAGCCGGCGAGGGCCTCGGGGCCCACGGCGTAGAGGTCGTCGAAGCCGGCCTGCACCGCGGGAGCCAGGCCGGCGACGGCCGGCAGGAGGTTCTCGGCGTAGAAGCGGGCGATGACCAGGCGGGCCCGGAGGTGGTCGGTGTCGCCCTCGCCCTCGGCGAGGTCGGCCCGCGCCGCCAGCGCCGCCTCGGCGAGGTAGCGGCCGCCCACCAGCAGCCCGAACATGCGCAGGAACGGCGTGGCGCCGGCGAGGGCGTTGCGCACGTCGGCGAGCCCGTGCTCCATGAGCCACTGCACGGTGTCGGTGACGACGGCCAGCGCGGCGGCCAGCTGCTCGCGCACGACGGCGAGCTCGTCACCGGCGGCGGCCAGCTCGGCGTCGAGCGCAGCCACGCCGGCCAGGAAGTCGGTGATCACGCCGCCGGCGCGCATGGGGAGCTTGCGGCCGACGAGGTCCATGGCCTGGATGCCGTTGGTGCCCTCGTAGATCGAGGTGATGCGGGCGTCGCGGAAGTGCTGAGGGACGCCCGACTCCTCGATGTAGCCCATGCCGCCGTAGACCTGGATGGCGAGCGACGTGCACTCGATGCCCATGTCGGTGCCGAAGCCCTTCGACACCGGGGTGAGCAGCTCGACGAGCTCCTGGTTGCGCTGGCGCACGTCGGGGTCGGGGTGGTGGGTGGCCAGGTCGATGGCCTGGGCGTTGGTGTAGATGATCGCCCGCATGGCGTCGACGAGCGCCTTCATGGTGAGCAGCATGCGGCGCACGTCGGGCAGCTCGACGATGAGCGAGGTCTCCCCCGCCGGAGCGCCCGGGGCCCGGCCCTGGCGCCGCTCCTGCGCGTACTGGAGCGCGTCCTGGTAGGCCCGCTCGGCCAGGGCCAGGCCCTCGAGCCCGACCGAGAGCCGGGCGTTGTTCATCATCGTGAACATGTAGCGCATGCCCTGGTTGGCCTCGCCGATGAGGTAGCCCACGGCGCCCTCGCCCTTCTCGCCGTAGCTCATCACGCACGTGGGGCTGGCCTTGATGCCCATCTTGTGCTCGATCGACACGCAGGCCACGTCGTTGCGCTCCCCGAGCGAGCCGTCGTCGCCGACGAGGAACTTCGGCACGATGAAGCACGAGATGCCCTTGGTGCCGGGAGGCGCGTCGGGCACGCGGGCCAGCACCAGGTGGACGATGTTCTCGGCCATGTCGTGCTCGCCGAAGGAGATGAAGATCTTGGTGCCGGTGATGCGCCAGCTGCCGTCGTCGGCCGGCACCGCCTTGGTGCGCACCGCCCCCACGTCGGAGCCGGCCTCCGGCTCGGTGAGGTTCATGGTGCCGGTCCACTCCCCCGTCACCATCTTCTTGAGGTAGCGCTCCTTCTGCTCCTCGCTGCCGTGGTGCATGAGCAGGTCGATGGCGCCCTGGGTGAGCAGCGGTGCCATCGAGAACGCCATGTTCGCCGACGAGATGAGCTCCTGCATGGCGATGCCGACGAGCCACGGGAAGCCGCCGCCGTCGTACTCGGCGGGGAAGGGCACGCCGCCCCACCCGGCGGCGACGTACTGGTGGTAGGCGTCGACGAAGCCGGCGGGCGTGCGCACGGTGTTGGTGGCGGGGTCGTGGCGGCTGCCTTCGAGGTCGCCCACCCGGTTCAGCGGCGCCACCACCTCGGCGATGAAGCGGGCGTTCTCCTCGAGCACCCCCTTGATCGTGTCGGGGTCGAGGCCGGCGAACGCCGGGAGCTCGCACAGTGCGCCCACGTCGGTGAGGTGGTCGAGCACGAAGTGGATGTCTCGGAGCGGGGGTCGGTAGTCAGCCACGACTGCGAGGCTAGACCCGTGCAGGCGAGGCCGACCCGGCGAGCTACCGATCGGTAGCCGGCCACCGGCGACGTGCCATGCTCGGGCCATGGTCGAGCTCAGCTGGCACGGCGAGGTGGCCGTGGTGACGATGGCCGATGGCGAGAACCGCTTCGACGGGGCGACGGTGGCGCGCTGGCACGAGGTCCTCGACGAGGTGGAGGGCAGGGAGGGCCCGCTGGCGCTCGTCACCACCGGCACCGGGCGCTTCTACAGCAACGGCCTGGACCTCGAGTGGATGGGCGCGAACCAGGCCGACGCCGGGCCCATGATCCGGGAGCTGCACCGGCTCTGGGGACGCATCCTCGGCTTCGCCGGGGTCACCGTCGCCGCGGTGAACGGCCACGCCTTCGGGGCCGGCGCCCTGCTCAGCAGCGCCCACGACCGCATCACCATGCGCGAGGACAGGGGCTACTGGTGCATGCCGGAGGTCGACCTCGGCCTCCCTGTCGGGGAGGGCATGGCGGCGCTGCTGTCGGCCACCCTCCCCGCCCCGGCGGTGCACCGCATGCTGGTCACCGGGCACCGCTTCACCGCACCCGAGGCCCTCGCCGCCGGCATCGTCGCCGAGGTGGCACCCGAGGCCGAGCTGCTCGATCGGGCGGTGGCGTGGGCGGCCGCCCTGGCCGGCAAGGACCGCGGCGTGATGGCGACCCACAAGCGCATCCTCCACGGCCCCACCATCGAGCGGCTGCGGGCCGGCGGCTGACCAGGGACCCGGGGGCCGGCGCCCTTGCCGGCCCCCGGGTCACCCGTCCCTGCCGCCCCCGGGCTGAGCGTCGGCGGCGCTCCACACGTGGAAGCGGCCCCGGCCGTCGTTCTTGGCGCGGTACATCGCCGCGTCGGCCGCGGCCACCAGGGAGTCGGGCTCGCTGCACGCCTCCGACGCCACGACCAGTCCGATCGACGCACCGACCTGCGCGGTCGTGCCGCCGACGTTGACCGGCTCGGAGATCACGTCGACCAGCCGGCGGGCCACCGTGGTGAGCAGGTCGAGGTCGTCGATGCCCTCCACGAGCACGCCGAACTCGTCGCCGCCCAGCCGGGCGGCGGTGTCGGTGTCGCGCACGACGGAGTGGATGCGGTCGGCGACCTCGGTGAGCACGGCGTCGCCCACCTGGTGCCCGAACGCGTCGTTCACCGGCTTGAACCCGTCGAGGTCGCAGAACAGCAGCGCCACCGGCGTGCCGTAGCGGGTGTAGCGGTTGAGGGCCAGCTCGAGGCGGTCGTAGAGCAGGAGGCGGTTGGGCAGCCCGGTCAGGTAGTCGTGGGTCGCCAGCTGGCGCAGCTTGCGCTCGGCCGTCTTCAGCTCGGTGATGTCGCGGGCGAGGATCGACACCGCGCCCCGGCCACCCGCGCCGTTCGCCGGCCCGTGGGCCACGATGCGCGCCGACACCGACACGGCCCGGCCCTGTCGGGTGCGCAGCGTGAGCTCGCCCTGCCAGCTGCCGTCGGTGGCCAGGAGCGGCTCGACCACGTCGCGGTACTGCTCGACGCTGCTGCGCTCCAGCACGTCGGAGAGGTGGGTGGCGCCGCCGGGGAGCCCGACGCCGAGCCACTCGCGGGCGGCCCGGTTGCCGTAGGTGAGGCTGCCGTCGGCGGCCACGGTGAGCAGGAAGTCCGAGCCCTCCTCGAGCACGGCGGCCAGCCCGGCGGGCAGCGGGGTCGGCGCCGGCCCCTCGGCGGGGCCGAACTCGAAGACCTGCAGCACCAGGCTCTCGACGCGGCCGTCGGGGCCGAACACCGGCGCCACGTGCGCCCGGATGGGCCACGCCAGGCCGGACAGCGCCGCAGGCGACGCGGGCAGCAGGCACTCGAAGGCGTTGCGGCGGCCCGACGCCAGGTCGTCGATGAGCGAGGCCAGCCCGGCGCGCTCGTCGGGTTCCACCAGGTCGGCCAGCGCCCGCCCGACGAGCTGCTCGGCCCGCATCCCGAGCAGGTCGGCCAGCACGGCGTTGGCGTGGCGGACCACCCCGGAGCCACCGAGCACGGCGGCCCCGACCGGTATGTGGTCGAACACGGCGGTGGCGGCGGGCCCCAGGACCGAGTCGGCCGGGCGACGCGCTCCGGCGTCGTCTCCCCGCTGCTCGCGCCCCTGATCGCTCATCTGGACTCCCGCACGGCCGAGCCGCCGCCGCATCTCACGGGCGGCGAACCTCCGACCCGATGCCGCAGCCTACGCACCACCACGCTGCGTGGCCACGGGCTCGCCGCGAATTGGTCCGTTCGGCCCATTCCTCCGACCTCGATCACGTGCGACGGCTCCTCGCCACCCCTTCCCGCACTCCTTCCCGCGCCGCTCTGCGCCCAGCATGCCCCCTCCGACCGCCGGGCGCCTCTCGCTGTAGCCTCCGCCCATGGACGACGCCCGCGGGAGCATCGAGAACCTGCTGTACCGCTACGCCGAGCTCGTCGACGCCGGCGACTTCGAGGGCATCGGGGCGCTGTTCGCCCACGGCGCCATCGCCGACGAGGACGGCAACGTGCTCGCCTCGGGGGCCGAGGCGGTCACGGCGATGTACCACGCCACCACCCGCCGCTACGACGACGGCACGCCGAAGACCCAGCACGTGCTCACCAACCCGCTCGTCGAGGTGGCCGACGACGGGCTCACCGCCACCTGCCGGGCCCGTTTCACGGTGCTGCAGCAGACCGACCTGCTGCCGCTGCAGCCGATCATCGCCGGCGCCTACGTCGACCGCTTCGAGAAGGTCGAGGGCACCTGGCGCTACGCCGAGAAGCGCATGTGCATGCGCCTGTTCGGCGACCTGTCCCAGCACCTCCTCATCGAGGTGCCCACCGAGTGACCACCCCGGCAGCGGTGTGCTCCTCGCTGACCCACGGAGGCCCCTCGTGACCGAGCTGTTCGACATCTCCGGCAAGACCGCGCTCGTCACCGGCGGCAGCCGCGGCATCGGGCTCATGATCGCCCGGGGCTTCGTGGAGGCGGGCGCCAAGGTGTACGTGTCGTCGCGCAAGGCCGACGTGTGCGACCGGGTCGCCGACGAGCTCGGCGAGGCCGGGGAGTGCCTGTCCGTGCCGGCCGACCTGTCGCGCGAGGACGAGTGCCGACGCCTCGCCGCCGAGGTGAGCGAGCGCGAGGGCGGCCGCCTCGACATCCTCGTCAACAACGCGGGCGCCACCTGGGGCGCCCCCCTCGACGAGTTCGACGACGCCGCCTGGGACCGCGTGCTCGACCTCAACGTCAAGGGGGTGTTCCACCTCACCAAGCACCTGCGGCCGGCGCTGGCCGCCGCCGGCACCCACGAGGTGCCCGCCCGGGTCGTGAACATCGGCTCCATCGACGGCCTGCACGTGCCCGCCCTCGAGACCTACAGCTACTCGGCGGCCAAGGCGGCGCTGCACCACATGACCCGGGTGCTGGCCAAGCGCCTGGCGCCGGACAACATCACCGTCAACGCCATCGCCCCGGGGCCGTTCGAGTCGAAGATGATGGCCGCCACCCTGGAGGCCTTCGGCGACGCCATCCGGGAGCAGATCCCGCTGCGGCGCATCGGTGAGCCCTCCGACATGGCCGGGGCCGCCATCTTCTTGTGCTCGAAGGCGGGCGCCTACGTCAACGGCGCCGTGCTGCCCGTCGACGGGGGCCTGGTCGGCACCCTCTGACCCTCCCTCGGCCCCTCCCGGCCGCCCGCCCCGCCCTTCAGGTGAGGGCGATGAGGGCCACGGCCCCGAGGGCCAGCACCACCAGCGCCACCAGACCGATCACCCAGTTCACCGCCCTGCTCTTGGGCCGGGTCAGACCGAAGTCGAGCAGGTCCTCGCGGCTGTGCTGGAGCCGGTAGGCGTCGTCGGCCGGCGTGCCCACCTTGGGCAGGTGGTGCTGCGGCTTGCGGGGTCGACGGGTCTTCTTGCGGTTGGCCACGGCCCGCGACGGTAGCAACGGCAGAGGTCACCGCCCTCTGGTGACCAACGCCCCGGGTGACATCCGTCTCGTGTGGGTACCTTGACGTCGTGGCCGATCAACCGCCTGGCACCTCCATCGTCGACGTCTTCTGGGGCAACGCCGCCCGCTACGGCCCCCGCCCGGCGCTGCGCCGCCGGTCGGCCGACGGCGAGGGCTGGGAGACGATGACCTGGGACGACTACGCCACCAGCGTCCGCCACGTGGCGGCCGGGCTGGTGCAGCTCGGCCTCGAGGCCGGCGACCGGGTCGGCATCCTGTCCGGCAACCGGCGGGAGTGGCACCTGGCCGACCTCGGCATCATGTCCGCGGGCGGCGTCACCGTGCCGGTGTACCCCACCAACTCGTCGAGCCAGGTCGCCTACGTGCTCGGCCACTCGGGCTGCCGGTTCGCGTTCGTGGAGAACATCGACCAGCTCTCGAAGGTGCTGCTGCGCCGCGACGAGCTGCCCGACCTCGTGCGGGTGTTCGTGTTCGACCGGGGCGACGGGCTCGACCACGAGTTCGTCGGCGACCTCGAGGATCTCGAGCACCTCGCCGAGAAGGAGCTGGCCGAGCACCCCACCGTCGTGGCCGAGCGCACCGCGGCCATCCACAACGACGACCTGGCCACCATCGTCTACACCTCGGGCACCACCGGGCGGCCGAAGGGGGCCATGCTCACCCACGGCAACATCGCCGCCAACATCGACAACATCACCCGGGTCATCCCCGTCGGGCCCGACGACCGCTTCTTGTCGTTCCTCCCGCTGTCGCACATCGCCGAGCGCACGACCAGCGACTTCGGCCAGGTGCTCGCCGGCGGCGAGACGTGGTTCGCCGAGAGCCTGGCGTCGGTCCCCACCGACCTCCAGGCGTGCCGGCCCACGATCTTCTTCGCCGTGCCGCGCGTGTGGGAGAAGTTCCGCGAGGGCGTCAGGGAGAAGGTCGAGACCCTCTCGACCCCGCAGCGCCAGCTGGCCGAGCGGTACCTGAACCTGGTGGCCCGCCGGGGCCGGGTCACCGGCTCGGGGCCCGAGCTGTCGCTGTTCGAGCTGGCCCAGTACAAGGCCCTCGACGCCCTCGTCGGGCGCACCATCCGGGCCGAGCTGGGCCTCGACAAGGCCCGCTACCTCGTGTGCGCCGCCGCTCCCGTGCACCCCGACCTGCTGCGCTGGTTCCACGGGATGAACCTCCCGGTGGCCGAGGTGTACGGCCAGACCGAGAACTGCGGCGTCACCACCATGAACCCGCCGGGCGCCATCCGCATCGGCACGGTGGGCACCGCCGTGCCCGGGGTGGAGGTCCGCATCGCCGCCGACGGCGAGATCCTCACCAGGGGCAGGAACGTCACCACCGGCTACTACCGAAACGAGGCCGGCACCGCCGAGCTGCTCGACGACGAGGGGTGGATGCACACCGGCGACCTGGGCACCGTCGACTCCCAGCGCTACCTCGCCATCACGGGACGCAAGAAGGACCTCATCATCAACGCCGCCGGCAAGAACATCTCACCCAGCGAGATCGAGACCCGTCTGCGCTACGAGCCGCTCATCTCCCAGGCTGTGGTGGTGGGCGACGGCCGCCCCTACCTCACCGCCCTGCTCACCCTCGACGACGAGGCCCTCCACGAGTGGGCCGCCCACCACCAGCGCAGCGGCCCGGTCGAGGCGCTGGCCTCCGACCCGGAGGTGCTCCAGGAGGTCGCCGACAGCGTCGAGCGGGTCAACCGCGAGCACGCCCGGGTGGAGGGCATCAAGCGCTGGCACGTGCTGGCGCACGACCTCACGGTGGCCGGGGGGGAGCTCACCCCGACGCTGAAGGTCAAGCGCCAGGTCGTGGCCGAGCGCTACGCCGACATCATCGAGTCGCTCTACGCCAAGTAGCGGCGTCAGCCGGTCGAGCCGTCGCCGCCCGGGCCCGACCCGCCGCGGCCCACGGCCACGACCTCGTCGAAGCCCTCCTGCAGGCAGTGGCACAGGAGGTCCGGGTCGGTGACCGCCGCCGTGTCGCAGGCCACGCCGATGCACGCCGTGTCGACGTGGGACATCAAGGTGATCGACAGCGCCGAGCCGGACGGCGGTGCGAACGGGAACTCGCGGACCATCTCCGCCCCCGCGATCCAGCACCGCTGCGGGATGCCGGGCACGTTGCTGGCGACCAGGTCGACGTTGGCCAGCATGGCCCGGAAGACCGCGGCGGTGAGGGGAACCGGGAGCATCTCTAGGGCGCTGGCCAGACCGTCGGCGAACTCGATGGCCGGCTCGTCGCGCCAGGCCCGCGCCAGCTGCCCGACGACCCGCATGCGCTCCACCGGGTCGGCGATGTCGGCGGGGGCGGCGAAGCGGGCGGGCGTGAACCGGTTCCCGGCGAAGGGGTCGTCGTCGGTGCGCCCGTTGATCGGCATGGTGATGCGGATCTGCTCGAGGGCGCTGGCGTGACGGATGTGGTAGCGGGAGACGCCGCCGACGATGGCAGCCAGGAAGGCGTCGTTGATGCTGCCGCCGGCCACCTTGGCCGCCCGGCGCAGGTCCTCCATCGGGACCTCCAGCACGCCGAGGCGCCGGCACAGGCTGCGGCCGCGCAGGACCGGTGAAGCCGGCGCGGCGATCGGCTTGAGCAGGCGGTACGTCGACGGCACGAGGTCACCGAGCTGGGGCACGACCCGCTCGACGGTCTCGCGCATCGTGCCCACCGCCCGGACCGCCCCCTCGACCTGGTCGGCGGCGGCCCGGGCCAGCATCACGAGCGGGTTCGGCACGGCGGGCGGGCGGCCGTGGGGCAGCGGCACCGGCGGGTCGATCGGGACGTCGGGGCGGTCGTCGAGGATGGCGAGGGCGAGCTGCACCCCGCCCACCCCGTCGGTGAGGGAGTGGTGCACCTTCTGGATGAGCGCCGCCTGGCCGTCCTCGAGGCCCTCGACGAGGGTGAACTCCCACAACGGGCGCTGGCGGTCGAAGGCCGCCTGGGCGATGGGCTCGGCGATGGCCAGCACGGTGGACAGGTCGTGGGGCGCGGGCGCGTGCACCCTGCGCAGGTGGTAGGCGAGGTCGAAGTGCGGATCGGGCACCCACCGGGGCGGGCCCAGCGAGAAGGGGGTGGGCACGACCCGCTGACCCAGCCGTGGCACCTGCACGACGGCGCGCTCCATGCGGGCGACCAGGCGGTCCCAGTCGGGGGCCCGGTCGAACAGGGCGACGGCGACGATGGTCGATCGCAGCACCGGGTCGTGCTCGATGTCCCACAGCACCGCGTCGGCGGGGCTCATGACCTCCTCGAGCCGGACCGGCAGCAGCCCGTGCCCTCCGGTCGTGGTGTGCTGCCGACCACTCGCCTCAGCCACCTCGTGCTCCTCTCGTGCCCTCGTGCCGGGAACCTGCGGGGCCCGGACCCGGCTCCGGAGCGCAGCGAACGGCTCTACGCTCCCCGTGGATGACCGAGCTCGGCCCCATGCCACCGACGCCTGACGTCGGTCCTGTCGCGCCGGACGCCGGTCGGCTGGAGCCGCTGGCTCCGGGCCTGTGGGCCTGGCTCGGCACCGACGGTACCGGAGCGGCGGGCCCGAACGTCGGGGTCATCGTGGAGGACGACGGCATCACCCTCGTCGACTCGCTGTGCGCCCCGTCCGCGGCCCGGGCCCTGAACGAGGCGCTGCAGCGCTTCGGCGTGCCCGTGCGCCGCCTCGTGTACACGTCGAGCCACGTCGAGTCGGTGGGCGGCTCGGCCGTGTTCTGGATGGCGGCCCGCTACGGCCGCACGCAGACCAGCGCCCTGCTCGAGCAGCCGGTGCCCGTCGACGCCTACCGCCGCCTCGTCCCCGGGTTCGCCCACGACTACGACGAGGACTTCTCGACCCGGCCGGTGTCGCACGTCGTCGACGCCGCCGCCTGGCTCACCCCGCTGGTGTGCGTCGTGCCCGTCGGTGGCCAGCAGGACCAGAACCTGGTGGTGCTCGTGCCGTCCGCCGGCGTGCTGTTCGCCGGTGCCCTGGCGCCGTTCGGCACCACGCCGAACGCCTACGACGGCGACCCCGAGCAGTGGGCCGACACCCTCGGCGAGCTGCGCGACCAGGCCACGGTCGTGGTGCCCGGCGTCGGGCCGGTGGGCGGCCCGGAGCAGCTCACGGCGGTGCAGGCCTACCTGTACGCGGCGGCCGACGCCGACGGCGACGCCGGGCGCATCCCTGCCGGGCCGTGGGACGACTGGAGCGGGCGCGACCTCGACGAGGTGAACGTCGAGCGGGCGGCCCGCCTGGCGCGAGATGATCGGAGCGTGCCGATGGCGATGCTGCGCCGACTGGGGCTGGCGTGACGACAGGTGACACCTCGTGGCGTCGTGAACGGGCGCCGGGCGAGGAGATCCCCGTCGCCGTGCCCGCCTCGACCACCGTGCTGCTGCGCGACGGCGACGACGGGCTCGAGGTGCTCATGGCCCGCCGCAGCTCCGGCCTCGCCTTCGCCGGTGGGGCGTGGGTCTTCCCGGGCGGCCGTGTCGACCCCGACGACTGGGAGGGCGAACCGGTCGACGACATGGGCGATTCCCGCATGATCGACGCGGCGCGCCGGGCCGCGGTCAGGGAGGCGGCCGAGGAGACCGGCGCGGTGGTGGAGCCCCGATCGCTGGTGCTGATCTCGCACTGGACGCCTCCGGCCGAGGCCCCGAAGCGCTTCGCCACCTTCTTCTTCGTCGGCCCGGCGCCGGAGGAGGTGGCCCACCTCCAAGCCGACGGCGGCGAGATCCACGAGCTGCGGTGGTTCCGCCCCGCCGCCGCGGTGGAGGCCCGCAACGCAGGTGAGATCGAGCTGGTGCCGCCGCAGTTCATCACCCTCGAGCAGCTCCGCCCGTTCGCCTCGGCCGCCGAGGTGATGGCCCACTACCGGGCCCGGCCCCCCGAGCACTTCGCCACCTCGTTCACCCGTGTCGAGGGCGGCATGGTGGCCGTCTACGCGGGCGACGCCGGGCTCGACTCGGGCGACCTCGAGGCGCCCGGTGGCCGCCACCGGCTCTGGATGATGGCCGAGGGCTGGCGCTACGAGCGCTCCGAGCTGGCCGAGGCGGCCGAGGCGGCCGCGGCCGACGCGGCCGAGCCGAACGTCCCGACCGGGGAGGACTGAGCCCGTCGCGGCTGGCATGCTCTCGCCGTGAGCCCGACCTCCGACGCACCCCGGCCCGTGGGGCGCCCGCGGGACCCCCACGTCGACGAGGCCGTGCTCCAGGCGGCCTTCGCCATGCTCGCCGAGGTCGGCTACGAGGGCGTCACCATCGAGGCGGTGGCCCACGCCGCCGGCGTCAGCAAGAACGCCATCTACCGCCGGTGGCCCGACAAGGTGGCTGTGGTGCTCGACGCCCTCCGCCACGCCGTGCCCGAGGAGCGCCACCAGGTCGACACCGGCGACATCCGAGCCGACATGGCCGCCATGCTCACCGAGATGGCGGCCGCGCTCGCCGGCATCGACGGGCGCCTCGCCCTGTCGCTCGCCTCGGACATCACCCGCCACCCCGAGCTGGCCGACGCCTTCCGCTCGCAGCTGGTCGAGCCCCGTCGCGCCCTGCTGCAGGCCCGGGTGCGCCGGGCCGTCGAGGCGGGCCAGCTGCCGGCGAGCAGCGACGTGGAGCTGCTCACCGAGATCGGGCCGGCCCTGCTCTACCACCGGCTGCTGTTCGACGGGGTCGCGCCCGACGAGGACTACGTGCGCCGCATCGTCGCCCAGTTCTGGACCTGACGACGCCGGTCGGGAGCCGGCGGGGACGCTGCGCTCAGCAGCCGCACATCCCGCCGCAGCAGCCGCCGCCGGCGGGGCGGCCAGGCGCCGCGGGCGCGGGCGCCGACGACCCCGACGAGGCGCCGACGGAGGCGAACACCGACAGCAGCCGGCGGGAACCGACGTGGCCCTGGGGGCAGTCGATGGGGTCGGAGGCCTCGGCCATGGGGCGGCGGGCCTCGAAGGTGTCGTCACAGACGGGGCAGCGGTACTCGTAGAGCGGCACGGGCCCAGCCTACGGGAGGCGCCGCCGGTCGTTCACGCCGCGCCGGCTCCGATAGCCGGGGGGCGAGCCTTCTAGTGGGGCACCATCCCGCCGTCGGCCAGGATGCACTGGCTCGTGATGAAGCTGCCGGCGTCGGAGGCCAGCAGCAGCACCGGGCCGACCATCTCGTCGGGGTGGGCCATGCGCTTGACCGGTGCCGCGTTCTTCATGCGCTCCTGGGCCTCGGGCGGGTTGTTGCGCACCATGTCGGTGTCGACCGTGCCGGGCGCGAGGGCGTTGACCCGGATGCCCTTCGCGGCCAGGTCGGCGCCCATGGCCCGGGTGAAGGCCATGAGGGCGGCCTTGCCCGCCGCGTACATCGACTGGTTGGTGGAGGCCAGGAAGGCCCCGGCCGAGATCACGTTCACCACGGCGGCGTGCTCGCTACGCTCGAGGTACGGGAGCGCGGCCTGCACGAGGAACACCGGGCCCCGGAGGTTCACGGCGAAGGACTTGTCCCACGCCTCGGGCGTGAACTGGCCGATGGGCTGGGAGAGGGCGTTGGCCGCGTTGTTGACCACGATGTCGATGCCGCCGAAGCGCTCGACGGTGCGCTCGACGAGGGCGTCCACGGCGTCGATCTCGCCGAGGTGGGTGGGCACGCCGAGGGCCTGGCCGCCCATGGCGGTGAGATGCGCCTCGGTCTCGGCGCACGCGTCGGCCTTGCGGCTGGCCACCACCACGTTGGCCCCGGCGCACACGAAGCCCTCGGCGATGGCGCGCCCGATGCCGCGGGTGCCGCCCGTGACGATGGCGGTGCGGCCGGTCAGGTCGAACAACGTCTGCAGCTTCTCGCGGTCCACGCCGCTCCCTCCTCCACTCCCCCGGCGCCGCCGTGGGGCCGGTCCCACGCCGACGGTCGACAACCTAACGTGAGGCCATGGGGGCCATGGACGGCGTCGACCTCACCGATCTCGACAACTTCACCGAGGGGTTCCCCCACGGCCTGTTCGAGCGGCACCGGCGCGACGCGCCGGTGTGGTGGCACGAGCCCACCGAGCACACGCCCGACGGTGAGGGGTTCTGGTCGGTGGCCACCTACGCCGACGTGCTCGAGGTGCTCCACGACCCGACCACCTTCAGCTCCGAGACCGGTGGCGACCGTCCCTACGGCGGCACGCTCATCCAGGACCTGCCGGTGGCCGGCCAGGTGCTCAACATGATGGACGACCCCCGCCACGCCCGGATCCGTCGCCTGGTGAGCTCGGGCCTCACGCCCCGCATGGTGCGCGACCTCGAGCAGGAGCTGCGGCGCCGCACGCGGACGCTGCTCGACGCGGTGCCGGACGGCGAGGAGGTCGACGTCCTGGTCGAGGTGGCGGCCGAGCTGCCCATGCAGATGATCTGCATCCTGCTCGGCGTGCCCGAGTCCGAGCGGCACTGGCTGTTCGAGGCGGTCGAGCCCGGGTTCGACTACCGCGGCGAACGGAAGTCGTTCGAGGTGGCCGGCGCCTCGGCCGAGCAGGCCCGGGCCCGCATGCAGGCCTACGGCGCCGAGCTGGTGGCCGAGAAGCGGGCCCGGCCCGGCGACGACATGCTGTCCCTCGTCGTGCAGGCCACCCTCGACGACGTCGACCCGCCCCGGCTCACCGACGCCGAGCTCTACGCCTTCTTCTCGCTGCTGTTCACCGCCGGCTCGGAGACCACCCGCAACGCCATCGCCGGTGGCCTCGTCGCCCTGATCGAGCGGCCCGACCAAGCTCGCCCTCCTGCGCGCCGAGCCGGCGCGGCTGCCCACGGCCGTGGAGGAGCTGCTGCGCTGGACCACCCCCTCGCCCTCGAAGCGCCGCACCGCCACCCGGGCCGCCGAGCTGGGCGGCGCCCGCATCGGTCCGGGCGACAAGGTGGTGGTGTGGGAGGGCTCGGCCAACCGCGACGACGCCGTGTTCGACCGACCGATGGAGCTCGACGTCACCCGTGACCCGAACCCGCACCTGACCTTCGGCCACGGCGTCCACCACTGCCTCGGCGCCAACCTGGCCCGGCTCGAGATGACGGTGATGTTCGAGGAGCTGCTCGCCGCCTTCGGGTCCCTCGAGCTGGTGCGCCCGCCGGAGTGGACCCGCAGCAACCGCCACACCGGCCTGCGCCACGTGTGGGTGCGGATGGAGCGCGTCCCGGCCTGACGGCCGGCCGACCCCCGTCTGGTAGAACGGCGGACCGGGCCCCCGCCCACCGATCGACACCGACAGGGGACACACGATGAGCGACGACCAGGACCTGCTCTGGGAGATCGACGAGGTGGGCGTGGCCTGGCTCACGCTGAACCGGCCCGACGCCGCCAACGCCATCACCCCCGACCAGCGCAACCGCACCATCGAGCTGATGGAGGGGGCCAGCAACGACCTCAACGTGCGCTGCGTGGTCGTCACCGCCGCCGGCGAGCGCCACTTCTGCACCGGTGCCGACCTGCGGGTGTCCCGCATCCCGGAGAACCCCGGGCCGGCGGACAAGCCCGACAAGGCCCTCGGCGACGTCGGCCGCAACATCAAGCGGGGCGCCCAGCGCCTGGTCGCCTCGATCATGGACTGCGAGAAGCCGGTGATCGCCGCGGTGAACGGCACGGCGGCCGGCATCGGCGCCCACATCGCCTTCGCGTCCGACCTGGTGATCGCCGCCGACAACGCCAAGTTCATCGAGGTGTTCGTGCGCCGGGGCATCACCCCCGACGGCGGGGGCGCCTACATGCTCCCCCGCCTCGTCGGGCTGCAGAAGGCCAAGGAGCTCATCTACTTCGGGCGCGACGTCACGGCCGACGAGGCCGAACGCATCGGCCTGGTCAACAAGGTGGTGCCCCAGGCCGAGCTGCGGGCCACCGCGCGCGAGTGGGCCACCCAGCTGGCCGAGTCGCCCACCAAGGCCCTCATGCTGTCGAAGTGGCTCCTCAACCGCAGCATGGAGTCGTCGCGGGGGGCCGCCTTCGAGGACGAGGCGTGGGCCCAGGAGATGGCGTCCTACACCCAGGACTTCCAGGAGGGCGTCGCCGCGTTCAAGGAGCGCCGCGACGTCCGCTACCGCGGCTGGTAGCCCACGCACCCCGCCGCCCCGCCGCCCCTGCCGCGCCTGATCGGTCCCCTCTTTTCCCGTTCTGGTGGAGGTTTCACCCCCGATCCGGGGGTGAAACCTCCACCAGAACGGCGTGGACGGCGGCTCGGGTGGCCCGCTCGGGGCGCGCTCAGGGGGCGCGCGCGGGGGTTCAGGGGCCGGTGAGGGTGGCGTGGAGGATGCGGGCCACCGTCTCGATCATCGCCTCGCGCGGCGTGCCCCGGCGCTCGAACGACTCGCGGTAGCTGGGCAGCCGGTCGAGCACGGCCAACATGGCGCCGGCGGTGGCGTCGGCGTCCATGGCCTGTGGCAGCCGCCCCGCGGCCTGGGCGCCGCGCACCTTGGCCACCATGGCCACCATGAACCGCTCGTTGTAGTCGTTGCGCACGCGCCGGAAGCGCGGCTCCTTCTCGTCGGCCCGCAGGTGCATGATCCGCAGCACGGCGCCGTTGTCGTCCCAGAACCGGGTGTAGTCGCCCACCAGGTGGCGGGCGCGGTCGAGCCCGTCGGGACCGCCCCAGTCGGCCTCGATGCGGTCGGCGAACTCGGGCACCCGCTCGACCAGCTCGGCGGCGAGGCACAAGATGGCGTCCTCCACGTCGGCGAAGTACTGGTAGAAGGTCGCCGGCGACGTGCCCACCTCGCGTGCCACGTCGATGACCTTCACGTCGAGAGCCCCTTGTTGGCGAAGCAGCGCCGCGGTGGCGTCGAGGATGCGCCGGCGCGTCTGGATCGCCCGGCGCCCGATGACGCGGCCGTCGGTGGCGACCACGTCCTCGGCCGAGGCCTCGGTCGAGGCATCGGTCGAGGCGTCGGCCACGCGCTCCTCGTTCACCGCCACCGCCGCCGCCCCTACTGGGTGCCGTAGACGGGGGCCGGCGCCGGGGCCTCGGCGATGAGCTGGTCGACCACCGGTCCGAGCTCCGAGGGCTCCCACCGGGCGCCCTTGTCGACGGCGGCGCCGTGCTGCCAGCCGTCGGCCACGCTCAGCTCCCCGCCGGCGCACTCGAAGACCCGGCCGGTGACGTGGCCGCTCTGCTCGCTGCCCAGCCACACCACGATGGGGCTGATGTTCGACGGGTCCATGGCGTCGAAGCCCGACTCGACCGGCGCCATCATCTCGGCGAAGGCCTCCTCGGTCATGCGGGAGCGGGCCGAGGGAGCGATGGAGTTGGCGGTGACGCCGATGCGGCCCAGCTCGGCGGCGATGTTGATGGTGAACGCGGCGATGCCGGCCTTGGCGGTGGCGTAGTTGGTCTGGGCGATCGAGCCCATGAGCCCGGCCCCCGACGAGGTGGTGACCACCCGGGCGGCCCGCTGGCGGCCGGCCTTCGACTCGGCCCGCCAGTACTCGACGGCGCGCTTCACCGGGCAGAAGGTGCCCCGCAGGTGCACCTTGATGACGGCGTCCCAGTCGTCGACGGTCATGTTCACGAACATGCGGTCGCGCACGATGCCGGCGTTGGTGACCACGGTGTCGAGGCCGCCGAACGTGTCGATGGCGGCGGCGACGAGGTTGCCGGCGCCGTCCCAGTCGCTGATGTCGTCGCCGTTGACGATGGCCTCGCCGCCGCCGGCGACGATCTCGTTGGCGACCTCCTGGGCCGGGCTGAGGTCGGCGCCCTCGCCCTGCAGCGAGGCGCCCAGGTCGTTGACCACCACCTTGGCGCCCTCGGCGGCGAAGGCCAGGGCGTGGGCCCGGCCCAGGCCCCGGCCAGCGCCGGTGATGACGACCACTCGTCCGTCGCAGATGCCCATCGGTGTCGTGTCTCCTCGTTGGTCGGTCGTTCGTCGGTGGCCGCTCCATGCAGGGCGACCGATCGTTGGTCGGCTCAGCGTTCCCAGGCCTTCTCGGCCTCGGCTGCCGCCGGGGCCAGGGCACGCTTGTCGATCTTGGACATGGCGGTGAGCGGCAGCTCGTCGACGAGCACCAGGCAGTCCGGCGCCTTGTAGTCGGCCAGGCGGGCCCGGCACCAGGCCCGCAGCTCCTCGAGCGTGGGCGGCTCGGCGCCGGGTGCGGGCACCACGAAGGCCACCCCGATCTCCCCGAGCACGGGGGCCGCCGTGCCGACCACGGCCACCCGGTCGACCTTGTCGTGGCCGCCCAGGCAGTTCTCGATCTCGACGGGGTAGACGTTGTAGCCGCCCCGGATGTACATCTCTGTGCTGCGCCCGGCGAGGTGCAGGTCGCCCCGCTCGTCGAGGTGGCCGAGGTCGCCGGTGAGCAGCCACCCCTCGGCGTCGATGGCCGCGGCGGTGAGCTCGGGCTCGCGCCAGTAGCCGCGCATCATCGCCCGGCTCCGCAGGCAGACGGTGCCGACCTCGCCCACGGGGACCACCGGCCCGCGCCCCTCGTCGGCTCTCAGCTCCATCTCGACGCCGGGGCCGGGGGTGCCGACGGTGTTGGCCACCACGTCGTCGGGGTCGTCGAGGGCGGTGCCGGTGGACACGCAGGCCTCGGTGCTCGTGTAGCGCACGACGACCGGGCACCCGAAGGCGTCGCGCATGGCCGCCACCAGCTCGGGCGGCACGCGGGCCGCTCCGGTGCTGACGACGCGCAGCGACGACGTGTCGGTGGTGGCCAGGTCGGGGTGGGCCAGGATCATCTGCCACTGGGCGGGCACGCCCTGGCCGACGGTGACCCGTTCGGTGCCGATGAGGCGCAGGGCGTCGGCGGCCGTCCACGGGCTCGGCGTGATGACGGTGGTGATGACGTGCACCAGCTCGTCCCACACCCGCGTCATGTAGCCGACGTGGGCGAAGGGCAGCGGCGAGATGCGCCGGTCGCCGACCTGCGACAGCGGCCACGCGGCGCGCGCCATGGCCCGCATGCAGGCGTGGTCGAACACCGCCCCCTTGGGCTTGCCGGTGGTGCCGCTCGTCCAGACGATGGCGACGGGGTCGGTGTCGGCCATCGGGGGCCGCGCGGTGAACGGTGCGTCGGCGGTGGCCTCGGTGAGCTCGGCGGTGGTGAGGCGGGTGACGCCGTCGAGGTCGTCGTCGCTCACCACGACGCCGGCCCCGCTCTTGTCGAGGATGTGAGCGGTCTCGGCCACGCCGAGGCGGGGGTTCATGCCGCTCGTGACGGCGCCGAGGCGCAGTGCGGCCTGGTAGGCGATGGCGTAGTCGATCGACGAGGGGAGCCGGATGCCGACCACGTCGCCGGGACCCACGCCCATGCCGGCCAGCCGGGTGGCCACGCCGTCGGCGGCGCGACCCCACTCGGCGAAGGTCAACCGCCGCTCGCCGTCGACGAAGGCCTCGACGTCGCCGGCCACCTCGACCACGGCGTCGAACAGCTCGCAGAGGGTGCCGAAGTCGCCGGTGATGGGCGTCTCGGGCACGGGCATGCCGGCGACACTAGCAATCTGACGATCCGTCAGACGACCGGCGCAAGGGCGCCGAGCCGGGCGGTCAGGCCCCGTGGCGCTGCAGCAGGAGCACACCTCCGGGGGTGCCTCCGCCGCTGGTGACGATGGCGGTGCGGGCGCCGGGCACCTGCCGTTCCCCCGCCTCGTGGCGGAGCTGGACCATCGCCTCGTGCACGAACCCGTAGCCGTGCAGGCGCCCTTCGGAGAGCTGGCCGCCGTGGGTGTTCACCGGCAGCTCGCCGTCGAGGGCGATGCGGCGGCCGCCGTCGAGCCAGTCCTTGGCCTCGCCGAAGCCGCAGAAGCCGAGCCCCTCGAGCCACGACACGGCGTTGAAGCTGAACCCGTCGTAGACGAGGGCGAGGTCGACGTCGGCGTGGCGCAGGTCGGTGCGGGTCCAGACGTGGGCGGCCTGACCGAGCACCTGTGGCTCGTGGGTGAGGGTGCCCTGGTCCCACGACACCCGCTCCTGGATCTGGCTGCCGACCGCCTCGATGCGGATCGCCGGCTTGGGCAGGTCGCCCGCCACGGACACGTCGGACACCACCACCGCCACCGCGCCGTCGCACGGCACGTCGCAGTCGTAGAGCCCGAAGGGAGTGGTGATGGGTCGGGCCGACAGGTAGTCGTCCATGGTCATGGGCTCGCGGTAGATCGCGGCCGGGTTGCGCGCCGCGTTGGCCCGGCCGTTGAGGGCGATGGGCGCCAGCACCTCCTCGCGGGTGGCGCCGTAGCGGTGCAGGTACTGCGTGGCGTTCACGCCGATCCAGTTGGCCGCCGACATGGCGCCGTAGGGCATCGTCCACTGCTGCCCGCCGGGCACCCGCTTGCCCCCACCGGCGTTGGCGGCCAGGCCGAGGGCGGCGTAGGTCGACTCCCAGACGGTGCGGAAGCACAGCACGTGGCGGCACAGCCCGTTGGCCACCGCGTGCATGGCGGCCACGATCGAGCCGGCCTGCCCGGGCAGGTCCATGCCGCCGTTGATGAAGGTGGGGTGGATGCGCAGCGCCTCCTCCACCGCGGTCACGCCGCCCTCGCTCATGCCCATGCCGGCGTAGCCGGGGTAGGTCGACAGCCCGTCGATGTCGGCGAGGGTGAGCCCGGCGTCGGCCACCGCGGCCAGGCACGCCTCGACGGTGAGCGAGAGCGGGTCGACCATGAGCCGGCGACCGATGCGCGAGCGGCCGACGCCCGACAGCACCGACTCGTGCTCGAACCGCTCCGGGCTCGCCGGTGGCCGGGTGGCGAAACGGGGCGGCTCGCCGACGAGGCCGGCGTCGGTGGTGCCACCGGTGGGCTCGAACAGCGGCAGCCACACGTCGTCGTGCTGCTCGAAGCGCACCGCCACCTGCTGGCCCACGTGCACCTCGTCGGGCTCGCACCCCACGATGTTGGTGGTGAGGCGCACGTCGGGTGACTCGTCGAGGGCGACCACGGCGATGACGTAGGGCGGCGTGAAGGCGGGGTGCCACTGATGGGCGTTGACGGTGAACCCCACCACGGTGGCCCGCCCCGACACCGCCCTCGGCTGGTGGTTCGAGCTCTTGCACGTGGGGCACACGGGCAGCGGCGGGTGCACCAGGGCGCCGCAGTCGTCGCAGCCCTGGATGCGCAGCGTGCCGTCGGCCCCCGAGGTCCAGAACCACGCGTTCCAGGGGGTCAGCTCGGGCAGCGGTCGCATCAGGGTTCGTCTCCTGGGTCGGGCCTCGGTGGCACGGTGGTCGTCAGCGGCCCAGCACCGAGATCACCTGCGGCAGCTCGGCGGTGGTCCGGATGCCCGGCGCAGCCTCGCACACGAACGGCACGGCGTTGACCGCCCGGTTGGCGGTGTAGCCGGGGGTGGTCTCGGCCATCCGCTCGAGCGGGATCGGGAAGCGCATCTCCACGTGGAGCGGGGCGTCGCCCTCGACCACGATGCGCCAGCCGGTGGCGCCGAGGTCCCAGTCGGCGTCGATGTCGGTGGTGCAGTACCAGTTGGCCCGGAACGTCAGCAGCGGCTCGCCGGCGCGCAGCCCGGTGACGACCATGCGCTGGGCGGCCACGGTGCCGGCGGCGATGGTGCCGGCCGCGATCTCGACGTCGGCCCGGGCGACCGCGACGGCGCCGGACGCCTCCACGGCGTCGAGGGGCAGGCCGATGGCCTCGGCGGTGGCCCGCAGCGACGGCCCGAACGCGTCGGCCCCGTGGGCCCATCGCCGCTCGTCGAAGGCCGCCGGCGCCTTGCCGTAGCCCATGACGTTGAACAGCAGGTCGGGCGAGGGGCGCTTCGACAGGTCGGCGAACTCGTCGATGACCAGGTGGTCGAGGCGGCGCTGGATCGACGTGAGCACCAGGGGCACCGCCTCGGTGATGAAGCCCGGGCTGCTGCCGGTGCTGTGGAGCGAGGCGCCGCCGCGGGCGCAGGCGTCCTCGACCCGCTGCCGCGCCGCCGGGTCCATGGAGCCGGGGTGGTGGAACTCGCCGCGGGTCGTCACGACGTTCACCCCGGCCTCCAGCAGGGCGCACACCTCGTCGAGGTCGCAGCCCTGGCGCATGTAGAGCACGCAGTCCGGGGCCAGGGCCACCACGTCGGCGAGGTCGCCGGTGGCCCTCACGCCGACCGAGCGCCCGAGCCCCGCCAGCTCGCCGGCGTCGAGGCCGACCTTGGCCGGCGAGCTCACGTGGAGCCCCACCAGCTCCATCCGCGGGTGCTCGATGACCTCGCGCAGCGCCTTGGTGCCGATGTTGCCGGTGGCCCACTGCACCACCCGGTAGCGCCGGTCGCTCCCCTGCTCACCCATCGCCGATCCCTCTCCTCCCTCGCCCGTCAGGCGCCGGCCTGCTCGGCGCGGGCCAGCGCCGCCTTGTACAGCGTGTTCTCGGCCAGGCGCATGTGGGCGGCGTCGACGAGCTTGCCCTCTCGCCCGATGGCCCCTACGCCGTCGGCCTCCGAGGCCCGGTAGATGCGGATCGACTCCTCGGCATCGGCCACCTCCTCGTCGGTGGGCGAGAACACCTCGTGGGCGATCGGGACCTGGCTCGGGTGGATGGCCCACTTGCCGTCGTAGCCGAGCAGGCTGGCGTGCACGGCCGAGCGCCGGTAGCCGTCGGGGTCCTGGTAGGCGGGGAACGGGGCGTCGATGGCGTCGATGCCCGCGGCGCGCGCCGCAGCCAGCACCTGCACCCGGGCGAAGTGCCAGAAGTCGCCGGGGTAGTCGCCCACCGGATCGAAGTTGCCGTCGACGCGGGCCTTGAGCGACGCCGACAGGTCGCCGGCGCCGAAGATGATGGCCTCCAGGCGGTCGCTGGCCCGGGCGATCTCGGCCGCGTTGGCCAGGCCCTCGGCCTCCTCGATGAGCACCTCGAGGGCGATGCGCTTGGTCAGCCCGAGGTCGGCCTCGAGCTGGGTGAGCAGCACGTCGAACCACCACACGTCGCGGGCGGTGCGGGCCTTGGGCACGATGATGACGTCGAGCGCCTCCCGGGCCCCGGTGACGATCTCCACGACGTCGCCGTAGCACCACGGGGTCTCCAGGCCGTTCACCCGCACCGCCCGCAGCGTGCGGCCCCAGTCCTGCCCGGTGAGGGCGGCCACGGCGATGGCCCGCGCCCCCACCTTGGCCACCGGGGCACAGGCGTCCTCGAGGTCGAGGAACACCAGGTCGGCGCCGGACGACGGCGCCTTGGCGCACATCTTCTCGCTGCTGGCCGGTGTCGCCAGCTCCGATCGGCGGGCTCGGGGTTGGTGCAACGTCGCCTCCGTGGCTCGGTGGGCGGGCGGGCGTGCTGCCGGCGCCCGGCGTCAGATGACTCGGTGCTCGCGCAGCTCGGCCAGGCGCTCGGGCCCGAGGCCGAGCAGCTCACCGTAGACGGCGTCGTTGTCGGCCCCGAGGCCCCGGCCCAGGTGGTCGACGCGGCCCGGCGTGTCGCTCATCTGCACCACCGGGGACTGCACCCGCACGGGGCCGAGGTCGGGGTCGTCGACCCGGCGGAACGTGCCCCGGGCCGCGAGGTGCTCGTCGGCCAGGAGCTGCTCGGCGTCGTAGATCGGTGCAGCCGCCACCTCGGCGTCGAGGAGCACCTTCATCACCTCGTCGAGGGTGCGCTCGGCCACCCAGTCGCCCACCAGGGCGTCGACCTCGGCGAAGCGCTCCTGGCGTCGGATCGGGTCGACGTAGTCGGGGTCGTCGGCGAGGTCGTCGCGCCCGATGGCCCGGAACACCCGCACGGCGATGGTGGGCGAGGCGCTGGAGATCGCCATCCACCGGCCGTCGGCGGTGCGGTAGGCGTTGCGGGGGGCGCTGGCCGGCAGGGCGTTGCCGACCCGGCCCGGCACGACCCCGAGCTGGTCGAAGGTCAGCGGCGACGTCTCGATGAGCCGGGCCAGCGGCTCGATGAGGTTGATGTCGACGAGCTGGCCGTCGGCGCCGTGGAGGTCTCGGTGGTACAGCGCCATCATCGACGACCACGCCGCGGCCTGGGCGGCCACGCCGTCGGCCAGCATGAACGGCGGCAGGGTGGGCGGGCCGTCCGGCTCGCCCACCACCTGGGCGAAGCCGCTCATGGCCTCGGCCAGGGTGCCGTAGCCGGGCCGGTCGAAGTTGGGCCCGCCCCGGCCGTAGCCGGTGATGTGCACGTACACCAGGCGCGGGTGGCGGGCGTGCACCGACTCGTAGTCGATGCCCCACCGCTCGAGGGCGCTCGGCCGGTTCCCGACGATGAGCACGTCGGTGACGGCGAGCAGCCGGTCGAACAGCTCCTGGCCCTCGGCCTGGCGCAGGTCGCACGTGATGCAGCGCTTGTTGCGGCTGAGGCTCTTCCAGAACAGGCCGATGCCGTCCTTGCGGCTCCCCCAGGTGCGCATCGGGTCGCCGCCGCCGGGCTGCTCGACCTTGACGACGTCGGCGCCGAACTCCCCGAGGATGGTGGCCGCCATGGGGCCGGCCGCCAGGGTGGCGGCGTCGACGACCCGCAGGCCCTCCAGCGGCAGGCGAGCCTCACCCACGGAACTGCGACTCGGGCCGTTCCAGGCCCAGGTTCTCGCGGAGGGTGGCGCCGGTGTAGCGGTCACGGAAGCGGCCCCGGCGCTGCAGCTCGGGCACCACGAAGCGCACGACGTCCTCGTAGGCGCCGGGCGTGTGGGTGGCGGCGATCACGAAGCCGTCGCAGGCGTCGGTGTCGACCCACTCCTCCATCTGGTCGGCGATGTCGGTGGCGGTGCCGACGAAGCGGGGGCCCTGCAGCAAGGTGGCCCGGTGGCCGGCCAGGTCGGCGAGGGTGACGTCGCCGCCGATGTGGTCGCGCAGGTTCTTGGTGAGACCCCGGATGCCCTGGACGTTCTCGATCACGTCGTCGGTGATGACGGTGTCGAGCGCCATGCCCGAGAAGTCGTGGTTCATCAGCTCCGACAGCAGCGTGAGGGTGGCCATGGGGTCGACGAAGTCGTGCAGGAACATCTGCTCGCGCTCCTGGGCGTGCGCCGCCGACTCCCCCACCACCGTGTAGACCATCGGCGCCATCTTGACCTGGCCCGGGTCGCGCCCGGCGGCGCCGACCTTGGCCTTCTGGTCGGCGTAGTGGGCCCGGGCCACGTCGATGTCGGGGTCGCCCATGAAGATCAGCTCGGCCCACTTGGCCGCGAACTCCCGGCCCCGGCCCGACGAGCCGGCCTGGAGGAACACCGGCCGGCCCTGGGGCGAGCGGGGCACGGTGAGCGGGCCCTTGGTGCGGAACCACTTCCCCTCGAAGTCGAGCTGGTGGACCTTGTCGGGGTCGGCGAAGTACCCGGCGGCCCGGTCGAGCACCAGGGCGTCGTCGTCCCAGCTGTCCCACAGCAAGGTGACGGCCTCCATGAACTCGTCGGCGCGGTCGTAGCGCTCGTCGTGGGCGAGGATCTGGTCGACGCCGAAGTTCTGGGCCTCGCTGTCGTTGACCGAGGTGACCACGTTCCACGCGGCCCGGCCCCCGGAGATGTGGTCGAGGGTGCCGAAGGTGCGGGCGATGTGGAACGGCTGGTAGTAGGTCGTGGAGAACGTGGCGCCCAGGCCGAGGTGGTCGGTGGCGCCCGCCACCAGCCCGAGGATGGAGCCGAGGTCGAGCTTCACCGGCCGGGCGCCGGTGCGCACCGCCTCGGCCACCGACCCGCCGTAGATGCCCGGCATGGCCAGGCGGTCGTCGAAGAACATCATGTCGAAGCAGCCCTCTTCGAGGGTGCGCCCCAGCTTCTTGTAGTAGCTGGCGTCGAGGAAGCCGAGCTCGGTGCCCGGGTAGCGCCACGAGCCGGCGTACACGGTGGCGTTCCCCGCCTGCATGAAGCCGACCAGCGTCATCTGCCGCGGTGATCCAGCCATCTGTCGTCCCTTCGTGGTCGTTCGGGGTGCCTCGGGCGCGCCGGTCAGCGCCCGGCCGCCACGGCGGCCTCGGCCCGCCGTCGGAAGCCCTCGAGCTTCTCGTCGGGTGTGCGCACCCGCGTGCTGAGCGGCGTGATCGACACGTCGTGGCCCGCCGCCCGCCGGCGCAGCGCGCCGACGGTGGCCTGCTCCTTCGGCACGTGGGCGAAGGGGTCGAACGAGTACCAGCGCATGGCGTTCTCGTGGGTGATCCTGCGGATGTGGTCGTCGGGAACGGCGTTGGCCTCGAAGACCGCCATCAGCTCCTCGGGCGCGGTCGGCCACATCGAGTCGCTGTGGGGGTAGTCGGCCTCCCACGCGATGTTGTCGACGCCGATCTTCTCGCGGAGCTCGATGCCCACCGGGTCGCTGATGAAGCACGTGAGGAAGTGCTCCCGGAACACCTCGCTGGGGAGGCGGCCGCCGAAGTCCTGGAGGGTCCAGGCCCGGTGCATCTCGAAGGTGCGGTCGACGCGGTCGAGGAAGTAGGGGATCCAGCCGGTGCCCCCCTCGGAGAGCGCCACCCGCAGCTCCGGGTAGGACTTGAGCACCCGCGACCACAGCAGGTCGGCGGCGGCCGACTGGATGTTCATGGGCTGCAGCGTGATCATCACGTCGGGCGGCGAGTCGACGGCGGGGACCGACAGGCGGCCCGACGAGCCGAGGTGGATCGACAGCACCGTGCCGGTGTCGACGCAGGCCCTCCACACCGGGTCCCAGTGCTCGTCGTGGAAGCTGGGGTAGCCCAGTGCCGCCGGGTTCTCGGTGAACGACAGCGAGTGACAGCCCTTCTCGGCGCAGCGGCGGACCTCGGCGGCGGTCAGCTCGGGGTCCCAGATGGCCGGGACGGCCATGGGGATGAACCGGCCGGGGTGGGCGCCGCACCACTCGTCGATGTGGAAGTCGTTGTAGGCCCGCACCAGGGCGAGGGAGAGGTCGAGGTCGTCGCTCAGGAACACCCGGGCGGTGAACGTCGGGAACGAGGGGAAGTTCATCGACGCCAGCACCCCGCCGGCGTCCATGTCCTTCACCCGCTCGTCGACGTCGTAGCAACCGGGGCGGACCTCGTCGAGGCTCTGGGGCTCGAGGCCGTACTCCTCCTTGGGCCGGCCGGCGACGGCGTTGAGCGCGGCGGTCTCCATGACGACCGAGCCGAACGTCCAGACGTCGTTGCCCTCGGCGTTGCGCACCAGCTTGGGCGCCTGGTCGAGGTACCTGGCGCTCAGGTGGTTGACGAAGAGGTCGGGCGGCTCGATCAGGTGGTCATCGACGCTGATGAGGACGAGGTCGTCGGCGTCCATCGCGCTTCCCCCAGGGTGACGTGCGAGAATGTGGTTATCGCCTGTGTAGAGCGAGCTTAGCGCGGACCGGCGGCCTCGTTCACCCGGCGTCGCCCACGTCGATCACGACCTTGCCGATGGCGCCTCCGTCGGCGACCAGCCGGAGCGCCTCCGCGGTGTGCTCGAGCGGGAAGGTGGCCCCGATGTGGGGGCGGGCCCGGCCCTCGGCCAGCAGGGCCATGAGCTCGGCCTCGTCGCGCCGCTGCTCGTGGGGCATGTGGGTGGCGAAGTCGATGAACTGGAAGCCGAGGATCTGCACGCCCTTGAGCAGCACCAGGTTGAGCGGGATGCGCGGGATCTCCCCCGCCGCGTACCCCACGGTGACGAAACGCCCACCGAAGCGCAGCGAGCGCAGCGCCGCTTCCGACAGGGTGCCGCCCACCGGGTCGACGACGACGTCGGCCCCATCGGGGAGCTGCTCGCGCAGCGCGTGGCGCAGGTCGGCGGCGCGGTGGTCGACCAGCCGGGTGGCGCCGAGGGACGCGGCGGCCTCCAGCTTCTCGGGCGAGGAGGCGACGGCGGTGACGGTGGCGCCCAGCACGGCGCCGAGCTGCACGGCGGCCAGGCCCACGCCACCGCCGGCGCCGAGCACCACCAGCTCCTCCCCCGGCTGCAGCCGGGCGATGGAGCGCAGCACGTGGTAGGCGGTGCGGTGGCCCACGCCGAAGGCGGCGGCGGTGCGGTCGTCGACGCCGTCGGGCACGGCGCTGACCGACGACGCGGCCAGCACCGCCTCCTCGGCGAAGGCACCGACGAGCATGGTGCCGAAGACGTGCCGGCCGACGGCGACGCCCTCGACGTCGTCGGCCACCTCGGTGACCACGCCGGCCAGCTCGCTGCCGACGACGAACGGGGGCGGCACCTTCATCTGGTACTCGCCGGCGATGATCAACACGTCGGGGAAGTTCACGGCGGCGGCACCGACCCGCACCCGCACCTGGCCGGGGCCCAGCTCTGGCGCCGGGACGTCCTCGACGCTGAGGACCTCCGGCGGGCCGTGGTGCCGGCACACGGCGGCCCTCACCTCAGCGGCCCTTCCACACCGGCGGGCGCTTCTCGACGAAGGCCCGGGCGCCCTCGCGGGCGTCCTCGCTGTCGAACACGACCTTCTGCCAGTGCTCGCGGCGACCGGGCGCGGCGGCGGGGTCGGTGGCCCACAACCGCACCAGCTCCTTGGCCGCGGCGACGGCGAGCGGACCGTTGGCGGCGATGCGCTCGGCCAGCGCCACCGCGGTGGGGAGCACCTCGTCGGGCGCCACCACGCGGTTGACCAGTCCCAGCTCGTAAGCCCGGGCCGCGTCGATCAGCTCGCCGGTGAGGATCAGCTCGAGGGCCACGGCCAGGGGGATGCGGGTGCCGATGGTGGTGCCCGACCCGCCGGGGAACAGGCCCCGGGTGACCTCGGGCAGCCCGAAGCGGCACCCCGGCGAGGCCACCACCACGTCGCAGCCGAGCAGCATCTCCATGCCGCCGGCCACCGCCGCACCGTTGGCGGCGCCCACCATGGGCACGGTGACCTCGCCGTTCTGCAGCCGCAGGAACACCTCCATGGCGTCCGCGGTGTCGGCGCCCGGGCTGCCCTGCTCGGCGAAGTCCCGCAGGTCGAGCCCGGCGCAGAACGTGCGCTCCCCCGTGCCCGTGAGGACGATCGCCCGCACCTCGGGGTCGGCCTCGGCCTCGGTGATCGCCTCGGCCAGCCCGACGAACACGGCCCGGTTCAGCGCGTTGCGGGCCTCGGGCCGGTTGATGCGCACCACCGAGACGGCACCGCGGCGCTCCCGCACCAGCTCCGGCTCGGCGCCGGGGCCGCCCTCGCCGTTCATCCCCGGTAGTCCGACGTGGCGGCCAGCTCGGCGGCGCCCTTCATCAGGTCGAGGATGAGCGGGCCGTAGGCCTGCAGCATGGGGTTGTCGCCGGCCCGCTGGTAGCCCTGCTCGAGCACGACGGCCAGCTTCCACTTGGCCAGCACGCAGTAGTAGTCGATGTCGTCGACCTGCCGGCCGGAGACCTCCGAGTAGTGGGCCAGCATCTCCGAGCGGGTGGGCATGCCGGTCATGTCGACGTAGCTCATGCCGCCGGACGGCTCGTCGCCCTCGGGCCAGCTCTGCACCACCCAGGCCAGGTCGAGCTTGGGGTCGCCGACCGTGCCCATCTCCCAGTCGACGATGGCGGCGAGCTGCGCCGGGGCGCCGTGGCGGTACATCACGTTGGCGAACTGGTAGTCGCCGTGCATGAGCCCGGGCACGAAGTCGATGGGCTTGTGGGCGCGCAGCCACGCGGAGGCCTCGTCGAAGCCGGGCAGCTCACGGCCCTTGATGCGCTCGAGGAAGGCGGTCCAGCGGTCGACCTGGCGCTCGTGGAAGCCGTCGGGGCGGCCCAGGTCCTCGAGGCCCTTGGCCCGCCAGTCGACCTTGGACAGCAGGGCGATGCCGTTCACCAGCTCGAAGGCCAGGCCTCGACGGGCCTCGAGGTCGGTGTCGAACGGGGCCGGCCAGCCCTCCCGGTGCGCCATCGGCGACCAGCCGTCGACCCAGCCCATGACGTAGAAGGGCCGGCCCAGCACCTCGGCGTCGCCGCAGTAGGCGATGGCCTCGGTGTGGGGCACGTCGGTGCCGTCGAGGGCCTGGATGATGCGCCACTCGCGCAGGATCCCGGCGTCGCGGGCCTCGGGCGCGCCGGTGGGCGGCATGCGCAGGGCGCCGTGCAGGTCGCCGCGGCGGATCTCGTAGATCTCGTTCTGGCTGCCACCCGAGACGAACGACGCGTCGATCGGGGCGCCCGTGCCGGGCAGGTCCTGGCCGTCGAGCCAGGTGGCGAGGCGGTCGGTGTCGATCATCTACAGGTTCCCCACTTCGTGCTCCAGGACGGCGGCGAACTTCTGCTCGGCCGCCGCCCGCCGCGTCGGGATGTGCTGGGAGGGCCACATGGTGTCGACCGCCTCGTAGTTGCGCAGCACCTGCTTGGCCACCGTGACCTTGTGGACCTCGGTGGGCCCGTCGGCCAGGCCCATGATGCTGGCGCCGTTCATCATCGAGGCGAACGGCATCTCGTTGGTGACGCCGAGGGCGCCGTGGATCTGGATGGCCCGCCAGGCGATGTCGTGCAGCACGCCGGGCATGAGCACCTTGATGGCGGCGATGTCCTTGCGCACCTTGAGGTAGTTCTGGTGCTTGTCGATCGACCAGGCCGTGTAGAGCGTGTAGAGCCGGAACTGCATGAGCTGGGCGTAGGAGTCGGCGATGTAGCCCTGGATGAACTGCTTGTCGGCCAGGCGCCCGCCCGACACCTCCCGGCTCAGCGCACGCTCGCACATGGCGTCGAGGCCCTTCTGGCACATGCCGATGGTGCGCATGGCGTGGTGGATGCGCCCGCCGCCGAGGCGGGTCTGGGCCACGGCGAAGGCCTGGCCCTCGCCCCCGAGCAGCGCCGAGGCCGGCACCCGCACGTCGTCGTAGTGGATGAGGGCGTGCATGCCCTCCTCGTCGGGCTCGCCGGCGAGGGCGACGTTGCGCTCGATCTTCACACCGGGCGTGTCGGTCGGGACGAGGAACATCGACATGCCCTGGTAGGCGCTGGTGTCGGGGTCGCTGACCGCCATGACGATGAGGAACGAGGCGGTGCGGGCGTTCGAGGAGAAGTACTTCCACCCGTTGATGACCCACTCGTCGCCGTCCTTGACGGCCCGGGTCGTGAACAAGGTGGGGTCGGAGCCGCCCTGGGGCTCGGTCATCGAGTAGCACGAGAACACCTCGCCCTCGAGCAGCGGCTTCAGGTACTTCTCCTTCTGCTCCTCGGTGCCGTAGTGGGCGATGATCTCGGCGTTGCCGGTGTCGGGCGCCTGGCAGCCGAAGATGATCGGGGCCCACATCGAGCGGCCCAGGATCTCGTTGAGCAGCGACAGCTTGAGCTGGCCGTGGCCCTGGCCGCCGAGCTCGGGGCCGAGGTGGGTGGCCCACAGGTCGTGGGCCTTCACCTCCTCCTTGAGGGGCGTGATGATCTTGCGGATCGTGTCGTCGGGCGGCCAGAAGGCCTTGCCCGGGAACATCACGTCGAGGGGCTCCACCTCCTCCCGCACGAACTCGTCGGCCCAGTCGAGCTTCGCCTGGTACTCGGGATCGGTCTCGAAGTCCCATGCCATGGTGCGCCCCCCTTCTCCTCGGTCTCGGCGCCAGAATATGATTCTGGACATGCCGAACGCAATGAGCGATCCGGAGAACGATGTTGCGGCCCGCATCGCCCGCCAGACGCTCGCCAGCCGCGCCCCGGACTACTCGACCGAGGTCCGCCGCCTGCTCGACGCCGGCCGCACGGTGATCCGGCGGTGCGGCACCGAGTCCCGGCCACGCGTCGCCGACATCGTCAGCGAGGCGGGCCTGTCGAACGACGCCTTCTACCGCCACTTCGCGTCGAAGGACGCGCTCGTCGTCGCCATCCTGGAGGACGGGACCCAGCAGTTGCGCAGCTACCTCGAGCACCAGATGGCCAAGGACCCGACACCCGCCGGGAAGGTGCGGCGTTGGGTGCACGGGGTGATGGCGCAAGCCGCCGACGACGACGTCGCCGCCACGACCCTGGCCGTGCTCTGGAACGCGGCCGGCGTGCAGGGCACCACCTCGGCCGGGGCGTCGGCGAGCGCACCGCTCGCCGCCCTGCTCGAGGCGCCGTTCGCTGAGCTGGGCAGCTCCCGGCCCGAGCTCGACGCCGAGCTGGTGGGCCTGGCGATCGTGGGGCGCCTGGCCGAGCACCTGTGGGCCAAGAGCCGCGCCCCACGAGCCGAGCTCGACCACCTGGTCGGCTTCTGCCTCGCCACGGCCCGAGCAGGCTCCTCGAACCGGCGAGCATCGCGGTGACCCGGTCCGAAGCGGGGCGCGCCGCCACGGAGCGCGAGCACGCCGAGTGGGGCCGCTGCCCGGCCGGGGCGGCGCCGGCTGGCTAGTCGTCGAGGAACTCGGCGGTGGTGCCGCCGAGGGGCATGGCCGGCAGGCCGAGCTTGCGGTGGTCCCACGAGCGGATGCGCGTGGGCGTGATCTTCACCACGATGCGCTTGTTCATCATGGTCTCGACGAACGGGTGCATCTCCTCGGAGTACGGCCCGTTGTAGCGCTCGAACACGTTGATGGCCGCGGCCCAGTACTCGTCGGCGGTGGTGTCCTCGATGAGGGTCGTGGTGCCCTCGATGGCCACCCCCCGCAGCTGGTCGTAGGTGCGCCCGGCCTCGATCGACACGACCGCCCGTGGGTCACGCCGGAGGTTCACCGCCTTCTGCGACTTGGCCTTGGTCTCGAAGTAGATGCTCCCGTCGACGTACCCGTACCACATGGCCACCAGGTGGGGCAGCCCCGTGGGACCGATGGTGGCGAGGGTGCCGGTCCGGCTCCGCTCGATGAACTCGACGACCTCGTCGTCGCTCATCACGATCTGCGACCGCTGGTTCACGCCCATGGGCCCGACTTCCTCCGGTGGCTCGGTGCATGCGGGGACGGGCCGGAGCGGGAGCCCCCGGGGTGGGCTCCGGCCGTCGTGTCGCCACGACGATACAGACCGGGCCGGGCCCTCGGGTCAGGCCGAGACGCCGAGCTGCATCGGGAACGTCTCGAGCGAGCGGATCCCGGGCGTGTAGACGAGCTCGACACCGGGCGGGATGCGGTAGTCGGGGATGCGGGCGTGCCACTCCCGCAGCGCCACCCGCAGCTCCATGCGGGCGAGGTGGCTGCCGAGGCACCGGTGCACACCCCCACCGAAGGCGAGGTGCCGGTTGACCGGCCGGTCCCAGTGGACCTCGTCGGCGTCGGGCAGGTCGTCCTCGTCGGTGTTGGCCGACCCCAGCGCGACCGTGACGTGCTCGCCGGCGTGCACCGGGCACCCGCCGATCTCGGTGTCGTCGAGCGCCACCCGGGGGACCATCACCACCGGCGTCTCCCACCGCAGCAGCTCCTCGACCGCCCCGACGGTGAGCGACGGATCAGCCACGAGCCGGCGCCGGTCGTCGGGGTGCTCGGCGAGGTAGCCGAAGAAGCAGTCGAGGGAGGCCGACACGGTGTCGAGCCCGGCGATGAGGAACAGGAAGCAGATGTCGAGGATGTCCTCGCGGCTGAGCCGGTCGCCGTCGACCTCGGCGTCGAGGAACCGGCTGAGGATGTCGTCGCGCCGCTCACGCTCGCGCTCGTCGAGCACGCCCTCGAAGTACTCGTAGATGGAGTCGGCGATGCCCTGCTGGTAGGCCGACACCTCGGGGTGCTCCCGGGGCTTGCCCAGCACCTGGTCGGGGCGGATGATCCCGTCCTTGATCTCGAGGAACCGGGGCAGCTCGTCGAGCGGGAGCCCGAACAGAGTCAGGAACACCTGCGACGGGAACGGCACGGAGAACTGCCGGGCGAAGTCGATCTCGTCGGCGTCGCCGAACCCGTCGATGAGCTCGTTCACCAGGCGGGCCACGGGCTCCTCGAGCAGCTTCATGCGCTGCGGAGCGAACAGCGGGTCGAGGATCTTGCGGTACTTCTTGTGCTCGGGCGGGTCGATCTGCAGCGGGATGAGCGGCCGCTTGTTCTTGAGGTCGACCGCCGACATGTTCGACGAGAACAGCTCCGGGTGGCGCAGCACCTCGTCGACGTCGGCCCGTCGGCTCACGATCACGCCCACGCCCTCCATGCGCAGCACCGGCGCGTCGGTGCGCAACGCGCGGTAGCTCCCCTGGGGCTCTCGGGTCGTCATGGCGGCGAGCGCCTCCATGATGCCGCCCAGGTCGTCGGCCTTCCCCGTGCTGCCCTGGGCCGTGCTGTCCTCGGCCGTGTTGCCCTCGGCCGTGTTGCCCTCTGCCATGGCCCTTCCCCCGTCGTGCCACGCGAATGGTGCTCTCGGTGAACGCTAACGTCTCTCCCGCCACATCGCAGGGGGAACGGGGGGACATGTCGGAACCGGCCTTCAGGGTGCTGCCCACCACCGACGAGCCGAGTGCGTTCTTCTGGACCTCCGGCGCCGACGGCACGCTGCGCTTCCTGCGGTGCTCGTCGTGCGCCTACCTGATCCACCCACCGGCGCCGTACTGCCCGCGCTGCCAGGCCCGGGAGGCGGCGCCGGGCGAGGTGAGCGGACGGGCGACGGTGCACTCGTTCACCGTCAACCACCAGCCGTGGGACGGCAGCACCGACCCGTACGTCATCGCCCTCGTCAGCATCGACGAGCAGCCCGACGTGCGGCTCACCACCAACCTCGTCGACGTCGAGCCCGACGACGTGCGCATCGGCATGCCGGTCGAGGTGGTGTTCGAGGACCACGACCCGGTCTTCATCCCCGTGTTCCGGCCGGTGGCGCCGTGACCGCGGTCGAGCAGCGGGCCGTCGTCTCGGGCGTCGGGCAGTCCGAGGTGGGACGACGCCTCGGCCGCGACGAGCTCGACCTCACCATCGAGGCGGCGCTGGCGGCCATCAGCGACGCCGGGCTCACCGTGGCCGACATCGACGGGCTGGCCACCTACCCGGGCGGCGGTGGCGCGGCGCCCGGTGGGTTCGCCGGCCCGGGCACGCCCGTGGTGCAGGACGCGCTGCGGCTCTCGCTGAACTGGCACCGGGGCGGCATGGAAGGTCCGGCGCAGCTCCAGGCGGTGATCGACGCGGTCCTCGCCGTGGCCAGCGGCCTGGCCCGCCACGTGCTCGTGTACCGCACCGTCACCGAGTCCACCGCCCAGGGCAGCGGTCGCCGGCAGGGCATCGGCGTGGGAGCCAAGGGCATCGGCGGTGCCCAGCAGTGGACCATCCCCTTCCGCGCCTACTCGGCGGCCAACTGGCTCGCCCTCAACGTCCAACGCCACTTCCACGAGTTCGGCACCACCCGCGAGCAGATGGCCCAGATCGCCCTCAACGCCCGTCGCAACGCGGCCCTCAACTCCAAGGCCATCTTCCGCGAGCCGATGTCGATGGACGACTACCTCTCGGCCCGCATGATCACCACGCCGCTCTGCCTGTTCGACTGCGACGTGCCCTGCGACGGCTCCACCGCCGTGGTCGTGTCCGCGGTGGAGCACGCCTCGGCGGTCGACCACCCCGTCGCCCGGGTCGAGGCGGTGGGCACGGCGCTGCGGGGCCGGCCGTCGTGGGACCAGTGGGCGGACACGACCACCATGGCCGCCGTCGACGCCGCCGCGTCCATGTGGGCCCGCACCGACCTGCGCCCGGCCGACGTCGACGTGGCCGAGCTGTACGACGGCTTCAGCTGGCTCGCCATGGCGTGGCTCGAGGCGTTGGGGTTCTGCGGCCACGGCGAGAGCGGGGCCTTCATCGAGGGCGGCCAGCGCATCGCCCTCGACGGCGAGCTGCCCCTGAACACCAACGGCGGCCAGCTCTCGGGCGGGCGGCTGCACGGCTTCGGCTTCCTGCACGAGGCGGTGCTCCAGCTGCGGGGCGAGGCGGGCGACCGCCAGGTCGCCGGCGGGCCCGAGGTGGCCGTGGTGGCCAACGGCGGCGGGCCCCTCGCCGGCTCGATGCTGCTGACCCGGCTCGGCTGAGCACGACCGTTCCCCGGTCGCACGTCGACCTCGCCCACTTCCCCGGGGTCAGGAAACCTGTGCCCGTTTCTGTCGCTGGAGGGACAGAAACGGGCACAGGTTCGAGGGGGGCGGGGGCGTCACGTCACGGCGACGCCGTGGAGGAACAGGTCCCAGAGCTCCTCGGCCGGGTCCTGGTCCTTGCGGACCGACACGCCGGCGATGGTGGTGGAGAAGGCGTTGAACATCACGGCCTCGAGCATGGTGCCCGACAGGAAGCTGTTGCGCAGCCCCGAGCGGATGGCGCCCGCCTCGGCCGCCTCGTCGAGGAGCTGGTTGAACAGCGCCACCATGGGGGCGAAGGCCTGTGCCGCCTCGGCCGGGCGGTCGGTCAGCAGGCGCTGGGCGAAGTCGACCATCATCGGCGTGACCGGCGCGCCTTTGGCGGTGGAGACCTTGGCCCCCTTCAGCGACGGTCGGGCCATGCGGTAGTGCTCGATGATGAACACGTGCAGCCGCTCGAGGGGGTCGTCGACGCCCTCGACCTTGCGCTGCAGGTGCTCGGCCGACGAGCGGATGAGCTCCTCGAACAGCGCCAGCAGCAGCTCGTGCTTGCCGCCGAAGTACTGGTAGAAGCTGCGCAGCGACTGCCCCGAACGCTCCACCACCTCCTGGACGGTGAAGTCCTTGCCCGGGTTCTCGTTCATCAGCTCGGTGGCCGCGTCGAGGAACCGTTGGACGCGGCTCTCGGCCCGGGCCCGGGCCGAGTCGAGCGAACGAGCGACGGCCTGCTCGCGCCAGGTGGTGGTCGGTGCCACGGGCGTCGAGCCGTCGTTCTGCTTGGTCACGGAGCAGAACCCTACCCGAGCGCTGGGAAGACGAGCGTCTACGGCTGAGGAGAGCAGCCCACTGCGAGGACGAGAACTGACCTCTCGAAGCCGGTCGCGTCCGGCCTCAGATCGCCGGCTCGTACACCGCCAGGATCTCGGCCGCGCCGCTGTCGGGCACGCGCGGCTGGCCCCACGCCTCGACCGAGAACGACATCTGCACGAACGAGTAGGCGAGCAGCAACAGGTTGTGGTTCTGCGGCTCGCTCGGGATGGAGGCCAGGTCGAACCCGTCGAGGTAGCTCATGATGTCGGCCAGCCGGGGCAGCGTGGCGTCGTAGAACGCCTGCAGCTCGGGCATGGTGCTGGCCAGGCGCTCGGCGTAGCGGGCGTCCTGGCCCTCGATGCACCACTTGGCGGCGAAGGGCTCCAGGTCGGAGAAGGCGTCGGGAAGCATGGTCATCGGTGTCGTGCTCCTAGGCCCGGATGTCGACCGGCGTCTCGGTCGACGCCTGGTGGTCGGCCACGTACTGGCGGGCGGTGTTGTGCAGGTGGCGCAGGGCGATCTCCTGGTCGCACAGCGGGAACTCGGTGACCACGCGCGTCTCGATCATGGTCTGGGTGGCCTCGAGGGTGTTGCCGTCCTGCAGGCCGTACTCCTTGAACGACACCCGGGCCATCTCCTGGCGGATGCGCTCGGTGGCGTTGCGGGGCGGCGTGAAGTAGAGGCTCGCCTCGAAGACGTGGCGGTTGTAGGCCGTCGGCCAGTAGTGGTACGTGAGGTACCACCCGGGCTCCCAGATGAGGATCATGAAGTTCGGGAAGAACAGGAACGAGTCCTCGCCCCACTGCGGCATCTTCGAGGGGTTCACCCCCGGCGGCAGGTCGATGTCGATCGTCTTGTCCCACGGCCCGAACAGGCCCGAGCGCAGCACCCGCTCGGAGGGCTTGACCATGTCGAGGTCCTTGGGCGGCGACATGCCGCCCCACGACGACACCAGCGCGTGCGGCCCGTCGATCTCGTAGGCCAGGGCCTCGTAGCCGTACTTGGCCAGCTTCTCGGACTCCTCGGCCACCGCCTGGCGGCCGTGCAGGACAGGTGCGTGGTAGAACTCCATGAAGGCGTCGACGAACAGCTTCCAGTTGCTGCCGACCTCGGCCCGGTACGAGTAGCGCTGGGTCATCTCCCCGAACGGGTAGCCCTTCAGCCCCGCCCCCAGCTCGCCCAGGTAGCCCTCGAGCGGCTCGGCGTCAGGGTCCATGTTCACGAAGATGAACCCCTCCCACACCTCGCAGCGCACCGGCACCAGGCCGTAGGCGTTCTTGTCGAGGTCGAAGAACTCCGACTCCTGCTGCACGAAGGTGAGGGCGCCCTCGAGGTCGTAGCGCCAGCCGTGGTACTTGCAGGTGAACTGCCGGCAGGTGCCGCTGGTCTCCTCGCGGGGGTAGTCGTCCCACACCAGCTTGTTGCCGCGGTGGCGGCAGATGTTGTGGAACGCCCGGACCTCGCCCGACTTGTCGCGCACGACGACGACCGAGGTCGGCACCGCGTCGAGCTCCTTGGTGAAGTAGTTGCCCGTGCGAGGGATCTGCTCCACCCGGCCGACGTTGAGCCACGTGCGGCCGAAGATGGCGGTGCGCTCCAGCTCGTAGAACTCCGGGGAGATGGAGTCCTCGTAGTTCACCGGCTTGGTGCCGATCTGGGGGTAGTGCTCCGTCCAGCTCCCCTCGGCTGGCTTCGGGAACTTCGCCATGTGGGTGCAACCTCCGGTCAGGCGATCGGCTGGTCATGATATCAGGGATCTCGTGAGATGAGAAGCCCATTATCGCGGCGCGAGCCGGACGAGGAGAGGCCAGGCGAGGCGACCGCCGTCCCGCCCGACGCGGGTCAGGTCTTGCGGCCCCCGTTGACGCCGAGCACCTGGCCCGTGACGTAGCCCGCCTCGTCGCGGCACAAGAACGCGGTCATGGCGGCGATGTCCTCGGGCCGGCCGGCGCGCCGCACGGGCGTCTGGGCGGCGATGGCGTCGACGCCCCCGCCGAGCAGGCCCTTGGCCTCGGCGGCGCGCAGCATCGGCGTGTCGATGAACTCCGGGGGGATGGTGTTGACGGTGATCCCCTTGGGCCCGAACTCGAGGGCCAGGCACTTGGTGAGCCCGATCACCCCGGACTTGGCGGCGACGTAGTGGCTCATCAGCTGCTGGCCGCTCTGGGCCGCCGACGACGAGATGTTGACGATGCGCCCCCACCCCTCCTCGATCATGTCGGGCAGCACCGCCTGGCAGCAGTTGAAGGTGCCGGTCAGGTTCACGTCGAGGATGCGCTGCCAGAGCTCGGGTGTGATCGACAAGAAGCGGTCGAACCCGTCGAGGCCGGCGTTGTTGACGAGGATCGTGGGCCGCCCGAGCTGCTCGCGCACCGCCTCGACGCCCCTGGCGAGCATCTCGCGGTCGGTGACGTCGGCGTGCACCCCGATGGCCGGCACGCCGGTGGCCTCGACCTCGGCGGCGGCCGAGCGGGCCGCCTCGGCGTCGAGGTCGAACACGGCGATGCCGATGCCGTCGGCGGCGAGCCGTCGGGCGATGGCGAGGCCGATGCCCGAGCCCCCGCCGGTGACGATGGCGATGCGCCGGTCGGTCATGTCGCTGCGCTCCCAGGCGTGGTCGTCGAGCGGTGCACGTCGGGCCTCCCCCTCGGTGGCGATGCGTGGCGGGCGGCGGTCGGCTGCCCGAAAGGGGACTGTAGCGCTCGGAGAACGGCGTTATCGCCGGGGTGCACCGAGGCGCTACCGCCTCGTTGCCGCGTGTGGAGAACTTCGTTATCGTCCGTCGCCATGCCGAGCCCGTCACCTGCGCCGCGAGTGGGAGCGCACCGTGACCACGGGTTCCACCCCCTGCGCGTGGCGCGGGTCGTGCACGAGACCGACGACGCCCGCTCGTTCGTGCTCGACGTCCCGCCCGAGCTGCGCGACGCGTTCAGCTACCAGGCCGGGCAGTTCTGCACGTTCCGGGTGACCCTCGAGGGCGAGGCCCAGCACCGCTGCTACTCCATGTCGTCGGCCCCCGAGGTCGACGACGAGCTGCAGGTCACCGTGAAGCGGGTGCCCGGCGGCCTGGTCTCCAACTGGATGAACGACGAGCTCACCGCCGGCTCGGTCATCGACGTGGCCCCGCCGAGCGGGGTGTTCGTGCTCGACCAGGGCGACGGCAAGGGCGAGGACGAGGGCGAGGGCGAGGGCGACGTGGTGGCCTACGCCGGAGGCAGCGGCATCACGCCGGTGTTCTCCATCGCCAAGGCGGCCCTGGCCGGCTCCGAGCGTCGGGTGCGCCTGCTGTACGCCAACCGCGACCGGCCCTCGACCATCTTCGCCGAAGCGCTCGACGCGCTGGCCGAGCAGCACCCCGACCGGCTCACCGTCGTCCACCACCACGACGTGGTCGACGGCTTCGTCGGCCCCGAAGCGGCCACCGCCCTGCTGGCCGGCGCCCGCCGGCCCCAGGCGTTCGTGTGCGGGCCCGGCCCGTTCATGGACATCGTGGAGGACGCCCTCCTGGCGGCGGGCCTTCCCCCCGAGGCCCTCCACATCGAGCGCTTCTCGGTCGACGACCTGCCCTTGCCCGGCCTCGGCGCCGAGGCGGCGCCCGAGCCCGAGGGGTGCCAGGTCACCATCGAGCTCGACGGCCAGATCGCCACCACCGAGCACCGACCGGGCACCACGATCCTGCAGACCGCACGCCAGCTCGGCATGTCGCCCCCCTTCTCCTGCGAGATGGGCAACTGCGCCACGTGCATGGCGAAGCTGGTCGAGGGCACGGTGTCGATGAAGCGCAACACCGTGCTCGACGACGACGAGGTCGCCGAGGGCTGGGTGCTCACCTGCCAGTCCGTGCCGACGTCGTCGTCGGTGCGCGTCGCCTACGAGGAGGGCTGACGACATGGGCCACAACCCGGTCGAGGACGTCATCGAGATCGAGCAGCTGCTCGCTCGCTACGCGGTCGGCATGACCAAGGACGACGTCGAGGCGGTGATGGACGTCTTCACCCCCGACGGCACCTACAGCGCCTTCGGCGACGTGTACCCCCTCGCCGACTTCCCGGCGCTGGTGGCGGCCGCCCCCAAGGGGCTGTTCATGGTGGGCACCCCGGCGCTCGAGCTCGACGGCGACACGGGCACGGGCGAGCAGCCGCTGTGCTTCGTCGAGCAGACGTCCCACGCCATGCGGATCGGGTGGTACGACGACACCTACCGCCGCACGCCTGACGGGTGGCGGCTGCGCACCCGCAAGATGACCTTCCTCCGCAAGAGCGGCGCGCGCGACTCCGGCCGGGCCCACGACCCGACCCGGCCCCAGCCCACCAGCTCGGCCTGACCCCCGCACATGGACATCGACGAGTACCGGGCGGCGTTCGACGCCTGGCTGGACGACAACCGCGAGCAGCTGGCCCCCGCCTACGAGGGCAAGGGCACGCTCGACGAGCAGATGGCGCAGATCGCCAAGGTCAAGCGCCTCGCCTTCGACGCCGACTTCGGCCGCTGGGGCTGGCCCGAGCGCGTCGGTGGCCTCGGCGGCTCCACCCTCTTCCGGGCCTACCTGCAGGAGGCGGTGACCGCTCGCGACCTCGTCGAGCCGGGGCTGTTCTCCATGCAGGAGGTGCTGGCCCCCACCATGATCGACTTCGCCGCGCCGGAGCTGGCCGCCACCATGGTCGCCCGGCTCCTGCGGGGCGACGAGACGTGGTGCCAGGGCTTCTCCGAGCCGGGCACCGGCTCCAACCTGGGCTCGCTGTCGTGCCGTTCCGTGCGCGACGGCGACACCTGGCGGGTCACCGGCCAGAAGGTCTGGACCAGCCTGGCCCAGTACGCGCAGCGCTGCGTGCTGCTCACCCGCTCGGGCACCCCGGAGTCGGCCCACCGGGGCATCACCGCCCTCTTCCTCGACATGGACTCCCCCGGCATCACCGTGCGGCCCATCGAGACCATGCACGGCTCGCTCGAGTTCTCCGAGGTGTTCTTCGACGACGTGGTCGTGCCCGCCGAGCGCATGCTGGGTGCCGAGGGGCAGGGCTGGAGCGTGGCCATGGACCTGCTGCCCTACGAGCGCAGCACCGCGCTGTGGCAGCGGGCCGCCTTCCTGCACAGCCGCCTGCAGCGCCTGCTCGAGGTCGCCCCGCCCGGGAGCCTCGACCCGCTGAAGCTCGGCGAGGTCACCCAGACCCTCTACGCCTTCCGGGCCCGGTCCCGGGGCACCCAGCACCGCATGGCGTCGGGCGCGCCGCTCGGGTCGGAGACCTCGATCGACAAGGTGCTGCTCGCCACCGCCGAGCAGGCGGTGTTCGACCTGGTGGCCGACACGCTGCCGGCCGAGGTCACCGTCGGCGACGACGTCGAGAGCCACCTCTGGCGCACCGAGTACCTCTACTCGCGGGCGGCGTCGATCTACGGGGGCAGCTCCGAGATCCAGCGCAACATCATCGCCCGCCGCCTGCTCGACCTGGGGAGCGACCGCTGATGGACGGCGAGGAGCTGGAGCTGTTCGAGCGCAGCCTGCGCCACGCCACCGCCAGCGCCACGGGCGCCGAGCTCGACGCGGCGCTGGTCGAGCTGGGCTGGCACGACGCGCTGGAGGTCGACCGCCGGGCATCGGTGGCGCTGCTGTTCGGCCTGCAGGGAGAGGCCGGCTCCACCTCGGCCGCCCTCGACCACCTGGTGGCCACCGCGACCGGGCTGGCGGCAGCCGCCAGCACCGGCGTGGTGCTGCCGGCCATCGACCGGTGGGATCCGCCGGGCGTCGTCCACGGACGCACCCTGCAGGTCGCCGGCCTCGTGTCGTCCGCCGGCGCCGAGTGCCCCGAGGTGGTGGTCGCCGCCACCGCCGGCGACGCGCTCGTGGCCGCCACGGTGCCCACCGAGTCGCTCGGGCTGCGCCCGGTCCACGGCGTCGACCCCTGGCTGGGGCTGCACCAGATCCCGGCCCGCGAGGTGGCCCTGCCCGCCGAGCCCACGCCGGTCGAGGGCTCCTGGACCGACGCCGTGGCCGCCGCCCGCCTCGCGCTGGCCCAGCAGCTGGTGGGCACGTCGCGCACCATGCTGCGCCTGGCGCGCGAGCACGCCCTCGACCGGGTGCAGTTCGGCCAGCCCATCGCCGGCTTCCAGGCCGTGCGCCACCGCCTGGCCGAGACCCTCGTGGCCATCGAGACGGCCGAGGCGATGATCGACGCGGCGTGGCTCGACGGCGATCCCGGCACCGCGGCCATGGCCAAGGCCGTCGCCGGCCGCGAAGCGCGGGTGGCGGCCAAGCACTGCCAGCAGGTGCTCGCCGGCATCGGCTTCACCACCGAGCACGACCTGCACCGGTTCGTCCGGCGAGCCCTCGTGCTCAACGGCCTGTTCGGGTCGGCCAAGTCGATCACCTCGGCCTTCGGCGCCGAGCTGGTCGAGAGCCGTCAGCTCCCGCCGCTGCTGCCGCTCTAGGCCTCGCTCCCGCCCTCGCGGCGGCCCGGCGCCGCCAGCAGCGAGGGGGCCAGCTCGTCGCGCAGCGTGCGGCGCAGCACCTTCCCCGACGGCAGCCGGGGGATCTGCTCGACGACGACCAGGTGGCGCAGGTGCTTGTAGGTGGCGAGCGAGTCGGCCACCAGCTGCTCGAGCTCACCGTCGCCCACGGCCACGTCGGGGTCGAGCTGCACGACGCCGACCGGCACCTCCCCCGCCCGCTCGTCGGGCAGGCCGAACACGGCGCAGTCGAGCACGGCGGGGTGGCCGTGCAGCACGGCCTCGACCTCGGCCGGTGCCACCTGGAAGCCGTTGACCTTGATCATCTCCTTGGAGCGGTCGGTGAGGTGCACCCACCCCTCCTCCTCGAGCCACCCGACGTCGCCGGTGCGGTACCAGCCGTCGTCGAAGGCGGCGGCGTTGGCGTCGTCGGGGAGGTAGCCGGCCATCACCGAGGGGCTGCGCACCTGGATCTCGCCGACCTCCCCGGGCGGGAGCGGCTCACCGGTGTCGAGGTCGACGGCCCGCAGCTCCACACCGGTGGGCGGCAGGCCAGCGGAGTCGAGCCGCCAGGCGTCGGGCCGCCCGACCGGGTTGCACGCGATCACCGGCACCTCGCTGGCGCCGTAGGCCGGCAGCCACCGCACCCCCGTGCGCTCGGTGACGCGCCGGGCCACGCTGGCGGTGACCGGCGTGGCGCCCCACATGATGTAGCGCAGCGAGGAGAGGTCGTAGCGCTCGAGGTCGGGGTGGTTGGCCATGGCCAGGGCGATGGGCGCCACCGCCATCTCGAGGGTGATGCGGTCGGACTCGATGCGCCGCAGCACCTCGTCGAGGTCGAAGCGGGGGTGGAGGCGCACGGTGGCGCCGGCCGAGGCGGCGGCCAGCAGGTTGAGCATGCCGAGGATGTGGGTGGGCGGCGTGGCCACCTGGAACCGGTCGTCGGGCCCGAGCCCGAGCACCTCCACCCAGTGCTGCGTGCCGGCGCCGATGGAGCGGTGGGTGTGGCGCACGGCCTTGGGCATCCCGGTGGTGCCGGAGCTGAACACGAGCAGGGCCTCGTCGCTGCCGGCGACGCCGGCGGCGGGAAGCGCGGACCCGTCGCCGCCCAGGACGGCCCCGAGCCCCTCGGAGTCGTCGAGGTCGGTGACCCGCTCGGACCCGAGCCGGTCGGCCATCAGCGCCACCCCGGCCCCGTCGGCCACGGCGTGCACCGGCCGGGTGAGCTCGACGGCGTGGCCGACCTCGACCGCCTTCCACGCCGGGCTCACCAGCACCGCCGCCGCGCCGAGCTTGCTCGCCGCGTTCACCGCCAGGGCGAACTCCACCCGGTTCGAGGTCATCACCGCCACCCGGTCGCCCCGGGCGACCCCTCGAGCGGCGAGGTGGCGGGCGAAGGCGTTGCTCCGCGCGCCGAGCTCCGCGTACGACCAGGACCGGTCGCCGAACCGGATGGCGGGATGGGCGCCGAAGCGGGCGGCGGCCCGCTCCAGGCCCTCGTGCATCAGCCCCCCTGTCACGGAAACATCCTTCTCGACTGCGAGAGGGTGGTCAACCACACGGGGAATGTAGGGTTCTCGCATGGACACGGCCCACTCGCCCTACGCCCCGCCCACCGATGCCGACGTCCGCGAGGAGATCATCGGCACCGTGCGGCGCTTCGTGGCCAACGAGGTGGCGCCGGTGGCGGCCGGGCTGGAGCGTGAGGACCGCTTCCCCGCCGAGATCGTGGCGCAGATGCGCGAGCTGGGGCTGTTCGGCATCACCATCCCCGAGGCCTACGGCGGGCTGGGCCTCGACCTGCTCACCTACATCGGGGTGATCGAGGAGCTGGCCTACGGGTGGATGAGCCTCACCGGCATCATCAACACCCACACCATGGTCGCCACGCTGCTGATGGCCCACGGCACCGACGAGCAGAAGCAGCGGTGGCTGCCGGTGCTGGCCGCCGGCGAGCAGCGCGGCGCCCTGTCGCTCTCCGAGCCCGACGCCGGCAGCGACACCCGCAACATCTCGTGCAAGGCCCAGCGCGACGGCGACGAGTACGTCGTCAACGGCACCAAGGCGTGGGTCACCAACGGCGAGCGGGCCGGGCTGGTGGCCCTGGCCGCCCGCACCGAGGAGGGCATCTCCGCCTTCATCGTGGAGAAGGAGCCGGGGCCCGCCTTCGAGGGCATCTCGGTCTCCAAGCACGTGGGCAAGCTCGGCTACAAGGGGGTCGAGACGGTGGAGATGGCCTACGTCGACCATCGCGTCCCCGCCGCCAACCTGATCGGGGAGCCGGGCCGCGGCCTGCCCCAGATCCTCGGGGTGCTCGAGGTCGGCCGCATCAACATCGCCTCGCGCGCCGTGGGCGTGGCCCGGGCCGCCTTCGACGCCGCCCTGGCCTACGCCCAGGAGCGGGTCACCATGGGCAAGCCCATCGCCGAGCACCAGGCCATCCAGCTCAAGCTGGCCGACATGGCCACCCGTCTCGAGGCGGCCCGGCTGCTCACCCGCAACGCCGCCGAGCGCAAGATGGCGGGCCTGCGCTGCGACGTCGAGGCCGGCATGGCCAAGCTGTTCGCCAGCGAGACGGCCATGGAGCTCGCCACCGAGGCCATGCGCATCCACGGCGGCATGGGCTACACCACCGACATGCCGGTCGAGCGCTACTACCGCGACGCGCCGCTGATGATCATCGGCGAGGGCACCAACGAGATCCAGCGCCTGGTGATCGCCCGCGGCCTGCTCGCCCGGGCCCGCGGCCAGGCCTCCTGACGCCGCCTCGCTCGCTCGGGCGCTCCCCTAGCCAGAGCGGCGGCGGGCGGCCTGCTCGCGCAGGGTCTCCTTCACGACCTTGCCGGTGGCGTTGATGGGCAGCTCGTCGACCACCTCGACGGCTCGGGGCACCTTGTAGTTCGCCATCTGCTCGCGGCTCCAGGCCACGATGTCGGCCTCGGTGGCGGTGGCCCCCGGGCGCAGCACCACGAAGGCCATGCCGACCTCGCCGAGGCGCTCGTCGGGGATGCCGATCACCGCCGCCTGCGAGATGTCGGGATGGCGCAGCAGGGCGTTCTCGATCTCGGCCGGGTAGGCGTTGAACCCGCCGACGATGAACATGTCCTTGGCCCGGCCCACGATGCGCAGGCAGCCGTCCGCCCCGAGCACGCCGAGGTCGCCGGTCTTCAGCCAGCCCTCGGCCGACAGCGCCTGGGCGGTGGCGTCGGGGTCGTCGAGGTAGTGCGACATGATGCTGCCGCCGCGCAGCAGGATCTCGCCCGGCTCGCCGTCGGGCACGTCGCGCCCCTCGCCGTCGACGATGCGCAGCTCGAAGCCGGGGCGGGGCCGACCGACGGTGGTGGCGATGGTCTCCACGTCGTCGCCGGGCGCCGTGCCCGTCGCGGTGCCGCCCTCGGTGAGCCCGTAGCCGGCGATGATGGTGGGGAACGGCAGCTCGTCGACGACCCGGCGGATGAGCTCCATCGGGATGTCGGCCGCCCCCGTGACGGCGACGCGCAGGCTCGACAGGTCGTAGCGGTCGCGGTCGGGGTGGTCGAGGATCGACTGGTAGATGGTGGGGGCGCCGGGCAGCACGGTGATGCGGTCGGACTGCACCCGGGCCAGCGCCCGGTCGATGTCGAACACCGGCTCGGGGTACATGGTGGCGCCCGCGGCGACCGAGGCGAGGATGCCCGCCTTGAGCCCGAACATGTGGAAGTACGGGTTGACCATCAGGTAGCGGTCGCCGGCGGTGAGGCCGGTCATGGCCACCCAGTCGGTGGCCACCCGCAGCGTGCGGCCGTGGGTCTGCACCACGCCCTTGGGCACGCCGGTGGTGCCGGAGGTGAACAAGATGTCGGAGGGGTCGTCGGGCCCGACCGCGGCGGCCCGGCGCTCGACCTCCGTGCGGTCCTCGTCGGTGGCGCGGCCGGTGAAGGCGTCCCAGCCCTCGGCGACCTCGGGCACCGGGCCGTCGGCGACCACGACCGTGGCGAGCTCGGGCAGGTCGGCCCCGGTGCCGCGCAGCAGCGCGACGTAGTCGGTGCCGAGGAAGTCGGTGACCGTGAGGAGGACGCGTGCGCCGCTGCGGCGCAGGATGTCGGCGGCCTCGGCCCCCTTGAAGCGGGTGTTGATGGGCACCAGCACCGCGCCGGCCTGCCACAGGCCCAGCACGGCCACGATCCAGCGAGCGCTGTTGGGGGCCCACATCGAGACGCGCTCGCCGGGCGCCACGCCGGCCGCCACGAGGCCCGCACCGAAGGTGCGGGCCTCGTCGAGCAGCTCGGCGTAGGTGAGCGCCACGTCGCCGTCGACGACGGCGAGCCGGTCGCCGAAGCGATCGGCCGTGGCGGCGACGAGGCCCGGGATGGTGGCCGGACCGCCGCTGCCGCCGGCGCTCATGCGAGCGCCGGCTCCTCGACGTTCATCAGCGCGGCCAGGTTGCCGCCCATGATCTTGCGGACGAGCGGCTCGGGCAGGTGGGCCAGGTCGGCCACGTAGCTGCGGGGGTTCGCCAGGCCCTCGGGGTGGGGGTAGTCGGAGCCGAACAGCACGTGGTCCTCGCCGATCAGCTCGGCCAGCTCGCCCAGGTCCTCCTCCCAGAACGGGCTGACGTAGACGTTGCGCTTGAACACCTCGACGGGGTTCTCGGCGAACTCCTGGGGCATCTTCTTGTAGAGGTCCTTGAGGGCCTTGAGCAGGGGGCCGACCCAGCTCGAGCCGTTCTCGATGACCGCCACCTTGAGCTGCGGGATCCGCGAGAAGGCGCCGTGGCAGATCATCGCCGACACCGCGTCCTCGACCGGCCGCCACGACTGCAGCATGGCGAACGCCTGGGGCTTGAACGGCAGCATCTCGGTGTCGCGGCCGGTCCAGTCGTTGATGTAGCGCGAGTAGCCGCTGTCGGAGGAGTGCATGCCCACGAGCAGGTCGTGCTCGACGACCTTCTCCCAGAACGGGTCGAACTCGGGCAGGCCGAACGAGCGGGTGCCGCGGTAGCCGGGCACCGGGGCGGGCCGCACCAGGATGGCCTTGGCCCCCCGCTCGACGACCCACTCGAGCTCCTCGATGCCCTTCTCGACGATGCACGGGCTGATCACCGGCGTGGAGAAGATGCGGTCCTGGTAGTTGAAGGTCCAGGTCTCGTGCATCCACTGGTTGAGGGCGTGGACGATGGCGTGGATGGCGTCGGGGTCGTCGCGGAAGCGCTCCTCGACCAGGCTGGCGAGGGTGGGGAACAGCAGCGTGCGCTCGACGCCCTGCTCGTCCATCAGCTCGACGCGGGCCTCGGGGTCGCGCCAGGCGTCGATGCACCGCACCGGCTCACCGAACAGCTCGCGGCGGCTCTTTCCCTCCGGGTTGCCCACCCGGTAGTACTCCTCCTGGGCGCCGGGCCGGGCGACCACGTCGAAGGTGGGGTTGGGGATGTACTCGCTGATCTGGCCCTTGACGACGATCTTGGTGCGCCCCTCGATGTCGACGTAGCGGATCAGGCCCTTGTACCGGTCGGGCAGGTGCTTGGTGAGCGCTTCCCGGGACTCGTACAGGTGGTTGTCGGCGTCGAAGATCGGGACATCGAGCTCGGTCGACATCGGGCCCCCTCCAGGGATCGCGGAACTGACGTTGGCGTTAGAAACAGAGTACACGGTCACATGCGGCGCGGCCAACCGGCCTCACGCGGCGGCCACCAGCGAGGCGAGGAACTCCCTCGTGCGCCGCGAGGAGGCCAGCAGCTCGTCGCGGTCGGCCCCGATGGGCACCACCCGGAACGAGATGTCGGTGGTGCCGGCGTCGGCGAACGACTGCAGCCGCTTCTCGATGGCGGCCTCGCTACCCGCGGCCAGGATGTCGCCCACGTTCTGGGCGTCGCCGAGGTCGAGCAGCTTCTGGTAGTTGGGCGACACGGTGGCCTCCGACAGCACGCGGTTGGCGCGGGCCACGGCGACGTCGACCTCGTCGTCGCCGCACAGGCACACCGGCACGCCGGCCTGGACGCGCGGCGCCGGCCGCCCCGCCGCCTCGGCCGCTCGGGTGATGGCGGGCACCACGTGGGTGCCGATGGCCCGCTCGTCGGCCAGCCACAGGATGGTGCCGTCGGTGCGGGCGCCGGCCAGCTCGAGCATCTTGGGCCCGAGCGCGGCGATCATCACCGGCGTGGGGGCGACGTCGGTGATGGCGAGCGGCTGGTGGACGTGGAACAGGTCGTTCTCCACCTCGACGGTGCCCGGCCCCTGCAACGCCTGGTCGAGCACGTCGAGGTAGGCGCGCATCGTGGCGACGGGCCGCTCGTAGGGAAGGCCGAGCATCTCCTCGATGATCCAGTGGTGCGAGACCCCGAGCCCGAGGGTGAGGCGGCCCTGGCACACCGCCTGCACCGACAGCGCCTGCTGGGCCAGCGCCACCGGGTGCCGGGGCTGGACGGGTACGACGGCGGTGCCGATCTCGACGCGGGAGGTGCTGGCGCCGAGCACCGCCACCGCGGTGAGGGCGTCGAAGTCGTCGGGCACCTGGGGCACCCAGATCGAGTGCATCCCCGCCTCCTCCGCCCACCGGGCGTCGGCGACCATGCGCTCCACCTTCGTGCCGTAGCGGCCTCGCTCCGGGCCCACCATCACGCCGTAGCGCATCGGAGCCCCCCTTTCTGCCTGTGCCGGTCGTCCGCTGCCGAGAACGTGCTTCTTGCAGTACAGTAACGCCCGTTCCGCACGGCGGGGGCCGTGACGGGGCGGTGCCGCGCAGGAGGGGGCGTCCGCATGACCACCACTGAGCCCGAGCTCTACTACGACCCGTACGACTTCGAGATCGACACGAACCCGTACCCCATCTGGCGCCGGCTGAGGGAGGAGCGGCCGCTCTACTACAACGAGCGCTACGACTTCTTCGCCCTCAGCCGCTTCGACGACGTGGAGAAGGGCCTGGTCGACTGGAAGACCTACAGCTCGGCCAAGGGCACGCTGCTCGAGCTCATCCGCAGCGGCATCGAGATGCCGCCCGGCTCGATCATCTTCGAGGACCCTCCCTCCCACGACGCCCACCGCAGCCTGCTCTCACGGGTCTTCACCCCCCGCAAGATGAACGCCATCGAGCCCCAGGTGCGCGAGTACTGCGCCCGGGCCCTCGACCCGCTCGTGGGCGCGGGCGGCTTCGACTTCATCGCCGACATCGGCGCCCAGATGCCGATGCGGGTGATCGGCATGCTCCTCGGCATCCCCGAGGAGGACCAGCAGGCCATCCGCGACCGCATCGACGACGGCCTGCGCCTCGAGGAGGGCGAGATGCCGAGCTTCGAGGACGGGCTGGCCACCGGCCAGGCCGAGGTCTTCGCCGACTACCTCGACTGGCGGGCCGAGCACCCCTCCGACGACCTCATGACCGAGCTGCTCCAGGCCGAGTTCGAGGACGAGACCGGCACCCGTCGGCGCCTCACCCGCGACGAGCTGCTCGGCTACGTCAACCTCCTCGCCGCGGCCGGCAACGAGACGACCACCCGCCTCATCGGCTGGAGCGGCAAGGTGCTGTCCGAGCACCCCGACCAGCTCCGGCAGCTGGCCGAGGACCGCAGCCTCATCCCCAACGCCGTCGAGGAGGTGCTGCGCTTCGAGTCGCCCTCGCCGGTGCAGGCGCGCTACGTGACCAGCGACGTCGAGGTCCACGGGCAGGTGGTCCCGGAGGGCAGCGCCATGCTGCTCATCAACGCGTCGGGCAACCGCGACGACCGCAAGTTCCCCGACGGCGACAGCTTCGACATCCACCGCAAGATCGACCACCACCTGGCCTTCGGCTACGGCCTGCACTTCTGCCTGGGCGCGGCGCTGGCCCGCCTGGAGGGCAGGGTCGCGCTCGACGAGATCCTCCAGCGGTTCCCCCGCTGGGAGGTCGACTGGGACAACGCGGTGCAGGCCCGCACCTCCACCGTGCGCGGCTGGGAGAAGCTGCCGGTGGTCACCGCCTGATCGGCGCTAGCCGACGGGGCTGAACACCTCGGTCACCACGCCCGCCGCCTCCTCGGAGGTGCCCGTCCACTCCACCGAGCCGTGGGCGAGGAGCACGACCCGGTCGCACAGGGCCAGGGCGTGGGTGACCTGCTGCTCGACGATGAGCAACGAGGTGCCCTCGGCCCGCAGCCGCTCCAGGGTGGCGTAGAGCTCGTCGACGATGATCGGGGCGAGGCCGAGCGACAGCTCGTCGGCGATGAGCACCTTGGGCTTCTCGACCATGACCCGGGCCATCGAGAGCATGCGCTGCTCGCCGCCCGAGAGGGTGCCGGCCGCCTGCTCCTTGCGGCGGCCGAGCACCGGGAACATCTCGTAGGCCTCGTCGAGGTGGGAGCGCACCCCGCCCCGGCCGAACAGCCGCCGGAACGACAACGTGAGGTTCTCCTCCACGCTGAGGGTGGCGAACACCGAGCGGCCCTCGGTGGCGTGGGCCACCCCGGCACGCGCGAGGGCGTAGGGCCGCTTGCCGGTCATGTCGGCGCCGTTCACGAGGACCTGCCCGTCCGTGGGCTTCACCAGGCCGGAGGCCACCCGGGCCACCGTGGTCTTGCCGGCACCGTTGGAGCCGACGAGGGCCACGGCCTCGCCGGGCTCGACGGCAATCGACACGTCGAAGAGGGCTCGGAACGGCCCGTAGGCGGCCGCGACGTCGCGCAGCTCGATGGCAGCGGTCATGGGGTGGGCTCCAGGTTGCCGAGGTAGGCCGCCCGCACCTCGGGGCTGGCCAGGACGTCGCGGGTCGGCCCTTCGAGGATCATGCGGCCGAAGTCGAGCACGTAGGAGCGGGTGGTGAAGTCGGCCACCAGCTCGACGTCGTGGTCGACCAGCAGGATCGAGAAGCCCTGCTCGGCCTGCACCTCCTTGAGGGTGAGGGCGAGGGCCGCCGTCTCGGCCCGGTCGAGCCCGGAGGACGGCTCGTCGAGCAGCAGCACCTTGGGCTCGGTCATCAGCGCCCGGCCCACCTCCACCAGGCGGCACTGGCCGAGGCTCAGGCGCTCGATGGGCTGGTCGCCCAGGTGCGAGAGGCCCAGCAGCTCGAGCACCTCGTCGGCGCGCTGGAGCTCTTCGGCGGTGGGCCGGCCGAGGCCGAGCAGGTCCTTCCAGAGCCGGCCGGTGCGGCGCCGCACCCGTTCCGCCACCAGCAGGTGGTCGCGCACGCTGGACTCGGGGAACAGCTCGATGCGCTGGAACGTGCGCCCGATGCCGAGCCGGGCCCGCTCGTACACGGGCAGGCGGGTGACGTCGCGCCCCTCGAGCTCGACGGTGCCGCCGTCCATGCGCAGCACGCCGAGCATGCAGTTGAAGAACGTGGTCTTGCCGGCGCCGTTGGGGCCGATGAGGCCGACCCGCTCGCCCTGGCCGATGTCGATGCTGACGTCCTCGAGAGCGACGATGCCGGCGAACTTCTTCTTGGCCTCGGTGACCTTCAACACGCTGCTCACGGCACCGGCTCCTCGGTCGGGGTGGGCGCGGGCGCCTCGATGACCGCGGGCTCCTTGGCCAGCTTGCGCTCACGGCGCTCCAGGGCCCGGGCCGCCTGCCGGCGCTTGCTGTACTCGAGGATGCCCTCGGGGTGGCGGGCGTACTGGACGGCGCCGAGGCCGAACAGCACGAACACCCACTTGGGCGAGATCGGCAGGAAGCCGGGGATGCGGTCGGCGCCGCGGAACAGCCAGGCGAAGATGGCGCCCTTCAACAAGATGGCGTCGAACAGCGAGAACGACGCCGCCGCCATGGCCGCCCCCTGCACGGTGCGGGAGCTGAGGGTGACGACGAGCACCACCCAGAACAGCGCCACGAACGGCGAGAAGTTGGTGCCGTAGTTGACGTTCTTCTGCAGCATGGCCATGAGCGCCCCGCCGAGGGCGGCCACGAACGCCGACAGGGCGAAGGCCACCAGGCGCAGCTTCGCCGGGGAGATGCCGATGGACTCGGCGCCCACCTCGCTGCCGCGCGACGCGACCCACATGCGCCCGAAGGTGCCGGCCCGCAGCTGCACGACGAGCACGCCGATGACGGCGAAGACGATCACGCAGAGCACGAGGAACGCCCGGTCGTCCTTGAAGTCGAACGGCCCGATGACGGGGCGGGGCACGTTGGTGCCGGTGATGAGCGACGCCTGCCCGCCGCCGGCGAAGGGCAGCTTCACGATCACCGCGTCGAAGAAGTAGGCGAAGGCCAGCGTGGCGATCGCCGTCCACACCCCACCGAGCTTCCGGATGGGCAACGACAGGACCGCCCCCACCACGGCGGCGATCACCGCTCCCGCCAGGGCGGCGACGATGACCGAGGTGCCCCACCTCGACACCATCTGGAACACCGTGAAGGCGCCGATGGCGGCGAAGGCGCCCTGGCACAGCGAGATCTGCCCGGCCAGGCCGGTGATGAGGGTGATGGACAAGAAGATGGTGCCCAGCACGGCCGCCTGGGTGATGAGGAACAGCCACCGCTGGTCGGCCCGGGTGAACACGACCAGGGCGATCACCGCCAGCACCCCGAAGCCGATGAGGCTGGTGATGACGGTGGCCCGGCGGTCGCGCACCACGGCCCCCAGGGTGCGCGCCGGTGGGTCGACGTCGGAGAGGGGGTCGCCCTGCTCCTTGGCCCGGCGCAGGCTGGGCACGAACACCAGCGTGATGAACAGCACCACGAACGGCACGGCGGGGGCGAGGTTGTCCTGCAGCGGCTTGAGCCAGGTCTGCGAGTCGGACCACCGCGGGAGGAAGGTGTTGATGAGGGCGGTGAGCACGCCCAGGCCGAGGCCGCCGACGAGGGCCCACGGCAGGCTCACCAGCCGACCGATGGCGGCGGCGGCGATGGCCACCACCACCAGGTAGAAGAAGTCGGCCGCCGCCAGCGTGTTGAAGCGCGGGGCGATCAGCACCCCGGCCAGGCCGGCGAACAGCGACGACAGGCCCCAGGCGAAGGCCGACACCCGGTCGGCGGCCACGCCGTTGAGCTCGGTCATGCGGGGGCTCTCCACCACCGCCCGCATCTGCAGACCGATGGCGCTGAAGCGGAACAACGCCAGCAGCCCGAGCGTGGCCACCACGGCGATGCCCATGGTGACCAGCTCGTTGCGGCTGAACTGGTAGACGCCGAACGGGTCGTAGAAGACGTTGGCCCCGTTGGACACGATGCCTTCCGGCGTGCGCCCGGCGATGGCCTTGAAGTTCAAGATGATGTCGAACAGGTTCGGTATGGCCACCGACAAGCCGATGGTGACGACGAGCTTGGCCACCGCGGACGCCGTCCGCAGGTACCGGAAGATGAGCCGTTCGAGCAGCAGGCCGAGCGCAGGGGCCAGGATCAGCACCGACACGATGAACGACGGGAGGATCGGCCAGCCCCACACCGTGCGGCACTTGAAGTACATCGCCGCCGAGACGTAGGCCTGCGCGCCGAACGCCAGGTTGAACACGCCCGACGTCTTGTACGTGAGCACGAACCCCAGGGCGATCAGGGCGTAGACGCCGCCCGGCGGCGCGCCCTGGAGGAAGGCCCGGAAGATGTCCGTGCCGATCCCTGCTGCCATCACCATGACGTGGACGACTCCGTTTCTACTCGAAGTTGGTGGGGACGGGTTCCGACCAGTCGAAGGTCTGGCCCGGCCAGCAGTACCAGGGCTTCGACGGGTCGCCGACCATCTCGAACTTGCCGTCTTGGACCTTCACCATGCTGGTGCAGGCCTGCTTGGCGCCGTGGGTGGCCGGGTCGTCCTGGGTCTGGATCGTGTGCTGGCGGGTCCAGTCGGTCGAAGGGATGAGCCCGCCGGCGGTGTAGTCGGTGAGCTGGTTGGTGGCGTCGATGACGCCCTGGCGGGTGAGGTTGGAGCCGGCCGCCTTCACGCCGGTGTAGGCCTCGTCGGCGTTGATCCAGCCGACCATGGCCAGCTCGGTGAGCGGGTAGCCGTTCTTGCCCATCCACTCCTTGTACTGGGCCAGGCTGCTGTCGCCGGCGTCGGCCTCGAAGGGCCGGAACTGCACACCCACGTAGTCGCCCTGGAACAGGTCGCCGGCGGCGGCGACGAAGTCCTGGTTGTAGGTGTTCGGGTGGTAGAGCACGACGTCGTCCATGCCCTGGCGCTGCAGCTCCTGGGCCAGCGTCTTCATGCCGTTGAGGTCGATGCAGGCGAGCACCATCTCGACCCCCGCGTCCTTCATGGCCGTGACCTCGGGCCCGATGCCGTTCGTCAGCCCGAACGCCAGGCTGTCGTTGGTGTAGACGACCTCGGCGCCCCCGGTGGCGTCGGAGTACTTGTCGAGCGAGGTCTTGACCGAGTTGGCGCAGTCCTTGGAATTCTGGCTCACGCCGTAACCGAGGGCGCCGATCTTCTTGGCCCCGGCCTGCTTGACCACGAGCGCGCTCGCCCGCGAGGGGCACGTGCCGCACACCGGGGCGTTGTGGCCGAAGATCTGCGGCTTGCCGGAGGCCTCCGGCATGTGGATGCCCCACACGTAGGTCGGGATGCCGGCGCTGGCCAGGTCGGCCCAGCCGCTCGGGACCTGGGTGGCGTTGAACACGCCGAACGCGTCGTTGGAGGAGATGACCTGCAGCGCCTTCTCCTGGTTCTTCGACAGCTCGTCGTCGATGGTCTGGGACAGCACGAGCTTGCGCCCGTCGACCCCGCCCTCGCTGTTGCGCCAGTCGAAGTACGACTTGATGCCCTGCGCGTAGCAGTCGAGCACGCACGTGCCGAGCGGGTTGTTCGAGTTCGTGCCGATGGCGGCGTACTTGATCTCCGAGTCGGTCACGCCCGGCGCGCCGCTCGCCGCCTTCTCGCCGGAGCTGCCGGAGGAGGCCGACGTGCCGCTCGAACCGGACTGGGTCGAGCTGCTGTCGGAGTTGCTGCACCCGACCCCCACCATCGCCACGATGGCGAGGAGGGCGAGCAGGTGGCGGAGTCTGAACGACGGCCTGGTGGTGGTCGACATGGGCGGTCCCCCCTGGTGCCCCGGTGGCGCAGGTGCGTCCGCACCCACACCGGTGTGGTGCCGTCCCCCCGGACGGCGGTCTGCAGAGACTAACGCGTGTGTCAACCGTCACAGTGCGCCCCGGCCCTCCCGCCCGGGAGGGCCGGGCGGCGCCGCTACTGGAAGTCGGTGGGCACCGGCTCGGACCACGCTCGGGTGTCGCCCGGCCAGCAGGTCCACGGCTTGGCCGCGTCGCCGACCATCACGAACTTCCCGTCCTGGACCTTCACGAAGGCCATGCAGTCCTTGGGCGGGGCGTTGGTGGTCGGGTCGGCCTCGGTGGGGGCGTTGTGCTGGCGGCTCCAGTCGATGGTCGGGAGCAGGCCGCCGGCGGTGTAGTCGGTGATCTTGTTCGTGGCGTCGATCACGCCCTGGCGGCTGAGGTCGTCGCCCGCCGCCTTCAGGCCCGTGTAGGCCATGTCGGCGTTGATCCACCCGATCATCCCGAGCTCGGTGATGGGCGAGCCGTTCTTGCCCATCCACTCCTTGAACTGCCCGAGGCTGCTGTCGCCCGGGTCGGCCTCGAAGGGCCGGAACTGCACCTGGACGTAGTCGCCGTCGAACAGCCCGTTCGCCTGGTCCACGAACTCCTGGTTGTAGGTGTTGGAGTGCATCATCGTGACCTGGTCGGCGATGCCCTGGCGCTGGAGCTCCTGGGCGAGGGTCTTCATGGCGTTGAGGTCGAGGCACGACAGGACGAGGTCGACGCCGGCGTCCTTCATGGCCGTGACCTCCGGCCCGATGCCGTTGGGCAGGCCGAACTGGACGTTGTCGTTGACGTAGGCCACCTGCGTGCCGCCGATGTCGCTCGAGTACTCCTTGATCGAGTCGGCCGCGGCGTTGGCGCACTCCTTGGAGTTCTGGCTCACGCCGTAGCCCAGCGTGGCCACCTTCTTGGCGCCGACCAGCTTGGCGACGTAGGCCGGCGGGCGGGTGGTGCACGTGGTGCAGATCGGCGGCAGGCTCGGGAACACGTTGGCCTTGCCGGACTCCTCGACGGAGTGGATGCCCCAGACGTAGTTGGGGATGCCGGCGTCGGAGAGGGCCTGCCAGCCGCTCGGCACCTGGGGAGCGTTGAACACGCCGAACACGTTGTTGGCCGAGATGACCTCGAGGGCCTTCTCCTGGTTCTTCGACAGCTCGTCGTCGAGCGTCTGGGACAGGACCAGCTTGCGACCGTCGACCCCGCCCTCGCTGTTGCGCCAGTCGAAGTAGGCCTTGATGCCCTGGGCGTAGCAGTCGAGCACGCACGTGCCGAGCGGGTTGTTCGAGTTCGTGCCGATGGCGGCGAACTTGATCTCCGAGTCGCTCACGCCCGGCGCGGTGCTGGCGGCGCCACCGCCGGAGCTCGCCGTCGACGACGAGGAGGACCCGCTCTTGCCGGAGTCGTCGGAGTTGCCGCAGGCGGCGGCGAACAGGCCGAGCAACGCCAACAGGGCGAGCAGGTGTCGGAGCCGGAACGACGGCTTCGTGGTGGGCATGTGGGTGGTTCCTCCGTCGGGTGGGTGGGGTCGCGAGAGCTGGGTCAGAGCGCGCCGCCGGGGCGCTCCGGCATGGGGCGCACCATGGCGTCCTGCACGAACGAGGCCACGAGCTCACCGGCGGCGGTGAACACGTCGGCCCGGCCGTAGGTGCGGCCGTGCCCGGCGTAGGGGCTGCGGTGCGACAGCAGCAGCCACTCCCCCGCGTCGAGCGGCTCGTGGAACGTGAGGGTGTGGCTGATGACGCCGGTGGAGAGGGTGCGGTGGGCCAGGGCCTGGCCGACGCCCTCGTGGGGGCGCATGGCGGTGCCGATCAGGAAGCCGTCGGTGGCGTAGGCGAGCAGGGCCTGGCCGGAAGCAGGATCGTGGGGTGCGCCTTCGAAGCGGGTCCACACGTCGAGCTCGGCCGGGCCGACGGCCTCGGGGTCGGAGATGTCGACACCTCCGACGACCCGGATCTCCCAGTCGCCGCCCTCGGCGCCGGGCATGGCTGGCGCGTCGTCGGGCCGGGACGGGCGGACGGGGCCGTCGGCGTGACGGATCAGGTCGGGCTCGTCGACGTCGAGCAACACGATCGAGCGCACGCACAACCGGTCGCCCTGGCTGATGGTGACGGTGCTGCTGGCGAAGGTGCGCCCCGCCTGCATCGGGTCGACCACGACGTCGAGCGGCTCGTCGGGGCGGGCGCCGCGGGCGAACACCGTGTGGATGGTCTTGACCCGCTTGTCGTCGTGGCCCTGGCGGGCGGCCACCAGCGACTGGGCGAGGAGCTGTCCGCCGAACACCACGCCGTGGCCGCCGGGCACGTTCTCGGCCCGGTAGCGGTCGGCCTCCACCGGTTGGAGTTCGAGCGCGTCGAGGAGCGCCTTGGTCGAGAACATGGGCTACTTCGCCGTGAAGCGGAGGCCGCCGTCGAGGCGGATGTTCTCGCCGTTGAGGTAGGGGTTGCGCACGATGGCCTCGACCAGCAGGGCGTACTCCTCGGGGTGGCCCATGCGCTTGGGCGAGAGCACGCCTTCGGAGGGGTCGTGCTTGAGGTGGGCGGCGGCCCCCACCATCAGCGGGGTGCCGATCGTGCCGGGGGCGATGCCGCACACCCGGATGCCGAGCGGCGCCAGGTCGCGGGCCATGGGCAGGGTCATGCCCAGGATGGCCGCCTTGGCCGCCCCGTAGGCCACCTGCCCGGCCTTGCCCTCGAGGCCCGCCAGCGAGCCGGTGTTGACGATCACGCCGCGCTGGGCGTCGTCGTCGGGCTCGTTGGCGCTCATGGCGATGGCGGCCAGGCGGCTCACGTTGAAGGTGCCGACCGCGTTCATCGACAGCGTGTCGACGAACACGGCCTTGTCGTGCGGCGTGCCGTCGCGGGCCACCAGGCGGCCGGCGCCGGTGGCCCCGCCGGCCAGGTTGACCAGCACGGTGAGCGGGCCGAGCGAGCGGGCGGCGTCGATGGCCGCGGTGACGTCGTCGTCGTCGAGGACGTCGCCGCCGACGCCGATGGCGGCGTCGCCGAGCTCCTTGGCCAGCTCGGCGGCTCGGTCGCCGTCGCGGTCGAACACCGCGACCTGCAGCCCCATGCCGACGAGGTGGCGGACCGTGGCAGCGCCGAGGCCGCCGGCACCGCCGGTGACGATGGCCGATGCTCCCTCGAGCTTCACTGGCCCTCGCCCTTCCCCTTCTCCTTCATGGAGGAGAGCCCGGCGAGCGACGGGTAGCCGTCGTTCACCACCCGGGCCCGGGTGTGGCCGAAGTGGTGCATGTCGAAGATGGAGTCGATGGCGGTGGTGTAGCCCTGGATGTCGAGGGTGTGGTTCACCGCCCGCTTGGCCATGCGCAGGGCGAAGGCGTCCTGCTGGGCGATGCGCTCGGCGAGGGCCATGGTGGAGGTCATGAGCTCGTCGAGGGGCACGACCTTGTTGACCATGCCGACCTCACGGGCCTCCTCGGCGGTGATCGACCCGCCCGTGAAGAGGATCTCCTTGGCCTTGCGGGCCCCGAACTCCCAGGTGTGGGCGTGCAGCTCGACGCCGCAGATGCCCATGTAGAGGACCGGGTCGGAGAACTCGGCGTTGTCGGCGGCGACGATGAGGTCGCACGGCCAGCACAGCATGAGCCCGGCGGCGATGCACTTGCCCTGCACCGCGGCGATCGACGGCTTGGGGACCTCGCGCCACGACTTGGCGTAGTGCAGGTAGTGGCGGGTCTCCCAGTCGTAGTGGCCCTCGGGGGTGGTGATGACGTCGGAGATCGGCTTGCCGGCGACGGTGTCGCTGCCGGTCATGTCGTGCCCGGCCGAGAAGTGCTTGCCGTTCGACCGCAGGACGATGACCTTGACGCCAGGGTCCTCGTCGGCGCGGCGCCAGGCCGAGTCGAGCTCCATGAGGACCTTCATGTTCTGGGCGTTGGCCGCCTCGGGCCGGTTCAGGGTGATGACCCCGACCTGGCCCTCGACCTCGTACTCGACGTGGTCCAACTGCATGGAGCCTTCCTTCCGTGTGGCGGAGGGCGACGACCGTCGACGGTGCGGCGGTGACCCCCCACCCCGTGGCTGCCGATGTCCCCCTGGAACGTGTTCGCTGCCGGCAGCGTAGGGCGTTCTCGACGGGGGCGCGATTGCCCCCTGCGGGCGGCAACAGTATTCTCGGCCCAGTACAACGTCAATATCAGCAGCCGGCGCGGGCACACCCCACGGGCACATCCCGGGGCACATCCGACGGGACCTCCCGACGGGACGGACCGGCACCGCTGATGGGCACCCCAGGGGGACGCATGGCCGAGACACCGAGGATCGCGCCCGAGCCGCGCATGCTCGTCGACGGCAAGCTGGTCGACGCCGAGAGCGGGCGCACGTTCGCCAACGTGAACCCGGCCACCGAGGAGGTCATCGGCGAGGTCGCCGACGCCTCGGCGGCCGACATGCAGCGCGCCATCGTGGCCGCCCGGCGGGCGTTCGACGACACCGACTGGGCGACGAACCACGCCTTCCGCCAGCACTGCCTGCAACAGCTGCAGGAGGGCCTGGAGGCCGAGCGCGACGAGCTGCGCGAGCAGCTCATCGCCGAGGCGGGCGCGCCCCGCATGCTCTGCGAGACCGGCCCGCAGATGGCCCTGCCCCTCGCCCACGCCCTCACCTGGCCCATCGCCGAGATCGACCGCTTCGAGTGGGAGACCCAGCTGCCCGACGTCACCGACGCCATGTCGGGGGCCGCCACCCGGCGCCTGGTGCGCCGGGTGCCGGTGGGCGTGGTGGGCGCCATCACACCGTGGAACTTCCCGTTCGAGGTCTCGATCGTGAAGGTGGCCCAGGCGCTGGCCACCGGCAACACCATGGTGCTCAAGCCGGCGCCCGACACACCGTTCCACGCCACGCTGATCGGCAAGGTCATCGCCGAGCGCACCGACATCCCCGCCGGCGTGGTCAACGTGGTCACGTCGTCCGACCACCTCGTCGGCGAGGAGCTCACCCTCTCCCCCCTCGTCGACTGCATCTCCTTCACCGGCTCCACGTCGGTGGGCAAGCGGATCATGGAGAAGGGCGCCGCCACCATGAAGCGGCTGTTCCTCGAGCTGGGCGGGAAGTCGGCGGCCATCATCCTCGACGACGCCGACCTGCCCTCGGCCGCCATGGTCGGCATCGCCGTGTGCGCCCACGCCGGCCAGGGCTGCGCCATCCCCACCCGCATGCTCCTGCCCCGCTCCCGCTACGACGAGGGCGTCGAGCTGGTGCTGCAGTACCTCGCCCACGCCCCCTACGGCGATCCGCAGGACCCCGGCAACATGATGGGCCCGCTCGTCTCGGCCACCCAGCGGGACCGGGTGGAGCGCTACATCGCCAAGGGCGTGGAGGAGGGCGCCACCCTCGCCCTCGGCGGCGGGCGGCCCGCGCACCTGCCCACCGGGTACTTCGTGGAGCCGACGGTGTTCACCGGCGTCGACAACTCGATGACCATCGCCCGCGAGGAGATCTTCGGCCCGGTCCTGTCGATCATCGCCTTCGACGACGACGACGACGCCGTCCGCATCGCCAACGACAGCACCTACGGGCTGAGCGGCATGGTCACCTCGGGCTCGCTGGAGCGGGCCCTGGGCGTGGCCAAGCGCATCCGCACCGGCACCGTGGGGGTCAACGGCGGCTCCTACTACTCGCCCGACGTGCCCTTCGGCGGGTTCAAGGACAGCGGCATCGGCCGCCAGAACGGCGAAGCCGGCTTCGCGCAGTACCTCGAGATCCAGTCGCTGGCCTGGCCGGCCGGCTGATCCGACCGCACCCCGCGGCGCCGAGCGGCGCCGTTCGACCGGCGGGCCCATCTCCCCCTTGGGTCGGCCACCGGTGGCGGGGCGCCGCCCGCGGCGCCCCGCCACCACCACCCCCCGGAGGTTCGCACCACCCATGCAGTTCGACATGAGCTCCGACCAGGAGTTCTTCCGTGAGACCACTGCCCGGTTCCTCTCCGACCGGGTGCCCGTGGCCGAGCTCCGCCGCCTGAGCGAGGGCGGGGCGGGCTATGACGACGACTACTGGCGCCAGGGCGCCGAGCTGGGCTGGACCTCGCTGCTGGTCGACGAGGCCCACGGCGGCGGCTCCATCAGCGGCGACGGCCTGGCCGACCTGGCGCTGGTGGCCTTCGAGGTCGGCCGCCACGCCGCGCCCGGGCCGCTGGTCTCGGCCAACGTGGTGGCATCCGCCCTCGGCAGCGCCGGGGGCGACGCCCACGCCGAGGTCCTGGCCGGGCTGCTCGACGGCTCCGCGCTGGCCACCTGGGCGTCGACCGAGCGGCGGCCCCACGACCGGCTCGGCGACGTGGCCCTCACCGTGCGCGCCGACGGCGACGAGCTGGTGCTCGACGGCGTGAAGCGGCCGGTCGAGTCGGCCGACCGGGCCGGCCACCTGCTCGTCACCGGCCGCACCGGCGACGGCCTCACCCAGGTGCTGGTCCCCACCGACGCCCCCGGCGTGTCGGTGCGGCCCCTCCGGGGCGTCGACCTCACCCGCCGCTTCGCCGAGGTGCGCTTCGACGCGGTGCGGGTGCCGGCCTCGGCCGCGGTCGGCGAGGTCGGGGGCGCCGCCGAGCAGGTCGAGCGCCAGCTCCAGCTCGCCCTGGTGCTGGCCTGCTGCGAGTCGGTCGGGGCCCTGCAGTCCGGCTTCGACATGACGGTGGAGTACGCCTCCGACCGCTACTCGTTCGGCCGACCGCTCTCGTCCTACCAGGCGCTCAAGCACCGCTTCGCCGACATGAAGACCTGGCTCGAGGCCAGCCACGCCATCACCGACGCCGCCGTGGCGGCCGTGTCGGCCCGCTCGCCGCAGGCGGCCGAGCTGGCCAGCGTGGCCAAGGCCTACGTCGGCGACCGGGGCGACGAGCTGCTGCACGAGTGCGTGCAGCTCCACGGCGGCATCGGGGTCACCTTCGAGCACGACATCCACCTGTTCCTTCGGCGCCAGACGCTGAACCGCACGCTGCACGGCACCCCGGCCGAGCATCGCCAGCGCGTCGCCACCTTCGTGGAGCGGGGCGCCACCCACGAGGAGGACGCGGCATGAGCGCCGCCCAGATCGACGAGGCCGACGAGGTCGAGGGCGTCGACGCCTTCCGCCAGCGGGCCCGGGCCTTCGTGCGCGACAACCTGCGCCGCATCGAGCCGGGCGAGGTCGTCGGCATCCTGCGCAACGACATGACCGACGAGGAGGAGCTGGCCGAGGTCGAGCACGACCGCAAGCTCCAGCGCATGTTCTTCGACGCCGGCCTGGCCGGCATCTGCGTGCCACGCGAGTACGGCGGCCAGGGCCTGACCCCGGCCCACCAGCGGGCCCTCAACGAGGAGCTGCTCGGCTACGAGTTCGCGGCGCGCATGCAGTCGCCCACCATGTCGCCGTGCCTGGCGGTGCTGCTCGACTTCGGCACCGAGGAGCAGAAGCGCACCCACATCCCGAGGATCCTCACGGGCGAGGAGATCTGGATGCAGTTCCTGTCCGAGCCGAGCGGCGGCTCCGACGTGGCCGCCGCCCTCACCACCGCCGTGCGCGACGGCGACGAGTGGGTGCTCAACGGCTCCAAGGTCTGGACCACCGGGGCGTGGTGGTCCGACTGGGCCCTGTGCCTGGCCCGCACGAACTGGGACGTGCCCAAGCACCGGGGCCTCACGGTGTTCATCCTCCCGCTCCGCCGAGAGGGGGTGGAGGTGCAGCGCATCGCCCTGCTCAACGGCTTCCGGGACTTCTGCCAGGAGTTCCTCACCGACGTGCGGGTGCCCGACACCGACCGCATCGGCGAGGTCGACGACGGCTGGACCGTCGGCACCCGGTGGATGTTCCACGAGCGCATGCTCTACAACTCGCCCTACGTCACCGCCCCGCCCGGCCAGGGCCACGCCGGGGTCGGCACGCGCACCATCCTGCTGGCCGCGCGGGAGGCCGGGCACCTCGACGACCCGCAGGTGCGCGACCTCGTGGGCGAGGCGCGGGTGCTGCAGCTGGTGGGCGACGCCCTGCAGGAACGGATCAAGGACGGCATGACCAGCGGCGCCCTGTCCGACCAGGCCGCCGCCATCGGCCGCCTCTACACCGGCCTGGCCCAGGCCCGCACCACCGCCATCGCCTACGAGGTGAGCGGCGCCGACGGGGTGGTCTGGGGCGACGACGACGGCCCGCTGGTCGACGTTGGCACCGACTACCTCATGCGCCAGATCTCGTGCATCGGCGGCGGCACGACCGAGATGGCCCGCAACGTGGTGAGCGAACGGGTGCTCGGCATGCCCCGCGAGCGCACCCTCGACCGAGACGTGCCGTTCCGCGACGTCCCGCGCAGCGCGTCGTGAACGGAGGACTCCGATGACCCAGGTGATGCAGGGCTTCCGCATCCTCGAGGTGGCCGAGCAGACCTTCGTGCCGGCGGCGTCGGCCGCGTTGGCCGACCTCGGCGCCGAGGTGATCAAGATCGAGCACGTCGAGCGGGGCGACGCCATGCGCGGCCTCGCCTCCAGCGGCACCTCCGACGTGCCCGACGACGTGCACCCGCTGATGGAGCACTCCAACCGGCACAAGAAGAGCCTGGGGCTCGACCTCACGTCGCCCGAGGGGCGCGACATCCTCTACCGGCTGGCCGCCACCTCTGACGTCTTCCTCACCAACAAGCTGGCCGGCGTGCGCGCCAAGCTGCAGATCGACCTCGACGACATCCGGGCCCACAACCCGCAGATCGTCTACGTGCGCGGCTCGGGCCAGGGCGAGCGGGGCCCCGACGCCGACAAGGGGTCCTACGACGTGCTGTCGTTCTGGGCCCGCACCGGGGCGGCCGTGGGCACGTGGCGGCCCGAGTACGACCTGGTGCCCGGCCCGCCCGGACCGGGCTTCGGTGACTCCATCGGGGCCATCACCATCGCCGGGGCCATCATGGGCGGCCTGCTGCACCGCGAGCGCACGGGCGAGGCACCGGTGGTCGACGTGTCGCTGCTCGGCTCGGGCCTGTGGGCGATGGGCCAGGCCCTGGCCCTGTCGCTCGTGGTCCGCGAGCCCTGGACCCCGCCGGCCGCCACCGAGACCCGCAAGAACCCGCTGTCCAACAGCTACGAGACCGCCGACGGCCGGCTGCTGTGGTTCACGTGCCTGCAGGCGGGCAAGTACTGGCCGAGCCTGTGCCGGGTGGTGGGCCACCCGGAGTGGGCCGACGACCCCCGCTTCGCCGACCACGCCTCGCTCATGGAGCACAGCATGGAGGCGGCGGCCCTGCTCGAGCAGCTCTTCGCCTCGGCGCCGCTCGAGGAGTGGCGCCGACGGCTCGAGCCCTTCGACGGCCAGTGGACCGTGACCCAGCACACGCTCGAGGCGGCCGCCGACCCGCAGACTGTCGCCAACGGCTACCTGCAGGAGTGCCGCAACGCGGCGGGCGTGCCGTTCCAGCTCGTCACCGTGCCCATGCAGTACGACGAGGAGCCGCCGCCGGTGGGCCGGGCCCCGGAGATGAACGAGCACGGCGACGAGATCCTCGCCGGCCTCGGCCTCGACTGGGACGCGATCCTCGATCTCAAGGTCCGCGGCGTCGTCGCCTGACCCGCACCCCGCCCCGCCCTAAACCACTCTCCCTCAAGCGTTCTGGTGGAGGTTCGGCCCCCGAATCGGGGGCCGAACCTCCACCAGAACGAGAAGATCTCCGCAGCACACCACCAGCGATCACGACCTCCAGGAGGAGCCATGTCACTGTTCGATGCGTTCCGGTTCGACGGCAAGCGGGCCCTCGTGGTCGGCGGCGCCACCGGCATGGGCCGGGCGGCGGCCGAGCTGCTGCTCGACGCCGGCGCCGAGGTCGTGGTCATGGACTACGCGCCGGTCGACCTCGAGGGCGCCACGGGCATCCACGTCAACCTGGCCGAGCAGGCCTCGATCGACGCGGCCATCGACGAGTGCGGCGGCCCGGTGCACGCCATCCTCTCCTGCGCCGGCGTCGACCAGGACACGCCCAACATCGAGAAGATCAACTTCATCGGCCACCGCCACCTGATCGAGCGCATGGTCGGCGAGGGCACCCTCGGCGCCGGCGGCGCCATCGCCATGATCTCCTCGGCGGCGGGGCTGGGCTGGGAGGCGAACCTGGCCCGCAACATGGAGTACCTCGCCACGCCCGACTTCGACGCGGCCGTCGAGTGGGTGGCCCAGAACGGCGGGGCCGACTACATGTCGACCAAGCAGGCGATCTGCACCTACGTGGCGTCGAAGGCGTACCACTTCCTCAAGAAGGGCATCCGCATCAACGCCATCGCCCCCGGTCCCACCGACACGCCGCTGGCCCAGGCCAACCCCGAGATGTGGCTGGGCTTCGGCTCCGACTTCCGCTCCGACGTGGGCGTCGAGGCCTCCACCCCGATGGAGCAGGCCAACGTGCTGGTGTTCCTGTGCAGCGACGCGGCCAAGGCCCTCAACGGCGTCACCCTGGTGACCGACATGGGCTACTTCTCCGCCGGCGTCACCGAGCAGTGGCCGGCCGCCACGCCCATCGTGAACTTCATGCTCGGCCGGGCGTAGCACCGCATGGGAGCAGAGGGCTCAGAGGAGGCGCCGACCGGTACCGAAGGGGCCGTGCTGACGGCGGCCGAGGGGCCGGTGCTGGTGATCACCCTCAACCGGCCCGAGGTCCGCAACGCCATCGACTCCGACGTCTCCCGGGGCCTGCTGGCCGCCTTCGAGCGCCTCGACACCGACGACGACCTGCGCGTGGGGCTGCTCACGGGCGCCGGCGACACGTTCTGCGCCGGTCTCGACCTGCGCCACTTCGCCCGCCACGGCATGCCCAAGGGCGCCACCCGCCTGTTCCACCACGGCTGCCGCAAGCCGCTGGTGGCCGCCGTGGAGGGCGGCGCCCTCGGCGGCGGGTTGGAGCTGGCCCTGCTCGCCGACCTGCTGGTGGCGGCGAGCGACGCCACCTTCGCCTCGCCCGAAGTGCGCCACGGGCTGTTCCCCGGTGGCGGGGCCCTGCTGCGGCTACCGCGCACCCTGCCGCTGTCGCTCGTGAACCGCATGGTCCTCACCGGCGAGCCGGTGACGGCCGAGGAGGCCGATCGGCACGGCCTGCTGGCCGCGGTCACCGATCCGGGCGGGGCCCTCGCCGCCGCCATGGAGCTGGCCACCGCCGTGGCCCGCAGCGCCCCCCTCGGGGTGCAGGCGGTCAAGCAGGTCCTGCGGGAGACGCCCGGGCTCACCGACGACGAGCTCTGGGCCCGCCAGGACGCCTTGGTGCTCGAGGTGTTCGGCTCCGACGACGCCAAGGAGGGCGCCCGCGCCTTCGCCGAGCGCCGGCCGCCCGAGTGGCAGGGGCGCTGAGGCGGCGCGGCCGCACGGTCGGTGAGAGAGGATGGGCACATGAGCGCACACCGGCCGGTGATGGGCCGCTGGTTCGAGGACCTGACGCCGGGGCTGGTGATCGACCACGCCATCACCCGCACCGTGACCGAGGCCGACAACACCTTGTTCTCGGTGATGACGATGAACCCGGCAGCGCTGCACCTCGACGCCGCCTTCGCCGAGACCACCGAGTTCGGCGAGCGGCTGGTCAACAGCCTGTTCACGCTGTCGCTGCTGATCGGCCTGTCGGTGTACGAGACCACCCACGGCACCACCGTGGCCAACCTCGGCTTCGAGGAGATCGCCTTCCCCACGCCGGTCTTCCACGGCGACACCATCCACGCCCAGACCGAGGTGGTCTCGGCCCGGGAGTCGTCCTCGCGTCCCAACCAGGGCATCGTCGTGTTCGAGCACCGGGCGTTCAACCAGCGCGACGAGCTGGTCGCCCGCTGCCGCCGCTCGGCCCTCATGAACCGGAGGCCGGCGTGATCGCCCGCTGGCGCAGCCTGCTGTTCGTGCCCGCCACCCGGCCCGACATGGCGGCCAAGGCCCCACGCACCTCGCCCGACGCGGTGGTCCTCGACCTCGAGGACGCCGTGCCGCCGGCCGCCAAGGCCGACGCCCGCGCCGCGCTCGCCGAGGGGGTGGCCGCCCTCGCCGGCGTCGTGCCGGTGTGCGTGCGGGTGAACCCGCCCGGCACCGGGTGGTTCGACGACGACGTCGCCTCGCTGCCCGACGGGCTGGCGGGGGTGGTGGTGCCCAAGCTGGAGGATCCCGAGCAGGTCGAGCGGCTCGAACGGGCCCTCGACGGCCGTCCGGTGCTGGCCGGGTTCGAGACGGTGCGGGGCGCGCTCGACGCCCGGACGCTGCTCACCGGCGCGGTGTCGGCCTGCTACTTCGGCGCCGAGGACTACGTGGCCGACCTCGGCGGTGTGCGCACGCCGGGCAACGCCGAGGTGGCCGTGGCCCGGGCGCAGGTCGCCATGGCGGCCCGGGTGGCCGGGGTGCCCGCCTTCGACATGGTCACCATCGACTTCGGCGACCACGACCGCTTCGTCACCGAGGCGCGGGAGGCTCGGGCGCTCGGCTACGCCGGCAAGCTGTGCATCCACCCCAGCCAGGTGGGCCCCGCCAACGAGGCGTTCCTCCCCTCCCCCGAGGAGCTCGACTGGGCCGCGCGGCTGCTGGCCGCCTTCGACGAGGCCGGGGGCGGCACGATCGCCTTCGAGGGCCAGATGGTCGACGAGGTCGTGGCCGCCCGCGCCCGGGCGATCCTGACTGGCGCCACCGACCGGTGACCCCGCCCCGCACGCTCTGGACGCCGGCCGCCGACATGGGCGAGCGCTCGGTCGTGGGCCGCTACCTCGAGTGGCTCCGGCGGGAGCGGGGGCTGCGGTTCGACGGCTACGAGGAGCTGTGGCGCTGGTCGGTCGACGACCTGCCTGGCTTCTGGTCGTCGATCTGGTCGTTCTTCGACGTGCAGTCCTCGCACCCGTACGACGCCGTGCTCGAGCACCCGGCGATGCCCGGCGCCCGCTGGTTCACCGGTGCCCGGCTCAACTACGCCGAGCGCGCCCTCGCCACCACGGGCGACGACGTTGCCGTCATCGCCCGGTCCCAGTCCACCGGTGACCGCCGGCTCACATGGGACGAGCTGCGCGACCAGGTCGCCCGCTGCCGCGCCGGCCTGGCCCGCCTTGGCGTCCGATCCGGCGATCGGGTAGCCGGCTATCTACCGAACGGGCCCGAGGCCGTCGTGGCCTTCCTGGCCACCGCCAGCCTGGGGGCGGTGTGGGCCTCCTGCCCGCCCGAGTTCGGCACCCGCAGCGTGGTCGACCGGTTCGGCCAGCTCGACCCCGTCGTGCTGCTCGTCACCCGCGGCTACCGCTACGGCGCCAAGGACGTCGACCGCCACACCGAGGTCGACGCCATCGTCGAGGCCCTGCCCTCGCTCACCGCCGTGGTCGACGTCGACACCGGGTGGGACGACCTGCTGGCCGATCCCGGCGAGCTGGCCTTCGAGCCGGTCCCGTTCGACCACCCGCTGTACGTGCTGTTCTCCTCGGGCACCACCGGACCGCCCAAGGCCATCGTCCACGGCCACGGCGGCATCCTGCTCGAGCACCTCAAGGCCCTCGGCCTGCACCAGGACCTCGGCCCCTGCGACCGCTTCACCTGGTTCACCACCACCGGCTGGATGATGTGGAACTTCCTCGTCTCCGCGCTGTGCCTGGGCGCCACCATCGTGCTGTTCGACGGCGACCCGGGCTGGCCCGACCTCGGCACCCTGTGGCGGATGGCCGCCGAGCTCGACGTCACCGTCTTCGGCGCCAGCGCCCCGTTCCTGCTGTCGTGCCGCGCTGCCGGACTGCAGCTGGCCGACCAGGGCGACCTGTCGGCCCTGCGCTCGGTGGGCTCCACCGGCGCGCCGCTGCCGGCCGAGGGCTTCGAGTGGGTGTACGAGCAGCTGCCCGACGTCTGGCTCACCTCGATCAGCGGCGGCACCGACGTGTGCACCGCCTTCGTGGGCGGAAGCCCGCTGGTGCCGGTGGTCGCCGGCGAGATCAGCTGCCGGGAGCTCGGCGCCAGCGTGGAGGCGTTCGACGAGCACGGCCGCTCGGTGGTGGGCGAGCAGGGGGAGCTGGTGGTCACCGCCCCCATGCCGAGCATGCCGCTGCGCTTCTGGGGCGACGACGACGGCCGCCGCTACCGCGACGCCTACTTCTCCCGCTTCCCGGGCGTGTGGTGCCACGGCGACTGGATCACCATCACCGACCGGGGCTCGTGCACCATCACCGGCCGCTCCGACGCGACCCTCAACCGGGGCGGGGTGCGCCTCGGCACGAGCGAGCTCTACACCGTGGTCGACGCCGTGCCCGGCGTGCGCGACAGCCTGGCCGTGCACCTCGAGGACCCCGACGGCGGCCCCGGCCGGCTGCTGCTGTTCGTCGCCCTCGACCCGGGTGTCGAGCTCGACGACGAGCTGGCGGCGCGCATACGCGCCGACCTGCGCTCGGCCCTCTCACCCCGCCACTCCCCCGACGAGATCGTCGCCGTGCCGGCCATCCCCCGCACCCACTCCGGCAAGAAGCTGGAGGTGCCGGTCAAGCGCATCCTGCTCGGCACACCACCCGACGAGGTCGCCAGCCTCGGCTCGCTCGCCGACCCCACCGCCCTCGACCCGTTCGTGCAGCGGGCCGCCCGCCCCGCCGGCCCCACCCGCCCCGCCGGCCCGGCGGCGCCCTGACGTCGTCCGCCTGGGCCGGGAACCGGCCCGATCGACATCGAGCCGGCAGCGCGAGCGGAACGTCGAGGGGCGGTCCGAGCGAGCGCTTCGGGGCCGGGCGCCGCCTCGCGCTGTACGGTTCGGGCACTGGCCGGGGAGGGGAGTCACGCGATGTGGGCGCAGCTGATCACGGTGCGACTGAAGCCGGGGAGGGAAGGCGACCTTCCCCGCCTGGTCGAGGAGCTGAAGGCGACCGAGCAGCCAGGGTCGGGCCTGCTGCGCTCGTCGGCCATGCAGGACCAGAACGACCCGAGCCGGGTGCACATGTTGGTCGTCTTCGAGAGCGAGCAGAAGGCCCGCGAGCGTGAGAGCGATCCGCGTCGCGCCGAGGGCCTGCGCGTGGCGCGGGCGACGATGGCCGAGATCTTCGACGGTCCTCCGGAGTTCACCGACCTGACCGTCGTCGCCGACTGGACGCCGTAGCGAATCCCACTGCTCTGTGCTTCAGCCCGGGACGCGGCTCGGCTGGTAGCGGAGTGCGATGGCCCCCGTGCCGAGCTCGTGGCGCCCCACGAGCTCGAGGTCGAGCTGCTCGTGCAAGCCGGCGAACAAGGTCGGCCCGTGGCCCGCCACGACGGGATGCACGACGAACTCGTACTCGTCGATCAGGCCCAGGTCGGCCAAGGCCAGCGGCAGGGTCACACCTCCGACGTAGAGGCCTTCGCCGGGCTCGTCCTTGAGCTGCCTCACGGCGGTCTCCAGGTCGCCCTGCAGGAGCTCGGCGTTCCAGTCGACGTGGTCCAGGGTGCTCGACACGACGTACTTCTTCGCCCCGTCGATCGTGCGGGCGAACGGGACCATCCAGTCGGCCATCCACTCGGGCCAGGTCCCCGAGGCCGGCAGCCGCCAGGCCTCCTCCATCATCTCGTAGGTCACCCGGCCGAAGAGCAGCGCATCGGCTCGTTCCAGGTTGGCGGCGTGGTAGCGGTGCAGCTCCTCGCCCGGGGGCATCAGCCGGTGGCTCACCCGGTGGTCGCAGCATCCGTCGAGGGTGACGTTGATCGAGTAGCGGAGGGGTCTCACGATTGCGCTCCTTGCTGCGGCATCCATCCCGTTCTGGTGGAGGTTCGCCCCCGGGATCGGGGGTGAATCCTCCACCAGTACGGGCTCAGCCCGTGACCCACCGGTGGGAGAAGAAGAACTCGTCGGCGGTGCGGTAGAGCCACTCGTCGCGCACGTCGTCGGGCAGGTCGAGGGCCAGCGCCTCGGGCAGCACGCGGGAGATGGGCAGCACCGGGTAGTCGGAGGCGAACATGATCCGGCCCCTCCCCCGGGTCTTCATGAAGTGCAGCAGCGACTCGGGCAGGCGCTTCGGGGACCACGCCGAGGTCATGAGCCGCACGTTCTTGTACTTCATGATGATCCGGAAGGCGATGTCCCACCACGGCTCGGCCCCGTGGATCATCGACAGCTTCAGCTCCGGGAACCGCTGGCACACCCGGTCGAGGTGGATGGGGTTCTGCGGCTCGGCCGGGATGGGCGGCCCGGGGATGCCGGCGTTCATGCACAGCGGCAGCTCCCACTCGCAGCACTTGGTGTAGAGCGGGAAGTACACCGGGTCGGTCGGGGGGTACATGCCGTCGCCCCAGAAGCTCGGGCCCACCGTGGCGTAGGCCACCGGGTGGTTCTTCAGGAACGCCTCGATGTTGCGGATGTTCTCCATCGGCCGCAGCAGGTCGAACCCGCCGATGCCGAGGGCGAAGCGGTCGGGCCGGGCCTCGACGAACTCGAAGGGCCGGCCCCCGGTGGCGCTGATCTGGGTGATGAGGATGGCCTTCTCCACCCCGTGGGCGTCCATCTCCTCGAGCAACTGCTCCAGGCTGGGGCTCTCGAAGGAGAACTTCCCCCCGAAGTAGTCGTCCTTCACGCGGACCATCCAGTCCGGCATCGGCCGGTCGCCGAAGTCGACGTTCACCAGGCCGTCGATCGCTCGTGTCATGCCCGTTGCTCCCCTGTGTGCGTGCGGGCCTGGCCGGCCCGCTGTCCGTGTCGGCGCAGCAGCTCCTGCAGCGCCGCCTTGTCGACCTTCGACGTCGCCGTGAGCGGCACGTCGTCGGCGGTGTCGGTCACCACCCAGCGGGTGGGCACCTTGAACGCGCTCAGCCGCTCGCGCACCTCGGCGCGCAGCTCCTCGGCCGGCCGGGTCGACACCACCAGCGCCCCGACCTCCACCCCGGCCGCCGCTTCGACCCCGTCCCCGTTCTGGTGGAGATCTACTGGCGCATGTGACTGGAGATCTCCACCAGAACGGGGGTCGGGAGAGGCGGGAGAGCCGGGAGAGTCGTCGGGAGAGGTGGGAGGGAGGGGGCGGACGTCGGTGACGTGGGCCTGCTGCACGCCGGGCAGCGACCGCAGAGCGGCCTCGACCTCGGCCGGGTACACCGTGGCGCCCTTGACCTTGAACATGTCGTCGACCCGGCCCTCGAACCACAGGTAGCCGTCGGCGTCGAGGCGGCCGAGGTCGCCGGTGCGGTACCAGCCGTCGGCGATGAAGGTCTCGTCGCGGGTGCGCCCGCAGATGGCCCGCATCACGTTGCGGCCCCGCACGCAGATCTCGCCGGTGGCACCGGCCGCCACCAGCGACCCGCTCTCGGGATCGACCACCTGCACTTCGACACCGGGGAAGGGCCGGCCGCAGCTCCCCTGCTTGCCGGGAGGCAGGTCGGTGTCGAGGCGGTCACCGGCGTAGGTGCCGAAGGTCTCGGTCATGCCGAACAGGTTCGAGCGGGCCCCGGGCGCGGGGCGCAGCCCGGGCGGCAGCACGGCGGCCAGGCTGCCGGCCTTCAGCTGCGACAGGTCGGTGGCGGCGAAGCGCGGGTGGGCGGCGAGGGCGGCGGCCTGGTCGGGCCAGCCACGGAAAAGGGTGACCTGCTCCCGCTCCAGCAGGGCGAGGGTGCGCTCGGGCCCGGGCACCGCCTCGGTGAGCAGGGTGGCGCCGGCCACCAGGGTGGAGAGCAGGCCCATGGAGAGCCCACCGGTCCAGAAGAACGGCATGGGGATGTAGAGGCGGTCGTCGGCGCCGAGGCAGCGCACGGGCAGGCTGTCGGCCACCGCGTGCAGGGCGCTGTCGTGGGTGTGCACCGTGCCCTTGGGCGCGCCGCGGCTGCCCGAGGTGAACAGCACGCACAGGTCGTCGGCGGGGCGCACGGCCTGCTCGAGGGCGTCGACCAGCTCGGGCGCGACCGCCGCGCTCGGCAGCTCGTCGAGGAGCCACACCCGCTGCAGGTCGGGCAGCGCCGGGTGGCGGTCGCCGACGGCGGTGAGGGCGACGACGCCGGGCGCGGCCGCGTCGAGGTCGTCGGGGTACGAGCGCCCCCGGAAGCTCCCCGTCAGCAGGAGGTGGCTCACACCGGCGATCTGCAGCTGGGCCGCCAGCTCGGGTGGCCGCAGCAGGGTGCTCAGCGGCACCACCACGGCACCGACCCGCCAGGCGGCCACCGCGGTGACGGCCCAGCCGATGCCGTTGGGCGCCAGCAGCCCGACCCGGGAGCCCCGTCCCACGCCGGCGGCCACCAGCCGGGCGGCGACGGCCCGGCTGTCGGTGTCGAGCTCGGCGTGGCTGATCGAGGCCTCGTCGGTGACGATCAGCGCCTTGGCGCCGTGCTCGGCGGCGTTGCGCCGCACCAGCGCGGGAAGGGTGAGCGGCTCCGGCAGCACCTGCGACGCTGGCGTCACACGATCCCCCGGGCCCGCAGGTCGGCCACCTCGTCGGCGCCGTAGCCGACCTCGGCCAGGATCTCGTCGGTGTGCTCGCCGAGCAGCGGGGCCCGGGTGCGGATCGTGCCGGGCGTGGCCGACATCCGAAACGGCGTCTCCAGGATGGGCACCGGCTTGGAGGCGCCGGGGAACGGCACCCGCTCGAGGTAGCCCATGGCCTCGACGTGGGGGTCGTCGAGCACCTCCTGGGGCGACAGCAGCGGCGCGGCGGGCAGCTTGGCCGCCTCCAGCAGGGCCATGGCCTCGGCCTTGGTCTTGCCGTCGCACCAGGCCTGCATGATGTCGTTGAGCTCGTCGCCGTGCTCCCAGCGCAGGTCGTCGTCGGCGAAGCGGGGGTCGTCGAAGAGCTCCTCGCGGCCCACCAGCCGGCACCACCGCTTGAACATCGGTGGCCCGGCGATCTGCACGAGCACCCACCCGTCGCTCACCCGGTAGAGGTCGCACGGCGCCACCGACGTGCCCCGGTTGCCCATGCGCGGCTTCTCCACGCCGAGCAGGTCGCGCTCGATGAGGAAGGCGTTGGACATCATGAGCGCGGTGGGCAGCAGGGCGCCCTCGACGTGCTGGCCCTCGCCGGTGCGCTGGCGGTGGTAGAGCGCCATCATCACGCCGATGGCGAGGGTCATGGCCGTGCCGAAGTCGGCGTAGGGCACGGCGGTGCGGATGGGCTGGTCGGGCAGGCCCTGGCGCCACACCGCGCCGGACATCACCTGGCCGGTGCCGTCGAAGCCGACCCGGTCGCTGTAGGGGCCGCCCTCGCCGTAGGCCGTGGCGCTGGCCAGGACGATGTCGGGCTTGATCGCCCGCAGCGTGTCGTAGTCGAGCCCGCTGGCCCGCATGGCGGCGGCCGGCATGTTGGCGATGACGACGTCGGCGCCCTCGACGAGGCGCCGGGTGACCTCGGCGCCCTCGGGGGTGGTGGAGTCGAGGGTGAGCGAGCGCTTGTTGCGGTTGCACTGCAGGAAGGTGCCGCCCTCGCCGCCGTCGGTGACGGCCTGCACCCAGCGGTCCTCGCCGCCCTCGCGCTTCTCGACGCGGATCACGTCGGCGCCCATGTCGGCCAGGATGGCGCTGCACCACGGGGCGGCGATGAACCGCCCGTAGTCGAGCACCCGCACCCCTTCGAGCACCTGCTGCACGCCGCCCCTCCCCTCGCTACCGGGACCTCGGCAGGCCGAGGATGCGCTCGGCGATCAGGTTGCGCTGGATCTGGGAGGTGCCCGCGGCGATCGTGTACTGCAGCGACCACAGGTACTCGCGGGCCACCTCCACGCCGTCGATGCCGTCGATGCCGTCGATGCGCACGCCGGCGAGGGCGAGGTCGCCCAGCACGGCCACGGCCAGCTCGCTCAGCTCCTGGCTCAGCTCGCTGAAGCGCAGCTTCACCGCCGAGCCCGACGGCGACGGCATGCCGGTGGCCTCGGCGTCGGCGATGCCCTTCTGGGTCATGCGCCACAGGGCGTCGACGCTGGCCTGGAGGTGGCCGACCTTCGTGCGCAGCGTCGGGTCGTCCCACGCCGTGCCGGCGCCCTCCGAGGCCGGGATCTGCTGGGCCATGCGCACCAGGCGCCGCAGCTGGGTGCGCAGGTTGATGATGTGCTGGGCGAAGGCGGTGCCCCGCTCGAAGCGCAGGGTGACGTTGGTGACCCGCCAGCCGTCGTTCTCGGCGCCGACCAGGTTCGTGACCGGCACCCGGGCGTCGGTGAAGAACACCTCGCAGAAGTGGCTCTCGCCGTCGATCGTCTTCATGGGCCGCACCTCGACGCCGGGCTGGTGCATGTCGAGGATCAGCCAGCTGATGCCCTTGTGCTTGGGGGCGTCGGGATCGGTGCGCACCAGCAGCTCGCAGTAGTCGGCGACGTGGGCGCGTGTGCTCCAGATCTTCTGGCCGTTGACGACGTACTCGTCGCCCTCGCGCACCGCCCGGGTGCGCAGCGACGCCAGGTCGGAGCCGGCCTCGGGCTCGGAGAAGCCCTGGGCCCAGATGCTCTCGCCCTTGAGGATCTTGGGCAGGTGGAACGCCCGCTGCTCGTCGGTGCCCTCGGCGATGAGGGTGGGCCCGGCGTGCATGAGGCCCACGAAGTTCACGCTGATGTAGGGCGCGTCGGCCCGGGCGTACTCCTCGAGGTACACCAGCTGCTGGGTGACGGGCAGGCCCCTGCCCCCGAACTCGGCGGGCCAGTGCAGCCCGGCGTAGCCGGCGTCGTGGAGCTTGCGCTGCCACGCGGTGTCGTAGGCGCGGCGGGCCGGCCAGTCGCCAGGTGGGGGCGGCGGCCCGTGCTTCGGCACCTCCACCTCGAGCCAGGCCCGCACCTCGGCACGGAAGGCCTCGTCGTCGGCGCTGTAGGTCAGGTCCATCAGTGCTCCCCGGTCAGCAGCTCTCGCACGGCGGGCAGGTCGACCTTGCCCGAAGGGGTGCGCGGCAGGGTCTCGACCACGCGCAGCTCGACGGGCAGCTCGTAGCGGGCCAGGCGGACGGCGGCGGCGTCGAGCAGCTCGTCGGCGGTTGCCGGGTCGGCGCCGGCGCGCAGCTCGACGGCGGCCACCGGCACCTCGCCGAGGCGGGCGTCGTCGCGGCCCACCACCGCCGCGCCGCGCACGCGCGGGTCGCTCTCGAGCGCCTCGCGCACAGTGTCGGGGATGACCTTGAAGCCGCCCCGGATGATGGCCTGGTCGGCCCGGCCGACCACGTAGAGGAAGCCGTCGGCGTCGATGCGGGCCAGGTCGGTGGTGCGCTGCCAGCTCCGCCCGTCGCCGATGTGGCCGGCCTTCACCTCGAGCAGGCCCTCCTCGTCGGGGCCCAGCACCTCGCCGGTGCCGGCGTCGACCACGCGCAGCTCGCACCCGGCGTGGGCCCGGCCCACGCTCCCCCGCTTGGTGGCCCAGAAGCGCTGGTGGTCGGCCAGGTTCCAGCCCGCGACCCCGCCGCCGAACTCAGTGGCCCCGTAGGAGATGAGCACGGGGACGCCGTAGGCCCGGAAGAAGGCGTCGGCGTCGTCGGGCGACAGCGGTGCGGTGCCGGAGATGACCGAGCGGATGCTGGCCAGGTCGGCGGGGTCGAGGTCGGCCTCGAGCACCATGCGCAGGGCGGCGGGCACCAGGCTCACCGTCTTGGGCCGGTGGCGGCGCACGGCGTCGACCCAGCCCTCGACGGTGAAGCGCTCGAGCAGGCAGAACGAGCGGCCGTCGTTGACGCACTGCAGCACCCGGAACAGGCCGCCGACGTGCACGAGCGGGGCGTTGACGATGGCGACGCCCGAGCGCAGCCGCACCTCGTTGGCGGCGTTCCTCTCGTAGTGCTTGGCCCCGATCAGCACCTGCACGAAGGTGTCGTAGGAGAGCGGCACCCGCTTGGGTGGGCCGGTGGTGCCGCTGGTGAGCATCTCCACCGCCACACCCGGGTTGAGCTGGCCGGCCAGGTCGGGCGCGGTGCCCTGGGCGGTGACGGTGCCCAGCTCGGCGCTCGCCAGACGCAGCAGGGCGGCGCTGCTCGGGCCGAACGTGGCCAGGTCGTCGGGGCTGCCGGCCAGCACGGGAACGTCGAGGGCGGCGAGGTCGGCCTTCACCCGCTCGTAGCCCCGGCCCGGGTTGATGGCCACCACGCAGGCGCCGGCGCGCAGCAGGCCGAGCAGCAGACCGAGCTGGGCGGGGCGGTTCCGCAGCATGAGCCCGACCCGGGCGCCCGGCACGACGTGGGCGGCGACGGCGTCGGCGGCGGCCCGGAGCTCGCCCCAGGTGCGCCACCGGCCCTCGAACTCCACCGCCGGCGCGGCCGGGTCGAGGGCGAGCACGGCGGCGATGCGCCGGCTCAGCTCGGGCAGCTCGTCGGGCTCGGCGGCATCGGCGGGCGGGGCCTCGGCCGGCGCCGCGGGCTCGGCGTCGGTCACCGGGACCTCGGCTCGGGCCGGTCGGGGCCCTTCTCGGCCACCTCGGCCTGGCCGATGGGGTTGCCGACGCGCGTGTAGATCAGGCCCTGCTGCATGGCGGCGCGATACGGCCGGTCGAGCGACTCCCAGATGGCCCGCACCGTGCCCTGGGTGGCCGAGCTGGGCTTGCGGGCGATGCCGGCGGCGATCTCGTGGGCCCGGTCCCACAGCCGGTCGCGCTCGACGATCTCGGTGACCAGGCTGATGCGCAGGGCCGTCTCGGCGGTGACCCGCTCGTCGTTGCCCGACAGGGCGATGCGCAGCGTCTCGGCCAGGCCGACCTTGCGCATGAGGCCCACCGGCTCCAGCGCCGAGACGAGCCCGTAGGTGACGTGGGAGTCGAAGAAGGTGGCGTCGGGCGAGCAGATGACGATGTCGGCCTCGTTGACGAAGTAGAACGCGCCGGCCGTGCAGATGCCGTGCACCGCGCACACCACCGGCTTCCAGCACTGCTGCCACTTGGGGCTGAGCAGCTCGCCGGGGTCCTCGTGGTTCCAGATGTCGTCGGGCTGGCCGTAGCTCTTCTTGGTGTCGAGCCCGGCGGAGAAGGCCCGCTCCCCCGCGGCCCGCAGCACCACCGCGTGCACGTCGGGGTCGTCCTTCACCAGCTTCCAGGCGGCCCGCATCTCCTCGCACATCTGGCGGTCGAAGGCGTTGAGCACCTCGGGCCGGTTCAGCGTGATGGTGGCGACCTTGTCGGCGGAGGTCTCGTAGACGATCGTCTCGAACTGCGGGCCCTCGCTCATCGGCACGTCCACCGCGGCTCGCGCTTCTCCATGAAGGCGGTCGGGCCCTCCTTGGCGTCGTCGGTGCGCACCACGCGCTCCCGCATGGCCTCGGCCAGCACCTCGGCCTCGTACATGGGCAGGTCGAGGCCCCGGCGGATGGCGAGCCGGGTGCCGCGCACGGCCAGCGGCGCGTTGCGGTTCACCGTGGCGGCGATCTCCCGGGCCCGCTCGAGGAGCCGGTCGTGCTCGACGACCTCCGACACCAGGCCGAGCTCGTAGGCCCGCTGGGCCGGCATGCGCTCGTGCTTGCCCATGAGGGCCATGCGCATGGCGATGTGGGTCGGCAGCGCCCGGGCCAGGCGGACGACCTCACGGGCCGACACCAGGCCGATGCTGACGTGGGGGTCGAAGAAGGTGGCCTGGTCGGAGCAGATGACGATGTCGCCGGTGGTGACCCAGTCGAGCCCGGCACCGCAGCAGATGCCCTGCACCGCCACGACGATCGGCTTCGTCATGGTGCGGAACGGCGGGGTGCCCTCCTGGGGCGCCTCCCACTGCGGGAAGGTCGACAGGTAGGGCTCCTCGTAGACGACCCGGCCGTCCTCGGGGATCTCACCCACGTCGGCGCCGGTGCAGAAGGCCCGGCCGTTGGCGGTGACGAGCAGGGTCCACACGTCGTCGTCGGCCTCGGCCGCGTCGTAGGCGGTGCGCAGCTCGCGGATCATCTCGGGGCTGAGGGCGTTGAGGGCCTCGGGCCGGTCGAGCGTGATGGTGGCCGTGCGGTCGGCCACCTCGTAGGTGATGAAGTCGAAGTCCATGGGCGGGTCTCCTGGTCGTGGCCCTAGCGGCCCGTGAACCCGGGCGGTCGGCCCTCGCGGAACGCGGCGAGGCCCTCTTTGAAGTCGGCGGCGCGCGACGACAGCTCCAGGCCGTTGGCCTCGGCCTCGAGGGCGTCGGCCAACGAGCTGTCGAGGGCGCGGTGCACCAGCCGCTTGGTCAGCCCGATGGCCACCGTGGGGCCCGAGGCGAGGCGGGCGACGAGCTCGTCGACGGTGGCGTCGAGCTCGGCGTCGGGCACGGCCCGGTGGATGAGCGCCCATTCGGCGGCCTCGGCCCCGGTGAGCGTGCGGCCGAGCAGCAGCAGCTCCTTGGCCCGGGCGACCCCGACGAGGCGGGGCAGCAGCCAGGTGGCGCCGCTGTCCGGGGTGAAGCCCCGCTGCAGGAACGGCTCCCAGAGGCGGGCGTCGTCGGCGGCCACGGTGAAGTCGGCGGCGAGCGCGAGCTGGCAGCCGAGCCCCGCGGCCCAGCCCCGCACGGCGGCCACCACGGGCAGCTGCACCTCGGTGATGACCTCGATGAGCCGGTGGGCCTGCACCGGCGTGCGCCGCTGGATGCTGCCGGTGCGGGGCTTGGGGCCACCCGCCACGTTGGTGGAGACCCAGTCGGCGCCGGTGCAGAAGTCGCCGCTGGTGCTGCTCAGCAGCACCGCCCGCAGCGACTCGTCGGTCGAGGCGTCCTCGAGGGCGCGCACGATGCGCACGACGCCGGCCGGCGGCAGGGCGTTCTTGCGCTCGGGCCGGTCGAGGCGGATGCGCAGCACGCCGTCGGCCGCGTCGATCAGCACACCGTCGGCACTCTGCCCGCTCGGAGCGCTCACGCCGACGCCACCTCCACGCCGACGGCGTCGCCGAGCCGGGCGGCGTGCGCCGAACCGGTGCCGAAGCTGCGGTCGAGCACCCACGCCCGCTTGAGGAAGTAGTGAGGGAGCATGTCCCACGTGAAGCCCATGCCGCCGAGCACCTGCACCGCGGCCCGGGCGTTGGCGATGCCGGCCTCGCCGGCGAGGTGCTTGGCGGTGCTGGCGGCCAGCCCGGCGTCGCCCTCGCCCCGCCCGGCGGCGAGGGCCGCCGCCGCGTAGGTGGCGGCCCGGGCCATCTCCACCCGCACGTAGGCGTCGGCGAGGATGTGCTTCACCGCCTGGAACGAGCCGATGGGCACGCCGAACTGCTCGCGCCCCATGGCGTAGTCGCGGGCGACGTCGAGCACGGCCTGGGCGCCGCCCACCAGCTGCGCCGCGGCGAGGATCGTGCCGGCGAGGCGCAGCCGCTCGACGGCCGGGCCCTCGGCCACCGCCTCGCCGGCCGGCAGCGATCCGAGCGTGGCCATCGGCGTGAGCGGGTCCATCGGCGCGGCCGGCTCGGCCCCGGCGGCGGCGAGGTCGACCCGTTCGGCCCGGTCGCCGCGCAGCACGAGCAGCACCCGGCTCTCGGCGCCGTGGGGCACCACGACGGCCAGCGGACCGTCGCCCCCCACCGGAGCCTCGACGCCCGTGACCCGCACCGAGCCGGCGCCGGCAGCGGGGACGAGCGGCGCCGCCACGACGGTCCACAGCACCGGGCCGCTGGCCAGGTGGGCGCCCAGCTCCTCGAACACCACGGCGGCCTCGACCAGCCCGACCCCGGAGCCGTCTTCGAGCATGCCGAGCACGCCGAGCGCGGCCAGCCCCGCCCACGCGCTGTCGTCGGCGGGCCGATCCTCTCGGGTGGCGACGGCGGCGAGGTCGAACCGGTCGGCGCAGAACGCCCGGACGGCATCACGCATCGCCAGCTGGTCGTCGTCCAAGCGGAAGTGCATCGACTCTCCCCCACCGCTCTCCGGAGCGGCCGAAACATCTAGATGTAATGGAGCCTACGGCGTGGTCGGCGGACCGTTCCACCGGGCCCGTGCCCTCGCCGCACCGTCCGCGTCAACGGCCGGCCTTGGCGCCGCGGGCCAGGCGCCGCAGGATCGAGCGGCCATCGTCGCCCGACAGGTCGAGGCGAGCGTCGACGTCGTCGTACCAGGAGCGAGGCCGGTCGATGCCGAGGCCACCCAGGCAGAACTGCGCCAGCTCGACGGGACCGGGCAGCTCGACGCTGAACTCGGTGCCGAGGGTGGACGACAGGCTGAACGAGGTGCGCAGCGCGAGCACGAAGTAGGTGCCCGGCTCGGCGTCCATCACCCCGGAACCGCCCGCCTCGGCGGCGGCGGTCACCAGCTCGCGGAACACGGCCGTGATGGGCTCCTGCGAGCGGGCGATGAGCCCGGGGTCGGCCTGGCCCAGCTGGAGGCGCAGCCGGGACAGCCCCCGGTCGACGCCGGACTTCTGGTGCATGCCCGGCAGGCGGGCCGAGGCCACCAGCGAGCCGGCCAGCCGCTCGACGGGGTCGTCGAGGGGCTCGATGGCGGCCCGCACGATGCGGGCGTAGGTGCCCATGGCCTCCTCGTACACGGCGAGGAGGAGGTCGTCCTTGCTCTCGAAGTACTGGTAGAGCGTGCGCAGGGACTGGCCGGCCTCGTCGGCCACCTGCTGCACGGTGAGCGACTCGCCGTTGGTCCGCTCGAGCACCTTGGCCGCCGCCCGCACGAAGCGCTCACCGCGGTCGATCGAGCGGCGGCGGGCGTCGGTGAGCGAGCGGCCCACGACGCGCCGCTGCCAGTCGGCGCCGTCGGCCGGCCCCGCCGTGCCGGCGGCCGAGCTCATGGTGCCGCCGCGCCCACCGAGCCGCTCACCCCGAGCAGGCCGGCGAGGTTGGACGACATGACCTTGCGCAGCACGTCGGGCGTCAGGTCGGCGGCCATGTCGGCGAACTGCAGCGGCTCGGCCAGGCCCTCCGGGTGCGGGTAGTCGGACCCGAAGCACACCCGGTCGGGGCCCATCAGCTCGACCAGCCCGGAGATCGACTCCTCCCAGAACGGGTTGATCCACACGTTGCGGCGCAGCACCTCGAGGGGGTGGGTGGGGAACTCCTTGGGCATCTTCTTCCACGTCTGCTCGAGGTTGTGGGCCAGCACGTGCACCCAGTGGCCGCCGTTCTCGACGCTCATGAGCTTCACGCCCGGGAAGCGGTCGAGCATGCCGTGGCAGATGGCCGAGGCCAGCGTGTCCTGGATGGAGCGGCCTCCGTCGGCGACATAGGGGAAGGTCTTGGGCTTGAACGCCACGAACTCCTGGCTCGAGCCCTCCCAGGTGTTGAGGTAGTCCTGGTAGCCGGTGTCGGAGGCGTGCAGGGCCACCAGCACACCGGCCTCCTCCACCCGGGCCCAGAACGGGTCGAACTCGGGCAGGAACGGCGAGCGCGAGCCGCGCAGCCCGGCCACCGGGGCGGGCCGCACCAGGACGGCCCGGGCGCCCCGCTCGAGCACCCGCTCGAGCTCGGCGATGCCCTCCTCCACGATGCAGGGGTTGACGATCGGCGTGGCGAAGACGCGCCCCTGGTAGTCGTAGGTCCAGTCGTCGTGGAGCCACTCGTTGAAGGCGCGGATGGCCACGACGGTGGCGGCCGGGTCGTCCTTCAGCCGCTCCTCGATGAGGCTGGCCAGGGTGGGGAACATGAGGCAGGCGTGCACGCCCTGCTCGTCGAGCAGCGCCAGGCGGTCGGCCGGGTTGCGGAAGGCCGGGATGGAGCGCATGGGCTCGCCGGTGAGCTCGCGCAGCGTCTTCCCCTCGGGGTTGTCGCTCGCGTAGAACGCCATGTGGGCGCCGGGCTTGGCCACCACCTCGAAGGTGGGGTTGGGGATGTACTCCGTGATGACGTTGCGGACGACGATCTTCTTGCGCCCGTTGAGCTCGACGAACCGGAAGAGGCTCTTGTGCGACTCCGGCAGATGGCGGGTGAAGGCGTCCTCGGTCTCGTAGAGGTGGTTGTCGGCGTCGAAGACGGGGAAGTCGAGCTGGCTCATGCGTGCGCCTCCTGCTCGCTGGCCCAGCGCTCGGCGTTGGCGCGGGACACCTCGACGATGTGGTCCCACCGGGCCAGGCTCTCGGTGATCTGCATGTCGAACGAGCACACGCCGCGGAACTCGAGCACCTCCACGCCCTCGGGCCCGGCGGAGTAGGCGTAGGGAGCGTCGGCGGGCAGGAAGAACCCGTCGCCGGCGCCGAGCACGGTGTTGCCCATGTGCACCTCGCCCCGGTGCACGAAGTAGAGGCAGTCGCCGCTGTGGGAATGGCGGGGCAGGGTGAAGGCGGGGCCGAACCACGACCACACCAGGCTCATGCCGCTGCCCTCCGGGTCGCCGAAGAGCACCTTCACCACCTGGCCGCCGTTGGTGGCCCACTCGACCAGCTGCTCGCTGGCGTCGGGCTCCATGGTCGGCATCGACATCATGCCGGTCTCGAGGAGCAGCGGCGCGTCGTCCTTGCGGAAGATGCGCATGCCCCGCTTTCCGTTGCCGTCACTCATCGGGTCCCCCTGGCCGGGTCGGTGGTGCTCCGGGCGGTACAGCGATACCGTACACCGAAGTAAAGCCGCACTTCACCTCGCACCCACGGGACCTGGGCGCGGATCGGTGCCGGCGCACAGAGGAAGCGCACAGGGGAACGAGGGACGAGGGGACCATGGACCTGGACTACGAGCCGATCGACGCCGACAACCACTACTACGAGCCGCTCGACGCCTTCACCCGGCACCTCGACCCCGCTCTTGCCGAGCGCGGCGTGCAGGTGCTCACCAAGGGCAAGCGCTCCTACATGCTGATGGGCGGCCGCATCAACCGGTTCATTCCGAACCCCACCTTCGACCCCATCATCGTCCCCGGGTGCATCGACCTGATGTTCCGCGGCCAGGTGCCCGACGGCGTCGACCCCCGGTCGCTCATGCAGGTCGAGCCGCTGCGGGCCGAGTACCAGGACCGGGCCGCCCGCGTGGAGGTGGTGGAGCGCCAGCACCTCGGCTCGGCGTGGATGTTCCCCACCATGGGCTGCGGCGTGGAGGAGGCCCTCAAGCACGACGTCGGCGCCACCATGGCCACCCTCAGCGCCTTCAACTCCTGGCTCGACGAGGACTGGGGCTTCGCCCGGCCCGACGGCCGCATCGTGAGCGCGCCGATGCTGTCGCTGGCCGACCCCGAGGCGGCCGTGGCCGAGCTCGACCGGGTGCTGGCGATGGGCGCCCGCATCGTGCACCTGCGCCCGGCACCGGTGCCCGGCGAGCACGGCACCTCGCGCTCGTTCGGCCACCCGGCCCACGACCCGTTCTGGGCCCGCCTGGTCGAGACCGGCACCCCGGTGGCGTTCCACCTGGGCGACAGCGGCTACAACGCCTTCAGCGCCATGTGGGGCGGCACCGCGGAGTTCATGGCCTACGGCCGGACCAACATCCTCAGCAAGATCCTGGTGTCCGACCGGGCCATCCACGACACCATGGCCTCGATGCTGGTCGACGGCGTCTTCCACCGGTTCCCCGAGCTGCGGGTCGCCAGCATCGAGAACGGCTCGGACTGGGTGGCGCTGCTGGTGAAGCGGCTGAAGAAGCAGGCCAACCAGACGCCGTGGTCGTTCGAGGAGGACCCGCTCGACACCATCCGCCGGTGCGTGTGGGTCACGCCGTACTACGAGGAGGACATCCGGGCCCTGGCCGAGCTGATCGGCGTCGAACGCATCCTGTTCGGCTCCGACTGGCCCCACGGCGAGGGCCTGGCCGAGCCGACCGACTTCACCAAGGAGCTCCACGCCTTCGACGCCGGTGAGGTGCGCCGCATCATGCGCGACAACGCCCTCGACCTGCTGGGCACCGCCCGCTGACGTGACGACCGGAACCGACCACCCTGGGCCTCTGGCTCCCCGGACGACGGCGGTCGACTGGGACGACGAGGCCCACGTGGTGGCCGAGCTGGGCCTCGAGGTGCGTGCCGAGGGCGACGTGTTGCGGGGCCGGGCGACGGTGGTCGAGGAGCTGTGCGTCCCCGGCACGGCCGCGCTGCGCACGTCGGTGGTGCTGACGTGGGCCGACGTGCTGGCCGGCACCGCCGCCGGCTTCGCCATGGAGCCCCGCATCCCGCTCACCCTCGACCTGGAGGTGCAGGTCGTGCGGGCGGCGCCGCCCGGCATGGTGGTGGAGGCCGACACGTTCGTCGTGCGGGCGGGCCGGTCGGTGGTGGTGTCGGGGTGCCGCTTCTCCGACGCCGCCGGGAGCGGGCCGGTGGCCGTGGCGATCGCCAGCTTCGTGCCGGCGCCCGACCCCACCCACGTGTTCCCCGACGGCTTCCCGGTGCCCGAGGTGGTGGGCCCTGCCCTGGCGCTGCCGCTGGCCGAGCGCCTGGCGTGCCGGGTCGTGGCCCCCGGCGTGGCCGAGATGCCCCGGCGCGCCGACGCGTTGAACGCCGTCGGCGCCATGCAGGGCGGGCTGGCGTCGCTGGCCATGGAGGAGGCGGTCACCTCGCTGCTGCCTGCGCCGACACCGCTGTCGAGCTTCACCGTGCGCTACCTGCGCCCCGTGATGGAGGGCCCGGCCCGGGCCGTGGCCACCGCGGCGGGCGACGTCCACACCGTCGAGCTCACCGACACCGCCACCGGCAAGGTGTGCCTGTACGCCACTGCCCGCCCCCATCCCTGAGCTCCACCCGGCCTGGCCCACCTCACACCGTCGGTGGCTCCGCTCGCGCGCCGGGGCCGGAAAGATCTAGATCTCTCGGGTACGATCCCACGGTCGACCGTGACGTGTGAGGGGACACGACCGATGACCATCGAGGACGCGACCGAGATCGCCGCGGTCTACCGCGACGACACGCGCCTGGCGCCGCTGATCGGCGAGGGCGGCATGTTCGAGGTCGAGCCGGTCGAGGTCGACGGCATCGCCCTGCGCGACTTCGTGCGCTCCCCTCGGACCGTGCTCGACATCTTCGACATGGGCCCCAACCACGCCGAGCTGGTGCACGTCGTCTACCAGGACGAGCGCCACACCTTCGCCGAGGTCCGCGGCCGGGCGCTGAGCCTGGCGGGCGAGCTGCAGGGCACCTTCGGCGTGCAGCGCGGCGACCGGGTGGCCCTGTGCATGCGCAACCTGCCCGAGTACCCGGTCGTGGTGTGGGCCGCGGCGCTGTGCGGGGCCATCGCCACCCCCATGAACTCCTGGTGGGTCGGGCCCGAGCTGGCCTACGCCCTCGACGACGCGGCGGCGAAGGTGGCGGTGCTCGACGGCGAGCGCATCGACCAGCTGGCCGACCAGCCCCGACCCGACGGGCTCACCGTGGTCGGCGTGCGCGGCGCCGACGGCGACGTGCCGTTCGAGGAGCTGGTCACCGGCTCGCCCCTCGCCGACGACGCCGTGGTGCGGCCCGGGCGCGACGACGTGATCGCCATGCTCTACACCTCGGGCACCACCGGCCGCCCCAAGGGCGCCCTGCTCACCAACCGGGGCATGACCGCCAACATCTGGAACATGGCCTTCGCCAACCTCCGCGAAGCCCTCATCAGCCAGCGCCCGCCCGCACCGCCGCGGCAGCCGGCATCGCTGTCGGTCGGTCCCCTGTTCCACATCGGCGGGATGACGGCGATCTTCAGTGCTCCCATGGGCGGGGTGAAGCTCGTGGTCATGCACAAGTGGGAGCTCGAGGAGTCGCTGCGGCTGGCCCAGACCGAGCAGATCACCCAGTTCGGCGGCGTGCCCACCATCGTGCGCCAGGTGCTCGACCGGTCCGGCGCCGGCGCCCTCGACCTTCCCATCCAGGGCTTCCCCATGGGCGGCGCCGCGGTGCCACCGGACCTGCCGCTGCGGGCGGTGGAGGAGTTCGGCGAGCGCATCCAGCTGCTCAACGGCTACGGCCTCACCGAGACCACCTCGGCCATCGCCACCAACGTGGGCGCCGAGTTCCTGGCCCACCCCGACAGCGTGGGCCGGGCCAACCTCACCGCCGACATCGAGGTGGTGGGCCCCGACGGCAGCGTGCTCGGCACCGGCGAGGTCGGCGAGATCTGCGTGCGCTCGCCCCAGGTGTGCAAGGGCTACTGGAACGACCCGGTCGCCACCGCCGCGGCGTTCGTCGACGGCTGGTTCCACAGCGGCGACCTGGGCTACCTCGACGACGAGGGCTTCCTACGGGTCGTCGACCGCCTGAAGGACGTGGTGATCCGCGGCGGCGAGAACGTCTACTGCGCCGAGGTGGAGGCGGTGCTGTTCGAGCACCCGGCGGTCGCCTCGGTCAGCGTGGTCGGCGTGCCCGAGGAGGAGATGGGCGAGCGGGTGTGCGCCGTCGTCGTCCTCCGACAGGGCATGGAGGTCGACCTCCCCGGCCTGCGCCGGTTCGCGCTGGAGCGCCTGGCCGCCTTCAAGGCCCCCGAGGCGCTCGTGGTGGTGGGGGAGCTACCCGAGACGGCCACCGGCAAGATCGACAAGAAGGCCATCCGCGGCTCGCTGCGCAGCGAGCCCGGGATGGTCACGCTCTGGTGAGCGGACCGGCCCGGCGGACACCGGGAGCGAGAGGGGCCGACCGCTAGTCTCGGCCTCCGGGCCGACGACGGCCCGACACTGGAAGAAGGTGGCGGGTGGTCGCAGAGAAGCGCAGCGGGTCACGCACCAAGGAGAAGCCCCAGCTCATCGCCGACGAGCTGCGTTCGGCGATCATCTCCGGAGAGCTCTCCGAGGGGGAGTCGCTCGGCCACGAGCCGGAGCTGGTCGAGCGCTTCGGCGTGTCGCGCCCGTCGCTGCGCGAGGCGCTGCGCATCCTCGAGGCCGAGGGCCTCATCACCGTCGTGCGCGGCGTGCACGGCGGGGTTGTCGTGCGCGAGCCCGACGAGCGCATGACCGCCCGCAGCGCCGCCATCGTGCTGCAGGCCCGCAACGTGTCGCTGGCCGACGTGTTCGAGGCCCGCTCGCAGCTCGAGCCGCTGGCGGCCAAGGCCATCGCCACCAGCCGCCGACGCAAGGCCATGGTCACCGAGCTGCGCGGCCTGATCGACGCCCAGGAGGCGTGCGTCGACGACCCCGACTCCTTCGGTCGGGCCAACGCCGAGTTCCACGAGCGCCTCGTCGCCCTGGGCGGCAACCAGACCCTCACCATCGTGGCCGAGATGCTCAACGAGATCGTGGCCCGCGCCGTCGCCGCCGTCAGCCGCTCGGAGTCTCCCGACCAGTCGCTCGCCACCCGCCGGCGCGGCATCCGCTCGCAGCGCCGGCTGCTCGAGCTGCTCGAGGGTGGCGACGGCGCCGCGGCCGAGGACTTCTGGCGCTCCCACATGGCGGTGGTGGGCCGGGTGATGCTCGGCCAGGACTCCTCGACGGTCGTCGACCTGCTCCACCACGATTGACACCGGCCCACTCCCTGCCCGCCCGACCCGAGCTGGTTCCGATCGTTCCGGGAACCGGAACGATCGGAACCAGCTTGCGGGGCCTCATCGTGCGTCGGGCCTGGTCCGCAGGCTCGCCGCCGGTGGAAACATCTAGATGTAAACGGTAAAGTGCCTGTCGTTCGCGCGACCCGATGAGGCATCCTGTGACCGACCCTCGAGTGCTGCTCGATCGTGACGAGGCCAAGGGCATCGCCCGCATCACGATCAACAACCCGGAGCGGCGCAACACCTACGACCCGCCGATGCGCCGGCAGTTCCAGGAGTACCTCGACGAGCTCGCGGTCGACGACGCCATCAAGGTCGTGCACCTGCGGGGCGAGGGCGGTGTGTTCTCCACCGGCGCCGACATGGGCAACGCCTACGCCTGGTACGAGGGCGGCTCCGGCGACGGCGAGGGTGAGAGCCCGGCCAAGCGGCGCCGGCCGAGCCAGCGCCGGCGGCTCTCGGTCGACCGGCGGACGTTCACCTTCTACCACGACTTCCTCGGCTACCCGAAGGCCACCGTGGCCGAGGTGCAGGGCTACGCCCTCGGCGGCGGCTTCGAGCTCGCCCTCATGGCCGACATCGCCGTGGTCGGGCGCGACACCAGGGTCGGCATGCCCGGCACCCGCCTCCTCGGCCCCGCACTGGGGTCGCTGCACATGTTCTTCCACCGCCTCGGCCCTGTGCTCGCTCGGCGCCTGCTGCTCACCGGCGACATCGTGCGGGCCGCCGAGCTCGAGCAGGCCGGCGTGTTCACCGAGGTCGTCGACGACGCCGACGTCGCCACGCGGGCGTCGTGGTGGGCCGAGAAGGTCTCGCGCATGCCGGCCGACGGCATCGTGATGGCCAAGGAGGCCTTCCGCCTCGTCGAGCAGCTGCAGGCCTACCAGGGCGAGGAGGTCGTGAGCTACCTCGTCCACGCCTACGGCACCAACCTCCAGTTCGACGAGGGCGAGTTCAACTTCGTCAAGACCCGGGCGCAGCACGGCACCAAGGAAGCCTTCCGGCTCCGCGACGAGCACTTCGAGGTCCCCGAGCCGTAGCCGGGCGGCAACCGGGTCGGCGCCCGCCGGCTCGATCCCACCCGGCCCGTGCGGGCGGCGAGCGGACCGATCCCGCGTGTGGCGGCCCGTCGCGGGGGTCGCCGAGAATGGCCCGGTGACGTACGAAACGGTGCTCTTCGAGAAGGGCGACGACGGCATCGCCCGGGTGTCGCTCAACCGGCCCCAGGTCCGCAACGCCATCAACATGCAGATGCAGGAGGACCTGCGCCAGGTCTGGCGGGAGGTCCGCTACGACAAGGCCGTCCGCTGCGTGATCCTGTCGGGCGAGGGCCACTCGTTCTGCACCGGCATCGACCGCGACGAGTCCATCTCCGAGGAGGCCACCGACGCCATCGCCGCCGGGGATTACCCCGGCTACCCGACGCCGTGGATGTACGACGACCCCGGGCGCGACATCGGCCCCAAGATGCGCGACTGCTGGAAGCCGGTGGTGGCCGCGGTGCAGGGCATGGCGTGCGGCGGCGCCTTCTACCTGCTCGGCGAGGTGGAGTTCATCATCGCCTCCGACGACGCCACCTTCTTCGACCCGCACGTGACCTACGGGATGACGGCCGCCTTCGAGCCCATCCAGATGCTGAAGAAGATGCCGTTCCAGGAGATCATGCGCCTCTCGCTGCTCGGCGCCGAGGAGCGCATGTCGGCCCAGCGGGCCCACGAGATCGGCATGGTGAGCGAGGTCGTGCCGCGCGACGAGCTGATGGAGCGGGCGGAGTGGGCCGCCGGGGTGATCGCCCGCAACCCGGCCCTCGCCGTGCAGGGCACCATGCGGGCGCTGTGGATGGGCCTCGAGGTGCAGCGCGCCCAGGCCATCGAGCTGGCCCTGCTCTACACCCGCATCGGCACCGACGCCGCCGCCTTCAAGGAGGGCCAGGCCCGCTTCGAGTCCGGCTGGCGCCCCGAGTGGCGGCTGCGCTGACGCTCGGGCTCGGGGCCGCCGCCCGGACAGCGTCCGGCTCCCGAGGCAGATCGACCGCTCCCGACAGCTGATCTGCCTCCGAACCCGAACCCGGCCTGGCTCCTGAGGCAGATCGACCGCTCCCGACAGCAAATCTGCCTCCGAACCCGAACCCGGGTCGCCTCCCGAGGCAGATCGACCGCTCCAAACAGCTGATCTGCCTCGGGAGCGGTCGCGAGACCGACGGATCAGCCCTTCTTGGCGGCCCGCTTCGCCTGGCTGCGGCGGGTGGCGGCGCGCGCCTGGGCACTGGCCCGCTTGGTGGCGCCGGTGCGGCGCTTGCGCTTCGCCGCGGGCAGGGCCTTGGAGGCCGAGCGCGCCTTCTTGCCCGCCTTCTGGGCCGGCTTGGCCTGGCCCCGGGCGGCGGCGAGTCGCTCGGCCTTGAGCTGCTCGGCGCTGGCCTTGGCGGCCCGGGCGAGCTGGCGGGAGACCGTGGCGAGGGCGTCCTCGAACACCTCGGCCTTGCGGGCCGTGCGCGCGTTGGCGGCCGACGCCTTGCCTCGGCTCTTGTCCTTCGCCACCCGGGCGGCGGCCCGGCGCCGGTACAGCTTCGAGTACTTGGTGCGGGCGCGGCGCACGCGCGTGTGGAGGTCGACGAGCTCGTCCTCGTCCAGGCGGGACAGGTCGCCGTCGAGCACCTCCCGGAGCAGCTGCTGCTCCGACTCGTTCATCATCGCCTTCAGCTGCTTGTCCACGACGTCCTCCGATCGGTGCGGCGGCGTACCACCTCGTCGGCCCCTGGCTACCACGCTCGGCTCACCTCGGCCTCGTCCGGCCAGTCCGGGCCGCCCGAGAAGTCCGGGTCGACTCGCTTCGGGAGGTGAGGGTCAGGAGCGGACGAGGGTGGAGGGGCGTCGCAGCACCCCGCGGCCCACGATCGGCGGCAAGTCGAGGTAGGTGCGGATGCCGGGCTCGGCGGCGCACACCGCCTCGATGGCGTTGACCGCCACCATGGCGGTGCCGAGGCAGCCCTGGTCGTTCTCGTCCTCGCCGTTCACGGCGATCCTCGACTCGAGCACCATCGACGGAAGACCCTCCACGGTGACCTTCCATCCCCGGCCGCGGGGCCACTCGGGCGCGTCGTCGGGGCGCAGACGGGTGACGTGCTCGACGGTGAGCGCCGGACGGCCGTCGACCACCCCGGTGGCCGAGAAGCGCAGCGCCGCCACCGTGCCGACCTCGATGCGGCCGGCGGCCACCTCGAACCCTTCGTCGGCCAACCACACCTGCCGGTCGTAGGTGAACTCCTCGATGGTCCCGCCCATGGCGTCGGCCAGCATCATCGGCGACGCCCGGAACACACCGGCCAGGATCGCCGGGTCGGCACCGAGCACCGAGGTGTCGTCGGGGACCCGTCCGAACCCCATGACGTCGAACAGCATGAAGGCGTTGTCGTAGGTGGCGTAGTCGAGCAGCTCCTGCACGGTGAGCGACTCGACGTAGCGGAAGATGCCCGACATGGCGAGGGGCAGCACGTTCGACGCCCACCCCGGCTCGATGCCGGTGGCGTGGAACGTGGCGCCGCCCTCGGCGCAGGCGTTCTCGAGGCGCTGCACCACGCCGGGACCCATCGTCCGTGGGTCGATGAGCGGCGTGACCGCGGTGGACACCACGTTCTTGCCCGAGGTCAGCAGGGCGCAGATGTCGTCGATGGCCGGCCCGGGGTCGGCGTCGCCCTGGGCCATGTAGAGCACGCAGTCGGCGGCCAGGTCGAGGATGTCGTCGCGCTCCGCGGTGGCGACCACCCCGATCGGGTCGACGCCGAGCAGCTCGCCTGCGTCCTTCCCGGCCTTGGCGTCGCTGTACACCCGCACCCCGACCAGCTCGAGGTCGGGGCGGTCGATCACCGCCGCCATGGCGTGGCGCCCGACCGGGCCGGTCGCCCACTGCACGACTCTGAGCATCCCCACTCCCCCGGTGTCGCCTGCCGCCCGGTGGCGCCGGACGGCTCGCTTCACAGTACTGTCCCCCTCGTCAGGGTGCGGCCGAAACCTCTAGAGGCTTTGGACCACCCAAGGTGGTTCCCGTCGTTGCGGAAACCGGAACGATCGGAACCACCTTGGCCGCACCGGGGGACGTGGCCACCGTGCCGCGGGAGGGAGGACGACGATGGCCTACCGGGTCGTGCAGTGGACGACGGGCAACGTGGGGAAGCAGTCGGTGGAGGCCGTCGTGGCCCATCCCGACCTGGAGCTGGTGGGCTGCTACGCCTGGTCCCCTTCGAAGCCGGGCAAGGACGTGGGCGAGCTCTGCGGCCTGGCACCCGTCGGCGTCACGGTCACCAACGACGTCGACGAGCTGCTCGCCCTGCGCCCCGACTGCGTGATCTACAACCCGATGTGGATCGACGTCGACGAGATGGTGCGGATCCTCGAGGCGAGCGTGAACATCGTGAGCACGGCGGCGTTCATCACCGGGCACTCCCTGGGCGAGGGGCGCCAGCGCATCCTCGATGCGTGCGAGCGGGGCGGCGCCTCGGTGTTCGGCTCGGGCATCAACCCCGGCTTCGCCGACCTGCTGGCCATCGTGCTGGCCGGCGCCAGCGACCGCGTCGACAAGATCACCGTCACCGAGGCGGCCGACATCGCCGGCTACGACTCCCCCGACACCGAGCTGCCGGTGGGCTTCGCCCGCCCGATCGACGACCCCGAGCTGCCGCAGATGACCGCCAGAGGCACGGCGGTGTTCCAGGACGTGGTGCACCTCATCGGCGACGCCCTGGGTGTCGAGTTCGACGAGGTCGTGTGCGAGGCCGAGTACTTCGCCGCCACCGAGCACGTCGACCTCGGCTCGTGGGAGATCGGCGAGGGGTGCGTGGCCGGCATCGCCGCCAGCTGGCACGGCAAGGTCGCCGGGCGCTCGATCGTGGAGCTGCGCATCCGCTGGCGCAAGACCCTGGCGCTGGAGCCGTTCCTCGAGATCGAGCCCGGCTACCACGTCGAGATCGCCGGCCGGCCCACCATCAAGGCCAAGGTCGACCTGCTGCCGCCGCCGGACTTCCAGGCCTCGACCTTCGGCGAGTTCATGGTGCTCGGCATGATCGCCACCGCCATGCCCGCCATCCACGCCATCCCCACCGTGGTGGCCGCCCCGCCCGGCATCGTCACCTACACCAACGCACCGCTCCCCCTCCCCCGCGGCGTCGTCCGCCTCTGACCCGCCCCGCCCGCCCCACCCCCGACCGCGCCCAGACCCCGTTCTTGTGCCCGTTTCTGTCCCCCTGGGGACAGAAACGGGCACAAGAACGGCAGCCGGGGCGGAAGTCTCCTGCCGAGGAGCCGCACCTGATGCTTCCCGACGACGCCGAGAGGCGACTCACCGATTGGCTCGACGCCGAGCTGCCCGCCGCCGTCTCTTCGGTGGAGATCACCCGTCTGGCCAACGGCCACTCCAGCGGCGCCTGGCGCCTCGACCTCACCGCCGACCGGCCGACAGGGCCGCTGGTGCTGAAGGCGCCGGGCGAGGTCAGCCCCGTCTACCAACGCGACGCGCTGCGGGAGGCGCGGATCCTGCGCGCCGTCGGCGAGCAGGGCGGGCCGGTGCCCGGCATCGTCGCCCTCGACGATGGCAGCCGGTCGATCGGCCGGCCGTGCTTCGTGATGGAGCTCGTCGAGGGGTGGGCCCCGGCCGACCAGCCGCCGGGCAGCTACCACACCGACCTGTTCCTGCAGGAGTCGCCGCCCGAGGTGCACCGGGCGGTGTGGGAGTCGTTCCAGGACGCGCTCGCCGCTCTCCACCGGGTCGACCCGGCTCGGGTGCCCGACGCGCCCATCGGCGGCGAGGGCATGGCCGGGGTGCTCGGCTACTGGCGAGCCTCGCTGCTCGACGTGCTCGCACCCGAGGCGGCACCCCGCCAGCTCGCCATGCTCGACTGGCTCGACGCCAACCTGCCGGCCGGCGCCGGCGACGAACCGACGGTGTGCATGGGCGACGCCCGACTGGTGAACGCTCTCGTCGACGGCACCGACGTGGTGGCCCTCGTCGACTTCGAGATCGCCTACCTGGGCGACCCGGCGGCCGACGTCGGCTACAGCCTCTTCCTCGACGGGCACAGCGCGGCCGGCACCGAGCACCCGCTCGCCGGCATCCCGCCGGAGGACGAGACCTGGGCCCGCTGGGAGCAGGCGACCGGCCGCACCGTGCCGGCACCCGACCGGGCGTACTGGAAGGCGTTCGGCGCCATGATCCTGGCCATCACCGCCACCCGGTTCATGGTGCAGCTGGGCCTGCCGGCCGAGAGCGTCGACCACGACAACCCGATCGTGACCGCATGGGAGCAGATGGTGGAGGCTGCCCGATGAGCCCGATGTCCGACGGAGCGCCCGAGCTGTCCGAGCGCGACGAGCAGTTCCACCGCGTCGACCTTGACGTGGCGTCGTGGAACGAGTCGTGGTTCTTCTCGTTCATCGACCTCGACGGCGGCCCGGCCGGCTTCTTCAGGGTCGGCCTCCTGCCCAACCAGGGCCGGGCGATGCTGTGGGCGTTCGTCCACGTCGACGGCCGGTGGCTCGGCGTGGAGGAGTCGCGCCTGGCGTTCGACGACTTCGACCTGGCAGACGGCATGGCCTACGACCGGTGGGACCTGGCCTGTGCCTGGCAGCCGGATCCACCGCTGGCCGGCGCCCGCTTCACCTTCGCCGGCACCGGCCTCGAGCGCTCGGGGACCGAGTCGGGCGGATGGGTGCCGTTCTCGATCGACCTCACCTGCCGGGCCACCGGCGACCCGGTCGGCACCGGCAGCGGCCACGACGAGGGCAGGAGCACCTTCCCCACCGGCCGCCTGGAGCAGCCGCTGCTGGCCGAGGGCACCGTCGTGGTCGACGGCGAGGAGCACCGGGTGCGGGCCGGCGCCCACCGCGACCGCTCGTGGGGGCCACGGGACTGGCGGGTGGCGTTCACCCTCGGCGACCTGCAGGGCCCTGATCGCCAGCTCTACTTCGTGGGCCAGACGTTCCCCGGTCGGGGTGGCGGGTTCGTGCGGGTCGGCGACGGGCCGGTCGAGCACCTGGCCGCCGTGGAAGGCTCGGCCGTCGAGTACGTCGACGACGCCCACACCATCGGGGCCGCCCACCTGGTGCTGCAGGGAGGGAGCGGCACCCGGCTCGAGGTCGACATGACGCCGATCGCCCCCGCCGTGGCCTTCGACATGGCCCACACCTGCGAGGTGCCCGAGCACTGGCTCTACTGGCGCACCCTGGTGGAGGCCCGGGTGTCGGGCTGGGACGAGCCGTGCCGGGGCTGGTTCGAGACCAGCCGGTACGGCCTCGGGTAGCCCGTCGCCTCAGCTGCCGTGCGGCGAGGCGGCCGCGCTGCCGAAGTAGGCCTGCTCGAGCACGTCGGGGCGGTTCCGCAGCTCGGCGGCGTCGCGGTCGAGCACGAGCGCCCCGTGGCTGAGCACCGCCGCCCGGTCGGCCACGCCGAGGGCGACGTTGACGTGCTGCTCGACGATGACCACCGCGCAGCCGTGGTCGGCGGCGATGCGGCGCACGGCCTCGAACAGGGCCTCCACCACCAGCGGCGCCAGCCCCATGCTCATCTCGTCGACGAGCAGCACCTTGGGCTCCTGGATGAGGGCGCGGGCCATGGCCAGCATCTGCTGCTCGCCTCCGGAGAGCGAGCCGGCCTTCAGGTCCCAGCGCTTCTCGAGGGCGGGGAACACGTCGAGCATGTCGCGCGGCACCGGCCCGTCTTTGCGGGCGGCGACCCGCAGGTTCTCCTCGACGGTGAGCGTGATGAACAGGCTGCGGTCGTCGGGCACGAGGATGAGCCCGGCCCCGTTGGCGGCCGCCGGTCGCCCCGTCTTCAACGTCACGCAGTCGACCGACACCGAGCCGGCCTGGGCCGGCAGCAGCCCCGACAGCGTGAGCAGCAGCGTGGTCTTGCCGGCACCGTTGGGCCCGAGCAGGGTGAGCACCTCCCCGGCGTCGACGGAGAGGTCGACGTCGCGGAAGGCGGTGGTGGCGCCCCTCCCCCCGGTGAGCGACGTGCAGACCAGCCGGGGGCTCACTCCTGCACCTCCGTGCCGACGAGGCCGGGGTTGCTGCCCATCGCCGGCTCGGCGACGGGCGCCCCTCCATCGTCGTCGCGCACGGTGCCGAGATAGGCCTCGGCCACCGCCCGGTCGGCGCGGATGGCGGCCGGGTCGCCCTCGGCGATGAGCCGGCCGAAGTCGAGCACGTACAGGTGATCGCACAGGCCCAGCACGAGGGCCACGTCGTGGTCGACGAGCAGCACGCCCGTGCCGGTGTCGGCGATGGCCCGGATGCGCTCCCCCAGCCACTGGCTCTCGGTGGAGTCGAGCCCGGCGGCGGGCTCGTCGAGCAGGAGCACGGAGGGCTGGGCCGCCATGGCCCGGGCGATGGAGACCAGCTGGCGCTGGCCCTGGCTGAGGTCACCGGCCGGCCGGTCGCGCAGCTCGGCGATGCCGACCAGGTCGAGGGCCCGGGCGACCGTGTCGGCCCGCTCGGTGAGGGTGGCGGCGAAGGCGGCGACGCTCACGTTCTCCTCCACGCTGAGGTCGTCGTAGAGCTCGAGGGCCTGGAAGGTGCGCACCAGGCCCCGCTTCACCCGCCGGTGCGGCGCCATGCTCCCGAGGCCGTCGCCACTGATGGACACGACGCCGTCGCTGCGAGCGAAGCCGGTGATGGCGTCGATCACGCTGGTCTTGCCGGCGCCGTTGGGACCGATGAGCCCGACCACGGTCCCGGGGCGCACGTCGAGCGACACCCGGTCGACCGCCACCACGCCGCCGTAGCGCACCGACAGCTCGCGCACCTCGAGCGCCACGCCCCCGCTGGACGCCGCGGCGGTGGTGGGCGGCGGGGTGACAGCGGCGGCTTCGGGCTCGGCGGGTCGCTCCCGCCGGAACAGCGGCAGCGGCAGGCGGGCGGCCAGCGCGTGCCCGCCGGCGGCGAGGCCCTCGGGATTGGTGATGAGGGTGATGATGACGCCGACGCCGGTGAGCACGGTGAACCAGTCGCCGAGGTCGACCCACTTGTCGAAGGCGAAGAACACGATGCCGCCGGCGGCGAGGATGCCGGCGAGGACGCCACCCCACACCGAGGTGACGCCGGCGAGGTACGCGGTGGAGAGCAGGGTGAGCCCCGCCACCGCCAGGAACGACTCGAAGGTGACGGTGCCCCGGCTGTAGGCGAGCAGGCACCCGCCGAGGCCGGCGATGAACGAGGCGATGGCGAAGCTGAGGACCTTCACCCGGGTGACGTCGACGCCGAGCCCGGCCGCCGAGCGCTCGTTGGCCCGCACGGCGAGCATGGCCGAGCCCAGCGAGCTGCGCCGCAGCAGGGCCACGCCGGAGCCGACGAGCACGAGAGTGACCAGGCAGACCAGGCCGAAGCTCACCCGGGGGAACGCCTTGCCGAGGCCCGGGCCGAGGTCGAGCCCGAACAGGGTGGGCGGCTCCACCGACGCGCCCTTGGCGTCGACGATCTGGGTGTTGCGGAACCACACCGCCTCGATGGCGTAGGCGAACGCCAACGTCACGACGCCGAGGGTGAGGCCCCGCAACCGCAGCGCGGGCAGGCCGACCACCACGCCGATCACCGTGGCGAACAGGGCGGCCAGGATCGGCGCGATCGGGAACGGGATGCCCCAGCTGACGGTGAGGAAGCTCAGGGTGTAGGCCCCTGCCCCCGCGAGGGCGAGCTGGGCGAGCGACACCTGCCCGGCGTACCCGGTGACCACCACGAACGACAGGCCGATGATGGCGGCGATGAACGTGCCGATCACCGCGTTGCGCCACACGCCGGAGGTGACCAGCAGGGCGAGCACGCCGACGGCCAGGCCGACGAGCGCCGGGAAGGCGATGGAGCGGGGCCGGGGCGCCCGCCCGAGTGGGGTGCGCACCAGCCCGCCCCGGGCCGGCATGGCCTGGCCGGTCACGGTGAGGACCACCAGGATGACCATCAGCGGCACCAGCTCGGAGGCGCCGCTGCGGGGCATCCACGAGTAGGTCGACGCCAGCTTCACCGCCTCGGCCTGCAGCATGCCGATGGCGAGGCCGGCGAGCACGGTGGGCACCAGGTACTGGAAGCTGCCCACCAGCGCAGCGGCCAGCGCCGGGATGACGAACAGGGTGTAGGTGATGGGCGTGAGCGGGCTGATCGGGGCGATGAGGATGCCGGCCAGGCCGGCCACCGCCGCGCTGATCATCCAGTTGAGCAGGGCGACCCGGTCGGGCGACACCCCGCTCACGTAGGCGCCGGTCTGCGACTCGGCCGTGGCGCGGGTGGCGAGTCCGAAGCGGGTGAAGCGGAAGACCAGGGACAGCACCACGGTGACGGCCACGATGGTGAGCGCCAGGTAGAAGCGGTCGGAGAGCACCACCAGCGAGCCGAGCTCCCAGCGGCGGGCCGGGAAGATGGCCTTCACCGCCACCGGGGCGGTGCCGACGGAGATCGCCACCAGGCTCTGGATCACGATCATGACGCCGAGCGAGGCCACGGCGCGCGCCAGCGGCGGGGCGTTGCGCAGCGGGCGGAACACCACCGCGTAGAGCAGGGCGCCGAGCAGGGCGGTGACCACCAGCGCGATGGCCGCGGCCGGGACGAAGCCCATCTTCCCGCCGATGTCGACGGACTTGGGCAGGCCGGGGAGGAACAGCAGCATCTCGCCCTTGCGCAGCGACGCATAGGTGTACGCCGAGAACATGGCGATGGCGCCGGTGGCGAAGTTGATGACCCCCGAGCTGCGGTAGGTGAGCACCAAGGCCAGCGCCAGGGCGGCGAACACGGCGCCGTTGCCGAGCCCCAGCAGGAGCGATCCGACGTGGTCCAAGGGTCGTCCCCCTCCGCCCTCCCTCGGGCGCCTGTCCCCCGCGCGACGGGCCCTCACGCCCCTCGCAAACATGTAGAGGTATAGCATGCCGAGTGCGGTGCGGGCCGTACGGACGGCCCGACGCACGCCGCCACGACCCATGGGGGGACACATGCAACGAGGCCCGTCCGGATCGAGGACCACCCGCCGCCGCGGGCGGCTCGCGGCAGCGATCATCGCCGCCGCGCTGCTGCTCGTCACGGCCTGCGGCTCCGACGACGACTCCGGATCGCCGTCGGGCACCACGCCGACCGGCACCGGCGGTGGCGACGTGCTCGGCACTCCGAACCCGGCCACAGGTGAGCCGGTGAAGGTCGGCTTCGTCAGCGACGGCCGCACCCCCACCCTCGACAACACCATGCACGCGCCCGCCGCCCAGGCCACGGTGAAGTACCTCAACGAGTACAAGGGCGGCATCGGCGGACGGCCCATCGAGCTCGTCACCTGCGAGACGCAGGGCGACCCCGGCAAGGCCACCGAGTGCGGCAACCAGATGGTGCAGGCCGGCGTGGTCATGGTGGTCATGCCGGAGAACCAGCAGCCGAGCGCCGTGCACACCGTGACGGCGGCCAACAAGATCCCGCTGTTCGTCTACGGCGTCACCGACCCGGCCATCACCGAGGACGCCGACAGCTCGTTCATGATCGCCAGCCTCACCGCCGGCCTGAGCGCCCTGCCCATCGACGTGGCCAAGGAGAAGGGGATCGACAAGGTCACCGTCTTCGTGGTCGACGTGCCCGCCGCCACCACCTTCTACGACGGGTTCGGCAAGACCCAGTTCGAGGACGCCGGCATCGAGCTGAAGACCGTGAAGATCCCCCTCGGCTCGCCCGACATCAGCCAGCAGGTCAACGACGTGGTGACCGGCGGGCCGACGGTGCTGCACATCATCGGCGACCCGGGCCTGTGCATCGCCGCCATCAACGGGCTGAAGACGAACAGCTTCGACGGCCCGATCACGGGGCTGAACCAGTGCAACACCGATGCCGTCAAGGAGGCCGTGGCCAGCAACATCGACGGCTACATCATGGCGTCGCCCACGCCGATCGGCGACGAGTCGAACAGCGGCATCCAGCTGTGGAACGCCATCGTCGAGAAGTACGCGCCGACCTTCGGTGACACCAGCGAGGGCCTGACCACGTTCATCACCACCTACTCGGCGATCCAGGCGCTCGCCGGCATCAGCGGCGACATCACCCCCGCCACGGTGCGCACCACGATCCACGGCATGCAGCCGACGCCGCTTGTCACCGGCGCCGGCCTCACGTTCCAGTGCAACGGCCAGGCAGCCCCGCAGACCCCGGCGGTGTGCACCAAGGGCGCCCTGAAGGTCACCCTCGACGCACAGGGCAAGCCGATCCTGCCCTACGAGGCCTTCGGCCAGGACTGACGGGCCGCAGGAGAGCGCCCGACGCACTCCCCCCGGCCCCCAGCCCCTCGCCTTCGCACCCCGCCGTTCGTGTTCTGGTGGAGGTTCGGCCCCCGAATCGGGGGCCAGACCTCCACCAGAACGGGGGTGAGGGGCGCAGGTCAGGTCGGGGTGACCTCGACGGGGATGCCGACCATGAACGCCATGCTCGAGTAGGTCTCGTAGCTGCCGGGGCCGGAGGGCAGCAGCCGGTTGACGTTCACGCCGACCTCGAGGCCCTCGGGGTCGTCGGCGGTGCGCTCGCCGTAGCCGTGGCTGAGCGCCACCACGCCGGGGCGCAGGGTGTCGTCGAGGCCCACCACCGTCTCGACCCGGCCCCACGGCGAGCACACGGCCACGGAGTCGCCCTCGGCCAGCCTCCGGGCGGCGGCGTCGGCCGGGCTGATGAGCAGCGGGTTGCGGGCGTGTTCGCCCTCGCGCAGCTTCGGCATCATGCGCCGGCCCCACGTGTTGTGCTGGCGTCGGTTGCGGAACTGGACGAGCTTGAGCTGGTCGGGCGGCTCGGCCTGCAGCTCGGCGAAGAGGTCGCGGGCCCGGTCGAGCAGCGGGGCGAACGACGGCGGGCAGCAGTCGACCCGTCCGTCGGTGTAGGCGATGGCCTCCTCCAGCGGGATCGACTCGTACGGCGGCAGCACCTTGGTGTTCGACGGGAGAGACCGCAGCTCGTCGAGGTCGGTGCCCGCCTCGGACGCCATGAACTGGTGGATCATCCCGGGGAAGTCGGTGCCGTCGCCATCCAGGGCGGAGGGCAGGCCCAGCTCCTGCTCGATGCGGGCGAGCGCCCACCACTCCTCACGGCGCTCCCCCACGGGCGGCACCACGGCCTCGGAGTACATGGCGTAGGGCACGGTGGCCAGGCCCCCGCCGCGGTAGTCGGCCCGCTCCAGCCAGTCGCTCATGGGCAGCACGAAGTCGGACAGCTCGGCGGTGGCGCTGCGGTAGAGGTCCATGGTGACGACCAGCTTGAGCTGCGGGAAGGCCTCGCGGAGCCGCTCCTCGCCGGGGATGGCCATCACCGGGTTGCCGCCGGCGACGATGAGCGCCCGCAGCGGCTCGGTGGGCGCGGTGACGTAGTCGGCCAGGAGGTTGCCCGGCACGTGGCCCCAGGTGTGGCGCACCGGCCCGACGGGCGAGTCGAAGAAGCGCTCGGGCAGCTCGTCGAAGCGCTCGGTGGGCGGCCGGCCCCGCAGCAGCCCACCGCCGGGCCGACCCAGGTTGCCGGTGACCAGGTTGACCATCTGCAGCAACCAGTAGACGAGCGTGCCCTGGCGGCCCATGTTGCCGCCGGTGCCCATGTGGGCGACGGCGGCGGGCGCCTCGGCGAAGGCCCGGGCCTCGCGGCGGATGGCCTCGGGGTCGAGGCCGGTGACCGAGGCGACCGAGTCGGCGTCGAAGGGCTCGATGAACGCCCGCAGCCCCTCCACGTTCCGCCCGTGGCGGGCCAACACGTCGGCGTCCCAGGCGCCGAGGCGGTCGAGCTCGGTGAGCAGCGCGGCGAGCAGGTAGAGGTCGGTGTCGGGGCGGATGGCCAGGTGCTCGCCGAGGCCCAGCTCCACGGCGCGGACGCGCCGGGGGTTGACGAACGTGACGGTGCCGCCTCGCTCCCCGATGCCCCGCACGGCGTCGAGGGCGTTGGGCACCGAGGCGGCGGTGAGGTGGCTGCCGCTGGGGTCGCTGCCGAGCAGCAGCAGGTGCGACGTGCGGTAGACGTCGGGCACCGGGAACATCAGCTCCACGCCGATCATGGCGTCCATGGCGGCGTACTTGTTCGACAGGTCCTGGGTGAGGCCGCCGAACAGCCGGGAGGAGCCCATCTTCTCCCAGAACAGGTAGACGGTCGGGATGCCGCTCGAGGTGTAGGCCAGCGGGTTCCCCCAGTAGAGGCCCACGGCCTCGGGCCCGTGCTCGGCGCGGATGCGGCGCAGGCGCTCGCCGATCTCGGCCATGGCGTCGTCCCACGACACCCGCTCGAAGCGCCCCTGCGGCTCGGTCTTGGGGTTGGTGCGCCGGAGGGGGTGGTCGAGCCGGTTCGGGTCGTGGTGCACCTGGTGGAAGCCGGTGCCCTTGTGGCAGGCGAAGCCGCCCGACACGGGGTGGTCACGGTCGGGATGGAGGGCGACCACCCAGCCCTCGCCATCGACCTCGGCGACGAGCGGGCACAGCGGCTCGCAGATGCGGCAGAACGTGGAGATCCTCTTGGTGCCCGTCATCGCTTCGGCCCCCTTCTCCTCCGGCGGTGCGGACACCGCTCCGGTAGAATCATCTAGATCTCTTTCCGGTCGATGCCAGGAGGGCCGCCATGTCGGAGCACGTGCGACCGATCGACGCCGACAACCACTACTACGAATCGCTCGACGCGTTCACCCGGCACCTCGACCCTGCCTTCCGCGACCGCGGCGTGCGGGTGCTGCGCGACGGCAAGCGGGTCGAGATGGTGATGGGCGGCAAGCTCAACCGCTTCATCCCCAACCCCACCTTCGACCCGGTGATCGTGCCCGGTTGCACCGACCTCATGTTCCGGGGCGAGATCCCCGAGGGCGTCGACCCCCGCAGCCTCCAGCAGGTCGCCCCCATCGACGACTGCTACCGCGGCCGCGACGCCCGACTGGCCAAGATGGACGAGCAGGGCCTCGACGCCATCGTGCTGTTCCCCACCCTGGGCTGCGGGGTGGAGCAGGCGCTGCGCTTCGACGTGCCCGCCACCATGGCCAGCCTCACCGCCTTCAACCGGTGGCTCGAGGACGACTGGGGCTACTCGTTCCACGACCGCATCCTCGCCGCGCCGATGATCTCCCTCGCCGACCCGGCCGCCGCGGTGGCCGAGGTGGAGCGGGTGCTCGAGCACGGCGCCCGGGTGGTGCACGTGCGCCCGGCGCCGGTGCCCACCGGCGGGCCAAAGGGCCGCTCGCTCGGCGACCCGGCGCACGACCCGGTGTGGGCCCGCATCGCCGAGGCCGGCATCCCCGTGGCGTTCCACCTCGGCGACAGCGGCTACCACGCCACGGTGAACGCGGCGTGGGGCGGCTCCGACGCCTTCGAGCCGTTCATCGACCACGATCCGCTCCAACATGTGCTCATCTCCGACCGGGCCATCCACGACACCATGGCGAGCCTGATCGTCCACGGCGTGTTCACCCGGCACCCGACGCTGAAGGTGATGAGCATCGAGAACGGCTCCGACTGGGTGTTCACCCTGTTGAAGGACCTGAAGAAGACGGCCAACCAGCGGCCGTGGGTGTTCGCCGAGCCCCCGCTCGACACGCTGCGCCGCCACGTCTGGGTGGCGCCCTACTACGAGGACGACCTGGCCCGCCTGGCCGGCGCCATCGGCGTCGAGCGCATCCTGTTCGGCTCCGACTGGCCCCACGGCGAGGGCCTGGCCGATCCCGCCGCCTACACCGGTGAGCTGGCGAACGACCACGGCTTCGACCAGGCCGCCATCGACCTCATCATGCGTGCGAACAGCGCCGAGCTCCTCGGCCTGCCCGTCGGAGCGCCGATCGGCGCCTGATCCCCTTCCCCTTCTCCCGCTTCTGGTGGAGATCTACGACCACATACGCACGTAGATCTCCACCAGAACGGGGCGACGCTGGCCCGCCGCCGCGGCGCGTGGAAAGATGTAGATGAATCGAAGGGCAGGGAGGGCACGCCGTGAAGGTCCCGTTCACCTGGAAGGTCACCGGCTGGTGGCAGGTCGGTTGGTCGCACGAGTTCCCGGTCGGCGAGGTGCGCCCGCTGCACTACTTCGGCGAGGACATGGTGGTGTGGCGCGACGAGCACGGCGAGCTCCACGCCCTCGAGGCGCACTGCCAGCACCTCGGCGCCCACATCGGCTACGGCGGCAAGGTGGTGGGCGACTGCGTGCAGTGCCCCTTCCACGGCTGGCAGTGGGGCCCCGACGGCTACAACGCCGCCATCCCCGACCAGGACAAGCCCAACCGCTCCAAGAGCCTGAGGGTGTGGCCGGTGCAGGAGCAGCACGGCCTGGTGTTCATGTGGCACCACCCCCACGCCGAACCCCCAGCGTGGGAGATGCTCGACATCTTCGCCAGCTACCCGGAGTTCGAGCAGGACCCGGGCGCCTACTACGACCCGTTCCCCATGTTCATCGCCAAGAACGAGCGGGAGCCGGTGCACCCCCAGATCGTGCTGGAGAACTCCGCCGACAGCGCCCACTTCGAGTTCGTCCACCACGCCACCGTGCGCCCCAAGCTGCTGCACTGGTCGTTCGACGAGCACCTCTGGTACTTCATCGCCGGGTGGCCCGACCACCACGACCCCGAGGTCATGCGGCTCAAGATCCACAGCAAGCTGTTCGGCCTGGGCGGCGCCATCACCGCCTTCGAGGGGGCCCAGAACCACCGGGTGGTGTTCTCGACCACGCCCGTGGAGACCGGCTGCTCGGACATGTTCTACACGATCTGGTGGCCCCGGCTACCGGGCGACGACTCCCCCACCGCCCCGCCCGACCTGCGCGAGCGGGTGGAGAAGGAGTTCCTCTCCTCGGTGGAGGACGACCTGCTGATCTGGCGCACCCAGAAGTGGATCGAGCACCCCGCCTACTCCAAGGTCGACGCCAAGGGCTACACCGCGCTGCGCAAGTGGTCCCAGCAGTTCTACGACGTGCCTCCCGACGACTGAGATAACGTCTAGATGTTTCCGGTGAACGGCCTCGAGCCGTCGGAGGGAGGAGCACCATGCAGAAGGCGATCGCCGACGTCTTCACCTGGCCGTCGGAGGCACCGCAGCTGATCGGCAGCCGGTGCGACGACTGCGGGGCCACCACCTTCCCGGCCGAGGAGCGCTGTCCCCGCTGCGGCACCGCCACCATGACCGAGCTGCTGCTGCCCCGCCGGGGCACGCTCGTGTCGTTCACGACGCAGGGCTTCCCGCCCATCGTCCCCTACGCCGGTGACGCCACCGGCGAGCGCTTCGAGCCCTTCGGCGTCGGCCTCGTGCAGCTCGACGACGTGGTGCGGGTCGAGGCCCGCCTCACCGAGAGCGACCCGGCCAAGCTCGACTTCGGCATGGAGGTCGAGCTACAGGTCGTGCCCTTCTACACCGACGAGGCGGGCGACGAGATCCTCACCTTCGCCTTCGCGCCCGTCACCGACGGCGCCCCGAGCAACTAGGAGCCAGCGATGACCGAGGTGGCGATCATCGGGGTGGGGCTGCACCCCTTCGGCCGGTTCGGCGACAAGACCGCGTTCCAGATGGGCGCCGAGGCCGTCGACCTGGCCCTGGCCGACGCCGGCATCACCTGGCCCGACGTGCACTTCGCCTTCGGCGGCAGCTGGGAGGTCGCCCAGACCGACCCGCTCACCGGGCTGCTCGGGCTCACCGGCATCCCGTTCATGAACGTGTTCAACGCCTGCGCCACCGCGGCCAGCGCCATCCAGCAGACGGCCAACGCCATCCGGGCCGGCGTGGGCGACGTCGGTGTGGCCGTCGGGCTCGACAAGCACCCCCGGGGCTCGTTCAAGGTCGACCCCACGCTGGTGAACATGCCGATGTGGTACGCCGAGAACGGCCAGTACGTCACCACCAAGTTCTTCGGCATGAAGATCAACCGCTACTGCCACGACCACGGCATCTCCCAGCGGACCCTGGCCGAGGTGGCGGCCAAGAACTACCGCAACGGCGCGCTCAACCCCAAGGCGTTCCGGCGCAAGCCGGTGCCCACCGAGGACATCCTCGCCTCGCCGATGCTGAACTACCCGCTCACCGGGGCCATGTTCTGCGCGCCCGACGAGGGCGCGGCGGCGGTGGTGATGTGCCGGGCCGACATCGCCCACCGCTACACCGACACGCCGGTGTTCGTGCGGGCGTCGCAGATCCGCACCCGCAACTACGGCGCCTACGAGGTCAACACCAGCTGGGCCGCGGTCGAAGAGGACGTCTCCCCCACCGTGTACGCCTCCAGGGCCGCCTACGAGCAGGCCGGCATCGCGCCCTCCGACGTCGACGTGGTCCAGCTGCAGGACACCGACTCGGGGGCCGAGGTCATCCACATGGCCGAGAACGGCTTCTGCGCCGACGGCGAGCAGGAGAAGCTGGTGGCCGACGGCGCCACTGAGATCGGCGGGCCGCTGCCGATCAACACCGACGGCGGGCTCATCGCCAACGGCGAGCCCATCGGCGCGTCGGGCCTGCGCCAGATGCACGAGCTGGTGCTCCAGCTGCGGGGCCAGGCCGGCGACCGCCAGGTGCCCGGCAACCCCAAGGTGGGCTACGCCCAGGTCTACGGCGCGCCCGGCACGGCGGCGGTCACCATCCTGTCTCGCTGACGCGGGCCCTCGGCCGACGAGCCGCTCAGCCGAGCAGGTCGTACTCCTCGGGGACCGGCGCGAGGGTGCGCTGCCAGTACTCGAGGAGGGTGAAGGGCCAGTTCTGGGCCACCCGGCCGTGGCGGTTCTTGTACCAGCTGTTCACGTGGGCGGCGCCCCACGACATGCGGTCGTTCTCGCGGTCGCACCGCTCGTTGAACTCGTCGTGGACGTCCTTGCGCACGTCGACGGCGCGGGCACCACTCCCGAGCGCCAGGCCGATCAGCCCGAGGATGTAGCGCACGCCGCACTCGGAGAAGTAGACGATGCTGCCGTTCACCACGATGTTGGTGTTCGGTCCGTAGAGGCAGAACAGGTTGGGGAAGCCGGGGACCGTCACGCCGAGGTACGCCCGGGCGTCGCCGCCCCAGTGCTCGTGCAGGTCGATCCCGCCCCGCCCCTCCACCACCATCGGGGTGAGGAACTCCGACGCGGCGAAGCCGGTGCCGTAGACGATGACGTCGACGACCTCCTCGGTGCCGTCCGCGGTGACGATGCCCTTCGGGGTGATGGCCCGGATGCCGCCGCCGTCGAGCAGGCGCACGTTGTCGCGCCTCAGCGCCGCCGGCCACACCCCGTTGTCGCGGATGATGCGCTTGGCGCCCGGCGGGTAGTGCGGGGTGCACGCCTCGGCCAGGTCGGGCCGGCCGTCGAACTGCTCGGCGATGTAGGCGGCCATCATCTGGCGCATCAACTCGTTGATGGGGCTCACCGACTCGCCGCCGCCGTCCCACTCGGGGTCGACCTCGACGCCGGCGATGGCGCCGTCGCCCATGCGCCAGAAGATGAAGAAGCGGTGCCACTCGGCGTAGCCGGGCACGTGCTGGTAGAGCCACCGCAGGTTCTCGGGCACCGGGTCGTGGTAGTCGGGGGTGGGCCCCATCCACGCCGGCGTGCGCTGGAACACCAGCAGCTCCCCCACCACCGGCGCGATCTCGGGCACGAACTGCATGGCGCTGGCCCCGGTGCCGATGACGGCCACCCGCTTGCCGGCGAGGTCGACCGTGTCGTCCCACCGGGCCGAGTGGAACGCCGGCCCCTCGAACGAGCCGAACCCGGGGATGGACGTGGGGTAGTTGGGGCGGTTGAGCTGGCCCACCGCGCTGATCACGGCGTCGGCGACGAGCTGCTCCTCGGCACCGTCGGGGCCCCGCACGGTGACGGTCCAGCGCAGGTCGTCGTCGGACCACACCGCCGACAGCACCTCGGTGCGGAACCGGATGCGATCCATGAGGCCGAACGCCTCGGCGCAGTCCTGGGCGTAGCGGTGCAGCACCGGCTGGGGCGAGTAGTGGTAGGGCCAGTCGTGGCGCTGGGCGAACGAGAAGCTGTAGTTGTGGTTCGGGTTGTCGACCCGGCACCCCGGGTAGCGGTTGTCGTGCCAGGTGCCGCCCACGTCGTCGCTCTTCTCGACGATCACGAAGTCGACCCCCGCCTGCTGGAGTCGGTGCCCGGCGGCCAGCCCCGACAGGCCGGCGCCGATGACCACCACCCGGAACGGCACGTCGGGCGCCAGGTCGTCCTTGTGCCAGGTGGGGCCCCGTCGGTCCTCGCCCCGGTGGGCCAGCTCCTCCTCCAGCAGCGGCAGGTAGGGCGCCATGCCCGAGCCGCTGACGGCGAACTCCATGATGCGCAGCACGTCGTCGTCGTTCGGGGCGGGCGCCGGGCGGGAGCCGCCGTCACGGAAGCGGACCAGCGCCTCCAGGGCCAGCTCGCGGATGGCGCCGCGCTGATCGTCGGTGAAGCCGTCGCTGCCGGGCATGGCGAGCAGCAGCGCGTCGGGCGCCAGGTCGTCGCGCAGCAGCGACAGGTCCCCGGTCAGGTAGGCCAGCGCCGGCAGCAGCGGCGGCAGCTCGGCGTCGCGCAGGATGGCCCGCAGCTCGTCGTCGGAGGCGGTGATGGGCTCGACCTCGCCGATGAACGGGCTGCCGGAACCGGCCACGTCGACCATGTCGGATCGTCCTCCCCCTGCCCCCCTGTGGGCGTCCTGGCTGCGCTCCGGCGCCGATGCCCCGGGAGCCCACGCCAGAACGTACCTGCTCAGCCGGCGGCCGGGCCGCGGGGGACGTCGCGGAACGGGCCGCCGTCGTTGCGCTGCTCGCGGGGCATGCCGAGGAGCCGCTCGCTGATGACGTTGCGGGCCATCTCCACCGTGCCGCCACCGATCTGGGCGGCCTGGCGCACCAGGTAGCCGAGCCCGACCGAGGCGAGCTGCTCGTCGCCCGGCTCCCACACCACCGCCTCGTGGCCGGCGACGTCGAGGGCCAGGGTGGTGCGCCGGGTGGTGGCGGTGCCGCTGAACAGCCGCAGCATGGCCGCCGCGTGCTGGGGCAGGGCGCCGCTCGCCATCTTGCGGCTGACCGAGCCGACCATGGCCTCGCTCACCATCGACAGCGCCCGGGCCTCCCCCACCGCCTCGAGCACCGCGGGGTCGTCGAGGTTGCCCCCGCGCCGGGCCAGCGCGGCGATGGCCGGCCCGTCGTTGGGCAGCGCCGCGCTCTTGGCACCGGCGGTGGTGACGTAGGGCGAGCCGCCGGCGACGGTGCGCTCGTGGTAGAGCCACCTGCCCATGACGGTCCAGCCCTCGTCCACCTCGCCGATGCGGTCGCGGTCGTCGACCACCACGTCGGTGAGGAACTCCTGGCAGAACTCGCGGGAGCCGTTGAGCAGCTGGATGTGCTGGACGTCGACGCCCTCGGCGCTCACCGGGAAGCTGAACACAGTGAGCCCCCGGTGCTTCTCGACGTCCCAGTTGGTGCGCGCCAGGCACATCGCCCAGTCGCTGTACCAGCCGCCGGTGGTCCAGATCTTGGAGCCGTTGAGCACCCACTGGTCGCCGTCGCGCACGGCCGTGGTGAGGGCGCCGGCTGCGTCGGAGCCGCCGCTCGGCTCGGAGAGGAACTGGGCCCACACCTCCTCGCCTCGCAGCATCTTCGGGATGTGCCGCAGCTTCTGGTCCTCGGTGCCGAGCTCGAGCAGCACGGCCATGCACGGGATGAAGGTGGAGACCTGGATCTCGAGCGGGTGGTCGTAGCCCCGCAGCTCCCGGTTGAAGGCGGCCTGGTGAGCGGGGGTGAGGGCCTGGCCGCCGTACTGGCGCGGCACGCAGATGCCGGCGAAGCCGCCGTCGAAGAGGCGAGCCTGCAGGTCGCGGCACACGGCGATGCGGCGGTCGGCGTGGGCCTGGGAGTCGGCGGGGTCCTCGTGGAAGGAGAAGTAGCCGGCGGTGGGGTCGGCCGGGGGCATGTTGGCGGCCAGCCAGGTGCGGGCCCGGGCCGCGAACTCCTCGACGCTCTCCTGCTCGTCGCTCACGCCGCCCTCCCCTCGTCGTCGGCCACGAGCCGGCCGAGGCGGCGGGCGAAGTCGGTGGCCGAGCCGTAGAGCTGCGAGTCGACCACCACGCGACGGAGGTAGAGGTGCAGGTCGAGCTCGTAGGTGACGCCGATGCCGCCGTGGAGCTGCACGCACTCCTGCACGATCTCGGGGGCCCGGGCCGCCACGTGGGCCATTGCCGCGCTGGCCCATGCCCGCCCGTCGGGCGCCCCCGCGCCGAGCGCCTCGGCCGCCCGGGCCGCCACCGCCTCGCTCGCCTCGAGCTGGGTGCGGGCGTCGGCCAGGCGGTGCTTGATGGCCTGGTAGGAGCCGAGCGGGCGCCCGAAGGAGTAGCGGTCGACGGTCCACTCGAGCGTGGTGGTGAACGCCCGCTGCACGGCACCCACCATCTCGGCGGTGAGCACGGCGGCGAGGAGGTCGACGAGCTGCTCGTCGTGCTCGTCGGCCTCCCCGGGGGCGCCCACCCGCGACCCGGCCGGGAGGGCGACGTCGTGCAGGTCGACCCGGGCGTAGCGCCGGGTGAGGTCGACGCCGCGCAGTGCTGTGAGCGAGACGCCAGCGGCATCGAGGGGGACAAGGTGCTGGCTGGGGCCGCCGGGCGCGTCGGCGGTGACGAGCAGGTGGGTGGCCTCGGCCGCGCCCTCGACGGTGGCGACCGAGCCGGACAGCACGACGGCGCCGTCAGCCGCCGGCGTGGCCGTCACCACCCGGCGACGGCCGCCGGGCGCTCCGACGGTGGTGGCGTGCCCCCACGCGCCGGCTGCCTCCCCCGCCAGCAGGGCGGCGAGCGGGCCGGCCTGCTGCTCGGGCGTGCCCCACCGGGCCAGGGCGGCGGCCACCACGTTGGTGCCGAGCAGCGGCCCGGGGGCGGCGTGGAGCCCGAACAGCGAGGCCACCACCTGCAGGTCGGCCACGCCGTTGCCGCTCACCGAACCGCCGCCGGCGCCCTCGGCCACCAGCAGGCTCGTCCAGCCGAGGGCGGCGCCCTCGCGCCACACGGCCGGGTCGAACGTCGATGTCCGATCGGCCAGCTCCCGCAGGCGGGAGACCGGGTAGCGGTCCTCGAGGAAGCGGGCGGTGGTGCGCTCGAGCAGCTCCTGGTCGGGGGTGGTGGCGAACATCAGCCCTGCGCCGTCCGCCGGGTGCTGCGATGGACGGCGCCGTCGGCGAACGGCTCGCGCAACCAGGGGTCGAACACCCGCTTGGCGATCTTGCCGGTGGGCAGGCGCGGCAGGGTGTCGACCAGGGCCACCGAGGTGGGGCACTTGTAGTGGCTGAGCCGGTCGCGGCAGAAGGCGATGAGCTCGGCGGCGAAAGCGGACTCGTCGTCGACCGGGCCGTCGGGCTCGACGATGGCCCGCACCGACTCGCCCATCTCGGGGTGGGGCACGCCGATCACCGCGACGTCGGCCACCCGGGCGTGGGTCACCAGGACGTCCTCCACCTCGCGGGGGTAGATGTTCACGCCGCCCGAGATGATCATGTTCGACACCCGGTCGGTGAGGTACAAGAAGCCCTCCTCGTCGACCCAGCCGATGTCGCCGAGGGTGCTCCAGCCCCGCTCGTCGTGGGCCTCGGCCGTCTTCTCTGGGTCGCCGTGGTACTCGAAGCGGTGCGGCGCCTCGAAGAAGACCTGGCCCTCCTCGCGCGGGCCGAGCTCCTTGCCGGACGGGTCGGTGATGTGCACGGCGCCGAGCAGCGAACGGCCGACCGAGCCCGGGTGGGCGAGCCACTCCTCCGGTCCGATGGCGCAGAAGCCGGCGCCCTCGCTGCCCGAGTAGTACTCGTGCACGATGGGGCCGACCCAGTCGATGAACGCCCGCTTCACGTCGGGCGGGCACGGGGCGGCGGCGTGGATGACGTAGCGGAGGCTCGACAGGTCGAAGCGGTTGCGCTCCGCCTCGGGCAGCTTGAGCAACCGCACCATGTGGGTGGGCACGAACTGCACGTGGGTGACCCGGTGCTGCTCGATGAGCTCGAGCGTCTCGACCGGGTCGAAGCGCTCCATGACGACGGTGGTGGAGCCGAGGCGGTGGGCGCCGGTGGTCCAGCCCGCGGGGGCGGCGTGGTAGAGCGGCGACGGCGACAGGTACACCGAGCTCTCGTCGAAGCCGTACAGGCCCTGCATGAGCATGGTGAAGGAGCTCACCTCGCCGATCTCGCCGCCGATCCGCGGGGGCTTGATGCCCTTGGGCCGGCCCGTGGTGCCCGACGAGTAGAACATGTAGATGCCCTCGCACTGGTCGGCGATGGGCTCGGCCGGCTGGGCGGCGAGCACCTCGTCGTAGTCGGCCAGGCCCGCCACCGGACCGCCGACGGCGATGCGGCGCTCGGCCGGCAGGCTGACGTCCTCGCCCAGCTGGGCCAGCAGCTCGGCCGAGCCGAACAGCAGCGACGCGCCGCAGTCCTCGACGATGTAGGCCACCTCGGCGGCGTTGAGGTGCCAGTTGATGGGCGTCACGTAGATCCCCGAGCGCAGCGCGCCCCACATCACCTCGAAGAACTCGACGCGGTTCTCGAGCAGCATGGCCAGGTGGTCGCCGACGCCGAGACCGTGGGCCCGCAGCACGTGGGCGACCTGGTTCGACCGGGCCTCGAGCTCGCCGTAGGTGAGCGTGCGGCCGGCGCGCCCGACGATCACGGCGGGACGGTCGGGGGCGGTCGCGGCGTAGCTGGACGGGAACTGGAGCATGGCCCGACAGTACCCGGACCGACCCGGGGCGTTCTGGGCGAAAGGTCTAGATGGATCGATGGGACCTTGGTCCCGAATCGGCCCTCGACCGTTGCCGTGAGGAAAGCGGCGCTTTACCATCACGACAGCGTCGCTGCTCCACGGGGGGCCGACGTCCGGAGGGCAGCGGACATGGACCTTGGCTACGAGGCGGTCGACCTCGACCACCACTACTACGAGTCGCTCGACGCCTTCACCCGGCACCTCGACCCGGCCTTCGCCCAGCGCGGCGTGCAGGTCGTCACCGCCGGGCGGCGCACCCGCATCCTCGTCGGCGGGCGGGTGTGCAACTTCGTGCCGAACCCCACGTTCGACCCCATCATCGTGCCCGGCTGCATCGAGCTGCTGTTCCGCGGCGAGGTGCCCGAAGGGGTCGACCCCCGCTCGCTCATGCAGGTCGAGCCGCTGCGGGCCGAGTACCAGGACCGCGACGCACGGGTGCGCAGCATCGCCGACCAGCACCTGAGCGCCGTGGTGATGCTGCCCACCCTGGAGTGCGGCATCGAAGAGGCGCTCAAGGACGACGTGCCGGCCACCATGGCCACCCTCAGCGCCTTCAACCGCTGGATCGAGGAGGACTGGGGCTGGGCCTACCAGGACCGCATCTTCTCCACCGCGTGCCTGTCGCTGGCCGACCCGGAGGCCGCCCTGGCCGAGCTCGACAGCCTCATCGAGCGCGGCGTGCGAATCGTCCACATCCGGCCGGCGCCGGTGCCCGCCGGCGACGGCCGGTCGCGCTCGCTCGGCCACCCTTCCCACGACCCGGTGTGGGCCCGCCTCGAGCAGGCCGGCATCCCCGTGGCGTTCCACCTGGCCGACAGCGGCTACAACACCTTCGCCACCATGTGGGGCGGCGACGAGCGCTTCGAGGGCTACAACCCCAACGCCAGCGTGCTCGGCAAGGTCGTCGTGGCCGACCGGGCCATCCACGACACCATCGCCTCGCTGGTGGTCGACGGCGTGTTCTGGCGGTTCCCCGGCCTGCGGGTGGCCAGCATCGAGAACGGCTCCGACTGGGTCGCCCTGCTGGCCAAGCGCCTCAAGAAGCAGGCCAACCAGACCCCGTGGGCCTTCCAGGACGACGGCCTCGAGACCATCCGCCGCAACGTGTGGGTCACCCCGTACTACGAGGAGGACCTCGAGGCGCTGGCCGAGCTGATCGGGGTGGAGCGCATCGTGTTCGGCTCCGACTTCCCCCACGGCGAGGGCCTGGCCGAGCCCACCGACTTCGCCAAGGAGCTCACCGGCTTCGGTGCCGACGACGTGCACCGGATCATGCGCGACAACGGCCTCGAGCTCCTGGGCCTCCCCGCTGCCTGACCCGAGCCCTTCGCTTCCTGCCCGCGGAAACGCACGCTCTGGCGTGCGCTGCGCGGGCAGGTTCGCAGGGAGGGGTCAGGTCCGGGCGAGGGCGCCGAGGACGGGTTCGGCCAGCTCCGGGCGGCAGATGAGCAGGTCGGGCAGGTAGGGGTCGGGCTGGTTGTAGGCCAGCGGCGAGCCGTCGATGCGCGACACGTGCAGGCCGGCGGCCGCCGCCACCGCCACCGGGGCGCACGAGTCCCACTCGTACTGGCCACCGGAGTGGGCGTACACGTCGACCTCGCCGCGCACCACGGCCATGGCCTTGGCGCCGGCAGAGCCCATGGGCACGAGGGTGGCGCCGAGCGCCTCGACCAGCAGGTCGGTGCACGCCGGAGGCCGGGTGCGCGACACCGCCAGGCGGGGCGGGCCGTCGTGGGCCGGTGCGAGGGCGGGCGGCTCGGCGGTGGAGAGCACCCGGTTCGTGCCGGGGAGGGCCACGGCGCCGGCGACGGGCCGGCCGCCCGCGGTGAGGGCCACGTGCACGGCCCAGTCGTCGCGGGGTGGTTCGCCGTACTCGCGGGTGCCGTCGAGGGGGTCGATGATCCACACCCGCTCGGCGTCGAGGCGGGCCTTGTCGTCGACGCTCTCCTCCGAGAGCACGGCGTCGCCGGGGCGCAGCTCGGCCAGCCGGGCGAGCAGCAGCTCGTTCGACTGCCGGTCGCCCTCGGCCCCGCCCTGGTCGCGGATGGCCAGCAGCAGGCGGCCCGCCTCCTCGGCCAGCCGGGCGGCGACCGCGTGGTCGTCGGGTGTGGTGCGCTGGTCGGCCATCAGATGTCTCCCGCCAGCGGGGCGATGAACCCGGCCTGGCGCAGGTGCTCGATGACCTGGTCGGCGGCGTCCTCGGCCGACACGCTGCCGCTGGCGTCGAGGTGGATCTCGGGATGCTCGGGCTCCTCGTAGGGCGAGTCGATGCCGGTGAAGTTCACCAGCTCGCCCCGGCGCGCCTTGGCGTAGAGCCCCTTGCGGTCGCGGCTCTCGGCCACATCCAGCCCGGAGTCCACGAACACCTCCACGAACTCGCCGTCGTCGAGCAGGTCGCGCGCCATGCGGCGCTCGGAGCGGAAGGGAGAGATGAACGACGCCAGCACGATCAGCCCCGCGTCGACCATGAGCTTGGCCACCTCGGCCACCCGCCGGATGTTCTCCACCCGGTCGGCGTCGGTGAAGCCGAGGTCCTTGTTGAGCCCGTGGCGGACGTTGTCGCCGTCGAGCAGGTAGGTGTGGCGGCCCTGCTCGTGGAGCTTCTGCTCGACGATGTTGGCGATGGTCGACTTGCCCGCCCCCGACAGGCCGGTGAACCACAGCAGCGCCGGGCGCTGCCCGTTCAGCGCGGCGCGGGCGCCCTTGTCGACCTCGAGGGCCTGCCAGTGCACGTTGTCGGCCCGGCGCAGGGCGAAGTGCAGCAGGCCGGCGGCCACCGTGGCGTTGGTGAACCGGTCGATGAGGATGAACCCGCCCATGTCGCGGTTGTCGACGTAGGCGTCGAACGGCACGGGCCGGTCGAGGCTGATGTTGCACACGCCGATCTCGTTGAGCTCCAACGTGCGGGCCGCGGTGTGCTCGAGGGTGTTGACGTTCACCTTGTACTTGGGCTGGGCGACGGTGGCGGTCACCGTGCGGGTGCCCAGCTTGAGCAGGTAGGGCCGGCCCGGGAGCATCTCCTCCTCGGCCATCCACACGATGTGGGCCTCGAACTGGTCGGCCACCCCAGCGGGGCTCTGGGCCGCGGCCAGCACGTCGCCGCGCGACACGTCGACCTCGTCGGCCAGGCAGATGGTGACCGACTGGCCGGTGACCGCCTCGTCGAGGTCGCCGTCGGCGGTGACGATGCGGGTGACGTCGGACTCTCGGCCGGAGGGCAGGATCCGCACCCGGTCACCGGGGTGGACGGTGCCGCCCACAACCTCGCCCGAGAAGCCCCGGAAGTCGAGGTCGGGCCGGTTCACCCACTGCACGGGCATGCGGAACGGCTTCTCGTCGAGGTCGCGCTCGACCTCCACCGTCTCGAGGTAGCCGATCAGGGTGGGGCCGTCGTACCACGGGGTGTTGGGCGACAGCTCGGTGACGTTGTCGCCCTTCAGCGCCGACAGCGGCACGCACACGATGTGCTCGAGGCCGATCTCCGCCGCGAACGCGCGGTACTCCGCCTCGATCCGGTGGAAGACCTCCTCGGAGTAGTCGACGAGGTCGAGCTTGTTGATCGCCAGCAGCACGTGGCGGATGCCGAGCAGCGACACCAGGTAGGAGTGCCGCCGGGTCTGGGTGAGCACGCCCTTGCGGGCGTCGATCAGGATCACGGCCACCTCGGCGGTGGAGGCGCCCGTCACCATGTTGCGCGTGTACTGCTCGTGGCCCGGCGTGTCGGCCACGATGAACTTGCGCCGCTCGGTGGAGAAGAAGCGGTAGGCGACGTCGATGGTGATGCCCTGCTCCCGCTCGGCGGCCAGGCCGTCGACGAGGAGGGCGAAGTCGAGCTCACCGCCCTGGGTGCCGACCTTCTTGGAGTCGGACTCGAGCGCAGCCAGGTGGTCCTCGAACACCAGCTTGGAGTCGTAGAGCAGGCGGCCGATGAGCGTGGACTTGCCGTCGTCGACGCTGCCGCAGGTGATGAACCGCAACATCGACTTGTGCTCGTGCTGCTCGAGGTACGCCTCGATGTCGGTGGCGAGGAGGTCGTTCTGGGCGTGCGCCATGGCTAGAAGTACCCCTCCTGCTTCTTCTTCTCCATCGAGCCGGTGGAGTCGTGGTCGATCACCCGGCCCTGCCGCTCGGAGCTGGTGGTGAGCAGCATCTCCTGGATGATGCCGGTGAGGGTGTCGGCCTCGGACTCGATGGCGCCGGTGAGCGGGTAGCACCCGAGGGTGCGGAACCGCACGCTGCGCATGGTGATCTCGTCGGGCTCGACGGGCATGCGGTCGTCGTCGACCATGATCAACGTGCCGTCGCGCTCGACGACCGGGCGGGGGGCGGCGAAGTAGAGCGGCACGATCTCGATCTGCTCACGGTGGATGTATTGCCACACGTCGAGCTCGGTCCAGTTCGACAGCGGGAACACCCGCACGCTCTCCCCCGGCTGCTTGCGGGCGTTGTAGAGCCGCCACAGCTCGGGCCGCTGCGACTTCGGGTCCCACCGGTGCTGGGCCGAGCGGATGGAGAAGACCCGCTCCTTGGCCCGGGACTTCTCCTCGTCGCGGCGGGCGCCGCCGAAGGCCAGGTCGAAGCCCCACTTCTCGAGCGCCTGCTTGAGGCCCTCGGTCTTCCACATGTCGGTGTGCACCGCCGAGCCGTGGTCGAACGGGTTGATGCCCTTCTGGATGCAGTCGGGGTTCTGGTGCACGAGCAGCTCGATGCCGAGCTTCTGCGCAGTGCGGTCGCGGAACTCGTACATCGCCTGGAACTTCCAGGTGGTGTCGACGTGCAGCAGCGGGAACGGCGGCACCGACGGGTAGAACGCCTTCATGGCCAGGTGCAGCATGACCGAGCTGTCCTTGCCGACGGAGTAGAGCATCACCGGCTTCTCGGACTCCGAGACGGCCTCGCGGAAGATCTGGATGCTCTCGGCCTCGAGCCGCTGGAGATGGGTCAGTGACGCCACCGCGCCCCCCGAATTGTGAGGTGAGTTACCCGACAAACTCACCTTACCCCACCCACCGCTGGCTCGATCCATCACCTCATGAGGTGATGGATCGAGCCAGCGAAGGGTTGTGGGGGTGGGCGGCAGACGGTGCTGAGGGGTGGTGAGGGTGGGTGGCGGGGCGGGTGGCAGACTGCGGCGGTGCGGATCCCCGCGAAGGTCGACTACGCCATCCGGGCCGTGGCCGAGCTGGCCGCGGCCGGCGAGGGCCCGGTGAAGGCCGAGCACATCGCCGCCGCCCAGGACATCCCCCTCACCTTCCTGCGCGACATCATGCGGGAGCTGCGCCGGGTCCGCATCGTGCGCAGCCAACGGGGGCCCGAGGGCGGCTTCGAGCTGGGACGGCCCGCCGCCGAGATCACCCTGGCCGACATCTTCCGCGCCGTCGACGGCCCGCTGGCCGAGGTGCGCGACCAGAGCCTGAGCGCCATGTCGTACAAGGGCGCCGCCGAGCAGCTGCCCGTGGTGTGGATGGCGGTGCGCGCCAGCCTGCGACGGGTGCTGGAGACCACGACCGTGGCCGACCTGGCCGGGGGCGAGCTCCCCGACTCGGTCCTCGACCTGTCCGAGGAGTACCGCTCGACCACCGAGGCGCGCTGGGCCGCCGGCGACCGCTGACGCACCCGCGCCCGATGGCCCGCCGGCCGGTAAAGATCTATACCTTTTGCTAGTTTCGTCAGGTTGCACGACCACCGGGGGGACGACATGACCGACCTGCAGGCCCAGATCGACCGGCTCGTGGCGATCGAGGCGATCACGCAGCTCAAGGCGCGCTACTTCCGGCTGATGGACACCAAGCAGTGGGACGAGTGGGCGCAGGTGTTCGCCACCGACTGCGTCATGGAGATCCCCGAGGCCGACATGGTGAACCACGGCCGGGACGAGATCGTGCGCGCCGTCAGCACGGCGCTCACCGGCACGACCACCACGCACCACGGCCACATGCCCGAGATCGAGATCACGGGCGAGGGCACGGCGCGGGGCATCTGGGCCATGTTCGACTACGTCGAGTTCCCGAAGGACGACGGCACCACGTGGGGCCTCAAGGGCTACGGCCACTACCACGAGGAGTACCGGGTCGAGGACGGCGCCTGGCGCATCGCCCGCACCCGCCTCGAGCGGCTCCGGGTCGACCCGTTCTGATCCGCCCGACCGGCCACGACCGCCCGTCGTCGCTCCCGCACCCCGGAGGTCCCACCCGATGACCAGCTCCCCGCAGGTCGCCGTCGTCACCGGCGGCGGCTCCGGCCTCGGCGCCGCCCTGTGCAACCTCTTCGCCGGCAAAGGGTTCGCCGTCGCCGCCCTCGACATCGACGGCGACGCCGCCGCCCGCACCGCCACCGAGGTGGCCGAGGCCCACGGCGTGGCGTCCACCTCGGCCCGGGTCGACGTGGGCGACGCCGCCTCGGTCGCGGCCGGCGCCGAGCACGTGCGCGCGACCCTCGGCGGGTGCGACGTGCTGTGCGCCAACGTCGGCGTGCAGCAGTTCGGCGCGGTCGACGCCCTGACCGAGCAGGACTGGCAGTGGCTGCTCAACGTCAACGTCGGCGGCAGCGTGCGCACCGTGCGGGAGTTCCTGCCGATGATCCGGGAGCGCGGCGGCTTCCGGCGCATCGTGCTGACGGCGTCGTCGAGCGTGCTGGCGCCGTCGGTGCGCCTGGCCGGCTACCAGACGACGAAGTTCGCGGTGATGGGCTTCGGCGAGACGCTGCGCCTGGAGCTGGCCGCCGAGGGCATCGGCGTGACCGTGCTGTTCCCTGGCGGCATGATGACCCGCCACCTCGAGTCGAGCGCGGCCGCCCGCCCGGCCGACCTGGGCGAGTCGGTGCTGCGCCAGGAGGACCTCGAGGCCATGCTGGCGAGCGCGCCCATGGGCGACGGCGACCTGGCCACCGCCGAGCACGCCATCCGCAACCTGTGGGCCGACCTCGAGGCGGACGAGCCCTACTGCCTCACCCACGGCAGCCATCGCCCGGTCTGGCAGCAGCGGCGCGACGCCATCGACGCCGCCTTCGACCGCATGGAGCGCTCCTGAGCCCGAGGTGGTCGGAGCCGGCCGCCCCTCTCCCCCCGTTCTGGTGGAGGTCTGCCCTGGGGAATCCGGGGCCAAACCTCCACCAGAACGCAAAGCCGCCAGCCGAGGGCGGAACGACTGCGTCGTCTAGGGGTGGCCGTCGTTGAGGCCGGTGAGGCCCGACGGCTCGTGGGGCCCGAAGCAGGCCTGCTCGAGCACGCCGATGCCCGTGCGGTCGCCCATGCGCGCCACCACCAGGTTCTGCAGGTGGAGGGAGAAGAAGTCGGTCGGGTCGAAGTCGTCGAGCTTGATCGACTCCCGCCCCGTCTCGAGCTCGCCGTGGTTGCTGCCGTGGGTCCAGTAGGGGTGGCTGTAGCCGATGCCCCGCATCCGGAACGTGAACTTCTTCTCCAGCTCGATGGTGACCTCGCCCTCGAGCGGGTCCTCGAAGCGCAGGGTGGCGCTGGCGATCTCCCGGGTGCCGGGCTGCCACACCAGCTCGTGGCGGATGCGGGAGCACTCCCGCACCCCTTCGGTGCTCCACGGTGCCGCCCCGGCGGGCATGGGGTCGAGCACCAGCGCCGTCTCCAGCCAACGGCGGCCGTCGGGGTGCTCGTGCAGGGCCAGGTGGGTGTAGCGGTCCTCGAAGTGCAGCGGGGCCCACAGCCAGAAGGCGTTGGGCATCTTCGGCTCCCAGTTGGTCGGCACCTGCGGGCCGGCGGGGCGCATCCCCCACGAGCGGTCGCGGGTGCCGGGCACCTGCGACGGGTCGATGCGCACCTCGGTGCCGTCGACGGTGACGGTGCCCTCCCACACGCCCCACTGGGTGAGCCGGGTGTGGTCCATGGCGAGCGTGCCCTGTGGGGAGACGATGCGCTGGCGGGGCTCCTCGACCGCCACCGTGGTGGCCCGGAAGGTGAGGTCGCAGCTGATGCCGTGCTCGTTGGGCTCGACCACGTAGCGGACCACCCGCATGGGCTCGAGCACCTCGATGCGCAGCGGGCCCACGGCGGTGGACCGGTCGAGGGGCATGCGGCCCGAGGCGAACACCGAGTGCTCCACGCCGTCGAGCACGATGCTGAAGGCGGCGTCGATGACGCCACGCACCGGGTAGTGGCCCATGGCGGCGCCGAAGTAGAACTCGCCGTCCTTCTGGTGGCCGTTGAACCAGTAGCGGTCGTAGTGGTTGGGGTCGCCCGTCGCCGGGTGGGCGATGGGGTCGGCGCCGGGGTGGATCGGGTAGTCGTCGAAGGGGCTCAGCACGTCACCGGACCTCCGTGTTCGGTGTGACGAGGATCTTGCGATCGGTCGAGGTGGCCAACAGGGCACGGAAGGCGTCGCCGACCCCGTCGAGGCCGACGCGCCGGGTGACGAACACCGACGGGTCGACGCCGCCGTCGGCGAGCAGCGCGGCGGAGGCGGCGAACTCGTCGAAGCCGTAGTAGACGGCGAAGCGAACCTCCACCTCCTTGAGGACGGCGCCGAGCGGCACGATCTCGTCGGGCACGGTGCACACCCCGGCGACCACCACCCGCCCGAGGGGCCCGACGGCGTCGATGGCCGCTTGGACCAGGCCCGGCGCGCCGACGCACTCGACGGCGACGTCGAACCCGCCGGGCAGCGGGCCCTCGGCCGGGTCGTGCACGTCGGTGGCGCCGAACAGGTGGGCGCTGTCGCGCCGGGTGGCCGACGGGTCGCTGACCACCACCTCGGTCGCGCCCAGCCGGCGCAGCCACGTCGACACGGCCGCGCCCACGTTGCCGCCCCCGATCACGAGCGCCCGGTCGCCGGGGCGGACGTCGGCCGCCCGCGCCGTGTGCAGCCCGACGGCCAACGGCTCGACGAGAGCGCCGGCGTCGCCGAGGACGGGATCGAGGCGGACGGCGGACGCGGCCGGGACGCGCACGTACTCGGCGAAGGCGCCCGGCGCCCCGCCCACCCCCTGCGGGTCGAAGGCGGCGCAGTGGTTGGGGTGGCCGCCGACGCACCACCGGCAGCGCCCGCACGAGGCGAGCGGCATGGCCGCCACGAAGGCGCCCTCCCGCCAGCCCTGCTCACCGGCCTCGGCGCCCACGGCGACGACCTCACCGCAGTACTCGTGGCCGAGCACGGTGCCGCCGGGCAGGAAGGCGTGGGCCTTCAGGTCGGAGCCGCAGATGCCGCAGGCCGCCACCCGCAGCACCAGGTCGGCGGGCGAGGGCGTGGGCTCGGGCAGGTCGACCACGGCGAAGCCGTGGTCGACGGTCAGGGCCGCGGCGCGCACGTCAGATCTCCTGCACCAGCCGGTCGAGCAGCGGGGCGAACATCACCAGGTCGTCGGGGTCGGCCGGCTCCTCCTGCACGCCGAAGGCGATGCTGCGCAGGCTGATCCGGGCCAGGATGATGCCGAAGCGCAGGCCGGCGAAGGCCTCGTACCACGCCAGCCGGTCGAGCTTCTCGCCCGACAGGGCCTCGTAGGTGGTCACCGTCTCGTCGGGGTGGAACATGGCGGGCACCGGCGGCAGCCCGTACTGCTCGGCCATGCTGGCGAAGAACCGCTGGAAGAACGTCACCCAGGCCAGGTCGACCTCGGGCGGGCCGGCGGTGGCCATCTCCCAGTCGAGCACGGCGACGGGCGCGAAGTCGCGGTAGATGATGTTGCCGGGCCGGCTGTCGCCCCAGTTCAGCACCGCCTTGGAGTTGTCCGGCAGGGTGGCCTCGAGCCGCTCGAGGGCCCGCTCCAGCACCGGGATGGTGCGCCCGTCGCGGGCCCAGTCGTAGTACTCGCGCTGGTGGGCGAGCTGGCGGGCGAGGGCGGTGTCGCCGGGAAGGTCGTGGTGCAGGAAGGCGGTGTCGTCGTCGGCGGCGGCGATGCGGTGCAGGGCCACCAGCACCTCGATGGTGGTGCGCTCGAGCGTCGCCCACTGCTCGGGGGTGCCCTGCAGGAACCAGCCGCCGGGGTCGAGCAGGTAGGGCGGGTTGTCGCCCGGGACGTCGCCCTCCACCGCCCGCACCACGAGGAACGGCACCCCGACGTAGTCCTCGCGCTCCTCGAGGTGGACCACCTCGGGCACGGGCACCTCGGTGCGCTCGCGCACCAGCTCGAGGACCCGCCGCTGGAAGTGCAGGTCGAAGCGGGGGAAGGTCGGGTAGGGCGCCTCGGGGTGGGGGGCGAGCCGGGCGACCAGCGGCTCGTCGTCGAGCAGGAACAGCACGGTGTCGTTCGCCATGCCGCTGTCGGGCACCCGCAGCTCGGCGACCTGCGCCCCTTCGCCCCGGACGTCGCGGGCCCAGCGCCGCAGCGCCGCCTCCACCTCCGCCGGGTCTCGGCGCCAGGGCAGGGTGATGTCGAGAGGCTCGTCAGCCATCGGTGCGGCCCTCCGGTGCGGTGGGGGTGAAGATGACGGGCAGCGACTCCAGGCCCGACACGAAGTTCGACGGGCGGCGCCGCAACGGCTCGTCGGTGGCCAGCTCGATGTCGGGCAGGCGCCGCAGCAGCTCGGCGAACATCACCCGGCACTCGAGCCGAGCCAGCGACGCGCCCAGGCAGAAGTGGGTGCCGAAGCCGAAGGCGATGTGCGGGTTGGGCGAGCGGGTGACGTCGAAGCGCATGGGGTCGGCGAACACGGCCTCGTCACGGTTGGCCGACGGGTAGAACAGCGCCACCTGCTGGCCCTCGCTCATCCGCTGGCCCCGGAAGGTGGTGTCGCGGGTGACGGTGCGGCCCATGCACTGCACGGGGGACGCCCAGCGGATCATCTCCTCGACCGCGGTGGCCATGTCGGCCGCGCCGGTGCGCAGCGCCTCTCGTTGGTCGGGGTGCTCGACGAGGGCGAGCATGCCGCCGCTCAGCACGTGGCGGGTGGTCTCGTCGCCGCCGATGAGCACGAGCAGGGTCTCCTGCACGAGCGAGGCGTCGTCGAGGCGCTCGCCGTCGATCTCGGCGGTGGCCAGGGCGGTGATGACGTCGTCGCGGGGGTTGGCCCGCCGGTCGGCGGCGACCGCCAGCTGGGCCTGGGCGAACTCCATGGTGACGGCCATGGCGTGCTCCATGCCCTCCTCGCGGGAGCGGCCCTCGACCGGGTTGACCAGCGCCTCGGACCACTCCAGGAGCTGCTCGTGCATCGAGCGATCGAAGCCCAGCAGCTCGGCGATCATGATGAGCGGCAGCGGAGCGGCGATGTCCCACACGAAGTTGGCGCTGCCCTTCTCGCACACCCGGTCGATGATGTCGTTGCACACCTGGCGCAGCATGGGCTCGTGGGCGGTGACGGCGCGGGGCGTGAACCGGCGGCTCACCAGCGACCGCCGGCACTGGTGCTCGGGGTCGTCCATCGAGATCATCATCGGCAGGTGCATGCCGTGCACGCCCGGCGCCCGGTAGCTCGAGAAGGTGGCCGGGTCCTTCTCGACGGCGACGATGTCGTCGTACCTCGAGATCGCCCACAGGTCGCCCTTGGCGTCGTGGTGCACGGGGGCCTCGCGGCGCAGCTGGGCCCAGATCTCGTGAGCGTCGTCGGTGGCGTACCACGAGCCGTCGAGCAGGTTCGTGCTGAGGGCGTCGACCGTCACCGTGCCTCCGAGGGTCGCCAGAAGGGGATGGCGAGCTCGTCGTCGACCCGCACCGCGTAGGCGGTGACGGGCAGGCCCACGCGCACGTCGTCGGGCTCGACGTGGGTGAGGTTGGACAGCATCCGGGGGCCCTCGGCCAGCTCGACCATGGCCACCACGTAGGGGCCCAGGTCGCCGAACGGCGGGGCGAGGTTCTGGCGCACGACGGTGAAGGTGTGCACCGTGCCCTCGCCGGACGCCTCCTCCCACTCGACCGCACCGGCGCAGAGGATGCACAGGGGCCGGGGGTAGAACTGGGCGGCGCCGCACGCGGTGCAGCGTTGGAACACCAGCGACCCGGCGGCGGCCAAGGCCCAGAAGGGGGCCGACGTGTGGTCGGGCGCCGGCAGCGGCCGGGCGTCGACGTGCAGCTCGGGCGCGTCGGCCAGCTGGAGCACGTTCATCGAACCCCCCGGCCCAGCACCACTGCCCCCATGCACGACATCATCCCCCCTGAGCCCACCGCGAGGGCAACCTCGCAGCCCGGCACCTGCGCCTCGCCGGCGTCGTGGCGCAGCTGCCGCACCGCCTCGATCAGCAGGAAGATGCCCCGCATGCCGGGGTGGCACGAGCTCAGCCCGCCGCCGTCGGTGTTGAGCGGCAGCGCCCCGCCGGGCCGGAGCAGGCCCGAGGCCACGAACGGGCCGCCCTCGCCCTTGGCGCAGAAGCCCATGTCCTCGAGGATCACGAGCACGGTGATGGTGAAGCTGTCGTAGAGCTGCACCGTGTCGATGTCGGCCACCGTCACGCCGGCCATGGCCAGCGCCTCGGGCCCGCACGTGGCCACCGCCGAGCGGGTGAAGTCCGGCAACTGGCTGATGTTCCAGTGGGTCTGGGCTGCCGCCGCGCCCAGCACGCTGACCGGCACGTGGGGCAGGTCCCGGGCCCGCTCGGCGGTGGTGATGATGACCGCTCCCCCGCCATCGGTGACGGCGCAGCAGTCGAGCAGGTGCAGCGGGTCGGCCACCATTCGGGAGCCGAGCACGTCGTCGACCGTGATGGGGTCGCGGTAGCGCGCGAGCGGGTTCATCTCGGCGTGCTGGCGCACGGCCACGGCGATCTCCGCCAACTGCTCCGACGTGGTGCCGAACTCGGCCATGTGGCGCTGGGCGACCATGGCGTAGTTGCCCACCAGCACGTTGCCGTAGGGCGCCTCGAACTGGGCCGGGCCGGGTGTGCGCTCGCCGGCGCCCCGGAAGCCCTTGGTGCCGAGGGTGCGGCCCAGGCGGCTGAGGAAGTCCGACCCGTAGGTCATGAGCACGGTGTCGCACAGGCCCTTGCCGATGGCGGCGACGGCGTGCTGGGTGAAGTACTCGAACGCCGAGCCGCCGGTCATGGTGCCGTCGAGCCACCGGTGGCGGATGCCGAGGTACTCGGCCATGGACGCGGCGGCGTCGACGCTGGGCGTGCCGCCGCCGGCGCACATGTAGCCGTCGATCTCGTCCTTGCGCAGGCCGCTGTCGGCGAGCGCCCGCTGCATGGCCAGCGCGTGGTGCTGGGGTTCGTCGAGGTGGGGAGCGACCGGGTAGTCGCTGAGGCCGACGCCGACGATGACGGGGGTGCGGTCGGCCACCTCAGCCGACCTTGTGGTCCCAGTGCCGGGCGTCGCGGACCACCTCCGAGAAGGGCTTGTTGGCGTCGAACGTGGGCTCGCGCGACAGGCCCAGCACCCGCTCGCTGATGCCGTTGCGCTGCACCTCGTTGGTGCCCGCGGCGATGGACGCCTGGCGGGCGTTGAGGTAGCTCGTGGCCGTGCCGGCCGCGTCGTCGCGCTCGTCGGGCTCCCACATCAGGGCGCCGGCGCCGCCGAGCTCGAGGGCGATGCGAGCCCGGATGGGCTGGAGGGTGCCGATGGCGAGCTTGCCGTAGGCCGCCAGCGCCGGTTGCGGCGTGGGCGAGCTGCGGATCACCGCGCCGAGCCGGCGCCCGAGGTGGTACAGGGCGTTGTCGTTGACGTGGGCCCGGGCGACGAGCTGGCGGGCCACGGGGTCGTCGAGGCGGCCCGAGCGGCGGGCCAGCTCCACCAGGTCGGGGGCCAGGACGCGGGGCTCGACGCTCTGGGAGCGGGACTGCCCGGCGCCGCGCTCGTAGACGAGCATCGTCTGGGTGACGGTCCAGCCCTGGTTCAGCTCGCCGATGATGGCGGTGGCGGGGACGACGACGTCGTCGAGGAACGCCTCGCAGAAGCCGGCGGTGCCGTCGATCTGGGTGATCGGGCGCACGGTGACCCCGGGGGCGTCGGTGGGCACGACGAACCACGTGAGGCCCCGATGCTTGGGCACGTCCCAGTCGGTGCGGGCCAGGCACATGGCCCAGTCGGCGTGGTGGGCGCCGGTGCTCCAGATCTTCGAGCCGTTGATCACCCACGTGTCGCCGTCGCGCCGGGCGGTGGTGCGGATGCCGGCGAGGTCGGAGCCAGCCTCGGGCTCGGAGTAGAACTGGCACCACAGCTCGTCGCCCCGCAGCAGCGGCGGGATGTGGCGGGCCAGCAGCTCGGGCGAGCCGTGGTCGAGCAGCGATCGGCCGATGGCGGTGAACATGACCTGCCCGGCGCCGCCGAAGTCGGGCAGCTGGTAGGGGCGGGCCTCCTCGGCGAACACCCGCTCGTGGGCCGGGGTGAGGCCGGCGCCGCCGTACTGCGTCGGGTAGGTGATGCCGGCGTAGCCGGCGTCGAACAGCTTGCGCTGCAGCACCCGGCTGGCCGCCACCTTCTCCGGGCCGGGGTCCTCCCCACCCCTCGGGATGTGGTCGGGGTCGGGCCAGGGCTCGAGGTTGGCCGCCAGCCAGGCCCGGGCCTGGACCCGGAACTCCTCGACGCCGATCGTGTCGTCGCTCATGGTGTCGTCCCCTCGCTCAGATGCCGGCCAGCTGGCACAGCCGCTCGCGGTGCCAGGCGGGGTCGCCGTGGAAGGCGGCGTCGGTGGAGATGCGGCGCAGGAACAGGTGCTGGTCGTGCTCCCACGTGTAGCCGATGCCGCCGAACACCTGGAAGCAGCCCTGGGCCAGCTCGATGCCGCAGTCGCCCACGAACGCCTTGGCCATGCTGGCCAGCTGCCGCCCGTGGGGGTCGCCCTCGCCCACGCACGCGGCGGCCGCCAGGGTGAGCGCCTTGCTCATCTCCAGGTTGAGGCTGGTGTCGGCCAGCAGGTGCTTGATGGCCTGGAACGAGCCGATGGGGCGGCCGAAGGCGATGCGGTCCTTAGCGTACTGCACGGTCATCTCGAGCTCGAAGGCCATGGCGCCCACCGTCTCGGCCGTGGTGAGCACGGCGGCCAGGGCGAGCTGGTCGGCGAGCTGCTCGTCGATGCCGCCCGGCTGGCCCACCGCGCTGGCCGGTGGAGCGACGGCGTGGTGCAGGCGCACCTCGACGAAGCGGCGGCTGAGATCGAGCGACTCGAGGGCCACCACCTCGACCCCAGCGGCGTCGACCGGGAGCAGGAACTGGGCGGCACCCTCGGCGGTGGTCGCGGTGACGAGGAGCCAGCCGTCGGGGCCGGGGTCCTCCACGAAGGTCGCCCGACCGCTCAGCCGGTGGCCGTCGGCGGAGGCGGTGGCGGTGGCGGTGGCGGTGATCTCGCCCGCTCGGGCCGGCAGGGCCGGCGCCGCCCCGTAGGCCCACGACGCCGACACCTCGCCGGCCACCAGGGCGGGCAGCACGTTGTTGCGGTGCTCGTCGCCACCGGCCGCGGCGACGGCGGCGGCCACCACGTTGGTGCCCACGAACGGGCCCGGCTGCAGGCGCCGGCCCCGGCGGTAGGCGACGAGAGCGGCGTCGACCACGCCGTTGCCCGACGCGCTGCCACCGCCCTGGGCCTCCGGCACCACCAGGCCGAACCAGCCCAGCTCGGCCGCCTGGCGCCGGTAGGCGGCGGCCACCCCCGGGTCGTCGTGGGCGCAGGCCCGCAGCCGGGCGATCGGGTAGGCCTCCTCGGTGAAGCGGGCGGTGGCGTCGAGCAGGAGCTGCTGCTCGTCGTTCAGGTCCTCGTCCACGCTGGCCTCCCCTGCCGCGCCGGCCGGCGGCACGCCGACCTCTCCCCACGACCGGCGTTGGCGACCGCCGACCAGCTGCGAATCATATAGAGGTATTTGGGGTGCCGCCTGCTGCGGGCGCCGGGTCCGGCACGCGCTCCAGCAGGAGCCGGGCGGCCCGTTCGAGGTCGTCGCCCAGGTCGGCCGGCGTGCGGCCGCCGATCACCAGGCCGGCCAGGCCGGTGAAGAGCACGGCCTCGAGCAGGGCGACCACGTCGGCGCGGTCTCGCACCGGGGTGTCACCGAGGGCGCTGTCGATCCACGACCGCATCGACGAGCGCATGGCCGCGCTGGCGGTGCGGGCCTCGGGCGTCCCGGAGAGGTAGGCCCGGATCATGGCGACGAACAGCTGCGGCTCCTGCTCCACCAGCTTCACCACCCGCCGCAGCGTGGCGACGGTGCGCTCGACGGGGTCGCGCCGGCGGCTCGGGCGGGTGGTGAACACGGCGGTGGCGCCGCCGCTCAGGCTGGTGAGCAGCTCGACGAGCACGTGGTCGCGCGAGGCGAAGTACTGGTAGGCGGTCGGCGGCGACACGCCGGCGCGGTCGGCCACGGCCCGCATGGTGACGGCGCCGTAGCCGCCGGCGGCGGCCAGCTGGCGGGCCGCGTCGAGCAGCCGCTGCCGGGTGGCGGCCTGGGCCGCCGACCGCGGCCGGGGCCCGACCTGCGCCTCGCTGACCGCCGTCAACCCACGGCTCCCGACCAGTTCCGGGCGTCGCGGACCACCTCGCGGAACGGCTTGCTCCGGTCGAACGAGGGCTCGCGGGGAAGGCCCAGGACCCGTTCGCCGATGGTGTTGCGCTGCATCTGGCTGGTGCCGCCGGCGATGGCCATGAACCGGCTGTTGAGCAGCCCGAGGGCGGCGTGGGCCCCCGCCTCGGACGGCTCACCCCACGCGAGGGCCCGGTGCCCGGCGATCTCCATCATGCGGTTGGCCCGGACGGGGTCGAGCACGCCGGAGGCGAGCTTGCCGTAGGAGGCCAGGCTGCCGGCGCTGGTGGGGTCGGCGGTCATGAGGGCGAGCAGCCGGCGCCCGAGGGCCGCCCGGGCCAGGTCGTCGACGTGGTTGCGAGCGACCAGGTCGAGCACCTGCGGGTCGTCGGTGCCGACCTCGGCGAGCAGCTCGGCGAGGTCGGCGCGCAGCCCGGTGTGGGCGGCGCTGCCGCCACCGGCCGAGCCGGCGCCGCGTTCGTAGAGCAGCATCGTCTGGGTGACGGTCCAGCCGCCGTTGACCTCGCCGATGACGTCGTCGTCGGTGAGCTCGACGTCGTCGAGGAACTCCTGGCAGAACTCGCTGTCGCCGTTGATCTGGCGGATGCGCTCGATGGTGAGGCCCCGCGCGTCGGTGGGCACGAGGAACCAGGTGAGGCCGCGGTGCTTGGGCACGTCCCAGTTGGTGCGGGCCAGGCACATGCCGGCGTCGGCGTAGTAGGCGCCGCTGCTCCAGATCTTGGAGCCGTTGAGGATCCAGCGATCGCCGTCGCGCACGGCCTGGGTGCGCACGGCGGCGAGGTCCGAGCCGGCGTCGGGGTCGGAGAAGAACTGCGACACGATCAGCTCGCCGGCCAGCACGCGTGGGATGTGGCGGCGCAGGAACTCGCGCGAGGCGTGGGCGAGCATGGTGGGGGCGCACACGCCGAAGGTGGCGCCGCCGGCGATGCCGAGGTCGGGCAGCACGTAGCCGGCCGCCTCGTCGAGGAAGGCACGCTCATGCTCACGGGTGAGGCCCTGGCCGCCGTACTCGACCGGCCACGTGATGCCGGCGTAGCCGCCCTCGTGCAGCCTGCGCTGCAGGGCCCGCTGCTCGGCGAGCTCCTCGGGGGTCTGCTCCTCGATCTCCCACGGCTTGCGGCGGGGCGCCTCGGCGGTGGGGCGCCGCACGAGGTTGGCCTCGATCCACACCCGAGCGGCGGCGCGGTACGAGTCGAGGTCGGGACGATCGGTGCCGGTCATCGGGAGACCCCCGCGGCGTCGAGCAGCTGGGAACGGTGCCACGCCGCCGAGCCGAAGCTCTCGGCGTCGGCCGCCAGGCGGCGCAGGTGCAGGTGCTGGTCGTGCTCCCACGTGTACCCGATGCCGCCGAACACCTGGAAGCAGCCGTGGGCGACCTCGATGCCCTTCTCGGCCACGAACGCCTTGGCGGCGTGGGCTTGCTCGGGGCCGCCGGCGTCGCCGTGCCCGAGCGACGTGGCCGCCGCCACGACCAGCCCCGTCGCCATCTCGGCCCACAGGCTCAGGTCGGCGAGCAGGTGCTTCACCGCCTGGAACGAGCCGATGGGCCGACCGAACGCCACCCGGTCCTTGGCGTACTGCACGGCGGCGTCGAGGTCGGCGCGCATGGTGCCGACCGACTCGGCCGCGGTGAGCACCGCGGCCAGACGGGCCTGCTCGGCGACGAGACGTTCGGAGGCTGGCCCCGCGGTGCCCACGAGGTCGCCGGCGCCCACCGCCACGCCGTCGAAGCGCACGGCGCCCCAGTGGCGGCTGACGTCGAGCCCCTCCAGCCGACGGACAGTCACCCCGGCGGCGTCGGCCGGCACCAGGACCTGGGTGAGGCCGTCGGCCGAGCGGGCCGTGACGAGCAGCCAGGCGCACAGGTCGGCCTCGGCCACGACCGGCACCTCGCCGTGCAGCTCGAGGCCACGGTCGACGGCCCGCAGCTCGCAGGATGCGCCGGAGTCGAAGGCCCAGGTGGCCCAGGCCGCCCCGCTGACCAGCTCGCCGAGCACCTGCTCGTGCTCGGCGCCGACGGCGGCGGCGGCGTCCAGGGCGTGGACCACCGCGCTGTGGCCGGGGTAGGGCCCCGGCTGGAGGCGGGCGCCCCGCTCGGCGGCCACCAGGGCGGCGTCGAGCACGCCGTTGCCCGACGCCGAGCCGCCGCCTCGGGCCTCGTCGGCCAGCAGGCCGAACCAGCCCAGCTCGGCCGCGGCGCGCCGGTAGCCGGCGTCGTCGTGGTCGGCGCCGTCGGCCCGCTCCCGCACGGTCGCGAGCGGCACGGCCGCCTCCATGAACCGCACCGAGGCGTCGAGCAGCATCGCCTGCTCCTCGCTCGGCGACGGCAGCAGCGTCACGGTCATCGTGGTCCCTCCTCGGGATCGGTCCCGCCGCGGTGGCGAGCCGCGGTGGCCCGCCCCGCCTCGGTGAAGGCGTCGAGGTCGTAGCGGCGGCCGGCACTGAACGCCGCTTCGGCGGCGAGAGCTCCGGCCAGGGTGAGGTCGTCGCCGCGCCGGTAGAGCTCGAGCATGTCGCCCACCGCGGCGGTGGGCGCCACCCGGCCGGCGAGGTCGAGGGCGAACGGCAGCAGCTCGTCGTGGGCCACCACGTGGTTGACCAGACCGAGGCGCAGAGCCTCGTCGGCGCCCACGAAGTCGCCGGTGATCGACATCTCCCGCGCCGTGCGCGCACCGACCGCTCGGGGCAGCAGGGCGGTGAGGCCCCAGGTGGGCACGACCCCGAGCCGGGCGTGGGTGTCGGCGAAGCGGGCCCGCTCGGAGGCCACCACGAAGGTGGCGCTCAGCGCCACCTCGAGCGCGCCGGACACGCAGGCCCCGTTGACGGCGCAGATCACCGGCGTGCGCATGGCCCGCAGGGTGGCGGCCGGGTTGTCGGCGGGCCCGGCGGCGTTGTCGGGGCCGCGCTCGACGAGCTTGAAGTCGACCCCGGCGCTGAAGACCGGGTCGACGGCGGTGAGCACCACCGTCCGCACGGCGTCGTCGGCGTCGGCCTCGGTGAGGGCGGCCCGCAGCGCGCGCCGCAGCGGCGCGTGCATGGCGTTGCGGGCCTCGGGCCGGTCGATGGTCAGCAGCCGGGTGCCGCCGTGGTCCTCGACGTGGAGGTGCTCGCCCACGTCGGTCACCCGCCCGCGTTCTTCTGGGCCACGCCGTGGTCGTCGAGCTTCAGGCTGGCCACGCTGGTGACCGGCGGGTCGACCGTGACGCGCCACGCCGGGTCGCAGGCGAACTGGCCGGGCTGCTCCGGCGACACCTGCACCCACTCGGTGCCCTGCTCCTTGAGCAGCACGGCGCAGGTGCCCACGTCGTTGGACGCCGGGCGCTGCTCGGAGCTGAGCCCGCCCGCGGTCCACGAGTCGATCTTCTCCAGCTCGCTCATCACGCACGCCCGGGTGAGGTCGTTCCCGCACGCCTTGGCCGCGGTGGCCCACAGCAGGAACGCCGACGCGGAGACCTGCCCGGGGAACGACACGTCGCCGCCGGCGCCAGTGACCACGTCGATGTAGGCGGCGTTGGCGCTGCCCTCGGGGGCGTGCTCGAGCGGTGTGAAGGAGTTGGAGACGTAGAGGTTGTCGGCGTGGCCGGACCGGTTCCACTGGGCCTGCTGCTCGCTGTACGTGGTCTCCGGTGTGATCCAGATCGGGTGGAAGTCGAGCTGGTCGGCGGCGTCGAGCAGGTTCTGCAGGCCGGTGGCCACGGTGCCGGCCCACACCACCTCGGCCCCGCAGTCCTTCATGTACTGCACGTAGGGGCGGAAGTCGGCCACCCCGCTGACCGGGGTGGTCTGGATGCAGTCGAGGAACTTCCACCCGACGGTCGTGACCGAGCCCCTGAACTTCTCCATGTTGTCGATGGAGGCGGGGAAGTCCGACACGATGATGCCGGTCCTGGTGACCTGCTCGGGGAACTGCTGGGCCAGCTGGGCGGCGCCGGCCACGTTGAACTGCAAGATGTTCGACGGATAGGGCGCGACCATCAGCGGGGCGTTCGACAGATCGGCGGCAGGGATCACGCCGGGCACGGTGGGGAGCCCGCAGCCGATGCGCTTCTGCTCGGCCGCTCCGGGGAGGGCGAAGAACTGGCCGACCATGAAGAAGGTCTGCTGGCACGCCTCGGCCATCACGTTGCCGGCCTCGGTGATCTTGGCGTCGTAGTAGACGCCCTTCACCTGCCGGCCGTTGATGCCGCCCTGCTGGTTGCACCAGCCGATGAGGGCCTTCACCGCGTCGCCGGCCTCGTGGTTGAGCCCGGGGCTGCCCTGGTAGCCGGCGTCGTCGCCGTAGCCGATGGTGACGCTGGTGGCGTCGACGGCGGCGTCCGGGGTGCCCGACGGCTCGCCCGGCCCGCACGGGCTGGGCAGGTCGCCGAACTGCGGCACGCCACCGGTCTGCACCGCGGCGGTGGTGCCCGGGCTGTCGTCGGGCGTGGAGCTGCGGCCGCTGCCGCAGGCCGTCGCCAGCACGGCGAGGGCGAGCAGCAGGGCGACAGCGGGGCTGGTCCTCTTCACGGTCCGGTGTCCTTCGTGCGCGTGCATCTCGGTGGGCGGGCCGCTGCGCTCACCGGTCGGCCGGCTCGACCTGGTCGCGGATGCGGTGCTTGACCAGCTTCCCGGTGGGGGTGCGGGGCAGCGGCTCGTGCACCAGGTGCCAGCGGGTCGGGACCTTGTAGTGGGCGAGCACCTCGCCGCACCAGGCCTCGAGGTCGTCGGCCGTGGTGGAGCTGCCCGGGTCGACCACCACCACGGCGCACACGGCGTCGCCGGTGACCGCGTCGTCGACCGCGAACACGGCGGCCTCCACCACGTCGGGGTGCTCGTCGAGGCGGTACTCGACCTCGGTGGGCGACACGTTCTCGGCGCTCACCAGGATCATGTCGCGGGCCCGGGAGTCGATGTGGAGCAGGCCGTCGACCATGCGGGCCATGTCGCCCATGGCCAGCCACCCGCCGGGCTTCAGCACCGCGGCGCTGGCCTCGGGGTCGCGCCAGTAGCCGAGCATCACGTACGGGCTGCGCACGTGGACCTCGCCCAGCTCGCCGTCGGGCACCGGCCGGTCGAGCTCGTCGCGCAGCTCGATGGCGGTGGTGAGGGTGGCCCGGCCGGTGGAGGTGGGATGGGCCAGGAACTCGGGGCCGCCGATGTTGGCCACCACCGCGCAGCCCTCGGTGCTGGTGTAGCCCATGCCGATCATGCCCGAGGTGCTGGGGAACGCCTCCCGCACCCGCTGCTGCACGGCGGGGCTCACCGGTGCACCGCCCACGCCGACGTACTGCACGCTGCTGGTGTCGTAGCGCCCGAGGTCGGGCGAGGCGCAGACGCGAGGGGCGGCGCTGCCCAGCGCCATCCACATGTTGACCCGCTCTCGCTCGATCACCTGCAGCACCCGCTCGGGATCGAAGCGGCCCGGCACCAGCACGAGCGACATGCCCCGCACCACCCCCGTGATGACGGCGCCGAACAGCATCGAGGTGTGGAACAGCGGCGAGGTGACGAGCCACACCTGGTCGTTGAGGGGGAGCTCGTCGCCGGCCTGGGGCACCGGTCCGCCCATGGCCACGCCGGCCAGGGCGTCGTTGACCGCGTTGACCTGGGTGAAGCCGATGATGCCCCGGTGGCTGAGGGTCACCGCCTTGGGCCGCCCGGTGGTGCCACTGGTGAAGATGAGCGCCGCCGGGTCGTCCTCGTGGACCTCGACGGGCTCGGGCCGCTGGCCGTCGTGACGCTCGAGGACGCGGGGCAGGTCGGTGTCCATGGAGAGGACCGGCGGCATCGCGTCGAGGCCGTCGACGCGCGCCAGGCGGGCGTCGTCGCCCACGAGCAGCACCGGCTCGGTGAGCGCCACGCCGTAGGCGATCTCGTCGGGCGTCCAGTAGCTGTTGAACGCCACCGGCACGGCACCGGCGCTGACGGCGGCCCAGAAGGCGACGACCCACTCCCACCGGTTGGCCGCCACGATGCCGACCCGGTCGCCGGGCCCGACGCCGTGTTCGTGCTGGAGCGCGGCGGCGAGCGCCTCGGCCTGGCGCAGCACGGTGGCGTAGGTGGCGCGCCGGTCGTCCTGCACCAGGTAGGTGCGCTCGCCGAAGCGCTGCGAGCCGGCCAGCAGCTCCCCCAGCGAGCGGGCCCGGTTCCGGAAGACGGGCATGGTGGTGCCCCGCACGTCCTCCTCGACGACCTCGAACAGGGCGCCGGGCACGGTCAGCCTGCCGCGCAGCTGCTGGATGATCTCGCCCATCGACGGCGCGGCCGGTGCGGCCGCTGTGGCCGGTGCGGCCTCGTCGGTGGTCATGGCGTGCACTCCCCTCTGCTCGTCGGCCCCGCTACGGCGTCACGCCGATGCGGCACACCGGCGTGGGCGCCTCCTGGCGGCGGTGCAGCGCACGTTCGAGCGAGTGCAGCAGCACGTTGCGGGTGTCACGCGGGTCGATCAGCTCGTCGCCGCCGAACGTGCTCGCCGAGTTGTACGACGCCTCGAGCTCCATGGCCCGCAGCATCTCCGCCTCGTCGACGTCGGAGCCCCGCGCCCGGCTCATGGCCGCCGCGCCCATGGCGCCCATCGTCGCCCCCGGCCAGGTGAACACCGCCGACTGCCCGTCGAAGGGGATCATGCCCATCACCATCGAGCCGAAGCCGTAGGCCTTGCGGAGGGTGACGGTGAACCGGGGCGTCTGGGCCCGGGCCTGGGCGGCGTACATGCGGGCCCCGGCCCGCAGGATGGCCTGCTTCTCCGAGGCGCTGCCCGGCATGACCCCGGGGTTGTCGGCCAGGAACACGATCGGGAGGTGGAACGAGTCGGCCACCTCCATGAAGTGGGCGGCCTTCTGGGCGCCGTCGGCGCTCACCGAGCCGGCCAGCACCAGCGGCTGGTTGGCGACGACGGCCACCGGGTGGCCGCCGAGGCGGGCGAGGGCGGTGATCACCGACGTGCCGAAGGCGGGCTGGACCTCGAACACCGAGTCGGCGTCGAACACCACGTCGATCACGTGGCGCATGTCGTAGACCCGCCGGCCGTTGCGGGGCACGACGTCGAGCAGCTCGGCCACCGACCGGGGCCCGTCGTCGCCGCCCTCGACGTGCGCCGGGTAGTTCCACGCGGACGACGGGAAGTAGCTCAGGTAGGCCCGCACCATGGCGAGGGCGGCGGCGTCGTCGGCGCCCAGGTTGTGGATCAGCCCGCTCGCCAGCGCCACGTCGGGGCCGCCCAGGTCCTCCTTGGAGATCTGCTCGCCGAGCGACTCGTACACCACCGGCGGCCCGGCGGTGAAGATCGACCCGGTGGGGCTCATCACGGTGAAGTCGGAGATGGGCGCCACCAGCGCGCCGTGGCCGGCCGAGGCGCCGAGCACGGCGGTGACGAGGGGGACCCGACCCGAGCAGCGGGCCTGGGCGATGAGGTCGGTGGGCGTGCGGGTGTGGCGCCCGCCCTCGGCCCGGAAGCCGGCGCCTTCGAGCACCATGATGCACGGCACCCGGTCGGTGACCGCGATGTCGGCCACCCGGTAGCGCTTGGCGTTGGCCGCCGAGCTGATGGTGCCGGCCTTCACCGTGAAGTCCTCGGCCGCCACCATCACCGGACGGCCGTCGATGCGGCCCGAGCCCATGACGATGGCGTCCGCGGGGGCGTCCTCGCCGCCCACCAGGGTGCCCAGCTCGAGGAACGAGCCCGGGTCGAGCAGGTGGGCGACGCGAGCGCGGGCGTCGAGCTTGCCCGCCGCCCGGTGCTTGGCCAGGCGCTCCTCGCCACCCATGGCTCGGGAGACCGCCCGCCGCTTCTCCAGGTCGTCCAGGGCACCGTCCCAGCCCTCGGATCCGTCGAACTCCATCTCGGTCACCGTCACCGTCCCTTGAACTCGGCCGGGCGGCGCTCGAACCAGGCGAGCAGGGCCTCCCGCATGTCCTCGGTCTGCACGTTCACGCTCTGGGCGAGCGCCTCGGCCTCCAGCGCGTGGGCGAGCGACGACGCCGCCGCGTTGTCGAGCTCGCGCTTGGTGGACTGCAGAGCGATGGGCGGGCCGCCGGCGATGGTGGCAACCACCTCGGCGACGGCGGCGTCGAGCTCGTCGGCCGGCACCACCGCGTTGACCAGGCCCAGGGCGAAGGCCTCCGGGCCGCTGACGATCTTGGCGGTGAGGGCCAGCTCCTTGGCCTTGTGCACCGGCAGCCGCTGGCGCAGGAGCCACGAGGTGCCGAAGTCGAGGCTGAGGCCCCGCTTGGCGAAGATGGCCGAGAAGCGGGACCGGTCGGAGCACCAGGTGAGGTCACCGGCGAGCGCGAGGCCCAGCCCGGCGCCCACGCAGAGGCCGTCGACCTTGGCCACCACCGGCACCGGGCAGGTGTGGATCGACAGCACCACGTCGGCCAGCACCCGCATGGAGTCGAGCATCGAGCCCGACGGGCCGCCGCTGCCGCTGCCGGCCTCGCCCTCGGCCGGGGCGCCGGCCCCGCTCAGGTCGGCCCCGCTGCAGAACTCGCCGCCCGCGCCGGTGAGCACCACGGCCCGGGCGCCGGAGAAGCGGATGTCCTGGAAGACGGCGCCCAGGGCGACCCACATGTCGCCCGTGCAGCCGTTCTTCGACTCCGGCCGGTCGAGGGTGACCGTCACCACGTGGCCGTCGCGCTCGACGACGACGTTCGGGTGCGGCGAGGCCAACGTGACGGACGTCATGCGCCAAAGATCTAGACGTATGACTTAACACCTGTCAAGCGACCGCTGGCTCGATCCATCACCCGATGGGACCACCGATCGAGCCAGCGATCCCCGCCCCACCGACCGCTGGCTCGATCCATCACCTCATGAGGTGATGGATCGAGCCAGCGGAGGGGAGGTCGTACGCTCGCCGGGCATGGAGCTGTGGGAGCTGGTGGCACGAGAGCGCATCCGGGACACGCTGGCGCTCTACAACTGGTCGGGCGACGCCTTCCGTCTCGACGACCTCGCCGGCGCGTTCGCCGACGACGGGGTGCTGGAGGTGCGGGGCCGGGAGCCGCTCCACGGGCGAGACGCCATCCTCGGCTTCCTCGGTGGAGGGGCGGTGGCCAGCGCCGCGGCGTCCGATGCCGCCGACGACGAGGCCCGGCGGGCCGCGCTCAAGGCCGAGGCCGCCGCCACCGGCGTGAAGCGCATCGTGCGGCACCTGCTGACCAACACCCGGTTCGTGGAGCTCACGCCCGAGCAGGCCCGGGTCGACTCCTACTTCACCGTGGTGACCGAGGTCGGCCTCGACCACCACGGCCGCTACCGCGACCTCCTGGTGCCGGTGGGCGACCGGTGGCTGATCCGCCACCGGAAGGTGTCGACCGACTGGCGGTCACCCGACTCCCGCATGGCGTCCGAGGCCGACGTCTCCTGACTCTGGCCGGCTCGAACGTGGCTGCCCCAGCGACCACGTTCGATCCGGGGAAGAGCGGTCAGGCGCGGAACTGGCCGATGCCGCGGACGAAGGGCAGCTCCATGTGGTTGACGATGCCCGGGGGTGCGGCGCACACCATGGGGATGGCGTTGACGCACGGCATGGCGGTGGTGACGGTGCCGTCGAGGTGGTCGCCCTGGGGCTCGAGGCGCACCCGCACGCCCGGCACGCCGTCGAGCTCGATGACGTAGCCGTGGGTGACCGGCCAGTTGGGGGTCATGTCCTCGCCGAGCTTCCACACGAAGCTGCACTCGATGATCGACCGGCCGTCCTTCTCGCCGAACACGGTGCCCTTGAACGCGGCGATCCGCCCCTTCTGCAGGGTCATGAAGCCGAAATCGGTGTCGGCGTTCGCCACCCCGAACTCGACCCGGAACCCGACCCGGTCGACCTCGACGCCCATGGCCTCGGCCACGACGGGGACCTGCTCCTTGAACGAGCCGCACGCGCTCTCGCACGCCTGGTACGCCGCGGGGTCGTCGGGGTCGAGGTCGAAGCCCTGGGCCCGGAACATCTGCTCGTTGGCGTAGCCCTGGATGTCGAGCGACTCCAGCACCGAGAGCCGCTCGATGCGGCTGCACATGGCGCTGGCGGCCATGGCCACCATCACCGCGTGGCCGGGGTAGATGCCGCTGGCGTAGAGCGACGAGCCGCCCCGGTCGCACGCCTCCCGGATGCGCTGGGTGGCCTCCTCGCCGTAGCCGTGGCCGGCGAGCATGTACATGGTGGTCACCACGTTGCAGCCCGACTCGAGGATGCGCTCGAGGTGGTCGAAGTTCGGCCGGTAGGCCATGTAGGAGACGCAGTCGGGCCGCAGGGCGAGCAGCGCCTCGACGTCGTCGGTGGCGGTGACGCCGATGGGGTCGATGCCCGCCAGCTCGCCCACGTCGCGCCCGACCTTGTCGGGCGACCAGGCGTAGCAGCCCACCAGGTCGAGGATCGGGTGGCCGACCATGCCCCGCACCGCCGCGCTGCCCGTCTTGCCGGTCGTCCACTGGACGACCTTCAGCCGCCGGCTCACCTGGCGATCCGATCGGGACGGCGGGTGGAGGTCTCCTGCAGCCCGCGCCACACCAGGGTGGCCTCGTCGCGGGGCAGCGAGAAGCAGGTGCGGGAGACGAACTCGTCGTCGGGGCTGGCGTAGGTGACCGGCCCCTTGCCCAGCCCGTCGTAGGAGGCGACCGCCACCTCCTCGGGCGAGCTGGGCCGCATCAGCCGGCTACGGGCCCGGTCGAGGGGGTCGTCGGTGTCGGGCCGGTTGCACAGCTCGGGGTCGAGCGTCTCCTTGAAGGCGTCGTAGTTGGGCGACGAGGTGGCCCCCACGAGCACGCACGTGGCGTCGACGCCGACGTCGCCGAGCTCGGTCCAGAGGCTCTCGGTGAGGATCCACTCGAAGGCCTTGCCGGCGTTGTAGGTGCTGAAGTTCACCGCGCCCTGGGTGCCGCCCATGGAGCTGATCATCACGATGCCGCCCCGGCCCCGCGCCGCCATCTTGCCGCCGAGCAGGTGGCACAGCACCACGGGCGTGCGGCAGTTGACGGCGACGCTGAGCAGGTGCAGGTCGAGGTCGCCCTCGACGAACGGGGCGTTGGGGCCCACCGCGGCGTTGTAGACGAACAGCCCGATCTCGAGGTCGGCGGTGGCCTCGTCGACCACCCGGCCGATGTCGTCGGCGGCCAGGTCGGCGGCGACCGTGCGCACCTGCACCCCGTGCTCGGCCGCCACCTCGGCGGCGGTGGCCTCGAGCTGCTCCTTGCCGCGGGCGAGCAGCACGACGTCGAGCCCCCGCCGGGCGGCCTCGTGAGAGAGCGCCCGACCGATGCCCATCGAGGCGCCGGCGATGAGGGCCCACGGCCCGTAGCGGTCTCGGAAGTCGTCGTCGCTCACAGCGCTCCCCCTCGGTTCGGGACGTTCGGCCCCTGGTGACAGAAACATCTAGATGATAGGAACAACGGCGTGTTCGGCGAGGACGACGTCGCCGTGGTCACCGGCATCGGGCCGGGGATGGGCCGCAGCATCGCGCTGGGCTTCGCCCGCCACGGCGTCGACGTGGTGCTGGCCGCCCGCCGCGAGGAGCGGCTGGCATCGGTGGCCGACGAGGTCCGGGCCCTCGGCCGGGAACCGCTGGTGGTGCCCACCGACATCGCCGACCGCGGCTCGTGCCGGGCCTTGATCGAGGCGACGGTCGAGCGCTTCGGCCGCCTCGACCACCTGGTGCAGAACGCCCACCACGAGGGCGACTGGGCGCCGGTGGCCGAGCCCGACTACGCCAGCTGGCAGCGGGTCTTCGACGTCAACCTCTACGGGGCGCTGCACCTCGTGGAGGCGGCGGTGCCGGTGATGCGCCAGCAGGGCCGTGGCGCCATCGTGCTCGTGAACAGCGGCGCCGTGGTCAACACCACACCGTCGCTGGGCGCGTACACGGCGTCGAAGGCCGCCCTCGCCGCCGCGGCCCGCACGCTCGCCGTGGAGGTCGGCCCGTGGGGCATCCGGGTCAACGGCGTGCTCCTCGGTGGCGTGGCCGGGGAGAACATCCTGCACGCCGCGGCCGACCAGGCCGCCCGCACGGGCATCACCCCCGAGGAGTGGCTCGAGCAGCGCAACGCCTCGCTGCCGTTGCGGCACATGCCCACGCCGGACGAGTGCGCCGGCGCGGTGCTGTTCCTCTGCTCCGACCTCGCCGCCGCGGTCACCGGCCAGCACATCAGCGTCAACGGAGGGCAGTGGACGACATGAGCACCGACGGGAGCAGCGCCCTGTACTGGGATCCCCTCGACCCGTCGCTGCGCGACGACCCCTACACGCTGTGGAAGCGCCTCCGGGACGAGGCCCCGGTCTGGCACAACGACCGCTACGACTTCTGGGTCCTCAGCCGGTTCGACGACGTGGTCGACGCGCTGCGCGACCACGACACGTTCAGCTCGAACCACGGCACCACCCTCGAGCTCATGTCGCCCAAGCCGATCGAGACGGGGCTGATCATCCTGCTCGACCCGCCCAAGCACACGCTGCTGCGCAAGCTGGTGTCGCGCGCCTTCACCGGGCGGGCGGTGTCGCAGCTCGAGGACCGCATCCGCCAGGTGGCCGGCGACCTGCTCGACGCCCAGGTCGGCGCCGGCCGGTTCGACTACGTGCAGGACTTCGCGGCCGTGCTGCCCCCGACGATCATCGCCGCCATGCTCGGTGTGCCCGAGACCGAGATCGACACGTGGCGCCACACCGTCGACCAGTTCTTCCACATCGAGGAGGGCGTCGGCGTGTTCAACGAGACGTCGCTGGCGGCCATGCAGGCCGTCACCGGCCTCCTCGCCGAGCAGTTCGACGAGCGGCGCCGCCACCCACGCGACGACATGTTCACCGAGCTGCTGCAGGCCGAGGTCCACGAGCACGGCCACGTGCGCCGGCTCACCGAGAGGGAGCTGCTCGACTTCGGCACCCTGCTGTTCTCCGCCGGTACCGAGACCGTCGCCCGTCTGCTCGGGTGGGCGGCCGACGCCCTCGACGCCAACCCCGACCAGCGGGCGGAGGTGGCCGCCGACCCCTCGCTGGTGCCCCAGGCCGTCGAGGAGGTGCTGCGCCTCGAGCCGCCCTCGCCGGTGAACGCCCGCTGGTCGACTCGGGAGGTGACCCTGCACGGCACGACCATCCCCGCCGGGTCGAAGGTGCTGCTGCTCAACGGGGCGGCGGCCCGCGACGAGCGCCGCTACCCGAACCCCGACCAGCTCGACATCCACCGCAAGCTCGAGATGCACGTCACCTTCGGCTACGGCATCCACTTCTGCCTGGGCGCGGCGCTGGCCCGCCTGGAGGGTCGCATCGGGCTGGAGGAGACGCTCAAGCGCTGGCCCGAGTGGACCGTCGACCGCGACGCCGCCGAGCTGCTCTACACCAGCACCGTGCGGGGCTACCAGAAGCTGCCGATCGAGGTCTGAGCCGCGCCGGGCTCAGCGGTCGAGGGCCCGGCCGGAGGCGTCGGGGTCGCCGGCCGCCGAGCGCAGCGACCGCAGGGCCTTGGTGACCCGGCCCAGCTGGGCCTCCCCCAGCGGCAGGGCGGTGAAGATCTGCCGGTTCAGCGCGTCCGCCGCCCGGGCCGCCAGCTCGCGCCCCTCGGGCGTGAGCGTGGCCAGGACGGCGCGCCGGTCGGTGGGGTGGGGGTCGCGCCGCACCAGTCCCTCGCCCTCGAGGCGGTCGACGGCGTTGGTGACGCTGGTGGGGTGCACCTGCAGGCGGGCACCGATCTTGCCGAGCGGCAGGGCGCCCTCCTTGGTGAACGACAGCAGGGTGAGCAGCTCGAAGCGGGCGAAGGTGAGCCCGAAGGGCGCCAGCACCTCGTCGACGGCGGCGAGCAGCAGCTGGTGCACCCGCATCACGGAGGTGACGACCTCCATGCCCTCGGCGGCGTCGGCCCAGCCGTGGGCCACCCACTGCCGGCGGGCCTCGGCGATGGGGTCGAACCCCAGTGAGCCGTCGCCCGCCACGGACCTCGACGGCACCCGCCCCCCGACCCCGTTCTGGTGGAGATCTACGTGCGCATGTGGTCGTAGATCTCCACCAGAACGGGAGGGACGGGAGGGACGGGAGCGACGGGGGCTCACACGTTGCGGCGGTAGCGGCCGCCGACCTCGAACAGGGCATCGGTGATCTCCCCGAGGCTGCAGCAGCGCACCGCGTCCATCAGCTCGGCGAACACGTTGCCGCCGGTGAGGGCGGCCTGCTGCACCCGGGCGAGGGCGGCCGGCCGGTCGCCGGCATGGACGGTGCGGAACTCGGCCAGGCGGCTGAGCTGCCGGTGCTTCTCCTCCTCGGTGGAGCGGGCCAGCTCGAGCTCGACCGGCTCCTGATCGGCGCCGTCGCCGTCGCGGGTGAAGGTGTTCACCCCGATGATCGGCAGCGAGCCGTCGTGCTTCTTCTGCTCGTAGAGCATCGACTCGTCCTGGATGCGGCCCCGCTGGTAGCCCAGCTCCATGGCGCCGAGCACGCCGCCGCGCTCGCTGATGCGCTCGAGCTCGGCCAGCACCGCCTCCTCCACCAGGTCGGTGAGCTCCTCGATGACGTACGAGCCCTGGTTGGGGTTCTCGTTCATGGCCAGGCCCCACTCGCGGTTGATGATGAGCTGGATGGCCATGGCCCGCCGCACCGAGGCCTCGGTGGGGGTGGTGACCGCCTCGTCGAAGGCGTTGGTGTGCAGGCTGTTGCAGTTGTCGTAGACGGCGATGAGCGCCTGCAGCGTGGTGCGGATGTCGTTGAAGTCCATCTCCTGGGCGTGCAGCGAGCGGCCCGAGGTCTGCACGTGGTACTTCAGCTTCTGCGAGCGCTCGCTGGCGCCGTAGCGGTCGCGCATGGCCACCGCCCAGATGCGCCGGGCGACCCGACCCAGCACCGTGTACTCCGGGTCCATGCCGTTGCTGAAGAAGAACGACAGGTTGGGCGCGAAGTCGTCGACGTCCATGCCCCGGGCGAGGTACGACTCGACGTAGGTGAAGCCGTTGGCGAGGGTGAACGCCAGCTGCGAGATGGGGTTCGCACCTGCCTCGGCGATGTGGTAGCCGGAGATCGACACCGAGTAGAAGTTCCGCACCTGGTTGGCGACGAACCACTCCTGCACGTCGGCCATGAGGCGCAGGGCGAACTCGGTGGAGAAGATGCAGGTGTTCTGGCCCTGGTCCTCCTTGAGCACGTCGGCCTGCACGGTTCCGCGCACGGTGCGCAGGGCGACGGCTCGGAGCTCGGCGGCCTCGGCGTCGTCGGGGCGGCGGCCGTGCTCGGCCTCGAAGCGGTCGAGCTGCTGCTCGATGACGGTGTTGAGGAACATGGCCAGCACCGTCGGGGCGGGCCCGTTGATGGTCATCGACACCGAGGTGGTGGGGTCGCACAGGTCGAAGCCGGAGTAGAGGACCTCCATGTCCTCGAGGGTGCAGATCGACACGCCGGCGTTGCCGACCTTGCCGTAGATGTCGGGGCGCTCGGCCGGGTCGAAGCCGTAGAGGGTGACGGAGTCGAAGGCGGTCGACAGCCGGGTGGCGGGCATGTCGGCGGACAGCAGGTGGAACCGCCGGTTGGTGCGGAACGCATCCCCTTCGCCGGCGAACATCCGCGTGGGGTCCTCGCCCTCGCGCTTGAGGGGAAACACGCCGGCGGTGAACGGGAACCGGCCCGGCAGGTTCTCCGAGCGGAGGAAGGTCACCAGGTCGCCGTCGTCGGCGAACGTCGGCGCCGCCACCCGGGGCACCAGGGTGCCCGACAGCGAGCGGCGCGCCAGCTCCTCGCTGCGGTGCTCGTCCACCACGGCCGGCCACGCGTCGAGCTCGGCCTGCACCTCGGCGGGGACGGCCCGCCGGGCCGCCGCGGCCACCTCGGGCAGGCCGCCCGCATCGGCCCCCGCGCCGGCCAGGTGGGCCGCGGACCACCCGAGGCGCTGGGCGGCGCGCACCACCTCGGCCAGCCGTCGGGTCTCGGCGTGGTGGGCCCGCACGGTGCCGGCGATGTCGGCCAGGTAGCGGCCCCGCTCGGGCGGCACGACCACGGTGGAGCCCGACGACGCCCGGACCTCGACCGGTGCCAGCTGGCCGTCGCCGACGGGCAGGCCATGCTCGGCGAGCACCCCACGGAGGTGCTGGTAGAGGGCGGTGACGCCGTCGTCGTTGAACCGCGAGGCGATGGTGCCGAACACGGGCAGCTCGTCGAGGTCGGCGCCGAAGAGCTCGCGGTCGCGGGCGAACTGGCGGCGCACGTCGCGCAGGGCGTCCTCGCCGCCGCGGCGGTCGAACTTGTTGATGGCGACCACGTCGGCCAGGTCGAGCATGTCGATCTTCTCGAGCTGGCTGGCGGCGCCGAACTCCGGCGTCATCACGTAGAGCGACGTGTCGACGTGGCCCACGATGCCGGCGTCGCCCTGGCCGATGCCCGGGGTCTCGACGATGACCAGGTCGAAGCCGGCGGCCTTGCAGGCGGCGACGACGTCGTCGAGGTGCTCGGGCACCTCCGAGCCGCCGGAGCGGGTGGCCAGCGACCGGAAGAACACCTGGGGCCCGTCGACCGAGTTCATCCGGATCCGGTCGCCCAGCAGGGCGCCTCCCGTGCGGCGACGGGTGGGGTCGACGGCCACCACGGCGATGCGGAGCTTGTCGCCCTGGTCGCGCCGGAAGCGGCCGATGATCTCGTCGGTGAGCGACGACTTGCCCGAGCCGCCGGTGCCGGTGATGCCGAGCACCGACACCACGAGCGACGCCGCGGCGGCGAGCACCTCGTCGTGGGCCACGCGGTCGAGCGCGCCGAGCTCGAGCGCGGTGATGGTGCGGGCGAGGGCGAGGGCGTCGCCGGTCAGGAGCGCCTCGGTGGACGGCGACGGGCCCCGGGTGAGCGGGTCGACGTCACACTCGGCCACGATCTGGTTGACCATGCGGGCCAGCCCCAGACGGGCGCCGTCCTCGGGCGAGAAGATGCGGGCCACGCCGTAGGCCTGCAGCTCGGCGATCTCGCTCGGGATGATCACCCCTCCCCCGCCGCCGTAGACCCGCACGTGGCCGGCGCCGCGCTCGCGCAGCAGGTCGACCAGGTAGCGGAAGAACTCGACGTGGCCGCCCTGGTAGGAGCTCACCGCCACCGCCTGCACGTCCTCCTGCACGGCGGCGTCGACGATCTCACCGACCGACCGGTTGTGCCCCAGGTGGATCACCTCGGCCCCCTGGGCCTGGAGGATCCGCCGCATGATGTTGATGGCGGCGTCGTGGCCGTCGAACAGCGACGTGGCCGTCACCACGCGCACCGGGTGCACGGGCGCGTGCAGCTCGCTTCCAGCCATCGGACTCCCTCTCGGGCGATCGTTCCGTTGGACGCACGATACTCGTATGTCCAACTATCTACGGTCGGCTTCACCCGGGATCTGACGGACCGTTAGATTGAGGGGGTGACGACCCGAGAGCGGGTCCCGGCGGTGGACGGCTGGTTCACCACCGAGGAGCCCTACACGCTGATCGGCGCCCGGTGCTCGGCCTGCGGGACCTACGTGTTCCCGCCCCGTTCCGGCGCCTGCCCCAACCCCGGCTGCGACGGCACCGACCTCGAGCCCGCCGAGCTGTCGCGCCGCGGCCGCATCTGGTCCTACACCGAGAACCACTACGCCCCGCCTGCCCCCTACGTGGCCGCCGACCCGTTCGAGCCCTACGCCCTCGCCGCGGTGGAGCTCGAGGCCGAGGGCCTGGTGATCCTCGGGCAGGTCGCCAAGGGCGTCATGGCCGCCGACCTCGAGATCGGCATGGAGGTCGAGGTCGACCTGCAGGTGCTGTTCACCGACGACGACGGCGTCGAGAAGTGGGTCTGGACCTGGGCGCCCGCCGCCCCGTCGGGAGGTGCCCGGTGAGCGACGACCGCGACCTGGTGGTGCTCGGCACCGGCATGCACCCTTGGGGCAAGTGGGGCCGCAACTTCGTGGAGTACGGCCTGGTGGCCGCCCGCGAGGCCCTCGCCGACGCCGACGTCGCCTGGCGCGACATCGAGTTCGTCGCCGGCGCCGACACCATCCGCAACGGCTACCCCGGGTTCGTCTCGGGCTCCACCTTCTCCCAGGCCCTCGGCTGGACCGGGGCGCAGATCTCGTCGTCCTACGCCGCCTGCGCGTCCGGCGCCCAGGCCCTGCAGTCAGCCCGGGCCCAGCTGCTCGCCGGCTTCGCCGACGTCGCCATGGTGATCGGCGCCGACACCACCCCGAAGGGCTTCTTCGCTCCCGTGGGCGGCGAGCGCAAGGAGGACCCGGACTGGCAGCGCTTCCACCTGCTCGGGGCCACCAACCCGTCGTTCTTCGCGCTGAACGCCCGCCGACGCATCGACGTCTTCGGCGACACGCCCGAGGACTTCGCCATGGTGAAGGTGAAGAACTCCAAGGCCGCCGTGCACAACCCCTACGCCCGGTTCCGCAAGGAGTTCACCCTGGAGGACTTCGCCTCCTCCCCCATCGTGAGCGACCCGCTGCGGCTCCTCGACGTGTGCGCCACCTCCGACGGCGCCGCCGCGCTGATCGTGTGCACCCCCGAGTACGCCAAGCGCAAGCTCGGCACCCTGGAGGGCACCGTGCGCATCAAGGCCGTGGCCAACACCACGCCGACCTACCCGCAGGTGCGCCTCGAGCTGCCCGACATCGCCACCGACTCCCGGGCGGTGGTGGCGCCGCCGGCGCTCGGGTTCAAGGACTCGATCGCCCACAACGCCTACGAGCAGGCCGGCCTCGGCCCTGACGACATCAGCTGCGCCGAGGTCTACGACCTGTCGACCGCGCTGGAGCTCGACTGGTACGAGAACCTCGGCCTGTGCGCCGAGGGCGAGGGGGCCAAGCTCGTGCGCGACGGCGTCACCGCCCTCGGGGGCCGGGTGCCGGTGAACGCCTCGGGCGGGCTGTCGTCGTTCGGCGAGGCCATCCCCGCCCAGGCCATCGCCCAGGTCTGCGAGCTGACCCGCCAGCTGCAGGGCCGGTGCGAGGGCCACCAGGTCGAAGGGGCCAGCGTGGGCCTCGCCATCAACCAGGGCCTGTTCGGGCACGGCTCGTGCACGATCCTGGCCACCTGAGCACGCAGAGCACCCAGAGCGAAGGGACTGACACGACCATGGCCGAGGCCTACATCATCGACACCGTCCGCACCCCCGTCGGCCGGCGGGGCGGCAGCCTCTCGCAGGTGCACCCCGCCGACCTCGGCGCCGCCGCGCTGAAGGAGCTGATGGGCCGCACGGGCGTCGACCCGGGCGCGGTGGAGGACGTCGTGTTCGGCTGCCTCGACACCATCGGCGGCCAGGCCGGCGACATCGCCCGCACGTGCTGGCTGGCCGCGGGCCTGCCGTTGCACGTGCCCGGCACCACCGTCGACCGCCAGTGCGGCTCGTCGCAGCAAGCGGTGCACTTCGCCGCCCAGGGCGTCATGAGCGGCACCCAGGACCTCGTGGTCGCGGGCGGCGTGCAGAACATGTCGTGGATCCCGATCTCGGCAGCCATGACCGTCGGCGAGCAGTTCGGCTTCACCGACCCGTTCACCGGCTCCACCGGCTGGGTCGAGCGCTACGGCACCCAGGAGGTCAGCCAGTTCCGCGGCGCCGAGATGATCGCCGAGAAGTGGGACATCAGCCGCGACGACATGGAGCGGTTCGCGGTCGAGAGCCACGAGCGCGCCATCCGCGCCCGCGAGGAGGGCCGCTTCGAGCGGGAGATCTTCGAGCTCAACGGGCTGCGCCACGACGAGGGCCCCCGAGAGCCGAACTGGGAGAAGATCCGCTCGCTGCCGCCCCTCGTGGAGGGTGGCCGGCTCACCGCCGCCTGCGCCTCGCAGATCTCCGACGCCTCGGCCGCCATGCTCATCGCCAGCGAGCAGGCGGTGAAGGACCACGGCCTCACGCCGCGGGCCCGCATCCACCACCTGTCGGTGCTGGCCGACGACCCGATCTACATGCTGACGGCCCCCATCCCCGCCACCGCCCACGCGCTGGCCAAGGCGAAGATGAGCCTCGACGACATCGACCTCGTCGAGATCAACGAGGCGTTCGCCTCGGTGGTGCTGGCCTGGCAGAAGGAGACCGGCGCCGACCCGGCCAAGGTCAACGTCAACGGCGGCGCCATCGCCCTCGGCCACCCGCTCGGCGCCACCGGCGTGCGCCTGATGACCACGCTGCTCAACGAGCTCGAGCGCACCGGCGGCCGCTACGGCCTGCAGACGATGTGCGAGGGCGGCGGCCAGGCCAACGTCACCATCATCGAGCGCCTGTAGCGCGTGCTCCGATGACATCGGGCGCCCACCACCGGCACGGCCGAACGGCCCACTCTGCTCAACCGTCGCGCCAGGAAGGTCGATAGAGCGGCGTGGGAGCCCGACCGACCAAGCACGAGCCGCCGCGACCGAAGGGACGTGTCCCCGGCGCAAAGTCGCTCGCCGCCCTGGCCCTGCGGGCCATGCCCGAGGCGGTGGTCGTGTGCGACGCCGACGGTCGCATCGTGGTGGCCAACGACGCCGCCCACACCCTGTTCGGCTACCCGCCGGACAAGCTCGTCGGGCGCCGGGTCGAGAAGCTCGTGCCCGAGGAGCTGCGCGACCTGCACCGGCTGCACCGCGAGAGCTTCAGCCAGGACCCCGACCCCGCCGACCACCGCAGCGGGCGCCTCTTGCGAGGTGTCCGGCGCGACGGTGAGGTCGTGCCCGTCGACATCACCATCGCCACGCTGCCGACCGACGACGGGCCGCTGTCGCTCGCCGTGCTGCGCGACCTCACCGACCCGGCCGCGGTGGGCAAGCAGGTGGCGCAGCTGGCCGACCTCTACGCCATGTTCGCCCGGGCGGTCTCGGCCATCCTGCACGCCGACTCCGACCAGGAGATCTACGCCACGGTGTGCGAGGCGGTGATCGAGCGGGGGGGCTTCAGCCTGGGCTGGGTGGCGACCGTGGGCGACGACGCCGTCCGCCCCGTCACCGTCGCCGGCCCGGCGGCCCCGTACGTCGCCGACCTCTGGTGCGACGTCGACGACGACGTGCCCGCCGCCCGCGCCGCCGCCCTCGGCAAGACCGTCGTGGTCGCCGACCTGGAGCGCGAGCCGTGCTTCACCCTGCTCCACGGAGCACCCGTCGAGCAGCTGCGGTCGCTGTGCGTGCTGCCGCTGCGTCACCACGACCGGCCGGTTGCGGTCATGGCGCTCGTCAGCCCACTCGTGTCCGGGTTCTCCGACGAGGCGCTCACCGTGCTCGAGTGGCTGGCCTCGGAGATGTCCTTCGCCCTCGACCGGACCATCCTCGACACCGAGCCCGAGCCCGAGCTAGGGCTCGAGCTGGGTCCGGAGCCGGACGCCGCGCCCGAGATGGAGGCCGCGCCGGAGCTCGAGGCTGCGCCGGAGCTGGAGGCGGGGTCCGAGCTCGAGCCCGACCGGGCGCTCGTCGAGGCGCCCACCTCCTCGCGGGACCTCGACGAGCTGCACCAGCTGGCGCTGCTGGCCCTGGCCAGCGACGACCCCGACGAGGTCGCCGACGCCGCCATCGCCGCCGCGGCACGAGTCGCCGGGCCGGCCTCCACCGTGCACCTCGACGCCCAGCCCGGCCGCCGGCCCTCGTTCGCCGTGCAGGGCCCGGAGCTGGCCCCCGCCCAGCAGGCGCTCCTCGCCCGCTTCGCCGAGGTGCTGACCGCATCCATGGACCGCACCTGGCGCCTGTGGCCACCGAAGGTCGTGATGGCCCTCAACGACCCCGTCACGTCACTCCCCAACCGGGAGCTGCTGCGCGACCGACTCGAGCAGACCATCGGTCGCCTCGACGGCACGGGAGCCATCGTCGGCGTGCTGATGGTGCACCTCGACGGGTTCGAGGAGCTGGTCGAGGGCTACGGGACCGACGTGGGCGACGAGCTCCTCGTCGGCATCGCCGAGCGGTTGCGCAGCGCCGGCGACCCCGACGACGTGGTGGCCCGCATGCGCGCCGACGAGTTCGCCGTGCTCCGGGTCACCGACGGCACCATCGACGACATCACCGACCTCACCGACCGGGTGCGGGTCGCGCTGGCGCCGGTCTTCACCGTGGGCGACGTCGCCCTGCAGGTCACGGCCAGCATCGGGGTCGCCGTCCGCCCGGTGGTCGACAGCACCGCCGACCAGCTGCTGCGGGAGGCCGACGCCGCCCTCGAGCGCGCCGTGAGCCGGGGCCCGGACCACACCGAGCTGTTCGACAACGACCTGCGCCGCCAGGCGCGGCGCCGCATCGACCAGGCGACCGCACTGCGACGGGCCATCGACGACGACGAGCTCATCGTCGTGTGGCAGGCCTGCCTGCCCCTGCAGGACGCGCCCCCCGACGGCGACCGCCAAGTGTGGGCCGAGGCGCTGGTGCGCTGGAAGAACCCCGAGCGGGGCCTGGTCAGCCCGGGGAACTTCATCACCCTCGCCGAGGAGACCGGGCTCATCGTGCCGGTCGGCGACCTGGTGCTGCGCAAGGCGTGCCACCAGCTCGCCGAGTGGCAGACCAGCGCAGGGGCCCACCCGGCGCGCATCTCGGTCAACCTCTCGCCCCGCCAGCTCACCCAGGACGACCTGGCCACCGACGTGGCGGCCGTGCTGGACGAGGCCGGGGTCGACCCGTCGGCGGTCATCTTCGAGATCACCGAGGCGGCGCTCACCGCCGGCGCCGACGGGGCCATCCGCCGCCTGAACCAGCTGCGCGATGTCGGCGTCGAGCTGGCCATGGACGACTTCGGCACCGGCTACTCGTCGCTCGGCCACCTGCGCCAGCTGCCCGTGTCGGTGCTGAAGATCGACCAGACCTTCATCCGTGGCCTGACCGAGAACCGCGCCGACTGGGCGATCATCCGCGGCATCGTCGAGATGAGCCACGGCATCGGCCTCACGGTGGTCGCCGAGGGCATCGAGACGGCCGACCAGCGTGACCACCTCGTCGCCCTGGGCTGCGACCGAGGGCAGGGGTACTTCTGGAGCAGCCCCGCGCCCGCCGACGCCCTGGAACGGGTGTTGGACGGCTGGGCCGACCCGACCACCGCCTGAGCGCCTGAGCGCCCGGCGGGGCAGGTGTCAGTCCTTGCTGGCGCCGAGCAGCGAGATGAAGCTGACCATCTCGCCGGGGTAGCCGCCGAGGTTGTGGGTGAGGGCGAGCTGGCGGCCCTCGACCAGGCTGGAGATCGCCCGCTCGGCGGGGGCCTCGCCGCGCAGCTGCAGGAACGCCTCGAACATCATCCGCAGGCCGCTGGCGCCGGTGGGGTGGCCGAAGCTCTTGAGGCCGCCGTCGGGGTTCACCGGCAGCTCGCCGTCGAGGTCGAACACGCCGTCGAGCACGTCGCGCCACGCCGTGCCCCGCTCGGAGAACTGCAGGTCCTCCATGAGCACGAGCTCGGTGGGCGTGAAGCAGTCGTGGACCTCGGCCATGGCGACCTCGGCCCGGGCGTCCTTCACGCCCGCCTGGGCGTAGGCGTCGACGGCGCACGCCGCGATCTCCGGGAAGGTGGTGTAGTCGTAGCTCGGGTCGATGAGGCCCGAGCCGTCGCCGGCCACGAACGACAGCGCCTTCACGTAGACGGGCGTGTCGGTGTAGCGGTGGGCGTCCTCGGCCCGGCACACGATCGCCGCAGCGGCGCCGTCGGCCACGCCGGCGCAGTCGAACACGCCGAGCGTGCCCGCCATCTTCGGCGCCTTCTCGACCTGCTCGGCCGAGATCTCCTTGCGGAACTGGGCGCGGGTGTTGCGGGCCCCGTTGAAGTGGTTCTTGCGGGCGATGTGGGTGAGCACCGAACGCATGGTGTCGTCGTCGACGCCGTACTTGTGGCCGTAGGCCGGCACGATCATCGAGAACATGGCCGCCGCGGTGAGGGTGCGGGCGGTGCCGTCGTTGGGGATCGGGAAGGCGTTGAGGCCCTGGAAGCCCGTGTCCTTGACCTTCTCGCCGCCGACCACCATGGCGAGGTCGTAGGCGCCGGAGGCCACCGCGTAGGCGGCCTGGCGCAACGCCTCGGAGCCGGTCGCGCAGTAGTTCTCGACCCGGGTGACCGGCTTGTTGTGGAGGTGCAGCGGCCGGGCCAGGGTGATGCCGCTCATGCCCGACTGGGCGGTGCCGAACCAGTAGGCGTCGACATCGTCCTTGGTGACGCCGGCCGAGGCGTAGGCCTCGTTGGCGGCGTCGATCAGCAGGTCGTCGAGGCTCTTGCCCCAGTTCTCGACGAAGTTCGTGCAGCCCATCCCGACGATGGCCACGCGGTCGCGGATGCCATGACTAGCCACGGATCAGCTTCCCCTTCCAGAAGTAGTTGTGGATGCCATCGGCGGTGAAGAGCTTGCGGAAGGTCATCTCGACCCGACCGCCGATCTCCACCTCCTCGAGGTCGGTGTCGGTGAGCTCGATGGGCAGGCGGCCGCCCCCGTCGAAGTCGACCACGGCGAAGATGATGGGCGGGCTCGGCGAGTACGCCATGCGGTCGACGGTGAAGGTGGCGATGGTGCCCTGCACGTCGGCCATGGGGGCCGGCTCCATGTCGTCGGTGCGCTCACCGTCGATGGACACCCGCGACGGCGGCAGGAACACCATGCCGTCGGTGGTGTCGCGGCTGCCGACGAAGCCGAACTTCCACTCCACGTTGCGGGCCGCGGCGGTGCCCGACGGGCGGGCGGGCTCGGGCCGGCGGGGCGGCTCGAGCTGGATCATCCCCCGCCAGCTGAGGAAGCGGTTGTAGGTGAGCGGGGCGCCGGCCGCGAGCTGGGCGGCCACCGGTCGGGCCGGGGTGAACGAGGCCAGCGCGGGCGTGGTGCGGAAGAGCAGCACCTCGGCGCCGTCGGCGAGCACGACCAGGGCCAGCACCTGGCCCGGCTCGGCGTCCTCGAGCATGGAGGCCAGCAGCAGCCCGGGCTGGGCGGCGCCGGTGGCCCCGACGGTGTCGGTGAGGTCGCCCGCCACCTTCTCCACGCCGAGCTTGCCGGCGAGCGCCTTGCCGATTCGGGCGGTGGGGGCGGCCACCGCCACGGTGGTGACGTCGCCGGGGGCCAGGCCGGTGGCGGCCAGCGCCTCCTTGAACGCCTGGCGGCCCAGCCCGACGTAGGTGAGCTCGGAGAACTTGTCGTCCCAGACCTTGGAGCGCACCTCGCCGGGCTGGCGCCACCGGTCGAGGAACTCCTCGGTGACGCTGGCGCCGCCGAGGTGCTCGGCCACGACCCCCTCGCCCTCGCCCACCACGAGGGCGGCGGCGGCGTCGCCGCCTGCGGCCTCGTCGGCCGAACCGGCCAGGCCGGTGCGCAGGTCGGCGCTCACCACGAGCGACGTGGCGCCGCCGGCCAGGGCGAGGCGCAGGCCGCCCACGACGGAGCGGACGGAGGCGCCGAGGTCGAGCGCCGGGACGGCGTCGGGCAGCCGCAGCGCGGCGTGCACGCTGGTGGCGTTGGTCTTGTCGGCGTAGGCCGGGGCGACGGTGCCGAACACCACGAGCTCCGGGGTGGCGTCGGTGGCCGTCAGTGCCAGCCGGGCGGCCTCGACCCCCATGGTGGTGGTGTCCTCGTCGTAGGAGGCGACGGTGCGGGTGCCCCGGCCGCCCCCCTGCCCGAGGAACGCCGTGATGTGGCTCCGGTCGAGCCGCCGGTACGGGAGGTAGGCCCCCCACGAGACGATGCCGCGCATGGCAGGCACGATATCTGATGGACCGTCAGACGCCCCAGGCCGCCGGCCTGCGCCCCGGCCCGGGCGAACTGGAACCGGATACCAGCGATGATCGAAGCTGTACGGCACGACGGACCGGCCGGTCCGCAGGCGGGCCCGCCAACGGCGCCCGAACGGGAGGGAGCGACCACATGACCGACGATCGGGGCCTGATCTTCGTCGACCCGGCGGCCTACGCCGAGCCCGACCGCTGGCACGCGGTGGCCGCCGAGCTGCGGGCCGAGGGGCCGGTGCACCTCGTGCAGGCCCCGGGCCGGGCGCCGTTCTGGGCGGTGCTGGGCCAGCCCGAGGTGATGGAGGTCGAGAAGAGCTCCGACGTCTTCACCAACGCGCCGGCGCCGGTGGTGATGGCCGACCCGCCGTCACCCGACGCACCCGCCCTGGAGAGCCCGGTCAACACGCTCATCCAGATGGACGGCGAGGAGCACCGGGCGCACCGGGCGCTGGTCAACGACTGGTTCAAGCCCGGCGCCATCAAGAAGCTCACCGACCAGGTGGCGCTGCAGGCCAAGCGGTCGGTCGACGAGATGCAGGCCAAGGGCGGCTCGTGCGACTTCGCCGCCGACGTGGCCATGAACTACCCGCTGCGGGTCATCCTCGACATCCTCGGCCTGCCCGAGGAGCAGTTCCCCAAGATGCTGCGCCTCACCCAGGAGCTGTTCGCCGACGGCGACCCCGACTTCGAGCGGGTCGGCGAAGACGAGCAGAAGATGGCGGTGATCATGGACGTCATCGCCATGTTCACCGGCCTCAACGCCGAGCGGCGCTCGCATCCCACCTCCGACCTGGCCACCGTGATCGCCAACGGCGAGATCGACGGCAAGCCGCTCGAGGACATGGACACCTACGGCTACTACCTCATCGTGGCCACCGCCGGGCACGACACCACCTCCAACGCCGTGGCCGGCGGCATGCACGCCCTGCTCCAGCACCCCGAGCAGCTGGCCAAGCTCCAGGCCGACCCATCGCTCATCGACAGCGCCGCCGACGAGATCGTGCGCTGGGTGAGCCCGGTCAAGCACTTCATGCGCACCGCCCAGCAGGACTACACCCTCGCCTCCGGCCACTCCTTCACCAAGGGCGACTGGGTGCTGCTCTCCTACCAGTCGGCCAACCGCGACGAGCGCGTCTTCACCGACCCGTTCACCTTCGACGTCACCCGCCCCGACGCCGACCGCCACCTCGGCTTCGGGTTCGGGCGCCACTACTGCCTGGGCGCCCACCTCGCCCGGCTCGAGATCCGGGCGATCTTCCGCGAGCTGCTCAGCCGCCTCGACACCATCGAGCTCGCGGGCCCGACCCTCAACACCGCCTCCATGCTGGTGAGCGGGCCCAAGCGCATGCCGGTGACCTACTCGTTCAAGGGCTGACCGAGCCGGCGCCCGGTCGGTCCCCGTTCCTGGCGGGCGCGTACAGTTCCGGACGGTCCGCGACCGAGGGGGAGCCATGGGTGACGAGCGGGTGCTGGACGAGCTGGGCTTCTACACGCTGGCCGGCCAGCCGGCGTCGTCGCGGGAGCTGGTCGAGGAGGTGCCGGCCGCCGAGGCGCTGGGCCTGGGCCACTGCTTCGTGTCCGAGCGGTACAACAAGAAGGAGGCCGCTGCGCTGTGCGGGGCGGCAGGGGCGGTGAGCGAGCGCATCACCATCTCCACCGCGGCCACGAACCACAACACCCGTCACCCCATCGTCACCGCCGGCTTCGCCCGCACCATGCAGAGCCTCACCGGCGGGCGCTTCGTGCTCGGCCTGGGCCGTGGCATCGCGCCGATGCAGGACGCCTTCGGCATCGGGCGCATCACCACCGCCCAGATGGAGGACTTCGCCGGGCTCATGCGGCGCCTGTTCCGGGGCGAGGTGATCATCGGCCACGACGGGCCCGCCGGGACGTACCCCGTGCTGCACCTCGACGCCGGGCTCGACGAGCACCTTCCCATGGGCCTGGTGGCGTTCGGGCCCGAGTCGCTGAAGCTGGGCGGGCGCTGCTTCGACGAGGTGGTGCTGCACACGTACTTCACCGACGAGACCACGGCCCGCTGCGTGAAGACGGTGAAGGCCGCCGCCGAGCAGGCCGGGCGGGACCCCGACGAGGTGAAGGTGTGGTCGTGCTTCGCCACGGTCGGCGACTGGGTGCCGGAGGACAAGCGGCTCATGAAGACCGTGGGCCGGCTGGGCACCTACCTCCAGGGCTACGGCGATCTGCTGGTGCGCACCAACGGCTGGGACCCCGCCGTGCTGGAGCGCTTCCTGGCCGACCCGGTCATCGCCGGCGTGCGGGGCCTCGACGTGGTGGGCACCCCCGAGCAGCTCGAGCACGCCGCCACCCTCATCCCCGCCGAGTGGCTGGCGCCGAGCGCCACCGGCAGCGCCGAGCAGTGCGTGGCCGCCATCCGGGGCCAGTTCGACCTCGGCTGTGACGGGGTGATCATGCACGGGGCCACCCCGGCGGAGCTGGCCCCCATCGTCGCCGAGTACCGCGAGACCGTCGGGTGAGCTCGACAGGGCGGACCTACTGCCGGCTGTGCGAGGCCGGCTGCGGCGTCACCGTCGAGGTCGACGACCACGGCACCGTCCAGCGGGTCCGCCCCGACCGCGACCACCCCGTCACCAAGGGGTTCGCCTGCAACAAGGGCCTGCTCGCCACCGAGGTCCACCTCGACCCCGACCGCGTCGACCGGCCCCAGCAGCGCGGGCCCGACGGCGCCTTCGCCGACGTCGGCTGGGACGACGCCCTCGACGACATCGCCCGGCGTCTCCGCTCGATCCTCGACCAGCACGGCCCGTCGGCGCTCGCCATGTACTTCGGCAACCCGACCGCGTTCAACGCCACCGCCGGGCCCGCCGCCGGCGCGTTCGTCCTGCAGCTCGGCTCCGACCGGGTCTTCACTGCCGGCAGCCAGGACTGCGCCAACAAGTTCGCCATCGGGGAGCTCCTGTGGGGCTCCTCGCAGCTGCACCTCATCCCCGACCTCGAGCGCACCGACCACCTCCTGCTGCTCGGCACCAACCCCAGGATCAGCAAGGGCTCGTTCCTGTCGGTGCCCGATCCGGTGGGCCAGCTCGCGGCCATCGAGGCGCGGGGCGGCGTGGTGCGCTTCGTCGACCCCCGCCACGTCGAGCCCAGGATCGGCGAGACGTTCCAGGTGCGCCCCGACACCGACGCCTACCTGCTGGCCGCCATGCTGTGCGAGATCGACCGCAGCGTCGGCTTCGACGCCGACGGCGCCGCCCGGGTCACCGCCCTCGACGAGCTGTGCACGTTCGTCGGCCAGTTCCCGCCCGAGCGGGTGGCGCCCGTCGTCGGGCTCGACGCCGCCACCATCGTGCGCCTCGCCCGTGACTTCGCCACCGCCCCCACCGCGTCGGCGCACCTCTCCACGGGCGTCAACATGGGCCGCCAGGGCGCCCTCGCCTACTGGCTGCTGCAGATGCTGGTGCTGCTCACCGGCAACCTCGACCGTCCCGGCGGCAACGTCGCCGCCACCCGGGGGGTCGCGGCGCCGCCGCGGCCCCGCGACGTCACGCCCGAGGCCTTCGTCGACAGCCCGTGGGGCAGCTACCGGCCCACCATGGGCGGGCTGCCCGGGGCGCTGCTCGGCGACATGATCCGTGACACCGAGGAGCCCATACGGGCGCTGATCGTGCTGGCCGGCAACCCGGTGCTCAGCATCGGCGGCGGTGAGGACCTCGCCAAGGCGTTCGAGGGCCTCGACCTGCTCGTCACCATCGACTACTACCGCAACGCCACCGGTGAGCTCGCCGACTACGTGCTGCCCGCCGCCGACTGGTTCGAGCGCGAGGACCTCAACACGTTCGTGCAGGGCACCCAGCCGGTGCCCTACGTGCAGTGGAGCGGCCCGGTGGTGGCCCCGCGCGGCGAGCGCCGGGCCGAGCGCGACATCCTCGCCGAGCTGGCCACCCGCATGGGGGTGACGCCGGTGTTCGGGCCCGACATCGACATCCTGGCCATGCTCTACGACGGCAGCCTGGCCGAGCACGGCCTGTCGATGGCCGAGCTGCGGGAGCGGGAGGCGGGCGTGGCCGTGCTGTCGCCCACGGAGGCGGGCGGCTTCCTCGACCGGTGCACCGACGACGGCACCGTCGACGGCGCGCCCGCGATGCTCGAGCCGGCCCGACAGCGGGCGGTGGAGCTGTTCGACGAGCTGGCCGCCGAGCCCGCCGACCAGCTCAAGCTCATCACCCGCCGGACGTCGCACACCATCAACTCCGCGCTGCAGAACGTGAGCCGGCTCAAGGAGAAGGGCGCAGCCGACAACCCGCTGTACCTCCATCCGGCCGACGCCGAGCGCCTCGGTGTCGGCGAGGGCGACCGGGTGCGGGTGGCCAACCGCTTCGGCGCGGTGGAGGCGGCGGTGCGCGTCGACGGCACCCTCCGGCCGGGCGTGGTGGCCATGACCCACGGCTTCGGCAACGCGTCGGCCACCGGCTTGTCGGTCGCCCGGCGCTTCCCCGGCGTGAACGTCAACGCCCTGGCGCCCACCGGTGCGGGCACCTTCGACCCGGTCAGCACCATGAGCCAGCTCACCGGCATCCCCGTCGAGGTCGTCCCGGTCTGACCCCGACTCGTCTTCGGGGCTCGGAGCCCTGGCGTGAACGCCGGTAGGGTCGCCGGCATGAAGCTCGGAGACACCGGAAACGCCGACGCCCTTCCCTTCGGCAAGCCCCTCGACGGCGTGCGGGTGCTCGCCCTCGAGCAGATGCAGGCGCTGCCCTTCGCCACCCAGCTGCTGGCCCGCCTGGGCGCCGACGTGGTGAAGGTCGAGAGCCCCAAGGGCGGCGACCTCGGCCGTGGCTCCCTGCCCGGCATGCCCGACCCGGAAGGCCGCAACCTCGGCGCCACCTTCCTGCGCAACAACCTCAACAAGCGCTCGATCGCCGTCGACCTCAAGGCCCCGGAGGGCAGGCAGCTCGTCCTCGACCTGGCCCCCAGGTTCGACATCGTCGCCGAGAACTTCAAGGGCGGGGCCCTCGCCCGGATGGGCCTCGGCTACGACGACATCGCCGCCGTGCACCCGGCCGTCGTGTACGTGTCGGTGTCCGGCTTCGGCAACACCGCCCCCACGCCCTACGACGGGTGGCCCGCCTACGCCGCCATCGCCGAGGCCATGTCGGGCATCTACGGCTACAAGCTCCCGCCGGGCCAGCCGCCGGCCCCGTCGCCCGTCGGCGCCCTCGGCGACATCGGCACCGCCCTGTTCGCCACCATCGGCCTGCTCGCCGCTCTGCGCCACCGCGACGCCACCGGCCAGGGCCAGTGGGTCGACGTCGCCATGTTCGACTCCATGGTCGCCATGACCGACATCGTCGTGAACTTCTGGTCGATGGGCGCGTGGCCGAAGCCGGGGGCGGGCCTGCCCATGATCCTCGACGGCTTCGAGGCCTCCAACGGCTGGTTCATCGTGCAGTGCGGTCGCGAGCACGAGTTCGAGCGGCTGGCCAACCTGGTGGGCCACCCCGAGTGGGTCACCGACGAGCGGCTGTCCACCCGGCAGGGCTGGCGCGACCACATGGACCACGTGCTGCGCCCCGGCATCAGCGCGTGGGCGGCCGACAAGACCAACCTCGAGGCCTGCTTCGCGCTGGCCGAGGCGGGCGTGGCGGCGGGGCCCTGCCTCACCCCGCCCCAGGTCATCGCCGACCCGCACCTGGCCGAGCGCAACATGGTGGTGGAGATCCCCCGCACCGACGGCGGCGAGCCGGTGCTGACGCCCGGCAACCCCATCAAGATGACGAAGATGGCCGACGGCCCCGAGACCCGCATGCCGTGGCTGGGTGAGCACACCGACGAGCTGCTGTCCACCGAGCTCGGCCTCGACGCCGACGCCATCGCCGCCCTGCGCGACAAGGGCGTCGTGGCATAGCCCCGCCCGGCCGTTCCCGATCCGCCGCGTGAAGTGGTCGCTCCGACGACCACTTCACGCGTCAGATGCGGTGGTTCCGAACGGGCTGGGGTGGGCGGCGACCGTAGGTCGACGACACGGCCGCGACCCAGGCCTCGTCGTGGTGCGGATCGTCGGGGACGTCGACCTCGACGCCCCGGCCCCGCATGTCGGCAACCAGCGCGCGCACCACGTGGTCGAGGTCGATGTCGTCGGTGTGCTGCTCGGCCCGCCGGCGGTCGTCGGCGTCGGCGTAGATCTCGGCCTTCCACGACACGGTGATGCGCACGTCGGCATCGGAGGCGCGGTGCAGGGCCTCACCGCCCTCGCACACCTCCCAGCCGCCCTCGACCCGGTGCAGCAGCGAGTCCGGGGTGAGGCCGCGGATGACCGGCGCCTCCACGCCCACCGGCGCCACGCCGTGGTAGGTGCGCTCGTTGTCGGCCACCACGGCGACGTTGCCGTAGGGGGTGGCGATGGTCTGGTTGGGTCGGTCGAAGCCCTCGGGCCAGTAGTGGAACTCGCCGCCCGGGCCGTCGTAGAACCACGACACCGCGGTGGCCAGCTTGATGCGGTGCTGCTCGAACAGCCCCGAGTTGTGCATCTGGATGAGCAGCCAGAGCGGGTGGTCGTCGCGTGTCACCCCGCGGAACGCGGGGACGTCGGTGTGGGCGACGAACGGCACCGGCCCGGGCACCATCACGTTCACGTACACCGTGGTGGGCACGACCACCGCGTCGGGGCCGAAGACGTCGTGGGCCGCCTGCACGAACCGGGGGTTGCCGAGGATGACCTCGCCGCGCGGGACCAGCGCCTCACCGTGGAGGGCGACGTCGCGCCGGAACCACGGTGGCACGAACACCGACCGGCGGTCGTCGCTGGCCAGCGCCTTGGTCTCGGTGTCGGAGGCGGCGTAGCGCACGATCGCCCAGAACGGGTCGATGGCTCGGATCACCGACAGCACCGCGGCCGGGTCGTCGTAGGCCGGCTGCAGGCGCACCGCGCTGGGCCGGTCGAGCAGTTCCCCCGTGGGCGTCATGGCCCGACGATACGCCCACCGGAGCCTGCGACGCCGCCGACGGGGACGAGCCGACGAGGCCGGCGACGGCTGCCGGCCGACCGAGCCACCGCCCCGGCCGGATCAGTGGACCACGTGGAGCTCGATGCGGAACACCAGGGTGTCGTCGGTGACCGGACCGGCATGGGCGGTGCGGCGGCGGAGCGAGTCGAGGTCGGCTTCACCGCAGCGGCGCACGTCGTCGGGGGTGACGGTGGAGAAGGGCACGAGCTCGATGTCGTCCACCTCGACCACCAGCCCGGCGGAGCGGTAGCGGCCGCCGACCTTCACCCGGGGCCGCTGCCACAGCCGGTAGGTGAGGCTGATGTCGCCGGAGGCCACGCCGGGCCGCAGCTCGGGGCTGAACTCGATCGCTGCCATCGGGATGCAGGCCCCTCGCCCTCAGGGTGCCAGGGCGGCCCACTCGTCGGCCACCGTGGCGTCACCCAGGACCTCGACGGACGGCCCGAGACCTCGGTGCCACACGAAGCGGAACAGGTCCGACGCCGAGCCGCGGACGGCGGCGTCGCCCTTGGCGTGCTCCCGCGCCACCACGACGGTGCCGTCGACCGCACGCACCAGCCACTCCCCCGGACCGTCCGTGCGGTGCAGGTGGAGCGACCCCGCCGGCAGCGGACGTCGCCACCGCCGGGCCGAGAACGGCACGAGCACGTCGTAGAACTCGTCGATCCCGTCCACGGCCAGCTCGGGCTCGAAGGGACCGGGTGCACCGAACGCCGACTCGACGTCGCTGCGGTGGATGGCCAGCTCGTGGGCCATGCGCCGGTGGTAGAACCCGCCCGTGCCGTGCTCGTACCAGCTGTAGACGGGCTCGTCGGGCTCGATCGACCGGAGGGCGGCGAGCACCCGGGCCAGGCCCTCGGCGAAGAACTCCAGCACGGCGGGGCCCTCCGGGGCCCGGGGGATCTCGACGGTCGGGATCTCCTGGGCCCGCCGTTCGATGATCTCCGACACCGATCGGTGGACCCGACCGAGGTGGCCCAGCACATCGGCCACGATCCACCCCTCGCACGTGGGCACCGGGGCCGCCACGTCGGACCGGGCCGCGGCGAGCACGGCCGCCCCTTCCCGCTCGGTCGCGGCGATGAACGAGGCCTTGTCCACCACCACAGTGTGGCCCGGCGCGCCGCCCGTGGCGCGGTCGTCCAGAATCTGCCGCATGACCGACGACGACGCCACCATCCATCCGGCGCGGCTGGCCGTGCTACGCCACGCCGAGCGCTGGAACGCACGCGACCGGGAGGCCTGGCTCGAGCTGTTCGCCGACGACGTGGTGTTCGAGGACCCGGTGGGCAAGGCACCCAAGCACGGCCGAGCGGCAGCCGAGGGGTCGTGGGACAACTCGCTGCGGACCGGGCGTGAATGGACCCTGGTGCCCACCCGGATCATCACCGGCGGCGACGAGGCCGTGGTCGACATGCGCAACGAGGGCGTCGTCGACGGCGTGGCGGCCGTGGTCGAGGGCATCGAGGTGTGGAAGGTCGACGCCGACGGCAAGGTCGTGCACGTCCGGGCCTTCTTCGAGCAACCCACCGAGATCGAGCTCGACCCCTTCTTCCAGCCCGACTGAGCCGACCCGGCGGCGGGCTACATGAACGACGACTCGGCGTCGAGGCCGAGGTGCGGGAACTCGCCGAAGACGATCGGTTGCATGTTGCCGGTGCCCACGCCGCCGCCGACCGGGTCGGTCACCCGCACGACGGTGTCGCGGATCTGGTGCAGGCGCCGGGCGTTCTCGGCCGTGGTGCAGTCGGCGATGCGCTCGCCCTCCACCACCAACGGCCCCCGCCACTCGCCGTGGTGGTGGCCGTCGAACCCGAAGTAGAGGCCGGCGCCGAGGTGGAACCCGGTGTCGGAGACGACCTCGACCTGCAGTGGGCGGGCGGTGCCGTCGCGCATCGTGCCGTGCAGGCTGCCCCCCTTCAGGCGACGGTTGACCGGGTCGTAGGCCAGGTCGAACTCGACGTCGTCGATGTGCTCGACGCTGCCGTCGACGTGCTCGACCAAGCCGGTGGTGGTGCGCTGCTGGAACCCGCGGGCGGACACGTGGGCCACGTTGAGGAACAGGCCGTAGCGGCTGCCGTCGGGGCGCTCCATCAGCACCGGGCTCCACACGAACTGGAACTGGCGGCCGTCGAGGCCACCGGCGGGCTCGAGGTCGGTGGCCGGCGTGCCCACGTCGTAGCGCACGCCCCACGAGTGGTCGCGCGTCGACACCCAGCCGTCGGGCGACAGCTCGGTGCGCTCGCCGTCGACCTCGACCCAGCCCGAGCACACACCGATCTGGTGGTAGCGCACCAGCTCGGCCGAGACGCGGCCGGCGGACCGCTGGTGCGTGCGGTCCTCGACCAGCGGCGGCAGCACCGTCTCGTAGATCCACTCGAAGGCGATGGGCTGGCAGTCGTTGGGCTCGAGGCTGAACCGGACCCGCTGGTAGGGCTCGAGCACCTCGTAGCGGATCGGGCCGGCACCGAGGAGCTCCGGATCGTCGGACAGGCGCCGGCTGCCCCGCACGGTGATCTGCTCGCGCCCGCGGGAGATGCCGGCGTAGCAGTCCATGACGTTGCGGTTGGTGTACTTGCCCAGGCCGAACCCGAGCTGCAGGCTGCCGTCCTTGGCCGCGGCCATGGCGCACACCTTCTCGGTCCAGGCCAGGTCGCTGGTGCCCACCGAGGCGAAGGTGTCGACCACCTGATGGGTGAAGCCTTCGTCGGCGGCGGTCAGCGGACCGATCGGGTTGTTCACGGCTCCCCCTTCGTGGCGGCGGCCGGTGCCGGCGCGCAGGAGGGATTCCACCACAGCCGACGGGGGCCGCCGGCCCGACCGCGGTCAGCGCGGCTCCGGCCGCGATGCGAGCACGAGCCCCCACCCGCCCGCTGCCACCATGGAGACCAGCACCGCCAGGTAGGCCCAGGTGGCCGGCTCCCCGAAGCGGACGTCGAGGCGGAACCGCAGCACGGCGACGAGGTGCAGCACGCCGAGCACCACGTAGGCGAGGGCGGCGGCCCGCAGCCGGCGCACGTCGCGCTCGCGCAGGGCCAGGGCGGCGGCGACGCCGAGGGGCAGGCACCACGCCCCGACCGCCCGGCCGGTGAGCGGGGTCACCGCCCACGGCCAGTGGCCGGCGATGCGTGCCGGCACCGCCAGGAGGGCGACCCCGGTGGCCACGAGCACGAGCGCTTGCACGGCGAGCAGGACGCTCAGCCCGCCCGGGAGGGGTCGGGTGACCGGCGGGTCGTCGCCCGGTACCCGCCGCTGGACGAGGAACATCACGGCCATCGCCACCGGCACCACGACGTAGACGGCGAGCCACAGCCAGGCGGCGAAGCCCGCCGCACCGGTCCGGCCGAAGTGGAACCGGTCGAGGTGGGCGAGGGTGGCACCGAGGGTGGCCACGGCGAAGACGAAGATCGTCACCACCCCGGCGCGAGCGGCGGCCCAGGTCCGCTCTCGCGCGGTGCCGGCCACCAGCACGAACCCGGCTGCGTAGCCGCCGCCGAGGAAGGCGGCGGACACCGGTGGCAGCACGGTCCACGCGAACCACCGGTCGGTGTCACGGGAGAAGCCGTAGAGCACCACGCTGGCCACGAAGGTGAGCAGGAGGAAGAGCGCGTAGACCGGCACCCACCCGCGGTGGACCGGCTGCCACCGGGTGGTGGCCGGAGCGGTCACACCGGTGACGATGCGGCCCTCCGGAGATCGTCGAGGTACGGATGCAGGTACTGCACGGCGATGGCCCCCTCGCCCACCGCCGACGCGACCCGCTTCACCGACCCGCGGCGCACGTCGCCCACGGCGAAGACCCCGGGCATGCTCGTCTCGAGCGGGAGCGGCGTGCGGCCGTCGAGCACCTCGGGCAGGAGGTCGTTGCCGGTGCAGAGGAAGCCCCACTCGTCGCGCAGCACGGCGCCGTCGAGCCACTCGGTGCCGGGCGACGAGCCGATGAGCACGAACAGCCCGCCCGCCTCGACCTCTTCTTCGGCACCGGTGGACCGGTCGCGCAGCCGCAGCCGCTCGAGGCGGTCGTCGCTCCCACCGCCCACCACCTCGGTGCGGTAGCGCACGTCGATGCCGGGAGCGGCGTCGATCTCGCGGATGAGGTAGTCGGACATGCTGGTGGCGAGCGTCTCGCCCCGAACCAGCACGGTGACGTGCTCGGCGTAGCGGGCCAGGTGGACCGCGGCCTGGCCGGCGGAGTTCCCACCACCGACCACGAAGCAGCGGCGACCCCGCATGGCCGGTGCCTCCGTGACCGCCGCGCCGTAGTAGACGCCCCGGCCCATGAGGTGCTCGAGCTCGGGCGCGTCGAGGCGCCGGTAGGTGACACCGGTGGCGATCACCACGCTCGAGCTGCGGGCGGTGCCGCCGTCGGACAGCCCGACGAGCCGGTCGGGGCCGTCGGCGGACAGCGACGTGGCGTGGCGCATGAAGTGGAACCGGGCGCCGAACGACCACGCCTGGTGGAAGGCGCTGAAGCTGAGCTTGTGGCCGCTCACGCCCCGCTGGAACCCGGGGTAGTTGCGGATGAGCGAGCTGGTGCCGGCCTGGCCGCCCACCGCCTGGGCCTCGATCACCAGGGTGTGAAGGCCCTCCGACGCGGCGTACACCGCGGCGGCCAGCCCGCCCGGGCCGGCGCCGATGACGGTGACGTCGAAGTGCTCGTCGGGCGACAGGGGATCCATCAACCCGAAGGCGTCGGCGATCTCGAGGTCCGTGGGGTCCTCCAGCACCGTCATCTCCGGGGTGAAGCGCAGCACCACCACGGGCAGCCGGGGCGACTCGAGGCCCAACTGCTCGAGGAGGCGCTGGCCGTCGGCGGCGGCTGCGTCGTGGAAGCCGCTGGCGATGTGGTTGCGGCCGAAGGTGTCGCGGAGCTCGAAGCACCGGGCCGACCGCGGGTCGCCGATCACCTGCACCGCCTCGAAGCCGCCGCCGGCGTTGGCGCTCCAGTCCTCGAGGGCCTCGGTGATGCCCCGGTGGAACTCCTCGTCGCGCTCGTGCTCCGGGCGGATGATGTACATGTCGGCGGCGCCGCGGCCAACCGCGTCGAACACCTCGCTGCTGAGCGACCAGTCGCCCCAGTTCACGACGATGGCTCGCTTGGCGGCGGGATGGAGGGCGCGGCTGCGGGCCAGCACCTCGATCCCGTCGGGGTCGGCGGCCGACCGGGCCGCCACGACCAGGGCGACGGGCGCGCCCTCGTCGGCCAGGCGTTGCAGCCAGTGCTCGGCCTCCTGCGGCGTGGCCCACACCGCCACCGTGTAGTCGGCCCCGTAGCGCTTGGTGCACTCCCCCGCCAGGCAGGCGCGGGTCGTGCCGTCGGCGGCCACGATGCCGATGACCGGTGCGTCGTTCGGACCTGGGGCCATCTCCCGACCTCCCCGTCCCCCCTCGCTGCTCCACGGTACGAGGACGAGGTCGGGTTGTGAAGGGAGTTCCTTGGCGCTGCTTGGGAGGGGATCCGGTGAGCCGCTGCGGCGTCAGTACAGCCAGCGGCTGATGGAGTCGATGACGCAGGCCGGCCGTTCGCCGCCCTCGATCTCGATGGTGATGCGCACGAGCGTCTGGAGGCCGCCCTTGACCTCGGTGACCTCCACCATCTCGGCCCCGGCCCGGATGCGCTCGCCCACCTTCACCGGCGAGGGGAACCGCACCTTGTCGACCCCGTAGTTGATGCCGGCCGAGAAGCCCCGCGTCTCGACGATCTGGGGCAGGAAGAAGTTCGAGAGCGACATCGTGAGGTAACCGTGGGCGATGGGGGCGCCGAAGGGCCCCTCCTTGGCGCGCTCCGGGTCGACGTGGATCCACTGGTGGTCGCCGGTGGCGTCGGCGAAGAGGTCGACGCGGTCCTGGGTGATCTCCAGCCAGTCGCTGAAGCCGAGGTGGGTGCCGACCGCGGCCTTCACCGCGTCGGGCCCGTCGAGGACCGTGGCGGCCCGCGGCGCAGCGGTGTCGTCGGTGGTCACGAAGCTCCTCCGGGGGTGCGGCCGGCGAGGCGGTCGAGGGTCGACTCGGCCTCGGCGACGATGCGGGACACGACCTCCTCGGCGCTGGGCAGGTCGTCGATGACGCCGACCACCTGGCCGGTGGGCAGGATGCCCGCGTCGAGCTCGCCGTCGACGAGCGTGGCCTTGGTGAGGATCGGCGTGTTGCCCGCCATGATGACCTCGGCCCAGGGCAGGTCCATGCGCTTCTTCATGGCCATGCCCTCCTTGGCCATCTGGAGCCACGAGAGACCGGTGTACTTGCGGAACCGGGCGGCGTTGGCGATGGCCTTGGGCACCGCGGTGACCGCCGACGCCGAGTCCATCTGCTCCACCAGCTCGGTGCGGACCACCCGGTGGGGCGCGCCGTCGATCTTGGTGGTGACGACGGTGCCGGTGACGGGCGTGCCCAGGTACGCCTTCTTGACCTCGACGGGCACGGCCGAGTCGGAGGTCAGCAGGAAGCGGGTGCCCATGGCGATGCCCGACGCGCCGTAGGCCAGCGCCGCCACCAGGCCCCGGCCGTCGAAGTAGCCGCCGGCGGCCACGACCGGCACCCGCCCGCCGACCACGTCGACCACCTCGGGCAGCAGCAGCGAGGTGGGCACCGAGCCGGTGTGGCCCCCGCCCTCCCCGCCCTGCACGAGCACGGCGTCGACGCCCCACTCCATGACCTTCTCGGCATGGCGCTTGGCGCCGATCGACGGCATGACCTTCACGCCGTGGTCGTGGAGGTGCTCGATGAGGTCCTTCTTGGGGGCCTGGGCGAACGACGCCACCGGTACCCCCTCACGGATGAGCAGGTCGATGCGGGCGCGGATGTCGTCGGCGTCGGCGCGCATGTTCACGCCGAACGGCGCCTTGGTGCGGCGCTTCACGTCGGCGATGGCCCGCACCAGCTCGTCGTAGGTCATGGTGGCCGACGCGATGATGCCGAAGGCGCCGGCGTTGCAGGTGGCCGACACCAGCTTGGGGCCGGCCACCCAGCCCATGCCGGTCTGCACGATCGGGTAGCGGCAGCCGAGCAGGTCGAGCAGCGGGGTCTGCAGGGCGGGGTGCATCAGGCCGGCTTGGGGAGCTCGCGGTCGCGGAAGCTGCGGGGATCGAGGACCTCGCGCAGCACCCGCAGCTCGTCGTCGGTGGGCGTGCGGGTGGTGGGCACGTCGTCGGGCACGACCAGCTCGAAGCCGGTGGCCGCCACGACGTCGTCGACGGTGACGCCGGGGTGCACCGAGGCCAGGCGCATGCGGTGGTCGGGTGTGGCGAAGTCGAGCACGGCCAGGTTGGTGACGACCCGGCGGATCTCGTGGTGGGCCTTCACCCACTCCCCCATCTCGGCCGCCCGGTCGTAGCCGATGCCGGACACGGTGTCGACCTTCTCGACGAAGCACCGGCTGGTGTGGTTGCCGATGAAGTAGCTGGTGGTGTGGTTGATGGTGTTGCCGGGGGCGCCCCGCACGCCGAGCAGCTGGGCCTTGGGCTGGGCCCACGGACCGATGTTGGCGATGTTCTGGTTGCCGTAGCGGTCGATCTGGGTGGCGCCCATCACGACGTGGCGGCGACCGCCCCACAGGGTGTCGAACACGCTGCGGAACGGGATCCAGCCCTCGACCTGCTTGTCGGTGCCTCCGACCGGCAGGTCGTTGGCCACGAAGAAGGCCTCGCCGTCGGAGACGAGCAGGTCGGGCTCGAACGTGGCCCGGGCCAAGCGAGCGCCGAGCATCGGGATGGTGCCCATGCCGGAGGCGAAGATCTCGCCGTCGCCCCGGAAGGTGTCGGCCACCGCCGCCACGCAGATCTCGCCGAGGGTCACGTCGCTGGAGGTCGTCACGTCGCTCATCGGGACGCCACCGCCTTCTGGTAGTCGGCCTCGCTGCCGGAGAGGTAGGTGTCGACGAACGCCTTCCAGGCCTCGGGGTCGCCGGCGGCCTGGGCGTACTCCTTCTGGAACGCCTCGTCGCGCTCGTAGTCGGGCTGGCAGTTGGTGAAGTGGGCGCCGTTGGGCGCCTCGATCACGCCGTCGACCATGGAGCGGTTGATCTTCAGGGTGTGGAACGACCCGTTCTCGAGCAGCTCGGCGGTGGGCACGACCTTCTCGCACGAGAGGAAGCGCCGGCCCGGCTCGGCGGCGGCCAGGAACAGGTCGTCGAAGTAGAGGTCGGGGCCGAGGAACTGGGCGTTGCCCCGCTCGTCGGACCGGTTGAGGTGCACGAAGGCGGCGTCGAGGGTGAGTGCCGGAACGGCGAGCAGCTCCTCGCCGTCGGCGTAGGGGCTGCGCACCGTCTTCAGGGTGGGGTCGTTGACGACCACGTCGGAGCCGAGGCCGGCCCGGGTCGGCAGGAACGGCAGGCGCAGGCTCGCCGCGTAGAGGCCCCACTGGAGCATGCCCTCGTCGTACTCCACGACCTCGGGGATGGTGCCGCTCTGGCGGGCCTGGCGGAAGTGGGGCTCGAGGGCGATGGAGTCGAGCGACACGAAGCCGTAGACCAGCTTGCGGACCTTGCCCGCCGCGCACAGCAGGCCCACGTCGGGGCCGCCGTAGGACACGACGGTGAGGTCCTTCACGTCGCTGCGCAGCAGGGCCCGCACCAGGGACATGGGCTTGCGCCGGCTGCCCCACCCGCCGATGCCGATGGTCATGCCGTCGGCGAGGGTGGCGACCGCCTCGTCCTCGGTGGTGCGCTTCGATCTCGGTGCCGCTGGGCTCACTGCTTCCCCTTCTCGGTCTTCGTCTCGCCGCTCGAGCCAGCGGTCTTGCCCTCGGCGACGAAGTCGTCACGCAGGTCGTCGGACACGCCGGAGAGGTTCAGCTCGAAGGTGAACCCCTGCTCGAAGCGGTAGCTCCGCTTCACGTCCCACAGGTCGATGCCGTTGAGGCTCTCCTTGGCGGCCCGGATGACGGTGGGCGACTTGGCGGCGATGTTGCCGGCGATCTCCCGGGCGGCGTCGAGCAGCTGGTCGGCCGGCACCACACGGGACACCGAGCCCCAGGCGTGGAGCTGCTCGGCCGTGGCGTTGGCCGACGTGTAGACCATCTCGCGCATCTTGTGCTGGGGCACCAGGCGGCTGAGGTGGGTGGCGGCACCGAGCGCCCCGCGGTCGACCTCGGGCAGGCCGAACTTGGTGCCCTCGGCGGCGACGATGACGTCGGCGTTGCCCACCAGGCCGATGCCGCCACCGACGCAGTGGCCGTGCGCCGCGGCGATCACCGGGACCTTGCACTCGTAGACCGCGGCGAACGCCTCGTAGCAGCCCCGGTTGGCGCCGATGAGCGCGTCGAAGCCCTCGGTGCTCTGCATCTCCTTGATGTCGACGCCGGCGTTGAAGCCCCGGCCCTCGCCCCGCAGGATGACGGCCCGCACGGTGCGGTCGTCGCCCAGCCGGCGCACCTGGTCGGCCAGCTCGAACCACTGGGCCACGGTGAGGGCGTTGACCGGTGGGCAGTTCTGCACGACCTCGGCGATGCCGTCATCGCCGACGCTGACTTCGATCCCCATGGCCGGCGACGCTACACGGTGATCTGACGATCAGTCAGATTGCTCCGAGGTCGCTGACCGCGTCGCCGAGGAGGCCGATCTCGGTGACCCGAGGGGGCGCCACGGGGCCGCCGAGTGCCCGTCACGCGGCGGGCGGGGCGCGGTCGTCGCCCGGCGCATGGTCGCCGTCCTGGCCGATGCTGGCGTCGTGGTCGGGGTGGGTGGTGCGCCAGCGGTTGTGGTAGCTGCAGCCCCAGCGGCCGTTGTCCTGGGTGGTGGGGCCGCCGTGGGCGGCCGGGTGGATGTGGTCGGCTTCGGGTCGTTGGGGGACCTCGTCGCAGCTGGGGTGGAAACAGGTGCGGTCGCGCACCTCGATCGCCCGGCGCAGCGCGCCGCGGAAGAACCGGCGTCGTTCGCCGACGTCGAGGACCCGCGAGGGCGGGTCGAACACGATGCGCTCCACGTCTGCGTCGGTGAGGTGCCGTGCCGCGGTGCCCGGGGTGAGGGCGGTGCGGTTGAACAGCTCCAGCACCGGGCCCTCGAGCGTCTCCAGGCCGACCACCACCGTGAACAACGGGGCCGGGCGGCGGCCGTCGACGGGGGCGGTGCGGGCCCGGGTGGCCATCTCCACCAGCGCGTCGGCCCGGCGCTGCGCCGGCGTGCGCTCCAAGTCAGCCGGGGTGGGGGTGCGCCCGAGGCGGTGGCGGGCGGCGGCCCAGTCGGCGTCGAACAGCTCGCGGTCGATGGCGCGCAGGGTCTCGTCGACGATCGCGCCCGACACGCGGTCGAGGGTGAGCTTGCCGAACCACATACCGGCGAACGACTGGGCCAGGTGCACCTCCCGCGCCGCGTGCTCGGCGGCGGCGTCGTCTTCGGCGCCGTCGGGATCGACGATCTGCTCCCACCGGTCGCACACGCTGGTGAAGTCCTTGAACCCCAGGCGCAGCGCGGCGTCGAGCAGCACCCGGTGGTCGGCGTCGAACACGGCGCGGGTGCGCGGCGTGCGCTTCGACAGCATCGCCACCACATGGGACCGGTCCAGGTCCCCGTCGCCCCACGCCGCCTCGACGTCGGGCAGGGCCCGCAGCGCCCTTGCGTGGCGGACCCGTTGGCGGGCCACCCCGATCGGCAGCCGTTGGGTCCACGCCAACCACGCCGCCGCGGTCTTGGCCCCCGACGGTTCCCACGCCCGCTCGGCGTCGAAGCGTCCCAGCACCCTGGCCTCGGCCACGTCGAGGCGGCCCCGCAGCCGCTGCAGGCCACCCAACGCCTCACCCAACACCGCGCCGTCGACGCCGTCGAGATCGACGACCGCCAGCTCGGCCAGCACGCCGGCCGCTCGCTCCACCACATCAGCCAACGCTGCTGGTGGTGCCATCGCCATCCCCCTCTCCGAGCCAACGCCACGCTGCTCGACGACGAGCAACGCACGGTTCTCACACGGTTGGGGACCTGAGCGGTCCCGAAGGGGAAGACCGCCAGCATAGCGAACTGATGTACACACCGCAACCCGAACCGCCAGATTTCTCCAGCGGATCAGCCCCTCAGCGGTCCGCCATGCGTCCTCGGGCCCGCGGGTGGCCATCCCCCTGGTCTCGCGCCCGCTGCTCAGGAATCGCCGGTGAGGCCCGCGGGTTGGACCGGGCATGCCGTACCACGACGCCCCCGACGGCTGGTGGCGGGACTTCCTCGGCGCGCTCCCCGCTCGCACGGCCAAGCTGGCCGTCACCAAGGCCGATGGCAGCCCCCACGTGGCGCCGGTGTGGTTCGACCTCGACGGCGACGACATCGTCTTCATGACCTCGGCCGACACGGTGAAGGGCCGGGCGATCCTGCGCGACGGCCGGGTGGCGTTGTGCGTCGACGACGAGCGGCCGCCGTTCAGCTTCGTCACCGTCATCGGCACCACGACCACGTCGACGGACCCCGACGAGCTGCTCGCCTGGGGCACGCGCATCGGCGGCCGCTACATGGGCGCCGATCGCGCCGAGGAGTACGGCCGCCGCAACGCCGTCGCGCCGGAGATGGTGGTGAGGGTGCACCCGACCCACGTCGTGGCGAAGGTCGACATCGCCGGCTGAGCCTCGGCCGCCCGGCCGGCCCACCTGGCGGCACACACCCATCGGACCGGCCGGATCGGACCCGCCGGCAGCTGTTGGCTAGGGTCCCGAGCCGGTTCGCACCGCAGGAAGGGAAGGCCGTCGTGGCGCTCGAGATCGACCTGTCAGGCAAGGCGGTGCTCGTCACCGGCGGCACCAAGGGCGTGGGCCGCGGCATCGCCCAGCGCTTCGCCGACGCCGGCGCCTCGGTGGTGGTGTGCGCCCGTCGGGAACCCGAGACGCCCCTCCCCGAGGGCTGGGCGTTCGTGCCCGCCGACCTGCGCGACGGCGAGGCGGCGTGGGCCGCCGTCGACGCCGCCCAGGCGGTGCACGGCCGGCTCGACTGCGTGGTCAACAACGCCGGGGGCTCGCCCCCCGCCGACTCCGCCGAGGCGTCGCCGAGGTTCTCGGAGCGCATCGTGGCTCTCAACCTCATGGCCCCGCTCTACGTGGCCCAGCGGGCCCACCACCACATGAAGGACCAGCCCGGGGGCGGCTCGATCGTGAACGTGGGCAGCATCGTCGCCCAGCGGCCCTCCCCCACCGCGGCGGCCTACGGTGCGGCCAAGGCCGGGCTCAAGCAGCTCACCCAGACCCTCGCCATGGAGTGGGCACCGGTCGTGCGGGTCAACTCCATCACCTGTGGCTACATCCTCACCGAGCAGGCGGAGCTGTTCTACGGCGAGGGCGAGCGACGGGCCGAGGTGGAGGCCCTCATCCCCATCCGCCGCCTCGCCCTGCCCACCGAGATCGGCGACGTGGCCGTGTGGTTGGCCTCCGACCTGGCGTCCTACGTGACCGGCGCCGACGTGGCCGCCCACGGCGGCGGCGATCGCCCGCCCGTCATCGAGGACTCGTAGGCGGTCAGACTGGCGCCATGAGCGACTCGAGGGGCGAGCAGACCGAGCGGGTGCGGGCGTGGTTGGAAGCCGAGCTCGGCGGCACGGTGATCGACCTGCGCCGCCAGCCCCGGTGGCGTCCGGTGTGGTTCGCCGACGTGGAGCGCGGCGGCGAGGTGCTCGAGCTGGTGGTGCGGGGCGACCGCACCGACATGCCGCTGATCTTCCCCCTCGACCACGAGATGCGGCTGCAGGCGATGCTCCACGACGCCGGCATCCCGACCCCGGCGGTCCACGGCTGGATCGACGACCCGATGGCCTACGTGATGGACCGGGTCGGCGGCCAGCAGGACTTCACCGGCACCAGCGATGCCGATCGGGCTGCCGCGGTCGACGACTACCTGCAGATCCTCGCTCGCATGCATTCGTTATCCGTCGAACCGTTCGCCGACGCGGGCATCATGCGGGCCGCCTCCCCCACCGAGTCGGGCTGGTTCGGCATGAGCCGCTACGAGGCGGTCTACCGCTCGACCAAGAACGGCCCCGACCCGTTCATGGAGTTCTGCCTCGGGTGGTTGCACCGCAACCCGCCCCGCTCACGGGGCCGCGAGTCGGTGATCGTGTGGGACTCCGGGCAGTTCCACCAGGCGGCCGGGTGCATCGTCGCCGTGCTCGACCTCGAGATCGGCCACATCGGCGACCCGATGATGGACCTGGCCGCGTGGCGCATGCGCGACACCATCGTGGGCTACGGGTCGTTCCCCCAGCTCTACGCCCGCTACGAGGAGCTGAGCGGCACGCCGGTCGACCTCGACGCGCTCATGCGCCACCACTTCGCCTTCACCCTCACCAACCAGCTGGCGCTGGGCCAGGCGGTGCGGGTGCCCAACGCCGAGACCGACCTCATGACCAACATGCAGTGGTGCCTGGAGACGAACCTGTTCGCCACCGAGGCGCTGGCCGAGCTGCTCGACGTGGAGCTGCCCACCGTGGAGGAGCCCGAGGCGGTGCGCAGCCGCGCCACCACCGCGGTCGACCACCTGGCCACGGTGCTGCGCACGCTGTCGGTCGGCCCGGACGCCGTCGACGACGAGTTCCTGCGCTACCGGCTGCGGGCGCTGTTCCGGCAGGCCCGCCACGCCAGCCGGGTGCTTGAGGTGGGTGAGGCGTCGTCGGCGGCCGACCTCGACGACCTGCACGAGCTGCTCGGCCACCGGCCCGACGACTGGTTCGCCGGCGAACAGGAGCTGGAGCGCTTCGTGCTGGCCGACGCTCACACCGGCGCCCACGACGAGGACCTGCTGCGGCTGTTCCACCGCCGCAACCTGCGGGCCCACGCCCTGCTCGGCCCGCCGGGCTCGGCGATGGCCACCCACCTCCCCATCCAGACCTTCCGCTGACCGACCGCCGCTCCGGGCCCGGGCGCCGGGGCCTCCTTCGCCGTTCTGGTGGAGGTTCGCCCCCCGATCCGGGGGGCGAACCTCCACCAGAACGAGCCGGGGAGACGCGCGAACCGAGGCCGCGGGAGGGCGTCAGGGGTGCTGGCTGGAGACGCTCACGACCTCGCCGGTCATGTACGAGCTGTAGTCGGAAGCGAGGAACACCATCACGTTGGCGATCTCCCACGGCTCGGCCGCCCGGCCGAACGCCTCACGCTGCTCGAGCTCGGCCAGCAGCTCGTCGGTGGTGACCTTGGCGAGGAACGGGTGCATGGCCAGGCTCGGCGCCACTGCGTTGACGCGCACGCCGTGGGGGGCGGCCTCGATGGCGGCGCACCGGGTGAGGGCCATCACGCCGGCCTTGGCCGCGGCGTAGTGGGCCTGGCCCTCCTGGGCCCGCCACCCGAGCACCGAGGCGTTGTTCACGATCACGCCGCCGCCGTTGGCGTAGAGGTGCCGCAGCTCGGCCCGCAGGCAGCGGAAGGTCCCGTTCAGGGTCACGTCGAGCACCAGGTTCCACTGGTCGTCGGTCATGTCGACGATGGGCACCTCGCCGCCGAGGCCGGCGTTGTTGATGAACACGTCGATGCCGCCCATGGCCTCGGCCGCACCGGCGACGAGCGCCTGCACGTCGTCCTCGACGGTCACGTCGCACGGGATGCCGACCACGCCGAGCTCGGCGGCCGACTCCCCGCAGCGGCGCTCGTGCTTGTCGGAGATGACGACCGTTGCGCCCTCCTCCACCGCCTTCTTCGCCGCGGCGAAGCCGATGCCGGTGCCGGCGGCCGCGGTGACGAGCACCTTCTTGCCGGCCAGCAGGCCGTGGGGGGCGACGTACTCCGGGGCGGCGGGGCTCATGACGGGTTCGGCTCCTTGGGCAGGCCCAGCACGCGCTCGCCCAGCACGTTGCGCTGGATCTCGTTGCTGCCGCCGTAGATGGTCTCGGATCGGGTGAAGAGGAACAGCTTCTGGTCGAGGGTGAGCTCGTAGGGGAAGCCCTCGGCGAGCTGGCCGTCCATGCCCAGGATGTCCATGGCCAGCTCGCCCAGGTCGCGGTGCCACGTGCCCCAGAACAGCTTGGAGATCGAGGCCTCGGGGCCGGGAACTCCCGAGCCCATCGAGCGCAGGCCGTTCCACTTCATGAGCTGCAGTCCGGTGTGGGCGGCGGCGAGGCGCTGGCGCATGACCGGGTCGTCGGCCACGCCCCGTTGGCGGGCCACGGCGACGAGGTGGTCGAGCTCGCGCTCGAAGCCGACCTGCTGGGCGAGGGTGGAGATGCCGCGCTCGAAGGCGAGCAGGTCCATGGCGACGCCCCAGCCCTGGCCCGGCTCGCCGAGGACGAGGCCGGCCTCGGTGGTGGCGTCGGAGAAGAACACCTCGTTGAACTCGCCCCCACCGGTGATCTGGATGATGGGCCGCACCTCGACCCCGGGCTGGTCCATGGGCACGAGCAGGAACGACAGGCCCTTGTGGCGGCTCGAGCCGGGGTCGGTGCGGGCCACCACGAAGCACCAGTGCGACACGTGGGCCAGCGACGTCCAGACCTTCTGGCCGTTGATGACCCACTGGTCGCCGTCGAGCACGGCCTTGGTCTGGACATTGGCCAGGTCGGAGCCGGCGTTGGGCTCGCTGTAGCCCTGGCACCAGCGCTCGGTGCCGTCGAGGATCCCGGGCAGGAAGCGGTCGCACTGCTCCCGGGTGCCGTGGGCGATGAGGGTGGGGCCGAGCAGGTTCTCGCCCATGTGGTTCACGCGGCCCGGCGCCTCGGCCCGGGCGTACTCCTCGGCCCAGATGATCTGCTGGCCGATGGTGGCGTTGCGGCCACCGAACTCGATGGGCCACCCGAGGCCGATCCACCCCGCCTCACCCAGCACCCGCTCCCACCGCTCGCGGATGTCGAAGCCGACCTCCTCGTCGCCCGGGCCGCCGCGGCCCTTCAGCGAGGCGTACTCGCCCACCAGATGCTCGGCGAGCCATGCCCGGGCCTCGTCCCGGAACTCCTCGTCGGGCACGCTCGAGACGTCGCGGGGAAGGCCCATGGGGTGCTCACCTACCAGGGGTCGGGGGACGGGGCAGACGCATCTGACACTCCATCAGATGCCCCCGGGGGGTGCCAATCCTACGAGCGATCACCCGCCCAACCCGCCCCCCGTGCACGCTTCTGGTGGAGGTTCGGCCACCGAATCGGGGGACGAACCTCCACCAGAAGCAGTGGCGGGTGTCCTGGGTCAGGTGTCGAGCTTGAGGACCCGGGCGGCGTTGCCGCGCAGGAACTTGGGCCAGACCTCGTCCTTGAACGGCACGTTGCGCATCTCGGTCATGATCCGCTCGAGCGACAGGCCCATCGGGAAGTAGCCGGCGTAGATCACCTTGTCGGCGCCGCGGGTGTTGGCGTAGTCGATGATGCGCGGGTCGTAGTGCTTGGGCGCGAACGCCGACGTGGAGTAGTGCAGCCCCGGCCACTTCAACATGAGCTTGACCATCAGCTCGGTCCAGGGCTGGCAGCCGTGGCGGGCCACGTAGACGAGCTCGGGGAAGTCGTACATGACCTCGTCGACGTGCTCGACGTGCTGCACCTGGAACTTCACGCGGGGCCCGGGGATGCCGGTGCAGACGAACACCGGGATGTCGAGCTCGCACGCCTTGGCGTAGATCGGGTACATCTTCTTGTCGTTGATGGCGACCTGCGGGAAGCACCCGGCGGGGAACATGGTGATGGCCCGCACCCCGTAGGTCTCGTAGGCCTTCACGATCTTCTCGATGCCGCCCATGCCCTCGTTGGGGTCGGCGTTGACCGAGCCGATGAAGCGGTCGGGGTAGCGCTCGAGCGCCTCCACGCCGGTGGCCTCCCCGTCCGAGACGCCGTCGGCGCCGCGGACGCTCACGCCCACCATGCCGATCTCGACGCCCCAGGCGTCCATCTGCGAGAGCGTGAAGCCGACGGGGTCGTCGGCCTCCCGCAGCGCCTGGTCCTTGTCGGGCGGCGCCTTGAACATGTACTCGACCGGGAACTCGAAGCCCTCCTTGGACTCCTTGTCCTTGGTCTGCTGGGTGATGAAGGCGTACTGGGCCTTCATGTCCTTGGCCGGGAACCCGATCATGGTGTCGATGATCGGGACGTCGGTGGGCATGCCCATGTGGTGATCCCCCTGGAAGGCGCGTCGAAGCGACTGCAACCTAGTTCCATTCCCGGGGGTGTCGGGACGCCAGCGGACGGTCCCGCCGGCCCGGCCGGCCGGCCCGGCCGACCGGGCCGACCGGGCCGGCCTGGTCAGCGCTCGGGCGTGAACACCACCGGCAGCGACTCCACGCCCCGCACGAACGACGCCAGCGTGTAGCGGGGCCCGGCGCCGGGCGCCACGCGCATGTCGGGCAGGCGTCTGGCGATCTGCTCGAACACCACCCGCACCTCGAGCCGGGCCAGGTTGGCGCCGAGGCAGAAGTGGTTGCCGATGCCGAAGGCCAGGTGGTCGTTGGGCGACCGGTCGACCAGGAACTCGTCGGCCTGCGGGAAGTGGCGGGGGTCGCGGTTGGCCGACTGGTAGAGCATCAGCACCCGCTCCCCCTCCTTGATGGGCACGCCGAGCAGGTCGTTGTCGCAGGTGGCGGTGCGCACGAAGTTCATCACCGGCGACACCCACCGGATGACCTCGTCGGTGGCGGTGTCCCACAACGAGGGGTCGGCGACCACCCGGGCCCACTGGTCGGGGTGCTCGGAGAACGCCACCATGCCCCCGGCCATGGCGTTGCGGGTCGTCTCGTTGCCGGCCACCACCACGAGCACGAGGAAGTTGAGCAGCTCGTCGCGCTGGGACTCCACGCCCCCGTCGACGAGGGCGCCCTCCTCGGCGGCGGCCACGAGCTTCATCACCAGGTCGTCGGGCAGCGGCTCGGTGCGCAGCCCTTGCGACTCGTCTCGCTTGTGGCGGTGGTAGAGCGCCGCCCGCTCGTCGATCATGCCCGAGACGTAGGTGGTGTAGGCGGTGTAGGCCGCGGCGGCCCGCTCCCGGGCAGCGTCGCCCGCCGGGCCGGCGGCGGCCGACTCGGCGCCCATCATGTCGTCGGACCAGCGCCAGAACCGCTCGCGGTCCTCGAGGGGCAGGCCCATGAGCTCGGCGATCACGGTGATGGGCACGAACACGGCGATGTCGGTGACGAAGTCGCACTCGCCCCGCTCGGCCACCTGGTCGAGGGCCTCGTCGGCGAGGGCGCGGATGTGGCCCTCCATGGTCCGCACGGCGCGGGGCGTGAAGCCCTTGTTGATCAGGCGCCGCTGCTCGAGGTGCTTGTGGCCGTCGTAGCCGATCAGCGACAGGTCGACCGACGGGTCGGGCCGGATGCCGCGGCTCGAGCAGAACACCTCGGGGTTGATGGAGACCCTGACGACGTCGTCGAACCGGGACACGACCCACAGCTGGTTCTTGTCGTCCCAGTGGACCGGGTCGTTGTCCCGCAGCCACTCGTAGGTGGGATGGGGGTCACCCTGGTAGAGCTGCGGGTCGAGCACGTCGATGCTCGAGCCGTCGATGCCGGTGCGGTCGACCACGGTCATGGGCGCTCCCCCTCGGGTGTCGGGCCTCGGCCCGGAGCCTGGGAGTGACCGTAACCAAACGATCGTTGGGCAAAGAAGTGACCAAAGGCCCGAAGGGGAGGTCCCTTCGGGCCTTCGTCACCCGCCCGGACCCGCCGACCCGGACGCCGCCGCCTGCGGCGGGCTCAGCGCTGCAGCAGCCGGTCGGTCTGCTCGCGCTGCTCGAAGATCAGCCGCACCAGCCAGTAGCGGAAGTAGCGGCGCAGCGACATCACCACGAACACGCCGGTCGACACGATGGCCAGCGTGAGGCCGAAGGTGCCGAGGGAGTTGTAGTCGGCGATCTCGAGGTTGCTGGTGGTGCCGTGGGTGGCCAGCCACGTCACCAGCGTGATCGCCACACCGGCGACCATGCCGATGCCCGACACGATGAGCCACGCCCGCTCGGGGTTGGCCCGCCCGCCGGTGACCTTGAGCTTGTCGACCTCGCTCTGGAACTCCTGGAGACGGGGCGACGGGGTGGTGCTGGTGTCCATCTCGGTGGCGGTCATTGGCTGGTGGTCCTCCATGGGTCAGACGGGAGTGAGGTCGGCGGTCGTGCCGAGGTAGGCCTCGGCCAGCTCCTCGGCGATCTCGGTCGGTGGTCCGGTGCGGGTGACGCGGCCGTGGAGCATGATCGAGGCGATGTCGGCGACGCCGAGCACGGCCTGGGCGAACTGCTCGACCACGAGGATCGAGACGCCCTGGGCCGCCATCTCGGCCACCCGCTCGTAGAGCTCCTCGACGATCAGGGGGGCGAGGCCCATCGACAGCTCGTCGAGCAGCAGCAGGGCCGGCTCGGTGGCGATGGCCCGGGCCATGGCCAGCATCTGCTGCTCGCCACCCGACATGGTGCCGGCCACCTGCTTGCGCCGCTCCTTGAGCCGGGGGAACTGGCCGAACGCCTTGTCCTGCACGTCGGAGAACGAGGCACCGGCGTGGGTGAACATCCGGAGGTTCTCGGCCACGGTGAGGTTCGGGAAGATGCCGCGCCCCTCGGGGACCAGGCACACGCCCGCCCGGGCCAGGGCGTCGGAGGTGGCCCCTTGCACCTCGCGCCCGCTCACCACGAGCTGGCCCCCCGACGGCACGATCTGGCCGCTGCACACGCCGAGGGTGGTGGTCTTGCCGGCACCGTTGGGACCGAGCAGGGCGTGCACCTGGCCCGGCTCGACCGCCAGGTTCACCCCGTGGAGCACGTCGATGGTGCCGTAGCCGCCGCGGATGTTGCGCAGCTCGAGGATGGCGGTCATGCCGGGACCTCCGTGGGGGCCTCGGCCAGCGTGCCGAGGTAGGCGGCCTGCACCTTGGCGTCGGACTGCACCTGCGCCGGCGTGCCCGTCGAGATCACCCGCCCGAAGTCGAGCACGTAGATGTACTCGCAGGTGCCCATCACGAACGACATGTCGTGCTCGACGAGCAGGATGGCGAGCCCCTCGGCCGAGAGGCTGCGCAGCAGCACGGCCATCTCCTCGGTCTCTTCGTCGGTGAGACCCGACGACGCCTCGTCGAGCAGCAGGACCCTCGGGTTGCAGGCCAGGGCTCGGGCCAGCTCGACCAGGCGGGCGGTCCCCGTGGGCAGGGTGCCCACCATGTAGTCGGCGACGCCGGTCAGCCCGACCTTGTCGAGCATCTCGTCGGCGACCTGGCCGGGGTCGAACTTCGACCGGTCCCACGCCCGGCGCTGCTCGGCGGCGACCAGCACGTTCTCGCGGGCCGAGAGGCTGCTGAACGCCTCGAGCTTCTGGAACGTGCGTGCGATCCCCATGCGAGCCCGGCGGAACGGGCTCTTGCCGGTGATGTCGCGCCCGTCGAGCACGACCTTGCCCGACGTGGGCTCCTGGAGCCCGGTGATGACGTTGAACAGGGTGGTCTTGCCGGCGCCGTTCGGGCCGATGAGGCCGGTGATGCGGCCCTCCTCCACGTCGAGGCTGGCGTTGGACACCGCGTGCAGCACGCCGAAGCGCACCACGACGTCGTGGGTCGACAGCAGGCTCATGTCGTCACCTCCGGTGCGGCCCCGACCGGAGTTCGCCCGTTGCCGTTCGGCCCGTGCCCGTCGCCGGGCGAGCCGCCGACGACGCTGGCCTCGGGCACCAGCGGCGTCTCGTCGAGCTCGTCGGCCACCCACAGCACCCGGTCGAGCTGCGAGACCTTGTCGGCCGTGAACGCACGGGTGAGGCCGAGCTCGCCGATCTCGTCGCGCCCGATGTCCTGCTCGCGCAGCTTCGCCGTGGCCAGCTCCTTCTCCTCGCGGGCGTCGCGGCGCCACGGCAACAGACCGGCGAGGTCGCGGCCGGCGTAGAAGACCGCGCCCTCGGGACGGAACGCCATGGTGACCGCGGCGATGCCCGGGCCGATGAGCTCGATGGCGCTGAGCCAGCTCGGCTTGCCCAGCAGCTCGTTGACCGCCGGGAACAGGGCGAGGCCGACCACGGCCATGAACGCCGCGATCGGGTAGCGCACGCCCTGCACGGCGAGGAGCAGCACGAGCGGCAGGCCGGCGAACAGCGGGAACGAGTCGACGCGCAGCGCGCCCGACGACAGGCCGAGCATGCACCCGGCGAAGCCGGCGACGGCCCCAGAGAGGGCGAACACCAGCATCTTCTGCACGGTGAGGTTCACGCCGATGGTGGCCGACGCCGCCGGGCTGTCGGACAGGGCGATCCAGCGTCGGGCGAAGCGGCCGCGGCGCATGAGCATGAACCCGAGCATGAACAGGCAGAACACGGCGGCGAGGAAGATGACGAACGCCTGCCGGTCGCCGGCGTCGGTGCTGATGCGGAACCCGAACAGCTTGAGCGGCTCGAACAGGTTGCCGCTCGCCGACGGGTCGATCATGTTGGGGTGGCGCACGATCACCTTGTCGGTGAACTCGGCGAAGGCCATGGTGGCCAGGGCGAGGTAGAGGCCCTTGAGCCGCAGGGCGGGCAGGGCCACCAGCAGCCCGAGCGGGGCGCACACCGCCATGACGAGCACGATGCCGATGGGGTCGCCGTTCTGGCCGCCGAAGTGGCTGAACAGCACCGCCCCGATGCCGGCGATGGCGAAGTTGGCGAAGCTCACCTGGCCGGCCCAGCCGATGAGGGGCACGAGCGACAGGGTGATGACCCCGAGCACCATGAAATAGGCGCCCCGGCCCAGCCACACGTCGGAGCGCTGCCCGAAGGTGGTGCCGAACCACGGGATCCAGCCGTGGGCCCAGGCGAACACGATGGCGAACACCACCGCGGAACCGAGCAGCGCCTCCCACGGCTTGGTGAGCCGCTCGGTGCGCTTGGTGAGCTTCACCTTGCCGGTCTCGAGGCGGGCCTCGGGGAGGAACAGCAGGGCGATGAACAGGACCACCGCCGGGATGGCCTCCGGGGCGTAGCTCCAGTTCTGGTCGAACTTCTCGAACACGGCGGTGAACGACTTGGCCAGGCCGATGAGCAGGCCGCCGGCGATGGCCCACGGGATGCTCTTGAGCTGGGCGATGGCCGCCGCCGCGGCGGCGACCACGATGAGCAGGGCCAGGTTCTCGACGACGAGGCCCGTCTCGGGGGCGATGAGGATGCCGGCCAGGCCGGCGGTCATGCAGCCGACCGCCCACGACGTGCCCGACACCACGGAGGGCTTGGCGCCGGTGAGCCCCGCCAGGCTGCGGCTGTCGACCACGGCCCGCATCGAGATGCCGAGGCGGGTGCGGTAGAGCAGCCACCGCAGCAGCGCGGCCACACCGATGGCCACCACGACGGTGATGATGCGGTGCCAGGTGGCGGTGACCTCGCCGATCTTCACGCCACTCGAGTCACGGAAGAACTGCGGCAGGGTGCGGGCGGTGGTGGGCTTCCAGATGGTGAGGGTGATGCCCATGAACGACAGCATCAGGCCCACGGTGACCATCAGCTGCACGACCAGCGACGCGTCCCTGAGCCGCCTCATGATCAGCCGGTCGAGGCCGATGCCGATGGCGGGGGCGAGGATGCCCAGCACGGCCACCAGCGACACGAGGGTGGGCCACCCCCACTTCACCGAGCACTGCCAGTAGGCGAAGGCGAGGAAGCACCCGATGGACGCGTGGGCGAAGTTGAAGATGCCGGTGGTGGCGTAGGTCATCACCAGGCCGCCGGCGAGGATGGCGTAGATGCCGCCGAGCGAAATGCCCACGACGAGGAACGTCGTGAGGTTCTTGGCGTTGATCGGGTTGCCGGCCCAGTTCGCCACGATGACGTAGAGCACGAGCGCGGCGACGACCACTGCGGCGATCGCCTTGGGTGACAGCTTGAGCCGCATGTTCCCCCCGGGATGCGGTCGACGGACGGATCAGTCGGAGCAGGTGGGGGCCGGCGCCGTGGCGCCGGCCCCCACCGTGCTCACTGGATCTTCTGGGCCTCGGCCGCGGGGTCGAGGGTCACCTTGGTGATGTACGACGGGTTGCAGTCGAGCGTGCCCTTCTCCGACGGGGTCTGGCGCTCGAAGCCGTTGGCTCCCACCTTCAGCACGACCATGCAGTCGGAGAAGCCGCCCTTCGGGTCCTTGGCGCCCATCCAGCCGTTGGCGTCGAAGGAGTTGATGCCGTTGAGCGCCTCGAGCAGCTTGGCCCGGGTGATGGCGTTGGGCCCGTCGCTCTCGACGATCTTGTCGACCGCCTCCTGGAACAGCACCGCGGCCATCCAGGCCTGGGCCCCGAACGAGTCGGGCGTGGCGACGCTCGAGAGGTAGTTGTCGAGCTCGGCGTTGGAGCCCTTCTCCTCGAACGGGATGAACTGCATCCAGACGTAGGTGTTCTGCACGTCGCCGCTGGCGGCCTTGAACTTGTCGGTGTAGCAGGCCAGCGAGCAGGCCCACACCTTGACCGAGTCGAGGCCCTGGGTGGCCGCCTCCCGGCGCATGTTGATCATGGCCACGTCGTTGGAGCCGTTGTAGACGTAGGTGGCGTTGCCGCTGCGGGCCTGCTGCACCTTCGGCGTGAAGGCCGACTGCTCGTCGCGGCCCGACACCTTCACCGCCCCGATCCACTCCACGCCGGCCTTCTGCTGCGCGGAGATCTGGTAGGTGGCGGACTGCACCGTGGTCGGCAGGTCGCCGGGCACCATGAACAGCCCCACCAGGTTCGGCTCGATGGTCTTGTAGTAGTCGATGTTGCCGACGAAGGCGGTGAGCTCACGGCTGCCGGTGATCGGCTTGCCCTCGGGGCTGCAGGGCTCGGCGGTGCCCTGGATGATGAAGGCGTGCAGCGAGCACTGCTCGTTGACGTCGTTGGCCAGCGCCGAGACGTCGGCGATGCCGGTCGGCTGGCCCTTGGCGTCGGGGCACGTCTCCATGGTGCTGACGTCGGGGTTGAACAGCGAGTTGCCGCCCACCAGCGCCAGCGAGGTGGAGCAGGCGTTGAGCTGGCCGTTCTTCGACTCGTCCGGCGTCAGCTTGGAGTCCCAGGTCTCGACCTTGAGCTTGCGGCAGCCGATGCCGCCGTGGTCGTTGATGTACTTCTCGAAGCCCTTGAGCGCATCGACGTTGCCCTGGAACAGCCCGGGCGCCAGCGGCGAGCCGGTGTCGGCCATGACCTGGACGGTGATGGTGTCGGCGGTGACGCCCGTGTCGGTGGCCTCGAGCTGCACGCCCTGGCACTTGGCGTTGGCCGCCGAGGTGGTCGCCGTGGTCCCCCCACCGGTCGGCTGCTCGTTGGCCTTGTCGTTGCTGCTGCGCCCGCACGCCCCGGCCAACAGACCGAGCGCCACGAGCACGACGAGCACTCGCTGTCGCTTCACGCGTTCCCCCTGTTCGATGTCGACTGCTGCGCGGACGTTAACCGAATTCAGCAGCCGATGTGTGACCCTTGGCACAGCGAGTGGCGACGCACGGCCACTCGGCGGTCGCCGCTCGCGTGCCGCCGGCTACTGCAGGCCGGCTGCCGCGGCGGCCGGGTCGATGTCGATCTGCACGAGGTCGTCGGGGTTGCAGGCGAAGGTGCCGGGCTCCTCGGGGAACACCCGGTGGAACTGCCCGCCCTCGATCTGCATCACGACCATGCAGGCCGCCATGCCCTTCATCGGCTTCGGCGCCATCCAGCCGTTGGCGTCGAAGGTGTCGATGCCCTGCAGCGCCTTCAACAGGTTGGCCCGGGTGATGGCGTTGGGCCCGTCGGTCTCGACGATCTTGTCGACCGCCTGCTGGAACAGCACGGACGACTGCCAGGCGTTCGCACCCCACGAGCTCGGGCTGCTCACGTTGTCGAGGTAGTTGGCCAGCTCCTGGTTCTTGTCCTTCTCCTCGAACGGCAGGAACTGCATCGACACGTAGGTGCCGTCGACCGCGCTCCCCTGGCTCTTGAACGCCTCGGTGTAGCAGGACACAGAGCACGCCCAGACCTTCACGGTGTCGAGGCCCTGGGCGTCGGCTTCCTTGCGCATGTTCACCATCGCGACGTCGTTGGAGCCGTTGTAGACGAAGTTGCCGCCGGTGTTCCTCAGCAGCTGCACCCGAGGCGTGTAGGCCGACTGCTCGTCGCGACCGGAGACCTTCACCGCATCGGTGATGTCGATGCCCCCGCGCTTGGCGCTCTCGAGGATGGGCATCGACCCGAGCACGGTGGTGGGCAGGTCGCCGGGCACCAGGTAGATGCCCTTGGCGTCCGGGTACTGGCTCAGCAGCCACTTCCAGTAGCCGAGGCCCATGGTGATGGGGCGCACGCCGGACTGGATCGGGCACTTGTCCACCTGGGCCTGCACGGTGAAGGTGACGGGCGCGCACAGCTCGTTGACGTCGGCGGCGAGGGCGGCGAGGTCGGGCACCCCCGTGGGCGCACCGGCCTTGTCGGGGCAGCCGGTGAGCGGGGTCATGTCGGGGTTGAACAGCGCGTTGTTGCCGACCATGGCCAGGCTGGTCTGGCACGCGGTGATGAGCCCGTTCTTGGCCTCGGTGGGATCGAGCCGGGAGTCCCACGCCTGGGCGACGAGCTTGCGGCATCCGACGCCGCCGTTGTCGTTGACGTGCTTGGCGAACGCCTGGACGGCGTCGATGTTGCCCTGGAACAGGCCGGGGGCCAACGGTGAGCCGGTGTCGGCCATCACCGTGATGGTGATGGTGTCGGGCGTGACGCCGACGTCCGTCGCCTCCAGCGCCACGCCCTCGCACTTCGAGTTGGCGGCGGGCGCGGTGGTGGCCGTGCCGCCCTGGTCCACGGCCTCGCCCGCCTTCTCCGAGCTGCTGCGCCCGCACCCCGCAGCGAGCAGCACCACGACCGCCACGGCACAGATGGCCCGACGACGCATCGGCGTCCCCCTTGTTCGATCCCCCACCTTCGCCGGGCACGCTACCCGCTCCCCGGCGTCGATGTGACGAACGCCACAGCGAGCAAGGGACGGGGCGGCTCGTGCCGCCCCGCCCCAGCGGATCACTGGATCACCGGCCCACCGGGCCACCGGGTCACCGGGTCACTGGATCTTCCCGGACTCCACGGCGGGGTCGAGGGTGACCGTGGTGAGGTACTCGGGCTTGCACGACAGCTGGCCCTTCTCCGCAGGGAACAGCCGCTCGAACTGGCCGCCCTTGCTCTGCAGCATCACCATGCAGTCCGAGAAGCCGCCCTTCGGGTTCTTCGGGCCCATCCAGCCGTTGGCGTCGAAGGTGCCGAAGTTGTCCAGGGCGTCGATGATCGACGCCCGGGTGATGGCGTTGGGGCCCTGGGCCTCGACGATCTTGTCGACCGCCTGCTGGAAGAGCACGCCCGCCATCCACGCCTGGGCTCCCCACGACACCGGGGTGGAGTTGTACTCGAGGTAGTTGTCGAGCTCGGCGTTGGCGCCCTTGTCCTCGAAGGGCAGGAACTGCATGTAGAGGTAGGTGCCGTCGACGTCGGCCCCGGCCGCCTTGAACTTGTCCGTGTAGCAGGCCACCGAGCAGGCCCAGACCTTCACCGAGTCGAGGCCCTGGGCCGCCGCCTCCCGGCGCATGTTGACCATGACGAAGTCGGCCGAGCCGTCGTAGACGTAGTTGGCGTTGCCGTTCTTCGCCATCTGGACGCGCGGGGTGAACGCCGACTGCTCGTCGCGGCCGGAGGACTTCACCGCCCCGATCCACTGCACGCCGGCCTTGGCCTGGGCGGCGATGTTGTAGGTGGCCGACTGTACCGTGGTGGGCAGGTCGCCCGGCACCAGGAACAGGCCCACCAGGTTCGGCTCGACGTTCTGCTGGTACCACTGGACCGGCCCGATGATGCCGGTGAAGTCGCGCGTGCCGGTGGGGATGCTGCCGTCGGCCGGGCACTGCTCGGGCATGCCCTGGATCAAGAAGGTGTTCTTGGCGCACTGCTCGTTGACGTCGTTGGCGATCGCCGCGATGTTGGCCAGGCCCGTGGGCTGGCCCTTGGCGTCGGGGCAGGTGCTCATCGGCGTGGCGTCGGGGTTGAACAGCGAGTTGCCCCCGACGAGCGCCGCGGCCGTCGAGCAGGCGTTGATCTGGCCGTTCTTGGCCTCGTCGGGGGTGAGCTTGGAATCCCACGTCTCGACCTTCAGCTGCCGGCACCCGACGCCGCCGTTGGCGTTGACGTACTTGGCGAAGGCCTGCATGGCGTCGAGGTTGCCCTGGAAGAGCCCGGGCGCCAGCGGCGAGCCGGTGTCGGCCATCACCTGCACCGTGATCGTGTCGGCGGTGACGCCGGTGTCGGCGGCCTCGAGCTGCACGCCCTGGCACTTGGCGCTGGCTGCCGACGTGGTAGCGGTGGAGCCCTGCTCGGTCGACTGCTGCTCGCTCGACTTCTCCGAGCTGCTCCGGCCGCAGGCGCCGGCCAGCAGGCCGAGCGCGAGCAGCACGCACGCCGCGCGACGTGTCCTCACGGTTCCCCCTCCCCGTGCGGGCCCCCCGGCCCGCGACGATGGGGCGACCCTAGCGGCGCGCACCCGAGCGCGCCCGGTTTCCTCTACAGGTTTCGACCAGAGGTCCGGACCACAGGTCTCGACGCCCGGCGGTGCGGCTACTTGACCGCCACGGGGTTCACGGGCGAGCCCACGCCCATCTGCACCGGCTCGGGCGAGGCCGACAGCAGGAACGTGTACTGCCCGTCGTCGGCGCAGTCGGCGGCCAGCTCCTCGAGGTCCCAGTGCTGGCCCTGGGTCATGCCCATGTCGACCAGGTGGAGCAGGTGCACCGGCAGCGGCATGGTGTCGACCTCGCTCGGGAACACCTCGAACGTGCCGTGGTCGACGGCCACCGCCGCCACGTCGTGAGAGCGGAACCACTCGACCGTCTGCAGCGAAGGGCCGGGCGCGGTGGTGTTGTAGGCGAGCTTGTCGCCGCTCTTCAGCAGCTGCATGACGCCGGTGCGGACCAGCACCACGTCGCCGGGCAGCACCTCCACCCGGCCGAGCTCAGCCGCCGCGTCGAGGTCGTCGGGGGTGAGCGGGTAGCCGCCCTCCAGCACGTCGACGCCCTTGGCCCGGGCCACGTCGAGCAGCACGCCGCGGCCGACGAGGGTCGTCACGTGGTCGATGCCGAGGATCGTGGAGCCCTCGGCGGTGATGCTGGCCGCGTCGTAGCCGTTGTAGAGCTTGCCGTCGTAGCTCGCGTGGGCCAGGCCGTCCCAGTGGGTCGCCGCTTGCAGGGTGAGCACGATCATGTCGTCGCTGAACCGCGGGCCCTCGGGGTCGAGGATGCTCGGGTTGTTGATCTCGAGCATGGTGTGCAGCGGGTTCTGGCGCTTGCCGATGAAGCCCATCTGCGGGCCGTCGATCGACAACGGGATGGCCAGCGAGAACGCCCGGCCGCTGCGCACCGAGGCCGCGGCCCGGCGACGGGCCTCGGCGTCGATGAGGTTGAGGGTGCCGATGCGGTCGTCGTCGCCCCACCTCCCCCAGTTGCGGACCTTGGCGGCGAGCTCGTGGAACTCCGGCGTGAGGGGCATGGGGACCTCCGGGGGTGAGGTGCGTCGGGTGCGAGGACGGAAAGAGCTGAGCCGGCGAAGGATCGCGGCTCAGCAGGTGATGCCGCCGTCGACGACGACGATCGAGCCGGTCATGTAGCTGGCCTCGTCGGAGCCGAGGAAGGCGTAGGCGTTGGCGAGCGTCGCGGGCGCGGCGGGCGGGACGTTGTCGCGCGACATCTTCTTCAGGCGGTTCCAGTCGCCGCCCTCCGGCGGGATGAACTGGCCGTAGAGCGGCGTCTCCACGCCGCCCGGCGCCACCGCGTTGACGCACAGCGGGGGGTCGTACTCGGTGGCCAGCGCCTTGGTGAGCTGGATGACCCCGCCCTTGGACGCGCAGTAGGCGGCGCTCCAGGGCTGGCCCATCACACCGGCCGTGGAGGCGGTGTTGACGATCGCGCCCCGGCCGCGCTCGACCATCTGGGGCAGCACCGCCCGGCACATCAGGAACGTGCCGGTGAGGTTGACCGCCAGGATCTTCTCGAACTTGGCCGGATCGACGGTGTGGCTCTCGTCGAACGCGCCGATCCCGGCGACGTTGAACAGCACGTCGAGCGCACCGAACGCCTCGGTGGCGGCGCCGACCGCGGCCTGGACCTGGGCCCAGTCGCTCACGTCGCCGGACAGCGCCACGGCGGCGTCGCCGATGGCGGAGGCGGTGGCCTCGGCGTTGTCGGCGACGAGGTCGAGGCAGGCCACCCGGCCGCCCTCGGCGGCCACCCGCTCGGCGACCGCCCGGCCGATGCCGGAGCCGGCCCCGGTGACGATGACGCCCTTGCCGGCATAGCGCTGATCCATCGGATCCCCTTGGTTCGTGGTGGTGGTCGGACGCGACCGGCGGGCGCCGCGGCCGCGGCGCGCCCGGCGGTGGTCGAGGTCGGTCAGTCGAAGGTGAGCACGCCGCGGGCGACGCCGCCGCTCTCCATGTCGTGCACGGCGTCGTGGAAGCCCTCGAGCGGGTAGGTGTTGGTGACCAGCTCGTCGAGCAGGAACTCGCCGCGGCGGTAGAGCTCGATGATCTGGGGCATGTGCACGTGCGGGCTGTAGGAGCCGGCCCGCACCCCGATCACGCCCCGCTCGTTCTGGGTGAAGTCCTGGTAGGGCAGCTCGAACTTGGCGTCGCCGCCCGGCGTGCCGATGATGACCACGTTGCCGCCCCAGTCGAGCATCTTGAGGGCGTTGAAGGTGACCTCGGGCCGGGCCACCACGTCGTAGACCCAGTCGACCCCGCCCGCGCCGAAGGGCCCGTACAGCTCGCCCTCCTTGAACGGCACGAGCGCCCGCACCTGGTCGACGATGTCGTCGGCGCGGCCGTCGAGGAAGTCGGTGGCGCCGAACTGGCGGGCGAGCTGCTCCTTCTGCGGGTCGACGTCGATGGCGATGATGCGGCTGGCCCGCTTCACCCGCAGCGCCTGCAGGGCGTTGAGCCCCACGCCGCCGCAGCCGTACACCACCGCGGTCTGGCCCACCTCGACGTTGGAGCGGTACATCACCGCTCCGGCGCCGGTCATGACGCCGCAGCCCACCAGGCAGGCCGACGCGAACGGCACGTCCTTGGGGATCTTGACGGCCTGGATGGCCTTGATCACGGTGCGCTCGGTGAACACCGAGGCGCCGGCGAAGTTCCAGCAGGCGTCGCCGTCGAGGGTGAACGGCTGGGTCATGTTGCCCAGCGTCTGGCGGCAGCGGGTGGGCTTGCCGGCGCCGCACGCCTTGCACATCCCGCACGCGGCCAGGGTGGAGATGATGACGTGGTCGCCGACCTCGACGTTGGTGACGCCCGTGCCCACCTGGTCGACGATGCCGGCCCCTTCGTGGCCGAGCACCGCGGGCGCCGGCCAGTTGAACAGCCCGGCGGCGGCGGTGATGTCGGAGTGGCACACGCCGGCGGCCATGATCCGCACGACGACCTCGCCGGGGCCCGCGTCGCGGACCTCGATGCCGTCGAGGACCTCGGCGCCCTTGTCGCCCGTGTACACGATGCCCTTCATGGTTCCCCCAGGGAGGTGAGCGGCCCGCCGTGCGCGGCGTGGTCGAGATGGGTGTGGAGGTGCGGGCCGAGGCGCCCGCAGCGGGGCCCCGACCGGTGGGATGGCCCAGGTCAGGCCGGCCAGATGACCGCCTGCAGCTCGGTGTAGGCCTCGAGGCCGTAGTCGCCGCCGTCGCGGCCCACGCCGGAGAGCTTGAAGCCGCCGAACGGCGCCTCGTGGTGGGTCTGCACCGTGTTGATGGCGACCCGGCCGGAGCGGATCTGCTTGGCCAGCTCGAAGGCGCGGGGCGTCTCCTCGCTGAACACGTAGCTGAACAGCCCGTAGTCGCTGTCGTTGGCGATGCGGATGGCCTCGTCCTCGTCGTCGAAGGGGACGACCACCACGACCGGGCCGAAGATCTCCTCGCGCACCGGGCTCATGGCGTTGTCGCAGCCGGCGAGCAGGGTGGGCCCGACCCAGTAGCCCTTGTCGAAGCCGGGGTCGCGCCCGTCGACGACGAGCTCGGCGCCTTCCTTCACCCCGTTCTCGATGTGGCCGAGGATGCGGTCGCGCTGGACGCCGGAGATCACCGGTCCGACCACGGTGTCGGCCTCGAGCGGGTCGCCCACCTTGAGGGCCTTGGCCGCCTCGGCCAGCCGGCTCACCAGCTCGTCGTAGCGGCTGCGGTGCACGATCACCCGGGTGGGGGCGGTGCAGATCTGCCCGGTGTGGAACCCCCACACGCTGGCGATGCCGCTCACCGCCTTGTCGAGGTCGGCGTCCTCGCACACGACGCAGGCGCCCTTGCCGCCGAGCTCCTGGAGCTGGCGCTTCATGGTGCGGGCGCCGGCCTCCATGATCTTGATGCCCACGGTGGTGGAGCCGGTGAAGCTGACCATGTCGACGTTGTCGTCGTCGACCAGCGCCGCACCCACCTCGGGCTTGGCGCCGGTGACGATGTTGACCACGCCCTTCGGGAAGCCGACCTCGTCGAGGATCTTGGCCAGCTCGATGACGCACAGCGGGTCCTGCGGCGCCGGCTTCATGACGACGGTGCAGCCCACCGCCAGCGCCGGGGCGATCTTGCCGACCATGTTGGTGGTGGGGAAGTTGTACGGCGAGATGCAGGCCACCACGCCGACCGGCACCCGGTTGGCGACGCCGCCCATGAGCGCCCCCGGCGCGAGCGGGGTGGTGGCGATGGGCTGCGGGGGCAGCGGGCGGGCGAGGTCGGTGAGCGCGCCCCGGGCGTAGCGGTCGAAGCGGCTGATGGCGACGGGGATCTGCATGAGCGAGCCGACCGAGGACGTCGCCCCCGCCTCGGCGATCACCAGAGGGATGAGCTCGGGCGTGCGCTCGGCCAGGCGCTTGCCCGCCGCCTCGAGCAGCGCGGCCCGCTCCCGGGGATCGGTCCGGCTCCAGGCGGGGAAGGCCTCGGCGGCGGCCGCGGCCGCGGCCCGGACGTCGTCGGTGGAGGCCTCGGGTGCCTCGGCCACCACCTCTTCGGTGGCCGGGTTGATGATCTCGTAGCTGCCGTCGCTCCCGGGCAGCCACTCGCCTCCGACGAGCTGGCGGTAGGGGCCTCGGGTGGTGGACGTGTCGGTCGTCGTCGCCATGGTTCTGACGTTATGTCAGATCGGAGCCATCCGTCACACCGCCCTGCTAGCGTCGCCGCCAGCACGAACACCGGGGGGAGCGGACCCTACCGATGCCCGAAACCGCGGTCGTCATGCCCATCCGGGGTGACGCCCCCTACCTGGCGGACGCGCTGCGCAGCCTCGCGGCGCAGACGAGCCGAGACTGGATCCTCGTGGTGGTGCTCGACGGCCCGGCGCCGGGCGCCGCCGAGGCCCTGAGCCGCTTCACCGGCCCCCTCGTCGTGCACGAGCGACCGGCCCTCGGCATCGCCGCGGCGCTGAACTGGGCGGTCGAGCACTCCGACTCCGAGCTCGTCGCCCGGTTGGACTCCGACGACGTCTGCGCCCCGGTGAGGATCCACCAGCAGGCCGAGCACCTCCGGGAGGCGCCGAGCCTCGGCGCGGTGACCAGCGGCGCCTATGTGATCGACAGCAGCTCGCAGGTGGTCGGGCGGCGACGGGGGCCCGCCAGCGTGCAGACGGTGCGAGCCGAGCTGCTGGTGCGCAACACGCTCATCCACTCGGCCACGACGCTGCGGCGCTCGACCATGGCGCGCATCGGACCGTTCGGCAGCGGGATGGACGGCTACGAGGACTACGAGTACTGGCTGCGCCTGCTCGTCGAGTCCCGGATCGGGCTGAGCCCCCATCCGCTGCTCTACTACCGGCTCCACCCCGACCAGTTCAGCCGGTCGCTGACGATCACCCCCGCGGCCGCCGAGGCCCTGCGGTGTGCCCGGTTGCGCCTCTGCGCGTCGATGCGCCTCCCGGCACCGGTCGGGGCGCTCGCCCACCGGGCCTGGTTGCGCAACCTCCAGATCGACGGCCAGGCGATCACGCCCTCGCCGGCGACCCGGCCCGACGGTGACACCGCCCCGCCACCCGTGTAATCTGACGGACCGTCAGAAACCGCCGGGCTCCCGGCACGACTGGAGGGGTCATGCTCGACGAGGTGATCAAGGGCGGCACGGTGATCGACGGCACCGGGGCTCCCGGCCGGGTGGCCGACGTCGGCATCCGCGACGGCCGCATCGTCGCCGTCGGCCAGCTCGACGAGGAGGCAGCGGTCGTCACCGACGCCACCGGCAAGATCGTCATGCCCGGGGTGATCGACCCGCACACCCACTACGACGCCCAGCTGCTGTGGGACCCGGGCGCCACCCCCTCGGCGAACCACGGCGTCACCACGGTGATCGCCGGCAACTGCGGCTTCACCCTCGCACCGCTGCGGCCCGACCCCGCCGAGGCCGACTACCTCCAGCGGATGATGTCGCGGGTCGAGGGCATGCCCCTGCCTGCGCTGCAGCAGGTCGACTGGGACTGGGAGACCTTCGCCGACTACCTGGGCAAGCTCGAGGGCCGCATCGCGGTCAACGCCGGCTTCCTGGTGGGCCACTGCGCCATCCGCCGCTACGTCATGGGCGCCGAGTCGGTGGGCAACGAGGCTCGGCCCGAGCAGATCGACGCCATGGTGCGCGAGCTCGCCGACGCCATCGAAGCGGGCGCCCTCGGGTTCTCGTTCACGCGCTCGGGGAGCCACAGCGACGGCGACGGGCAGCCCGTGCCGAGCCGCTGGGCGAGCGACGACGAGCTGCTGGCGCTGTGCGAGGAGACCGGCCGCCACGAGGGCACCACCCTCGAGGGCATCGTGCCGGGTTGCCTCGACCGCTTCGCCGACGACGAGATCGACCTGCTGGGCCGGCTCAGCGCCGCGGCCAACCGCCCCCTGAACTGGAACGTGCTCACCGTCGACAGCCGCGAGGCCGACCGGGCGCCCCGCCAGCTCTCGGCCTACGACCGCGCCCGCGAGCTGGGCGGCCGCGTCGTGGCCCTCACCATGCCGGTGCTGGTGCCGATGAACATGAACTTCCTCACCTTCTGCGGGATCTGGCTGCTCCCCGGCTGGCAGGAGACGCTGTCGGTGCCCGTCGAGGAGCGCATCGCCCGGCTGAAGGACCCGGAGGTCCGGGCCCGCCTGCTGGAGGCCTCGCACTCCCAGGAGGCCGGCGTCTACCGCCGCCTGGCCGACTGGGAGGACTACGTCATCGGCGACACCTTCGCTCCCGAGAACGCCGGCTACTCCAACCGCGTGGTGAAGGACATCGCCGCCGAGCGGGGCACCGAGGCCTTCGACACGCTGCTCGACATCGTCATCGCCGACGATCTGCGCACCGTCTTGTGGCCCGCGCCGCGCGACAAGGACCCGGCCAGCTGGCAGATGCGCACCGAGGTCTGGAACGACCCCCGGGCGATGATCGGCGGCTCCGACGCCGGTGCCCACCTCGACCGCATGTGCGGGGCCACCTACCCGACCCGGTTCCTCGGCGACATGCTGCGCGGCCGCAAGCTCATCCCGGTCGAGAAGGCCGTCCACCTGATGACCCAGGTGCCCGCCGAGCTGTTCGGCCTGCGCGATCGGGGCACGCTGGAGGTGGGCAAGCTGGCCGACATCGTGGTGATCGACCCCGACACGGTCGGCAGCGAGAACGCCCACATGGTGGCCGACCTGCCCGGAGGGTGCGAGCGGCTCACGGCCGGGTCGTTCGGCGTCGAGCGGGTGCTCGTCAACGGCACCGTGGTGGTCGAGCACGGCGAGGCCACCGGCGCCACGCCGGGCACTCTGCTCAAGTCGGGCCTCGACACCTACACCGTCGAGGCCTGACCGGACCACGCTCGGCGCCACGTGGCGTGACGGAGACCACGCCGCTACCTCACTTGCGGTGACAACGGACGCGTCGCGTAGGGAGGGTTGAACCTTCCTAATGGCGCGAACGTACCAATGGGGTGAAAAGTCCTAGGGCCCGGGTCGATCGGGTGGTGCGGGAGTGCTCCCGCGTTCCCCCGAACCACCCGAAAGGACCCGACATGAAGCACTCCCTGCCCGAGGCGGAGCGCCCCTCGAACCGCCGCAAGGCCGTGATCGCCGGCGGCCTGCTCGCCCTGACGGTCGCCGGCATCGGCGGCGCCGCCTTCGCCGCCTTCACCGGCACCACCACCGCCTCGCAGTCGGTCTCGTCCGGCACCGTCGTGCTCGACCCGATCAACAGCAACGCTGCCGGCAACCGCCTCACCATCGGCGCCACCAACATCGCCGCCGGTGACTCCATCCAGCGCGTGGTCACCATCAAGAACAGCGGCAGCATCGACCTGGCCAACGTCACCCTGGACACCACGGCGACGACGTCCTCGGTGCTCGACAGCGATGCGGTCAACGGCCTCCAGATGAACATCGACGCGTGCAGCGGGACCTGGGTCGAGTCGGCCACCCCGTACACCTACTCCTGCAGCGGCGGCACGATCTCGAGCGTGCTCGGCTCCACCTCCGTGATCGGCACGAACCGAGCGCTGACCGGGCTGAACCTGGCGGCGAACGGGAGCAAGGTCGTCCGAGTGACGCTGACCCTTCCCACCGGCGCGAGCAACGCGTTCCAGAACAAGGCGTCGACGATCCAGTACACCTTCACCGGCAACCAGCGGACCGGCACCGCCCAGTAGTGACCGCTCACTGAGCGAACCACCCGCACCCCGATGACCACGACCCGTCGAGCGAGGCCCCTCCGGGGCGGCCGCCGCTCGCCCCTCGCGACGCTGTCGCGGTGGGCGAGCGCGGTCCTGCTCGGTGTCGCGGTCGTCGGGGTGCTCGTGTTCTCCGTGGGCACCTTCACCGGCTGGTTGCTGGTCCAGACCGTGCCCACCGGCTCCATGGAGCCCACCATCCACCGGGGCTCGGCGATCGTGGTCGACCCCATCGGCGTCGACGACGTCCGCGTCGGCGACGTCATCGTGTTCGCCGCCCCCGAGACCCAGCGCATGACGGTCCACCGGGTCACCGCCGTCGAGCGGGGCGACGACGGCCGGCCCGTGTTCACCACCAAGGGCGACGCCAACAACGGGCCCGACCCCTGGCGCCTCCAGATCGACGACGACCACCTCCACCGTGTGCGCCTCGCCGTCCCCCACCTCGGCGGGCTGCTGCTCGCCATGTCGGCTCTCACCACCCGGATCGTGCTCACCGCGGCGGGCGCCGCCCTGGTGCTGTGGTACGGCGTGACCTACCTGCTGCGCCGCCCCGGCGAGCCCGCCCGCGACGCGCACGCCGACGCCAGCGCCACCTGGGACGGCGCGCTCGGCCGCCTCGCCGGCGACGACGAGCCCCTCCTCGACGACCCGCCGGCCCTGGCTCCCCCGGCCGTGGCTCCCGCGGCCGTGGACGCGGCAGCCGACCCGGCGTCCGTCGAGCCGCTGCGGCGCCTGCTCGCCGAGATCGAGCCGGCCTCCGCCGATCCGACCGGCGCTGGCGCCCCGACGGAGGACCGCCAGCGCGAGAAGGCCGGCCTGGCCCTGTCGGCCACCGCGCCGGTCGTCGTGATCGCGGTGGTGCTCGGCCTGGCCTGGGTCCCCCTGCGCTCGGCCTCCGCCGCCTTCACCGGCACCACCGCGGCGGCGGCCGGCTACTCCACCGCCACCGTGGCCACCAAGACCAACGTGGGCTGCGCGTGGGGCTCGGCGACGGCGGTGACGGTGTCGTGGACCAACCCGAACGCGCTGGACACCGCCCGGGTGCTCAGCGCCGCCAGCCCGGGCGGTGCGACCACCACCGTGGCCACGGCCGGGGCAGGGGCCACGAACGCCACCTGGGCGCCACCGTCACCGCTCACCACCGTGCGGTACCTGTCGACCCAGGCGGTGAGCGGCACGTGGACCTCCCCCACCAGCCCCGAGATGGCCACCAACTACTGCCGGGGCGCGGTGCGCCTCGTCGCCGGGGCGGGCAACGCCGGGCTGGCCGGCGACGGCGGGCCGGCGACCGCCGCGTCGCTCGACACGCCCTACGAGACGGCCGAGGCGCCCGACGGGCGCATCTTCGTGGCCGACTCGGGCAACGACCGCATCCGCGTCGTGTCGACCACGGGGGTGATCTCGACCTTCGCCGGCACGGGCGCCAGCACCGCCTGCTCCTACACCGGGCCGGTGTCGGGCCTGCGGCTCAGCGCTCCTCGCGGCCTCACCGTCGACGCGGCCGGCAACCTCTACGTCGCCGACACCGGGGCCAACTGCGTGCGCAAGATCGACACCGCAGGCAACGTCACCCGCGTGGCCGGCGGCGGCACGACCACCACCTGCGCCACGACCGTGGCCGCCACGTCGCTGTCGCTGGCCAACCCCTCCGGGCTCGCCCTGGCCCCCGACGGCTCGCTCGTCGTGGCCGACTCCGGGCGCAACTGCGTGCGCCGCATCAGCGCCGGCACGGCGTCGCACGTGGCCGGCGGTGGCGGCACCATGAGCTGCGGCACCACGACGGCCACGGCCGTGTCGCTGTCCAACCCCATCGGGGTGGCGGTCGACGCGTCCGGGTCGGTGTTCGTGGCCGACAGCGGCCGGGCCTGCGTGCGCCAGGTCACGGGCACCTCGGTGTCACGGGTGGCGGGCGGCGGCAGCTCGAACAGCTGCACCACCGCGACCACCGCCAGCACCGTGTCGCTCTCGAGCCCCGAAGGCGTCGCCGTGGCCGCCGACGGCAGCGTGGCGGTGGCCGACACCCGCTGCGTCCGGCGCGTCTCGGGCACCGTGGTGTCGCCGCTGGCGTTCACCAGCTCGAACACCTCGACCGGCGACAACGGCCCGGCCCTGGCCGCCACGGCCCGCACGCCGTCGGGCCTCACCTTCCTCGCCGACGGCGACCTGCTGGTGGCCGACCGTGCGACCTCCAACGGCTCGAGCGACATCCGCCGGATCGAGCTGAGCTGACCACGCCGTGAAGCACGCCATGACCCCCCGCCGGCGTGGTCCGGCCCGACGCTCCGCCGTCGCCGCCGGCCTGCTCGCCGTGGTCGTCGCCGGTGCCGGGAGCGCCGCCTTCGCCGCCTTCACCGGCACGACCGGGGCGTCCCAGAGCGTCTCCTCCGGCACCGTGTCGTTGAGCAGCATCAACGGCAACGTGGCCGGCAACCGGCTCACCATCGGCGCCAGCAACATCGCCGCCGGCGACACCATCCAGCGAGCCGTCACGGTGACCAACACGGGCTCGATCGCCCTGGCCCGGCTGCAGCTCACCACCGTGGCGACCACGAGCTCGGCGCTCACGACCAACACCACGACGGGGCTGCGGATGACCGTCACCCGGTGCACGGTGCCGTGGACCGAGTCGGCCACCACGCCGTACACGTACACCTGCTCGGGCACCACGTCGACGGCCATCAACAACGTGGCCGTCATCGGGACGAACCGGACGCTGTCCGGGGCGGTGCTCACCGCCGGTGGGACCAACCACCTGCGGATCACCCTGACGCTGCCCGCCACCGCCGGGAACACGCTGGCGAACCAGAGCTCGGTGATCGCCTATACCTTCACCGGCACCCAGCGGGCCGGCCGAGCGAGCTGAGCCGACGCGGCCCGGCGCCCGAGATGGGGACGGCGCCGCTCAGGCGCCGGAGGCGAGCTGGATGAGTCCCTGGCGGGCGGCGATCATCACGACCTCGAGGCGGGTGCGCGCGCCGAGGCGGCGGCAGATGCGCTGCACGTGGTTGCGCACGGTGTGCACGCTCAGGTACAGCTCCTCGGCGATGGCCCGGTTGGTGAGGCCGCGAGCCAGGCCGTCGACGATCTCGAGCTCGCGCGCCGTGAGCACCGGCGAGTCGGCCCGCTCACGGGTGCGGTGGTCGCGGGCCAGCACCGAGGCGGCCGCGGGTGACAGCACGGCCTCGCCCTCGCTGACCGCGCCGACCCCGTGCACGAGCTCGTCGAGGCCGCGATCGCGGGTGACGAACCCGTCGCAGCCGGCGGCCAACGCCGCGCCCACGGCCCCGGCGTCGGCGAGGTCGGCCAGCACCAGCACCCGGTTCTCGGGGCTGACCTCGCGCACGGCGTCGGTGACCGCCACACCGTCGCCGTCGGGCAGCTGCCAGTCGGTGACGACCACGCACGGCGCGAGCTCCCTGGCCCGGTCGCGGGCCTCGGCGACGCTGCCCGCCCCGCGCACCTCTTCGATGCCGGGCTCCTGGGCGAGAAGGCGCACCAGGCCGTCCGCCACCAGCTTCTGGTCGTCGACCACGAGGACCCTCACCCCGCAGAGAATAGTTAGGGTCGCGCGGCCGAGAAGGGTCCTAGGTCCAGATTCCCTGCCCAGATCGGGGGGTCATCGTGCCATGCGGCGTGGGATCAGGGCAGCGCCAGCGCGTCGACCGCGGCGGCGATGCGCTCGGCGTCGCGGGCCGGGTCGGGCCCCAGGGCCAGGTGCTCGACCGCCAGCGACAGCAGCATGGAGCGGACCAGCCCGGCCACCGGCACCAGCCGATCGCCGAGCTGGGGCTCCAGCGGTCGCACCCACTCCTCGACCGCCGGACCCACCAGGGCGACGAGCCGGTTGGCCTCCTCGCGTGCGCCCGGCTCGCCCCGCAGCCCCTCGCCGATGAGCAGCCGCCAGGCCGACTCCTCGGCCTGGGCCTGCTGCCACAGCCAGCTCAGCAACCGCCGGAGGGTGAGGTCGGCCGAGGCCGTGTCGTAGAGCTCCGGCGGTGGGCCTTCCTCGCCGATGCGGCGCGGATAGCCACGCTCCTCGAGCACCGCCTTGAGCAGGTCGGCCTTCGAGGGGAAGTGGTGGTAGAGCGTGGCCACGTTGAGCCCACAGCTGTCGGCGAGGCGACGCATCGAGAGCCCGCTCGAGTTCTCCGCCGTCGTGAGCGCGAAGGCGGCGTCGAGGATCCGCTCCCTGGTGGAGCTCCCCACCGCGGTCACGAGCGGGCTCCGCCCGTCACTGCAGCGTCTTCTCCGGGGTGAACACCGCCGGCAGGTGCTGCAGGGCGATCACCAGGGTGTTGTCGCCCCGCGGCACGCTCGCGCCCTCGGCGAGGCGGATGTCGTGGAGCCGCTTGAACAGCTCGGTGAACACCACGCTGATCTCGGCACGGGCCAGGTTGGCACCGAGGCAGTAGTGGGTGCCGATGCCGAACCCGACGTGGGGGTTGGGGTCGCGGTCGATGCGGAACTCGTCGGGGGCGTCGAACACGTCCTCGTCGCGGTTGGCCGACTGGTAGAGCATCAGCACCTTCTGGCCCTGCTCGAAGGTGTGGCCCTTGTACTCGTGGGTCTCGGTGACCGTGCGGCTGAAGCTGATCACCGGCGTGACGTAGCGGACGATCTCCTCCACGGCCGAGTCGATGAGCTCGGGGTGGGCGATGAGCCGCTCGCGCTCGTGGGGGAACTGCGAGAAGGCCAGCAGCCCGCCGGTCAGCGCGTTGCGGGTGGTCTCGTTGCCCGCGACGACGAGCAGGCACAGGAACATGAACAGCTCGTCGTCGGTCATGGTGCCCTCGACGTCGGTGTCACCGTCGGCCTCGCGGGCCTCGGCCGCCGCGGTGACGCCCGTGACCAGCGCGCCCTCGTCGTAGGCGTTGGTGAGGATCGAGATGAGGTCCTCGGTGACCGGCTTGCCCCGCCGCTCGGCGATCAGCCCGGTGCACAGCTCGGCGTACTCGGCGAAGGCGACCCCGGCGGCCACGAGGGCCGGGTCCTCCGGGTCGGAGCGGCCCTCGCCGCTCATCATGGCGTCGGACCAGCGGTAGAGCTGCTCGCGCTGGTTCGGGTCGAGCCCCATGAGCTCGGCGATGATGATGAGCGGCAGGTGGATGGCGAAGTCCTCGACGAAGTCGATCTCGCCCCGGTCGGCGATGTCGTCGATGAGCTCGCTGGTGAGCTGGCGCATGTGGTCGGTGAGCTCGCGCACCCGGCGGGGCGTGAAGCCGCGGTTGATGAGGCGACGCACCCGCGTGTGCTCGGGGTCGTCCATGGCGATGATCGACAGCGGCACGTCGAGCACCGGCCGCACCCCCTGGGCCGAGCAGTACAGCTCGGGGTGGCGCGACACGTGCACCACGTCGTCGTGCTTGGAGAGCACCCACAGCTGGTTGCGCTCGTCCCAGCGGATGGGGTCGTTGTGGCGCAGCCACCGGTAGGCGGCCCAGGGGTCGTCGTAGAAGTGGGGGTCGAGGATGTCGAGGTCCGGCGCGTCGGTCGTCGTCATGCCGGCCACCCTACCCCAACGAACGTTTGATGAGGGGTCGGCGCTCGCGCGGTGCGGCGACGGCCGCTCAGGCGTCGACGGGCTCGTCGGCCAGGATCTTCCCGAGGCGCAGCAGGCTCTGGGTCGCGCTACCGAGCTGGAGCTCCTGCTTCTTGGTCCACAGGTAGTAGCGGTGCAGCGGGTAGTCGCGGTCGACCCCGACGCCGCCGTGGAGGTGGGTGGCGGCGTGCACCACGCGCTGGCCCCCCTCGGCCGCCCAGTACTTGGCCGAGGCGGCGTGCTCCCCGGCCGGCAGCCCGTCGTTGATGCGCATGGCCGCCTGCCAGGCCGTGAGGGTGATGGCCTGGGCGTCGATGCGGGCGTCGGCGGCGCGCTGGGCGACGGCCTGGAAGGTGGCGATGGGGCGGTCGAACTGCACCCGCTCCTTCACGTAGGCCGCGGTGATCTCGACGGCCTTGTCGGCCACGCCGGACATGATCAGCGACTGGCCGGTCTGGCCCAGCTCGAGCAGGCGGTCGACGCCCTCGGGGCCGCTGAGCTTGGTGCCGGCGGCGCCGTCGAAGGTGACGAGCGCGTCAGGGATGTCGTCGACCGTGTCCTGGCGCTCGACGGTGACGCCGGCGGCGTCGGCCTCGACGAGGTAGACGCCGTCGGTGGCCGACACCAGGAAGGCATGAGCCACGGTGCCGAACGGCACGTTCGTCTTCACGCCGGTGAGCGACCCGCCCGAGGCCTCAAGCGACGGCTGGCCGACGTCTCCCACCATGTCGTGGAGGGCGGCGGTGACGATGCGCTCGCCCGACGCCAGGCCGGCGAGCTGGTCGGGGGCGTGCTCGGCGAGGAACGGCCCCGCCATCGCCATCACCGGCAGGGCCGGGACGGGAGCCACCGTGCGGCCCACCTCCTCGAGGACGATGGCGATCTCGGCGAAGCCCAGACCGCCACCCCCCGCGGACTCGGGCAGGCCGATGCCGACGATCCCCAGCTCGGCGAGCTCGCGCCACAGGTCGAGGTCGACGCCGGTCGAGCCCTCGCCGAAGGCGACCTCCTTGAGGTGCTCCGGCGTGCAGCGATCGGTGAGGACGCGGTTGGCCAGGCCCCGCAGCTCGTCCTGGTCGTCGGTGAAGGAGAAATCCATCTGATCGTTCTTCTCTCGTCGTCGTTCTGAGCGGGCGGTCAGCGGGCGGCGCGGGGGAACCCGAGGCCGAACATGGCGATGAGGTCGCGCTGCAGCTCGTTGGTGCCGCCCCCGAAGGTGAGGATGATCGAGCCCCGCATGCCGGCCTCGAGGCGGCTGCGCAGCAGCGACTCGGGCGCGTGCGACTTCAGGTAGGAGCGGGGCCCGATGACCTCCATGAGCAGCCGGTAGTTCTCCATGTAGAACTCCGTGCCGAAGACCTTCACCGTCGAGGCGTCGGCCGGGTGGAGCTTGGCCTGGTCGGCCGACCACGCCACCTTCCAGTTGGCCAGGCGCAGGAAGTCGAGCCGGGCGTGCACCCGGGCCAGGTTGAGCTGCACCCACTCCTGGTCGATCACGCGGCGGCCGTCGGGCAGCCGGGTGTCCTGGGCCCAGCGGCGCACGGCGTGGTAGTGGCCCTCCGCCGAGCCGCTGGCGCACAGGGTGACCCGCTCGTGGTTGAGCTGGTTGGTGATGAGACCCCAACCGCCGTTCTCCTCGCCCACGAGGTACTTCGCCGGCACACGGACGTCGTCGAAGAAGGTGGCGTTGATGTCGTGCTCACCCATGAGGTGCAGCGGCTGCAGGGTGATGCCGGGGGTGTCCATCGGCACGATGATCACCGAGATGCCCTTGTGCTTCTTGGCGTTGGGGTCGGTGCGCACCGCCAGCCAGCAGTAGTCGGCGCCACCCGCGAGGGAGGTCCACATCTTCTGGCCGTTGATGACGTACTCGTCGCCGTCGCGCACCGCCCGGGTCTGCAGGGCGGCCAGGTCGGTGCCGGCGCCCGGCTCGGAGTAGCCGATGCAGAAGTGCAGGTCACCGGCGAGGATCTTCGGCAGGAAGAACTCCTTCTGCCAGTCGGTGCCGTAGTTCATGATCGTCGGGCCCACGGTGTTGAGGGTGAGCATCGGCACCGGCGCACCGGCCCGCATCGACTCGTCGTAGAACACGAACTGGTCGATGGGGCCACGCTCCTGGCCGCCCCACTCCTTCGGCCACCCGATGCCGGCCCAGCCGTCGGAGCACATCTGCTTCCAGACGCGCTTGGACGCCTCACCGATGCCGTGGCTGTGGGAGAGCTCCTCCACCGTCTCCGGGTCGAGGAGCTGCTCGTAGTAGGCCCGCAGCTCGCTGCGCAGGGCCTCCTGTTCCGGCGTGTACCCGATCTCCATGCCGGCGGACAGTAGCAACGGGTGATCGAGGTCACACAAGCACCGGTGCGAGCCGCTCGGCGCCGGTGGTCCCGTGCTCGAGGCGCGAGCCGGGCCGGGGGTGCGGTACAACATCGGCCCGGCCGACGGAGGGGGACGACGTGAGCGACGCAGCACCGGACCGGCCGCCGACCGTGCGGCTCGTCGGCGACGGGCCGCTGGCGCGGCACCTGCGGGCCGCGCTGCAGGCGACCGGCGCCGACGTCGTGGGCGCCGACGACGGCGGCCGGCCCGACGCCGTGGTGTTCGCCCCGTGGGACCCCGCCGAGGTCCTCCCCGTGCCCTTCGCCGAGCTCACCGACGCCGACTTCGACCGGGCCTGGCAGCAGACCATGGACGCCGCCGTGGCCGTGTGCGTCGCCGCCCGCCGCGACTTCGCCGGCCGCGGCGGGCGCATCGTGCTCACCGTGCCCACGACCGCCATGGCCGGCGGCGCCGAGTACGGCCACTGGGCGGCGGCGGCCGAGGGGGTCCGTGTCCTCGCCAAGTCCACGGCCCGCCAGTGGGGCTCGGAGGGCATCGCGGTGAACGCCCTGGCGGTGGCGCCGCCCCGGGTCCTCGCCGACCCGGCGGTGGCGGGGCCGGTCTCGATCGCCACGCCGGCCCGGCCCGACGCCGACCCTGGGCCGGTGCTCGCCTTCCTCTGCAGTGCGGCCGCCGCCGACCTGGCCGGCCAGACCCTCACCGTGGATGGTGGGCTGTGGATGTGAGCGCGTCGAGCGGCGGGGCGCTGGCCGGCCGGGTGGCGGTCGTGACCGGCGCCGGGCAGGGCGTCGGAGAGGACATCGCCCGGGCGCTGGCGGCCCGCGGCGCGTCGGTGGTGGTGGCCGCCCGGCGGGCGGCGACCGGAGAGCCGGTGGCCGAATCGATCCGCGCCGCCGGCGGCACCGCCGAGTGCATCGTCACCGACGTCACCGAGCGGGGGTCGGTCGAGGCGTGCGTGGCCGCCACCGTCGAGCGCTTCGGCGGCCTCGACGTGATGGTGCACAACGCCTTCGCCGGGGCGGTGGCCAGCCGCCTCGAGGAGACGCCACCGGAGGCGTGGGCCCAGATGTCGCGCACCTCGGCGTGGGGCAGCTTCTGGTGCGCCCAGGCCGCGTTCGCCCACCTGGCGGCCAGCGACCAGGGTCGGCTGGTGCTCGTCACCTCGCCCTCGGGCATCGAGGGCAGCGCCAACATCCCGCTCTACTCCCCCGCCAAGGCGGCGCAGCGGGCCCTGGCCAAGAGCCTGGCCCGGGAGTGGGGGCCGCACGGCGTCACCGTGAACTGCATCGCCCCGGTGGCCGAGACCCCGGCGCTGGCCGGCGCCTTCGAGCAGGTGCCCCAGCTGCGGGGGGCCATCGAGGCCCGCACGCCCCTCGGGCGCATCGGCGACCCGGTGGCCGACATCGGCGGGGTGGTCGCCTTCCTCGCCGGCCCCGACGCCGGGTACGTGAGCGGCCAGACCATCGTCTGCGACGGCGGCAGCTTCCTCGGCCTCTGACTCGGCGTTAGGGTCGGCGCCATGCTCGAGATCCCGGGGGGAACCCTCGCCTACGGCACGCAGCTGCCCATCCAGTCCCAGAGCTCGCTCTACGCCGCGGCCTGGGAGCGCGACGCCACGCCGGCCGACCTCATGGCCATCGCCCGGGCGGCGGACCGCAGCGGCTGGTTCTACGTGGCCTCGTGCGATCACGTCGTGATCCCGCGCGACAAGGCCGACGCCATGGGCCTGTGGTGGCAGGACACCTTCACCACCCTCGGCTGGCTCGCCGCGGCCACCGAGCGGGTCGCCCTGGTGAGCCACGTGTACGTGCTCGCCTACCGCCACCCGCTGGTGGCGGCCAAGGGCTTCGCCACCCTCGACCACCTCTCCGGCGGCCGGGCCATCGTGGGCATCGGCGCCGGCCACGTCGAGGCCGAGTTCGACGCCCTGGGCGTGCCGTTCGCCGAGCGCGGCCGCATCACCGACGAACGGCTGCCGCAGCTGGCCGAGGCGCTCGAGAACACCTACGTCGGCGACATGGGCGCGCTCCCCCGCCCCGTGCAGACTCCGCGCCCGCCGATCTGGATCGGCGGCTCCGGCAAGCCGGCGCTGCGGCGGGCAGCCCGCTACGACGGCTGGCTGCCCCAGGGCCCGGCCACCGCCGAGGGCGTCGCCTACGTGCGCCAGCAGCGCGAGGCCAACGGCCTCGCCGACCGGCCCTTCGCCGTGGGCCACGTCGTGATCCCCTACCTCTACGTCGGCACGCCGTCGCACGAGGTGCGCCAGCCCGCCTACACCGGCACGCCCGAGCAGGTCGCCGAGGCGATCCTCGCCGAGACCCCCGAGGGCGTGAACCAGGTGCAGGTGAAGTTCGACGCCCGCGACGCGTCCGAGTACGCCGAGCAGGTCGAGGCCTTCGGCTCCGCGGTCGGGCCGCTGCTGCAGCGCTGAGGAACCCGGCCCCGCGCGTCTGACGGACCGTCAGATGTTCGGTAACGTGACCCGCCGCAGGCGCACCGAGGGGGAGTGGTGACGACAGACGCGAAGGACTACCCGATCAAGGTCGGGACGTTCCTGTTCACGATGGTGGAGCCCCACCCGGGGTTCGAGGTCGCCTACAACCGCTGGTACGAGCACGACCACTTCTACTCGGGGTGCCTCGTCGGCCCGAACGTCTTCGCCGGCGACCGGTTCGTGGCCACCCGCCGCCTCAAGGACCTGCGCTCGACCCGGCCCACCGACATGACGCCTGACCCGCTCACCGGCAGCTACCTCGCCGTGTACTGGTGGCTGGAGGGCACCGACGAGGAGACCAACCGCTGGAACGTCGACAACGTGAACATGCTCCACCGCCAGGGCCGCATGTTCGCCGAGCGCGACCACGTCCACACGCTGCTCTACTCGATGCGCTGGAGCGTCCAACGAGACCCGGCCGGGTGCACGATCGACCTGGCCCTCGACCACGGCTACCCGGGCCTGGTCGTCGTCGCCGGCGACGTCGCCGACGGCCACACCCACGACGACGTCGACGCCTGGTTCCAGCAGAGCTGGCTGCCCGACGCCATGGCCCAGCCGTGGGGGCCAGAGCTCGTCGGCAGCGGCACGGTGATCCCCTTGGCCGACGACGCCCCCGCCGACGTCGTGCGCCCGAAGGCCGGCCCGGACCGCTTCCTGCAGCTGCACTTCCTCGACCACGACGCGGCCGACGGGTGGGCCGACGGCTACGCCCGCATCGGCGAGCAGATCGAGGCGAGCGGGCTGGCCCACCACGTCTGGACCGCCCCCTGGCAGCAGACCAACTTCGGCACCGACGACTTCACCGGAGAGCTTCGATGAGCCACGACCCCCTCAGCGGCCAGCGCATCCTCGTCACCGGCGTCACCGGCCAGGTGGCCGGCCCCCTGGCCCGCAACCTGGTGGCCGCCGGCAACACCGTCTACGGCACCAGCCGCTTCGCCGACCCGGCGGCCAAGGCGGAGTGGGAGCAGGCAGGGGTCGTGCCCGTCGCCATCGACCTCGAGACGGCCCAGCTCGACGAGGTCCCTGACGGGCTCGACTACGTGATCCACATGGCGGTGTCGAAGGAGCAGGACTTCGACCGGGCGCTGGCCGCCAACGCCGAGGGCACCGCCTTCCTCATCGAGAAGGTGGCGGGCGTGAAGGCGTTCCTGCACTGCTCGTCGTGCGCGGTCTACGAGCCCAACGGCCACGTGGCCCACGTCGAGACCGACCCGCTGGGCGACAACCACCGGGCCATGGGCTTTCTCCCGACCTACTCCATCTCCAAGATCGCGGCGGAGTCGGCGGCCAAGTACGCGGCCAAGCGCTTCGGCGTGCCCACCGTGATCGCCCGCCTCGACGTGCCCTACGGCCCCACCCACGGCTGGCCCAAGATCATGCTGCAGCTGGCCCAGGCCGGCATCCCCACCAACGTGCACCCCGACGCGCCGAACCTGCACAACTTCCTGCACGACGACGACCTGCTCACCAGCCTGCCGTACCTCATCGAGCAGGCGGCGGTGCCGGCGCCGACCTTCAACTGGTGCGCCCCCGAGCAGGTGAGCATCGAGGAGTGGACGGCCGAGCTCACCCGCCTCACCGGCGTCGAGATCCCGCTGCAGACCTCCACCGCCTCCATCCCGCCCAACCCCATCGACCCGTCGAAGCTCCTCGGCCTGGGCTGGACGCCAGCCGTGAGCTGGAAGGAGGGCTTCCGGCGCCTGGCCGAGACCTCCTTCCCCGACCTCTACCGAGGCTGACGCCGTGCTGAGCGACGAGAAGATCCTCCTCACCGGCCCGGCGGGCCAGATCGCCTACCCGCTGGCCGAGTTCCTGGCCAAGGACAACGAGGTGTGGGGCATCGCCCGCTTCGGCGACCCGGCCACCAAGGCGAAGGTCGAGGCCGTCGGGGTGAAGGCGGTCAAGGGCGACATCGGCGACGGCGACTTCGGCGAGCTGCCCGACGACTTCACCTACGTCATCCACTTCGCCGCCCTCATGGCCCCGGACTGGGACTTCGACGCCGCCATCCGGGCCAACGCCGAGGGCACCGGGCTCCTGCTCGCCCACTGCCGCAGGGCCAAGGCCGCCCTGGTGATGTCGACGCACTCGGTGTACCGGCCCCACGAGGACCCGATGCACGTCTTCCCGGAGACCGATCCCCTCGGCGAGGTGAACGCGGCCCACGCCCCGCCCTACTCGATGTCGAAGATCTCCCAGGAGGCGGTGGCCCGCACCTGCGCCCGCCTGTTCGACCTGCCCGTCACCATCGCCCGCATGAACGCCAGCTACGGCCGCAACGGCGGGCTCCCCGTGATGCAGATGGACGCCCTGCTCGCCGGCCAGCCGGTCACCACCCGCTGGGATCCGTGCATGTACAGCCCGATCCACCAGGACGACATCAACGCCCAGACCGAGGCCCTGCTCGACGCCGCGTCGGTGCCGGCCACCATCGTCAACTGGGCGGGCGACGAGCCGGTCAGCGTGCAGGAGTGGTGCGCCTACGTCGGCGAGCTGGGCGGCTTCGAGCCGCAGGTCGGCGTCGTGGAGCAGCCCGGCACGCTGCGGGGCTCGATCGCCGACAACACCAAGCGGCTGTCGTTCACCGGCCCGTGCACCGTGTCGTGGCGCCAGGGCATGCGCGACGCCTTCGAGTCCCGCCAAGGGCGCTGAGGTGGCCGGCGCCAGCACCTGGAAGGGGACGGGCGAGCGGGTCGTGGTCACCGGCGCGTCGTCGGGCATCGGCGCGGCGGCCGCCGTGGAGGCGGCGAAGGCCGGCGCCACCGTCGCCCTGGTCGCCCGGCGGGCCGACCGCCTGGCCGAGGTGGTGGAAGAGTGCCGCCGGCACGTCCCGTGGTGCCAGATGGTGGTGGCCGACCTGGCCGAGCTCGCCCTCATCGACGACCTGGCCGCCGAGCTCACCGAGGTGCTCGGCGGCGGGGTCGACGTGCTGGTCAACAACGCCGGGGTGCCCAAGCGCCGCGGCGTGCGCGACCTCTCCCCCGCCGACGTCGAGGAGGTGATGCGCATCAACTACTTCTCGCCGGTGCGCCTCACCCTCGCCCTGCTCCCCGGCATGCTCGAACGAGACCACGGCGACATCGTGAACGTGTCGTCCATGGGCGCCCACATGGTCGCCTACCGGGTGGGCGCCTACTGCGCCTCCAAGGCGGCCCTGGAGATGTTCACCGAGGCGCTGCACGTGGAGCTGGCCGGCACCGGGGTGCGGGCGCACACCTTCGTGCCCGGCACCACCCTCACCGAGTTCTCCACACCCAAGGACGGCAACGACCCGCCCTTCCCCACCGACCCAGCCACCGCCGCCACGGCCGAGGAGGTCGGGCGCGAGCTGATCAGGGCGCTCGGCGACGAGCGCCTCGTCACCTACGCGACCGCGCGGGACGAGGCGACGGCGGCGCGCAAGGCTGCCGACCCCAACGCCTTCCTGGCGGAGATGCGGTCCATCTTCTCGGCGCGCTGAGCAGCGAGCTGCTACCCGTACGTCCAGTCCGGCCGCTTGTCCCAGAACCGCTCGTCGTAGGTGGCCACCCCGTCGGTGAGGTCGACCAGCTTGGGGAACGGCCGTGCGCCGCTGGTGGGGCACGTGCGCTGCTCGGCGTGGGCGACGAACTCCTCGGGGAACGCGGCGACGAGGCTGGCGACCACCTGGCGCTCCTCCACGGCGAGGAAGCAGCGGTTGCCGTCGGTGACCCGACCCAGCCACGAGTGGATCCCGTCGAGGTCCGACGCGTCGCCGGCGCCGGTCACCAGGCGCTCGAGGTGGCTCGTGATCTCCCCGGACCCGATCTTGCACGGGGGACACTGCCCGCAGGACTCCACGTAGAGGAACCTCGACATCCGGTAGGCGACGTCGACCATGCAGGCGGTGTCGTCGTGGACGATGAAGCCGGCTGCTCCCATGCCGCTGCCCACCGCGGCGAAGCCCTCGTGGCTCACCGGCACGTCGAGGTGCTGCGCGGTGACGACGGGGTTGGCCACCCCGGAGAGCACGGCCTTGACCGACCGGCCCGGGCCGAGGCCGCTGCCCACCGCGTCGATCACCGCCCGCAGCGGCGTGCCGAGCTCGACCTCGCCGACGTCGGGCGCCACCACGTCACCCACCACGGTGGCCACGACCGTCCCGGGGGACTCCGCCGTGCCCATCGACCGGAACCACGCCGGCCCCCGGGCCAGGACGTGGGGCACGTTGGCGAGGGTCTCCACGTTGTTGACCAGGGTCGGGTTGGAGGCGCTCGGCGACCCGCCGCGGGCCGGGCCGGCCTCCCAGCCCTCCTGGGGCCCGACGGCGAAGAGCCCGTGCTCGTGCGGTGGGAACCACCGCGGTAGCGGCGGCTTGCCCTCGATCACCTCGAGCATCGCCTTCTCCTCGCCGAACAGGTACTCGTCCGGTCCGGCGACCACGTTGACCGTGCAGTCGGAGCAGATGCCGGCCTCCTGCATCTCCTGCACGGCTCGGGTGATGGCGGCGATCTCGCGCTCGAACGAGCGCTTCAGGCAGATGAAGGTCTCCGACGCGCCCACCGCGAAGGCGGCGATGATCAGGCCCTCGACCACCTGGTACGGGTTGGCCCGCAGCAGCGCCCGGTCCTTGAACGTGCCCGGCTCGCCCTCGGCCCCGTTGCACACCACGTAGCGCCGGCCGGCGTCCTGCCCGGCGATGCCCTGCCACTTGCGCCCGGTCGGGAAGCCGCCCCCGCCCCGCCCCCGCAGGCCCGACTCGAGCAGCACCTCGATCGTCGCCCGGGGGCCGGCCTTCTGGGCGGCGTCGAGTCCCAGGCCGCCGGTGTCGGTGGCGAGGTAGGCGTCGAGTGACGTGATGGGCTCCGGTGGGAGCAGGAACGTGCCCATTGGTCGCCCCCTGGGTCGGCGCGGAGCCCCGACCGTACCCGGGTGGCAGGTCGCTCAGGTGGGGAGCACCCAGGGCACCGGGAAGTCGTCGGTGCGCAGCAGGGCGTCGGTGCCGCCGTCGCTGAAGACGATCGAGCCGCAGAAGAAGGTGGACTCGGTGCCGGCCAGGAAGGCCAGCAGCGCGGCCATCTCCTCCGGCCGTCCCGGTCGGCCCAGGGCGATGGTCTGCTGGAACATCTCCAGCTGGGGCGCGACCGTGGCGTCGGAGCGGCCCTCGTCGATCATCGGCGTGGCGATCATGCCGGGGGCGATGGCGTTGAGGCGGATGCCGGCGCCGCCCCACTCCGGCGTGACGGCGTTGCGCCGCACCCAACGGGCCACCGCCAGCTTGGTGGCGGCGTACTCGAGCATCGACTCGCCAGCCACCTCGTCGGCCACCCGGCGCGCCTCGGCCTCGTCGCCGGCCAGGAGGGCGTCGACCAGGGCCAGCGTGTAGTTGGGCGCGGTGGTGGTGGAGTTGGAGCTGATGGCGACCGCCGAGGGCCGGTCGCCGTTGGCGAGCAGCGGCCGCAGCCCGTCCATCACCTCGACGGTGCCGAAGTAGTTGACCGAGGCCAGCAGCGACGTGGGCCGGCCCGGCATCCCGGCGATGCCGGCGCAGGTGATGAGGGCGTCGAGCGAGCCGCCGGCGGCCTCGGTGACCGCAGCGACGGCGGCCCGGCGGCCCTCGGGCGTGCCGAGGTCGGCCTCGATGTCGGCGCCGCGCAGGTCGACGCCGATGACCTGGTAGCCGTCGGCGGCCAGCCGGGCGGCGGTGGCCGCCCCGATGCCGGACCCTGCGCCGGTGATGGCGACGGTGCGCACCGGCGTCAGCGCTTCTCGGTGAGGGCTTCGACGATGCGGTCGGTGTGGGCCTGGCCCTCGTAGAGCTGGCGCAGCAGCCACATGCGCAGGAACGCGGCGATGGAGTAGCGCAGGAACAGCGCGGCGCCGAAGATCGACACCGACAGCCACGCCGCGGTCTGGGCGATGGCCGAGCCGACGTCGAGCTGGTTGCTGTAGTTGCGCGACGTGACGTAGCTGAGGAACGCCCCGATCACGCCGGCCACCATCGCCAGCACGCCGAGGACGGCGAGCGCGCGCTCGCGCCCGACGCTGCCGGTCTTGAGGTTGAGCTCTGTCACCTCGCTCTTGAACTGGTCGATGCGGTTGCCGGACGAAGCAGTGGTGGTTGCGGTGGTGGTTTCCATGACCTCACGAGCCCAGGTAGGCGGCGGACAGTTCATCTTCCAGCTCTTCGGGGGTGCCCTCTCGGGTCACGTTCCCGTGCAGCACGATCGCGGCGTACTGGGCGATGCCCAGGACCGTCCGGGCGAACTGCTCGGACACCAGGATCGACACGCCCTCCTCCGAGACCTGAGCCACGATCTCGTAGAGGTTGGCCACGACGAGCGGGGCGAGGCCCATCGACAGCTCGTCGAGCAGCAGCAGCGCCGGGTTCACGGCCAGGGCGCGCGACATGGCCAGCATCTGCTGCTCGCCCCCCGACATCGTGCCGGCGAGCTGCTTGCGCCGTTCGCCCAGCCGGGGGAAGCGCGCGTAGGCGACCTCCTCGACGTGGTCGAGCGGCACGCCGGCCATGGTGGCCATCCAGAGGTTCTCCCGGACCGTGAGGTTCGGGAAGATCCCCCGGCCTTCGGGGATGGTGCACACACCGAGGCGGGCGAGCTGGTCGGCGGAGGCGCCGTTGACGATCCGGCCGGCGAGGTGGACCTCACCCGCGGAGGGCTGCAGCAGGCCCGAGCACACCTTCAAGATGGTGGACTTGCCGGCGCCGTTGGGCCCGAGCAGCGCCACGACGGAGCCCTCGGGGACGACGAGGTCGACGCCGTGGAGCACCTCGATGGGCCCGTAGGCGGCCCGGATGCCCTTGAGCTGCAGCAGCGGCGGCTCGTCGAGCGTGTGCTCGGGCGGAGGAGCGTGGGGACCGTCGGGCCTGGGCGCCTCGTGGCCGTTGCCGCTGGGTTCGATGATGGTCATCCCACACTCTCCGGGGCGCCGAGGTAGGCGTCGATGACGGCCGGGTCGTTGCGCACCTCGTCGGCGGTGCCGCTGGCGATCATGCGGCCGAACTCGAGCACGTGGATGGTCTCGCACACGTTCATGACCAGGGCCATGTCGTGCTCCACCAGGCAGATGCCGAGCCCGTCCTCGGCGGCGAGCCTGCCGAGGAGGTGGCCGAACGCCTCGGTCTCGTCCTCGGTCTGGCCCGACGCCGGCTCGTCGAGCAGCAGCAAGGTGGGCTTGATCATGAGCGCCCGGGCGAGCTCGACCACACGGGCCTGGCCGGTGGGGATCTCGCCGACCTCGCGGTCGGCGACGTCACGCAGGCCGACGAGGTCGATGATGCGGTCGGCTTCGGCGTTGGTGTCCATGCGGCCGCCGCCGAGGCCCCAGCGGTTGCGGATCTCGCCGGCCACCCGGACGTTGTCGCGCACCGACAGCGAGGTGAACAGCTCGAGGCGCTGGAAGGTGCGGGCGAGGCCCTGCCGGGCCCGCTTGTGCGGCGGCAGCTTGGTGACGTCGCGGCCGTTCAGCATCACCCGGCCGCCGGAGAGCGACTGGAGGCCGGTGATGGCGTTGAACAGGGTGGTCTTGCCGGCGCCGTTGGGGCCGATGAGCCCGGTGATCGAGGCCGGCTCGACCGAGATGGAGACGTCGTCGAGGGCGACGTTGCCGCCGAAGCGGACCTTGACGTCGACGGTCTCAAGCAGGGGCATGAGCGGCCTCTTCCTGGTGGTGCACCGGCGCGCTGACCGGCAGGGGCACGGCGTCGAGCCCGAGGGCGTGCTCGATGGCGAGGCGGTCGTCGTCGGTGAACGGCCGGTCGATGCCGATGAGCTCGGGAGGCACGGGCGGCTCGACGCCGGCCTTCTTGAGCGCCATGTTCTTCAGGACGGCCCCACCGAGCGGCGGGACGATCAACAGGTTGGCCGCCGTGAAGATCACGAAGTGCCAGTTGTTGATGACGCCCTGCCAGGCCAGGGCCCAGATCAGCACCTGCAGCCCGATCATGGTGAGCATCAGCGGCTTGGACTTCTTGATGCCCTCGAGGCTCTCGACGATGTCGGTGATGGCGCCGCTGGGGTTCTTGCCCATGGTGACGCCGATGGTGGCGGGCATGACCGACACGGCCGAGACCAGGAACCCGAAGACGGCCTCGAGGCTCTTGTAGTCGGAGCCCAGCTTGGTGAGGGTGTTCTGGATCGCCAGGATCGAGCAGCCGAACAGCACGCCCGAGAACAGCGCGCCCGAGGCGTAGCCGATGCCGCCGACGACGGTGAGCAGCAGGATGACCAGGCTGAGGAAGATGTCGAAGCGGTCGAGGTTCACCGAGCCGAGCTGGGCCGACATGAGCACGCCGCCCACCCCGGCGATGGCGGCCGACATCATGAACACCGAGAGCTTGAGGCGCACCACGCTCATGCCGAGGGTGGCGCAGGCCGCCGGGCTGTCCTTCATGGCGGCGAGGCGGCGGCCGTAGTTGCTGTGGCGCAGCGAGACCAGTCCGACGGCCATCAGGGCGAACACCACCGTGGCCAGCATGAGGAACGAGTCGTTGGACTTGAAGTCGAACGGGCCGATCTCGGGCCGGGGGATGGTGAGCGACCCGCCCTGGAAGATCGAGAACTTGATGCCGAACAGCTCGCGCTCGCCGATCTCGGTGAGCACCATGCGCGAGACGAACACGCCGAAGGCCATGGTGGCCAGGGCCAGGTAGAGGCCCCTGAGGCGCAGGGCGGGCAGGGCGACCAGCGCCCCCACCACGGCGCACACGACGGCGGCGAGCAGGATGCCCCACAACGTCATGCGGGCGTCGTTGCCGGTGCCGCTGATGCCGTAGTGGAACACGATGATCGTGCCGATGGCGCCGAAGGACAGCGCCGCCAGGTTGATCTCCCCGGCGTAGCCGGTGAGCAGCACGAGCGACAGGGCGATGATCGACAGGGTGATGCCGTAGGCCAGGGTGTTGATGGCGGTGGTGGCCATGATCGTGCGCAGGGCCCAGACCACCACGACGAGCACCAGGCCGGCGATCCAGGCGGTGCGCAGCGACGGCATGCGGAACCGCTCACGGGTGCGCAGCACGGTGGCGCCCCGCAGGCGGTCCTGGGGCAGCACCAGCAGCACGACGAACAGCAGGATCATGGGGATCGACGAGCGGAACGCACCCGTCCAGGTCCACTTGTTGGCCGGGAAGTAGGCGATGACGTAGTTGGTGGCCAGGCCGAGCACGATGGCGCCCACGAAGGTGCGGGGCAGGCTCTTCAGGCGGCCGAACATGGCGGCGGCGAAGGCGTCGATGACCAGCAGGGTGAGGGCGTTGGCGCTCATGGCCGTGCCCTGGATGGGCGTGATGAGGATGCCGGCGAGGGCCGCCAGGAAGGCGCCGCCGGCCCACGACAGGGTGGCCAGCCGCTCGGGGCGCCCGCCGTTGAGCTGCAGCAGGTCGGGGTCGTCGACGACGGCCCGCATGGCCACGCCCGAGCGGGTGCGGCGGAACAGGAAGGCGATGCCGCCGGCGATGACGATGGCGAGGAAGAAGGCGATGATCTCGTGCCACGTGAGGCGGACGTCGAAGATCTTCACCGTGGCGTTGGCCCCGAAGAACTTGTAGAAGAGCCGCGGCGTGCGGGGGGTGGGGTTCCAGATCCACGTGGCCAGGCTCAGGAAGCCGAGCATGACGCCGACCGGCACGATGATCTTGGTGACCTCCGAGGTGCCCCGGAGGTTCTTCATGATCACCTGGTAGAGCACGGCGCCGAGCAGGGGCGCCAGCACACCGAGCACGAGCAGCAGGGCGAGCGGCGCCGGCCAGCCCCAGCCCCACCGGACCTGCCAGTAGGTGAAGGCCGCCAGCATGGCGATGGCGCCCTGGGCGAAGTTGAAGATGCCCGACGTCGTGTAGGTCACCACCAGCCCGGAGGCGGCGATGAAGTACACCCCACCCACGACCAGGCCGAGGATGGTGTACTGCAGGAACGTCTGCACTCGAACGAGTCCCCCTGTGCGAAACCAGGTGCCAGCGGCGGCGGCGTGCCACGTGGCGAGCGACACGATATGCGATGTACGCGACAGGCGAGACGCCCGTCACAGGCGGGAGACTGTAGTCACCCGGAGCGACACCGAACAACTTCCTTCAGTGAAGCAAGTGTGAGACGGGCGTCTCACCGCAGGACGGTCAGTTGACGAGGCGCCCCGCGGCCTCCCAGTAGCGCGCCCGCAGCGCCTTCTTGTCGGGCTTCCCCAGCGCCGACAGCGGGATGGCGTCGACGACCTCGACGCTCTTGGGCGCCTGCACCGCACCCTTGTGCTCCTTCACCAGGGCGATGAGCTCCTCGGCGTCGAGCTCGTGGCCCGGGCGCAGGACGACGACGGCCTTCACCGACTCCCCCCACTTGTCGTCGGGCACACCGATGACGGCCACCGCCGACACGGCGGGATGGGTCGAGATCACGTCCTCCACCTCGCGGGGGTACACGTTGAACCCGCCGGTGATGATCATGTCCTTCTTGCGGTCGACGATGTAGAGGAAGCCCTCGTCGTCGGCCCGGGCGATGTCGCCGGTGTGCAGCCAGCCGTGGGCGAAGGCCTCGGCGGTCTGCTCGGGCTTGTTCAGGTAGCCCTTCATCACCAGCGGGCCCCGCACGCAGATCTCGCCCGGCTCGCCCCGGGGCACCTCGTTGCCCTCGTCGTCGAGCAGCGCCACGTGCACCCACGGCACCGGCCGGCCGCAGCTGGCCAACCGGGTGAGGTCCTCGGGGTCGTGGTCCTCCTTGCGCAGCGCGGTGATGGCCATGGGGCACTCGGCCTGGCCGTAGAACTGGAAGAAGATGGGGCCCATGCGGCGCACCGCCTCGGCCAGGCGCGTGGGCGAGGCGGCCGACGCCCCGTAGAACACCGTCTGCAGGCTCGACAGGTCGTACTGGTCGAACTTGGGGTGGTCGAGCAGCACGTAGAGCATCGTGGGCACGAGCATGGTGGCCGTGATGCGCTGCTGCTCGACCGTGCGCATGAAGGTCTCGGGGTCGAAGCCGGGCAGGACGGTGAGCGAGCCGCCCTTGAGCAGCGTCGGGGTGAAGAAGGCGGCGCCCGCGTGGGAGAGCGGCGTGCAGATGAGGAACCGCACCTCGTCGGGCCACTGCCACTCCGACATCTGGATCATGGTCATGGCCGCCCCGCCCCGGTAGGCGCTCATGATCCCCTTGGGCGTGCCCGTGGTGCCGCCCGAGTAGGAGATGCCCATGAGGTCCTCGGCGTCGACCAGCGGCGCCACGAGGGGCTGCGGCTCGAAGCCGGCGGCGAGGGCGTCGAGGTCCTCGCCGAGCTCGGTGGGGCCGAGGGCCAGGAGGTTCTTCAGGCCCGGCACCATGTCGGCGAGCTGGCGGGCCCGGTCGGTGAAGGTGTCCGGGTCGAAGATCAGCGTCTCGGCGCCGCAGTCGGTGAGCACGTAGGCCTGGTCCTCGAGCGATCCCATGGGATGCAGCGGCGTGCTGCGGCTGGCGTTCACCTGGTTGGCGGCCATGGTGAAGAGCACCTCGGGCCGGTTCAGCGACAGCATCGACGTCTGACTGCCCTGGCCGACGCCCTTGGACCGCAGCGCCTGCGAGTAGCGGCTCACCTGGTCGCGCATCTGGCGCGCCGTGAGCGTGCGCTCGCCGATGTCGACCGCCGGCGCGTCGGGGTTCTGGTCGAGCGCGTGGATCAACAGGTCGGCCGCGAACACGGGCCGGTAGAGCTGCGACGGGTCGGAGGTGACGTCGGTCATGGCCGGCGAACGTAGTGCAGCCGACGCCGTCGCCCTCCGGCAGAGCCGTTCAGCTGGCCCGGGTGCCCCGGTCGACGCGCTCCGGGCTGCGGGCGAAGTCGTCGACCACGCGCTCGAGGAGCAGCCGCAGCTCGTGGAGGTCGGGGCCCGACCAGCGGGCGAAGGTCTCGGTGATGATGGCGTCGGTGGCGTCGCGGTACGCCTGGTAGGCCCGCCGGCCCTTGGCGGTGAGGTCGACGATGCCGGCCCGACCGTCGGTGGGGTCGGCGCTGCGCCGCACGTAGCCGGCCTCGACCAGCTCGCGGATCTCGCGGCTGATGAGCGGCGCCTCGAGGTCGGTGAGCCGGGCGAGCAGCGACAGGCGGACCGGGCCGGAGCTGCGCAGCGTCGACAGGATGGTGATGGCCGGGCGCGACAGCATGACGCCGGACCGCTCGGAGCGGTACCGCGCCGCCACCCGCCCGGTGCTGATCCGGCTGATGCGGGTGAGTGCCTGCTCCACCCGCCGGAGATCCTCGAGACGACTCACGGCGGGGAAGGTAGCGCGTCGCGGCGTCGCATGTGACGGAGGACACGCGCGGTTACCGGTGGGTAGGGCGGAAGGCGGCGATGGCGGGCCCGGCCGGAACCCGGACCCGGTGCTGACGTCCCTCAGTCCCAGAACGTGCCGGCCAGCATCTGCTCGAGCAGGTGCCGGAACATGATGAAGTCGTCGAGGTCGTCGGGCATCTCCATCTGCCCGTAGGTGACCCCGCGCAGCGACGTGCGCACCGACACGATGGCGAAGCGCAGGGCGGCGAACACCTCGAACCACTCGAGCGCCTCGACGGGGCGGCCGCTCAGCTCGGTGTAGGCGGCGGCCATGTCGTCGCGGCGCATGAAGTCGGGCAGGCCGGGCAGGCCGTAGCGCTCGGCCATGTCCTGGAAGAACGTGTGGAGGAAGATCATCCAGGCCAGGTCGACCTCGGCGGGGCCGACGGCCGCCATCTCCCAGTCGAGCACGGCGGTGGGGGTGGGGCCGTCCCACAGCATGTTGCCGATGCGCGAGTCGCCCCAGTTGAGCACGGTCGGTCCGGTGAGGGTCGGCCGGTTCGCCTCCAGCCACTCGAAGGTGCGCTCGATGAGGGGGAACCGCTGGTCGCCACGGGCCCACTCGTAGTACCCGCGCTCGTGGCCCAGGTGCTGGTCGAGCGCGTCGGGGCCGTGCTGCGGTCGGGCCAGGAACGACAGGTCGGCGTTGTCGGGGGTGAGCTCGTGCAGCTTCACCAGGACGTCGACGGCGTTGCGCTGCATGACCTGGCGGTCGTCGGCGGACAGCTCGGCGACCCATCCACCGAACACGTACGGCGGGATGTCGGTGGGCGCCGTGCCGCGCGACCGCTTCATGACGAGGAAGGGCACCTGGAGGTACGACTCGTCGAGCACCACGAACGGCACCTCGGGCACCGGCACGGTGGTGCGCTCCCCCACCAGGCGCATGGCCTTGGCCTGCAGCTCGATGTCGTAGTGCTCGAACACCGGGACGAGCGAGGGCAGCGGCGCCAGCCGGGCCACCATGTGCTGGACGCCGCCGTCGTGCTCGACGTCGAACAGCACGCTCTCCGACGACATCCCGTTGTCGGGGGCCACCACGTTGGCCACCGTGGCGCCGGCGCCGATGGCGTCGCCGGCCCACACCTCGAGCTGGGCGGCGAGCTCGGCCGGGTCACGACGCCAGGGGGTGGCGACATCGAAGTCGCTGGTGTCGGTCATGGCGCGTGACGTTAGTCGCAGCGACCAGGCGCCCGATCCGCGTCCAGAGGCCGTCGACCCCGTCCCGACTCGGCCCGGAACGGGGCCAGCAGGGCGGCCAGGCCGTACTCGAACACCGTCTCGTAGTCGGCGGGCCGGGCGAGGGCGTCGGCGAGCTCGGGGTCGCTCCAGTCGTCGGGCCACAGCGCGGGGTCGACCGTGCCGTGGCCGGCGCTGCGGGCCGCGGCGCGGGCCATCAGCACCGACGACACCACGTGCACCTGCAGGGCCCGCAGCACCAGCGCCGCCTCGGCGCCGGACACCCCGAGCGCGGCCAGCTCGCGAGCCATGGCGTGCTGCACGGGCGAGAACATCGCGGGCGTGCGGTCGCGCTCGTGGGCGAGGCCGACGAGGTGCGGCCGCTCGAGCAGCGTGGCCCGCAGCGAGCGGGCCAGGGCGGCGATGCGCTCGACGGGCGGGCCTTCTCCGACGGGCAGCTCCTCCATGCGGGCGAGGAGCCGGTCGACCAGGCCGTCGAGGACGGCGTCCCGGCCGCCGACGTGCCAGTAGATCGACGTGACGGCCACGCCCAGCTCGTCGGACAGCCGCCGCATGGTGAGCGCGTCGGCGCCGTGGCGCTCGACGATGCGCCCGGCCGCCTCGAGCACGGCGTCGGCCGACACGGCGCGGTCGGCCCGGTCGGCACGGTCGGTGGGCGCGCCCGGGGGCGCGGGCGGGCTCACGGCGTCGCCGACCGGCGCGTCACGGCGAGATGAGCGGGAAGTCGTGGCCGGTGAGCCAGTGGCGCCCGACCTGCTTCACCGGCGCCCAGCGGGCCTCGAGGTCGGCGGCGGTGCGCCCCTCGCCGAGCTGGCCCAGCTCGGAGGGGGTCGGCCCCACCTTGTCGGCGACGGGTCGCAGGGCGGCCAGGTCGAAGCCGAAGGTGTCGGCGGCGGCGAGGCCGAGCATGCGGCGGGTCTCGTCGATCGGGATGTCGAAGAAGGTCTTCTTCAGCCACTCGTTCGTGTTCGGCCACGTGCCCTCGGGGTGCGGGAAGTCGGTGCCCCACAGCATGTTGTCGATGCCGATCTCGTAGCGCTGGCCGAGCTCGCGGCGCTTCACGTTGGCCAGGCCGGTGAAGCAGTTCCGGTCGACGATCTCGCTCGGGAGCATGTCGCCCAGGGCGCCCTTGAAGGGGTCCTTGCTGAGCTTCTCCGAGCCCTTCTGGCCCATGGCCAGGCGGTCCCAGAACCACAGCAGCTGGGGCAGCCACCAGCAGCCGCCCTCGGTGACGCCGAAGCGCAGCCCGGGGAAGCGGGTGAACACCCCCGACCACAGCAGGAACCACAGCGGCCGGGCCGGCCACCAGGTGACCTCGGTGACGTAGATGCCGAGGTGGTCGCCGTACTCGTCGCGGGCGGCGGCGCCCGAGTGGGTGACCACCGGCATCTGCAGCTCCTCGCAGAGGGCCCACACCGGGTCGTAGCTGCGGTCGTGGTAGGGCAGCTGGTCGACCCACATGGCCGGGATCATCACCGCGCCGAGGCCGTGCTCGTGGGCCCAGCGGATCTCGGCGAGCACCTTGTCGGTCTCGACGGTGATGGGCACGAGGGCCACGCCCTTGCGGCGCTCGGGGCTGTGGGAGCACAGCTCGGCGAGCCAGCGGTTGTGGGCCTTGGCGCCGGCCATGCCCAGCTCGGGGTCGAGGTCGCCGGAGAGGCCGAGGCCGGCGCCGAAGGGCACGCAGGTGCGGCTCTCCACCGCGTCGGCGTCGGGGTAGACGACCTCGGCGGCCACGCCGTCGCCGTCGAGGGCCTGGTCGCGCTTGATGGCGTCCCAGCCCCCGGCGAGCTCCTCGTCGTGGTCCTCGAACCACTGCTTGGCGTACTGCTCGTTGCGCACGCCGAGGCGGGTCGACGCCTCGATCTGGGCCTCCCGCTCGCCGAGGAACTCCTCGAACTGCGGGTGGTACCTCGACTCGAGGTACTGGCGGTACTGCTCGGTGGGCAGCCCGGCGTGGGAGTCGGCGGCGATGATCAGGTACGGGTCGTCGTCGGCGAAGGCCTGGGTGCTGCTCGGGGCGGGGCTGGTGGGGCTGGTGGCCATCGGGTCTCCCTGTCAGTCGGCGGCGGTCGCGAACTGGTAGCCCACGAAGGCCGGGCACTTGTCGGCGTCGGCGGGCACCTGCCCGGGGCCGAGCGGTTCGGCCACGTCGGCGACCCTCGGCCCGATGCGCTGGGCCAGCGGGCGCAGGGCCTCCAGGTCGAAGCCGTACAGCGCCGCGGCGTTGCCCCCGACCATGGCCTGCACCTCCTGGGCCGGCACGCCGGCGAAGGCGAGGCGGATGGCCTCGGCCGAGTAGGGCGTGGAGGCCTCCTTGTGGGGGTAGTCGCTGCCCCACATGATGCGGTCGACGCCGACCGAGTGGCGCAGGCCCACCTCTGCCGGCCGGATGAAGCTGGCGCCCACGTGGCACTGGCGGGCCCAGTACTCGCTCGGCTTGAGCGACATCTTCGCCACCACGTCGTGGCCCCACACGTGCTCCTGGGAGCCGACGGCGTTGCCCATCCGGTCCCAGAAGTAGTCGAGCTTGAACAGCTCGTCGGGCACCCACGCCGTGCCCTGCTCGGTGAACACGACCTGCAGGTCGGGGTGGCGCTCGAAGACGCCGCCGACCATGAGGTGGGTGAGGGCGCGGTGGGAGTACCACGAGGTCTCGAGCAGGAAGACGACGGCGTCCTCCGGCTCGGGGCCCATCGGCGGGGCGGCCGAACCGGTGTGGTGGTTCACCGGCATGCCGAGCTCCTCGCACACCGCCCACAGCGGCTCGTAGTAGGGCTCGTAGAGCTGGGGCAGGCCGCCGCCGGGCGGCGTGCCCGGCAGGAGCACCCCGCCGGTGAGACCGGACTCGCTCGCCCAGCGCACCTCGGCCACGGAGGCGTCGATGTCGTGGAGGTTGACCTGGATGATGCCGGCCCGGCGGCCGGGCACGTCGTTGCAGAAGTCGACCAGCCATCGGTTGTGGGCCTGCAGCCCGGCCCAGCGCTTCTCGGCGTCGGTGGCGGTGACGGCCGGCGGCTGGGCGGTGAGCGAGGACTTGGGGAAGAACGGCGGCACGGTGTTGGGGTAGATCACCTCGGCCACCTGGCCGTCGGCCTCGAGGTCGCGAAGGCGCCGCGCGGAGTCCCAGTTGCGCCCGCCGAGGTCGCCCTTCAGGTCCTCGAAGGGCATCTCGTAGGCGGCCGCCCAGGCGTCGAACTCCTCGTGCCAGCGCGACTCGAGGTAGGGCCGGTAGTCGGGCACGTTGCCGCCGGCGTGGCCGTCGGCGGAGATGACGACGTAGCGCTCGTCGGTGCCGCCGGTGGACGGCTGCTCAGCCGGTGCCTGGGCCATCGGTTCCCCCTTCCCCACCCGGCTTCCCGGGCGGTGACCGCGGTCACCGTATCGCTGTTACAGAGGCCCGGCAACGCCAGCACCCCGATCGGCGAGGGTCAGCGGGCCTTGGGGAGGCCGAGGTGGCGCTCGGCGATGTTGTTGCGGTTGATCTCGGTCGTGCCGCCGTAGATGGTGGTGACCGGCGAGTGGCGGGCGTCGTAGTCGACGAACCCGCCGGCGGCGGCACCGGGCTGGTGGAACTGCAGCAGGCCGGCCGGGCCGGCCATCTCCTGGCACCAGCGAGCGGCCTTCTGGTAGGCCTCCACGGCGAACACCTTGGTGATCGAGCCCTCCAGGCCGGCCTGCCCGCCCGACGCGGCGATCCACGCCGAGCGCTGGGTGAGCAGGGTGGCCACGTGGTTGTCGATGGCCATGCGGGCCAGTCGCTCGCGGCAGGTGGGCGACTCGACCAGGCCCGACTCGGCCGCCCAGTCGGCGAAGTGGCGCAGCAGGGCGACGCCCGGGTTGGTGCCGCCCATGACCCCGCGCTCGAACGACAGCGCCACCATCATCGTGGCCCAGCCGCCGTTGACCGCGCCGAGCACCGCCTCGTCGCCGACGCGCACGTCGTCGTAGTAGGTGGCGTTGGTGCGCTCGGTGGCCATGGTGTGCACCGGGTCGACCGTGATGCCCGGGGTGTCCATCGGCAGGATGAACATGGTGAGCCCCCGGCGGGGCGGCAGCTCGGGGTCGGTGCGGGTGAGCAGGATCACCCACGACGCCTCGTGGGCCATCGTCGTCCACATCTTGGCGCCGTTGATCACCCACTCGTCGCCGTCGCGCACGGCCCGGGTCTTGATGTTGGCGAGGTCGGAGCCGTTGTCGGGCTCGCTGTAGCCCATGCACACCAGCGCCTCGCCCGAGGTGATGGTGGGCAGGATGCGCTGCTTCTGCTCGTCGGTGCCGACCGCCTGCACCACGCCGGCGATCATGAGGGCGATGGCGAGCCCGTCGAAGGGGGCACCGGCCTTCTCGAGCTCGTTGAACAGGATGTAGAGCTCGATGGGGTCGCCCTTGCCGAGCCCGGGCACGGCCCGCTCGACCAGCCCGGCGCGGGCGAGGGCCAGGTTCAGCTCCGGGGAGTTGAACGTGCCCGTGGTGTGCATGCGGTCGACGACGTCGGGGGTGACCGTCTCGGCCACGATGGCGCGGACCCGATCGCGGTACGCGAGGTTCTCGGCAGTGAGCGAGAAGTCCACGGTCAGGCCTCCACGGGTCCGAAGAGCCGGTCGGCGAGCTGCAGGTGCTCGTCGGCGGGGTCGCCGAGCACGAGCGACCAGCCCCGCGCCCGCCGGTAGAGGAGCTGGATGTCGTACTCCTCGGAGAAGCCGTAGCCGCCGTGGTAGTGGAGGCTGCGGTGGGTCGCCTCGGCCGCGCCCTCGCTGGTGAAGAGGAACGCCATCGACGCCAGGGTGGAGCCGTCCTCGATGTCGTTCAGGCGCCAGTCGTCGGCGGCGGGCTCGGCCCGGTCGAGGGCCCACGCCGCCTTGTGGGTGAGCATCCGGCCCCCGTCGATGAGCACGGGCAGGTCGGCGAGGCCGTGCTGGACGGACTGGAACGAGCCGATCGGCACCCCGAACTGCTCACGTGCCATCACGTACTCGACGCCCATGCGCAGGGCCGCCTCGGAGATGCCCACCAGCGACGCCGCGGTGAGCACCTTCCACCGGTCGAGCACCGGCTGGAACGCCGCCGCGGGGCCGAGCACCCGCCGGTCGCCCTGACGGGCGGAGCGGTCGGCCAGCGGCGCCGAGCCGTGGTTGAGGGGCGCGGCCATCGGCGGCGCGGACCGCACGGCCACCAGGTCGTCGCCGTCGACGCCGACCACCACGTCGGTGACCGCGCCCACCGGCACGAGCCGCCACACGCCGTCGGCGTCGGCGGGCCGCACGGCCACCCCGGCGAGCGCGTCGCCGGCCACCAGGTCCGGGTCGTCGAGCACGCCGAGGGCGGCGAGGTGGTCGACCAGCGGCACCGGCGCGATGGATCGGCCCACCGCCTCGGCCACCAGCACCAGGTCGGACAGCGAGGCACCCCCACCGCCCGCCGACTCCGCGGAGCCCATGCCGGGGGCACCGAGCTCGACGACCTTGCCCCACAGGTCGCGGTCGAAGCCGAGCGGCTCGGCGGCGCGCGCCACCGACACGGGCGACTCCTTGGCGAAGAACCCGTCGAACAGCTCGGCGATCGCCTCCTGGTCGGCGCTCAGCCCCAGCTCGACCGTCATCGGTGCGCCCCCATCGGCGTCGTTCCCTCCCTCTGCCCGGCACCGCGCCGGCGCGGGCCATTGTCGCCGCGCGCCTCTGCGCACGGCGAACCCGGCAGGCAGCCCCGCGTCGGCCGCGCGCTAGTCGGCGGAGGCCGTCTCCTTGGCCCAGCGGTAGTCGGCCTTGCCGGCGGGCGAGCGCTTCACGGCGTCGACGTAGCTGACGGCCCGGGGCACCTTGTAGCCGGCGAGGGTGTGGCGGCAGTGCCGTGCCAGCTCCTCCACCGGCGGCCGGGCGTCGCCCCGGGCCTGCACCACGGCCACCACCCGCTCGCCCCACCGCTCGTCGGGCACGCCGACCACGAGCGCGTCGTAGACGTCGGGGTGGCTCTTCAGCGCCTCCTCGACCTCCTCGGGGTACACCTTCTCGCCGCCGGTGTTGATGCACTGCGAGCCGCGCCCGAGGAGGGTGACGACGCCGTCGTCGTCGATGGTGGCGAAGTCGCCGGGCACCGACCAGCGCCGGCCGTCGGGGTCGACGGGGAAGGTGGCCGCCGTCTTGGCCTCGTCCTTGTAGTAGCCGAGGGGGATGTGCCCGGTGCGGGCCAGCCGCCCGACCTCCCCGGGCTCGACCGGCCGCAGGCCGTCGTCGAGCACGTTGAGCTCGGGGCTCACGACGAAGCGGCGGGCACCGCCCTCGGCGGCGCTGCCGCCCGCGCCCATCTCGGACGCGCCGTAGCTGTCCATCACCTGCACGTGCGGGACCTGCGCCTTGAGCGCCTCCTGCACGGCCGGCGAGAACACGCCCCCGCCGGAGCCGATGCGGTAGAAGCCCGACAGGTCGTAGGTGCGGGTGCCGTCGGCCAGGGCGTCGGCGAGGGGCCGGCCCATGGCGTCGCCCACGATGGTGAGGGTCATGCACCGCTCGCGCTCGACGATCTCCAAGATCTCGTGGGGGTCGAGGCCCCGCTGGGTGTAGAGCACCACCCCTCCGCCGGCGAACATCAGGTTGCACATGCCCCACTGCGCGGCGCCGTGCATCAACGGGGCGACGATGAGCGCAGGGCGGGCGAAGTCCTCGGGCAGGAGCTTCTCGGCGATCTCCTCGGGGCTGGAGATGGGGCCGATCGCCGCGGACAGGGCGGCGAAGAAGATGTCCTCGTGGCGCCACATCACGCCCTTCGGCATGCCGGTGGTGCCACCGGTGTAGAGGAAGTACAGGTCGTCGGACGAGCGCTGGTTGCCGATCGGGCCCCGGTCCTGGGCGCCGACCACGTCGTCGTAGCCCTTGGCCGCGCCGGCGTCCTCGTCGGAGCCGTCCTCCATCACGATCGTCGCCGTGACCTTGGGCAGCTTCGGCAGGATCTCGGCCACGACCGGCGCGAACGACCGCTCGAAGATCACCACCTCGGCGTCGGAGTTCTCGAGGACGTACTCGAGCTCGTGGGCGACGTAGCGGTAGTTGACGTTGATCGGCACGACGCGGGCCTTGAAGCAGCCGAAGAAGACCTCGGCCCACTCGGCCCGGTTCCACGAGTACATGGCGACCTTGGCGCCGGGCTCCAGCCCCAGGTCGAGCAGCGCGCGGGCCACCTGGTTGGTGCGCTCGTCGAACTGGCGGAACGTGTGCCGGGTGCCGCCGGCGACCACCGCCAGGCGATCGGGCGCGGCCTGGGCGACCAGCTCGAGCAGGTCGCCCAGGTTGTAGGTGCGCGTCGGGGTGGCGGCGTCGGACATCGGTGCTCCCGGGTGAGGCGTGCGAACTGCTTGACAGACTAAAGCATCTGTCTGGAGCCGCCCTCAGCCCAGGACGAGGTCGGCCGCCTGGCGCAGGGCGTCGGGGCCCCGGGGAGCGACCATCAGCGTGGTGACCGGGCTGTTGCGCCACGCCTCCAGGCGCTCGGCGATGCGCGACGCCGGGCCCACCAGCGAGATCTCGTCGGCGAAGTCGTCGGGCACGGCCGCGATGGCCTCCTCCCGCTTGCCCTCGAAGAAGAGGTCCTGGATCTTGTAGGCCTCGTCCTCGAAGCCCATCCGAGCCATCAGCTTGGTGTGGTAGTTCTGCCCCTTGGCCCCCATGCCGCCGATGTAGAAGCCCAGCGCCGCCTTCACCGGCCACAGCCCGGTGGCCACGTCGTCGGTGACGTTGAACGTGACGAGGGCGTTGATCTCGAAGCCCTCCTTGGCCCCGGCCAGCTGGTCGGCGTAGACGTCCTGGCGGTACGGCGAGTAGTAGAGCGGCAGCCAGCCGTCGGCGATCTCGGCGGTCTGGGTGACGTTCTTGGGGCCCTCGGCGCCGAGGAAGATCGGCAGGTCGGCCCGCAGCGGGTGGGTCATGATCTTGAGCGGCTTGCCCAGCCCCACCGAGCCCTCACCCCGGTACGGCATCGGGTAGAGGTCGCCGTCGTTGGTGAGCGGGCCCTCCCGGCGCAGGGCCTTGCGGATGATCTCCACGTACTCGCGCGTGCGGGCGAGCGGCCTGTTCGAGGGGCGGCCGTACCAGCCCTCCACGACCTGAGGACCCGACACGCCGAGGCCCAGGATCACCCGTCCGCCCGAGAGGTGGTCGAGGGTCATGGCCGCCATGGCGGTGGCCACGGGGGTGCGGGCCGACAGCTGCACCACCCCGGTGCCGAGCTTGATGCGCGACGTGTGGGCCGCGATCCACGTGAGCGGGGTGAAGGCGTCGGAGCCCCACGACTCGGCCGTCCACACCGAGTCGAAGCCACAGGCCTCGGCCTCCTGGCTCAGCTCGACGATGTTGGCGGGCGGCTGCGCCCCCCAGTAGCCCCAGACCAGCCCGAGCTTCATGTCACTCCCCCATCCGCCGCTGCCGGCGCTCGCATCGAGGTGCGATCCTCGCGCACCTGGCCCCCTGCGGCGCCACCCGTGGAGGTCTCCGGGCGCGTCGGGATGTCCCGGGATGCCCGGCACGTCTCGGGCCCTCAGCGGCCGGGCTGGGCGGCGGCCTGCACGGCGGTGATGGCGATGGTGTTCACGATGTCGCGCACCGTCGCCCCACGCGAGAGGTCGTTGACCGGCCGGCTCAGGCCCTGCAGCACGGGGCCGATGGCCACCGCCCCGGCCGAGCGCTGCACCGCCTTGTAGGTGTTGTTGCCGGTGTTGAGGTCGGGGAAGACGAGCACCGTCGCCCGACCGGCCACGTCGGAGCCGGGCATCTTGTCGCGGGCCACCGAGGCGTCGACGGCGGCGTCGTACTGCAGGGGCCCGTCGACGAGCAGGTCGGGCCGGCGGCTCGACACGAGATGGGTGGCGGCCCGCACCTTCTCCACCTCGGCGCCGGCGCCCGACGTCCCCGTGGAGTACGAGAGCATGGCGATGCGCGGCTCGATCCCGAACTGCGCGGCGGTGGCGGCCGCCGAGATGGCGATGTCGGCGAGCTGGTCGACGGTGGGGTCGCGGATCACGGCGCAGTCGCCGTAGACGAGCACCCGGTCCTCGAGGCACATGAAGAACACCGACGAGGCGCTGCCCGTGCCCGGCACCGTCTTGATGATCTCGAACGCGGGGGCGAGGGTGTGGGCCGTCGAGTGCGCCGCGCCGGACACCACCCCGTCGGCCCGATCGGTGTGCACCATCATCGTGCCGAAGTAGGTGACGTCCCGGACGATGTCGCGGGCCCGCTCGAGGGTCATGCCGCGGTGGGCCCGCAGCCGCGTGTACTCGGCGGCGAAGGGCTCGACGAGCTCGGACGTCGCAGGGTCGACGATGGCCACGTCGTCGAGGTCCACCGCCGACGCCGCCGCCCGAGCGCGCACCTGGGCCTCGCTGCCGAGCAGGGTGAGGCGCACCACCTGGCGGGACAGCAGCGTCGACGCGGCACGCAGGATGCGCTCGTCGGTGCCTTCGGGCAGCACGATGTGGGCGTCGGCGGCACGGGCCCGCTCGAGGAGCATGGCCTCGAACATGAGTGGCGTCACCACGTCGCTCGGCGGCACGTCGAGCACGTGCACCAGCTGCTCGGGGTCGGCGTGGGCGACGAACACGCCGAGGGCGGTGTCGACCTTGCGGCGGCTGTCGCCGACGACGCCACGGGTCGAGGCGACGATGCGGGCGGCGTCGTAGGAGTCGTGGTCGGTGAGCAGCACGGGCAGGTGCTCGTCGAGCCCACGCACCAGCTCGACGACCCTCGCCCCCGGGCGGAACCCGCCGTTGAGGACCACGGCGGCGAGCGAGGGGAAGCCGGCGGCGGCGTGGGCCGAGGCCAGAGCGACCAGCACCTCGGGCCGGTCGCCGGCGCCGATGCACACCTGGCCGTCGAGCAGCCGCTCGAGGATGTGCTCGACGTTCATGCCGCACACCAGCAGGTGCTCCGCCTCCCGCTCGAGCAGCGCCTCGTCGCCGAAGAGCAGCTCGCCGCCGAGGGCGGCCATGAGGTCGAGCACGCGGGGGGCCGAGAGCAGCGGCGTCTCGGGCAGCGCCCACGCCGGCAGGCCGTCGCCGGCCACGGCGGCGACCACCGCGCCGAGCTGGTCGGGGTCGCAGCGGTTGACGACCACCCCGACGGGCCGGGCGTGCACCAGCGCCAGCTCGGCGGCGCCCACGTGTACGACCCCGGCGACTCCCTCGGGGGTGCGCTCGTGGCCGCTCACCACCAACAGCACCGGCGCCCCGAGGTTGGCCGCCACCCGGGCGTTGAAGGTGAGCTCGGTGGGGGTGGCGACGTCGGTGTAGTCGGACCCGACGATGACCACCGCGTCGCAGTCGCGCGCCAGCTCCCGGTAGCGCTCGACGATGGTCGCCAGCGCGCCGTCGGGGTCGAGGTGCACGTCCTCGTAGGTCACCCCCACGCACGCCTCGGGCCGGGCGGCGCTGGCGGCGTGGCCGAGCAGCAGGGCGAGGATCTCGTCGTCGGCGGCGGCCCCGCGCGTGACGGGGCGGAACACACCGACCCGTCGCACCCGCCGGGCCAGCACGTCGACGAGCCCGAGGGCGACGAGCGACTTGCCGGTGTCGCCCTCGGGGGCGGCGATGTAGATGCTGCGGGCCCCGGCCACGGGGCGACGATACGCCGGTTCGTCAGTCGCCGAGGTCGGGCACCCACACGGTGCCGTTGATGTGGCTGCCGCCGTCGGCGTAGAGCGTGTTGCCGGTGATGTAGCGGCTGTCCTCGCTGGCGTAGAAGAGCGCGACCGGGGCGATGTCGCGCTCGGGGTCGCCGAGGTAGCCCATGGGGTTGGCCGCCTCGGACGCCTTGGCCATCTCCGGGTTGGCCGCCTCGAAGGCCCGGAAGGCGGCGGTCTTGGCGCCGGGGCAGATGGCGTTGCAGGTGATGCCGAACCGGGCCCACTCGCGCGCCGCGGTGCGGGTGAGGGTGCGCAGGCCCTCGGCGGAGACGTTGTAGTGCACCGACCCCATGTGGGCGTTGACCCCGTTGAGCGAGCAGATGCTGATGACCCGGCCCCAGCCCTGGGCCTTCATGTGGGGGAAGGCGGCCTGCATCGCCCAGAACGGCCCGAGCAGCTTCATGTCGAGGGCGTGGTGCATGGCGTCGGTGGGCATCTTGTCGGTGCGCTGCAACCCCGCCGTGTCGCCGCCCCAGGCGTTGTTCACGAGGATGTCGACGGTGCCCCAGCGGTCGACGGCGGCGGCGATCATCGCCTCGTTGTCGAGCTGGCGGGTGGCGTCGGTGTGGAGGAACAAGGCGTCGGCCCCGAACTCCGAGCGGAGGTCGTCGGCGACCTGCTGGCCGTTGGTGTCGTCGATCTCGGCGACCACGACCCGGGCTCCCTCGGCGGCGAAGCGCCGGGCGATGCCCTTGCCGATGCCGTCGCCGGCGCCGGTGATGACCGCGACCTTGTCCTGCAGACGTCCCATGCTCTCCCCCTCGGTCGACCGGCACAGGGGCCGGACCTCGCCAGGCTAGTTGTCAGGGTCAACGACCTGTGCCGTCAGGCCGCGGCGATCTCCTCGAGCGCGGCCGCGACGAAGTCCGGCTCGGTGATCATCAGGTCGTGCCCGGTGTCGACGTGCCACAGCCGCCCCTCCGCCCGCGCCGCCTCGATCATCGCCGGGTCACGGGTGAGCAGCGTCATCTCGCAGACGATGTGGAACTGCGGGATCGCCCACAGCGCGGCTTCGTCGCCCAGCTCCAGCTTCTGCTCGAAGCACCGCCAGGGCTGGGCGGTGAGCCGCTCGTCCATCCAGGCCAGGTCGGCCGGGTCGGTGACGCCGTAGAACGCTCCCGCGCCCGGCGCCGGCAGCAGCACCAGCTCGACGCCGTCGACCACCTGCCCCGACGGCCGGGCCAGCTCGAGGGTCGGGCCGGCGACGTCGACGAGGGACTGGCCGTTCCGCGGGTTGGCGGCGTCGAGGTACACGAGCTTGCCGACCCGGTCGGTGGCCCGGTCGGCCGCCCCGGTGACGACCATCCCTCCGTAGCTGTGCCCCACGAGGATCACGTCGCGCAGGTCCCAGGAGTGCAGCAGCTGCACGACGTCGGTGATGTGCAGGTCGAGGTCGACCGCGTCGGACAGCAGGTGGGCCCGGTCGCCCAGCCCGGTGAGCGACGGGGCGAACACCTCGTGGCCGGCCTCCTCGAGCCGGCGCTTCACCTTGGCGTAGCACCAGCCACCGTGGCCCCCGCCATGGACGAGCACGTAGGTCGCCATGGGCGGCGACAGTAGGCGCACGAGAAGGGCCGAGGCGGCTTCTTCGTGCCTCGGCCGGGCCGGCCCTGCGGGCTCAGGCTCCGGCGTCGTCGTCGGGCGGCTGGCCGGGGTCGGTGGCGCCGGCGCGCTCGTCGCGGTCGGCCCACTCGAGCAGCGGCTCGATCGACCACGGGTGCCGGTCGATGTCGGCGTGGAGGTCGCCGACCTCGGCGAAGCGGGCCGGGACGGTGCCGATGGTGCAGTCCCCGGGCTCGACGTCGTCGAGCTCGTCCCACCAGATCGGCGTCGAGACGGTGGCGCCGGGCCGGCCGCGCACGGAGTAGGCGGCGGCCATGGTGTGGTCGCGGGCGTTCTGGTTGTAGTCGACGAAGAGGGCGGCGGGGTCCCTGTCCTTGCGCCACCACGTGGTGGTCACGTCGTCGGGGGCGCGGCGCTCCACCTCGCGGGCGAAGGCGAGGGCGGCGCGGCGGACGTCGCCGAATCCGTGGGTGGGGTGGATGCGCACGTACACGTGCAGGCCCCGCCCACCCGTGGTCTTGGGCCAGCCCACGGCGCCGAGCTCGTCGAGCACCTCGTGCACGACGTGGGCGACCCGGCGGACGCGGTCGAACGGGCAGTCGGGCATGGGGTCGAGGTCGATGCGCCACTCGTCGGGCTGCTCGACGTGGGCCCGGCGGGAGTTCCACGGGTGGAACTCGACGGTCGACATCTGCACGGCCCAGATCACCTGGGCCAGCTCGGTGACGCACAGCTCGTCGGCGTGCTGGCCGTAGCGCGGGAAGTGCACGCGCACGGTCTGGAGCCAGGGCGGGGCGCCGGCGGGCACCCGCTTCTGGTGGACCTTCTCGCCGGCGACGCCGGTGGGGAACCGGTGGAGCATGCACGGCCGCTCCCGCAGCGCGTTCACGATGCCGGGACCGACGGCGAGGTAGTACTCGGCCAGGTCCAGCTTGGTGGCGCCGAGCGCCGGGAAGTACACGCGGTCGGGGTTGGAGATGCGCACCGTCCGCCCGCCCACCTCGAGCTCGACCGCGGGAGCCTTGGCCATGGACAGACGGTACCGACCGACGGCGAGAGCCGGTGAGCGGCACCCGGCGTCGAGCGGGTGGGCCGGCCACGCCGAAGCGCTGACCGCCACGCTGGGTCCTCGGCCGTACCCGCCCGAGCCTGGTGTGGGACCATGTCGGCCTGCACGACCGTCGGGTCGGGCGGAGGGGGGTACGGACCATGCCCAAGTACCTGTTCGAGGCGAACTACACGCCCGAGGGATTGCAGGGCCTGAAGCAGGCCGGGGCGGCGAGTCGGGTGGCGGCGGTCAGCGACTTGTGCGCCGCGCTCGGGGGCAGCCTCGACTCGTTCCACTTCGCGTTCGGGGACGTGGACGCCTACGTCATGGTCGACCTCCCCGACGACGAAGCGGCCGCGGCCGCGGCGTTCGCCGTCGGGGCCAGCGCCACCGTGGGAGTGACGACGACCAAGCTCCTCACCGTCGAGGAAGCCGACGCCGCCATCGGTCGTTCGGTCGCGTACCGCCCACCTGGTTCCTGACCCGCTCGTTCTGGTGGAGGTTTGCCGCCCCGATCGGGCGGCAAACCTCCACCAGAACGGGCCGTGCTCGTCCGACGACCGAAGGGGATGGCCATGGCAGGCAAGGCAGCAGTGAGCCTGACGACGGGGCTCGAGGACGCCGAGAAGGTGACCGTCGCCTTCCTGGTCGCCGTCGGCGCGGCCGAGAGCGGGCGACCGACGTTGATGTTCCTGACCAAGGAGGCCGTCCGGCTCGCCATCCCCGGCGTGGCGATCGGCACGGCCTGCGACGTGTGCCCGCCGCTGGCGAGCCTGGTCGACCGCTACATCGCGGCGGGCGGGAACTTCCTCGTGTGCCCGATCTGCTTCGAGTCGCGCCAGCTCCAGGGTGCGGCGCTCGTCGCCGGCGCGGAGATGGGCGGCACCGTGCAGCTGTGGGAGTGGATCGGCGACGAAGGGGCCACGACCTTCAGCTACTGAAGCTGTCGCACCTCGTCGGCATCGAGCAGCGCGGCGTCGATGGCCACGTGGTCGGGCTACTCGCTGATGCCGAAGTACTCGCCGAGCTTGTAGAGGTCGATGGCGTTGCCGCGGAAGAACCGGTACGCCTCGAAGTCGTTGAGCCCCGCCTTGGTGGCCATGCGCTCGGCCACCTCCTTGGTGTGCGGGAACGTCGAGTCGGCGTGCGGGTAGTCGACCTCGAAGGTGAGCCGGTCGATGCCGATGACGTCGCGGTTCCGCATCGCCGTCTCGTCGTCGAAGATGCAGTACCAGACGTTGCTCTTCATGTAGGTCGACGGCGGCTGGGGCAGCTTCGAGCCGAAGCCGGTGTCGTCGAGCAGCCGCTCCTCCCACAGCTTGTCGGCCCGCTCGAGCACGTAGGGCAGCCACCCGGCCTGGCCCTCGCTGTAGGCCACCCGCAGCGCGGGGTAGCGGTCGAACACGCCGCCGAAGACGTAGTCGAGCACCGAGCCCATGGCGTTCTGGAAGGTGAGCGTCGACGAGATGATGAACGGCGCGTCGGGTGCGGTGGAGGGCATCTTCGACGACGAGCCGATGTGCATGTTGAGCACGGTGTCGGTCTCGGCGCACGCCTGGAAGAACGGCTCCCAGAAGCCCGAGTGCACCGACGGAAGGCCGAGGGGCACCGGGTTCTCCGAGAAGGTCACGGCGTGGCTGCCCTTGTCGGCGCAGCGGCGCACCTCGGCGGCGGCGAGCTCCGGGTCCCACAGGGGGATCATGGTGAGCGGGATGAGCCGACCCCGCCCGGCCCCGGCGCACCACTCGTCGATCATCCAGTCGTTGTAGACCTCGATGCAGGCGAGCGCGAGCTCCTTGTCCTCCCGCTCGTAGAACGCCTGGCCGCAGAACCGGGGCAGGATGTTCGGGAAGCAGATCGACGCCTCGACGTGGTTGGCGTCCATGTCGGCCAGCCGGGCGGCCTGGTCGTAGCAGCCGGGCAGGATCTGGTCGAAGGTGCACGGCTCGTTCTTCACCACCTCGGCACCGACGGCGGCCGACAGGCGGGTGAAGGGGTAGACGAGGTCGTCGTAGTACCAGACGTCGCACTCGACGCCGTCGTCGACGCCCACCTCGAAGTTGTAGCCACCGAGGAGGTTCATGCGGACCTTCTCGCGCTTCACCCGCGGCGCCCGGTCGGCGTACTTCGCCGGCAGGCGGGCGGTCCAGAGGTCCGGCGGCTCCACCACGTGGTCGTCGACCGAGATGATGCGAGGGATCTCCATGGCGCCTGAGCCTCCTTGGCCGTTCGTCTGCCCGTTCGTCGGGCGTCGCCCCCGGGCCCTCCCAGGATCTGACGGACCGTCAGTTTGCCACGGTCGCGCTCGACCGCGTCACTCCAGGGCGAACGTTCCCGGCTCGCCCACGTCGACGCCCAGCCCCACCGGGTCGTCGTCGCAGAGCCGACGGCACGCCGCCTGGTCGTGGCACTGCGCCACCGACCGCACGCCGGCCGACGACTCGACGACGGCCACCGCGGTGAGGCTGCCGTCGCGCTCGGCGACGACGGTGGCTCCCACGATCGAGGCCGGGCCTACGAGGTCGGGGTCGACAGGGCGGCGAGGCGTCGCCCGGTCGGCCGCGTCGGACACGTCGAGGTGGGCGAAGGGCCCCTGCGGTGCGCCGGTGGACCAGACGGCGACGGCCGGCTTGGTCAACAACCCGCTGACCGCGGTGGTGATCCCGACCACGCCCGGCGCCGAGGCCCGCAGGGTGCGCACCATGGCCGCGGCGCCCTGCAGCGCGTAGTTGTTGAACGGCCCGCCACCGAAGGTCATGCCGCCGGTGAGGGTGAGGGGCCGGTCGAGGGAGAGGCCGAGCTCGGCGGCCTGCACCTCCACGGCCACGGGGAAGCAGCTGTAGAGGTCGACCGGCCCGACGTGGCCCACGCCCACACCGGCGGCGGCGAAGGCCGCCTCGCCGCACACGCCCGATGCGGGCCAGCGGTGCAGGTCCGCCCGCTCGGGCAGCGGCGCGACGAGGTTCGACTCGGCGAGCGCCAGGGGGAAGACCCAGCGGTCGTCGGGGACGCCGAGCTGGCGCGCCACCTCGGCCGAGGTGACCACCAGCGCCGCGGCCTGGTCGACGTTCCACTGCGACACGAGCCACTTGGGGTAGGGCGCGGCGATGAGGCGGTTGGACGGCGACACCTGCGCGATGTCGTCGGAGCCCATGCACCGGCGGTCCCAGCCCGCCGGCGCCTCGGCCGCCACCGCGGCGAAGCGGGCCCACAGCGCGCCGAGCACCCGCTGGTGCTCGGCGACGGTGCGCCCGAGGTGGTGGCGCAGGGCGCTCTCGATGATGGCGTACTGGTGGGCGGCGGTGGTGAGGTTCCGCTCGATCTCCACCGGGCTGATGATCATCTCGGCCGGTTGGAGCAGCTCGTCGGGCTCCTGGGCGACCGCTTCGTGAGCCGGCTCAGGGATCGGTCGCCCCTCCTTCGCCGACACGACGCCCGACCAGCGGTTCTCGCCGCCCACGACCAGCGCCGCTCGCAGCTCGCCGTCGGCGACGGCGCGGCAGGCCCGCCCCAGCAGGGCGAGCTGGGGCACGCCCAGCTCGGACCGCACGCTGCGGGCCCCCGGCGCGCCGATGGCCGCGGCCACCGCTCGCCCCGGGTCGGGCTCGGCCCACGTGCCGTGGGGCACCAGCACCTCGGCGACGAGCGGGCCGAGCCGGTCGGCCGCCCCCGACGACGCCATGGCGTCCGTGGCCGCCTCCACCAGCAGCTCGGTGGCGGAGGTGGGCGCGAAGCCGTCCCCCGCTCGGTGCACGACCTCGGCCGCGCCCACCACCACGGGCGTGCGCCCGTCGACCCCGTCGAACCGGCTCATCGGCCTGCTCCCTCTCGAGCGCCGGGGGCCGCGGCCAGCCCGGCGAAGAACACCGCGACGGTGGGGTTGAACACGTCGGCCCGCTCCCACTGCAGGAAGTGGCCCGCCCCGGCCAGCACCAGCGGCCCGACCCGGTTGGGGAAGGCGACCTCGCAGCAGTGCAGGAAGTCGGGGCCCACCACGTGGTCGTCGGCGCCGTAGAACAGCAGCGTGGGCACCTCCACCTCGCGGTCGAGGATCGGCCACTCGGCGGGTTGGCGGCCGTGGGCCAGCTGGTAGACGGCCCAGCCGGCGCGCAGGCGGGCCTCCTCGGCCCACGGCTCGGTCATGAAGTCGATGTCGGCGTCGGAGAACGTGCCGGGCGAGGCCCACAGGCGGGGGCCGTACATCGACGCCACCCACGCCCGCCGCAGCGCGGGAGTGGACAGCTCGGCGGCCAGCACGTCGGGCTCGGCGCCCTGGCGGCGGCGGTAGTCGCCGGTGGGGCCGTCGCCGATGGCGGTGATCGACCCGATGTCGATGCCGGCGGCGACGAACTCGTCGATCAGCATCGGCGGCACGGTGTCGAAGAAGCACAGGCCCTCGACGAAGCCCTCGAACCGGTTCGCCATGTCGACGGCCACCACGCCGCCGACGTCGCCGCCGACCACGCCGACCCGCTCGTGGCCGAGCACGTCGTGGACGAGCGCGTGCAGGTCACGGCTGTAGGTGACCAGGTCGTAGGTGTCGTCGGGCGACAGGTCGGAGTCGCCGTGCCCCCGCAGGTCCGGGACGATGACCTCGTAGCCGGCGGCCACGAGCGGCTCGATGTTGCGCCACCAGATGCGCTTGGTCTCCGGGTAGCCGTGGACCAGCAGCAGCGGGTAGCCGCCCACGCCCTCGCGCACGTAGGCGAGCGCCAGGCCGTCGGCCACCTCGGCCCGGTGGACCACGAAGGCGTCGGGCGCCGGGGTGGCCGGCTGGGCGGGGCGCAGCCGCGGGTCGTAGCCGGTGACGCCCATCAGAGCCGCTGCCCGCCGTACTCGGTCTCGCCGGCCACCACGCCCGAGTCGATCATGGCGTCGATCTCCGCCTCGCTGCGGCCCAGCGCCTCGAGCACCTCGCGGGTGTGCTGGCCCAGCTTCGGCGCCCCGGAGCGGGGGGCCCAGGGCGTGCCGTAGAAGTCCGAGGGGCTGGCCACCCGCATGGCTGCGCCGGGCGCCTCAGGCACCTCGACGAAGGCCCCGGCGGCGTGCACCTGGGGGTCGATGATGACGTCGTCGATCTCGTTGACCGGCGCCCAGAACAGGTCGGGCTCGGTGTCGAAGACCTCGGCCCACTCGTCGCGGCTCTTGGTGGCGAAGATCTCGTCGAGCAGGCCGATGAGCTCCGGGGCGTTCACGTACCGCCCGGCGGGGGTGGAGAAGCGCTCGTCGTCGAGCCACTCCGGGTGGCCCACCACCCGCGCCAGGGGCGGCCAGTGGCGCTCGCCCTGCTGGCCGATGAGCCAGAACGCCTTGCCGTCGCCGGCGACGTAGTTGTTCATGGCCGGGTTGCCCATCTGCTCACGGCGGCCGATGCCGATGTGGGCACCCCAGCCGAGGGTGACGGCCAGGTCGAAGCTGATCGTGTACACGCCCTGGCGGATCAGCGACGTGGACACCAGCTGCCCCTCGCCGGTGCGCTCGCGGGCGAAGAGGGCGGCGCACACGGCGCCGGCCGCCGAGCTGCCGGTGGGGTGGTCGCCCATGCCGCCGCGCTGGAACGGCAGGGGGCCGTCGGGCGTGCGCAGCAGGGCCGCCACACCGGAGCGGGCCCAGAAGCCGCCGATGTCGTAGGCCGGACGGCCGGCGTCGTCGCCCTCCATGCCGTAGCCGGTGATGAGCTGGTACACCAGGCGCGGGTTGCGCTCGAGCAGCTCGTCGGGGCCGAGACCCCACCGCTCGAGAGCGGCGCGGCGCAGGTTGGTGACGAACACGTCGGCGCCGTCGACCAGCTCGAGCGCCACGGCCTGGCCCTCGGGGGTGCGCAGGTCGACGGCCACGCTGCGCTTGGAGCGGTTGTCGGTCTCGAAGATGGGGTTGTCCGGCATCACCTCGCCGAACAGGGCCTGGTAGGTGCGGGCCGGGTCGCCGATGCCGGGCGGCTCGAGCTTCACCACGTCCGCACCCCAGTCGGCGAGGATGCCGGCGCAGGCGGGCCCGGCGACCCACATGCCCAGCTCGACGACCTTGACACCCTCCAACGGTCCTGGCACGGCTCTCCCTCCGATGACCGGTGGCCGCCCGGTCACGGCCGTCGAGCAGCCTGCCACCGATGGGAGCCGCTCGCGCACGACCAAGTCGCGTGGCTAGCGTGCGCCCGTGCTCGTGCTGGTCGCCGTGGTCCTGCTCGTGGTGTCCGCGGTGTACTGGGCCGCGGAGAGGACCGACTGGGCGGGGGCGCGCCCGGCCCTGCGAGCGATCGACCGGGCCCGCGTGCAGGTGACCGCCTACGTCGTGCTGTCCCCGGCGACGTTCATCTACCTCTTCGTGCTCGCGGTCACGTCCTGGGTCCTGCGCAGCTCGTCGGACCGCACCCAACAGGCCCTGCTCGCCACCCACAGCACCAACCTCCACAACCTCCACGCCGATCCCGTCGGCGTGCTGGTCACCAGCGCGTTCTACGTCTCGTCGGCGTCCCTCGGCCGGTGGATCGTGCCGTTCGCCGCCGTCATGGCGCCGGTCGAACGGTGGCTCGGGACGCTGCGCGGGATCCTCGTCTTCGCGGCCGGTCACGTGCTGGCCACCGTCGTGACGGCCTACGTGCTGGAGCACGGCCTCATCTCGTTCACCGACACCGACACCACCCGTCGGGCCATCGACGTCGGTGTCAGCTACGGGTACTACTGCGTCGCCGCCATGTTCACCTACCGCCTGCGGGGTCGGTGGCACTGGAGCTGGGTGTGGGCGACGGGGCTCACGCTCATCGTGGTCGTCCCGTTCCTGACCGACCGCACGTTCACCTCGTTCGGGCACCTGACCGCGATCGCCGTGGGGTTCTGCCTGTACCCCCTCTCACGGCTGGCCCCGGTGCGGGCCCGGTGGGCCCTGCCCATCTGGAAGCCTCCGGAACGCGCCGTCGAGGCGGCCCGGATCTCGCTCCGGGCCCGACGAGCCGCGCGCCACCCGAGCTGAGCGGCGTCGTGAGCTCGGTCGTCGCCTCGGTGGGTAGGTCACGAGGCGACGACACGACGAGAGGAGCCGCCATGCCCGCCAGCAAGATGCCCGGGACGCTGAAGCGCTCATCGAAGAAGGCGCAGCGCACCTACACCGAGACCCTCGAGAGCGCCGAGAAGGAGTACGGCGACGGTGAGCGGGCGCATCGGACCGCCTACGCCGCCCTCAAGCACTCCTTCGAGAAGGTGGGCGACCACTGGGAGCCCAAGGACCACAAGGGGCCGTCCGACGAGCGGGCGCGGTCGGACAACCGCGACGGCGGCAACCGGGGCCGCAGCGCCGGGGGCGTCGACGTCGAGGGGCACAGCAGGGACGAGCTCTACGCCCGGGCGAAGAAGCTCGGGGTGAAGGGCCGTTCGAAGATGGACAAGCAGGAGCTGGCCGAGGCCATCGCCCGCCGCCAGGACTAGGGCCGGGCGCCGCCGCTCACGACGAGACCGAGCCGCCGCTCGTCGTGGTCGGGCCAGAGGTGGTGCTGGTCGACCCGGCCGTCGTCGTGGTCGTGCCGGTGCCGCCCGCCCCGGTCGAGCCGGTGAGGACCACGACGACGTAGGTGGCGTCCTCGCGGCCGCCGATCCAGATCGTGCCCTCGTAGGACCCGCCGAGCACCATGGTGCCCACGAACGACTGGCCCAGCCCGGTGCTCTTGGCGCCGCTCGGTGAGAGCGACGACTGGCCCTGGTACCACGAGAACACGTCCTTGGCCGCCTCGCTGGTGCGGAAGACGCCGACCTGCACGCCCGACTCCGAACCCGCCAGCGCGCCCGAGCCGGCCGGCTCGGCGCCCGAGGGGACCGGGAACGCCGACGGCCAGCTCGACGGCAGCTGGCCGTCGAGCGACAGCGAGACCTCGCCCTTCGGCGTCGAGACCGAGAAGCTCTTCGGGAGGGTGCCCGACGATGACGCCGTGGTGGTGGTCGTGGCGGAGCCGCCGTCGTCGCTCGAGCAGGCGGCGCCCACCACGCCGAGGGTCAGCATCCCGGAGACGGTGAGGGCAGCGAGGGCACGCGTGCGGTTCATCGGGGGTCCTTCCGGCTGGGGGGAGTGTGGTCCCGAGCGTAGGACCCATCGCCGACGGACCGCTCACCCGGGTCGGGTGATTCGCGCCGCAGGCCCTCAGCCGTCGAGCCGCTCCGCGATCCAGGTGGTGACCGCGTCGTCCCACGCCCGGGTGATCCCGCACGGGAACGCCTGGAAGCCGTGGGGCATGTCCGGCGCCACGAACAGCTGGATGTCGTTGCCGGCGGCGGCGTAGCGGCCGGCGAACATCAGCGAGTCGTCGAGCAGGTGGTCGGCCGACCCGACGCTCACGAAGGCGGGCGGCAGACCCCGGAGGTCGGCGAAGGCCGGGGAGATCTCCGGAGCCCGCCGTTCGTCGTCGGTCATGCCGGGCAGGTAGCAGTCGCCGAAGTCGACGATGCCCTCGGGGCTGAGCATGTCCGGGCCCTCGGTGGCGCGCAGCCCGCGCTGGCTGGGCGAGCGGCCCCAGTCGAGCACGCCGAACACGACGTTGGCGCCGAGGACCCGGTCGAGGGCGCCGGGCTCGTCGCGCAGGCGGAGCAGCACGGCGGCCGCCATGTAGCCGCCCGCCGACTCGCCGCCGAGCAGCAGCCGGTCGCTGCCGTACTCGCCCTCGCCGTGGTCGAGCAGCCAGCGCACGACCGCCACCCCGTCGTCGGGCCCGGCCGGGTACGGGTGCTCGGGGGCGAGGCGGTAGTCGACCGACACGACCGCCACCTGGTGGCGGTCGGCCAGGGCGCGGTTGCCGGCGTCGTTCATCTCGGGGGTGCCGAGGATCATGCCGCCGCCGTGGAAGTGGACGTAGACCGCCCGCGCCGGGCCATCGGGACGGAAGGTGCGGCAGCGCACACCGGCGATCTCGACGTCGACCGCCGTCGGGTCCGGCTCGCCGGTGGTGCGGGCGAACGCCCGCCGGCTGAACAGCGCCCGCTCGTGCAGGTCGTCGGGCGGCGGGCCGTCGCCGGCGAACATCTCGGCGATGGCGCCGAGGGCGCCGGCCACCACCTGCCGGGCCTCGGGGCGCAGGGCTTCGAGGTCGTCGTTCCAGAGCTTCACGGTCCCCCCTCGTCGCTCGGTCCCGGAACCCTACGCTGGTGGGCGATGGGAGTCGCCACCAGCCTCGCCGAGACCTACCGCCGACAGGTCGTGCCCCGCCTCGTCGAGGTCGCGTGCGGATCGCCCGAGATGCGCGCCTGGCGCGACCGGGCCGCCGCCGGGCTCTCCGGGGTGGTCGTCGAGCTCGGCTTCGGGTCGGCGCTCAACGTGCCCAGCTACCCGCCCGAGGTCACCCTGGTGCACGCCGTGGAGCCCTCGTTGGTGGGGCGCCGCCTCGGCGAGCGGCGCGTCGCCGAGTCGCCGGTGCCGATCGTCCACGCCGGGCTCGAGGGCGAGTCGCTCGTGCTCGGCGACGACTCCTGCGACGGGGCCCTGTGCACGTTCACGCTGTGCACCATCCCGGGCGTCGAGCAGGCCCTCGCCGAGCTCCGGCGGGTGCTGAAGCCGGGAGGGCGCTTCCACTTCCTCGAGCACGGCCTGGCGCCCGACGAGGGCGTGCGGCGCTGGCAGCGACGCCTCGAGCCGGCCCAGATGGCCCTCGCCGACGGCTGCCACCTCACGCGCGACCCCGTGGCGCTGGTGCGCGACGCCGGCTTCCGGATCGAGTCGGTCGACAGCAGCTACGCCCGTGGCCCCAAGCCGTGGGTGTACTTCACCCTCGGCCGGGCGGTGAACCCGGGCTGACCCGCGGCTCAGCCGGAGCGGCGGGCGTCGAGCTCGGCGGCGACGGCGGGTGCCAGGCGCTTGCGCGCCTCGCGCCAGGTCACGGTGCTGATGCGCCGCATGCGGGGCCGGCAGAACGCCTCCACCTCGTCGGGCCGGTCGCGCCCGATGTCGCGCAGCACCCAGCCGATGGCCTTGCGGACGAAGAACTCCCGCTCGTCGAGGAGCCGGTCGGCCACCCGTTCGAACGTGGCGAACGGGACCACGCCGGCGCGCACCGGCCGCGACAACGACAGCACCGCCAGGCGCCGCACCCAGAACGACTCCTCGTCGAGCGACCACCGGTCGACGGCCCCGGCCGCGTCGGGATGGCGGACCAGGACCTTGCCGGCCACGGTGTGGGCCAGGGTGTCGACCAGCGCCCAGGTGCGGGCGTCGCGCACCATCGCCTCCAGCTCGTCGAGGTGCTCCGGGCCGAGGTCACCCGCCTCCTCGGCCCAGATCTCCACCGCCGCCCGCCGGTCCTCGTACACCGGCGACGGCCACAGCCGTCGGGCCACCGCCAGGGCGTCGTCGAGGCGCGGGCGGCGGTCCTTCAGCCAGCCCTTCACGATCCGCCGGCCCGCGCCCATGGGCACACCGAGGTGCACGGCGTGGCTGTGGCGCAGGTAGGCCTGCTCCCCCGCCGCCCGCGACGGGTCGCCCACGGCCACCAGCTGGTCGTGCAGACGAGCGGCCTCCGCCGCCGGATCGACCTTCGCCGCCGGATCGACCTCCGCCACCCGGCTCAGCCCCTGCCGTAGAAGCGCGGCGAGCGGTAGCTGCCGCCTCGCTCCATGCGCCCGGTGCCCGACGTCCAGCGCCACTGGACCGAGATGCGCCCGCCGACCGCGCCGGGCACGGGCGGCACGCTGTGCTCCCACCCGGCCTGGCACCCGCCGCCCATCACCAGCAGGTCGCCCCCGCCCGGGAGGAACCGGTGGGTCGCGCCCTTGTCGGGGTCCTCGTGGCGGTACCGGTTCGAACGGGGCCGGATGGCGAACGGCCGGCGGTCGCCGAGCACCAGCAGGGCGATGACGGTGTCGTCGAGCCACCGCATGTCCCGGTCGCGGTGGAACGCCACCATGTCGCGACCGTCGCGGTACCAGGCAAGGGCGGCACCGTCGAAGCGCACGCGGTAGCGGTGCTGCACCTGGCGGTGGGCGTCGAGCAGCACGGTGTGGGGCGCGGTCGAGGGTGTGAACCACGAGCCCAGACGGGGCTCGTCGACCCAGTGGTCGTAGCGGTAGATCCGCCCCTGTGGAACGCCACGGTGTCGACGAGGTGCTGGTAGAGCACGTCGGCGCCGAGCAGCCAGCCCGGCCACAGGTCGACCCACGACCGGTCGTCGAGCCACGTGCGCTGGGCCTCGACGCCCGCCGCGAGCTGCACCAGGGCCGCCTCGTCCACGACTCGGAGCGTAGGACGCCGAAGTTCCGGTGCCACTCGCCGACGAGCGGGGGTACAGACGGAGGTGGACGCAACGACACGACAATCGAGGGCACCATGCGCATCGCGCTCATCGCTCCACCGTGGGTCGCCGTCCCTCCGCCGGCCTACGGGGGGACCGAGACCGTGCTCGACGAGCTGGCCCGGGGCCTCACCCGCGCCGGCCACGAGGTGCTGCTGCACACCACCGGTGACAGCACGTGCCCGGTGGCCCGCACATGGGTCGTCGAGACGGCACCCGGCACCGCCCAGCGCGACCCGGTGATCGAGGTGCAGCACGTGCTGCGGGGCTACCAGGCGGCCCACGACTGGGGTGCCGAGATCGTGCACGACCACACGGTCTGCGGACCGCTCATCGGCCTGCAGGCCGGCATCCCGATCGTCACCACCAACCACGGGCCCTTCGAGGGTGCGCTGCTCGACATCTACCGGGAGATGGCCCCGCGGGTGCCGGTGATCGCCATCTCCGAGCACCAGGCCCGGACCGCGGGCGACATCCCCGTCGCGCAGGTCATCCACCACGGCATCGACGTCGAGCAGCGACCCTTCGGCGACGGGCAGGGCGGCTATGCGCTGTTCCTCGGCCGCATGTGCCCGGACAAGGGGGTCGACGTGGCGATCCGCGTGGCCCGGGCCGCAGGGACGCCCCTCGTCGTCGCCGCCAAGATGAAGGAGCCGATGGAGCGCGCCTACTTCGAGGAGAAGATCGCGCCACTGCTCGGACCCGACGTCCGGTACCTGGGCGAGGTCGGCGGGGCCGAGAAGCTGGAGCTGCTCGGCCGCGCCCGCTGCCTGCTGAACCCGCTGCGGTGGCCCGAGCCGTTCGGGATGGTGATGATCGAGGCCTTGGCCTGCGGCACCCCGGTGGTGGCCACCCCGCACGGCTCGGTGCCCGAGATCGTCGAGGACGCCACGACCGGCTTCGTGGCAGCCACCGAGGAGCAGCTGGTGGCCGCCCTCGCCCGGGTCGGCGACGTCGACCGCCGGGTCTGCCGGGAGGCGGCCCGTACCCGGTTCTCGACCACCCGCATGGTCGAGGACCACCTGCAGCTCTACGGCCGGGTGCTCGCGGGCGACTGCTCACTCGCCGCCGCCTAGCGCTGATGGCCCACGGGCGCACCTTCACCGAGGAGAGCCAGCGCATCCCCGACGCCGCCGTCACCCTCGTGCACGGGACGAGCTTCGTGATCTGCGCCGAGTCGGGTGACATCCGTGACGACACCCCGACCAGCGGGGTGTTCGTGGCCGACACCCGCATCTGCTCGCGCCTCGAGGTCACGATCGACGGCGTGGCGCCGGAGCCCCTGGCGACGGCCACCGACGAGCCCTACCAGGGCCGGTTCATCTCCCGCACCCACGACCGCGGGGTGCTGCTCGAGCGCCGCCTGCGGGTGGGACGCGGTGTGCGCCTCGACCTCTGCGCCCGCAACCTCGAACCGTCGCGCCGCTCGCTCGTGCTGGGCGTGGCCTTCGCCGCCGACCTCGCCGACATCTTCGCGGTCAAGGAGGGCCGAGCCGACGGCAGGCCCCGGCCCTGCTCGGTCACACCCCAGGGCCTGGTGATCGGTGGCCCGGGCCGCCGGCGAGGCCTGCTGGTGCACCTCGGCGAGGGCGCCGTCGCCCACCACGACGGCACCGTCACCTGGGAGCTCGACCTCGCCGCCCACGACCGCCGCGAGGTGTGCCTCGACGTCGCCGCCGTGCGCGACGGCGACATCGTCGAACCGCTGTTCCGCTGCGACAGCCCGGCCGACCGGACGCTCCCGGCCGAGCACACGGCGGGGTGGCGACAGCTGGCCCCCACGATCCGCTCCGACATCCCCGGCCTGGTCGCGACCGGCCAGCGCTCGATCGAGGACCTCGGCGCCCTGCGGATCCACGACCCCGCCCACCCCGACGAGCCGCTCGTGGCGGCCGGGGCGCCGTGGTTCATGACCCTCTTCGGCCGCGACTCCATCCTCACCTCGATGATGGCCCTGCCCCTCGACCCCTCCCTGGGGCTGGGCACGGCCCGGGCGCTGGCCCGGCTGCAGGGCACCGAGACGGTCGCCGAGACCGACGAGGAGCCCGGTCGGATCCTCCACGAGGTCCGCCACGGCACCGGCTCGTCGATCTCGCTCGAGCACGGGCAGATCTACTACGGCACCGCCGACGCCACCCCGCTGTTCGTGATGCTCGTGCACGAGCTGTGGCGCTGGGGCACCCCGTTGGAGCAGCTCGTGGGCCTGCTCCCCGCCGTCGACGCCGCCCTCGGGTGGATGGCCGGCCCTGGTGACGGCGACGGCGACGGCTACGTCGAGTACCAGCCCGCCGGGCCGGCATCGCTGCGCAACCAGGGCTGGAAGGACTCCTTCGACGGCATCTCGTTCCGCGACGGCTCCCTGCCGCAGGGCCCGATCGCCCTCGCCGAGGTGCAGGGGTACGCCTACGCGGCCTGGCTGGGCGGGGCCGCGCTGGCTGCGGCGACCGGCCGGCGCGACCTCGCCGCCGAGCGTGCCGGGCGCGCCCGTGAGCTGCAGGAGCGGTTCCGGCGCGACTTCTGGATGGCCGACGTGGGCGCCGTCGCCCTCGGGCTCGACGGCGACAAGCGCCAGATCGACGCCGTGGCGTCGAACATGGGGCACTGCCTGTGGACCGGCATCGTCGACGACCACGCCCAGGCCGCCTCGGTCGCCCGGTGGCTGAGCTCGGAGGAGATGTTCAGCGGTTGGGGCATCCGCACGCTGGCCACCACGATGGGCCACTACAACCCGCTCAGCTACCACAACGGGTCGGTGTGGCCCCACGACACCGCCATCTGCGTCGCCGGCCTGCGCCGCGCCGGCTTCGCCGAGGAGGCGGCCCTCGTGGGTCGAGGGCTGCTGCGAGCGGCCGACGCACTGGGCGGGCGCCTGCCCGAGCTGTTCGCCGGCCTGTCCGCCGCCGAGTTCCCCACCCCGGTGCCCTACCCGGCGTCGTGCTCGCCCCAGGCGTGGGCGTCGGCCGCGCCGCTGCTGCTGTTGCGCGCCACCTTGGGGCTCGAGCCCGACATCCCCTCGGGGGTGGTGCACGTCGAGGCCGCACCCCAGGGCCTCGACGGCAGCTTCGTCGTCGCCGGCCTGGCGCTGGCCGGCACCCGCGTGTCGGTCGCAGTCGACGGGTCGGTGGTCGTCGAAGGGCTGCCCCCCGGTGTTGAGCTGGCCCACGGTGGCCCCCGAGGGATCGACGCGCCGCGCGGTCGCCATCGCCGCCATCCCTGATACCCTCCCGGGTATGTGCCGACGAGTGACGTGCAAGACCTGCGGGAAGCCGGACTGGGCTGGGTGCGGCGCCCACGTGGACGCGGTGCTCGGCGACGTCCCCAAGGCCGACCGCTGCCACTGCGCCGAGGAGCGCGCCCGGGCGCGCGTCGCCGCACGGGGCTCGGGCGCCGCCGGCGGCGACGGCGGCGGGCGCCGAGGGTTCCTGCAGCGCCTCCTGGGCGGCTGAGCCGAACCCCCCGGCGGGACGGGCGAACCGTGGGCACCCGCCTGACAGCGAGCTGAACGCCCCGCGGCCCGCGAGCCACCCGGCGGGGCTCGCCAGCGGTGATACTTCGCGCCGGGAGCCGCACGGGCGGCGCCCGAGGGAACGGGTCGGTGCCGTGCGCGTGCTGGTCGTGGAGGACGAAGCGGGGGTGGCCCTGGGAGTGCAGCGCGCCCTGGAGGCGGAGGGCTTCACCGTCGACGTGGCCGGCGACGGCCACGAGGGCTGGGTCATGGCCCGGTCGGGCAGCTACGACGCCATCGTGCTCGACCTGATGCTGCCGTCGATGAACGGCTACCGGGTCTGTGCCGCGCTGCGGGCCGAGGGCGACTGGACGCCGATCCTCGTGCTGACCGCCAAGACCGGCGAGTACGACATCGCCGAGGGCCTCGAGACCGGCGCCGACGACTACCTCACCAAGCCGTTCTCCACCGTGGTGCTGGTGGCCCGGGTGAAGGCCCTCGTCCGCCGCCCCCGAACCGGCGGCGCCACGCCCTACACCGCGGGCGACCTGCGCCTCGACCCCTGGGCCCACCGGTGCTGGCGGGGCGAGGTGGAGATCGAGCTCACCGCCCGCGAGACCGACGTGCTCGCCCACCTGCTAGCCCGCCAGGGCGACGTGGTGGCGAAGGTGCAGCTGCTCGACAACGTGTGGGGCGAGACCTTCGAGGGCGACCCCAACATCGTCGAGGTGTACGTGGGCCGCCTGCGCCGCAAGGTCGACGACGCCTTCGGCCGGCACAGCATCGAGACCGTGCGCGGGGTGGGCTACCGGATCCGCGCCGACGGCGGCGACGGCTCGTGACCCGGCTCTCGCTGCGGGCCCGGGTCACCGCAGTGGCCACCGTGGCGGTGGCCGTCGTGCTGCTGCTCGCCGGGGCGCTGCTGCTGCACGCGCTGCGCGTCGGCATCACCAACCGGATCGACGCGCTGCTGCGCGCCGACACGGCCCTCGTGAGCGAGCGCTCGCTCGACGGCGAGCGGATCCCGACCGCCGCCATCCGCAACCGCCTCGTGCAGGTGGTCGACGCCGACGGCAACGTGGTGTGGTCCAGCCCGGGCGCCGGCGCCGACGACGCCGCCCCGCTCCTCGGCGCCCCACTCCCCTGGGCCGCCGACAGCGGCCCGCACACCGTGACCGTCCACCACCCCGACCTCGGCGAGCTGCGCGTGCGGGCCACGCCCTTCGGCCCGGACCGCCAGCAGTGGCTGGTCGTCGCCCGCTCCCAGGAGCTCGCCACGACCGCCCGGCGCGCCGTCGTGCGCGCCGAGCTCGTCGGGGTGCCGCTGCTCACCCTGGGGCTCGGCGTCGTGGTGTGGCTCGGCGTGGGCCGGGCGCTGCGGCCGGTGGAGGACATCCGGGCCACGGTCGGCGAGATCACCGAGCGGCACCTGTCGACCCGGGTGCCCGTGCCCGCCACCGGCGACGAGGTGGCCCGGCTGGCGACGACGATGAACGAGATGCTCGACCGGCTCGACGCGGCGTCGATGCGGGAGCGCCAACTGGTCGCGGACGCGAGCCACGAGCTGCGCAGCCCGCTGGCGTCGGTCCGCGCCCTGCTGGAGACGAGGGATGCCTCCCCCGACCCGGCGGCCCACGACGCCGAGGCCATGGCGGCGGTGATCCGCCTCCAGTCGCTGGTCGACCAGCTCCTCGAGCTGGCCTCCCAGGACGCCGACGTGCCGGTGCCGAACCGCCCGGTCGACCTCGACGACCTGGTGCTCGAGCGGGCCGCCGGGCTGGGCACCGCCACCGGTCTCACCGTCGACACCCAGGCGGTGTCGGCCGGCCAGGTGCTGGGCAGCGAAGAGGGCCTGCGCCGGGTGGTCGACAACCTGTTGGGCAACGCCGCCCGCCACGCCCGGTCGAGGGTTCGGGTGGAGCTGCGCGAGGCCGACGGGTGGGTGCAGCTGGTGGTGGCCGACGACGGCGCCGGCATCCCGGCGGGCGAGCGGACTCGCGTCTTCGACCGCTTCACCCGGCTCGACGACGCCCGCACCCACGACCGGTCCGGAGCGGGCCTGGGCCTCGCCATCGTGGCCGGGGTGGTGGCCCGCCACCACGGGTCGGTGGCCGTCGACGCCGATCCCGCCCTCGGCGGGGCCCGCTTCGTCGTGCAGCTGCCGGCCGCACCCGACCCGACCGCACCGACCGCACCGACCGGGCCGGGGGCACCGACCGCACCGACGGGGCCGGGGACGCCCACCGGCTGACGGCGAGCGCATCACACGTCGATCGTCGCCCGGGCCCACCATCCCCCGTCGACCGGGCCCATCTCCAGCCCGGACCACGACACGCCCTTGGGCGCAGGCCCCACCTGCTCGACCTGCGAGGCGGGCACCGTCGTGATCCGCCCGTCGAGGCGGTCGCCGCGGACCTCCACCTCCACCGCCACCGGCACGCGGCCCGACGTGTCGAGGGCGACGACCAGCTCCTCGACCAGGAGCACCAGCAGCTCCTCGGGCCGCCCCGGACCCACGGTCACCTGCTGCGTGCGCTCACCGGTCGCCCCCTCGACGTCGGCGAACAGCTCGACGAAGGCCACGGCGGCCTCCTCGTAGCACGACGCCGCGGTCGGCCCCCACGCCTCGATCACCGCGTCGGCGGTGTGGTCGCGCACGGCATGGCCCCGGTCGGCGCTCGGGTGGGTCACCGCCCGCCAGCATGGCCGCCGCCGCCGAGGCCGTGAAGGGTGCGGCGGCCCTTCCCTCGCCACCGCGGCTCCGAGACGATGGCACGAGGCACGACCAGGGGTCCCGGCCATGGTGCGCAGCACGCCCAGCTCGTCACCCACGCTCGTGGAGGAGACACCGGTTCGGTGGCGCATCGCCCGCACCGGCGCCATGCGGGTGCCGGGCGTCGTGTTCGCCTCCGGGGCGCTGCTGCCCGACCTGGAGGGGGACCGCTCGTTGCAGCAGGTGGCGAACGTGGCCACCCTGCCGGGCATCGTCGAGGCGTCCTTCGCCATGCCCGACGTCCACTGGGGCTACGGCTTCCCCATCGGCGGCGTGGCCGGCACCGACGTCGAGCGGGGCGGGGTCGTGTCCCCGGGCGGCGTTGGCTTCGACATCTCCTGCGGCGTGCGCCTGCTCACGTCGGGCATCACGCGGGACGAGCTGGGCGACCGGCTCCCGGCGCTCATGGACGCGCTCGACCGCCGGGTGCCGACCGGGCTGGGTCCCGGCGGTGTCTGGGAGCTGCGGGACGACGACGAGCTGACCGAGGTGCTGCTCGGCGGCTCCCGCTACGCCGTGGCCCGGGGCCACGGCGTCGCCGCGGACCTCGAACGCTGCGAGGACGGCGGCGTGGTGGACGACGCCGAGCCGGCCATGGTCAGCGCCCGGGCCCGCTCGCGCGGCCAGGCGCAGGTCGGCAGCCTGGGCTCGGGCAACCACTTCCTCGAGGTGCAGGTCGTCGACCGCGTCGACGACGAGACCACGGCCGCCGCCTTCGGGCTCGCCGTGGGGTCGGTGTGCGTGATGATCCACTGCGGCTCCCGCGGCCTCGGCCACCAGGTCTGCTCCGACCACGTGCGGGCCATGCTCGCGGCCATGGCCCGCCACGGCATCGAGGTTCCCGACCCGCAGCTGGCGTGCTGCCCAGTGCGCTCGACCGAGGGCCGCGCCTACCTGGGTGCCATGGCGGCGGCGGCCAACTACGGGCGGGCGAACCGCCAGCTGCTCACCATGGCCGCCCGTGAAGCGTTCGCCGCGGTGCTCGCCCCGGCTCGGCTCGACCTGCTCTACGACGTCTCGCACAACCTGGCCAAGCTGGAGCACCACGTCGTCGACGGCGAGCGCCGGCTGCTCTGCGTGCACCGCAAGGGCGCCACGCGGGCCCTGCCGCCCGGCCACCCCGAGCTGCCCCCCGACCTGCGGCCCTTCGGGCAGCGGTGCTCGTGCCGGGGTCGATGGGCACTGCCTCCTACGTGCTCGCCGGCGTGGTCGACGGTGGTGCGTTCCACTCGACGTGCCACGGGGCGGGCCGCACCATGAGCCGCCACGCGGCCACCAGGCAGATCCGCGGCACGGCCCTGCGCGACCAGCTCGCCGCCGCGGGCATCGCGGTGCGGGCCCGCTCCGACCGGGGCCTCGCCGAGGAGGCGCCGTTCGCCTACAAGGACGTCGACGAGGTCGTGGCGACCTGCGAGCGCGCCGGGCTGGCCCGCCGGGTGGCGCGCCTGCGCCCGCTGGGCGTGGTGAAGGGCTGACCATCGCTGCCGCACGGTCGACGTGGGGGCTTGGCGTGCCGGCGGCGCCGGCCCGCGGTCGAGCCTGTCACGCTCGACGACGCCGAGTGGGCCGCTCGGCGGTGGCGGGCGGGTGAGGGCCTGTCCCTCGCCGACCGGCTGTGCCTCGCCCTCGCCGCCCGGTGCGAGGCCGACGCATGGACGGCCGACGTCGCCTGGGGATCCGCCGAGGGGATCGCCAGATCCGGTGACGCAGCTGCGGCGGTCGCAGGCCGCTGCCCGCGCCGATCCCGCAGGGCCGCACGGTGGCCCGAGCGCGGCGAGGCCCGGGCCGTGGGCCCGGGCCTCGACGTCACGGCGGAGGGGCCGTCAGCTGCAGCCGCTGGTGGTGCCGCAGCTGGGGCAGGCGTGGCAGCTGCCGGCGCGCTGCATGACCACGCCGCACTGCATGCACATCGGCGCGTCGTGGCTGACCGTACGGGTCTCCTGGCGCACCGTGTGGGTGGTGGTGGTCTCGGCGATGAGGGTGGAGGCCGACTCGACCGACGGCGGGTCGGGGACCACCTCGCTGCCCTGGCGGGTCTCGACGATGGCGTCCTCCACGCCGGGCAGGGTGGGCTGCATGCGCTCGGCGGTGGTGAGGATGTTGAGCTCGGCCCGCTCCTCCGGCGACAGGTACTCGATCGCCAGGCGCCGGAACAGGTAGTCCATCAGCGAGTTGGCGATCCGGATGTCGGGGTCGTCGGTCATGCCGGCCGGCTCGAAGCGCATGCCGGTGAAGGCGTCGATGAAGCTGCGCAGCGGGACGCCGTACTGCAGGCCGTGGCTCACCGAGATGGCGAAGGCGTCCATGATGCCGGCGAGGGTGGAGCCCTGCTTGGAGACCCGCACGAAGATCTCGCCGGGACGGCCGTCCTCGTACTCGCCGACGGTGACGAAGCCCTTGCAGTCCGCCACCCGGAACTCGAAGGTGCGCGAGGTGCGGCTGCGGGGCAGCTTCTGGCGGATCGGCTCGTAGACGACCTTCTCGACGACCCGTTCCACCACCTTCTCCACCGCCTCCACGGCGGTCCCGGCGTCGGCGCTCTCCTTCTTGGAGGCCGAGAGCGGCTGGGCCACCTTGCAGTTGTCGCGGTAGATGGCGACGGCCTTGATGCCGAGCTGCCAGGCGTCGATGTGGAGCTGCTCGACGTCTTCGACGGTGACGTCCTCGGGCATGTTGACGGTCTTGGAGATGGCGCCGGAGATGAACGGCTGCACGGCGCCCATCATCTTCACGTGGCCGGAGTAGTGGATGGTGTTGTCGCCCATGGAGCAGGCGAACACCGGCACGTGCTCGGCGGCGAGGTGCGGGGCGCCGAGGATCGACATGTTCTCGTCGATGTGGGCGACGATCTCGGCGATCTGCTCGGGGGTGTAGCCGAGGCGCTTCAGCGCCCGGGGCACGGTCTGGTTGACGATCGACATGGTGCCGCCGCCCACCAGCTTCTTCATCTTCACCAGGCCCAGGTCGGGCTCCACTCCGGTGGTGTCGCAGTCCATCATCAAGCCGATGGTGCCGGTCGGGGCCAGCACCGACGCCTGCGAGTTGCGCACGCCGGCCTCGGCGGCGAGCTCGCAGGCCTGGTCCCAGGCCTGCTGGGCGGCCGAGAGCAGGTCGTGGGGCACCAGCTCCTCGTCGATGCCGGCCGCCGCGGCGCGGTGCTGGTCGAGCACCCGCAGCATGTGCTCTTCGTTCTCCGAGTAGCCGGCGAAGGGGCCCATGCGGGCGGCCGTGCGGGCCGAGGTGGCGTAGGCGTGGCCGGTCATGAGCGACGTGACGGCGGCGGCGAGGGCGCGGCCCTCGTCGGAGTCGTAGGGCAGGCCGAGGGCCATGAGCATGGCGCCGAGGTTGGCGTAGCCGATGCCGAGCTGGCGGAACCGGCGGGAGGTCTCGCCGATGGCCTCGGTCGGGTAGTCGGCGTTGCCCACGAGGATCTCCTGGGCGGTGAACACCACCTCGACCGCGCCGCGGAAGGCCTCGACGTCGAAGGTGCCGTCGTCGTCGAGGAACTTCAACAGGTTGAGGCTGGCCAGGTTGCACGCCGAGTTGTCGAGGTGCATGTACTCGGAGCACGGGTTCGAGCCGTTGATCCGACCGGTGGTGGCCGCGGTGTGCCAGTGGTTGATCGTGGTGTCGAACTGCATGCCCGGGTCGGCGCACTCCCAGGTGGCCTGGGAGATCTGGCGCATGAGGTCGCGGGCCCGCACCGTCTTGATGATCTCGCCGGTGGTGACCGCCCGCAGGTGCCAGTCGGCGTCGTCGACCACGGCCTGCATGAACTCGTCGGTGACCCGCACCGAGTTGTTGGCGTTCTGGTACTGGATCGAGGTGATGTCGGCGCCGTCGAGGCTCATGTCGAAGCCGGCGGCCTCCAGGGCCCGGGCCTTCTGCTCCTCACGGGCCTTGCACCAGATGAACTCCTCGATGTCGGGGTGGTCGACGTCGAGGATGACCATCTTGGCGGCACGGCGGGTCTTGCCGCCCGACTTGATGGTGCCGGCCGAGGCGTCGGCGCCACGCATGAAGCTCACCGGGCCCGAGGCGGTGCCGCCGCCCTTGAGCAGCTCCTTGGAGGAGCGGATGCGGGACAGGTTAATGCCGGCCCCCGAGCCGCCCTTGAAGATGGTGCCCTCCTCGACGTACCAGTTGAGGATCGAGTCCATCTTGTCGTCGACCGACAAGATGAAGCAGGCCGAGGCCTGCTGGGGCACGCCCTTGACGCCGATGTTGAACCACACCGGCGAGTTGAACGCCGCCCGCTGGGTGACGATGAGGTACTTCAGCTCGTCGGCGAAGGCCTCGGCCTCGGTGTCGTCGACGAAGTAGCCGTCGGCGAGGCCCCAGGCGGTGATGGTGTCGACCACGCGGTCGGCGACCTGCCTGAGCGACCACTCGCGCTCGGGCGTGCCGAGCGTGCCGCGGAAGTACTTCTGGGCGACGATGTTGGTGGCGTTCACCGACCAGGTCGACGGGACCTCCACCCCGAGCTGCTCGAAGGCGACCTCACCGGTCTTCCAGTTGGAGATCCGGGCGTCACGGCGCTCCCACTCGACCATGTCGTAGGGGTGGGTGCCTGCCGTCGTGAAGTGTCGCCGGATGCCGATGCCGGCCTGCTCGGGTGCCAGGGCCATGGATGCTCCTCCGCTCCGCGTGGGATGTGGTGGTCGGGTTGCTCGTTCGGTGCTGCGGTGGTCCGGAACTGCTCGGTGCTGCGGGTGCTCGCTGTGCGGCCCGGGGGCAACCGCTGGGTCCGGGAGCCGGTCGAGGGGGGAGCCGCCCCATCTCGCCCGGCCCCCTTGCCGGCACAAGATGTTGTGGTCGGTGTGCCCCCCACGCCTCCCGGGCCACAAGATGTCGGGGAATTACATCAGAGTAATTCCACCGCTGTCAACGACTTCGTGTGGACTCCTCGCGGGAGTCGGCGGGCTCGGCGCACCGGCCCGCACGGGGCGGGCGCGGGCGGGGGACGGGGCGGAGCTGCGGCGCGAACGTCAGGTAGAGCGTGCCTCGAGGGCTCCCGCTCAAGGAGCCGTCCTGCCAGCCGAGAACGTCAGAACGTCAGCCACCGTTCCGCCGTTCGCGCCGCAGCGGTGTACCCGTCGAGCACGGTACGGAATCGGGCCTGTGGAGCAAAAGGGGAACAACGCTGTGAATTGCCGGTGGATTTCCGGTGCCGTTCTCCACAGCCGCCCACACGGCTGGGGACGGACCGGTGTCCTGGTCCTCTAGCGTACAGCCGTGCGCCGCCTCTTCCCCTCCTCCCGAGACGACGTGGCGAGCGAGGTCGATCCCCTCGACGCCTACGACGAGCCCCGGCCCGCGCCCCGGGGGCGCCCGTGGGTCACCGTCGACATGGTGGCCAGCGTCGACGGCGCCACCGCCGTCGACGGGCGCTCCGGTGGGCTGGGCGGGCCGGCGGACAAGGCGGTGTTCCGCGCCCTGCGGGCGGTGCCCGACGTGATCCTCGTCGGTGCCGCCACGGCCCGGGTGGAGCGCTACGGCCCGGTCCGCCTCGACCCGCAGGTGCAGGCCCGTCGGGTGGCGCGGGGACAGGCTCCCCTCCCCCGGCTGGCGCTGGTGAGCGGCCGGCTGGACCTCGACCCCACCTCGGCGATGTTCACCGACGCGGCCGAGCCACCGCTGGTGCTCACGACCACGTCGATGGCCGCCGGGCACGCCGGGCGCTTCGCCGGCCGGGCCGAGCTCGTGGCCTGCGGCGACGAGCAGGTCGACCTGGCGACCGCCCTGGCCGAGCTCGGCCGTCGAGGTGCGTCGGTGGTGCTCGCCGAGGGCGGACCCCACCTCAACGGCCAGCTCGTGGCCGCCGACCTGGTGGACGAGTGGTGCCAGTCGGTGGCGCCTCTGCTGGTGGCGGGCGGCTCGGCGCGGGTGGCCCACGGGCCCGAGCCCGAGCGGCCCACGGTGCTGGCGCTGCACCGCGTGCTCGAGGCCGACGGCGAGCTGTTCACGACGTACCGACGGCGTCAGTGACGCTTGGGCGCGGTGGCCTTGGTGAGCAGCCGGACCTCGCGCTGGAAGTCGGCCGGGTCGTCGAATCCCTTGTAGACGCTGGCGAAGCGCACGTAGGCCACCTGGTCGAGGTCGCGAAGGCGCTCCAGGACGGCCAGGCCGATCTGCTCGCTCGTCACCTCGGGGCCGAGGAGCCGGAGCTGGTCCTCCAGGTCGGCGGCCAGCGCGGCGATGGCGTCGTCGCTCACCGGTCGGCCCTTGGCCGCCGAGGCGATGCCCTCGACGATCTTCGAGCGATCGAACGGCACGCGGTCGCCGGAGCGCTTCAGCACCACCAGCGGCACCTCCTCGAGGCGCTCGAAGGTGGTGAAGCGCTGACCGCAGGCGAGGCACTCGCGGCGGCGCCTGATGGTGGTGCCGTCGTCGGCCTGGCGCGAGTCGACGACCTTGTCGTCGAGGTGGGAGCACGCCGGGCATCGCACGGAGGCGACGCTACCGCGGGCCAGCACGAACCGGTGCACGGCCTCGCGGTGCGCCGGAGCTAGTCGACGACGCCGGAGAGGTCGATGCGCTGGCCGGCGGCGACGGCGGCGCCCCCGGCCCGCTCGGCCAGGCGGTCGACGAGCGGCCGGACGTCGCCGGTGGGCTGCAGGCGCCGGGCGATGGCCCACAGCGTGTCGCCGGGCTGCACCACCACCACGGCCGGCGCCGGCGAGGTGGAGGCGCCGACGCCGACCGGGGTGGGAGGTTGGGCGGTCGACGCCGGCCCGGAGGCGGCAGCGTCGGCGCCGAGGAGCTGCACCGCCCCGAGGGCGGCGAGGGCCACGACCAGGGCGAGCACGACCCCGCCGACGAGCACCAGCAACGGGCCCGGTGCCGAGCGGGGCCTCGAGGCCGAGGCGGCCGCGCCAGCGGCGCCCCGCCCGCCCTCGACGAGGCGCAGGTGCCGGCCGGCGGACCGACGCTGGCCCTGCGGCCGGTCGTGGGTGCCGTCGTGCGGCTGGTTCCAGGGGGCGTGGGCGGTGCGGGGAGTGAGGACTGCTGCCATGGGGACCATCCTCCGCGGGGGGTGTGACAGGCGGTGTGGGAGCGGTGGGGAAGGGCTGCGGGCGCACGAACGCCCGTTCGCTGGAGGCGCATCGAACCATGAACAGGCGTTCACCGTCAAGGGCGGTTCCGAACGGGTGTTTGCGCGTCGCCGGCGCGCCCGGTAGTCTCCATACAGGCGTTCGCCGGCCCGCGCCGGCCCTCACCAAACCGGCCGGTGCTCACCGGCCGCCACCCAGGAGGGCTCTTTGAGCACACACCGACTCACCGCACGCCAGCAGCAGATCCTCGAGATCATCGACCAGCACGTGGCCGAGCACGGCTACCCGCCGTCGGTGCGCGAGATCGGCAAGGCCATCGGCCTCACGTCGCCGTCCAGCGTGCAGAACCACCTCAACCGGCTCAACGAGCTCGGGTACCTGCGGCGCGATCCGGTCAAGCCGCGGGCCCTCGAGGTCCGCTACGACCCGAACTCGGGCGCCACGGGCGAGCGCCGACCGTTCCGCCACGTGCCGCTCGTGGGCGACGTGGCGGCGGGCACCGACGTGCTGGCCGAGGAGAACGTCGAGGAGATCCTGCCCGTCCCGTCGGACTTCTGCGGCGACGGCGAGCTGTTCATGCTGCGGGTGCGGGGCGACTCCATGATCGAGGCCGGCATCCTCGACGGCGACTTCATCGTCGCCCGGGCCCAGGAGGTCGCCGACAAGGGCGACATCGTGGTGGCCGGCATCCCCGGCGACGAGGCCACGGTCAAGACCTACACCCGCAAGGGCGGCAAGGTCGTGCTGCTGCCGGCCAACCCGCGCCTCGAGCCGATGGAGTTCGACCCGTCGGAGGTCAGCATCTACGGCAAGGTCGTCACGGTGATGCGCAAGCTCTGAGCGACGCCCTCGCCGAGGGGCGGCGCCGGTGGTCCGAGGGACGCCGGCACCGCCCCTCGTCCGCGCCCGGGGCCGTGCCGAGGCGCCCGGCAGACCCCCGTCCCCTCGTCGCTCAGGGCAACTGGGGCCCTTCGCGCAGCAGGCCTTCCAGCACCGACCACACCCGCTCCAGCGGGGCCCGGTCGAGGTGCTCCCCGGCGGTGTGGGCCACCGTCGAGTCACCGGGCCCGAAGTTCACCGCCGGCACGCCGTGGGCGGCGAAGCGGGCGACGTCGGTCCATCCCAGCTTGGCCGCCACCGGCGCGGCGCTGCGGGCCGCGAGCGACGCCAGCAACGGGTGGTCGACCCCGGGCGGGGCGGCCGGAGCGGCGTCGACCACCTCCACCTCGTCGCCGGGCTCGAGATGAGCGGCGAGCAGCTCTCGGACGTGGGCCTCGGCAGCGGCGAGGTCGCGATCGGGGGCGAAGCGGTGGTTGATGGTGATCACCGCCTCGTCGGGCACGACGTTGCCCGCCACCCCGGCCTCCACCGCCACCGCCTGCAGGGCCTCGCGGAACTCGCAGCCCTCGAGGACCGGCCGCCGCTCCGTGTAGGCGTCGAGCACGCCGAGGACGCCGGCCAGGCGGTGCACGGCGTTGCGCCCCATCCAGGGGCGTGCGGTGTGGGCGCGGGCACCGCGCAGCACCACCCGGAACCGGAGGGTGCCCTGGCAGCCGGCCTCCACCCGGGCGTCGGTCGGTTCGCCCAGGACGGCGGCGTCGCCGCCGAGCAGGTCGGGCCGCTGGTCGAACAGCTCGCCCAGCCCGCTCTCGACGCTGGCCACCTCCTCGCGGGCGTAGAACACGAAGGTGCAGTCGACGGCCGGTTCGCGGACCTGGCGGGCCAGCTCGAGCATCACCGCCAGCCCGCCCTTCATGTCGGCCGACCCCACGCCGTGCAGCCGGTCGCCTTCCACGACGGCCCGCCCGTTGCCGTCGGCGGGCACGGTGTCGGTGTGGCCGGCGAGCACCAGGCGCTGGCCCCGCCCGAGCTCGGTGCGGGCCACCAGGTTGTCGCCCACGCGGGTGACGTCCAGGTGGGGCAGGGCGCGCAGCTGCGCCTCCAGCAGCTCGACCAGCGGCCCCTCGGCCCGGCTCGGCGACGGCAGGTCGACGAGGCGGGCGGTGAGGGCGAGCAGGTCGACGCCGGCGGCCGGCCCCGACACGCCCGACCTCAGGTGGCGGCGCCGTGGAGGCGCAGCACGTCGTTGAGCGCCGACTTGTCGTGGCGCTCGCCCTCGGCCAGGCGCTTGATGACGAGCACGCACGGGAGCCCGAACTCGCCGCCGGGGAAGGCGCGGGGACGGGTGGCCGAGACGGCGACGCACCACGACGGGACGACGCCCCGGCTGAGCTCCTCGCCCGTCTCGGCGTCGATCACCGGGATGGAGCCGGTGAGGATCACCCCGGCGCCGAGCACGGCGCCGTCACCCACCCGAGCGCCCTCGGCCACGATGCAGCGGCTGCCGATGAGGCAGTCGTCGCCCACCATGACCGGCGCGGCCTGCGGCGGCTCCAGCACGCCGCCGATGCCCACCCCGCCGGAGAGGTGGACGTTGGCGCCGATCTGGGCGCACGACCCGACCGTGGCCCACGTGTCCACCATGGAGTTGGCCCCCACCCGGGCGCCGATGTTCACGTAGCTCGGCATCATCACCACGCCCCGGTCGAGGAACGAGCCGTAGCGAGCCGACGCGCCGGGGACGACGCGCACGCCGGCCGCCGCGTAGTCGGTCTTGAGAGGGATCTTGTCCGCGAACTCGAACGGGCCGAGCTCGATGGTCTGCATCTGCGACTGGCGGAAGTACAGCAGGATCGCCTGCTTCAGCCACTGGTGCACGACCGGCTCGCCGTCGGCACCGAGCTCGGCCACGCGGGCCTCGCCCCGGTCGAGCAGGGCGATGGCCTCGCCGATGGCGGCGTTGGCGTCGGCGTCGTCGGGGGTGAGCTCGGTGCGGCGCTCCCAGAGCTCGTCGATGGTTGCAGCGAGGTCGGCCATGGCGCCGCAGGCTACCGTGCGCTCCCGCTCGGTCAGGCCGGCGGCGGCGGCCCCGGCGGAGGAGGCGGCGGCGGTGGACCCGGCGGAGGCCCCGGAGGCGCGCCCGGGGGCGCAGACGGCGGCGGCGGGGTTTGAGGCGGCGGCGCCGGTTGAGGCGGCGGCGCGGGCTGCTGGGGGGCGGTCCACGGCTGGGGCCCGGGCGCCGGCGGCACCGGGGCGGCCGGTGGGCTCCAGGCCGGCGGGGCGCCCGGTGCCTGCGGCGGGCCCCAGGTCTGCGGTCCGGCGGCGGCCTTCTTGGCCCGGCTGCGCCGGACGAGGGCGACGATGAGGATGATGAGCGCCACCAGGAACCCGAGGGCGCCCACGACGATGCCGCCGATGATGAGGGCGAAGATGCGGAAGAACGGGATCTTGCCGATGCGGACGTCGGCCTGGGAGGGCCCGGACGTCTGGATCGTGTAGGTCCCCGCGACGTCGGCGTCGAACTTGCCGAGGGACTCGAAGTCGCTGTTGTTGTTGCTGGCGTTCTGCCCGAAGTCGTAGTTGATCGAGACGTCGCGGCCGTCGGGGTCGGTGACCGACACCGTCACGTCGGACACGTCGATCGACGAGTTGTTGGGCCGGCCGACGAAGATCCAGTGCTCACCCGTGCTGAGCGTCAGCCGCGTGCTGCCTGGGACATCGACCTCCTTGAAGTCCCCGACGGTGCGGGCGACCTGGGTGGCGCCCAGGACGATCATCACGATCCCCACGATCGCGGTGACCACGAAGATCACGATCGCCCAGATGATGCCGGCCCACTTCGGTCGCGGTGCGGTGCTGCTCACGGGCTGCGCCATGGCCACACGATGGCACGATGCCGCCCGGCCGTCCCGGATCTCGCCGGCGCGGGCAGGGCCGGCGACCTGGCGGCCCGGGTGCCGGCCCGGCCGCCGAGGGCCGAGGGCCCTCCCCGATCGGCGGACGAGGCCGCTGAGCCCGCGATCAGAGGAAGGAATGTCGGGAACGGGGTTGCGGCGTGTACATCAGTTCGATAGGCTGACGGCCTTCCCCTTCGGGACCGCTCAGGTCCCCACCGTGTGAGAACCGTGCGTGGCCTGCTCCTCGACGAGCAGCCCGTCGGGGTCCGGAGAGGGGGGATGGTGATGGCACCACCACCGGCACGAGCCACGGTGCTGGCTGATCTGGTGGAGCGGGCGGCCGCCGTGCTGGCCGAGCTGTCCACGGTCGATCTCGACGGTGTCGACGGCGCCGTGCTGGGCGACGCGCTGGGCGAGCTGCAGCGGCTGCGGGGCCGCCTCGACGTGGCCGAGGCCAGGGTGCTGGGACGCTTCGACGCCGAGCGGGCATGGGAGCCGTCGGGGGCCAAGACCGCTGCCGCGTGGGTGGCGTGGACCCAACGGCTGCCGATCGGCGTGGCCCGCCAACGGGTCCGCCACGGCCGCGCCCTGCGAGCGCTGCCCGACATCGAAGCCGCCTGGGCCGACGGGCACCTCGACCGCTCCCACGTCATCACCTTGTTGGGGGCGCGCACGCCGCGCACCCGCGCCGTGTTCGACGCCGACCACCGGGTGCTGCTCGACGCCGCGCTGCGGCTGGGGTTCAAGGACTTCACCAGCCTGTGCGACCGGTGGGAGCAGATCGTCGATCCCGACGGCGCCGAAGACGACGCCGCCGCCGAGCACGCGGCGCGGGAGGTGCACCTCGCCCAGTCCTTCGCCGGGATGTGGTTCGGGCGTCTCACCCTCGACCGCGTGTCGGGCGCGATCGTCGACGAGACCCTGCGCGCCATCGTGGCCGAACTGTTCGACGCCGACTGGGCCGCCGCCCGCGACCGTCTCGGGCGTACCCCCACCCCGGGCGAGCTCGACCGCACCCCGGCGCAGCGGCGGGCCGATGCACTGGTGGAGATGGCCACCCGGGCCCGCACCGCCCCCGCCGACGGCCGCCGCCCCGCCCCGCTGTTCACCGTCGTCGTCGGCCTCGAGACGCTCAAGGGCCCGATCCTGGAGCTGTTCAACCGCACCGCCCTCACACCAGGCACCGCGGCACGCCACCTCACCGAGGCCGACGTGGAGCGCATCGTGTTCGACCCGCCCTCGCGGGTCCTCGACGTGGGCGAGCGACGCCGGTTCTTCCGCGGCGCCCTGCGCCGGGCGCTGGAGGTGCGCGATCGCACCTGCTTCCACCCCAGCTGCGACGACATCCCCCAACGCCCCGAAGCCGACCACATCCACCCCGCCGCCGCGGGCGGGCCCACCACCCAGGACAACGGCCGCTGGGGCTGCGCCCACCACAACCGCTGGCGCACCACCCATCCCGACCACCCACCACCCGCCGGCAACGGCCCGCACGGGCGAGAGGCCGACGACGAGCGGGCCCCACCCGACGGGTGAACCGCCGAGCTCAGCGCAGTGAGGCGGCGACGGCGCAGGAGCTCGTGGAGCCCGTGCGTCGGCGGACGAGCGCGCCGCGTCCCATTGGGCGTTGGACGGCGGCGCGGCCGTCCGGTTCCCGATCAGGCGGCGCCGAGGCGGCGGGCGACGAGATCGAGGCGGTCGTCGGGCTGCACCACGGCCACGCGCACGAAGCCGGCGCCGTCGGGGCCGTAGAACTCCCCGGGGGAGACGAGGCACCCGCCGTCGGTGGCGAGCCGCCGCACCAGCGCCCAGGCGTCGCCGTCCGGCGCCGGGGCCCACAGGTAGAACCCCCCGCCGGGAAGGGGCGCGTCGACGCCGAGGCCGGCGAGCACGGCGGCGAAGCGGGCGAGGCGGTGCCGGTAGCGCTCGCGCTGCGCGTCGACGTGGGCCTGGTCGTCCCACGCCGCCACCGCGGCGGCCTGCACCGGGCCCGGCACCATGAACCCGGCGTGCTTGCGCAGCTCCGACAGGTAGTGGACGAGCTCGGGGTCGCCGGCGTAGAAGCCGGCCCGCACCCCGGCCAGGTTGGAGCGCTTGGAGAGCGAGTGCACGGCGAGCACGCCGTCGAGGCCGTGCTCGAGGATCGTCCGCCGGGGTCCGTCCCAGGTGAACTCCACGTAGCACTCGTCGGAGAGGACCGGCACGCCGTGGGCCCTCCCCCACTCGGCCGCGGCGGCCAGGTCGTCGAGGTGGCCGGTGGGGTTGGCCGGCGAGTTCACCCACAGGCACAGGGCCCGCTCGGCGTCGGCCGGGTCGATCGCCGCCAGGTCGCTGCGCCCGTCGGGGGTGACCGGCACCGCCACCGCTCGGGCCCCGGCCAGCTCGGCGCCCATGGCGTAGCTCGGGTAGCTGATGGCCGGGTACAGCACGGTGTCCTTCGACGGGTCGCGCAGCCGCAGCCAGTGGGGCATGCCGGCCACCAGCTCCTTGGTGCCGATGCAGGCGGCCAGCTGGTCCGGCCCCACCTCGACGGCCAGCTCGCGGGCCAGCCACCCCGCGGCCGCCTCCCGGTAGGCCGGCGAACCGATCGACGCCGGGTAGCCCCGCTCGGCGGCCGAGGAGGCCAGTGCCTCCACCACCTGCGGCGCCGGTGGGTCGCACGGCGTGCCGATGGAGAGGTCGACGAGGCCGCCCTCGTGGGCCTGGGCCTGCGGCTTCAGCGCGTCGAGGCGGTCGTAGGGGTACGGCGGAGGGCTGAAGCCCCGGGCTGGGTCGGTCATCGGGGCCGGTCTAGCCGGGAACCGAACGCCTCGTCACGGCGGCGTCTCAGGCCGGGGCCGCCACGACGTACTCGCGCAGCCGGCTCACCGCCGCCTCGTCGAGGCGGGCACGCACGCGCATGCCGTCGTCGGTGACCGTCTCGAGCAGCACCTCGCCCTCGCGGTGGAGGGTGGCGAGCACGTCGCCCCGGTCGAAGGGCACGACCAGCTCGGTGACCGTGCTCAGGCCGCGCAGCCGGTCGCCGATGGTGCGCAGCAAGTCGTCGACGCCCTCACCGGTGCGGGCCGAGATGGCCACCGCCCCGGGGTGGTCGGTGCGCAGGTGCTTGGCGCCGGTCGGGTCGGCGTCGAGCTTGTTGGCCACGAGCAGCTGCGGCACGCCCATGGCGCCGATCTCACCCAGCACCCGGTTGACGGCGGCGATGTTCTCCTCCGGGTCGGGGGCCGAGGCGTCGACGACGTGCACCAGCAGGTCGGCGTCGACCACGACCTCGAGGGTGGACTTGAACGCCTCCACCAGCTGGGTGGGCAGCTTGGTGATGAACCCGACCGTGTCGGTGACGAGCACGGTCTCGCCGCCGGGGAGCTGCAGGCGGCGGGTGGTGGCGTCGAGGGTGGCGAAGAGGCGGTCCTCCACCAGCACGCCGGCATCGGTGAGCCGGTTCAGCAACGTGGACTTGCCGGCGTTGGTGTAGCCGACGATGGCCACCCGGTGCAGGCGCGAGCGCTGACGGGCCTTGGCCTGGGTGTGGCGCACCCGCTCGATGTCGCGCAGGTCGGCCTCCAGCTTGTGCATCCGCCGCAGCAGGCGCCGCCGGTCGACCTCGAGCTGGGTCTCACCGCCGCCCTGGCGGGCGCCGATGCCGCCCCGCTGCTGGGAGAGGGCCTTGCCCTTGCCCCGCAGGCGGGGCAGCCGGTAGCGGATCTGGGCCAGCTCGACCTGGGCCTTGCCCTCGAGGCTGTGGGCGTTCTGCCCGAAGATGTCGAGGATCACCGCGGTGCGGTCGATGGCGGTGCGCCCGAGGATCTTCTCGAGGTTGCGCTGCTGGGCCGGGCTGAGCTCGTCGTCGAACACCACGGTGTCGGCGTCGACCGCCTCGCACAGCTCGCGCAGCTCGTCCACCTTGCCGGCCCCCAGGTAGGTGGCGGGGTCGGGCGTGTGGCGTCGCTGCTCGACGCGCGCCACGGCGTCGGCGCCGGCCGTGTCGACCAGCAGGGCCAGCTCGTCGAGGTGGCGCTCGGTGTCGTCCTCGTCCTCGCCCGGGTGGGTCACGCCGACGAGGACGATCTTCTCCCGGAAGGCGCGCTCGATGAGCCCGCCGCTCTCGCCGCCGTACTCGCCGAAGCCGCCGCGGTGGCCGTCGGTGGGTGGGGTCGTGTCAGCCATTCGGCACCTCGATGGTGGCCACGTGCTGGGCGGGGCCGATCAGGACCGGCTCGTCGTCGGCGCCCTCGGCCCCGGGGCCCGCGTCGGCGGGCAGGATGACCTCCGCATCGCCCCCGGGCATGGCCACCCGGACCTCACGGCCGACCAGGCCCCACCGGTGGGCCAGGTGGGCGGCGGCCACCGCTCCGGTGCCGCAGGCCTCGGTGACGCCGGCGCCGCGCTCCCAGACCAGCAGCTCGACGCTGTCGGGCTGGGTGCCGGGGGCGATGAACTCGACGTTGACGCCGCTCGGGAACTGCTGCTCGAGCCACCCGCCGGTGCCGACCAGGTCGACGCCGGCCAGGTCGGCCACCAGCACCACCAGGTGGGGGTTGCCCAGGTCGGCCGTGGCGTGGCGGCAGTCGGCCAGACGCTCGGCCACGGCGGCGGGCACGTCCGGGCCGGCACCCACCGGGCCCATGGTGACGTGGACCTGGGCCCGCCGGTGCTCGGCGTCGTCGTGCACGACGAGCTCGCGCAGCCCGCCGTCGGTGGCCACGACGTAGGTGGCCTCGTGGTCGTCGCGCGCCATGGCGAGGGCCTGGCCCAGGCAGCGGATGCCGTTGCCGCTCATCTCGGCCCGGCTGCCGTCGGCGTTCCACAGGTGCATCACCACGTCGACAGGCCGACCGTCGGGCGCCGCCTGGCCGGGAGCGGGCCGACTGCCGAGGATGAACCCGTCGGCGCCGATGCCCCGCCGCCGGTCGCACAGGGCACGAGCGAGGGTGGCGTCACCGCGGAGCGGTCCGTCGACCTCCTCGAGGGCGACGAGGAAGTCGTTGCCGAGTCCGTGGTGCTTGGTGAGCTGCATGGGCGTCCAGGTCCGTTCGTCGGGGTCAGTCTCCCAGCCGGGAGAGCAGCAGGGCGAGCGCGTTGCGGTCGAGCGCGGCGCCGGCCGGTTCGGTGGGCAGCCACTCCACCCGGGGATCGCGGCCGAACCAGCGCTGCTGGCGACGGGCGAAGCGGCGGGTGCGACGGATGGCCGTGGCGAGGGCGTCGTCGAGAGGGGTGCCGTGCTCGACGTGGTCGATCAGCTCGGCGTAGCCGAGGGCCTGGCGGGCGGTGCGCGACAGCCCGGCCGGGCGGGCCAGCAGGGCCTGCACCTCGGCGACGAAGCCGGACTCGACCTGGGCGTGGTAGCGCCGCTCGATGCGCGGGTCGAGCACGGCCCGTTCGATGGCGAGGCCCACGACGGGGAACGGTGCCGGCGGGTACGAGCCGAGCCCCGGGCCGTAGGACGAGAACGGCCGGCCGCTGCCCACGGTGACCTCGAGGGCGCGCACCACCCGCCGGCGGTTGGTGGGCTCCATCCGGCCGGCCGCCACCGGGTCGAGCTCGAGCAGCCGGGCGAACAGCACGGCCGTGTCGGGCTCGGCCTCGAGCTCGGCTCGCACCTCCGGGTGCTGCCCGGGGATGTCGAGGCCGTCGGTGACCGACTGCAGGTAGAGCCCGGTGCCGCCCACGAGCAGCGCTCGCCGGCGCCGCTGCTCGATGTCGGCCAGCACGGCCAGGCAGTCGTGCTGGAAGCGCGAGACGGTGTAGTCGTCGTCGGGGTCGACGAGGTCGATGAGGTGGTGGCGCACCTCGAGCTGCTCGTCGGGGGTGGGCTTGGCCGTGCCGATGTCCATGCCCCGGTAGACCTGCATCGAGTCGACCGAGACGATCTCGATGTCGTCGCGGCGGCGGGCCAGCTCCAGGGCGAGCGCCGACTTGCCCGAGGCGGTGGGGCCGACCAGGGCGAGGTGGCGGCCTGACGGCCGGAACGCCTCGGCCGCGCCGCTCACCCGGCGGTGACGGGGATGCGGGTGCGGTGCCGGGGCGCGGCCAGCACCTCGACCAGCTCTCCCCGCAGGAAGTGGGGGCCGGCGTCGACGACGCGCGCGGTGGCGAGCGTGCCGGGCCGCAGCGGGCCGTCGGCGGCGAAGTGGACCAGCTTGTTCTGCCCGGTGCGCCCGGTGAGGACGGAGGGGTCGCGCTTGGAGGGCCCCTCGACCACGACCTCCTCGACCCGGCCGATGCGGGCCCGGTGCTTGGCGAGGGCGGAGCGCTCGACCACGACGCGCAGCCGCTCGAAGCGCTCGCCCACCACGGCCGGGTCGACCGCCCGGCCCGGCTCCCGCTCCAGCAGCAGGGCGGCCTCGGTGCCCTGCCGGGGCGAGAAGATGAACGTGTACGCCGAGTCGTACTCCGCCGCGGCGACGACCTCGAGGGTCTGCTCGAAGTCGGCGTCGGTCTCGCCCGGGAAGCCGACGATGAGGTCGGTGGTGACGGCCAGGTCGGGGATGCCGGCGCGGGCGGCGGCGAGCTTCTCGAGGTAGCGCTCGGCGGTGTAGCCGCGGTGCATGGCACGCAGCACGCGGTCGGAGCCGGCCTGCAGCGGCAGGTGCAGGTGGGGGCACACCGCCGGGTGGCCGGCCATGGCGGCGATGGTCTCGGGCCGCAGGTCCTTGGGGTGGGGGCTGGTGTAGCGCACCCGACGGATGCCTTCGACGCCGGCCACCGCGGCCAGCAGGTCGGCGAAGAGCGGCCGGGCCCGGCGAGCTGGGTCGGCGGCCCACGTCTCGCCGGCCACCGCCGCGTCGGCAGCGGACGGCTCGAGGGCCCGGCGGCCGGTGGTGAGGTCACGGCCGTAGGAGTTCACGTTCTGACCGAGCAGGGTGACCTCGATGACGCCGTCGGCAGCGAGGCGCTCGACCTCGGCCACCAGCTCGCCGAACGGCCGGCTGATCTCGCGGCCGCGGACGGCGGGCACGATGCAGTAGGCGCAGGTGTTGTCGCACCCGACCTGGATGGTGACCCAGGCCGAGTGGTCGACCTCGCGCTTCACGGCCAACGCCGACGGGAAGGCCTCGACCTCGTCGAGGGCCTCGTCCCAGATCTCCATGACCGGTCCCGCGGCCCGGGCGGCGTGCAGAAGCTCGACGGCCCGGTGCACGTTGTGGGTGCCGAGCACCACGTCGACGTGGGCGGCCCGTTGCTGGACGAGCTCGCGGTCCTTCTGGGCCAGGCACCCGCTGACGATGATCTCCATGCCGGGACGTTCGGCCTTGCGGGCCTTGAGGTGGCCCAGGGCGCCGTAGAGCTTGTTGTCGGCGTTCTCCCGGATGCAGCAGGTGTTGAGGACCACCACGTCGGCGGCGTCGGGGTCGGCCGCCATCACGAGCCCGTCGGCCTCGAGCAGCCCGGCGAGGCGCTCGGAGTCGTGCTCGTTCATCTGGCACCCGTAGGTGCGGATGGCGTAGGTGCGGCCCTCGGTCACGGCGGGGAATGCTACCGGGGGCTCTCGGCCGCCCCGCCGCCCCCCCGCCCGGGACTCGGAGCGCGGACGGTCCCGGGGCCGGAGCCCCGGGACCGGATCGGGTGCGAGGCCAGCGGGAGGTGGAGGCCCGCCGGCCTCGCCGGGGAAGCCCCGACGATCAGTCGTCGAGGGTGATGGGGACGTCGTGCTCGGCGGTCATGACGTCGTCGGTGAGGTCGACGTCGTCGCCGTCCTCCACGCCGATGCCGACCTGCTGGCGGATCCGCTCGGAGATCTCGACCATGATCTCGGGGTTGTCGGTGAGGAACTGCTTGGCGTTCTCCCGACCCTGGCCGAGCTGCTCGCCCTCGTAGGTGTACCAGGCACCCGACTTCTTCACGAGGCCCAGGTCGACGCCGATGTCGAGCAGCGAGCCCTCACGGCTGATGCCCTTGCCGTACATGATGTCGAACTCGCACTGCTTGAACGGCGGGGCCACCTTGTTCTTGACGACCTTCACCCGGGTGCGGTTGCCGACGACCTCGACGCCGTCCTTGATGGACTCGATGCGGCGGATGTCGAGGCGGACCGACGAGTAGAACTTCAGCGCCCGCCCGCCCGGCGTCGTCTCGGGTGAGCCGAACATGACACCGATCTTCTCGCGCAGCTGGTTGATGAAGACGCAGATGGTGTTCGACTTGTTGAGGTTGGCCGTGAGCTTGCGCAGGGCCTGGCTCATGAGGCGGGCCTGCAGGCCCACGTGGCTGTCGCCCATCTCGCCTTCGATCTCGGCCCGGGGGGTGAGGGCGGCCACCGAGTCGATCACGACCACGTCGAGCGCCCCGGAGCGCACGAGCATGTCGGCGATCTCGAGGGCCTGCTCGCCCGTGTCGGGCTGGGAGATGAGCAGCTCGTCGATGTCGACGCCGATGTGCTTGGCGTAGACCGGGTCCATGGCGTGCTCGGCGTCGATGTAGGCGCAGATGCCGCCGTTGCGCTGGGCCTCGGCCACCACGTGCATGGCGAGGGTGGACTTGCCCGACGACTCCGGGCCGTAGATCTCGACGACACGGCCCCGGGGCAGGCCCCCGACGCCGAGGGCCAGGTCGAGGGCCAGCGCGCCGGTCGAGACGGTCTCGACCTTCATGGTGCCCTTCTCGCCCATCTTCATGACCGAGCCCTTGCCGTACTGCTTCTCGATCTGGCTGAGGGCCATGTCGAGTGCCTTGTCTCGCTCCACCGGTGTCTCCTTCGTGCGTGTCGGACGTCTGCTGCAGATGAGGGCCGGGGGCGGTGCCTCGGCGATGAGGACCACCCTACGGAGGGGGTGTGACAGCGGCCGGTGGAGCGGCCCTGCCGGTCTGGGACGACACCAGTGTAAGTTCGAACCGGTGTTCGTCGCAAGCACCCCGGGGGCCGATGGGTAGGGTTCTGCCCGAGCGGCGCTCCCGCCGCCGAACGCCCCGTCGAGAGAGGTGCCCGCCATGGCCGATCCCGAGCCCGACGCCCGACCCGTCACCCTCCCCGACGACCCCGCCGAGCGCGACGCCGTGCTGCGCGAGCGGCTCAGCCCCCTGCAGTACGAGGTGACCCAGCACGCCGGCACCGAGCGGGCCTTCACCGGGGTCTACTGGGACTGCCACGACGAGGGCGTCTACCGCTGCATCGTGTGCGAGACGCCGTTGTTCTCCTCGGACACCAAGTACGAATCGGGGTCGGGCTGGCCCAGCTTCTGGCAGGCCATCGACGACGGCGCGGTCGAGACCCGCACCGACACCTCCCACGGCATGGTGCGCACCGAGGCGCTGTGCGCCACCTGCGGCGCCCACCTCGGGCACGTCTTCGACGACGGCCCGCAGCCCACGGGCGTGCGCTACTGCATGAACTCGGCGTCGCTGCGGCTGGTGCGCGACGACGGCTCCGACACCGAGCCGACCGAGTCCTGAGCCGCCACCGGCACGCGCCGCGCGTGCTGCATCGCCGATGAGCCGGCTGTTCGTCGCCGTCGACCCGCCGCCGGACGTGACGGCGGCGCTGGTGGCGCGCCTGCCGCGTCCCGCCGAGCCGGGCGTGCGCTGGGTGCCGCCCGAGCAGTGGCACGTCACCGTGCGGTTCCTCGGCGAGGCCGACGAGGCCGCTGCCGCCGACGCCCTGGCCGGGCTGCGCGCCGGACCGGCGACGGCCCTGCTCGGGCCCCGCGTCAGCCGGCTGGGCCGCAACGTGGTGTGCCTGCCCGTCGCCGGGCTCGACGAGCTGGCGGCCGCCGTGCGGGCGTGCACCTCCGACCTCGGCGAGCCGGAGGACCGGCGCTTCGCCGGCCACCTCACCCTGGCGCGCCTGCGCCACCGCGGGGCCTGTGGCGTCACCGGCACGCCCGTCGACGTGGCCTTCCCGGTCGAGCAGGTCGTGCTCTACCGCAGCACCCTCGGGCGCGAGGGCGCCCGCCACGATCCGCTGCTGGTGGTCCCCCTCCGCTGATGAAACCCGTTCGACCCACCCGTTCCGGGCCGGACCGAAGGGCCTCGCTCGTCAGCGGGCGAGGAGGCGCCGACGGAGGTGGTCGAGCACGGTGATGACCGTGAACTGGCGGATCCGCTCCCGGTCGAACGGGAAGCGCACCATGCCCGTCTCGGTCACGCCGTCGACGGTGGTCGCGAAGAACACGGTGCCCACCGCCACCCCCTCCTGCTCGTCGGGTCCCGCCACGCCCGTGGTGGCGACGGCCACGTCGGCGCCGAGCGCCCGGCACGCCCCCTCGGCCATGGCGGCAGCGGCGGCGTCGGTGACCACGGGGCCGGCGGGCACGCCGAGCACGTCGAACTTCACCTCGCTGGCGTAGGCGACCACGCTGCCCCGCAGCACGTCGCTCGCCCCGGGCACGCCGGTGAGCCGAGACGCGATGAGCCCGCCCGTGACCGACTCGGCGGTGCCGAGGGTGAGGCCCCGACGCCGCAGGAGGTCGAGCACCACCGCCTCCATCGGCTCGTCGTCGGTGCTGAACACGTAGTCGGCGAGCACCGAGGCCACCTCGTCGACCTCGGCGGCGAGCACCGCGTCGGCCTCCTCGGCGGTGGCGGCCTTGGCGGTGACCCGCACCTTCAGGCCCTCGATGCCGCTGGCCAGGAAGGCGATGGTGGCGTGCCCGCTCTGGTCGAGGTGCTCGAGCCGGTGGCCCAGCATCTCGGCGATCCCGGACTCGGAGTGGCCCCAGGTGCGCAGGGTGCGGCTGCGGATGACCCCGGTGTCGCCGGCGCGCCGGCGTAGCTCGGGGATGACCGTGCCGGTGACCATCTCCTGCATCTCGTAGGGCACGCCCGGCACGGCGAACACCACCTTGTCCCCCACCGGGCAGACCAGACCGGGCGCGGTCCCCGGTTGCTGGGGGATGCGGGTGGCGCCCACGGGGACCATGGCCTGGCGCAGGTTGTTCATGGGCATCGACCGGCCCCGCGATCCGAAGGTGCGCAGCAGCCGCTCCACCACCTCGGGGTCCTCCTCGAGGCCCACGCCCATGACCTCGGCGATCACGTCACGGGTGATGTCGTCCTGGGTGGGGCCGAGGCCGCCGCAGACGATCACCGCGTCGCTGCGCGACAGGGCCAGCTCGAGGGCGTTGCGGATGCGCTGCCAGTTGTCGCCGACCTTGGTCTGGAAGTACGAGTCGATGCCGGCCAGCGCCAGCTGCTCGCCGATCCAGGACGAGTTCGTGTCGACGATCTGGCCGAGCAGCAGCTCGGTGCCCACGGCCACCACTTCGCAGTTCACGGGCGTCCCTCCCCCTCGGTGCGGCGGCGAACCTAGTGCGCCCGGCCGGCCGACCCGCCCTCGGGCGCCGGACCGGTCGGGGCCCCCACGTGGGTGCCGGCCCGGAGCCGGGCCGCCACGGCCGCGTGCACCAGCTCGGCGGCGGCCAGCCCGACCAGCATCTGGAACGGCGTGAACCACTCGAAGGCCAGGGTCACGACCCCGAGCACCCCGGCCACGCCCACCATGGTGAGGCGGGCGGTGGTCAGCCCGCCGATGGGGTGGCGGTCGCCGAGCAGGCCGACCAGCGCCAGCCCGCCGTAGACGAGCGCGAAGGCGACCACGAGGATCACGACCACCACGTCGTGCACGCCGTGGTCACCGACCTGCAGGAACTTGGAGGTGCCGATGGCCACGGCGACGATGCCGACCTGCAACGGCAGGTGCGAGAGCGTCCAGAGCTCCGCCGACGTGCGCCCCCGGCGCAGGCCGGCCTTCGGGATGTCGTCGAAGTACACCAACCAGAGGGCGAACACGGCCACGAACTCCACCACCATGGCGGCGATGTCGTCGCGGCCGATGCGGCCCTCCGAGACGACGAGGGCGACCTTCACGAAGGCCTCACCCATGGTGATGAGGGTGAGCAGGGCGGCCCGCTCGAGCAGGTGGGCGGTGTCGACGGGTGGCGGTGTGACCTGCCGGCGGCCGCGGACCGTCGAGGGCACCAACAAGATGGCGAACGCCACGAGGAACACCGCGTCGTCGACCCCGGCCGGCAGCCAGGTGGTGGCGAGCACCAGCGCGGCCGCCACGACGAGGAGGTTCCGACGCTGGTCGGACCACGCCCGCACGTCGGCCCGCTCGGCACCGGCCCGGTGGTACATCACGACGATGATCAGCATCACGAGGCCGACGGCGACGCCGAGCAGGTCGCCGTTCGACGTCTCCTTGTCGGCGAAGGCGAGCACGGTGAGGCTGATCCCGAACATCTGCGCCAGCACGAGGGCCCGGTGCCCGAGGTCGTCGCGCCGCTCGACGTTGGCCAGCAGCGTCGTGTGGAACCAGAAGACCCACAGGAGCGCGAAGACCATGGTGCAGCTGCGCGCCGATGCCCAGGTGACGTCGGCCGAGAAGGTGTTGGAGATGACGATGGTGGCGGCCACGAACACGAGGTCGTAGAACAGCTCGAGGTAGCCGACGGGCGCCTCGTGCCCGGCGGTCGAGGGAGCCGGAGACGACGGGTGCGCGGTCGCCACTCGTGCCCGGCGGCGCGTCAGCGGGCGAGGCCCGAGCGGTCGCCCATCGAGGTGGCCGCCCGGGCGCCGTCGAGCACGTACTGCACGGCGCTCAGCACCGCGAGGAACGTGCCGAGGTAGAGCAGCCCGTCGGCCAGCCAGGTGACGTCGGTGAGCGGCGGCATGAGCACCGCCCCGATCGACAGGGACTGCACGAGGGTCTTGAGCTTGGCCGACGGTCGGGCCGGCACGGCGAGGCCCCGGCGGCCCCAGTAGACCCGGTAGAGGCTGATGGCGATCTCCCGCACGAAGATCACCGCCACCGGCCACACGGGGAAGCGCCCCACCGACACCAGCGCGAACATCGAGCCGAGCACCAGCACCTTGTCGGCGAGCGGATCGAGGAACGCCCCGCTGCGGGTGGTGCCGTAGCGGCGGGCGATCCAGCCGTCGATGCCGTCGGTGAACGCCAGCACCGTGAAGAACGCCCACACCAGCCACCCGCTCGGCTGGTCGCTGATCATGGCGAACAGCAGCGGCGACACGAGCAGGCGCACCACGGTGACGAAGTTGGCCGGTGTGGCCAGGGCGGAGGGCCCGTAGCCGTTGGTGTCGGTCACGCCGCACCTCCGACCGGCGCGGTGCCGACCGCCACCCGGGCGACGAGATCGGGGCCCTGCGCGTCGACGATCTCCACGTCGAGGAGGCTGCCGACGGCGAGCTGCTCGGGCACCGTGACGATGCCGTCGATCTCGGGTGCCTCGCGGTAGGTGCGGCCCTGTCCCGGTGCGTCCACGAGGACTTCGACCACCGAGCCGATCAGTTCGTCACGTCGTCGGGCCGTGATGCCGTCCTGCAGCTCGCGCAGCTCGGCCAGCCGCTCGGCGACCAACCCCTCGGGGACCTGGTCGTCGAGGCCGGCGGCGTAGGTGCCCTCCTCGCGTGAGAAGGCGAAGAACCCGCACCAGTCGAGCTCGGCCTGCTCGACGAAGGCCAGCAGGGCGTCGTGGTCGGCCTCGGTCTCCCCCGGGTAGCCCACGATGAAGTTGGACCGGAACGCGGCGCCCGGCTCGCGCCGGCGGATGGCGGCCATGCGCTCGGCGAAGCGCTCACCGTCGCCCCAGCGGCGCATCCGGCGCAGCAGCGGCGCCGACACGTGCTGCAGCGACAGGTCGAAGTAGGGCACACCCGTGGCGCAGACGGCGTCGACGAGCTCGTCGGTGAGGTCGGACGGGTAGAGGTACAGCAGCCGCACCCGGTCGACCCGCTCGGCCACGGCGTGCACCAGCGGGACGATCGCCCGCTCGCCCACCCCCTGGTCGCGGCCGAAGGCGGCGAGGTCCTGGGCCACCAGCACGATCTCGCGCGCCTGCAGCGCCTCGACCTCGGCGAGCACGTCGTGGACCGTGCGGGAGCGCTGCTTGCCCCGGAACGAGGGGATGGCGCAGAACCCGCAGGCCCGGTCGCAGCCCTCGGCCACCTTGACGTAGGCCCACGGCGCCGTCGAGGCGGGACGGGGCAGGTTGAGCAGGTCGAGGGTCGGCACCTCGGCCGCGGAGCGGCCCGAGCGGGTGGCGCCCAGGGTGACGGGCACCCCGAAGCCGGCGACGGCGTCGACCTCGGGCAGGGCCTCGGCCAGCTCGGCGCCGTAGCGCTCGGCCATGCAGCCGGTGACGACGAGGCGGGCACCGGGCGCGCGGGACCCGTCGAGGGCGAGGATCGTGTCGATCGACTCCTGGCGGGCCTCCTCGACGAAGGCGCAGGTGTTGACGACCACCACGTCGGCGCCGTCGGGGCCCTCGGCCGGCTGCAGGCCGTCGGCGAGCAGCGTGCCGACCAGCTTGTCGGAGTCGACCTGGTTCTTGGGGCAGCCCAGGGTCTCGATCCAGAAGCTGCCGGCCATGGCCGCCAATGCTAGGCGACGGCGGCGACCTCTCCCTCGGCCCGCTGCTTGATCCCGAGCAGCATCCTGCGGGTCATCACGAAGCTGACGAGCCCGACCGGGGCCATCAGCATCCGCACCCAGCCCTTCCCGAACCCGGCCCGCTCCCGGACCAGCAGGCGGGTGGTGCCGGGCGACTCCTCGAGCAGGGCGAAGGTCCACAGGAACTCCCAGCCGGCCGGGTCCTGGCGGCGGGCGGGGCGGCCCTCGCGCACGTCGGCCAGCGACAGCACCAGGGCGTCGGGGGGCCGGACTTCCATGACGTACCAGCCCCCGCTGCCCCGTGCATCGGCCTGCACGAGGTCGCCGACCTCGCGGTGCTGCCACTCGGGCACGATCGAGTCGGCGCTGTGGATGCCCAGGCCGAACAGGTCCTCCAGCCAGTCGTAGCTGTAGAAGCCACCTCGGTCGGCACCGAGCTGCACGACCCAGCGCCACACCACCTCCCTGGGGGCCTGGATGGTGACGGCCCGGGTGCTCTGGTCGGCGGGCTCGGCCACGAGCTCGTCGCCCGGCAGCGGCCGGTGCACGTCCTCCTCGGTGGCCCCCCACCGCTGCTGGCGGGGTGTGACCACCCGGTGGGCGACGGCGGCCAGACCGACGACCGCTCCCACCGTGCCGATGACCCGAGCTCGCATCTCCGCGCCTCCCACAGCCGTCTGCGGCCTCCACCCTCCACCCGCGGCGGGCCGTCCTCCAGGGGCCTACGGCCCGCGGCTCGGCGACACCGGCTCCTCGACGGCGCGACTGCATCGCGGGGGCGACGACCACCGTGGGCGTCGTGGCGGTACCGTCGGCCGCCCGGAGCGACCCCAGAGGAGCGCCCATGAACCCACCGGACCGCGTGCGAGCCGCGACGGGCGCCGCGCTGCTCAGCGGCCGCCGCCTGCAGCGCCGCCTCGGCCTGTCCACGGCCGGTGCCGCCCTGGTCGGGCTGGCGGTCGCCGTCGTCGGCCTCGCCTCGGGGGTGCTGGCCCTGGTGGGCGAGGACATGACCGACGGCGGCGGCCTCGTGGGCCAGGACGCGTCGAGGTTGGGCTTCGTGACCGACCACCGGACCCCGTGGCTCGTCGCCGTGTCGAAGGTCCTGGCCCTGCTCGGGAGCGCGCCCGTGCTGGTCGGCGTCGGCGTGGCCATCGGCGCGCTGCTGTGGCTGGGGGGCAGCCGCCTGGCCGTGGCCGCCGCCCCGCTCGCCTCGCTGCTGGTCACCGGCGCCGTGGTGTCGGTGGTCAAGCCGTGGGTCGGCCGTGGCCGGCCTGCGATCCCCGTGCGCATGGTGGCCGAGAGCGAGCCGTCGTTCCCGTCGGGTCACGCCGCCGACACCACCGCGCTCCTCGTCGCCCTGGCGATCGTGCTGGCCGTGGTGGTGCTGCACCGGCCGCTGCTGCGGGTGCTGGCCGTGGTCGCCGCCTTCGGCGTGTCGGGCGCCGTCGGGCTGAGCCGCCTGGTGCTCGGCGTGCACTGGCCCAGCGACGTGGTCGCCGGCTGGGCGCTCGGCACGCTCGTGGCGGTGGCGCTGACGGCGGGTGTCCTGCTCGCCGTGCGGGTGCTGGCCCCGCCCGACCCCGGCCCCGGCTCGGGCTCACGTGCGTGGGCCCGGCTGGTCGTGCTGCTCACCCTCCAGCGCCGCCGTGAACACGCCGTCGTGCGCTCCTGAGCGACGGGGCGTGCCCGGGCGTCAGATCCGCTCGGTGGCCAACGCCAGTGACAGGCCTGTGAGGGTCATCCCCTCCACGATGCGGCCGTCGACGAGCGCCTCCTGCACCGTCTCGACCGGCACCCACTCCACCCGCTCGGACTCCCCCGGATCGGTCGGTTCGCCGACGCGCTCGGCCTCTTCGGCGAGGAACAGGTGGAACGTCTGGTCGACACCGCCGGGCATCGGGTTGTAGCTGGCCAGCAGCTCGAGGCCGTGGGGGCGCCACCCCGCCTCCTCCACCGCCTCGCGGACGGCGCACTGCTGCGGCGTCTCGCCCTCGTCGAGGCCACCCGCGGGGATCTCCCACCCCCACCGGTCGGTGATGAACCGGTGCCGCCACAGCAGCAGCACGGCGTCGCGGTCGACGTCGTGCACGACCGTGCCGGCCGCCTCCCGGGGCATGCGCAGCACGTGGTGCTCGAAGCGCCGCCCGTCGGGGATCTCCACGTCGACCAGGGCGAGCGACATCCAGTCGCTGCGGTAGACGTAGCGCTCACCGTGGACCGTCCAGCGCACGTGCGGCCCCTTCAGTCCAGCAGCTCGTTCAGGTCACGGAGCGAGGGGGCGAAGAAGTACGAGCCCGAGACCGGCCGGGAGAAGTCGGTGAGGCGGTCCCGCGGGCCGTCGCCGCGCCCGAACATGTTGCGCAGCATCACGTCGAAGCGGCGCAGCTCGGCGGAGAACGCGAGGAAGTAGAGGCCGTGCTCGGCCAGCGTGCCGTACGGCGTGGAGCGACGGAAGATCTCCGCCTCCTCGCCGTCGAGCTCGATCTCGACCCGGGCGATGTGGGCGTCGGCGGGCTTGACCGCATCGTCCATCTCGACGCTGTCGGGCTTGGTGCGGCCGATCACCCGCTCCTGCTCGGCGACCGGGAGGGCGTGGAACGCTCCGAGGTCGTGCACCCACCGTTGGGCCAGCACGAAGGCACCGCCCTCGCCCGGCCGTCCGGCCGGCACCAGCGCGACCTCGGCCGCCTCCTGCATCGGCGGGTTGGCGGTGCCGTCGACGAAGCCGGTGAGGTCGCGGCTGTCCTTGTAGACGAACGCCGGCAGCTCGAGCTCGACGGTGGCCACACCCGCGAGCGCCACGGCGGCCAGGCGGGCGGTGTCGAAGGCGACGTCCTCGCCGGTGCCGTGCACCCACACCCACAGGTCGCGCTGGGTCGCCGGGGCCGAGGTGGCGTCGAGGCCGTCGATCACCTCGAAGTCGCGCAGCTCGGGCGGCGCCGCCGACGGCGCCAGCCGCCGCCACAGCGCCGGTCCCATCCCCACCACCAGGTTCACCCCGCCCGCGGTGACGTGCGGCTCGCGCAGGCGGCGCAAGGCGTCGAGCACGTCGGCGTCGGTCGCGCCGGCGCGGACGGCCAGCTCGAGGTGGTGGTGGCTGCGGGTGCCCTGGGCGAAGATGCCGGGCTGCGGGACGGGTGCCTGCGTCACGGGCCGCACCCTAGCGACGCACCGACCGCCGTTCAGTCGGCCGGCGCCCCGCTGAGCTCGTCGAGCTCCTCGGGGGTCATGAGCACCGCCCGGGCCTTCGAGCCCTCCGAGGGGCCGACCACCCCCCGCTGCTCGAGCAGGTCCATGAGCCGTCCGGCCCGGGCGAACCCGACGCGCAGCTTGCGCTGCAGCATCGACGTGGAACCCAGCTGGGAGCGCACGACCAGCTCCATGGCCTGGCGCACCAGCTCCTCGTCGTCGTCGTCGCCACCACCGCCGGCGCCCATGCCGCCGGCGCCGGGGCTGCCCGCCGAGCCGTCGTCCGAGCCCTGGACGGCGTCGTCGTCGTAGGCCACCTCGGGCGACTGGCGTCGCCACGCGGCCACCACGTTGCGGACCTCGGCCTCGGTGACCCAGGCGCCCTGGATGCGCTGGGCCACGCTCGAGCTCGGCCCCAGCAGCAGCATGTCGCCCCGGCCGAGGAGCTTCTCGGCGCCGCCCTGGTCGAGGATCACCCGGGAGTCGGCCAGGCTCGACACCGCGAACGCCAGCCGGGCCGGCACGTTGGCCTTGATCACGCCGGTGATCACGTTGACCGACGGGCGCTGGGTGGCGATCACGAGGTGGATGCCCACGGCCCGGGCCATCTGGGCGATGCGGCAGATCGACTCCTCGACGTCGCGGGCGGCGACCATCATCAAGTCGTTGAGCTCGTCCACCACGATCAGGATGTAGGGCAGGCGCTGGTACTCGAGCCCGGCCTCGGGGTCCTGGTAGAGGTCGCCCCGGTCGAACGCCGCGTTGTAGCCGCCGATGTCGCGGAAGCCGACCTCGCTCAGCAGGTCGTAGCGCCGCTCCATCTCCTTCACCGCCCAGGCCAGCGCGTTGGCGGCCTTCTTGGGGTTGGTGACCACCTGGGTGAGCAGGTGCGGCAGCCGGTTGTACTGGCCCAGCTCCACCCGCTTGGGGTCGACGAGGATGAGCCGGACCTGGTCGGGCGTGGTGCGCATCAGGATCGAGGTGATCAGCGAGTTGATGCACGACGACTTGCCCGCACCGGTGGCGCCGGCGATGAGGATGTGGGGCATCTTGGCCAGGTCGGCCATGACGGCCCGGCCGTTGATGTCGCGGCCGATGGCGACCTCGAGCGGCTCGGTCGCCGACCTCGCCTCCGGGGAGGCCAGGATGTCGCCCACGGCCACCAGCTGGCGGGTGTCGTTGGGGACCTCGATGCCGATGGCCTGCTTGCCGGGGATCGGCGCCAGGATGCGCACGTCGGGCGACGCCATGGCGTAGGCGATGTCCTTGTGCAGGCTGGTGACCCTCGAGACCTTCACGCCCGGGCCCAGCTCGAGCTCGTAGCGGGTGACGGTGGGGCCGACGACCATCCCCACCAGCCGGGTGGTGACGCCGTGCTCGGCGAGGGCGGCCTCGAGCACCCGGCCCCGCTCCTCCACCATGGCCCGGTTGACCTCCTGGTGCTCGGAGCGCTCCAGGAGCTTGGGCGACGGCAGCTTCCAGGTGACCGGCTTGGCCGTGGGACCGACGGGCATGGCGAGCTGCTCGACCTCGGTGGGCACCTCGTCGGCGGTCGGCACGTGGATGTCGAGCTCGTCGGCGGAGTCGCCGCCGTCGGCCTCGTCGGGGAGAGCCGAGGCGTCGTCCTCGCCCGCCACGAACACGTGGAGCTCGCCGCCGGCGAGGTCGTCGAGGCCCTCCTCGTCGACCAGCTCCGGCAGCATGGCGTCGGCCTTCTTGCGGCGCCGCTTCGGGCGCGGCTCGTCCTCGAGCTCCACGTCGTAGATGCTGAGGCCGTCGTCGGTGGTGATGCTCGGGCCTCGGTCGGCGCCCACCTCGAACAGCGAGTCGACACCACGGCGCAGCACGCCGTGCACCGGCTTGACCCCGTCGGCGGTGCGCTTGGCCGCGGTGCGCAACGAGACGCCCGTGGCCACCACCAGGCCGATGACGGCCAGGGCACCCAGCACCAGGCCGGCGCCCCACGCGGCCAGGAGGCCCTGCAGGGGGTTGCCGACCGCGGCGCCGACGTAGCCGCCGGCGTCGATGACGTCCTGCAGGGGCGCGCCCCAGTCGGGGTGCCCGCCGAGGAGGTGCAGCAGGCCGTCGACGGCGACCACGACCACCGCGGTGCCGACCACGACGCGCACCGTGCGGTGGCGGGACGGGTCGTCGCTGTCACGCGGGCCGCGCAGCAGCAGGGCGCCGCCGGCCACCAGCGCCACCGGGGCCAGCACCCGCAGGCCGCCGACGAGGGCGCCGGAGGCGTCGGCCAGCCCGGCCCCGAGGGGGCCGGCCAGGTCGCCGTAGACGCCGAGGCCGGTCAGCAGGCCGAGCGCGATGAGGGCCACGCCCCACACGTCGTGGCCGTGGCCCGCGAAGGCCTGCCGCAACGGGCTGGGGGCGGGCCGGCGCGCGGCCGACGCGGAGCGGCCCTTCGGCGCCGCCGAGCGCCGGCCGGAAGAGGTGCGGTTCGCCGTGGAACGGCTGCGGGAGGAGCGTTGCTTGGTGGCCACCTGGTGCGCGTTTCGTCCGTGGCCCCTCTCCGCGCGCCGGACCGGACTCTACCGCCACCGGGCGGCCGCGGCGGGGACCGGCGACGCCGGTCCGGGCCGTTCGACCCTGGAACCGGGACCGGTGCGGGGTAGGTTTGGCCCCGACGACCAAAGGGGGGCCTCGTCGTGCACCGACACCCGCGCATCCGCGCCGCCGCCGTGCTGTTCAGCTGCCTCGCCGCGCTCGGCGCGCTGGCCGGGTGCAGCTCGGACAGCTCGACCGGCGCGACGTCCGCCACCACCACCGCCACCATCCCGGCGCCGCAGGGACTTCCCGCGTTCTACGGGGTGCCCGATCCGCTGCCGAGCGGCAAGCCGGGTGACCTCATCGCCAGCGAGCAGGTCGACGCGCCCGGCGTCAACGGCACCGTGCACCGGGTGATGTACCACTCGGAGTCCCTGCAGGGGAAGGACATCCCCGTCACCGGCCTGGTGGTCGTGCCCAACACGCCGGCGCCCGAGGGCGGCTACCCGGTGATCAGCTGGGCCCACGGCACCACCGGGCTGGCCGACGTGTGCGCGCCCTCGATCGACACCGCCAACATCTCGGCCCTCGCCAACCCGCTGCTCGACGCCGGGTACCTCATCGTGGCCACGGACTACGAGGGCCTGGCCACGCCGGGGCTGCACCCCTACATCGCCGGGGAGAGCGAGGCGCGCGGGGCCATCGACATCGTGCGGGCGGCCAAGCAGATGCCCGACCTCGACGTCAGCTCCCGCTACCTCGTCTGGGGCCACTCCCAGGGCGGCCACGCCGCCATGTTCACCCTCCACATCGGTCCCACGTGGGCGCCCGAGCTCGACCAGGTCGGCGTGGTGGCCGGGGCGCCGCCGTCGCAGCTGCTGTTGATCAACGCCGCCCTGCAGAAGAGCCCGTTCAAGCACTACATCGCCATGGCCGCCGCCGGCCTCAACGCCGCCTACGGCGACGAGAAGGCGCCGCTCGACCAGGTGCTCACCCCGGAGGGCCTCGAGTTCCTGAAGAAGGTCGACCAGGAGTGCAGCTCCGACCTCGGCAAGGAGGCCACCGGGCTCGACTTCACCAAGCTGCAGAAGGCCGACCCGGCGTCGGTGCCGACGTGGAACGAGCTGTTGAAGGCCAACGACCCGGGCACCTTCGACACGCCGCAGAAGGCTCCGCTGCTCATCATCCACGGCGGCAACGACGAGCAGATCCCGGTGGCGTCGAGCGGGCTGCTCTTCGACCACCTGTGCTCGATCGGCCAGACGGTGCAGCGGTGGGTCTACCCCGACCAGAGCCACGCCGGCGTGGTGGCGGTCTCCTACAACGACATGAAGCGCTGGATCGACGACCGCTTCGCCGGCCAGCCCGCCCCTGACCCCTACCAGCCGGTCGGCCCGCCCGTCCCGCAGACCCAGAGCTGCCCGGCGAGCTGATCAGCAGGCGTCGGCGGGCAGCCGGCCGTGGTCGCGGCACGACGCGTCCCAGCCGGCCGGGTGCACCTTCACCCGCAGCCGGCGCCCGCAGGTCGGGCAGAACCGGGGCGGGTCGAGCTGGCGGCGGCACGGGCGATCCGGGTGGGTCGCCCGGGCCGCGCCGCACCACACGCAGAACGGCCCCTCGGCCATGCCTAGAACGCCTTGGACAGCGCGCCGATCGGCATGTGGAGGTCCTCGAGCATCTGGAGGTCCTCGTCGGGTGAGCGCCCCAACGTGGTCAGGTAGTTGCCCACGATGAGGGCGTTGATGCCCGAGGTGAGGCCCAGCGCCTGCAGCTCGCGCAAGGTGACCTCCCGCCCACCCGCGTAGCGCAGGATCACCGACGGCAGCGCCAGGCGGAACAGGGCGATCCAGCGGATCGCCTCCAGCGGCTCGACCAGCGGGCGCCCGGCGAAGGGGGTGCCGGGCCGCGGGTTGAGGAAGTTCACCGGCACCTCGTCGGGCTCCACGGCCCGCAGCTGGCCCAGCAGCTCGAGGCGCTGCTCGACGGTCTCGCCCATGCCGAGCAGCACGCCGCAGCACAGCTCCATGCCGTGGCGGCGCACCAGCTGGCAGGTGTCGAAGCGCTCGGCCCAGCTGTGGGTGGTGACGACGTTCGGGAAGAACGACTCGGCGGTCTCGAGGTTGTGGTTGTAGCGGTGGACACCGCCCTCGGCGAGGCGCCGGGCCTGCTCGTCGGTGACGATGCCGGCGGAGACGGCCACGTTGATGCCGGCCTCCTCCTGCACGATCGGCACCAGCTCGAGGATGCGCTGCATGGTGCGCTCGTCGGGGCCGCGGATGGCCAGGACGATGCAGAACTCGCTGGCGCCGAGGGCGGCGGTCTCCTTGGCCGCGGCGACGACGTCGGCGGTGTCGAGGAACGGCATCGCCTGCACGGGCGACTCGAACTTCGCCGACTGGCTGCAGAAGTGGCAGTCCTCGGGGCACCCGCCCGTCTTGGCCGACAGGATGCCCTCGACCTCGACGGTGTCGCCGCACCAGGCGAGGCGCACCTCGTGGGCCAGGGCGGCCAGCGCCGGCACCGACGAGTCGGGCACGTCGGCCAGGGCGGACAGCTCGTCCGCGCTGAGCTGGCGCCGCTCGTCGAGCAGGGCGACCTCGGCGGCGCGGAGCACCCGGCGGGCCTCCTCGGGCGACAGCTGCGGGCGCTCGGGCTGCGCCTGGCGGGGGTTCGGCGTGAAGGCGACGGGCACGTCCGGCATAGGCCCGCAAGGGTACGCGGCCGCCTCGGAGGCGTCGAAAGCGGCCCTACGCCTCCATCACCACCGGGACGATCATCGGGCGGCGACGGGTCTGCTCGTTCACGAAGCGACCGGCCGCCCGCCGGACGACCCGCTGCACGTTCTCGATGTCGGTGGCGTCGTTCTGGAACGCCTCCTTCACCGCGTCGCGCACCCGCTCGGCGCACTGGTCGAGCAGGTCCTCCGCCTCAGGGGCGTGGACCCAGCCGCGGGTGATGATCTCCGGTCCCATGATGATGGCGCCGGTTTCGACGTCGACGCCGACGATGACGACGACGACGCCCTCCTCGGCCAGCACCCGCCGGTCGCGCAGCACGCCGCTGCCGACGTCGCCGATGATGCCGTCGACGTAGAGGTACCCGGCGGGCACCTGGGCGTGGGGGCGCAGGCCGTCGTCGTCGAGCACGAGCTGGTCGCCGTCGGTGCAGACCACGATGTGGTCGGCGGGCACGCCCATCTGCCGGCCCAGCTTGGCGTGGGCGACGAGGTGGCGGTACTCGCCGTGCACCGGCACGAACCACTCGGGCCGGGCGATGGAGAGGAACATCTTGAGGTCCTCGGCCTTGGCGTGGCCGGAGGCGTGGACGTCGGCGATGCCGGAGTGGACGACCTCGGCTCCCGCGCGCACCAGCCCGTCGATCACCTTGGAGACGTCCTGCTCGTTGCCCGGGATGGGGTGCGAGCTCATGATCACGACGTCGCCCTGGGTGAGGCTGAGCCAGCGGTTCTCGTTGGCGGCCATGAGGGCGAGGGCCGACATGGGCTCGCCCTGGGAGCCGGTGGAGATGATGCACACCTTCTCCGGTGGGAGGTCGCCGACGTCGGCGACGTCGCGCAGGTGCGAGTCGGGGATGCGCAGCAGGCCCATCTCGCGCGCCATGCGGACGTTCTTCTTCATCGACAGGCCCATGGTGGCCACGACCCGGTCGAAGGCGATGGCGGCGTCGGCGATCTGCTGCACGCGGTGGATGTGGCTGGCGAAGCAGGTGGTGATGATGCGCCGGCCCTCGTAGCGGTGGAACAGGTCGTAGAGCACCCCGCCGACGGAGGTCTCGGAGTCGGCGTGGCCGTGCTCGTCGGCGTTGGTGGAGTCCGACAGCAGCAGGCGGATGCCGTCGGTGGAGGCCAGGGCGCCGATGCGGGCGAGGTCGGTGAGGCGCCCGTCGACCGGGGTCAGGTCGAGCTTGAAGTCGCCGGTGTGGAGGATCACGCCCTGCGGGGTGTGGAAGGCGGTGGCGATGCCGTGGGGCACCGAGTGGGTGACGGGGATGAACTCCACGTCGAAGGGCCCGATCCGGCGCCGCTCGCCGTCGCGCACGGCGACGAGCTCGGTGCGGTCGAGCAGCCCCGCCTCCTCGATGCGGTTGCGGGCCAGGCCCAGGGTGAGGGCGGTGCCGTAGATGGGGAACGACAGCTCGCGCAGCAGGTACGACAGGCCGCCCACGTGGTCCTCGTGGCCGTGGGTGGCGATGCAGCCGACGATGCGGTCGGCGTTCTGGCGCAGGTAGGTGAAGTCGGGCAGGACGAGGTCGATCCCGAGCATGTCGAGGTCGGGGAACATCAGCCCGCAGTCGATCAACATGATCGACCCGTCGACCTCGATGCACGCGCAGTTGCGCCCGATCTCGCCGAGGCCGCCGAGGAAGGTGACCTTGACCGCCGATGCGTCGGGCGCCACGTCGGGGCTCACGCGTACAACCGGCGGTGCACCTCGAGGGCGCGCTGCTCGAGGCCCTCGGGCGGGAAGCCCATCGGGGGCCGGCACGGGCCGGCCGGCTGGCCGAGGGCGTTCAGCATGGCCTTGGTGGGCACGGGGTTGGGGGTGAGGTCACCCGTCTCGAAGTCGTAGCTCTCGATGAGCCGGGCGTTGAGCTCGACGGCCCGGGCCACGTCGCCCTTCTGGAAGCTGGCGATCATGTCGGCCATCACGGGCGCGGCCCAGTGGGTGGCCACGCCGATGACCCCGACGGCGCCCACCGCCAGCAGCGGCAGGGTGAGCGCGTCGTCGCCGCTGTAGACCTCGAAGCCCTCCGGCGCCTCGGCGACCACCCGGGCCGTCTCGGCGGGGTCGCCGGCGGCGTCCTTCAGGCCGACGACGTCGGGCACCTCCCGGGCGAGGCGCAGCAGCAGGTCGGTGGCGACCTTGCGGCCGGTGCGCACCGGGATGTCGTAGAGCACCACCGGCAGGCCGGCGGCGGCGGCCACGTGGCGGAAGTGGGCCTCGATGCCCGCTTGGGAGGGACGGTTGTAGTACGGCGTCACGATCAGCACCGCGTCCATGCCCGCGCCCTTGGCGTGGGCGGTGAGCTCGGCGGCGTGGCGGGTGTCGTTGGTGCCCGAGCCGGCGATGAGCGGCACGTCGACCGCGGCGCGCACCGTGCGCCACAGGGCGACCTGCTCGTCGTCGGTGAGGCAGGCCGCCTCGCCCGTGGTGCCGGTGAGCACGAGCGCCTCGTTGCCCTGCTCGACCAGCCAGCGGGCCAGCTCGGCCGCTCCGGGGTGATCGACCGCGCCCGTGTCGTCGAACGGCGTGACCATCGCCGTCATCACCGATCCGAAGCGGGACATGCGGGCCACGGTACCGCACGCCCGAGCGACGCCCTCCACCCCGTTTCCCCCGGCCATCCCTTGTCCCTCAGGCGCGCATCTGGCCGGCATCTCGCGTGCAGGTGCACGCCAGACGCCGGCCAGGACGGGCCGGGCGGCGCGGCGGCCGGGTCAGGCCGAGGCGACCTCTCCCTCGGCGAGGGCGAACATCTCGTACTCCTCGCCCGTGTCGGGCATGTGCTCGAAGTCGATCACGCCGATCTCGGTGAAGCGATCGCGCAGCCAGGCGTCGCCGGCGTCGAGCAGGCCCAGCTTGCGGCAGTTGGGCACGATCTTGGCGAACAGCATCTGCTGGAAGATCTTCTGGTCGGGCACCCGCTCGTTGACGACCTGGATGGCGTCCATCACCGGCACGCCCATGCGCTCCCAGACCTCCTGCTGCATGAACCGGTCGCGCATGCGCACGGCGGCCTCGAAGGCGAACTCCTGGCGGTCTCGCAGCTCGGCCTTGGTCAGCTCGGCGTAGTACTCCTTCAGCGACAGCACGCCGAAGGCCACGTGGCGGGCCTCGTCGCTCATGACGTAGCGCAGCAGCTGCTTGAGCAGCGGCTCGGTGGTCATCTGGTGCATGAAGCCGAAGGCGGCCAGGGCCAGGCCCTCCACCATGATCTGCATGCCCAGGTAGGTCATGTCCCACCGGCTGTCGAGGACGATGTCGTCGAGCAGCATCTTGAGGTGGGCGTTGACCGGGTAGGCGCCCGAGAGCTTGTCGTTGAGGTACTTGGCGAACACCTCGACGTGGCGGGCCTCGTCCATCACCTGGGTGGCGGCGTAGTACTTGGCGTCGATCCACGGCACCGTCTCGACGATCTTGGCCGTGCAGATCAGCGCACCCTGCTCGCCGTGCATGAACTGGCTGAGCATCCAGTTCTGCGACTCGATGGCGAAGCGGGTCCAGGTGTCCTCGTCCCACGAGCCGAGCACCGTGCCGCCGAAGTCGACCTCGCCCCGGTTGTTGGCGAGCGCGTTGGCGGCCACCACCGCCTCCTGGTCGACCTCGATCGACCAGTCGAGGTCGGTCTCGCCGTTCCACTGCGAGGTCTTGGCCTTCTCGTAGAGCTTCTCGAGCGCCGGCCGGGCGCCCTTCTGGTAGTCCCACGTGAAGATGGCGTCGGCGTTGTCCTGCACGGTGTGGATGGTGGCGTCGACGTCGGTGTTGGTGATCGCCAGGATCTCCTCGAGATCGTTGACGTCACTGCGGCCGATGATGTCTTCGGTGGACGACATGGTGCTTCTCCTGGTCAGCGGGTCGAGCGGGGCTCGGGCGGGTCGGTGAGGTCGACGGTGGGCGGGACGTGGGACGGATCGAGGGTGAGGTCGATGACGAGGCCGGGCAGCAGGTAGCGCTCCACCAGGCGGCGCACGGCGGCCCGGTCGGTGGTGTCGGTGGGCGACCCGGGCGAGCGGAGGTGGGTCAGCACCACCCGCGCCGCCCACTCGGCGGCGATCTCGGCGTCGTCGGCACGGAGGAAGCGGCTGAGGTGCTGACGGCCCCACCGGGCCGCCGCCGCCAGCAGCGGGTCGAGGCGATCGAAGGAGATGAACGGCAGGACCGCTCCGGGCTCCTCGACGAGCAGGCGCTGCAGGGCGGCGTGCCCGGCCAGCTCGGCCGCCGCGCCGTGCACCGCGGCCGTGACGGCGCCGGCGAGGTCGGGCTCGGCGTCGGCGGCGGCCCCCGCCACGGCGAACACGGTGGCGACCTGCGCCTCGACGGCGGCGACGAGCAGCTCGCCCCGCCCCCCGGGGAACGCCCGGTAGACGGTGGCCCGGGCGCAACCGGCCGCCGCCGCGATGTCGTCGATGCTGGTGCCGCGCAGCCCCCGGGCGGCGACGCAGGCGGCGGTGGCGGCCAGCAGGCGCGAGCGCACGTCGCCGCGCGTGCCGGGCTCGAGGGCAGGAGCGACGGCGGGCTCCGTGGCCTGCGCCGGTTCCGGGGTGACGACCATCACATGAGACAGTAGCGGGCCGATTGTCTCATCGCCACGCGTTCTCGGAGAAGCCGCTGCTCAGGGGCCCACCGACGAGACCCCAGCCAGGAACTGGGTGCGCACCAGCCGATCCACCTCGGCCGGGTCGTCGAGGTCCCAGCGGCCAGAGGACCCGAGATGGGAGAGGTACAGCCGGGCGAGGTGGTCGGCGGCCTCGGCGACGTCGAGGTCGTGTCTCGCCCGGCCGGCCGCACGCTCGCCCTCCAGCTCGTCGGCCAGGTAGGCGACGAGCAGCTCCAGCACCACGTCGGTGGCCACGGACAGCTCGGTCATCACCGCCTCGGGCTCGGTGCGCAGCAGGCGGTGCAGCAGCGCGTGCTCGGCCAGCGCCCGATGGCCGGCGCCGAGGGCGAGGCGCAGCCGGGCCGCCAGGTCGGGCTCGCCGGCGGCCATCTGCTCCACCCGGGCGAAGAAGCGGCCGACCTCCCAGGTGACGGTCTCGGAGACCAGCTGCTCGCGCCCGCCGGGGAAGTGGCGGTAGATCGTCGCTCGCGACACCCCGGCGGCGCGCGCCACGTCCTCGACGCTGGTGGCGGCCAGGCCCTCGCCGTCGATGCAGCGCAACGCCGCCTCGAGGACCCGCTCCCGCGTGTCGGCGGCGGCGCTCACGACGACGGGGGCGCCGCGCTCACCGGCTCGGCGCCCGGCTCCACCACCGCGCCGTCGTCGTCGGGCGGCTCGCCCTGCTGGCGCCGGCGGGCGGCCCGGCGCAGCACCAGCGGGTACACGATCACCGTCAGGGTGGCGAAGGTGAACCACTGCATGGCGTAGCTGAAGTGGGGGCCATCACCGAGCTCCGGCTCCGGGACCGGCGTGGGCAGCTGGCCGGGCTGGGCGGGCTCCTGCGTGCGGAGGTCGACGTAGAGCGGGTAGAGCCGCTCGTCGAGCTGCTGCTGCAGGCGGCCGACGTCGGCTCGGGCGAGGGCCCGCAGCACCCCCTGGTCGGGGTCCTTCGGCCCGCCGACCAGGCCGGTGGAGCGCACCTGCGGCGACCGCACCATGCCGGTGACCGTGACCGTGCCCGGCGGCGGGTCGAAGTCGGCCCACGGGCCCTCCGGCGTGTAGGAGTACGGCACCCACCCGCGGTTGACGACGACGGCGGTGCCGTCGTCCTGCACGAGCGGCGTCAGCACCCACGAGCCGGGGGCGCCGCCGTTGCTGCGGTTGCGCACGAGGACCTGCTGATCGGGGCGATAGGTGCCCGTGACGGTGGTGGTCCGGTACTGCACGGCGTCGACGTCGGCCGGCGTGGCGTCCGGGCCGGCCGGCACGAGGTCGGTGATCGGCTCGGCGGGCGCCGCCTCGCCCGCCCTGACGGCGGCGTTGGCGGCCTGGCGCTCGTCGAGGCGCCGCAGCTGCCAGAGGCCGAGGTTCACGAAGGCCACGACGCAGACGAGCACGAACACGTGCGACAGGATCCAGCGGGGCTTCAGCAGGAACCGGTACACGTCGTTCAGGGTACGCAGGCGCGCCCCGGCCACCGAATCGCCCTCCCCCGGAAGCTGGTTCACGACGTTGCGGGAACCGCAACGTCGTGAACCAGCTTCGTGGAGAGCGGGGTGCAGCGGGGCGGGGGCTGGTCAGGCGGTGGGGAGCCGGTAGTCGGAGAAGCGGTCGCGCAGCTGCAGCTTGGAGAACTTGCCGACCGAGGTCTTGGGCACCTCGTCGATGAACACGACGTCGTCGGGCAGCCACCACTTGGCGACGCGGCCCTCGAGGAACGCGAGCAGCTCCTCCTTGGTGAGCTCCTCGCCCGGGCGCACCACGACGCAGGCCAGCGGTCGCTCCGACCACTTCGGGTGCTTCACGCCGATCACGGCGGCCTCGGCCACCTTCGGGTGGGCCATGATCTCGTTCTCCAGCTCCACCGAGGAGATCCACTCTCCGCCGGACTTCACCACGTCCTTGGTGCGGTCGACGATGCGCATGTAGCCGTTGGCGTCGACGGTGGCGACGTCGCCGGTCTTCAACCAGCCGTCGGCGGTGAACGACTCCGGCGAGCGGGCGTCGTTGTAGTACTCCCGGGCGATCCACGGCCCGGCGGCCTGAAGCTCGCCGCGGCTGGTGCCGTCCCAGGGCACGCGCTCGCCCGTGACCTGGTCGACCACCCGCAGGTCGACCCCGAGGGCGGGGAGGCCGATGGTGGCGCGCAGGTCGGCCAGCGTGTCCTCGTCGCAGCCCTCGAGCGTGGACTTCACGCGGGCCACCGAGCCCAGCGGGCTGGTCTCGGTCATGCCCCAGCCCTGGGTGATGGGGATGCCGATCTTGGCCTTGAAGCCCTCGGAGAGCACCCTGGGCACCGCGGACCCGCCGCACACGAGGGCCCGGAGGCTCGACAGGTCGTGGCCGTCGAGGGCGTTGAGCACGCCCATCCAGATGGTGGGCACGCCGGCGGCCACGGTGACCCGCTCGCCCTCCATGAGCCGCAGCAGCGCCGGCGGCGAGAGGTCGGGGCCGGGCATGATCAGGTCGGCGCCCACGGCCACGCACGAGTGCGGGAGCCCCCAGGCGTTGACGTGGAACATGGGCACCACCGGCAGGATGCGGTCGTGCTCGGAGGCGCCGAGGCTGTCGGCGGCCGTGGTGCTGAAGGCGTGCAGCCACGACGAGCGGTGGCTGTAGACGACACCCTTGGGGTTGCCGGTGGTGCCGCTCGTGTAGCACATCGACGCGGCCTGGTCCTCGTCGGTGACGTGGAACTCGGCCGGGGCGGCACCGGCGAGGAGCTCTTCGTAGTCGAGCAGGTCGAAGCCGGCGGTGTCGTCGGGGATCGCCCCCACGCCGTCGTCCATCACCACGACGTGCTTCACCGTCCGGAAGGTGTGGACCAGCGGCATCAACAGCCCCAGCAGGGACTTGTCGACGAAGATCACCTCGTCCTCGGCGTGGTTCACCACGTAGGTGAGCTGCTCGGGGAACAGGCGGATGTTGAGCGTGTGCAGCACGCGGCCCGAGCACGGGGCGGCGAAGTAGAGCTCGAGGTGGCGGGCGGTGTTCCAGGCGAAGGTGGCGACCCGACCGTCGGCGCTGATGCCGAGGTCGTCGAGCACCGTGCCGAGCCGGCGGGTGCGCGCGGCCCACTCGCCGTAGGTGACCCGCTCGAGGCCGGCGCCCGTGGCGGTGACCACGCCCTTGTCCCTGAACAGCGTCTCGGCCCGGTCGAAGAAGTGCGTGAGCACCAGCGGACCGTGCTGCATCAGACCCTTCATCGGTATCCCCCTCGTTCCGATGGACGCCGGCGCCATCCCGGCGACACCGACGACGTGCAGCGTAGTGAGAGGATCGAGGCCCTGGACGGCGAGACCCCGGCCCCTGCAGCACCATCCAGCGAGCCGCACCGCGGGCACCTCGCACTGCTCATCGCGCCCATCGCCGTCATGATCGCCTGCGGCTACGTCGCCGACGCGCTGTGGCCCACGTTGGTGGAGGAGCACCCGCTGTGGCTGCTCGGGCTGTCGGCCCGCAACCGCTACGCCGTGCTCGTCGTCAACCGGGTCGACCTGTGGGCCTACTACCTGCTCGGCACCGTGCGGCTCCTGCTGCCCGACCCGCTGTTCTTCGCCCTGGGCTGGCTCTACGGGCCGGCCGCCCTGCGGTGGATGGAGCACCGCACGCCCACGGTGGGGTCGATCATGCGCCGCATCGAGCGGTGGTTCACCCGGTGGGGGCACCCGCTGGTGGTGCTGATCCCCAACAACTACGTGTGCCTGATCGCCGGGGCGGCGCGCATGTCGCCGCTGCTGTTCGCCTTCTTGAACGTCACCGGCACGGTGGGGCGCCTCCTGCTGCTGCAGATCATCGGCGACGTGTTCTCCGGTCCGATCAACACGCTGCTCGGATGGATCGCGGACTACCGGGTGCCGTTGCTCGTGATCAGCATGGCGGCCGTCGCCGTCACCGTGGGCGGCGAGCTGCGGCGCGGGCGCAAGGAGCTCGACGGGTTGCACGAGCTCGAGCGCTCCGCCGACCGGGACCGCCCGGTGCCGTCGGAGGACGCTCCGTCGGAGCGGGCGTCGTCGGAGCCGATGTCGTCGGAGCCGGCCCCGTCGGAGCCCGACGAGTCGGTGCCCGAGGCCGGCTCCCATCCGGCACCGGACCGGCACCCGTGAGCGCCGCCGGGCGTTGACCCCGGCTCAGGTGAGGGCCGCGCTGGCCAGGGTGAGCCCACCCGGCCCGGTGAGGAGCACCTCGGTCGCGTGGACGACGGCATCGTCGACGGGCACGGCCCACGTCGTGTCGGTGGTGTCGGCCGGTGTCCACGATCCGACCTCCACCACCTCGCCGTCGGTGGTGCGCACGGCGCACCCGTAGGCGACACCGGCCGCGACGTGGTCGAGCCGCATCACCAGGGTGGGGCGCTCTCCTGCGGTGAGCACCACGCTGCCCGTCTCCACACCCGAGGAGGCCACCAGCGTGCCGGTGCGCACCTCGTAGGTCACCTCGGCCCGCGGCCCGGCGGCCTCACCGCCGCCGCTGGTGGCGCGGCCCACCACCGCGCCGACGAGGCCGCCGGCGACCAGCGCCGCCGCCGCGACGGCGCCGACGACCCACCGTCGCACCCCGCCCCGAGCGCGCACGCCCGCCGCGGGCTCGCTGCCCGCCGCGCCCGCCTGTGGTCCGCCGGCGAGCGTCGCCGCCACGACGCGGTCAGCGAGGTCGGCGGGTGCCACCAGCGCCGGCGCCTCGGCGAGCAGCTCGGCGACCACGTCGGTGAGCCGCTCGAGCTCCGCCCGGCACCCCGCGCACGTGGTGAGGTGGGCGCGGACCGCCGCCTCCTCCGCAGCGTCGAGGGCGTCGAGGGCGAGCAGCTCCAACGACTCCCGCACCGCGGCGCAGGCCTCAGGGGAGGTGGGGGCACGGCCCTCGTCAACCATCGTCCACCTCCCTCGACAGGGTCGCCCGCAGCTTGCGCAGGCCCAGGCGCACCCTCGTCTTCGCCGTGCCGAGCGGGACGCCTTCGACCTCGGCCACCTCCCGCGCGCTCAAGCCGCCGAGAGCGGCCATCACGACCGCTCGGCGCTGCTCGTCCGGCAGCTCGGCCAGCGCAGCCGTGACCCGCGCCCGCTCGACCCCGGCCAGGCCGGCGCCTTCCGTGTCGGCGGTCGACGGCGCCAGCAACGCGGTCAGGTCGTCCGGAGCGACGGGGCTGGGCCGGCGGCGGCGCAGCTCGTCGATGGCCAGCCGCCGGGTGATGGTGAGCAGCCAGGTGCGGGCCGAGGCCCGCTCGCCGTCGAACGAGGCGGCGTGGCGCCAGGCCCGCTCGAAGGTGCGCTGGGCGACGTCCTCGGCCAGCGACCGGTCGCGGCACAGCGTCATCGCCAGGCCGAACACCTGGGGCCCGTGGCGGTGGACGAAGGCGCGCGTGGCCTCCTCGTCGCCGAGCGCGATGGCGACGAGCAGGGCGCCGTCGTCGGACGCCGCGCCAGGAGCGCGCCGGGCGGGCGCGGCGGCGCGGCGGCTCCGGGGCAGGGCTGTCACCACGAACGACCCTACGGCCGACCTGGGTGGACGGATCTCGAAAACCCGCGGGCCACCGGCAGCCGTACTGCACCCCGTGGGCGTCCGCCCGCCACGACCGAGGGGGTTCCCACCATGCGCCGACACCACGTCGCCACCCTGATCGCCGGCCTCGCCCTGGCCGCGGCCGCGTGCGGGAGCTCGTCGGGCACCAGCGCCTCGGGTGCCTCCTCGGGCAGCGAGGCAGCGAGCACCACCGGCTCGGTGTCGGGCGGCGCTGCGCCGGCGTCGGCCGGCACCGTGGTGAAGGTCGCGGACTCGAGCCTCGGCCCCATCGTCGTCGACGGCGACGGTCGGACCCTCTACCTCTTCACGCCCGACACGGGCACCGACAGCACCTGCACGGGAGGCTGCGCCGCGGCGTGGCCCCCGCTGGCCGGGCCGGCCACGGCAGGCGACGGCGTCACCGGTGCGCTGGCCGTGACGACCCGGGGCGACGGCGCCCAGCAGGTGACGCTGGACGGGCACCCGCTCTACCGCTACGCCGACGACTCGGCAGCCGGTGACGTCAACGGCCAGGGCATCGGCGGCAAGTGGTACGTCGTCGACGGCTCGGGCACGGCCATCACCTCCGCCGCCGGCTCCCGCGCCTCGAGCGGCTACTGATCCGCGGCGGGCGGTCCCCCGCCTGGCCCGGCGACCCCCGGACCTAGAGGTCGAGCAGGGTGTCGAGGCCGATGGTGACGCCGGGCCGGTCGACCACGGCCTTCACCGCGAGGATGACCCCGGGCATGAACGACGCCCGATCGTAGGAGTCGTGGCGGATCGACAGCGTCTGCCCGGTGGTGCCGAGCACGACCTCCTGGTGGGCGACCATGCCCCGCAGCCGCAGCGAGTGGACCCGGATGTCGGCCGGGCCCCGCCCGCCGCGCGCCCCTTCGAGCACCTCGGTGCGGGTGGGGTCGGGGGCCCACTGGGCGGACGCGCCCGCCATGCGCTCGGCGGTCAGCATGGCCGTGCCGGAGGGGGCGTCGAGCTTGCTGTCGTGGTGCAGCTCGATGATCTCGGCCGTCTCGAAGTAGGGCGCAGCCAGCTCGGCGAAGCGCATCATGAGCACTGCGCCGATGGCGAAGTTCGGCGCGATCACGCAGTTGGAGCGGGTGAAGGCGGCGGCGAAGTCGGCGTAGTCCTGGTCGGTGAAGCCGGTGGTGCCGGTGACCGCGTGGATGCCGTGCTCGGCCAACCACAGCAGGTTCTCCCGGGCCGCGTCGACGTGGGTGAAGTCGACCACGACGTCGGCTCGCTCGTCGAGGAACGCATGCCCGTCGGCGGCGACCTGCCAGGCGAGGTCGAGGCCGGTGACCTGGTGCATGTCGAGCCCGGCGTGGTGCGGGTCGACCGCTGCCACCAGCCGCAGGTCGGGGTCGTCGTTCACCGCCCGACAGACCGTGCTGCCCATGCGCCCGCCGGCGCCGAAGACCCCGACATTGAGTGACATGCAGGGCAACTTAGCCCTGAGCGAAGGCCTCCAGCACTGGGCCGGCGGCGCCCAGCGGCCCCACCGCGGCGACGGCGCGGGGGCCGTCGAGCACCCGGTGCAGCACCCGCGACACGTCGTCGGGGGTCACCGCACGGATCCGCCGCACGTGCTCGTCGACCGACAGCACCTCGTCGCGGGTCGTCAGCCCCGTGCCCAGACGGGCCATGCGGCTCCCGGTGTCCTCCAGGCCGAGCAGCATCGAGCCCTCGAGGTAGCCGAGGGCCACCGTGTGCTCCTCGTCGGTGACGCCGTCGTCGAGCAGGCCAGCCAGCACCGACTCGACGGTCTCGAGCAGCTCGGGGAGCCGGGCAGGGCCGGTACCGCTGTAGATCACAAGCGAACCGTCGTCGCTGTAGGACGACGGCGACGAGAACACCGTGTAGGCGAGGCCCCGCTGCTCGCGGATCTCCTGGAACAGACGGCTCGACATGCCACCGCCGAGCACCTGGTTGGCCACCCACAGGGCGTAGCGGTCGTCGTCGTCGATCGGCAGGCCCCGCCACCCCACCGCCACGTGGACCTGCTCGGTCGGCCGGTCGATCGCCACCAGCGGCACCACCTCGGGCGCCGGCGCGCGGCGCTCCGGCGCAGCCCCGGGCTCGCCCACGGCGAAGAGGTCGTCGACGGCGCCCAGGACCTGGTCGTGGTCCAGGTCGCCGGCGGCGGCCACCACCAGGTTGGCCGGCCGGTACCAGCGGGCGTGGAAGCCGGCGACGTCGTCGCGGGTCATGGCCTCGACCGAGTCGCGGGTGCCGAGGGTCTCGCGCCCCAGGGGGTGGTCGGGGAACAGGCTCTCGTAGAGCGCGGTGAGCACCAGGTCATCGGGGGTGTCCTCGCTCATGAGGATCTCCTCGACGATGACCTCCCGCTCGGCCTCGAGCTCGTGGGAGCGGAAGGCGGGCCGGGCCACCACGTCGGCGAGCAGCTCGAGGCCGGCATCGAGCTCGGCGACGGGCAGGCGCAGGTAGTAGGCCGTGTGCTCCCGGCTGGTGTAGGCGTTCATCTCGCCGCCCACGGCGTCGACGGCCATGGCGATGGCCCGCGCCGAGCGCTGCTCGGTGCCTTTGAACAGCAGGTGCTCGAGGAAGTGCGACGCCCCGGCGACCTCGGCGGGCTCGTCGCGCGAGCCCACCGCGAACCACATGCCGACGCTGACCGAGCGCGCCTCGGGCATGCGCTCGGTGACGACGCGCATGCCCGAGGTCAGATCGGAGCGTTCGATCCCCGGGCCGGGAGAGTCCGGCCCGGTGCCGGCCTCAGCGGCGACGGCCGCCACCGCCACCCCGGCCGCCACGGCCACGGCCGCCGCCGCCGCCACCACCCCGGCGCTCGCCGCCCCGCTCGTCGTCGCCGGCCGGGCCGAGGTCGCCGAGCTCGTCGCGGATCTCGCTGTCGAAGGCGTCCTCGAACGAGACGTACTCGCGCTCGGCGCCCCCGCCGGCCGAAGCTGCGTCGGCGCTGTCGCCGGCGGCCTCCGACGAGCCACCCCCGGGAACCTCGACGGCGCTGGCGAGCGACAGCGACACCTTGCCGTTGGGGTCGACGTCGTCGACGCGCACCTCGACGGTGTCGCCCAGGTCGAGCACGTCCTCCACCCTGTCGATGCGCTTGCCGCCCCCGATCTTGGAGATGTGCAGCAGGCCGTCGCGGCCGGGGAGGATGTTCACGAACGCCCCGAACTTGGTGACGTTCACGACCTTGCCCGTGTAGGTCTGGCCGACCTCGGCGGTCGGCGGGTTGAGGATGAGGCGGATCTGGCGCTCGGCCTCGGCGACGGCGCCGCCGTCGGTGGAGCCGATGCTCACCCGGCCGACCACGCCGTCGTCGTCGACGCTGATGTCGGCGCCGGTCTCCTGCTGGATGGCGTTGATGACCTTGCCCTTGGGCCCGATGACCTCGCCGATCTTGTCCATCGGGATCTCGAAGCTGATGATCTTCGGGGCGGTGGTGCCGACCTCGGCGCGGGGCTCGGCGATGGCGCCGGCCATGACCTCGAGGATGGTGAGGCGGGCCTCCTTGGCCTGCTGCAGGGCCTGGGCCAGCACGTCGGCGGGGATCCCGTCGATCTTGGTGTCGAGCTGCAGGGCGGTGACCACCTCGGCGGTGCCGGCGACCTTGAAGTCCATGTCGCCGAAGGCGTCCTCGGCCCCGAGGATGTCGGTGAGGGTGGTGTACTTGCCGTCGGCGTACACCAGGCCCATGGCGATGCCGGCCACCGGCGCCTTGATGGGCACGCCGGCGTCCATCAGCGACAGGGTGGAGCCGCACACCGAGCCCATCGAGGTCGACCCGTTCGACGACAGCACGTCGGAGACGGTGCGGATCGTGTAGGCGAACTCCTCGGGGGCCGGCAGCACCGGCACGAGGGCCCGCTCGGCGAGCATGCCGTGGCCGATCTCGCGGCGCTTGGGGCCGCGCATGAAGCCGGTCTCGCCGGTCGAGTACGGCGGGAAGTTGTAGTGGTGCATGTAGCGCTTGCGCTCGACGTTGCCGAGGGCGTCGATCATCTGCTCCATGCGGGGCATGCCGAGGGTGGTGACGTTGAGCACCTGGGTCTCGCCCCGCTGGAACAGTCCCGAGCCGTGGACCGACGGCAGGACCCCGACCTCGGCCGACAGGGGCCGGATGTCCTTGGGGCCGCGGCCGTCGATGCGCAGGCCCTCGTTGACGATGCGGCTGCGCACGGCGGCCTTGGTGACCGAGCGGAACGCCGCCTTCAGCTGCTTCTCGGCGCCCTCGAGGCCCTCGAAGCGGGGCAGCAGCTCGGCGACGAGCTGGTCGCGCAGGGCCGCCTCGGCCTCGAGGCGCTCGTGCTTGTCGGAGATGGTCTGGGTGGCGGCGACGCGGTCGCGGTGCTCCTCCATGGCCGCCAGCACCTCAGGGGTGTAGTCGGCGGCGACGCTGTAGGCCATCGGCTCCTTCACGCCGGCCTCGGCCATCAGCTGGCGCTGGGCCTCGATCGACTGGCGGATGTAGGCCTTGGCGACCTCGAGGCCATCGGCGATGACGGCCTCGTCGACCTTCGGCGCACCGGCCTCGAAGGCGGGCCAGGCGGCCTCGGTGCCACCGGCCTCGACCATGGAGATGGCGACGTCGCCGTCGTCGAGGGCCCGGCCGGCGACGACCATCTCGAAGGTCGACTCCTCGCCCTGCTCGTAGGTCGGGTGGGCGATCCACTCGCCGTCGCTCGTGTAGGCGAGGCGCACCGCGCCGATGGGCCCGTCGAACGGGATGCCCGACAGCACCAGGGCCGCCGAGGCGCCGTTGATGGCCGGCACGTCGTGGGGGTTCACCAGGTCGGCGGCGAGCACGGTGCCCACCACGTGGACCTCGTTGCGGAACCCGTCGGGGAAGCAGGGGCGCAGCGGGCGGTCGATGAGGCGGCAGGTGAGGATGGCCTGGTCGGAGGCCTTGCCCTCCCGGCGGAAGAACGAGCCGGGGATGCGGCCCGCGGCGTACATGCGCTCCTCGATGTCGACCGTGAGCGGGAAGAAGTCGGCGCCCTCGCGGGCGGACTTGGCGGCGGTGGCGGTGACGAGCACGACGGTGTCGCCGATCTGCACGGTCACGGCGCCGTCGGCCTGGCCGGCGAGCTTGCCGGTGGAGAAGGTCAGGGTCTTGTCCGGGGCGCCCGCGACCGGGGCCTCGGCGGAGATGGCATCAGCCATGGGTGTCTCCTTCGTGTCGGGCCTGTCGGCCCGTCTCGTGGCGACGGCGACACCAGTTCCCAGTGGTGAGCGGCCCGACCGGGCCCGGCCGCTCGCCACCGGCAACTGAGGACGCTCGATCACCGGTGTTCGGTTGGGGTCCCGTCCGGTGGAGCCGGGCGGGACGAGCAGAGGGCGACCCCAGGGGTCGCCCTCTGCTGAGCCTCGCTAGCGGCGCAGGCCGAGCTTGGCGATGATCGCCCGGTAGCGCTCGACGTCGTTCTTCTTGACGTAGTCGAGCAGGCGACGGCGCCGACCGACGAGCATCAGCAGGCCCCGCCGGCTGTGGTGGTCCTTCTTGTGGACCTTCAGGTGCTCGGTGAGGTGGTTGATGCGGTCGGTGAGCAGCGCGATCTGCACCTCGGGAGACCCGGTGTCGGAGTCGTGCAGCCGGTGCTCGGCGATGGTGTCGGCCTTGGGCGGCAGGTTGGCGGGATCGGAGGACATCTGGTTCCTTGTTCGGTGGGTGTCGGACCCGGCTTCGTGGCCCGCTGCACGGCCTCGGAGAGGCACGCCTGGCGCAGCCGGAAGCGGATGCACGGCGCGCCAGGACGGCGCACCGACCCGTCGAGGCTAGCAGGGCGACCGCGCGGCTCCCACCCGTGGGCCCCACCGCGGCCCTTCCCCACGGCGGTCGACACCCGTCCGGGACCCATCACCGGGCCGTCTACGATGCCCGCCGGCGACCGTCGGGGCACGGCCGCCGGAGGGGACACGAGCACATGAGCGACACCACGTCGCGCCCGGACCCGGTGCGCCTCACCGACCTGGCCGACCCGCACTTCTCGCCCGAGGCGCAGGCGATCTTCGACGGCGCCGCCGCGTTCGCCCACGCGGTGCAGCTCGACGCCGAGGTGCTCATGGCCCAGGCGGTCGAGGCCACCGGACTCGACGACTTCGGGCCCATGGACTTCGTGGAGCGGCTGGAGCTCTTGCTGTGGTGCTTCGAGCACGAGGCGCCGCTCTCCCCCATGGGTCGGGTGTCGGCGGCGTCGCAGATGGGCCAGCTGCTGCAGAACCGGCTGCTGCTCACCGACCTGCTGGCCCGCCACCCCGAGATCCACGACGTGGAGATCGCCCGACCGGTCGTCATCGCCGGGCTGCCCCGCACCGGCACCACCCACCTGCACAACCTGCTGGCGGCCGACCCGCAGCTGCGGTCGCTGCCCTACTGGGAGAGCCTCCAGCCGGTGCCGCTGCCGGCCGAAGCCCAGCTCGCCGCCACCGACGACGACCCTCGCATCGCCCGCTGCGACGCCGCCCTGTCCGTGCTCGACGTGGTCATGCCGCACTTCACGCGCATGCACGAGATGACCACGTGGCACGTGCACGAGGAGATCCAGCTCCTCGCCATCGACTTCTCCACGATGCTGTTCGACACCATGGCGCCGATGCCCACGTGGCGCGACTTCTACCTCGCCCACGACCAGACGCCGCACTACGAGTACATGAAGACGGTGCTGAAGGCCATGCAGTGGCTGCGCGGCGGCGAGCGGTGGGTGCTCAAGTCGCCCCAGCACCTCGAGCAGTTCCGGCCGCTCATCTCGACGTTCCCCGACGCCACGGTGCTGGTCACCCACCGCGACCCGGTGTCGGTGATGGTGTCGATGTCGACCATGGTGGCCTACTCCGCCCGCACCTCCCTCTCGCCCGTCGACCCGGTGGCCATCAGCGCCTACTGGGCCGACCGGCTCGAGACCATGCTGAACGCAGCGCTGCGCGACCGGGAGCTGCTGCCGGCCGAGCAGTCGATGGACATCCGGTTCCACGAGTTCATGGCCGACGACCTCGCCACCGTGCGGCGGATCTACGAGCTGGCCGACCAGCCGCTCCCCGAGCCGTCGATGGCCGCCATCGAGCGCTACGTCGACACCCACCAGCGCGACCGGCACGGCAAGGTCGTCTACGAACCGGAGGCGCTGGGCCTCGACGTGGCCGCCCGCCGCGCCGCCATGCGCCCCTACAGCGAGCGCTTCGCCGTCCCCGACGAGCCCTGGTAGCCCGCCCGGCCCTCGAGTCAGGAGCTGGCGGCCAGGAGGGTGCGGGCGGCGGCGACGTCGCGGCCCATCTGGGCGACCAGCGCGTCGACCGAGTCGAACTTCAGCTCGTCGCGCAGGCGCTGCACGAACTGCACCCGTGCCGGCTGGCCGTAGAGGTCGGCGTCGAAGTCGATCAGGTGCGCCTCGAGCAGCGAGGTGTCGGCGAACTCGTAGAACGTCGGGCGCCGCCCGAGCGAGATCGCAGTGGGGTGCGACGTGCCGTCAGGGGTGACGTACCAACCGGCGTAGATGCCGTCGGCCGGCAGGCACACCACCTCGGGCACCTCCACGTTGGCGGTGCGGAAGCCCAGGTCCCGGGCCCGCTTGTCGCCGTGGGCCACCACGCCTCGCACCTCGTGCGGTCGGCCCAGCATCTCGTTGGCGGCGGCCAGCTCACCGGCGCGCAGCGCGGCGCGGATGCGGGTGGAGGACACGTGGCCGTCGGCGGCCGGGTGGCCCTCGGCGTCGACCAGCTCGTGGCCGATCACCTCGAAGCCCAGCTCGGCGCCCATCTCCCGCAACAGCGCCACGTTGCCCGCCCGCCCGTGCCCGAAGTGGAAGTCGCTGCCGACGGCGACCAGCTTGGCGTTCAGGCAGCCGCTGAGGACCTGGGTGACGAAGTCCTCGGCCGGCTCGCGGGCGCGGTCCTCGTCGAAGTGGACGACGAGGGTGTAGTCGAGGCCGCAGCCGGCGAGCAGCTCGAGCTTCTGCTCGAGGTCGGTGAGCAACGCGGGCGCCGAGTCCGGCCGCACGACGGAGGCCGGGTGGCGGTCGAAGGTGACGACTGCGGTGTGGAGGCCCTCCTCGGCGGCTCGCTGCTGCAGCGCGCCGATCACCGTGCGGTGCCCGCGGTGCACGCCGTCGAAGGCGCCGATCGTGACCGCGGTGCCCTCCTCGGGGCGGGGGCACGTGGCGGGGTCGCGCAGGACTTGCATGGCGGGGTTGACGCTACTGCCCGTCGGCCGGGCTCGACGACGTCGGCGCGGAGCCGCCACCGGCGGGCGCGACCACCACCTCGGGCTTCGCCGAGCCGCCTCGGTGGGCGCCGTAGACGGCGAGCAGGCGGCCGTCGCCGTCGAGCACCGCCCACGGGCCCTCGCCGGAGAACCGCTCGTCGCGAGGCAGCACCTTGCCGTGGCTCACGGCGAGCGCCTCGGCGCCGTCGAGGACCACCGACGGGTAGTCCCGCAGCGCCGCGGCCGGGGTGAGCAGCACGTCCGGGGAGACGGCGGCGAGCGGGTGGGCGTCGGCGAGGGTGAACGAGCCGATGGCGGTGCGACGCAGGTCGCGCAGGTGAGCCCCTCCACCGAGGGCGTGGCCCAGGTCGGCGGCGAGCGTGCGCACGTAGGTGCCCGACGAGCACTCGACCTCCGCCCGCACGACCCGCCGGTCCGGGGTCGGCTGCACCACGAAGCGGTGGACCGTCACCGGTCGGGCCTCGCGCTCGACCTCGACCCCCTCACGGGCCAGCTGGTGCAGGCGCTTGCCCTCGACCTTCACCGCCGACACCATCGGCGGGACCTGCAGGATGTCGCCCGTCAGCCCGGCCGCCGCCCGCTCCACGTCGGCGAAGGAGACGCCGGCCATGTCGTGGCTCGCCGTGACCTCACCGGAGGCGTCGAGGGTGGAGGTCTCCGTGCCGAGCACGATCTCGCACGTGTAGGTCTTGCCCAGCGCGGTGAGGAACCGCAGCAGCCGGGTGACCCGGCCCACGCCGAGCAGCAGCACCCCGGTGGCGTCGGGGTCGAGGGTGCCGGAGTGGCCCACCTTGCGGGTGCCGAGCAGGCCGCGGGCCTTGGCCACCACGTCGTGAGAGGTCCAGCCCGCCTCCTTGTCGACCACCACCAGCCCGTCGGGCCCGTCGGTGCGGCGGCGGCTCACGGCCCGGCCGGCGCGGCGCCACCGCCGCCCTCGCCGCCGCCGTCGTCCTCGCCGTCGCCGTCGCCGTCGTCCGGCGCACCTGGCGTCGAGGTGCCGTCGCCGGTGGGCTCGGGCATGCTGGCCAGCAGCGCCTCGATGCGGGCACCGGTGCGCACCGCGGGGTCGGGGGCGAAGGCCAGCTCGGGCGTGCGCTTGATGCGGGCCTGCCGGCCGATGGCGGCCTGGAGCCGCCAGCGCAGCTCGCCCAGCGCCGCCAGCACCTGCTCGTCGCCGTCCTCGCCCTGCAAGGAGTCGTAGAACACCACCGCCCGGCGCAGGTCGCCCTCGATCTCGACCGAGGTGACCGTGAGCAGCTCGAGGCGGTCGTCGTCGAGGCGCTCGAGCTCCTCGGCGAGGATCTCCCGCAGCAGCTCGTTGAGGCGGGCGGTGCGGGGGTACTGGCGGGCGGTCCCGTGGCTCCTGCGGCTCATCGCTCGACCTCCATCCAGTGGCGCTCGGCCGCCACCACCTCGATCTCGGGGAAGGACCACACGAACCGCTCGACCTTGTCGACCAGCTCCATGGCGTGGCCAGCGGTGCCGGCGACCACGGCGAAGCCCAGCTCCGAGCGCTGGGCGTCGTCGTGGCGGCCGGTCTCGGCCGTGGCGGCCCCGAAGCGCCGCCGGGCGCCGTCGAGGATGGTGCGGATGGTGGAGCGCTTGTCCTTGAGGGACTGCGCCTCGGGGATCCGCACGTCGACGGCCAGGGCCAGCACGTACAGGGCCACCGGCACAGGCTAGGGCGCTCCGGCGGCGGGTCCGGCCCGCCGCCGGGCGGGTCAGGTCCGGGGGATCTCCCGGTCCTCGTAGGTCTCGATGACGTCGCCGGCCTTGAGATCCTGGAAGTCGGTGAGGCCGATGCCGCACTCGAAGCCGGAGGCGACCTCGCGCACGTCGTCCTTGAAGCGCCGCAGCGAGGCGATGGCGCCCTTCCAGATGACCGTGCCCTCCCGCAGGAAGCGCACCTTGGACCCTCGGGTGATGACGCCGTTGGTGACGTAGCAGCCGGCGATGGCACCGACGCGGGGCACCCGGAAGATCTCCCTGACCTCGGCGTCGCCGGTGACGACCTCTTCGTACTCCGGCTGGAGCAGGCCGAGCATGGCGTTCTCGATGTCCTCGAGCACCTGGTAGATGATCTCGTAGGTGCGGATCTCGACGCGCTCGGCCTCGGCCAGTTCGCGCGCCGCCCGGTCGGGCCGCACGTTGAAGCCGATGATGGTGGCGTTCGAGGTGGCGGCGAGCTGCACGTCGTTCTGGGTGATGCCGCCGACCGCCCGGTGGACGAACGACAGCTTCACGTCGTCGCGCTCGAGCTTGCGGAGGCTCTCGGTGAGCGCCTCGAGCGAACCGGTGACGTCGGCCTTCACGATCAGGTTCAGCGTGGCGGTCTCGCCGGCCTGGATCTGGTCGAAGATGTCCTCGAGCCGGGCGCCACCGCTCATGGCGTGGGCCTCCCGGCCGATCGAGGCCACCCGCTGCCAGTGCTCGCGGGTGGAGGCCACCTTGGAGGCGGTCTTCTCGTCGGGGGCGACGACGAAGCGGTCGCCGGCGGTGGCGACGTCGGACAGGCCCAGGACCTGCACCGGCGTCGACGGGCCGGCTTCCTTGACGTTGTTGCCCTTGTCGTCGATGAGGGCACGGACGCGACCCCAGGCGGCGCCGGCCACCAGCGGGTCGCCGACCTTGAGGGTGCCGCGCTGCACCAGCACGGTGGCGACGGGGCCGCGGCCGATGTCGAGGTTGGACTCGAGCACCACGCCGCGCGCCCGGCCGTCGGGGGTGGCGCGCAGGTCTTCGAGCTCGGCGATGACGAGGACGTTCTCGAGCAGGTCGTCGATGCCGATGTTCTGCAGGGCCGAGACCTCGACCATGACGGTGTCGCCGCCCCACGACTCGGGGACCAGCTCGTGCTCGGAGAGCTGCTGCATGACCCGGTTGGGGTCGGCGTTCTCCCGGTCGACCTTGTTGATGGCGACCACGATGGGCACCTCGGCCGCCTTGGCGTGGTTGAGCGCCTCGATGGTCTGGGGCATGACGCCGTCGTCGGCCGCCACCACCAGGATCACGATGTCGGTGGCCTCGGCGCCGCGGGCCCGCATGGCGGTGAACGCCTCGTGGCCCGGCGTGTCGAGGAAGGTCAGCACGCGACCGTCCTTCTCGACCTGGTAGGCGCCGATGTGCTGGGTGATGCCACCCGCTTCGCCGGCGACCACGTTGGTGTTGCGGATCTGGTCGAGCAGCTTGGTCTTGCCGTGGTCGACGTGGCCCATGACGGTGATCACCGGGGGCCGCACCGGCCAGGCCTCGTAGGTCTCGTCGTCGACCTCTTCGTCGATGTCGAGCAGCTTCTGGAGCTCGACCTCCTGCTCCTCACCCGGGTTGACGAGGCGGATCTCGGCGCCGATCTCGGCCGCGAACAGCTCGATCATGTCGTCGCTGAGCGACTGGGTGGCGGTGACCATCTCGCCTTGCTGCATGAGGAAGCGCACCACGTCGGCCGCCGTGCGGTTCAGCTTCGGCCCGAGCTCCTGGGGGGTGGAGGCGCGCTCGACCACGATGGTGCCCTCGGGCACGGGCGCCTCGCGCGGCGTGTAGCTCGGGGCGTCGATCGGCTGCAGCTCGTCGCGGTTGCGGCGGCGACGGCCCTTGCGGCGCTGCGGGCGGCGCGGCCCACCCGGACCGCCGGGACGGCCACCGGGGCCACCGCCGGGACGGCCTCCGGGCCCACCACCGGGACCACCGCCGGGGCGCGGCCCCATGCCCACGCCACCACCGGGGCGCGGACCACCGCCACCCATGGGGCGGCCGGGACCACCACCGGGGCGCGGACCACCAGGGCCCCCGGGACGACCACCGGGACCACCCGGACCACCCGCCGGGGCGCGGCGCATGCCGGGCGGGGGCGGGATGGGCTTGCCGGTGGCCGAGACTGGCGGGCGACCGGGCGGCGGCGGGATGGGCTTGCCGGTGGCCGAGACGGGCGGACGGCCGGGCGGCGGGACGGGGCCGCGGGCCGCGGGCGCCTCACCCGGCGCCGCGGGGCGCGGGGCGGGAGCGGCCGGCGGGCGGGGCGGCGCGGCCGGCGCGCCAGCACCGGCGGCCGGGGCCTGCGGGCGAGGCGCGGCGGGCCGCTCGACCGGCGGGCGAGGTGCTTCCTCGCGCCGCACCGGCGCCTGACCCTGCGAGCGGATCACCCGCTTGGGCGGCGCCGGGGAGGTCGGGGCCTCGGCCGCCGCCGGAGCGGGTGCCTCGGGGGTGGGTGCGGGCGCGGCCGCCGCCGGGGCGACCGGCGCCGGCGCCTCGACCGGTGACGGGCCCGGCCCGGCGGGGGTCTCGGGGGCAGCCGGAGCCTCGACCGGCTGAGCGGGAGCCGGAGCGGGCGCCTCGGCGGCCGGGACCGCCGCAGGGCTCGGCGCCTCGACCGCAGCCGCAGGGGCCTCGGACGCGTCGGCGGCCTCGGCGGGTGCGTCGGCGGCCTTCTTCTTGGCGCCCCGGGCCGGCTTCTTGGCCGGCTCCTCGGGCTGGACGTCGCGGATGAGGCCCTCGCGCTCGGCCTTGCGCCGGACGCGGTCGGCCTGGGCCTCGACCACGCTCGACGAGTGGCTCTTCACGCCGATCCCGAGCGCGACGCAGAGATCGAGCGTCTCCTTGTTGGTGAGCCCGAGCTCTCGTGCAAGCTCGTAGACGCGGATGTTTCCGGGCAACAGCGACCTCAGTCTTCTCGACACGGGGGCACGCCGCCCGGCGCACCCGATGTGCTCTGCTCCCGGCCAGGGGCCGGGCACGGGTCCTCCATCCTCGCGCGACCGGCGGCCGCGCACGAACGGCGTCGGTGGCTACGCCGACCCGTCGCCGTCGTCGGAGGTCTCGGCCACGGTAGCGGCCTCGGCCGGCGGTTCCTCCCGGGCGGCCTCGTCGAGGACCTCGGCCGCGGCCTCCTCGGGCGTGGCCCCCTCGGGGTCGCCCGACCCAGCGTCGGAGGCCTCGGCCTCCGACGCGTCGGTCTCGGCGGCCTGGTCCTCGCTGGCCTGGGCGTAGGCCTCGGCGGACATGGCCTCGCCGCCCTCGGCCGGCTGCCACACCTGCTCGCCGGTCTCGGGGTCGACGACCCATTCGCCCTCGGCCCAGTCCTGGGCGGCGTAGGCCTCCTCCTCGGCCAGCTGCGTCTCGCTCTTGATGTCGACGCGCCAACCGGTGAGGCGGGCGGCGAGGCGGGCGTTCTGGCCCTCCTTGCCGATGGCGAGCGACAGCTGGTAGTCGGGGACGATGACCTCGGCGGTGCCGGTGTCGTCGTGGATCCGGACCTCCTTGACCTTCGCCGGCGACAGCGCCTTCATCACGAAGTCGGCGGGCTCGTCGGAGAAGGGGACGATGTCGATCTTCTCGCCCCGCAGCTCGTTGACGACCATGCGGACGCGGGCACCGCGGGCGCCCACGCACGCGCCGACCGGGTCGACGTTGGAGTCGTTCGACCACACCGCGATCTTGGTGCGGGCCCCGGGCTCGCGGGCGCAGGCCTTGATCTCGACGACGCCGTCGGCGATCTCGGGCACCTCGAGCTCGAAGAGGCGCTTGATGAGGCCCGGGTGCGTTCGGCTCACCACGATCTGGGGGCCCTTGGCCGTCTTGCGGACCTCGACGATGTAGGCCTTGACCCGGGCGTTGGGTTCAGGTCGCTCGTAGGGGACCTGCTCGGCCTGGGGCAGCAGCGCCTCCACCCGACCGAGGTCGAGCAGGGTGTAGCGGCTGTCGGACTGCTGGATGATGCCCGTGACGATGTCGCCTTCCCGGCCGGCGTACTCCTCGTACTTCATCTCCCGCTCGGCCTCACGGATGCGCTGGCTCATCACCTGCTTGGCCGTCTGGGCCGCGATG
>JAKOVH010000025.1 GCA_029782145.1 Actinomycetes bacterium | reverse complement strand
GCTTGATTGTGTTGGGTGAGGGCCCGGGCTCGGGCCTCGGCCGGGACGGTGTCGCGTCCGAGGGAGTCGTGGGGCCGGTGGTGGTTGTAGTCGATGACCCAGGCCTCGATGGCGGCGAGGGCCTCGTCGTAGCTGGCGAAGTCGTTGGGCCAGACGCATTCCTCCTTGAGGGTCCGGTAGAGGCGTTCGATGAAGGCGTTGCCGTCGGGGTGGCGGTAGGCGGTGCGGCTGAGGGTGATGCCGAGGGCCTTGGCGGCGTCGCGGTAGCGCTCGGCGGTGAACTGGGTGCCGTTGTCATGCCTGAGCACGACGGTGACGTCGTCGGGGTCGATGCCGTGGGGCCACGCGGTTGCCCACGCCTGGTCCATGGCGCCGATGACGTCGACGGCGCGGCAGCGGCGGGTGAACACCCACCCCAGGATCGACCGGTCAAAGCAGTCGATCACCGCGGTGAAGTACGCCCAGCCGTCCTCACCGCACCACACGCTGGTGAGGTCGGTCTGCCACAGCTCGTTGGGGCCCGAGATCTTGAACGGCCGGCCCTGGGCCTTGGGGTGGCGGGTGTGCCGGGTCTTTTGCAGGCCCCACCGTCGCAGCAGGCGAGCGATCCGCTTGCGGTTCACGCGCCACCCGGCCCGGCGCAGCCTCGAGCACAGCTTGCGGTAGCCCGCCGCGGGGTGCCGGCGAGCCAGCACGTGCAAGGCGACCTCCAGGGTCACCGTCTCGGGCGACACGACCAAGGTCTGCCACCCGTCGGGCAGCGGCGGTGGTGTCACCCGCAGCTCGACGACGGTGCCGTCGCCGTCACGGGGGACGCTCGGCTGGTTGTAGAGGGCCTGGCGGCTGACACCGAGGACCCGGGCGATCACCGCCACCGGGCCCGCGCCCTCGGCCACCAAACGGCGACCGAGGGCGCACCGGCTCTTCACGTCAGCCGCCGCGATGCTTTTCCCAGCAGCTCGTTCTCCAACGCCAGGCGGCCCACCGTGCGCTCCGCCTCGGCCAGACGTCGCTCCAGGTCGGCCTCGCGGCTGTTGCGGTCGGCCTTGTCCGCCAACGCCTCGACCATGCCCTCCATGGCCTGCTCGCGCCAGCGGGCGAACGTCTGGGCCGAGATGCCCTTGTCGCGGCACACCTCGCTGATCGTCTTGCGCTTGGTCAACACCGCCAGCACCGCATCGCGCTTCTCGGCTGGCGTGAACGGGGATCGTCGTCCCATGGCTGCATGTCCTCCTTGGTCATGCAGCCTGACCGTCACCTACTCAAGTGTCCAGGGCCCCACGGGGGTCGCACCG